>NZ_JBEXCU010000001.1:0-2047915 GCF_040605415.1 Kribbella sp. NPDC005582
TACCCCCGAAGGGGCCTTACCGCTCGACTTGCATGTGTTAAGCACGCCGCCAGCGTTCGTCCTGAGCCAGGATCAAACTCTCCGTTGAAAAATATGACAACCAAACCCAAAGGCCTGGACAGTCGACAACTTCAGTTGATCCTTTGAACATCAGAAACAAATCAAACTGACTTGAATCCAGAAATTACATTCAAAGGAATCCGAACAGACACCAAAGATGTCTGCACGGGGTAAATGCTAAATTTCGGCATTGACTTTCGGCACGCTGTTGAGTTCTCAAGAATCGGACGCACACCGCAGCCGAACCTCACGGTTCAGGGCTTCCGGGGCAACCTGCAGTACTTTACCGGAGTGGATCCACCAAGTCAAGACTTGATTTTTCCGACTCTCCGCATGAGCCAGTGGCCTGCCCCGAGTCCGAAGACGCGGTTCAGCTGCTTGAGCTTCGAGGAGGTTGGAAGGTCCGGCCGCTTCAGCGTCCTGCACTCGCTTCCAACAAGAAGAACATTACGTGGCTGCCGGGTAGACGGTCAAATCGGTTCCCGGTGGGCTGAATCACAAGGCTGTAATTTGCCCTCGGCAACCTAGATGTGGGAGTGCAGCACCCCGGCGAACGAGCGCTTCCCACGCCTCAGGACGAGCACGCCACCAGGCAGCAGATCGTCCGCCCCCGGTACGTACTCGGCGTCCTTCACCTTCTCGTTGTTGAGGTACCCACCGCCCTCGGCGACTGTGCGCCGCGCGGCCGACTTGCTCGCGACCAGGCCGGACTTCACCAGCAGATCGCCGTACGTCGGCATCGGTTCGCCGGCGCCTAGCTCGACATGCGGTGCCTCGCGAAGTGCTGCACGCAAGGTGTCGCCGTCCAACGCGGCGAGCTCCCCCTGCCCGAAGAGCGCCTTCGACGCCTCCTGCACAGCGCGGGTCTCCCCCTCACCGTGCACCAACGTCGTGACGTCCTCGGCGAGCACTCGCTGCGCTTCCCGCGCATGCGGTCGCTCGGCAGTCGCCAGCTCAAGCTCCGCGATCTCCTCCGGCGTACGGAATGTGTAGTACCGCACCAGCTGCATCACGTCGCGGTCGTCGGTGTTGAACCAGAACTGGTAGAAGGCGTACGGCGAAGTCAGCTCACGATCGAGCCACACCGTGCCGGACTCCGTCTTGCCGAACTTCGTACCGTCGGCCTTGGTCACCAGTGGCGTGGCCAGTGCATGCGCCTTGCCGGAGTCGGAGCGTCGAATGAGCTCCACCCCCGCGGTCAGGTTGCCCCACTGGTCGCTGCCGCCGGTCTGCAGTGTGCACCCGTGCCGGCGGTACAGCTCGAGGTAGTCCAGCGACTGCAGCAGTACGTAGCTGAACTCCGTGTAGCTGATCCCCTGCTCAAGCCGTGCCTTGACCACCTCACGACCGAGCATCCGGTTCACCGGGAAGTGCTTGCCGATGTCTCGCAGGAAGTCGAGAGTGTTGAGGTCCTTGGTCCAGTCGTAGTTGTTGACGATCCGGGCCGGGTTCGGGAGCGACTCGTCGAAGTCGACGAACTTCTCCACCTGCCCGCGGACTCGCTCGACCCACTGGGCTACGACGTCCTTCGGGTTCAGCACCCGCTCGGAGCTCTCCTTGGGGTCACCGATCAGGCCGGTGGCGCCGCCGACCAGACCGATCGGATTGTGACCGGCCAGCTGGAGCCGGCGCAGCGTCAGCAACTGCAGCAGGTTGCCCATGTGCAGGCTCGGCGCCGTGGGGTCGAAGCCGACATACGAGGTGATCGGTCCGGCCGCCATGGCGCTGCGCAGCGCGTCCGGATCGGTCTGGTGCGCGATCAGGCCGCGACTCTCCAGGTCATCCAGAACCTGAGTACGGCGTTCGCTCCCGCTGTCGGTCACTTGTTCTCCTCGAGTACGTCGGTACACCCCAAGTGTCCTGTACGACGAGGAGCCGGACCTAACTGGGCTCGTGCCGGGCGAGGATGTCGCGCAACTGCGGTCGCAGCGCATGACCGTCCGGCCCTTGCACGGTCGCAGCCGTCGGCCGGTGCGGATCGTGTGCACCGGGGTCCTGGTTCGGCACGGGCAGACCGTGGGACAGCACCTGCTCGGCCGGAGTCAGCTGACGGATGCCGATCGCCCGCACGTGATCCGGGTGCGACTGCGCGAAGTCGCCGTACAGCCGGGGGTCGTGCTGGCCGTCGTCACCGATCAGCACCCAGCGCACGTTCGGGAACTCGCGCGCGAGCCGGCGCAGCGCGGTGCGCTTGTGCTCCTGGCCGCTGCGGAACCAGCCGGTGTTGGTCGGCCCCCAGTCCGTCATCAGGAGCGGACCGACCGGATAGCCGTGCCGGGCGAGGAAGCGGGTCAGCGTCGGCGCCGTGTTCCAGGCGCCGGTGCTCAGATAGAAGATCGGCGCACCGGGGTGGTCGGCCAGCAGCTCCTGGTACATCTCGGCCATCCCCGGAACCACGCGGCGCGCCTGCTCCTCGCGGACGAACGTGTTCCAGGCTGCGATCAGCGGGCGCGGCAGCATCGTCAGGATCACGGTGTCGTCGATGTCGCTGAGCAGACCGAACGTCGCGTCCGGATCCGGCACGAAAATGCTCGCTCTGGCCTGCCGCTCACCGTGCACGCCCAGGTTGATCTCATGCCACCCCGGCGGCAGGACCACCGGAACCGTCAGGTCCACGAAGCCACCGCGATCAGTGACGGCCTCGAAGGTCTGGCCGTCGACCGTCACCGTCACAGCGACCTTCACAGCCGGCGCGGTGACGAAGACACGCCAGCCGCGCACCACCTGGTCCTCGTCGAACCGCGGCTGATTGCGCGGGTCCCGGCCCAGGACGACGCGGGCCAGCACCCGGACGAACTCCGTGGTGCCGTAACCGACCTGCGGGATGATTCGCTCGCGCCAGCCCCGGCGTCGCAGAATCGCCTGCACCCCGATGTTGAACCAGTCCTCGAGACGGGACGCGTAGTGCGGACGGGCCATACCTGAAACCTACCCGCAGGCGGGGCCGCTATGCGCACCTGAGCTGGCCTCTGGACAGACCTTTACCGAACTGTCGGTGCGGAGTTCTAGGGTCGTCGCATGACTCAGACCCCTGCTGCTGTCGGGATGTGCTTCCCCCGGACCTATCCCGCCGCCCTGGTGACCGATGTGGCCCGCCGGCTCGAGGCCGGTGGCGCCGATGAGTTGTGGATCATCGAGGACTGCTTCTACACCGCCGGACCGTCCCTCGTGGCAGCCGCGCTGGCGTCGACCGAGCGACTGACTGTTGGACTCGGCATCGTGCCTGCGGTGGCGCGAACCGCGGCTGTCACGGCGATGGAGTTCGCGACTCTGGACGCGTTGGGGCCGGGGCGCTTCCTGCCGGGGATCGGGCACGGGGTGCAGGAGTGGATGGGGCAGATGGGTGTGCGGCCGAAGTCGCCGCTCACTGCGCTGGATGAGGTGACAACCACGGTCACTCGGTTGCTGGCTGGGGAGAAGGTCAGCTTCGAGGGCAAGACGGTGCATCTGGAGGATGTGCAGCTCGACGCTCCCCCGGTGACGCCGCCGCCGATTCTGCTCGGCGTGATGGGGCCGAAGTCGATGGCGCTCGCCGGGCGGGTTGGCGGTGGACTGGTGCTCGCTGAGCCGGCCACTCCGGCGTACGTGAAGCAGTCGCTGGAGCTCGCTGGGAACCCGGAGGGTTTCGTGGTCGCGGTGTTCACGGCGATGTGCGTGCGGGAGGACCGCAAAGCGGCGTACGAGTGGACTGCGCCGTGGCTGGCGGACCGGATCCGGACGCGGTACGCCGGGATCACGGCGCTGCCGTTCTTCGACGAGCTCGCGAAGCTGTACGACGAGTCCGGCGAGGCCGGCCTGGTCGGGATGCCGGTGGACTGGTGGACGGCGATCGGTGCGGTCGGAACTGTGGAGGACGCGGCGTCGCACATCGAGCAGCTGGAGGCTGCCGGGGTGCAGCACATCGGGTTGTTCCCGGACCCGGAGGTGGAACACGGGCTGCCGCAGCTGGAGTTCGTGGTGGAGCTGGCGAACCGTTAGGTACGACGTTTGGGGACGTGCGGGCGGTAGGGCGAGACCGTCGGGTCGTCGGGGATCCAGAAGCGCCACGGCCAGTCCGGCGCTTCGCGGAGCCCTACGCGCGGCCCGATGGACGGAGTGCCGTCGAAGCCGGGGCCATCGAGCAGGCGCACCGGGGAGTCCTTGGCCAGCAGGTCGACGGCGTTCTGCGCGCGGTCGATGCCGAGAGCAACACACATGCGTGCCGGACCGCGCGCGAGATCGCGGTCCGGGTTGGCGCGGGGTCGTTTGGGTGGTGAGGCGGGAAGCACCCGGCGGCTGCGTGCCGAGGTGATGCCGGGTGTGCGTGCGGCCTGGGGTGCTGCGGCACCGGCCGAAGATGTGGCCGAGGGTGGGGTGGGTGGGGCGCCTCGGCGGGCGCGGGCCAGCTCTATCCCCTCGACTACCTCGCCTGCTCGGAGTAGTACGGCGGACGGGGTGCCGGCGGGGCCGGTGACTACGTTCATGCAGAAGTGCATGCCGTAGGTGAAGTACACGTACAGGAAGCCCGGTGGGCCGAACATGACGGCGTTGCGGGGCGTTTCGCCGCGGTAGGCGTGGGAGCCGGGGTCGTTCGGGCCGTCGTAGGCCTCGACCTCGGTGATGCGGACCGCGACGGTGCCTTCGGGGGTGGTGCTTCGAAGGACGGCGCCCAGCAGCTGCGGAGCCACGTCGAGGACTGGCCCCGCTAGCTGGGTACGACGCATGCTCAGCTGAGGCGGGCGGTGTACTGGGCGGCGCGGGCGTGCAGCTCGGCCAGCTGGTGAGTGACCTGGTCGACGGAAGTGCCACCGCGGGTGTTGCGGGAGGCGAGCGATCCTTCGACGGTCAGCACCGTGCGGACGTCCGGGGTGAGCAGGGGGGAGATCGCCGCCAGATCCTCGTCAGTGAGGTCCCACAGCTCGATCCCGCGCTTCTCGCACTCCTGGACGCACGCGCCGGCCAGCTCATGCGCGACGCGGAACGGCACCTGTTGCCGCACCAACCACTCGGCGATGTCAGTGGCGAGGGAGAAGCCCTGCGGGGCCAGCTCCTCCAGACGCTCGGTGTTGAAGCGCAGCGTCCGGATCATGCCGGTGAACGCGGGCAGCAGCACCTCGAGAGTGTCGATGGAGTCGAAGACCGGCTCCTTGTCCTCCTGCAGGTCCCGGTTGTAGGCCAGCGGCTGTGCCTTCAGCGTCGCCAGCAGACCGCTCAGGTTGCCGATCAACCGGCCGGCCTTGCCGCGCGCGAGCTCGGCGATGTCCGGGTTCTTCTTCTGCGGCATGATGCTCGACCCGGTCGAGAACGCGTCGTCCAGCTCGACGAAACCGAACTCCTTCGTCGCCCAGATGATCACCTCTTCGGCCTGCCGGGACAGGTCGATCCCGATCTGCGCGGTGACGAACGCGAACTCCGCGACGAAGTCCCGGGCCGCCGTACCGTCGATCGAGTTCGCCGACGAGTTCGTGAAGCCGAGCTCGGTCGCGACGTACTGCGGGTCCAGTCCGAGTGAGCTGCCGGCCAGAGCGCCCGACCCGTACGGCGAATCGGCCGCCACGCGGGCGTCCCAGTCGGCCAGCCGGTCGAGGTCGCGAATGAGCGGCCAAGCGTGGGCGAGCAGGTGGTGCGAGAGCAGGACGGGCTGCGCGTGCTGCAGGTGCGTACGACCTGGCATCGCGACACCGAGGTGCTTCTCGGCCTGGTCGGCGAGCGTGTTGACCTGCTCCAGGACCAGGCGGGCGATGACGCGGCCGTGCTCGCGCAGGTAGCTCTTGAACAGCGTCGCGACCTGGTCGTTGCGGGACCGCCCGGCACGCAGCCGACCGCCCAGCTCAGCACCGAGGCGCTCCAGCAGCCCACGCTCCAGCGCGGTGTGCACGTCCTCGTCGTCCTCGGCCGGCAGGAACGCACCGCTGAGGACATCGGCCAGCAGACCGTCCAGTCCAGCCAGCATGGCGTCCAGGTCCGCGTCAGTCAGCAGCCCCGCTCGGTGCAGCACCTTGGCGTGGGCCTTCGACCCCGCGATGTCGTACGGCGCCAGTCGCCAGTCGAACTGGGTCGACTTGCTCAACGCCGCCAGCGCATCGGCCGGCCCACCCGCGAACCGTCCGCCCCACAGGGCCGCACTCTCACCTGAACTCACAAAGCCATCCTCTCAGTCACTTGCTGAAAACCTTCCGCCAGGTATCGGCGGTCGGTACGTCGTACATCCGGGTGAACCCGCAGCCCCAGCCGGCCGGATACTTCAGCGCATTGCCGGTGCGCGAGTCGACCATGGAACCTGACATCAGCAGCCGGTCGCCGATCTTGTAGTTCGGCTGCTCGCTGAGCAACTGCTGCGGGTCCGGTCCACCGAGCATCTGCACAGTCACTTGCCCGGCACCGCGGCCAGGGCGATACCACTCGTGCACCTGGAAGGTCACCGCCCAGAAGTAGGCCGTCCGGGGGATCGGCTTTGCGGACAGCACCGTGCCGTCGAAGCCGAATTCCTGCTTCGCCAGCTCGACGGCTGAGTAGCTGACCGCGCAGGAGGGTGAAAGGTTCGGGTTGCCCAAGGACCGGCTCGGAGGGTAGGTGGCGGAACTGGAGGGGGTGGTGACCGGTATCGCGGTGGGCGTGCTCGGCCGCTCGAGTGCCACTACACCGATCACTGCGGCCGTGGCGGTGGCGGCGAGGACGGGCACCAAGACGCGGCGGCGCGCGATACGGCGCCGGGTGTCGCGTGCTGCTTCAACGCGCTGGGCGGCGTGGGCGAGCACCTCGGGCGAGGGCGGCGGGACCTTGCCTGCGGACTGCAGGGTGGTCCAGTTGTCGTCGGTCATCGGTCGGCCTCCTGTCGGGTGGGTTCGTCCTGTACTTGGGGCGAACCGGAGAGGCGTTCGTCCATGCGTTGTCTGGCGCGGTGGAGGCGGGAGCGGGCGGTACCGGCGGGGATGCCGAGGACGTGGGCGGCTTCGGTGGGGGTGAGGTTCTCCCAGGCGACCAGGAGGAGCAGGTCGCGTTCCGCGGCGGGGAGGGAGCGTAGGCCTTCGCGGAGTTGGGGTGCGAGGGCTGCGGCGTCCAGGCGGGCGTCGATGGCGGCTGTCTCGTCCAGGGGCCGGTCGATACCGATGACACGGGCCATGGTGCTGCGGAGGCGGTGCTTGCGGTAGTAGCCGTGCAGCACGTGCCGGGCGACGCCGAACAGCCACGCCCGCGGGGTGCCGCGATCCGGGTCGAAACCGGAGCGACCGCCGTACGCTGCGACCCAGACGTCACCGAGCAGGTCGTCCGCGACCCCGTCGGCTGTCCGGCGGCTCAGGTAGGCGTGGACGTCCGGTCCGTGCTGTTCCACCTGTGCCGCGAACCAGTCGTCCATCCCGTGTCCCTCCGCCGATCTGCCGTCGCCTCGTACTTGGCGCGAGCCGGCGGGAGCGTTCGCTACCTGGGTTCGCGCGCGGCCAGAGACAGCAGGCGGGCGGCCAGAGCCTCGCCGCCGGTGGGGTTGCGGCTGACGATCATGACGGTGTCGTCGCCGGCGATGGTGCCGAGAACGTCGTCCAGGCCCACGTGGTCGATCGCCGACGCGAGGTACTGGGCCGCTCCCGGCGGGGTTCGCAGGATGACCAGGTTGGCGCTGCCCTCGGCCGACACCAGCAGCTCGGACGCGACGCGGGCCAGGCGGGCCTCGAACGCCGCCGCCTCACCGGCGCGCGGCGTACGGTCACCGCCCTCCCCCGGTACGGCGTACACCTGCTGACCGGAGGAGTCGCGGACCTTGACCGCACCGATCTCGACCAGGTCGCGGGACAGCGTCGCCTGGCCGACCACCAGCCCGGAAGCCGACAGCAGGTCGGCCAGCTCGGTCTGCGAGCGCACGGGCTGACGCCCCAGCAGGTCGACGATCCGCTGCTGCCGCGCGGTCTTGGTAGTCGGTACGGCGATGGTCATCCTTCAAAACTCCTTGCCAGCAGCCACGACAGCAGCGCCTTCTGCGCGTGCAGCCGGTTCTCGGCTTCGTCCCACACGACCGATTGTGGCCCGTCGAGGACCGCGGCCTCGATCTCCTTGCCGCGGTACGCCGGGAGACAGTGCAGCACGATCGCGTCGGAGTTGGCCTTGGCGAGCAGTTGTTCGGTCACCGCGAACGGCACGAACGGCGCCTCACGCAGCGCCGCCTCGGCCTCTTGCCCCATCGACACCCACGTGTCGGTGGCAACGACATCAGCGCCGTCGACCGCGGCGTACGGGTCGTCGGTCCAGGCGACCGAACCGCCGGTCTCGTTGCCGATCTCGGTAGCGCGCGCCAGGACGGCCGCGTCCGGCTGGTAGTCGGCGGGCGATGCGACGACCACGTGCATGCCGGCGGTCACGCCGCCGAGCAGGTACGAGTGGGCCATGTTGTTGGCACCGTCGCCGAGGTAGACAAGCTTGAGTCCGGCGGTCGAGCCCTTGTGCTGCCGGACGGTGAGCAGGTCGGCGAGGATCTGGCACGGGTGGAACTCATCGGTGAGCGCGTTGATCACCGGCACCCGCGAGGCCGCGGCCATCTCGTCGATCCGTGTCTGCCCGGCGGTCCGCCAGACGATCGCCGCGACCTGCCGGTCGAGCACGCGCGCGGTGTCGGCAATCGGTTCGCCGCGACCCATCTGCGAGTTCTGCGCGTCGATGATCAGCGACGCGCCACCGAGCTCGGCGATCCCGACGGCGAACGAGATCCGCGTCCGCGTCGAGGCCTTGTCGAAGATCACCGCGACCGACTTCGGCCCGGCCAGCGGTTGATGCCCGTATCGGTCGGTGGTCAGCTGCTGGGCCAGCGTCAGCACCTCGTCCTGCTCGACCGGGCTGAGGTCGTCGTCCCTGAGGAAATGCCGGACGGTCATGAGGCCTCCGAACCTGAGGTGAGGATCGCGGGGAGCGCGGCGGGCGTGGGAGCAACTGCATCCATGGTGGACGGCGCGGGTGTCATGGGAGCTGCACCTGGTCCAGCAGCCCGGGGAGGGCCGCGACGAAGCTGTCGGCGTCAGCCTTGCTCAGGATGTACGGCGGCGCCAGCCGCAACGCGTTCGGGATCGGGTTGTTGATCACGAAGCCGGCCTCCAGCGCGAGCGCGGCGACCTGGTCCGAGACCGGCTGGGTCAGCTCGATCGCGAGCAGGAGCCCGCGGCCGCGGACGCCGGCGATCAGCGGGTGGTCGAGCGCGATCAGCGACGAGGCGAGATGGTTGCCGACGGCATTGACCTGGGCGAGCAGGCCGTCCCGCTCGATCACGGTCAGCACCGCGAGCCCGGCGATCGCCGCGACCGGGTTACCGCCGAACGTCGTACCGTGGTTGCCGGGCTGCAGCAGGTCCGCGGCCGCGCCGAGACCGACACAGGCACCGATCGGTATCCCAGCGCCGAGGCCCTTGGCCAGCGTCACGATGTCCGGTGTGATCCCCTCGGACTGGTACGCGAACCACGCGCCGGTTCGGCCGACGCCGGTCTGGATCTCGTCGAGCCACAGCAGTGCACCATGCTCGGACGTGATCCGCCGAGCCGCCTGCAGATAACCGTCCGGCGGTACGACGACACCGTTTTCACCCTGGATCGGCTCCAGTACGACGGCCGCCGTCTCGTCGTCGACCGCGGCCGCGAGCGCGTCAGCATCGCCGTACGGGACGAAGGTGACGTCACCGGGGAGCGGCGCGAAGGCCTCCCGGTACGCCGGCTTCCAGGTCACCGCGAGTGCGCCCATCGTGCGGCCGTGGAAGGCGCCGACGGTGGAGACGATCTTGGTCCGGCCGGTCCGCCGGGTGATCTTGAACGCGGCCTCGTTCGCCTCGGTACCGGAGTTCGTGAAGAACACCTTGCCGGGGGCCTCGAAGAGACCGAGCAGTTTCTCGGCCAGGGCGATCTGCGGCGCGGAGGCGAAGAAGTTGGAGACGTGCCCGAGGGTCGCGAGCTGCGAAGTCACCGCGGAGACCACGAACGGGTGTGCGTGACCGAGGCAGTTCACCGCCAGACCGCCGAGCAGGTCGAGGTATTTGTTGCCGTCGGCATCCCAGAGGTAGGCGCCCTCGCCCCGGATCAGCACGCGCTTCGGCGCACCGAAGGTGTTCATCAGCGCCCCGGCATAGCGCTCGGTCAACGCCGCCTGGGTGCCGTCAACAGTCAACAACTCGGTCATGAAGGGATCACCTGGGTTCCAGAGCCGGCGTCGGTGAAGATCTCTAGCAGCAAGGAGTGCGGGACGCGGCCGTCGATGACGGTGGCGCGGGAGACGCCGTCCTGGACGGCGCGCAGACAGGCTTCCATCTTCGGGACCATGCCGGACGACAGCGACGGGAGCAGCTCGGCCAGTTCGGTGGTGTCGATCTGGGTGATGATCTCTTCGCTGTCCGGCCAGTTGCGGTAGAGGCCGGCCACATCGGTCAGTACGACGAGCTTCTCGGCGCCGAGTGCGGAGGCGAGGGCGGCGGCCGCGGTGTCGGCGTTCACGTTGTGCGCCTGGCCGTCCTCGTCCGGGGCGATCGTCGAGACGACCGGGATCCGGCCGGCGTCGATCAGGTCCACCACGGCCTCCGGCCGCACGTGCACGACATCACCGACCAGGCCGATGTCGACCGACTCACCGTCGATCATCGCGCCTCGCCGCTCCGCGGTGAACAGTCCGGCGTCCTCACCGGACATGCCGACCGCGAACGGTCCGTGCGCGTTCAGCAGGCTGACCAGCTCGCGGCCGACCTTGCCGACCAGGACCATGCCGACGACGTCCATCGCCTCCGGCGTGGTGACGCGCAGCCCGCCGCGGAACTCGCTGTCGATGCCGAGCCGGCCGAGCATCTCGCTGATCTGCGGTCCGCCGCCGTGGACGACGACGACCCGGACCCCGGCGTACCGGAGGAACACGATGTCCTCGGCGAACGCCTGCTTGAGCTTGTCGTCGACCATCGCGTTCCCGCCGTACTTCACCACGATCGTCTTGCCGTGGAACTGCTTCAGCCACGGCAAGGCCTCGGTCAGTACGGCGACCTTCTCCACTGCTGCTTCCATGTTCATGACGAGTACGCCGAGTTCTCTTCGACGTACGCGTGCGACAGATCCGTGGTGAGGACGGTCGCGGAGGCGGGACCGGCGTGCAGGTCGATCACGACGTCGATCTCCAGGCCGCTGATGTCGGCCTCGGAGCGGTCGACGCCCTTGCCGCCGGCGATGCAGATCGGGGCGCCGTTCAGGGTGATGTCGAGCAGTGCCGGGTCGAAGGCGGTGGGGGCGTTGCCGACCGCCATCGCGATCCGGCCCCAGTTCGGGTCGGAGGCGAAGAAGGCGGTCTTGCAGAGGTTGTCCTCGGCCACGATCTTCGCGGCGGCCAGCGCCTCGGCCTCAGTGGCTGCGTTCTGCACGGTGATGCTGACGTGCTTGGTGACACCCTCGGCGTCGGCCTGCAACTGCTTCACCAGGTCAGCAGCCAGGGTCGTCAGCGCGGCCTCGAACTCGTCCGGGCCGACCGTCACGCCGGAAGCGCCAGAGCTCAACAGCAGCACGGTGTCGTTGGTCGACGTACCGCCGTCGACATCGAGCCGGTTGAACGTCTTGCCGACCGCGTTGCGCAGCGCGTGGTCGAGATGCGGCTGATCCAGTACGGCGTCGGTCGTGATCACGCTGAGCATCGTGGCCATGTTGGGCGCGCACATCCCGGCGCCCTTGGCAAACCCGCCGATGCTCCAGCCGTCCGAGTGCTTCAGCGCGGCCTGCTTCGGCACGTTGTCGGTCGTCATGACTGCCGTGGCTGCGTTGAGGCCGGCCTCTGGGCCGTCGGCCAGCGCTGCGACCGCTTTGTCGATGCCGGAGAGCACTGCGTCCATCGGGAGCCGCTCACCAATCAGACCGGTCGAGCAGACGCCCACCTCGACCGCACCGATGCTCAGAACCTCAGCCAGCTTCTCTGCGGTCTTGTGCGTGTCCTGGAAACCCTCTGGCCCGGTGCATGCGTTCGCACCGCCGGAGTTGAGCACTACTGCCTTGAGCTTGCCGGCAGTCAGCACCTGCTGTGACCACAGCACTGGTGCGGCCTTCACCTTGTTGGTGGTGAAGACACCGGCAGCCACGTCGTGCGGACCGTCGTTGACGACCACGGTGAGGTCCGGCGTACCGGCGGGCTTGATCCCGGCGATCACCCCGGCCGCGCGGAAGCCGGCCGGCGCGGTCACTCCGGCGCTCCGATCGACTTGGGTGGCGGGAGTGACGGCGAGGGTCACGGGGCTACTCCTACGAGAGGCAGGGCCGTGGTCTCGTCGAGACCGGTGGCCAGGTTCATGCACTGCACGGCTGCGCCGGCGGTGCCCTTGGTGAGGTTGTCCATGGCGGCTACGACGACGACGCGGCCGATGCGCTGATCGATCGTGACCTGCAGCTGCACAGTGTTCGCACCGAGGGTGGCCTGGGTCTGCGGCCACTGCCCCTCGGGCAGCAGGTGAATGAACGGCTCGTCGGCGTACGCCTCTTCGTAGGCCTGCCGGACTGCCGCGAGGTCAGTGCCTTCGGTGATCGGCGCACTGCACGTCGCGAGGATCCCCCGCGACATCGGCACCAGCACCGGGGTGAACGAGACGCTCACCGGACCAGCGGCGTACGGGGTGAGGTTCTGCTCGATCTCGGGGGTGTGGCGGTGCACGCCACCGACGCCGTACGCCGAGGCGGAGCCCATCACCTCCGCACCGAGCAGATGCGGCTTCGGCGCCTTGCCCGCGCCGGACGTCCCGCTGACCGCGACCACGACGAGCTGGGCCGGGTCGACCAGCCCACGCTGAACAGCAGGGAGGAGCGCGAGGGTGGAGACAGTCGGATAACACCCCGGTACGGCGACCCGGTGCGAACCACGGAGCTTGTCCCGCTGACCGGGCAGCTCCGGAAGCCCGTACGGCCACGAGCCTGCATGCTCGCCACCGTAGAACTCCACCCACGTCTCGGCCTCCGTCAACCGGAAGTCCGCGCCGCAGTCGATCACGGTGACGTCCTCGCCGAGCTGCTCGGCGAGTCCGGCGGACTGTCCGTGCGGAAGCGCCAGGAACACCACGTCGTGACCGGCGAGTTGCTCCGCCGTGGTCTCGACAAGGATCCGCCCGGCCAGTGGCACGAGATGTGGATGATGCGCGCCGAGCGCCGTACCGGCGTTGCCGCCCGCGGTGAGTGCACCGATCTCCACCGCAGGGTGCGAACTCAGCAGCCGGAGCAACTCGCCGCCCGCATATCCACTGGCCCCGGCCACCGCCACCTTCACGCTCATATGAATGAGTATGCCATGCTCTGGAAAAATATCCAAGATCTACTCAGCCGCTTCGGGTAGAAGCACTCACGCGCCGGGGGTGCTCCGGGCCGGAGGGTGAAGGGTATGAAGCTCGCCTATCTGGTGTACCTCGGCTGGACCGTCCTTGGCATTCTGGCGGTGCTCTCGCTCGGAGTCCACGAACACTTGTATCCGGACCCGAACCAGCAGTTCGGCAACCCGGTGGTGTTCGCCGCCTTGATCTTCGCCCCCAGCATCCTGCTCGGCTGGCTCGCCGGACTCGGCCTGGTCGCGCTCTTCCGCGACTCCCACCCGGCGCTCGGCGGAACCCTGGCCTACGGCGGAGCCGCCCTCGTAGCCGTCGGACTCGGCGTACTCGAGCTGCACTTGTTCTGACCCTCGATGTCACAACTGGCCGGGCTGTCGTGTCGGAGTGGGTAGGGCAGACTTCGAGGGGTGGGTTGGATGGCGGACGACGCGTTGGCGCGGGAGTTCGACGAGCATCGGGCTGTGCTGGTGGGCGCGGCGTACCGGGTGGTCGGGAGTGCCAGCGATGCCGAGGACGTCGTGCAGGAGGCGTGGTTGCGGTGGGCGGGTGTGGATCATGACGAGGTGCGGGATGTGCGGGCGTACCTGATCCGGATCACGACGCGGCTTGCGCTGAACCGGCTTCGGCAGCAGAAGGCTCGGCGTGAGCAGTACGTCGGACCGTGGTTGCCGGAGCCGATGGTGCAGGACGCCGATCCGGAGGCCGCGGTCGAGCTGGCGGATTCGGTGAGTATGGCGATGCTCGTCGTACTGGAGACGTTGTCGCCGCTGGAGCGCGCGACGTTTGTGCTGCGCGAGGTCTTCGACCTGCCGTACGACGAGATCGCGGAAACGCTCGGGCGGTCCGAGGCTGCGGTGCGGCAGCTCGCCCATCGGGCGCGGAACCACGTGCACGCGCGGCAGCCGCGGCACCAGGTCGACAAGGCCCGACACCTCGAACTGACGACGAAGTTCATGGCGGCCGCCGGGTCTGGTGACTTCGCCCAGGTGGTCGCGTTGCTGGCGCCGGACTCGGTGCTGATCAGCGACGGCGGCGGAAAGAAGACCGCGGCGCTGCGGCCGATCTACGGCCCGGAGAAGATCGCGCGCTTCCTGTTCGGCGTGATGACGTCGAACCCGGGCTTCGAGCTCCGCCGGGCGACGCTGAACGGCGAGACCGCGTTCGTCGCCTACTTCGGCAACGAGCCGGACACGGTCGCGTTCGTGCAGACCGCCGGCGACCTGATCACCGAGCTCTACCTGATCCGCAACCCCGACAAACTCACCACGGTCCCGCCTCGGCACGCTCTAGACTAAGTGCAACTCAGTCGCACATGGAGGTGCCGTGAAGTACGTGGTGTTGGAGCCGGCCGAGGCACTCGATCCCGGGTTGCGCGCCGACCTGCTGGACACCTGGGTCGCCGCGACCGACGCCGGCGGCGCCGTGGGATTCGTCGCCCCGGCACCGGTCTCGCGGGTCGCTGAGACCCTGGACGAAACGCTCGGCCGAGTCGCGAGTGGAGTCGATCTGCTCGGCGTACTGCATGACGGCGAGCGCTACGCCGGCATGGGCCTCCTCGCCAACCGCGACAGCACCCTGAACGCGCACTGGCGCACAGTGCTCCGCGTGATGGTCCATCCGAAACACCAGGGCACCGGCGCCGGCCGCATCCTGATGGAAGGCCTCCGCGGCTCAGCCGTCGACCTCGGCCTCCAGCAACTCCAACTCACCATCCGCGACGGTCTGGGCCTCGAGCACTTCTACCAACCCCTCGGCTACCGCATCGTCGGCCGCCACCCCCGAGCCGTCCGAGTCGCGCCCGACGACTACCGCGACGAGATCATGCTCGTCCGCGACCTCTGATCTGTACCGAAGGACTGGTAGAGGGCATCACCGGAAGCCCAATTGCGCCGTGCGCACGCCTGAGCATGCGGGCCGACGTGTGCGTACTAACAGTCCGTCAGTACGGCGTCAGCGGCGAGAGCGGGCCAGGGCGGCGAGGGTGGCGCCCAGGGCGGTGAGGAGGGAGCCGAGGGTGAGAAGGATGACGGGTGGGCCGCCGGTTGCGGGGAGTTCGGTTCGGGCCAGGGGGCGGGGGTCGGGGGTTGGGGTGGCGGCGATCGTGAAGCGGACTGGGGCTGCGGCGCCTGGGCGTTCGTAGGTGAGTTTGGCGGTACCGGTGAAGCCGGGGGCTGGGGTGAGGCGGATGGTGCCGTCGGGGGCGACGGTCCAGGTGCCGGCTTCGGTGGTTGCCGTGCGGGTGCAGGTGGCGGGGTCTACGCGGAGGCAGATCGGCTGCGCGGACCCGCCGCTGTCGTTCAGGGACGGGTTGACGGCGACTGCGCTGTCCGGCGAACCAGTTGCAGAGTCGGCGCCTGCTACAGCCGGGCGGGGTGGGTCGACGGTGACGTCGAGCAAAGCGCTGCCGGTGGTGCCGTTCTGGTCGGTGACGCGGTAGGCGAGCGACCTGGTCGAGCCGATGAAGTCCTTCACCGGGGTGAACGTGATGACACCGTCCTCGCCGACTGCGAAGACGCCCTCGTCGGCCACAGTGACGGTCTTCTTGTCGCGGCTGTCGCCCGGATCACGCAGTACGACGCTCGCCGGGGTCAGCGGCGCCGACGCGTCGCCGGGCCGGTCGTTGCTGAGCACGTCGACAGGGACAGCCGTGTCGAAGGCTGTCCGGGCGCTGTCGTCGCGGACCACCGGCACGATCGGCGTCACCGTCACGCTCAGCGTGGAGCGGGCTCGGTTCCGGTTGCTGTCCTTCACCTCGTACGCCACCGGCCGCGTGCCGCCGGTGAACCGCGCCTCCGGACTGAACGTCACCTTGCCATCGGCAACGACGTACTCGCCCTGCCCGGCCACGGTGACCTGCTTGACCAGCGCCGCATCCGGCCCGACCAGCAGCAACGTGTCCGGATCCAGCTTCGCCCCAGGCCCCGGTACGTCGTTCGCGATCGGATCAATCACCACCGCCAGGTGCTGCTTCGTCCGAGCCTGATCCGGATTAGCCACCGGCCGCGCCTGAACCGTCACCACCAACGTCGCCGTACCGAGTGTGCCGTTGCCGTCGACCACCTGATAGCCGACTGGAACCGTCGTACCGACGAAGCCGGCGGCCGGAGCGAACCGCACTCCACCGGACGGCTGGGCCGTGAACAGGCCCTGCCCCTCAACCTCCAGCACCGGCACCGCATCACCCGACGCTGGATCGAGCAGCCGCACCGCGCCCAGCGGCGCCGACGGATCGCCCGGCTTGTCGTTCGCAAGCACGGGCACCGTCAGCACAGTGTCGTACGGCGTCACCGCCTGGTCGTCCTGAGCAACTGGAACCACCGGAGTGACCGTCACCGTGAGAGTCGACGTTGCCAGGTTCCCGCTCGAGTCCTTCACCCGATAGGCGATCGACAGGACGCCGCGGAACGCCGGCACCGGATCGACCACCACCCGACCGGTCGACTCGTTCACCGTCACGATGCCCTGCCCGGTCAGCGCCGCGATCCGCACCCAGCTTCGCGTGTTCACGGAGTAGACCTCGACCGAGTTCTCCTCCAGCTCGGCGCCGGTCCCGGGCTTGTCATTGTCCAGCGGATCGACGGTCAGCGTGACGTTCTGCTTCGTCGTCGCCACATCCGCCGCCGCCTCCGGCCCCTTGCCGACGGTCAGGAACAGCAGGCCTTCCACCGTGGTCCCGTTGTCGTCGGCAATCCGGTACGTCGCCGGCGTCGTCAGTCCTTGGAAGTCCTTGACCGGAGTGAACGTGATCGCCCCCTCGGCGGTGACGACGTACGTGCCTTCACCGGCCTGCGTGAGGGTCTTCCCGAAACCGTCCTTCGTCTTCAGCACCAGACTCGCGGCAACCAGCGGCGCCGACGGATCACCGGCCTTGTCGTTGGCCAGTACGTCGACCGTGATCGGCTGGTTGAACGGGGTGATCGCCGAGTCGTCCACCGCGACCGGCCAGATCGGCGTGACCGTCATCGTCAACGTCGAGACGCCGAACGTGCCGTTGGAGTCCGCGACCCGATAGGTGACCGGTGTCGCCGGCCCGTGGAACGCCGGTAGCGGATCGAAGACCACGATCCCGGTCGGCTGGACGGTGTAGGTTCCCTGCCGATCCACGGTGATTGTCTTCGCGAACTCCTTCGCCCGGGCTCCCGGCCCGAGCAGCTCGACGGTAGCGGGATCGAGCTTCGCGTCGGTGCCCGGACTGTCGTTGGAGAGCACGTTGACGCTGACCGTCTGGTCCTGCAGCGTCGAGGCGCGGTCCGCGATCGCGACCGGCGGGAAGCCGACCGTGATCGTCAGCTTGGCGGTCGTGAGCGTCCCGTTGCTGTCACCCACCTGGTAGGTCAGCGGTGTCCCCGGTCCACGGAAGGTCGTGCCCGGATCGAACCGGACCGCTCCCCCGGCGACGCTGTAGACGCCCTCGTTCCCGATGCTGACAGTTGCCTTGAGCAACCCATCGGCCGGATCGGTGAGCAGCAGGCTGGTCGGCAACAGCGGCGCGGTCGGGTCGCCGGGCTTGTCGTTCGTCAGTACTGGCACCGTCACCGGCTTGTCGAACGGCGTCCGCGCGGTGTCGTCGACCGCGACCGGAGTGATCGGCATGACCGTCACCGTGATCGTCGACCGCGTCACCTGGTCGAACCAGTCCAGCACGCGATACGTCAGCGCAGTCGCCGCACCGGTGAAGCCCGGGAGCGGATCGACAGTCACCGTTCCGTCCGGATTCACCTTGTAGGCCGCCTGCCCCGGGACCTTCACCAGCTTCTTCATCGACCCGTCCGCAGGATCGAGCAGTGCAACGCTGAGGGGATCGAGCCCGGTCCCACGCCCTGCGGTGTCGTTTGCCAGCGGGTCCAGGTCGAACGGGACATTCTGCTTCCCAGTCGCGGTGTCCGGTCGCGCGGTCGGCGCGGGCGGCTTTGCGACAGTGACAGTCAGCTTCGCGGTGGCCGTCGTACCGTTGACGTCCGCGACGCGATAGGTCAATGCCGCCGTCACTCCGACGTACGTCGGCAGCGGGTCGACCGTGATCTCGCCATCCGGCGTCACCGTGTACGTCGCCTCGCCGTCCACCACGACCGTGGTCTTCGGCTCCTGCGTCTTCGGGTCGAGCACCTGCACACTGCTCGGCACCAGCGGGACCGCAGGGTCGCCGGCCTGGTCGTTCGCCAGCACCGCAACCCGCACCGTGGTGTCGTACGCCGTTGCTGCGCTGTCATCCGACGCATCAGGCTGCACCTTCGTGACGCGCATGGTCAGAACCGCGTGACCGATCGCATCGTTGGTATCGGCTACCTGATAGCTGACGGGTGTCGCCGTACCGCTGAAGGCCGGGACCGGCTCGAACAGCAGCTTGCCGTCGGGCCGCGCGGTGTACTTGCCCTGCCCCGGTACGACGAGCGTCGTCACCGGCTCGCTGCGAGTCGGCGGGATCAGCCGCAGCGTGTCCGGCCGCAGTACGGCGCCGGTCGGGCCGGGCTTGTCGTTGTCGAGGACCGCAGCCACGAGCGACCGGCCTTGCAGCGTGGCAATCGTGTCCGGGTTCGCCACCGGCGGTGCAGGCGCGTCGACAGCGACCGTGAGCGCGGCCCGCGCCGCCGTACCGTTCTTGTCGAGCACCTGGTAGGTCAGCGGCGTACCGACACCGTGGAAGCCGTGGGTCGGCTGGAACGCGACCTTGCCGCCGGCCACTACGTACGTGCCCTCAGCAGCAATCGTCACTTTGTCGACGAGCGTGTGCTTGACCGGATCGACCAGCTTCAGAGTGCTGGGGTCCAGTGGTGCGTCCGGCGAGCCAGGCAGGTCGTTGTCCAGCACCGGTACGACGGTGTCCGTGTCGAAGGCAGTAGAAGCCGAGTCCCCGTTGGCGATTGGCTGTACCGGAGTCACTGTGACGGTGAGAGTCGACTCAGCAGTCTGACCGGTCGTGTCGGTGACGCGGTACCCGATGCTCGACCCGACCCCAGTGAACTGCCGCACCGGCACGAAATCGACCGCGCCGGTGGGCTTGGCTGTGTACTGCCCCTCCCCCGCGATCACGACTGTCTTTTTGAACGTGGTGTCCGCCGGATCGCGCAGCACCACTGAACCCGGTACCAGCGTCACACCGGGAGCCGCCTGGTCGTTGACGAGCGGCCGGAGCGCCAGACTGACGTTCTGCGGTGTCTTGGCGGTGTCGGGTGTCGCGACCGGCGCTGCGGGGAGCGCGACTGTGACGGTCAGCTTGGCGGTCGCCGTGATTCCGTTGCTGTCGGCTACTCGGTAGCTCACCGGCTTGCCGACCCCGACGAAACCAGGCACCGGCTCGACAGCAACCGTGCCGTCCGGCTTGGCGATGTACTTCGCCTGCCCGACCACACTGAGCAGCACGCCGCACTTCTCGCCGTCCAACAGACACAGTGAGTTCGGCTGGAGTGGCGCGGCCGGGTCCCCAGGCAGGTCGTTGCCGAGCACCTTGACCATCACGTCGGTGTTGAACGCGGTAGTGGCAACGTCGTCGTGCAGGACCGGCGGAGGCGGTGGCGTGATCTGCACCGCGTAGTCCTCGACCTCGCCCGCGTCGGCCGCACCGGTCGGTTTCGCCTGGCTGTCGCCGTACCCGATCCGCAGGCGTGCGTACGTCGTACCGGCCGTCGGCTTGGTGAACTTGGCCCAGCTGAGCTTCATCGACGCCTGTCCGGCAGCGAAGTCAGCACAGGCCCGCTCGTTCGCTTCGAAGGAGCCGTTGCGGTCGAGATCGAGCCAGGCGCAGACCTGGCCGGGCTTCGACGCACCCGCGAGCTTCGCCTCGATCCCGTACGACGTGGCGTTCGTCCGCAGCGGCGGGAACATCACACCGTCGTCAGCGGCATCGGGTGCAGCCGGACCGGTCGTCGCGTTCGCAATTGTCGTGTTGTCCTCAGTGACGTCCTTGCCGAGCCGTACGTCGCTCAGCACCGACCAGGCCGCGCCGTACGTCGCCGGTGCGTCGCCGAAGTCCTCACCGGCCGAAGCGAGCACCGAGAAGGCGTCGCCGGAGGAGCTGGTGTTGAAGGCGGCCAGCTTGGCGTGCTTGGTGAAGTACGCCGTCACGTCGAAGCGGACCGTGGTCACGACGCCGTTCACTCGCACCGAACCGCAGGCCGCCGTCGCCCCGGCGTCCGGACCGGTGCCCGTCTTGTTGTTGATGCAGTTCGGACCAGCGTCGTGGTTTGTTGCGGTGATGGTGTCGCTGGTAACCGTCAGATTGTTGCCTTGACCCGCCTTGCTCAGGCTGAGTCCCGAAGTCGTCAATCTGAGCACGGAGTGCAGCTCGGACTGCGCGGTCGGCTTGCCGTTGACGGTCTGCGTGACCGCACCGCCCAGGCCGGCCAGGTGCAGCACCGGGTTGCGCACCGGCCGACTGAACGCGACAGTCACCGTGCCACGGTCGCCGCAACTCCCGATGGCCGCGCAGTCGCCGGTGTTCACGATCAGGTCCTGCGCCGGCGTCGTCCGCGCGATCGGCGGGCTGTACGTCGTCGGCCCGGTCCCCCGGACGCCCGCGGTGGTCTCGTCGAGCAGCTCGGTCGCACCGGTCACACTGATCGTCTGCCGCAGCCCTGACCCCGGCATCGTCGCGGTCGCCGAATCGCCTTGCGTGAACGGCTGCACCGGCACCTGATAGGCGGCCGTCTCCACACCTGTCATCGCCAGCACCACAGACGCCAGCAAACCCAACGCCACAGGTCGTGTCGCCCGCATGGTGCCGCCCTCCCGAGCATTCACGTCTCCGCATGCATCGGCACCGGGGCGGGCGGGCCTGCGTAGGACCTAACGGCCTGCGCGGACCCTATGTTACGGGCTCACTACTGTCCGAGGTCGTAGATTTTGACCTTGCCGTTGCTGTGTCGCAACGGCGCCAGTTCGGCGAGTTTCTCCGACACGGTTCCGGCGCGGGCGTCGGCGTAGAGCCAGCGGACGCCGTACTGGTTGTGGAGGCGATTCAGCAGGGCGGGTGTCGGGTTGGCGAAGGCCTCGGTGACGAGTGCGACGCGGTCGGGCCAAGGCGACGGCTGCTCGGTATAGCGTCGGCCGCCGACGCCTTGCTCGGCCATCGCTTCGTTGGTGTACGCCCAACCCTCGATGACCGTACGGCGTCCCGCGAGACCACTGACGATGTAGCCACGGGCATCGCAGCCGGGCGTCTTCGCATCCACCGGGCGGCACCACGTGTTGGTGGCGACCACATCCGTCGGCGCACTGTTCTGCGCCAGCCAGGCTGCGCTGGCCTGTTCGTCTGGGTAGACCCACTGCGGTGCGGAGCGGAAGACCGGACCTGCCTCGGTGTCACCCGCGATCGCGTTCTGCACAAAGCTCTTCACCGGCGGGACTGCGAGCAGCAGCACTACGACGATCACCAGCCACCTGCGCGCCGTGGCCGCCACCCAACCCGCCGCCGCGAGGCTGAACGGCGTGGCGGTGTAAAGGAAGTACGACTCGCTCACCCCTGGGTGGTCGATGAACAGGTAGCCGAGCCAGCCGACCACCATCGCGCCGATCAGGAACCAGGCCACCGGATCACGCCGTACGACGAGGAAGCCGGCCAGCGACGCGGCCTGCAGGAGCAGCACGCTCAGAACCATCAGTGCGGTGCCGAGGACAGCGCCATGGACCAGCGACGGTACGACGAGTCCGCCAATGCCAGCGGGCGTGCTGTCGCCGGTGAGACTCGTGTAGCCGGGGCTGGTCTTCAGAACCGCCAGGAACTGGATCTGCGACCCACTGGTGCTGCCTGCAACGGTGAACAGAGTCAGTGCGCCGACAGCGACCAGTAGTGCGCCAGCAACGACAGTGCGCACGCGCCACTGGTACAGAGCGGCCAGGCCGACCGCACCGACCAGCACTGGCAGCACTGTGGGCTTCGATCCACCACCGACGATCGCCACCGCAACGATGAGCACCCACAACGCGCGGGGACCGTCGCGGAACAGCAGCTCGATCAAGAAGATGCCGACCGCAACACAGGCGATCAGTCCGAAGGTCTGCGACGGACTGAGGAAGCTCACCGGCGGATTGAGGTTGATGCTGGTGTCCACAAGCAGGTACAGCTGCGGCGCAGTCAAGGCGGCAGCCGTGAGCACTCCGGTCCTCCACGTCCGGCTGACCGTCCGGGCGAGCGTGGCGCACACCAGCAGCGCGACCACGAGCCATGGCAGCAGCCACAACCGAAACAGCACCACGATCGGACTCAGTCGAGTGATGTCGACAGCCGCCGCCATGTCGGCGTTCGCGAACCAGTGGTACTCGAGCCGCTCCCCCACGACCTGTGGCAGCTCCGGCGGCACAGCGCGCGTCAGCTCGTTCACCATCGAGAGGTGGTACAGCAGATCCTGGTAGTACGACGTACCGTCCGGGGGCATGACGTGGTACGCCATGACGCCGCGGATGGTGGCTGCGAGCATCAGAGCCGAGGCAATCGCCAGCCCCCACGTCCACTGCAGTGGCAGCGGTTCGGGCTGAGCAATGCGCCAATATGAGCGCAGCCGCGGCAGGGCGAACGCAGCAAGTGTCAGCAGGGGCCAGACGGCCAGCCAACTCTGCCAGCCAGCGGCGGTGAACAGCGCCCAGCCGACCAGCATCCAGGCTGCCCCGACGATGGCACCCAGGCCAAGGTCCTCAGCCCAGTTGCCCAGACTGCGCCAGACAGCCCGCAGCAGGAGGGTTCCTGGCAAGGCGATCGCCAGTGTGAAGTACGCGCCGTACCGGACAGCGTCCAGTGTGTGGAAGCCGACGAGCAGTGGGAGGAGCCAGGGCAGCGCCCGCCTCACCGAGTAGCTACCGGTTCCGTACGTTTCTGGTCTTCGAGGCTGTCGTAGCCGACGAGGAACTGCGGCCGGCGCTGACTCGACTGGAACAACCGCGCCACGTACTCACCGAGCAGCCCGAGGCACAGCAGCTGGATCGCACCGATCACACTGACGGCCAGCACGGTCGACGTCCAGCCCGGAACGCCACGACCGGTCAGCTTGATCACCAGCGCGCCGACCACGAACAGCGCCGACATCAGGCCACCGAGCAGCCCGAGCCAAGTCGCCAGCCGCAGCGGCGCCGCCGAGAACGCGGTCACGCTGTCGAACGCCAGCCGGGTCATCTTGGTCAGGTTGTACTTCGTGGACCCGGCCGCACGCTCGGCGCGGATGTAGGTCACCTCTGCACTCGGGAAGCCGAGCCACGGAATCACCAGGCGGAACACCCGGCCATCCTCGGGCAGCGCGTTCACCGCGTCCACCACCCGCCGCGACACCATCCGGAAATCGCCCGCGTCGAACGGGATCTGCTTGCCGACCAGACGGCACATCAACCGGTAGTACATCCGCGCGGTGGTCCGCTTCGGCCACGAATCACTCGAGCGGTCCGAGCGAACGCCGTACACGACGTCGAGATCGCGCTCGCGCATCACGTGCAGGAACTCCGCGATCGTCTCCGGCGGGTCCTGCAGGTCGGCGTCGATCGTGACGACGTACTGACCGCGGGCGCTGCGGAAGCCGGCCGACTGCGCGGCCTGGTGACCGCTGTTGCGCAGCAACCGGACGACCCGGAGCTGCGGCCAGTCCTTGGCCGCCTCCAGCAGCAGAGCGGCCGTGCGGTCCCGGCTGCCGTCGTCGACGACGAGCAGCTCGTACGGCAGGCCGATGCTGTCGAGCAGCGGGTGCATGCGCTCGAAGAACATCGGCAGCACGGCTTCCTCGTCGTACATCGGCACCACGACGGAGAGCTCGGGGTCGATGTCCACGACTGTCTAACGAGCGTGATCGAGCTGCGTTAGTCCGGCGGGGAGATCGCCACAGCGCCCGTGCGGCGGGGATCGCCGACCGCGATCAAGCCTTCCGCCGGATCCCAGAACGCGGCTGCGACACCACCGAAGTACATCGAGTGCGGCGGCATCGGCCGGGTCGGGAGGTTCGTCGTACCGGCCAGGGGCAGGTCGTCTTCGTAGTCGACGACGACATCGTCGCGGACCCGGACGTGCAGCCGCGGGTGCTCGACCGCCTCGGCTAGCGGCAGACCGCCGTGGGTGTAGAGCGCGTAGACCTGCGCGAGCGCGGTCGGGATCCGGTCCGAACCGGGCGAGCTGATCGCGAGCACCGCACCATCGCTATCGCGGCGAGCCACGCTGGGTGCCATGTTCGAGGTGAGGCGGGTACCGGGCGCCAGGCTGTGGGGGCCGCCGTGCAGCAGCTCCTGCTCGCCGAGTGCATTGTTCAGCCAGATGCCGGTGCCAGGAGTCAGTACGCCGGAGCCGTAGCCGGACGAGACCGTGATCGCGCACGCGTCGCCCTCGTCGTCCACTACCGACACCGTCGCTGTGCTCGGCGAGGTGAGGGCGCGCAGATCGCCGGCCGAGGCGAGCTCGAGCAGGCGCTGACCTTCGAGCTGCCGAACGTCTTCCTCGTCCAGCTCTGCGAGCCGCCGCCCGAGAACCGCATGCTGTACGTCGACCAGCCGCTCGAGCTCGGTGGGGTTCCAGCTGCCGTCGGCCGGGACGCCGTCGAGCAGCGCGAGCATCGCGGCGACTGCCACTCCCCCGACCGCCGGGGGCGGGTTGGTAGCGAGACGCCAGCCGTTCTGCCGGACCATCAGCGCCGGGCGAACGATCGCCTCGTAGGCGGCGAGGTCGGCGGCGTTGAGGATGCCTTCGTTCTCGGCCATGTCGCGGATCAGCAGTTGGGCGAGCTCACCGGTGTAGAGCGTCTCGGCGCCGTCACGGGCGATCAGCTGCAGCGCCTCGGCGAGCTCCGGGATGATCACGGTGGTGCCGGCCTTGATGACCGTGCCGTCCTCGTCGTGCACGACCCGGTGGCTCGGTTGGTGCCAGCCGAAGATGATCTCGTGGGTGAACCCGAGGTAGTAGCCAGAGGTCCGGCTGAGCGGGAAGCCGTCGCGGGCCACCTCGATTGCGGGTTGCACGACCTCGTGCCAAGGCGCTTTGCCGGACCGGCGGTGTGCCAGGTCGAGCGCCTTCAAACCGCCCGGCGTCGCGACCGAGCCGTGTCCGACGGTGGTCGTCGTACCGCCGCCGTAGTCGGTGGTGACGTCCCAGACGCCCCGACCGAACGACTCCGGCGGCAGACCGCGGCCGGGCATCTCCACCCAGCCGTCAATCGTGACCGCCTCGGCCCCCGCCACCTGCAACGTGACGAACCCGCCCGAGGCCGGCGAGACCACGCCGATCTCGTTCACCATCGTCACGAGCGTCGCCGCGATCGCCGCATCCACCGCGTTGCCACCCTCAGCAGCAACCCGTACGCCGGCCTCCGCCGCCGCCGCGTTAGGCGCAGCAACCGCCACCCGCGGGTGTGCGCCGCTCACAGCGCCGCCTCCCAGACCGGACCTGCGCCACTCACCAAGTGCTGCCGGTGGTCGTTTCCGGCCTCCGACTGAGCGTGCCGACGCAGGTGTTGGAAGGGTTGGTGAGTGGGGGCGGTCCGCTCCGCGTGCCTACCGCGACCCGTGGGTGAGTTGCGGGTGCCGCCGCTCACCCCCGTGTGCGTGTTCATGGCGTCAGCCGACTCGCTGGACGGCGCCGAAGCGTTCCACCGCCACCTGGACCGCGGCTTGGCGGGCCTCGGCGACCTCGGTGTCCTTCAGGGTTCGATCGGCGGCACGGAACCGGAGTGCGAACGCGAGCGACTTCTTGCCCTCGCCGATCTGCTCACCGGTGTACAGGTCGAACAGCCGCACGGACTCCAGCAGCTCGCCCGCACCTTCCGCCAGGGCTTCTTCGACGTCGGCCGCGGCCACGTCAGCCGCGACGATCAGCGCCACGTCCTCCTTGGCCACCGGATACGACGAGAACGGCACCGCGGTCACCGAATCCGGACCAGCCGCGATCAGCGCGTCCAGGTCGAGCTCGACCGCACTCGACCGGGCCGGGAGACCGAACGCCTGGCAGACCTTCGGGTGCAGCTCGCCGGCGTGCCCGACGACCTTGCCGTCGACCGAGAACTCCGCGCAGCGACCCGGGTGCCAGGGCGCGAGCTCGGCGTTCTTCACGAGCAGCTCGACGCCGACCGCCGAGGCGATCAAGCGAGCGATCTGAACCGCGTCGGCCCAACCGGCCGGACGGCCCTTGCCCCACCAACCGGTCGGGGTCAGAGCACCGGTCAGCACGACACCGACGTGCAGCGGCTGCTCGGGCAGAGCGTCGTACAGAGACTGGATGTCGGCGTCGCTCGGCCGGCCCTCGACCGGCAGCAGCGGCGCGGCCTTCGTCTCCGCCTTGGGCTTGAAGACCAGGCCGGTCTGGAAGATCGCGAGGTCGGTCTGGCCGCGGCCGGTGTTGCGCTCGGCCGTCCGGAGCAGGGTCGCCAGCAGCGTCGTCTGCATCGACGGCTCTTCGTCCGACAGCGGGTTGAGGAGCTTGACCGTCTGACGCCGTACGTCGTCCGCCGGCAGGCCCATCGCGTCGAAGTCCGCGGTACCGGTGAACGGGTACGAGACGACCTCGGTCAGTCCGGCGCCGACCAGCGCGGTCGCGACCCGGCGGCGGCGCCGCTGCGAGATCGTCAACCCCTGACCACCCGGCGCCGGCGGCAGCACCGACGGCACGTTGTCATACCCGAACAGCCGGATGACTTCCTCAGCGAAGTCGTTAGGGTCACGCAGGTCCGGACGCCACGACGGCGGCGTCACGCTCCACAACGCGTTCCCTTCGATCACCTCGCAGCCCTCACCGGGCGGGTGGTGATCGAGCGACGACGCGTGCACTCCGACCGCCAGTGGGGCGGGCGCAGCGCCGCTCGCGGCCGGATCGACCTTGCAGCCGACCGCCTCCAGGTGGCGAATCGTCTCCTCGACCGAGATCGGCGCCCCCGACACACGCGCCGGGTGATCGCCGCGGATGACGACCGGAGCGGGCAGCGGGTGGGTGTCGACGACGGTCTCGTCGGGGAGGATCGTGCCGCCGGCGAGCTCGGCGAGCAGCTCGGCGACCCGCTGGGCGGCGTACCGCGGCAGGTTCGGGTCGACCTCGCGCTCGAACCGGCGCGACGCCTCCGACGACAGCTTGTGCCGGCGCGAGGCGCGCGCGATCACGATCGGGTCGAAGTGCGCGGCCTCGATCACCACGTCGGTGGTGGTCTCGGAGATCTCGGTGGAGGCACCGCCCATCACGCCGGCGATACCGATCGGGCCGGAGTCGTCGGTGATGAGCAGGTCCTCGGCGTCGAGCTCGCGGGTCTGGTCGTCGAGCGTCACCAGCTTCTCGCCGGAGGTCGCCCGGCGAACCACGATCTCGCCGCTCAGCCGGTTCTTGTCGTAGCCGTGGATCGGCTGGCCGAGCTCGAGCATCACGTAGTTGGTCACGTCGACACCGATCGAGATCGGCCGCATGCCCGCCGCGAGCAGCCGCTTCTGCAGCCAGCGCGGCGACAGCGCCTTCGCGTCGATGCCGGTCACCGTGCGCGTCACGAACGCCGTACAGGCTTCCATGTCGTCGACCCGCACCGGATAACCACCCGAGCCGGATCCGGTCAGCGTCAACTCGGCCGGGTCCTTGAGCGCAACCCCGTACGCCGTGGCCGCCTCGCGGGCGACACCACGGATCGACAGGCAGTAGCCGCGGTCCGGAGTGACGGCGATGTCGAGGACGTCGTCGGTCAGCGACAGCAGCTCGATCGCGTCGTCACCCGGCGTCCCTTCACCCGGCTCCAGGACGACGATGCCGTCCGAACCGTCGTCGCCCAGACCGAGCTCGGTGCTGGAGCAGATCATCCCGTTGGAGACGTGCCCGTAGGTCTTGCGCGCGGAGATCGCGAATCCGCCCGGCAGGACCGCGCCCGGGAGCACGACCACGACCAGGTCGCCGACCTCGAAGTTGTGCGCACCGCAGACGACCCACTGCGGCTCGTCCTTGCCGATGTCGAGCGAGCACCACCGGATGGTCTTGCCGTTCTTCTGCGGCTCGTTCTCGTAGGTCAGGACCTTGCCGACGACCAGCGGGCCGGTCAGCTCGGACTCCTCGACGGTCTCCACCTCGAGACCCGCGCGGACCAGCTTCTCCCCGAGGTCGCGACCGGTCACCCCGGCCGGGAGCTCGACGTACTCACGAAGCCACGACAGTGGGACCCGCATCAGATCTCCATCCCGAACTGGCGGCTGAACCGCACATCACCCTCGACCATGTCCCGCATGTCCTCGACGCCGTTGCGGAACATCAGCGTCCGCTCCAGGCCCATCCCGAAGGCGAAACCGGAGTACCGGTCGGTGTCGATGCCGCAGGCCTGCAGGACGCGCGGGTTGACCACACCGCAGCCACCCCACTCGATCCAGCCCTCGCTGCCACAGGTGCGGCAGGGACGGTCCGGGTTGCCGACGGACTCGCCGCGGCAGACGAAGCACTTCAGGTCGACCTCGGCCGACGGCTCGGTGAACGGGAAGAAGTTCGGCCGCAGCCGCGCCTCCAGGCCCTCGCCGAACATCGACACGACGAAGTGATCGAGCGTGCCCTTAAGGTGCGCGAGCGTGATGCCCTCGTCCACCACCAGGCCCTCGACCTGGTAGAAGACCGGCGTGTGGGTCGCGTCCAGCTCGTCGGTACGGAACACCCGGCCGGGGCAGATCACGTAGATCGGCGGCTTGCGGGTCAGCATCGACCGCGCCTGCACCGGCGAGGTGTGCGTGCGCAGCACCTTCCCGGAGCCGGCCGGCTCGACGAAGAAGGTGTCCTGCATCTGCCGCGCGGGGTGGTCGGGCTGGAAGTTCAGCGCGTCGAAGTTCAGCCACTCGGCCTCGATCTCCGGACCCTCGGCGACATCCCAACCAAGCGCGGTGAAGACGTCGGCGACCTGCTCGGAGATCAGCGACAGCGGGTGCCGCGCGCCGAGCTGCGGCGTGTGCCACGGCAGCGTCACGTCGACTCGCTCGGTGGCGAGCATCCGCTCCTCGTGCTCGGCCTCCAGCACCGCCAGCCGCGCCGCGAACGCCTCGGTGATCGCCTTGCGCGCGGAACCGATCCGCTGCCCGGCCTCCTTGCGCCCCTGCGGCGGCAACGCCCCGATCTCCCGGTTCGCCAGCGCGATCGGCGACTTCTCGCCCAGATGCGCCGCCTTGGCCTCCTGCAGGGCAGCCAGATCGGCCGCCTCGGTAAACGCCTTCAGCGCCTCGTCACGGCTCCGCTCCAGCGCTTCGGCATGCAACGGCGTCACTTCGACCGGGTCGTACTGCGTGTTGGGACCGGACATGGCTCGCTCTCGGTTCGGAACTTCTGCGACTTGCAGTCTAAGAAGATCCGCCCCCAGACCGTGAATCGGCCGTCCACACTTAGCCCATTTGACTGGCTAGGCACGCGCCTTGGGGGTTCTGCACCCTGGTTATGAGTGCAGAACCCCCAATCTGGCTGCCTAGCCAGCGAAATTGGTCTCGGCGGGGTCGGGGGTCGGGGCGTCGGGGGTTGTGGGTGGGCGGCGGGGGAGGACGGCTAGGGCTACCAGGGCGCCGGCGAGGGCGCCTACCAGGCCTACTGTCATGGCGATGGTCATGGCGTCGGTGAAGGAGTCGCGGGCGGCCGCGGCGAACTCGGGGCCGAGGGCGAGGGTGGCGGCGATCGACTCGCGTGCTGCCTCGGGTACGGCGTCCGGGAGGTTGGCGGAGTAGGCGCCGGCCAGGACACTGCCCAGTACGGCGACCGACAGCGCGCCGCCGGTCTGCTGCACGGTGTCGTTCATGGCGGAGCCGACACCGCGGTGTTCGGCGGGGACGGCCTGCATCAACAACGTGTACGCCGCCGGGCCGGCCAGGCCACCGCCGATCCCCATCACCATCAGGCCCGCGATCAGCAGCCCGTAGCCCGTCGTACCGGAGACCTGGGACAGGATCGCGAACGCGCCCCCGATCACAGCCAGACCGATCGCGATCAGGGTCCGGTCGGCGAGTTTCTTGCCCAATGTGGCGCCGAGAACGTTGAAGACGGTCGCAGCGACGGCGTACGGAATCAGGGCCAGACCGGCCTTGAGCGGGGTGTAGCCCAGCACGAACTGCAGGTACTGCGTCAGCGCGAGCATCAGACCGCCTGCGGTGAAGGACAGCAGCACGATCGAGAAGCTGGTCCCGCTGAACCGGCGGTCCTTGAACAGCTCGAGCGGCACCATCGGATGCGCACTGCGCTTCTCCCAGAACGCGAACGCCGTCAGCGCGACCGCGCCGAGCGCCAGCCCGCCCAGGACCTCGGTCGAGCCGAAACCCTTGGTGGGGATCTCGATGATCGCCCAGACGATCGACGCCATCCCGATCACCGTCAGTACGGCGCCGAGCGGGTCGACGTTGCGGGCCGGGCCGCGGGACTCCGGGATCAGGACGATCGCGCCGATGATCGCGACCACGGCGATCGGCACGTTCAGCAGGAAGATCGAGCCCCACCAGAAGTGGTTCAGCAGGACGCCGCCGACGGTCGGACCGGCGATCACGCCGACCATCGCGACCATCGACCAGCCGGCCATCGCCTTGCGCTGTTCTTCCGGCGGGAACACCGTGAACAGCAGCGACAGCGTGCTCGGCATCAGCAGCGAGCCGCCCACTCCCATCAGCCCGCGGCACGCGATCAGCTGCCAGGGATTCGCGGCCACAGTCGCCAGCAGCGACGCGGCGCCGAACAGCACGAGACCGATCAGCAGCATCTTGCGGCGACCGAACCGGTCGGACAGGCTGCCCGCGGTCAGCAGCAGGCCGGCGAAGGCCAGGATGTAGGCGTCGATCACCCACTGGATGTCGGCGGGAGTGGCGCCCAGGTCGCGCATCAGCGACGGGATGGCCAGGTTCAGCACGGTGTTGTCGACGACGAGCACCAGCAGGCTCAGACACAGGATCAGCAGGATCCACCAGCGGCGCGGATGGCCGGTGGTCTCGGACACGGGAGACTCGAACGGTGTACTAGTCACTCGCACACTGTACGACACAACTCGCACAGTGTTCCAGTACGATGGTCTGCGTGAAGGAATCGATCTGGACCCGGCAGCAGAAGGCGGCCCCGGCGCGCGAGACGCTCACCCGTGAGCAGATCGTGCGAACGGCGCTGGAGGCCCTCGACGCCGAAGGACTGGCCGGCCTCAGCATCCGCAAGCTCGCCGCGAAGCTTGGTTCCGGCGCCACCAGCCTCTACTGGCACGTCCCGACCAAGGACGACCTGATCGATCTGCTCATCGACGAGGTCTGGGGTGAGATCGACATCCCCGGTCCCGAGCTGGCTGGCTGGCGCAGTGGCCTGCTGCTGTTCGCGCACAGCATGCGGTCGGTGATCCTGCGGCACCCGTGGCTACCCGAGGTCATGTACACGCGTCCGAGTCAGGGCCCGAACGCGATGACGATGGGTACCCGCGGTCTGGCCCTGATCGACGCCGCCGGCATCACCGGCCGGAACGCCGACTTCGCCCTCGGCACCGTGATGTCGTTCGTCCTGGGCAACACCGGCGCCGAGGTCGCCACCCGCGAACTGGCCCGCCGCGGCGGCCAGTCCCTCGACGAGCTCGTCGCCGAGGTCCGCGACCGCACCGAGACGATCGCGGACCCCATCATGCGCGAATCCGCCCGCCGCCGGACCACCGGCGACATCGACGGGATGTTCTACGACTCCTTCAATTACGGCCTGGAGATCGTCCTCGAAGGCATCGCCGCCCGCGTCAAAGCGTGAGACCGAACCAGGGTTGTTTGGCCAGCTCCGTGTGCAGGACCTCGCGGTCGCCGGCCTCCGCGACGCGCTCGGTCAGTTGCTGCGCGCGCTCGAGCTCGGCGCGTGCCTGCGGCAGTGCCCCGGTGGCGGCCAGGGCTCGAGCCAGGGCTTCCCGGGCGAAGGGTTCATCCCAGTCGGACATGTGCTCGGGGTGCGTCTGGATCAGTTGCAGACAACGACGAGCGTGCTGCAACGCCAGCTCGCCCCGGCCGATCCGAACCGCGACCCGCGCGATCAGGTGCTCACCGCGGGCATGGTTCGCCTCGTTGCCTGCTTCGAGCCAATGCAGGCAGGCGGCATAGGCGCCGTACAGGAGGCGTTCCTGATCGAGCACCGGACTGGTCTCGTCGATCTGATCGAGCAGGTCCCAGGTCTCGTTGTTGAGCTCCACGCCGAAGTACCGGTGCAGCTCACGCCCCTCCACCAGCTCGGTGGCCACCTTTTCCATCAGCTCACCCCAGCTGGCCACCCCGTACTCACGGGCCACGGTCAGCTGCGCGTCCCGCAGCGTGAAACTTGCGGGATCCCCGTACGCCGGGTGGTGCGTCCGGGCTCGCTCGATCGCATCCGGACGGCCCTTGAGCACGGCCTTCCGCAACTCTTTCGCGCGTGTGCGCAACTGGCTGAGACTCGCCTTGGCGGGTAGCGGCATGGTCGACATGACGTTCCTTCCAGGACAACCCGCTCCGCTGACTCAGGCCGTCCCGAAGGGTTCACCGGCCATCGCAGATTTCGCCGTACATCCAGGTGCACTCAGTGCTTGCCGCGGAGAAGAGGCGCCCTGGCGCGCGCTGCCGCCAGCATACCTACAGCTGAGTCAGCCCCGCCCGCCGCCGCGGCCGCGAGTCGTGTCCACCGCAGTACGGCGAAGGTGGTCCGGACGCTCACCCTGTACGCCGGTCACTCCCGCCTGCACGGGCGTTTTCGGCGTACTGGTGGCAGCGGACTCGACCATCCGGGACTGCGGAGTGTTCCAGGCCTGCGGGGTCCCGGGGTTGTGGATGATCCAGTCGCTGTCCTTGAAGTGTGAGGACAGCTCACGCCCCAGGACGGTGGCGTCGAACGGGCCGGACGACTCGAAGACGCCGAGTGACAGCGGACGGCCGAGCTTGTCCTCCCAGCGCTTGGACCACTCCGACAGGTTGGGCAGCGAGCTGGCGACGGCCTGCTTGTCGAGATAGCCGTGACCGCCCATGAAGTCGCCCGGGTAGCGGTCGTTGTGGTGTTCGCGCCAGTTCGACCGGGCGGCGCGGACGGCGGCCGTGCTGTTGATGTCCAGGTCGAAGTCGCTCGGCTCCGGCTCCAGACCGAGGCGGTACATCGAGTCGTACGGACGGCGCAGCGGGCGGTTCTGGTCGTCTCCGAACCAGTCCCGCAGCTTCTGCAGCGCCTCCGGGTTGCCCGCCAGCTCGGCCTCGGTCGGGAACGTCTTGTGCGGTCCTGAGTAGAACTGGGCACCGGTGCCCTTCAGCCGGATGTCGGCCAGCGAGGGGTCGACGCCGTCCCGCTCGAGCGCCTCCAGCATCTCGCTGCCGAACTCACGGTAGAGCTCGGGGGTCAGGCCCATCGGTGCCTCACCCGTCAGCATCCACCGAAGCTGCTGCGGGCTGATCTGCAGGAACTCGATGTCACGCCGCGCGATCTCGTAGCCGGAGTCGTCCCGCATCCACCAGGTCGGCGCCTCTTCGGCGCCGTCGAGGATGCGCGCGATGCGCTGGTCGAGTGCATCAGGTCCGTTCTCCTGCAGGGTGAGCGGCGACGGCTGCCACGTCTGGCCGGCGGCCGCAGCCGCCGCCTTGCTCAGGTCGACGGCACCTCCCAACGCCGGGCCACCGAGCCGGATGCCGGCAGCGGCCGACTGCTCGCGCTCACCGACGCCCAGGTGCGAGACCACGCCGTCCACAGTGGCCCGATGGTCGCCCGGAAGCGTCACCCACTCCTTCTGGCCGAGATAGCCCATCCCGGTCGTCGGCACCGAGAAGACATCCTGCGCGGAGTGCCGCGCGGCCAGGATCACGCCATGACCGCGACGCTCCTCGAGCCAGTCGGCGACCACCTGCCGGTCCGCCGACCAGCTGGCCAGCGGTCGCTGCGGTGCTTCGATCACCGTGCCGATGTTGTCCTCGTGCACCCAGTCCGGCCGCTCCGCGCCTTCTTCCCAGCTGAGTGCCCGGTACGAGATCACCTCGGTGATACCGCGCGCCTCGAGCGTCTCCTGAGTCATCGCGTACTGCGTCCGCAGGAAGTCCCGCAGCGCGTCGCGGTTGTAGTCGAGCTCGAGGTCGACGGCGAACCGGGTCTTCGGGTCCATCCGCCAGTCCATGACGCCCTGCAACCCGAACTCGTCGCGGGTGACCTCCTGCAGCGCCAGCACGCGCACGTTGTTGTTGGACCCGTAGGACCAGGCGCCCATCAGCTCACTCGTCGCGATCATCCGGACCACCTGGTCCGCACGCTCGGAGTCCATCCGGACCGCGTGCTCCGCCCGCTCGCGGTACTGCGCGGACCGCAGTTCGTCGACGTGCAGTACGTCGGCGCCCATCGACGGGTAGCGCTCGTTGTGCGGGAGCAGCACGTACCGGTTGTCGCCCAGCCGTGCGGCCATGTCGTTGCCGACGGTCAGTCCCATCGAGGCGAGCACGAGCTCGGGTGTCGACGAGCGCATCCGCGCGGCCAACGTCTCGATGGCGATGGTCTTCGCCTGCGGCGTCGTGGTGACTCTGCCGTCGTCGTACAGCAACGCCTCACCGACGCGCTGCCGCTCCTGCCGTTCCGCCGACCCGACCGGCGGCAGTGGCTCAGTGGCCATTCAAGTAGTCCTGTGCCTCCTGCTGCAGGCCGGCCGGCGCGGCATGCCAGGCGGGCGTCGCCATCAGCTCGCGCAGCTTGACCTGCTTGACCTCGCGCGGCGCGTCCCGCAGTACGCCGAGGTGCGACCACACCTGGTCGAGCTCACCCGGCAGCTCCCAGTGCGCGGCGAAGGCGGAGTCCGGTGCACCAGGGTCGGCCGACGGGACCAGCACCTCGTCCGCGGTGGCGGCCGGCTCGATCTCGACGAGCGTCAGGCCGAGCTGCTCGATGGCGTCGCGGAACGCGGTCCGCAGCGACGCGACAGAGGCGGCCGATGGCTGCGCACCGGTGTGGAACAGCGTGAGCACCCAGCCGGACGTGCCGGTACTCGCCAGGTCGAGCACGACCGGCGTACCGTCCGGGTCGGTGAGGCTCTGGTGGGCGAGGGACTGCGCGGCGCCCGGTCCCTCAGTGCGCGGTCCGTCGGTCAGGCCGAACCGCTCGCGCAGCCAGGTGAGCTGTTCAGCTGACAGGTCGCCGTAAGACAGTGCACGCAGCGCAGGCCAAAGCATCCGGAACATCCTTTCGTCGGAACCGCAGCTTAATCGACGGCGGGGCTACGAAATCGGTTCCGCGGGCAGATGGATCGGGTTGGTCCAGGCCCGCCCGCCGGCCGCGTCCTCGACCGTGATCCGGCAGTGTGAGCCGCGAAACATTGCCACTGGCAAGGAACACTCGGTCAGCCCGGTGCCCTGCTCCACCTGGGCTCCCGGCACACCGCCGCTGAGCAACACCTTCACCGCCGCCGAGCACCGCACCCGCATCACGTCGCCGTCCAGACGGACGTCGTACAGCTCCGGACCGGTGCTGGAGTAGAAGTGCCCTGCGATCAGTGCCGTCAGCAGTTCGTCCGGTTCGAGGGACTCACTGCGCACCTGGACCCAGGCCGCGCACGGCGGCGGGTCCTGCGGCTGCAGGTGGGCGTCGTCCGCGGCGTACGCCGTCAGCCGGTGCCCGCGGTTCAGCAACACGTCGGTGAGGTGCCAGCTGTCGCCCCGGTTCTCCCGGTCCGCCAGCGCGTTGTAAACCTCGACAGAGTGGGCAGCGTCCAGGCTCTCGGCGTCCACGGCCGTCAGCAGAGACGCGGACGGATGTGCCATGCCGACGAAAGCCCCGGCTGCCCGGGCGCGCCGGGCGAGCTCCGGACCGGTCTCCCCCGCCGCAGGCTGCTCGAAGTCCAGGGGCAGACCTACGGCGACGATGTGCCAGGACGGTCCCGCCTCCGTCCGCGGTGCGTGCAGTTCCGCGCCGATCAGCGTCGTGAACGCAGCTGTCCGCAGATTGCGGGTGTCGGTCATCGGGAAGTCGTACTCGGCCCGGAAGTGATCGGTGATCGCGAGGAAGTCGTACCCCGCCTCGCGATAGATCCGCGCAGTCTCGGCGGGCGAGAAGGCGCCGTCGGACTCCGACGAGTGGGTGTGCAGGTTGCCCCGCCAGAACCGGCCGGGCAGGTCGAACGGGAGGCCTGTCACCGGCGTTGGGCTCGCGCCGAGGCGTAGAGGCAGATGGCGGCGGCGGTGGCCAGGTTGAGTGACTCGGCGCGGCCGTAGATGGGGACCTTGACGGAGTGGTCGACGAAGGCGTCGAAGCCGTCGGGGAGGCCGTGAGCCTCGTTGCCGAAGAGCCACACCGTGGGCTTGGCGAGGGTGCCGTCGTCGATGCAGGTGTCGAGGTCGGTGGTGCCGTAGCCGTCGGCGGCGAGGACCTGCAGGCCCTGGGCACGCCAGGTGGTGGCGGCGGTGGCGAGGTCGGCCTCGACGGCGATCGGCAGGTGGAAGATGCTTCCGACGCTCGCCCGGACGGCCTTCGGGTTGTGCGGGTCGACGGACTCGGTCGACAGTACGACGGCATCCGCGCCGGCGGCGTCCGCCGTACGGATCAGGGTGCCGACGTTGCCCGGATCGCGGACCTGGAAGCCGGCCGCGACCAGGCGGGCCGTCGGGAGAACCGCCTGCTCCAGCGAGATGTCGACGAGTGAGCAGACCGCCACGACGCCCTGGGAGGTGACCGTCTCGCTCAGCGCCTCGGCGCCGGCCCGGTCGACGTCGAACCACGGGACGCCGGCCGCGGCGGCCAGGTCGCGCAGATCGCGATGCCGGGTGGCCACGGAGGGTTCGGCGTACACCTCGAGGACGAGCTCGCGGTGCTCGAGCGCCTCGCGGACCGCCTGCGGGCCTTCGGCCAGGAAGCGGCCGGTCTTGCGCCGGAACGCACGAGTGGCGAGCCGCCGGGCCTGCTTGATCCGCACGGATTGCGCGGTCAGCAGACCAGGGCTCGCCACTCGACTGTTACTCAGGAAACCGGTAGTACTCAGGCCGAGACGGCCGGCGCGTTGACGTCGGCCGGCAGGGCGGCCTTGGCCACCTGCACCAGCGCGGAGAACGCCGCCGGGTCGTTGACGGCCAGGTCGGCGAGGATCTTGCGGTCCACCTCGACCTCGGCCAGGCGCAGACCCTGGATGAACCGGTTGTAGGTCAGGTCCTCGGCGCGGACCGCAGCGTTGATCCGCTGGATCCACAGCTTGCGGAAGTCGCCCTTGCGCGCCTTGCGGTCACGGTAGGCGTAGACGAGCGAGTGGGTGACCTGCTCCTTGGCCTTGCGGTACAGCCGCGAGCGCTGGCCGCGGTAGCCGCTGGCCTGCTCGAGTACGACCCGGCGCTTCTTGTGGGCGTTGACTGCCCGCTTCACGCGTGCCATGAGGTGTTACTCCTTGGTTCTGCGCCGCGACCGGGCTGGGCCGGTACGGCGGATGTTCGGGGGAAGGGCCACGAGGCCCCGCGAGGCGGGAGCCTCAGATGCCGAGAAGCTTCTTGGCCTTCTTGGCGAACGACGGCGCGACCTCGACCGTGCCGCTCAGCCGGCGCTTGCGCTTCGAGGACTTCGCCTCGGCGAGGTGGCGGACACCCGTCTGCTCGCGGCGCAGCTTGCCCGAGCCCGTGACGCGGACGCGCTTCTTCATCCCCGAGTGGGTCTTCATCTTCGGCATGGCTAATGAACTCCTGGATTGTTCTTCGTTGACTCGAACTCGGTGGTGCGGTGCTCCGGCAGCGGAACCGCGCCGGAGCGAACCGTCACTCCGGGTCGAGGTTGTCTGCCGGACCCTTCGGCTTCTTCGTGGCACCGGCGGCGACCTCGGCCTCGTGCGCCTTGACCTGGGCGGCACGCTCGACGCGCTCGGCTTCCACCTCGGCCTCGCGCTCGGCGACCTTCTTCGCCTTCTCGGCGTCCACGTCCACGCGCGCCTCGGACTTCTTCTTGTGCGGTCCGAGAACCATGATCATGTTCCGGCCGTCCTGGCGGGCGTTCGACTCCACGAAGCCGAGCTCGCTGACGTCCTCGGCCAGCCGCTGCAGCAGCCGGAAGCCGAGCTCCGGCCGCGACTGCTCGCGACCGCGGAACATGATGGTGATCTTCACCTTGTCACCGGCACGGAGGAAGCGGACGACGTGACCCTTCTTGGTCTCGTAGTCGTGCGGGTCGATCTTCGGCCGCAGCTTCATCTCTTTGATGACGGTGTTGGTCTGGTTCCGGCGGGACTCGCGCGCCTTCTGCGCGGTCTCGTACTTGTACTTGCCGAAATCCATCAGCTTGCAGACCGGCGGGCGTGCCGTGGCCGCAACCTCGACCAGGTCGAGATCGGCTTCCTGTGCCAACCGCAGTGCGTCTTCGATCCGGACGATGCCTACCTGCTCACCGTTCGGTCCGACCAGCCGCACCTCGGGAACGCGGATGCGCTCGTTGACGCGCAGTTCAATGGTGATGGGTCCTCCTGGGTTGTTCTGAATCCGGTACCACCTCTTCGTCGCTCGAGGTCTCCTCGAGAAACGACGAAGGCCTCCGTGCGACTAACACACGAAGGCCCAATTCCCTGATCCCCGGCGCACCAACCGTCAAACAGCCGGAACGCCGTACGATTTCACCAAGACCGGAGTCTCGGTGTTGACCGGGACCCGCCGACTGTTCATCAGCTGGGTGGGAGGTGGCCCTCCGCTTGGATCCAACCACCGGCGCTCCTCGGGTATTCCACCCAGGGGGCACCACTGGACCGGATCGGTCGCCGTGCAACAGTAACACCATGACCGACGACATCTCCACTCCGCAGCCTGCAACCCCCTCGCGCGACATTGCCGAGGTGCCCAGCGTGGAGATCATTTCGACCGCCGCCCTGCACCTGCTGAGCGCGGCCGCCGTCAACCTCGGCCTGGCCGAGGACCTGCCCGAGCACAAGGATCTCGACGAGGCGCGCTCGCTGATCGACGCCCTGGCCGGCCTGCTCGACGCCGCGGCGCCGTCGCTCGGTCACCACCACGCCGCGCCGCTCCGCGACGGCCTGCGCTCCCTGCAGCTCGCCTTCAAGGAAGCCTCCAGCATCCCGGACGAGCCCGGCGCCGGCCCCGGCGAGAAGTACACCGGAGCCGTCTACCCCTCCCCCGCCCGCCGCTGACCGCCGCCCCCATTTGGTGGGTTGACCCATCCCGTTGTGGGTTCACCCACCGCATGCGGGTGGTCAACCCACAAGCTCGTGGGTGGACCCATCAAATGGCGGCGCGGACTGCCAGGCCGGTGCGGAGCAGGAGGGTGACGAGGTCCAGGGCGTCCTGCTCGGGGAGTTCGAGGGTGCGGGCTGTCCAGGGGGTTGAGGAGTCGGCGGTGAGGAGTTCGGCGACTACTCGGGCGGGGGCGTCCTCGAACTCGACGATGGAGTCGCCGAGGTGGACTCGCAGCCGGCCGGCGGGCGTCCAGTCGACACCCGCCGCCGCTTCGGCGACCGTACGGACCTGCGTGTCCAGCGTCGGCGCAGGCAGGAAGTTGTCCATCGGGCGCCGTGCCGACTCCAGCGAGAACCGCCGGTAGCTGTCGGCCAGCTCCTGGTTGTCGGTCGGGACGAGCGCGGCGAAGTGAGCGGCCAGCAGCTTGGCGGTCGTGGCCAGCGCCTCGGCGCGTAGATCGGCAGAGCGACCGAAGCCCCACGGCAGCTCGGCCCGGAAGGCCCGCTCCGAGCCGAGCGCCCGGACGAGCTCACCAGCCAGCCAGTACGGCGTCAGCGTCGGAAACGAGAAGCTGACGTGTAGCGAGTGGTCGTCGGTGGCGAACCCGTTGTGGATCCAGCCGCGCGGAATCCACAGGCTGTCACCTGGTTTCAGAGTCACTTCCAGGAACGGCGTACCGGTGCGGAGGCGGTCCCACTCGGCCTCGGTGACTTTGGAGCCGTCCCACGGCTGGTGCTCCAGCGGGTCGTTGTAGACCGGCGCATGCAGCTGCCAGGTCTTGCTCCCGGCCGTCTGCACGATCAACACCGAGTGCGTGTCGTAGTGGTGCGCGAATCCCTGGCTGCCGGCCGGAGTGAGGTACGCATTCGCGCTGATCGGCAGTCCGGTCTCGTGGCTGAGCCGACGGCACAGGTCGCCGATCGGCTTCCAGATGCGGTGCAGCGACTCGAGCACAGTGGTCGCACCGGCGCCGATGTACGCCGAGACCTTCGTCGTACGGACAACGTCGGCGAAGCCGGGCTGGATCGGCTGACCGGCCCACGTGTACGCCGCGGGCGCGACGCGCTGGCCGTCCTTGACCAGGCTCACCATCTGCCGTTGCAACGAGCCATGGTCGATCAGCTCACCCACTGCGGCCAGACCGAAGTCCAGCGACGAGGAGCCGCGCCACGCGACCGCCTCGGTCGGCGGCTGGTCCAGGAAGCCGGCGGCATCGGGAATCAGACTGGACAGAGCTTCAGTACGCATGACACGCCTCCGGTTCGGGTGACAGTTGGGCCCGGACCGGCCGGGCCAGAGTGAACAGGACGGCACCGGCCAGCGCGGCGGCCATCACGCCGTACGCCGGGCCTGGGCCGTAGTACTGCAGCAGCCAGCCCATGACGAGGGTGCTGATCGGGTAGAAGAGCGAGCCGACGAGAGTCATGGTGCTCTGGGCCCGCGCCATCATCGAGTCGTCGATGACGTCGTAGACCTGAGCAGTCATCGCGATGATCAGCACCGGTGCAGTCGCGCCGAGCAGGGCCAGTGCACCAACCACGACAGGCATCGACGGCACGACGGCGACTGCCGTGACAGCCCCGGCCACCACCAGACCGCCAACCACGACGGCTCGGAACGCGCCTGTCTCCACCAGCTTGGGAGCGACGAGTGATCCGAGCAGTGCACCGGCTGCGACGACCGCGGACATCGCACCGATCACCTCGGCCGGGGTCTTCAACGTGACCAGCATCGGCACCATCCCGAAGAACGCTGCGGCCGTGGCGAAGTTCAGTACGGCGGACCAGAGCGTCAGGGTCCGCAGGAAAGGCTGCGTGAACACGTAGCGCAGACCCGACCACATGTCCGTGCTGAGTCGTTCCTGCGACGCATTGCGACCACCGAGACCAGCGGAGATCCGGAACACCAGATAGGTGCACAGCACGAAGGTCACCGCGTTGATGGCGAACGGAATCCAGTGCGCGACCGCATACAGCCCACCACCGACCGCAGGGCCGAGCAGACTGGCGGCGTACGAGCGGGACTCGTTGAGCGACACGGCTTTGGTGATGTCGTCCGGGCGGACCAGGTGCCGCAGCGCAGCCGCCAGCGACGGGTTGTAGATCGAGCTGACCAGTCCGTCGACCACTCCGACGACCACGAGGGGCCAGACCGACGCCACACCGGCGAAGACCGCCACAGCCAGTACTGCCCACAGGACCGCGCGGATCAGGTCGACCAGGATCATCACCCGCCGCCGGTCCCATCGATCGGCGAGAGCACCGGCTGGCAGCCGGGCAACATTCAGCACGATGAGCCGGACCGTGAGCAGCGCACCGGCCCAGAGCGCCGACCCGGTCAGGTCCAGCACCAACAGCGGGATGCACACGTCGCTGACGCGCGCACCCAACGCCGTCAGTGCCTGTCCCCACCAGAACCGGCTGAAGTCCCGGTTCTCACGCAGCAACGCGGTCCGGCTATTCATGCGGCAACCAGGTTCCGCCACTGCGCAGCGATCACCGCCGCGGTCCGGACTGGCGCCGGCATTGCCTTGCTGGGCTCGAATTCACCGCTCCACAGCGTCAGTACCTCAGTGTCTTCCGGGGACACCACGACGACGTCCTGTTCGCGGAGCGAGCGGACGGCCTGCTGAGTGGTGCGTGCCTGCCACATTCGCGGGTTCATGTGCGGGAACACGATCCGCGGTGCGGGCGTGGCCAGCATGGCGGTCAGTGCGGGTGACGAGGCCAGTCCAAGCGCAGCGGAGACCAGGAAGTTCGCTGAGCACGGTGCGACCACGAAAAGCCTGGCCCGGTTGGCGAAAGCGACCGGATTGACCACCGGGCCGTGCGGCTCGATCACCTCGTCGGCGATCAACGCAACCGCGGACGGCTGCACGAAGGTGAGCGAGGAGTGCGTCAGCATCACCGACAACGGTCCGCTCACCTCACGGCGCCAGTGCGCCAAGTGGGACGGCAGATCCAGTGCAGCGCTCGCGCCGGTGCACACAACGGCCAGGCGATCACCCGACATGGCTCAACACCCCCACCGGCCGCCCGAACCGTACGTCGAGCGTCTCCCCGCCGTACTGCAATCGGTGCAGAGTCAACGCGACCCCGGCGCTACCGGAAGCCACATCGCAGCTCTGCCGCATCAATCCATCACCCGGGAACCCAGTGCCTGTTGGGTCCTCGCAACGCAGTGCGGTGATCTGCTCGACCAGCCGGCCGATCGTCACGTCCAGCGTGGCCGCATCGTCCGGCAGTGCTGCCTTGGCTTCGAGCAGGAATTCGATCAGCCCGCTCATCCCGGCGAAGTACCCAGGGTTCACGGTGAACGGCATGCCCACACCGCGCACGATTGACCAGAGCGGATCGACCAGCGTCTCGTCTCCGGTCAGCCGGAGGTGGTGTGCGACCGCGAGACCAACGCCCGAGCCGCCACGGACGACGTACGGCTCGAACGGCGAACTGCCGGTGTAGGCGCCGAACCCGATGCCCCCGTTGAACCGCGGCCGCGCGTGGGCCAGGTCGAAGCCCAGTGCACGCCGGCCCATCTTCACCAGGAAGGAGTCGTCCACAGCGACCCCCAGCTCAGTCAGGTACGTCGCCACGCCCGCCGAACCGTGCAGCAGTCCGAGCGGATGCGGATCCGCCTGCTGCCACCACAGTCCGGTTCCGTCGTCAGACGCGCGGTCGATGAGCCGGTCCGCAATCGCGCGAGCCTGGTCGAGGTGCTCGGCTGAACCGGTGAGCCGGTGCGCGTGCAGCTGCGCAACACCCACACCGGCCAGTCCGGTCGCCAGACCGCCGCGCTTGTCTCCGCTCAATGCTTCGGCCGTCGCACCGGCGAGCAGACCGCGGTCGTCCAGTCCCAGCTCCAGCAGGGCGAGCCCGATGCCCGCACGGCCGACGTACAGGCCCATGGGCAGCGGCCGCTTCTCGTCGAGCCGTGCCAGCAGCCAGTCGGTGCACTCAGCCGATACCGAACCGTCCAGCAGGTGCAGTGCGCGCAATACGCCGGCCGCTCCGTACGCGAGGGACAACGTGTTGCTCTGGAACTGCTCCGGGTGGCCTGGGAACAGCCTGTCCCGCCGCTCCGGAGTCGCAGCGGCCCGCAGGCCGCGCAGAGTGTCGGTTAGCAGGTCTTCTGGCTCTCCCGACACGACCGGCAGGCCGAGACGTGCGGGGAGGTCGTTGAGCGGCAGGTCGAGCTGGCGGGCGGTCACCTCGAGCGCTCGGCTGAACACCTCAGGGCGGAAGGCGAGCAGAGCGTTGCGGGGCATGATCGTCGCGGCCTCGATCGCGTCGACGCCGTACGCGACATAGGCCGCGTCGTCCGACCAGGCCGCCGTACCGGGCTCGGGGGCGAAGCCACTGGTGCGCGGATACTGCGCAGGGTCGGATCCGACCGGTCGGCAGGCTTCGAAGTCGACCAGCCGAACGACGTCGTCATCGTCGATCATGATGTTCGTGAGTGACGTGTCGGAGTACACGATGCCGTGCTCCAGACAGGTCGTGAGCGCGGTCCGGATCTGCCGCAGAATCCCCTGTGCGCGGGCAGGGTACGCAGAGTCCGGCTTGCCGGTCGCAAACGGGTGATTGCGCGACAGCCAGACCTGCATGGTGATTCCAGGCACCTTGGACTGCACCAGGAACGTGTGCTCCCACACCGTCGCCAGCTCCACGCCAGCGGGCGCGACACCGGTGCCTGCGAGCTGCTGGAGGTAGTCGTACTCGCGCTGCAGCCGCTCCGGCGCATCTGAGCCGTCCGGTGCGAAGGCTGTGTGCGGACGAGCCTCCTTGAGCACGTACTCCGCTCCGTCCGGACCGGTCGCCAGATAGACGCCGCCAGCCGGCGAGTGCCGCAGTACTGACTTGACCTTGTACCGCTTGAGCAGACCGGTCGGGTCGGGCTCACCACCCTCAGCCGGTACGGCGAACGGGTCGTCGGTGACCCAGGACGGCAGGGTGAAGGTGGGAGTGCGTGAGTCGTTCCACGGCTTGCCATCCGGACCGGTGACCACGCTGATCGGATAGCCGTCGTCGTCGACGCCCGGAGGCTTGCGGAAGGTGCCGTAGCGGTACTGCACCACGTCGCTCCCCGGGTACCGGCGATCGGTTAGTACGTGTGCGCCGTGCAGGTCGCTGACGCGCCTGCTCAGGCGGTCGGCCAGCTCTCGGGCGTGCTCTTCAGACAGCGGGTAGACCGTCACCGCCTTGCCTGCGCCGCCACGCGACCACCAGCGGGCCAACTGAGCCAGTCCGAGCTCCGGAGAGCGGATGACCTTGAAGCTGAACGAGTCGATCAGGTACTCGTCGATCACCGCGTTCATCAGCGTGGCCAGGTCGTCCGGCCGCGCTGCGAGGTGCAGCTTCCAGCCGTACTCCGGCAGTTCGCTGAGCGGGCGGTCCAGGCAACGGGCCCAGATGCCGACGCCGTCCACCACGGCGGCGCGGTCGCCGACGCGCTCGCGCAGGAGCTCCAGGAACGCGCCCGGTTCGGAAGACCGCTCGACGCGGTCGTAGTACTGCGGGTCACTGATCGTGTAGGCCCGGAACGAGTCGATCATCGGCACTGCACCCCTCTCAGGACAGACGGAAGGGGGCCTGGGCCGACTCGGCACAGGCCCCCTGGGTGTCGCGAAGGTCAGCAGTTGTAGCTGACGCCCGAGCCGTCGGTGTGCAGCACCGGGCTGGTGGTGTTCTCCTCGGACAGGATCTGCAGGTCGAGAACCTCAGCCATGATTTTCTCCTTCGGTCCGGAACCGTTTCCGGTTCCTTGGGGCGGTCGGCCGGTCGGCCTTCCCGATAGCCAGAAGTCAACCGTTTCCCGCCGGCCCCCACATGGGTCGCGACCACCCAGATTCCCGCACCCCCACCGCACCCACCCACCGGCAACGGAATCTGGGTAGCCGCCCCCCATTTACGGCCAATCGATGCTCAGGTACTGGGTTTCCTGGTACTCGCGGAGACCGTGGCGCGCCCCCTCGCGCCCCAGGCCGCTCTGCTTCACACCGCCGAACGGCGCCGACGGATCCGAGACCAGGCCACGGTTCACGCCGACCATGCCGACCTCAAGCGCTTCGCTGATCCGGATCGCCCGGCCCAGCTCCCCGGCGTACACGTAGCCGGCCAAGCCGTACTCGGAATCGTTGACCCGGGCAACGAGTTCGCCGTCGTCGGACCAGGTCGCGATCGACGCGACCGGCCCGAAGATCTCCTCGGTGAACAACGTCGAGTCGTCCGGCACATCCCGCAGTACCGTCGGCGGGTAGAAGTGACCAGCCGCGGCCGGTACGGCGGCCTGGTGCGTGACCCGGGCTCCGGACGCGACCGCGTCGTCGACCACGGCGGTCACCCGCTCGACCGCGGCATCCGAGATCAACGGGCCGACGGCAACCTTCTCGACCTCGCGACCGAACAGTTCGGTGAACCGGTCAGCCACGGCCTCATGTACGTAGAACCGGTTGGCCGCCGTACAGGCCTGGCCGCCGTTGCGGAACTTCGCGATCATCGCGCCCGCGACCGCCTGCTCCAGGTCGGCGTCCTCGGTGACCACGAACGGCGCGTTGCCGCCGAGTTCCATCGCCGTCACCACCACCCGGTCCGCGGCCTGGCGCAGAAGCGTCTTGCCGACGGCGGTCGAGCCGGTGAACGAGAGCACCCGCACCCGCCGATCGGCCAGCCAGGTGGAGACCACCCCGGCGGCATCACTGGTGGTGACGACGGTGAGGACGCCTTCGGGAACGCCTGCTTCGGCCAGGAGGCCGGCGATCGCCAACGCGGTCAGTGGAGTCTCGGCGGCCGGCTTCAGCACCGCCGTACAGCCCGCGGCCAAGGCTGGCGCGATCTTGCGGGTCGCCATCGCGGCCGGGAAGTTCCACGGGGTCACGAGGGCGGCGACACCGATCGGTTTGGCGGTGACGATCGTCCGTACGCCGCCGGCCGGAGCCGAGCCGTAGTCACCACCTGGGCGGACCGCCTCTTCGGCGTACCAGCGGAAGAACTCCGCGGCGTACGTGACCTCGGCCAAGGCATCGGCGCGGGTCTTGCCGTTCTCCGCAGTGATCAGGTCGGCCAGCTTCTCGCGGTCACGAAGCATCAGCTCGAAGGTCTTGTGCAGGAGTTCGGATCGGGCTCGGGGCGCCGTACGAGCCCAAGCAGGGAAGGCTTTTGCGGCCGCATCGACCGCTGCGGACGCGTCGTCTGGAGTGGAGTCGGGGACCTCGCCGACGACGGTCAGGTCGGCCGGGTTCAGGACAGTGATCACGAGATCTCCCGCAGCGACGCTACGACGATCTCCAGGGCCTCGACCAGCAGGTCGTCGCTGATCGTCAGCGGCGGCAGGAAGCGCAGCACGTTGCCATAGGTACCGCAGGTCAGCACGACGATTCCTTGCTGATGGCAAGCAGTCGCGACCGCCTTGGCGAGCTCCGGCGCAGGCTCGGAGGTTCCCGGCCCCACCAGCTCGACCGCGATCATCGCGCCCCGGCCGCGGACGTCGCCGATTCGGTCGTCCTCCTTCTGGGCGAGCAGCAGGCGCGGCTTGATCAGCTCCTCGACCTGCCGGGCGCGTGCGACCAGCCCGTCCGTCTCGATCGTCTCGATCGCCGCCAGCGCGGCCGCGCACGCCAGCGGATTGCCGCCGTACGTGCCACCGAGGCCGCCGACCTGCGGGGCATCCATGATCTCCGCCCGACCTGTCACCGCCGACAAGGGCAGACCGCCGGCGATCCCCTTGGCAGTCGCGACCAGGTCCGGTACGACGCCCTCGTGATCGCAGGCGAACAGATCGCCGGTCCGCGCGAAGCCGCTCTGTACCTCGTCTGCCACGAAGACCGCGCCGTTCGCCCGGCACCACTCGGCCAGTGCCGGCAGGAAACCAGGTGCAGGTTCGACGAAACCGCCTTCACCCTGGATCGGCTCGATCACCAAGGCCGCCACCTCGGTCCCGCCGACCTGCTTCTCGATCACGTCGAGCGCCCGGGCGGCGGCGGTCGCGCCGTCGAGCCCGCCGTCGCGGTACGGGTACGAGACCGGCGCCCGGTAGACCTCGGCCGCGAACGGGCCGAAACCGCGCTTGTACGGCTGGTTCTTGGCCGTCATCGCCAGGGTCAGGTTGGTGCGGCCGTGGTAGGCGTGGTCGAAGACGACGACCGCCTGCCGACCGGTGTAGGCGCGGGCGATCTTGACGGCGTTCTCGACCGCTTCGGCACCGGAGTTGAACAGTGCGGTGCGCTTCTCGTGATCACCTGGGGTCAGCCGGTTCAACGCTTCGGCGACCGCGACGTACCCCTCGTACGGCGTGATCATGAAGCAGGTATGGGTGAACGCGTCGAGCTGCGTCTTGACCGCCTCGACCACGCGCGGCGCGCGGGCGCCGACGGTCGTGACCGCGATCCCGGACCCGAGGTCGATCAATTGGTTGCCGTCGGCATCGACCACGACGCCGCCCTCGGCAGCGACCGCGAAGACGGGCAGGGTCGTCCCCACCCCGGCCGCGACCGCGGCGTGTTTGCGCGCCATCAGCTCCGCCGAGACCGGCCCCGGAATCGCTGTCTTCAGGATGCGTCGCTGTTCGATCGTCATCCGTCCAGTCTTCGGCGGCCGCTCTATGCTGTCCAATACTTGTTCAGCAGGAAGTGCATGCTTAGGAGGCATGGTGGAGCTGCGGACCCTGCAGTACTTCGTGCAGACGGTCGACGCCGGTACGGTCACCGCCGCGGCCGACCGGCTACACATCACGCAGCCCGGTCTGTCCCGACAGCTCCGGCAACTCGAGCAGGAGTTCGGCGTCGAGCTGTTCCACCGGGCCGGCGGCCGGCTGACACCCACCCGCGCCGGCCAGGCCCTGCTCCCCCTCGCCCGAGAAGTGCTGGAGCGCGCCGACGCTCTGCGGATTGCCGCGACGTACCAGGCGCAGGGCCGGCTCGACCGGATCACCATCGGCGCTCCGCTGACGACCTTGCGGGACGTGGTCGCGCCGTTCATCGCCACGCTCGACGCCGACGATCCGACGCCCGAGGTCTTCCAGGCCGACGGTCAGACCGCCGCCGAGATCCTCGGGCGCGGTGCGGATCTCGCCGTGACGAGTACGCCGGCCAGAGCGCCGTACGAGACCAAGCCACTGGCCGCGCTGCCGGTCTGGGCTTGCGTCCCGGAGGGACACCGCTGGGCGCGGCGGGCACGTCTGCGGCTCGAGGAGCTGGCCGACGAGCGGCTGATCCTGCCACCGCCCACCTTCAGCTCCCGCATCTCTCTGGAAGCGGCCCTACGGCGCGAGGGCCTCTCCTACGCCGATGCAGTCGAGGCCGCAGACGGTACGGTCGCGCAGGCGCTCGCAGCGGCCGGCCGTGGGGTCGCCGTCGTCTCCGACGACCCCCAGTTCGACCTGCTCCCACGCCCGATCCGCACCAGCGACGGCGACCTGTCCGTCCGCCTGATCAGCGCCTGGGACTCCCGCCACCCGGCCCGGGAAGCCCTGACCTCCATCGCCGACCGCCTGAGCCAGTTCGTCAGCGCTCGCTACGGCTCGGCCTCAGAGGTCAGCCCTTGACGGCGCCTTCTTCGACGCCCTTGAAGAAGAAGCGCTGGCAGACGGCGAAGACGATCACGATCGGGATGAAGGCGATCATCGTGCCGGCGGCGATCAGGCGGGGGTTGTTGCTGAAGGTGCCGGACAGGTACTGCAGACCGACGGTCAGCGTGTACTTGTCGGGGTCGGTCAGCACGATCAGCGGCCAGAGGAAGTCGTCCCAGGCGCCGATGAAGGCGAAGATCGCGACCACGCTGATGGTTCCGCGGACCGACGGCAGGCCGATGTAGATGAACCGCTGCCAGGCGTTGGCGCCGTCGACGATCGCGGCCTGGTCGACCTCGATCGGCAGCGAACGGAACGCGTTGTACATCAGCAGCACGTTCAGCGCACCGATCATGCCGGGCAGCGCGACACCGAACAGCGTGTTCGCCAGGCCGAACTCCCGCACGGTCACGTACTGCGAGATGATCGTGACCTCACCCGGCAGTACCAGCGTGGCCAGGAACAGCCCGAGCACGAGCTTGCGGCCCTTGAACTGCAGCCGCGAGATCGCGAAGCCGGCCAGCGAAGCGCCGATAATGTTGCCGCCGACAACCAGTACGGCGACCACGAGCGAGTTACGCGCGTAATCCCAGACCGGGATCGTGTCGGCGACCGCCTTGTAGTGGTCGAACGTCGGTTGCGACGGAAGGAGCCGCGGGATCCGGGTGTAGATGTCCTCGCCCGAGCCCTTGAGCGAGGTGGACAACTGCCAGAGGAACGGCCCGATCGTGATCAGCAGCACGAAGACGAGCAGGACGTACCGGGCCACCTTCTCCCGCGGCGACACGGTGTTGAAGCCGAACGCCCCGCTCCGGCCGCGCCGCTTCGGCGTACCGGGCTGATCCGGCAGTGCGATCGGGCGCGCGGGATCCGTTACGGTGCTCATGCCTCGGCTCCTCGACGGTTGAGACGGGCCAGGACGAGCATCGGGACGACCGTGACGAAGAACAGCACGATCGACAGCGCCGAGGCGTAGCCGAGGTTGCCCTCGAAGCCTTGGCTGTACTGCTGGATCAGCATCACGACCGAGTTGTCCCGGCCGCCCGGGCCGCCCTTGCCGCCGCTCAGGATGAACAGCTCTGAGAAGACCCGCAGGGCCGAGACCGAGATCAGGATCGAGATCAGGATCATCGTGCCGCGGACGCCCGGAATCGTGATGTGGATGAACCGCCGCAGCGGGCTCGCGCCGTCGACCGCCGCGGCTTCGTGCAGCTCACGACCGACGTTCCCGAGGGCGGCCAGGTAGATGATCATGTAGTACCCCAGCCCCTTCCAGATCGTCAGGCTGATCGCACTCAGCAGCAGCAACCACTGGTCGGACAGGAACGGCAACGGCCCGGAGATCACGCCGAGCTTCTCGGCCAGCCCGTTGACCAGACCGCGGTCGTCCAGGATCCACTGCCAGATCAGCGCCACCACCACGGCCGAGGCCACGACGGGGGTGTAGAAGGCCGTCCGGAAGAACGTGATCCCGGGCAGCTTCTTCTCCACCAGTACGGCGAGCAGCAGCGGCAGGATGGTCAGGAACGGCAGGCAGACCACCATGTAGATGACGCTGTTCAGCAACGCCCAGCGCAGCTGCTCGTCGTGCAGCAGGGTCTCGAAGTTCTTCAGCCCGACGAACGTGCCGCCGCCCAGCGGCTTGGCGTTGGTGAACGACAGGATGACCGTGTTCACCGACGGCCACAGGTTGAAGACGAGCAGCCACGTGAGTGCTGGAATCACCAGCACCCACGGGGTAAACCACCGTTGGTAGCGCATTACGTCCTTACTTTGAGCTCAGTCTTACTGAGTCAGGAGCTGGTTGGCCTTGTTCACGGCCGCGTCCAGGGCTGCCTGCGAGGTGATCTTGCCGGCGATCGCGAGCGAGATCTGCTGGCCGATGAAGTCGTTGGTCGCGCCGCTGATGACCGCCGGCGTGAGCGACTTGGCTTTCGCCAAGGACTCGAACGCGAGCACCTTCGCGTCGGACTCCGGCGTACCGTCGGACTTCGAGAAGTACGGGTCGCTCGCCGAGGCCTTGGTGGACGGGAAGATGTTGACGATCTTCGCGAACGCGGCCTGGTTCTCGGCGTTGGTGACGAAACGGGCCAGCGCGATCGCGGCGGCCTGGTTCTTGGTCTTGGCCGAGACCGACAGGCCCTGCACGTAGAGCGGCGGGGTGTCGAGCGCCGGCGACGGGACGATCTTGCCCTTCAGCGACGGGTTGTCCTTGGTGAAGTCCTGGATCGCGTTGCCACCACCGGTGGTCCAGGCGACCTTGGACTGGGTGAAGAGCTTGGAGTTGCCCAGGTACTCCTGGGTGAGGATGTCGCGGGGCAGGTAGCCGGCCTTGTAGGCGTCGCGGTACTTGTCCAGCAGCGCGGCGGCCTCGGGGGTGTTGAAGGTGAACTTCTTCCCGTCGTCGGACAGGATCTTCACGCCCGCGTTGGTCAGGTCACCGATGCCGGGCAGCCGGCTCATCAGGTATTCCTTGCCACCGGTCTTGTCGTGCATCGTCTTCGCGGCCGCGAGCAGCTCGTCGAAGGTCTTCGGCGGGTTCTTCGCGTCCAGGCCGGCCTTGGCGAACTTCTCCGAGTTCCAGTAGTCGATGTCGGTGTTCAGGTACCAGGGGTAGCCGAAGGTCCCGTTGAGACCCTGGTACTGGTACGCCTGCACGCCACCCTCGACGTACTCGTCCTTGATCTTCGGGTCGGCCGCACCGACGTCGAGCAGCAGGTTCTGCTTGGCGAGCGGGAGCGCGAAGTCCGGCGGCAGGTTGGTGACATCGGGCAGCTGACCGGCCGACGCCTGGCTCAGCACCTTCTTGTCGTACCCGTCACCGGGCTGGTCCAGCCAGGTCACCTTCGTGCCCGGGTACTTCGCCTCGAAGGCCTTGATCACGCCTTCGACGTACGACGTGAACTTGGGCTTCAGCGCCCAGGTCTGGAACGAGACCTCGCCGGTCACCTGGGCATCCGCGCCGACGGTCGGCTTGGCGCCGCCGTCACCGGAGTTGTCGGACGAGCCGAGGCCGCAGCCGGCCAGAGTGAGAGCCGAGGTGGCAAGCAGCGCCACCAGCGCCGAACGGCGTCTACGCATGGGGATTCTCCAGGGTTTGATAAACCGGTATAGCTCCCGAACTATTCACATCGTAGAATCCGCTGTCAAGGGTGAGGAGGTACGCCGGTGGCCAGACCGACGATCGCGGACATCGCGCAGCGGGCCGGAGTGTCCAAGGGCGCGGTGTCGTTCGCGCTGAACGGGCGGCCCGGGGTCAGCGAGGCGACGCGCGAGCGGATCCTGCGGATCGCCGAGCAGATGGCCTGGCGGCCGCACAGCGCCGCACGGGCCCTGGGAGCGTCGCGGGTGGACTCGGTCGGGATGGTGATCGCCCGGCCGGCGCGCACGCTCGGGGTCGAACCGTTCTTCGCACACCTGCTCTCCGGCGTGCAGTCGGGGTTGTCCGCGGAGTCGATCTCGCTGCAACTGCTGATCGTCGAGGACACCGAGGCCGAGATCGAGGTGTACCGGCGCTGGAACTCCGAGCATCGCGTGGACGGCGTGATCCTGGTCGACCTGACCGTCCGCGACCCCCGGATCGACGAGCTCAAGGCGCTGGAAATGCCCGCCGTGGTGATCGGCGGCCGCGGCGGCAAGGGTCAGCTCGCCTCAGTGTGGGCCGACGACCGTGATGCCATGCTCACGATCGTCGAGTACCTGGCCGCGCTCGGTCACCGCCGCATCGCCCACGTCGCCGGTACGCCGGTCTTCCAGCACACGCAGCGCCGGATCCGCGCCGTACGGGATGCTGCACCGCGCCTCGGCCTGCTCGACGCGCCATCGCTGACCACCGACTTCAGCGACGCCGAAGGCGCCGCGACCACCCGCCGGCTGCTCGCCCAGGCGGACCGGCCGACCGCGATCGTCTACGACAGCGACGTGATGGCCGTAGCCGGGCTCGGCGTGGCGATGGAGATGGGCGTCTCGGTCCCCGGCGACCTGTCGATCGTCGCCTTCGACGACTCCATCCTCACCCAGCTCATGCACCCCGCCCTGACCGCGATGTCCCGCGACACCTTCGACTTCGGCCGCCAGGCCGCCGAGGTGCTCCTCGAAGTCATCGCCGACCCCGCCACCGTCGTCAACCGCCGGACCGCCGACCCAGTCCTCACCGTCCGCGAGTCCACCGCCCCACCCAGCTGATGTTGCTGTTGGTACCTAAACCGATTTAGCATGCGGATCATGGGTTTGGATCCGCGGTTCGGCGCGAACTACGTTCCTTCGAGCGGCTGGTTCTACAGCTGGCTCGACTACGACCGGGACGCCGTACGGCGGGACTTCGCGGACCTGGCCGGGCTGGGTCTGGACCATGTCCGGGTGTTCCCGGTCTGGCCGTGGATCCAGCCGAACCGGGCGATCATCCGCGAGCGCGCGATCGCGGATCTGCTGGACACGATCGACGCGGCCGCGGAGCACGGGCTGTCGGTGGCGGTCGACCTGATCCAGGGGCATCTGTCGAGTTTCGACTTCCTGCCGTCGTGGGTGCTGACCTGGCACAAGAGCAGCCTGTTCGAGGACCCGACCGTCCGCGACGGACTGACGGCGTACGTCGACACCGTGGCGCGCGCGGTCGCCGAGAAGCCGAACCTGTTCGCGATCACGCTCGGAAACGAGGTGAACAACCTCTGGCCGGACAGCCCGACCACGTCCGGGGCATCGACGTCGTGGGCCACCGAGTTGCTGGACACCGTGCGGAAGGCGGCGCCCGGCGTACTGGCGTTGCACTCGGTCTTCGACGACGCCTGGTACAAGGCCGATCATCCGTTCCTGCCAACCGACGCGGTGGATCTCGGCGACCTGAGTACGGTCCACTCCTGGGTGTTCAACGGGGTCTCGCGAGTGGACGGGCCGATGGGTCCGGCGACGCTCAGCCATGCCGACTACCTGGTCGGGCTCGCGGCTGCGACGTCGCTGGATCCGTCCCGGCCGGTGTGGCTGCAGGAGGTCGGCGTACCTGGGCCCGACATCCCGGTGGAGCTGCAGGCCGAGTTCACCCGACGGACGGTCGAGCACGTGCTGCCGAACCCTGCCTTGTACGGCGTGACGTGGTGGTCGTCGCACGACATCGACCGGCGGCTGCTGGACTTCCCCGACCGTGAGTACGACCTGGGCCTGTTTACTGTCGACCACGAGCGCAAGCCGGCCGCGCAGGCGTTGGCCGACGTCATCGCCTCGGTGCGGGCGAACGGCGTACCGGCTGAGCCGGCTGTGACCACGCTGACCGCACCGGTCAATCTGCGCACCGAGCCGGAGCGTCGGCCGGAAGTTGCCCCCGGCAGCGAATTCCACCTGCAGTGGGTGGCCGCGCGCACCGAAGGGCCGGTTCGCATCACCCTGCCTTGATCAGGACCTCGATGCCGTCGAGGGTGCGGGTCAGGCCGAACTCGAGGTCGTCGTCCAGGCCGTCGTTGTACTCGGCGTTGGTGTAGAGCGACACGAGCATCGGATAGTCGTGCTCGATGAGGCGTGGGACCAGGAAGGCGCCCACCTGCTCGGCCTGCACCGGTACGTCGTCGCTCGCGCCCAGCTGGCGAGCGAGCGTCGCGTAGTTGCGTGCGAACCCGTCGAGCAGCATCAGGCAGCCGAGAGCGTCGTGCTGACTCAACGGCGTCTCGGCGAAGGCCTGCAGCATCACCTCGGCCCAGCGCATCATGTTCGGCGTATTGGGCGCGCCTCGGAGCGGTACGTCGAGCAGCCACGGGCGCTCGGCGTACCGGTCGACCAGCGCATGCACCCACGCGGTCGCTGCCGGACGCCAGCCGGCCGGTAGCTCGGGCGGGCCCCCGAGCGCCTTCTCGTTGACGAGCACGATCAGCTCGTCCTTGGACCGCACGTAGCGGTACATCGCGTTGGTGGTGACGCCGAGCTGGGCCGCGATCTTCTGCAGCGAGATCGCCGCGAAACCGCCGGTGTCGCCGAGTTCGACACCGGTGTCGACGATCTGTTCGACCGACAGCCCTGGCTTCGGGCCACGCCGCTGGACGGGCTGGACGCCCCAAGCCAGTGCGAGTCCGGGTGGCAGCTCTGCGGTCATTCCCCCATCTTTGCGCATCTGCACCACTGGGCCAGGGGGCCTAACACCACCTTCAAGAGGCACCCTCGGACCCTGCCGCCGGAAACTGTTCAATCCCTACGCTGTTTCACATGAACACTCTCCTTGATCCTCTGTTGCTCCCCGACCAGGTCGCCCTGAGCGAGTCCGACCGCCGCTCGGCCGGCGCCAAGCTGGACAGCGCCGTACGGCGGGGTGCGCTGACCCCGCCCGCTGCCGGCGACCGGGAGGAGCTGCTCCGCGCCGCCCGGAACCGCGGTGACCTCCGCCAGGTCTTCGCCGGGATCGCCGACGCGACACCGCCGCGCGGTCTGACTGTGGCGCTACGGGCCTTCACTGGTCTGTGGCTGGTCACCTGCGTCGTACAGTTCGTCATCTGGGTGGCGCTGGCCGTCTTCGGGCACTTCGACTGGCCGTGGTGGCTCTGGTCCGACCTGGGGCTCGGCATGATCGTGGCGATCCTGTGGTGGACGCACGAGTCGTACCACCGCAAGACCGACGTACAGGTCGGCGTGTGAACGCCCCGGTCCAGCTCACCGACGTCCGCAAGGTCTACGGCACCGGTCCGGGCGCGGTCACCGCACTGGACGGTGTCAGCTACGGATTCGCGGCCGGCTCCTTCACTGCGGTGATGGGGCCGTCCGGCTCCGGCAAGAGCACACTGCTGCACTGCGCGGCCGGTCTGGACACGCCGTCCTCTGGTCAGGTGCAGCTGGCCGGACAGTCGCTGACCGGACTCGACGAGACCGCTCTGACCGAGCTGCGCCGTGAGCACGTCGCCTTCGTGTTCCAGTCGTTCAACTTGATGCCTGCGCTGACAGTGCGGCAGAACGTCGTACTGCCGCTGACGCTGGCCGGGAAGTCACCGGACGACGCGTGGGTGAGCGAGGTGATCACACGTGTCGGTCTGGCCGAGCGCGTCGGGCATCGCCCGAGTGAGCTGTCCGGTGGTCAACAGCAGCGAGTGGCGATCGCACGCGCCCTGGCCGGGCGGGCCGCGATCACCTTCGCCGACGAACCGACCGGAGCGCTCGACACGGTGACCGCACTGGAGGTCCTGGCGCTGCTGCGGGACCAGTCCCGAGCACTCGGCCAGACCATCGTCATGGTCACCCACGACCCGGTAGCCGCCTCGTACGCCGACCGCGTCGTCTTCCTGGTCGACGGCCGCATCGTCTCCGAGTCCAACCACCCCACCGCCGAAACCGTCGCCGCCGAACTAGCCCGCCTCAGCCTCTCCCCCGCCAACTCCTAACCGGCCACCCTCTCCCCCGCCACGATCCTTCGGAGACCACATCATGTTTCGCCTTGCGCTCACCACCTTGCGTCACCGGACCGCCGCCTTCCTGGCGATCTTCGTCGCCCTGTTCCTCGGCAGCGCCTTGCTGGCGGCCGCCGGCGGTCTCCTTGAAACCGGCCTCCGCCTGAACGCCCCGCCCCAACGCCTCGCCGCGGCACCGGTGATCGTCAGCGGCGACCCGGCGTACCATCCGCCGAACGGCTCTGGCTCGGCCGCGTTCCCGGAGCGCCACCTCGTCGACGCGGACCTGGCCGCCAAGCTGGCCAGTACGCCGGGAGTCGAGAAGGTGATCGCGGACCGCTCGTTCCCGGCGGTGGTCCTGCAGACGAACGGTGCCGGCCGTCCGGTAGGTGCAGGTGTGGGGACCGCCGCGGCCGGAGGTGACGCTCTGATCGGGCACGGGTGGGCTTCCGCGCCGCTGACTCCGTACAGCCTCACCGCGGGGCGGGCGCCGCAACCTGGTCACGTGGTGCTTGATGAGCGACTGGCCGGCTCGGCCAAGCCCGGCGATCGCGTGAATGTGATGGTGCGTGGAGTGCCACGGGAGTACACGGTGGCCGGCATCGCGGCGGCGCAGCGGACAGTCGACGTACCGTCGATCTTCTTCGCGGACTCGGAGGCTGAGCAGTTGGCGCCTGCGCCTGATGCCATCGGCGTGTGGCCCGCGGTGCGCGGGTTCGTGCTGCCGGCGGGAGTGAAGGCGTACACCGGCGACGATCGCGGGGTCGCGGAGTACCGCGGGATCGCGACGAGCTTGCCGTTGATCATCATGTCCGGCGTCTTCGGTGGGATGGTGGCTGTGGTGATGGCACTGGTGGTGTCGGCGACGATCGGGTTGTCGGTGCGGCAGCGGCGGCGGGAGCTGGCGTTGCTGCGGGCGAGTGGCGCGACGCCGCGGCAGGTGGCGAAGATGGTGATCGCCGAGACGATGGTGGTCGGTCTGCTGGGACTGGTGCTCGGGTTGCTGTGCGGACGGTTCGCCGGGGGCTGGATCTTCGGGTTGCTGGCCGATGGCGGGATCGTGCCGCCGCAGTTGCGGTTCGACCAGGGACCGTTGCCCTTCGCGGCAGCCGCGGTGCTGACCTTCCTCGTACTGCGTGTCACGGTCGGAATCGCCGCCGGCAGAGCCGCGCAGATCCGGCCGATCCAGGCGCTCGCGGAGGCCGCCGTACCGGCTGTCGCGCTCGGCCGGGTGCGGATCCTGGTCGGCCTGGTCTTCGCCGGTGTGACCGTGTCGATCGCAGGCTCCACACTCTTCATGAGCCCGACCAATGCCGCCGCGATCGGCGGACCGGCGGGCCTGACCGGTTCGATCGCGGTCGCGATCCTCGCCCCGCTGGTGATCCAGCGAGCGCTGGTCCCACGACTGACCACACTCGTCGAGAAGCGCGGTACCAGCGGGATCCTGGCCGTGATCAATCTCCGGGTCCGGGCCGTCCAGTTCGCGGCGATCCTGATCCCGATCACCATCGCCACAACCATTGCCCTCGGCAACATCTATGCCCAGACCACGCAGCAGAAGGCGGCCGTCGAAGCGGCCACCGGCAGCCTGGCCGCGGACGTCGTCATCACCAGCTCCACCGGCGGCATCCCCGCGCCGCTCACCGAGAGCGCTCGTTCGCTGCCGGGCGTCACCGCCGTCTCCGAACTCGTTCGCAGCAAGGGCTGGATCGAATCCCCGTACGACGCCTCCCACACCAGCGACGCCTGGCCACTGCTCGGTCTGAGCGGACCGGTCTACAAAGGCAAGGTCACCAAGGGTTCACTGGACGATCTGCGGGGTTCGACCATCGCCCTGCCACCCGGTACGGCGCAGAAACTCAAGGTGGACGTGGGTTCGGAGCTAGGTGTCCGGCTCGGCGACAACGCACTGGTGAAGGTGAAGGTCGTGGCACTGGCCGAGGGCCCGTCCGGCTACGAACCGCTGCTGCTACCCGCCGATCTGCTGGCCGCACACACCACAACCGGCCTGCCGAGCATGCTGCTGATCAAGACCTCCGACAAGAAAGCCGTTCCCCAGTGGCCGGGTACCACGGCCGGCGGCCGAGAACTGCTCGGCGAAGGCTACGACGCCGGCCTCGGAGTCGATGCGTACATCGCCTACCTATTGGCCGGGATCGCGGTCGCCTACACCGCGATCGCCTCCGTGAACACGATCGCGGTCGCCGTACTGGACCGCCGCCGGGAGTTCGGCCTCCAGCGCCTGACCGGATCGACCCGGCGCCAGGTATCACGAATGCTCATGCTCGAAGGCCTCGTGATCGCGGCTCTCGGCCTGGTGATCGGCCTGATCGCGGCCGCCTTCACCGTCCTCCCGATCGCCGTCGCGACCCGCGGCTGGCCGATCCCCTCCGGTCCCCCGTGGATCCTGCTCGCCTGGATCGCCGTCGTACTGCTGCTGGTCCTCCCCACCACCGCCATCACCGGCCGGGTCGCCATGCGCCCCAAGCCCATGGACGCCCTGGCCTCAGCCGTCGGCTGACTCGATCCAGCCGTAGCCGCCGTCTTCCAGCCGAACCACCTGGAGGCCGGCGGCCAAGCGGCGTACGTCGTCTTCCTCGATCACGCCGGCGGCGGGGCCCGCGATGTCGAGGACGATGGCGGCGGCGCCCTCCTGGATGGCGGCGGTGGCCACCAACTGGGTTTGGGCGGGCATCGGGCGGGCTTCGGCGCTCCAGCGGGCGAGGCTTTCGGTGCCGGTGAAGGCGAGTAGCGCGTTCCGGCCGTCCTGGCCCTGGAGCAGCGCGACCGCCATGTCCGAGGTCTTGTCGTGCGCCAGGCCCTGGTCGTCGTACTCGACCTCGCCGAGCATCGCGACCACGGGGACCAGCAGCCGGGCGCGGGTCAGCGCGGCCAGCATCGCTCCGTGATCGCCGGCCGCGAGCGCCGCCGCCAGCGCGGCGTCCGCCGTACCGTCGTCGTTGTCGAAGCCTGTGAATGCCAAACGCCGTTCTGCTGGTTGCACACGCCTATTGTCCCCGGAGCGCGGTTTCAGGGTGGCGTCAGGGCTGTTCCCCCCTTGGATCGTGGCCTGACTGTGCGAGCCTGGGTATGTGCCTGACTTCAACGATTTGACGCTGCTGCCGTTCTGCGTGGGCCTCACGTTGCTCGGCCTGATCGGCTCGTGGGCGGCCTGGCGGCGGCGCGGGCTCGCGGCCGGGACGCGCGGTGTGGCCTGGTCACTGCTCCCGGTCTCGCTCTACCTGACCGGGCTGCTCGAACTGGTCTGGGACGTCGTCCGGTCAGCGGTCAGTTGGATCACCCATCTGATCTTCTCGCCGACCGTCTGGGCGGGCGTCGCGCTGTTCGGCGTCTCGGTCGTCCTGTACGTCGTTTCCGGCGTCGCCCGGTCCCGCCGCGGCGACGCGCCCCGCGAACCCAAGAAGAGCAAGCCAACCGGTGAGCTGACCACCACCGGACCGGCGCCCGCGTCGGCTGCCCCTGCCAAAGCTGCGAAACCCAAGGCCAAGGGTGGACAGCAGGATTCGTCGGAGTTCGACGAGATCGAGGACATCCTGAAGCGCCATGGAATCAACTGAGACCCTCCTCCCCCTGGACTCCCTGCTCGACCTCGTCCAGGCCGCGCCCCCGCGGCTGGGCCGGACCCGGCTGATCTCGATCGACGGCCCGGCCGGTTCCGGCAAGTCCACCCTCGCCGACCGCTTCGAGGCCCGCGCCACCGCCCGCGGCGTGCACACCAACGTCATCCACATGGACGACCTGTACGACGGCTGGTCCGGCGCCGAACGCGGTTTCGCCCTGCTCCGCGACCACGTCCTGCAACGGCTTGCCGACGGCCGCGAAGGTCGTTACCGCCGCTACGACTGGCACACGGCCGCGTACGCCGAACTCCACGTCGTACCGGTCACGGTCGAACTGCTGATCGTCGAAGGCGTCACCTCCTGCGACCGCGACGCCGACCGCTTCCAGTCCCTGCGCCTGTGGATCGAGACCACCAACGAGGTTCGCCTCGACCGCGGCATCGAGCGCGACGGCGAGGCCCTGCGTGACCATTGGCTCGACTGGATGCGCTGGGAACGCGACCACTTCGCGCTGCAATCCACCCGCGACCGGGCCCAGGTAGTTGTCGACGGCAACCCTGAGCTCCCCCACGACCCAGCCATCGAACTAGTGGCCAAGTCGGTAGCCCTACCTCACTCAGCGGCCTCCTGAAGCCCGTCCCACGACCACCGCGGAACGCTCAGTCCCCGCGGCACCTGATCCTTCGACCCGTGGTACCGAGCCATCGAGACGTTCGTCGCCCAAGCGAAGTAGTCGTGCAGCACGTCCTTCAGCTCACCGGTGAGCCCCACGTCGTCCAGCGCCTCGTCGAAACAGGCGATCGCGCGCCGATCCATCTCCAGATGCTCACCGTTCCCGCTGTGCATCCAGACCACCGTGCTCTCGTCCCCGTCCGCCCACGCGGGCCCACCGAGCGCCTCCGCCCAGTACGCCGCCAGCCGCTGGGTGTGGTCCGGGTGGAACCCGTGACGGAACGCATGGCTCACCACCTCGTCGGCCAGCACCCGCTCATGCCATGCATGCGCGAGCCGAACCATCCCGTCCATCCCACCGGCCGCGTCGTACAAGCTCTCCATACCCGTCAGGCTGGCAGCCGGCCCAACCCCTGACAAGCCGTCAGTTATCCCCAAGAGCCTTCAGGCGAGCGTGGATGTGTACGCGCTCGGGGTCCGAGCCTGCGAGCTGCAACGCCTGCTCGTAGGCGGCGATGGCTTCGGTACGGCGGTCCAGCCGGTGCAGGAGGTCGGCCCGGGCGAGGGCGTACGGGTGGTAGTCGCGGAGTCGAGGCTCGGCGGCCAGCGAGTCGAGCAGGTCGAGAGCAACCTCAGGACCGTCACGGAAGGCGACCGCGGCCGCCCGGTTGAGCGCGATCACGGGTGACGGGTCCAGGGCGGACAGGACGTCGTACAGGGCGACGATCTGCGGCCAGTCGGTCGCGGCGAAGCTCGGCGCCTCGTCGTGGACGGCGGCGATCGCGGCCTGGACGGCGTACGGGCCAGCTGGGCCGCCGGTGAGAGCGCTGACGACGAGCGAGCGCCCTTCCTCGATGTGGGAAGAGTCCCAGCGGCTGCGGTCCTGGTCTTCGAGCAGGATCACCTGATCGTCGGGACCGCTCCGCGCATCGCGGCGGGCGTGCACGAGCAGCATCAGCGCGAGCAGCCCGGTGACCTCGCGCTCCGCCGGCAGCAGCTTGTGCAGGATGCGCGCGAGCCGGATCGCCTCCTCGGCGAGGTCGAGCCTCTGCAGATACGGTCCCGAGCTGGCGGCGTACCCCTCGGTGAAGACGGAGTAGATCACCTGCAGTACGCCGGGCAACCGCTCCGGCAGCTCATCCGCCGACGGGACCCGAAACGGGATCCGGGCGTCCCGGATCCGCGCCTTGGCCCGGACGATCCGCTTCGCCATCGTGGCGGCCGGAACGAGGAACGCTCGCGCGACCTCCGGCGTACTGAGTCCGGCCAGGCAGCGCAGCGTCAGCGCCCCGCGGTCCTCCGGGGCCAGCGCCGGGTGTGCGCAGGTGAAGAACAGTTCGAGCCGGTCGTCCGGAAACTCACCGCCCGGGCGCGGTGGCTCGGCCCGGTCCGCGTCCACCTGCAGGATCGCGAGCTTCGCGGCGTACACCTGGTCCCGGCGCAGCCGATCGACCGCCTTGCGCCGGGCGGTCGTCATCAGCCAACCGCCCGGATTCGGCGGTACGCCGTCCACCGGCCAGCGGACCAGCGCCGCCTCGATCGCCTCGGCCGCGACCTCCTCGGCCAGGTCGAGGTCACCGAACCGCCGGGCCAGCGCGGCCAGCAACCGGCCGCGCTCCTCCCGGAAGACCGCCTCGACCTGGTCCATCGTCAGAGGGTGTCTGGGGAGTCGGCGCCGTAGCGAGCAGGTGCTCGGTGCGGTGCATCGGTGTGCTGGGGCGAAGGGTTCGATGCGGAGCATCTAGCCCTTTGCACCAGTGCGGCGAGGTGCCGTGCCGAGTGCCGCGCAGTAGGTGCGGACTCCCCAGACACCCTCATACCCCCGGGAACTCCGCGACCGGCCGCACCACGACCGAACCGCCGGCCCGCGAGCCCGGGCACTTGGCCGCCCAGTCGAGCGCGACATCCAGGTCCGGTACGTCGATCACGTAGAACCCACCGAGCACCTCGCGCGTCTCGGCGAAGGGCCCATCCGTCACGGTGCGCTTGCCGTCGTTGTCCACCTGCACCCGAGTCTGGGTGACCAGGTCAGCCAGCGACTCCGACGCCACGACCACTCCCACGTCCGTGATCTCCTTGTCGAACCGCATCCAGTCCTCGGGCTCACACCCGACCGCTCCCCCGGACAGGTCGAGCTCGCCGGCGTTGATCAGCAGCAAGTACTTCACGGTGTTACCTCCTGTTGGCGTGTCTACAGCATCACCACGAACAGGTCAGCCCCAGATGGACAGCGCTACGGAACAGTTTGTGAGGATGGGTGCATGAGCGTGCTGCCGAGCGGTGACCAGTGGACGATTTCGGGCGGCGGGTACGCCGGGACTGTGGTGAGCGTGGGCGGTGGACTGCGCGGGCTCACGTTCGAGGGACGCGAAGTGCTGCTCGGGTACGCCGAGAACGAAGCGGCGCATGCGGGAATCGGCCAGCACCTGTTCCCGTGGCCGAACCGGATCACCGACGGCAAGTACAGCTTCGGTGGAGTTGACCAGCATCTGTACCTGACCGAGCCGCCGCGCCGGAACGCGATCCACGGCCTCACCCGCTGGGCGAACTGGAACCGCCTCGACGACGGCTCCGACCCGTCGACCGTAGAGGTCGGCTACCGCCTGCAAGGTCAGCCCGGCTACCCACACCAGCTCGACCTCCGCCTGCACTACCACCTCGACGAGAAGCTGACGGTGACCGCGTCCGCCACGAACGTCGGCGCGACTGCGGCGCCGTACGGGTATGGCGCTCACCCCTACCTCAGCGTCGGCCGGCCGATCGACGAGTGCGTGCTGGAGTTCACCGCCGAGCAATGGCTGGAGGTCTCGCCGGAGCAACTGTCCCCGGTCGGACTCGCGCCGGTCGCCGGATCGCCGTTCGACTTCTCGACCGCGCGACAGCTCGGCGACCTCGACATCGACAACGCCTTCACCGGCCTCGGCGGCAGCTGGGCGGTCACCCTGTCCGACCCGGACTCCGGCGCACGGTCGACCCTGAGCGGCGACACGCCCTGGATGCAGCTCTACACCGGCAGCGCAATCGGCCGTACGGCGCTCGCCGTCGAGCCGATGACGTGCCCGCCGGACGCGTTCGTGACCGGGCAGGACCTGGTCGTCCTGGAGCCCGGTCAGTCACACGAAACTAGCTTTCGGGTGTCAGCCTCGTAGGTCCCGCACCATGGGCGCGGGCGACGGCCGCCAGTTCGTTGGCGGCCGTGCTCGCCCGGCGCCCCTCGGCGGCCTGCACCGCGAGAACGCCGATTCGGTTGCCATCGGCATCGAACAGCTGCAGCCAGGCGTCGCCTGAGGTGAACCGGAGCGCGCTGACGTCCGACCAGGGCAGCGTGTACGACTTGAACACGTTGCGGACCCGGATCCGGTCCGCGTAAGCCGACACGCGGACCGTCGCCATCCGGTAGAGGATCCACAGGATCGCGCCGAAGAACGCCAGCAGGGTCAGGCGCTGGAACCAGCTGAACGTCTGCTTGGTACCCTCGTCGAACTGCGTCCAGATCACCGCGAACAGCGCGATCAGCGAGAACCCCATCACCGCCGCCATGATCGCCACGCTCCGCGGATGGAACGTGAACAACCGGTCGGTGGTCATCTCAGATCCGGCAGGCGTGGATATCGGTGGTGAGGATGGCACGGGCGCCCACCTCCCAGAGCTGATCCATGATGCGCTGCGCCTCGGCGCGCTGCACCATCACCCGTACGGCGACCCAGCCGGCGCGGTGCAGCGGCGAAACCGTCGGCGACTCGAGACCGGCCGCGACCGCGGTGGCCGCGTCGATCTGGTCGGCCGGGATGTCGTAGTCCATCATCACGTAGTTGCGCGCGATCAGGACGCCTTCGAGCCGGCGAACGAGCTGCTGCAGACCGGCCGGCGGGTTCTCCACCCCGTGGCGCTTGAGCACGACTGCCTGCGACTGCAGGATCGGTTCGCCGAACACCTCGAGGCCCGCCTGGCGCAGCGTCGTACCGGTCTCGACGACGTCGGCGATGACATCGGCCACGCCGAGCGCGACGGCCGTCTCGACCGCGCCGTCGAGGCGGACGACGGAGGCGTCGACCCCGTTCTCGGCGAGGTGGTCGGTCAGGACGCCGGCGTACGAGGTGGCGATCCGCTTGCCGGACAGGTCCTTCACCGAGGACGCGACCCCGGGCGGACCGGCGAACCGGAAGGTGGAGCTGCCGAAGCCGAGCTCCATGATCACGTCCGCGTCGGCGTGCGAGTCGAGCACCAGGTCACGGCCGGAGATGCCGACGTCCAGGGTGCCCTCGCCGACGTACACGGCGATGTCGCGCGGGCGGAGGTAGTAGAACTCCACCTCGTTCGCCACGTCGATCAGGCTGAGGTCTTTGGTGGTCCGGCGCTGTTTGTAGCCGGCTTCGGTGAGGATCTCGATCGCGGACTCGCTCAGCGAGCCCTTGTTCGGTACTGCGACGCGCAGCATGGCACTGCCCAATCTGTCGAAACTTGAACCGGGTCTGTGAGGTGCTGACTACAGATGTCGGTAGACGTCTTCGAGCTTCAGATCGAGCGCGATCATCATGACCTGCGCGTGGTACAGCAGCTGGGACAGCTCTTCGGCGGCCCGGTCCTTGCCCTCGTGCTCGGCGGCCATCCAGGATTCGGCGGCCTCCTCGACCAGCTTCTTGCCGATCGTGTGCACGCCGGCATCGAGCTCCGCCACGGTGCCGGATCCCTCCGGACGCGTGCGTGCCTTGTCGCCCAGCTCGGCGAACAGCTCCTCAAAGGTCTTCATCGCCCGCCCAGCCTAGATGCTCGCTCCGGACGCCCGCCGCTCAGGTCCGCCTGGCGGGACTCACCGCGCCGGAGAACAGCAGACTGGCGGCGCGGACGAGCCTGTCCATCAGTACGCCACCCCGACTGTCTGGTCGACCATCGCCGGGTCTGCGACGGCAGCCAGCATCAGGTGGGCCACGTCGGCCCGGCCGATCAGGTAGCCGGCCGGCACGATGCCGCCGATGCTGGTGCGGTACTTGCCCGTGAGAGGCCGCTTGGTCAGCTTGGGCGGCCGGACGACCGTCCAGTCGGTGCCGCTGCTCGCGATATCGGCTTCCATCACCCGGAGATCGGCGTACACGTCGGCGGCGATCGCCCTGATCATCGGCAGCAGCAGGCGGCGGTTCAGGAAGCTCTCGCCCGGCGGTGTCGGTCCGATCGGCGCAGCGCTCACCGCGACAAAGCGGCGTACGCCGGTCTTCGTCATGGCGGCCAGGATCGACCGCGTGCTTCCGGACGCGACCGCCCCCGACTTGGCGGTGCGAGGCCCTACCCCGGAGATGACCGCATCCCGGCCGTCCACCGCATCGAGCAGCGGATCCGCCTCGGTCAGCCCGGCGACGCGCACGACCTCGACACCCTGCACCTCGTACGGCGAGGAGGCGCGCACCACCGCGGTCACCTCGTGCCCCGCCGCCAAGGCCTGCTGAACGACGTGGCCGCCGATCCCGCCGGTCGCTCCGAACACTGTGATCCTCATCCGTACCCCTCCTGGGTTATGGTTTCCAGGTCATCTGTAACTCATATAGTACGGAACTCATAATTTATGGAACAGGCACAATCGGGTGACGCGCGTCACCGCCGCCGGGCCGGGAACGACATCAAGGCCGGACTCCGCGACCTGCGGATCCAGCTCGCGCTGCTCAACCATCAGGTCGGCGGCCGGCTGGCGCTGAAGGACGTCGACCTGGACTGCCTGGACGTGCTGTCACGCAGTGGCCCGCTCACCCCGAGCGCGCTCGCCAAGCGGGCCGGGCTGCACCCCGCCACGCTGACCGGGATCCTGGATCGGCTCGAGCGAGCCGGATGGATCGTCCGGGACCGCGCGGCGGCCGACCGGCGCAGCGTGACGATCCGGCTGCTCCCCGATCGTGGCGTCGAGGTCTTCCGGCTGTACCAGCCGATGCTCGGCGCGATGGACGAGGTCTTGGCCGACTACACCGAGGACGAGCTCGACCTGATCGCGGGATTCGTCCGGCGGACTGTCGAGGCAGGGCAGAGCGCCGTCAGCTCGTTCGATCAGGAGCCGTAGAGCTCAGCGAGGGTGCGGCCGAGCGTGGCAAGTTCGGTCCGGAGTTCCGGGGGTTCCAGGACTTCCAGGTTGCTTCCGAAGCGGGCCAGGCTGGCGGCTGCGTTGCCGATGGACTCGATCGGCAGGGTGACGACGACAGTGCCGTCGGGCTCGGGCGTGGCGTCGGCTACTGCGGCGACGAGCAGCGGGAACGAGACGTCGTACATGCGGGCGGCGAGGTCGGCGGAGACGCGGACCACGGCCTCGGCGGTGAAGCGGGACTGGTCGAAGTACTGCAGGTGGTCCTGCCAGAAGCGCGCGAGGTCGAAGTCGCCGGTCCGGGTGAACTGCTCGTCGGTCGGGGTGAGTTCGAGGATGTTGGAGACGCGGTACGTGCGCATCCCGGTCTCGGTGGCGGCGACGACGTACCAGCTGCCGCTCTTCAGGACGAGACCGTGCGGCTCGAGCACCCGGTCGACCTCGCGCGGTGCGGACCAGCGGCGGTAGCGGGCCTTGATCCGGCGGTCATGCAGTACGGCGTCCGCCACGGCAGACAGGTGGGGTGAGGTCTCGGCGTCGGCGTACCAGGCGGGCATGTCGAGGTGGAAGCGGTTCTTGAGCCGTCCGGCCCGGTCACGCTGGTCGGGCGCCAGTGCGGCGAGCAGCTTCAGCTCGGCCGCGTTGGTTTGGGCGGTGAGGCCCAATGCGGCTGCCGGTCCAGGCATGCCGACCAGGAAGAGTGCAGCGGCCTCCTGCTCGGTCAGTCCGGTCAGCCGGGTGCGGTAGCCCTCGACCAGCCGGTATCCGCCGGCCCGGCCTTGGTCGGCGTACACGGGGACTCCGGCTGCGGCCAGCGCCTCGACGTCGCGGTAGATGGTTCGCAGCGACACCTCGAGCTCGTCGGCCAGCTCGCGCGCGGTCAACTGTCTGCGGGTCTGCAGCAACAGCAGGATCGACAAGAGCCGGCTCGAACGCATGACTTGAGAGTAGCCGGAAAGACTGCCACGCCTTGTCAGGTTTTGCGGTCAGGCTGAGCCTCATGACGACATGGACCAAGGCGACCGGCGACTTCGACTTCCTGAACGGCGACTTCGACGTCCGACACCGGCAGCTGATCGCCGGCGAATGGATCGAGTACGACGGCACCACCACCGCGAAGACCTACTTCGACGGCGCGATCAGCATCGACGAGATGCGCTTCCCGACCAAAGGCACTTACGGGCTCTCCGTCCGCCTCTTCGACCCCACGACCTCGGAGTGGTCGATCTGGTGGGTGAACAGCACGACGATGGAGCTCTACCCGCCCGTGCGTGGCCAGTGGTCCGCTGACGGCTCCCGCTGCCGCATGGTGGGCGAGGACGCCGTGGACGGCCGCCCGATCCTCTGCAGCTACGAGTGGTCCGATCTCACCGTCCAGACCGCCCACTGGGAACAGGCCTATTCCTACGACGGCGGCGCGACCTGGGAGACCAACTGGACGATGGACTTCACTCGCCGCACCACGCCGGCCCCGCCACTCGACGTACCGAAGGTCACTGGTGAGTTCGACTTCCTGGTCGGCCGCTGGCACATGGCCAACCGCCGCCGTCGCCCTGCGCTCGGCGAGCCGCACGAGTGGTACGAGGTCGAGTCCGAGATGCAGGTGACGACATACTTCGACGGGGCGATCAGCTTCGACGAGGGCTGGTTCCCGACCGAAGGCTTCCGCGGCGCCACGTTGCGGTTGTTCAATCCCGCCACGAAGACCTGGTCGATCCACTGGATCAACAGCCTCCGCGGCCAGCTGGAGACCCCGGTCGTCGGCTCGTTCGGTGACGACGGACTCGGCATCTTCGAAGGCCCCGACGTCTGGGAGGGCCGGCCGATCGACGTCCGCTTCACCTGGACGCCCGGCGCCGACAAGTCCGCCTGGCAACAGGACTTCTCCGAAGACGGCGGCAAGACCTGGGTGACCAACTGGTTGATGGCGCACACCCGGATCTAGCGGGTGATCAGGGCACCGCCGTTCACGTGCAGGACCTGACCGGTGAGGTGCCTGGCGGCGGGGGACGCGAGGAAGTGGATGGTGCCCGCGATGTCGCCGACCACTCCCTCGCGCTTCGTCATAGTTGCCTCTAGCAACGTCTGGCGGCGCTCCTCGGTGAGGCGGCCTTGGAAGAACTCGGTCTCCGCGGTGTACCCCGGCGCGACGACGTTCGAGGTGATGCCACGCGGACCGAGCTCGGCGGCGACGTCGGCGTTCCACAGCGCGAGCGCGGCCTTGGAAGCGCCGTACGAGCCGGGGCCGCGGGCGCCCGCGATCGATCCGAGGTGGACGACAGCCGTGGTCAGGCGCGGCGCGAGCGCGGTGGTCGTCAGTACTGCGCTGATCAGGTTGGCCTCGAGGTTGGCCAGCCAGTTCTCCTTCACCTGCTTGAGGCTGTCCTCGGGACGGCCGAAGTCGGTGTTGCCACCGGCATTGTTGACCAGTACGTCGACCTGGTCGGGCAACTCGGCCAGCAACTGCTCGATCTGCGCCGGGTCGGTCGCGTCGCACACGACCGCCCGGGCACCCAGCTCCGCCGCGGTCTTGGCCAGCGGCTCGGCCCGGCGTCCGGTGATCACCACGTCGTCGCCGTTCGCCCGGAACAGCTCCGCCGTCGCCCGTCCGATTCCGGTCGCTCCCCCGGTCACCACGATGGTTCGCATAGTTGTCGTCCTCACGTTTAGACCTAAATGTTTAGACCTAAACGTAGCATGGGCCCGTGACCGACAACTACCCGCTCGACGCTCCCAGCCCCTACCCCGCCGCGGAGATCGCCCGCGCCTGGGAACGCGAGCGCCCCGGCACACCGACCGATTCGATCGAGATCGTCACGCCGATCTGGCGGCTGGCCAAGCTGTTCGCCGACGACCGCCGCCGTGTTCTCGCCGACCTCGGCATCGACCCGGCCACGCTGGATCTGCTCAGCGTGCTGCGCCGTGCCGGAGCGCCGTACGAGCTGACGACTCGAGAGCTGGCCCGCCGTACGCTCGTTACGGCGGGAGCCATCTCGCAGCGCGTCACCCGGGCCGAGGACACTGGCCTGGTCACACGCAGCCCCGCCTCCGACGGCACCCGCGCGGTCGTCGTCACGCTCACCCCGGCCGGCCATGCCCTGATCGAACGCAGCGTCGACCAGGTCCTCACCCGCGAAGCCGAACTAGTCGCCTCCCTCGCCCCCACCGCCCGCACCCAGCTAGCCACCGCCCTCCAGCAACTCCTGGACGAGGTGACTGCTCAGACCCGCGGCGTACCGAAGGACTGTTAATAGTCGCCTGCAGCGCGTACCAGCACCCGGTGATCAGGCGTGGAAGCGCGCTGTGACAGGCACTAGTAACAGTCCTTCGGTACAGCTCACAACCCTCGCACGGCCACCAGAGTGGACAGCGCCGCCTGAGTGGCCTCGTAGCCCTTGTCCTCGCGGCTGTCGGGGAGGCCGGCGCGGTCGAGGGCCTGGGGGTCGTTGTCGCAGGTGAGGACGCCGAAGCCGATCGGTACGCCGGTGCTGACGCCGACCTGCATGAGGCCGTCGGTGGTCGCCTGGCAGACGTACTCGAAGTGCGGGGTGTCACCGCGGATGACGACACCCAAAGCGATCACGGCGTCGTAGCCGGCCTTGGCCGCGTGCAACGACGCGACCGGGAGCTCGAAGGAGCCCGGCACGCGAATCACCTTGTAGTCGGTCACGCCCGAGTCGTCGAGGGCACGGATCGCGCCGGCGACCAGGGAGTCGGTCACCTTCGGGTGCCACAGCGCCGCGACGATCGCGACGCGGGCCCCTTCCGCGCGCGGGGCTTCGATCGTTGGTGCTCCACTGCCCGACATCAGCCGGCTCCGTTCTCTTCGGTCAGCAGGCCGCCGGGAAGGTGGTGGCCCATCCGGTCGCGCTTGGTGCGCAGGTAGCGCAGGTTGTGTTCGGTCGGGTCGATCGAGATGCCGCGCCGCTCGACCACGTCGATCCCGTGGCCCTGAACGCCGGCCACCTTGTCCGGGTTGTTCGTCAGCAGCCGCACCTCGCTCACACCGAGGTCGGCCAGAATCTGGGCGCCCGCAGCGTAGTCGCGCGCGTCGGCGGGCAGTCCGAGATCGAGATTCGCCTCGATCGTGTCCCGGCCGGCGTCCTGCAGTTCGTAGGCCTGCAGCTTGTGCAGCAGCCCGATCCCGCGACCTTCGTGACCGCGGAGGTAGACCACCACACCACCTTCGGCCGCGACCTGCCGCAGCGCCTCGTCGAGTTGCGGACCGCAGTCGCACCGCAGCGAGCCGAAGACGTCACCCGTCAGGCACTCCGAGTGCAGCCGGACCAGCGCGGGCCCGTCCTTCAGGTCGCCGCGGACCAGCGCCAGCTGCTCCGATCCGTCCACCGTGTTTCGGTAGCCGTGGGCAACAAAATCGCCGTACCGGGTGGGCAGGGTGGTCGTCGCCACCCGCTCGACCTGCACCTCGGTACGCCGGCGGTACCGGATCAGGTCGTCGATCGAGACCAGTACCAGCCCGTGCTCGTCGGCGAAGGTGCGCAGGTCCTGACCGCGCTTCATCGTGCCGTCGTCGTTCACCAGCTCGGAGATCACGGCTGTCGGGTTCAGCCCGGCCAGCCGCGCGAGATCGACCGAAGCCTCGGTGTGCCCAGGCCGAACCAGTACGCCGCCCTCCCGCGCACGCAGCGGAAAGATGTGTCCCGGCTGCACCAGGTCATAGGACTCGGAGGCCGAATCGGACAGCACGCGAATCGTCCGGGCCCGGTCGGCCGCCGAGATCCCGGTACTGATGCCGTCGCGCGCATCGACCGAGATCGTGTACGCCGTCCGCATCCGCTCGCGATTGTGCGGAGTCATCAGCGGGATGCTGAGCCGGTCCAGCTCCGCACCCTCCATCGGCACGCAGACCACGCCCGAGCTGTAGCGGATCAGGAACGCCAGCAACTCCGGCGTCGCCTTGGAGGCGGCGAAGACCAGGTCGCCCTCGTTCTCCCGGTCCTCGTCGTCGACCACGACGACCGGGCGCCCGGCCCGGATCTCGTCGATCGCGTGCTCGATCGTGTCGAGCTTGAGTACGTCTCCCATGTCAGCCCACCACCACAGCTTCCGGCGGAGTGACCCGCTCCCGGTTCTGAATCTTCCACCACGACGCGAAGCCCACGACGCAGAACAATCCGTAGATCACGTACATCGCGGCCGACGGGTAGAACTTCGCCTGCACCAGTAGCGGTACGCCGACCACGTCGACCGCGATCCAGATCAGCCAGAACTCGACGAACCCGCGCGCCATCCCGTACGTCGCCAGGATCGAGCCCATCAGGATCCACGCGTCCCACTGCGGCCCCCAGGAACCCAGCGCCCGCAGGACGAAGAAGCCGATCGCGTAGAGCACGACGCCGATGCCGAGCAGCTCGAGGCGCTCCCGGCCCGTCGCCCAGCGCGGTGTCACCGCCTTCGCCGCACCGCGGTGACGGGTCTGGTACCACTGGTACCAGCCGTAGACGCTGAGGATGAAGAAGAAGACCTGCCGCCCGGCCTGACCCCAGAGGTCCTTGTCCTGCGGCGTGTCGAAGATGCCGCCGACGAAGACGGTGAACAGCAGGACGTTGCCGATGATGCCCACCGGCCAGGCCGAGACCAGCCGACGCATCCCGAACAGCGCGCTGGCCAGCCCGAACACGTTCCCGACGATCTCCCGGACCAGCACCTGCGAGCCGGCGATCGTCACCTCCGCGTGCAGCAACCAGTCGATCGCGTTCATTTGTCTCCTCCAGAGGTGAGCAGTCTCTCGACGTACTTGGCGATCACGTCGACCTCGAGGTTGACGGTGTCGCCGACCTGGTTGCCGCCGAGCACGGTGAGCTCGAGCGTGGTCGGGATCAGGCTGATCCCGAAGGTGCCGGTGACGTCGTCGACGTCGGTGACGGTCAGCGAAACCCCGTCGACGGCGATCGAGCCCTTCTCGGCGATGTACTTGAGGATCTCCGGACCGGCCGCGATCCGGACGTCCTCCCAGTGCTCGGACGGCGTCCGGCTCGCGATCGTGCCGACGCCGTCCACGTGCCCCTGCACGATGTGGCCGCCGAGCCGGGCGTGCGCGGTGACCGCCCGCTCCAGGTTGACCTTCGAGCCCTTCTCGACCGCGCCGAGGCTGGTCCGCTGCAGCGTCTCGCGCATCACATCGGCGGTGAACAGACCGTCGCCGTACTCGACGACCGTCAGGCAGCAGCCGTTGACCGCGATCGAGTCGCCGTGGCCGGCGTCCTCGGTCACCTTGGGGCCGCGGATGGTGAGCCGCGCCGCGTCGCCGTCGAGCAGGTCGAGCGCCTCGACGGTGCCGAGTTCCTCGATGATTCCGGTGAACATCTACTTTCCTCCCAGAGGTGACAGCGTCAGCCGGACGTCGTCGCCGAGACGCGTCACGTCCGTCAGGTTGAACCGCCGCAGGTGGTCGATCGATTCCGCACCGAGGTCGCCGATCGCGGCGAAGCCGGAGCCGAGGACGGCCGGAGCGACGTACGCGACGATCTGATCGACCAGGCCGGCGCGGATGAACGCGGCGGCCAGCGTCGGGCCGCCTTCGAGCCAGAGATGCCGGATCTGCCGGTCATCCAGCTGCCGCAGCACCTCGGCAGGGTCGTGAGTGGGCAGCAGCAGCGTCTGCGCCCGGTCGTTGCGGACCTTGGCCGAGGCCGGGATCTCCCGGTCGCCAACGACCACCCGCAGCGGCTGCCGCGGCACCGGTACGTCGTTCGCGTCGCGGACCGTGAGCTCGGGATCGTCGGAGAGCACGGTCTGCGTGCCGACCGCAATCGCGTCGCACTCAGCGCGATGACGGTGTACGTCGGCTCGCGCGGCCGGCCCGGTGATCCACTTGCTGCTGCGGTCGGGAGCGGCCGACCGGCCGTCCAGCGTGGTCGCGAACTTCCAGGTGACGAACGGTCGCCCGGTTCGCACGCTGTGCAGCCAGATGTGGTTGACCGCCTCGGCCTCGTCCTGCAGGAGGCCCTGCTCTACCCGGATGTTCTTGCTGCGCAGCTTCTCGCCACCGCCGGACGCCTGCCGGTTCGGATCCGGTACGGCGTACACCACGCGGCTGACGCCGGCCTCGATCAGCGCATCGGCACACGGCCCGGTCCGGCCGGTGTGGTTGCACGGCTCCAGTGTCACGTACGCCGTACCGCCGCGGGCGCGCGGTCCCGCCATCCGCAGCGCCTCGACCTCGGCATGCGGGCCACCGGCGACGGCGTGGAATCCTTCCCCCGCCGGAAGGCCGTCGGCAGCGGTGATCACGCAGCCGACCACCGGGTTCGGGTGGGTGCTGCCGACACCACGAGCAGCCAGCTCGATCGCCCGCCGCATCCAGGCGATGTCGATCGGCCCAGAGTTCGGCCCAGAGTTCGGCGCCGTGTCAGGCCCTGCGTTCGTCACTTACGGTCCCTCGTCGTCACGGACGCACACCGGGGCCGAAGAAACAAACAACTGCGACCGGCGCCAGACCTCCGGCGCTCCCACTCGTCGCGCAGGCCACGGCCCACGTCACGACTTCGCGAACGTCGGAGCTCTCCCGCCGATCGCGTGCTGCCTCCCATCCGGACTTTCACCGTCGGTCCCGGAATTCCACCAGGTCAACCGGCTGCCAACTTCAGCAGCCGGGTCGCGGACTATCACCGCCGGCTCGGAATTTCACCGACCCCGGAGCACGCGAGTGGGTTCACTCGTGGTCCCAGTATGCACCGCTGCGCAAGGGCCGCAACGACCTGGATCACATCCCGGGACAGCCGGGCGCCGGCCTCATATAACACAAGTCCGGTCGACATTGCGGCGCCGTCTCAGCGGGTGTCGGGACGGAATGACCGCCGGATACGTGGTGTTGGCTGCTGACGCGGGGTGGTTCACCCTGCGTACCACCCCGAACGACCTGAGGAGAACTCGTGCGCGCCATCAGCGCCCCCTTCCGTGCTCGCCTTCGGCGGATCACCGCTGCCGGAGCCGTTGCCACGCTCGCCTTGGCCTTGGTTGCCTGCGGCAGCGATGACAAATCCGATGCCTCGGGCCCCGATCTCGGTCTGCTCAAGACCGGGACGTTGCGGATCGGGACGCTCACCGACGCCCCGCCGAACGTGTACGTCAAGGACGGCAAGTTCACCGGGTTCGACAACGACCTGATCACCGCGGTCGCGGCCAAGCTGAACCTCAAGCCGGAGTTCGTCGGGACCGACTTCTCCGCGCTGCTGTCGCAGGTGAACAGCGGCCAGTTCGACCTCGGCAGCTCGTCCATCACGATCACCGAGGCCCGCAAGAAGACCGTTGCCTTCAGCAATGGCTATGACTTCGGCTACCTCGGTCTGAACACCACCAAGACCTCGGGGATCACCAAGTTCGACCAGCTGGCCGGCAAGCGCGTCGTGGTGGTTCAGGGCACCGTCCAGGACGACTACGCGACGCAGAAGAACCTCGATCCGGTTCGCGTACCGAACTACAACGCCGCCGTCGGCCAGCTCAAGGCCGGTACGGCGGACGCCTGGATCTCACCGGCCGAGATCGGCGAGAAGATGGCCAAGGAGCAGGGCGGCGGCGTGGTGATTCTGGCCGCGAAGGAGCTGAGTTCCGCGCCGACGGCGTACGCGGTGGCCAAGAGCAACGACAAGCTGCGCGAGGCCGTGAACAAGGCTCTCGACGAGGTCATTGCCGACGGCACCTGGACGAAGCTGGTCGAGCAGTACTACCCGGGCCGCGCCGTACCGGAGTCGTTCAAGCCGGGTAGCGGCACCGTCAAGTTCACGGCACCCAAAGCCTGATGGATGTCTGGTCCACGCTGACCGACACCTTCCTCGACTGGGAGTCGATGAAGGCGGTCCTGCCCGAGATGCTCAAGGTGGGACTGGTCAACACGCTCATCCTGGCGGCCGCCTCGGTCGTGCTGGGCACTGTGCTCGGCATGGTCGTGGCGGTGATGTCCTTGTCCCGCAAGCGCTGGCTGCGCTGGCCGGCCAAGATCTACACCGACATCTTCCGCGGTCTGCCCGCGATCCTGACCATCCTGCTGATCGGTCAGGGCCTGTCACCGATCACTCGGCACTGGTGGGGTCCGAACCCGTACCCGCTGGGCATTCTGGCGCTGTCGCTGATCGCGTCGGCGTACATCGGTGAGATCTTCCGATCCGGCATCCAGAGCGTGGAGAAGGGCCAACTGGAGGCCGCGCGAGCGCTCGGCTTCAGCTACACCAGCGGCATGCGGCTGGTCGTGATCCCGCAAGGGATTCGCCGGGTGCTGCCCGCACTGGTCAACCAGTTCATCGCGCTGGTGAAGGAGTCCAGCCTGGTCTACTTCCTCGGCCTGCTCGCGTCACAGCGCGAGCTCTTCAGGATCGGTCAGGACTCCGCGGCGACCGACGGCAACCTGTCGCCGCTGCTGCTGGCCGGAATCTTCTACCTGGTGATCACCGTCCCACTGACGCATCTGGTGAACTACATCGACAAGCGGTTGCGTGAAGGCCGGCCCGCCGACACCGCCGTACTGGAGGAGCCCGCGTATGCCGACCACCGTTGAGCTCGCCGCGAGCCTCGAAGTCCGCGGGGTCGAGCTCGCTTTCGGTACGAACAAGGTGCTGCGCGGCGTCGACCTCGACGTTCCGGCCGGCCGTACGGCGTGTGTGATCGGACCGTCAGGTTCGGGCAAGTCGACGTTGCTGCGGACGGTCAACCGGCTGCTCGAGCCGGACGCGGGCGATATCCGGCTCGGCGGCGAGTCGGTGCTGAGCGGGAATCCCGACGTCCTGCGGCGGCGGATCGGGATGGTGTTCCAGCACTTCAACCTGTTCCCGCACAAGACCGTGATCGACAACATCACGCTGCCGCTGCGCAAGATCAAGAAGCTCGAGCTCGATGAGGCGCGGGCCGCGGCCAAGGCGCAACTCGAGCTCGTCGGGTTGTCGGAGAAGGCCGAGGCGCGTCCCGGCAACCTCTCCGGTGGACAGCAGCAGCGGGTCGCAATCGCCCGGGCACTGGCGATGAAGCCCGAGGTGATGCTCTTCGACGAGGCCACGTCGGCCCTGGACCCGGAGCTCGTCAAGGGCGTGCTCGGTCTGATGGCCGACCTGGCGCAGTCCGGAATGACGATGGTTGTCGTCACCCACGAGATGGGCTTCGCTCGCGAGGTCGCCGACCAGGTCGCCTTCATGGACCGCGGCGTGGTGGTGGAGTCCGGCGTACCGGATCAGATCTTCACGGCCGCGGAGTCACCGCGGCTGCAGCAGTTCCTCTCCCAGGTGCTCTGAATCGTCCGATATCCGGGTTTGTTGACGCGGAAGCGGTGTGGGCGGCGAGCTTTTGCAGGATGCTTGCCGAAGGGTGGGGGCACTGTGAGGCACCCACCGCCCTGGGGGACGCATGGAGACACGACTGACGCGGACCGGTCAGCGGTTGGCCGGGCTGGCGATCCTGGTCGCCATCAGTGCGGTGATCGGGACGATCGTGGTGGTTGCCGCACGCCCGCACACGCAGGCCGCGCCACCACCTGCGGTCGTTGCGCCGGTGACCACGCCGCTTCCGGCCAAGTACGTCGTACTGACGTTCGACGACGGGCCGGATCCGGCGTACACGCCGAAGGTGCTCGAGGTGCTGGCGAAGTACGACGCGAAGGCGACGTTCTTCGAGGTCGGGAAGAACGTCGCGAAACATCCGGAGCTGACCAAGGCGATCCAGGCCGCCGGGCACAGCGTGCAGAACCACACGTGGTCGCATGCCGACCTCCGGCACCAGACCGCGGCGGGCTTCCGCAAGCAGGTCGGTGACACCGACACCGCGATCAAGTCCGCCTCCGGCACCACGCCGACCTGCCTGCGACCGCCGTACGGCGGGGTGAGTGCGACCGTCCGGAAGCGGGCGAAGGAGCTCGGCAAAGAGCTGGTGCTGTGGACGATCGACTCGCGAGACTGGTCGAAGCCAGGTGTCGCGGTGATCGAGAAGCGCGTGCTGAGCGGCGTGAAGAGCGGTGCGGTGATCCTGATGCATGACGGCGGCGGCAACCGCAGTCAGACCATCGCGGCGCTTCCGGGCATCCTCGAGAAGCTCAAGGCGCAAGGCTTCGGCTTCCGCACGCTCAACTGCTAGCCGAGCGCGGTGACCAGCGGTACGACGTCGGCGATCGACTCCACGATCCGCGTCGGGCGGTAGGGGAACCGGTCGACCTCGTGCTCACCGGTCGATCCGGTCAGCACGAGCACACTGCGCAGCCCGGCCTCGAGACCGCTGATGATGTCGGTGTCCATCCGGTCACCGATCATCACCGTCGTCTCGGAGTGCGCCTCGATCCGGTTCAGCGCGCTGCGCATCATCAGCGGGTTCGGCTTGCCGACGAAGTACGGCGCGACGCCGGTCGCGCGGGTGATCAGCGCCGCCACCGAACCGGTCGCGGGCAGCGGACCCTCCTGCGACGGGCCGGTCGGGTCCGGGTTGGTGGCCAGGAACCGCGCACCGTCCGCGATCAGCCGGATCGCCTTGGTGATCGCCTCGAACGAGTAGGTCCGGGTCTCACCGAGCACCACGTAGTCCGGCGCGCGATCGGTCAGCACGTAGCCGATCTCGTGCAGCGCCGTCGTCAGCCCCGCCTCGCCGATCACGTACGCCGTCCCGCCGGGGCGCTGGTCGTCGAGGAACTGCGCCGTGGCCAGCGCGCTGGTCCAGATCGACTCCTCGGGGATGTCGATGCCCGCGGCAAGCAACCGGGCGCGCAGATCGCGCGGCGTGAAGATCGAGTTGTTGGTCAGCACCAGGAACTTCTTGCCCGAGGCCTGCAGCGCCGCGATGAAGTCCGCCGCGCCGGGGATCGCGCGCTCCTCGTGCACCAGCACGCCGTCCATGTCGGTCAGCCAGCTCTCGACGGGCTTGTGGTCGCTCATCGAGCCATCGTAATTGTCGGAGGCGGCCGACAGAATGCGGCCATGGAGCTTTCGGGGTATCGCGAGCTGTGGCGGACGCGTGGCGTGCCGGGTTTGCTGGCATCGTCCTTGCTGGCCCGGCTGCCGGTGCTCGCGACCATGGTGCCGGTCGCGTTTCTGGCCAAGGACCTGAGTGGATCGTTCCGCTGGGCGGGAGTCGTTGCCGCGGCGTACTCGATCGGGATGGCGATTGCCGGCCCGCTCTGGTCCCGCACCGCCGACCGGCGTGGGGCTCGCGGGGTGCTGCTGCTGACCGGCCTGTCGTGGAGCGTGGCGCTGCTGCTGGTGGCGGCCGTCCCCGCTGGGCTCTACCGCTTGCTGCCGGTCCTGACGTTCCTGGCCGGCGGGCTCGTGCCGCCGGTGATGCAGACCTTGCGGGCCGCGTGGCCGCGGGTGGTTCAGGGGCCCGCGCTGCGGACGGCGTACTCGGTGGATGCGACCGCCCAGGAGTTGCTGTTCATCGTCGGCCCGATGCTCGGGGCAACAGCTGTGAGCGTGGCCAGCCCGCGGCTCGGCGTGCTGCTGGCGGCATCGATGTCCGCAGTGTTCATCTGGTGGTACGCGCTCCGACAACCCCGGCCGCTCCCCCGCGACGCGGACGGGCCACCGCCACTGACGGCACGTCAGTTGCTCTGGCATCGCCACCGGCTGCCGTTGATCCTGTCGTTCGGTCTGTGGATCATGGCGTTCAGCGGCATCTCACTGGGCATCGTCGCCTTCGCGGACGAGCACGGGAACCGGCTGATCGCCGGGATCATGGAGGCCGTCTGGGCGTTCGGCAGCCTGGTCGGCGGTGCGGTGGCGGGTGCGCTGCCAGGGCGGCGTACGTCGTACTTGTGGCGCAGGACTGCCCTGGTCACCGCCGGGATGCTGTTGTGCGTGTTCGCGACCTGGTCACCGGTGTCACTGGCGGTTGCCCTGACTGTCTCCGGCCTGACACTGGCACCAGCGATCGGCGCACTGTACGAGCGCCTCGGTGCGCTGACACCGGACACCGTCCGAACCGAGGTGTTCGGCTGGATGGGCAGCGCGGCGATGGGTGGTTCCGCGATCGGGTCCGCGGTGGCCGGTGCTGTCGTCGAGAGCTTCGGTGTTCGCTATGTCTGGCTGGTCGCCACCGCGCTCGCCGCGCTGTCGCTGGTTCTGCTGCTCAGGATCCCGCCCGAGCAGTCGACCGCGGACCTATCAGCCAGCGGCCTTCGCGGCGAGGTCGCGTAGCTTCTCGACCATCGCGTTCGGATCGTCCGCGGCGTAGACCGCCGAACCGGCCACGAACACATCGGCGCCGGCCTCGGCACACCGCTCGATCGTCTCGGCCGAGACGCCGCCGTCGATCTCGATCCACAGGTCGAGGCCGTGCTTGTCCAGCAACTCCTTGGTACGCCGGATCTTCGGCACGCACACGTCCAGGAACTTCTGACCGCCGAAGCCGGGCTCGACCGTCATGATCAGGATCATGTCGAGCTCGGACAGGATGTCCTCGTACGGCTCGATCGGGGTGGCCGGCTTGAGCGCCATCGCCGCCCGGGCGCCCTTGGCCCGGATCTCCCGCGCCGTCCGGATCGGAGCCCGGCACGCCTCCACGTGGAAGGTGACGCTGGACGCGCCCGCCTCGACGTAGTCGGGTGCCCAGCGGTCCGGATCCTCGATCATCAGGTGCAGATCCAGCGGCGTGTCGGTCGCCTTGGCCAACGACTCCACCACCGGCAGGCCCAAGGTCAGGTTCGGCACGAAGTGGTTGTCCATCACGTCGACGTGCAGCCAGTCCGCATTCGACACGGCGGCCGCTTCGTCGGCCAGCCGCGCGAAATCGGCGGCCAGGATGCTCGGCGCGATCTGAATCCCCATGGCGTCAATCTACCGAGTCCGCAGCCAGGCGATCGCGTCAGCCACGGTTTTCACCACTTCGGCACCGGCCGGCAGCGGTGGACGACGGATCAGCACCACCGGTACGGCGAGCTGCCGCGCGGCGGCGAGTTTCGCTTCGGTCTGCGGTCCGCCACTGTCTTTCGTGACCAGGACATCGATGGCGTGCTGCTGCAGCAGGCCGAGTTCGGCGTCGACGGCGTACGGGCCGCGGTCGAGCAGCAGCGTGCACCAGGCCGGCGGCGGCTCGGGTGCATCGACGCAGCGCGCCAGTGTCCAGAGGCCGGTGGTGGCGAACGTCTCGAGCCCCTGGCGGCCGATCGTGAGAAACACTCGGGACCCCAACGACGGCAGCAACTCGGCCGCGGCCTCGGCACTCTCCGCCCAGTGCCAGTCGTCGCCTGGTCCCGCGACCCAGCCCGGCCGACGCAGTACTAGCAGCGGTACGCCGACCGCGCGAGTCGCTTCGACCGCGTGCTCGGTCATCGTCGCGGCGAACGGATGGGTCGCGTCGACGACCGCATCCACGGGGTTGTGCCGGAGCCATTCGGTCAGACCTTTGGTGCCGCCGAAGCCGCCGACGCGGACCTCTCCCCTGGGCAGCTGCAGCTCCCGAGTGCGGCCTGCCAATGACGACACCACCTCGATATCGGTCAGCCGCGCGGCAAGCTCACGGGCTTCGCCGGTACCGCCGAGCAGCAGGACCTTCATCGCTCGCGGGTCGTCGAGTAGAGGTGGCTGTCCCGGAACTCCGTCGCGGCCAGCACCTTGCCCACCACGATCACCGCCGTACGGCGAATGCCCGCGGCCTGCACCTGCTCCGCAATGTCGGCCAGGGTGCCGCGCAGCACCTCTTCGTCATGCCGTGAGGCCTTGGCGACCACTGCGACCGGACAGTCGGCGCCATAGTTCGGCAGGAGCTCCTCGACCACGCGGTCGATCTGCTGGACGGCCAGATGCAGCACCAGCGTCGCTCGGCTCGCACCAAGCGTCTTGAGGTCCTCGTCGTCGGGCATCTTCGAGGCTCGGCCGCCGACGCGGGTGAGGATCACCGTCTGGCCGACCTCCGGCACGGTCAGCTCCCGGTTGAGCGTCGCAGCGGCCGCCGCGTACGCCGGTACGCCGGGGGTGACGTCGTACGGGATGTTGAGCGCGTCGAGCCGGCGCATCTGCTCAGCCATCGCACTGAACACCGACGGGTCGCCTGAGTGCAGTCTCGCCACGTCCAGGCCGGCCTCGTGCGCGGCTGCCAGCTCGGCGACGATCTGGTCGAGGTCGAGGTTGGCCGTGTCCACCTTGCGCGCCCCGACCGGGCAGTGGTCCAGGAGCTCGACCGGCACCAGCGCGCCGGCGTACAGGCAGACCGGTGACGTGACGATCAGGTCGCGTCCTCTGATGGTGATGAGGTCGGCAGCACCCGGTCCGGCTCCGATGAAGTGCACAGTCACTTCGTCACACTCCAAATCGTCACCGGCATCGCAGGACGCCATCCGGTCATTCCGCCGACCGCTGAGGCTCGCTGGACGTCCAGTCGCACCAGATCGCCACCCAGCTCCTTGTACCACTGAGCAATCAGCACCTCGGTCTCCAGCGTCACCCCGTTCACCACCAGCCGACCGCCAGGCCGCAGCGCCGCCCAGCAGGCCTCGATCATGCCGGGCGCGGTAGCGCCCCCGCCGACAAACACCGCACTGGGTGCATCGGCACCGCCTGCCTGCGCTTCGGAGACCGGCAGCACCGCAGGGGCCGCGCCGTGCACCACCGTCACCTTCGCCCCGAGCGCGGCAACGTTCCGCTCGATCCGCCGTACCCGCTCCTCGTCCCGCTCGAACGCGATCGCCCGGCAGGACGGGTGATGCCGCGACCACTCGATCGCGATACTGCCCGCTCCCCCACCGACATCCCACAGCAACTGCCCGGGCACCGGCGCGAGCCGCGACAGCGTTACCGCCCGCACTTCACGCTTCGTCAGCTGCCCATCACTCTCGTACGCCGTATCCGGCAGCCCCGGCGCCGTCGACAACACCGGTCCGTCCGCACACAGCACACCGATCACGTTGAGCGGGTCCACCTCGCCGGTCCACGCGTCAGCCGTCGTACTGGTCACGCGCTCGCCCGGACTGCCCAACTGCTCCAGCACCGTGAACTCACTCGCGCCGTAGCCGCGCTCTGTCAGGAGCTCCGCCACCTCGCCCGGAGTCTGCGCACCCCAGCTCAGCACCACCAACCGCCGCCCCGGCTGCACCTGCGGATGCACCAGCTCAGTCGGATGCCCCACCAGGCTGACCACCTGCACCTGTTCCTGAGCCCACCCCAACCGCGCACAGGCCAGCGAGACACTCGACGGATGCGGAATCACCCGCACCGCACTTGCCCCCAGCAACCGAACGAGCGTCGTACCGATCCCATGGAACGTCGGATCGCCACTGGCCAGCACACAAACGCGCCGTCCCCGGTACTCCGCCAGCAACCCCGGCAACGCCTCCGACAACGGCGACGGCCACGCCCGGCGCTCCGCCGTACCGGCTGGAACCAGTCCGAGCTGCCGCGTGCTCCCCAGCAACACCTCAGCCTTGCTGATCACCTCCTGCGCGACCGGCGACAACCCCACCCACCCGTCGGCCCCGATCCCGACAACCTCAACCACCATTGCCGAGCACCTTCGTCACCGTGATCTCGATGACCACCCGCTGTGGATTCACGCGCGGCTCCTTGTACCGCCGCGCATAACGCCGCTCCGCGTCCCGCACCCGCTCCGGCTCGTCCACCACGACAGCACGCCCCTCCAACGTGCTCCACCACCGCCCGTCCACCTGCGTCACCGCCACCGCCGCCTCCCCCAGCCGCCTAATGGCCCGCGCCTTGTAGGACGTCCCCGAGCAGATCACCCGGACCACCCCGCTCTCGACGTCCAGCGTCGCCCCCACCGGCGTCGCATGCACAGTCCCGTCCGCCCGCACCGTGCTCAAAACACACAAGTGCCGCTCACTCCAGAACTCGACCAACCGCTCGCTGAACACCCCGCGATCGTAAACAGCAAGGCCCGCCCAACCACCGGGCGGGCCTCACACTGCGAGATGTCACACAGCCACAGTCACCGGCCGAGTCGAAGCAACCCCCGACGCATGTCCACTCCGCGCACACGTCACAGCGACGTACAAGGCCTTCGCCCCCATCGCTTTCGTCAGCACCAGCGACGCCTTGGTCCCACCGGCCACCGCCTTCCCCGCCGAATACCACTGGAACCGCGCCGCCGTACAAGCCGGCGCCCACGTACCCGCCGTACTGGTGACGGTCTTCCCGACCTTGTACGTCCCCGTCGCCACCGGCCCCTTGGTCGCCTTCGGCGCCAACCCCGTCGCCACTGCAACCGCAGCCGTGGTCACAGCCTTGCTCGCATACCCCGCCCGCGCAGCCGTCACCGTCACACTCAGCTTGTGGCCCAGCATCGCCGCCGCAGGCGTATACGTCGCCGCCCCGGCCCCACGGATCGCCGCGCCGTTGTCCCGCCACTGGTAGGTGTACGAAGTAGCCGCCGGCGACCAGGTGCCGACCGAAACCTTCACCGCCGCCCCTACCCGGACCGGTGCAACCAGAGCCGGCGCCTGGGTGTTCACCAGAGCCGCTGCAGTCACCGTGAACGCGTTCGCCGCAGTTCCGGAGCCGCCGGCGAAGGACTCCACCACCAGGTCCCGTGCCCCGAGAGCGGCTCCCTTGAGGTCAACCACGACCGTGGCCGCCGTCCGATCGACAGATACCGACTTCACCACACCGGCCAAGTCCGGCTTACCGATCGCCTTGAACCGCACCACGTCCTTCACATGCAGTGACTTCCCCTTGACCGTCACCGTCGCGGGACCACCTGCCGCCGCGCTGGCGGGGGTGACGCTGCTGACGCCGAACGTTGCGCCGCCGCAGAGCGGCTGAGGACAGGTCGCGCTCGTCGTGTACTTCAGCGCGGAGACAACCGGCTTCTCCGGCAGCCAGAGCAACCCGGTCTCCGTCCACGAAGGGGAGTCCGAGCCGGTGCAGTAGAACTCGCCACTGGGCTCACCGGCCCACATGCAGTTCGATTCACCGCCGGGTCCGTAGTCACGGAACAGCGGAGCAGGTCCGGAACTCACCTGGTTCACCGCGCTACCGTTCAACTGCCGGCGTGCTCCCATCGGGAACACCACACAAGCAGCGGTCCGGGAGGTGTTCAACTCACCTGTCAGCGGTCCGAAGCCGTACCCCGAGTTGGCGACCCGGGTGCACTCCGGTGCAGGACCCGCTGCTGTCGCAATCCGGAAAGCCTCGAGCTTGTACGCCGTGGCCGGGGCAACGGTGTCGTCGTTCCACGTCACGACCTGGTACGACGTACTGCCCGCGGCCTGGCACATCGTGAGATCCCACGAGCTGCAGCCCAGTTCGCCGGCCGCATCGGCAACGACGAACCCAGTGCTCGAGTTCTTGTCGCGAACGTTGAACACGAACCGGTCGGTCGCCGCACCGGTCACCTTGTGACAGCGCAGCAGGTTCTTGTCGACGGTCGCGGTGGCCGCTGTACTGCCGACCGTCGTCGAGCCGACCGCGCCGCATCCCTTGGCGCCGCCGGTGATGTCCCGTCGGGCGACCTGGTACGTCGACGTGGTGTCGGTGCCCACCAGGAGCGCCGAATACGTCTGGTCCTTGGTGAGGCGGCAGAACTCGTAGGCCGCCACCTTTTGCGGTGAGTCACACGCCGAACCGCCAGCGGCGTCCAGAACCTCGAGCGCTGCCAGGCCGGTACCGGCCGTGCGGCTGTACTGGACTGCCTCGGTCGCAGCGTGGGCAGCGGCCGGAATCTGGAGACACGTCGCGAAGCGCTCCGGGTTCAGAGCGACGGTCGACCCGCCAGGGGCGGTGAAGTCCCCCTGTGGCAAGGCAGCACACCGCGCAGGCGGGTCGACCCGCGGAAATGCGAGAGCATACGGCCCGGGAAGCGCGAACTCACCGGACTCGATCACCGCCCGGAACGGCGCCGTACCGGTCAACGCGCAGGCAGGAACGTCCCTGCCCCAGCTGCACAGCTCAGTACCGTTCGCATCGAGGACGACACCGGAGGTCTTCGCCTGGTCGGCAGGCTCGAGCGGCTTCAGCACCGCACCGGCCGGCGCGGTCAACGTCAGACAGTCGAACTGGCTGGTGTCGGCCAGTCTCCCCCGTTTCGGAACGAAGTCATCGGCAGCCTGAGTCGTGCACCCGTCGGTCGCCGTCACCGGGAATGTCGCGATGTGGGCTGAGGACGGCACCAAGATGACGTAGCGGCCGGGCTGCAGAACGCACCTGACAAGTCTCGTGCACGCCGGCTTTCCGTCGACTCCGTAGGCGGGCTTCCCGCTGGTGGCCTCGTCCCCCTGTTCGACACCCGAATCGATCACGTACGTCGCCGCCGTACCGACCGTCAGCTCGCGGCACCGGCTGCCCTCGGGCGCGACCGCACCGACCTGGCCGAACTTCGTCATCGTCAGCGGAGTGCAGCCGGCCGCGTTGGACAGTCGGCCGATCTCCAACTGGTGCGGGACCCCAGCCGTCACGACGATCCGGAACGGCGCGGTCCCCGACAAAGTGCACTCGGTCTCGGACCATGGCAACTCACAGGCCGTCAGGTCGTTCGCATCGAGGACCCGCACGACGCCCTGCCCGGCCGATGACTCGATCTTCATCCGGTCGCCCGCTGCCGCATCGATCGGCTGGCAGTCCACTTGCAGCACAGACGCCGGGGTCACCGAGATCAGCGGCAGATCCCAGCTCGTGCCGACCGTCGGCATGCAACCGGTGCCGTCTCCGCGCCCGACCGCGGCAAAGCTGTACGTGGCAGCCGCGTCGTTCGCCGAGTTGTCGAAGAGGATTGTGTGCACGCCTGCAGCGGAGATTCGGCAGTCCACATCGCGAGCGTCGGTACAGACCAGCTCACCCGCGCCGTTGTAGAGCTCGACCTTGCTGAGCCGCTCCGTGCTCGGCTTCCAAGCAGACCGCAACCAGACCAGACCGTCCGCCAGCGCGACCGAGCGGCAGGTCGTAGCCTCCGCGGCCAGAGTCCCTGTGACTGTTGCCGCACCGGGTGCACCGAAAGGCGCGGCGGACATCGTGTCGCATCCGACAGATGCGTTGAGCTTGGCGAGGCGCAGCGTGTAGGTCGTCTCGTTCGCCCGCGGCCGCAGGACCAGCGCGCGGTAGGGCCCGCTGCCGGTGAGGTCACAGCGGGTGCCGGGCTGTGCCTGACAGACGAGTTCGGTGTCAGCGTCGTAGAGATAGACGCGCTCAGCGCCGGCGCCGAGCCTGACGACGTCACCTGCCGCTCCATCGAATTGGTAGCAGTCCGCGGCCATCTCGATCGCCAACTCGCCGCTCCGCCCGGCCGAGGCCGGCGAGAGGTCGCCTGCGCTCAGCGGCGCACAGGTCGCCGTACGAACAGAGACCACGGAAACGGTGTAGGGCGAGGGCTCGCTATTGGACTCGACGTCCAGGGTGTAGTTACCAGGCTGGACGTTGCACACCTTGGGAACGTCTCCCGGGTAGGCGTAGCACGCCACCGCGCCGCCCGGGCCGCGCAGACGACCGCTGAGCCAGGCGCCGTCGACGGCCGTGGTGAGCACGATCGCCACTTGGTCAGTGGCATCGATCGTCGGCAACGGGTAGCTGTCGACCGTTTCGGCTGCGGGCTCCGCGCACGCGACCACTGTGTGCCAGGTCAGTGCAGCACCGCAGGCCTCGACTGCCTCGGCCGCTTTCGCTGTCTTGGCGTGCGGCTTCGGGGCTGGAGTCGCTGTGGCTGGAACTGCCTGCAGCAGCGACACCGCCAGTACGGCCGTCAGTAAAGCCGTAACCGTCTTGCGGAACGGCATGCGGCAGCGTCGCGTACCCATGAAAAGTCCTCCCCTGGCGCTCACCCCGAGCGGGCGGAGCTTAACAGGGGGTGAGCACCACGGAGGACTGTTTTGCACTTTGTTGCAACGGATTAGCCGACGTCTCGGCGGCGGAAGGTGGATACGCCTAGGGCTAGGAGGACGGCGGCGATGGCGGTGACGGTGAGGACTGGGGTGAGGGTGAAGGTGCCGCCGGGGAGGCGGGGGGTGTGGCCGTACGGGCTGAGGTTGATGAGGGACTGGGGGAGGTTGAAGAGGGCGCCGAACTGGCCCAGGAGGAGGAAGAGGCCGTAGAGGGCCCAGGCGGCGGTGATGAGTTTGGGGGCCAGGCCGAAGAGGGTTACTACGAGGGCGGTGACGAGCCAGATGGCGGGGAGTTGGACGGCGGCTGCGGCGAGCATCCGGGGGACCTGATGGCCTACGTTGCCGAGGGAGGCGCCGCTGGAGAGGCCGGAGCCCAGGCCTGCGATGAGGATGAGGGCTGTCGTGCCGAGGAGCGCCATCGCGACGTGGCTGGCGAGCCAGCGGGTGCGGGTGACGCTGGTGGCGAGGAGAGGTTCGGCTCGGAGGGCTGTTTCTTCGGAGCGGAGGCGGAGGGCGGCTTGGATGCCGTACGCCGAGGCCAGCAGGCCGACCATGCCCATCTCGGTGGAGAGGAAGGCGTCGGTGATGGCTTGGACGCCGCCGAGTTTCTGGACCATTTCGCGGGCGCTGGCGCTGCTGACGAAGCCGTCGACGTTGCTGGCGATGTTGCCGACCAGGAGGCCGAGGAGGAGGAAGGCGAAAGCCCAGCCGGACAAGGCGCCTCGGTGCAGGCGCCAGGCCAGCGCGAAGGGCGAGCGCAGAGACTTGGCAGCGGCTGCTGGGCCGGGGCGCGGGCGGACGAGGCCGGCACCGACGTCTCGGCGGCGAGTCAGGGCCAGTGCGCCGGCGACCAGGGCGGCAAGGAAGGCCAGTGGCAGCAGTACGACGACGTACCGGTCACCGGCGTACGCGCGGATCTGCTGGGACCAGCCGATCGGGGACAGCCAGGAGACCCACTCGGTCTTGCCGTCGGCCGAGGAGTCACCGATCGCACGCAGGATGTAGGAGACGCCGAGGGCGATGGCGGTGAAGCCGTTGGCGGTGCGGGCGCCTTCGCTGAGTTGTGCGACCAGTGCGCCGACACCTGCGAAGGAGAGTCCGGCGGAGGTCCAGACGAGTCCGAAGGCGAGGGAGCCGGCGGCGGAGAGACCGATGCCGATCAGGGCCAGTGCGGTCAGCAAGCCCAGCACTACAACGGTTCCCGTCGATACGAGCAGTGCTGCGGCCAGGGCGGCGTACCGGCCGAGGACGCCGGCGCTGAGCAGTTCCAGGCGGCCGGACTCCTCTTCGGAGCGCGTGTGGCGGACGACGAGGATCGACGCGAGCAGTCCGACCAGTACGGCGCCGAACGCGGTCAGCTTGAACAGTGAGAGCTCACCGAGTGAGGTCTCGTCGAAGATGCGGCCGTAGAGCGACACCAGCGCGGGAGACGCGTTGGTGGTCCGGGCGGCCTCGATGCGCGAGTTGACGTCGGGGTAGAGGTCGATGGAGGCCTGGGCCGAGCCGGCGGCCATCACGACGAACACCACGATCCACGTCGGGATCAGAATGCGGTCCCGACGCAGTGCGAGCCGCACCAGGGTCGCCGTACCGACGAAGTCCCTCATGAGACGGCCACCGCATCGTCCTCGTAGTGGCGCAGGAAGAGCTCTTCCAGGGTCGGTGGCTGCGCGACCAGGCTCTTGATGCCGCTGGCGGCGAGCTGGCGCATCACTGCGTCGAGCTGGGCGGTGTCGACCTCGCAGTGCACTCGGTTGCCTTCGACATCGAGTGAGTGCACACCTGGCAGCGACGCAAGGCCGTTTGGCGCGGCAGACAGTTCGGCGTGGATCGACGTACGGGTGAGGTGGCGCAGGTCAGCCAGAGTGCCGGTTTCGACGACCTTGCCGCGCCTGATGATGCTGACGCGGTCACAGAGCGCCTCGACCTCGGAGAGGATGTGGCTGGAGAGCAGGACCGTACGGTCACGCTGCCGCTCCTCTTCGATGCACTGCCGGAACACCTCCTCCATCAGCGGGTCCAGTCCGGACGTCGGCTCGTCCAGAATGAGCAGCTCGACGTCAGACGCGAGCGCTGCGACCAATGCGACCTTCTGACGGTTGCCCTTGGAGTACGTGCGGCCCTTCTTGGTCGGGTCGAGGTCGAAGCGGCGCAGCAGGTCGTCGCGCTTCTTCGGGTCCAGCCCGCCACGCAGCCGGCCCAGCAGGTCGATGACCTCACCGCCGGTCAGGTTCGGCCAGAGGTTGACGTCGCCGGGGACGTAGGCCAGCCGGCGGTGCAGCTTGGCCGCGTCGTGCCACGGGTCCCCGCCGAGCAGCGACACGTCGCCCTCGTCACCGCGGAGCAGCCCGAGCAGTACCCGGATGGTGGTGGACTTCCCGGCGCCGTTCGGGCCCAGGAATCCGTGCACCTCACCGGTGGCGACCTCCAGGTCGAGACCGCCGAGGGCATGCGTCGCGCCGTACGACTTGTGCAGTCCGGAGACCACGATGGCTGATGTCATGGTTCATAACGTACACTTCATTCAGAAGATTGTGAATCTTCCGAATCCGCGGGCCGAGAGGAGATGATGGGCCGGTGAGTGCAGAACGCGACGACGAAGCCGTCCGCCGGTACGCCGAGCAGTTCGGCAACCTGCTCGCCGACACGGGCTGGCCCCGGATGGCCGGCCGGGTCTTCTCCGCCATCCTGACCAGCGAGGCGGGCCGCCTGACCGCGGCCGAGCTCTCCGACCAGCTGCAGGCCAGCCCCGCGGCGGTCTCCGGGGCGGTCAACTACCTGCTCCAGCTGCGGCTGGCCAGCCGCGAGCGCGAGCCCGGCAGCCGCCGCGACGTGTACGTCGTCCAGGACGACTCCTGGTACCAGTCGATGATGTCCGAGAACCAGGCCCTGATCCAGTGGGCCAACTCACTGCGTCAGGTCCTCGATGCCGCCGGCGACGGAACGCCTGCCCAGGAGCGCGTCCGCATCACGCTGGGGTTCTTCGAGTTCCTCACCGACGAGGTCAAGGGGCTCGCCGACCGCTGGATGATCCGCCGCGCCGAACTCGACGCCGAGATCGCAGCCGAGAAAGAAGCAGGGCCCGGCGCCTGAACGCCGGGCCCTTCTAGAAACGCAGAGCAGTACTACCGCAGCGTGCCGGCAGCGATCGTGTCGAGCGCCTGCTGGAGCAGCGGGTTCACCTTCTGCGGGGTGGACTTGGAGCGCGGGAGATGGACAGCGTTGCCGTCGACCGGGCCGTTGACGGGGTAGACGGACAGTTCGGCGGGGAGCGGGCTGGTGCCGCAGACCTTGTCGCGGGCGGGGAGTTCGCCGGTGAAGACGAAGGTGTCGCCGATGGCTTCGGCGCAGGCGGAGGCGGAGCCGACGTACTGGCCGTGCTGGCCTTCGTCGTCGATGGCGACGAAGCGGGTCACCTTGGCGGTGTCCTGGTGGGTGCGCAGGGCGCCCTCGTACGCCGTGGCCGGGTCGAGCTCGCCTTGGACCATCAGGATCCGCGGCGAGCCGGTCAGGTCGAGCTTGCGGTCCTGCGGCTTGTACTTCCAGAAGGCGCACATCGAGACGCCGTTCATGTAGCCGAAGAAGCTGTATTTGCGGGCCATCTTGTCGGACTCGCGCAGGTAGAAGTTCGGGTCGTGGTTCCAGGCGGTGTCGTTGCAGCGGACCGTCGTACCGATGGCACCGAGGTTGTACACCTCGTCGCTCGACGGCGACTTGAGCGCGGCCTCGCGGGCGTCGGCGAGGATCGAGCGGGTCGAGTCGGTGCTGACCGCCGCGGCCTGGGCGGCGGTGAGGGCCGACGCCGGGATCTGGTAGCGGGCGCGGATGTTGGCGAGGGTGTCGAACGCCTGCAGTTCGGGCGCGAGCCGGGCCCATGCCTTCTCGACGTGCCGCAGTTCGACCTTGCCCGACGCCGACGGGTCCTTCGTGTACTCGTCGTGCACGAGGATGTCGACGGTGCCACGGATGAACCGGACGTTGCCGTAGATGACGCTGTAGATCTTGCCGTCGAGATCGTCACCGCGGACCTCCGACGTACCGGCCTTGACCAGCGTGACCAGCTTCGCGCGGATCCGGTCGTACGACGCGGTCACCTGCTTCGGCGTGGACCCGAGGCCCTGGATCTGGTCGGCGTGCCGGGCGATCCACGGGAACAGCTGGGTGTCGCGGCGGCGCTGGCCGGAGAACGGGTCGAAGTTCGTGTTCTCCCACTGGGTGTGGGTCCAGTCCATGTTCGAGTCGATCACGAACCGGCCGACGCGCTGCGGGTAGGTGTCGGCGTACCAGCCGCCGAGCCAGGTGCCGTAGCTGTAGCCGATGAAGTTGAGCTGGCGGGCCTTGAAGAGCGCGCGCAGGAAGTCCATGTCGTAGACGGTCTGCTGGCTGCTGACGAACTGACCGAACTCCGTCGCCGAGCAGGCCTCGGCCTGGAGCGCGGCCTCGGCCACCTCGACCTTGTGCGTCTGCCGGGTGCGCTCCTTGTAGTCCGGAGTCGTCGGCAGCGCGGCCAGCTTCTCGGTGGTGGTCAGGCACTGCAACGGCGTACTGGCTCCGAAGCCGCGCGGGTCGAAGCCGAGCTGGTCGAAGTCGGTGAACAGCTGGGGCTTCTCCGCGGCGAGCGCCGCCGACAGGCTGAGGCCCGCGCCACCCGGTCCACCGGGGTTCGTGGTCATCAGGCCCTTCGACTTGCCGGTGGCCTTGCTGTAGGCGACGGCGACCTCGACGTCGGGATGCGCGTTCGGGTGCGCCCAGTCCATCGGCACCTTCACCTTGGCACAGTTGGTGGTCGGCGCCTGTGGGTACAAACGCTTGACGGCGGCATCGAACGAACAGACCGACCAGGTGATCGGCTGGTCGAGGTACCGCTGCGGGATGGACGGCGTCGGCGGGTCCACCGGACCCCTGGCCGGGCGTGCCGCCGTGGCCGAGCTGACGGCCAGCTGGGGCACGAAAAGCGCCACTGCCAAGGCCATTGCGATCTTCTGCGGTTTGCGCACTGCTGCTCCTGTGGTCCGGGCGGGGTTGCAGGAAAGCAGCAACGTAAGCCGGACAGGCGGCAGATGGCCAGGTACTAAAGCCAGTACAAGGGCATTCCCTAAAGGTCGTAGACGGTGAAGATCGTGCAGTACACCGGCGGCGACTCCAGACCGGGGTAGTACAAGCGCCCGGCATCATCAGTGATTTTGAAGTACGCCGTCGACGCCCCGACCTGAGACGGGGCCTGCAACCGCATCGTCACGACCACCACCTCCCCCGGCTCGGCGTCGGGGACGCGTGCCCGCGCCGGCGACCGCAGCCAGCCCGGAGTGCCGGGGGCGCCCTGCCGGGTCAGCCACCGGTCGCGCCATGGCCGCTCACCGCTGTTGCGGATCTGCCAGGTCTTCTCGAAGGTCTCGTCGCGGCGGACCTGCGTCCCGTCCGGCACCGTCTCCCCCACCAGCTCGGCCCGGTCCTCCGGATGGTGGTCGGCCGGCACCGATCCGCCCAGCGACACCGGCTGAACCTGCCGGCGCGAGTCCCGCTGCGACGTGTCCCGGCCGGCCCGGACGGCGGCATCCAGCTCCATCAGCTGGTTGATCAACGCCTGCCGCGCGCCGAACGAGGCGTCGTACCACTCGATCAACTCGCGACTGGGTTTGGTGTGCCCGCGTTCGACCCGGGACAGATGGCCCTTGTCCCAGCCGGACATCCCGGCGGCACGGGTCAGCGGCACACCGGCGGCCTCGCGGAGCTCCCGCATCCGGCAGCCGATCACGAAGCGAGCCTGAGCTGGTCTCACGACGCCATCCTGCCCTCGATCGTGGTGAAAAACCTACAGATAATTAGCGAGAATAGTTTTCATTTTACGGTTGCCTACTGCGACAACGCAATCACGCACTGATTCTCTTCGGGTAACAGCGAATTCGCCAGTCGCAACTGCCCCTCCCATCGCAGCGAAAGGCAATCATCATGAGATCTTTCCTGGCCCGCGTCACCGTCTCGGCCCTGCTCGGCGGCACCGCCCTGGTCGCCGGCATCCTGCCCGCCACCGCCACCGCCACCGCCGCACCGGCTCCGGCACCGGTCCACAGCTCCGCCGCACCGCAGTCGCGAGCCGACACCGCGGTCGCCTGGTTCGCCAACCGCAACGGATCGACGGCGTACCAGGGCTACTGCGAGAAGGCCGTCGAGAACTCGTACGGCCGGACCGGCATCTACGCCTCGGCCATCGCGAACTGGAACGACGCCGTACGGCGGGGCGCCGCGCATCGCGGTGACCTCAACCCGCCGAAGGGCGCACTGGTGTTCTGGAACATCAGCAGCTACGGACACGTCGGCCTCGCGACCGGTGACGGCAACTTCTGGGCCACCAGCGTGAACGGCCGGATCGGCAAGGCACGCCTGCCGTACTTCGCCAACTACCTGGGCTGGGCGCAACCGAACTTCTGAGTGCCCGGCGGACCGCCCGGCACCGCCGGGCGGTTCGTTGCCCACTGCGACAACGCCATCACTCTTTGGTTCCCTGCGAGACAAGCACTTCTTCCAGAAGGGAACACCCTCATGCGGACCGCCCTCCTCCGTACCGTCTCCCGCGTCACCACCACTGCCCTGCTCGCCGGCGTCGCTGTCGCCGGCGGCGTGGCACTCCCCGCCCACGCCGCCACCGGAACCGTCGTCACCGACAGCGGGGCCGGCGTGACCATCCGGTCCGGCAACGCCACCAGCTTCGGATCGGTCGGCACCCAGCCCAACGGCGCGGTCGAGATCGACTGCCAGATCTACGGCGAGCCGGTGACCGGCAAGTACGGTCGCAGCCTCGTCTGGGACCACATCCCCGGCAAGGGCTTCATCTCCGACTCCTACGTGAACACCGGCAGCAGCGGCCTGGTCGCCCCGCTCTGCGCGAGCAACCCCCGCGCCGACAAGGCCATCGCCTGGTACGCCGCTCGCAACGGCTCGACCGCCTTCCAGGGGTACTGCGAGATGGCGGCGGAGAACTCGTACGGCAAGACCGGCATCTGGGCGTCGGCCAAGGCGGACTGGAACGACGCCGTCGCCCGCGGAGCCGCCCACCCGGGTGACCTGAACCCACCCAAGGGCGCACTGGTGTTCTGGGACCTGGCCGCACCGTACGGCCACGTCGGCGTAGCCCGCGGCGACGGCTACTTCTGGGCGACCAGCGTCAACAGCCAGATCGGCCTGGCCAAGCTGCCCTACTTCAACAAGTACCTCGGCTGGGCCTACCCGAACTTCTGAGCCTCCATCCGGTCCAGCCAGTCGGCGACCAGCGCCTGATAGAGCGCGGGTCGCCGTACTGGCAGGCCGTGGTCCTCCTGATCCAGTACGGCGTACGTCGCGGTCGGGTAGTCGTCGAGCAGACCCCACGCGTCGGCGTACCCGGTGACGGTGTCCTGGCGGCCGGTCACGATCAGCGTCGGGCGCGTGAACCGTACGGCGGGATCGTCGCGGAGCGCGTAGGTCGACGGGTCGGCCTGGATCCGCCCGAGGAACTCCAGGTCGGCCGACCGCTCGGCGGGGTCGTAGTACAACTCGTCCTTGGCCTGCTCGGCGGCGACGTACTCCGGCGACCGGTCGAGATGCTCGTCCGTCGGCAGCGTGCGGAGGGTGCGGTCGGCAACCACACCGGGCACCCGCAGGAGCAGCCCGAGGACTCGTGCCGGGTCGCGCTTGATCAGACCGCGCGCGTGGAGCCCACCGGCCGACGTACCGGCGACCGCATAGTCCTCCTCCCCCAGCGCGTCCTCGATGGTCTGCGCGATCGCGTCGAGCATGCCGTCCTGATCGGTGATCGACGGCTCGCCAGGGCGGTTGTTCGTACCGGGCGGGTCCACGTAGATGCGGCGCCAGCCGGAGCGGTGGGCGAAGACAGGTTCGTGGATGGCTTGGTCCTCACCGTTGTTCCCACCCCAGCCGGGCAGGAACACGATCGGGCGGCCACTGCCGAAGGATTCGTAGAACACTCGGCGACAGTAACCACTCCGAGGCTCGGTCAGCGCCCTTTTCTCTTCCCAGCAGACGGCGGCCGCTCCCCCGAACCGCGCTCGATCAGCGCACAGGGCAGCACGATGCGCTGCGGCGGCCGACGGTCGGTGCCGGCGGCTCGATCCAGCAGCAAGCGGGCAGCGCTGCGGCCCAGCTCAGCGATGTCGGAGGCGACCACAGTGACCGGAGTCGGCAGCATGTCGGCCAGCCGGAAGTCGTCGAAGCCGACCACTGCGGGCTCGAGCTTCAGCTCACCGAGCGCGCGCAGGACACCTTCGGTGAGGAAGTTGGTCGACGCGAAGATCGCGGTCGGCGGATCGGGCCGCAACATCAGCTCCCGGGTCGCCTTCTCGGCGGACTCCGCGTTGCCCTCGGGCAGCTGCACGACCAGCGACTCGTCCACCTCGAGCCCGGCGGCTCGATGCGCCCGCCGGAAACCACGAAGTCGCCGACCGGTCGTGTAGTACGACGGCGCCATCAGGATCGCGATCCGCTCGTGCCCCTGCGCCAACAGGTGCTCGGTGGCCAGCCGCCCGCCACCCTCGTTGTCGACCATCACGATGTCGGCCTCGATCCCGGTCGCCGGCCGGTCCACGAACACCACCGGGACACCGGCGCCGGCCAGGAACGCGTGATCCCCTTGGTCCGGAACGATCATCAGCCCGGCGACCTGGCGACTGACCAGCTCCTGGATCGCTCGCTTCTCGCCCTCCGGATCCTCGTCGACACTGCCCAGCACGACTGCGAAGCCGGACTGCCCGGCGACCTCGAGCGAGGCCTTCGCGATGGTCGCGTAGAACGGGTTGGTCAGGTCGCCGAGCACGAGCGCGAGACTCGACGACTTCTTCCCCGGCCGCAACGCGCGAGCGACCTCGTTGCGCTGGAAGCCGAGGGCGTCGATCGCGGTGCGGACCCGCTGGGCGGTCTCCTCCCGGACCCCGTGCCCGCCGTTCACGACCCGGGAGACCGTGCCGAGGCCGACGCCGGCCCGCCGGGCCACGTCGATCATCGTCGGCCGAGCGGCCCCGGAGGTGTTTGGAAACGTTTCGGACACAGGGTTGACTTCCTTTTCCCGACACGGCATCGTCACCCAACAGTAAAACTTGGAAACGTTACCGTCCAGGAGGCCGGATGAATCGATCCCGCCGTCGCCCCCGCGCCGGCCTCAGCCGCAGCGCCGGGTCCGACACGATGGCGGCGTACCTGTTCATCGCCCCGGCGATCATCGGCTTCACGGTGTTCGTCGCGTACCCGCTGATCCGCTCGTTCTATCTCGCACTGACGAAGTACAACGGCCTGGCCGATCCGGTCTTCGTTGGACTCGGCAACTTTCGCCGGCTGTTCACGACCGACCCGGCGTTCTGGCCGGCTCTGCGCGCGACCGGGTACCTGGTGGTCCTGTACGTGCCGCTCTCACTGATCCTCGGTTTGGCACTGGCGATGTTCTGCAACCAGCGCTTCCGCGGCGTCCGGATCGTCCGGACGCTGGCCTATCTGCCGGTTGTTCTGCCGGCGGTCGCCACGATCACGCTCTGGAAGTTCATCCTGGATCCTCAGGTCGGACTCCTGAACACCGTCCTCGACCGCCTCGGACTGCCGACCAGCTTGTGGCTGCAGAGCCCCAAGATGGCGATGCCCTCGGTGGTGCTGATGATGTTGTGGGGCGTCGGCGGCACGATGATCATCTTCCTGGCCGCTCTCCAGGCCGTTCCGACCGAGCTGTACGAAGCAGCCAAGGTCGACGGCGCCGGTCCGTGGTCGGCGTTCGCGCGGATCACGTTGCCGACGATCAGTCCGATCATCCTGCTGCAGGTGATCCTGCAGACCACCGCCGCGCTGCAGACCTTCAACCAGCCGAAGATCCTCACCAACGGTGGTCCGGGCTTCAGCACCAGCGTGCTGATGCTGTCGATCTACAACAACGGCTTCCCCAACCTCGGCCGGATCCCCCAGCTCGGCTACGCCTCGGCACAGGTCTGGGTGTTGTTCCTGATCATCATCGCCGTCATCGCCCTCGCCGCGAAGTTCACCTCTCTTTGGACCTACAGTGACAACACTCCCGACTGATCGAAAGCAGCGCCCTGTCACAGGCCGTCTCATCGGTACGACGGCCTGGTACGTGACGGCTCTGTTCGTGGCCGCCGTGATGATCGTGCCGCTGTTGTGGATGATCACCATCGGCCTGAAGAGCGGCTCGGCCGTCTTCGAGATCCCGCCGCGGCTGCTGCCCCGCGAATGGACGTGGCGCAACTTCATCGACGGTCCGCAGGTGATCCACTTCCCGCGGCTGTTGCTCAACTCAACCATCATCACGGCGCTCAGCGTGCTCGGCGGCGTGATGACCGCGATGATGACCGGCTACGCCCTCGCGCGGTTGCGCTTCCCGGGCCGCAAGGTGTGGTTCTACCTGTTCGTCGGCAGCATGCTGCTCCCCGGTGTGGTCGGGCTGATCCCGCTCTTCCAGCTGTACAAGAGCATCGGCTGGTACGACACCTGGCTGCCGCTGATCGTGCCGGCCTTCCTGGGCGGGAACCCGCTGTTCATCTTCCTGGCCCGGCAGTACTTCCTGGCCATCCCGTACTCGATCGACGAAGCGGCCAAGATCGACGGCGCCGGGCACCTGCGGATCTTCACCCAGGTGATGCTGCCGCTGACCCGGCCGGCCTGGATCACGATGGCGATCCTCGCCTTCCAGGCCTCGTGGAACGACTACCTCAACCCGCTGGTCTACCTCTACTCCTCCGGCAAATGGCCGCTGTCGGTCGGCATGGCGGCGTTCATCTCGCCGTTCGCCGGCAAGACGCCGGACTGGAGCTACTACATGGCCACCAACCTGCTCTACATGCTGCCGCCGTTGGTGCTCTTCTTCGTTGCGCAGCGCTACTTCATCCAGGGCCTCGGCTCGCTCGGCAGCACCACCCAGAAATGAGGGACAAACCTGTGAAGACCAAGCTCATCGGTTCCGCCGCGCTGGCCTGCGCCGGCCTGCTGGCCGTGTCGGCCTGCGGCGGTTCGGACTCGGGATCGAGCGACGGGCCGGTCACCGTCACCGTGATGACGTGGGAGTCGACCCAGACCAACGCCGTGATCAAGAAGGCGCTGGCCGACTTCAAGGACGACAAGATCAAGGTCGAACTGCTCGACACCCCGAGTGGCCAGTACGGCGACAAGCTGTCGTCGCTGACCCAGGCGAAGAAGCTGCCGGACCTGTTCTGGTGCGGTAACGACACCGAGCAGCAGTACACCCAGCAGGGCCTGCTGGTCGACTGGACCAGCAAGCTGTCCGGCGACTTCGGTCCGGACAAGTTCGTCGGTTCCGCGATCGAGAACTGGAAGACCGCCGACGGCCAGATGGGCGGACTGCCGTCGCTGATGAACACGTACGGCGTCTGGTACAACGCCGACGCGTTCACCGCGGCCGGCCTGCAGGTCCCCAAGGACGGCTGGACCTGGGACGAGATGTACACCGCCGCCGAGAAGCTGAAGGGCAAGAACGGCGCGAAGTACGGTCTGGTCGCCGATCAGCTCACCGGACCCGACGGCCCGTTCACGATGAGCATGTACGCCGTCTCGGCCGGCGGCGCGCCGTTCACCGACAACGTGAACCACCCGACCAAGGCCGAGGCCGACGCCAAGTACACCGAAGGTGTGCAGAAGCTGGCCGACGCGGTCAAGAGCGGCTCGGTCGCACCGCCCGGGTACGACGCCGCGAACGCGCAGTCGCTGTTCGCGGCCGGCAAGATTCCGATGATGTTCGGTGGGCAGTGGCTCGCGGCCGGCTTCCAGGTCGACAAGCCGAAGGTGAAGTACGGGTTCGCGCCGTTCCCGAAGGTGACCACGCCGGCCACGCTGTACGACTCGGTCGGCATCTGCACACCGCAGTACACGAAGGACCAGGACGCGACCTTCAAGGTGCTCCAGTACATCAACACCAAGGTCTGGGATGTTGTCCTGCCGGCCTCCCCGGTCGCGCCGCCGGCCTACACCCCGGCACAGGCGAGCTACTTCGACTCGCTCACCAAGGCCCAGCAGACCACGGTCGTCGACACGGTCAAGGCCGACCTGGCCGCCGAGAAGACGGTCGGCGTCCGCTTCACCACCCAATGGGCCCAGCAGGTCGGTGACCTCACCACCGCCGAGTACCAGCCCATCCTCAGCGGAAAGAAGCCGATCAGCAACCTCCCCGCCTACGTCGAAAAGATCAACGCCCTGATCAAGTCCGGCGGCTGACCTGCACGGGCCACCACCTCACACAAGATGAGGTGGTGGCCGCAGGGTCAGGCGGCTTGCCAGAGGGAGAGGGCGAAGCGGGACCCGGTGTCGGTCCACCAGGCGGTGGGGGCGAAGCCGGCGGCGCCGAGCTCGGCGGTAACGCCGTCGGGACGGAACTTGGCGGAGATCTCGGTGTGCAGGATCTCGCCTTCGGCGAAGTCGACCTCGAGGTGGACCTCGGGGATCAGGACGCGTTGGGCGCTGGTGGCGCGCAGGCGCATCTCGATCCACTCGTTCTCCGGGTCCCAGTGGGCGACGTGCTCGAACGCGTCCACGTCGAAGTCGGCGCCGAGCTGCCGGTTGATCACCCGGAGCACATTGCGGTTGAACTCCGCGGTCACACCCTGGGCGTCGTCGTACGCCGCGACCAGCGTGGCGGGGTCCTTGACCAGGTCAGTGCCGAGGAGCAGCCACTCCCCCGGCTCGAGGACGTCGCGGATCGAGCGGTAGAAGGTCGCGCGCTCGTCCGGGAGCAGGTTGCCGATCGTGCCGCCGAGGAAGGCGACCAGCCGCGGTGAGTCACCGGGCAGCTTGTCGAGGTGGGCGGTGAAATCACCGACAACACCGTGTACGTCGATGGTCGGATAGTCGGCGTTGATCGCGTCCGACGCCTCCCGCAGCGCCGTCTCGGAGACGTCGAGCGGGACGAAGGTGGTCAGGGTGCCGTGATCACGCAGTCCGTCGAGCAGCAGGCGGGTCTTCTCCGACGATCCGGAGCCGAGCTCGACCAGTGTGCGTGCCTTGGTCAGCTCGGCGATCTCGCCGCTGCGGGCCTGCAGAATCTCGCGCTCGGCGCGGGTCGGGTAGTACTCGGGGAGTCGGGTGATCTCCTCGAAGAGCTCGCTGCCGCGGGCATCGTAGAACCACTTCGGTGGCAGCCATTTGGGATCGGCGGTGAGTCCGGCGCGGACGTCGTCGCGGAGGGTTCGAGCGGCATAGTCCGGCGTGAGGTGGACGTCGATCTGAGTCACTGCGGTCCTTCCATCGGGGTGATGCTCACGGTGGTGGCGGTGGCCAGGAGCAACGAGCGGTCCGGGAGTTCGTCCCAGTGCCCGGTACCGAACGGTTCTGAGGCGACGGTGGTCGAGTCGGCGGTCCGGCGGAGGTGCAGGGAATGGGTCCACGCGGTGGCGACGAGCTGCTCGCCATCGGTGAGCAGGACGTTGAGCCGGGAACTGGGTGCGGCCGACTCGACCTCCTGAACGACGGAGGCGACAGCCTCGGCGGCGGCGACACCCGCGCGCAGCCGGTGGGAGATCAGGGCCCACAGCAGCGCCGAGTCGACCGGCGCTCCCATCGTCAACAGGTCGGCCACCGGCAACTGCTCGGCCAGCTTCACCGTCGACTCCGGCCAGCCCGGGATCTTCCCGTTGTGGCTGAACAACCAGCGCCCGTCGCGGAACGGCGCCACGGTCGCCTCGCCGTACGGCATCGCTTCCGTCCCGTTCCGTACGGCGCCGATCACCGCGGTGGAGGTGATTCCTTCGGCGAGGTCGCGCAGGTTGTCATCAGACCAGATCGGCACGTTGCGCCGGTAGCGGCGTGGAGCCGGCGCGGCCTCCACCGCCGAACCAATCGCGGCGGATGCGGCGTACCAGCCCAGGCCGAAGCCGTCGGCGTTCACCGTGCCGCCGCCGCGCATGTCGTTCGGCGCCCAGGACTGCTCGTACAGCGAGTGCTCCGGGTCGAGCACCAGGGCGGCGAGGCTGGTCGGCGGGCCGAGGTAGGCGAGATGGCGGCACATCAGGCGCGCAGCTCCTCGGGCCGCGGATCCCGGGCGCACCGGAAGCCGGCGAAGATCTGCCGCCGGATCGGGTAGTCCCAGTTGCGGAAGGTGCTGCGGGCAACCACTTCGTCGGTGGCGAACGACCCGCCGCGGAGAATCTTGTACTCCGGTCCGAAGAACACCAGCGAATACTCGTCGTACGGGAAGGCACGGAAGCCCGGGTACGGCGTGAAGTCGCTCGACGTCCACTCCCAGAGATCACCGATCAGCTGCTCGACGCCGAGCGGTGAGGCGCCGGCCGGGTAGGCGCCGACGGGCGCCGGGCCGAGGTGCCGCTGACCGAGGTTCGCGTGCTGCGGACCCGGGCTCTCGTCACCCCACGGGAACCGTCGCGTCCGCCCGGTCGCCGGGTCGAAGCGCGCCGCGAACTCCCACTCCTCCTCGGTCGGCAGCCGTTTGCCGGCCCACTTCGCATACGCCTCGGCCTCGTAGAAGCAGACGTGCATCACCGGCTCCGCCAGCGGCAGTTGCTCGCGCTTGCCGAACCGCAGCTGCCACCACTCGCCGTCCACCAGCTCCCAGAACCGCGGCCCGGTCAGCGACGCCTTCTGCACGTGCTCCCACCCGGCATCGGACCACCACTGCGGGTCCTGATACCCACCACCGGTCACGAACCGCAGGTAGTCCGCATTGCTCACCGGCACGGTGTCGATCACATACGGCGCCACCCGGACGGCGTGCGCCGGCCGCTCGTTGTCCAGCGCCCACGGCTCGACCGACGTCCCCATCTCGAAGACGCCGCCCGGCACAAAGACCTCGGCGGCGGGCAACCGCCGACCGGCCGGCGGTGGCGGTGCATCCAGCACCGGTACGCCGCGCCGCAGCTGGTGGGTCGCCAGCATCGTCTCGTCGTGCTGCTGCTCGTGCTGCACGATCATCCCGAACGCGAACCCGTTGTCGACCAGCTCGCGACCACCGTCGAACTTCACGTGGTCGAGCACGTCGAGGACCTTGTCCCGCACCTCTTCGACATAGGCCCGCGTCTCCACCGGCCCCAGCAACGGCAGCGTCGGCCTATCCGCGCGCGGATGCATGAACGCGTCGTACAGCTCGTCGATGTCCTGCCGCACCGGCTCGCGACCACCGACATCGCGGACCAGCCAGAGCTCCTCCTGGTTGCCGATGTGCGCGTAGTCCCAGATCAACGGCGACATCAACTTGGAGTGCTGCTTGACCAGGTCGTCGGTGTCGACCGCATCAGCCAGGTGAGCAGTCCGCCGCCGTGACCGCTCCAGCTGCTCAGCCACGAAAGCTCGCAGCCCCTCATCGGTCAGATCGGAGAGTTGGTGCTCACTCATGAGGCTCGCCTTTCGGAGGTGCTGTCGACGACTTGCTGCAGCCGGGTTGCGACGGCAGCGCGAAGGTCAGGGGTGACGTTGATGCGGTCGAGGAGGTCGATGCCGAGGTCGACGACGGCGGTGGCCGCCTTGGCGACCGGTTTGTCGTTCAGGCCGTCACGTGCGGCGGGGAACCAGCGGCCTGCGCCGGGCTCGGCCGCGGCCAGCACCTGGTCGATTCGGTCCGGATCGGACATCAGGGCGCTGATCAGCAGCGTGGGGGCGATCCAGCCATCCCCCGGCTGCGTGTCCAGGTAGCGAACCTCCAGGTAGCCACGCGGCCGCACCGGCGGGAACAGCGTGGACAGGTGATATTCGAGGTCGTCGTACGTCGGTCTGTCGCCGGGGAGCCGGCCATCGGCCCAGTCGCCGAAGGTCAGCCCGTCGGGTGCGATCCAGCTGTCACCGCGGCGCAGGCACAGCACCGGGGCCTCCATGGCGGTCCGGGCCCAGGCGGCTGCCGGATCACCGTCCAGCGGCGGCGGCTCGGTGAACGGCGCACAGGTACCGAAGGTCGCCTCGGTCCGCGCGGAGGCCCAGCCGGTGTCGGACCCGGCTCGGTGCCGCGAGTTCGCGAAGAGGGCAATCAAGGTCGGCCCGAGATCGTGAAGGGCGCGCCAGCGCAGTGCGGTCTGGTCCGCCGCACCGGCGTCGAGGCAGACCTGCAGACCCGCCGTACTGCACATCATCCGGGGGCCGTGCGGGCCGAGCCGCTCGAAGGCGTGCTCCATCGCGGCGTAGCGCGGGACGGTGAGAATGCGGCGCGGCGTCCGGAACGCGTCCAGGCCGTGCTCACCGAGGGTCAAACCCTCGGACTGCAACAACGCGGCCAGCTCGGCCGCGTCGGCGGCGGTGTCGTCGACCAGCTGCTGGATCGACGCGGAAGCGGGGCCGGAGATCTCCACCTGGCCACCCGGCTCCACCGTGACCAGAGCGCCCCGGCCCAACGGCAGCTGCGGGCTACCGGGAACCAGGGTGGCGGGCGCATGCACGCCCAGTGCCTTGCTCAGTCGGTCGGCGTCGAGCGGCCGGCGCGGATCCTCCGCATGATGCACGGTCCACTCCAGCTCGACGCCGTGCAGGCGCGGAGGACCGTGCTTGAAACAGACCATCGCGACATAGCCCTCGGCCTCGGCCCGGGAGCCGATCGGGGTCGTCGCCGGAGCACCACCGGACGAGGTCACGTCAGCGACCGTAGCTCTCGCGCCGGAACTGGACAACCAAGTCCGGATTACTCGTCGGTGACGCCTGCAGGATGTGAGCCATGCCCGGCATTCTGCCCGGCGCCACCGACATTTTCCGTTACAGATAAGAACTTCCTGGTGGAAGCGCTTCAATCAGTCAGCGGAACCTGGGGCAGGTGGTGCAGGCGTTCACTCTGGGCAGGACGTAGAAGTAGCAGCAGGACGTCCGGAGCTTTTGCTCGAGCGAAACGCCGAATGCGGCGGCCGCTTCGTCGGCGTACGGCGCCGGTTGCGGAAGCCGGATCGCGGACCGCACTTCGTCGTCGACCGCACCGAACCGTTGCAGCGAGCCGAGCTTCACACCGGGCCGATATGAGTCCAGAAACGCCTTGGCATGCTGCTGCAGCTGCACAGCTGCGGTCTGCACCGGTACGACGCGATCCGACAGCAGAGCGACCTCGATCGGATAGTGCGCGGTCGGATGCACCCGAAACGCCAGTGCCGCTGGGGAAACCTCCGGTGTGACCCCTACCGCCGCACCGAGTACTCCGGCCACCAGTGCGGGCACTTGGACGTACCACATCAGCGTGAACATCGCCGCTACCTGAGTCGGCGGATCGATGGCATGTTCACGCGCATAGTCGGCCGCCACCCGGCTACGCCAGTCCAGAGTCGGATCGCCGCCGGCCTGCTGCTCAGCGACGACCTGCGCGCACGACACCCAGTCCGGTCCCGGTACGGCGTCCGCCGTACGCACGGACAACCAGTCGACCGAGTCGGCCAGGATGTCCACGAGGGAATCAACGGAGTGGGTCACCCAGCCAGCCTACGATCGGGCACCACGACCGGTGCGCCACCGACCTCCACGACCGTCGCCTGGAGCCCGAACACCTCGTCCAGCAGCTCAGCGGTCAGGACCTCGGCCGGTCGGCCTTGAGCCGCGATCGCACCGGCTCCCATCACCACCAGGTGGTCGGCGTACTGCGCAGCCAGCGTGAGGTCGTGCAGCACCACGACGACTGTGCGACCGGAGGTGTGCGCTGCAGCATGTACGACGTTCATGACGTCCACTGCGTGCGCCAGATCGAGGTACGTCGTGGGCTCGTCCAGCAGCAGGTGAGCGGTCCCCTGAGCCAGCACCATGGCGATCCAGACGCGCTGCCGCTGCCCACCGGACAACTGATCGACCGGGCGGTCCCGCAGCTCGGTCAGCTCGACAGCAGCCAACGCCTGCTCGATCGCCGCGTCATCGTCCGAGGTCAGCCGCCCGAACAGCCCGCGGTGCGGGTGCCGGCCGCGCGACACCAACTCCGCCGCGGTGATGCCTTCCGGTGTGACCGGGCCTTGCGGCAGTACGCCGAGTTTGCGCGCCAGCTCACGGGCGGGCAGCTTGTGGATGTCCTCGCCGTCCAGCAACACCTGCCCGCTCTGCGGCACCATCAGTCGGCTCATGCCTCGCAACAGCGTGGACTTGCCGGACCCGTTCGGTCCCACGATCGCCGTCAAGCGCCCGGCCGGCACTTCCAGTGTCAGACCGGACACCACGGGCGCATCAGCGCCGTACGCGAGGGTGAGGTTCTCGACGTGCATGTCAACGCCCCTTCTGCTGACGGCCGATCAAATGAAGCAGGTACGGCGCTCCGGCCGCGGCAGTGAGCACGCCCACCGGTAGCTCGTAGGGCCCGACGTGAAGCCAGCCCAGTCCGTTGCGCGCAACCAAATCAGCCAGTACGACGAACGCCGCGCCCAGCATCGCGGACGTCACCAGCGGCGGCCGCTCCATCCGCGTGAGCCGCACCGCGACCTGTGGTGCCACCAGCGCGACGAACGCAATCGGACCGGCACCAGCAGTCGCCATAGCCGCAAGGACCGTCGCCACAATCAGCAGGAGCAACCGAATGCGAGCCACTCGCACGCCCAGCGCGGACGCCACGTCGTCACCGAGCACCATGGCGGACAAGTCCCGGTTGAACATCATTGCTACCGGCAACAGCACCACGACGGCGATCAGCACCGGCATAGCGTCACTCCACTCGCGTGAGTTGAGCGAGCCGGCCAGCCAGGCCGCAGCGCGGCCTGCGTCGTTCACATCACCGATGACCAGCATCCACGCGACCAGCGAGTTCGCCGCGGCGGCGATGCCGACACCGATCAGCACGACCCGGCCACCGTCGACCTGACCGCGCTGAATCGACAGCACGCCCACGATCACAGTGGCGAGCAGTCCGCCGACGACCGCAGCCAGTGGGATCCCAACCTTGCCGGCGAACCCCGAGATGTTGCCACCGCCGGTCCCGGCCAGCACGATCACCGCGACCGCCCCGGCTGAAGCGCCTGAGTTGACGCCGACGATGTCCGGACTGGCCAACGCGTTGCGCGACAGCGTTTGCAGTAAGGCACCTGAGACGGCGAACGCGATGCCGACCAGCAGTCCGGTCGCGACCCGCGGCAACCGCAGGTCCAGCACGATCAGTCGTTGCCCACGGCGACCACCACCGAGCAGTACGTCGACCACGTCCGGGAGCGGGACCTTCGACGTACCGATGCTCAGTGAGAGCAGGGCCGCAGCGACCGCCACTGCTGCGAAGAGCAGGCTGAACACGACGGTGCGGGATTTCACAGCACCACCGCCCGACGGCGAACGACCAGCACGAACAGCGGCGCACCGACGATGCCCAGCACCACGCCGGCTTGTAGCTCGCCCGCACCACCAACCAGCCGGCCGACCAGGTCCGCGAGCACCATGGCGCTCGCACCGACCAGTCCGGCGCCCGGAATCAACCAGGTGTTGCGAGAACCGAAGATCTGCCGGGCTACATGGCCGGACAGCAAGCCCAGGAAGCCGATCGGGCCACAGGCCGCCACTCCGGCCGCTGTGAGCAGACCGATCGCGCCCAGACCGATCAGCCGAGCCCGGTTGATCGACAGCCCGAGACCAGCGGCCACATCCTCACCAAGAGCCAGCAGGTCGAGATCACGAGCGTTGACTGCGGCAAGCACCAGACCGAGCACTGCGAACGGCAGCACCTGCCCGGCGACGTCCAGACCGCGACCTGCCACCGAACCGACCGCCCAGAAGCGGTAGCCGTCCAGAGTGTTGTTGTCCAGCAGGACGATCGCCGACGTCATCGCGCCGAGCATCGCGGCCACCGCAGCACCTGTCAGCGCCAGCCCGACCGGACTGGCACCACTCCCCCGCGACGCGAGCCATTGCACGCCGTACGTCGCCAGTAGGGCGCCCGCGAGCGCTACCCAGACTGTTTCGCCAACGGCGTCGACCACTCCGAGCTGTAGTCCGACGACTACAGCGAAGGCGGCTCCGGCGCTGACACCGAAGATGCCCGGCTCGGCGAGGGCGTTGCGGGTGTGCCCCTGCATCAGGGCTCCGGCGACACCGAGGCAGAGACCGATGAGCACGGCAACGACCGTCCGCGGCGCTCGCAGGCTCCGGATGATCACGTCCGGGTCGGAGCCGTCGTTCGCTGTCAGGGCGTGCCACAGCGCGCCCGGACCGAGCCAGCGCGATCCGAACGCCAAGCTGGCAACAAAGACCAGCGCGAGTATGACGATCAGCACTATCAGCGCGACTGTGCGCCGAGCAGGGGACGACATAGGTTAGCTTTGCCTTACTTGTCAGTGGTCGTGAGTCACCCTACGCGACCCCATGTCCCACCAGGAGAGACCCGTGCGCCTGCACCGTATTACCGCCCTGTTCGCCGTCGCCGCGCTGGCCCTGACCGCCTGCGGCTCGTCGGACGACGGCAAGACCCCGGCGGCGTCCGGCTCGGAGTCCACCGGCTTCCCGCGCACGGTCGAGCACGCGATGGGCAAGACCGAGATCCCGGCCAAGCCGAAGCGGGTCGTCGCCCTGGACGCGAGTTTCGTCGACGCGACGCTGATCCTGGACACCCCGGTCGTCGGCTACACCGACTACCGCAGCATCAAGGACAAGCTGCCGGAGTACCTCGGCGCCGACCGCGACACGCTCGGCAAGGACGCCCAGCCGGTCGGCACGCTGGCCGAGCCGAACCTGGAGAAGATCGCCGAGCTCGACCCGGACCTGATCATCACCGCCAAGGTCCGGCACGAGAAGCTCTACGAGCAGCTGTCCAAGATCGCGCCGACGATCATGTCGGAGACCACCGGGCCGACCTGGAAGGACAACATCCGGCTCGAGGGCAAGGCGCTCGGCGAGGAAGCCCTGGCCGACAAGGAGATCACGGCGTACGAGACCGCGGCCAAGGCCGTCGGGACCGCGATCAACGCCAAGGCGAAGAACCCGACCGTCTCGGTGGTCCGGTTCCTCGACGGCCCGACCCGGCTGTACCAGAAGGCGACCTTCTCCGGCATCGTGCTGAAGGACGCCGGCCTGGCCCGGCCGAAGTCGCAGGACGTCGACGGCTTCGCGCTGGAGATCGGCCCGGAGCGGATCAAGGACGCCGACGCGGACGCGATCTTCGTCACCACCTTCGCCGACGACAAGGGCGTGGGCGCCAAGACCGCGGCGGAGTTCGAGGCCAACCCGCTCTGGAAGCCGCTCGCCCCGAAGGTGCACGAGGTGCAGGACCTGACCTGGATGACCGCCGTCGGTCTGCAGGGCGCCTGGGTGATCCTCACCGACCTCGCCAAGACCTTCGGTGTGGATGCGCCCGTCAAGGCCTGATTCTGTAGGGTCTTCTGCGTGACTGTTCTGACTCGGTGGCATGTCGGGCCGTGGACCACTCGGGGGACACTGCCGGGCAGGCCGCTCGAGCCAGGACGGAAACGCACTCCCGACGAGCTGAACTTCGACGTCGTCGGCCTGGCCCGCATCCTCGGGCGGCGCTTGTCGGGGCGCGACGAACTCCAGGTCCGTTTGTGGCAGAACGAGCTTCGGCCGACGCACACCCGCCAGTGCGGCGTGCATACGCTGGCCGATCCGTCACTGCTGCAGGAGACAGCCGGAGAGGCTCTTGCCTGGCTGGCGGAGCGCGCGCCTGCCGGCTACGAGTTTGTCCGCACTGATGCGGTTGAGCTTCGGCCGGTGCTTGATCTGAGAGCGCCGGTCGTGGCTGTTGATGCTGTTGTGCAGCTGGCCGACTGTGCACTTCCCGCCGCTCGCCTGGCCGCCTCGCATGTACGACGCTCTGCCGCCGGTGACTGGTATGCCGGAGATGCGGTCTGCAACTGGTCAGGCCCGCACGAGACCGTCGAGGCCGCGGTGGACGTCGTACGGGGTGCTCGGGTGGAGCTGGTCGAGCAGCTGATCGCAGGCGGTCGTCGCGACCTGGCTGACACCGCGTCGCGTTGGCCGGATGTGCCGGTCTACTAGGTGAAGCTGGCCACGAAGTAGCCGACGCCGTACGGGGCTGCGTCGTGCAGGAGCTCGCCGTTGAGGTTGGCCAGTGCCCCGGCGAGGACCTGCCAGGGGGCGCGGCCGGCGGCTTGCAGTTCTGCGGCCAAGTCTGGGTCGAGGGCGGCCAGTACGTCGGCATCCGCGGCGGCGAAGGCTTGTGCCACGGTGGCGTCGAAGATCTCGGCGCGCGGATGCAGGTGCACCGGCGAGTGCTCGCTGCGGCGGGGCGCGCCGTCGCCCATCACCAGCAACCCGATCCGATCGTTGCCGTCAGCAAATTCCTTGCCCAGCTGAACACAGTCCGCGGGCCGGGCGTCCACCGGCACGGCGCGGTAGGTGCGAGCCAGGTGACCAGCCTTGGACTGCTCGAGCAGCCAACCGCCGATCGCCAGCGAGAGCGGCAGCACCGGCTCGCCGCTCCCGAACCGAACCGACGGGGCGCCATAGGCCCCGAATCCCCCACCAGCTGAACCGTCGTACACCCCTTCAGTAGGCGCCGCACCGATGACTACCACCTGGTCCGCGGCGGCTAAGCGATCGACGACTGCCAGGCAGGCGGCTCTCAGGTCGTCGAGCTCGGCGGCGGCGCCGGTGGCTACTTCCGGGACCAGCAGGGGCGGGTGGGGGCAGACTGCGGCGGCGACGACGGGCACGTCAGGACTCCCGGAGGTAGCGGAAGAAGAGGTAGTCGTCGGAGGCCGCCAGGCTCGTTGCCAGCTTGAGTCGGCGGGTGAGAGTGGTGGGCAGACCGGCGGTGATGCGGCCGGAGCCGGGGCCGGCCAGGAGCGGCGCGAGAGCCAGGCACAGTTCGTCGAGGAGGTCGGCGGCGGTCAGAGCGCCCAGCAGGTGCGGGCCGCCTTCGGAGAGGATCTGCGGCATGCCGCGGGCGGCGAGTTCCTCGACCACGGCGGGCAGATCGATCTCCGCTTCACCCAGGACGACCAGGTCGGCGACCTCGGCCAGGGCCTCGCGGCGGTCGGGCGGGGAGGCGGCGTGCGTGATCACGATCGGCCGCTCGGCCGACCGGAAGATCGGGTTCACCGGGCTCAGCTCGAGCCGTCCGGAGACCACCGCGAGGGTCGGGTTCTCGGCCAGGCCATTGGCCTGCCGCCACTCCCGGCTCGCCGCCGACAACCGCAGCGGGGTGTATCCCTCGTCGCGAATCGTGCCGGCACCGACCAGGACCACGTCGGCCAGCCGCCGGAGCACGCTGAACACCCGGCTGTCGGAGTCGCTCGACAGCGCCTTGGACTGGCCGTCGATCTCGACTGCGCCGTCCAGGCTGCTGACGAAGTTTGCCCGCAGATGCGGGACCGCGCGGTCCTCGACGCGGTAGACCTCGATCAGTTCGTCGTCGGACAGTTCCTCGAGTTGGCGCATCAGGCCAGGCTCCTTCGGGTTCCAGCGGGCTGCGCGGTCCCACGCAGTACGGCGATCAGGTCGAGCGCTTGCCGCGCGGCCGGTACGTCGTGCACCCGGAACACCCGCGCGCCGAGCCACGCCGAGATGCTCAACGCGGCCAGCGTGCCGTTGCCCCGCTGACCCGGCGGCAGTTCCAGCGTCTCGCCGATGAAGTCCTTGTTCGACACGGCGACGAGCACCGGCCACCCGGTCGCGGCCAACTCGTCGAGCCGCCTGGTGAGTTCCAGCGACTGCAGGGTGTTCTTGCCGAAGTCGTGGGTCGGGTCGATCAGAATCCCGTCCCGCCGCACCCCGGCCGCGACCGCGCGGTCGGCGAGGGCGGTCGTCGTACGGATGACGTCGGCCACCACGTCGTCATACGCCATCCGGTGTGGATCCGTGCGTGGTGAGAGTCCGCCGACGTGACTGCAGACCAGCCCCGCGCCGAACTCGGCCGCGGCGTGCACGAGATCAGGATCGGACCCCGCCCAGGTGTCGTTGAGCAGGTCGGCACCGGCCTCGGCGACGCGGCGGGCGACGCCGCTGCGATACGTGTCCACGCTGATCACCAGGGACGGGTGCCGCTCGCGGATGCCGGCGACGAAGTCGACCGTCCGCCGCAGCTCCTCGTCCTCGCTGACGGGTTCGCCGTACCCGGCCTTCACGCCGCCGATGTCGACCAGATCGGCGCCGTCCGCGACCGCCTGGTCGATCGCCGCGTACGCCGCGTCGGTCGCGTACGTCGCGCCCCGGTCGAAGAAGGAGTCCGGAGTCCGGTTCACGATCGCCATCACGGCGAACTCGCCAGGCCCGAACGTGCGCTGACCGAGCCGGAGTTCTGCCACGGAGACGACTGTATAGCGCGGACCGCCACCACTGACCAACCTCCCTCCGGGAGGTGCCTCGAGCAGCCGCTGAGCGTGAGCCGGCCGGTACTCCGCAGTGTTAGTGAGTGGGGGCGGTCCGGACCCCCTGCCGAAGCTCCCCCATATCCTATAGGATCCGTTCTGACAGACCGCCCTCCGCACCAGATCGGGTCACTCCATGGCACGTTTCACCGAGTTAGAGACGTACGACGTCCGCTTCCCCACGTCGCTGGACCTGGACGGCTCCGACGCGATGAACACCGACCCGGACTACTCCGCGGCGTACCTGATCCTGCGCACCGACGCGGGCGACGGGCTCGAAGGTCACGGGTTCGCGTTCACGATCGGCCGGGGCAACGACGTCCAGACCGCCGCCATCGAGGCGCTGCGCGACCACGTCGTCGGGCTCGACCTGGAGGCGACGCTGAACGATCTCGGCGGCTTCTGGAAGTCGCTCGTGCACGACTCGCAGCTGCGCTGGCTGGGCCCGGAGAAGGGCGTCATGCACATGGCGATCGGCGCGGTCGTCAACGCGGTCTGGGACCTGGCCGCGAAGCGGGCCGGCGTACCGCTGTGGAAGCTGCTGTCCGACCTGACGCCCGAGCAGATCGTCGACCTGGTCGACTTCCGCTACCTGACCGACGCGCTCACCCCGGACGAGGCACTGGAGATCCTGCGCAAGGGCCAGGCCGGTCGCGGTGAGCGGGAGGCGCTGCTGCGTGAGCGCGGCTACCCGGCGTACACGACGACGCCCGGCTGGCTCGGGTACGACGACGCCAAGCTGGTCCGGCTGTGTCACGAGGCGGTCGCCGAGGGGTTCACCCAGATCAAGCTGAAGGTCGGCGCCGACCTCGACGACGACATCCGCCGGATGCGGCTGGCTCGCGAGGCCGTCGGCCCGGACATCCGGATCGCGATCGACGCCAACCAGCGCTGGGACGTCGCCGACGCCATCACATGGATCGAGGCGCTGGCGCCGTACGACGTCTGGTGGGTCGAGGAACCGACCAGCCCGGACGACATCCTCGGCCACGCGACCATCGCGAAGGCGATCGCGCCGACCCGGGTCGCCACCGGTGAGCACGTACAGAACCGGGTGGTGTTCAAGCAGATGCTGCAGGCCGGTTCGCTGTCCGTGCTGCAGCTGGACAGCGCCCGCGTCGCCGGGGTGAACGAGAACATCGCGATCCTGCTGCTGGCCGCGAAGTTCGGCGTACCGGTGTGTCCGCACGCGGGCGGGGTAGGACTGTGTGAGCTGGTGCAGCACCTGTCGATGTTCGACTACGTGGCGGTCAGCGGAACGCTGGAGGATCGCGTGATCGAGTACGTCGACCATCTGCACGAGCACTTCCTGGACCCGGTGGTGATCCGGGACGGGCACTACGTGGCACCGGTGAAGCCCGGCTTCGGCGCCGAGATGGATGCCGAGACGCTGGCCGGCTTCCGCTTCCCGGGTGGCAAGATCTGGAACGACTTGACGAAGGAGAACCAGTGAGCGACTTTGACGGCCTGCGGGCCGTGGTGACCGGCGGTGCGTCGGGTCTCGGGCTCGCGGCCGCCAACCTGCTGGCCGCTCGGGGCGCGCGGGTGGTCGTGTTCGACCTCAAGCCCGATGTGTCCGAGCCGCTGACCGGGATCGCCGCCGATGTCACCGACGACGCCTCGGTGCGATCCGCGGTCGCCGCGGCCGCGCTGAAGCTCGGCGGGATCGACATCGTGGTGAACAACGCCGGGATCGGCGCCCAGGGCAACGTCGCGGCGAACGACGACGACGAGTGGCACCGCGTGCTGGACGTGAACGTGGTCGGGATCGCCCGCGTCACCCGTGCCGCCCTGCCATACCTGCGCAAGTCGTCCGCGGCCGCGATCGTCAACACCTGCTCGATCGCCGCCACCGCGGGTCTGCCGAACCGCGCCGTGTACTCCGCCAGCAAGGGCGCCGTACTGGCTCTGACGATGGCGATGGCCGCCGACCACGTCCGCGAAGGCATCCGCGTGAACTGCGTGAACCCGGGCACCGCGGACACGCCGTGGGTCGGCCGGCTGCTCGACGCGGCCACCGACCCGGAGGCCGAGCGCGCGGCGCTCGAGGCCCGGCAGCCGATGGGCCGTCTGGTCTCGGCGGACGAGGTCGCCCTCGCGATCGCCTACCTGGCCAGCCCGCTGGCCGGATCCACCACCGGTACGGCGATCGCCGTCGACGGCGGCATGCAGAACCTGCGCCTCCCGGCGGTGCGCTCGTGAACATCTTCGGCGACCACCCCACGATCGGACTGGGCGGCGCACCGCTGGCCGGTCTGCTGACCGAGGTGGCCGAGGACGACGCGGTCGCCACCGTGAACGCGGCCTGGGACGCGGGCTGGCGGTTCTTCGACACCGCGCCGCACTACGGGCTCGGGCTCGCCGAGGAGCGCCTCGGGCTGGGGCTCGCGGGCAAGCCGCGGGACGAGTACGTGCTGTCGTCGAAGGTCGGCCGGATCATCTACGAGGCCGACACCGAGGCCGCGGACAACGAAGGGTTCGCGGTCGTCACCAAGCGTCGTCGGCGCTGGGACTTCAGCCGGGACGGCGTACTGCGCAGCATCGAGGACTCGCTGCGCCGGATCGGTACCGACCGGCTCGACATCGTCTTCGTGCACGACCCCGACGACCACTACGACGAGGCCGTCGCGACTGCCTTCCCGACGCTGATCGAGCTGCGCGACCAAGGGGTGATCGGCGCGATCGGCTCCGGCATGAACCAGACCGCGATGCTCACCCGGTTCGTCACCGAGGTCGACATCGACGTGATCATGCTGGCCGGGCGCTACTCGCTCATCGATCCGGACGGTCTGGACGACGTACTGCCGGCTTGCGTGGCGAACGACGTACAGGTTGTTGCTGTTGGGGTTTTCAACTCGGGGCTGCTCTCGCAGCCGCGTCCGGCGGTGGATGCCACCTTCAACTACGCGCCGGCTGACGCGGAGCTGATCGCGAAGGCTCACCGGTTGGCTGACGTGTGCGAGTCGCATGGCGTCACTTTGCCGGCTGCTGCGATGGCGTTTCCGCGCTTCCACCCGGCCGTCGCGGGCATTGCCGTCGGTTGCCGGAACGCCGATGAGGTCCGCACCAACGCGGCCCTCGATCAGCAGGAGATTCCGGCCGGACTCTGGTCAGATTTGAAGTCGACCGGATTGTTGCGGGCGGACGCGCCGACCGCCTGACGCCGGATCCATCGCAGTACCGTGCGGGTCCGGCGACGCTTCGGGACGGTGTCGAGGTGCGGTTGGGTGAACCGGCCGTCGATCGAGTTCCGGACGTCGTCGGCGACCTGCTTGGTGGCGATCATGACGCTCAATGCTTCCACGGTTCCTGCTCCTTGCTCAGAGCCTTCGGCGAAGGCCTTCACGCAGTACGTCGGAGCCGGCGGCCGGTTCATGACATGGCAGATCGGATAAGTTGCCCGAATGGTTGACGAGGAGCTGGCAGCGCGCCGGATCGCGGTGATCCAGGAGCACATGGACACCGAGGTGACCCAGGAGTTCGAGCTGACCCTGGCCACGTTCGACGGGCATCCGTTGTACGAGATCGTGCCGACCGGTCAGCGCTTCGACGGCGCCGAGGAGGTGATGGCGTACTACACGCTCACCCGAACCGCCTTCCCCGACCAGCGCCACGACAACGTCCGCTTCCACGCGGCCGCCGACTCGGTCATCGTCGAGTTCGACCTGCTCGGCACCAACCTCGGCGAGTTCTACAGCCTGCCGCCGACCGGCAAGTCGTTCCGCGTCCCGGTGATCGCCGTCTTCTTCTTCACCGGCGACCGCATCACCCTGGAACGCGTCTACTTCGACACCGCCTCCCTGCTCCTCCAAATCGGCCGCCCCGAACTACTCACCGCCCCGCGCTAGGCGGTTGGGGTTGAGGTCGAGGCGGCGGAGGAGTTGGGCGTTGAGGGCGACCACGATGGTGGAGATCGACATCAGGAGGGCGCCGACGGCGGGTGAGACGAGGACGCCGGCGAAGGCCAGTACGCCGGCGGCCAGGGGGACCGTGATCACGTTGTACCCCGTTGCCCAGATGAGGTTCTGCCACATCTTGCGGTAGCTCGCGCGGGACAGGTCGATCACCGAGAGGACGGCGCGAGGGTCGTCGGCGGCGAGGACGACGCCGGCCGACTCGATGGCCACATCGGTGCCGGCTCCGATCGCGATGCCGACCTCGGCTCGGGCGAGGGCGGGGGCGTCGTTCACGCCGTCACCGACCATGGCGACCTTCAGTCCGCGCGCTTGCAGCTCGCTCACCTTGGCGTCCTTGTCGCCGGGCAGCACCTCCGCGAACACCTCGTCGATGCCCAGCTCGGCGGCCACCGCCTCGGCGACCTGGTGCGCGTCGCCGGTGATCATCGCGACCCGGACGCCGCGCCGATGCAACGCATCCACGGCCTGCCGGGACTCCTCTCGCACGGCGTCCGCGAGCGCGATCGCTCCGACGACCTGCCGATCCTTCAGGACCTGCAAGACGGCCGCACCCTGGGACTTCCACTCCGCGACGTGCGACTCGAGCTCGGCCGGCTCAGCCGCGCCGTACTCGCGGAGGAGGGCGGGACCGCCGACCGCCACCTCGTTGCCGTCGACAACAGCCTGTACGCCGCGGCCGGTCAGCGATCGGAAGTCGGAGGCGAGCAGACGGCGCTGCGCCGGATCCACCCCGCCCTCGCCGCGACCACCGCTCGCGACCACCTCATGTCCCCGCTCCGCGTGCGCCCGCACGATGGCCCTGGCCAGCGGGTGTTCGCTGTCCGCCTCGACCGCCGCGGCCAACTCCAGCAGCTGCGCCTCCGTGACGCCGTCCACCACAGCGACGCCGATGACCGCAGGCTCGCCCTTGGTCAGCGTGCCGGTCTTGTCGAACAGCACGACATCGACCGTACGCATCCGCTCGAGCGCCAGCCGGCTCTTCACCAGTACGCCGGCCTTCGCGGCGCGCTCGGTGGAGATCGCGATCACGAGCGGAATCGCGAGACCGAGCGCGTGCGGGCAGGCGATGACGAGCACGGTCACCGTGCGAGTGACGGCCTGATCGAGCTCCCCCAGCAGAGTCCACACGACGAACGTGATCAGCCCGGCGATCGACGCGAAGTAGAACAGAAACGCCGCAGCCCGATCGGCCAGCGCCTGCGCGCGAGACGACGAAGCCTGCGCCTCCGCGACCAACCGCTGAATCCCGGCCAACGCGGTGTCGTCCCCGACCGCGGTGATCTCGACCCGGAGCGCGTTGTCCGTCGCCACCGTCCCGGCCACCACCGAGTCACCGACCGCGCGTGACACCGGTCGCGACTCCCCGGTGATCATCGACTCGTCGACCTCGGCCTGGCCGTCGACCACGGTGCCGTCCGCCGGCACCCGCCCACCCGACCGAACCAGTACGACGTCGCCCGCCTGCAGCTCGTGCAGCGCCACCGCGACCACACCGTCGTCGGTCACCTTCTCGGCCTCGTCCGGCAGCAGCGCGGCCAGCGCATCGAGCGCACCCGACGCGGCGCCGAGCGCTCGCATCTCCAGCCAGTGCCCGAGCAGCATGATCACGATCAGCAGCGCGAGCTCCCACCAGAAGTCGAGGTCGAAGCCGCCGATCTCCAGGGTGGTGATCCACGACGCCACGAACGCGACCGTGATCGCCATCGAGATCAGCAGCATCATCCCCGGCCGCCGCGACCGCAGTTCGCCCCACCCGCCGGTCAGGAACGGGCGGCCGCCGTACAGGAAGATCGCGGTACCGAGCACCGGCGCGATCCAGTTCGCACCGGTGAAGTCCGGGCGCGGGTAGCCGAGCAGGTCGGCGAACATCGCGCTGAAGTAGACCACCGGCACCGCCAGCGCCGTACTGATCCAGAACCGGTCCTTGAACTGCGCCGCATGATCCCCGTGCCCGGCATGCCCATGTTCCATCTCCATGGCGTCAACATACCCCCAAGGGGTATCGAAAACAACAAGAGAAAGCCCCCTGGCGGTCAGGCGCCAGGGGGCTCGGGTGCAGCTGGGACTACAGCGGATCGATGGTTTCCAGCGACTCCGGCGTCAGCTCGAGCCAGCGGGTGATGCCGATGTCGCGGAGGAACGGCAGGTCGTGACTCGCGATGACCAAGGCGCCCTGGTACGACGCGAGCGCGTCCTTGAGTTGCGCGACGCTGGCGAGGTCCAGGTTGTTGGTGGGCTCGTCGAGCATCAGCAACTGCGGTGGCGGCTCGGCCAGCAGTAGCGCAGCCAGCGTTGCGCGGAAGCGCTCACCACCGGACAGCGTGCTGACCAGCTGATCCGCCGCCCGGCCCCGGAACAGGAACCGGGCCAACCGCGACCGCCGCTCCTGGTTTTCGTGGCCGGGGGCAAGCAATGCGACGTTGTCCACGATCGACAGGTCGTCGCGCAGCAAGTCCAGCCGCTGCGGCAGGTACCGGAACGGCACCGCCGGCAACGACCCACTAGTGATCGACTGCAGCAACGTCGTCTTGCCCGCACCGTTCGGCCCGGTCAGCGCGATCCGCTCCGGCCCGCGGATCTCCAGATCCACCAGCGCACCGGTGCGCAGTTCGTGCTCCTCGAGCCGCAGTACGACGCGCCCGGCCGGTACGGCGGTCTTCGGCAGATCGACGCGAATCGTCTCGTCGTCGTGGACCTTCGCCTCCGCATCGGCCAACGCGTCCTGCGCCGACTCCAGCCGGTCGGTGTGCATACCGACGTGCTTGGCCGCCGACACCTGGGCGCCGCGCTTCAGGTTGCCGGCCATGATCTTCGGGATGCCGCCCTTCTCGAAGGCCCGCTGGCCGCGGGCCATCCGCTGGTCGGACTTCATCCGGGCCTCGATCAGGTCCTTCTTCTGCTTGCGCAGATCCGACTCGGCCGCCCGCACCATCCGCTCGGCCGCCTCCTGCTCGATCGCGACCGCCTCCTCGTACGCCGACAGGTTGCCGCCGTACCAGGTGATGTCGCCCTTGCGGAGGTCGCCGATCTGATCGACCCGGTCGAGCAGATCGCGGTCATGGCTGACGATCAGCAGCGACCCGCGGAACTGTTCGACGGCGTCGTACAGGTGCCGTCGGGCGCGCAGGTCGAGGTTGTTCGTCGGCTCGTCGAGCAGCAGCACGTCGGGACGTCGCAGCAGCTCCGCGGCCAGCCCCAGCAGGATGGTCTCGCCACCGGACAACTCGCCGACCGACCGGTCGAGGCCGATCGAGCCGAGCCCGAGCTTGCCGAGCAACGCCTCGGCCCGCTCCTCGGCGTCCCACTCGTCACCGACGATCGCGAAGTTCTCCTCCGACGCGTCGCCGGACTCGATCGCCGTGATCGCCCGCCGGATCCCGTCGATGCCGAGCGCCTGGTCGACGCGCAGCGAGATGTCCAGCGTGAGGTCCTGCGGCAGGTAGCCGAGCTCGCCGTTGACCCGGATCGTCCCGCGCTGCGGGGTGAGCCGGCCGGCGATCAGCCGGAGCAGCGTGGACTTGCCGGTGCCGTTGCGTCCGACGAGGCCGGATCGCACCGGTCCGGCGACGAAGCCGAGCCCGTCGAAGAGCACGTCGCCGTCAGGCCAGGCGAAGAAAAGGTCAGTACAGGTCAGGGAATGGCTCATCAGGTGTACTCCAAGAGATCTTCGAGGAGACCGCACCATCCCGGGATCCGGGCAGCGGTCAGCTACTTCAGAAGGAAGACCTCAGACGAGCAACCCGCACTCCTGCCGCCGACAATGTGACAACACCACTTTAAAGCGACTCCGGAGAGTACTCAACTCTATTTACGGCGCCTGCCGGAGCCAGGTCTCGACGCCCGCGATGTGCGCGGTCATCCAGGCGCGGGCCGCCTCGGCGTCGCGAAGCTCGATCGCGTCGAGGATGGCGGAGTGTTCGGCGAGAGTGCGTTCGACCGCACCGGCCTGGGTGACACCGCGCCAGATCCGCGCTCGCTGGGTCGCACCCGAGATGCCGTCGAGCAACGAGCAGACGACCTGATTGCCGGTCGCCTCCGCGATCCCCCGGTGGAACTTGAGGTCGTTCGCGACCAACTCCTCGACACCCGCATCCGCTGGCAGGTCCGCACACAACTGCCGCAGGGCCGACAACTGCTCTGCCCCGATCCGAGCCGCTGCCAACGCGGCCACGCCGGGCTCGAGCAACCGCCGTACCTCGAAGAACTGCAGGACCGAGTCGTCGCGGTGCAGGTCGACCATGAAGTTCAGCGCGTCCAGCAGGTGCGCCGAGTCCAGACTCGTCACGTACGTCCCGTCGCCGTGCCGCACGTCGAGCACGTTGACCAGCGTCAGCGCCTTGACCGCCTCGCGCAACGAGTTCCGCGACAACCCCAGCCGCGCGGCCAGATCCGCCTCTTTCGGCAACCGGTCCCCCGGCCCGAGCTCCCCCGAGGTGATCATGCCTTTGATCTTGACGATCGCCTCGTCCGTCAATGCCATTGCGTCAGTATGCCGGTATGACCACCCCTGGGTACTCCGGCAAGCCACTCGCCGCCAAGCTCGGCCTCAAGCCGGACCACACCGTGCTCCTGGACAACGCGCCCGAGGGGTTCGCGATCGAGGGCCTCCCCGCCGGTACGGCGATCGTGCGGCGGGCCGGGCGAACGGCGTACCCGGTGGTGGTGAGCTTCTGCCCGGATCGGGCGCGACTGGCGAAGCGGTTGCCGGTGTTGCTGGAGCGGACCGAGACGGCCGGGATGATCTGGATCGCGTGGCCGAAGCGGTCGTCCGGCGTACCGACGGATCTGGACGAGAACGGGATCCGCGAACTGGCGCTGCCGCTCGGGGTCGTCGACGTGAAGGTGTGCGCGATCGACGCGATCTGGTCGGGGCTGAAGCTGGTCCGGCGGAAGGCCAATAGGGCCCAAGTGGACTGACGCGGAGGGTGAGCTTCACCACATTTTCATCAGAAGTAAACATTCACCCCGAGCACCGTCGCGGTTGCATACAGTGGCCATTCAGGCTCACCGGCGTCACCGGAAGTGACCGGCCCGACGGCCGGAATCCCACCTGTACAACGGGTCCCGCAGTTGATCACAGCATCGGCCCGGCCGTCCAGAGGAAGCGGAGTACGGGCACCGCTGAAACACCTGCGTGCACTGTGTTCCAGCCATCGGCCGATCGGGGTGCCGGGTCCCGACCACTTGGCACACTGGTCCGGTGATCCCGGGCTGTGGAACTTACCGCCGTGCTATTAGCCTTGCCCTCGGGAACCAACCCATAGCTTCACAAGTCATAACCCGCGGTATCTGACCCGAGATCGGAAGAGGCGAACTGCCCAGTGGCCACCGAGCCATCAGACTCAAATCCCCTTGCAGCCTTCGGTGCTAACGAATGGCTGGTCGACGAGCTGTACGAGAAGTACCTCCAGGACCCGAAGTCGGTGGATCCCGCGTGGCTGGACTTCTTCAAGACGTACAAGCCTGAGGCAGAAGCGAAGCCGGTGACGACGACCCCGGCCGACGCTCCGAGGCCGGATGCCGTGTCGGACAACAAGACCCCTGAGGCCCCGAGCCGCGGCTCCGCGCCGACCGTGCCCGCCTCGAACCAGCCCGCGGCAGCGGCTGCCCAGGCCTCCGCGCCGGTGGCCAAGCCGGCCACGCAGCCCGCGCCGGCTCCGGCCGCGCCCGCCGCCCCCACCGGAGGAACGGTGAACCAGCCGCCGAAGGCGCAGGCCAAGCCCGCGCCCGCCACCAGCACCGACGCCGAGCGGCAGATCCTCCGCGGCGCGCCGGCCCGGACCGCGCAGAACATGGAGACCAGCCTCACGGTCCCGACTGCGACCAGCGTCCGCCAGGTGCCGGTCAAGCTGCTGATCGACAACCGCATCGTCATCAACAACCACCTCAAGCGCGCTCGCGGCGGCAAGATCTCCTTCACCCACCTGATCGGGTGGGCGCTGGTGAAGGCGCTCAAGACGCTGCCCGAGATGAACGCGTCGTACGACGAGACCGACGGCAAGCCGACGCACGTCCAGCCGGCCCACATCAACCTGGGCCTGGCCATCGACATGGCGAAGCCGGACGGCACCCGGCAGCTGCTGGTGCCCTCCATCAAGGCGACCGAGACGATGACGTTCGCCGACTTCTGGATGGCCTACGAGGACGTCGTCCGGCGGGCCCGCGACAACAAGCTCGCGCTGCCGGACTTCCAGGGCACCACGATCAGCCTGACCAACCCGGGCACGATCGGCACCCAGCACTCGGTGCCGCGGCTGATGACCGGGCAGGGCTGCATCATCGGCGTCGGCGCGATGGAGTACCCGACCGAGTACCAGGGCGCGGCCGAGGAGACGATGGCCAAGCTCGCGGTGAGCAAGGTCATGACGCTGACCTCGACGTACGACCACCGGATCATCCAGGGCGCCCAGTCGGGTGAGTTCCTGCGCCGGATCCACCAGCTGCTGCTCGGCCAGGAGGGTTTCTACGACGAGATCTTCCAGAGCCTGCGGATTCCGTACGAGCCGATCCGCTGGGCCACGGACCTGCCGCACAGCCACGAAGAGGACATCAACAAGCAGGCCCGGATCCTCGAGCTGATCCACGCCTTCCGGGTCCGCGGCCACATCATGGCCGACACCGACCCGCTGGAGTACAAGCAGCGCAGCCACCCCGACCTCGACGTCGCCACCCACGGCCTGACGCTGTGGGACCTGGACCGCGAGTTCGCCACCGGCTCGTTCGGCGGCGACCGGCGGTTCATGAAGCTGCGCGAGATCCTCGGCATCCTGCGCGACTCGTACTGCCGGACCACCGGTATCGAGTACATGCACATCCAGGACCCCGAGCAGCGCAAGTGGCTGCAGGAGCGGATCGAGCGGCCGCACACCAAGCCGCCGCGCGAGGAGCAGCTCCGGATCCTGGCCAAGCTGAACGAGGCCGAGGCGTTCGAGACCTTCCTGCAGACCAAGTACGTCGGCCAGAAGCGCTTCTCGCTCGAGGGTGGCGAGACCACGATCCCGCTGCTCGACGAGCTCTGCGAGGAGGCGGCCGGCGCCGGTCTGGACGAGGTCGTGATCGGGATGGCGCACCGCGGCCGGCTGAACGTGCTGGCCAACATCGTCGGCAAGTCCTACGGCCAGATCTTCCGCGAGTTCGACGGCAACATCGACCCGCGGACCGTGCAGGGCTCCGGTGACGTCAAGTACCACCTGGGCGCCGAGGGCGAGTTCGTCTCCGAGTTCGGCGACAAGATCAAGGTCTCGGTGGCGGCCAACCCGTCGCACCTGGAGACCGTCGACCCGGTGCTCGAGGGCATCGTCCGGGCCAAGCAGGACATCCTCGACCGCGGTGCGGCCTTCCCGGTGCTCCCGGTCCTGGTCCACGGTGACGCGGCCTTCGCCGGTCAGGGCGTGGTGGCCGAGACGCTGAACCTGTCCCAGCTGCGCGGCTACCGCACCGGCGGCACCGTGCACGTGATCGTCAACAACCAGGTCGGCTTCACCACCTCGCCGGCCTCGTCGCGCTCGTCGATGTACTGCACCGACGTCGCCCGGATGGTCCAGGCGCCGATCTTCCACGTGAACGGCGATGACCCCGAGGCCTGTGTCCGGGTCGCCGACCTGGCCTTCGAGTACCGCCAGGCGTTCAACAAGGACGTCGTGATCGACCTGGTCTGCTACCGCCGCCGCGGTCACAACGAGGGCGACGACCCGTCGTTCACCCAGCCGCTGATGTACGACCTGATCGAGCAGAAGCGCTCGGTGCGCAAGCTCTACACCGAGGCCCTGATCGGCCGTGGCGACATCACGGTCGAAGAGGCCGAGCAGGCGATGCGGGACTTCCAGCAGCGCCTCGAGCGGGTCTTCACCGAGGTCCGCGAGGCGAAGAGCCAGCCGGACACCCCCGCGCCGTACGTCACCGTCCCGGTCTACCCGGACAAGCCGGAAGGCCCGGACGCGACCGCGACCACGCCCGAGGTGCTGAAGAAGATCGCCGACGCGTACACCACGCTGCCGGAGGGCTTCACCGTGCACCCGAAGGTGCTGCCGCAGCTGCAGCGCCGGGCCACCGCGATCACCCAGGGCCCGATCGACTGGGCCTCCGCGGAGATCACCGCGCTCGGTTCGCTGCTGCTGGCCGGCCGGCCTGTCCGGCTCGCGGGCCAGGACAGCCGCCGGGGCACGTTCGTCCAGCGGTTCGCCGCGATCATCGACCGGGTCAACGGGCAGGACTACGTCCCGCTGCAGAACCTGGACGAGAACCAGGCGAACTTCTACGTCTACGACTCACTGCTCAGCGAGTACGCCGCCCTCGGCTTCGAGTACGGCTACTCGGTGGCACGGCCGGACGCGCTGACCCTGTGGGAGGCGCAGTTCGGTGACTTCGTGAACGGCGCCCAGTCGATCATCGACGAGTACATCTCGGCCGGTGAGGCGAAGTGGGGCCAGAAGTCGGGTGTCGTGCTGCTGCTGCCACACGGCTACGAGGGTCAGGGCCCGGACCACTCGTCCGCGCGGATCGAGCGGTTCCTGGCGCTCTGCGCCGAGGACGCGATGACCGTGGCCCAGCCGTCGACGCCGGCGTCGTACTTCCACCTCCTGCGCCGGCACACGCTCGGCGAGGAGCACAACCCGATGATCGTCTTCACGCCGAAGCAGCTGCTGCGGCGCAAGGAGGCGGTGTCGCAGCCGGAGGAGCTCACCCACGGCACCTTCCGTCCGGTCCTGGGCGACGCCGAGGCGGAGGCCAGCGCGGCAGGAGTCGAGCGCGTCATCCTGGCCTCTGGCCGGATCTGCTACGACCTGCTGGCCGAGCGCAAGAAGGCCGAGCCGGACAAGCTCGGTACGGCGGTCGTCCGGGTCGAGCAGCTCTACCCGCTGCCCGCGGAGGAGATCGTCGCCGAGCTGGCCAAGTACCCGAACGCGACCGAGATCCGCTGGGTCCAGGACGAGCCCGCGAACCAGGGCCCGTGGCCGTTCATGGCGCTCAACCTGACCGAGCACCTCGGCGGCAAGCCCTTCTACCGGGTCTCCCGCCCGGCCATGTCGGCCACCTCGGTCGGCTCGATGGGCGCCCACACGGCGGAGCAGCAGACCCTGCTGAAGCAGGCCTTCAGCTGACGTGTACTTCACCGACCGAGGGATCGAGGAACTCGAGGGCCGGCGAGGCGAGGAAGACGTCTCGCTGGCCTGGGTCGCCGAGCGGCTCCGCGAGTTCGTCGACCTGAACCCCGACTTCGAGACCCCGATCGAGCGCTTCGCCACCTGGCTCGCCCGCCTGGACGACGAAGACGACTGACCCCAGATGCCCTCCGCCGCGGCGGAGGGCATCGGTCTGTCCGGTGATCCGCGGCACGTTATTGGAAGTGGATCTGTCCGACCTTCAGCGCGGTGAACTTCACCTGTTCCGCTGCGACGTTGTAGCCGTCACACAGCATCCTGACCTTCTGTGGTACTTCCAGCCGCGTCTGACTGGTGACGGTCAGCGACTCCGAGCCGAGTGCCTTGCCGCTCGGCAGGTACGTGTAGCTGTAGTCGTATTCGATGGAGCACGACGCCGGCTGGACCGTGTCGTCGCGGTTGATCAGATCCGCCTTGCCCATCAGCAGGTAGGTACCCGCCGGCAGGTCGAGTTCGGCAACCTGCGTCGTGGTCGTCAGCAGAACCTGGGTGACCTTCACCTCGTAGGAATCACTAGGCCCCGCCGGCCCGGTGGCTCCCTGCTGACCCGGCGCCCCCGTGGCGCCGGGTTCCCCGGTGGCTCCGACCGGCCCGGCCGGGCCTTGCGGTCCGGTGTGGTTCCAGGTCATCGCGAGCTCGGTGGCGCGACACTTCTCACCGGCCTCGACCACGCGGAGGTTGCCCTTGTCCTGGAGCAGACCGCCCTTGTTGTAGCAGCCGTGGATCACGCCGGCCGGATCCGGGATGGCGGCGTACGCGATGCTGCCGGCTCCGATCAGCCCGACGGCCACGACGATTCCTGCGATGCGTCCTCTGTTCATGCCACCGATGCTCCGGCGGAACCTTCACCCAGCCTTCAGACCAGCTTCAGTCCGTGTGCGGCGGCCTCGTACGGCGGGGTGGGTCGGGCGCGAGCGAGCCGTCCGGGGCGATGTGTTCGAAGATCTGGTCGACGAGGTTGAGGACGTGCGGGTCGTCGACGGTGTAGATGTGCCGGCGGCCCTCGCGGCGGGCGGTGATGATGCCGGCCAGGCGGAGTTTGCCGAGGTGCTGGCTGGCGGTGGCGATGCTGACGCCGACGCGGTCGGCGAGCGTGCCGACGTCGTACTCGCCTTGGGCCGCCAGGGAGACCAGATGCAGCCGCACCGGGGCGGAGAGCATCGCGAAGGTGCCGGCGGCGGATTCCAGCTGGGCCTTCGTCGGTTCGGGATACGTCGTCATCGCGCAGTCATTGTGACCGCTGAACGGGCCGTGAGGCAGCCCGCCGGGCCGGAGTGAGGACGGTCTCACACTTTCGCAATTGCGAAAGTATCAAAACGGTGGCAGCCTGGAGGTATGTTCAGAGCGCTTCGCCCAGTGCTGATGCTGCTGCCGCTGGCGGTTCCCGCCGTGGCGCTGCGCCTCACCGGCACCCACCCGCCGGCCCTCGCGTCGATCCTGGTGTTCGGGATCGCCGTGGTGGCCGCGTCGTTCGTGCTGGCCTGGGCGGCCGAGGCCGCGGAGGTGGACATTTCCGGCGGCCTGGCGATCGCGTTGCTCGCGGTCATCGCCGTCCTGCCGGAGTACGCGGTTGACCTCTACTTCGCGCACACGGCAGGCAGCAACCCCGACTACGTCCAGTACGCCGCCGCCAACATGACCGGTTCCAACCGGCTGCTGCTCGGCCTCGGCTGGTCCAGCGTCGTACTGATCAGCCTGTACGTCGCCTCCCGGCGAAGCGGGCGGACGGTCAAAGAGCTCGTCCTCGAGTCGGGCTACCGCCGTGAGCTGGGCTTCCTGGCGATCGCCGGTGTGGTCGCGTTCGTGATCCCGCTGACCGGCCAGATTCACCTCCTGCTGGGCGCCGCACTGCTCGGGTTCTTCGCCTTCTACCTGTATCGCGCCGCCGTCTCCGGACACGACGAGGAGCCGGAGCTGATCGGTCCGGCGGCGAAGATCGGCGGGCTGCCGACCGTCCAGCGGCGGATCACGGTGGTCAGCATGTTTCTGGTCGCGGCCGGCATCATCCTGGCCTCCGCCGAGCCCTTCGCCGACTCGCTCGTCGAGGGCGGCCGGGCGCTCGGAATCGACCAGTTCCTGCTCGTCCAGTGGCTGGCGCCGCTGGCCTCCGAGGCGCCGGAGTTCATCATCGCGATCCTGTTCGCCTGGCGCGGCAAGGGCGCGGCGGCCCTCGGCCTGCTGATCTCGGCCAAGGTGAACCAGTGGACCCTGCTGATCGGCAGCCTGCCGATCGCCTACGGCCTCGGTGGCGGCCCGGCCGCGCTGCACCTCGACGGCCGGCAGATCGAGGAGTTCCTGCTCACCGCCACCCAGACCCTGCTCGGCATCGCGGTCCTGCTCAGCCTGCGCTTCCCCCGCTGGGCCGCGTGGACGCTGCTCGGGCTGTTCGCGATCCAGTTCGCCGTACCGGGTCAGACCGGTCGCTACATCCTGAGCGCGCTCTACCTGGTGCTGGCGATCATCGCCGTCATCCGCAACCGCCACCACGTCGCCGCCACCCTGCGAGCACGCTTCCACAAGCCGGCGGCCCCCGCGGAAGCCGAGCGCGAACTAGTCAACGCCTGACCACCCCGCCACGCCCGACCTCATCTGCTGGGTTCACCCATCAGATGGTGGGTTCTGTACCCGCATGCGGGTGGGGAACCCACAAGCTCGTGGGTCCACCCATGAGATGGGGGCGGCGGGAGGTTAGCTGGCCTGCTGCTCTTCGACGGTGACGATGCGGGTACGGCGTTCCTGCGGGCCGGGGCGGCCGCGGCGGCGACCGGAGAGGAACTTCTCGCCGGCGGCGGTACCGGTGAACTTGGTCCGGCGGGCCCATTCGCGGCACTCGTCGACTACCGGGCACGCGGTCAGGCAGATCGCCTGCGCCTTGCGCTGCTCCCACTGGCTGGCGCTCTCGTCGTACGACGGGGCCTGGCCGACGCACGCGGCACGGGTCATCCAGTTGTCGGCGGGGTCGACGATCACCGTCAAAAGCGGCCTCATGGGCACTCCTGCTCCTCATCGATCGGGCGGATCGAATCCACTAGGGGTTTCCTGGCGGTAGGAACAGCGTGCGTCACGTGCGTTGCCCCGGTGCGACGCGAATGTTTCCGGCATGAAACGTCATGTCCGGAGCAGGCGGATCTCCCACAGGTCGAAGAAGTCGTCGTGCTTGCGGGTCCCGTCCGGCGCGAAGCCGTGCCGGCGGTAGAAGCCCAGCGCCCGCTCGTTGTCCTCGAACACCCACAGGTACGCCGGATCCTTGCCGACGGCAACCTCCAGCAACCGGCGGCCGAGCCCGGTCCCCCACCAGGACGCACGGGTGTAGATCGCCTGCAGCTCCAGCGGCACCGGCGAGTCCTCGTCCCGGCCCGAGCTGCTGTTCGCGAACCCGGCCACCCGCTCCCGCACCGACTCGGCTGCCGGATCGATCGCGAGCCAGCGCGTCGACCCCGCCTCGATCGCCTGCGTCCAGCGCTCGATGCGCTGCTCCACATTGGCGGTGCGTTGAGCGAGCAGGTCGGCCGGCGCGAGGCCGGCGTACGCCTCCTGCCAGCACTGCAGGTGACACCAGGCGGCGGCTTCGGCATCCTCGACCGTTGCGAGGCGGATCTCGGGAGTCATGTCAGACAGTGAAGACGATCTTCCCGAACACGTCACCCGCATTCATCTTCGCGAAGCCCTCGCGCGCGTCCGCCAGCGGCAGCACGGTGTCGATGTGCGGCTCGATTCCGGCGTTCGCCATGAACTGCAGCAGCTCGGCCAGCTCGGTCCGGGTGCCCATCGTCGAACCCTGCACCCGAAGCTGCAGGAAGAAGATCCGGTTCAGCTCGGCCGACTTCGGCGCCTGCCCACTCGTCGCCCCCGAGATCACCACGGTCCCGCCCTGCTTCAGCGACTTCAGCGAGTGCGACCAGGTGGCCTGCCCGACCGTCTCCATCACGGCGTCGACCCGCTCCGGCAACCGCGCCCCGGACCCGAAGACCTCGTGCGCACCGATCTCCAGCGCCTTGGCCCGCTTGGCCTCGTCCCGGCTGGTCGCCCAGACCCGGATCCCGGCCGCCCGCGCCAGCGTGATCAGTGACGTCGCCACGCCACCGCCCGCACCCTGCACGAGCACGGTGTCTCCAGGCTTGAGGTCCGACTGCGTGAACAACATCCGGTACGCCGTCAGCCACGCGGTCGGCAGGCACGCAGCCTGCTCGAAGCTCATCCCAGCCGGCTTCGGGACGACGTTCCGCGCCGGCACGGACACCTTCGCGGCCAGCGTCCCGTCGTACCGCTCACTCAGCAGCGACCGCTTCGGGTCCAGCGTCTCGTCACCGCGCCACTCCGGATCGGACACAACCGCATGCACGACCACCTCGTTGCCGTCCGGGTCGACTCCGGCCGCGTCGCAGCCGAGGATCATCGGCAGGTTCGCCTCGGCCAGTCCCACGCCCTTCAGCGACCACAGGTCGTGGTGGTTGAGTGCCGACGCCTTCACGTCGACCGTCACCCACCCCTCCCGCGCCTCCGGCTCCGGCCGCTCCCCCACCTCGAGAGCGTCCACAGGGTTGTCCGGATCGAACCTGGCGGCATACGCGGCAAGCATGAAACCAGGTTAGGACGCGCAATGTGTTGGTCAGTAGGACACGCGTCTCACGAATACACCTCGACCGACCACAACATGTAGCGGTGCCGAGCGTGCGCACATCGCGGCCGGAGCCCGCGAGGCCAGTCAGGTCGTCGAGTCCACCGCTGGCCGCGGCATCGCCGTACGGGGTGTTCCCGTTGGATCCGTCGGTCGATACCTGGATCCAGCCGAGGTCGTCGTACCCGCTGGACCACCGGGTCGCGCCGCGGCGCAAACCAGGTCGCCACCGCCTCCGTCCATCCCCCACTGTGAGAGGTGAGTCGCCGGAAAGCGCTTGTCGACGACCTACTCCCACACTCGCACGGTGGCTTCGGTCGCGAGCCACGGTGGCTTCAGTGGCGGGGCACAGTGGCTTCAGTGGCCGCACCTTGAGCACCGAGCCGCGAATGTGAGGAGAATGCCGCCGGAGAACCCTTACCAGCAACATATTCCCCACACTCGGCAGCACACATCCCACACTCGCCACGGTGGCTTCGGTGGCGGGGCAACGGTGGCTTCGGTGGTGGGGTGGTTAGGGGGTTATGGGCGGGCTACGCCGTCGCGGCGGGCTGCTTCGGCGACTGCACCGGCAACGGCAGGGGCGACGCGCTCGTCGAAGGGCGAGGCGATGATGTAGTCGGGGCGCAGGTCGGCGGGACTGATCAAGGCGGCCAGCGCGTCGGCGGCGGCCAGCTTCATGCCTTCGGTGATCCGGGAGGCGTTGGAGTCGAAGGCGCCGCGGAAGATGCCGGGGAACGCGAGGACGTTGTTGATCTGGTTCGGGAAGTCCGAGCGGCCGGTCGCGACCACCGCGGCGTGCCGGTGGGCGATGTCCGGGTGCACCTCGGGGTTCGGGTTGGCGAGGGCGAAGATCATCGCGCCGGGAGCCATCCGGGCGATCGCCTCCTCGGGAACAGTCCCGCCGGAAACACCGATGAAGACATCAGCGCCGTCGAGAGCGTCCACCAACCGGCCGGACAGCCCGCCGGTGTTGGTGTCACGCGCCAGCGACAACTTGACCGGGTTCAGGTCGGCGCGGTCCTCGTGCAGGACGCCCTTGCTGTCCACCACGGCAAGATCGCCGACACCGGCCTGCAGCAGGATCCGAGCACATGCCACCCCGGCAGCCCCGGCGCCCGAGATCACCACGCGGATCTCCCCGATCGACTTCGACGTCACCCGGAGCGCGTTCCGCAACGCCGCCAGTACGACGACCGCCGTACCGTGCTGGTCGTCGTGGAAGACCGGGATGTCGAGGCGCTCCTTCAGCCGGCGCTCGATCTCGAAGCAGCGCGGTGCGGAGATGTCCTCGAGGTTGATCCCGCCGAACGACGGCGCCATCCGCGCGACCGTCTCGACGAACTCGTCCACGTCGGTGCAGTCGAGCGCGATCGGCACCGAGTCGACGCCGCCGAACTCCTTGAACAGCAGCGCCTTGCCCTCCATCACCGGCAGCGACGCGGTCGGGCCGATGTCCCCGAGTCCCAGTACGGCGGTGCCGTCGGTGACGACCGCGACGACGTTGGACCGCCACGTGTAGCGCCGGGCCAGGGACGGGTCCTCGGCGATCGCCGTACAGACGCGGGCGACGCCGGGCGTGTAGGCCTTGGACAGCTCGGCGGCGTCGGTGACGTGGATCGAGGACGTCACCTCGATCTTGCCGCCGCGATGCAGGTCGAAGACCGGATCGCCTTCATAACGATCGGAGACGGCAGCAGAAACAGGTTGGGCGACCATGACAAAGCCCCTCAGAAGAGTGTGCGTACAGAACTGAGTGCGCCCGACGTTGATGCGTCGAAACGGCGCTGTTTCCAGGGGGTCACCCGTGCGGATCGAGTAAACCACAGCGCTCACTGGTCTGCTGTGAGCGGCCCCACACAGATAACGATCGCCGCGAGGTCCGGGCCACGAACTGCCCGCTGTGCCAGGATGCGGGAATCCAGACCCCTGTCGAGGAGTAATCGCGATGAACATCGTCCGCACTCTCCGTACGCATCGCCGGACCGTGGCAGCTGCATCGGCCGCCGTCCTCGCGTTCTCACTGGCCGCCTGCGGCAGTGACTCCGGCAGCGGTGGATCCGAGGACAAGGCCAAGGCGGCCGGCATCACGCTGGTGAAGTCCGGCACGCTGACGATCTGCACGCACCTGCCGTACAAGCCGTTCCAGTACAAGGACGGCACCAAGGTCGTCGGCTTCGATGTCGATCTGCTGAACCTGCTCGCCGAGGACCTCGGCCTGAAGACCGACGTGGTCAACATCGAATGGGCCCAGGTCACCTCGGGCGCCGCCTTCAAGGCGAAGAAGTGCGATGTCGGCATGGGCGCGATGACGATCACCGACGCCCGCAAGGCCGCGATCAGCATCACCGATCCGTACATGGACGCCACCCAGGTGCTGATGGCTAAGAAGGACTCCGGCATCAAGGGCCTGGCCGACCTCAAGGGCAAGAAGCTCGGCGCCCAGGCGGACACCACCGGTAAGGACTACGCCGACAAGAACGCGGCCGCCAACGGCTACACGGTGATCCCGTTCAACGACCTGGCGCTGCAGGAGAACAACGTGAAGTCCGGCCGGGTCGCCGCCGCGATCAACGACAACGGCGTCCTCTACGACTTCGTCAAGGAGAACCCGGACATGGCCGTGGTGACCGAGTTCGACACCGGCGAGCAGTACGGTTTCGCCGCGCTGAAGGACGGCAGCGGCCCGGCGATCGTGAAGAAGTTCAACGAGTTGCTGGCCAAGGCGAAGTCCGACGGCAAGTACAACGAGATCTACAAGACCTGGTTCGGGGTTGAGCCGAAGAAGTGAGTACTACTTCTTCCGACACCGTCGTCCGTAAGGGGCTGAGCCCGCGCAAGCGGGCTCAGCGCTCCCGCCTGATCCAGTACGCCGTACTCGTCGTCGTGGTCGTGGTCGCGCTGTTCAGCGCCGACTGGGGCCAGATCGGCTCCGTGTTCTTCAAGCCGGAGTTCATCAAGTCGACGTTCTCCGACGGCGTACTGCAGGCGCTGGTCAAGACGCTCGAATACACGGCTGGTGCGTTCGTGATCGGCCTCGCCGGTGGCACGGTGCTGGCGCTGATGCGACTCAGCAGCGTCGGTCCGTACCGGTGGATCGCGACCGCCTACATCGAGTTCTTCCGTGGGCTGCCGGCGATTGTCGTCTTCATCGCGTTCAGTCTGCTGCCGCTGGCGTTCGAGGGCATGACGATCCCCTGGGACCCGTACGGCGTGGTCTGGCTCGCGCTCGGGATCGTCGCGGCGGCGTACATGGCCGAGGTGATCCGGGCCGGGATCCAGGCGGTGCCGAAGGGCCAGATCGAGGCGGCCCGCTCGCTCGGCATGCCGCCCGGGCTGGCGCTGCGCAAGATCGTCCTGCCGCAGGCCTTCCGGATCGTGCTGCCGCCGTTGACCAACGACCTGATCCTGCTGGTCAAGGACTCGTCGCTGGTCTTCATGATCGGCGTCGCCGCCGACGGCTACGAGCTGACCGGCTTCGGCCGGGACCTGGCCAACACCTACTCGAACCTGACCCCGATCGTGGTCTGTGGCTTCTGCTACCTGATCATCACCCTCCCGCTCGGCATCCTGGTCCGCCGGCTCGAGGCGCGCGCAGAGAAGAGCCGCTGAGATGGCACTTGTAGAGATCAAGAACCTGCACAAGTCGTTCGGCAGCAACCACGTCCTGCGCGGCATCGACTTCACCGTCGAGCAGGGCGAGGTCGTCTGCGTGATCGGGCCGTCCGGCTCGGGCAAGTCCACCCTGCTGCGCTGTGTGAACCTGCTCGAGGTGCCGCAGGAGGGTCAGGTGATCGTCCGCGGTGAGGACATCACCGACCCCGACTGTCACCTGGACGCCGCCCGGGCGAGTATCGGGATGGTGTTCCAGCAGTTCAACCTGTTCCCGCACCTGAGCGTGCTGACCAACTGCACGGTCGCCCAGACCACCGTCCTGAAGCGGCCGGCCGCCGAAGCGGACCGGATCGCCCGGGCCAACCTCGACCGGGTCGGCCTCAACGACAAGGTCCATGCCTTCCCGGCCCAGCTCTCCGGCGGTCAGCAGCAACGGGTCGCGATCGCGCGAGCGCTGTCGATGGACCCGGCGCTGATGCTGTTCGACGAGCCGACGTCCGCACTCGACCCCGAGCTGGTCGGCGACGTCCTGACGGTGATGCGCAAACTGGCGCTCGAGGGCATGACGATGCTCGTCGTCACGCACGAGATGGCGTTCGCCCGGGAGGTCGCGGATCGGGTCGTCTTCATGGACGGCGGCGTCATCGTCGAGCAGGGCCCGCCGGCCGAGGTGATCGGCAATCCGCAGGAGGAGCGCACCAAGCTGTTCCTGCGCCGGGTCCTCGACCCGACCCACGTCCAGGACGTCTGAGCCTGTCTTCGTCACGCTGCGTGCCCGTCCCCGGACGGGCCGCACGCGTGCGGTTCTCATCGGCTACGAATGAGTCTCCATTCGGGAGTTGCCGCTGCGTACCGGGTGTCGCTCTGTGTCAAGATGCGGACGAATGCGCCGGAACGGCCGGCGCTCGGTCTTGGAGGACTAGATGTCTGTCCTGCGGAGGACGCTCGTCCTGTCGGGTGTCCTGGTTCTGGCGGCGGCGGGTTGCGGTTCGGACTCGCTCGGATCCGGCTCGAGCCCGAGTGCACCCAGTAGTGCACCCTCGAGCGTGCCGTCCAGTGGCGGGCCGGACCTGAGCGGCGCTCTGCCGCCGAAGATCAAGTCGGCAGGAAAGATCGTCGTCGGCGTCGACGCGAGCTACCCGCCGAACGAGTCGCTCCAGGGCGGCAAGACCGTGGTCGGCATGGACGTCGACCTGTTCAACGCCGTCGCGGCCAAGTTCGGCGTCACCGTCGACTGGCAGCCGGCCGGCTTCGACACCATCATCACCGGTGTCCAGGGCGGCAAGTACGACATGGGCATCTCGTCGTTCACGATCAACGACAAGCGCAAGCAGCAGGTCAACATGGTCAGCTACTTCAGCGCCGGCACCCTGTGGGTGACCGCCAAGGGCAACCCGAAGGGCGTCAACGCCGACGACGCCTGCGGCAAGACGGTCGCAGTCCAGAAGGGCACCACGCAGCTCGAGGACGACCTGCCGAAGCGGCAGGCCAAGTGCAAGTCCGAGGGCAAGCCGGAGATCAAGCTGGTCGTTCGCGAGAAGCAGGACCAGGCGACCGCGGACCTGGTGGCCGGTAAGGCCGACGCGATGCTGGCCGACTCCCCCATCTCGCTGTACGCCGTCAAGCAGACCAACGGCGCTCTCGAGCAGCTCGGTGAGATCTACGACGCCGCGCCGTACGGGTACGTGATCCCGAAGGCCCAGACCGAGTTCGCGAACGCCGTCGTCGAGGCGCTGAAGTCGGCCGCCGCCGACGGCTCCTACAAGGCGGCGCTGGCCAAGTGGGGCAACGAGTCGGGAGCGATCACCGACTTCGCGGTCAACCCCTGATGAGTGCGGAGACCACACCAGCCGGTACGACGAGCGATCGGCCGGGCGCGATCCACGCCGTACCGGTGCGGCATCCCGGCCGGTGGGTCGCGATCGCGGTGATCGCGGTCCTGGTCGCGATGCTGGTGCACCTCCTGGTCACCAACAAGGCGTTCGACTGGAGCTTCGTCTTCCAGGCGATGAACCAGAAGCCGGTGATCAGCGGCTTCCTCAAGGGCACGCTGCTGGTCACGGTGCTGGCGATGGTGGTCGGTGTCGGCGGCGGGGTCGTGCTGGCGGTGATGCGGCTGTCGGACAACCCGATCCTGTCCGGGGTGTCCTGGGCGTTCACGTGGTTCTTCCGCAGCATCCCGCGGTACCTGCTGCTGTTCACGATGGGCACGCTCGGCGTGCTCTTCCCGACCGGTGTCTCCCTCGGCATCCCGTTCGACTGGAAGATCATCGACTGGCTGGGGATGTCGGGTGACTGGCGGTTCCTGACCCTGGACGCCAACCAGGTGTTCACCGGACTCGTTGCCGGTGTCATCGGTCTCGGACTGTCCGAGGCGGCGTACATGGCCGAGATCGCCCGGGCCGGGATCATGTCGGTCGACAAGGGCCAGGCCGAGGCCGCCGAGGCGCTCGGGATGAACAAGGGCAAGGCGATGCGCCGGGTCGTGCTGCCGCAGGCGATGCGGGTGATCGTGCCGCCGACCGGCAACGAGACGATCGCGATGCTGAAAGACACCTCGCTGCTGCTGGCGGTGCCGGTGATCGGCGAGCTGTTCTACCAGCTGCAGTCGATCGGCAGCACGTACTACAAGACGTTCCCGATCGCGGTCGCCGCGACGCTGTACTACCTGGCCGCGACCAGCGTGCTGATGGTCGGGCAGTACTTCCTCGAACGGCACTTCGGCAAGGGCTTCGGTACGACGGCGCCGCGCGCCGCTCGTCCGGCCGGGGCAGGGGGTGCGTGATGCCACTCGTCCATGCGGTCAACGTGACCAAGTCGTTCCACCACAACGAAGTACTGAAGGGCATCGACCTCGATGTCGACGCCGGCCAGGTGGTCTGCCTGCTCGGGCCGTCCGGTTCCGGGAAGACGACGTTCCTGCGCTGTATCAACCAGCTCGAGACGATCGACGGCGGCCGGATCTGGGTCGACGGCGATCTGATGGGGTACGCCGACCGCGGCGGCAAGCTGTATCGCCTGAAGGACAAGGAGATCGCAGCTCAGCGCCGTGAGATCGGCATGGTCTTCCAGCGGTTCAACCTGTTCCCGCACATGACCGCGATCGACAACGTCGCCGAGGCACCGATCCAGGTCAAGGGCGAGTCGAAGAAGGCCGCCCGCGAGCGTGCCCGGGCGCTGCTCGACCGGGTCGGACTGGGTGACCGCTGCGCGGCGTACCCGGCGCAGTTGTCCGGTGGCCAGCAGCAACGAGTCGCGATCGCCCGGGCCCTGGCCATGCAGCCGAAGCTGATGCTCTTCGACGAGCCGACCTCCGCCCTCGACCCGGAACTGGTCGGCGAGGTGCTGGCCGTGATGCGCGAGCTCGCGGCCGACGGGATGACGATGATCGTGGTCACCCACGAGATGTCGTTCGCCCGCGAGGTCGCCGACACCGTCGTCTTCATGGACGCCGGCGTCGTCGTCGAGGCCGGCTCCCCGGCCGACGTGATCGGCAACCCGCAACACCAGCGCACCAAGAGCTTCTTGTCTCGGTTGAGGTCCGAAGACTCCTGAGGGGGCCTGAGGGTTGGCGCCGTGCTTCAAATGCGGTGAGAGTGGTAGAAGTACGGCGTCAGGCCAACAAAGGGAGACGAAGTGAGCAGCACGGGGCATTCCGCCGAGGTCCGCCTGAGTATCCCGGCCGACGGTGCGTACATCGCCGTACCGCGGTCGGTGGTGGGCAACCTCGCGGCCCGCAACGACTTCACCGTCGACGCCATCGACGATCTGCGGATCGCCGTCGACGAGGCGTGTTCGCTGCTGCTGCCGCAGGCCACCGACGGCCTGCTGGAGTGCGTCTTCCAGCTGGATCCGCCGCAACTGACGGTCCGCACGAGCGCCGTCGTACCGGATGGCTGGACGCCGGACACGACGTCGTTCGGCTGGACCGTGCTGACCGCTCTGGTCGAGACCGCCGCCGTCGAGACCGTCGACGGCCGGCTCACCATCACCGTGACGGCGACCGCCACCGCCACGGAGAACGCGTGACGGACGAGAGAACCCTGGGCGGTGGCTCCCAGGAACATCCTGATCTACGCACGCGGACAGCCACCTTCTTCGCCGCGATGGCGGCGGCCGAGCCCGGGAGTCCGGAGCACAACGCGGCTCGGGACGGCCTGGTGTCGCTGCACATGCCGCTGGTCGAGCACCTGGCCCGCCGCTTCCGGAACCGCGGTGAGCCGTACGACGATCTGGTCCAGGTCGCCACGATCGGGCTGATCAAGGCGATCGACCGGTTCGACTCGGACCGCGGGGTGGAGTTCTCGACGTACGCGACCCCGACGATTCTCGGCGAGATCAAGCGGTACTTCCGGGACAAGGGCTGGGCGATCCGGGTGCCGCGGCGGCTGCAGGAGTTGCGGTTGTCGCTGACCGCGGCCACCGCCGAGCTGACCCAGGAGCTGGGCCGGGCGCCCACGGTGGCCGAGCTGTCCGTGCGTCTGAGCCTGCCGACCGACCTGGTGATCGAGGGGCTCGAGTCCGCGAACGCCTACAACACCTTGTCTCTGGACGCTCCCGATCAGAACGAGTCGGACGCGACCACCGTCCTGGACGGGCTGGGAGGCGAAGACGAGGCGCTGGAGAGCGTGGAGTACCGCGAGTCGCTCAAACCGCTCCTGGCCCAGCTGGACACGCGGGAGAAGCGAATCCTCACGCTGCGGTTCTTCCGCGGCATGACGCAGTCCCAGATCGCCGAGGAGATCGGCATCTCGCAGATGCACGTCTCCCGGCTGCTCGCCCGCACGCTGACCGAACTCCGCGCCGGTTTACTCAAGGAATAACGCCTAAAGAACCGGGTGGTCTTTTTCGGGGTTGTCCGCCAGTGCTTCGGTGGATTCTTTACGGAAAACCCCAACCAGTACGGCGATCGCTGCCACCACGAGCGCGATCGCGACGGCCTTGGTTCCGCCGCCCCAGAAGCTGTAGGCGATCAGCAACTGGATCAACTGGCTGAACACGGCCGGCCCCCGGCTCCACGTCGACGCGCGGGACAATCCGCGCGCGACGGCGCCCAGACCCACGCCGTACAGCAGGAAGAACACGGTCGTGGTCAGCCCGAGCACGAGGCGTGAGCCCTGAATCGTAAATGCTTCGGCAATTCCGAGAACGAGGAGCGCAAGCCCTTCCGCTGCGACCACCGCCGCGGCTAGCTTCAGTGGTCTCGGTACTACGGCAGCTGGGGAGTCGGTCGGCACTCCGTCAGCTTAGTGCGCGTTGTGCCGGTGTCTTGGGCGCAGAACCCCGGCCCTACAGGGATTCGAGGTTGTGCGTAACCAAAGCGTTCGCCGATCGGTTACTTGCAGTGAACGGGTGATTGCGACAGGGCGCCTCAGTCCGGTAAACGGACGCCGGGCACCGTCACGCACCGGTTCGGAGTGTTAAGGAAGTGTTGTGATCTGATCGACAACTCCAGAACCCTTGTTTCACACGCCTGAGATTGGGAACATGGAGACGTTCGTGAAAGCGTTCACAACTTGCCGCGAACAGTGAGACCTCGCAGGACGGACCCCTCCGTCGCGAGAAGTACGACGAGTACAGCACCCGCTGATCGGGCACAGACCTAACCGACAGCGTATTTCCACTACTGAGAGAGATGGGATTCGCCATGGATTGGCGCCACCGGGCCATTTGCCTCGATGAGGACCCGGAACTGTTCTTCCCCATCGGCAACACCGGGCCCGCGATCATGCAGATCGAAGAGGCCAAGCAGGTGTGCCGCCGGTGTGACGTGCGTGAGCAGTGCCTTGCGTGGGCACTGGAAGCCGGCCAGGACCACGGTGTCTGGGGCGGCCTGAGCGAGGACGAGCGACGTGCGCTGAAGCGCCGTAACGCCCGCCAGCGCATCCGCACCGCCTGAGAGAACTTCGTCGAGGCCCCGCGGGATCCGCGGGGCCTTTGCTTTTCAGGCGGTTCTTCTAATCGGGGACCGGAATGTCCAGGGTGACCTGGGTTCCGGCCTTACCGTCATGACGCGACCCGAACTCCAGCGTCCCGTCCAGCTCCCCGATCACCAGGGTGCGGACGATCGAGAGCCCCAGGTTCCCGGACAGCTCGGAGTCGAAGTTCGCCGGCAGGCCCTGACCGTCGTCGATCACGTCGACCCGGAGCCGGCCGACCGAGCGTTCGGCCAGCAGCTCAATGGTTCCGGACGCCGCTTCGTCGTCGCGGACCCCGAAGGCGTGCTCCACCGAGTTCTGCATCAGCTCCGTCAGCACCATCGCCAGCGGAGTCGCCTCGTCCGAGTCCAGGATGCCGAAACTCCCGGTCCGCCGGATCTGTACGGCGGTCGCGACGGTCGACACATCGGCCACCATCGCCGCGACCCGGTCGGCCACATCGTCGAAGTCCACGTGCTCGTCGAACGACTCCGACAGCGTCTCGTGGACGATCGCGATCGAGCCCACCCGCCGGACCGCTTCGGCCAGTGCCTCCTGCGCTTCCGGCACGGTGATCCGCCGGCCCTGCATCCGCAGTAACGCGGCGACGGTCTGCAAGTTGTTCTTGACGCGATGATGAATCTCCCGGATGGTCGCCTCTTTGGTGACCAGTTCCCGTTCCCGGCTGCGCAGCTCCGTCACGTCCCGGAGCAGGATGAGAGCACCAACATGCTGACCGTCGGCCCGCAACGGGATCGCGCGCAGGAACAGCGTCGCGTCGGCGTTCTCGATCTCGATCTCCTGCGCCGCGCGTCCGGTCAGCACGGTCGCCAGGACGTCGTCGACCTTCGTCCCGGCGTGCAGCAGCTCGGCCGTGACCTCCTTCAGCCGGCTGCCGACCAGGTCGGTGACCAGACCCATCCGCCGGTACGCCGACAACGCGTTCGGGCTCGCGAACGTCACCATGGCGTGCCGATCGACCCGGATACACCCGTCCCCGACGCGGGGCGACGTGGACAGCAGCCGCTCCCCGCCGTACGGGAAGATGCCGTCGGTGATCATCCGGGCCAGGTCGGTGGCGCTTTGCAGGTAGGCGATCTCGAGCCGGGACGGGGTCCGGACGCCGAGCAGGTTCGTGTTCCGGGCGATCACCGCGATCACCCGGGAGCCACGCCGGACGGGGATGGTCTCGACCCGCACCGGTACGTCGTCGCGCCACTCCGGGTCGCCTTCGCGGCAGATCCGGCCGCCGTCGTACGCCTGGTCGAGCAGGTGCCGACGGCCGCGCGGGATGAAGCTGCCGACGATGTCGTCCAGGTACGCCGTCGGTCCGGTGGTCGGCCGCATCTGGGCGCCGGCCCAGAAGCCGAGGCCCTCGGTGTCGGGCAGCCAGAGGACCAGATCGGCGAACGACAGGTCCGCCAGCATCTGCCAGTCCGAGACGAGCAGCTGCAGGCGATCCAGGTCGGCCTGGTCGAGGGTCGTGTGGTTTCTGGCCACGTCGCTCAAAGACGGCACAGCCCTGATAGTACTGACGTCGTACCGCTCGACATTTGGGTACGGACAGGTGTTTGATCTCAGACGGAAGGAAGGACGTTTTGGTGGAGTCGACGTACTGGCGGGACGTGATGGCCGCGGACTACGCGGTACCCCACGATCGTGCGCTGACCGACCTCACCGAAGAGCTCGTCCGCGGGCTGGCGTCGACGAACCCGCACGTCCGGGACGCACTGGCCTATCCCACTTTGGCGACCTGGCTCGAGCGCGGTGTGTACGACGACCTGCTGCCGGGCTTCGGTGACGGCCTCTGCGCCGGTCTGTCCTACGGGCTGGGCGAGGACGGGACCGACAGCGTCTTCCGGCGCTCCTTCACCGCACTGACGCTGGCTGAGGTCATCCACCGCGACAACGCCGAGTTCCTCGTCCACGACGAGGTGGTGATGCGCTGGGGCGACCGGCTGGCCACCTGGCTGCTCCGCGAGCGCGACCTGCGCGGCTACGTGCCGGACTGCGGCTGGGCCCATGCAGTTGCCCACGGCGCCGACGCGATCGGCGCGCTGGCCCGGTCCCGGCACTGCGACGTCGGAGTGCTCCGCGCACTGCTCGACGTACTGGCGGACCGGATCGTCAAGGACACCCCGTACCGCTGGGTGCACGAGGAGCACGACCGCGTGGCGCATGCGGTCATGACGATCCTGCACCGCAACATGCTCACCAGCGACGAGCTGGAGCGCTGGCTGAAGCCGATCGCGACGACTGCGGCCCAGCAGCCCCTGATGCACGAGACACTGCCCGAGTGGCCGACTCCCCCGGTCTTCAACGCCCGCGGCGTGCTCCACGTGCTGCTGAGCCAGCTGGCGATCGGCGTCAAGGGCTTCCCGATCCCCGGTGACGACGAACTGTTCGGACGGCCGATCGAAGCTCGTGCCGACTTGCTGCTGATGCTCACTGAGGCAGTGCAGGGCTCACAGCCCTACATCTACCGGCCCGCCAGCAATCCGTCGTAGCCGCTCGGCCAATTGACGCACGTGCTCATGTAGCTCGTCGGGTGCTTCGATCACGAACGGCAGGTCGAGCCCGGCGAGCAGAGCAGGCACCCAATCGAGCCGCTCGGCTCTGAGCTCGACCCGTACTTCGTTCTTCAGCGGAGTGAGCACGGCCAGACCAGGTGGCAGCCGCCGCTGCAGCACCTCCACCGTCGCCTGCACGCGGACGGAGACGTGGTGAGCCCATGGAGTGGTCGCGAGCGCATGCAGGACCGCACCAGCCGGGTCGCCATCCCGCGCCTCTGGCCCTCGTCCGGCTTCCGCCCCTTGTTCGGCAGGTGCAGGCTTGCCTCCCCTCCCGGAGGCTGTGGCCTTCGGCAACGATGCCTTAGCTATCCGGTCCAGGCGGAAGGTGCGGTCGGCGGTGGCGACGTACCAGCGGTCGCCGTGACCGACCACGCCGTACGGCTTGATCCTCCGGCTGGTGGTCTGCCCCAGGCGATCTGTGTACGTGATGTCGACGGATAGCTGGTCGCGGGCGGCTTGGGCGATGGTGAGGAGTACGCCGGTGTCAGCGGGAGCGGGACGCTGGGGCGTGGTGAACGAGGCGGTCTCGAGGAACGCACCGAGGCGGTCGGCCAGTTGCGCGGGGAGTACCCGGCGGAGCTTGGACAACGCGTTGTCGGCGGCAAGGGAATCAGGGCCGGCGTGCAGCCCGATAGCCACGGCGACGGCCTCGTCGTCGGTGAGCATCAGCGGCGGCATCCGGAACCCCGGCGCGAGGCGATAACCGCCGTACCGGCCCCGGACCGAGCGGACGGGGATGTCGAGCTCGGCCAGGTGCTCGGCGTATCGCCGGACGGTGCGCTCGTCGACGCCAAGCCGCTCGGCAAGGTCTCCTACGCGCCGAGTGCCGCCCGCTTGGAGCAGTTCGAGCAGCGCGAGAACCCGTGCTGTGGACATTCACCAAGAATACCGGGCGGAACCTGCCCGGTATTGGCTCTACGGTCGGAGTATGACCACAACGTTTGCTTCGATCCGCATCGTCACCGAGAACGTCGACCGCCTGGTCGCCTTCTACGAACTCGTCACCGGCCTGACCGCGACGCGCCCGGCACCGGTCTTCGCCGAGCTCCGCACCACCGCGGGAACCCTCGCAATCTCCAGCAACCAACTAACCAACCAGTTGTACGGCGCAGACGTCGTCCGACCGGCGGCCAACCACTCGACATTCCTGGAGTTCCAGGTCCCCGACGTCGACGCCGAATTCGCCCGGCTGTCCGAGCTGGAGTTCGTTCAGAAGCCGACCACGATGCCGTGGGGCAACAGGTCCGCGCTCCTCCGCGACCCCGACGGCAACCTCGTCAACCTGTTCGCTACTCCTTAGGGACCGCGACGGTCGCGATCACGGCCAGATGGTCAGTGCCCTCGACCTTGTAGGTATCGAAGCGGAGCGGACGGATCGTCCGAGTTGCCAGCACATGATCGATCTGGGTCCGAGCGATCGCCGGCTGGTCCGACGGCCAGGTGCCCTTCAGCCCGCCGCCCACCGACGGCCCGACACTGTGACAGTTCGATGCAAGCGCCCAGCGGAAGTCCGCGTGATCCAACGTCGCATTGAAGTCACCGGCCACGATCGTCGGCGGGTCCTGGGCACACCACCGCCGCAGCTGCGTCAGGTCCTGCTTCCACGGCGGTACGTCGTCCGGAAGCGGCGGGAAGCCGTGATAGGCCACCAGCCGCAGGGAGCCCAAGTTGCCGCCGGTGACCATCAGATTGCCGAAGCGGGTCGGCAGGTCGGCCTTGACCTGCACTGCGCCCAGAGTGCCGGCTACGAGCACGCTAGTCGCGCTTTCGACGGCTTTCGCGGGCTGTTCGGTATAACCGGCGTACGGGAGGTCCTGGAGCTGTGCGCGGATCTCCTCGCGCACATCGACCTGTGCCTCCGGCAACGAGACCAGGTCCGGTTTGTGCTTCCGGATGAGCTCCGCGACCGCACCGGCGTTGGCGCCGCCGCCCAGCACATTGGCGACCATGATGGTCAGCACCCGAGTGTCAGCCGCCGGAGGCTTGGGATCACTCATCAGCCGGGGCAGGGTCAGCCCAGCGCCGATCAGAGCCAGTACGGCGACCAGTCCGGCCGCTATCCGCCAGCCCTTGCGGAGGAGCATCAGCAGCGCCAGTCCGAACACCAGGACGAGCCCCTGCGGACGGAACGCGACCAGCTGGGTGAAGGGCGTGACCTCGTCCAGCCCGTAGAGCTCCGGATAGAGCGGGAGGGCAACGATCACCACGAAGAGCACGGACAACACGACCCGGCGTACCAGCCATGCCTTTTCGTTATCCATGCAGCACCTTGAAGGTCTAGTCGCTTGTCCGGACGAAACGGTAGCGTGCTCGGTTGCGCCTGCACTGTCCCGAGGAGGTTCGCAGTGTCCCGATTGTCCGCGGTCAAACCCGCGTACTGGATTGCCGGCGTCCTGCTGGCGGCCACAGTCATCGCACCACTGATCGTCTCGACCTACGCCAAGGCCGAGCCCCGGCTGTGGGGCTTCCCGTTCTTCTACTGGTACCAGCTGCTCTGGGTCGTGCTGTCGGTCTTCACCGTCGGTATCGCGTACAAGCTGGTGATGGGCGAGGAACGTAAGCGACGAGCTGCCCAGGGTCTCGGTGACCCGGACAAGCCGGCGAAGGGAGCCGAAGGGTGAACCACTCAGTCGACTGGGTGCAGTTGATCGTCGTCGTCGTGATCTTCGTCGCCGTCACGGTGATGGGCTTCATGGCGTCCCGCTGGCGGGCCACCGGCTCGATGGACAACCTCGACGAGTGGGGTCTGGGCGGTCGGGGCTTCGGCACCTTCATCACCTGGTTCCTGCTCGGCGGCGACCTCTACACGGCGTACACGTTCATCGCGGTACCGGCCGCGATGTACGCCACCGGCGCCGTCACCGGCTTCTTCGCGGTGCCGTACACGATCGTGGTCTACCCACTGATCTTCGTCTTCATGGCGCGGCTCTGGTCGGTCTCGCACCGGCACGGCTACGTGACGCCGGCCGACTTCGTCCGCGGTCGCTACGGCAGCCGCTGGCTGTCGCTGGCGGTCGCCCTGACCGGCATCCTCGCCACGATGCCGTACATCGCGCTGCAGCTGGTCGGCATGCAGGCCGTCTTCGAGACGATGGGTCTCGGCGGCGACAACCTGCTGGCCAAGGACCTGCCGCTGCTGATCGCGTTCGCCGTACTCGCGGCGTACACGTACTCCTCGGGGCTGCGCGCGCCGGCGATGATCGCGTTCGTCAAGGACGGCCTGATCTACCTGGTGATCGGCGTCGCGGTCATCTACCTGCCGCACGCACTCGGCGGCTGGGACGCGATCTTCGGCGCCGCTCAGGAGAAGCTGGCCAAGCCCAACCCGGCCACCGGCAAACCCGCCGGCTCCTTCATCCCGGGCGCGACCGGGCATTCGGCGTACTGGACGCTGGCGCTGGGTTCGGCGCTGGCGCTGTTCATGTACCCGCACTCGGTGACCGCGGTGCTGTCCACGAAGAGCCGGAACGTCGTACGGCGGAACGCGGCGATCCTGCCGGCGTACTCGCTGCTCCTCGGTCTGCTGGCCCTGCTCGGCTTCATGGCGATCAAGGCGAACGTCAACATCAAGGGTCTCGACGGGCTGCCGAACCCGCAGCTGGCGATCCCGCGGCTGTTCGACCAGGAGTTCCCCTCCTGGTTCGCGGGCATCGCGTTCGCGGCGATCGCGGTCGGTGCGCTGGTGCCGGCGGCGATCATGTCGATCGCGGCCGCGAACCTGTTCACCCGCAACATCTACAAGGAGTTCCTGAAGAAGGACGCGACCCCGGGCCAGGAGGCCAAGGTCTCCAAGCTGGCCTCGCTGCTGGTGAAGTTCGGGGCGCTGGTCTTCGTGCTGGGGATGGACAAGACGATCTCGCTCAACCTGCAACTGCTGGGCGGCATCTGGATCCTGCAGACGTTCCCGGCGATCGTGGTCGGCCTGTTCACCCGCTGGTTCCACAAGTGGGCGCTGCTGGCCGGCTGGGCGGTCGCGATGGTCTACGGCACCATCGAGGCCTACAACGTGGTCAACCCGGCGACCAAGAAGCACTTCGGCGGATCGGTCACGAACATCCCGTTCACCGACACCCAGGCCTACATCGGCCTGATCGCCTTCAGCCTCAACCTGGTGATCGTGATCGTGCTGACGCTGATCTTCCGCGCCCTCAAGGTCGCGGCCGGCGACGACGTCACCCACCCGTCGGACTACACCGCGGACCGCGGCGACCCCGGCGTGCACGACCTGCCCGAACTGCTCGACGAGGGCGGCGCGGCAGCAGCGAAGTCCTAGCTGGTTTCGGCGGCGGTCCCTTCGGGGGCCGCCGCCTTTCTTTGTTCTGACGTTACAGTTTGCCACCGTATTGACACGCTGCGCGGTCAGCTTGCCCGAATTCGGGCCACCAGAGCGGCAGAATCGCGAGGGTGTTGCTGGTCCTCCTCGTCATGGCGCTCGCCGCCCTCGCGGCGCTCGCCACCGGCGGCCGCCTCGGCCGCCTCGCCGACCAGCCCCTGTCCGGCCTGCACTGGCTCGCCGCGGCCGCCATCGGCCAGCTCCTCGGCTCGCTGTTCGGCGGTACGGCGTACCCGGTCGGCCTGATCGGCTCCGCGGTCTGCATCGCCGTCTTCCTCCGCGAGAACCTCCGCCGCCCCGGCGTCGCCCTGCTCGCCCTCGGCTTCTTCTCCAACGCCGCCGTCGTCGCCCTGAACGGCGCCATGCCCGTCTCAGCGGCCGCCCTGGCCCGCGCCGGCCTCTCCCCGGCTCTGGTCGACGACCCGCGCCACGAACTCATCACAGCGGCCGCCACGTGGCCGTGGCTGGGCGACGTCGTACCGGTCGCCCTGCCCGGCCTCGGTCAAGCCGTCAGCCCCGGCGACGTCCTGATCGCCGCCGGCGCCGGCCTGCTCCTGTACGTCGGCATCGGCGGCTCCGGCCGCATCCCCGCCGACTCAGCACCGTCCTGGGACGACCTCAGAACCTGAAGCCGCGCCCGATCACCCGCCGCAGCGAATCCACCACCACCGGGTCGTACTCCGCCCCGATCCCCAACCCGATCGACTCCATCGCCTTGCCCGGCGACTGCCCGCCGCTCTCCCCCACCAACTGCTCATAAGCCAGCGCCACATTCACGATCCCGCTCTCCACCGGAATCTCGGCATTGTTCGCCCGCCCCTGCCGATAAGGATCGTTGGAGTGCCGCACAATCTCCGCCACATGATCCAGCACCCCCGACCGCTCGATCACGGAAGCCCCGATCTCCGCCGCTCGCTGCCGCTCCTCCCGCGTCCGCAGCAGCGACGCCCCACCCGGCGAAGGATCCGCCAGCGCCAACTGCCCCACGCCCGACAACAGAGCGGCGTACTCCAAAGCTTCCATCCGCCCCGGCGTCAGCCCCAAGTCATAGCCCATGGCAACAGCCAGCTGCGCCGTCCTGGCGTTCTGCCCCGGACTGCTGAACCCCGCAATCTCCGTACTGCGTGCCATCGACCGAACCGTCGCCCGATAAGTCCGCTGCGCCGAAGCGAACCGCCGGAACGCGAACTGCGTCAGCAGCAACGGCACCACCACCAACGGAACCGCCCACAACCCGATCAACGACGTACCAGCGGCCAGCATCACACCGCTCAGCCCCATCGCCATGCCGATCCGCCCCATGACGCCGAGCTCGTCGCGCAGCGCCGCGGGGAAGGGGATGTTGAGCCGCTCGGTCGCCTGACCCGCGCCCACCAAGGCGTCAACGAAACCTGCTGCCAGTACGCCGAGAACCATGGCTCCGATCAACGGAATCCCGTGGCGCCAGGAGCTGTCCCAGTCCAGATCGCTCGGCGTCACCGCCGTGAACACCGCAGCCGCGCACCAGACCGAGATGACGCGTCGATTCGAGACCACCAGGTCCCACCGGAGGCCGGCGATCGCCAGCGGCGCGATACCGGCCAGCGTGGCCAGCCAGGTGACGGCGATGATCTGAGCCATCTCCGGCGGTTCCGCCAGCGACGGCCCACGCAGCATCGCGTACGCGAGGGCGGCGCTGGTGGCGATCGGCGCCCGGTTCTTGCTGCGGTCGACCCGGAACTGCACCATCTCGCCGATCGCGATCAGCAATCCGAAGACGACCGCAAAAGCCCACTCCGTGACACCGTGCCGCACAGTGATCAGCAGCCCGGCCACGCCGATGACCGATCCGGCGCAGAGGATCACAGCACCACTGCCGAGCTTCCGGGGGTCGAAGCTCTCGTCGGTGACCAAGCTCATGCGGGACCCGCCGCCGAGCCGGACGCGCCGCCGCCGCTGTCCAGGCTGAGATCGTCGTGGTCCACGCCCGCCTCGACCGTCTCGTCGGGAGCCGGCTGCTCCTTGCGCGCTGCCGTCCACCCCTGCGTGCGGATCACCGTCAGGAACGCGTCGACGAGCTGCGGGTCGAAATGGGTCGTCCGATCCTTGTCGAGAATCGCCAACGTCTCCTCGACGCTGCGCGCCGGCCGGTACGAGCGGGTCGACGTCAACGCGTCGAAGGCGTCCACGATCCCGATGATCCGGGCGAAGTACGGAATGTTCGTCCCGCTGAGCCCGGCCGGGTATCCCGTCCCGTCGTACTTTTCATGATGGTGAAGAACTGCCGACTTCACTTCCTCCAGAAAAGGAATGTTCCCGATCAGTTCGACGCCCCGGGCCGGATGCAGCCGTACGGCGTCCATCTCGGAATCGTCCAGCCGTCCCGGTTTACGAATGATGCTCGTCGGTACGCCGACCTTGCCGACGTCATGCAGCAGACCCGCGTGCTCCAGTGCCTGCTGCCGGTCCTCCGGCAGCTTGAGGAACCGGCCCACCATGCCGACGCCCTGGCTGACCCGCTCGGAATGGCCGCGAGTGTAGAGATCCTTGGTCTCGATCACCTGGATGAAGGCCCGCATCGCGGCCTCCTGCGCCCGCCGCTCCGCCTCGTCCTGAGTCAGCGCCCAGCGAGCCACGATCAGCGGCACCATGACCAGCAGACCCGCAACGACACGTAGCCCGCCGATCCAGGCCATCGCCATCAGCACACCGAGGAAGCTGTAGCCGAGCATCGGTAAGGCTGTGGATCCGACGACGTCGCGGAAGAAGAACACCACAACCTTGGCGCCACGCTCCAGACCCAGCACAGCGGCCATCATGAGGGCGTTGGCGCCTTGGTGCAGCACGCCGGCCACAACCACGGCCAGGATGGCTTTGGGCGCATGCTCGAGCGCGGCGTCTCCGGTCGGCCCGTCCAGCAACGTGTACCCCAGAGCGCCGGCCGCGGCAGTCAGGATCCATTGCGAGCTGTTGTAGAAACGCTTCATCGGCGGGACACTGCGAGGCTGCGCCAGCGATGCCACGCCGGCCACGACGATGGCGGTCGCGGGCCCACAGATCACGTAGACCGACATGATGACGATGGTCGCCATGCTGGCGCCACGTGCAGGGCCGTGCGGAAACCTCAGAGTGCTTGCGACGAGAGCCACAACGCAAAGCTGCGCGGCAGCTGCTACGTCGTCGACCTTGCGGATCGCGATCAGCCAGACTGCGAGCGCGATGACCGAAGCTGCTGTCACCAGAAGGCGGAGCGCCGAGCGGTGCAACTTCGTCGTCATCACGCGCCTTCAGATTAAGTGTCACCACTCCCAGATAGACGTGCCCATGATAAGTCACCTCCGATCAGCGGCGAAGTCTCGAACCCGATGCGGGTTCAGGGGGGCTAGACAGCGCGTCGCTGACTCGACTGAATTTTGCTCGTACCCGGTGCGCCGAAACACTGTAAGCCAGACCGTGACCCACCGCCGGACGCGAGCAACTCGGCATGGTATGAGAGACTGTGACTCTTTGCAGTTGTTTCTAGGAGGCTTTGAAATGGGCAAGACCGGCCGCAAGCGTCGTGCGCGCAAGAAGAAGGGCGCGAACCACGGTAAGCGCCCCAACGCCTGACCCCAGGCGACTACGCAAAGCGAGGACCCCGGCCAAAAGCCGGGGTCTTTGCAATTTGGTCACAACGCCGACCAGACCAGCATTCGCACAGGTTCTGTAATCAGAGCGTCTCCGAATGACCACTGAATGCGATCTTCAAACGCTCGTTGGGTTATTCTTTGCACGAACTCGTGCGGGAGGTCCGTCGCCCGCAGCGGACCCGCAGCGGACTGCTCAGCGACCCGGGTGTGGATAACTTCCGCCGTCCGTCGGCGGAGCCTCCTATTGTTAGCTCCGGACCACCCGCCCTGGCCGTCCCCCAGGCGCGGCTGATTGCAGGAGGGAGGTGGGTCAGCTGACCGGCGAGAGCTTGAGCGACTTGCTGCGCAAGTACCGCGGACGGGCCGGGCTGACCCAGGCCGCACTTGCGGCCAAGGCCGGATTGAGCGACCAGGCCATCAGCGTCCTCGAACGCGGCACCCGCACCCGCCCCCGCATCGACACGGTCCGCGCCCTGATCAAGGTGCTTCGCCTGGACAAAGCCGAAGCCGACGAGTTCCTCGCCGTTGCACGAGGCAAGAGCCTGCCGGCCGAGGCCCCTGACCAGGAGGACGCGCCCGCCGCCGAAGCCCTCCCCATGCCCTGGCAACTGCCGCCGGCTGTGTCGGACTTCACCGGCCGAACTGCGCAGATCGAGGCGATCCTCGACGTACTTCGGGTTGCCGAGGGCACGGCCACGACGACGGTCGGCCTCGTCGCGGTGACCGGTATGGGCGGGATCGGCAAGACGACGCTCGCCGTTCAGGCCGCCCACAAGCTGGTCGACAGCTATCCAGACGGCCACCTGTATCTGAATCTCCGCGGATACGGCCCCGGTAAGCCCGTGTCAGTCGCAGATGCGTTGCGACAGCTTCTTCGGTCGTTGGGGACCGAGCCACAGCTCATTCCTGACGACGTCGAGGAGGCGGCGGGGCTTCTGCGCTCCCAGCTGGCTGGGCGACGCGTGCTGTTGTTCCTCGACAATGCTGCCGATGCTGCTCATGTCGTGCCGTTGCTGCCCGGTAACCCGGGATCGGCCGCAATCATCACCAGCCGCGGGTCGTTGGCACACCTTCCCGGTGCGCGGCAGGTGCGGCTCGACGCGTTGTCGCAGTCCGAGTCGGTCGAATTGCTGTCAGGTGTCATCGGTCAGTCGCGCATCGCAGCCGAGCCGGCCGCGGCCGAAGCACTGGCGTCGTTCACCGGCCGACTGCCATTGGCCGTCCGGCTGATCGGCGGCCGTCTCGCTGCGCGACCGAGCTGGCCGATCCAGCACCTCGTCGAGCTGCTCGAAGACGAGGACCGCCGGCTCGACACGCTCGGCTCCGACGAGACCGGGGTGCGGGCCAACATCGCGAGCTCAGTCGACTTCCTCCGGACCAGCGAGCGCTCCCTCGACCGCGAAGCCGCCAGGGCTCTGCCACTGTTGAGCATCCCGGACGGCGCAGATCTGCTGACCAGCGTGGCAGCTCACCTGCTCGACGTACCGACGAGGAAGGCGAACGCGATCCTCGAGCGGCTCGCCGACCTCAATCTGATGGAACCGATCGCTCCCGAGCGTTATCGGTTCCACGACCTGATTCGCGCGTACGGCCGCGAGCTCGCCGACGAGACCCTGACGATCTCCGCCACGAATGCCGCCCTGGAGCGTCTGCTGCGCTTCTACATCGGCTGTGCCTGGCAGTGCCAAACGTTGACACACACGTCCAGCCCACGCATCGCTCTTGCCAGTGTCCCGCCGCTCCGGATCCCCCAGATGGCCAGTCGGCATTCAGCGCTCCAATGGTTCGATGCGGAGCAACGAAACCTCATGGACCGCTTCGCCCAGGCCACAACTGTCCTGGCCGGCTCCACCCTGTTGCCTGAGCTGGCGCTCGCGATGTTCGGCTATCACGAGTCACGCCGACGCTGGATGGAGATGGAGGAGATGTCCCGCGGAGCGGTCGAGCTGGCGACGAAGCTCGATCTTCCCCTGGTGGCAGCGTGGCTGCAGCACGATCGGGCGATTCCCACTGTCGAGAACGGGCGACTCGAGGCGGCCGTTCCCGACTTGTCCAAGGCGCTGCGCATGTTCCAGGAGGCCGGCGACCTGACCGGGCAGTCGCGATGCTGCTCATCGCTGACCTATGCACTCTCGGGCGTCGACCGCATCGACGAGGCACTCGAGTTCGGCAAGCTGTCCCTCGAGCTCAGTGAGAAGATCGGTGATCTGGTCCTGGAAGGTGTCGCCCACACAGCCCTGGGTGTTCTGTACAACCGGGTCGGCGATCACGCTCAGGCCGATCTCAACTTCGATCGCGGCATCGAGCTCGCTCAGCAGGTCGGGGACAGCCGCTCGGTCTACAAGCGAAATGCCAACGCAGCGTTCTCGCATCTCGTGGCCGGTCGCTGGGAGGATGCCCGGAAATACAACCTCGAGGCCGATCGCGTCGCCGAAGAGACCGGCGACGATGTCAATCGCACCGAGTCCTATCAGACGCGCACGCTCATCTTCGCCGCGCAGGGCAAGTACGCCGAGGCTATCCAGGAGGCCGAGATGGGGATCCATTTCGCCAGACGGTCCGCCGACAGCATTCGTGAAGGCCGTCTGTACCTGGAACTCGCTCGTATTCAGGCCGCCGCCGGCGACCGTACCGCGGCCATCGCCAATGCGGCTCAGGCCGTCTCCAAGCTCGCTCGCATCTCACCGGTGCACGAACAATTCGCTCGGCAACTGCTCGACCAATTGCGCCGCGGAGACCCCTACATCTACTCCTTTACCGACCACGCCATCTGAACCGGTCTACGGACCGGTTCAGTCGGTGGTGGTGATGGTGGTTTCGACCTGGACCTGGGTGAGGCGGAGGAGGATCTTCTGGCGCAGGGCGTCGGGGGCGTGGTCGGAACCGCAGGAGCGGTGGACCAGCTTCTTGATGCAGCGCTCGAGGTCGTACTCGTCGAGGCAGGGGGCGCATTCCTCGAGGTGCTGACGGATCTCCTCGGTGCTGGCGCCTTCGATCTCGTTGTCGATGAAGACGTAGACCCGTTGGAGGATCTCGTTGCAGTCGACGTCGTGGTCCTCGCCGCAGCTCACGACTCCTCCTTCTTGGCGGTCGCGTCGTCGTCCGAGCCCGCGATCAGGCCGCGGTCGCGGGCGTAGTCGGCCAGCAGCTCGCGCAGCTGGCGCCGGCCACGGTGCAGCCGTGACATCACGGTGCCGACCGGCGTACCCATGATGTCGGCGATCTCCTTGTAGGCAAAGCCTTCGACGTCGGCCAGGTAGACGGCCAGGCGGAAGTCTTCGGGGATCGACTGCAGGGCCGACTTCACGTCGGAGTCGGGCAGGTGCTCGAGAGCCACTGCCTCGGCCGACTTCAGGCCACCCGGGGTGTGGGACTCGGCGGCGGTGAGCTGCCAGTCCTCGATCTCCTCGGTCGGCGACTGCGTGGGCTGACGCTGCCGCTTGCGGTACCCGTTGATGAACGTGTTGGTCAGGATCCGGTACAGCCACGCCTTCAGGTTGGTACCGGGCGTGAACTGGTGGAATGAGCTGTACGCCTTCGCGAAGGTGTCCTGGACCAGGTCCTCGGCGTCGGCCGGATTCCGGGTCATCCGCATCGCGGCGGCGTACATCTGATCGAGGAACGGCAGCGCCTCGCGCTCGAAGCGCGCGGTCCGCTGCTCGGGTGTCTCGGTGGTCGTCGGTGTCGGCATCGTGATCGAGAATACCGGGCCCCGCCCAATGCTCAGTCCAGTGTTCCGCGCCGGAGCCAGACTCGTTGCCGTCATGCTCATCACAACACGCCCGCACGCTGGGTAATTCCCGGCTCCGGCAGCTCAGCCGGCGACCACTATCCGGACACTTCCCGGACGACCCACTCGAACACAGCTTCGACGAGGAGGTCGTAGGACTCGTCCTGGCTGAGCTCCGCCTTCTTCGGGACCTTGAAGGAGTGGTCGGCGTCCGGTACGACGGCCATCTCGGTCAGCGGCGGGAACTCCTCGGGCGTCCCGAAGGTGTCCCGCTCACCCTGGACGACGAGTGTCGGCAGCCCGGCGCCCTGCAGCTCGGCGACCCGCGACTTCTCCGGCTTGCCCGGCGCATGCAGCGGAAACGCCAGAGCCAGTACGCCGGATGCCCCCAAACTGCTCGCGGTCCGGCACGCGACCCGGGCGCCCGCACTCCGGCCGCCGATCACGAGCGGCGTACGGATGCGTAGTTGGCCGACGATCGCGATCCACGCTTCGTCGAGCGTCTTCGGCGCCGGCGCGAGCTTCTTGCCGGCTCGCTTCCAGGGCTGCTCGATCAGGAACACATTGATGTCCTGCTTCGGCAACCGCGCCGCCAACGCGGCCAGGTCCGGCGCTTCGATCCCTCCGCCGGCCCCATGACCGAGCGCCAGCGTCGCCACCGGCCGCCGAGCCCGATGCGCCACGATCCGCGCTTCCCCGTGCGGCGTCCCCACAATCCGTTCGTCGGTCACCCGCCCCATCCTGTCATCCGCACGCCCCCCACCCGCCAATTTCAGGGGAGATCCCCGCAGTTCGCCCCTTCTCCGTCCAAAAAACGAGCAGATAACCAGCACTTCGATGGGATATCCCCTCAAATGCTCAGGGCGAAGCGGGCGGGAGGTTCGGCCCGCAAGCCGGTACGACGTTGTGCACCGGTCAGTCATGTGGGCGGCCGGACGGTGGTTGGTGGGAGCCCAAGGTGGGCGCTGCCGGGGTGGCTGGTGCGCTGAGCGGCAACTTTTCGTCGCCTGGACCCGAAAAGTTGCCGACGAAGGCGAGAGCGGCCGCGTGGGGCGGCACGAGCTGTGGCTGACGGCGGCGGGCTTAGTCGGTGCGGGAGGCCGCTGGTGCGGCGTACCGGGCGGCGGTGGTGCGGACGGCCTCGTCGACCACCTGAGTGACGCGGTCGGGGCTGACCTCCCAGCCCGGGACCAGGAGTGTCGGCCAGAAGATGTAGTTGGAGATCATGCCCAGGAACTGGGTGGCTGCGAGGTCCACGTCCTCGACCTGCACAGTTCCCGCCTCGTGCTCAGCCAGGAGGTAGCTGCGGACGGACTCGAAGTAGGGCATCTTCCCGTGCGCGAACTGCGCATGGGCCAGCTCGGGAAACCGCGGCAGTTCGGCGATGACGATCCGGAACAGGTCGGTCATCTGGGGGCGGCCCAGCAGTTCGGCGTACCGGCGACCGATGCTGGTGAGCCCGTCGACGAGATTGCCCGGCGGCGGCGGATGTTCCTCGTCACCGGTCGACCAGGACTCGGTGACGATGGCGTCGAACAGCGCGGCTTTGGTCGGAAACTGCTTGAACAAGGTGGCGCGCGAAACTCCCGAGGACTCGGCGATCCGCGCGAGCGACGTCCGGTCGTAGCCCAGCTCGAGAAACAGTGCGGTCGCGGCCGTCACGATCAGCGCGCGCTTCTCCTGGGCGACGCGCTGGTGGTACGTCGTGACGACCTTGCTCATGAGCCGAGCATACGAGGTGAGTGGCTTGACTCACCATCGAGGCCGACCTACTGTCGACGGAGTGGTGAGTCGACCGACTCACCATCGATCGCCAGACCGAAGGAACAGCTGATGCCTCACTTCGACGACCAGACCGTGCTCGTGACCGGTGGAACCGGCGGGCAGGGCTCGAGCCACGTCCGCGCCTTTCACGCGGAGGGAGCCAACGTGGTGATCGGCGACATCGACGCGCACCGCGGCGCCGCTCTCGCGGACGAGCTCGGGTCCCGCGCTCGCTTCGTCCGCCTCGACGTTGCCGACGAGAGTTCGTGGTCCGCCGCCGTTCAGGCCGCCGAGAGCGCGTTCGGTGCCCTGAACGTGCTCGTCAACAACGCGGGCGTGCAGAATCCGCCGGCAACGATCGAGACCACGGACCAGGCCACGTGGTCCCGCATCCTCGACATCAACCTCACCGGGACCTTCCTCGGTATCAAGGCCGCCGTACCCGCTCTGCGCCGCGCGGCAGGAGGAGCCATCGTCAACATCGCCTCGACGATGGGCGTTGGCGGCACGGCTCACTACGCGCCGTACGTCGCCAGCAAGTGGGCCGTCCGGGGCCTCACGCGAACGGCGGCACTCGAGCTCGGCCGCGACCACATCCGGGTGAACACCATCCACCCTGGCGTGATCGCGACCCCTTTCATCCACGAACCAGCAGCCGGCGCAGTCGCGGCGATCGCCGACTTCTACTCCCCCGAGCCGTTCGCCATCCCACGGCTCGGCGAGCCGATCGACGTCAGCCGACTGCTCCTGTTCCTCACCTCATCGGACGCGTCGTTCATCACTGGAGCGGAGTACGTGATCGACGGTGGACTCCTGCTCGGCCCCGCCCTTCAAGCCGACGCCGCATGAGCACCCCGGACTCTTTGTCCCACCTGCCCGACCACATCCGGAAAGCCATCGAGATCACCCCCGCCGCAGGCACCAGGGAACGGATCATCGACATCACGACGGTAGGGCGCCGTACCGGGCGAGCACGCCGCATCGAGATCTTCTTCTACCGAGCCGCGGGTGCCACTTACCTGTGCAGCGGTGCCGGCGGCGCCGCGACCGACTGGCATGCGAACCTTCTCGCCAATGCCGGCTTCACCTTCCACCTCAAGAACGGGATCGTCGCGGATCTGCCTGCATGGGCCACACCTGTCACCGACCCAGCTAAACGTCAGGCCGTGCTGGCGGAGATCGTCGCGGATCTCAATCAACCGCACGACCCCGGCACCATCCGGCCGACCCGGCTCGAAGACTGGGCCGACAGCCGGCTGATGCGGATCAGCTTCGGCGATCGGCCGTGATCGCGGATGGCCGCAGTACGGGTGGTCAGAAGAGCGTGGTGCCGTCCTCGCCCCGCTGAACCCGCCGCGCATCTGCGACCCGCAGCGTGCGCACAGTGGGTTCACTCGCGGGCGCCCGCCATCTGGTGGGTGGACCCATGCGGTGGTGGGTTCCCCCACCGCATGCGGGTAGGGAACCCACAAGCCCATGGGTGAACCCATCAAATGCGCGCGGGCACGGAGCGGCGGCGTACGGGCGTGCGGCGGCACCGGGCGGCTGGGAGCTGGGAGCCGGTACGGCGTGATGCCGGCGCCGGCGTTAGAACAGCGTCGTACCGTCTTCGCCGCCGACTGGCGGGGAGCCGTCGGGCGGGAGCGGGTCGAGCAGGTGGGGGCCGTTATTGCGGACCGATCCGACGGCGGTGGAGACGGCGTACGCCTCCAACCGGCCGGGGGCGGCGGGGACCAGGAGGCTGAGGAGGTCGTCGGGGTCGGAGGACAGCGGGTCGAGCCAGGCGTTGTAGCGGTCGCGCTCGACGAGGAGGGGCATGCGGTCGTGGATGCGGCCCAGGTCGTCGGTGGCGGAGGTGGTGAGGACTGTGCAGGTCCAGAGCCAGGCTTCGTCGGATTCGGGGTCGGCGACGGACTTGTCGCGCCAGATCTCGTAGAGGCCGGCCATGGCGAGGATGCCGCCGTCGGCGGGATGGATGAAGTAGGGCTGTTTGACCGGCTTGCCGTCCTTCTTCTCCTCGGCCGTGTACCACTCGTAGTAGCCGTCGGCCGGGAGGATGCAGCGGCGAGAGGCGAACGCCTTCTTGAAGGCGGGCTTCTCGGCGACGGTCTCCATCCGGGCGTTGATCAGGCGGGAGCCGATCGACGTGTCCTTGGCCCAGGACGGGACCAGGCCCCATTTGACCGTGGTGAGCTTACGGATCGTCTCGTCGGGGACCTCGCGGTTCTTCCGCTCGACGACCGCGATCACCTCGTTGGTCGGGGCAACGTTGTAGTTCGGCTCGGCCTCCTGGACCGACTCGCGGACGTTACCGATCTCGATCTCGAACTCCTCGACGAGATCGGACGGGTTCCGGCTGGACGCATACCTACCGCACATGGGACCAGCCTAGACAAGGCCGCCGACAAAACGAGCGGACAAGCGACGGCGGATCGCTCACCCCGTGATGAGCGATCCGCCGCCGGCTGAGGCGTCCGGGCACTCCCCTGTTTGCGCCCGGACGCGAGTTCTAAGGTCTGGCCAGTTCGTCGAGCACCCGCTCACCCATCGCCTCGGAGCCGGGCAGGCCCTCGATCCAGACGCGGGCCAGCTGCGGTACGTCGGTGTCCAGCCGCCACTGGGTGATCAGGGCTCGTACCGTCTCGACCTGCTCCGGCAGGTTCGGGTCGCGGCCGACGAGCGCCGCCGCGCGGCGTGTGCCGACGCGGCCCAGTACGTCACCGCCGCAGAAGACGATCCGCAGGCACTCCGCGACGTCGACGAGGCGGAGTTCGCGCTCGAACGGCGACGTGCCCGGGGGATTGAGCGGTTCGACAACCACCAGTGCGTGGGTCTGCGGTACGGAAGTTCCACGGAACTCCGCCTCTCGATAGAGCTCGCCCAGCCGGGACCGCAGGTGCGCCAGGCTGGACAGCCCGGTCAGCGGGTCCTCGCAGGACAGCGTGTGGAGATAGATCAGCGAGGCCTCGGCCCAGCTGGAACTGAGTGCGCGTACCGCGGCGAAAGCCGGCTCGCCCCCGGCGATCGAGCGGTACAGCGCACTCAGCCCATCGAGTGCCTCGAGCAGTGAGACTCCGTCGGCCGCCAACCGGCGTCCGACCTCGTCACTCGCAGGCACGACATCGGTACCGTCGTGCAGCGCCTCGGCGATCGCGAGATAGGCGCTGCGGTCGATACCCAAGCCCCCGTGAATTCCCCCGTGCTCTTGTGCCCCGTGCGGGTCCCTCCTCCCGCGCGGTCCACCTGATGACCCCAGATCAGGGGACGACGCCTCCGGCGTACTCCGGGCGAGCGACCCCGCCAGGTTGAGGGACTTCGGCGGACGCAGGTCGAACCGTCGGCGGATGTCCGCGAACAGTGACATGGCCCTCCTCAAGGCGTCCCTTCAGTCTCCCGACCGGGTGGCCGGAAGCGTCGTTCCAGCAGTGAGACAGCCGGGGGCGGAGTTCATGACGCGGATTCGCAAAACTTTTTTCGCGTAACTTCCGGGCTGGTCATCTCGTCAGGAAAGAGGCACAGTCCGCGTGAGAACAGATGCGTGGACGCGTCTCTCGTGGGAGCCTTGTCTCCGGCAACGATGTGACACACGGTGACAACGCAGGTCAGTACAGTGAACGAGAGCACGGGGGCACCATGGAGACGCCGGAAGGGCCGAGCGACGGCGAGCTGATCGCGCGCGTCCGCAACGGGGACCTGGAGGCGTACGGCGAGCTGTTCGGCCGGCACCACCACGCAGCGGAGCGGATGGCGCGCCAGCTGGTTCCGGCCGGGGACGCCGACGACCTGGCCAGTGATGCGTTCGCCAAGGTCCTGGACGCGCTGCGCGCCGGCGGTGGTCCCGACATCTCCTTCCGCGCCTACCTGCTCACCACGGTACGGCGGGTGCACGTCGACCGGATCCGCTCCGGCAAGAAGGTGCAGACCACCGACGACATCGCGGCGTACGAGCGGGAGCCGGAGACCTTCGACGACCCGACCGTGACCGGCTTCGAGAGCGGTGCGGCGGCCAAGGCGTTCGCCAGCCTGCCGGAGCGCTGGCAGGCAGTGCTGTGGCACACCGAGGTCGAGGGTGAGAAGCCGGCCGCCATCGCTCCCCTGCTCGGGCTGACGGCCAACGGCGTGTCCGCCCTCGCCTACCGGGCCCGTGAGGGGCTACGGCAGGCCTACCTGCAGCAGCACCTGGCAGATGTGGCCGGCGACCGTTGCCGCTGGACCACCGAGCGTCTGGGCGCCTACGTCCGTGGCGGTCTCACCAAGCGGGAGAACCGCAACGTCCGCGAGCACCTGGACGACTGCGCCAAGTGCACCGCGGTCTACCTCGAGCTGGTCGAGGTCAACAGCGCACTGCCGGCACTGCTCGCCCCGGCTCTGCTGGGCACCGCAGGCCTTGGCTACCTGGCCGCAGCCTCGGGCACCAAGGTCGGACTGGCCGGTCTGTTCGTCACCGTGTGGCGCAAGGCCACGGAGAACAGCACGCGGACGGCAGTCGGTGCCGGTGCGGTCGTGGTGGTAGCAGTGGCCGCGGTGATCGCAGCCATGGCTCTGACCGGCAATGAGACTCCTCCGGCAGCAATCGACAAGCCCTCGGTGTCTCAGCCGACCCAGCCACCAGCCAAGCCGCCCACAGTCCCACCTGTGAAGCCTCCGACGCAGCCGCCGCCTCCCAAGCCGACGACTGCGCCGACCACGGCTCCTACGACAGCTCCGACGACGGCACCGACCACCACACAGCCGACGACACCGATTCCGACCAAGCCGACTCCCACTCCGCCGGTACCGACGACACCGGTGCTGGATGAGGGACTGCTGACGATCAGCATCCCGCCGGCCAAGCGGATCGGCGGGAACGGCGGCAGCGCACCAGCCGCCGCAGCCGACGCAGCCGGTGGCATGAGCTTCGTGATCACCATCAAGAGTCCGTCCGGCAACAAGGAGCCGGTCGTGGTCGGCCTCAAGTTCGGCAAGTCGCTGCAGTGGCCGCTCAGCGGCAACCCGCGCGGCTGGACCTGTGACAAGGCCGCCGGGACCTGTACGGCGACCAACCCGGCCAAGCCGGAGCCGATGACGGTCTCGTTCACGAACCCGACCGGAGGCACCGCCCCGGACCGCACCTTCACCGTCTCCGCCAAGGCGGGCCGGTTCTACGACGACGACTCGCGGACGCTCGAAGCGCCACCGCGGACCGACGAGAACCTGCTGAAGATCCTCAACGGCCCGCGCGACGCGGATGTCCACCACCGGGTGCTCACCGTCATGCCCGGCCTGGACCGGCCCTCGGTCACGCTGAAGATCAGCTATGGCTCGAGCCTGCAGTGGCCGTTCGCCAAGAACCCGCTGGGCTGGAAGTGCTCACCCACCACCAAGACCTGTACGTCGCTCACTCCGCTGAAGCCAGTGCCGTTGCCTGCCGTGTTCAACGTGCCTGAGGGCGGCTCTGTGGCCGACCGGACGTACACGGTGAGTGCCACGGCCGGACTGGTCAGCGACGTCGACTCCGAGACGCTCCCGGGCGTGCGGAACGACGAGGGACTGCTGCAGATCCTCACGCCCTCACCGCACGAGGACCCGAACCCGTTCGTCTACAACCGGTTCCTGAAGGTCAACGGCGTCACCGACCGCCGGGTCACCCTGGACATCTCCTGGGGCCGCAACCTGTCGTTCCTGAACGCGCTGGACCGCGGCTGGACGTGCTCCCGGTCGACCGACGTACGGCGGGCGACGTGCTGGACGGACAACTACCGCAAGGCGTTCAACTCGGAGTGGAGTGCGTGGCCCGGTACCGGCGCGGCGAACACGGTCACCGTGCACGCCCGGGTCGGTGGCCGCCAGGACACCGACTCGGTGCAGATCCCGCCGGCCGGCGGAAGCCGCTGATAAATCTGGTTGCCACCTGCCTTAGTCTGGTCTTGTTCGCGCTGACGGAACCAAGTAGCGCCGTACGCCACGTCCGAGAGAGTCGCCGGTAGCTGTGAAGGCGGCACGTGGAGCGGTCGTGAAGACACTCCCGAGCGACTGCACGGCAAGAGGCCAGGACGTCGCGTCCTGGTGAAGGTGTGGTGGCACCGCGAGATTCCCCTTCGCCCACACCTCCGGGGTTCGAGTACAGACCTGGAGGTGAAACAGTGATGCGAATTCTCAACCAAGAGATCCCCTCAGCAGTAGGCCAGACCGTGACGGTGGCCGGCTGGGTGCACCGAAGACGACGGCTGGCGGCCGTCAGTTTCCTGATCCTGCGCGACCGGTCCGGCCTCAGCCAGATCGTCGTGAAGGCACCGGAAACCCAAGCCCAGCTGGACGAACTCGGCGAGGAGACGGTGGTTCAGGTGACCGGTACGGTCGCCGCGAACGCACAGGCGCCCGGTGGTGCGGAGCTGGTCGACCCGGTGATCGAGCCGCTCACCGAACCGGCCGTGACCCCGCCGATCGAGCTCTGGCGTCCCACAGTCGGTGCCGGACTGCCCGTCGTACTGGACAACGCACCGGTCGCGCTGCGGCACCCTGCGGTGCGGGCGGGCTGGGAGATCGCTGCGGCGGCGCTGCACGGTTTCCGGTCGGCTCTGGACAGTCAGGGCTTCACGGAGATCCAGACGCCGAAGATCGTCGGTACGGCGACCGAGTCCGGGGCCAACGTGTTCGCACTGGACTACTTCGGCGGACCGGCGTACCTGGCGCAGTCACCGCAGTTCTACAAGCAGACGATGGTCGGAGTGTTCGAACGGGTCTACGAGGTCGGTCCGGTCTTCCGGGCCGAGCCGCACGACACTGTGCGGCACCTGGCCGAGTACGTGTCACTCGACGCGGAGTTCGGGTTCATTCAGGACCACCGCGACGTTCTCGCCGTACTGCGTTCTGTGCTGGCCACCATGCTGTCGACCGTGGGTGAGCGGGCGTCCGGTGCGCTGGAGCGGCTCGGAGTGGAGCTACCGGAGATCCCGTCGGAGGTGCCTGTTCTGCACTTCACCGAGGCGCTCAAGCTCGCCGGTGCGAACCCGGACGAGCCGGACCTGGCACCGGCCGACGAGCGTGCGATCGGCGAGTGGGCACTGCGGGAGCACGGCAGCGCGTTCGTCGCGGTCGAGGGCTATCCGATGGTGAAGCGGCCGTTCTACACGCATTCACAGCCGTCGGACCCGCGGTGGTCCAACTCGTTCGACCTGCTGTTCCGGGGCGTCGAGCTGGTCACCGGTGGTCAGCGCTTGCATCGCTACAGCGACTATGCGGCCGCGCTGGAGGCACGAGGCGAGTCCGCGGACGCACCGGCGTACAGCTCGTACCTGCAGGCGTTCAAGCACGGCATGCCACCGCACGGCGGTTTCGCAATCGGTCTCGAGCGCTTCGTCGCACGGCTGACCGGAGCCGAGAACGTCCGTGAGGTCACGCTCTTCCCGCGCGACCTGCACCGGCTGACGCCGTAATGACGGACACCACCGAGTCGGTCGTCGCCGAACTGAACGTTGCCCTAGGCACCGACTACAGGATCGTGCGGCGACTGACCGGTGGTCTCCAGTCCGGCGCCTTCGAACTGACCGAAGGCGTCGTGCTGAAGTGGACCGCCAACCCCGACTGGGCACCCCGCGTCCAGCGGGCGGCGGAGCTCGTCCGCCGTGCTCGTGCCGTCGGATACCCCACGCCCGAGTGGCTGGCGGTCGGCACGACTGCGGCCGGATCGCCATACCAGCTTCAAGAATTCGTCCCCGGTACGCCGATCCGCGGCGGCGCCCTGGTGGACGAGCAACTCGCACGGCACTTGATCGGCATCTGCGAACTGCAACGTGATCTCGTGCCCGAGGACATCATCAACTGGTCGGGCTACGTCCACGGCGTCGTCTTCGAGGGCTGGGACGGTGCCCGCGAGCGAGTGCTGGCGTACGGCGGTGAAGCGGCCGACCTGGTCCAGCGGTACGACGCCCTCTGCCGCCCGTACCGTGACGTTGTACTGCCGAGCGATGACCTCGTGCACGGCGACCTGAACATCGGCAACCTGCTGGTCGCGGACGGACAAGTCACCGGGATCATCGACTTCGAGGCAGCCGGATCAGGATCGCGAGCGTATGACCTCGTCTCGCTGGCCACCTCGGCGGCGCGGGACGGCGCACCGCACGGGATCGATGAGTTGTTCCTCGAGGCCGCCCTCCGAGCCGGTGGCCGGGCGACGGTCGCGGTCTGCGCGGCGACGGCGTACATCACCATCGCCGAGTTCAGCGCCAAGCTGCAGGAGGGCATGGAGGAGCTGGTCGCTGTCGGTGGACGGCGCGTGCTCGAGTTGCTCGGTGCATGATGGGCGCATGCTGAGTGAGGTCGAGCAGAAGGTGCTGGCGGCTGTTGACGACGAGCGCGTGGTCGCGGAGCTGCGGGAGCTGGTCCAGATCCCGAGTGTTGACGGTACGGCGGCCGAGGGCGAGATCCAGTCGTGGTGCGCGGAGCGACTCCGGGCACTCGGGCTGACGGTCGACCACTGGGAGATCGATCTGCCGGCTCTGACCGCGGATCCGGCCTTTCCGGGGTGGGAGGTGGAGCGGGAGCGTGCCTGGGGCTGTGTGGGCGTGCTGGGCGGAGACGGTACGCCGGGACTGATCTTCAACGGCCACGTGGACGTCGTACCGCCTGGTGACCTGGCGCAGTGGCCGGACCGCGATCCGTACTCGGCGCGGATCGAGGACGGCGTGATGTGGGGCCGTGGGACGTGTGACATGAAGGGTGGCGTCGCAGCGATCCTGGGTGCGGTGGCGGCGATCGCTGCGGCTGGTGTGCAGCTGCGCAAGCCGCTGGCCGTGCACACCGTGTTCGGCGAGGAGGACGGCGGCGCAGGAGCGTTCGCGACGCTGCAGCGGGGGCACACCGGCGAGGCGTGTCTGATCGCCGAGCCGACAGCCGGTGCGGTCATCCCGGCCAACGCAGGCTCACTCACCTTCCGCCTGGAAGTACCTGGCCTCGCAACGCACGGCTCGACCCGCAGCCGCGGCGTGAGCGCGATCGAGAAGTTCACCGTGCTGCAGAACGCGTTGCTGGCTCTGGAAGCAGAGCGCAACCGAGACCCGCACCCGCTGCTCGCTCACCTCGACCTTGCGAACCCACTGTCCGTCGGCACCATCCACGCCGGCGACTGGGCGAGCACAGTGCCCGACCTGCTCATCGCCGAAGGCCGATACGGCGTCCGCCTGGGCGAGTCCGTCGTCACCGCGCGCACGGCGTTCGAGGCAGCGATCGCAGAAGCGTGTGCCAAGGATGACTGGCTGCGCGACCACCCGGTCGTCGTCACCTGGCCCGGTGGTGAGTTCGCCTCCGGCCTGCTTCCCGACAACGATCCGCTGCTCGGAGACACGCTCCAGGCCGCCACTGACGCCGGAGTGTCCACCCCAGCGGTCAACGGTGCGCCGTACGGCTCCGACCTACGTCAGTACTCCGCGGCAGGCATCCCCACCCTCCAGTACGGCCCTGGCGACGTCCGCTACGCCCACGCCGCCGACGAACACGTCCCCCTGGCCGAAGTGCTCCACACAGCCCGCACCTACGCCCTCCTAGCCGTCCGCCGTTGCGCCTGAATGGTAGAAAGCAGCATGCAGCCGTTGCGGGGGCGTTCGGAGGAGCTCGGGCGGCTGCTCGATGCACTGCGCACAGCTGAGTCCGGTACGGCGTCCCTAGCAGTCGTGAGCGCTGAACCAGGACTAGGGAAATCGGCGTTGCTGGCCGCAGCCGTCGAACAGGCGGAGCGGCACGGCTTCTTGGTCGCGCAGGCGACTGCTCAGCAGACAGACGACATCAGCCCGCTCTCGTCACTTGCACCAGCGCTGCGGGCCGGACGCGAGCCGCTGATCGACACCGAGCACTTCATGGAGCTGGCAGCGCTCAACACGCAGCCGCTCTGGCTGGCTGAGCGCCTGGCCGACTTTGTCGGACGCCGACTGGACGGCATCAAAGCGCTGATCGTCCTGGACGACGCGCAGTGGTCCGACCCGCTGACCGCCTTCGCGCTGCGCGTTATGATCGCCCGGCTCGCCAGCCACCAAGTGCTGTGGCTGGTCGCTACTCGGCCGGCTCCGGGCGGGGTCGCCGACCAGCTGGTCAATGCAGTCCAGACTCAAGTCCCGGTGCACACCATCGAGCTGGGACCGCTCAGCGCCGAAGCGATCCAAGACATAGCGAGAGACCGGCTGAACGGTCCGGTCGAGTCAGCACTCGCTCTCCAGTTGGCCGGTGTCCAGGGCAGTCCGTTCCTGGCCGAGCAGCTGATCGCCGGGCTCTATCTCGACAACGCACTGCCGGGCACTCAGGCGTCAGCGACACCAGTCGGCCCACTGCTCACGACCCCAGCACCCACTGGCCCGCTGCCGCCCGGACTGGTCGAGGGCGTTCGACGCCGCAGTACTGGCTTGTCGGAGAGCGCACGGACGCTGGTCCGGACAGCGGCAGTGTTCGGCAGCGAGTTCCGGCTCGAGGACGTCGCAGCGCTGATGGCGGAGCCCGTGGCCAAGCTGGCGACCGCACTGGATGAGGCCATTCAGGCTGGTCTGCTCACCGACGCCGGGTCGGCACTGCGGTTCCAGCACGAGCTACTGCGCTCCGCAACGCTGGCCGACGTACCGCCGTCAGCGCAGCGGGCTCTGCACGGTGCAATCGCTGCGCAACTGATCGCCGCCGGTCGAGGCGCCGCTGTCGCCGCGCCGCACGTTCTGGCGGTCGCACAGCCCGGCGACACCGCAGCGGTCGCCACTCTGCGGCAGGCGGCGCAGGAGCTGCTCGCCACCATGTCGACGACAGCGGCCGAGGTGATTCAGCACGCGTTCGACCTGACCGGTATTGACGACCCGCTACGGGCCGAGGTCGGCGTCGATGTGGTCGCCGTCCTGCTCACCGCCTACCAGTACGACCGGGCGAAGAGCTTCGCCGACGACCTCCTCAGCGGTACGGCGCTCTACCACGGACCGATCACCCCGGACCTGCGCGCGACCATCCGGCTGCACCTCGCACCGAGGCAGTGGGTGGCCGGCCGGCTGGAGCGGCAGGACCTGTTCGCTCCGGGCGCCGCCCCGCACCTGACCGAACGACTCACCGCCTACCGCGCGCTGCTGAGCCCGGACGAATTGCCACCCACAGATTTCCTCCCCCGCATGACCGACCCGGTCGCCCGTGCGATCGTCCTGGCGGCAGCAGGCGAGACCGCGCGGGCCGAAGGCCGCTACACCGCAGCTCGCGACTACTACGTCGAGGCTCGGCAAACACCCCGTGATCTGGGCAGCCTTCCGAACACACGGCTCGAGGTCGGCGAGCTCTACTGCCGCGCAGAGGCCGACGAGCTCCTCGACGCACTGAACCGCAGTCGTGAGCTCATGACCGCAGGTGACTGGCAGTCCGCTGCACACCTGAGTGTTCTGCACGCCCGGATGGAATTTGCCGCAGGCAACCTCGAAGCGGCTGAGGAAGAGGCGCGAACCGGACTGCGGTGGATGAACGAGTTCCACGACACCAGACTGGCGCCGGGCATGCATCAGGTGCTCGCACTGATCGCACTGCTGCGTAATCAGCCCACGAAGGCGCGAGAGCTGGCCGGAGCCGACCCGACCATCAACACGCTGCTGGCGATCGCCGATGGCGACGACAAGGCGGTGGCCCGGCTGCGCGACGTACCGCAGGGGTTTCCGGAGCGGATCGATCTGCTGGTGCGGGCAGATGCTGAGGACCTCCTGGCTGCTCGGGTGACCGCCAGCCCGTCAGTCGCCGCACTGGGTGCGCACGAGCTCGTCGCCGCAGGCAACGACCTGAAGCGGCTCGCCGCGGCCACCGAGCAGCTCCGAACCGCGGACCGGCCGCTGCTGCTGGCCCTGGCCGAGGACCGCTACGGCCGAGCGGAGCTGGAGACAGGCGACCGCGCAACGGGGGTAGCCACGCTGGAGCGAGCGCTGGAGTCACTCACCAAGCTAGGAGCCACCGCACCAGCCGCACGGATCCAGGCAGTGCTCCAAGCTGCCGGGGTACGGCGCCGCCGCTGGGCCGCCGTACAGCCACGTGCTGAGGCTGGGTGGGAGGCGCTGACTCCGATGGAGCGCCGGGTCGCACTGCTGGTCGCGGAGGGGCACACCAACCGGTCGGCCGCCGAGGAGCTGGTCATCTCGGCCAGCACGGTCGGTACACACCTGCGGTCGGTCTTCGGCAAGCTGGAGGTCAATTCGCGGGTCCAACTGACCCGTCTGGTGCTCGAGCGGTTCGCGCCTCCCCCGAACGCATGAGTTTTGGGTGCACCGGCACCCCAGCTGGCCTCATGTGCTCCGCAGAAGTTCAGATGATCGGTCGATCCGGCGGAGCGGCTGCTCGCGGCAATCTTCAGTCATCACCTACTGAACCGACTGAAGGAGTGCGAGACAGATGACCGACAAGACCCCGACCGTCGTCCTGGTCCACGGAGCGTTCGCCGAGAACTCGTCCTGGAACGGCGTGATCGCCGAGCTGACCGGCCGCGGCATCCCCGCGGTGGCGCTGTCCAACGAGCTGCACGGCATCGCGTACGACGCCGGCCGGATCGCCGCTCAGGTCCGGGAGATCGACGGCCCGGTCGTCCTGGTCGGGCACTCGTACGGCGGCGCGGTGATCACCAACGTGGCCAACGCCGCCGACAACGTGACCGCCCTCGTGTACGTCGCCGCGTTCACCCCGGACGAGGGCGAGAGCCTGCAGGACCTGCTCGGCAGCTTCCCCGCCAACGACTTCGGCTCCGGCCTGGTCCCGCATCAGCTGCCGACCGGCGACGGTGGCGAGGAGACCTTCCTCAGCATCGACCAGGCCAAGTTCCGCGACCTGTTCGCCGCTGACGTCGCCGACGCCGAGCTGCTGGGCCGCACTCAGCGGCCGATCGCCGCCGCGGCCTTCGAGGAGAAGTCCGGTCCGGCCAGCTGGACCCGGCTGCCCGTCTACCAGCTGATCGCCACCGGCGACCAGGCCATCCACCCGGAGGGCCAGCGCACCATGGCGGCCCGCGCCAAGGCCACCACGATCGAGGTCGACGGCTCGCACGCGGTCGCCGTCTCCCAGCCCAAGGCCGTTGCCGCCTTCATTGCGACCGCAGTCGAGGGTGGTGCGAAGTAATGAAGATCCGTCGCCTCACCGCCGCAGTCGCCACCGTCCTGCTCACCGTCACCGGCGCCACCACAGCCGCCGCGACCCACCAGCCGAAGCCCAAGCCCACCATCGTCCTCGTGCACGGCGCGTTCGCCGACGGTGGCAGCTGGTCCGAGGTGACCAAGAAGCTGCAGCGCGACGGCTACACCGTCGTCACCCCGGCCGTACCGCTGCGCAGCATCGCCACTGACACGTCGTACCTCAACGGTGTCCTGGCCGGCATCTCCGGACCGAAGGTCCTCGTCGGCCACTCGTACGGCGGCGCTCTGATCACCCAGCTCGCCGGAGCGGCCGATGTGAAGTCGCTGGTCTACGTGGCAGCGTTCATCCCGCAGGCCGGTGAGACGATCGGCGCACTGAACGCGCAGTACCCCGGGAGCGAGATCGGTCCGGACACCACCAACGCCATCACCTACCCGGGTGGAGTGGACCTGGTGATGAAGCCGGACGCGTTCCGGTGGGTCTTCGCCGCCGACCTACCCAGCCGGCAGGCCGCCGTACTCGCTTCGTCGCAGCGCCCGGTCTCCGCCTCGGTCTTCGCCGAGGAGGTTGAGGCCAGCGCCCCGGCCGGACTCCCGAAGTACGCCGTCATCCCGGGCAAGGACCGCGCCATCCCGCCGGCGGCCGAGCGGTTCATGGCCGAGCGGGCGCACGCCAAGATCGTCGACGCACCTGGCGCTTCACACCTCGTGATGCTGTCGGAGCCCAGCCTGGTCACCCGCACCATCGAGCAGGCCGCTCACTGAGTCACCTGGCGGCCGGGCCACCCTTCACCGGGTGGACCGGCCGACGACGCGTTCCAGGGCCAGCTCCCCGGCCGCTCGCCACGTCGGCTTCCCGCCCGGCAGCCCCCGCTCACCGTTGACCGCCATAGCGAGGACGAACAGCGCCTTCATCGCAGCGTGGCCCCGAGCCCGCCGGAAGGTCGCGTCATCCATCGGATAGCTCTCGAAGAACCGCTTGGCAGCGCCATCCGGCAGCAGCACCCAGGCTGTGGAGATGTCGATGGCCGGGTCACCGCTCCCCAGGTCCTCGAAGTCGATCACGCCGGCCAACCGGCCGTCGGCGACCACAATGTTCGCCGGGTGCAGGTCGGTGTGCACCACCACCGGCGGCCCGTCCCAAGCCGGTGCGGCGACGGCGTCCGCCCAGATCTCTCGTACGTCGTCGCCCGGAGCGATGCTCGCGGCGAAGTGGTCGATGTGGCTCAGCTGCAGCGGTCCGGTGCGGTAGCTCGCCGGTACGCCGTCCGGTGCGGGCTGATGCAGTGCGCGCAGGAAGGTCGCCAGAGTGGTCCCGGACTCGTCGGCCGTGATGAACTCCCGGTCCGCTGGTTCGCCGGGCACCCACTGGGTGATCAGCCAGTGGTTCGGGAACCGCTCCGACGGCACACCCCGCCGTACCGGCCTCGGCACTGGCAGTGGGAGCAGGTCAGCCAAGGTCGGGAGCCACCGGTACTCGACCTCCTGCAGCACCGCCGCACCGGGCTGGCGGGGCATGCGGACCGCCAACTCGTCGCCCAGACGCCACATCTGGTTGCCCCAGCCGCCGATGACTTCCCGCAGCGGCAGCTCGGCCAGGTCGGGGAACTGGTCGCGCAGCAGACTCCGGACGAGGTCGTCAGTGATCTCCATGTGGCGTCAGACGCGTCACACCGGGAATGGGTTCGGACTGGGACAGGTTCTCCAGAGCATGCGTATTGATGTCTGGTCCGATGTCGTCTGTCCGTGGTGCTACATCGGGAAGCGCCGCCTCGAGGAGGCGCTGACCGAGAGCGGCGACACCGCTGAAATCGTTTGGCACAGCTTCCAGCTGGACCCGTCGTCGACGAACGACGATCCGCGGGACCTGCCGACCCGACTGGGCGAGAAGTACGGTCGCGACCGGGCGTGGGGCGTGCAGGCGAACCAGCACGTGACCGAGGTGGCCGCGGAGCTCGGTCTGGAGTACCACCTGGACCAGGCGAAGTCGGTCAACACCGTCGACGCGCACCGGCTGCTGCACCTGGCACTGGAGCAGGGCCCGGAGACGCAGGGCCGGCTCAAGGAACGGTTGCTGAAGGCATACTTCACCGACGGTCTCCCGGTCGGCGACCACACAACCCTGACCGCGCTGGCCGCCGAGGTAGGCCTCCCCGCCGACCGCGTAGCTGAGGTGCTGGCCGGAACGGAGTACGCCGAAGAGGTGGCCGCCGACCAGGCGCAAGCCCTCGCGTACGGCGCCAACGGCGTGCCGTTCTTCGTCATCGACGAGAAGTACGGCGTGAGCGGCGCCCAGCCGACCGAGGTGTTCCGCGAGGCGCTCAAGCGCGCGAACGCCGACCGTAAGCCGGTCACGCTGATCACGGCACCGGGTGCCGCCGCCGACGACGCCACGTGCGGACCGGACGGCTGCCCGATCTGATCCGGGGTTAGGCCTGGGGTACCGGAGCCATCACAAGTCGTGGTGTATGAAGGAGGCATGACTGTCGTGCGTGCACTGGCCAGGCCGTTGCTGTCCGTCATTTTCGTCGTCCAAGGTGCGAACTCGGTGCGCAACCCCGAGCCGCTGGTGGCGAAGGCGCAGCCCGTGACCGACCGGCTGGTGCCGGTGCTCAAGAAGGCCGCGCCGGCCCAGCTCGGCGACCGGCTTCCGGAGACGACGGTCAACCTGATCCGGCTGAACGGCGCCGCGCAGGTGCTCGGCGGTCTCGCCCTGGCCACCGGCAAGGGCCGCCGCCTCGGTGCGACCCTGCTGGCCGCATCACTGGTCCCGACGACTCTGGCCGGACATGCGTTCTGGCAGGAGGACGAGAAGGGCGCCAAGGCCCAGCAGCGGATCCAGTTCATGAAGAACCTGGGTCTGATGGGCGGTCTGCTGCTCGCGGCCGTCGACACCGAGGGCAAGCCGGGTGTGGCCTGGCGGGCCAGCCACGGCGCGAAGGCAGCGAAGCGGGAGACCAAGCGCGGCACCAAGGCGGCCAAGCGCGAGGCCCGGCAGCTGGCGCGGGACGCGAAGGCGGCCGCTCGACTCGCGAAGGCCGAATTGCACCTCGGCTGACCTGACCCGGCTCTAATCTGGGAGCCGTGCCTACTTACAGTGACGACGGGCAGTGGTGGTGGGACGGCCGTAGCTGGCAGCCCGTCACCCAGCAGCAGCAGCAGCAGTACGTCGCTCCGCCGCAGCAGCAGTACCCGGGTCAGCAGTACCCGCAGCAACCGCAGTACGGCGGCGGACAACCGCCGTACCAGGGTGGGCCGCAGGGCTTCTACCAGCAGCCGCAGCAGCCGCGGAAGAAGAGCCGTGCGCTCCCGCTGATCATCTCCGGTGCCGTCGTCCTGGTACTGATCCTGGCCATCGGCGGTGTGGTGATCTGGAAGAACACCTCCGGCGACGGTGGCGGCGGTACGTCCGCCGGTGCGCCGCCCAAGGACGCCAAGATCATCGAGCCCGGCCAGCCGGTCACCGAGCAGGCGCTGAGCGAGGTGAACCCGCAGGCGTTCCACGAGAGTGTCATGAAGCGTCAGATGACGACTCCGATCGCCCGGCTCAAGACGTCGGTCTTCGGGGACGCCAAGGTGTTCAGCACCGGCCGGCCGATCTGGTCCATCCACGATCTCGCGGTCGACCACCAGAGCGGCAAGTACTACTTGGCCGAAAGCATCCTGGACGGCCGGACGGACCAAGAGCCGACCAACCAGATCTGCACCGGCGAACCGAAGCCGATGCGCTGGTCGAAGTTCAACCAGGCGTGGCAGCGCAGCACGTTCGACGAACTCGCCTGCACGAAGATCCCGCAGGGCGGCACCGACTCCATCGTCTCCTCCGGCCTCACCCCCGAGCAGGCCGACAAGGTGATCGCCTACTTCCGCACCAACAAGGGTTTCGTGAACGCCGCCCAGCCGACGCTGCTGACGGCCGGCGGGAAGACCTATGTCAAGCAGGTGGTCGACTTCAAGCCGATCGTCTTGTCCGACGAGAACTACTGGGGCTCGGCGATCGCGATGTGGGGACTGCGCGAGGCCGGCCTCGATCCGGTGACCTGGCCGTGGTCGAACCCGTTCAACCTGACCGAAGGCATCCACATGGTGTACTACCTCGACCCGGCGACGCTGCTGCCGGTCGCGGCCTTCCAGAGCGGTATCGACACCCCGGCGGGCAACGGCGAACCGGCGGTCAAGCGCACCACGATCCAGGTGGTCAACTACAGCTACCCGCCGGCCCTGCCGCAGCCGACGATGCCCAAGGGGGCCGGCACGCTGACGATCTCCCTGCCGGAAGGCTGGAAGGTCCCGTAGCCGACATGCCCTAGGCTCAAGGCAGGCAGAACGAGCGTAGGGAGTGGGATGAATCAGGAGCAGGGCTGGGCGGCACCGCGGGCCGAAGGGCCGGTCAGCGGCCGGATCACGGTGCCGGGATCCAAGTCGATCAGCAACCGCGCACTGATCCTCGCGGCGATTGCGGACGGCCCGTCGCACCTGACGGGTCTGCTCGCCGCTCGTGACACCACGCTGATGCGCTCGGCGCTCACCGCGCTGGGCGTCGGCATCACCGACAACGGGTCGACCGTCACCGTCACCCCGGGCTCGCTCAAGGGTCCGGCGCGTGTGGACTGCGGGCTGGCCGGCACGGTGATGCGATTCGTGCCACCGGTGGCCGCACTGGCCGACGGCGTCGTCGAGTTCGACGGCGACGAGTACGCGCGGGAGCGCCCGATGAGCGTCATCCTGGACGCGTTGCGGGCACTCGGCGTACAGATCGACGACGGTGGCACCGGACGGATGCCGTACGCCGTTTCCGGCACCGGTGCGGTGCGTGGCGGCAAGGTCACGCTGGACGCGTCCGGCTCGAGCCAGTTCGTCTCCGCACTACTCCTGGCCGGCGCCCGGTACGACGAGGGCGTGGACATCCGCCACGACGGCAAGCCGGTGCCGTCACAGCCGCACCTGGACATGTCGGTGGCGATGCTGCGCGAGCGCGGCGTCCAGGTCGACGACTCCGAGCCGAACCGCTGGGTGGTTGCCCCCGGCCCCATCCAGGCCCTGGACACCGCGATCGAGCCCGACCTGTCGAACGCTGCGCCGTTCCTGGCCGCGGCAGTGCTGACCGGCGGCGAGGTGACCGTGACCGGCTGGCCGGAGCACACCACCCAGCCTGGTGGTCAGCTGCCCGACATCTTCACCCGCTTCGGCGCCGAGGTGACTCGCACCGAAGACGGCCTCACGGTGCGCGGCACTGGGCGAGTCAACGGCTGTGACCTCGACCTTAGCGAGGTAGGCGAGCTCACGCCGGCTCTGCTGGCCATCGCGGCCTTCGCGGACGGACCGTCGTACCTGCGGGGCATCGCGCACCTGCGCGGTCACGAGACCGACCGGCTGGCCGCACTGGAGCGCGAGTTCAACGCGCTGGGCGGTGACGTCACCCAGACGGCCGATGGGTTGGAGATTCGCCCGAAGCCCTTGCAGGGTGGGCTTTTCGCGACCTACAACGACCACCGGATGGCGCACGCGGCCGCTGTGGTCGGGCTGCTCGTGGACGGGCTGCTGATCGAGAACATCGGGACCACGGCGAAGACACTGCCGGAGTTCCCCGAGCTCTGGTCGGGGCTCGTCGGCTGATGTCGCGGTACGACGAGGAGGCCAAGTACGACCGGCCCAAGCGACGGACCCGGCCCCGCACCAAGGACCGCCCGTCGTACGACGACGCCGTGCTCGGCTTCGTCACCACGCGGGACCGCGGTCGCTACACCTGCTGGGTGGGCGACCGTCAGGTCACCGCCATGAAGGCCCGGCAGCTCGGCCGCACCGGAGTGATCGTCGGCGACCAGGTGAAGCTCGACGGCAACGCCACCGGTGACGAAGGCACGCTGGCCCGCATCGTCGAGGTAGTCCCCCGTACGACGCTCCTCCGCCGCTCCGCCGATGACGACGACCCGGTGGAGCGCCCCCTGGTCGCCAACGCCGACCAGCTGGTCATCGTGGTCGCCGTGGCGAACCCAGAACCACGCACCGGCCTCATCGACCGCTTCCTGGTCGCCGCGTACGACGCCGGCATGCGGCCGCTGCTCTGTCTCACCAAGACCGACCTAGCCGACCCGACACCGCTCCTGGAGATCTACCGCCCCTTGGGCGTCGAGTCGGTTGCCACCCAGCAGGGCGGCAACCTGGACGCGCTCCGGGAGCAGCTGGACGACCGCACCAGCGTTCTGGTCGGTCACTCCGGTGTCGGCAAGTCCACTCTGGTCAACGGGCTCATCGAGGGGGCGAACCGGGCCATCGGTGTCGTCAACGACGTCACCGGCCGCGGCCGCCACACCTCCACGAACACCGTCGTACTGCGGCTGCCTGAGGGCGGCTGGATCATCGACACCCCGGGCATCCGCTCGTTCGGTCTGGCGCATGTCTCGCCCGACAAGCTCATCAACGCCTTCCCGGACCTGGCCGACATCACCGTGGACTGCCCGCGCGGCTGCACCCACACCGAGCTGGCACCTGACTGCGCGCTCGACGAGGCGGTAGCAGCCGGCCGCGCCGACGCCGACCGGGTGACGTCCTTCCGCCGCTTGCTCGCCAGTCGCGAGGGCCGCGAGCAGAAGGACCCTGAGGCAACTACTTAGGCAGCTGCCCGTCCCAGACCGCCTTCGCTCCCGCGTCACCGGTGCGAATGGTCTGGTAGATCACCAGTACGCCGATCACGACCACAGCAGCGCTGGTCACCAGCTCCAGCGGCCGACCGCGTCCTTCCTTGGCGCCCTTGCCGCTGGCCAGGGCCGAGGGCCCGCCGAGCAGCAGGAACGCGGCCACCGCCACCACAGCGAAGATCAGGCAGAACCAGAAGAGCAGGTCACCCCGCTCCTGGTGCAGTGCAACGGCCTTCTCCAGTGTGGGCACCGCTGCGACGAACGCCTCGCCACTCTCCTTGGCGACGAACGCGAGCACCACTGAGCCCAGACCGAGCAGCAGCACCGGCCACCGCAGCAACCACCGCCAGCGCGGTACCAGTGCGAAGACGATCGCGGTCAGGGCGGATACCGGGAGCACCAGCACAGCGGCGTGGATCACCAGCACGTGCAGGGGCAGATCCCCCAAGCGCTCGAACATTGACGCCTCCAGGCGGTCATGGGACTTCTGATATCCACAACACGATCAGAACCCCTATTCGGTTCACCCTGAGCGCAGGCTAGCCTTCCGGCTATGCCCTCGCACACGGATGACCTGCGGCTCGCCCACATCCTGGCCGATGATGCGGACTCGACCACTATGGACCGCTACAAGGCGCTGGACCTGCATGTCGCCACCAAGCCGGACCTGACGCCGGTGAGCGAGTCGGACAAAAAGGTCGAGGACGTGATGCGCAAGACGCTGTCCCGGGCGCGGCCGCGGGATGCGTTCGTGGGCGAGGAGGAGGGCACCAGCGGCTGGGGCGCCCGGCGCTGGGTCGTCGACCCGATCGACGGAACCAAGAACTACATCCGCGGCGTTCCCGTCTGGGCATCGCTGATCAGCCTGATGATCGAGGACCAGGTCGTCGTCGGCGTGGTCTCCGCTCCGGCACTCGGCCGGCGCTGGTGGGCGTCGTACGGCGATGGCGCGTGGACCGGCCGCTCGCTGCACTCGTCGCAGCCCTGCCGGGTCAGCGACGTGAGCAAGATCGAGGACGCCTCGCTGTCGTACTCCTCCCTCAAAGGCTGGGACAAGCTCGAGAAGTCCGCGCAGTTCGACAGTTTGATGGACGACTGCTGGCGCACTCGCGCCTACGGCGACTTCTGGTCCTACATGCTGGTCGCCGAAGGCGCGGTGGACATCGCCGCCGAGCCCGAGCTCAACCTCTGGGACATGGCCGCCCTGTCGATCATCGTCGAGGAGGCCGGCGGCACGTTCACCTCCGTCGACGGCACTCCGGGCCCCAACGGCCCGAACGCCCTCGCCACCAACGGCCGTCTGCACGACGAGGTCCTGAAGCGCCTCGCGTGACCACGTAGGGTGGCGGCATGCCCTTGAACTACCCCCTCGCGGAGCAGACGCTCGACAACGGCCTGCGGGTCGTGGTCAGCTCCGACCGCGCCGTGCCGATCGTCGCCGTCAACCTCTGGTACGACGTGGGTTCGCGTCACGAACCGCCCGGCCTGACCGGTTTCGCCCACCTCTTCGAGCACTTGATGTTCCAGGGGTCGCGCAACGTCCAGTCCGGTCAGCACTTCAGCCTGCTGGAGACGGTGGGCGCGAGTCTGAACGCGAGCACGTTCTTCGACCGCACCAACTACTTCGAGTCGCTGCCGAGCGGCGGTCTGGACCTGGCCCTGTGGCTGGAGGCCGACCGGATGGGTTACCTGCTCGACGCGCTCAATCAGGAGAACCTGGACAACCAGCGCGACGTGGTGAAGGAGGAGAAGCGGCAGAGCTACGACAACCGCCCGTACGGCGATTCGTACGAGCGACTGGTCCGGCTGCTGTTCCCCGAGAACCACCCCTACGCGCACATGACGATCGGCTCGATGGCCGACCTGGACGCGGCCTCGCTGGAGGACGTGCACGCGTTCTTCCGCACGTACTACGGCCCGAACAACGCCGTCCTGACGATCGTCGGTGACGTGTCGGTCGACGACGCCTTCGACGCCGCCAAGCGGTACTTCGGCCACCTGCCGGCGATTCCGACGCCGCCGCCCGCCCCGGACGGCACGATCGGGCCGCTCACCGAGGTGCTGCGCGACGACGTGCTGGACGACGTACCGTCCGACCTGATCACGATGATGTTCCGGCTGCCGCCGGATGGGACACCCGAGCTGGATGCGGCCTCGCTGGCGCTCGACGTGCTGGCCGGCGGCCAGAGTGGCCGGCTGAACCGGCGGCTGGTCCGCGACGAGCAGATCGCCCAGTCCGTCTCCGGTGGCGCGCTGCCCCTGATCGGCGGGGTCTCTTTCGGCACTCTGACCGGCATCGCCTCCGACGGCATCGACCTGCAGAAGGTCGAGGACGCCCTGCTCGAAGAGGTAGAGAAGCTGGTCGAGGGCGGGATCACCGCCGACGAGCTGGCCACCGTGCAGGCACAGGCCGAGCGGGACTGGCTGGAGCAGCTGGCGACCTGCGCCGGTCGCGCCGACGAGATCTCGCACCACGCGCTGCTGTTCGGCGATCCGAACCGGATCAACACCCGGATCGACCAGATCCGCGCGGTCACGGCCGAGCAGGTCCAGGCCGCGGCCCGGGAGTGGATCCGGGCCGCCGGACGCGCCCAGGTGACGTACCGCCGTACCGAAGAAGCTGGAGCGGACGCATGACCCAACTCACCACTCCGCCGCCGGTCAGCCCGCCGGGCCCGTGGAAGTTCCCGGAGTCGACCACCACGACCACCAGCGCCGGTACGCCGGTGCACATCTTCGACCGCCCGGGCCAGTACGTCGCCACCGTCCGGGTCACCGTCGCGATGCCGCTGTTCGCGGAGCCCCGGGAGCTCGAGGGCGTCGCGACGATCATGTCGCGCACCCTCGACGAGGGCACCGAGCTACACTCGGCGAACGACTTCGCTGCGGCGCTGGAGCGGCACGGAGCGGCGTACGGGGTGGATGTCAGCTCGGACGCGCTGCACGTGGAGATCTCGGTCCCGGTGTCGCACCTGGCCCCGGCCGTGAAGCTGCTGGCCGAGGCAGTCACCCGGCCGGCGTTCAACGTCGCCGATGTCGGGCGGCACGTGACGATCCGGCTCGGTGAGATCAACCAGGAGAAGGCGAACGCCGGCTACCGGGCCCGCGAGGCTTTCGCCGCACATCTGTTCGACGCCTCGACCCGGCGCTCGCGGCCGACCGCGGGGACGCCGGACACGATCCGGCCGTTGACCAACGTGCAGGTGGCCGAGTTCTACCGCAGCAACATCGGTCCGGCGCGCGCGCAGATCCTGTTCGCCGGTGACGCCACCGGTGTGGACGTGGCCGCAATCGTCGACGATGCGTTCGGCGACTGGCGGGCCGAGGTCGGTCCGGCGCCGGAGGCTCCCGAGCCGATCTACCTGCCGGGTGACCGCCTGGTGCTGGTCGACCGGCCGGGTTCGGTGCAGAGCCAACTGGTGATCGGCTGCGCGGGTCCGGACCGGCGCAGTCTGGCCTGGGGTCCGGCCGCAGTGGCGAACCACGTGGTCGGCGGCACCATCACCTCCCGCGTCGACACTGTGCTGCGCGAGGAGAAGGGCTACACCTACGGCACGCGCAGCAGCTTCTCCGCGCCGCGCAAGGGCGGCACGTTCACGCTGGGCGGCGCAGTGCGCACCGAGGTGACCGGTGCGGCGATCACCGACGCACTGCGGATCCTCCGGGAGGCCCGTGACGGGCTGACCGAGCAGGAGGTCCAGGAGGCCAAGGACAGCCTCACGCTGACCGCTCCGCTGCGCTACGAGCAGGCGGACTCGATCATCCAGCAGGTGGGCAGCAACATCGCCAACGGCGTCCCGATCGACTTCGCCGACACCTACATGCAGCGGATCGCCGCCACCACCGCCGAGCAGGCGACCGCGGCGTACCGCGAGTGGGTGGGAACCAACGGGCTACTGGTCGTCGTCGTAGGGGAAGCCAAGGACGTCAGGCCGCAGCTCACCGGGCTCGGACTGGGGGACCTGATCGAACTGACCTGAGGAGTCCCGATGTCGTACACCGACGCCACTGACCGGACGCACACGTTCTACCCGGTCCAGCCCGGCTCGCCGTACCAGCCGGCGTACGGCATCCTTCAGGACCACTCCCAGGCGACCGTCGCGGTCGTCCTGGGAGCGATCGCCCTCTGCACCGGCCTGCTCTTCCTGTCCCCGGTCGCCTGGTGGCTCGGCAGCCAGTCGCTGGCCCAGATCGACGCGACGCCTGGCGTCTACAACAACCGCGGCATGGCGCAGGCCGGCCGCATCCTCGGCATCATCGGTACGGCGCTGATGGCCGCCGCTCTGCTCTTCTTCGTGCTCATGCTGACCACCTTCGTGGCCGTCTGAGCTACTTCTGCGGCACCACCAGGCAGGTGACGCCGCGGTCGCCCAGGCGCCAGCTGCTCTCGATCGGGTGCAGGTAGAAGATCGACGACTTCTCGTCCAGCACGCGCTTCGAGGTCTTCCAGCGGTCGGTGCAGCCGGTCTCGGCCGAGATCTGGACCGACGTCAGGCCCGGCCACTTGCCGGCCGGCAGTTCGTAGTTGGCGTACACCTCGCCGCCGTTCGGCCCGCTGCACGGCACCAGCTTCATGCCGCGGATGACGTTCTCCTCGTCGATGCTCTCGACGCAGTCACCGACCTTCAGCCTGTTCGGCCGGACGTTCGTCGTCGTGGTCACCTGGCCGGACGCGTCCCGGTCCGGCTCGTTGTCGGTGGTCAGCGCGATCACGATCCCGATGCCGAACAACAGCACCCAGGCACCAGAGATCGCGATGCCGGCGATCGCGAGGCCACGGCCGTTCTGGTTGCGCTGCTTGATCTGCTTCAGCGCGATCACCCCGAGGATGACGCTGAACAGGATCATGCTCAGGATGCCGAGGATCAGCGACGCGATCGCGAGCCCGTTGGTGCCCTGCGGCGGCCCCTGCTGGTACGGGTTGCCGTGCATCGGCGGTTGCCCGTACGGCGCGCCGTACTGCGGTTGCCCGTACTGCGGTTGCCCGTACGGCGCCTGCTGCCCGTACGGCGGTTGGCCGCCGTACTGCGGGGGCTGCTGCGGACCGGGGTAGGGCGGCTGACCGCCCGGGGGCGGACCGGGAGGCCCGGCCGGGGGTGGTGTCTGACTCATGGTCGGACTGTAAACCCCGCCGACCGGTCCCGCCGGGATGATGGCCTGACCGGTATTAACTGGAGATGTAGTTCGACAGCTGCTCCTTCTCGAACTCCAGTTCGCCGATCCGCGACTTGACCACGTCACCGATGCTGACCAGTCCGGTCAGGCCACCGTCCACGACAACCGGCACGTGCCGGATCCGGCGGTCGGTCATCAGCCGCATCAGGTTGTCGATCAGGTCGTCCGGCGTACAGGTGTGGACCTCGGACGTCATGATCGCGCTGACCCGGACGTCACCGGCCTCCGGTGTCCCGTTCCAGAGCCGGACCACGTCGCGCTCAGAGACGATGCCGTCGACGGAGGTCCCGTCGGAACTCACCACCACCGCACCGATGTTGCGCTCGGCAAGCAAAGCGAGCAGTTCCGTCACCGTCGCCTCTGGCGAGATGGTGACGACCTCGTGACCCTTGCCGCGCAGTACGTCGTTGATCTTCACGGAGCCTCCTGCAGATCGAGGGGGACCAATACCCCAAGGTAGCGAAAAGACCACTTGCGCGGCAGGTCTCATCTCAGAAACCGTGGGTGACGACGTTGTCACCGACTGTTGGTGAAGCTCTTCACATATTCAGGGGCGCGCGAGCCGCCCGGCCCGTAAGCTCTCCGGGTTCGGCACGAGCGAGGGAGAACGATGGGCTGGCGGCAGGATCTCGCCGTACTGCGGCAGCGCGACGTACGGCTGTTCGTCACGTCGCGGTTCATCTCGATCCTCGGGTCGACGATCGCTCCGGTGGCGCTGGTGTTCGCCGTACTGGACGTGTCACCGTCGCCGAGCTCGGTCGGTCTCGTGCTCGCCGCCCGGAGCATCCCGAACATCGTCTTCCTGCTGGTCGGCGGCGTCATCTCCGACCGGCTGCCCCGGCACCTCGTCATCCTGGTCGCGAACACGATCAGCGGCCTCACGCAGGCGCTCGCCGCCGTCCTGGTGCTGACAGGCCACGCGACGATCTGGCAGCTGGCTGCGATCGAGGCGGTCAACGGCGCCGCCTCAGCCTTCGTGATGCCGGCGATGGCCGGTGTCCTGCCCGCGATCGTCAGCAAGTCCGACCTGCCACAGGCGATGGCGATCTCCGGGTTCGCGCGGTCGGTGGCGATGATCGGCGGCGGTGCGATCGCCGGTGTCATCGTCGGGCTGACCGGTCCAGGCGTCGGGCTGGCGGTCGACGGCGTGACGTTCCTGATCGCGGGGCTGCTGATCTCCCGGCTCAAGCTGCCACCGGTCGTCCGTGAGGCGTCCTCGATGATCACCGATCTCCGCGAAGGCTGGACCGAGTTCGCCTCCCGGCAATGGGTGTGGGTCGTCGTCCTGGCGTTCGGTCTGCTCAACGTGCTCTACGTCGCCTGCTACCAGACCCTCGGCCCAGTCATCGCCGACCGCACCTTCGGCCGCACCGCCTGGGGTGTGGTGAGCGCCTGCTTCGGCGCCGGACTGATCGTCGGCGGTCTGCTCATGCTCCGCCTCAAACCGCGCTACCCGCTCCGCGCCGGCATGGCCGGCATGTTGCTCGCGGCCCCGATGATCCTCTGCCTGGCTCTGTTCCCCAACGCCGTCGCGGTCGCCGTCGCCGCGTTCGTGATGGGCCTAGGGTTCGAGGTCTTCGGCATCGGCTGGGAGACCGCGCTCGGCCAGCACGTCCCCCTCGACAAGCTGTCCCGCGTCTCGTCGTACGACATGCTCGGCTCGTTCATCGCCAGCCCCGTCGGCCAGCTCACCGTCGGCTACGTCGCCGCCGCCATCTCCATCAAGGCCGTCGAACTCTACGGCCTCACGCTCTACGTCCTGATCATCGTCGCGACTCTCGTCGTACCGTCGATCTGGAACCTCCGGCGACTGGAACAGGACAGCACTAAGCTGACCGCGTGAGTTCAATCGTGCCGGGTCCGCAGAAGAAGCTCGAACAAGAGATCGACGCCGCCCGTTCCGGCGCCAAACCGTTGTCGGCCGGGGACTTGAACCCCACCGCGCCGCAGCACGCCGGGCTGACCGGGCTCGACGACTGGCCGGATGCCCTGCGCTCCGCGGTCGAGGCGGACTACGAGCGGACGACCGCTCTCACCACCAACCGCACCAAGACCGCCGACCGCCAGGTCCCAGCGCTTCTCCAGGCGCTGACCGAACTGGTCGACCAGATCGACACTCACCTGCAGTCCACCAAACCCGGCCTCTTCGGCAAGAGCGCTCCCACCGAGCCGCCCTCCACCGACCTCGCCGAACTGCTGGGCCTCCCCACTGACGCCGTCTCCGCCACCCCCGGCCGCGCCGAGCACAAGGAAGCCGCCCGCACCCTCAAGGCGATCCGCGAACAACTCAAGTCCCAGGAACGCCACCCCGACCCGCTGGCCCGCGTCATCCCCATCGACCACGCCAAACTCACCCGCCTGGTCACCTTCATCGTCCGCCTGGCCGTCATCCTCACCCAGGCCCCCGAGGCAGCCGCCCTCATCCCCGCCGCCCTCGAAGCCTTCGCCGACGGCACTCCCGACCCGCAGGTCGACGAACCCTTCGCCGAGAAACTCGAGTTCTGGCAAGAGACCTACGAAGACCTCGCCTAACCACCAACTGACTACCAAGCCCCACATGGGGCTCGTGTGCTGTCCGGGCGCCTGCCGGGTGAGCCGGTACCAGCGCGACCGAAGCCACCGTGCCGAGTGCGATGAGTCTGCGCTCGACTGTGGCCTGTGTGCTGCTCTCCATCGATTACCGGCGGCACACTCGCCACAGTCGCGATGGACTGCTCGTGGTGGCGCGCCAGTGAAGCCACCGTGCGGCGCCACCCGCGTCGTACCAGCCACACATCGAGCAGAGGAGCCTTCAGTGGGGTGGGCCAACTGGATGCGGCTGGCCCACCCACAACGCGGTGGGCTGACCCACCAAACGGGGATCAGCTGTCGGCGTAGCGGGCCTCGGTGACGGCCTTCGCGGCTTCCCACCAGGGGCGGTGTTCGCGGTACCAGGTGATGGTGTCGGCCAGGCCTGACTCGAAGTCGTCGTACTGCGGGGTCCAGCCGAGCTCGGTGCGCAGCTTGGTGGAGTCGGTGGCGTAGCGGAGGTCGTGGCCGGGGCGATCCGCGACCAGGTCGTACGCGTCTTCCGGTTGGTCCAGAAGGCGCAGAATCGCTTCGGTGACTTGCTTGTTGGAGCGTTCCTGGGCGGAGCCGATCAGGTAGGTGTCGCCCAGCCGGCCCTTCTCCAGGATCAGCTGTACGGCGGCATTGTGGTCGTCGACGTGCGTCCACTCCCGCACGTTCGCGCCGGCGCCGTACACCTTGGGTCGGATGCCGGTGAGCACGCTGGTGATGTGCCGCGGAATGAGCTTCTCGACATGCTGGTACGCGCCGTAGTTGTTGGCGCAGTTGGAGATCGTGGCCGCGATCCCGTACGAACGGGTCCACGCGCGGACCAGATGATCGGAGCTCGCCTTACTGGCCGAGTACGGCGACGAGGGGTCGTACCGCGTCTCTTCGGTGAACCGGGTCTCCGTGTCGAGTGGCAGCGCGCCGAACACTTCGTCGGTGGAGATGTGGTGCAGGCGGACGTCGTACCGGCGTACTGCCTCGAGGAGATTGAACGTGCCGAGGATATTGGTGCGGATGAAAGGCGCCGGACCGGTCAGCGAGTTGTCGACGTGCGACTCGGCGGCGAAGTGCACCACCGTATCGACCTGCTTGATGAGCCGATCCACGAGTTGAGCATCACCGATGTCGCCGTGGACGAACTCGATGTCATCGGCAACCGTCTCGAGGTTGCGTCGATCACCGGCGTACGTGAGCGCGTCGAGCACCGTGACCCGGCTCGTCCGGACGGCGCTCTGCACGAAGTTGGCGCCGATGAAGCCGGCTCCTCCGGTGACCAGGATCCGGTTCATCTAGCGCCGTACCAGGCTCGGGCCGCTCAACAACCCCAGCAGATACTCGCCGTACCCGGAGTTGCGCAGTGGTTCGGCGAGCAGCCGAAGGTCGTCATCGCTGATGAACCCCTGCCGCCACGCCGCCTCCTCGACGGAACCGACCTTGAGCCCGGTGCGATTCTCCAGCACCCGCACGAAGTCGGACGCATCCGCGAGCGACTCGATCGTCCCGGTGTCCAGCCAGACCGACCCGCGATCCAGCTTCTCCACCTGGAGTTTGCCGCGTCGCAGGTACTCCCGGTTCACGTCGGTGATCTCGAGCTCCCCGCGAGCGCTCGGTCGCAACGACCGCGCGATCTCCACCACGTCGTTGTCGTAGAAGTACAACCCGACCACCGCGTAGTTCGACCGCGGCTCAGCCGGCTTCTCCTCGATCCCGATCGCCCGTCGATCCGCATCGAACTCCACCACGCCGTACCGCCGCGGATCCGCCACGGTGTAAGCGAAAACCACTCCCCCGTCGGGATCCGCACAAGCCTTCAACTCGTCCCCGAACCCGTCCCCGTAGAACAGGTTGTCCCCCAGAATCAGCGCAACCTTCCCGCCCCCGATGAACTCCTCCCCCACCAGGAACGCCTCCGCGATCCCGTTCGGCCGCGCCTGCACCGCATAACTGAAGGTGCACCCGAACTGCGCCCCATCCCCCAGCAGCCGCTCGAAACTCGCCTCGTCCTCAGGCGTCGTGATGATCAGGATCTCGTCGATCCCCGCACTCATCAACGTCGCCAGCGGGTAGTAGATCATCGGCTTGTCGTAGATCGGCATCAGGTGCTTCGAGATCCCCCGAGCCATCGGGTAAAGGCGAGTCCCCGACCCACCGGCGAGCACAATCCCCTTCATCATGCCTCCTCCGGCGAGCCTAAAACGACCGCTTGCCCCCCGCAATCACCCCGGCGAGTCGCCACAGGTCGTTAGTCGTGGATCTTGAGGCTCCAGGCGACGAAAAATCCCCGACCAACGAAGCAGCCTCCCGAACCCCAACCGAAGCCCGGAAGCCCAGACCACGGCAACGCGACCGCCGACCCCGCCATCCCCCTCAGCCCCGTGCGTAGCCGAGCCACCCTGCTGTTCATCGGCCGCCGCGCAAGCTCAGCCACAGCCCAACGTCCCCGGCCGAGTCGGCAGCAAGGTGGGGTGGATGTTAGGCCCGCCCGGCCCAATCCCATCCCCAAGCCACCGTGCGCCGCCCGGGCACGCCGGCTGAACCGCCCGTGCACCGGACAACCCTCCACCGAACCACAGATGCACCCGCCGAAGGCGGCAAAAGAAGAGCCGCCGCGCAGCGGTGTCCTTTCCGTGCGCGGCGGCATGTGAGCGTCAGCCCTTGATGGCGCCGCCGAGGGCGAAGGCACCACCGAGCTTCTTGCTCAGCAGCAGGTACAGCAGCAGCACGGGCATCGTGTAGATCAGCGAGTACGCCGCCAGCTGGCCGTAGTTCGGTTCGCCGTACTGACCGAAGAAGGTGAAGATGCTGACCGACGCCGGGAGGCGTTCCGGCGAGAGCAACAGCATGAACGGAACGAAGAAGTTGCCCCACATGCCGATGAAGGTGAAGATCAGCACGACCGCGATCCCGGGCCACATCAGCGGGAGCACGATGCTCTTCAGCGCGCGCATGTTGCTCGCGCCGTCAACCCACGCCGCCTCTTCCAGCGAGATCGGTACGCCGTCCATGAACGTCTTCGTCAGCCAGATCGCGAACGGCAACGAACTGGTTGCCATGAACATGATCGTCCCGCCCAGCGTGTCCACCAGGTTCAGCTGCACGAACAACCCGTAGACCGGCACCATCACCGCAGTGATCGGCAACCCCGTACAAAACAGCACAGTCAGCAAGAACGGCCGGTTGAACCGCGACTTGAACCGCGACAACGGGTACGCCGCCAGCACCGCACACACCATCGTGAGCAACGCCGAGCCGCCGCACAGCACGATGCCGTTCAGCACCGGCCGGTACGTCGTGTCCGTGTTCAGCACCGCTTTGAAGTTGCCGAGCGTCGGGTGCGTCGGGAACTCGACCCGCAGTCCCGCGGTCCGGTTGATCGACGCGAACAGCACCCACAACAACGGCAGCACGAACAAGATGCCGATGGCCAGCAGGATCAGGTTCTGTGCCAGCTTGCTGATCCGGTCGCGGGCAATCACGCTGCCTCCGAGTTGAGTCCACGCAGGTAGATCAGCGAGAAGACCGCGCCGATCGCCAGCATCACCAAGGCGATCGCCGTGCCGTAGCCGATCTGGGAGAAGCTGAACGCCTGCTCGTACATGTACAGCGGCAGCGTCTGGGACTTCGTCCCGGGCCCACCGCGAGTCATCGCATAGATCAGACCGAACACACTCAGCGTCTGCAGCGTGATCAGCATCAGGTTGGTCATGATCGCCCGGCTGATCATCGGCAGCGTGACGAAGACGAGTCGCCGCCAGCCGCCGGCGCCGTCCATCTCGGCCGACTCCTCGATCTCCTTCGGCACCTCACTCAGCGCGGCCGAGTACACCAGCATCGAGAACGCCGTACCGCGCCAGATGTTGGCCAGCGACACCGCGATGATCGGTGCCGCGTACAACCAGTCCTGGCCGGGCAGGCCGACCGCGTGCAGCATCACGTTCAGCGTGCCTTCGTCGTTGAAGAAGGCCGACAGCAGGTACGCCGCGACGACCTCGGGCAGCACCCACGCCCCGATGACCGCCGTACCGACGAAGTTGCGGACCACCTTCGTGGACCTGCGCATCAGCAGCGACAGGCCGAGCCCGAGTGTGTTCTGGCCGATGATCGCGGAGATCAGCGTGAACAGCAGGGTCAGCCAGATCGCGTTGGTGAACGCGCCGCTGCCGAAGGCCTTCCGGAAGTTGTCCAGGCCGACGAAGGTCACGTTCGCCGCGCCGTTGCCGGTCAGCGCCATGTTCGTGAACGCGGCGTAGACGCAGTACACGATCGGGCCGGCCAGGAAGACCAGCATGAGTCCGATGGCCGGGGTGAGCGGCAGCATCTTGAACAGGTTCGCGGCCCGCGGCTTCCCGTTGCGTCCGGGCTTGCGGCCGGACGCAACGGGAGTCGGGGCGACAGTCGTCGTCACAGGGAGGGTTCCTTCGCCGAGGGACTACTGGCCGGAGGTCGTCTTGTCCTTGCCGACAATGCCTTCGACGGCTTCGTCGTAGTTCTTCGCCGCCTCGTCGACCGAGGACTGCCCGGTCATCACCGCCTCCATCGCGGTGATCAGCTCGTTGGAGACCTTCGGGTACTCCGCGTAGGCCGGCCGGTAGACGGTGACCGACACCAGGTCGGTGAAGAACTGCGTGCTCTTCGACGAGCTCTTGTAGCCCTCGTCCGCCGCGACGTCCTTCCGTACGGCGATCTGCGCGCCGTCGGTCGCGTACTTCGCCGCGTTCTTCTGCGTCTGCAGGGTCTTGATCAGGTTCCAGGCCGCGTCCGGGTTCTTCGCCTTGGCCGGGATGGCCCAGGTCCAGCCGCCGGAGAGGCTGACCTTGCCCTTACCGCCGCCGTCCTGGGTCGGCATCGCGGTCTGGCCCATCACCTCGGTCCACTGCGGCCACGGCTTGGCGCCGGTCTTCTGCCAGTTGCCGTAGATCCAGGAGCCGTCCAGCGCGATTCCGAGCTTGCCCTCGGGGAGCAGTTCGGTGCCGACCTTGGAGCCCATGTTCGGGTCCAGGGCCTGCTTGGGGGACGGGCCGATGCCCTCGGAGAAGACGGTCTTGATGAAGTTCAGCGAGTCCTTGAAGCCCTTGCTGCCGACGACCCACTTCTGCTGCTCGTTGTTGTAGAGCGTGTCCTTCGTGCCGTAGAGCAGCATCTCGAAGCCCTGCATGGCCGAGGCCTCACCCATCGGCTTGCCCGAGTAGATGTTGAACGGCATCACGCCGGGGACCTTCTGCTTGATGGTCCGGGCCGCGCTGAGGACGTCGTCCCACGTCTTCGGCTGCCAATCGGCCGGCAGTCCCGCCTTCTTGAAAATGTCCCGGTTGTACCACAAGGCACGAGTGTCCGTGCCGTCCGGAATGCCGTACGTCTTGCCGTCCAGCGCCTTCGCGGCGCCCTTGGCGGTGTCCTCGAACTGGCTCCACTGGTCCCACTTCGAGATGTACTCGTCGAGCGGCCGCAGGTAGCCCGCGGTGATGTCGGAGTTGATCAGGAAGGTGTCCTCGTAGACCACGTCCGGCGCCGTGTTCGGCGACCGCATCATCAGCTGCAGCTTGGTGTAGTAGTCGTTCTCACTCGCCACGATCGGCAGGATCTCGACCGTCGACCCGGGGTTGGCCGCCTCGTACTCGGCCTTCACGCCGCCGAGGAAGGTCTTCATGGTCGTGCCCGGGCCCCATTGCTGGTAGGCGATCTTGATGTTCGCCGGGCCACTGCTCTGACCACCACCGGACTCCGGCTGTTTGGTCGTCGAGCCCTGACTACAGGCCGAGACCGCCAGGAGCAGCGCGGACGCGGCCAGCGCGCCAACCGCCTTGAAACGTTTCCTTGTCACCATCAGGTCCACCTTCGGGCAATCGTTGTCATCCCGGTACCACGACCCAAACACAGCGGGCTTTTGGCGAACTTAGGAGGCTGACGGCCGTGAAGTCAATGGTTGAGAGACAACGTTGTCCGTGGTGGAACGCCCGGACGCGGTGGCCTTGTCATAACAATCAGGTCACCGCGTCCGGGACTTTCTTCAGACCGTAACGGCTTCCACCTGGTGACGGCCAGGGACGACACGTTGCGACCGCATCGCGCCCAGACCACAGAGGAACAGTCCCAGCGCCAGCCAAGCACTCAGTACGACGAAGGCCGGCCCCGCCCCGGCTCCGTCGAAGAAGCTCACCGAGCGCAACGCCGTACCGGCGGCTCCCGGCGGCAGGAGCTGACCGAACGCACCCCAACCGCTCGGCAGCATCTCCGGCGCACTGGTCAGCCCCGACAGCGGATTGCCCAGCAGCATCATCAGCGCAGCGCCAGCACCCAGCCCGGGCAGTCCGAACAGCCACTCCAGCCCGAGCAACGTCAGACTGATCGCAGCGATCGACAGCGCGACCACGCCGGAGTTCGCGAGGTAGTTACCTTCGAAGGACCCGAGCCAGAACTGCAGTACGGCGGTCAGCGCGAGCCCACCAGTGATCGCCAGCCCGACGGCCCCGACCATCCGCCGCGCACCGGACCGGATCTGCATGGTCAGCACCGAAGCGGCCGCGATGCCACCGATCACCAACGGCAGCGAACCGGCGGCGAGCCCCGACCCACGTGGGTCGTCCGCAGGCAGCGGTACGACGTCGGTCACCTTCGCGGGGTGATCCGGCGACAAGCGGGTGGCCAACTGGGTCAGCAGCTGAGCGATCACCGGACCGCCGGCCGACGCGGTCAGCACCTCAGGCTGCGCCGGGTCGAGCACGATCGCGCCGTACACGTCGCGGTCATTGATCTTCTGCACAGCGGCCGCCCGGTCTGCCACCGGCGTGATCTCGAACCCGCCCGGCATGGCCTGCTCGAGACCGGCCTGAACCTGGCCGACCGTCTGACTCGGGCCGGCGACCGCGATCGGTACGTCGCGCGGCGCGGACCGGGCCGCGGGCCACGCGAACGCGATCAGCAACACGGTGAGCACGGCGGTGAGCAGCAGAACGACTGCCACCAGGGGTGGTTGGCGGCGCTCGGCCTCAGCAGTCATGAGCGGGGACCCCTTCTCCAAGTAAACCGAATGACCGTTCTTTATTGATTCGAGCGTGGCGCAGGAGCGTCGCCTTGTCAAGAACGGACATTCGTTTTAGGTTCCAGCCATGCCGAAGGTGACCGAGGAACATCGCGTGGCCCGCCGCGCCCAGATCGTCGCGGCCGCCCGGTCCTGCGTGCTCGAGCAGGGTTTCCACAAGACGACGATGGCCGACGTGATCGCCGCCTCCCGCCTGTCCGCGGGCGCCGTCTACGGCTACTTCAAGAGCAAGGAAGAAATCATCGGGGCGATCGCCGAGGACGCCCTGAGCAACGTCGACGAGTTGTTCGAGTCGATCCTGGACGACGACACCTCAGAGCCACTGCAGCCGGTGGCGGTGCTGGAGCGCGTCCTCCACCACATCATCGTGATCGCCGAGCGCCCCGGCGGCGACGTCACCCGGATCGCCTTACAGGCCTGGGCCGAGGCGTTGCGCAATCCGGCCATGCTGGAGATTGCCGGCGACAAGTACCGGAGGTTGCGCAGCCGCTTCGCCGAGGTCGCTCGCCGCGCCCAGGCCGACGGCACCATCGACGCCGCTGTCGACCCCGACCACATCGCCCAAGCCCTGTTCGGTTTCGTGCCCGGCTTCATGGTCCAGCGCCTGCTGATCGGCGACGTGACACCGGAGTCCTACACCGCCGGACTGCGCGCGATCCTTCGCTGAGCAAGTCATCAGACCTCCCAAAACTGAGAGTTCGTCCCACTTGTCTCTCTCAGCGACGAATTCACTACGGAGGGCTTGAGTCCCGCGACCTACCCGGTTAAGTTGTCCGAGCACTTCATTCAGGACTTGAAGAAAGAGAGCTCGACCGGGGAATCAGCCAACGACGCTGGGGAGTCGACGGGTGCGCGGACGAACGACGACACAGGCACGGCCTAGCGCCGATCTGTCCTGGTACTGGGGCAGCCAGACGGCGAGCTTCGTCGGCGACCGGCTGACCGGTTTCGCCGTTCCCAGCATCGCGATCCTGACGCTGAACGCCTCGAGCGCCGAAGTCGGCGTCCTGTCCGCCCTCGGCTGGTTCGCCTATCCGGCGTTCGGCCTGGTCGCCGGAGCAGCACTCCCCCATCTCCCGCGGCGCCGCGTGATGATCGGCGGCGAGCTGGTTCGCTGTGCCGCCTTCGCGACTGTTCCGGCGGCCGCCGTACTCGGTGGTGCCGGCATCGAGCAACTGTTCGTGGTCGTCGCCGTCGCGGGCGTGGCGATGGTGTTCGTCGATGTCGCCGGCCAAACCTATCTACCCGCGATTGTTGCCCCGGGCACTCTTGTCGGCGCCAACGCCAAGCTCCAGAGCTCGGACAGCGCCTCCAAACTCGTGGGTCCCGCGCTGGCCGGTCTGCTGCTGCGGACCACCGGATCGACCATCGGCCTGTTCCTGAGCGCCCTGCCGTTCCTGGCCTCGGCGTACGGACGCACCCGGATCACCGCGGTCGAACCTCCCGCAGACCCCGCCCAAGCGCCGTTCGTGCAACGCATCCGGACCGGTCTCGCCTTCGTGCAAAGCCATCCAGTACTGCGTCGCCAAGTCAGCGCAGCAGCAGTACGGAGTTTCGGCTCCGGCATGGTCGACGCTGTCCTGCTCCTGTTCGCGTACCGCGTTCTCGGGCTCTCCAGCCTCGCCGGCGGTCTGCTGATCGCGGCAGGCTCGGTCGGCGGACTACTGGGTGCGTTCCTGGCCAACCGCCTAGCCGGCAAGCTCGGCACTCGCCGCGTGCTGCTGCTGACCAGTGTGGAAGCCCTGTGCTGGTTGGCGATTCCACTCTGTCTCGTCACTCAGCCCGCGATCACGCTGGTGCTGATCCGAGTGCTGGCAGGCGGCTGGCTGCCGGTGTGGAACGTCGTGACGACCAGTGTCCGTCAGCAGGTCACTCCGTCCGCACTGCAGAGCACAGTGCATGCGACCGCCCGCACGCTCACCTCGTCGACAGTTCCACTCGGTGCGCTCACCGGCGGCTTCGCCGGCGGCGTACTGAGTAGTCAGCTCGGGGCCGCGACCGGTCTCGTCCTCGTCCTGGCGACGGGAGGTGTGATCGCCGGAAGCAGTGCCCTGCTCGTCGCAACCACTCCACGGGAGGTCTGATGCGCCCCACCACGACCCGCACCCTGAACAGCAAAGAGTTCGCCGACATCCTGCACACCGTCTCGATCCGGTCCAAGGCTCGCAAGAACCTGCTCACCGACCCCGAGTACGCCGCTCCGCTGCCGCAGGAGGTCAGTCTGCAACTGACCTACCGCTGCAACCTGCGCTGCACACACTGCTACCAGTGGAACGAGCAGGGCTTCTTCCGCGACTTCAGTTCCGAGCGGCAGCGCACCGAGCTGGACCTGTCGGTCATCGAGGACGTGCTGAAGACGACCGCCGAGGTCCGGTCCAAGCTGTTCCTCTGGGGCGGCGAGCCCTTGATGCACACGAAGTTCGACGAGGTGGCGAAGCTGCTGGAGAAGTATCCGCGGACCGTCAACATGTGCACCAACGGACTGCTGTTCAAGCGCAAGCTGGACGACCTGCTGCGGATCGGCGAGAACCTCAACTTGCTGGTCAGCCTGGACGGTCTCGGCGAGGACCACGAGGCACTGCGCGGCCGCGGCACGTTCAAGCGCACCATGGAGAACATCCAGCTGATGCTGGACCTCAAGCGCGAGGGCAAGTGGGACGGCGAGCTGTCCCTGTCCTGCATGGTCTCGCACGTCACCGTGCACAAGATGTACGAGTTCATGGAGTGGGCCGAGGAGCTTGGCGTCAACACCGTCTACTTCCAGTTCCCCTGGTACATCAGCCCGTCGGTCGCCGAGGCCATGGACCGCCTGTACGAGAAGTCGTTCGCGTGGCTGGAGCCGAACACCGACACGAAGAAGCCCACCTGGCACTCGTACACCTACCAGCTGCCCGAGGAGGAGCTGCCCGCGCTGCGTGAGTCGATGGCCCGGCTCGCGTCCCGCGCCTGGAACGTCCGTCTGCGCTACCAGCCGCAACTCGAGGACGACGAGGTCACCGACTTCATCCTCGGTACGTCGCGCCCGGCACAGCACCGCAGCAAGTGCCTGGCGGTCTCGAACCGGATGGAGGTCCACGCCGACGGTGCGGTCAGCTCGTGCAAGTTCTTCCCGGAGTTCGTCGTCGGCAACCTCTACGAGCAGTCGGTCGAAGAGCTCTGGCAGAGCCGGCCGTTCCGCGAGGTCCGCCGGATCATGTCCGAGAACGGAATGATGCCGGTCTGCTCCAAGTGCATCCTTCTCTACCTGAACGGAGTCTGAGGTGACCATCGAAGACCGCGTGAAGCTCGTGCTGGCCAAGGTGCTCGACAACGGCACGACCGCCGAGGAGATCGGCTCCGGCGCCGACCTGGTCGAGGAGTACGGTCTGGACTCGCTGCAGACGATCACGTTCCTGCTCGCGATCGAGGACGAGTTCGACCTGGAGCTCGACTACCCCAACCTTCAGCTGGACGACCTGCGATCGGTGCGGCAGTTCAGCACCTTCGTGGAGCGGCTGGCCGCACCCGTGCAATGACGGTCCGCTTCGGCACCTTCGACGCGGAGGCCTGGTGGCGGCCGGCCGACCTGGCCGAGCTGCCGTCGGTCGGCGGCAGCGACGTGGCCGTCGGCGCGATGGACGAGCTGCTGCTGGGCTTCTGCGCACCGGACGACCTGCTGATCACCCGGTATCCGATCCACCCGGACCTCCTCACCTGTCACGCGATTTCGGTGGACGACCCGGGACCTGGACCGATCGAGCGGTACATCGATCCCGAGCTGGTGCGCGGCGCTTCAGTTGCGCCGTACGCCGTCCTTCCGGACACCGCACGCCTGGTCGGCGCGAGCCTGCCACCGAGCGAGGTCGTTGCCCTCGTCAACTCCAAGACCTGGTCCAACGACCTCGTGGTCGAGCTCGGTCTGCCCGGCGCGGGCCGCGTAGTGCGCTCACCAGAGGAGCTCGTCGAAGCGGTTACCGCACTCGAGTTCCGAGCACTGGTCAAGGACCCGTACGGCGTCTCCGGCCGCGCACTGCTCGAAATCTCCACACCCGGCGTACTGCGCGCGGTCGAGCGCGTGCTGCGCAAACAAGACCGCCGGGTCGAGCTGCTCGTGCAGGAGAAGCTGCCGAAGCTCCATGACTTCTCCGGCCATCTACTGCTCAACCGCGACGGTACGGCGGAGTTCCTCGGAATCCAGCAGATGACCAACAAGGGCTTCCGCCACCTCGGCTCGCGCCGTGCACCCGCGGCACTGATCGACGAGAGCCGGTACGCCGACTCCCTGGCCGGCGTGGTCGACGCACTCGCGCGGGCCGGCTACTGGGGACCGGTCGGCGTCGATGCGATGGTGCTTGCCGACGGCACCGTCGTACCGGTCCTGGAGATCAACGCCCGGCAGTCGCTCGGCCTGCTCACTCTGCATCTGGATCAACGGACCGAGCTGACCGCACACCTGTGGCAGCTCGAGCTGAACATTGCTCCAGGCAAGGGAATTGCCGATGTGCTGACCGCCTTCGACGGTCTGCTCACGACCGGCGACCAGCCGGGCATCCAGGTGCTGAACGGCAGCACGCTCGCCGCGCCCGGCGGCCGGGTGTATCTGGCGATCTATTGCCACCCCGACGATCTCGGGCCGTGGCAGCGTCGTCTCACCGCCGCGGTCAACGCCGCCGGCCTGACACCGCGAGGAATGACCGATGCCGCTTGAGATCGGGCTGATCGGAGCCACCGGCATCGCCGGCCGCACCATGCTGGCCCCGGCCGCCATGACGAACGCCCATGTCCGCGCCGTCGCCGCGAGCGACGCCGTACGGGCGAAGGAGTACGCCAACCAGTACGGCATCGAGGTGGTGCACGAGAGCTACGCGGCGCTGCTCGCGGACCCCTTGGTTGACGCCGTGTACATCTCGCTGCACAACTCGGCGCACCACCGCTGGGCGGTCCGCGCGGCGGTGGCCGGCAAACACGTGATCGTCGAGAAGCCCTTGTGCCTCACGGCCGAGGAGGTCGCCGAGCTCGAGTTCGCAGCCGACGGTGCTGTGCAGGTGACCGAGGCGGTCGCGACCGCGCACCACGAGTGGCAGCACGCGGTGCGCTCCTTCGTCTCTGAGGGACGCTACGGCGTACTGCGGTCGGTGCGGACCCGGATGACGTTCGCGGAGCCGACTCCTGGTGGGTACCGCGATCACCCCGAGCTCGGCGGCGGGATCTTCTACGACTGCGCCAGCTACTGGCTGCAGGCGTTGCAGGCGACAGTAGGGCTGGACGTCACCGAGGTGTCCGGCGAGTCGGCTTTTGACGGGCCCAACGGCGTGGACCGGTCCTTCCTGGCCACCTTGCACTGGCCGGACACGACAGCCACTCTGGAGTGCAGCACTGGTCCCGACCACGTCAGCGAGCATCTCTTTGAGTTCGACGGCGCCACGGTGAAGCTCCGCAACTTCCTGCGCCCTGTTGTCGCCGCACTGCCGCTCAACCTTGTCGTCACTCCGGCCGACGGCGAGCGCGAGGTCATCAGTTTCGCCCCGGTCGCCTACTACCAGCGTCAGCTAGCCGACTTCGTCCACAGCACGTCGGCACACGGCTGCCCAGGCCTGACCGAGGCTGCGGCCCGGATCGAGTTGATGGAAGCGATCTACGCCGATGCCCGCCGCCGAAAGGCCACCTCGTGAAGCAGCCCCCGCCCCACGCACTGGACCCCGCCTACGTCACCACCCTGCTCACCCAAGCGGGTTGGGACCCGTCAGCACTCACCGCGGTGACACCGCTCGCTGACGGCACCTACAACCACGTCTACCTGCTCAACCACACTGCCGGCGACCTGGTGCTGAAGATCGCCCCGACCGGCCCGGGCCTCACCCATGAGCAGCACCTCATCCAGACCGAGGCCATGTTCTACCAGGCCGCACTGGGCAAAGCCCCGGTCCCAGAGGTCGTTCACTCCGGCACCGATCACCTGCTGATGACCGCACTCCCCGGCGTGACGATCCACAGCACTCCCGCCGACCGAGCGCAGTACCGGCGGGAGCTCGGTGCGATCGTCTCGAGCCTGCACGAGGTCACCGGCACCGACGGCTTCGGTTACCCGCAGCGCGGCCTCAAGAGCTCGTGGAGCGCGGCCTTCCTCGGCATGTTCGACGACATCCTCGCCGACGCCGCTCGGTACGACGTACCGCTGCCGCCGAAGGTCTCCCGGCAACTGGTGACCGACCGGACCGCGCTACTCGACTCTGTCCGCGTGCCGCGGCTGGTGCACTTCGACCTGTGGGACGGCAACATCCTCGTCGAGGACGGCCGCGTGACCGGACTCATCGACGGCGAGCGCGCGTTCTGGGGCGATCCGGTCGCGGAGTTCGTCTCACTGACCCTGTTCAGCGATGTGGACGCCGACCTGATCGCCGGGTACGGCGCCGACGTCAATCGCGAACGCCTGTCGCTCTACCGCGTCTACCTCTACCTGATCATGCTGGTCGAGGGCACTCCGCGTGGTTACACCGGTCCAGAGCACGCAGGTCTGGTCAAGCTGGTCGAGCGGCACCTGGCCAAAGAGCTGGCGGCGCTGTGATCGAGATCCTGACGTCCGGCGTCGCGCTCGGCGTCCATGTCCCCGGGCTGCTCTTGGCTGACCGCATCCGTGAACAGCGCGGCCAAGTCTCCGTCTCGGTCCTGGAGCGGCTGATGCCGGCCAAGACGCTGGAAACCACTGCGCAGTCCAAGCTGGCGTTCCACCGCGACTTCCGCGTAGCTATGGCCGGCCAGAAGCTCGCGGGCAACGCCTCTCGTGCCGCAGACCCCGCAGCAGTCTCCGCGCTCTACGCGGACTGGCGGAGCCGTGGTGTCACCCGCTTCATCGTCTTCTCCGGCTTCTGGCTCACCCTGCTCACCGACTACCTCGAACAGCACGGACCGGTCGAGGTGGACATCTGCCACGTCGACTCCGTCGTCTCGCCCTCCTTCCAGAAGGTAGGCACGCCGCCGTACCCGGTGCGGCACGTCAAACTGGCGGATGCGGACGCAGGGACCATTCCGTGCAGCATTCCGGTCAGCCGCGACGCACCGATCTCCTGGAAGGACCGTGAGCGCAGACTGCTCGTGCACGGCGGCGGCTGGGGCATGGGCACCTACCGCGAGTACGCCGCTGAGCTGGGCACTGTGGGCTTCGCTCTCGACGTGGTCGCCTACGAGAAGCAGGACCTGACCTCGGACGGCGTCCGCTACTTCATGATCGACCCGGACTGGCATCCCTGGCTGGATGACGGCTATCCGCCGTTCGGACTAGCCGGAGAGGCGTACGAGCAGCGCACCGGCCACCATGGCTCGTTCGACCTGTGCCGTCAGGCACTGGCGACCGTGAGCAAGCCCGGCGGCGGCACACTGCTGGACTCGCTCTGGTCTGCGACTCCGCTCGTGCTACTGGAACCTTTCGGCGCTCACGAGCAACGCAACGCCGACCTCTGGATCTCACTCGGCTACGGCATCGCCTTCGAGGACTGGGCTCGCAAGGACTTCGCAGTCGAGGTACTGCAAGAGCTCCACGAAGCACTGCTCACGGCGGAGGTGCCTGAGTACTCGGAGGCGCTGCTATGACGCTCCCGACCTCGCTCTGGCAGACGTTCGCACTGCACCTCGACGACAACCGTCCGGGGTTCGCGCGCGGCCCATGGTTCACCATGAACGCCGTACTCGAGCTGGACGGTCCCGTCGACCACAGCAGGCTTGCCAGCGCCTTCCATGAGCTACAGCAACGCCATGAAGCACTACGTACTGAGATCGTTGACCAGAGTCAGCTGATCCACCCGAACCCGACGGCCGAGCTGGAGTTGATGGAGGCGGTCGAGACGCACGCCGAGGTACCACTCGCAGCACCGGTCCGGCTGCGCTTGGCCGGCAACCGGCTCGCACTCCATCTGCACCATATGATCGCCGACCCGGTGACGCTCTGGACCACACTGGACGAATTGGCCGCGCTGTACTCCAGCACCGACGTACCGCCGCCAGTAGCGCAGTACGCCGACTACACGCGCAACGAAGCCGAACTGGTCGAGCGCCAGCGCGGTGCGGCCGGTGACTGGTGGCAGGCCCGGATCACCGACGCCAAATCCTGCCCGCAACCACCTCCCCAACCGGCCAAGCAGTTCGCCTACCGCGCTCAACTCCTCAGCACCGATGAGCTCGCAGCCGTCAATCAGCGCACCCTGCAACAACGCAGTACGCCGCTCGTCACCCTGCTGGCCGCGTTGGCAGCTGGCATGGCACCACATGTCGGCCCTGGCGACACCCTGCTGTTCAACACCCTGTTCAGCAAACGTGACCGCCCGCAATGGCAGCGAGTGCTCGGCCCTTGCATCGTCCCATCGGTCCTGGCCGTCCCACGCGACGCCGACCTCGCCGCGGTCCGCGAAGCAGTCGTCGGCTGTAGCCGCCACGCCCGCTTCCCCATCCTTGAAGCACAGGTGCCCAGCAGATCTCCGTTCTTCGAGTATGTCCCCCAGCAGTGGCCGCTCGGCTACCACTTCGGGCCGGTCCACGCCACCGTCGCTGCCGTCGCCGGTCCCAAGGACACCGGCCTGGCCGACATCCTCGGCATCCGCCTCCGCCCCACCACCGACAACGCCCTCACCGGACACTTCAGCGGCGACGGCACCGACTGGACCGAGCCCCTGGTGTCACAGCTGTGCGCCGGCATGCGCAACCACCTCCTGCCCTGAGGGTGGGGTTTGCACCACCATTGAGCGCGACTCAGCACCCTGGGAGGACGGGCGCCGGATCCGTAGCGTCCTGAGCATGACGAAGAAGCGGCAGGACGCCGTGCTCCGCAGCGAGCATTCTGTGGTTCTCCAGGACGTACGCCGGGTCTACGGCCGCGGCGCCAACACGGTGGCCGCGCTCGACGGGGTGAGCATCGGTTTCGGTCGCGGCACGTTCACCGCGGTGATGGGTCCGTCGGGCTCCGGGAAGAGCACGTTCCTGCACTGTGCGGCGGGGCTGGACCGGCCGACCTCGGGTTCGGTGCTGATCGACGGTCAGCCGCTGGCCGGAATGAAGGAGCGTGAGCTCACCGAGCTCCGGCGTGAGCGGATCGGCTTCGTCTTCCAGTCGTTCAACCTGCTCCCCGCGCTGACTGTCTGGCAGAACGTCGTACTGCCGCAGGAGCTCGACGGTCGCCGGCCGAACAAGGCCGCGGTCCGCGAGGTGCTCGAGCGGGTCGGTCTCGGCGACAAGCAGAAGAGCCGTCCGGGCGAACTCTCCGGCGGACAGCAGCAGCGCGTCGCGATCGCCCGCGCGCTGGTCGCCCGCCCGGCGGTGATCTTCGCCGACGAGCCCACCGGCGCCCTCGACACCCAGACCGCGGCCGACGTCCTGGAGCTGCTCCGCGAACCGGTGCGCACCCAGGGCCAGACCGTTGTGATGGTCACCCACGACCCGGTGGCGGCGTCGTACGCCGATCAGGTCGTGTTCCTCGCCGACGGCCGGCTCGCGGGCAGTCTGATCGCCCCGACCGCCGAGCAGGTCGCCGACCGGATGACGCACCTCGGTGCGCGCGGCAAGCTGGCGGTGGCCGGATGATGCGACTCGCTATCCGCACCTTGCGCTTCCGCAAGGGCGGGTTCGTCGCCACCTTCGTCGCGGTCGTCTTCGGTACGGCGATCGTGATGGCCTGCGGCGGTCTGATGGAGACCGGTATCCGCTCGAACGTCGAACCCCAGCGACTGGCCGCCGCCCCGATCGTCGTCACCGGCCAGCAGTCCCACAAACCGGCCGGCGCCGACGAGGACACCGATGCGTTTCCGCTGCCCGAACTCGTCGGCGTACCGGCTGCGATGGTCGCCAAGATCCGCGGCGTCGAGGGCGTCACCGGAGTGGTCGGCGACCGCACGTTCACCGCGCCGATCGTTGGCGGGACCGGCGCAGTCGTTGCCCAAGGCCATAACTGGGCCGGCGCCGCGCTGGCGCCGTACAAGCTGACGGCGGGACGCGCGCCCGCGGTCGGTGAAGTTGTCACCACCAGCGGCCGCACCGGCGACCAGGTGCGAGTGCTGGTCAACGGAGTCGCGCAGAGCTTCACCGTGAGCGGGATCGCCGCCGCTCCGGCTGGTCACACCTTCTTCAGCGAGTCCGACGCCACCCGGCTCAGCCGGATGCCCGGCCGGTACGCCGATGTCGGCGTACTCGTTGCTCCGGGCACTGATCTGGACGCGGTCAAGAAGCGGATCGAGGCACTCGGGAACCTGACCGCCTCGTCCGGGGTCGACCGCGGCCTGGCCGAGCACGCCGGGACCGGAGTGCAGCGCGAGGCGCTGATCGCGATCGCCGGTTCGTTCGGCGGGATCGCGGTGATGACGATGATGTTCGTGGTCGCGTCGACGTTGGCGCTGTCGGCTCAGCATCGTGAGCGCGAGTTCGCGCTGCTGCGCGGAATCGGCACCACGCCTGGTCAGGTCCGGCGGATGATCCTCGGCGAGGGTCTGCTCGTCGCCCTCCCGGCCGTTGCCGTCGGCATCATTCCTGGCATGCTGCTCGGTCGGTTCCTGTTCGATCAGCTGGCTGCGCACGGTGTCGCCTCGTCGGTGATCACTTTTTATCAGGGGCTGATTCCGTTCGCCGCTGGTGCGGGCGCAGCGGTCCTGGCAGTGATCGGTGCGGCCCTGATCGCGGCCCGCAAGTCGGCCAAGATCAAGCCTGTCCAGGCGCTGATGGAATCCTCGCTGCAGCGGAAGTGGTTCAGCTGGGTGCGGCTGATCGCCGGTCTGCTGTTCCTCGGCGGCGGCATGGCGCTGATGATCGTGACCGCGACGGTGATGGTCGGCCCGCTGGCCGGTGCCACCGCCGGTCCGTCCGTCCTCTGCTGGGCGATCGGGGTCGCACTGCTGGGTCCGTTCTGGACGAAGGCCGCACTGCTGTTGTGGCGCTGGCCCGTCCAGGCGCTGAGCCGGGTCAACGGCCGGCTGGCGATCCGCAACGTCTCCGTCCGTTCGGTGGCGATGTCGGCCGCCGTGATGCCGGTGATGCTTGCCGTCGGCATCTCCACCTCCAACCTCTACATGCAGACAACGCAGGTCGACGCCGCGTCCCACGCCTTCACCCGCGACCTCACCGCTGACATCGTCCTCACCTCCGAGACTGGCCTTTCGCCGCAACTCGTGCAGCAGGTTCGATCGGTACCCGGTGTGGCCGGAGCGTCGGCGTACGTTCGCAGTACCGGCGTCATCGACGAACCGCGGAACGCACCGCTCGACGACGACGGCGCCCCACTGGTCGGCGTCGACGCTCAAGCCGCGAACGGCCCGGCTCCGGTCCGCCTCACCACAGGCTCACTGTCCGGGCTGACCGGCTCGACCGTGGCACTCCCCGACTACGTCGCACAGAAGATCAACCGCGGCGTCGGCTCAACCATCACGGTCACCTTGGGCGACGGCGCATCGATCCCGCTCCGAGTGGTCGCAACCTTCGCCGCCGAACGCGGCTACGAGTCCATCGTGCTCCCCGCAGCCCTGCTGACCGCCCACACCACCGATCGCCTCGTCCGCCAACTCCTGGTCCGCACCACGCCCGGCACCGATCCCGGTCCCGCGCTCACCAAGCTCGCGGCGACGCATCCCGGCGTACGGGTTGCTGATCGCGAGGCCCTCGTAGCCGCCAACGCCGAAGACCAGAAAACCCAAGCCTGGGTCAACTACATGCTCGTCGGCATGCTCATCGCCTACACCGCAGTCTCGGTCGTCAACACCCTCGTCTCCACGACTCTGCGCCGCCGCCGCGAGTTCGCCCTTCAACGCCTCACCGGCTCCACCCGCAACCAAGTCCTCCGCATGCTCACCACCGAAAGCACCCTCATCACGTTGTCCGGCATCACCCTCGGCACCTTGGTAGCCCTGGCCTCGCTCCTCCCCTTCGCCGCCAAAGTCGCCGGCTCCCTCCCCACCGGCCCGATCTGGATCTACCTCGTAGTCATCGGCGCCGCCGGCCTGCTCACCTTCGCCTCAACCCTCGTCCCCGCCGTCGCCTCCCTCCGCCACTCCCCCACCCAACCGACCCACGCCGACTGAAGCGGTTATCCACAACCCCTCCAGCACGAGGCGTCCAACTGCCTCATGCTGGGGTGGATGTGGTGGCACCGACAGCTGGCCGACGAAGGCATCCAGGAGCTGATCCGGTCTCAGGACCGGATCGTCTCGCGCGTCCAGCTACTCGCCGCAGGCTGGTCCAGCGACCGCGTGCGCCAACAGATCCGCAACCGTCGCTGGCGAACCATCCATCCCGGCGTTTACTCCACCCACACCGGTCCCCTCGGCTACGACGAACGTCTGATCGCCGCCCTCCTGTACGCCGGCCCGGATGCCGCGTGGAGCCACTACACAGCCGCCGAACAACTCGGCCTGCTCAAACCCTCCTCCGACCGTCCCGTCCACGTGACGATCCCGGACCACCGCCAAGTACGGCGACGCCCCGGGCTGGTGATTCACCGCGATGTCCACTGGGCCGACCGCCTCGCGCGAGCCGTCCCACCACGCCGTACTCCGGCTCAAGCAATCCTCGACATCGTCGGTATCGCCCCAACCCTGGACCACGCCGCCGCCGTCATCGCCGAAGCCTGCCAAACCGGCCGAATCAACCCCACCGAAATCCTCGCCGCGCTCACCACCCGAGGCCGCCTGCGCCACGGCCGTTCACTCCGCCCGATCCTCACCGACGTCGCCGCCGGATCGCACTCGCTCCTCGAACTCCGCTACCTCCGCGACGTCGAACGCCGCCACGCGCTCCCCACCGGCCGCCGCCAACGCGCCATCGACCGCGAGTTCACCGACGTGTACTACAACGGCTTCGGCCTGGATGTAGAACTCGACGGCCGCCTGCACCTCGTCCCCTACCAACGCTGGCGAGACCTCGACCGCGACAACCGCGCCACCCTCCGCGCCGAAACCACCCTCCGCTACGGCTGGTTCGACATCACCAACCGCCCGTGCCAAGCCGCCGTACAGGTCCTCAGCGTCCTTCGCCGCACAGTCCCCGACCTACCTGCCCGCCCGTGCTCCCCGAGCTGCCCAATCACCCGCTAGTCGGTACTTTTTCGTCACCTGGACCCTAAAAACTCACGACTAACGCATTCGCAGCCCTGCGCGTGGGCCTCCCGGTGGTTCGGTTGAGCGCCACTTGGGCTGGGGCGGGACTCGGCCGGCTATGGCCGCGCCGGGCTGGCCGCCGCGTCCGGCCGATTGAAAGGGCTGGGTGGCTGAGCAGGGCGGTGGCTGAGGGGGTGGCTAGGTGGCGATCGCGTGGCCGTTGCTTGGGGTCGCCGGGCTTTGGTTGCGGTTTGAGTAGGCGAGTGCGTTAGTCGGCAGTTTTTCGTCGGATGGACCCTAGAGACTCACGACTAGCGTTTGGCTTGGCAGGTTAGGAGGAGGGGGATGGGGTCGCCGGGGAGGCGCCAGAAGCCTTCGGGGGTTGGGCGAATGGTGGGGCGGCGTTGGCGAAGGTCCACCGGGAACTCGTCGAGGCGGGTGATGTGGCCGCGTCGTACACGTCGGCCTGGACGAACCGTGCGGCCAATCCCACCTCGACCGCCAACCGCGCACGTCGCCGAGTGCCTCCAGCTCGAACGGTCGCAGCGAACTCCCGCCGGCCCGAAACCCGTCCACGTCGTACAAGTCAGAGGTGCCGACCGCGTGCGCCGCGGCTCGCAGATCCCACCCGGCCCGGTTGCGTTCCACCCGCTCATCCATACCTGCACGGTAGGCCGAGCACTGCCGTTAGTGCAGCGGCGTCGGTTCGGCGACGGGCTGAAGCGCGGTGGTGGTGGCTTGGATGATGCTGGCGTTGGTGCGGAGCCAGGTGGCCAGGACTACCTGGAGGTCTTCCAGATCACGCTCTTCGAGGATCACGCCGGGGACCGGGACGCTCGCACCCAGCTCGGCCAGCACCGGGCGCAGGTGCTGATCAGCGAGGAGCTTGTGACTGAGCGCAGCCGACACAGTCACCGGTACGACGACCGCCCCGGCCAGCGCGCGGGCGGGCAGCACATCGAGGAAGCTCTTGAGCAATCCGGTGTAGCTGCCTTTGTAGACAGGTGTCGCGACCACGATCACCGACGCCGAGGCGGCGAGTTCAATCGCGCTCTCCAGCGCAGCGCGATCCTCCTCGCTGGCAGCGTCGCCTTGGAAGATCGCGGGGGCGATCGTCACCAGATCGACCAGCTCGTCGATCCGGTACGGCGTTCCCAGCTCGGAGGCCAGCAATTCAGCGACCGAGGCAGCGGCAGCTGCGGTGCGGGAAGCGGGTTTGGGGTTGCCGACGACGGTGACTACCGACTGCGGCCAGACCGGCGGATCCGGGACAACCTGGGGTTCGAACGCGATGGAGGGCATGGGGCGAGCGTAATCAAAGTCGGGCCCGCTACTTGACTTTCTCAGATGCTGAACTACGGGCCCGAAGCTTGACAATCACGAACCAGGCCACCGCGGCGACCGCACCACCCAGCACGGCCCACTGGAGGACGCCGACCGAGGACTCGACCACGTGCCAGCGCTCGCCGAGTTGATAGCCGGCGACGATCAGCAAGGTGTTCCAGATACCGCTGCCGATCGTGGTCAGCAGCACGAACAGTGGCACCGAGAGTCGCTCGACCCCGGCCGGCACTGAGATCAGACTGCGGACGACCGGGACCAAACGGCCGATCAGCACCGCCTTCGCGCCATGACGGTTGAACCAGTCCTCGGCCTTGTCGACGTCCTCGACCTTCACCAGCGGCAGTTTCGCGGCCAGCGCGCGGGTGCGGCTGCGGCCGAGGCCGGCGCCCACGCCGTACAGGGCGAGGGCGCCGACCACCGAGCCGAGCGTGGTGAAGACGATCGCGGCGGCGAGGCCGAGGCCGCCGCGGCTGGCCGCGAACCCGGCCAGCGGGAGGATCACTTCACTGGGCAGAGGCGGAAAAAGGTTCTCCGCAGCGACTGCCAGACCGGCGCCGGGTGCGCCCAGCTTCTCCATCAGGTCGATGGCCCAGCCCGCGATACCGGTCGGTTCCTCAGCCGCTTGGAGTGCAGTCATGCGGCCAAAGTACCCATCAGGGACAACCCTGAGTCACCTCACATCGCGCTGTGGTGTGCAGCGACCTGGGCTGCGGTCAGCTCCTTGTTATAGGCCGCGACCTTGCCGACCGCACCCTGGAAGTAGGACAGGAAGTCACGCGTCCCGACCCGGAACGGCGCCATACCGTCACTCGGCACGATCACCGTGCCGGAGATGCTCAGGTCATCGGTGTCGCGCAGTACGCCGTCCCGGTAGATCTTGGTGTAGCCGTTCGGGTACGTCGCGCTCTTCGCGTTAGCGTTGATGACGAGCACATAGTGGATCCAGGTACCGGCGCTGATCGCGTCCTGGAAGTAGGAGCCGGCGCCGAGCCCGCCGGTGTGGTTGAACAAGTAGCCCGAGATCCGGTTCGGCCGGTTCTCCGTGTTGGTCAGCGAGTACATCCGCGACACGTACTCGTGCTGACCCGCCTCGCCCTTGCCCATCCAGTGCACATACCCACTGCCCTGCACATGCGGGAACTCGAGCGTGTCCGGCCGCATCCACGCCTCCAGCGTGAACACGCCAGTCGTCGCCGGACTGAGTTTCGCGTTGTCCGCAACCTGGAAGTACCCGGTGGCACCGTCGAAGGCGGTCGCCGGGTCGCCGTTCGGCAAGGTGGTCGCCGACCGCGTCCCGCCGTACGTGCCGGTCAGCGCGGAGCCACCCACGGCCGAGGCTTCACTGCTCGATCCCGGCTGCGCCAACCGCCAGAAGGCGACCGGACCGTCCTGCAGCACAGCGGTGTCGTAGGCGGAGACGCATGGGCGATGCGTGGGATGAGCAGTGCCGGGCGAGAGCAACGACACCAAGGCGATCACCGCAACTGCGAGTCGGTACATGGTTGCCTCCCAAAAGCGCTGACTAGTCGGAACGCGTCCGCGGTGCGGCCGTCGAGTGCCGGCGGACGACCGTGGCTTTGACGCCGACCGACTCGTCCGACAGCACGCCCGGCTCCGGGCCCGACCCCGCGACCGGTCCCGAACTGTCGAGCAGCCGCAAGATCGCCAGCTGACCGACCCGGGCGCTCTGCCCGGTCACAGTGGTGAGCCCGGGGTGCACGAGCTCGGAGAGGATGTCGTCGTGCCCGGTGACACTGACGTCCTCGGGCACCGACTTGCCGCGCCGACGCAGTCCCTCGACCAGACCGGCCGCCAGTACGTCGTCGAACGCCATCACCGCCGTGATCCCGAGCGCGAGTACCTGCTCAGCAGCCAGTACGCCGTCCGCGTGCGTACCGTCGGTCGGATCCAGCCGCACCAGCTCGATGTCGAGCGCCCGGGCCCGGTCGGCAACTGTGCGCGCCCGCTGCTTGTTCGACCACGAACCGGCCGGCCCCGGCAGGTACCCGACCCGGCGGTGACCCTGCTCGACCAACTCGTCCAGCAACTCGCGCAGTGCCGACCGGGAGTCGGTGTAGACGCTCGGAATGCCTTCGACGATCCGGTTGACCAGCACCAGCGGCACAATGCCGCTGAGCTCGCGGATGTGTGAGGCGGTCATCCGTGGCGCGCACAGGATCACTCCGCGGCTCTGCTGAGCGAACTGCTCGCACACCTCACGCTCGATGTCAGCGTCGTCGTCGGTGTCCGCGACGAAGATGCCGGTCTGGTGCCCGCGCGACACCTTCTGCGCTGCCTTGAGCAGGGTGGTCATGTACGGGTTGGAGATGTCCGGGACGACCAGTCCGATGTTGGGCGACGTACCGGTGATCAGCGAGCGAGCCATTACGTTCGGGGTGAACCGCAGGCGACGGGCGACCTCGCGGACCCGGTCCGACGTCTCCGGAGAGATGCGGCCGGGACTGGAGAAGACGCGGGACACAGTGGAGATCGAGACCCCGGCTGCCTCCGCTACGTCCTTCAGAGTCGCTGGCTTGGTTCTGGGTGTCATGCGCTTGCCTCCCGACGGGCCCAGCCGGACCCCAGCTCGGCGAAGAGGCTACCAGTGTCGACGACCCGGTCGACGTCCTTGAGTGCCTTGCGCAACGGATGCGTCGTCGCCGCTTGAAAGCCGGCCTGATCCGCCTGCGCTTTGTCGACAAGTCTCCGCGTTCCGGCATCGAAGCTCAGGTCGACGCTCATCCCTTCAGCGCTCCTTCGGCCAGACCGCGGAAGACTTGCTTCTGCATCACGAAGTACACGAGCAGCGGCGGCAGCATCACTACGATCGCCGCGGCCGAGATCACCCGCTGATCGGCCGAGAACGTCCCGGACAGGTACTGCACCCCGACATTCACCGGGTACTTCGACGGATCGCTGAGCGAGACCAGCGGCCAGATGAAGTGGTCCCAGGAGTCGAGGAACCCGAGTACGGCGATGACCGCGAGCGAGCCGCGGACCGACGGCAGCATGATGTGCCAGAACACCTGCAACGGTCCCGCACCGTCCATGTCAGCGGCCTCGGCGAGCTCGCCGGGAATCCGCACGAACGCCTGGCGCATCACGAAGATCGACACGATCGAGACCGCCTGCGGCAGGACGACACCGATCAAGGTGTCGTTCAGGTGCAGCCCGCGGGACACCAGCAGGGTCGAGACCAGGATCACCTCGAACGGCAAGGCAGCCGTTGCCAACAGCAAGGTTGTGTACAGCGTCCGGCCGCGGAACGGGATCCGGGCCAGCGCGTAGCCGGTCAGCGTGGCGAGCACGAGGTTCGTGACCATCCCGAATCCCGCGATCTGCAGCGAGTTCCCGACGTACCGGAGCAGGGGGATCTCGGTGAAGGCGGTCGCGAAGTTGTCCAACGTCGGATGCTTCGGCAGCAACGTCCCGGGGAAGCCGACCGCGGATTCGCCGGAGCTCTTCAGCGACATCGTCACCTGCCACAGCAACGGCGCGAGAACGGTGCCGGCGGCAAGGATCATCAGCGGCCAACGGATCAGCTTCTCCTTGGTCATGCGCGTCCCTTCCGCGAGATGAGCCAGCTGATCCCGGAGACCGACAGGACGAAGGCGAACAGCACCAGGCTGATCGCGGAGGCGTAGCCGGCGTCCGTGCCGGGCGCGATGCCCTTCTGGAACAGGTAGACCACGATCGTCTCGGTCGCGTTGCCCGGCCCGCCGCCGGTGATCACGAACGGCTCAGTGAAGACGCGCAGGGTGGCGACCGAGGCCAGGATCGCGATCATGATCGTCGTACCGCGGATCTGCGGCAGCGTCACGCTGATCGTTCGGCGCAGCCAGCCGGCGCCATCCAGTTGGCCGGCTTCGTCCAGTTCGGGTGAGACGTTCTGCAGTGCGGCGACGGTGATCAGGGTGTAGAGCGCGCAGCCCTTCCAGACCGTCACCATGGTCAGGCTGATCAGCGCCAACGTCGGATCGTTCAGGAACGGCACCGGCGCGCTGACGAGGTGCAGCCCCTGCAGGACCTCGTTGACCAGGCCGTCGGAGTTCAACAGGTACTGGAACACCACCGCGATCACGGCCAGCGGCAACACCATCGGCGAGAACAACAGCGACCGTACGACGCCTGAGCCGCGGAGCCGGGTGTTCACCAGTACGGCGAGACACGTCGACAGGATCGTGAGCGCCGGCACCGCGATCAGCATGTAGAGGAACGTCCGGCCGACCGCATTCCAGAACGCCGGGTCCGCGATCAGCTCGGAGAAGTTCGCGAGCCCGGTGAACGTGCCACCGCCGATCGTGCTGGCGTTGGTGAACGCCAGGATAAACGTGTTCGCCAGCGGTACGAACAAGAACGTGATCTGCAGGACGAGTGCGGGCCCGACGAAGAACAGCGGCACGTACCAGCGGTACTTGCGCGGCGTCTTCACCTTGCGACTCACCTGCACCCGGACTCCGGTCGCCACGGCGGTCACTGGCGACGGTCCTTGAGAATCTTCGTCAGCTTGGTCTCGGCGTCAGCCAGTGCCGCAGCAGGATCGGCCTTGCCGATGATCGCCGGCTGGACTGCCGCCCACAGCGCCTTCGAGTACTCCGTGTCGACGGCCGCCGACTTCACGATCGTCCGGTCGCTGTGCAGGCTGTCGGCCGCGATCTTGCGGGCCGCCACCGTCAGGTCCTTGTCGTCGCCGGAGGTGAAGTACGGATCGTTGAGCGAGGCAAGCGTGCTCGGGAAGACACTCGACTGTTTGCCCAGAGCAAGCTGATTCTCCGCCGAGGTGACGAACTTCGCGAACGCCAGGGCGGTCGCCGGGTTCGCCGACTTCTTCGGTACGGCGAGTCCGTGCGCGACGACCCAGGTCCGCTTCGCCGCGTCGCCCAGCGGTTTGCCGACCGCAACCTCGCCGTACACGGCGGGTGAGTTCTGCTTGATGATCTTGAGGCGCGAGCCGCCCGCCTCCAGGTACGCCGTCTTGGCGTCGGAGAAGGTCTCGATCTCGCTGCGCTCCTTGGCGTTGACGCTGTCCTGCGGGATGCCGCCGACCTGGTACAGCTCGGCCAGCGCCGCGACGAACTTCTGCGCCTCGGGCGTGTTCACCTTCGCCTGCGTCGCGTCCTCGCTGACCAGCGGTACGCCGATCGTCAGCAACGAACTCGTGAGTGCGCTCTCGGTCGGCTGGAAGCCGGCGACCTTCGCCTTCGCGGCGATCTGCCGGGAGCGCTCGATCAGTTCGTCGTAGTTCGCCGGGGCCGGTCGGCCGTCGAGGCCGGCCTTCTTCAGCACGGACTGGTTGGAGATGAGGACCGGAGTGTTCAGGTACCACGGCAGGGCGGCGATCGCGGTGCCCGTGTAGGCGAACGAGTTCCAGGCCGAGGGAACGTAGCTGTCCTTGACGTCGTTGGCCGCGGTTGCCATGTCGACGACCAGTTCCCGGCGACCGAGCGGCGCGAGCGTGGCGACGTCGAGGTCCATCACGTCCGGCAGCTTCTGAGTGACGGAGTCCGCGCTGACCTTGCGGGCGGCGGCATCGCTCGGGATGTCGGTCCACTCGACCTTCGCGCCCGGATGCGCCTTCTCGAAGCCGGCGATCAGGCCGTGGATGTAGTCGTCGAAGGTCGGCGACAACTGAATGGTCTGGAACGTAATCGACCCCGTCACCGCGCCCGACGTGTCGGCCTCAGGCTGGGCGGACCCACCGAGACCGCAGCCGGCGAGCAGCAGCGCGGCTCCGGCCGTGATCGCTGCGAACCGCGCGTTTCGTCCCCGCACTGCCATGGCAACTCCTCTCGGGATGGCCGGTCTGTGCAAACCTTTGACAAACCGTAGCCGTACAGTAGGCTCGGGATCTCCACTGGTCAACGGATAGTCGCCCATGAATTCATTCCGTGATCATGGTTCTGTGCAAACCTTTGACACGAGGTGACCTGAATGCCCGCACCGCTGAGCGCCACCGCCGACCGCTGGATCGACGACTGGCTCGACCGGCTGACCCCCGCCCGGAAGATCGCGCACTGCCTGCTCGTCTTGCCCGCTGTCGGCCCGGACGGCCTCCCGGATGCGGCGACCCGGAGCGCGCTGGAGCTCGGCGTCGGCACCCTGCACAGCGTCCGCGACCTCCCCGCCTCCACGGCGACCGCCTACCACGAGCGAGTCGCCGGGATCTGCGCCGACGCAGGCCTACCGCCGGCGCTGATCAGCGGCAACCTCGAGGCCGGGATCATGTACTCGCTGGGTCGAAGCGGCACCCACTTCCCCTACCCGCGCGGCATCGGCATCTCCGGCGACCCCGACCTCGCCTACCGCGTCGCCGCCGCGACCGCGATCGAGGCCCGCGCCGTCGGCTTCCACTGGACCTTCAGCCCGTGCATCGATGTCGTCAGCGTTCCCGACGACCCGATCCTCGGTGTCCGCGCGTACGGCGTACCGGCCGCGGCGACCGGTGAGCTCGGTGCCGCCCAGATCCGCGGCTACCAGGAGAACGGCGTACTGGCGACTGCCAAGCACTACCCCGGCCACGGCGACAGCAGCGTCGACAGCCACCTCGCCCAACCCGTCGTCAACCGCACCCCGGCCGACCACGAGTCCATCCACCTGCCACCCTTCGCCGACGCTGTAGCCGCCGACGTCGCCTCCATCATGGTCGCCCACATCGCGTACCCCGCCCTGGGCATCGACGTCCCCGCCAGCCTCTCCCCCACCGTCAACCGCAGCTGGCTCCGCCAAGACCTGGGCTACGACGGCATCATCATCACGGACGCCCTCCACATGGATGCCGTCGCCCGCCACCACACCCCCGCCGCCGCGGCGCTCCTGGCCCTCCAAGCCGGCGCCGACGTAGCCAACGTCAAGTGCACCCCTGACGAGATCGCGCCCATCATCAACCACCTCGTTGAAGCATTGCGGCACGGTGCCCTCACCGAGTCCGCGCTGAACGCGAGCGTCCGCCGCCTCCTCGTCGCCCGAACCCACCTGAACCTCCACCTCCCGCAACCCCCGCTCCCCTCCCTCCCCAACATCCCCACTCCCTGGACCGACCCCCACCGCGCAAGCACAGTCGACCTCCACACCAACAGGTCGGCGGTCGGTCTCGGTGAATCTCTTGTGGTGGTTGGGGATTCTCAGCTCGCACGGCGATTCGCAGAGCTGGGAGTCCAGCGTGGGCTGTCGATTCGGCTCGCCGCCGAGCCCCTCACCCCCGGCGTACTAGATCGGGTCGCCGCCCACCACCCCGGCGCACAGCTGATCCCGATCTTCGGCCCGGGCCCGATCCCTGCGGCCCAGCAGTGGAAAGACGTGGCAGCGGCAATCACGCACCCTTGCCCCGCGGTGATCGTGAACTCGACTCTCCCCGCCCAGACCTTCGGCGATGTGGCCGACCGCGTGATCAGCGTCCCCGCCATGGACGCGTTCGAGATCGTCACCGACGCCGCCGTCCACGCCGCACTCGACGTACTGTGCTAGAGAGAACCCCGCAGAGGAGAACTGCATGACCGTCGGCATCGACCATGCCCCGCAGATCAGCACCCACCCGACCCGGTCCGCGCTCGGGCGCGCCGCTGGTGCTTGGGCGGCGGAGCGCATCCGGCAGGCGATCGAGTGGACGTCCGGTGCGCGGGTGATGCTGGCCGCCGCGCCGAGCCAGGCCGAGACGCTGGTCGCGCTCGCCACGGAACCGGAGATCGACTGGAGCCGGGTCGAGTTCTTCCACATGGACGAGTACGTCGGCCTCGCGCCCGAAGCACCGCAGGCATTCGGAACCTGGCTGCATCAGACCTTCCTCGACAAGGTGTCTCAGGCAACGTTCCACCCAGTCGCTCCCGGCGCCGATCCGGAAGCAGCTGCCCAGCACTACGAGCAGCTGATGGGCGACGCCCCCTTCGACGTCGTCCTGCTCGGCCTCGGCGTCAACGGTCACCTCGCGTTCAACGACCCGCCGGCCGACCTCGACGACCCACGCGCCGCCAAGGTGGTCGCGCTCGACGAGACCAGTCGCCGCCAGCAGGTCGACGAAGGGCACTTCGCCCGGCTCGCCGACGTACCGACGCATGCCGTCACCGTCACCATCCCCCGTCTGCTGAACGCGCGCGACGTGATCGCCTCCGTCCCCGGCGCCGCGAAACGCCAGGCCGTCCAGGACACGCTCACCCGCCCGATCGGCCCCCACCACCCCGGTACGGCGCTCCGCACGCACCCGCGTGTCCGCCTCTTCCTCGACCACGAGTCGGACCCCCGTTGATCGCATTGTCCGGAGCGACCCTCGTCCTCGACGACGATCTCGTCGAGGGCAAGGCGCTGCTCATCCGCGATGGCCGGATCGAGGCGATCGTCGCGGCGACCGACGTACCGGCCGGTGCCGAGGTGCACGACCTGACCGGCTCCACGATCGTGCCCGGGCTGATCGATCTGCACGTCCATGGCGGCGGCGGTCACTCCTTCGATGACCCCGACCCGGCCGCCCATCAGCAGGTGCTCGACTTCCACGCCCGGCACGGCGTCACCACCCTGCAGGCGTCACTCGTCTCCGCTCACCCCGACGAACTCGACCGCCAGCTCGACGCGCTCGCACTCAACACCAACGAAGCCCTGTACGGCGTCCACCTCGAGGGACCGTACCTAGCAGTCTCCCAATGTGGCGCCCACGACCCGGCCGCTCTCCGCCCGCCCACCACGGACGAGGCCGACCGCCTGCTAGCCCGCAACGGTCTCATCACCATGGTCACCGTCGCGCCGGAGCTCCCCGGCGTACCGGAGTTCACTCGCCGTCTCACCGCGGCCGGGATAGTAGTTGCCGCCGGCCACAGTGAAGCCCGCGCCCCGGAGCTGGCCGCCGCCGTCGACAGTGGTCTGACTCACCTGACCCACCTGTGGAGCTGTCAGTCCAGCCTCGTCCGCGAAGGCCCATGGCGCGTCCCCGGTCTCCTCGAGGAGTCCCTCGCCTCGACCAACCTGATCGGCGAGATCATTGCCGACGGCCACCACCTCCCGCCGACCTTGATCGAGATCGCCCGCCGCTGCCTCGGCGACAGGCTGGTCGCCGTCTCCGACGCCACCGCCGGGGCCGGCATGCCCGAGGGCTACCGATACCGCCTCGGCATCATCGACTGCGAAGTCGCCGCCGGCGTCGGCATGGTCGTCGGCGCCAACGCCTTCGGCGGCAGCACCACTCCGCTCGACGGCATGCTCGCCCACCTCCACCGAGACCTCGGCTGGCCCCTCCCCGAAGCCGTCGCCGCCACCAGCACCCGCCCAGCCCGAGTCCTCAACCTCGCCCACCGCAAAGGCCGCCTGACGCCCGGCTACGACGCCGACCTAGCCGTCCTCGCCCCCGACCTAACAGTCCAAGCCACCCTCCGCGCCGGCCATTGGACCCACCGTGCCCTCCTCTGACCGCACGGTGCTCGAGCAGTACGCCGCTCGGCTGACTGCCGCGATCAACGCTGTCGCCCGTGATGAGGCCGAGGCGATCAACCGCGCGGCGGGCGTCATCGCGGATCAGCTTCGTCGCGACGGACTCATCTACGTCTACGGTCCCGGCGCTCACTCGGCGATCGCCGTACAGGACGTGTTCTATCGCGCAGGCTGCCCGGCGAACGTCGTACCGATCAGTGACACCGGCACCACCCTCGCCGCCGGCGCACTCGCCTCTACACAAGCCGAACGCGCCACCAACCACGGCAGCACAGTCATCGCCGCGTCCGGCATCTCCCCCGGCGACCCGCTCATCATCGTCAACGCCTTCGGCATCAACGCGGCCGCCCTCAACGCAGCTCGAACCGCCCGCTCCCTAGGCGCCCAAGTCATCGCCCTCACCACCCCCGCGGCCACCGCCGCTCTCCCCGCCGACCACCCAGCCCGCGCCGAACCCACCACCACCCTCGCCGACCTGGCCGACATTCACGTCGACACCCACGTCCCCACCGCCGACGCCCTCCTCGAGCTCACCCCCACCCTCCGAGTAGCCGGCGCCTCCACCGTCCTCAACTCCTTCGCCCTGCACGCGATCCTCGCCACCGCGGTCGACCAAGCCCGAACCACCACCGTCTGGCGCTCCACCTACACCCCCGGCGCCGACACCCACAACGCCCAAACCGCCGCCCGCTACCGCCCCCGAATCCCCCACCTCTAACCACCCACACACGCTCCGCCCCCCACCCGCAATTTGAGGGGATATCCACGCATTGTGCTGGTTCTCCCCCCCAAATATTGAGGGGAGAACCAGCACTTTCAGGGGAGATCCGTTCAAATGCGCACTGGGGTGGGCGGCTGGAGGTGTGGGGCGGCGGCTGCGTCGCGGCAGCTGACGGCTGGTGCTGGTGCTGGTGGCTGCTGGTGCGGCAGCTGACGGCTGGGCGCTGGTGTTGGTGCTGGTGCTGATGGCTGCTGGTGGTGCGAGGCATGAAAGGCTCGGACCTCGCGCAGCCGGTTGAAGGAGTCGGGCTATGAGACACCTGTACCTCGTGACACATCCTGAGGCGCAGCATCACGTCGACGGGGTCGTCGGCGGCTGGTACGACTCCGAGCTGACGCCTCGCGGACACCAGCAGGCCGAGCGCATCGCCGACGTACTGGCGAGCCGGATCGGCGCTCGCCCCGTCGAGATCTACTCCTCCGACCTTCGCCGGACCGCCCAGACCGCGGAGCACCTCGCGCAGAGATTTGGCGTCGACGTCCACACCGACCCGCGCCTGCGCGAGCGGACCAACGGTGAAGCCGACGGCCGCCCGCAGTCGTGGCTCGACGATCGCCGGATCCCACTCCCGGAGTCCGGCGATCGCCTTGCCCACCACGACGGTCCGGCCGGCGCCGAGACCCGGCTGGCTCTGGTCGAACGCCTCTACCCGGCCCTCGACGACATCCTCAGCAGCCCCGCCGAGACCCAGATCGTCGTCTCCCACGGCTCCGCCACGAGCTACCTGATCCTCGCCTGGCTAGGCATGCCCATGACCGCTACCGACCGGGGCTTCTTCCCCCTGAAGGCCGGCAGCATCACCACGCTTCGCCGCAACGACACCCACCACAGCAACCAGGTCATCGCCCTCAACGAGACCACCCACCTGCACCCCGTCGAGTAACACCGGTCCGGGCGCTTTGTGCACCCACCAACCGCATTCCGGCTGCGCGGCTGGCTGAACCGTGCTCAAGGTGGGCCGGCGACTAGGGCTTGTGTTCGGCGAGGTCGAAGACGTTGCCTTCGGGGTCGGCGAGGGTGATCCAGTGCGTGCCGTACTCGTCGTGCTCTTCGAGGCGCTGGGCGCCGAGGCTGAGCAGGCGGTCGAGTTCGGTGGACCAGTCGGCGGTGGCGAGGTCGAGGTGGACGCGGTTCTTGACCGTGCGCGGCTCGGGGACCTGGAGGAACATCAGCGTCGGGCCGGCAGCGGCGCGGTTGACGGTGGCGAAGAACTGGTTGCCGTCGGCATCCACTTCGGCCGACAGTACGGCGGCCCAGAAGGCGGCCAGGCCGGCTGCGTCGGCGCAGTCGAAGGCGATGTTCTCGAGCGTGATGGACATGGTTCAGCCTTTCGATACAAGGGAAGGAGGAAGCTGCTGGATCGGCCAGCAGACCTCGGTGCGGTAGCCGGCCTCATCGGGGATGTCCCCGGGCGCGACGACGTACAGCTCGCGGATCGGCCCGGGCGCGACCTGGCAGTGCTCGGCGACATGCGAGCCGAGTCCGCCGTACGTGCGGTCGAAGTCGGTCATCGCACCGGCATGGACGGCGATGGCGAAGTACCCGCCGGGCAGGTCGACCAACTCGAAGCCGTCGGCCGGCTCCTGGGTCGGCGCGACCGGCAGGAACGCGACCACCTCACCCGCGTCCTCGGTGAAGAAGTGATCGCTGTACGTCGCTCCCGCCGTGGCGCGGATCTGATGCAGTTCGGCCAACGAGTCCAGGCGGCCGAACGCGTCGACGCACCACGGCCCGATCGCCTCCCGCTCGACCCGATCCCGTACGCCGAACGCCCGGAACGGCGGGATATACCGGTACTCGACCTGCAACGGCTCCGGCGCGGACGTCAGCAGACTGCGCAGTGAGGTGACCACGTCACGCGTCACCTGGAGCTCACGCTCCATCCGGTCGAGGTGCGCGCGCAGCGTCTCCTCGCGCAGCGTGTCGTCGGTCGACATCACCACAGCCCGTACGTCGGGAATCGGCATCCGCAGATCGCGGAGCCGCCGGATCAGCAGCGCGACGCCGACCTGGTCGGTGCCGTAGCGCCGGTACCCGGTCGACGGGTCCACCGAGGCGGGCGCGAGCAGCCCGATCTCGTGGTAGTGGTGCAGCGTCTTCACGCTGAGGTAGGTCATCCGAGAGAACTCGCCGACCGTCACTGTCGCCGTCATGCGACCTAGCTTGGACCCTCCGGTAGCCGGAGGGTCAAATGCCAAGGGTCAAATACCGAGGCCCGCCCGGGGGCGGCCGGGCGGGCCTTGGCAGGACCTCAGCTCAGGAGAGCGTCCACTTCTGGTTGGCTCCACCACTGCAAGTCCAGATCTGCAGCGGGGTCGCATTGGCCGAGGTATTGCCGGTCACGTCCAGACACTTCCCGGCCTGTGGATTCACCAGGTCGTTGTTCGAGTACGTCCATTGCTGATTCGGGCTCCCGGCGACACAGGTCCACAGCTGGACCCGGGTGCCGTCAGCCGTGCCGCCGCCGGTCACATCGAGGCACTTGCCGAGCGCCTGGAGGGTGTTGCCCGAGCGCGTCCACTGCTGGGCGGCCGTGCCGTTGCAGTCATACAGCTGCACCGCCGTACCGTCGGCCGAGTTCGCGCCGGCGACGTCGATGCACTTCCCGGCCAGACCGGTGATCTGACCGCCGGTGCCGCCACCACCCTGCGTACCGCTCCACACGAAAGTGGCCGACGTCTTCGTGGGCAGCGTGTAGACGAAGGACTGCGAGCCCCAGTTCACCCGCACCGACTGCGAACCACCGGTGGTGTTGAAGGCGATCAGGGCCTTCGAACCGTCCGGGTTCTTCCACGCCACGTTCTTCACCGAACTGTTCGCCGTCGAGTCGATCCGCAGCGCACCAGGCCGGACGAACTTCGTCAGGTGGCCCATCGTGTAGTACTCGACCGTCTTGTCGACCTGACCCGCACGGCTGCCGCCCCGCTGCACCGTCACCAAGCCGGTACACACGTTGCACCCGGCACCGACGTACGGGAGGTGATTCTGGTCGAGGGCGAGCCCCCACTTGACCCATGACTTGTCCCAGTTGCGGGTGTAGTCGATCAGGTTGTTCATGTCCTCGACCTGCTGGTTCGGGATCCAGGTACCTCCCGAGTGCTCGGTCATGTAGGCGTTGACCGCCGGGTACTGGTTGTGGATCTGCGTCTGCAGGTTCACGTCACCGCCGTACCCGTGCCAGGCGATGCCGCCGAACAGCGGATCGTTGCGCAGGCCGGCGTCGGCCAGCGGGACCGAGCCGAGGTCGTTGTAGTTGCCCCAGTTGTAGTCGAGCACCATCACCTTGGTGGTGATCCCGGCCGCCCGGAACGCCGGGAACAAGTGGTTCTTGGTGAAGTTCAGCAGACCGGCGCCGTTCCAGTTCATCGAGGCGTAGCCGGTGTCGTCGGTGCCGCAACAGGTCGGCTCGTTCTGCACCGTGACGTAGTCGATGTGGTTGCCCTGGGCCTCGTTCTGCTGCACGTACTTCACGAAGTACTGCGCGTACATCGGGTAGTACTCGGCCTTCAGCCAGCCGCGGTTGGTGAACTTGTTGTTGTCCTTCATCCAGGCCGGCGCGCTCCACGGCGACCCCATCACCTTCAGCGACGGGTTCAGCTGCCGCGCCTGCTTGGTCAGCGGTACGACGTCGGCTAGGTCATGGTTGATCGTGAAGTCGTTCAGGTCGCAGCAGGTGTCGTCGTACGAGTAGTTGAACCGGGCCAGGTCGGAGGCGCCCATCGGGTTCCGGACGAACGACAGCCCGATCCCGTTGACCGGATCGAACAGGTCCTTCATCACCTGATTGCGGGTCGTGGCCGAGATCGTGTTGCTGCTGTTCAGCAGCCACGCGGAGCTGTCGGCGAAGGACGCGCCGCCACCCTCCCAGGACTGGTACGTCGTGTTCTCGTTGACCGTGATCGTCTGGTTCGCCGTACCGCCGGCCGGGCCGAAGTTGACCGGCGTCTGCTGCTGCAGACCGCGGGTCACGTTCTGGCCGGCCGAGTCGTTGGTGGTGGTCAGATAGACGTTGACCTGTTCGCCGGCGGCCTGGGCCACCGGGGCGGTCGCCGTACCGAGGCCGAGGCCGGCGGCGACCACGCTCAGCGCGGCCACCGCGACCGGTACGGCGCGGCGTCGGCGAGCAGGACGGAACAACCCGTTCGCGGGCATGGGCAGTCTCCCTTGTGCGCAAGGAAATTCAGACAGGGGGCGGTGTTGTGGCGTCTGCCCGCGCCGCAACGGTGTGTCAGCACGAGAGAACCATCCGTGCCGACCCGTGTCAACGCCACGGCAGGACTTTTTTCAGGTCTTTTATTTAGTCCCGGCCTTGACGTGAAAGCGTTCTCACAGCAAGCTGCGGGACCACATCCCGGTCTCTTTTTCCTGCTCCGCCCCCGTGAGAATTGAGGCACGCATGAAGTTCCAGCGTTCCCGCGTCGCGGCCGTCGTCGCGACCGGTGCCGCGATCATCGGCACCAGCCTGCTGCAGGCACCGGCACAGGCTCAGCAACAAGCTCCGCAGGCCGCCGCCGCGGTCCTGGCGACGACCTTCGAGGACAACTTCGACGGTCCGGCCGGACAGGCGCCGGACTCGAACAAGTGGCGCTACGACATCGGTGGCTCCGGCTGGGGCAACGCCGAGCGCCAGTACTACACCAACAGCACCCGCAACTCCGCCAAGGACGGCAACGGGAACCTGGTGATCACCGCCCGCCGTGAGAGCGGCGGCTTCCAGTGCCACTACGGCACCTGTGAGTACACCTCGGCCCGGCTGCTCACCGCGCAGACGTTCACCCAGACCTACGGCCGCTTCGAGGCCCGGATCAAGATCCCCGGCACGCAAGGCGTCTGGCCGGCGTTCTGGATGCTCGGCGCCCAAGGCGGCGGCTGGCCGAACAACGGCGAGATCGACATCATGGAGAACATCGGCCGGGAGCCGAACACCGTGCACGGCACGATCCACGGCCCGGGCTACTCCGGTGCGGAGGGCATCGGCGCGGCGTACAACTCGCCGAACGGGCAGCCGTTCCGCAACGACTTCCACACCTACCGCGTCGACTGGGCGCCGGACTCGATCACCTGGTTCGTCGACGGCGTTCAGTACCAGCGCCGGACGCCGGCCGACCTCGGCGGCGACCAGTGGGTCTTCAACCACCCGTTCTTCATGATCATGAACGTCGCGGTCGGCGGAAGCTGGCCGGGCTACCCGGACGGCTCCACCGTGATGCCGCAGACGATGACGATCGACTACGTCCGGGTCTCGACCCTCGACAGCAGCGGCACCAACGGACAGATCACCGGCCTGGCCGGCAAGTGTCTCGACGTCGCCGGCGCCAACGCGAACGACGGTACGACGGTCCAGCTCTACGACTGCAACGGTACGGCGGCCCAGTCGTGGAGCCGTCCCGGCGACGGGACGATCCGTGCCCTCGGCAAGTGTCTCGACGTCGCGAACGCCGGAACCGCGGACGGCACCAGAGTCCAGATCGCCACCTGCAACGGCAACACGGCGCAGCAGTGGACCTACACCGGCGCCAAGGACCTGGTGAACCGCAACAAGTGTCTCGATGTCACCGGCAACAATTCGGCGAACGCCACCCCGACGCAGATCTGGACCTGCACCGGCGGCGGCAACCAGAAGTGGAACGTCAGCTAGGTAAGGACTCTGGCCGACGGCAGTACGCCGCCGTCCCGCAGTAACCGCAGAATCGGAAGGGTCGCGGCGCCGAGTGCGACGGCGTCGCGACCCAGTTCGCACAGCACGATCGAGACCTGGGAGTACGGCTGCCGGAGCGCGTGCCGGCCGACCTCCTCGCGCAGGCGCGGCAGGTAGCGCTCCCCCAGCAACAGACCGGCCCAGCCGCCGAGGACGATCCGCTCGGGGTTGACCAGGTTGACCAGGTTCGCGAAGCCCGCCGAGAGATAGCCGATGGTGTCGGCCATGATCGTTGCCGCCGGCTCCGACGTCTCCGCCGCCACCAGCAGTTCGGCGAACGCCGCCTCCTCGTCGGTGGCCGTCAGCTCCGCGCCACCCGCCTCGCGATAGCGGTCGAGGACGTCCTCGGCGCCGACGTACGCCTCCAGGCAGCCCTTCGCGCCACACCGGCACTCGCGGCCGCCGTACATGATCGTGGTGTGGCCCCACTCGCCCGCACTGCTGCGGGTTCCGCGATAGCTGGATCCGCCGGCGACCAGGGCGGCGCCGACGCCGGAACCGACCAGCGCGACCACCGCGTCCGTCGCACCACGACCGGCGCCGAACCACATCTCGGCCTGGCCGAGCGTGTTCGCGCCGTTGTCCACCAGGATCGGGATGTCGGTGCCTTCGGCAAGCATTCGGCCGAGCGGTACGCCGTCCCACCCGAGCGTCTGCGCGTGGACGACGGCATTGGCGTCGACGATCCCGAAGACCGCAACGCCCAGTCCCAGCACACGATCCGCCGGTACGCCGGAGGTGCTGAGCACACTCGCCAGTCCCTCCAGCACGTGCCGCACGACGACCTCGGGCTCCGGGGCGTCGATCGGACGGTCGACCGTGGCGACCACCTTCAGCGCGAGGTCGAACAGCTCGACGCGGACCAGCGTCTCGCCGACCTCGGCGCCGACGACGTACCGGAAGCCGGGAGCCACCCGGAGCAGGACGCGCGGCCGGCCGCCCTCGGACTCGACCGAGCCCGCCTCCTCGACGATGCCTTCGGCAATCATCTCGGTGACCAGGTTGCTGACGCTGGCCGCACTCAGCGAGGTCCGCACGCTCAGCTCCTGCCGGCTGAGCGGACCGTCGCGGTAGATGTCGGTGAGAATCACCGATCGGTTGGACCGGCGCATGTCCCGCACCGTCGTCCGCCGATACTCCATCGTTGCCAGCCCCTGCCTGCTCCGGCCTCCGGTGGGCCGCTGAACCAGAGTTCATCACGCCGGGCGGCCGACCCGGAAGGGGAGACTTTTTCCAAGATGTGAATTAAGTGCGGTTTCGTTACCGCGCCGTGATTGACGAGACCTGGGTCACTCGGCTTCACTCTACGGAACCGCTTCCGAAACCGGTTCCGAACTTCATCGCAACACGCAAGTAACATCCGCCACCCCACCGCCCGAGGGGAGATTCAGCGTGTCCATCACCATCGCCGACGTCGCCGCCCGTGCCGGCGTCAGCAAGACGACCGTGTCACGCGTCCTGAACGGCAAGGGTGAGCTCGACCTGCGCACCGCCGAGCGGGTCCGCGCCGTGATCGCCGAGCTCGGTTACGTGCCGAGCGCCCGGGCGGTCGGCCTGGCCCGCGGCCGGACGCGCGTCGTCGGCATGCTGGTCCCGTCGCTGACCTGGCCCTGGATGGGCGAGGTCCTGCAGGGCGCGGTCGACGTGGTCGAGAGCGAGGGCTACGGCCTGCTGCTGTTCACGTTCAACCGCGGCGCGGAGTCGATGCACCAGTTCGCCTCCCAGGTCTCGTCGCAGTCGTTCGACGGCCTGCTGGTGATCGAGCCCGAGGGCACGCTCACCTACATCGAGCAGCTGCACGCCCGCGGCCTCCCGGTGGTCCTGATCGACGACCGCGACCACCGCCCCCAGTTCCCGTCCGTCGCCACCACCAACTACGCCGGCGGGCAGTCCGCCGCCCGGCACCTGCTCGAGCTCGGCCGGCACCGGCCGCTGGTGATCACCGGCGTCGAACGGTTCGGCTGCACCCACGAACGTCTGGACGGCTTCCGCGACACCTACGCCGAAGCCGGCATCGAGCTCGACCCGAGACTCGTGTTCGAAGGCGATTTCACGTACGAGAGCGGCCGTCGCGGCGTCCAGTACGCGCTCGACCAGCGGCTCGAGTTCGACGCGGTGTTCGCGCACAACGACCTGTCCGCCGGCGGCGCCATCCAGGCCGTCCGGGAGACCGGGCGGAACGTGCCGAACGACGTGTCGGTCGTCGGTTTCGACGACATCCCGTACGCCCAGCACACCGAACCGCCGTTGACCACGGTGCATCAGCCGATGCGCCAGATGGGTCAGGCGGCGGCCCGGATGCTGATGGGCTACTTCGGCGGGACCCCGCTGCCCGAGGAACCCCAAGTGCTGCCGACGACGCTGATCGTCCGCAGTTCAACTGCCCCCAAGCCCGCCCCGAGGACCAGCGCGCCCGCCCCCGCTGCACGGTCCCACTCCTGAGGCTCCGGCGGCGGGGCAGCTGCCCCTGCTCCGCCGCCGGTGAAGTCCTCGATACCGATCCGTTAAGGCGTTTGCTCTTCCGATGAGAGCGCTTTCACGCCACTATGCACTGGCCCACCCGGCTCAGGGGTGGACCATCCGCCAACACAGAAACACAGGAGGAATCCGATGCGAGCACGACGGAGCGTCGCGCTGGCCCTGACGGGCTTGCTCGCGGCAGCCACACTGGCTGCCTGCAGTAACGGGGACGGGAAGAGCACCACCGGAAGCGGTTCCGGCACCGCTGCCACCGTTCTCAACGTGGGCATGCCGAACGGCCCGCAGACCGAGAACCACAACCCGTTCCTCGGCTCCTCCTCGGGCGCCTCGCTCGGGTACCGCTGGATGATCTTCGAGCCGCTGGTGATGATCAACGGCATCAAGCCGACCGAGCCCGGCAAGCCCTGGCTGGCCACCGAGTGGAAGTGGGACGCCAACTTCACCAAGCTGTCGTTCACCATCCGCGACGGCGTGAAGTGGTCCGACGGTACGCCGATGACCGCGGAGGACGTGGCGTACACGTTCCAGCTGCGGCAGAAGAACGAAGGGCTGAACTCGGACGCCATCCCGTACAAGACGGTCACCCAGACCGGCAACAAGGTCGACCTGACCTTCGCCCGCTCGCAGTTCGTCAACCAGAACAAGATCCTCACCGTCTTCGTGATCCAGAAGGCGCAGTGGTCCACGATCAAGGACCCGAGCCAGGACACGCTGAAGAACCCGGTCGGCACCGGCCCGTACAAGATCAAGTCGTTCACCCCGCAGACCACCACGCTGGAGCTGCGCGACTCGTACTGGCAGGACCTGCCGAAGGTCAAGGAGCTGCGGTACACCTCCTACAACGACAACAACGCGCAGACCACCGCGCTGGCCAACGGCGCCTCGGAGTGGAGCTTCGTCTTCGTCCCGAACGTGAAGGCCGTCTTCCAGGACAAGGACCCGAAGAACCACAAGCTGTTCTTCCCGGCGAACCTGGGCATCCACGGGCTGTGGATCAACACCACCAAGAAGCCCTTCGACGACCCGGCTCTGCGGCGCGCGATGGACAAGGTGATCAACCGCGACGACATCTTCCAGCAGGGTGAGGCCGGCTACTTCTACCCGAAGGTCGAGTCCGTCACCGGCATCCCGACCCCGGCCGGTGAGTCGTTCATCGCCCCGGAGTTCAAGGACAAGAAGCACGTCGTCGACGTCGAGGGCGCCAAGAGCGACCTGGCCGCCGCGGGCTACAAGCTCGAGGGTGACGTCCTCAAGGACAAGACCGGCAAGCCGGTCACGATCACGCTGACCGACCCGGCCGGCTGGTCGGACTACGTCACCGACCTGGAGATCATCAAGGACAACCTGTCCACGATCGGCATCAAGGCGACCGTCGACAAGGCCAACCAGGACGCGTGGTTCAAGAACATCGACGAGGGCAACTTCGACGCCGCGATGCACTGGACCAACGGCGGCGCGACGCCGTACGACATCTACCAGAACATCATGGACGGCAAGATCCTGAAGCCCGTCGGCAAGGGCGGCGTCAGCGGCAACTACGGCCGCTTCAACTCGCCCGAGGCGACCAAGGCGCTCGAGGAGTACGCCAACGCGGCCGACGACGCGACCCGCACCACGGCGCTGAACACGCTGCAGAAGATCATGGTCGAGCAGATGCCGGTCATCCCGACCTCGGCCTCGAACATCGGCGGCCTCTACAGCACGAAGAACTGGACCGGTTGGCCGGACGACGCGAACTCGTACGCGCCCGGGCAGCCGACCCAGCAGAACGCGCTGCAGATCGTCCTGAACCTGAAGCCTGCCGGCTCTCAGTGAGACGGACCGCGGCGCCGGGAGCCTCTCCGTGCTCCCGGCGCCGCGGTGCCACGAGACGAGGAGTCTTCCCATCATGACGGTGACCGAGCCAGCGGTGGTCCCTGATGTCGTTCTCGAGGCCGAAGGCCTCACCAAGCATTTCCCCGTACGGCGCGGCCTGCGCGACCTGCTGACCCGTGACCGCAAGGTCGTTCACGCGGTGGACGATCTCAACCTGACGCTGCGCCGCGGTCGCGTGACCGCGCTGGTCGGCGAGTCCGGCTCGGGCAAGTCCACGGTGGCCCGCCTGCTCGCCCAGCTCTACCGCCGTACCGGCGGGGACATCCGGCTGCGCGGTGAGTCGGTCGAGGTCCACGGTGGCCGCGCGTTCCGCGCGTATTGCCGCCGGGTGCAGATGATCTTCCAGGACCCGTTCGCGTCGCTCAACCCGACGCACACGATCCGCTACCACCTGACCCGCGCGCTGAAGATCCACGGCCGGGCCGGCAAGAACGCCGCCGAGCTCGAGGAGAACCTGCGCGACCTGCTGCTGCGTGTCCAGCTCACTCCCCCGGAGCGCTACCTGGACAAGTTCCCGCACGAGCTGTCCGGTGGTCAGCGTCAGCGCGTCTCGATCGCCCGCGCTCTGGGCGCCGATCCCGAGGTGCTGCTGGCCGACGAGCCGGTCTCGATGCTGGACGTCTCGATCCGCCTCGGCGTACTGAACCTGCTGCGTGATCTGAAGGAACGCCTGAACCTCGGCATCCTCTACATCACCCACGACATTGCCTCAGCCCGGTACTTCGCCGACGAGACCATGGTCATGTACGCCGGCCGGATGGTGGAGGGCGGCGATTCGGAGACCGTCACCCAGAACCCGGCGCACCCGTACACGCGACTGCTGATCGAGAGCGCCCCCGATCCCGACCGGCTGGACCGGGTCGGCGATCTGCGCGCTCCGGAGGACCAGGGCAGTGGCGAGCCGCCGAGCCTGATCGCACCGCCGACCGGCTGCCGGTTCCACCCGCGCTGTGTGCACGCGATGCCGAAGTGCTCCACCGAGCTACCGCCGAGGTTCGAGCTACCCGTTGTCGACAACGGTCAAAGTCACTGGGCTGCCTGCTGGCTCTACGAGGAAGGAGCGGCGAAGTGAAATTCCTGCTTCAGCGCATCGCCTTCTACCTGTTCACCGCCTGGGCAGCACTGACGATCAACTTCTTCATCCCCCGGCTCATCCCGGGTGACCCGGTCACCTCGCTGATCAACAAGTACCAGGGCCAGATCAGCACCGAGGCGATCCAGTCGCTGTACGTCTTGTTCGGCCTGGACAAGAACGCCAGCCTCTGGAGCCAGTACGTCGACTACTGGGGTCAGGTGTTCCGCGGCGACCTAGGGTTGTCGTTCACCTTCTTCCCGACCCCGGTCATCGACATCCTCCAGCAGAGTCTGCCCTGGACGATCGCACTCGTCGGCCTGACCACCATCGCCAGTTTCGCGATCGGCACCGGTCTCGGCGTCCTGGCCGGCTGGCGGCGCGGTTCCTGGCTGGACGGTCTGTTGCCGGTGACAACGTTCCTGTCGTCGATCCCGTACTTCTGGCTCGGTCTGCTGGCGATCGCGATCCTGGCCGGCCCGGACAGCATCTTCCCGTCGTCGGGCGGCTACGAGCCCGGCCTGGTGCCGGGGTGGACGCCCGAGTTCATGGGCAGCGCGATCAACCACAGCCTGCTGCCGGCGATCACGATCCTGATCTCGTCGGTGAGCGGCTGGATCCTCAGCATGCGCAACATGATGGTGACGGTGGCCTCGGAGGACTACATCACCGTCGCGCACGCCAAGGGCCTGCCGGAGAAGCGCGTGATGATGAGCTACGCCGCTCGCAACGCCCTGCTGCCGAACGTGTCCGGCTTCGCGCTGTCGCTGGGCTTCATCGTCGGCGGCACGCTGCTGGTCGAGATCGTCTTCTCCTACCCCGGGATCGGCTACAACCTGTTCCAGGCCGTCGGTTCCAAGGACTATCCGCTGATGCAGGGCGTCTTCCTGGTCATCACGCTCTCGGTCCTGGTCGCGAACCTGATCGCCGACGTCGCCTACCTGTTGCTCGATCCCCGCACCCGGAAGGAGGGCTGAGATGTCCGCACCCACCAGCACCATCACCGCGGTGAGCCCGGATGGCCCCGCGGTCGAGGCCAAGCCCGCCAAGCGCCGCCGGTTGCGGTTCGTTGCCAACGGCAAGGCCGCGACCGGCCTGGTCGTGCTCGGCTTCTTCTGCCTGATCGCGATCATCGGTCCGTGGATCGCGCCGTTCGACCCGTCGCAGCGCAGCAGCGACATCCTCCAGGCTCCGTCCGGCAAGCACTGGTTCGGTACGACGCACCTCGGCCAGGACATCTTCAGCCAGATGCTCGTCGGCACCCGGGGCGTGATGTTCGTCGGCCTGCTGGCCGGCCTGGTCGCGACCGCGCTGTCGATCCTGATCGGGGTCAGCTCGGGCTTCCTCGGCGGCGCCGCCGACGAGGGTCTGTCCGCCCTGTCGAACGTCTTCCTGGTGATCCCGGCGCTGCCGCTGATCATCATCGTGGCCTCGACGATTCCGGGCGCGGGTGACCTGATGGTTGCCCTGGTCATCGGTTTCACCTCGTGGGCCTGGGGTGCTCGAGTGCTCCGCGCCCAGACCCTGTCGCTGCGCCGGCGTGACTACGTCGAGGCGGCGCGGGCCACCGGTGAGAGCACCTGGCGGATCATCACCGCCGAGATCATGCCGAACCTGACCGCGATCATCGCCTCCAGCTTCGTCGGCACGGTGATCTTCGCGATCATGTCCGAGATCACGCTGGCCTTCATCGGCATCTCGACGATCTCCGAGTGGAACTGGGGCACGATCCTGTTCTGGGCGCAGAGCCAGCAGGCGCTCGCCCAGGGCGCGTGGTGGTGGTTCGTCCCGGCCGGTCTCGCGATCGCGATCCTCGGTACGGCGCTGTCGCTGATCAACTTCGGCATCGACGAGTTCGTCAGCCCGCGGCTGCGCAGCAGCGGCCACACCCGGCTCAAGACCAAGGACGGTCACTCGGTCCAGATGCGCGTCGGCTTCACCCCGGTGCTCGGCAGCAAGGTCGTGCCGCCGACTCCCGTCGTACGGAAGAACCAGAAGAAGGGGGCCGCGGCATGACCGCGAAAGAGCCGGTCCTGGAGATCAAGGACTTCAGCGTCGACTACGGCCTGGGCGACCAAGGCGTGCAGGCGGTCCGCGACGTCACGCTGACGCTGCACCGTGGTGAGGTGCTCGGCCTCGCGGGTGAGAGCGGCAGCGGCAAGTCCACCCTCGCGTACGGCGTCACCCGGCTGCTGCCGCCGCCCGGCGTGATCAGCGGCGGGTCAGTGATCTACCACCCGCCGGGCGGTGACCCGTACGACGTGATGGCACTGACGAACGCCGAACTGCGGGCGTTCCGCTGGGCCGAGACCTCGATCGTGTTCCAGGGTGCGATGAACTCGCTCAACCCGGTGCACAAGGTCTCCACCCAGATGCTCGACGTGATCAGGGCGCACGAGCCGGACCTGTCGACCGAGGCGCGGGTCGCCCGGGCGAAGGAGATGCTCAAGTTGGTTGGCATCTCCGCGGACCGGATGGACGCCTACCCGCACCAGTTGTCCGGCGGGATGCGGCAGCGCGTGATGATCGGGATGGCGCTCGTACTGCAGCCGCAGGTCGTGATCATGGACGAGCCGACCACAGCGCTCGACGTGGTGATGCAGCGGCAGATCCTGGCCCAGCTGGTCGAGCTGCGCGAGCGGCTCGGCTTCTCGGTGCTGTTCATCACCCACGACCTGTCGCTGCTGGTCGAGTTCTCCGACCGGATCGCGATCATGTACGGCGGCCGGATCGTCGAGGAGGCGAAGTCGGCCGACCTCTACAAGGACTCGCTGCATCCGTACAGTGAAGGACTGCTGAAGTCCTTCCCGGCGTTGCGGGGCCCGCGCAAGGAGCTGGCCGGGATTCCCGGTTCGCCGCCGGACCTGCGCGGGATGCCGTCCGGCTGCTCGTTCCACCCGCGCTGCCCGCACGCGTTCGACCGTTGCTCCGAAGAGATCCCGCTGCTCGGGATTCCGTCGGCCCGCAACGACCCCAGCCGGTCCGTCGCCTGCTGGCTCCCCGGCCGTGTTCCGGTCGGTTAAACCCTCCCACTTCGTGAAAGGCGACTTTATGAGTACTACGTCCGTTTCGGGGGCGGCAGACCTGATCGCGGGTCTGCCGGCCGACTTCCGGTGGGGTGTCGCGACCTCGTCGTACCAGATCGAAGGCGCGATCGCCGAGGACGGCCGGACGCCGTCGATCTGGGACACCTTCTGCCGGGTCCCGGGCGCTATCGACAACGGCGACGTCGGCGACATCGCCTGCGACCACTACCACCGGATGCCCGAAGACGTTGCCCTGATCAAGAGCCTCGGCTTCGACACCTACCGGTTCTCGGTGGCGTGGCCGCGGGTGCAGCCGGGCGGCAAGGGGCCGGTCAACCCGGCCGGTCTGGGGTTCTACGACAAGCTCGTCGACGAACTACTTGCTCAGGGCATCGACCCGTGGGTGACGCTGTACCACTGGGACCTGCCGCAGGAGCTCGAGGACGCGGGCGGCTGGCCGAACCGGGACACGGCGTACCGGTTCGCGGAGTACTCGATGCTGGTGTTCGACGCGCTGAAGGACCGGGTCAACACCTGGACCACGCTGAACGAGCCGTGGTGTTCGGCGATGCTCGGCTACGCCTACGGCCTGCACGCACCGGGTCGCAAGGAGTACCCGGCCGCGATCGCCGCCGTCCACCACCTGCTGCTCGGCCACGGGCTTGCCACGACCGCCATGCGCGAGGCCTCACCGCGCAAGTTGGACATCGGCATCACGCTCAACGTGGCGACGGCGTACCCGGCCAGCGACGCCGAGCCGGACACCGAGGCCGCGCGCCGCGCCGACGGCATGGGCCGCCGGATCTACCTCGACCCGCTGGTGCACGGCCGCTACCCGGCCGACATCGTCGCGGACCTGGCGCTGGAAGGCGTCGAGATCCCGGTCCAGGACGGGGACATCGAGCTGATCTCGGCGCCGATCGACGTACTGGGCGTGAACTACTACTTCAGCCAGAAGTTCACCGGGTACGCCGAGGACGGCAGCACGACCGACGAGAAGGGCCTGCCGATCAGCCGGACCGTCCCGCTCGGCCGGCCGAAGACCGCGATGGACTGGGAGATCGTCCCCGAGGGCTTCACCGACCTGCTGCTCAGCATCGCCCGGGACTACCCGAACCTGCCGATGGTGATCACCGAGAACGGCTCCGCCTTCGAGGACACCCCGGACGAGAACGGGTTCGTCGCCGACGACGGCCGCACCGAGTACTTCACCACCCACCTGGCGGCCGTCGCCGACGCGATCAACCAGGGCGCCGACATCCGCGGCTACCTGGCCTGGTCGCTGATGGACAACTTCGAGTGGGCGTACGGCTACGTCAAGCGGTTCGGCATCGTCCGGGTCGACTACGACACGCAGGCCCGGATCCCGAAGCAGAGCGCGCTCTATCTGAAGAGCGTGGCCGAAGCTCACCGCAACAGGTAGTCGTACCCCCGTTCCGGGGTAGCGCGGTCGCTACCCCGGACACGGTCAGCGGTCGAAGGCCGGATCGGTCACCAGATCCATGATCAGTCCTCTGGGGATCGCTCCTGCGGGCGCCTTCTTCCCGTCGTACAGCACGCGCACCGCCGCCAGGTCACCGTCCGGCTGCTTGTACGTCGCGCCCATCACGAACTTCGGCCCGCCTTGATAGGTCCGCGCACCTTCGTGGTACTCGACAACCTTGCCGCTGTGATGCACTTCAGTGCACGACGGTACCGAGAGTTGCGCCTTGCATTCGCTGGCGAGGATCGAGGCGTCGGCCGAGATCTCGACGGTTGCGGTGACCGCGCCCTTGCTCCACTTGTCGGAGACGTACAGCTCGCCCGGCCGGTCCTCGAGGTACTCGCGGGTCAGTCTGCCACCGATCTTCGCGAGCACGACAGCCTCGGCCTGCGCCGGCGTCGGCGCGAAGTCCTTCAGCTTGGCCTCGTCGGCCTGCTGGGCTGCGCTCAGCGGCGGCAGGTTCAGCGCCGGGTCCGTGGCGAACGCGAACAGCTGCTCATTGGTGACCGCCATGTCCGCGGACGCGATCGTGGTGTTGTTGCGGAAGACCGGATCGACTCCTACGTACACGAACTCGCCGTCCGGCTGCAGGTAGCTGAACTCGATCATCCGGCCCTGGCGGCCGAGCATCGCCGGGCGTCCGTTCGGCAGGGTCACCGACTGGCATTTCACGGGCTTGCTCTCGAACTGGGAGAACGAACCGCAGGTGCTGTCCGCGGCCTTCGCCGACCGGCTGAGCTCGATCAGGAACATGCCCTGGCCCTTGTCGCCCTTGGTGTTCCAGCCCACCTTGCGCTGGGTGCCGTGGCGCCCGATGGTGGTGTCGATGTCGAACGGTCCGGTGGTGAAGTTCAGGTGCTTCTTCTGCGGGTCGAAGTGCTTGAACATCAAGCCCTTCATCAGTTTGTCGAAGTCGACCGGCTTCGACGGCGCCGGCGCCTGCTGCGTGGCGATCGGCACCTGCAGCTGCGCGGGGTCCTTCAGTACGCCGTTCACCCCGATCATGGCCACGGCCACCGCGCCGGCCGCGACCACCGCCGTACCGGCGGCCAGAAACCGCCGACGGCGAAGACGGCGACGGCCGGCGGCCAGGTCGTCGGCGACCGCCCGCGGCAGCAGGTCGTCCTGCGCGGCGGCGGCATCGGTCAGGCGCTCAAGGAGCAACTGCTCGTCGATCATCGGTGTCCTCCTACAGCCCGAAACTGGGCACTCAGCAAGTCGTTCAGTCGGGCGAGGGCACGCGCACTCTGGCTCTTCACCGTGCCGGTGCCGCAGTTGAGGTCGGTCGCGGTCTCGTCGACCGACAGCCCGACGAAGTAGCGCAGGATCACCACCCGGCGCTGCCCGAGCGGCAGACTCGCCAGCGCCTCGATCAGCACCCGGCGGTCCTCGACCGCGAGCCCCTCCGCGGCGGCCGGGTCCAGACCGTCCAGCCCGGACTCCTCCCGGCGCCACGGCCGGCGGCTCTCGTCGATCCCGGAGTTCACCAGGATCCGCCGTACATAGGCGTCGATATTGCCTTCGCGCTGCACCCGGTGCCAGGCGACGTACAGCTTCAGCAACGCCGTCTGGACCAGGTCCTCCGCCTTGTGCACGTCGCCACACAGCAGGTAGGCGATCCGGCGCAGCTGAGTACGCCGCTGAGCGACGTACTCGCTGAACTCCTCGTCCCGCGTTCTCCGCACCATCCGTTGTTTCCCCTCGCCGATTCCGTCACCGATGAGTACGGAGCTTGAGGGGCAACGGTTGTCAGCCCTTTTGCGTCACCCGGTCGAGGGGCGCCGGGGTCAGGGTCCCGTGCGCCCGGAGGTAGGTGGCGAAGGCTTCGTGATCAGTGTCGGTGCGGATGGGGTCGCTGTAGGAAGTCTTGAACGCTGTGTAACCGTCGGCGCCGATCACGGTGTAGGCGAGCGCGGCGACGCGGTAGGTCTTCGCGGGGTCCAGTGGCTTTCCGTCAATAGCCAGCTCCACCCGATCTCCCACCGCGCGGCTGGTGTCGAAGGTGTAGGAGGCGTTCTTGGAGACGGCCAGCGGCGCGAACTTGTCGCCTTGCCACTGCTGCTCGAACACGGCATCCAGTTCGGCGCCGGTCAGGCTGACGGTGAGGATCGGGTTGCCGTAGCCGTAGGCCTCCCACGACTCTCCCAGTAGGACCCGACCGTCGGCATCACCCGGCTTGTTGCTGTTGGCCACCAGCAGGTCGCCCCGCAGCGCCGTGGATCCGGTCGCCGGTTTTGCCGCGATCAGGCCGAGGTCAGCTTGGGTGTAGCGACGTGCCGTCCACAGGTGCACATCCGCCGCCAGGTCCGCCATCGTGCTCTCGCCGACCGCGTTCGGGGTGCGGGTGAAGTCACCGGTCACGGTCGCCACCGGTTCGGCGTACTTGCGCTGTCCTGCGGCCGCCCAGTAGTCGACGATCTTCTGGAGTTGCGGATCCGGTACGACGTCGCGCGTCACCGCGTGGTTGGCCGACGTGGTGCGGTCGCGCAGAACTTCACCGGTCCGGCGGTCGAGCTGCAGGTTGATCTCACTGATCAGCCGGCCGTGATTCGCCGCCTCGACGACCGGCCGCGGGTTGCCGTCCGGGTCGGGGATGCTGCAGTTGAACGCCGCATGCCAGTGCCCGGTGACGATCGCGTCGATCTGCGGAGTCACCTTGCGCGCGAGGTCGATCGCCGGACCGGTCGGATTGACGCAGTCGTCGTACGTCGGCGAGGCGTCGGTGCCGCCGTCGTGCATGTTCAGCACGATCGCCTTCACTCCTCTGCGGGTCAGCTCGGCGGCCGCCCGGTTCGCGGACTCGACCGGGTCGAGCGCCTTCAGCTCCGGCTGGTACGACGTACTGCCGACCGGCGTGTCCGGAACGGTCAGCCCGATGAAGCCGACCGGGAAGGTGCGGCCGTGGTCGCGCACCCAGCGGATCGTGTACGGCGCGACGATCGGCCGGCCCTTCGCGTCGACGATGTTCGCCGACTGGAACTCGAAGTCGGCCCCGTGGAAGCGGCGGCCGGTGGAGTCGGTGAAGCAGCTGTCGACGCCGGGCGTCCCGAAGCACTTGCCCTTGGTCATGTGGTCGACCAGGAAGCTCTTCGACACGTCCAGCTCGTGATTGCCGACGCTGGAGAACTCGATGCCGAACGCGTTCAGCGCCTCGATCGTCGGCTCGTCCGCGTGCACGTCGACCTCGAACGGCCACCCGGAGAAATTGTCGCCGTCGGAGAACAGGATCGAGTTGCGGTGGCCGGCCCGGATCGTCTTCAGATGCGTCGCCAGGTACGCCGCGCCACCGACCACCTGGGTTCCTTGCGGCCCGGCGATCGTGCCGCCGTCGGCTGGCGAGGGCGGCCGTAGGTAGCCGTGGAAATCGGTGATCGAGACCAGCTGAACAGGGACGGTTTCAGGCGTGGTCGCAGCCTCTCCGGCCATCGCGGTTCCACTGCTCAACCCCACCCCGGCCAGTGCCACAGTCGCGAGTGCTTTGCGCATTTCTGCCTCCATCGCGGCATTTGCGAGCGGTTTCCCACATGAGAGTGCCCGAAACCGGCCGAGATGTCACTACCAAACGATCAATCGGTAAACTCCGAAAGAATCCACCCATAACAGCGCTCTCCCCAGTGACACCGCTGATCTGATCCAATGACCAGGTGGTGGCCGGTGGTCCCGCGAAGCCTCCGGCCATCACCCTGCCGACACCACTCACCCGCTGGAGCAGGCCATGATCCCCAGCCCCGTGTCGACCACGCCCGGCGAAGGCGTCTTCGTGCTCACCGCAGGCACTCCGCTCACCCCCGACTCTGCCCTCACCGCCGGCACTCCGCTCACGGTCGGCTCCCCCGAGCTGGCCCCCGTCGCAGCCCAGTTCGCCACCGACCTCCGACTGGATTCTGCCCTGGCCCTCCTACTTCCGGCCGGTGCGAGCTCAGCCGACGCGGTCTCCTCGGCCGCCTCAGGTGGGATTCACATAACCTTCGGCGCAGACGGACTGGACGACGTACCGGCCGTCGCCGGCGTTCGCGCCGACGGCGCGGAGGTCGACGAACGCTACGGACTAGAGGTGAGCTCCACCGGCATCCGAGTCTGGAGCCCGACCACCGAAGGCGTGTTCCGTGGCCTCACCACGCTCCGGCAGCTGATCGCCGTACACGGTGCGAACATCCCGTGCCAGCGCATCATCGACGGACCGCGGTTCGCATGGCGCGGGTTGTCGTTCGACGTCGTCCGGACCTTCCACCCGCCGGAGACGGTACGCCGCGTGATCGACATGTGCTCGCTCTACAAGCTCAACGTCCTGCACCTGCATCTCACCGACGACCAAGGCTGGCGCTTCGAGGTCCCCAACCGCCCCGAACTCATCAAGTTCGGCTCACTCGGCGCGATGGCCGACCGCCCCGGCGGTTACTACTCCCCGCTGGAACTCGCCGAGCTCAACCGGTACGCCGAGGAACGGTTCGTCACCCTGGTCCCGGAGATCGACTTCCCCGGCCACACCGGCGCGGTCTCCCGCGCGTACCCCGAACTCACCACCGAGCTCCCCGGCATCCCGTTGCCCGACGGCGGCCACCTCGAGTTTCACTCCCTCGATCCGGCCGATCCGGCGGTCTGGACCTTCGTCGAGGACGTCGTGGACGCGGTGGTCCCGCAGTTCCCGCGCTCGGCGTACCTGCACATCGGCGGTGACGAAGCCTGGGGCATGTCCGACGAAGCGCACGCCACCTTCGTACGCCGTGCCGCGGAACTCGTCCGGGACAAGGGCAAGCGGGTCGTCGGCTGGCAGGAGATCGCCCGCGCCGACGTGGACCCGGCCGACGTCACGCAGTACTGGCTGGACGTCCAGGACATCGACGCGATCTCCGAGCGGCCCGAGGTCCCGGAGTTCCTGATCGAACACCTCGGCAAGGCCAGGCACGACGTACCGAAGGCCCTGGAACGCGGCGGCAAACTCCTCGTCTCCGCCACCACGTACTTGTATTTCGACCGCCCCCACGCCGCCGAGTCCGCCGACCCCGAGCAAGAGGAAACCCGAGCCCGCGTCGGCCTCCGCGCCTACCCGCCGGCCACGATCCACGACGGCATCGACTGGGACCCGGTCGCCAACACCCCCGGCGTCACCTCCGACGACCAGCTGGCCGGCGTCGAAGCCGCCGTCTGGTGCGAAACAGTCACCAGCCGCGACGACCTGGAGTTCCTGCTCCTCCCCCGCCTCCCCGGCGCCGCCGAAAAAGCCTGGTCCCACACCACGACCTGGCCCACCTACGCCACCCACCTAGCCGCGCAGTCCCCCCTCTGGACCCACCGAGGCTGGACCTACTTCAAGTCCTCGGAGATCGACTGGCTCTAGCTGACCTTGGGCACCCACCAACCATCCGCTGCGGCGTGAGGTGGCTGATGGGTGCCCAAAGTGAAGGTCAGCAGGTAGCTGTCGGGGCGGCCCAGTCGGCGCGGTCGTTGTAGCCGCCGTCGCCGGCGTCGCCGACGACGAGGTCCAGGACGCGGACGTTGGTCAGGTCGACGTCGAAGGGCTTCGGGGTGAAGCGATCGACGGTCCCGCTGTCGAACAGAACCTTGCCGTCACCAACGATCTGGAAGGTCGACGTGCCGCCGTCCGGACCGACGTTGCTGACGACGTCGTCGATTCCGACGGTGCCGTTCAGGCGGGTGCAGGCCTTGCCCAGGTAGTAGCGGACCAGCGACGGCGAGGCGACACCGATACCGGTCGGGTACGTCGTTCCGGTCAGCTTGATGGGGTTGCCGCCGCCGACGCTTTCGTCGATGGCCGGTGTCATCCAGCCGCTGGTCGCGGTGATCCACTGGTGATGCGACAGCGGGACCGTACCCTTCGGCGGCACGGGCGCGACCACGACCGGCGACAATACGGTCGTCAGCCGCTGGGCGCCGTACCCGATCGCGTCGTACGACGTCGTTGCGGTCAAGCTCGCCGTACCGGGCGCTGCGCTGAGCGGTAGCTTGATCGTGAACGCGAAGGTCGCTTGCTTGCCACTGGCAATCAACAATGGAGCCTTCGTCAACGACTTCACGGTCCACCCGGTGCCACCGGCCACGGTCACGGCCGGCTGCAGCACCGGGAGCAGACCATCGTTCCGAACAGCGACCTGGACAGTCAGTTCGTCGCCACCGGCAACCACCGGCGCCGCGCCTTCAGGCTGAATGTCGGTTCCGACCTTCGTCACCTGCGGGATCCCCGCCGTCACGTGCGACGCACCCGGCAATCCGGTAGCCGGCGAGACCCGGAAGAGCGCCGTACCGTGCGCCGGGACGGCCGCGCTGATCGTGCCCGCGCTCTCGGTCACCTTGTTCGTCCAGGCGTTCTTCAGCGTGAACCGCGCACCGCTCAGCCCAACCGCCTTGGCCGTCGTGGTGATCGTCCGAGCGCTGTCGCCACGGTTCAGCAGCACGACCGCGCGACTTCCATCGGCCAACTGCTTCACCCACGTCTCCGTCGTACCGGCCGCACCGGCCCGAACCGCCTGGACCGCGGCCTTGTCCTGATTGATCGCCAGTACGTCGGGATCGGTGAGCATCGAGATCGTGGTCGCGCTCAGCTTCCGTACGTCGCTGCCCACCACCAGCGGCGCGGCAGCGACGGCCCACAGCGTCAGCTGCGAACGGAACTCCTCATCCGACATGCCCAACTCCGGAGCCAGGTAGTCCGGGTCGCCGAACGCGCCCGGCCGCACAACCTCCGGGTGCCGCGCGTTCGCGTCGTAGTTCCGCAGGACGTCCTTGAACTTGATGTCGCCCTGGAAGCCGACATCGGTGTAGGTCCGCCAAGACTGTGCAATGTCGGGTGCGTACGACCACGAGTTGATCGACTGCTGCGACTCGGGGTAGTTGCCCCAGTCCGGCGAGGTCACCGGGTTGCAGAGGTTGAAGATCATCGGGCGGTGGCTCGCGTTGTTCCGCAGAGCCTGGGCGAACTCGGTGAAGACCGTCTTCGGGTCGAGGTTCGCCGCGATCCCGCACAGGTAGTCGACCTTGACCGCGTCGAAGCCCCACGCGGCGAACTGGTCGGCGTCGCGCTGGTAGTAGCCGCCGCTGCCGAGTCCGCACTTGCCCGGGATGTACGGACCGGCGTCGGTGTAGATGCCGGCCTTGAGCCCCTTGCTGTGGATGTAGTCGACCAGCGGCTTCAGCCCGTTCGGGAACTTCGCCGGGTTGGCGACCAGGTCGCCCGCGTCACTGCGCGACTGGTCGGCCTGCCAGCCGCCGTCGAGCCAGACGATGTCGTAGCCGGCTTTGGCCAGCCCGCGGCTGACCAGCGAGTCGGCGACCGACTTGATCGTGTCCTCGGTGAAGTCGCCGCCGAGACCGTAGTAGGTGTTCCAGCCCTGGTACGGCGTCGGGCTGAGGACCGGTGCTGTTGCCTGAGCCGCAACAGCCGGGGCCGTCGTGGTGGTCGCGAACGCGCCGGCCACCAGTGCCGCCGCGATCACCCCACCGAAAAATCGCCTCATCTTTGTCCCTTCGATTCAGCAGTCGACTGCTTCGATGACCAGACACTGCGAGTCGGCGTCCCCGAAGGCGACACCGACCTGCAGCAGGTAGCTGCCCGGGAGAGTCTCGGACCCCACCCGGTAGTTCTTGGCCGGGTCCAGCCCGGCCAATGGGACCCGCCGCGGCCGGGTCGGCAGCGTTCCCGTCTCCCACAGGAACACCACGGAACGGCTCGTACCGACGTACTGGATGCCGTCCTGCAGGCCGTAGACCGTGCCGTTGACGACCAGGTCGCGGATGTCCTTGTACTGCTCGATGTGGCGCGCTGCGGTCTTCAACTGGTCGTCGGTCCAGCGCGACAGGTCGGCGCCGATCCCCAGTACGCCGGCCATCGCCACATGGAAGCGGAAGTCGAGCGAGCGCTCGCGGTCGTCATGAGTGCCCTCGGCGTCGGTCACCCAGGAGCTCATTAGATGCGGTGCGAACCCGGTCCGGAATCCCTGCTGGATCCTGAGCCGATCCAGCGGAGCCGTGTTGTCGCTCGGCCATAAGGTGTCGACACGTTGAGCCATCCCCAGATCGACCCGGGCGCCGCCACCGGCGCAGCCTTCGACGGTCACCTTGGGATGCTCGACACGCAGCCGATCGAGGATCGCGTACAAGTTGTTCACCACGCGACCGTCCAGATCCCGCCGCTGATCGCCGCTGTCCAACCGCGGCCGGTTAGCGTCCCACTTCAGGTACGTGATGTCGTACGTCGACAGCAACCGATCGAGCGTCTGCCAGACGAACTCGGCGACGTCGTCGCGGCTGAGATCCAGCAACAGTTGGTTTCGGATCAGCACCGGCTCCCGGTTCGGCGTCCGCAGAATCCATTCCGGGTGCTCGGCCGCCAAGCGCGATCGTGGGTTCACCGACTCCGGCTCCACCCACAACCCGAAGTCGAGGCCCAGCTCCTTCAGCTGCCCGATGAACGTGTCGAGCCCCTGCGGGAACTTGGCCGGATCGACCTCCCAGTCGCCCAGCCCGCCGGCGTCGTCAGTCCGGCCGATGAACCAGCCGTCGTCGACCACGAAGGTCTCGACGCCGATCCCTGCGGCTTTCTTGGCCAGCTCCAGCTGGTGCTCGGCCCGGATGTCGAACTCGGTCGCGAACCACGAGTTGTAAAGCACCTTCGGCGTACGCCGCCTGGACCGCGCCCGCTCGTACTCGTGGAACACCCGCGCCAGCCCGTCCGCGCCCTCCGCGCTACAAGCTCCGACTGCCTTCGGCGACGTCCACGTCTCCCCCGGCTGCAGTCGTAGCCCCTGACTCGACGAGGTGCGACCGGCCTGGATCCGGACCGTCCCCGTGGTGTCCGCATCCGCGGTCAGCTCCCACGATCCGCTCCACGCCAGCTGTACGCCGTACCCGCCGACAGCCAGGAACGGTGAGTACGAATGCCCGGTGATCCCTTGCGCGCTGTTGACGGTGAACCGACCACGCTCAAGCGTCAGCTCAGCCTGCTGAAACTCGCTATTCCACTCGCCCCACAGGTACTTGACGGTCTTGCCGGTCGGAACGGTGAACCCAGCCGAGTCGTGCCGATGCAACGTGAGAACGTCGTCCCCGTCGTTGCGAACAGCAACCCACCGCTCCACCGCATCACCCTCGATCCGGTAGTGGAGGGAGAGACGCACACCCCGAACCGCATCGGCGAACACCAGCTCCAGCTCCGCCAGCCCCTCCGCGCCGCCGGCTCCACCCGCTGTCTCACGGGCTTCCACGAACACGGGACGGAGCTCGTCCACTCCGTCGGGTCCACTCACCACCAGGTCCACGGGTGCGGTGTACCGCACTCCGCGGACGGCGTACTCGAGCGGCTCGACGTCTGCCCGTGGGAGGAAGTGTTCGGTGCCGGTCGAGGGACCGCCTGTGACCGGATGCGGGCCCCAGGCAACCAGCTGGGCCCACTCGCCATGGTCCGGTACGCCGACGACGTACGAGGTGGTTGCTCCGCGCAACGTCCAGGTCTTCACTTGACGGCTCCGATCGCCAACCCGCCGACGAAGTGCTTCTGGAACCGCAGGAACACCGCCACAGTCGGCACTGCGGCGATCACGGTGCCAGCGGCAATGACGTTCCACGATGACACGAACAGACCCTGCAGACCCAGCAACGCGGGCGTGACCGGCATCTTCTCGCCGGAGCGGATGACCGTGATCGACCACAGCAGGTCGTTGAAGATCCACGTGAACGACAGCGCGCCAAGCGCCGCGAGAGCCGGCCGTGTCAGCGGCAGGATCACGCTCAGGTAGATCTTCCCCGGCCCGGCTCCGTCGATCGTCGCGGCCTCCTGGATCTCCCGCGGCAAGTCCCTCATGAACCCGTGCAGCACGAATGTGTAGAACCCGAGCCCGAACCCCACATGCACAGCGATCAACGCGATCAGCGTGTCGTAGTACCCGATCAGTTCCACGAATCGCGAGATCGGGATCAGCAGGATCTGCGGCGGCAGCAGGTTGCCCATCAACATCAGCAGCAACACCGTCCGCCGGAACGGGATGTTGTAGCGCGCCAGCCCGTACGCCGCGATCGACGCCAGCCCGAGACTCAGCAGCACGGCAGGAATCGTCACCAGCAGACTGTTGACCAGGGCCCGGAACTCGTCCGCGTCCTGCCAAGCCTGCTTGTACGTCGAGAACGTGAACGAGTGCGGTAACGATCCGAGCCCGTTCGCCGCGACATCGTCGAAGCTCCGGAACGAGATCACGACCACCCACAGGATCGGCGCGACCCAGAGGAACGAGACCACGCTCATCGCGACGTGGTAGCCCACGCGCTTGATCATGCTTCCTCCCGGAAGGCGCGAATCAGGTAGCCGAGGATGACGGCCAGGGCGAGGATGAAGATGACCACGGCGATCGCCGACGCGTAGCCGAGCTGCGTGGACTGGAACGCGGTCGAGTACATGTAGGTGCTGAGCAGCTCCGACGAGTGGTACGGACCGCCCTTCGTCATCGACCAGACGATGTCGAACGATCGCAGCGAGTCGATCACGATCACCGACAGCACGACCGAGTTGACGCCCTTCAGCTGCGGGATCGTCACGTACAGCGTCCGCTGCCAAGCCGATGCACCGTCCATCTTCGCCGCCTCGTACAGCGCCGGATCGACGGCCTTCAGCCCGGCCAGATACAGCACCATCACATACCCGATCTGCCGCCAGAGCGCCGGCAGGATCACGGCGTACAAGGCGGTGTCGGGATCGGCCAGCCACGGCCGGATGAAGTCACCGAGCCCCACCCCGCGCAGGATCGAGTCGACCAGGCCGTCCGGCTGGTAGAAGACCCGCCAGATCAGCGCGGTCACCACCAGCGAGAAGACGACCGGCGTGAACAGAGCGGCCCGGTAGATCCCCACCCCACGGCGTTCCCGCTGCAACAGCAACGCCATCCCGAATCCACCGGCCACGCTCAGTCCACCGAACAGCACCAGCCAGATGGCCGTGTTCTTCAACGCTGTCCGGAAGATCGGGTCCGACACCATGTCGCGGAAGTTGCCGAAGCCAACAAACGTCGGCGCTGACAACCCGTCCCACTTGGTCAACGCCAGCCAGAACCCCTGCAAGGCAGGCCAGAACACCCACACCGCCTCAACCACGAACGGCACAAAGACAAACGCCAGAATGAGCGGCGAGACCCGGTGCAGCCGCCGCGTGGACGTCATGCTCACGCCTTGAAGACCTTCTCGGCTGCGGCCTGCCAGTCCTTGAGGATCTTGTCGATCTGGTCCGGCTTGTCGAGGAACTTGGTCAGCGCGGCGTCCGCGGTCGGCTGCAACGCGTCGCTGGAGTCGCGGTTGAAGAACTGAGTGAGCTCGGCGGCGCTCTCGATCATCGCCTTGCCCTTCTTCACCAGCGGGGTGTCCGCGGACTTGCCGTCCGGGTTCGCGGGGATCGCCGTACCGGAGGAGCTCTGGACGTAGATCTCCTGGGCCTCGGCCGTGGCCAGCCAGGTCATGAACTTCTTCACGCCTTCAGGGTCCTTGGCCTTCTTCGAGGCGAAGTAGCCGTCGGTCGGCGCCTCTTCGGCGACCGGCACCGCCGGGTCGATGATCGGGAACTGGAAGAAGTCGATGTCGTCCAGCGCGTCCTTGGGCGCGGAGTCCGCGAAGAAGGTGCCGATCAGGAACATGCCGGTCTTGCCGCCGAGCAGCGCGGAGGTCGCCTCCTGGAACGGGAACGACTTGCCCTTCGGGTCGAAGTACGGCAGCGCCTCTTGCCACTTCGTGAAGACGGCCTTGACCTTGGGGTCGTCGAAGCGGCCGCGGCCGGCCAGCAGGTCGCGGTGGAACGGCGCCCCGTTGATCCGGATGTTCAGGTAGTCGAACCAGGCCGAGGCCACCCACGGGGTGTCGCCGAGCCCGATACCGATCGGCGGGACGCCCTTGCTCTGGATGGTCTTGCAGACCGCGAGGAACTCGTCCCAGGTCTTCGGCGGGGTCACACCCCACTTCTCGAAGTTCGACTTCCGGTAGAACATGCCCCACCAGTAGTAGCTGGTCGGCACGAAGATCTTCTCGCCGGTGCTGCTGGTCGAGAGCGTCTGCATCGCCTTCGGGTAGTTGCCCAGGCCCTCCCACACGCTCGACACGTCGAGCAGCAGGCCCTTCTTCGCATACGAGTCCGCGACCGATCCGGCGTACCAGGTGTAGACGTCCGGCGGGTTCGCACTCGTCAGGTACGTCGGCAGCTGGGTGCGGTAGATCTCGGCCGCGACCGTGTTGAGCTTGACCTGCGCGCCGCCAGTTTTGTTGTAGGCGGCAACCAACTTCTCCATCGCGCCCTTGGCCTGCTCGGCGGACAGGTTGGACTGCAGCGACAGCTCACCAGTTGCTCCGCTGCTCGCGCCGCTGCCCGGACTCGACGCTGTGGTCGCACAGCCGGGCACCAGCGTGGCCGCGCCGAGCAGCCCGAGTCCCTTGAGGAAAGTACGTCGATCTGCTGCCAGACCCGTCATGCCTGAACTCCTGAGATCTGCTCGGCCGGCGTGCCAGTCGAGGGAGTGGTGTGTTGCCGACGATCTTGCGGCGAGCGATCCCAGGTGTCAATATTAATTCGTAAATTACGAGCAAATCGCTTGACGTGATCAGCCGGTCACGATCAACTGATGCCTCGTTCATCGTTGGAGGAGCTCCGCCCACGTGCTTGGCTGGGAGCTGACTTCGGAGGAGGCAACGCGTGCGGCTGGCTGGGCGGGTGATCGTGGTGACCGGGGCCGCGTCGGGGATCGGCGCGGCCTGCGCCGAGCGCGCCCTGGCCGAGGGCGCCGCAGTGGTGCAGGTCGACCTCCATCCCTCACGGGAGATCGCGGGCAAGGCGCTCAGCGTCGTCGGTGACGTCACGTCACCCGACACCTGGGCGGAGGTGGTGTCCCGCGGTCGCGACGAGCTCGGGCCGATCGACGGATTCGTCAGCAACGCCTACATCTCCGATGTCCGGCCGGCCCACGAGATGACGCCGGCGTCCTGGCAACGGCAGCTCGACGTGAACCTGAGCGCCGCCTTCCTCGGCTTCCGCGCCCTGTACGACGACCTCGCGGCGCGCGAAGGTTCCGTCGTACTGGTGTCGTCGGTGCATGCATTGGCGGGGATCCCGGGGCATGCTGCTTATGCGGCGAGCAAAGGCGCGCTGGTGGCACTCGCGCGGCAGTTGGGTGTCGAGTACGGCGGTTCGATCCGGGTGAACTCGGTGTTGCCGGGACCGATCAAGACCGCCGCGTGGGACCGGTACGGACCGGAGGACCTGGAGCGGAGCGCTCGCGCGACCGCGGCAGGCAGACTCGGGCAACCGGATGAGGTGGCGCAGGTGGTGGCGTTCCTGCTGTCGGCGGAGGCGTCGTACGTCACCGCGGCGAGCATTGTGGTCGACGGCGGCTGGTCCGCCGCCAAGGACTCGGCATGAGGGAGAGCAGTGTGGCGGGAATCCAGCGGGGACTGCACGGTCAGATCGTGGAGGTGATGGCGCAGCGCATCCTGTCCGGGACGATCCCGGAGGGCGCGACCATCAACGTGCCCGATCTGCAGGCCGACCTGGGGGTCAGCCTGACCGCGGTCCGGGAGGCGCTGAAGGTGCTGACCGCCAAGGGACTGGTCGACGCGCGGCAGAAGCGCGGCACGTTCGTCCGGCCGCGGACGGACTGGAACCTGCTCGACCCGGACATGATCCGCTGGCACTTCAGCGACTCCGACGTCCGGCCGGAGCTGCTCGAGGAGCTGCACGAGGTTCGCGGAATCGTCGAGCCGGCCGCGGCTCGGTTGGCCGCGGTGCGCGCCCAGGACTCACATCTCGAGGCGCTGGACGCAGCCATGGCGGCGATGGAGTCGGCCACCGACGACCGGGCGGCCGTAGCCTCGGACCTCGCGTTCCACCGCGCCTTGCTGGCCGCGACCGGGAACGAACTGCTGACCAAGATGGAAGTGATCATGGAGACCGGCCTGGCCGATCGCGACCGGCTGGTCCACAAGGTGAAGCCGTCGGACGACCCATTGCCGAGCCACCGCCGAGTACTGGAAGCGATTCGCGCTCACGACCCGGCTGCCGCTGAACAAGCGATGAAGGAGCTGTTGGCCAAGGCTGCCGAGGACCTGCACGAGGTGCGTGGGTCGTGAAGATCGAACGCATCGAGACGTTCTTGGTTCCCCCGCGCTGGCTGTTCTGCCGGATCGAGACCAGCGACGGTGTCGTCGGCTGGGGCGAACCGGTCGTCGAGGGTCGCGCCGAGGTCGTGCGGACGGCGATCGACGTACTGTCGGAGTACCTGATCGGCCAGGACCCGCTGCAGATCGAGCGCCACTGGCAGACGCTCACCAAGGGCGGCTTCTACCGCGGCGGGCCTGTTTTGAGCAGCGCTGTTGCCGGACTCGATCACGCACTGTGGGACATCGCCGGCAAGGTGTACGACGCTCCTGTCGCGGCACTGCTCGGTGGACGGGTCCGGGACCGAGCCCGCGTTTACGCGTGGGTCGGCGGCGATGAGCCGGCCGAGGTTGCCGATCAGGTCGCCGAGCAGGTCGCGGCCGGGATGACCGCGGTGAAGATGAACGCCAGCGGCCGCATCCTGCCGTCCCCATCGCTTGCCGAGATCAACGACATCGTGGCCCGGCTGACCGCAGCCCGTTCCGCGCTCGGTGACACCCTTGACGTCGCGATCGACCTGCACGGCCGCGTCGGCGTCGCCGGTGCCCGCCGCATCCTGCACGCAGTCGAAGGCCTGCACCCGCTCTTCGTCGAAGAGCCCGTGCTGCCCGAGCACATGCTGCACCTCGCCGACGTCGTCAGCAGCTCCACCGTCCCAGTCGCTCTAGGCGAACGCCTCTACCACCGCTCCGAGTTCGTCGCTCCCCTGAACGCCGGCGTCGCCGTCGTCCAGCCCGACGTCTCCCACGCCGGCGGCATCTCCGAACTCCGCCGCATCGCCTCTCTCGCCGACACCCACGGCGCGATGCTCGCCCCGCACTGCCCTCTCGGCCCCATCTCCCTGGCCGCCAGCCTCCAGGTCTCCTTCGCCACCCCCAACTTCCTCATCCAGGAACAAAGCCGAGGCATCCACTACAACCTCACCAGCGACCTGACGTCGTACGTCGTCGACCCCGCCCCCTTCACCTGGGTCAACGGCCACGCCACGTACAACCCTCTCCCCGGCCTGGGCATCACCGTCGACGAAGCCGCGGTCCGTGCCGCCGACAAAACCGGCCACACCTGGCGAAACCCGGTCTGGACCCAAGAAGACGGCACCTTCGCCGAATGGTGAGGATCGATGCGGCTGATGGCGGGCGGTGGACCTCACTGTGGTTGGCCGACCGCGAATGGTTGTGGGACGGGCCTGGTCTGGTGGACGGACCGCGGACGGGACACACGGCGTTCACGGATGCGGGTGGTGTCGATGAATGCTTCCCCACTGTTCGCGGTACGCCGGATCACGGTGGGCTTTGGAACCAGCCATGGGCCGATACAGTTGCTTATGACAACACTGTGCTAACCCGCAGCTTCACCAGCGGGGAAGATTGCGTCACGGTTGACTACCACCTGACCGCGCCACCGGCGTACCGGTTCATCTGGGCGGCTCACGCCTTGCTGGACTGCGCGGTCGGCGCCACCATTGCCGCGGATCCGAGTGAGTGCCGCCTTTACCCCGAAGCGGCCCCACTGCTCGACGCCTGGCCGACCAACGCGCCCTGGGTCACCGCGCCCTGGCCGGCCCTCGGCCTCGACACCTATGGTTCAACTGACGGTACGGCGGTCGGCGCGATCCTGGTCGATTGCCCGACCACGACCGTGCGCGACGGCGGCACCGAACTCACCACCCACCTCAGTTGCCCCGGGCAACCAGTCTCCACGGCGCTCTGGCGCAACCTCGGCGGGTTTCCGGCCAACGCGCCGTACCGGAGTCTGGGCGTCGAACCGATGCTCGGCCGCGTCTTCGACCTGGCCGAAGCCGGCCCCGGCGACGCGGCCGTCGTACCGGCGAGTGGTGAGCTGGCCTGGCGGCTGACCATCTCCGCCAGGCCGGTGTGATGTCAGCCGAGCGGCAGATCCAGTACGACGTTCGGCACCGTCGTGCTGTTGGTCGTGCGGATGCTGCCGATCTCGGCCGCGGTCAGCGCCCGCTTGTAGATCCGCACCTCGTCCATCGCGCCGTTGAAGTGATGCGCGCCGTCGAGCCGCTGCCCGACGTACATCTTGAACGGCCGGCCCGGACTGACCGAACCCTCGGGCGACGCAACGGACGCGACCTGCGCCCCGTCGACCCAGATCGCCAGCGTCCCGGCCTTGCGTTGCAGTGCGACGTGATGCCAGGTGTTGTCGTTGTACGCCTTGGTCGTCGCCACGACCGCGGTCTTCCCACCCGTGGTGATCAACCCGCGGATGCGACTGTCGCCCGGCTCGGCCCGCAGCCAGAACTGCGAGTATTCGTTGATGTTGTAGCCCCAGAAGATCGCCTGGTTCGCCGTACCGGGGCCGTACTTGATCCACGCCATGGCCGTGAAGTCACCGGCACCGACCGCGAGCGACTCCGCGAACGGCAACTGGATCGCGTCATCGGTCCCATCGAGGTCCCGCGCCTGACCGAACTTCCCCGCGACCGACGTCGTACCGCCGCGCAGGTAGCTGTGGTTGCCCAGCCCGGACACGTCCGGCGTGGTCGTCCCGAGCGGCGCATCCGGGTGGCCGATGTCGTTCTCGGTGAATCGCGCGAACCGGATCTGGTCCCGCGCATCAACCGCACCGGCCTCGTACAGCAAGCCGATCTCACCGGTATCCAGGACGGCCATGTCCGAGTAGCCGGACCAGTCACTGGTGATTCGGGTGCCTTCGGCAACGGACTGCCAGGTCTTGCCCTCGTCGAAGCTGGACCGGATCGTCATGTACCGCCGCCGGTCCGGATCCGCCGGTGCGGCGAGCAAGATCCGGTTGTACTTGTCGCCCTGATCGACCGCCCGCAGCCGTTGCACCGAGCTCTGCACCGTCGGGGTTACCAGCCCATCGACAGTCTTGTACGGCGCCGTGTACGTCTCGCCGCCGTCGTTGCTGACTGCGGTCATCCGATTCACGCCGGGACCGCCGGCGTTGTTGCGCGCTATCGCCAGGATGCCACCGTCGACCTTCTCGACGACGCTGATCTCCTGCGGCACTTGGCCGTCGATGCGGAGATCGGTCGCACCCTTCTGCCAGGTCACGCCCTTGTTGTCGCTGTAGACGAGCTGCGCCGCATCCTGGTTGTTGACGTCATAGTTGGTCCCAGCAACCATTCGGCCGGCATGCGCGCCACGCGTGAGCTGGATGCCGTGCATCGGCCCGGTCGCGTACCAGCTCCACGTCGGATCATCGATCTGCGCGCCGATGTTGGTCGCCTTGCTCCACGTGTGCCCGTCGTCCGTGCTGGTCTGCACGTACGGCGTCCGCGGGCGACTCGTCGTACCGGGGTCCATCGTGGTCAGCAGCACGATGTCGCCCGTCTCCTGGTCGACGATCGGCACCGGATTGCCGCGGGTGGCGACCGCGTTCGGATCCGCGTCCGTGCCGGACAGCACGGTTTCGGCCTCCGACCAGGTCCGGCCGTCGTCGTCGGAGCGCTTCACGACCAGGTCGATCTCCTGCGAGTCGGCGCACCACGTACGCCGCGCCTCGGCGAACGCCAGCAGCGCGCCCGTCTTGGTCTTCACTATGGCGGGGATCCGGTAGCAGCCGTAGCCGCCGTCCCCCTTGTTGAACAGCACCGTCTGCGTGATCGCAGCAGGCTGATTGTCGGCTTCGGCAGTCAGCGGCACGGCCGGCAACAGCAGGCCGAGCGCGAGCAGCAGTGGAAGGCGTGTGGGCATGGGCGGATGCCTCCAAATGAACGGAAAGTAAACAACCTCACGGGTTGCTCTCGCAGTAATTTAGCTTCTTTCAGCGCTTCCCACCAGCGAACATCAGACGTCCTATGTCTTCCGGAGGATTCATGGACCTGCTAGCCGAACTGCGTCACCGGAAGATCCTCGCGATCATCCGCGCCGACTCCCCCGAGCGCGCCGTCGCCTGCGTCGACACCCTCGTCGAAGCCGGCATCACCGCCCTCGAGATCTCCCTCACCACGCCGGGCGCTCTGGAGGCTATCGCCGTCGCGCGTGCCGCTCACAACCCCACCATCCTGATCGGCGCCGGCACCGTCCTCACCCCCACCCAAGCCGACGAGGTCGCCGCCGCCGGCGCCACCTTCGTCGTCACCCCCGCCATCACCCAAGGCGCCCACCGAGCCGTCGACCTCGGCCTCCCGTTGCTCTGCGGGGCGTTGACGCCCACCGAGGTCGTAGCAGCCCTCGACCTAGGAGCCACCGCCATCAAAATCTTCCCCGCCAAAGTCCACGGCCCCTCCTACCTCCGCGAACTAGCCGCACCTCTCCCCCACGCCCCCCTGATCGCCGTAGGCGGCGTGGACGCTGCATCCGCCCCGGAATACCTGGCCGCCGGCGCTGTCGCGGTCGGCGTAGGCTCCCCCCTCCTAGGCGACGCCGGCACCGGCGGTTCCCTCGAGGCGTTAGCCGACCGAGCCGCCACCTTCCGCACGACACTCACCCTCTAACCCACCCTCACCACCCCCGCACCCCGCACCCCCGCACCTCGCACTCGCAACCACCGCACCTCACGCCCCACCGCATCCCGCACGTCGTAGTTCGCACCCAAAGACAGGCTCCCGCACCTTTGTGCACGAACCCCGACCTTGAGCACCCACCAACCACTCCAGCACCCACAAAACGGTTGGTGGGTACCCAAAGACGCACCTCGCACCCACCACCACCGCATCCCGCTCCCCGGCCCCCGCACCTCGCACTTCGCACTTCGCACTTCGCACTTCGCACTTCGCACTTCGCACCCAAAGACAAGCCCACCCACCTTTGTGCACCAACCACGACTCTGAGCACCCACCAACCACCCCAGCACCCACAAAACGGTTGGTGGATACCCAAAGACGCACCTCGTGCCCAAAGACACGACGACCCACCGTTGTGCGCAAGATGAGGTCGTGGGATCGGCGGCTCCCCCGGTACGACGCATCCCGCACGCACGTCACCCGACCTACCCCCGCACGCACGCCCCCTCGACCTACCCCGCACGCACGCCGCTGGACCTAACCTCGGAGTACCGCGATGACCGACCTGCTCACCATCGGCGAGACGATGGTTTCCCTCCGGACACGGCGCGCGATGCGCCTCGGCGGCGACGCGCGGCTGTCGATCGCCGGCTCCGAAACGAACGTCGCGATCGGTCTCGCCCGCCTCGGGCACACTGCCACCTGGTTAGGTGCTGTAGGCAACGACGAACCCGGCCGCCTGATCGAGCGCACGCTCCGTGCCGAGGCCGTCGACACCTCGCGCATGCGGTTCTCCGACACGGACTTCACCGGGTTCATCGCCTTCGACCAGCCGTCGCACGACATCACGCGGGTCAGCTACCACCGCCGCGGTTCCGCCGGTTCCACCGTCACTGCAGACGAATGCCTAGCAGCGTTGGAGGCAGTCCAACCGCGACTGCTCCACGTCACCGGCATCACCCCGGCGCTCTCCGATACCGCACGCGCCGCGACGCTGGCCGTCGTACGGGCTGCTGCGGCGAACGGCGTACAGGTCTCGCTGGATGTGAACTACCGCGCCCGCCTCTGGTCGCGCGCGGAAGCCACCGCCATCCGCGAGCTTCTCCCGCACGTGCACACCGTCTTCGCCTCCGACGACGAACTCGACCTCCTCACCGACGCCGAGGACCCGGTCGCCGACCTTATGCGGACCGCCACGGAAGTAGTCGTCACCGCCGGCGGCAACGGCGCCTGGTCCCACACCACAGCCGGCACCCTCCACAGCGCGGCACTCCCGGTCACCGTCGTCGACAGCATCGGCGCGGGCGACGCGTTCGTCTCCGGCTACCTCTCCGCCACCCTCGACAACCTCCCCGCGGAAGACCGCCTCACCCGAGCCACCACCTCAGGCGCCTTCTGCGTCACCGCCCTCGGCGACTGGGAGTCCCTCCCCACCCGCCAAGACCTCACCCTCCTCACCCACACCCAAGGCACCGCCCTCCGCTAACCCGGACCGCCCCCACTCACCAACCTCCGTGCCCACGCGCATTCCCCGCCTACGCAGGCTCATCCAACGGCCACGCACTGCACTTAGTGAGTGGTGGAAGTCCGGACCCCCACGCCACCACAATTGCTCACCCCCACCGCGGCCCACGCTCAGCCCGCGTCCGCCCACCCATTTGTGATGGCCTGACGGTCCGCCGAACAGGTCATACCGACTCCGACAGCAGCACGGTCCCCGCGCGGTCGTAGTACGTGATCGTCAGCGCCGCGGTGTCGAAGGTCCACTTCTCCACCCCGGCGGCGGCCAGCCCGCGCGACATCTCGACGTAGGAAGCCTCGCCCGCTTCGGCCAGCCGAAGCTGCTCCAGCGCGGCGTCCCGATCGCTTGTCGTCGCGATCTCGAACACCTCGTGCGCCGGCGCAGTCGCGACCTCGTAGCCGTCAGCACCACGGTGCACCGTGTGCCCGTCGGTCAGATACGAATCACTGGCTACGACACCGACCGAGCGCAGCGCCTCCAAGTAGGCCTTCAGTGTCGACGCACTCCCGAGTCGGTCATGAATCTCGTTGACCTGCTGCAACGTGAACATTCACCAAGTCTCACATCACGACACGCCGTCTGCGCGAACCCCAACGCCGGACCGACCGCACAGTAGGTGGATGCGTAGCTCACGGCGAGGCTTTCTGGGGATGGCTGTAGTGGCGGCGGCAGGGTCGCGAATGCTGACCGCATCGGCCACCACAACCGAGTACACGTCCAACACAGAGCTGTACGCCGACCCCGACCTGACCGAGGGAGAGGACTACGCCAGGCGATTCCGCCGGCATGCCTGGCTCGACAGCAACGTCACCCAGCGGACAGTGATCCTCGCTCCGCACGGCGGCGGCATCGAAACCGGTACGTCGGAGCTCTGCCTAGCGGTCAGCGGTTATCACCCGAAAACCCTGGAGCCGACCGGCCCACTGCACGACTACTGGATGTTCGAGGGCCTGCGCACCTCTGACAACGGGGCGCTACACGTCACGTCAGCGCATTGCGACGACCACATGGCGCGTTCCCTGACGGCCGGTTCGCTCAATGCCATCGGTCTGCACGGCTGCAAGGAGTCCCAGGCCGGACTCCCGGACGGCACTCAGGCGGTGCTCGTCGGCGGCCGCAACAACGCGCTCAAGTCGCGGCTCATCACCAGGCTCACGGCAGCCGGCGTACGGGCGATCAACGCGGCCAACCTCCCGGACCTCAATGGTGACGACCCGGCCAACATCGCGAACCGCACGCTGCTCGGCGCCGGAGCGCAGCTCGAAATCACCACGCCGCTTCGGCTTGCCATGTTCGGGATCAACTCCCGCGCCGAGCGCAAGAACACTCTTCAAGACGTGTTCTGGAGCTTCACCAACGCCACCCGGGCAGCCATCGCGGACATCGAGGCCACCCAGCCGATCACTTGATCGGCAGCTCGAAGAGCAACTCCAGCCCGTCTTCGTCGTCCCACTGGTCGCCCACCTGCGCGAACCCGAACTTCGCCACCGTCGCCAGCGACGCAACGTTGTCCGGGCTGATCGACGCCCGCACCACCCGTACGGCGGGCTCCCGCTCGGCGCGCTCGAGCAGTGCCCCGAGCATCGCCGTCGCATAACCCCGCCGCTGGTACGCCGGATCGACGGTGTACCCGACCTCCACCATGCCGTCCGCATCCGGTGGCCCGTGGAATCCCGTGTACCCGACGACGACATCCTCCGGCTCGGCAACGACAATCCGCGCGATCCAGGCCGCAGCCTCCGGCTCCACCTCAAGCTGCTTGAGCCGGTAGTTCCATAGCCATTTCGCACGATCACCAATGAACAACGGCCCGAGCTCGACCCCGGTCGCCGCTTGAGCTGCCGCCAGATCGTCCGCCAGCAAGGCGGTCATCCCTGCCTGCGGCAGCTCCACCAATCGAATCCGCGGCGAGCTCAAGAGATCAGTTCGCCCTGCGCCTGGATCTCCGCCTCGGGGTCGACCGGCAGAACGATCTTGAACCAGGTGTTGCCCGGCTCCGACTCGACCCGCAGATCGCCGTGGTGCTTCTTGACCACGATCCGCCAGGAGATGTCCAGTCCGAGGCCGGTGCCTTCACCGATCGGCTTGGTGGTGAAGAACGGCTCGAAGATCCGAGTGCGGATGTCGGCGGGGATTCCCGGACCGGTGTCGCCGATCTCGACGACGACGTACTGACCGTCGCGTTTGGTCCGGAGCGTCAGCGTGCCTGACCCGTTCATCGCCTGCACCGCGTTGTCGATGATGTTCGTCCACACCTGGTTCAGCTCCGCAGCGTACGCCGGGATCTGCGGCAGGTCGGGGTCGAACTCCTTGACGATCGTCAGCCCCTCGAACTTGCCCGACATCATCACCAGCGTCGACTTCAGCAGCTCGCGCAGATCAACGATCTGGTACGGCGCTCGGTCGATCTGCGAGTACTGCTTGGCCGCACCGACCAGTGTCGAGATGCGCGTGACCGAGTCGTCGATCTCGTTCATCAGGGACTCAGTATCGATCGTGTACATCAGCCAGCGGACCGCACCTTCGAGGTACTCGTCGCCGACCGCGGCGCGCACGCCCTCCATCCAGTCCGCATCCAGACCGACTGCCGCAAGCACCGGTGCGACGTCCCAGCTGTCACGGACGCCGTGGTCGTCCAGCCAGTCCGAGAGCTCGTCCTCGGCGTCGCTCTGCTCCATCGCGCTCATGTCGCGCGCCTTGGCCACGCGCTCGACCGCGTCCTCCTGGATCGCGACGATCTTGTGCAGCTTGGTCGCGTCGAGCGTCCCGTCGGCAAGCATCGCCAGCTTGTGGCGCATGCCGGCCACGCGCTGCCGCAGCGTCGCCGCTGCCCGCACCGCGGCCGCGGCCGGGTTGTTCAGCTCATGCGTCAGGCCGGCCGACAGCGAGCCGAGGGCCAGCAGCCGCTCGCGCTGGCCGATGGTCTCGTTGCTACGGCGGGTCCCCATCACGAAGCCCTCGATCAGGTGCATCGCCATCGGGAACCACGTGCTGACCATGGTGGCCATCGTCGTGGCATCGATCACGTAGAAGTCCGACGGCTCCAGGACGTACATCGAGGCGTTGTAGGTCTTGCTCTCGTTGTCGCCGAAGAACGCGTTGAACGCACCGGCGTAGACACCGCGCTGGGAACTGCGGTTGGTCTCGACCTCTTCACCCTGCAGCAGCTTGCACATCCGCAGCGAACCGGACAGCAGCATGAAACAGCAGGTCGCCTCCGCGCCCTCCTGGAAGACCTGCCCTTCCTCGACATGGATGACGTAGCCCTCGCGGGCGACCCAGTCGAGCTGGTCGTCGGACAGCGCCTCGAACAGGAACAGCGTGCGCAGCTCGTCGCGGGTCATCCGTCGCAGCTCGGGTGCGCTGTCAGCAGGCGCACTCTCAGGCACAGTCATCAGAGCATCTCCAGGTATCGGTGCACCAAGGTCACGGCCATCGCGCCGTCACCGACAGCCGAGGCGACCCGCTTCACGGACTCGGCCCGCACGTCCCCGGCCGCGAAGACGCCGGGCATGCTCGTCTCCAGGTGGTAGGGGTCGCGCTCGAGCGCCCAGCCCGGTGGCCGGCCGCGCAGGTCCGGACCGGTCAGCACGAAGCCGCGCTCGTCGCGCAGCAGGTCGCCGGGCAGCCAGTCCGTCCGTGGGGCCGCTCCGATGAACACGAACATCCACTCCGTGTCCACCTCGCGGCTCTCACCGGTCGCACTGTTGACCAGCGTCACGCGCTCCAAATGATCCGAACCCTTGCAGGAGACCACCTGCGTGCAGGTGTGCACCTCGATGTTGTCGATGCCGGCGATCTGATCGATCAGGTACGACGACATGGTCGCCTCGAGCGAGGGACCTCTTACCAGCATATGCACGCGCGAAGCGTGTTTCGAGAAATAGACCGCAGCCTGACCGGCGGAGTTCGCTCCGCCGACGATGTAGACCTCCTGGCCGGCGCAGCTCGGCCCCTCGGTGGTGGCCGCGCCGTAGTAGATGCCGCGGCCGCACAGGTCGTCCATGCCGGGCGCATTCAGCTGCCGGTACGAGACACCGGTCGCCAGGATGACGGAGTGTGCGGAGATCTCGCTGCCGTCGGAGAACTTGAGCCGCCGCGCCGAACCGATGGTCTCCAACCCCACCACTTGCCGTGCGGTCAGCAGCTCGGCTCCGAATCGGACTGCCTGTCGCCGCGCCCGGTCTGTCAGCTGCGCGCCCGATACGCCGTCCGGGAAGCCCAGGTAGTTCTCGATACGGCTCGACTGACCAGCCTGACCACCTGTCGCCACCTGCTCGACCAGAACGGTCCGCAGTCCCTCACTGGCGCCGTACACGGCTGCACCTAGCCCTGCTGGGCCGCCGCCGACCACAACCAAGTCATAGAACTCAGCGGCCGGGTTCGTCGCCAGACCGACCTTGTCGGCCAGCTCTGACTCACTAGGTGCCACCAGCACCGATCCGTCCGGCGTGATGACGACCGGCAGGGTCGTACCGTCGAGGCCGGCGGCTTCGAGCAGGCGCTTGCTCTCGTCGTCGTCCACACCGAGCCACTGGTACGGCACTGCGTTCCGGGCGAGGAAGTCACGCGCCGCGAACGAGGGCGCCGACCAGCGGTGACCGATGACGCGAGTCTCGTCGGACGACGCCACCGGAGTCGTCTTCCAGAGCTCCAGCATCGAGTCGACCACCGGGTAGAGCTTCTCCTCCGGCGGGTTCCAGGGCTTGAGCAGGTAGTGGTCGAGATCGACCACGTTGATCGCCTGAATCGCGGCGTCCGTGTCCGCGTACGCCGTCAGCAGGACCCGGCGGGCCAGCGGGTACAGATCCATCGCGGCCTCGAGGAACTCGATCCCGGACATCTGCGGCATGCGGTAGTCGGCGAGCAGGAGGGCCACCTGCTCGCCGCGAAGCTTCAGCTCCTTGAGGGCGTCCAGGGCTTGGGCCGGGGTTTCGGCCCGGACGATGCGGTTCTCCTCGGCATACCGCCGACGGAGGTCACGAGCGATGGACCGGGAAACGCCCGGGTCGTCGTCCACGGTGAGGATCACCGGGCGGGAAGTCGACGCTGTCATGCCTCATTGATACCAGCGAAAACCCACAAAGAGGGATCGATTGTCCACAGGCCCCGGTTCGGTCCGCGGGGGCGGGGCGCGGACCGAACAGCGGGGCCGGGCCTACGGCCCTGTTACGGCAGGGCCGCGAGGTACGGGGCGTGACTGTTCCGGAACTCCCAGTTGTAGTACTTGTCCCAGTTGATCGACCACGTCATCAGCCCGCGGAGCGCCGGTGAGGCGCCGCCCCGCAGCGTGTAGCCACCACAGCTCTGTCCTTTCACCAGACAGTCCAGTGCCTGGTGTACGGCGGCCGGTGCGGTGTAGCCGTTGCCGGCACTGGTCGCGGCGGGCAGTCCGAACGCGATCTGGTCCTCGCGCAGCCCAGGGAAGGTCTGTCCGGTGGTTCCGACCGGGAAGCCGGCCTTCATCATGTCGGTCATCGCGATGTGGAAGTCTGCGCCGCCCATGGTGTGGTACTGGTTGTCCAGCCCCATCACCGGACCGGAGTTGTAGTCCTGGACGTGCAGCACGGTCAGGGCGTCCCGCATCGCGTGGATGACCGGCAGATAGGACCCTCTGCGGTTGTCACCGCCGTTCGTGCCCCCGCCGTAGAACTGGTAGCCGATCTGCACGAAGAACGTCTCCGGAGCCATCGTCAGCACGAACTTCGCGCCGTACTTCGCCTTGAGCGACTTGAGCGCCGAAATCAGGTTCACCACGACCGGAGTGGTCGGATTGCGGAAGTCGGTGTCGTTGGCATCCAGATAGAGCGAGTGCCCCTCGAAGTCGACATCCAGTCCGTCCAGGCCCCAGCGGTCGATGATCGCGCTCACCGAGTTCACGAACGTGTCCCGCGCACCTGCGGTGGTCAGCTGCACCTGTCCGTTCTGTCCGCCGATCGAGAGCAGCACCTTCTTGCCTGCGGCCTGTTTGGCCTTGATAGCGGCCAGGAAGTCCGCATCGCTCTCCACACTCGGGCACTCGCTCACCGGACAGCGGTTGAACCGGATGTCCCCGGATGTCACCGAGGTCGGCTCCCCGAAGGACAGGTTGATGATGTTCCACTCACTCGGTACGTCGGCCATCCGCACGTACCCGGAGCCGTTCGCGAAACTCGCATGCAGGTAGCCGATCAGCGCATGCTTCGGCAGTCCGGTGCTAGTGCAGCCTGTGGTGGTCGCTGACGCACCGCCTGACTTCGCCGACTCTCCAACACTGTTGTATGCGGCAACGGTGTAGGTGTGGCTGGTGCAGGCGCCGAGTCCGCTGACCGTGGCCGTCGTACCGGTGACTGTCTGGACCACCGTCGACCCCTCGTAGACCCGGTAGCCGGTCACGGTGCCGGTCGAGGCGCCCCAACTCAGTCCGATCGCACTGCTCGTCGTACTGGTGACTGACGGCGTACCGGGCACACTCGGTCCACCGGGCTGCGGGTTGCCGCCGGGACCGTCCAGGGCGATGTCATCCGCCTGGTACGCCGGTTGGCCGTACCAGCCATGCACGTAGATCTGAGCGGACGTCTGGCTCGCACCGGTCGTGAACGAGAGGCTCAGTTGGGTGTAGCTCGCGGCCGACGGCGTCCAGGTAGAGGAGCCCCCGGTGACTCCCAGATAGACGTACGAACCACGCACCCACCCCGACAGCGAGTACGTCGTACTCGGGAGCACTGTCACCGTCTGGCTGCACTGGGCGAAGTCGGAACCGGACACCGCACCGTTGAGCGCGAAGCCGCCACTATGCACGGGAGTGCTGACCACCGAGCCGCCCGAACAGCTCCAGCCGCTCAGTGAGCCGCTCTCGAACCCCGGATTGGTCAAGATGTTCGCCGCCTGCGCAACCTGGGTCCCGCCGACGAGCACAAGCAGCAGTCCGACGACGACTGCCAACAGTCGTGAACGCATGGTGAACCTCCCAGATGGGCGGAGGGGACGGATTTAGTAGAGAGGCTTAATAACTCCGGGGTCAATGGACCGGCGCTGTCGGATTGCCGTCCCTGTCCGATCACCGCCAGGGCTACGGTGTGCGCATGAGTCAGATCGACTGGGGACAGGGCACATACGAGTCGACCGCGAAAGACCTGGCGCCTGCTGCGCGTGAGCTCGTCGCTGCGGCACAGCTCCAACCGGGTGAGCGTGTGGTCGACGTCGGCGCTGGGACGGGGAACGCCGCCCTGCTGGCCGCCGACCTTGGCGCGCAGGTCACCGCGGTGGAGCCGGCTGCGCGGTTGCGGGAAGTGATCCAGGCGGCCGCGGGCGACCGCGACATCACCGCAGTGGACGGCACTGCGGCAGCGATCCCGCTCCCCGACGCCTCGGCCGACGTCCTGCTGTCGAACTTCGCCGTGATCTTCGCACCCGACCCACAGGCAGCCGCGGCGGAGTTCGCCCGGGTCGCCACCCCGGCGGGCCGGGTGCTGCTGACCAGTTGGCTGCCAGGTGGCGTCGACGAGGTCGTCGGCATCCTTGCGCGGACCATGCGCGAGATCACCGGCTCCGGCGAGGCCATGGAAGGACGGATCGACTGGCACGACCCCAAGGCCCTGTCGGAGCTGTTCGGCCCGTTCGGCTTCGAGGTCTCCTCCACAGTGCACGACCTGACCTTCCGCGCTGCCTCGGCCGAGGAGTACTGGACGACGCGGATCGCCCAGCACCCGCTCGGTGTTGCGACGTTCCCACTACTGGAGAAAGCAGGCCGGCTGGACGAGGTGCGTGCCCTCGCCCTGGAGAAGATCGCCACGAAGTGGACCCGGCCCGACGGCGCGGTCGAACTGCCGGCCCGCTACCTGCTGGCCGTGGCGACCCGTCGAGGCACTACGGCCCGCAGCTGAGGCAGGGCCAGAGCTGGCCGCAGCGGGCGCAAAGACCGTCGAGGCCGGGTGCCGGCAGCCACACCACCGGTGGTGACTGATCGGCTGGTCGGGTCGATGGCTGCGGGCTGGGCGCTTGCTGGAGCATCGGGGTGGTCGGGTCGGCGGACCAGTGCAGGAGAGTCCGACCGTCGGTGGCGTGCACGGCGAGGAGCGCTTCGACGCGGTCCCACGTGGAGGTGCTGGGCCAGGGGCCACGCCAGCGCAGCGCAACGGAGCCGTCGGACCACTCGACGCCCTCGGCCAGCGTGCCGGTCCCCCGCAGCCCGGACGCGTCGGCGTGCCGCACCAGCCGAAAGAGCCGAGCCTGCCGCCGCATCGTGTTCATGCCGGAAAGCCTTGCCCACCTGCGACCTGCCCCACCAGGTGTGAGCAGTGGGCTCCCCGAACAGCCCACACCTCACCAAACAGCCCACACCACAAGAGAAATCGACCCCCGGCCCAGCACCACCGGTTTTGTCGGAGGGGCCTTGTAGGTTCTTCGACACGCACCGCAACCACCAGGCGGACCAGTGAGCGGACCGGAGGGCCCGCAGCACGAACGGGGGCGATCCTGTGACCCAAACGCAGACCCAACCTCAAACAGACTCCGGAGTGGCGTTCGGCGCCCAGTTGAGACAGTGCCGGCAGGCGGCCGGCCTGAGCCTGCGCCAACTCGCCGGCCGCGTCGGGTACGACCACAGCTACCTGTCCCAGGTGGAGCGCGGCCAACGCCCGGGATCGGCGGACCTGGCGCGCCTCTGTGACGGCGAGCTCGGCACCGGCGACCGGCTGGTCGAGACCTATCGCCGGACCTCCACCAAGGCGCGCACCGGCACACCCGCGATGCGGACGCACTCCCTGGAGACCGCCTGGCAGCAACTCACGACGGCCCTCCCGGACTCGGTCCTGCTTCCGCAGTGGCCGGACCAGCTCGACGAGCTCCGGCGTCTCCCCGCGGCGCGACGCCTGCCGGAGCTGGTCAGTCGGCTGAGTACCCTGCAGACCGATCGCCAGGCAGGGCACGACGCCCGGCAAGCGGAGCTCAGTGTCTGGGTCGCCGAGACTCTCACCGCCTGCGGACGGGTCGGCGAGGCCAGGCGATGGTGGTGGGCAGCACGCCAACTGGCGGACGGCTGTGGCGACACAGGGCTGAGCAGCCTCGTCCGCAGCCGCGAGGCGACCAGCGGGCTCTCCGAGGGACGCGCGCTGTCGGAGCTTCTGCCGCTGGCGGATGAAGCCCTGGCTCTCGCGCTGCAAGAACCACTCCACCCGGATCACCTGCTCGGCGCACGGGCAGTGCGGGCACGCATCCTCGCCGGGCTCGGTCGAGTGGTCGAAGCGCACGAGCAGCTGCCGGAGGTGCTCAGCTACGCCAACGAGTTGCCCTCGGCAAGCACCGGCGCCGGGCAAACGCCGTACGAGGTGCATGCGGTGGAGGGCAGCGTCTGCGCGAGCCTCGGCTACTGGACTGCGGGCTGTCTGATGTTCGCGCGTGCACTGGAGCTCTGTCCTAGCGAGAGGCTCGAGGAGCGTGCACTGCTGGAGTTGGGGATGGCCGAGTGTTTCGCCGGCGGTGGCCAAGGCCCAGCGGCACTCGCACTGGCACTGCGGGTTCTGATCGAGCTGCCGGACGAGTGGCACACGACGTACGTGTACGGCGTTGCCGAGCGCGTGCTGGCCGTGGTCCGGTCGCGCGAGCCGAGGCTGCCTGGACTGCACGATCTCGATCGTCTGCTGGCCGCAGAGGCGTGGGGTGGCCGCACTGTGGGCAGCGAGTCGTCCTCAGGCCTCGGTCGGGAGTAGCGTGCCGAGGGTGACTGCAGAAATGACGGCGAGTGATGTGTGGGACTTTGCAGTGGAGCTGCGGAGTGATCCGGCCAGTGCCGAGGAGCGGGAGGCCATTCTGGCCAAACCGACCTTCGGTCTGACGTTCACCGACCACATGGTCGTGGCGAACTGGACGGTCGACCGTGGATGGCACGACCAGAAGGTGACCGCGTATGCGCCGCTGCGCGTGAGCCCGGCCGCCGCCGTACTGCACTATTCGCAGGAGATCTTCGAAGGCCTGAAGGCGTACCGGCATGCTGACGGATCAGTGTGGGCGTTTCGGCCGGACCGCAACGCCGCCCGGTTCACTGCGAGCGCGCAGCGGCTCGCACTGCCGCAGGTGCCCGAGGACGCGTTTGTGGCAGCACTTCGGGCATTGGTGACGGTGGACGAAGTGTGGGTGCCGTCGGCGACCGACGGTGAGACCAGCCTCTACCTGCGGCCGTACATGATCGCCACCGAGGCCGCACTGAGTGTGCGGCCTGCCCACGAGGTGCTGTTCGGCGTCATCGCGTCACCGGCCGGTCCGTACTTCGACACCGGCCCCCGGCCCGTCTCGATCTGGCTGACCACCTCCACCGTCCGGGCGACGCCCGGCGGCACCGGCGCGGCCAAGTGCGGCAGCAACTATGCCGCCAGCCTCGTCGGCCTGGCCGAGGCGACCGCGAACGGCTGCGAGCAGGTCGCGTTCGTCGAGGCGATCGAGCACAAGTGGCTCGAGGAGATCGGCAGCATGAACATGTTCTTCGTGTACGCCGACGGCCGGATCGCCACTCCGGAGCTGTCCGGCTCGATCCTGGCCGGCATCACCCGCGAGTCGGTGCTCGACCTGGCCGCTGACCTCGGCCACGAGGTCGAAGAGCGCCGAATCTCCGCCGATGAGTGGAAGGACGGCGTCCGGTCCGGCGAGATCACCGAGGTCTTCGCCTCCGGCACCGCCGCGGTGATCACTCCGATCGGCCGTCTGGCGTGGCCCGACGGCGACCTGACGATCAGCGAGGAGACCGGCCCGGTCACCGCCAAGATCCGCGCTGCGCTGCTGGACGTGCAGTACGGACGGGTGCCCGACACGCGCGGTTGGCTGACGCGACTGGCGTAGTACGTGCCGTTTGTCGGTTGTGGCGGTTAGGTTGAACGCATGGCCAAGGAGAAGTCTCCGGCGATCGAGCTGGAGGTCGGCGAGCGGACGGTCCGGGTCTCGAACCCGGACCGGGTGTACTTCCCTGCCCGCGGCGAGACGAAGCTGGACCTGGTCAAGTACTACCTGTCCGTCGGCGACGGCATCGTCCGGGCGCTGCGGGAGCGGCCGTGCATGATGCACCGGTTCCCATCGGGTGTCTCCGGGGAGAAGGTGCATCAGAAGCGGCTGCCGCACGGTGCACCGCCGTGGATGGAGACCGTGCAGGTCAAGTTCCCGCGGTACAACCGCACCGCCGACGAGCTGTGCGTCACCGAGATCGCGCACGTAGCCTGGGCCGTGCAGATGTCGACTGTGGAGTTCCACCCGTGGAACTCGCGGCGAGCCGACACCGAGAAGCCGGACGAGTGGCGGATCGACCTCGACCCGATGCCGGACTGCCCGTTCGACCGCGTCCGCAGCGTCGCCCACGTCGTCCACGAGGTCCTGGACGAGCTGAACATCGTGGGCTACCCGAAGACCTCCGGCGGCTCCGGAATCCATGTGTATGTGCGGGTCGAGCCGGAGTACGGGTTCTCCGACGTACGGCGTGCCGCGCTCGCGTTCGCGCGTGAAGTCGAGCGACGCGTGCCGGACGACGTGACGACCACTTGGTGGCGGAAAGACCGCGATCCCAAGAAGCTCTTCGTCGATTACAACCAGAACGCTCGCGACCACACGATCGCCAGCGCGTACTCAGTCCGCGGCAACCCCGAAGGTACGGTCTCGACCCCGATCACCTGGGACGAGATCGACACCGTCGACCCCAAAGCCTTCACCATCGCGACGGTCCCTGACCGCTTCGCCGACCTGGGCGACCTGCACGCCACCATCGACGACAAGTCGCACTCGCTCGCGCCACTGATGGAGTGGGCAGAGCGCGACGAACGCGAAGGCGCGGAAGAGCCACCTCCGCCCGAGGAGTAGCCGGCTGAGCGGATCGCCCCCACTCACCAACCTCCGCAACTGGCCACCTCGCCGGCGTGTGCACGCGGGAGCCTCGCGCCGTACGAGCAGTTGGTGAGTGTCAGCGGTCCGCCGACCCCGCCAGTCCGTGGTGCAGGAGGTCGGTCAAGAGGTCGATGGCGACCTCGGAGTCGATGGTTTGGCCGTTGGCGGGGTTGACGACCAGCCAGGTGTAGGCGAAGCCCTCCGTGAGTGCGTTGATGGCGGTGATCACCGCGGCGGGGTCGGCCGGCGGGTTGGGGAGCCGGTCGAGGTGCCCGACCATGTGGGCATCGTCGTCGGCCATGATCGTTTGCAGGCGGCGGCCTAGCTCCGGGTCGAGCATCGAGGCCTGCTTGACCGCGATCATCTCCGGCAGGTGGTCCTGGTAGAACTGCCAGAACATCGCGACGTGCCAGCGGATCGCCGACCGTTTGCTGAAGTCGTCATCGTGCCCGGAGATGTCCAGCACTCGCTGGTCCGCGGCCGCGAGCATGTCCTTCAGCAGTGCCTCGAGGAGCTCTTCCTTACCGGCGAAGTGGTTGTAGAACGATCCCGTCGCGCGACCGGCGGCCGCGGTGATGTCGGTGATCTTCGTATTCAGGTATCCGCGCGCGGCGAACACCTCCCGCGCGGCCTGCTTCAGCGCGGCCTCGGTCCCTGCCGCCCGTTCCCGGCGGCTCGCGGTCTCCGTCACGCCCACCTCCTCGACTCCCTTGACACCGAACCCTAGCCAGGTTCATAGTGAATACAGATTCAGTGAATCATGATTCAGTCAAGGAGACCAGCATGACCGTACTCATCGCAGGCGCCGGCCCGACCGGCCTGACCCTGGCGGTCGACCTCGCCCGCCGCGGCCTCGCGGTCCGCATCGTCGACAAGGCGACTGAGTTCTTCGAGGGCTCCCGCGGCGACGGCCTGCAGCCGCGCACGCTGGAGGTGTTCGACGACCTCGGCGTCGTCGACGAGGTCATCCGCCAAGGCATCGACGGGTCGACGGTTCACATCCATCTCGACGGTGTTGAGGTCGACCAGCGCCAGATGCGCGAACTCGTGGATCCCACACCGGACATCCCGTACCCGAACGGCCGCATGCTCCCGCAGTCGCGCACCGAAGAGATCCTGCGCACCAAGCTCGCCGAGTACGGCGTCCAGGTCGAACTGAACACGGCCATCGTCGGGTTCACGCAGGACGCGACCGGAGTCGTCGCCGAACTGTCGACCGGGGAGACCGTTCAGGCGACGTACCTGGTGGGTGCTGACGGAGGCGCCAGCCTCGTCCGCAAGCAGCTCGGAATCGCCTTCGAAGGTACGACGGACGACTCGATCAAGGTGCTGATCGGCGACGTGGCGGCGGACGGGCTCGACCACGACAAGTCGTACTGGTTCGCCAAGAAGGAGAACCCGATGGAGGGCATCGTGCTGATGCCGTTGGCGGGTGGCGACCAGTTCCAGCTCGCTTCACCGATCGTCGAGGAGCACCGCGAGCCGACCCTCGAAGTCCTGCAGGACCTGATGGACACGTACGCCGGCCCCGGTTTCGCCAAGCTGCACGACCTGACTTGGGTCACCGTCTGGCGCCCGAACGTGCGGCTCGCCGAGCGGTTCCGCGTCGGCCGCGTCTTCATCGCCGGCGACGCCGCGCACGTGCACCCGCCGACCGGCGGCCAGGGCCTGAACACCGGCGTCCAGGACGCCTACAACCTCGGCTGGAAACTCGCCGACGGCCGCGAAGAGATCCTCGCGACGTACGAGACCGAACGCCGGACGAACGCGGCCCGCGTCCTCGGCATCAGCGAGGACCTGATGCAGAAGCACATCGACGGTGACGAGTCGGCCCTGGAGCGCGGCGAGAACACCAAGCAACTGGACGTCTCCTACCGCGACCTGAGCGACACAAGCGCGCTCACCTCCGGCGACCGCGCTCCCGACGCCACGTTGGTAGATGCCGCTGGCAACCACCTACGCCTGTTCGATCTCTTCCGCGGCCCCCACGAAACCCTCATCCGCTTCTCCCCCACCACGCCGGCAACCCACCCGCACACCGTCGACCTGGTCCGCACGGATCCCATCGGCACCGCCTACGCCTCCACGAGTGCCTTCGACAGCTACCACGCTGCAGACGGCGCCGAGATCCTCATCCGCCCCGACGGCTACCTGGCATGACGGACCGCCACGCCATCACATTTGCTCCAGCGCGACCTCTCCCCACGGCGACGCGCGGCGGCACCGCAATTGTGATGGGCTGGCGATCCGCACTCAGCGCGTGTACGCGATCTGCTCCTGGATGGTGAACTGGAGACCGTCGGCCGCGGCGAGGTAGACGTCCTGGTCGACCAGGTTGCCGTCGAGGCGCATCAGCCCGCGTGGGCTGTCGTAGAAGTGCCCGCTCGGCAGCGCGGCGACCGAACCGATGTCGATCGAGCCGGCCACCTCGCCGAGGCGGGCCAGGAAGCGAATGGCCTCGTAACAGGACTCACCGACAGCGTTCAGCGCGGGAGCGTAGGCGCCGAAGCGGGCGTAGTAGGTCCGGGCGAACTCGCCGCTCTCCACGGTGTGCGTCCCGTCGAAGTACGCCGCCGCCGCGAACAATCCGTCATTAGCCCCGGCGCCGGCGCCGAGGAGCGTGTTCTCCTCGATCGCCGGGCTGAGCCGGAGCAACCGCTCGCTCAATCCCGCCCGGGCGAACTGACGGTTGAAGTGCACCGCATCCTGCCCCATCAGCAGCATGATCACCCCGTCGGCCGGCGTCGTCCGCAACTCATCCAGTACGCCGCGGAAGTCCGACGTACCGAGTGGGACGTACGCCGAGTGGACGATCTCAGAACCCTTGTCCCGCAAGGCTTCTCGGGCAACCGAACCGGTCACTCGCGGATAGACATAATCGTTGCCCACGACAACCCATCGCCGCGCCCCATGGTGCTCGCGCAACCAGGCCGCGGCCGGCAGCAACTGGTTCACCGGCCGCTCCCCCAGCAGGAAGACACCCGGGGTCTCGTCACCGCCTTCGTGCATCGCCGCAAAGGCATAGACGACCCGCCCACCGATCCGCCGCGCGATAGCGACCCGGACCGCAGAGATGTGCCAGCCCGCAACCGCGTCGATCCGGCCCGTGTCCACGAGCCGCCCGACCTCCTCCGCGACCACCTCGGCGGGGCGACCGGCATCGACGTACACGAGCTCGATCTGTCGCCCGGCGATCCCGTTGCGGGCATTCAGTTGCTCGACGGCGAGCTGACCGCAGGCGAGGCAGGAGGGTCCGTAGAGACCGGTCGGTCCTTGCTGCGGAACGACGAAAGCGATCGAGACCACGTCAGTACGGCGCACTGTCACCTCCCGCGCTCAGTGTGACCGAATCGGAGGCGGAACTTCGAGCGAAGAGCTATATTTCCCACCACGTAGACAGAGGGGGTGCCGTGCCGACCAGCTTGTTGCTCCAGCTCAAGCGCGCCGAGCGCCGGATCGAGCTCGGTCTGCAGGAGCTGCTGGTCGAGTTCGAGCTCACGATCGAGCAGTGGCGGATCATGGCCGCGCTGCACGAGGAGCCGGGCCAACCGATGTCGGTACTCGCGGAGTCCGCCGTACTGCCGGCGGCGAGTCTGACGCGGCACGTGGACAAGCTGGTCGAGCGCGGTCTGGTCCTGCGCCGGATCCATGCGACCGACAAGCGTCGTATCGTCGCCGCGCTGTCGCCGGTCGGATCCACGGTCGCGACGCGCGTGAGCGCCGTACAGCGGGAGCTCGAGGCCGAGCTCGCGGATTACTTCCAGATGGAAATACACGAACGTAGCGGATCGGCAACACTGCGGTAACACGCGCTTCCTAGGTTCCTTCCATTCGGGTGCATCGCCCGCCGGCAGCGTCGCCGGCCCGCCGGAGCACCACTCGCCCGAAGGTGCCGCCAGGAGTTCCGCCATGTCTGTTGAACCCTCGCTCGACCATCGCACCACTCCGCCAGCAACTCAGTCCGCGGCCACCCGCGAGACCCTCGAGGACTACACGCTGCGCTTCGCCCCGCGCAGCTACCGCCGCTGGTCGACCGGCGTCGTCGCCGTCTCCGCACTCGGCGGCATCGCCTATCTCGCCGACTTCGCCATCGGCGCGAACATCGGTATCTCGTACGGAACCACCAACGCCCTCTGGGGAATCGGCATCTTCGCGGTGGTGATCTTCGCGACCGGACTGCCGCTCGCGTACTACGCCGCCCGCTACAACATCGACCTCGACCTGATCACCCGCGGCAGCGGTTTCGGGTACTACGGGTCGGTCGTGACGAACGTGATCTTCGCGTCGTTCACCTTCATCTTCTTCGCGCTCGAAGGCTCGATCATGGCGCAAGGGCTGGAGCTCGGGCTCGGTGTGCCGCTATGGCTCGGGTACGCCGTGTCGACGCTGGTGATCTTCCCGCTGGTGATCTACGGGATGAAGGTGCTGTCCACGCTGCAGGTCTGGACGACGCCGCTGTGGCTGATCCTGATGGTGCTGCCGTTCGTGTACCTGGTTGTTTCGCACCCGGACTCGGTCTCGACGTTCCTCGACTACGGACCGGACGCGAACTTCGGTTCGATGCTGCTCGCGGCGGGTGTCTGTCTGTCGCTGATCGCGCAGATCGCCGAGCAGATCGACTACCTCCGGTTCATGCCGCCGAAGACGCCGGAGAACTCGCGACGTTGGTGGACCGCCATGCTGCTCGCCGGTCCGGGCTGGGTGATCTTCGGTGCGCTGAAGCAGGTCATCGGGCTGTTCCTGGCGGTCTATGTCATCGCGCAGGTCGATGGCGGGGCGGCGATCGCGAATCAGCCGGTGCATCAGTTCCTCGAGATCTACCGCGGGTTCCTGCCTGGGTGGCTCGCGATGACGCTGGCCGTCGTACTGGTGGTGATCAGTCAGGTGAAGATCAATGTGACGAACGCCTACTCCGGTTCGCTCGCTTGGACCAACTCGTACACGCGGCTGACTCGGCATTATCCGGGGCGGCTGGTGTTCCTGGCCGTGAACCTGCTGATCGCGCTGGTGCTGATGGAGGCGAACATGTTCGACTTCCTCAACACGATCCTCGGGTTCTACGCGAACTGCGGCATGGCGTGGATCGTGGTCGTTGCCTCTGACATCGTCTTCAACAAGTACCTGCTGAAGCTGTCGCCGCTGCATCCCGAGTTCCGCCGCGGCATGCTGTACGCCGTCAATCCGGTCGGCTTCGTGTCGATGGGAGTCGCCGCCGGGGTCTCGATCCTGGTGTTCTTCGGTGGACTCGGCGACGGGATCAAGCCGTACTCGCCGCTCGTCGCGATCGGTCTCGCGCTCGTGCTGCCGCCGGTGCTCGCGGTGGCGACCCGCGGGAAGTACTACCTGCGGCGTACCGACGACGGGCTCGACCTGCCCATGTACGACGAGCACGGCAACCCGTCGGGCGACGTACTGACGTGTCATGTCTGTCGTCAGGACTACGAACGACCCGACATGACCGCGTGCCAGACGCATGACGCGGCCGTCTGCTCGCTGTGCCTGAGCACCGACAAGGTCGCCGACCACGTCCTCCCGGCGGCCCGGTGAACTTCACCCCCTCGGACGTCGAGAAGCTCCTGCTCTCCGTGGCCGGCATGGTCGCCCGCGACCGGCTGGCCCGGGGAGTGCTCCTCAACCACCCCGAGGCCGTCGCCCTGCTGAGCACCTGGGTCATCGAACGCGCCCGCGAAGGCGCCACCGTCGCCGATCTCATGCACACCGGTCGCGAGGTCCTCACCCGCGACCAGGTCATGCCCGGGGTGGCCGAGCTCCTCCACGACGTGCAGATCGAGGCGACGTTCCCCGACGGCCGCAAGCTCGTGACTATCCACAACCCGATCATTTAAGGCGGCCCCGATGGCAGAGCCGAGTAGACTTAGTAAGGAAGAACAGGGGACGTACCCAGCAACATCCGGCCCCGCCGCTGCACCAGGAGCGATCCGCGTCCGCCCCGGCAGCATCGTGCTCAACGCCGACCGCGCCCCCGACGAGCGCTTGCGACTGGTGATCGTGAACACCGGCGACCGCCCGGTCCAGATCGGCTCGCACCTCCACCTCCCCGACGCCAACACGGCCCTCGCCTTCGACCGCGAAGCCGCCGCCGGCTTCCGCCTCGACATCCCGTCCGGCACCTCGCAACGCTTCGAACCCGGCGCCTCCCGCGAGGTAAACCTCGTCGCCCTCCGCGGCGCCCGCCTGGTACCAGGGATCCAGGTGAAGCGTCATGGTTGAGATTTCTCGGGCTGCGTACGCCGCTTTGTACGGGCCGACCGTGGGGGATCAGGTTCGGCTGGCCGACACCGACTTGTGGATCGAGGTGGAGGAGGACCGGACGGTCGGGGGTGAGGAGGTTGTGTTCGGGGGCGGCAAGTCGATTCGCGAGTCGATGGCTCAGGGCGCGGCGACTCGGGCGGATGGAGCGCCGGACACGGTGATCACCAACGTCGTCGTTCTGGACTGGTGGGGAATCATTCGGGCTGACGTCGGGATTCGTGGCGGGCGGATCGTGGCGCTGGGACGGGCTGGCAACCCGGACATCGCCGACGGGGTGCATCCGCTGTTGCGGATCGGACCGTCGACGGATGTGATCGCGGGCGAGGGTCGGATCCTGACCGCGGGCGCGATCGACTCCCATGTGCACCTGCTGTCGCCCTCGCAACTCCACGAGGCACTCGCGACTGGGATCACCACCGTCGCAGGTGGTGGCACGGGCCCCAGCGAGGGGTCGAAGGCGACGACCGTGACGCCCGGCGCGTGGCATCTCGAGCAGATGCATCGCAGCCTGGACGCGTACCCGCTCAACATTCTCCTGCTCGGCAAGGGAAACACGGTCAGTGCCGAGGCGCTCGCGGAGCAGGCGCTCGCGGGCGCGGCCGGCTACAAGGTGCACGAGGACTGGGGTTCGACCCCGGCCGCGATCGACACCGCGCTCCGGGCGGCCGACGACTGGGGGTTGCAGGTCGCGCTGCATGCGGACAGCCTCAACGAGGCCGGGTTCGTCGAGTCGACACTCGGCGCGATCGCGGGCCGGTCGATCCACGCGTTCCACGTCGAGGGCGCGGGCGGCGGCCATGCACCCGACATTCTCTCGATCGCGGCGTACTCGCATGTCATCCCCGGCTCGACCAACCCCACCCTCCCGCACACCGTGAACACGGTCGCCGAACACCTGGACATGCTGATGGTCTGCCATCACCTCAGTCCCGACGTACCGGAGGATCTGGCGTTCGCGGAGTCGCGGATCCGTGCGACCACGATCGCGGCCGAGGACATCCTGCACGACCTGGGCGCGTTGTCGGTCACGTCGTCGGACGCGCAGGCGATGGGCCGGATCGGCGAGGTGATCACCCGGACCTGGCAGGTCGCGCACGTGATGAAGCACCGCCGCGGCGCGCTCGACGGCGGGCTGCCGGCCGACAACGAGCGAGCCCGCCGGTACGTCGCGAAGTACACGATCAACCCGGCGATTGCCCACGGCATCGATCACGAGATCGGTTCCGTGGAGGTAGGGAAGCTCGCGGATCTCGTGCTGTGGGATCCCCAGTACTTCGGGGTTCGGCCGCGCCTGGTGATCAAAGGCGGCGCGATCGCGTGGGCCGCGCTCGGCGACCCGAACGCGTCGATCCCGACACCGCAGCCGGTGCTGATGCGGCCGTCGTTCGGCGATGCGATCGGGGCGGATCTGTCGGTCACGTTCGTCTCGCCGGCTGCGTTGGACGACGGGCTGGCCGGGCGACTCGGGTTGCGTCGGCGACTGCTCGGCGTACGGCCGACGCGGTCGATCGGGAAGGCAGACATGAAGAACAACTCGGCGCTTCCGACGATCGACATCGACCCCGAAACGTTCGCGATCGCCGTCGACGGCGAGCCGGTCGAGCCCTCCCCCGCGACGGTCCTCCCGCTCGCCCAGCTCTACGCGATGTTCTGATGAGGACGCTCGCGCTAGTCGGTGATTATTCGGCGCTAGATGACGAAAAAGTACCGGCTAACGAACTGCCGGCCTTGCGAGGCCGCCGGTACGACGACCTGGCCGGCGCCCGCCGCGCCATGCCAGGAGTCGGCCGGTGAGCTCGCCCGAGGTGGTTGCGCTGATGCTCGCAGACGGCCGGCTCCCGACCGGCGGACACACGCAGTCCGCGGGCCTCGAGCCCGCCGTACGCGCGGGATTGGGTGCCGACGGCAAGCAGTTGGCCGACGTCGGCGCCTACGCCCGCGACCGCCTGCGAACGGTGACCCGGATCGAAGCCGCAGTCGCCGTACTCGCCCGCCACTACGCAGGCCCGGACCGCCAGGCCATCACAAATGACGAAATCAACCTCGCCCAGGCGGGAGACCGCGCTGAGCGAGCAATTGTGATGGCCCCCAGGTTCGCGCACCTCGAGTCGGCCTGGGCCGCGCGCACCCCCAGCCGCGCGCTGAGGACCGCGTCGAGACGACAAGGCCGCGCCTACCTCCGACTGGCGGAGCGCGTCTGGCCCGACGTACTGCAGCACCTACCAAGAGACGGCGAGATCGCGCGACCAGTAGTCATCGGCGTGATCGGCGCCGTGACCGGCCTAACGCCAGAACAAGTCGCACGACTGGTCGCGTACGACGACGCCCAGACCGTGGTCGCCGCCTCACTCAAGCTCCTCCCGGTCGACCCGGCCGACGCGGTCACCTGGCTGGCCGCGGTGCACGACGACATCGAGCGGCTCGTCACCGACGTCGCGCCGTTGACCGACATCGAGAAGATTCCCGCCGGCGGCGCACCACTGATCGACCAGTTCGCCGAGCAGCACGCCATCGAGAGAATGAGGTTGTTCCATGCCTGAGACCACTCGTTCGTTCCGCCTCGGCGTCGCCGGGCCGGTCGGTACCGGGAAGAGTTCGCTGATCGCGATGGTCTGCCGCGAGCTCGCCGACGAACTCCGCCTCGGCGTGATCACCAACGACATCTACACCGACGAGGACGCGCGTCTGCTCCGCTCGGCCGGCGTGCTCGACCCGGAGCGCATCCGCGCCGTCGAGACCGGCGCCTGCCCGCACACCGCCATCCGCGACGACGTCACGCCGAACCTGATCGCCGTCGAGGATCTCGAACGCGACTTCGCGCCGCTGGACGTCGTACTGGTCGAGTCCGGTGGCGACAACCTGACCGCGACCTTCTCCCCCGCGCTCGTCGACGCGCAGATCTTCGTTCTGGACGTGGCCGGCGGTGGTGACGTCGCGCGCAAGGGCGGTCCCGGTATCGCCCGAGCGGATTTGCTGGTGGTCAACAAAACCGACCTCGCCCAGTACGTCGGCGTCGACGTACCGCAGATGGTCAAGGACGCCGAGGCTGCCCGCAGCGGCAAGCCGGTGCTCGCGTTGTCGAGGCACGACCCGGCCTCGGTCGCCAGTCTGAAAGAGTGGGTGCTGGCGATGACCCAGATCGTGCGGAACGGCGACCACACGCCGGTCGACCCCGGTCCGATGGCACCGCACTCTCACGTCGACGAGAACGGCGTACTGATCTCGCACACCCATGCCCACTCGCATTGAGATCGTCGCCGACCCGGTCCGCGACCGGTGCGTGCTGATCACTGACCACCTGTCACCGCGGCGACTCCCGGGACCGCCAGGCGTCGTACGGGTTGCCCTGGTGGCGGCCGGTGCGTTGCTGCTGGCCGGGGACCAGGTACGGATCGAGGTGGTGGTGTCCGGACCGATCCGGCTAGAGATCGTTGAGACGGCCGGTACGGTCGCCTACGCGATGCGTGGTGGGTCGGCGCGCTGGGACGTCGCGGTCGAGCTGAGCGGTGGCGCCAGCCTGAGCTGGTACGGCGAACCGTTCGTGGTCGCCGCGGACGCCGACGTGACGCGGTCCACCGTCGTACGGCTGGAGCCGGGGTGCACGGCCGAGATCCGCGAGTCACTCGTCCTCGGCCGGTACGGAGAGGTCGGTGGCACGTTGCGGACGCAGAGCCGCGCGTGGCTCGGCTCGGAGCTGTTGCTCGCCGAGGACCTCGACCTGAGCCCAGATAGTCGCACCGGCTGGGCCATCCTCGGACAGGCCCGCTGTCTCGACACCGTGACTGCACTGGGCCACCGTCTGCCGGAGGCGCCGCACACGCTGCAACTGGAGGGCTTCGGTTCCATCGCCCGCCGCATCGTCCACCAGCAGCACGAGAGCGACCTGAGCGTGGCGCTCTAGGATCGGCGGGTGCGCACACTTGATGCTGAGGCCGCGTTCGACGTTGCGGTCGAGCTCGCCACCAGTGGTGAACGGCGGATCCTCGGCATCTGTGGTGCGCCGGCGGCCGGCAAGTCCACCTTCGCCGAGCAGCTCACCGCCAGACTGACCGCAGCTGGTCACAGCATCGCGCTGGTGCCCATGGACGGCTACCACCTGGCGCAGTCTGTGCTCGACGAGCTGGGGCTGGCGGCCGTCAAAGGCGCACCGCACACGTTCGACGGCTATGGCTTCGTAGCCCTGCTCCAGCGACTGAAGACGGCGTCGAACGAGCACATCTGGGCGCCCCGCTTCGACCGCTCGCTGGAGGACTCAATCGCCGCCAGCATCGGTGTGGCCCCAGACGTCAGCCTCGTGCTGACCGAGGGGAACTACCTGCTGCTCGACGAGCTCCCGTGGACCACCGTCCGCACTGTGCTCGACCAGTGCTGGTACGTCGAGGTTCCCGAGGAACTGCGGCACCAGCGACTCGAAGCCCGGCACATGCAGTTCGGACGGTCCCGTGAAGAGGCGCACGAGCGCACCTTCGGCAGCGACGAGCGCAACGCCCAGCTGATCGCAGCGACCGCCGCGTCCGCGGATGCGATCGTAGAGCTCAGCTGATCGAAGCGGTAGGTAGTTTTCTGACCGGCACACCGGTCAGAAAACAACTGCAGGAGTAACTCACCGTTGAGCGCACGAATCGCACCGCTCACCGGAAACCCGCGGCAGCTGGTCCTCTGGTTCGGACATGACCCCACCGGGTTGTTACTGTCCAAGTCCCCCCCAACGTGTGGAGGTCCCACTCCCCCCGGGACCCACACGGACAAGCGCCCCGGTCATCGACCGGGGCGCTTCGTTTTGCCTGACCGGCCGATGTCGATTTCGGCGTTCCTGATCCGACGTATCAGTAAGAGCAACCAGAGGAGAGGGTCAGGATGAACGCCACCACCACCATGATCATCACCATGCTGGCCGAGGGGAACCCGGTCTGGTACGTCGCAGCGATGGTGAACATGCGCAGCCACGACGTCTACGAGATCGGCCACGCCGCCGGCTACCCGGACAAGGCCAAGCTCCGCTGCGCTCTGCTCGCCGCCCGCCAGGCCGCCTAGGCTGCCCATGTGGAGCCTGTGAGCGTTGTCGACTATCACACCGCTGGAGAGCCGTTCCGCATTGTCACGGATGGCGGTCCGGTGGTCGACGGTTCCACGGTGGCTGAGCGGCGGCTGACTGCGCAGTCCAGCGCGGCGGTCGACGCCGTACGGCAGTTGCTGGTGAACGAGCCGCGGGGGCACGCGGACATGTACGGGTGCTTCGTCGTACCGCCTGATGACGCGGGTGCGCATTTCGGCGTGCTGTTCTGGCACAAGGACGGCTATTCGACCGCATGTGGGCACGGGACGATCGCCCTGGGTGTGTGGGCGGTCGAGAGCGGCCTCGTCCCCGCTGTGCCGGACGGCGAGACCGAGGTGGTGATCGACGTACCGTCTGGTCGAGTGGTGGCGCGAGTAACGTGCGCCGGCGGCAGAGTGGTCGGTGCGGCGTTCGAGAACGTGCCGTCGTACGTGCTGGCTCGCTCAGTGCCGGTAGCGGGAGTCGTTGCAGACATCAGCTTCGGTGGCGCGTTCTATGCCTCACTGCCCGCGGCATCCGTCGGTCTAACCGTCACACCGGACTGCCACGCCGATCTGATCGCCATCGGCCGGCAGATCAAGCATGCGCTCAACGACACGGCCATCCACCCGACTGACCCGCGACTGAACGGGCTCTACGGCACCATCCTGTACGACGACCTAGGCCCGCTGCACCAGCGCAACGTGACCGTCTTCGCCGACGGCCAGGTCGACCGCTCCCCCTGCGGCTCCGGCACCTCCGCCCGCCTCGCCCTCCTGCACGCCGACGGCCGAATGCCGCCCGGCGCTGTCCTCGTGCACGAGTCGATCGTCGGTACGACGTTCCGCGGCCGCATCCTCGCTGACACGCCTACCGGCGTACTGAGCGAGGTATCGGGAACCGCTCACCGCACTGGCACCGCGACCTTCACTCTCGACCCCCATGACTCGCTCGGCACCGGGTTCACGCTGCGCTAACGTCGGACCCATGATCTTCATCACCGCGAAGTTCCGCGTGAAGCCCGAGCACGCCGAGAACTGGCCGTCCATCACCGCCGACTTCACCGCCGCGACCCGCGCCGAGCCCGGCTGCCTCTGGTACGACTGGTCCCGTTCCCTGGACGACCCCAACGAGTACGTCCTGGTCGAGGCCTTCGCCGACGACGAAGCCGCCACCGCCCACGTCACCTCCGACCACTTCAAAGCCGCCCAGCGCGACCTCCCGCCGCACCTCGTCGAGACCCCGCGCATCGTCAACTTCAAGGTGCCCCAGAACGACTGGTCAGAGCTGGGCGAGCTCGCCGTCAAATAGCCGCGGCGGCGGCTTCCTCGATGCGCGCATGGCGGGCTCGCCACCAGGCAGCGTCGTGGTCCGCGAGGTTCGAGTTACCCGGAAGCACATGAACCAGGATCGAGTGGGCCTCGGCATCGGCGTCGCGCCAGTAGGCGTCAAACGGTCGACGGATCAGTCATGTCGTTTGAGACTCACGGAGAAGTCCATTGGTTCAGTTGACTGTCGCCTCGCTCAACACCCGCGGCATGCCGCTCCGCGGTTCCCGGCTCGCTGAGCGGTACGCCGCGATCGGTGCCGTGTTCGAGGCATCAGCAGTGGACCTCGTGAACTTCCAGGAGGTCCTCACCTACTACCACCTCCGCCAGCTGGCACGAGCGATGCCGTCGTACCGCTTCGCAAGCTTCCGAAGGTCCGCCGCTGGCCCCGCTGGCGGGCTGCTGACTCTCTCCCGTACTGCGTTCGCCCGGACCGACTATGTGCGTTTCCCGATGCCATCCACGGCGGACGCGGTCGGACTCCCGAGGCTGTCCCGCCAGAAGGCATGGCTCAAGGGCGTCCTCGTCACAACGCTCCCTCACCTCGCCGTCGCCAACACCCACCTCCTGGCCAACTTCGACGGCGACTGGTCCGAGTCCAACCGCTACTACCGACTCCAGCACCAGCAACTGACCACCGTCGGCCGAGTACTCGCAGCCCTCGACAAACCCGCACTCGTCTCCGGCGACTTCAACATCGCCCGAGACAGCTCCCTGTTCAGCAGCTTCCTCCGCGACACCCGCCTGCTCGACGCCTTCGGCCCCACCTGCCCGCCAACCTTCCACGCCACTTACCTAAGACCCGGCAAGACGGCCCATTGCATCGACTTCATCCTCCTCTCCGATCCCGCGATCACCGTCGAGACCGCCCACCTCACCTTCACCGACCAACAACCCATGCCAAACGGCCCCGGCTACCTCACCGACCACCTAGGCCTACAAGCCCGCCTCACCCTCTAGAGCTACTGTCGCGGTGTGGACGTTGACTGGTGTGCCGAGGTGGTCGATCAGCTCGAGTCGCACTGGCAGGAGCGCCTCCAGCCCCGGCTCGACGGACTGACCGACGACGAATACTTCTGGCAGCCCGTCCCGAACTGCTGGACCCTCAGCCGCCGAGGCGAGAGCACAGCACCGGTCTCCTTCGGGACAGGCGAGTTCACCCTGGACTACGCACAGCCCCCACCCACCCCGGAGCCTGTGACGACCATCGCCTGGCGGCTGGCCCACCTGAGCGTCGTCTTCGCGTCCACGGGCGGCCTCGGCCGCGCCCCAGTCACCGAGTCGACCTACTCGTACGCCGGCACCGCGCGCGAGGCGCTGAGCCAGCTCGACCGCGAGTACGTCGCCTGGATTGCCGGCGTACGAGGTCTGGGCACAGCAGGGCTCTCTGAGCCGCAGGGGTATCCACCTGCCTTCGCAGACGCGCCGCTGGCGAAGAAGATGCTGTACACGAATGTCGAGGTCATCCACCACGGTGCCGAGATCTGTCTGCTCCGCGACCTCTACCTCCGCAGGACGTAGAGCACCTGGAACAAGAAGAAGACCCGGACCGATTGGTCCGGGTCTTCCGAAAGTAGCGGGGGCAGGATTTGAACCTGCGACCTCTGGGTTATGAGCCCAGCGAGCTACCGAGCTGCTCCACCCCGCGCCGCTTCCTTACGTTCGTAAGTCTAGGCGATGGCCGGTGCGCGTCCAAATCGGGTCCCGGGGCCAGGACACCGCAGGCGGCTCAGAATGCCCGGTCGAAGGTGAGGAAGAGGCCGTTGGCATCGATGGTCACGGTGCGGCCGTCGCTGACGATGCTGTCGATCCGGCCGAACTTCTCGCCTGGAAGCGGGTTGGTTACGGCCCCGGAGCCGAGGTCAACGGCCATCAACCCGGCAGCGGCGGAGGTCGTCAGGAGGCTGTTGCCGACGATCTCGGACGACCGGCGTCGCAGCGGTGCACCGATTCCGGTGAGCTGGGCCCGCCAGCGTTCGGTGCCATCCGTCAGGCTGCGGGCGACCAGCTCGGAACGGTCAGTCTTGGGGTCCCGGCTCTCGTGGGAGATGACCAAGTCGCCGGTCACCAGGAACGACTCGCTGCGAAAGTAGTCGAACTGACCCTTGAAGTCGTGCTTCCAGACCTCCTTGCCGGTCCGATCGATGCCGGTCAGCCAGGATTCGCTCACCGAGCGCTTGCCTTGCTGCGACGAGCGGCGGGAGATCACGACGGCGACGTCCTTGCCGGTCCCGAGAACATTGTTGATCCATCCCCGCTGATCGGGTCCGCGATAGGTCCAGCTCCTCGTGCCGTCCGCAGCGGAACGCGCCACGATGGCACCGCTCACCGGCTTCGACGTGGACGCCGGATCGGTGATGCGCGCCCAGCTATCGACGTTCATGTCCAGGCGGTACGGGCTCAGCAGCAGCTGGTCCCGCAGCACATGCAGGGAGTCAGCTTGCGAGAGGTTCTCGACGGGCTTGTTCCACTTGACCTTGCCGGACCCGGCGTCGAGACGCGACAACCGCACGTCGCGGGCGTTGTCATCCTTGGAGTCCTGCTCCGCATCGGACTCGCGGACGACGAAGATGGCGTCGCCGGAGGCGGCCGAGTCAAAGGTCGGCCGCCACGAGGTATTGTGATCCTTGCCGAGGGTGGTGCACCAGTCCAGCTCACCGTCAGTCGGGTTCACGGCCGCCACACGGGGCGCCTTGCCCCTGGGAATGTGCATCAGCATCATCCGGTCAGCCACATTCCCACCGCCGACGCCGTACCCCACCTGGCGGCGTCCCCACACCGCTTTCCCGGTCTCTCCGTCGACCTGCACGACCGCGCCCGAGTACTCCGTCCCGATCAGGCCGCCGCCGTCGATCTCGAACCGGACGTCGCCGTCGTGCGAATTGATCAAGCGCGCCGCGCTGACGCCGCCCTTATGCGGTACGACGACGGCGCTTCGGGCCCGCCCCAACGGAGCCGCAGGATGCTGAGCGGCCACCAGGAGCTCCCGGACACTCGTCCGAGTCGCCCCGCTGAAGTCGTTGGGATCGACCTGGTCCAGCGGCACTGCGTGGAGCTTCGTCATCTCCGCGGCCGGGACCTCTTCGAAGCTCGCCGAGCACCGCCCGGCCCACCACGGCCGGACGATCAGAACTCCACCGGCCGCGATCACCGCAACGCCGGCAACGATGGCGACAATTCGCCGTTTCATCCGGTCTCCGTTCGACGTAACGACCAGTCCTACCGCCGGATATGACGAAGGCCCTCTGACTGAGGTTCCTACCTCGTCAAAGGGCCTTCTGTAGTAGCGGGGGCAGGATTTGAACCTGCGACCTCTGGGTTATGAGCCCAGCGAGCTACCGAGCTGCTCCACCCCGCGCCGCTGGGTTTACATTAGTGGATCTGAGCTGGGCAACCAAATCAGTTATCGGCCGGCCCGAAAAATCCATGTCCGCCAGGCAGCAGCGCGGCGTACCGTCCGGGGTATGTCCCGACTCGACATCCGACCGTTCGAAGCCACTGATCTGCCGGCTGCGGCAGCACTGCTGGCGGAGCGGCACCGTGAGCATCGCCGGCGGCACCCGCTGTTGCCGGCCGGGTACGAAGATCCGCAGCGTGCACTCGGAGAGCTGACCGCGGTCTGGGAGTCCGAAGGCACTTCCGGCTCTGTACTGCGGGACAGCGGCGAAGTGACCGGCTACTTGCTCGGGGCACCGAAGACATCGCCGGTGTGGGGACCCAATATCTGGGTGGAGGCGGCCGGGCACGCGGTGCGTGAGGCAGAACACATCAGAGACCTGTACGGCGCCGCCGCGGCGAGGTGGGTCGACGAAGGCCGAATCGCGCACTACACGTTGGTCCCCGACGACGCGGCGCTACTGGATGCGTGGTTCCGGCTGGCCTTCGGATCGCAGCATGCCCATGCGATCCAGCCTGTCCCCGCGACGCCGATTCCCGCGCGTCCTGGATTGACTGTGCGCCGCGCCGTCCGCGACGACATCCCGGTGCTCGCCCAACTGGATGTCGCGCTTCCGCAGCACCAGGGCTTGTCTCCCGTCTTCGCCTCCGGCACGGTGCCGACAGTGCAGGAGTCGCTCGATGAGTGGGAGGAAGACTTCGACGATCCGGAGTACACGACTTTTGTGGCCGAGAGCAACGGCATCGTGATCGGGTCGTCGATCGGCACCTCGATCGAGAAGAGCAGCGCCCACACCGGACTGTCGCGGCCGGACAACTGCGGTTTCCTTGGCTTCGCTGCGGTCCTGCCCGAGGCTCGCGGCCTCGGCGCTGGACGGGCGCTCGGCGAAGCGGTGCTGAACTGGTCTGCCGACCAGGGCTACGACTCCGTCGTCACCGACTGGCGCATGACGAATCTGTTGTCGTCGCGGGCCTGGCCGGCGCTCGGCTTCCAGCAGACGTTCCATCGGCTGCACCGCTTGATCGGGCACTGATCAGAACAAGTTGTCCACAGATTCGACAACAGCCGTCAGACACGACCGCGATCACTGCATCTTCTTGGGCAAGAGGCGCCACGCGAAAGTGCGGCGCCGAGGACTGACTCTCTGCCCAGGAGGCAACCATGTTGCGATCGTCCCGTCGTTCCCGAGCCGTGCCATGTCCGAGCCGCAGCGCGCTGCGCCGTATCGTTTCGGGCAGTGCGGTGGTTCTTGCCTCCTTGGGAGTCTGGACGGCCGCCTCCGCGGCAGCCGTCGAATCCTCGGCGCCGTGCGCCATCTCTTTCCCGTCGATCGAGCAAAGGGCATGCACCGTGGACGGCTTCGTGATCGAGCATCTCCCCGCCGGCATCGGGACACCGAGCGACTTCGAGTACGAGTGGGAGGACGTCGTCTTCCACAGCCGGGTCTGGGAAACGGGGCCCGATCCGGAGGGCGCGTTCAAGGTCGACCTGACCGTGAAGACGCTGCGCGGCGACAAGCTCACTGACCTCGAAGCCCTGAAGGCGTTCCTGGTCGAGTACGAGGAGAAGGATCCCGGCGCCTGGCAGTTGCGCCCGGTCAAGATCGGGCCGTACGACGGTCTCGCCGCGGAGGACGAGGTGTTCTACTTCGTCTCCCCCGGGCTGGCGGCCGAGGTCTCGCTCGACCGCACGCGGTTCACCGAGGACGACCTGCTCAGCACCGCCACCGGCTTCCGTCCGCAGACCTGACCCGGTGCTCTAGGCAACGAGAAGGGGCGGCGACCCCGGTCGTTCACCGGTGTCACCGCCCCTCGCGAGCTGCTGCGTTCGCCGAGATCAGCCGGTCGGCGAGCTCGGCGGGCTGGTCGGCGTGCTCGAGGGCGATCCCGACGGAGCAGCGGTCGGGGTCGTGGTCGGACCCGTGCCGGCTCCGGCGGCGACCGCTCGGTCGACCGCAGCCTTCATCTTGTCGATCTCCCGCGCGTACGCAGCAAGGTCGCCGGCCTTCAAGGCGGTCTGGGCGGCCGCGTAGGCAGCCTGTGCCTCGGCCAGAGCCTGCTTGATCGTCTGGTTGGCGGGAGGCTGGTTCGTCGGCGGCTTGTCCCCCGGGTCCTCGCCGGTGTCGACGGTGGTGTCGAAGACCTTGGTCAAGGCCTCCTGCAACGTCGCCCCGTAGGCGACCCGATCACCGAAGGAGACCAGGACGTAGCGCAGCACCGGGTAGCTACCGGCGCCACCGGTCCGCACCGAGTAGACGGGCTGCACGTAGAGCAGACCGCCACCCAACGGAAGCGTGAGCAGGTTGCCGAACTGTGCGCGCGTGCCGCTGGTCGGCTGGTTGATCGGCAGCAGCGCCGATCTGATCCCGTCGTCGGTCTGGAACTTGGTGAAGACCTGTCCCGGACCTGGGATCTGCACGTTGCCGGGTAGTCGGAGGATCCGGAACTTGCCGTAGTCCTTCGAGGTCGCCTCGGCATCGACCGCCATGAACGCGGTGAGGTTCTCCCGCTCCGCGTTCGGCACGTAGACCGAGGTCAAAGAGAACTTGGGGTCCGTCTGACCGGGCATCCGCAACGAAAGATAGAACGGAGGCTGGTTGTTTTGCACCGACGAGTCCGTGTTCGCCGTCACCGCAGCGGTCGGGTCGGCCGGCACACGCCACAGGTCGCTGTTCTGGTACCAGGTGGTCGAGTCCGTCACGTGGTACTTCGCCAGCAGGTCGCGCTGGACCTTGAACATGTCCTCCGGGTAGCGCAGGTGCGACATCAGGTCCGGCGAGATGTCGGAGCGCGGCTTCACGGTGTTCGGGAAGGCCTTCATCCACGTCTTCAGGACCGGGTCGCCCTCGTCCCACGCGTAGAGCTCGACCGAGCCGTCGTAGGCGTTCACGACCGCCTTCACCGAGTTGCGGATGTAGTTGATCTCCTCGCTCGGCTGCTGCGCGATCGTGCCGCGGCCCGTGGTGGTGTCCCGGGTGCTGTCGTCCAGGGCGACCTTCTGGGCGTACGGGTAGTTCGCGGAGGTCGTGTAGCCGTCGACGATCCAGACGACCTGTCCGTCGACGATCGCCGGGTACGGGTCACCGTCCGGCGTCAGCCACGGCGCGGCCTTCTCGACCCGCTCGCGCGGGCTGCGGTCGTAGAGGATCTTCGAGTCCGGGTTCACCCGGCTGGACAGCAGGAGGTTCGCGTCGCGGAACTTGGTGGCGTAGAGCAACCGGTTGCCGAAGCTGCCGAGCGCGACGCCGCCCTTGCCGTCGTAGGTGTTCAGCGTCGGGTTGCCGCCCTCCTTGCCCTCGGGCGTGTCCAGCTCGACCGCCTGGCCGCCCTTCGGGCCACCGACGATCGAGTAGTCCGGCGACTTCTCACCGAAGTAGATCCGCGGCTCGTAGTCGCCGAGCTGTCCGGTCGGCGGCAGATCCTTCTCGGTCCAGACCGGTGTCCCGTCGGCGGCGCGCTGGTTGCCGTTCGCGGCGACGACGCCGTAGCCGTGGGTGTAGACGGTGTGGTCGTTGTTCCAGTTGCGCTGGCCGGCCGGCAGCTTGTCGATCTGCACCTCGCGCACCGCGATCACCGTGTCGGCGGTCTTGTTGCCGATCCGGTAGCGGTCAACGTCCAGATCGGTCGGGAACGAGTAGAACCCACGCACCTGCTGCAACTGCTCGAAGGTCGGGCCGACGACGCTCGGGTCGATCAGCCGAATACCGGGCAACACCTCGGCGTCCTGGTTGAGCTGCGCCGGCGTGGCCGTCGTCTTCGCCTCGTAGTTGATCACCTCGGTGCCCTCCAGGCCGTAGGCCTGCCGGGTCGCCGCGATGTTCTTGTCGATGTACGGCGCTTCCTTCACGGGCTCGCTCGGGCGGACACGCAACTGCTGGAGCGCGGCCGGCCACAGTGCACCGAGGAGGATCGCCGACAGGATCAGCACGACCGTGCCGACACCGGGCAGGAGCCAGGTCTTCCGGACCACGTTCGCGAAGAACAGGCCGGCGCACAGCACCGCGATGACGGCGAGGATCTCCTTGCTGGGCAGGACGGCGTTGTCGCCGGTGTAGGAGATACCGGTGAACAGTCGCGCCTTGTCAGTGGTCAGGCCGTAGCGGTCGAGCCAGTAGCTGAAGGCCTTGAGCAGGACGAGCAGACCCAGCAGTACCGAGAACTGGACCTGCGCCGCTCCCGAGGCCTTCTGCCCCTTCGCCGACGGGCGGAAGCCGCCGTACAGGTAGTGGGTGATGATCGCGGCGACCAGCGAGAGCAGGACGATCGAGTAGCCGAAGCCGAGCAGGACGCGCAGCCACGGATAGTCGAAGACGAAGAACGCGATGTCCTTGTTGAAGTGCTGGTCGGTGACACCGAACGGGGTCCGGTTCCGCCAGGCCAGGAAGACCTTCCACTCGCCCGAGGCGGCCGAGCCGCCGAAGACCAGCATCAGCACGCCGACCACGGCGATCGCGATCTTGCCGCGCTGCTGCAGCAGGTCGCCGTACCGCTCGAAGCCCGGGCTCGGCGACGGTGCGAGTGCCACCCGCGGCCGGGTCCGGAAGGCGACGATGACATTCGCGACGACCGCCACGGCCATCACCAGGCCGACCACGACGAACAGCAGCACGCGGGTGCCCAGGACGGTGCTGAAGACCGAGCCGAGGTCGACCGAGCGGTACCACAGGCGCTGCGTCCAGACGTCGGTGAAGACACTGAACAGGATCAGCAGGACGATCAGGGTCGCGATGGTCGGCAGCAACGCCCGTGGGCGTCGCCCCGAACTTCGTCCCGGCCGGCGCGGCTCGTCCGGCATGTCGTAGACGCCGTCACTCATGGTCGGTTCTCCTCGTCGTCACTGCTGCCGTCGACCCCAGGACCCGCTCCCGGCGGCACACCGGTCGAGGGTTCGAATGTCAATGACAGTACTTCGCACAGCGTGGGGACCAAGTCGATGCCGGTGAGCACGGCGCTGTCCTCGTCGTGGGAGCGCAGCCGGACCGCGCCGAAGCGGTCGCCCTCGCGCAGGACGGCCGCGACCATCCGGACCTCGTGGCGGCGTGGATCGCTGCCCGCCATCCGGGCGAGCTCAGCGTCGGTGTCGGCGTCGGACAGGCCCGCCTCCGCCCCTGCGGGCAGCACGATCCGTTCGATGGCGAGGGCGCAACCGCTGACGCCGTCGGGCCATTCGATCCGGGCCAGCGCGTCGGCCAGGTGCTCATCTTCGAGCACTCCCGGTAACTCGCCCTGGGCCACCGGGGTGAGCGGCTGGGACAGGTCGTCGGCGCCGAGCTGGGCGGCCAGCTGGGGCTCGGCGCGAAGCAGGTCCTCGGTCGGAACCAGCGCGAACAACTGCGCGGGCTGGTCCCAGCCCGCGCCGCTCACGTGCTTCTCGATCTCGATCACCGCTCGGCTGAGCGCGTCAGGAGGCAGGATGCCTACGGATTCCATACCGCCAGATCTCTCCTTCGGCCGGCACAAACTTCTCGATGACTCAGGTCTCGATGACTCAGGGCGTGCATCCGGGGACGTCGCCCTTTCCGCTGCTGACCGCCTTCAGGCCGGCGATCGCGTCCTCCAGCGTGCTGATCTTCACGAGCTGGATGCCCTTCACCCCGGCGTGCAGCGCGGCCGCACAGTTCGGGGCGGGCACCAGGAACACCGTGGCGCCGTCGTTCTTGGCGCCGGCGATCTTCTGCTGGATGCCGCCGATCGCGCCGACCTGGCCGAGCGCGTCGATGGTGCCTGTGCCGGCGACGTGCTTGCCGGCCAGCAGCGGACCCGGGGTCAGCTTGTCGTAGATGGCCAGGGCGAAGGCCGTTCCGGCGCTCGGGCCCCCGATGTCCTGCCCGAGGTTGACCGTCACCTTGACCGGGGAGTCGACCCCGATGGTGATGCCGACCATCGGCCGGGTCTCCTCACCTGGGGTGGCTGCCGTCTTGAGCTGGACGGTCTGCTCCTTCTTGTCCCGGCGGATTTCGAAGGTGACCAGCTCACCGACCTTGTGCTTGCGGACCGCGTCACCGACCTGCGGGATCTGCGTCATCGGCTGGCCGTCCACCTGCAGGACGACGTCGCCGGGCTTCAGCTTCCCGTCGGCGGGCGATCCCTTGGAGACCGTCGCGACCTTCGTGTGGAAGGGAACCTTCGCGGCCTGCAGTGCGGCCGCGACCGCGCTGTCCTGCGAGCCGGTCATCTCCGCGGTGTTCTGCTGCTCGACCTCGTCGGCGCTCTGGTCCGGCGGGTAGATGATGTCGCGAGGGAAGAGGTCGTGGTGCGGGTCGAGCCAGTTCCGCATCGCCTGCGGCAGGGTGAGCTCGCGGTCCGGCGAGGTGACCGAGACCGTGGTCAGGTCGAGCTGGCCGGAGGTCGGGAAGGTGTCGTAGCCGGTGATCTCGATGACCGGCTTGTTCTTCGCCGTCCCGAGGGTGTCCTTGACCGGGCCGGGGCTGAACGAGACGAACGGCACCGGGAACGCGGTGAGCAGCCCGAGCGAGATGACGAGCACGATGATCGAAGTGACCAGCGTTGCGGTACGACGTGTCACGAACCCTGCCCTGCGGTCTTGGTGGAATCCAACGTCTCGGCCGAACCGAGCTTCTTGCCGACGTGCCCCTCTGCCGACCTCAACGAGCGGGTCGCCGCATCTGTCCCCGCCGTGTCCGAAGCGTTGCCCGACGTGTTGCCCGAGGTGTTGCGCGGCGCGCGCCGGCCCAGCCGCGCGGACGCCAAGGTACGGCGGCGCGGGGTGGCCTGCGGGCCGGGAGCAGCCAGGGCATCGCTGAAACGGTGGAACTCCTCGACCGAGGCGAAGGTGCCTGCCGACCGGCGCGGACCGCGGTTCCGGCCACGCCACGCGGCCCAGCACATGGCCAGGACAGTGGCGGCCAGCGGGAACGCCAGCCACGCCAAAACCTTCATCCGGCCACCTTCATGCGCCCAGCGTACGGGTCAGTGCGCGCCGACCCACTCGCTGGCACCGTCGGCGAAGTGCTGGTGTTTCCAAATCGGGACCTCGGACTTGAGATCGTCGATCAACCGCCGGCACGCGGTGAAGGCGAGGTCCCGGTGCGAGGCGGCGACGGCGACGATGACCGCGGCGTCGCCGATCTTCAGATCACCGATCCGATGAACAGCGGCCAGGGCTGTCACCGCCGGGTCCGCGCAGATCCGCTCGGCCACCAACTGCAGGTGCCGCAGCGCGTCCGGGTGGGCCTCGTAGCTCAGCCGATCGACCGGCTTGGCCTGGTCGTGGTTGCGCACCGTGCCGATGAAAAGAGCGGTCCCGCCCGCTGTGGGGTCGGACACAGCGGCCAGCACCTCGTCACTGGACAGTGCGTCCGCACGGATGTCCAGCAGCCTGATCGCGTCGCTCATGGCTCTATTCTCCCTTGGTACTCCGGCCTGGGCCAGCACACCCCCGTTCGCCGGGGGCGGAACCGACACGTGGAACCAGTACGTTGGAGTAGTACGCCGTACCCGCACAGGAAGGCCACTCCGATGAGCGACGAACCGGACAACCCGTTCAAGGGAACTCCGTTCGAGGCCATGTTCCAGCAGTTCTCCGGTGCGGCCGGCGCGGGTGGCACGCCGGATCTGAACGCGATCTTCGCGCAGGTCCAGCAGCTGCTGAGCGGGTCGACCGACGGCAAGCCGGTGAACTGGGACCTGGCCAAGGACATCGCCCGCAAGACGGTGTCGGCTGCCGGTGACCGGTCGATCACTCCGACCGACTCCGATCGGGTCGCGGACGCGGTCCGGCTGGCCGAGCACTGGCTGGACGAGGCGACCACGCTGCCCGAGGTCTCCACGACCTCCGCGGCCTGGAGCCGCGCCGAGTGGGTCGAGAACACGCTGCCCGTGTGGCAGACGGTCGTCGACCCGGTCGCGGAGCACGTCGCCGGCGCGATGGGCGGCGCGCTGCCCGCCGAGGCCCAGCAGCTCGCCGGACCGATGGCGGGGATGCTGCGCCAGCTCGGCGGCTCGATCTTCGGTGCGCAGGTCGGTCAGGCGCTCGGTGAGCTTGCGGGTGAAGTGGTGAGTTCGTCGGACATCGGTCTGCCGCTGGGGCCGACAGGTCAGGCCGTTCTGTTGCCGGACAACATCCTGAAGTTCGCCGAAGGGCTGGAGCTCGCGGACGAGGACGTCCGGCTCTACCTCGCGCTGCGTGAGGTCGCTCACCAGCGGCTGTTCGCAGGCGTGCCGTGGCTGCGCCAGCACCTGTTCGCCGCGGTCGCCGACTACGCGGCCGGCATCGAGGTCGACCGGGGCAAGATCGAGCGCGCGATGGCGGACATCGACCCGCAGAACCCCGAGGCCATGCAGGAGGCACTCGCCGGCGGACTGTTCGAGCCCGAGGACTCCGAGCAGCAGAAGGCGGCGCTCGCCCGTCTCGAGACCGCGCTCGCGCTGGTCGAGGGCTGGGTCGACGACGTCGTCCGGCAGGCGACCAAGGACCGGATGCCCGCCGCCATCCAGCTCGCCGAGACGGTACGCCGTCGCCGTGCCGCCGGTGGTCCCGCCGAGCAGACCTTCGCCACCCTCGTCGGTCTCCAGCTGCGCCCTCGCCGCCTCCGCGACGCCGCGAACCTCTGGGCCGCCGTCCGCGACGCCCGCGGCATCGACGGGCGCGACAACCTCTGGTCGCACCCTGACCTGCTGCCCAGCACCACCGACCTCGACGACCCGATCGGCTTCGCCCAGCACGCCGGCGAACTCTCCGACATCGACATCACCGACTTCCTCGACAACCCTCCGACCGACGAGAGCAACCCCGATACGAAGTAGGCGCTCACCAAAGCTCGAGCGGCACAGACTTCCCTGGCACCCCTCCGCCCCACCCCGCTAGCTGTCCTGGGGTGGGGCGGTTGGGATGCTGGGGTGTGCTTCTTGAGGATGCGGTTGGGGTTTTGACGGGGTGGGATGCGCCGGATGCGGAGCAGGAGGAGTTGCGGGAGCACTATCTGCGGCATCTCCGGGCGCATGCCGATGGGATGTGGCGGGAGTGCCGGCCCGAGCATGTGACGGCGAGTGCGTTGGTGGTCGACGGGGCTGGTGAGCGGGTTCTGCTGACGTTGCACCGGACGATCGGGCTGTGGTTGCAGCTGGGTGGGCATTGCGAGCGGGGAGACAAGACGCTTGCAGGGGCTGCGTTGCGGGAGGCAACGGAGGAGTCGGGGTTGAGCGGGCTCACGATCGATCCGGTGCCGGTGCGGCTTTCACGGCACGAGATTCTGGCGGGTGGGTGTGCGGGGACTTATCACCTGGATGTTCAGTTCCTGGTGACGGCGGCCGCGGCCACGGCGTACGTCGTGAGCGAGGAATCGCACGACCTCGCGTGGTTCGGCGTGGACGAACTGCCGGCCGGGCTGGACGATTCGGTTCGGCAGTTGGTGGCCAGCGGGTTGCGGTGAGCTTCAGGCTGGGACGTCGACCTCAGCAGTGAGCAGACCCAGCCGCATCGCGGTCATGATGGCGTTGGCCCGGTTGGTCGCGCCGAGCTTGTCGTAGACCCGCGAGACATAGGTCTTCGCCGTCGAGACGCTGACGAACATGCTCGCGGCGATCATCGGCACCGATCGGCCGGTGGCGAGCTGGGCGAGGACTTCGAACTCGCGTGGGCTGAGAGCGTGACCGGCGACCGCCGGCAGGCCGACCTGGGCGATCTGCGTACGGCGAGCCAAGGCATGCGCCAAACCGGTGGCGGTGAAGGACGCGGCCGCCACCGCCGCATGGCGGATCGCACCGAGGACCTCGGCGGTCGGGGCGGTCTTGTGCACGAAGGCGGAGACGCCGTTCTCCAGCGCCCGGAAGAGGACGTCGTCCTCGGCCTGGGCGGTGAGGACGACGATGCCGAGCTCGGGGTGCCGGTCCCGGAGTTGCCGGGCGAGCTGGAAGCCGTCCGCGTCCGGCAGCGAGACATCCAGTACGACGACATCCGGGCGAGCCGAACCGACCAGCGCGGGCGCGTCGGCCGCGAGGGCGCATTCGCCCACGATCGTGATGTCGGCGTCGGCGCCGACGAGCCCGATCAATCCGTATCTGGTCAGCGTGTGGCCGTCGATGACGACGACTGTGATTGGGTTGTGCATAGCCGGTCCCCCGCATCCTCGCCCCGTGGCCCCCCAGCCGGAGAATCAGGTGTTGTCACGTTCTGTAAGGATGATCGCAGACTTTCGGGGTTCCGTTACATCTTTCAAACAGGTGCTTTCCCACTCAGGTGGTTGAACGCTTGGTAATCAAATTCCCCGAAAGCGCTTATTGATATCACGCTCCGTTATGTTCACGCCGTCGGGACGGCAGCACTCAGGAGCACGGCGACCAAGGCGCCCGCGAGCATGAACGGCCCGAAGCTCACGGAGTGTTGCAACGTGATCCGACGGGCGGCGAGCAGTGCGAGGCTGACGACGGCCATCAGCACGAACCCGAGCGCCGCTCCGGCGAAGACGGCCGGCCAGCCCAGCCACCCGAGGGCGATGCCGATACCGCCGGCGAGCTTGACGTCGCCGCCACCGAGCTGACCACGGCCGAGCAGCGCGAGGATTAGATAGGCAGTGCCGAGGACCAGCCCCCCGAAGATTGCCCGAAGCAACAAATCGGCCTGACCGCTGGACACCGCGGCCGCGCCGAACAGCACGATCAGGCCCGGGTAGAGCAGGACGGTCAACCGGTTGGGCAAGCGCTGGACGGAGATGTCGACGGCCGCCAGGGCCACCCCGATCACGCCGATGAAAACGAAGGCGGGCGCGGCCGGTGAGCCCGCGAAGCGCCAGGTCAACAGGCCGGCCACCACTGCGGTCACGAGCTCGAGGACGAGCGGGACGCCGTACCAGGTGTGACAGCGGGGACAGCGAAGGACAGCGCTGATGCGCGTCCCACAGCTCAGGCACGTGGTGCGGGGCGGCTCACCGGAGGGTACGGACAACCGGAACACAGTCGTCCGCAGCAGCGTGGCCGCCACGAAGCCGACCACGGCACCGGCCACCACCCAGCCGGCGAGGCCGCTTCCCCCAAGGCCGGTCGAGATCAGCGCATTCATGCTGGCCAAGGTAGGTCGGCGGGCGACTCCGCGGAATGGATGCCGGGGAGGTCTGCCCGACCGAAGGGCGAGTGTCGGTCCGGTGGACGACACCGCCCTCCGGATGGACGACAACGGGTGTCGGCTGTCGGCCGTTCGGGTGCCGGCAACGGGTTCGGAGTCGGTCGGTCGGGCGAGCGATCGTGGCCGGTTGACCGATCCCGCGAGACCGCGGCGGTCCGGCACTGTTCCGGTACCGGGTGGCAGCGAGCCGACCGGACCAGACGGTGGGACTCGTTGCCCGCCACCCCAGAAGGAGTGCCTCATGCGTAAGAACCTGACCGCCTTCGTGCGGACCTACACCAGCCAGCTGCGCCGCGACGAGCGCGGCGCCTCGATGGTCGAGTACGGCCTGCTGGTCGCCCTGATCGCAGTCATCGTGGCCGCCGCGGCCGGCCCGCTCGGTACGGCGATCGCCGCGCTGTTCACCACCGTCGCCGGCAGCCTCTGACGAGTCGGCCCACTCAGACCACGTGGGTGATGCGGCCCGGCCGACCGGCCGGGCCGCCACTGTCCCGAGAGGAGGACCGATGCGCACTCTCACCAGGTTCGTCAAAGACATGCTCCGGTACGACGAGCGCGGGGCGTCCATGGTCGAGTACGGCCTCCTGCTGGCGCTGGTCGCCGTGGTCGTCGCTCCGGCGCTGGTCGTCTTCGGGCCGCAGGTCGCCGCGCTGTACACAGCCGTCGTCGCCGCGTTCTGACTCCATCCCCAGAACTCACACCGCCCAGGAATCGTTCACCAGGAGACCCCATGTTTGCCAGAGTCCGCGAGGATCGGGGCGCCACCGCGGTCGAGTTCGCGTTGCTGCTGCCGATGCTGCTGCTGATCGTGATGGGCATCGTCGACTTCGGCCGGATGCTCAACGCCCAGCAGACCCTCACCCAGGCCGCCCGGGAGGGCGCCCGGCTGGTGGCACTCGGACAGCCGAACGTCTCGGGCCGTACGCAGGCCGCCGCGACCGGGCTCAGCCCGGTCGGCGTGGCGGTCTCGTCGAGTTGCCCGGTGGGGGCCGGTCCGGCGAGCAACGGTTCCGTTCAGACCAGTTACAGCTTCCAGTTCACACCCGGGCTCGGTTATCTCGTCAGCTTCTTCGGCGGCAGCGGCATGAGCGGCCAGGTCACTTTGACGGCCAAGGGAGTCATGCCATGCGAAACGTGATGCGACGCAACGTGCTGCGCAAGCTTGGCCGCCCGACGCTGCGGCTGCTCGGCTCCGACGACCGGGGCGCGTTCGGTGTCCTGGTCGCCTCGCTGCTCGGTACCGGGGTGCTGCTGGGAATGGCTGCCCTCGTCATCGACGTCGGCATGCTGTACCAGGAGCGTGCCGAGCTGCAGAACGGTGCCGACGCCGGCTCGATCGCAGTCGCCAAGAGCTGTGTCGTCGGTCCTTCGTGCACTCCGGGATCCGCGGGAACCTACGCGAACCTGAACGCCAAGGACGGCGTCTCAGCCGTGACCCTGGTGTGCGGCCACGACCTCAAAGGCGGCCTACCCGGTTGCCCGGGATCGTCGGGGACGCTCCTGGACTGCCCGACCGCTCCGGCGTCGGGTACGAACTACGTCGACGTACACACTGCGACCCGGACAACTGGCGGATCGTCGTTGCTGCCGCCGGTGTTCTCCCGCGCTGTCGCCGGCAAGTCCAGCTATCAAGGCAGCACGGTGCTCGCCTGTGCTCGCGCGATGTGGGGACCGGCCCTGCAGACCGCGAAGTCGCTCGCCATCACGTTGTCGCTCTGCGCCTGGACGCAGGCGACCGGTGGTACGCCCCCGGTGTTCGGCACCGATGTCCGGATCTTTGTCCGGGATGCTCCCAGCGCGCCGACCTGCGCCGGTCTGAGCAGACCTGGCGAATTCGGCTGGTTGAGCGAGAGCGGTCCGTGTACGGCCGATATCGACCTGACCGCCAGCGGCTACGCGGCCGGCAACGATCCCGGCAAGAACATCTCCAAGGCGTGTCAGGACGCAATAACGTCGTACGTCGCGAACAAGACGCCGATCTTCCTCCCGATCTTCGACACGACGACCGGGACCGGCAGCGGGGCGACGTACCACATGGTCGGGCTGGCGGCCTTCGTGCTGACCGGTTACTCGAACCTGAACCCGCTCAAGGACGCCATTCCGGCGCCGTTCTCCAAGGCCGACTGCCCGAACGGCAAGACCACGCCGTCCTGCCTCTTCGGCCATTTCACTCAGGCCCTCGTCCCGGTCACCACCACCATCGGCAGCGGCACCTACTTCGGTGCGACCGCGATCAAGCTCGCCGGCTAGCGCGCCGCGCAGAAGAGAGAATCGAAATGAAACGTCGAGTTGTGACCATCGTGCTGGCGGTCGCGCTGGCCATCACCGGAACGCTGGCCGTCCTGGTCTACGTCAACCGCGCGGACGCTCGCGCCGTCGCCGGGCAGCAGGCCGTCACCGTGCTCGTCGCCGACCAGGCGATCCCGTCCGGTACGACGGTCAAGGACGCGAAACCGTTGCTGCGCAAGGAAACGCTGCCGGCGGCGTCGGTGTCGACGGACGCGGTCACCGAGCTGGCCGCGAACCAGGACGCCCTGGTGACGTCGTCCGACCTCGGCCCCGGTCAGCTGATGCTGCGCTCGATGCTGGTGCCTGCCGAGCGGGCGACGAACGGGCTCGTGATCCCGGACGGGCAGGTCGCCGTCACGATCACGCTGTGCGGCGCGGAAGCAGTGGCCGGCAACGTGAAAGTCGGCTCGCAGGTCGCGGTGTTCGGCACCGTCGTCACCGGCGACAACGCCGATGTCGCGGCGCAGCCGAACTGCACCGGCCAGCACAAACAGCAAGTGGGTAAGGGCATCAGCAACACCCGCGTGGTGATCCCGAAGGTGCGTGTGATCGCGATCGGCGCGGCGAAGCAGACCGAGGGCGACGTGAAAACCACCAACGTCTCGCAGAACACCTCCGGACCGCAGAACGACCTGATCCTGGTGACGGTCGCGGTCAACCAGGACAACGCCGAGCGGCTGATCCTGCTCACCCAGACCGGTCTGCCCTACCTGGCTCTGCGCGGCCCGAACGCCGAGGTGAAGCCCGACGACCACGTCGTCCCGCAGTTCCCGCCACCGGCCAAGAAAGGACGCTGAGATGACGATTCTCTGCCAGCCGGCCACGTGGCCGGAGGACCTGTCCGCAAGTATCGACGGAGCGGTCCGGACCGTCGAGGACCTCGCCTCCGCCTTCCACGCCCTGTACGACGATCCCGCCGAGGACCTCGTCGTCGTGGGACCAGCCGCCGACACCGCCGAGGCACTCGGGTTCACCGAGCAGCTCCGGGTGGAACGGCCGACCACGGGCGTCATCCTCGTCCGTGACCAGGTCGACGTCACTCTGCTCACCGAGGCCCTGCGGGCCGGCGTACGGGAAGTCGTTGCCGTCGGCGACCAAGCCGCACTGACCGCGGCGTGCGAGCGGTCCCGCGAGTTGTCGTGGCGGGTTCGGTCGGAGCCGCACGTCGGCCCGGAGCCGGAGCCAGTCCAGTACGGCAAAGTGGTGACGGTGTTCGCCGCCAAGGGCGGATGTGGCAAGACCACCATCGCGATCAACCTGGCCGCGGCACTGGCCGACGGCGTCCGGCGGGTCTGCCTCGTGGATCTCGACCTGTCGTTCGGAGATGTCGCGATCAGCGTCCTGCTCGAGCCGGTCCGGACGATCAGCGACGCGTTGCCGATGGCCGGCCATCTCGACGTGACCGGCGCTGCCTCGCTCCTGACGCCGTACCGGCCCGGCCTGGACATGCTGCTGGCGCCGGTGACCCCCGGCGACGCCGAGAAGATCCCGGCCGCGCTCGTCGGCGAGCTGCTCACGGTCCTGCGCGGGATGTACGACTTCGTCGTGGTCGACACTCCGGCCCAGTTCAGCGAGCACGTGCTGACCGCGATGGACCTGTCCGACCACCATGTCCTCCTGACCACGCCGGACACGCCGGCGATGAAGAACATGCGGATCACCCTCGACATGCTCGACCTGCTGTCGTACTCGCGCGACATCCGCTCAGTGCTGGTCAACCGGTCCGATTCGAAGGTCGGGCTGACTCCGGGCGATGTCGAACGAGTGGTGCGTACGACGATCGACGCCCAGGTGCCGTCGAGCCGCAACGTGCCGATCTCGACCAACCAGGGCATCCCGATCGTGTTCGGTACGCCGGCGCATCCGGTCAGCAAGGCGATCGCCCGGTTCGCCCGGGAGCGCCTGATCGATCAGCCCGTCCGGCCCCGGGCCCGGAGCCTCGCCCGGCGTAGCTCGGGGAGGCGATGATGAACCTGTCCGAGCGCCTCGCCCAGCGGCAGGGCCAGACTCCGCAGGCGCACCCCGAGGCGCCGCGACCGGCGGCCGACGTACCCCGGCGCGCCGCGCGCAACGCGGATCCGTTCGCCGGTGTGAAGCGCAGTGTCCACCAGGGACTGATCGAGACCTTGGGCCCCAAGTTGTACGACGCCCATCTCGACCAGCGCGAACTCGAGCAGCAGGTTACCCAGACCCTGCAGGCCGTCCTGCAACGCGACGACACCCCGATGACCGCCACCGACCGGGCGCGGGTGGCCCAGGAAGTCGCCGACGAGATCCTCGGCCACGGTCCGCTCGAGCCCTATCTGCGCGACGCCGGCGTCTCGGAGATCATGGTGAACGGCCACGACCAGATCTACGTCGAACGCAACGGACGGCTGCAGCCTGTCGAGGCGGCGTTCACCGACGAGAACCACCTGCGGCGCACGATCGACAAGATCGTGTCCCGGGTCGGCCGGCGGGTCGACGACGCGAGTCCGATGGTGGACGCCCGGCTGCCCGACGGCAGCCGCGTGAACGCCGTCGTCCCGCCGATCGCGCTGGACGGGTCGTTGCTGACGATCCGGAAGTTCGCCGCCGATCCGTTCACCGTCGACGATCTGGTCTCGTTCGGCACCCTCACTCCGGCGGTCGCAGACCTCCTGCAGGCGTGTGTCCGCGGCCGGCTGAACATTCTGATCGGCGGCGGCACCGGGTCGGGCAAGACGACGACGCTCAACGTCCTGTCGTCGTTCCTGCCCGACGACGAGCGCATCGTGACGATCGAGGACGCCGCCGAACTGCAGCTCCGGCAGGAGCACGTCCTGCGGCTGGAGTCGCGACCCTCGAACGTGGAGCGGCGCGGTGAGATCGCGATCCGCGACCTCGTCCGCAACGCGCTGCGGATGCGGCCCGACCGGATCATCATCGGCGAGGTCCGCGACGGGGCCGCGCTGGACATGTTGCAGGCCATGAACACCGGTCACGACGGCTCGATCACCACCGTGCACTCCAATGCACCGCGCGACTCGCTGTCCCGGCTGGAGACCATGGTGCTGATGGCCGGTGTGGACCTGCCGCAACGGGCGATCCGTGAGCAGATGTCGTCCGCGATCGACCTGATCGTGCACCAGTCCCGGCTTCGGGACGGGACGCGGCGGATCACTCACATCACTGAGGTCACCGGGATGGAGGGGGAGGTCATCACCCTGCAGGACCTGTTCCTGTTCGATTTCCGGGCCGGGGTGGACGAGCGTGGGTGGTTCCGGGGCGCACTGCGGCCGACCGGTCTCCGCCCCGGCTTCCTGGACCGGCTGGCCGACCAGGGTGTCCACCTGCCGCCGCGGATGTTCGGTCTGGACGAGGTGACCCGATGAGACGGCTACTCGCCGCGCTTCTGCTGCTGACACTCGTTCCCGGTACGGCGTGGGCCGCGGGCGACCCGTCGGTGCGCATCGACTCGGTGAAGGTCACCCCGGGACACGCCAGCCTGCTACTCACCACGGCCAACGTCGACGGGCCTGTCCAGGTCACCGCCGGCCGAACGACACTGGTGGCGCGCGCGACCCCGATCAGCAGCGCCAAGACCAGAACAGCACCGTCACGTGCGGTGATTCTCGTCCTCGACAGCAGCGGTTCGATGGCCGGTTCTGGTATCGCCGCCGCACGCCAGGCAGCGCTGAGCTACCTGAACAGCCTGCCCGGGGACGTGCTGGCCGGACTGCTCACCTTCTCCGATCGTCCTCGGCTCGTCGTCAAACCGACCACCAGCCGCAACTCGGTCCGCAACGCACTCGCGCAAGTACGGGCCGGCGGAGACACCGCCCTGTACGACGCGGTCCGAGCGGCGGCCGATGCGCTCGGCAGCACCCAGCTCGGGGCCGGTGCTCAGCGCAGGCTCGTTGTACTGTCCGATGGCGTCGACACCTCGAGCAAAGCCAAGCTCAGCTTGGTTACCGGACAGCTGGCCGGTGCTGGCGTTCCTGCTGACGTGGTCGCCTTCCGCTACGGCAAAGGTGACCGGTCGGCCGCACAACAGATCGCGGCAGCCGCAGGCGGGCGGACTCTCACCGCCCAGAGCGCTTCCGAGCTGACAGCAGCATTCGCAGAGGTTGCTCGCAACTTCACCGCTCGCTCGGCGATCGACGTTCTTGTCCCGGATGCTCTGGCCGGTCAACGCGTCTCGCTGCAGGTCACAGTCGGAGCGGTCCACGCCCAGACCACGGTCACCTTCGCCGCGCTCACTCCGCGGAGTACGCCGACGCCGGAGAACGTCGTACCGGCTCCTGTGCCGCATCGGACTGTATGGACCTGGCAGTTGCTCGCGTTGCTGTCCGGTGTCTTCCTGTTCCTACTGCTAGCAGTAGTGCTCTTCCGGTGGCAGGGGGTTCGCCAGGACGCGACACGGCGGCTGCTGCACCAGGTCGGTCAATACGGTCCCCGGCGTGACGAGCACGCTGCCACTGAGGCCGAGGGAGCCGCTGCGCGGACTGCGGTCGGTTTTGTCGGTCAGGCGTTGCGGTCGGCAGGCGCCGAGCAGGGGCTCGCGCGGCGGCTCGATCTCGCCGACGTGAAGCGCAAACCGGCCGAGTGGGCGTTGCTGACCGTGTGTGTGGCCGCTGTGCTGGTGGTCCTGGCGATGTTGTTCGGTCTGTCGCCGCTGGCGAGTATCCCGGTCGGACTGGCCTGCGGCTGGTTCTTGCAGTTCGCGTACCTCAGCATCCGGATCAGCCGGCGACGGGCAGCGTTCAGCGAGCAGCTGCCGGATGTCCTGCAGCTGATCGTCGGGTCGCTGCGATCCGGGTTCTCGGTCGCACAAGCTGTCGACGCAGTGGTCCGGGACGGCACTCAGCCCGCGGCGGGCGAGTTCTCCCGGGCGCTCGCCGAGACGCGGATCGGAATCGAACTCGAGGAGAGCCTCAACCACGTCGCCGACCGGATGGAGTCCGACGACCTGCGCTGGGTCGTGATGGCGATCCGCATCCAGCGTGAGGTCGGCGGCAACCTCGCCGAGGTGCTGAAGAACACCGTCGACACCATGCGCGAACGAGCCCAGACCCGTCGCCACGTGCAGGCGCTGAGCGCGGAGGGCCGGCTGTCCGGCTACATCATCGTCGCGTTGCCGATCGTACTGGCGCTGTTCATGACGTACACCAAATCCGAGTACATGCGGCCGCTCTACACCACACCGGCCGGTCTGATGATGGTCGCCGGCGGCGCCGTCCTGATCATCATCGGTGCGTTCTGGATCCGGGCACTGATCAAGGTGGAGGCGTGACATGACATTGCTCCTGATCGGCGGCGTCGCCGCGCTCGGACTGGCGATCGCGCTGGCTGTGGCCGGAGTCCTCGCGCGGCCCGCCGAGGGCGGCGTGGCGCGGGCGCTGGCCACGATCGACAACCACTACACGCGACACACGCCGGCCGAGGCCGAGACCTCGACCGACCGGTTCGCCGCGATGCCCGGCTGGCTCCGCGGACTGGCGGTGCGGCTGTCGCCGTCCGGCATCGGTACGACGCTGCAACGCCGACTCGACCTCGCGGGCAACCCGTCGGCGTGGACGCCGGACCGGATCCTGGCCGTCAAAGGCCTCGGCCTGTTCGTCCTCGGTGGCCTCGGCGCCCTGTACGGCGTCCGTGCGATCGGGCTCCTGATCGTCGGGACCGGGGTCGGTGCGGCGGCCGGCTTCTTCCTGCCCGACATCTTGTTGTACAACGCCGGAATCAAACGGCAGCAGAAGATTCAGCGGGCCCTGCCGGACGCGCTCGACATGCTGACGGTGTGCGTCGAGGCCGGACTCGGATTCGACGCCGCGCTGGCTCAGGTCGCGCGCAACACCAAGGGTCCGCTGGCGGCCGAGTTCTCCCGGGTGCTGCAGGAGATGCAGATCGGCAAGTCGCGGTCGCAGGCGCTGCGGGCGTCGACCGAGCGGACGACCGTCCCCGAACTGCGGGCATTCGTGTCGGCGCTGATCCAGGCCGGCGAACTGGGGATCACGATCGCCGACGTGCTGCGCGAGCAGGCCAAGGAGATGCGGTTGCGGCGTCGGCAGCGGGCCGAGGAGCGGGCCCAGAAGGTGCCCGTGAAGATCCTGTTTCCGCTGGTGTTCTGCCTGTTCCCGTCGATGTTCGTCGTCATCATCGGTCCGGGCGCGCTCAGCATCGTCGCGCTCTTCTTCGGAAAGTAGACCGGCCATGGTCGTTCGCACCGCTGTTCGTGTCCCGTCCCGCCGGCTCGACCTCGGCCGGCTGATCATGGTGCCGCTCGCGACCTTGATGCTGATCGCCGGCGCGATGGTGCTGCGTCAGCCCTCCGACGCGAGCACCTTGCGCTGGATCGGCACCGCGCTGGTCGCGGTGTTCTACGCGGTGATCATCTGGGCGTACCTGCGACGCGGTCCGGCCAAGGCCACGGGTACGTCGGTCGTCGCCCACGTGGCCGCGATCGTGGCGACCCTGACCCCGTTCGCGTTTCCCCTGCTCACCCGAGGAACCGGCGGTGTCGGACGGCTGCTGATCGCGGACGTCCTGCTGGTCGCCGGTACGGCGTGGTCCGTCTGGTCGCTGTGGACGCTCGGACGGAATCTGTCGATCATCGCCCAGGCCCGCGACGTCGTCGACCACGGTCCGTACCGGTGGGTGCGACATCCCTTGTACACGGGCGAAATCGTGTCGTCCCTTGGCCTGGCCATTGCCGCGGACAACCTCCTGGTCGGCGGTGTCTGGCTGATCCTCGTGGGGCTGCAGATCTACCGAGCCCGGCGCGAGGAGCAGGTCCTCATCGGCGCACTGCCCGCCTACACGTCGTACCGGACTCGGACCGCCGCCTTGCTCCCCGGCGTGTTCTGAGCGAGCGACGCCGGGGTGGACACCTGCCTGCTGTGCCCACCCCGGCGTTACGTCTGTGGTGCCTCACTGCTGCCCCACAACCCCCGTATCCCCCCGGTACTGCGTCCCCCGTGAATCCCCCCGCTGCAGCGCGATCCCTCACCTAGCGGTACTGCGTTCCCCCGCTGGTACTGCGTTCCCCCGTCGTACTGCGATCCCCCGTGGATCCCCCCGATTGCCGGTGCAGCCTCGGCCGGCTCAGGGGCGACCTTGACTGCGGGCCCGCTCCCCCGAGCGGGCCTCCGCGGCGGGTCTGCACCGGTGTCGATCACCGCCCCTGAACGGCATCGACGGGTGGTGCGGCCTCCCCCAGAAGCCCCCGCTGCATGGTGAACGAGCCACCAGGACGAAGGTGACGGGTCAAGGACGACGAAGTAGAGATCTTGTCGCATCCCAGCCCTCGAGGCCGGGATCCAGTTGCGCTAGGTCAGCATTCGATCGCAGCCGGTGCCAACCAGGGCCGACGGCAACAGCGTGGCGCCGAGGCTTCGCTGCTTCGAGGTCGGGCAGCGTGGTGTCGAAGGTCGGGGCGAGTTCCTGGACCCAGGGCGCGATGGGGAGATTGACACCGATCGCGGCCAGCGAACCATCGGTCGCGGGTGTGACGGCGATGTCGGCCGAGCCGAGCGCGCGGAACAGCTTGCCGATCAGCAGCCCCGGAAGATCCGGTACGTCGTGACTCACCGCCACCACCGCGGCCGCCGGGCCAGCGAGCTCGATCGCCTGCAGCACGGGGTTGTCACCCGAGACTGCGTAGACCGGAGTACCCGGCCAGGTGAGCTCACGAACCGCAGCCACCGAAGCGTCGTCACCCGAGACCGCATGGTCGGTCACCACAGCTACGGCGACGTCTACCTGCGCCAGATCGGCGAGGAGCTCGTAGGTGTCCTCGGTGAGGGCGTGGTGCCAGGCCGTCGGAGTGCGGCCGGGTGGGGCCCAGCTAGGCGTCGCAGGGACGACCAGAACGACCACGCGACGGTCTGCGGAGGAGGTGGAGCGGCTGGACGCCATGGTGGTAGAGCGTAGCGGTCAGCCCTTCGGTGCCAGCAGGCCGCGTTGGAGGGCGGTCATGATGGCTTGGGCCCGGTTCGAGACTTCGAGTTTTTCGTAGAGACGGGCGACGTAGGTCTTGGCGGTGGAGATGCTGACCGAGAGGGCCAGGGCGATGTCGCGCACCGACAGGCCTTGGCCCAGCAGATCCAGGACCTGCGCTTCACGGGGACTGAGCAGGGTCTGAGCGGCTGGGTGGTCGCGGCGGGCCATGGCGGGCCCGAGGCCGGTCGCGGTGAAGGAGGTCGGGGCCACGGCGGCGTGCCGGATGGCGGCGAGCATCTCGTCGGTGGGCGCGCTTTTGGCGACGAAGGCGGAGACGCCGGACTCGAGTGCGGAGAAGAGAAGATCGTCCTGGCCGTCGGGGGCGAGCAGGACGATGCCCAGGTCGGCGTACCGGTGGCGGAGGTCGCGGGCGATGCGGAGGCCGGCGAGGTCGGGCGGCGAGACGTCGAGGACGATGACGTTCGGGCGCTCGGACAGAACGATTCCGAAGACGTCCGCGCGGCGGCCGCTGTCGCCGACCACCTCGAGGTCGGGTTCGGTACCGACCAGGCCGATCAGGCCGTAGCGGACCAGTGTGTGATCGTCGATGACGACGACCTTGACCAACTCGTTCATGGATCCCCCCGCGGACCAAACTACGCAGCGTGATGCCGACGCGATAGAGGCCGGGCCCCGTGGTGTTACTCGACACGACACCATCAGCCGGCGCGCCACCAGCCGAGGACAGTGACCGCGCGGCGACCTGCGTCCGGATGTTCCGGGTCAGCGTCGACGAGTCCGATCCGTGCCTGCAGTGCAGGCTTCCCACCGGGCGCACACAGCAGCGCACCCGGGCAGATGTACGCCGTCAGCTGGACACCGAAGGTGAGTCCCGGAGAGTCATCCGGTCGAGCTATCGCCACTCCGGACAGCCTTCCCGTTGCAGTGAGCTGCAAAGCACGAACCACCACCCCACCTGACACCGCGGGCGGCAGACCCGGCGCAATGGTCAGATCGAGGACGCCTTCCGGCACATCGACCGTGCCCTGAACGAAGAACCGCCCAGATGCCTCAATCACCGCACAAGCGCTTGTATTACTGGGATACGGCCCTGCGGTGACACAACCGTGCGCAGCACGCAGTGCCGGTGCGGTGTACCGGAGCTCCAGCTGTACGGCGTCGATGTCCTCCGTGTCGTCCTTCGCGGCCAGCCGCGTCGTCAGCGCCACACTCGCACTGCTGAAGGTCCCGTCGTACACGGCCCGAGCGAGTGCACCCGTCCGCGCAGCGTCGAGCGGCGCCGTCTCCGTCCGGTACGCCGTCCCGCCGGGAACGCCGGTCACCGACGCAGTGATCGGCGCACCAGTTCCGACGTCAACCGACAGGTCCAGCTGATCGACCGTGGTCGGGTCGCTGTGCCGATGGGTGATCTTCAGAGCGGCCGACTCCAGCACCGAGCCGGCGGGCATCGCACCACCCTGGCTGTAGCCACTGAGCGTGAGCGGAGCGCTGTCACCCGCCACGGCACTCTTCCAGCTAGCAGCGACACCATCGACCGCAGAGAGTCGCGCAGGTGTCGCGCTCAAGCCGAACTTGCTCAGCAGCGACACCGACGTCGGCCGTCGGTCCTGAGTAGTGACACTCTCCGCACCACTAGTCAGTCCCTGTACGGCGATCGGCGGCTGCGTCGCGGAGTACGTACCGCACAGCTCAGCCTGGCCGCCCTTCACCACCAACCGGCTGTCACCACCGAACACGAACCGTACGCCGTCGGCCGCACCATCAAGCGGACTCGCACAAGCGCCCGGAACACTCCCGGCCCGCGTGCCACCGATCAGAGTCCCACTGTCGATCGTCCAAGCATGCGAACTACTGTCCAGCAACGGGTTCTGACTGTTGTGAAAGTCGAAGTAGTAGATCCCCGGCTTGAACCACCAGGTGCTCCCCCGACAAGGACTGTCACCAGCCATCAGCGCAGTCAGCCCCGCAGCATCGTCGTAGTAGCCCGGCAGGAAGGTAACGAGCCCTCCTGGAGCAGTACACGCCGGCAACGATCGATGGCTCGGAACCGTCGCAAGAGATGGATACCCCGGATCCGTGGCATCACTGTTGAGAGTCAGCAGACCACTCGGATCGAAGAGACCGGTCACGGAGATCGGTGAGTTCGACACGACACTGCCGTGGACCTGCAGCGTGGAGTCCGCAGGCTGCTCCACGGTCACACCGCTCTCCCCCGGAATCTGCCCGAGCGCCAGCACCGCGTTGGCAGGCCGGTTGCAGTCCGAAGGCGTGGAGCAGCTGACCACAACCTGCTTCGGATCCGGCCGGCACGTCACCGCGGCGGAGTCGAGCCCGTTGAACAGCACCAGCGACAACGTGTCGGACAGGCCGAAGCACTTCTGTCCGGACTCGCCGTTGTAGGAGCTGTTGCGCAGGTTGTTGATCGCTGCCTCCATCGCACCGTCCGCCGCGTACGACGCCACAGTCTGCTGGCGGAGACTGTTCGACACCCGCTGTGCAGTGTCAGCCCGGGACAACAGCGCAGACAACGCAGTGGCGATCACAGTGATCACGACAAGCACCAGCAGCAGCGAGCCGCCGCGCTCGTCGCGGCGCCTCACGACTGCCTCCGGAGTCCACTGAGCACGACCTCGTACTCACCCGCCGCCGGCTTGACGAGCACGAAGCGCAGCGTGACAGCCAGCGGGACCACGGTCGACGTACAGGCAGTTGAGCAGCTGACCGTGAGGCTGCCCGGTTTGACGTTCGCTGCTACTCGAACGTCAAACGCGGGCGCCGTACCGGGACTGACGCAGCTCGCTCGGTGCAGTTCATCGGCCTTCAGGTAGTACGCAACCACCGCGGTCCGCCGGACAGCCGGAACGACGGACGTGTCCCAATGGTCCGACAAGAGCCGGACAGTTGCATCGGGCAATGGCCCGCAGGTGACTCCGCCCGCAGCGAAGGGCGCATCGAGCTGCACTGACTGTTTGAACGGCTGGGTCCCGTCGACACCGACCGTGCCGTAGTCACGCAGTCCGAGCCCTGCAACATCGCGGGAGAAGTACGTCGCGCCGAGCTGCGCGTCCTGCGCCATGTCCATCCGGTCCGAGGTCGCACTCATCTGGCGGAGTGCCACGGTGACCAGGTCGGCCAGTGCCAGCGTTACGACGCCCATCAGTGCCATGGTGATCAGAACCTCGATCAGCGTGAACCCACGCTCGGTCCGCCTCAGGTGCACGGCGGATCCTCAACCCGGCAAGGCTTGCGCAGTACGACGTCCAGCGTCTGCACCGCGCGCCCGTCCGTACTCGCAACTGACACCCGCACCCGCTGCAGCCCACGATCCGGCAAGCACAGCGGCAACCACAACGCACCGGTCCAGTACTGCACCGACCCACCGACCACCTTCGCTGTGAACCCCTCCGGCACAGCAAACCCCGGTACGACGTACGTCGTGGCGCACGGGACGTAGTGGCCGCTGGCAACGTAGTTCTGCAGCGCCTCGGCATAGTTGCGGACCGTCGCCACCGCAGTCGCCTCTTTGCGCTGGGTGTCAGACATCAACACCGTCGTCGTCAGTCCTGCCATCACTGCCACGATGGCAACACCCATCAGCGCTATGGCGACGACCAGCTCCAGCAAACTCTCCCCGTGTTCCCGCATTACCCCTGCACCTGCCGGAAGATTCCGTACATCGCGGACACCAGGGCGATCGCGACGAAGCCGACGACTCCGCCCATCACCAGGATCACGGCCGGCTCGAACAGGCCGATGAGCTTCTTGAGCTTGTAGTCCAGCTCCCCTTCGTAGTACTGCGCGGTGACCTCGAGCTGGGTGTCGAGCGTGCCGGTGTCTTCGCCCACTCGGAGCATCTGAGCAGCTGTGGCCGGGAAGAGACCGGTAGCGGCCAACGGCCGAGCCAGTCCCTCGCCCTGCAACATCGACTCCATCACTCGCCCCAGAGAGCGCCGGTAGACCCGGTTGGGCAGCGAGCCGGTCGCCACTCGCAACGCCTGTGGCAGCTGGACACCTGCGCTGACCATGGAGGCCAGAATCCGGCAGAAGCGCTCGACCAGCGCGTACTGCACGGTCGGTCCGATCACGGGCAGCGCCAGCACGATGCGGTCGCGCAGGTAGCGGCCGGCCGTCGTACTGGTCGCGTAGACGATCGCGAGGATCACTACTCCGGCGCCGATCATCAGTGCCCACCACCAGCTGCTCAGGAAGTTGGTAATGCCGAGCAGAATGCGCGTAGGCAACGGCAGCGTCGCCCCGAGGCTGTCGAAGAACGTGCGGAACCGCGGCAGCACGAACCCGGCCAGGACGATCAGAGTCACCATCGACATCGCCGCGACGACGGCCGGGTAGATGGTGGCCTGCTTGATCCGCCGGCGCGCTTCGAGATCGCGTTCGAGGTAGCGCGCGAGCTGTGCGAGCACAGTGTCCAGGCGGCCGCTCAACTCGGCAGAGCGCAGGATGCCGCGGTAGAACTCGGGAAAGATCCGTGGATGCCGGTCGAAGCATTCCGACAGCCGCTCGCCGTCCCGCAGGCCGTCCTCGACCTCCAGCATCATCCGGCGCACGGTGGAGTTCTCTGCCTCCCGGGCCAAGCTGTGAACCGACTCCGTCAGCGGTAGACCCGCAGCGACGAAAGCACCGAGCTGCCGGGTCAGATGCATCACCTCTTCCCGTTTCACGCGCCGAGCAGTGATCTCCAGCTGCAGAATGCTCGGCTTCTCGGTCAGCCGGATGTTGCGCAGCTCCCGCTCGTACAGGGCCAGTTCTGCGTCCTCTCGGCTCTCCGCACGCGTCGTACCGCGTTTGGTGCTCCCGTCGGACTCGACTGCGACGTACGTGTATCTGGTCATCGCATCCCCACCGTGTAGATCGACCGGAGTACCTCGGCGACTGTGGTGACTCCTGCTCGCGCCAGCCGGGCACCCTCTTCCTGCAACGTGCGCATGCCTTCGTAGGTGGCGACCTTGCGCACCTCTGCGAGCGGTGCGCGGTCCACCACGAGCTCTCGGATCGGATCGGTCACCGGAAGCAGCTCATACACCCCGGTCCGCTCGTGATAGCCGGTCTGTGCGCAGAAGGTGCAGCCCGAGCCGCGCACCAGCCCCCTATCCGGTACGTCGACGCCCACACTCGCCAGGAACGCCACCTCGGCCGGCGGCGGAACGTAGTACGAGCGACAGCTGTCACAGACCTTCCGAATGAGCCGCTGCGCGATCACCGCACTGACCGACGAGGCGACCAGGAAGTTCTCGATCCCCATGTCCAGCAAGCGATGCAGCGCTGTCGCGGTGTCGGTGGCGTGCACCGAGGACAGGACCAGGTGCCCGGTCAGTGCGGCCTGTACGGCGATCCGTGCGGTCTCGGAGTCGCGGATCTCGCCCACCAGGATCACATCGGGGTCCTGCCGCAGAATCGCCCGTAGTCCAGTGGCGAAGGTGATCCCGGCGGCCTCGTTGATCTGGATCTGGTTGATCGACGCATAGCTGTACTCGACCGGGTCCTCGATCGTCATCACGTTGCGCTCGGGGCTGTCGATCTCGCCGAGCGATCCGTACAGCGTGGTCGTCTTGCCGCTCCCGGTCGGCCCCGCGCAGATCACCATCCCGTACGGCGTGCGCAGCAGCGCGGAATAGCGCTCGGCCAACTCAGGCGACATGCCGAGCTGTTGGAGCCGGAGCAGTGCCCGGCTCTTGTCGAGGAGCCGCAGCACGACCTTCTCGCCGCCGACCACGGCTGCGGTCGAGACCCGGATGTCGACGTCGCGTTCGGCGACCTTCATCCGGATCTGTCCGTCCTGGGACCGCCTGCGCTCGATGATGTCCAGGTCGGCCAGCACCTTGATCCGGCTGACCAGACCCGGCCCGATCGCACCGGGCAACTCGACGAGCTCACGCAGAGCTCCGTCGACCCGCAGCCGCACCCGCACCACGTCGTCATGCGGCTCGATGTGAATGTCCGACGCGCGCTCGCGCAGCCCCTCGGTGATGATGCGCTGCACGACCTGCACCACGGAGACGTCCTCGGCACGCTCCTGTCCGCTGTGCTTCACGACGACACGGCCTTCGCCCGCGGCCGAAGCTCGATCTCCTTCGGGTACGAGCTCCGTGCGTACGCGTCCTCGCTCGAGATCTCACCGGACTGCACCAGCGCCGACAGCGACTGCTCCAGAGTGATCATGCCTTCGCGCCGGCCGGTGACGAGGGCGTTGCGCAGCTGATGCGTCTTGCCTTCCTTGATCAGGTTGCGGATTCCGGCGTTCGCGACCATGACCTCGAACGCGGCGACCAGTCCGCCGCCGGTGCGCGGGATCAGCCGCTGGTGCACCACTCCGCTCAGTGCGGCGGCCAGTTGTACCCGCACCTGGGACTGCTGCTCAGGTGGGAACACGTCGATGATTCGGGCGAGTGACTGCGCGGTGTCGTTGGTGTGCAGAGTTGCGAAGACCAGATGGCCGGTCTCGGCGATGGTGAGTGCGAACCTGATCGACTCCAGGTCTCGCATCTCGCCGACCAGCAGGACGTCGGGGTCCTCCCGCAGCGCGGCTCGCAGTGCGTCAGGGAACGATGCTGTGTCACTACCGACCTCTCGCTGGTTCACCGCCGACTTGCGATGCTCGTGGACGTACTCGATCGGGTCCTCGATGGTGATGATGTGGCAGGCCCGCTCGGTGTTGATCTGGTGGATCATCGAAGCCAGCGTGGTCGACTTACCCGAACCGGTCGGCCCGGTGACCAGCACCAGCCCCTGGAACGCGCGGACGAAGCTGCCGAGCACAGGCGGCAGCCCCAGCTCCGACATGGTCGGAATGCTGCGCGGAATCACGCGCAGCGCGACAGCTGTGTCACCGCGCTGGGTGAAGGCGTTCGCGCGGATCCGGGCGTTGTCCCGCCACGAGAACGAGAAGTCGTGCTCGTACGTCGTCTGCCAGACGTTCGAGCGGTGCGGATTGAGGATCTCGGCGAGCATGGCGTCGGTGTCGCGGCGGGTCAGCGGTGTCCGGTCCGCCACCGGTCGCAGGACGCCGTGGACGCGCAACTGCGGCGCCATGCCGACGGTGAGGAGCAGATCGGTACCACCGGCGTTCCAGAGTTCTTCGAGCAACAGATCGACCCGGCTACCGGGCAAGGGGATACGCATGAGGTCCCTTCGGCGTTGAACGAGGCCCGAGGTGGACCGGCTCTCCTCAGAGCCGGCCCACCTCACTTGGAGGGGCGGGAATCGTTCAGGTGCAGGCGCCCGTTGCGGTGACGACGCCGTTGAGGCCGAGGGCGATCGTGTAGCCGGAACCGCTCGGGCGGCTGCGGAGCAGCTGGTTGACGCCGGAGGTGAGCTCCAGCCAGCCGGGGTCGCCGGCCGGTGGGTAGGCGCCGTTCTTGGCGAAGTACGCCTCGACGGCGACCTCGACGCTCTTCTTGTCGGTCTTGCACGCGGCGGCGTTACCGCGGTCCTGGATGCCGGAGACGGCGAAGACGACGATCCCGGACAGGACCCCCAGGATGACGATGACGACGAGCAGTTCGATCAGCGTGAACCCGGACTGACTTCTGGTCCGGGCAACAGGGCGACGGGTGAGGTGTGCGACAACTGCCCGAAGGCGGTGGCTCATGGTGCTTCCTTCACAGATGCTCCGCAGGCGGCGGAGACGGGGTCTACCAGGCGCGACAGAGCGGCGACCAGGCTCAGCTCGACCCCTGTAAATCCAGCTGAACCCGGCTCACATCCCCCCGGATGCTGCTATCTGCCGGTCACAGCCTGATCGCTCAGGGACTTGCGTCACAGCGGGTGAACGCCTGACGCCGGTGTCCACTCGGCCGACATGTGTCGGCCGAACGCCCGACACCACCTCAGAGCGCGTCGTACTGCTCGCGGGCGGCCTCGACCTTGGGCATGTTGGACTCCGCCCAGGCGCGGATGGCGTCCACGAGCGGGAGCAGGCTCTCGCCGAGCGCGGTGAGCTCGTAGTCGACGCGCACCGGCACCGAGGGGGTCACAGCACGGCTGATCAGACCGTCGCGCTCCAGATTGCGCAGTGTCTGGGTGAGCATCTTCTGGCTGACGCCGGCGATCCGCCGGGACAGGTCGGAGTACCGCTGCGGGCCGTCGGCGAGTCCGAGCAGGACAAGGGAGACCCACTTGGTGCCGATCCGGTCCAGCAGATGCCGCGCCGGGCACTCCGCCATGAAGGCGTCGTAGTCGCGGGCAGCCTCTTCCCGGAGCTGGGCGGCGGTACGCGTCGGCATGGCTCTCCTCCTCGTACGGTACGCACTCCGAAGTACGTACTTACCCAAAGAGAGTAGCTCTCCGAGAGTAGAGCCCATGAACATGCGCGCACTGGTGGTCCGGCGGCTCGACGGACCGGATTCACTGGAAATGATAGAGACTCCGCTGCCGGAGCCGGCTCAAGGCCAGGTCCGCATCAAGGTGGCCGCCGCCGCCATCAATCCGATCGATCTAGTGGTCGCTTCCGGCATAGCGGTGCAGGCCGGCCTGACTGTCCTCCGAGAGCAGTTCGGCCTCGGCTGGGATGTCGCAGGTGTCGTCGACGCGGCCGGACCGGGCACAGACCTCGCAGTCGGTACGCCGGTGATCGGGCTGGCCGACCGGCTCGGCAGACCGCTCAAGACACACGCCGAGTACGTCGTACTGGACACCACCGCGGTGACGCTCGCGCCGACCAACGTGGACCTGGTCAACGCGGCAACCATCCCGTTGAACGCACTGACCGCGCTGCGAGCTCTCAAGCTGTTGCAACTGACAGCCGACACAGTGCTGGTGACTGGTGCGGCCGGTGGTGTGGGTGGCTATGCGGTCGAGCTGGCCAAGCACTTCGGACTGACCGTGATCGCCGCGGCCGGCGAGGAGGACGAGGAGTACGTGCGGAGCATCGGCGCCGATCACTTCGTCTCCCGCGCGCAAGACCTGACTACCGCGGTCCATGCGATCGTTCCGGCCGGTGTCGACGCGCTGGTGGATGCGGCGAACCTTGAGATGGCTGCACAGGAGGCGGTTCGCACTGGCGGTCAGCACACGCATTTCCACGCCGGTCCGACGCCGCCGGCGCTGCGTGGGATCACTGTGCATCAGATCCTGGTTCAGGCCGACCGAACCGAACTGGCAGAGCTATCTGAGCTCGCCGCGCGTCGCGTGATCTCTACCCGAGTAGCCGACACCTACCCGCTCGACGATGCAGTCACAGCGTACAAGCGGCTTGCGAAGGGCGGCGTGCGCGGACGGCTGGTGCTTATCCCCTGATTGCCTGGTGGAGCCGAAGTGCGACCTGCAGGTTCAGACTGTGCTCCGGCGACTGCCACTCCGCGCCGAGTAGCGCTCCCACTCGGTCCAGTCGCTGCTGAACGGTGTTGGGATGGATGTGCAGCGCGCTAGCGGCTCTCGTGGGACTCTGCCCAGCCGCGAAGTACGCATGCAGTGTTCCGATCAGATCGGTCCCGCGCTGGGCGTCGTACGCGATCACTGCGCCGAGCACATGCTCAACATGAGCCTGTACGTCGACCTCCGGCGCACCGACCAGACCCGCCACACCGAGATCGTCCGGCGTCGCGGACTCGTTGTGCCGGCCGAGCCGCACCATGGTCGTCACCAACCGGACGGCCTGCCGATGCGCATCCACCAACGCCTCACCCCAGCGGGCCGGACCCACCACAGCGATCGTGACTCCAGCTCGCTTCGCGACCTCGGACAGCTCCCGTGCGGCGGTCACCGCATCGGTCCGGGCGAGCAGCAGCACCAGATCCCCGCCGTACGGGCCGGACAGCACCAGTTTGTCCTCCACCGGCGCCGACAACCGAGCCCGTACGGCGCTGTGGTCGCCACGGCACACGGCGACGACGAACCGATCGTGCACCCGCTTTGGCGCCAGTAGTCGAAGTCGTTCGAAGTCACCGCCTCCGCTGAGTACATCGGTCAGCAGATCGGCCTGTGCCCGCTGGGATTGCTCTGCCGCCTGACGCCGGAACAGCAGGACCAGTGCGGTGACAACAGCCGCACGCTCGACGATCCGCTGGTCTGCGCCAGACAGGTCGTCCACACCGCCGATGACGAGCGCACCGAGCCGCTCACCCTTGGCGGTGGCCGCCACGACCCAGCACCCGTCGGCTCGAGTCAGGCGGCCGGATGACGACTCGCGCCACGGCACCGTCGTACCGGGGACTCTGCCGGCCACAGCGAGCTCGTTGCCGACGGCATCGACCAGCACGACCCACACGCCGAGTAGCTCAGCCAGCGCGGCAGCTACCGCGTCCACATCGCCACCGGACAACACGATGTCGGCGAATCGGTCATGGGCTGCCGCAGCATGCTCCACACCGGCATGAGCCTCTGACAATTGTTCCAGCGCTACTGCGGTCTCGGCGGCCGCACGGACCTGCACGATCGTCACGGCCGCCAGTGCTGCCAGCGAGCCGAGCAGCAGCACCTCTTCGCGGCTGAACGGTCGGGCGGTCCGGTTCGAGGCGAACAGCACACCGACAAACGCCTCGTCCACGATCAACGGCGTACCGCAGATTGCGACGAGTCCTTCGTCGCCGACCGCGTGGTCGATCGGACCGGTGTGCCGGAAGCGCTGGTCGGACGGGTAGTCGGTGGTCCAGTACGGCCTGCGCGCGGAGGCCACCAGTCCGCCCAGTCCGGCACCGAGTGGCACTCTGAGCTGCTGGAAGGCGGCCGACAGCGATCCGTCGGTCGCTCGCATGTACGTGTCGCCGCGCGCCTCGTCGTACAGGGTCAGGTAGGCCACGTCCGCACCGACCAGCGTGCGCGCCCTGTGCACGATGGTATCCAGTACGCCGCTCGGATCGCTCGCCGAGGCCAGTTCGCGAGCCACCTCGACCAGGGCGGTCAGCTCGGTCTCGCGCTTCTTGCTGGCGTCGATGACGGCCCGGATGCGCAGAGCGAGGTCCCGGGCGACCGCATCGTCACCTGCCACCCGGGCCAGCTCACTACCGGACGCGTCCTCGGCCAGCAGCCGCAGAAGCTCCCTCATCTTCGCGATGATGTCACCTAAAGCTGTGTGAGGTCCCGCTCGCGGGTTTCGGAGTACAGCGTGACGGCGAGGACCGAGATGGCCGCACAGACCGCCACGTAGATCGAGATCGCGTAGCCGGAGTCGTAAGCCTTCAGCAGCGCGACGGCGATGAACGGTGCGAGACCACCGGCGATGATCGACGCCAACTGGTAGCCCACGGAGACACCTGAGTAGCGCACTCGGGTGCCGAACAGCTCCGTGAAGAAGGACGCCTGCGGGCCGTACATAGCACCGTGCAGGATGAGTCCGACCGTCACAGCGAGCGTGGCGAGCCCGAAGTTCTTCGTGTCGACCAGTGCGATGAAAACGAAGGCCCAGATGCCGACACCGACCGCACCGATCAGATAGACGGGCTTTCGACCGATGCGGTCCGACAGTGCGCCCCACAGCGGGATGGCGCAGAAGTGAATCGCTGCGGCGATCAGAACCGCGTTCAGCGCAAAGGACTTCCCCAGACCGAGGTGCTCCTTGGCATAGGTCGCAATGACGATGGTGAAGATGTAGTAGCTGACGTTCTCCGCCATCCGCGCACCCATCGCGGTCAGCACCTCACGCGGGTAGCGCGTGAGCACCTCTACCAGTGGCATCCGGTCAGCCGGCTCCTGCCGCGCCCGCGCCGCCTCGAACACCGGCGACTCCTCGATCTTGAGCCGCACCCACAGCCCGACCAGCACCAGCACTGCCGACAGCAGGAACGGAATCCGCCAGCCCCACGAGTCGAACGCCGCCTCGGACTGGAACGCCGCCAGCCCAGCCAGTACGCCGTTCGCGATCAACTGTCCCGCCGGAGCACCGGCCTGTGGCCAGGACGCCCAGAAACCACGCCGTGCCGGATCACCATGTTCCGACACGATCAGTACGGCGCCGCCCCACTCACCGCCGAGCGCGAAGCCCTGCACGAGCCGCAGCACGGTCAGCAGGATCGGAGCGAGCGCCCCGACCTGCGCGTACGTCGGCAGCAAGCCGATGGCGAAGGTGGCGACCCCCATCATCAGCAGGGACAGCACCAGCAGGTTCTTGCGGCCCAGCCGGTCACCGAAGTGCCCGAAGACCACTCCCCCGATCGGCCGGGCGAAGAACCCGACCGCGAAGGTGGCGAAGCTCAGCAGCGTCCCGGTGAGCTGCTCACCCTTCGGGAAGAACAGATCGCCGAACACGACCGACGCTGCGACGCCGTATAGGAAGAAGTCGTACCACTCCACCGTCGTACCGACGAGACTCGCGCCGACCACCCGAACGATCGACCGGCGGGTGCGGACCGGTTCTGTAGCTGTCATGGGGCCCTCCAGGACCTAGTGGGCGGTCCAGCCGCCGTCGAGTACGAATGAGCTCCCCGTGATGGAGGCGGAGGCCGGCCCGCACAGCAGTGCGACCAGCTCCGCCACCTCGACCGGCTCGATCAGTCGTTTCACCGCGACTGGTTCGAGCATGACGTTGTTGAGCACCTCTGGCTCCGACAAGCCGTGCGCCTTGGCCTGGTCCGCGACCTGGTCCGTGACGAGCGGCGTACGGACGTAGGCGGGGTTGACGCAGTTGCTGGTCACGCCGTGGGCCGCGCCCTCCAGTGCGACGACTTTGCTGAGTCCTTCGAGCCCGTGCTTCGCAGCGACGTACGCCGCCTTGAACGGGCTGGCGCGGAGTCCGTGGACCGAGCTGATGTTGATCACGCGGCCCCAGCCGGCGCCGTACATGTGCGGCAGCGTCTGACGGATCAGCCGGAACGGCGCCTCCAGCATCAGCCGCAGCAGGTAGCTGAAGCGCTCCGGCGGAAACTCCTGGACCGGTGCGACGTGCTGGACGCCGGCGTTGTTCACCAGGATGTCCACGTCGGTCGGCAGCCTGCTCACCGCGTCCCAGTCGGACAGGTCGGCCAGCACCGGCTCGACCCGCGACGACCCGCGGACAGGGACCCGGTCGACGGCTACGACGTGGACGCCGTCCGCGACGAGCCGTTCGACACAGGCAGCACCGATGCCGGAAGCGGCTCCGGTGACGAGGGCGCGACGGGTCTCCATGGCCGATGACTGTAGGAATTCCGAGCGCTCCGCACTATGGGATCGCAGCACACACCCAGACGGCAGTTCGTAGGGCCTGAGGCCACCTACAGGCCGGCGCGAGCGGCGAAGGCAGCCAGCTCGTCGCGCTGCTCCGACGGCTCGGCGACCGAGCTACTCACCACCAGCCGGGTCACGCCCTGCGCGGCGTACGCCTCGACAGCCTCAGCAGACAGGTCGATCGACGCCCAGCGGGTGTACTCCAGCGCATCAGGATCCCGGCCGGCCTGAACAGCACTCTCCCGCGCGAGCTCGAACTGGCTCCGCCGCTCGTCATCACTGAGCGCTCCACCCGGAAAGTACCCGTCGCCCCGCGCACCGGCACGACGAGCCGCCGCCCTGCTCGATCCGCCGACATGGATCGGCAGCTGCACAACATCGAGCGGCTTCGGATAGCTACAGACGTTCTCGAACCGGTAGAACTCGCCGTCGAAGCTCGCACCGTCCGCACCGCTCTCCCACAGCAGCCGCAGTACGTCGATCGCCTCGTCAGCACGACGTCCGCGCGTACTGAAGTCGACCCCGACCGCCTGAGCCTCCGTAGGCATGCTGCCGACGCCCACCGTCAGCAGGCGCATCCGGCCCTTCGAGAGGTGATCGATCGTCGCCAGCCGCTTCGCCAGTCCGACCGGGTGGTGATACGGCAGGAGCAGCACGCCGGTGCCGAGAAGGATCCGCTCGGTGGCCGCGGCCACGAAGGTGAGGCAGTCCAGCGGGTCGGGGTACGGCAGGGTCGACGGGAGCTCCATCCCGCCGAACTTCGTACCGGGTGACAGCGCCACGTGCTCCGGCACATAGATCGCCTCGAAACCCGAGTCCTCGGCGAGCTGCGCGAATCCGGCCAGCCGATCCGGATCCGCGCCGTGGAACGGCAGGCTGTAACTGATCGCGAACTTCATCGCGCCACCGTAGAACCTTGCCCCTGGGGTCAAGGCAACCCCGAGTTCGGCTATCAAGCCCGTCCCGGCTGATAGGTGGACCTATGGTGGAGACATGGTCGATATCGAACAGCCGAAGAAGAAGGCCGCGGGTGTCCCGGCGGTGCTGTCGTCGTTCAAGTTCGGCTTGCGGGAGATGGGCCCCTCCCGGACGGCCAAGGTGTTCCAGAAGATGAACCAGGACGGCGGCTTCGACTGCCCCTCCTGCGCCTGGCCGGATCCCGACCACAAGCGCAAGCACGCGGCCGAGTTCTGCGAGAACGGCGCCAAGGCGGTGGCCTGGGAGGCGACCCGCAAACGGGTACCGCGGGCGTTCTTCGCGGAGAACTCGGTCAAGCAGATGGACGCGATCTCCGAGTTCGACCTCGGCAAGCTCGGCCGGATCACCGAGCCGATGCTGCTCCGGGCCGGCGCCACACACTACGAGCCGGTCGGCTGGGAGGAGGCGTTCCAGGTCGTCGCGCGGCACCTGAAGGCGCTGCCCGACCCCAACGACGCCGTCTTCTACACCTCCGGCCGGACCAGCAACGAGGCTGCGTTCCTCTACCAGTTGTTCGTCCGCGCCTACGGCACCAACAACCTGCCCGACTGCTCGAACATGTGCCACGAATCGTCCGGTACGGCGCTGTCCCGAGTGATCGGCAGCGGCAAGGGCGCGGTCACGCTCGAGATGCTCGAGGAGTCCGAGCTGATCGTGGTCGTCGGCCAGAACCCGGGCACCAACGCGCCGCGGATGCTCAGCCACCTCGAGATCGCCAAGCGCAACGGCGGCCAGATCGTCTCGGTGAACCCGCTGCCCGAGCCCGGCCTGATGAACTTCAAGAACCCGCAGAAGGCGCGCGGCTGGGTCGGCAAGGGGACCGAGCTCGCCGACCAGCACCTGCAGATCCGGATCGGTGGCGACCAGGCGCTGTTCCTTGCCATCGGCCACCTTCTGCTCCAGGCCGAGGCGGACAACCCGGGCACCGTCCTCGACAAGGCATTCCTCGAGAACTACACCAGCGGCTTCGAGCTCTACGCCAAGCACAACACCGAGCTGGACTGGGACGCGGTCGAGCTCGCCACCGGTCTGCGACGCGCCGAGATCGAAGAGCTGACCCAGCGGTTCATCAAGTCCAAGGCCACCGTGATCTGCTGGGCGATGGGCCTGACCCAGCATCGCGAGGCGGTCGCGACGATCAGCGAGATCGTCAACGTGCTGCTCCTGCAGGGCAACATCGGCAAGCCGGGCGCCGGGCCCTGCCCGGTCCGCGGGCACTCCAACGTCCAGGGCGACCGCAGCATGGGCATCTGGGAGAAGATGCCGGACACCTTCTTGGACAAGCTGGACGCCGAGTTCGCGTTCACGTCGCCGCGCGAACACGGGATCGACGCGGCCGACACCGTGAAGCGGTTGCGGGACGGCTCGGTGCGGGTCTTCTTCGCCATGGGCGGCAACTTCGCCTCGGCGACGCCGGACACGGAGGTGGTGCATCGCGGACTGCGCGAGTGCGACCTGACCGTGCACGTCTCGACCAAGCTGAACCGCTCGCACACGGTCACCGGCCGCGAGGCGCTGATCCTGCCGACGCTCGGCCGGACCGACCACGACCACACCGCCAAGGGTCCGCAGTCGGTGACCGTCGAGGACTCGCAGGGCGCCGTCCACCTTTCCACCGGGAACTTGACCCCGCCGGCCCCGGAACTGAAGTCCGAGATCGGCATCATCGCCGGGATCGCGCAGGCCGTCGTACCGGAGGTCGGGCAGATTCCGTGGGCGGACTTCGCCGACGACTACAGCCTGATCCGGCAGCGGATCGGCCGGGTCGCCGACGGGTACGAGGACTTCGAGGACCGGCTCCGGGCGAACGAGGGCGGCTTCCTGCTCGCGCACGCGGCGCGCGACAAGCGCGAGTTCAAGACCTCGGACGCGAAGGCGCAGTTCACCGCGAACGAGCTCAGTTGGTTGCCGACGGCACCCGGCAAGCTGCTGCTGCAGACGTTGCGCAGTCACGACCAGTTCAACACCACGATCTACGGTCTCGAGGACCGGTACCGCGGCATCCACGGCGGTCGCGAGGTGGTGTTCGTGAACCCGGAGGACCTGGCCGAGCTCGGCCTGACTGACGGCGATACCGTCGACATCGTCAGCGAGTTCCAAGGCGTCGAACGGCGGGCGTCCGGCTTCCGGCTGGTGTCGTACCCGACCGCGCGCGGCTGCGTCGCGGCGTACTACCCGGAGACGAACGTGCTGATGTCGGCCGACGACGTCGCCAAGGGCAGCAACACCCCGGTGGCGAAGGGCCTGACGGTCAGGCTCGAGCCAGTCGCGACCTGAGCAAGGGCTGCGCGGCGGCCAGCGCGATGGCCGCCGCGGCATTGAGGAGCCACAGGCCTTCCGGGCCGACGGACTCCAGTAGTTGGGTCACGATCAGCGGTGCGACGGTCGTGGCCACGCCCCAGCTCAGACCGAAGACGGCAAGGTAGCGGGCGCGACCGCCGTCCGGCGCGAGGCCGGCTGCCTGCGTCAGGTAGCGGGTCAGCAGGAAGACCTCACCGACACTCCAGAACGCAGTGGCGAGCAGGAAGACCGGCAGGCTGGGGGCGAAAGCGCAGACGATCAGACCGCCGGCCAGCAACGCATAGCCGATGCGCATCGCCTGGAAGTCGTCGAGCCGCATCCGCAGGAAGCGTTGCGCGACGATCATCGTCACCGCTGAGACCGCCAGGATGATTCCGGTGCCGGAGGCCGGCAGGCCCTGCTTGAGCAGGGTGAGCGGTACGCCGACGATCAGCTGCATGTAGATGGTCGCGAAGACCGTGCCGCTCGCGAGCAACAGCAGCAGCCGGTGATCACGCCATACCGCGACTCCCGCGACTTGCACCCGCTCGCGCCCTCGATCGGCCGGCAGCGCGAGCGCGACGAGCACGGCACAGGCAAGGCAAGTGATCGCGTCCGCGACGAACAGCCAGCGCAGGTCCCAGTGACTGACCGCCGCAGCAAACAACCCCGCGAGAACACCCGCCACCGCCATCGCCGAACCGAGCAACCCGTACGCCGCCGGCCGGTCCTCAGGCGCGGTCGCGTCGGCGATGGTCGCCTGACTCGGCGGCTCGTAGATCTCGAACGCAAGCCCCAGTACGACGGCCGCCACCATCGCGGACCAGAGCGTCGTACTCGCGGCGATCCACAGCTGCGCGGCCGCGCAACCGGCCAACCCGAGAACGATCGTCCGGCGCCGACCGAACCGGTCGGCGAGCACTCCGCCCAGTAGGCGGGACGGGATGGTGGCGAGACCGAAGAGCGCGACCACGAGACCGGTCCGGCTCAACGACGCCCCGAACTCGACGGTCAGGACGACGGCCAGGAAGGACAGCGAGAACGCGCCGATCCGGTTCACGGCGCGGGCGGCCACGAGCACCCAGACGGTCGTCGGCAGACCGCGCCAGGGCGCGATCAGGGTCGCCACTGCACTCATTACCCACCTCATGACTGTCTAACTCGATATGATCGGTCACGCAGGTCGAGCGTACGAAGGAGAGTCGTGACTGGTCAAGTCTCTTTTGATAGTCATGCCCGGAATGTGCTGGCAGCGTCGGTCGAGTACGTGAACCGGCTGACGCCAGGCTTCTCCGGAGGTTCGCCGTACGCCGGACCCGTCGACGAAGCCCAGGCGGTCGCGGACTCGCTGACGGCGATCGGCTATCCGCAGCCGACTGTGCGACCGGAAGATGCGCGGCGGCTGACGGAGCTGGCCGGGCGGATGCGGATCGTCTTCGAAGCGGCTCACTCCGGAGACCTGGACCGGGCCGCGGACGAGATCAACGCCCTGCTCGTCGACACGAACGCGCGCCCCAAGCTCGACCGCCGGGAGCGCGGCTGGAGTTTGCATTTCCACGGACCCGACGACACGCTCGTCAACGGCTGGGCCGCCGGCTGCGCGGCCGGCCTCGCCCTCGCGGTCGGCAGCGACCTCGCCGGTCGGCTGGGTGTCTGCGCCGCGCCCCAGTGCGACCGCGTCTTCGTCGACACCTCGAAGAACGGCCAGCGCCGGTTCTGCTCGCCACAATGCCAAAGCCGAGTGAAAGCAGCCGCCCACCGAGCCCGCCAAGCGACCTGACCTCCGGCGCCGCGACGACCTGAAGGTCCAGGACGAAGCCGGCAAGTGCGGTCTCATCCAGCTGGTCACGCACGCCAGCCGCACCGGGCGGCCGGCCTTCGAGGCCCTCGGCTTGTCGTCGACCGGGACAACCCGACGAACTGCGCCGGGGCGTCATCGTCCCGAACTACGACATGCACTACGACCTGCGCTGACGCAGTACCGGCTGGTCGAACTCCGTGTTGTCCACCACCACTTCCGCCAGCGACGCCGGATCCACCTGGTCGACGTACAGGCGCTCGCCGGGGATGTACCGCGTCCGGTACCGCTCCTCCGCCGCGGCCGCCGAATCCATCCACGCCTGGTCACGTGCGGTCCCCCGTCGCAGCACGACGTCGAAGCTGACGTGCACGTAGATGCGCAGATCCCAGTGCTGCAAGAGTTCTGAGCGTTGCAGGAAGCAGCCATCGGCCACGACCACCGCGCCGGCAGCAGCAGTCTCGACAGCCGCTGCGAGTGCAGTCTGCGCGTTCAGCGAACGCACCTCCGCGACGGGCCGTCGATCGCGACCCGCACCGGATGCGGCCGCTCGACCGCGAGCACGAGACCGGCAAGTGCGGAGAGAAGCTCGATGGGCGCCACAGCTCCAAGCTGTGACGCCCATCGATCGATCAGCCGACCGGGGTGAGTTCGCGCTCGGGCTCCGCGGCCGGCGGAGTGGCGTGCTTGGCCTGCTTGGGGCGGAGCCACTTGGGGGCCCACCAGTTGGCTTCGCCGAGGAGGATCATGATGCTCGGCAGGACGACGGCGCGGATGATCGTGGCGTCGATCAGGATCGCGACGGCGAGGCCGACGCCGAGTTGTTTCATGTCCAGGGTGCTGAGGGTGGCGAAGACCGCGAAGACTCCGATCATCACGGCGGCGGCGCTGGTGACGACGCCGGCCGAGCCGGTGATGCCTTCGGCAACGGCTTGCTTGGTCGGCACACCGCGGAGGACCGCTTCGCGGATCCGGCTGACGACGAAGACGTGGTAGTCCATCGACAGCCCGAACAGCACCACGAAGAGGAACAGTGGCAGCCAGGAGACGACGGCGCCGTTCGACCGGAAGCCGAGAATCCCTTCCGCCCACGTGTTCTGGAAGACCGCAGTGACCACCCCGTACGCCGCGCCCGCGCTGAGCAGGTTCAGCAGGATCGCGGTCACGGCGACCACCACCGAGCGGAACGTCACCATCATCACGATCATCGTCAGCAGCAGCACGAACCCGATCACGAGCGGCAGTTTCGCCTTGGTGTGCGCGGCATAGTCGACATCGGCCGCCACAAACCCACCGACGGCGTACTCCACGCCGGGCACCTTGCCGACGGTCTGCGGCATCAGTTCCGTGCGCAGCTTGGTCAGTGAGTCACGCGCTTGCTGACTACCACCCTCGTACGGCGTGGCGACCTCGAGCACGGTCACCGTGCCGTCCTTGGAGACGCGCGGCTTCTCCAGGCCGTCCTGCGCATACAACTTGTCGGTCTTCGTGCGCTGCACCAGCTCAGCGAGCGCGGCTTGCACCGCAGGCGCCTGGTTGGCCGGAGCCTTGATCGCAACCTCGTGACTCGTCCCGGTGCTCGGGAAGGCCGCGGTCAGCCGGTCGTACGCCTTCATCACCGGCGTCGTCCGGGGCAGGTCTTCCGTACCGGGGAACTTCAGCGTCATCCCCAGCGCCGGCGCGGCGACGGCGAGCAGCGCGGTCACCGCGACGAGCAGCGTGACGACGGGGTACTTCAGGGCCGGCTTGAGCACGGCCGGCCAGAACCGCGGCTTCTCCCTGTTCGCGGTCAGCCGCCAGACCAGCGGGATCCGCGGCTTGTCCACCCAGCGGCCAAGCTTGGCCAGTACGGCGGGCAGCACGGTCAGCGAACCGACGACGGCAACCGCCACCACCAGGATCGAGCCGACGGCGAACGACGAGAACACCACATCCCGTGCCAGGAACAGGCCGGCCATCGAGATGATCACCGCCGTACCGGAGACGACGACCGCGTGTCCGGAGGTTGCGGCCGCGATCTCGACCGCGTCGACGTGACTGCGGCCCTTCGCGCGCTCCTCGCGCTCGCGGCGAAGGTAGAACAACGAGTAGTCGACGCCGACCGCCATCCCGATCAGCAGGATCACGCTGTTGACCGCGTCGACCGCCGGCACCAGCTGCGATGCTGCCGCCGAGAGCCCGATCGCGGCAGCCACCGCCGACAGCGCGAGCACGAGCGGAACCGAGGCTGCGATCAGCGCGCCGAACGCGACCAGCAGGATCGCCAGCGTCACCGGCAGGCTGAAGATCTCGGCCCGCTTGAAGTCCTCACCCAGCGTCTTCTCCAGGGCCTGCCCGATGGACAGCCCGCCGACCTCCTCGACCCGGAGCTGTGGGTACTGCTGCTGGATCTGAGCCGTGGTGTCGAGCAGCGGCTGGACCCGCGTGTCCGCGTCGCCGTCCTTCAGCGTCACCCGGACGATCACTGCGTCCTTGTTCGGCGAGGGCATCGGCTGCGAGACGTCCGCGACCCCACCGAGGGCGCGCATCCGCTCGATCACGACACCGGCCACCTTCGCGGCCTCCGCCTGGTCGAGGGTCCCCGAGGGCGCGGTGATCAGCACACTCTCCACGTCCGGGTCGGCGAAGTTGCCGTCCTTGACGATCTGCTCCGACCGGCTCACCTCACCGATGTCGCCGTCTCCCTCGGACTTCTTGGTGCCGGTCACCGAACCGATCGCGAAACAAGCGATCACCACCGCCACCCACATCGCCATCGCCCGCCACGGATGGGTAGCGCTCCAGCGCGCCGCCCGCACCGTGATCTGTCCCCTGGCCATACCGTCCCTCGCCCTCTGCGCCCGCTGAGCGCCCCACCCAGCGCACCTGGCACGGCGCTGGCCCTGGGGAGAAGCCTGGTCCGCGACGACCCTCCGGCGATATGCAGGAAGCCACCGAACTCACCCTGGGGACAACCCCACCCGCACCCCTGGGGGTAACCCCCTAGGGGACGATGGAACTACAGAGAGTGACCAGACAGTCACGCAAGCCGACGGGGTCTCAGAAGTCCTCGAGGTCCAGCGACGAGGCCGCGGAGACCCCCTCGAGGTAGCCCTCGGCCCGCTCGGCCTTGGGGTAGCGGTGGACCAGCGCCCAGAACGCCGCGTTGTGCGCCGGCTCGACCAGATGGGCCAGTTCGTGGACCAGCACGTAGTCCAGAACCCAGGCGGGCATCGACTGCAAACGGGTCGACAGCCGGATCGATCTGTCCGCCGGGGTGCACGATCCCCACCGTCTGTTTTGGTTCGAAACCCACCTCACGGACGCAGGTTCGGGCACTTCCGGGAGGTGGCGACACGCGAGTTCGTGTGCTCTGGCCAACAATTTTTCGTCCGACACGCGGGACCGGCTGCGCTGCTTGTCGAGGCGCGCCAGCATGGTCTCCACCCAGCGCGCCTCCTCGGCGGCCGAGAGCCGGTCCGGCATCAGCACGACCACCCGCTCGCCGTCGCGGTAGGCGCTGACGGTCCGCTTGCGCCGCTTGCTGCGACGGATGTCGACGTACGGCGGGATCGGGCGCGGCGGGGATTCGGCCATGCAGCAAAAACTACCCGCACAATCGGACAAGTTTCTTCGGTCCACATCCTGTGCACGGACGTTTTCGCAGGTCAGACGCCAGTTCCGGGGCTCGCCGATCCCGGTTGTTCACACCGTGTTCCCCCACCCGTCCACAGTCGCGGGCGGCGCGCCCCACAGCTTGCTCACAGAGTTATCCACAGGGGTGGACAACGCGGACTTGTGTGCGCGGCAGCCATCTCCTAGCGTCGTCCCCAACAGGCTCCCGGACCTTCTCCGGAGCCGCCCGGAGGGGAAGCCGAGCGGTTTCGGAGGAGGACTCCCGGGAGCCTGTTCCGTGCCGCCGGATTTTCCGGAAAGGGTTTTCCCAGGCGGCGCTGAGCGGCACTCCGGTGGCGGAGTGGGCTTGAGCAGGCGCCGGAAGGCCGTAGGGTGAATCCCGATTGGGCCGAACGGCCTACGGCAGGAAGGTCTGCCGTTAGCATCCACGACTGGCTCGGTGACAACCCCGGGCTGATTTCAGAACCAAGGAGAGGGCCCTCATGGCAGAGACCTGGAGCGGCGAGTTCTACTGCGTCAAGTGCAAGGCCAAGCGCACCGCCGACGGCGAGGTCAAGGTCAACGACAAGGGCACGCGCATGGCGAAGGCCAAGTGCCCCGAGTGCGGTACGAACCTGAACCGGATCCTCGGCAAGGCCTGACGCACTAGGCTGCGGGGCGGTGACTGGCCGAACACGGTCCGTCACCGCCCCGACGCCGTTCGATGACGACCTGCAACACCCCTGAACGGCACCCCGGCGATCCCCGGCTTGGGTGACCCGACAGAATGGGAGTGTGTCGGACCTCCCCCGCAAAGCGCTGAGCCGGACCGCGAAACTCGCCAGCCTTCCGCTGGGCGCCGCGGGCCGGGCTACGGTCGGGCTGGGCAAGCGGATCGGCGGTGCGCCGGCCGAAGCCGTGCTCGCCGAGTTCCAGCGCCGGACCGCCGAGCAGTTGTTCTCCGTCCTGGGTGAACTCAAGGGCGGCGCGATGAAATTCGGGCAGATGCTGAGCCTGATGGAAGCGGCGATGCCCGAGGAGCTCGCGGCGCCGTACCGGGCGACGCTGACCAAGCTCCAGGACTCCGCACCCCCGATGCCGATCTCGACCGTGGACACGATCCTGTCCCGGGAGCTGGGCAAGCGCTGGCGCGACCGGTTCACCGAGTTCAGCGACAAACCCGCCGCGGCCGCGTCGATCGGGCAGGTGCACCGAGGCCGGCTGAAGGACGGCCGCGAGGTCGCGGTCAAGCTGCAGTACCCGGGTGCCGCCGAGGCGCTGCGCGCGGACCTGAAACAGCTCGGCCGGTTCGCCCGCACCTTCGGCACGCTCGTGCCCGGCATGGACATGAAGCCGCTGGTCGCGGAGCTGCAGGAGCGGATCGGCGAGGAGCTCGACTACGACCGCGAGTCCCAGGCCCAGCAGCAGTACGCCGATGCCTTCGCCGACCACCCGGAGTTCGTCGTACCGCGGGTGGTGAAGCACTCCCCGACCGTCATCGTGTCGGAGTGGATCGAGGGCCGGCCGCTCTCGTCGTACATCGCCGAGGGCACGAAGAAGGAACGCAACGAGATCGGCCTGAAGTACGCCCGGTTCCTGTTCAGCGGCCCCAAGTACGCCGGTCTGCTGCACTCGGACCCCCATCCGGGCAACTTCCGGGTGCTGGCCGACGGACGGCTCGGCGTGGTCGACTTCGGGCTGTGCGCCCGGCTGCCCGACGGGCTGCCGCCGGCGATCGGGCGGCTGCTGCGGATCTCGCTCGCGGGTGACGGCCAGGCGGTCCACGACGGGCTGGTCGCCGAGGGATTCATCAAGCCGCGGATGGAGATCGATCCCGAGCAGCTGATGGACTACCTGGCGCCGTTCGCGGAGCCGGCCCGGGACAAGACCTTCCAGTTCAACCGGGCCTGGATGCGCGCGCAGGCGAACCGGACGAGCGACTTCCGCTCCCCCAACGCCACGCTGGCCTTCAAGCTGAACCTGCCGCCGTCGTACCTGCTGATCCACCGGGTGTGGATCGGAGGCATGGCGGTGCTGTCCCAGCTGGAGACGAAGGCGCCGTTCCGGTCGGTGCTCGAGGAGCTGCTCCCCGGCTTCACCGAAACCGCCGATCACCAGTAGACGGAGTCGAGCTTTCCTTCGATGCTGCGGACGTTCTCGCGGGCGCAAACGTCGCAGTAGTGGAGTTTGCGGCCATTCTCGACCGAGGTGGCCCAGGTCAGCGGGACGTCCTCGGACTCGGTCTGCCGACCGCACAACGCACAGGTGACACTCGCCATGGCGGTAGTCTGCACCTCGTGCGCTGGCGGATCCACGAAGAACAAGAAGTTTGGGCCAGTCCTTGGCTGAGCGTCCGGCGGCTGGACGTGGAGCAGCCCGACGGCAATCGGGTCGACTACCACGCGGTCCGGCTCGCGGATGTCGCCGCGGCCGTCGTCACCGATGCCGCGGACCGCGTGCTGCTGATGTGGCGGCACCGCTTCCTCACCGACACCTGGGCGTGGGAACTGCCGATGGGGATCGTCGAGTCCGGTGAGACCCCGATCGCGGCGGCTGCGCGCGAGGTCGAGGAGGAGACCGGCTGGCGGCCTGGGCCGCTGACTGAGCTGATCCGTTCGCAGCCGGGCGCGGGGATCATGGACGCCGTTCACCACGTCTTCCGCGCGACCAGCGCCACGCACATCGGCGTACCGACCGAGCGCAACGAGTCCGACCGGATCGAGTGGATCCCGCTGAGGGACGTACCGGCGATGATCGCGGCCGGTGAGATCGTCAGCGGGATCAGTCTGGTCGGCCTTCAGCAGGCGCTGCTGCAGCGCGGATAGAGACGCCGAAGGGCGGCACCGTCGCGGTGCCGCCCTTCGATTCGTTCAGCTGGTCAGGCTGTGATGCCGCCTGCTGAGCCGGTCCTCCTGACGGACCGGCCGGGCAGGCTGTGGTGTTAGTGGTGTTTCAGACGAGGCGAGCGAGGGTGAGGCGCGCGCGTGCGCTGGCCCTCTCCGCTCGCCTGCTGGCCCGCTCGGCCTGCTTCTGCGCCCGCTCAATGGTGCGAGCGAGACGGAAGCGCCGGTTCTGCTCCGAATCGATCAGCGTCGAGCGTTGATGAGCACGGGCGAGATCTTCGTGAAGTAAATGCATTTCAAGGCTCCTGTGGGAAATCTGGTGCTTCATGGTCTGTGGTCTCGATTCGGATGCTGGATGTCAGGCGGCGGTCGTGGTGTCGCTCTTGCGGGGACGTCCACGGGGGCGCTTGCGAGCGACCACCGCTCCCTGGACGAACAGCTGTCCACCCCACACACCCCATGGCTCCGAGCGCTCGAGCGCTCCGGCCAGGCACTCGGCCTGGAGCGGGCAGGTGGAGCACAACGACTTCGCGTACTCGACGTCCGCCGGCGATTCGGCGAAGAAGAGTTCTGGCGCGTAGGACCGACAGGGCAGGTCCTGCGACGATGCCACCTCGTTGAAGACATCGAGGAAGCTCACGCTCATTCCGGTCACCTCCCAGTGACTTGTGGTGCTGATCTTTTGTCGTCGGAGACGGTCCGCGGTTGCTGACCGCCAAACTTGGTTCTTCAATGACGCTCCTGGACAAACAAAAGGGCCGCGGGACCCTTTGGTGGGTTCCGCGGCCTGGAGGTGCCGGGTCTGACTCGATGTCAGACCGGTGGACTCCATGCTCGAGAACCCGAACCGCCGTACTTCGCATCGCCGACAGCTCCGCCCTTGAACTGGGCCGGGCTGACAGCCATCAGCACAACGGAGATGCCGTGCACGCGCGGCGAGGCACCCGGGATCAGGGCGCACGGCAGCGCGGCAGCGTTGCTGAACGGCTTCTTGGTGATGTTCGACATTTCCCAGGCACCTCCTCTCGTTGTGGCGAAGCAAGCGGATGGCTCGATCGCTATGGTTGTTTGAAGTTTTCGGGCCGGACTCCGACCGCAGAAAGAACAGTACGCTGTCGTCCTCGGAGCCCGCAAACTATTTATTGGCATGTTTGCGAAGTTGGCCGGAAGTTGCCGCCACGGTGACCGAAACCGGTCGCCGCGACAGACATCCACCACGCTCCGGGGCGCCGAACGCACGCTCCGAGATCGTTGCCTCTGTCACCTAAATGCCGACGTACAGACTCAACCATGCGCCGCCGGGGACCAGCGTGGCAACAGAGTTTCCGCAGATTGCACGAAGAGGCAATCAGCCCCCGAGGACGCCCGCCAGCCAGCGGGTCCGGGCCGCCCGCGCCGCGACGGACAGCGCCGCCTCGGGAAAGACCGCGTCGAAACCGTGGAACCCACCGGCCCACACATGCAGCTCGGCCTGGCCGCCGGCCGCCCAGATCCGGTGCGCGTACTCCACATCCTCGTCGCGGAAGACCTCCGCGCTCCCGGCGTCCAGGTACGTCGTCGGTAGACCACTGAGGTCGGTCGCCAGCGCTGGCGAGACGTACGGCGAGACCTGATCGGCGGGCGTCTTCCCCAGTACGGCGTTCCACGCGAACCGATTGGTCTCGTGCGTCCAGATGCCGGGCCGGCCGGCGTACTGGAGACTCGAGGGCGAGTTGTTGCGGTGATCGAGCATCGGGCACGCGAGCAATTGGGCGGTGATCGCCGGACCACCGAGATCCCGGGCCATCAGCGTCACGCCGGCCGCGAGTCCGCCGCCCGCGGAGATTCCGGCGATCACGAGCCGACTGAGGTCGATGCCGAGCTCGTCGGCGTGCTTCTCCACCCAGAGCAGCCCCTGATAGGCGTCGTCGACCGGAGTCGTCCCCGTCGCCTCGGGCGCCAGGCGGTAGTCGACGGTGACCACGACGACGCCGAGGCTCTCCACCCACTCCAGCGGGATGTCGACCTGGGAGAAGCGGTCGCCGAGGATCATCCCGCCACCGTGCAGCCAGTAGACACAGGCCGCGCCGGGCGCCGGCTCGGCCGGGCTGAGGACTGTCATCGGGAGGGCGGTGCCGTCCGAGGCGGTGGCGGTCACCTCCTGGCGCCGGATCGGACGACCGGCGAGCAGCGGCTCGACCGGCGTCGCGGACTGCTCCCGCATGATCGGGAGCATCTCGGCGGTGACCTCGGTGACGAGCGGGAAGCCACTGAGGAGGTCGTGCAGTTCGGGATCGAGCATCGGGCTCCCCTTTCAGACGCCGAGGACGGTTTTGCCGCCCCGCGGGACGAAGTCGGTGTACGGCGTCGCGTCCGCGGCCAGCTCCTGAGTCCGGGCGACGATCGCCTGGGCCGCAGGTCCGGCGAAGACGCGGTGGTGGTCCTCCTCGGAGGTCCACCCCTCAGTGACGTGGACCAGGTCGGGGTTCGCGGCGGACTGCGAGATCAGGAAAGCCACGCAGTACTCAGTCGAGGCGGGGTTGCCTTCGTCGAGGGCACTGAGCAGCACCTCGACGAGCTGGTCGCCCAGTCCGGGCTTGGCGGTGACAGTGGAGGTGAATCCGTAGGTTGCGCTCATGAATCCCATTCGACCGGGAATTCAGACGACCGCGTAGAAGAAAAGCGTCTGATTCCTTGCACGATCCTCCAAACTACGATGGGATCGAGCTATGGATGAGCTTCGGGCGCTACTTCGTCGCCACGTTCGGCCGGACGAGAGCACCGCGATCGAGGGTCTGCACATCGCGAAGATCGAGCGCTCGGGGCCGCCGTCGCCGTCGATGTCGGGAGTGGTCCTGGCGGTGCTGGTTGAGGGCGCCAAGCGGCTGACGGTCGGCGAGCGCGTTCATCTGTACCGGCCGGGCGACTACCTGGTGGCCTCGGTCGATCTGCCGGTGAGCGGCCACTTCGTCGACGCGACCGTTCAGGAGCCGGCGTTGGGGATGGCTCTGGTCCTCGATCCGGCACTGATCGCCGACCTGCTGCTGCACGCCGGTCCCGGCGACCTCGCACGGCCGCAGGCTGGACCCGTGCCAGGGATCGCCGTCGGCAAGCTCACCGACGAACTGCTGGACAGCCTGATCCGGATCGTCCGGCTGCTCGAACGCCCGCGGGACCAGGCCGTGCTGGCGCCGATGCTCAAGCGCGAGATCCACTGGCACCTGATCACCGGCGAGCAAGGGGCAGCCGTCCGGCAGCTGGGGCTGGCCGACAGCAGCCTGAACCACATCACCCGGGCCGCGCGGTGGATCCGCGACAACTACGCCGAGCAGTTCCGGGTCGAGGACCTGGCCAAGCTCAGCGGGATGAGTGCGTCCGGGTTCTACCGGCACTTCCAGACCGTCACGGCGCTGAGTCCGATCCAGTTCCAGAAGCAGGTCCGCCTGCAGGAGGCCCGGCTGCTCCTCGCCTCACACCCGCGCGACATCGCGACTGTCGCCCACCGGGTCGGCTACGACAGCGCCTCCCAGTTCAGCCGCGAGTACCGCCGCCAGTACGGCGTACCGCCGAGTCAGGACGCCGAGCGGCTGCTCGAGCACGCCTAACGAGTGCAGATCACCAGGATCTGCTCGCCGTACTTGGTGAGTTTGGTGTGGCCGATGCCGGGGATCTTGCGCAGCGCGGATTCGCTGTCCGGACGGGTCTCGGCGATCGCGGTCAGGGTCGCGTCGGTGAGGATGACGAAGGCCGGCATCTTCTCCGCCTCGGCCTGCTCGGCGCGCCAGGCCAGGAGCGCGTCGTACAGCTTCTGGTCGATGCTCGACGGGCAGTCCTCGCAGCGACCGAGCTTCCGCGCGCCCGGGTCGATCAGGCCGCGACCGCAGACTCGGCACTTCGGGATCGGGCGGCCGGAGCGCGCCACCCGCTCGGCTCGATCGGTCGTCGGCTCCCAGGCCGGTTGCTTGGACGTCCGGACGCCGATCGGGTCGAGGAACCGGGTCGGGCCACGGGTCCCCCGCCCGCCCGGCGATCGCGAGGTCGACCAGCTGACGAACAGCTGCTGCTTGGCCCGCGTCACCCCGACGTAGAACAGGCGGCGCTCTTCCTCCACCTGCGCCGGCGTCTGGGCGTAGCTGATCGGCAGCGTCCCCTCGTGGGCGCCGACGATGAAGACGCACTCCCACTCGAGGCCCTTGGCAGCGTGCAGCGTCGCCAGCGTGACGCCCTCGGCGACCGGTGCGTGCTGAATCGACGCCCGCCGGTCCAGCTCGGCCATCAGCTCGGTCAACCCGGCCTCCGGATTCGCCGCGGCGAAGTCCGACGTCATCGTGACCAGGGCGCTCAACGACTCCCAGCGGTCGCGGACGGCACCGACGCCGCTCGGCGCCTCGGCGGTCCAGCCGGCTCCGCCCAGCACGCCGGTCACGGTCTCGACCAGGTCGTCCGACAGGTCGCCGGCCTTGGCCTGACCGCGCAGCAACACCGCAGCCTTGCGGATCTCGGGCCGCTCGAAGAAGCGCTCGGCGCCCTTCAGCACGGTCGGGATCTTGCGCTCCGCGAGCGCCTGCTCGAAGTTCTCCGACTGGGCGTTGGTGCGGAACAGGACAGCGATGTCGCGCAGCTGCACGCCCTCGTCCTGCAGCCGCGCCACCGCCCGCGCCACCGCGTCCGCCTCGGCGACTTCGTCGGAGTACTCGCGGTAGATCGGCATCGGGCCGGGGTCCCGCTGCGACCGCAGCGTCACTCGGCCGGGCAGCCCGGCCGGACCGGCCGCGTCGAGGATCTTGTTCGCCACGTCGACGATCTGCGGCGTGGAGCGGTAGTCGCGGACCAGCTTGATCAGTGTCGAGTTCGGATGCCGGGAGGCGAAGCGGACCAGGTTCTCCGGCTCGGCCCCGGCCCAGGAGTAGATGGTCTGGGCCGGGTCGCCGACCACACAGACGTCCTCGCGGCCGCCGAGCCACAGGTCGAGCAGGCTCTGCTGCAGCGGGCTGACGTCCTGGTACTCGTCGACGACGAAGGTCCGGTACTGCCGGCGGATCTCGGCCGCGACCCGCTCGTCCTCGGCGAGCAACGCGACCGCGCAGAGCAGCACGTCCTCCAGGTCGATCCGCCCGCGCTCCAGCTTCACGTCCTCGTACGCCGCGAAGATCTTGCCGATCGTGGCCGGGTCGAAGGCGGCCAGCGCCCGGCCGGACTTCGGCGCCAGCCGCGCGTAGTCGTCGGGCCGCACGTTACTGACCTTGGCCCACTCGACCTCACCGGCCAGGTCGCGCAGCGCGGGCGTGTCCACCCGGATCCGGCAGCGCGAAGCGGCCTCGGTGAGCAGCGGGAACTTCCGGTCCGCGATCGGCGGCAGCTCACCGCCGTACACCTTGGGCCAGAACCAGCGCGCTTGCCGCAGCGCAGCGGAGTGGAACGTGCGCGCCTGCACGCCCTCGACGCCGAGCTGCGCGAGCCGGCCCCGCATCTCGCCGGCCGCCCGCTGGGTGAACGTCACCGCGAGCACGCGGACCGGGTCGAAGGTCCCCGTCCGCACGCCGTACGCGATCCGGTGCGTGATGGCTCGCGTCTTCCCGGTCCCGGCGCCCGCCATCACCACGACCGACCCGTGCAGGGCAGTCGCGACCGCACGCTGCTCCGGATCGAGAGCCGCCAACAGGTCGTCAGGGCTCCCTGAGCGTGTGAGGTCACTCACGGACTGGGTCATACGGGAACAGCACCGCCTACGGCGTGGTTGGGACAGGTCGAGAGCCACCCTAGACGGCTCACCGGACAGAATCTTCAAGGAGACCTCAGATGGCGGCCGTGACGATGTACTCGACTCCCTGGTGCGGTTACTGCCACCGCCTCAAGGGCCAGCTCAAGCGGGCCGGCATCGAGTTCGTCGAGGTCGACATCGAGCAGGTCCCGGAGGCCGCGAAGCTGGTCGAGAAGGTCAACAACGGCAACCAGACGGTGCCGACCCTGGTCTTCGCCGACGGCAGCGCGCTGACCAACCCCTCGGTGGCCCAGGTCGCGGAGAAGCTCATCGCCTGATCTGCCCCAGCCCGTAATCGCGGCGCCTGCCCTTCCCGGGTAGGCGCCGCGTCGCGTTTCACCGGCCCTGCGGGCCGGAGGTCGGCGAGCCATGGACTTACGGTCATGGCCGTTTTACCTTCGAAGGAACTACGCCGCAGGGAGATCCGCCATGATTCCGCGTCGTCTCTTCCGACCTGTCCTGTTCTTAGCGGTCCTGGCCGTAATCAGTGGTTTGTTCACCACGGCCACCGCCGCCCCGCCCGCCGGGAGACCGGATCCGTTCCCCTCCGAAGTCGGACCGGAACGTCCCGATGTCATCGGCCGCACGCTCGCCCCGGATCCGATCACCGATCTCGGGGCACCGATCAGTTCGCTCACCGTGATGGAAGGGACCGTCGGCCACACCTCCGACGGCCGCGATGTCGTGTACGCCGTACCGGCCGGTGAGAACGCCAATCTGAACGTCGTCGACCTGCACAGCCGCCAACTCCTGCACGTCGTGCCGCTACCGGGCGCGGCCGGTGCTTGGGGAATCGTCGTCGCCAGCGACGGCAAGCTGTACGTCGGGACCTACCCGAACGCGCACCTCTATCGCTACGACCCGGTGACTGCCGCGGTCACCGACCTTGGACGCCCGATCATCGGTGAGTCGTTCATCTACGGCCTCACCGCTGACGGCAACGGCAACGTCTACGGCGGCACGTATCCGAACGCCCACGCCTTCAAGTACGACGCCGGCACCGCACAGGTCACCGACTACGGCTCACTCGATCCGGTGGAGCAGTACGCGCGGTCGACTGTCTACGACCCCGATCACAACGCACTGTTCGTCGGCATCTCCACTCCGGTCGGCAAGCTGCTCCGCATCGACCTGGCCACCGGCGCGGTGCAGAACGTGACTCCGGCGAGTCTGATCGCGACAGACATCATCGACCTCGACTACGCGGGCGGACGGGTGTTCGCGAACGCCAGTGGCAAGCTGGCCGTCGTTGACGCGGTCACCTTCGAGCAGGTCAAGTTCACCGACACCGCAACCGGGACTCTGGTTCTGACGTACCCGCTCGCGGCTCGAGGCGTCTCCGGCGCCGGTCCGGGCGGTGTCTACTTCACGACTGCGACCACGCTCAATCTCATGCGCTACGACCTCGACGCCAACACCGTCGGCACAGTGACCACGCCCCCGATCCGGATGACTCGTGGTGCGGCGATCGGCTACGGCTGGGTGACTGAGAACGGCCAGCAGATTCTCTACGGCCTCACCGGCAACTACTCCGGCGGAACGTTCCGCTACGACCCGATCGCCCGCACGCTCGCGCAGTGGAGCTCACCGTTCCAGTACGTGCCGGTCGCACTCCAGCACACGATCGCTGACCCCGCTACTGGCCGCGTCTACGTCAACGCCTACCTCAACGGCTCCACGTCGTACTACGACCCGGCGACAGGCAAGGCCACCGTCACTGCGCGCCAAGGCCAGGTCGAGGGCTGGTCGTGGGGCGCCGGCAGCAAGATGTGGGTCGGCATCTATCCCTACGGCCGACTACAGCTCTGGGACACCGCACTGCCGGAGAGCACGACCAATCCGAAGGTGCTGTTCAGTCTGGTCGACAGTGACCACCAGAACCGTCCGTTCGCCGTCGTACCGGCGGGCGACAGCGTGTACGTCGGCACTACGCCCGGCTACGGCGAATACGGCGGCGCGATCACCGTGTACGACGTACCCACCAACACGTACAAGGTCTACCGGAACCTGGTGACCGACCAGTCGATCGCCAGCCTGCTCCCGATCGGTAGCAGTGTCTGGGCCGGTTCGGCGATCGAAGGCGGCCAGGGCACCGAGCCCCGAGCCACCGAGGCACACCTGGTCAAGGTGGACCCCGCGACCGGCGCTGTGACAGCAGACGTCGTACCGGTGCCGGGCGCAGCCAGCATCAACGAGCTGACCATCGGACCGGACGGCAACATCTGGGGGCTGGCAGACGGCAACGTGTTCGTGGCCAGCAAGACCACCGGCGCAATCCTGCGCACGTACACCGTCTTCTCCGGACGCATCACCGGACACGACGGTGCGCTGTCCTGGCGCGACGGCTACCTGTACGGCGTCTCCGGCGGCCGGCTGTTCGTCCTGGACGGCCTCGGCGGTACGTCGACCATCCTCCGCGATCACGGTCTCAACCGGCTGACGGAAGGACCGGACGGCACGTACTACTCACTGCTGCGCCTGGACGGCTGGACCATTCCGACCAATCTGGCGTCGTACCGGCCTCCGGTCGACCCCTGCCCCACGTCGGACCTCCGGACCAACGTCTGGACCGGCAATATCAACAGCCACGTGCTCAACCGGTTCCTGGAGTACGGCTGCACGCTGGCCGACGTACTGCCGGACGCCAAGGCCCAGTGGCCCAGCCACGGCGCCTACGTGGTCGCAGTGGACCGAAAGCTCCGGCAGCTCGAGGCCGCCGGCCAGGTCGAGTACTGGGAAGGAGTCCTGATCCGCATCGCCGCCGCTGTCTCCAACGTCGGCCGGTAACAGGTTCACCAGCTCCCGGTGAGCTCCTTGCCGTACCAGCCTTCGATCAGGCGGCGGGAGATCGAGATGTTGCCCGGGAGGGCCATCGTGCCGGCTTCGACCAGCGCACGGAGGTCCTCCCGGGTGAACCAGCGGGCGTCGGAGATCTCGTCGCCGTCCACCTCGATGTCGGTACCGGTCGCCTTGGCGTAGAAGCCGAGCATCAGGCTCGACGGCAGCGGCCACGGCTGGCTGCCGGCGTACTCGACCTCGGGTCCGACGATCACACCGGACTCCTCCAGCACCTCACGCCGTACGGCGTTCTCCAGCGACTCGCCCGGCTCCACGAACCCGGCCAGTGTGGAGTACCGGCCCTCGGGCCAGGCCCCGTTGCGCCCGAGCAGCGCCCGGTCCTGGTCGTCGGTGACCAGCACGATGATCGCCGGATCGCTGCGCGGGAAGTGGCGCATGCCACAGCCAGGGCAGTCCCGGACGTGCCCGGCCTCCACGACCACGGTGTGCTCACCGCAGTTGGCACAGTGGCTGTTCACCGCGTGCCAGTTGACCAGTCCGACCACGTGGACCGCGATGCCGGCCTCACGGTCGTCCAGCACCACACCCATCTCCCGCAGCCCGGCATACGACTCGTCGGCCTCGTCCGCGACCAGTACGGCGAATACCGCCCGCCCGTCGGCGGTCTGACCGGCACCTGACTCGCGGTCGATGCCCAGGAAGATCCGGACGCCTTCCGGCGCCTCGGACGGCGTGATCAGGTGCAATGCGGACCGGTCGGCGGTCACCTGGAGCCTGTCACCGGCCACCAGCACCACCTGCGTGTCCGGGGCCGCCCAGGCCTTCTCGAGCCAGGCGTCGTCGCGGCGCCGGTCGGCGGCGCGATCCAGAACGGAGCGGGACAGGGTCAGCGAACCAGGAGCGATCGAATAGGCCACGTAGCTCAACATATCCCGGCCGCGTGAGAGCATCCCGGCATGAGTATTCACATCGCCGCCGAGAAGGGGCAGATCGCACCGCGGGTGCTGTTCCCCGGTGATCCGCTGCGGGCCAAGTGGATCGCGGAGACCTACCTGTCCGACGTGATCTGCTACACCGAGATCCGGAACATGTTCGGGTTCACCGGCACCTACAAGGGTGAGCGGATCTCCGTCCAGGGCTCCGGAATGGGCCAGGCCTCCGCCTCCATCTACGCCAACGAGCTGTTCGCGGAGTACGACGTACAGACGCTGATCCGGGTCGGGACGTGTGGCGCGCTGACCGAGGACGTCCGGGTCCGGGACGTGATCGTGGCGATGTCCGCGAGCACCGACTCGCAGATGAACCGGCTGCGCTTCCACGGCATCGACTACGCGCCGACCGCCGACTACAAGCTGCTGCGCGCCGCGGTGGACGCCGCCGAGGCGGCCGGGCTGAACGTGCACGTCGGCCAGGTGTTCTCCGGCGACCTGTTCTACAACGACCGTCCGGACCTGGTCTCGCGGACCGCGGAGTACGGCGTACTGGGCATCGAGATGGAGGCCGCGGCGCTGTACACGCTGGCCGCCAAGTTCGGCCGCCGGGCGCTCGGCATCATGACGGTGTCGGACCACCTGATCACCAAGGAGGTCACCTCGGCCGAGGAGCGGCAGACGACGTTCTCCGAGATGATCACGATCGCCCTCGATGCTGCGATCGAGGTGCCGGTCTGAGCCGCATCGGGAGCGCCGTCACCACCGTCGCCGCTCTCCTGCTGCTGACCGCCTGCTCCTCGAACGAAGAGCCCGCCAAGAGCCCGGACAACCCGCCGGCCGCCACCCAGACGTCCGGTGCGCCGTCATCGGTGCCCACCACGGCGCCGGAGACGCTGACGCCGGTCAAGGCGTCGGCAGTGGTCAGCGGACTGACCGCAGCGGGCTTCAAGTGCGGTACCGACGAGGCCTACGCCATCTGTACGTCGGGCGCCGCCTCGGTCTCGATCCTGAACGGCGACCAGGCGCGGCCGCCGGTCGTGTCGGTGAACGCGGCCGGACCGGCCGACACGGCCTCCGACGCGATCGCCAAGGTGCTGCCGAAGGTGCTCGAGATCGCCCACATCAGCCAGCCGCAGGAGATCACCTCCTGGTTCGGTGCGCAGAAGGGCAAGGCTGAGTCCGAGATGACCGCGGGCGACTGGCTGGTGAGCTACGCCGCCGAGGCGGACACCGAAGAGCCCGGTGTGCACCTGACCGTGACCGACAAGCTGTGCAAGACCAACTGTCAGGCGGAGTGAACCAGCCGCTCCCCCAGCAGGCGCTGGAAGGGCTCGACCAGCCCGGCCCGCGTCCGTAGGTAGCGTCTGACGGAACCGTCGTCGAGCACCAACTCGACGGCGGTTCCGCGCAGCTCCCGGATCACCCGGGCCCGCTGGACCCGGCTCGCCGGAACGAACTCCGGGCGCTGGACGATCTCCATCAGGTCGTTGGTGATGCCCTTGGCCTCTGCTCGGAGCCGCCGCCGGGCCACCGCGCGCGTCGTCATCCACGCCACGCCCAGCAGGTTGCCGACCCAGTCCAGCGCCACCAGCAGTACGGCGGCAGCCAGACTCACCGCAGCGACCACCAGCAAGGTGGTCCGCAGGCCATGCAGGCCGGAGAGCTCGGCAAAATAGGCCAGCAACAGCGCATCGGCCATCCCGATGACGCACCACAGCGAGGGGTCCAGCCTGGACCCGAGGATCGGCCGTGCGGTCCAGCCGTCCGCAGTGAACTCCAGATCGACCAGTCCGCCCGGCTCCGACCGCACCCGCTTCACCACCGTCACGGCAGGAAGCCTAGAGCGCACTCAGGTCGTGATGAGCTTCGGCAAGACCGAGCTGACGCGTTGAACCAGGCGCTCGGACGACCCGGCGGGGTCGTCGGCGTAGTTGACCACAGCCTGCTCGAAGAGCCCGTCCACCAGCGCGTACGCCGTCGATGCGTCGACCGCGGGCTCACCGCCGACCAGCTCGGCGTACCGGCCGAGGATGCGCCAGATCATCGCCTCGAGCAGCTGGTCGATCGCGACCACGTCGGCGCGGAGCTGGTCCTCGAACATGCTCTGGGCACGCAGGTCGTACCAGAGGCGGTGCATCGGGGTCTCGTCGACAAGGGTCTGCGTCATCTTCGCCAGGAAGCCCGCACCGAGCTCGTCGGCGGTGGTGGCGGTCTCCACGACCTCGTCGTACCGCTGGGCGCATTTGGTCTTGTAGTAGCGCACGCAGTAGCTGATCAGGTCGATCTTGTCGCGGAAGTAGTAGTGCACCACGCCGTGCGTGAACTCGGAGTTGTTCGCGATCTCGCGCAGGCTGGTGCGGGCGTAGCCGAGCTCGCCCAGCGTCTTCAGTGCCGACTCGGCCAGCGCGATCCGGCGGCGCTCGATCTTGTCGATCCCGGAGATCCGGGCGGGCTGGTCCTGGGGCATGACGCCTGCCGAACTCATCGTCGCTCCTTTCGCCGGGCCGTGGGGATGCCGGTCAGCCTACCCGCCGCAGGTCAGGCGCGCCCTGCGGTGGGGAGACTTCTTGACAAGTGTCAAGCAAAGTCTTGACGACTGTCAAAGGGAGGTCCAGAGTGGTGCCTCATTCACCCCCTGCAGCCACTCGAGCAAAGGAACCATCGATGGGCGGACTCGATCTCTCCGGCCGGAAGGCACTCGTCACCGGCGGAGCCCAGGGACTGGGCGAAGGCATGGCCAAAGCACTGGCCGCGGCGGGCGCGAAGGTCGTCGTCGCCGACCTGCAGAAGGACGCCGGGGCCGCGGTCGCCGACGCGCTCGACAGCGAGTACGGCGCCGGCAACGGGTTCGTCGCCCATGACGTCACCGACGAGGGCAGCTGGGAGAACGCGGTCGTCGCGGCGACCGACATCCTCGGCGGGCTCGACATCCTGGTCAACAACGCCGGCATCGAGATCACCAGCCTGCTCACCGAGGTCACGGCGGACCAGATCCGCAAGATGCTCGACGTGAACATCCTCGGGACCACGCTGGGGATCAAGTACGGGCTGCGCACGATGCGTCCGGACGGCCTGGCCGGCCAGGGCGGCGCGATCATCAACATCTCATCGGTCGCCGCGACCATCGCCTTCCCCGGCATCGCGGTCTACTCGGCGACCAAGTCCGCGGTCGACCGGCTCACCCGGGTCGCCGCGATGGAGTCCGGCAAGCTCGGGTACGGCGTACGCGTCAACTGCATCTACCCCGGACTGGTTCCGACGGCGATGGGCGCAGGCCTGGCCAACGACGTCGCCGAGCTCGGCCTGTTCGGGTCCCCGGAGGAGGCGGTCGGTGCGGTCATCGGACTGACTCCCGCCGGACGGCTCGGCGAGGTCACCGACATGGCCGACGCGGTCGTCTTCCTGGCCTCCAACGAAGCCCGCTTCATCACCGGCGTCGGTCTGCCGGTCGACGGCGGAATGGGGATGTGATGGCCACCAAGCCTGTAGTCGTGTACGGCGCCTCCGGCTACACCGGGCGTCTGGTCTGTGAGTACCTCCGTCAGTACCACGTCCCGTTCGTGGCGGCAGGCCGCAGCGAAGACAAGCTCAAGTCGTCGATGACGTCGAACGTGGCCGGCATCGAGACAGCCGACTACGAGATCGCCACTGTCGACCATGACGTGGAGGCGCTCACCGACCTCTTCAAGGGCGCATCGGTGGTGCTCAACACGGTCGGACCGTTCAGTGAGCTCGGTCCTGCGGCCGTGGAGGCAGCTCTCGCGGCAGGTGCGCACTACACCGACACAACAGGTGAGCAGGACTGGCTGATCACCTGCGACGAGGTGTACGGCGCTCGCTTCGCCGAAGCGGGTCTACTACTCGCCCCTGGTATCGCTCAGATGTACACCACCGGCGAGATCGCCGCGCAGCTCTGCCTGGAGCAGCCGGGGCTCGACACTCTGGACATCGCGGTGTTCTGGGGCGGCAGCCCGACCATCGCCTCGACCCGCACGATTCTGGTGAACGCTGCGACGTCGAAGGCGCACTTCCTCGAACAGAACGCGTACGTCGAGTTCCCCGAGCAGGGGCTCGTTCCACTCGTCGTACCGGGGCAGCACGAGCTGGCGCTGTCGCTGCCCTGGGGCGGTACGTCGCACCCGGTGTGGTTCAAGCGTGATCCGCGAGTCGCCAACTGCAAGGCGCAGGGCGGTGTCTTCAACGCTGCGCTGATGAACGGCGTACCGCAGATCGTGGCGGCCGCACTGGAGGCCACGAAGGACATGTCTCCGGACGACCGCAACGAAGCGCTCACCGCGACCGCACGTCAGGTGATGGACCAGATGCCGCCGCGGGAGAACCCGCGTGTCAACAAGTCCCTCGACTCCGTGCACGCCTCCGGTCCGCTCGGCCGGGCGCACTGTGTGATCCACGGCAACAGCAACTACCAGCAGACCGGTCTCCTGCAGGCCTATGCGGCGTACTCACTGCTGCAGACACCTCCGAAGCGAGTCGGGTTCGCCAGTGGCTGCCAAGCCTTCGGTCACCGCGAACTGCTCGGCGTACTGCGCAGCTTCGGGCTGGTCGCCGAGCCGCAGCTCACCGTGGTGCACTGATCGGAGCCAGCTGATGCGACTGGTCGACTACCTGGACAAAGGCGCCTCACTCGGACCGGACAGGCCCTGCCTGACCACCGACGGCGAGACGCTGACGTATGCCGTTGTCCAGGAGCTGTCGTACCGGATCGCTGCGGGACTGGCTGCGGCCGGCGTCCGGCCCGGCGGCAAGGTGGCGATTCTGTCCGCCAACGATCCCCTGGCGTTCAGTTGCGTCTTCGGGATCAGCCGGGCCGGCGCGGTCTGGTGCCCGATCAATCCGCGCAACGAGGCCGCCGAGAACCGGGAGCTGCTCGACCGGTTCGACTGTGAAGTACTGATCTACCAGCCGGCGTTCGCGCCACTGGTGGACCGGATCCGGGATGCGCTGCCGAAGGTCCACACCTTCGTGTGCCTGGATGTCGGTCCGGAACCGGTCACCGAGCCCCCCGGTGACCGGACCATCGGCTGGGACGCGTTCTGCGGGGGCGCGTCCCAGCCGGCTCCCGATCTGCTCGAGCCCGAAGGCCTGGCGATGATCGTCGGCACCGGCGGCACCACCGGTGCACCCAAGGGCGTCATGCTGACCACGACCAACCTCGAGACCATGACGGCTCTCACGCTGATCGGCTACCCGTTCGGCGTGCGTCCGGTCTACCTGGCGCTGGCACCGCTCACTCACGCCGCAGGCGTGCTCTGCTTCCCAGTGCTCGCGTCCGGCGGCGAGATCGTCATCATGCGCACTCCGGACGTGCACACGTTCTTAGAGCTCATCCCTCAGCACCGCGTGACGCACACCTTCCTGCCGCCCACGCTGATCTACATGGTGCTCGCAGCCCCGGAGCTGGACCGCACGGACCTCTCCTCACTGCAGTGCTTCTGGTACGGCGCCGCTCCGATGTCGGTGGCTCGTCTCGAAGAGGCGCTGCGGCGGATCGGTCCGGTGATGGCCCAACTGTTCGGCCAGACCGAAGCACCGATGATGATCTCGATCCTGCCGCCGGCCGATCATTTCGATGCCTCCGGCAACATCGCGCGCGAGCGGCTGGCGTCGGCCGGTCGGCCGTCCGCGTTGGTCACCACAGCGATCATGGCGCCGGACGGCACGTTGCTCGGGCCTGGTGAACGCGGGGAGATCGTCGTCCGCGGTTCGCTGGTGATGCGCGGGTACTACCGCGATGCCGAAGCGACGGCGACAGCATCGGCGTACGGGTGGCATCACACGGGCGACATCGGCTACCTCGACGAGGACAACTACCTGTACATCGTCGACCGGGCCAAGGACATGATCATCACCGGCGGCTTCAACGTGTACTCGACCGAGGTCGAGCAGGCGCTGATGGCGCACGAGGCGGTCCAGGACTGCGCGGTGATCGGCCGCCCCGACGAGAAGTGGGGCGAACGGGTCGTGGCCGTCGTCCAGCTCCAGGCGGGCGCCGCCGCCGATCCGGCCGAGCTGATCGCGTTCGCGAAGAGCCGGATCGGCAGCGTGAAGGCGCCCAAGGAGGTGCTGGTCTGGACGGACCTGCCGCGTTCGAAGGTCGGCAAGGTCCTGAAGCCGGAGATCAAGGCCCGGCTGCACTAGCTGCTGGCGCCACCAGCGGTCGCCGACACCACGATCGCCGCAGTGATCGCCGCCTGCATCTCGGCAACGGCCTTCTTCACAGCGGCCGCAGCCCAGTCGGAGTCGGCGATGACCTTGGCGCGCGCCCGCAGCTGCCGCTTGTCGACCGCATCCGTGATCACCTTCGGTACGACGTCCAGCGCGCTCAGCAGCGCGATCAGGGCGCCGGTGCGCTGGTCCGGCGTCGTACCGACCTTCAGCACGCTCTCCAGCGCGGCCCGCACCTCACCCTCGTGCTGCGCGTCCTTGGCCGGCCAGCGGGTGACCGGGAACAGCCCAAGGACCTTGCCCTCGCTTGCCTCCAGAACGCCGCGCTCGGCCAGCCGGGCCAGCAACTGGTCGCGCACCTTCTTCGACAGCCCGCTCAGGATGTCCTTCGGCTTCTTCCCCGCCTTGCCGACCACATAGGCGAGCCGGTCGTCCAGGATCGGGTCCCCGGTCGACGACGGGTCCAGCACCTTCAGCCGGCCCGGCCGCTCGCCGTCGCCGCCGGCAGTGATGTCCACCTTCCCGAGCGTCGTCAGCTCGATCAGCAGCGCACCACCGAGCGCGTAGTCCAGCTTCGGTGACCCGACGATCGGCTTGCCCGTCTCGTCGTCGTACATGAGCAGCAACAGGTCCTCGGCGATCAACATGCTCACAACGTAAACAACCGGTTGGTCGGCTCACATCCGCCGCGCGGATTACCCACCGGATCCACCTCAAGGACGGGTCACCAGCCGGCGTGTCCTGCGCTCAGTTCCACTCGAACCCGTCCGTGGATCCCTGCCCGGCCGAGGTCCCGCTCGCCTCCACCGCGGTCGTCGGCTTGACGACATAGTCCCCGGCCACTCAGCCGAAGGTGTCCGCAAGAGGACAGCGACTCGCGTGAGATTGCGGGATAACTGAGCTTCTGTCAGTTTTATGGGGGACTGAGGGGAGCACTGTCGTGATCGCTCGGGTTCTCACCGCACTCGGCCTGATTGCCTGTCTGCTGTCCGTACCTGCCGCTGCTGAGGCGGCTCCTGGCGTGCCACCGCTGCCGGACTCGTTCCTGTGGGGCGTGGCGAGCTCCGGCTTCCAGTCCGAGGGCGCGGGCCCGGACAGCAACTGGAAGCGGTACGCCGCAACGAAGGAGCCGTACCGCAACGGCGTCGACTTCCGGCACCGCTATCCGCAGGACATCGCGCTCGCCGCCGGGATGGGCTTGAAGGTCTTCCGCTTCGGCATCGAGTGGGCACGCGTCCAGCCGAGCCCCGGCAGCTGGGACGAGACCGAACTGGCCTACTACGTGGACGTCGTACGGCGGATCCGGGCGGCGGGGATGCGGCCGATGATCACCCTCGACCATTGGGTGTACCCGGGCTGGATCGCGGATCGCGGTGGCTGGTCCGGCGCCGGTGTGGTGGACGCGTGGCTGACCTATGCCCGGCATGTCGTTCAGCGGCTGCACGGTCAGGACGCGTACTGGATCACCTTCAACGAGCCCACGGCGTACGTGCAACAGGAAGTCACCAACGGCGGCGTGAACCCGTTGCTGGTCCCACTCATGTTCGACCGGCTCGTCGCTGCCCACCGCAGCGTGTACGACGTCATCCACCAACTGGATCCGGGCGCTCCGGTGTCCAGCAACGTCGCGTTCATCCCGGCCGGCGAGGCCCTGGTCGATCTGACGTTCTGGAACCGGATCGCCGACAAGCTGGACTACATCGGCCTCGACTACTACTACGGCCTGAGCCTCGACAACTGGTCGGTGATCAACGCCGCCAAAGGCGAGTTCTGGAAGGTGGATCCGCAGCCCGACGGGATCTACCACGCCCTGCGCTTCTACCACGACCGCAAGCCCGGACTGCCGCTGTACATCGTCGAGAACGGCATGTCGACCGACAACGGCACACCCCGCACCGACGGCTACACCCGCTCCCAGCACCTACGCGATCACGTCTACTGGCTCCAGCGCGCCCGCGCCGACGGCATGAGCGTGATCGGCTACAACTACTGGAGCATCACCGACAACTACGAATGGGGCAGCTACCGCCCCCGCTTCGGCCTCTACACCGTCAACGCCGCAACCGACCCAGCCCTCACCCGCACCCCAACCGACGCCGTCGCCACCTACCGAACCCTCGCCACCTCCGGCGGCGTCCCGTCGAACTACGTGCCGGTCAAACGCCAGTCCGTCTGCTCACTGGTCACCCTCCTCACCAGCTGCCTCTTCCCACCCCACGCGCCCTAGCGCGAATTCGGGGTTTCCAGGGGTTTCCAAGGGCAGAGCCTGATCGGACCTTCGAGCCGGAGAGCCGCGTGCTGACCGTCGCGGGGGCATGCCCGGCTCCAGTTGACGGGGCATCTCGGGGCATTCCAGGGCAGATCGCCGAAATGGTACTGAGCACCCGTCCGGATCCAACATTCTGGTTCTGTGACCGAGAAGGAGGCACCATTGTGTCCGTGGAGACCATCGAGCCGAGGCTCACGCTGGCTGAGTTTGACGCGCTGCCCGACAACGGGGAGTGGCGCGAACTGCTGGACGGACGGGTGCTAGTGAACCCGTCACCGTTGACCGATCATCAGATCGCCGCCGGCAATCTCTACACGCTGCTCCGGGCCGCGCGTGAACCGGACCTGCCAGTCTTCTTCGCTCCGTTCGACTACCGCCCAGACGATCGGACGTCATTGCAGCCCGACGTCCTGGTCTGCCGCCGAGAAGACCTGGGACATCGCGGCCTGCAGCGCCCGCCGGCGCTGGCCGTTGAGATCTTGTCGCCGTCGACGCGCGCACAGGATCTACTCCGGAAACGGCGTGTCTACGAGGCCACCGGAGTCGACGCCTATTGGATCTTCGAGCCCGAGGACGCAGTGCTCACGGTGTTGGAACTGGAGGACGGCCGATACGTTGAGCGAACGTTCAAGAGCGACGAGGTTTTCCTTGCCCAGCGCCCGTTCTCAGTGCGCATCGTGCCGGAAGAGCTTCTTGAGCTCTAGCCGTTCAGTAGTTCGATGAGTTGTTGTTTGCCGGGGAGGCTTTCCGGGCGGATGACGTCGGCGGTGCGGACGTAGTAGAAGGCGGCGCCTACTGCTTCCAGCGGGATGTTCATGAGTTCGGCCCAGGCGACTCGGTAGATGGCTAGCTGGAGGGGGTCGGCGGTTTCGGAGCGGCTGGTTTTCCAGTCGACTACGTCGTAGCCGCGGGAGCCGTCGGGGCGGACTACCTGGTAGACGGCGTCGATGCGGCCGCGGATGGTGCGACCGCCGAGGGCCAGGGCGAAGGGGGCTTCGATCTCGTAGGGGGAGGTTTCGCCGTAGGGGCCGGTGCGGAAGGCTTCCATCAGGTCGGTGAGGTCGGTGTCGTCGACGATGTCCTCGTCGGCCGCGCCGGGGAGGTCGTCGGGGTCGATCAGGAGTTGCTGACCGAAGTAGGACTCGACCCAGGCGTGGAAGCGGGTACCGAAGCGGGCGGCGCGGTTGGGTTTGCGGGGCATCGGGCGGGCGAGCTCGGAGGCGAGGCCGTCGGGGTCCTTGGCCAGGCGCATCACCTGGGTGGCGGACAGCGCGGTCGGCAGCGTCACGTCGTACGCCTTGCGGCTTCGGCTTTCCCTTGCCTCGGACAACAATCGCTCGAGCTCGGAGTCCCAGCGGGCGACCAGCGCCTGCTCGTCGAGTAGCAGCGAGTCCTCGGCCTCGGTCGAGGGTCCTTCGGCGCGCGACTGCTGCACCAGGCCGGCGCCCTCGAGGCGGAGCCGGTACGCCGCTTCGTCGTACGGCGCCGGCCAGGGTGCCGTGGTCGCCTCGGCGAGCTCCGGGTTCTCCGCGTCCAGGTCAGGTTGCTCGGCCCAGGAGATCACGCGCTCGCCGGCGTGCTTCTTCAGCGTTTCCAGGTACGACGACGGGCCGCGCGGGCGCTTCTGCGTCGGACCCCACCAGTGCCCGGTGGCGACCAGGATCTCCTTCGCGCGGGTGAAGGCGACGTACCCGAGGCGGCGCTCCTCGAGGGAGTTCACCTCCTTGCACTCGTCGGAGAACGCCTTGAGCCCGGCGTTCGACAGGTCGTGGAAGTCGGGCAGCGTGGCGGCGTCACCGCGCAGCGGCCACGGCAGCACCTTCGCGTTGGTCGTCCACTTGTCGCGGCCGCGGTCGGACGGGAACACCTTCTGCACCAGCGTCGGCACGAAGACGATCGGCCACTCCAGTCCCTTGGACCGGTGTGTGGTGAGCAGCTTCACCGAATCTGCCTCACTCGGTACGGCGAGGTCCAGGCCGGCGGCATACTCCTCCTCCGCCGCGAGGTAAGCGAGCAGACCGTCGAGTGAACCGTCCGACTCGGTCGAGACAAAGTTGCCGACGGCATCGAGGAACGCGGCCAGGTGGTCGCGGCGACCGGAGTTGAGGTGGTCGGGAGTTGCCGTGAGCTCGACGTCCAGGCCGATGGTGGAGATCACTCGGCGGACCAGGTCGAGCAGCGGCTCCCCCGCGTGCGCGCGCAGCTCACGCAGCTCGGCGGACAACTCTTTGAACCGGGTCAGCGCCTCGGGCGAATATCCCCAGGCCTCCGAGCCTGGGTCGTCGACGGCCTCGGCCAGCGAGATGACCTCGGTCGAGTCCATCCCGGCGACCGCCGCGTCGAGAGCGGCGACGAGGTCGTCGGCGGCCGGGCGGGCGCCGGTGTCGGCGAGTGAGCGGGAGCGATTCGCCAGCAGGGCAAGGTCGCGGTGGCCGATCCGGTACCGCGGTCCGGTGAGGATGCGGAGCATGGCGGCGTTCGCCGTGAGGTCGTTGACGGCTTGCAGAGTGGCGACCACGTCGACGACCTCGGGCAGCGCGAGCAACCCGCCGAGACCGACCACCTCGACCGGAACCTTGCGCGAGATCAAAGCCTCGTGGACCGCGCTCAGGTCGACATTGGTCCGCATCAGGATGCCGATGTCTTTCCAGCGCCGGTTCGGCGACTTGTGCGCGGCGACGATCGCGTCGGCGACCCACTCGATCTCCTGCGAGCGCGTCTCGAACAGGCCGACGGTGATCGCGCCCTCCGGCGCATCGGCCGGGGCTTCGAGCGGGATCACGCCGGGGTGCTGCTCGTAGAGTTCGGCGGCGTGCTGGTTGGCCGCGGCGAGGATGCGACTGCCACACCGGCGGTTGACGCTCAGCACATACCGCTGGGCTGGGCTGCCGTCGCGGTTCGGGAAGTGTTCCGGGAACTCGTCCAGGTTGGCGACCGAGGCACCACGCCAGCCGTAGATCGCCTGACACGGGTCACCGACCGCGGTGACTGGATGACCGCGGCCGTCGGGACCGGCAAAGAGGGCGGTCAGCATGCGGCGCTGCGACACCGAGGTGTCCTGGTACTCGTCGAGCAGCACGACCTTGTACCGCGCGCGCTCAGCAACCGGGACCTCCGGACACTCCTCGGCCAGCCGCGCCCCGAGCGCCATCTGGTCGGCGAAGTCGACGACACCGCGCTCGCCCTTGTAGGCCTGGTATTCCTCGACCAACTGGAGGATCTCGCCACGCTTCAACGCAGTCTCGGCCAGCTTGCGCACCTCGACGGTCTGCTTCCGCGCCGCGGCCACCTCCTGCCGAACAGCCTCGTCATGGTCCCGTACGGCGTCCGCCCGCAGCAGGTGGTCCGCCAGCTCACCGTCGAGCGAGAGCAAGCTGTTGACCAGCGTCGGCACGTGATGCGACGCAAACCGGATCGGTCCGGCAGACCGCCGTACGACGCGTCCTGCGAGCTGGAACCGAGTTGCGTCAGCCAGCACTCGGGCATCCGGCTCGAGCCCAAGCCGCAGTCCGTGCTCGGCGATCAACGTGCCCGCGAACGCGTGGTACGTCGAGACCACTGGTTCGCCCGGCTCCTCGGGCTCCCAGTTCGGCACGTTCTTCCGCAGGTGCGCGGCGAGGATTGGATGCTGGTCCGGCGGCAGCGTCGACCCGAGCACGCCTGCCTTCGTCAGGTCGTCGCGGATCCGCACATCCAGCTCGTTGGCCGCCTTCTTCGTGAACGTCAGCCCGAGCACTTCCTCCGGCTTCACCTGCCCCGTGCAGATCAGCCACACCACCCGAGCCGCCATCGCCGTCGTCTTCCCCGACCCGGCGCCGGCCACAATCACCCCAGGCGCCAACGGCGCGGTGATCGCCGCCAACTGCTGGTCGCTGAACGGAATCCCCAGCAGATCGCAGAGTTCAGCCGTCGTCTGCAGTTTCACAGCAGTCATCAGACGATTTCCCTGCCTTCCGGTTGGATGGGGCAGAGGGCTCTGGCTTCGCAGCGGGTGCAGCCGTCGTTGCGTTGGGCGGTGAACTCTTCAGAACGAACCATGGTTTCGGCGTCTTCCACTGCTTCGTCGAGCCAGGTCTTGCCGTCTTCGTCGGGTTCGAGGGGGGCCTGGTGCTGGACCTTGGGGAAGCCGCTGTCGTCGTGGCGGAGTTGGACGAGCTCGGCGCCGCCAGCGACGGCGTCGGGGCCGGCGGCGGCGACCTGGCGGGAGGCGATGGCTCGTTGGTAGATGGCTAGCTGGACATGGCGGGCCAGGGCGGGCTTGGTGGGGAGGTTGCGGCCGGTCTTGAGGTCTACGACGCGGATGGTGCCTTCGCCGTCCTTCTCGACGCGGTCCATCCGACCTTTGACGCGGACGGCGGGTTGTTCAGCGTCCGGGAGCAGTACGTCGAACTCGACCTCGGTGCCGACGAGTTCGCGCTCGGGGCGGCCCTGGTGCCAGGCGACGAACCGCCGCAGCGCCTGTTCGGCCTCGACGCGTTCGCGGTCGGAGATCCAGGCCGACTCGAAGTCGAGTTGGGTCCAGACCTTGTCGAGCCAGCCGTTCAGCTCGTCGACCGACGGTGGCAGGGTCCCGGTGGCCACGGCATCAGCCAGCGTGTGCAGCACTTGGCCGAATCCGATGGCCGACGTGCTTGGCGTTTCACCGCCGGCGCGCCTGGTCAGGAACCAGCGCAGCGGGCAGTCCACGATCGTCGTCAACGCGCTGCCTGACAGCGGCACCGGCAGCTCCGGATCCGCGATCGGTCGCTCGGACTTGGTCCGCTCCCGCACACCCCACCAGCGCTCCGGGTTGGCCGTCGGCACCAGCGCCTGCTCGCGGTCGTCGACTGCGTCGGCCAACTGCGCAAGGCGATCGGCGGCAACCCGCTTCAAAGCAGGTGAGGATGCCGGATCCGCCAGTACACACCGCAGATCGGCCACCAGACCCGGCAACGAGAGCGGCCGGCGCGGCCGCCCGGCCACCAACTTGATCGGGATGTCCAGCTCGGCCAGGAACCTCGACGGCTGGTCCCCATCCGCCTCCGGCGCCTGGACCGCGGTCACGATCAGCCGCTCGCGCGCCCGAGTGATCGCGACGTAGAACAACCGCCGCTCCTCGGCCAGCAACGCCCCGGCGGAAAGCGGGTCCACGAGACCATCACGCCCGAGCCGGTCCGGCTCCAGCAACGAACCACGTCGCCGCAGGTCCGGCCACTGCTGCTCCTGCACACTCGCCACGACGACCAGCCGCCACTGCAGACCCTTCGAGCGGTGCGCGGTCATCAACTGCACACCGGTCTCGCGATACGTCGCGTCGTACCGGTTGTCGCCCGCGATGTCGAGCGACTCGAGCTCGCTCAGGAACGCCGAGACACCCTTGAACCCGATCTGCTCCTCGGCCCGCCCCGCGGCATCGAACAACGCACAGAGCGAATCCAGATCCCGGTTCGCCGCCCGTGCGATCTCACCACCGGAGTGGGCCTGACCGCGCAACCGCCGCAGCCACGGCGACTCCGACCACAGCGACCACATCACCTCGTCCGGCGCGGCGCCGGCGTTCACGATATTCCTTGCCTTGAGCAACCTCTCCCCCAGCGCCGCGAACCGCGCCTCGGCCGGAGAGGCCTGCTCGTCCAGCAGCAGCGGGTTCAGCAACGCATCACGCAGCAGCTCGTCCGACGAGCGCGGCAACCGCTGCCCGTCCGCAGCCTCGCGATCGCGCTTCCGCAGCACGCGCGCCAACCGTCGCAGCTGCCCAGCGTCCATTGCACCCAACGGCGACAACGCCAGCGCCCGCACGACTTCAACCGTCAGCGTGGCCGGATCCGCAACCGCCCGCAGCGCCAGCAGCATCGGCCGCACGGCGGGCTCACGCGACAGCGGAAGCTCGTCACCAGCGACATCGACCGGAATCCCAGCGGCAGCCAGCGCCCGTCGCAGCGGCGGGATCGACCGGCTACCCGACCGGACCAGCACCGCCATCTCGTGCCACCCGACGCCGTCCTGCACGTGAGCTCGCCGCAGAAGGTCAGCGATGTGCTCCAGCTCCGCACCGCTGGTCGAGTACAGATTCGCCTCGACCTTGCCGGCACCGTAAACACACGACGAAGCATCAGGATTGCGGAACCGGTCGAACGTGTCGCGATCCAGCGTCCCCGGCACCCCGAGCCGGTTCACGACGTTGCGCGACACCCGCTGCAGCGTCGTACCGAACCGGCGGGTGGTCGCCAGCGCGATCTGCGCCGCCGGCTCGCCGGACACCGTCGGGAACTCCTCGGTGAACCGGAGCAACCCGCGCACGTCGGCGCCGCGGAACGTATAGATCGACTGGTCCGGATCACCGACGACGACGAGGTCACGCCCATCACCGGCGATCGCCTGCAGCAACATGGTCTGGCCGGGATCGGTGTCCTGGTACTCGTCCACGAAGACGGCCTTGAACTCCGCCCGCAGCTTGTCCTGCACCGACGGCTGCTGCGCCAGGATCACCGCGCGATGAATCAGCTCGGAGTAGTCGAGGACCTGCTCGGCATCGAGAACCTGCAGGTATTCCTCGAAGAAATCACCGACCGCCACCCATTCGGCGCGATCCGCCGCCCGCCCGATCTCGGTCAGGTCCTCAGGATCGAGGCCGAGCTGACGCGCCTTGCCGATCACGGCCTGCACCTCGTCGGTGAAACCGCGAGTCTTCAACGCCGGATGCAGACTCCGCGGCCAGTGCACCGCGCCGACCTCACGACTCCCGGACAACGCCTCGCTCAACCGCAGCGACTGCTCCGGACCCGACGGCAACCGCAGTGGCACATCGAAGGCGTCAGCCGGCGTGAACCGGCGCAGCAACGCGTAACAGAAGGAATGGAACGTCATCGACGGCATCACGCGGGTCGTCTTCCCGAGCCGTCCCGTGATCCGATCCCGGAGCTCGGTCGCCGCCTTCCGCCCGAAGGTCAGCACGAGCACCTCGTCCGGACTCAGGCCGCGGTTCCGCACCCGATCGACGACGGCCTCCACCAAGGTGGTCGTCTTCCCGGTGCCCGGTCCGGCGAGCACCAGCAAGGGTCCACCCGGATGATCCACCACGGCCTGCTGGTCTGCATCCAGCACCGGCGCTTGCGCCGCGCGCCCCTCGGCCCGAACGAGCCGATAGCGGGAACCCTGTCTGCTGACCATCGCCCTATCCCATCAGACCCCTCCGACAATTTCTTGCGGCACCCTGATCAATCGACGGGATGCTCAGGATCCCACCGCACCTCGCGCAGATTCACCCGCCCGTTGGTGATCCGCACACCATCGGACCGCAGGTTGTGCAGCTGTTCGTCACCGACCTCGTCAGCCGGTACGCCGGACGCCCGGATCACCCGCCACCACGGCACAGCGCCGCCGTACTCACGCATGATCGCGCCCACCTGCCGCGGCCCGCCCTGACCGACGTACTCGGCGATGTCTCCGTACGTCGCGACGCTGCCGGGCGGGATCGACTCCACCGCCCGCAGCACGGCCTCGACGTACTCGTCCCTGTCCACGGGCCCCAATTTAGGCCAGCGGGGCCAGCGCTTTCGCCAGCGGCTCGAGCACCGACGGCGGCGCGTCGAGCGGCAGGTTCATCACCGCGAGGTCAACTCCTGCTTCCCCGTACGCCGCTGCTGCCGCGACCGCGACGTCGAGCGGCTGATCCGGGTCGATCCGGATGTTCACCGAGCACGTGATCTCGTTGACGTCCCGGCCGATGTCCGAGCAGTGCTGCACGAGGATGTCCTTGAGCGGCTTCCACTCCTCCGGACTCGCGACGATGACGTTCCAGTGCTGGGCCCACCGGGCCACTGCCCGCAGCGTGCGCTTGGGACCCTTGCCGCCGATGGTGATCGGCGGGTGCGGCGTCTGCACGGCCTTCGGCTCGCAGTACGCGTCGGTGAGCTTGATGTACTGACCGTCGAAGTTCGCCGACTTCTCGGTGAGTAGCGCGATCATCGCCTGCACACCTTCGTCGAACCGGTCGAAGCGTTCCTTCAGCGGGTACAGCTCGATGCCGTAGGCGGCGGTCTCCATCTCGTTCCACCCCGCACCGACGCCGAGCTCCAGCCGGCCGCCGGAGATGATGTCGGTGGTCGCGGCCATGTTCGCGAGCACTGCCGGATGGCGGTAGATCATGCCGGTCACCTGGCATCCCAACCGGATCCGCGACGTCGCCTGCGCCAGCGCGGCCAGCGTCGTCCAGGCCTCCAGGTTCGGTCCGGCCATGTCACCGCTGAGCGGATAGAAGTGGTCCCAGTGCCAGGCGGACTCGAAGATCTCCAGCTGGTCAGCGGCGACCCACACATCCCGCATCCGCTGCCACGTGGTGTGTTCTGGCCTGGTCTTGACGGCGAATCGCATTCCGGCCTCCAGTCAAACAAGCAAACGCTTCCCGAGCTGACATTACCCGCCGCGCCGGACAGCGCAGCCGCATCGGTGCGGGCTCGGGACACTGGTGAGAAGAACGGCGACGAAGAGGGGTCGGGGTGCTGGGGGAACTGCCACGGGAGCTCGCGGAGGACAGGTTCTGGGAGAAGCTGCCACCGCCGTTACTCAGCATGATCGTGCTGGGGCTGGCCTTCTTGTTCACGGGCCTGCTCGGAGCTGCCGGGTCGGACGGGACCGCGGTCAGCAACACCTTCGTGCGGGGCGTTCCGTGGAATGTCTGGCTGGCGGTGACCGGCGCGGCGATGGCTTTGTTCGTCGTGCTCACCGTTCAGGCGGCGCGGATCCTCCAGCACCCCTACCGATGGGGTTTCTACCCACCGCGGCGGCGGATTCTCGGCTATCTGGTCTGCGCGGTCGCAGGTTGTCTCATCGCCTTCGTCTACCGCCTCAAGTTGTCCGGCCAGCTCCCGGACCTGCCGGTGCGGGAACTGGACTTCCGGACGCAGGTGGCCTTCGTCGGCAGTCTCATCGCCACGGCGCCATGGCTGACGATCGTCTGGCTGGCACACACCGAGTGCCGCGAGCTACCCAACCATGAGGACCGCCCGCCCGGCGGCCGGCACGTCAACGACTACGCGGACGCACTCGACGACGACACTGACAACCCGGCGCTGTTCCCACCGGCGATCCGTCGGCTCGAGCGCCTGTGGCAGCTCCTGCTGGTCTGCGTCGGCGCGTTCGCCATCGGCGTGGTCGCGGCCGTCGCGTCGGCCGGCGCGCTGCGCGGTGCGTTCATCGCGGCGCATCCCGACCGTGCGAGCGAGTTCCCGCCGGCGAACGTGCTCCTGTACGGCGCCACGTTCGCCGTCGGGCTCGCGGTCATCGGCGTACCCCTGGCGGTGGCCTGGCGGAACCGTGCTCAGCAACTCGCCGAGCGGATCTGCCCGATGCCGTCCGACGCGCGACCGAGCGCCGAGTGGCTCGAGGAACACAAGCGGATCGAGCACCTCCTGCACCTGGACATCTCGATCCTGCGCAACCCGCTGACGATCTTCAGCGTCCTCGGGCCGCTGGCGGTCAGTGCGATCGCAGCCTTCCTGCCGCAGGTGGCGAACTAGTCCAGACCGAGGCGCGCACGCACCTCAGGCCTGCGTAGCGGCGGCACGGTCTGCGGCGGGACGCGGCGGTCGGGCATCTCGGCGAGCAGTTCTTCGGTGATCCGGGCGACCTCGGTCGCCGCGCGCTCGATCGGCCCTCGCGTGGTGGCGCTCAGCGAACCGACGCCGGTCACCTTGCGAACGTATTGCAGCGCGGCCGCGTAGATCTCCTCGGAGGTCGCGGCGGGCTCCAGTCCCCGGAGCACAGTGATGTTTCGGCACATGCTCCGACAGTACGTCCCGCTGGGGACACTTCCGCGGAAAAACTACGGGGTATTGACTTCCCTAATGGTCTTCGGGTTTCCTCAGACCATGAGCGACACTGGACTGGATCGCAGGACCCGGCGCCGGCAGGAAACGATCGAGGAGATCCTGACCGCGGCGATCGAGTTGATGGAGGCCGAAGGCGTCGCCTCCCTCAGTCTGTCCGCTGTGGCCCGGCAACTGGGGATGCAACCGCCGTCGCTCTACCAGTACTTCCCGTCCAAGATGGCAATCTACGACGCGCTTTTCCAGCGCGGAGCCGAGTTGTACCGCGATCTCTACCGCGAGGTGCTCGCGAAGGCGACCACGAACGACGTCCGTGAGCTCGACCTGCAGTCCGCCGGCGCCTTCAGCCGCTGGTGTATGGCGCACCCCGTCTATTCACAGCTGCTGTTCTGGCGAACCATCCCGGGGTTCCAGCCGAGCCCAGAGGCGTTCGCGCCCGCCCAGGAGGCGCTCGACGAACTGCGCGGGCATCTGCAGCGGGGAGTCGACCGGGGACAGCTACGGCCGGAGGCCGCGAGCGACGAGGGCATCGCCCTCTACACCTCGCTCACCGCCGGTCTGATCTCGCAGCAGTTGGCCAACGAGCCGGATGTCGCCTTCGAGGACGGCCGCTACGTCCGGCTGCTGCCGACAGTGCTCGAGATGTTCTACCAGCACTACGCACCAGCCAGGGGGAAGACATGAACGCAGTACTGGCAACAGACATCGGCCGGGCCGACCGGAACCGCTGCCTGGAACACCGAGCCGCAGAGCTCAAGGCCTGGCACGACCTCCTGGCGTCGATCGACGGTTCCGACTGGCAGCGCCGTACCGTCTGCGACGAGTGGGACGTCGCCGACATTGCCGGCCACCTGATCGGCCAGGCCGAGGACGTGATCCGGCCGCTGTCGTTCCCGCGGCGCTTCCGCAAAGCCAAGCGGGTCTATCCGAACACCCCGAAGTTCGATGCGCACATGATGGTGCAGGCCGACGAACACCGCGGCACGCCGCCGGACCCACTTCGCAGCACTTTCGACCACGTCTGGGCCAAGGCGACCCAGAAGATCTTGAAGAACCCAGCACTGATCCGCCGGATCAGCATGGCCTCGGAGGAGTGGCCGCAGTTCAAGATGGATCTCGGCTACATCCAGGACATCCTGCTTTCGCGAGACCTGTGGACGCATCGCGACGACGTCTGCCAGGCGCTCGGCCGCCCGTTCGACGCGGGCCCGTACGCCGAGGAGATGGTCGCGCAGGTGATGCGCGACGTGATCGACGGACCGTTCTGGGGCGACCGGCCGGCCGTCGACGTGGAGCTCACCGGCCAGGGAGGTGGGACCTACCGACTGGGGAGGGGCGAGCCGGTCGGCCACGCCGCCGTCGACGCCATCGGCTACATGCGGACGCTGTCGGGGCGCGACGACAACCCGGTCGTCACCGGCGATCCGGCCGCGGTCGAAGCGGTCGCCAGTTGCCGGATGCCGTTCTGAGCAGTGGGGCCGGAGTCGCTCCGGCCCCACTTCAGGTCAGTACGCCGGCTGGCTCGGGTCGATCTGGTCGACCCAGGCGACCACGCCGCCGCCGACGTGCACCGCGTCGCTGAAGCCCGCGCCCTTCACGATCGCGAGCACCTCGGCCGAGCGGACGCCGGACTTGCAGTGGAAGACCAGCTGCTTGTCCTGCGGCAGCTTCTCGAGGGCGACACCGGTCTGGAAGTCGGCCTTCGGGATCAGCACCGAGCCCGGGATCCGGTTGATCTCGTACTCGTTCGGCTCGCGGACGTCGATCAGCTCGAAGTCCTTCTCGCCGTTCTCCTTGAGCTTGATCCACTCGCTGAGCTGCTTCACCGAGATGGTCGAGCCGACGGCCGCGTCGGCCGCCTCCTCGGTCAGCGCGCCGCAGAAGCTCTCGTAGTCGATCAGCTCGGTGACGGTCGGGTTCTCGCCGCAGATGGCGCAGTTCGGGTCCTTGCGGACCTTCAGCGCGCGCCAGTTCAGGTCGAGAGCCTCGTAGATGTTCAGCCGGCCGAGCGACGGGTCGCCGATCCCGGTCAGCAGCTTGATCGCCTCGGTGACCTGGGCCGCGCCCACGGACGCGCAGAGCACACCCAGTACGCCGCCCTCGGCGCAGGACGGGACCATGCCGGGTGGCGGCGGCTCCGGGTAGAGGCAGCGGTAGCAGGGGCCGTGCTCGGCCCAGAACACGCTGACCTGGCCGTCGAAGCGGAAGATCGATCCCCAGACGTACGGCTTGCCGAGCAGCACCGCCGCGTCGTTCACCAGGTAGCGGGTGGCGAAGTTGTCGGTACCGTCGACGATCAGGTCGTACTGCTCGAAGATCTCGAAGACGTTGTCGTTGTCGAGGCGGACCTCGTGCAGCACGACGTTGGTGTTCGGGTTGGTCTCCAGGATCGACTCCCGGGCCGACTGCGCCTTGGACTTCCCGACGTCGGACTGGCCGTGGATGATCTGGCGCTGCAGGTTCGACTCGTCGACGGTGTCGAACTCGACGATCCCGAGCGTGCCGACGCCGGCCGCGGCCAGGTAGAGCAGCGCCGGGCTGCCCAGGCCACCGGCCCCGATGACCAGGACCTTGGCGTTCTTCAGCCGCTTCTGGCCGGCCATCCCGACCTCGGGAATGATCAGGTGCCGCGAGTACCGGCGGACCTCGTCGATGGTCAGCTCGGCGGCCGGTTCGACCAGCGGTGGCAGTGACACGTGTCGGCTCCTCGGTAGGGTTCAGGCAGGCTGTCTGGGTTCAACCATCGGCCTGCTCCCCATGTTCCCGCACAATCCCGGAGACCCCAGCCCGGGTCCGAATCCCGGGACTGGGGTCTCAAGGACTGATCGATCAGTCGTTGTCGGTGATCGTCCCGGTCAGCGTGATCGGGAGCTTGAGATCGGTGCCCGACCCTTCGGTCATGACCGCCGTGAACGTCTCGGTCGGCTCCTTGACCTTGTCGTCGACGATCTTGACCGTCAGCTCACCCGTGGTCTCCCCCGGCTGGACCGAGCCCTCGATGTCCCGCATCCCCGGCTCCCAGTCGTACGTGCTCGCGTAGTCCTGGGTGAGCACCGCGGTGCCGTCCTTCAGCAGCCCGTGCAGGCTGACGTACTGGTCGCTCGGCGCGGACAGCTTGAGCGGGAAGCCCACTTCGCCGTTCTTCTCGACGGTGGTGAGGTTCCCGACGGTCAGCGTCGGCGTCGGGTCGTCGTCAATGACATCGCCATGCCCGAACGACTTGTCGAGCAGTGCCTCACTCGGCACCGACAGCGTCAGGTTGAAGTGCACGTCGTAGCTGTCCCGCGTGTTCGACTTCACCGGCACGCTGATCTTCTGCTTGACCTGACCAGGCTTGAAGACCACCGTGCGCACGACATCGCCCACTGTGGTTCCCAGGTCACCCGAGGTCTCGGCGTACACCTTGACCGGCCGGGTGCTGGCCCGGTTCAGCCGCACGTAGAAGTCGACGGTCTGCGTGCCCTTGTCGCCTTCCTTGACCTTGACGTCCGACGCGGACACCTTCGGCAGCTTCGTCGCCGGCGCCGAGACTCCGAGGCCTGCAGATGCGAAGGACAGGTCACTCAGGTACACCGTGCCCTTGGCGACCTTGTCGGTCCGTAGCTCGACGGAGCGCACGTCCTTGAGGTTGACGCCCTTCAGCAGGGACAGCGGGATCCGGACGGTCCGGAGCAGCGTCTTCGGCAGTCCGTTCTCCTTCGGGCCAGGCAGCCGAGTCAACGCGTCACTGACCTTGGATACCGGCACCGAAACAGCCTTACCGCGACCATCGACCACGCGGACGCTCAGGTCGGTCTTCGGCGCACCCGCCGGGTCCGGAGCCGCCCGGAACGACAGTGCGGCGAACTTCCGTACGTCGCGCTGTGCCGCCGGCAGGCTCAACCGCAGTACGCCGGTCTTGTCGCGCCAGGACAGTCGCGTCGCCACCATGGTCGGCGTACGGGCTGCGAACCAGGCAGCGTCCCAGTGCGGTGAGTCACCGGAGCCATCCGTCACCACACAGGCCGGAGCGGCCGCCAGCGTCGACTGAAGCTTCACCCCGGAGCACGTGGCCGCAGAAGCCTTGCCGGTCAGCGCACCCTTCGGCAACGCCTGGTCAAAACGGTTCACATCCCGACGCGACGCCAGCGGCGCCTGCGAGACCACCCGTACGACGGCCCGCCCGGCCGAGGCCGCACGAGCATCAGAACCGTCGAACAGCGGCAGGAACTGCTTCTCGTGGCCCAGGTGCAGCCGGAAGAACCCGGACAGGTACGCCGTCCCGACGGCCTGCTGCTCTTTCGCCTTCAGCCGCCCGGCGTACTTGGCGCCACAGGGCGAGGCCTTCTCGTCGCCACCCCAGTCGTCGTTGGACGGCGCCTCGGACTGACCAGGAGTCCACTCGGTGTTGAAGAAGTTGTGGTTGGCCCCGAGCACTGTCACCGTCGAGCGCGTGGCCGCGTCACCGGTGACCGAGTGGCGGGTGTCGTCGTAGAACTTCTGCCCCTGCAGGTCGGAGACGTCACCGTCACAGGTCGGCAGGATGACGCTCATCGCGACGCCCGGCACTGTCGAGCGTGCGAAGTCGACCGGAGCCAGCGGCAGCACAGCACGGATCCCGAACTGGCCGCCCCGGTCCGCGTTCACGATCGCTGCGCGGGCGACGCCCTCACCGCCGCGCGAGTGCCCCATCAGACCGACGTTCTGCAGGTCGACCTTGCCGACGTACTTGGTGCCGAAGGGGGCGCCTCCGGTGGTCGACCACTTCTTCCACAGTTCCAGGTGGTGCAGGATCAGCTCGGCCCGCGCCTGCGCACCGGCGTCGTACACGTCGCCGTCGTACGCGTTGACGGCGTTCGAGCTGATCGACACGACCTGGTAGCCGTTGCTGGCCAGAGCCTGCGCGGCGCCGTCGTACCCGCGGTAGCTCGGTACGGGCTTCTCACCCTTGGCGCACGGCCAGGGCTTGTCCTGCGGCGTCGTGGCATCGCCGTAGCAGTACTGGTGCCGGCCGTGCAGGAAGAGCACGAACGGCCGCTTGCCCTTCGCACCGACCGGTGTGTAGACCTTGCCGACGACCTCGGACTTCTCCTTCAGCCCGGGCAGGAAGACCGCCTGGTCGCCGAGGTTGTACTCCGACGTCTCGACCTTGAACTTGCCGGCCTTGGCCGGGTCGTCCTTGAGCAGCGGCCCGAGCCGCGGCTTCAGCCAGTAGGCGTCGTTCGGGCCGGCCGCGGCCAGGCCCTGGCTCTCCGCCTGCTTGCCGTCCTTGCCAACGTCCCCGGACCACACCAGCTGGACGTTCTTCGCCTTCAGAACACCCGGATCCGTGGTGACCAGGGTCAGCGTCCGCTGGTCAGGCGACTGCCTGGCCACCCCGAGCGGCTCCCCGTCCACGGCCAGCAGCGGCAGTGCCGCGCGCATCGGCGCCGGCGCCCCCAGCCGGAGTGTGAGCTGGTACCCGCCGGCCACCGGCCGGACGTCCCAATTGTTGCCTTGAGCAATTTTCGGTGCGGGGGCGGGCGGCGCGGCGGACGCGAACGGCGCCGTCGTCAGACCCAACCCCAATAGTGCGACCATCCCCAGCGACAGGTGCCTCAAGCTGCCGATCTCTCGCACAGTCATCCTCTCGATTCGACGAAACAGACCACAAAGATGACTTCGTGGGCGAGAGCAAAGTTGACCTGACGAGCCGCTCAGTCGCGTCTCAGTCCTGCGACAGCTTCGACTCGATCGTTTCGTCAGCGAATCAGATCGCGGAAGGCAGCCGCCACTTGCTCCGGGTGTTCCATCTGGGCGACGTGACCGGACTTGGGCAGATACAGCAGCCGGGCGTCGGGGAAAGTCCGCTGGGCCTTCGTCCGGATTCGCGCGTCGACGAGACGATCGCGGCCGCCGTACACGAGCAGGACGGGGCACTGGACGCTGGCCGCGTCTGCCCAGAGCGAGCGGCGAGGTGGGGTCAGCGACGAGCGCAGGATGCTCTTGGCCGCGTCAGTCGTCGCCTGCATGTTCCACGGGTCGGTGTCTCGCCGGTGCAGTTCAGCCTCGTAGTTGGCACGCACTTCTTCTGGCAGGGCGCGTGGGTCACCGAAGACCATCGCCAGCGACGCCTGGAACCGCCGATCGAACGGGAGCCGCTGGGCACGGGTCAGAACCACCGGTCCGAGCCGTGGCGTCGCCAGTGCCGCGAACCACAGCGCACTGGCTGACACCCGCGGATGCGGCAGCGCGGGAGACACGAGGGTGAGTGACGCGACCAGATCCGGTCGCTGAGCGGCCAGAGCGACCGCAGAAGCCCCACCCATCGAGTTCCCGAAGACATGCGCCGGCTGATCGAACTCGGACTCCAACAGCTTGACCAGTACGTCGGCCTGCTCGGATATGCCCGTCGGTCCGGCCAGCGGCGTCCGCCCGAAGCCCGGGAGGTCAGGTGCGATCCCCCGCACGGTGTCGTTCAGTAGGAGTCCGAGCGCGGTCCAGTTCAGCGAGGAGCCGCCTAGACCGTGCACGTAGAGCGCCGGCGGCAGCTCCGCCGCCGGCGCCGGCACCTCTCTGACCAGCAGATCCACACCTTCGACCGGCACCTGGCGGGCCGGCCATTCCTGTGTCGCCAGCGGCGCGTCGGCGCCGGTTACTGCCCCGTAACTCTCCACGCAACCCATGGTAGGACGCATAACGGTGGAGACTGGGAGTTATGGCAGCAGCGTCCCAGCAGGTGACGACCGAGGTCGACGGGCAGACTTTGAAGCTCACGAACCTCGGCAAGGTCCTGTATCCGCAGACCGGGTTCACCAAGGCCGAGGTGATCGAGTACTACCACCAGGTGGCCGCCGTACTGCTGCCACACCTGTCCGACCGGCCGCTCACCCGGAAGCGCTGGCCGGACGGCACCAACGCGTCGTACTTCTTCGAGAAGAACGCACCCCGCGGTACGCCGTCCTGGGTGCGGACTGTCACGCTGCCGACCCCCGGTAGCTCGACCGGCCGGGACGAGGCGGACTTCGTGATCGCCGACGACGTCCAGACCGTGGTGTGGCTGGCGAACCTCGCAGCGCTCGAACTGCACGTCCCGCAGTGGCGGATCGGTCTCTCGGATCAAGGCCGGGACCCACAGGCGGACCTGATCGTCTTCGACCTCGACCCCGGTCCGGGCGCGACCATAGTCGAGTGCTGCGACGTCGCCCTGGCCTTGCGCGAACTGCTCGGGCACTACGGGCTGGAGGGCTGGCCGAAGACATCCGGCAACAAGGGCATGCACCTGTACGTGCCGATCGAGCCTGCGTCGTCCAAAAAGACCAGTGCGTTCGCCAAGCAGCTGGCTGAGCAGTTGGCCGAGGCGCTGCCCGAAGACGTGACCGCGAACATGACCAAGGCGCTCCGTCCGAACAAGGTCTTCATCGACTGGAGCCAGAACGCAAGCGCCAAGACCACACTGGCGCCGTACTCGCTGCGCGGCTCCGACGAGCCCCGCGTCTCCACGCCGATCGACTGGGACGAGGTGGCCGCCACCAGCGCCCCGGAGGACCTCAAGTTCCTCCCGCACGAGGTGCTCGCGCGGCTGGAGGAGTACGGCGACATCCTGGCCGAGCTGTACGACGACCCACGCCCACTGCCGCCGTAGTTCCGGCGGGGAAGCTACTGACCGGGAGGACCGGTGGGTAGGATTCGGGCTACGACCCGGCGGCGTTTCCTGCCGCCGGTGCCGCACCACCGAAGGAGCCGACGTGTCGACGACACCGGAGACCGCACCGAAACGCGGCAGCCGCCTGCCCCGGCTCGCCCGCCGCGCGCAACTGCTCGAGGCGGCCCAGGAGGTCTTCGTCGCGAACGGCTACCACGCCGCCGCGATGGACGACATCGCCGACCGGGCAGGGGTTTCCAAGCCGGTCCTGTACCAGCACTTCCCCGGCAAGCTTGAGCTCTATCTGGCGCTGCTGGACACCTCCTGCGAGGCGATCGTCGCCGCGGTGCACGAAGCGCTGAAGTCGACCGACGACAACAAGCTCCGGGTCGCGGCCACCATCCACGCCTTCTACGACTACGTGGCCAATGCCCAGGGCGCGTTCCGGCTGGTCTTCGAGTCCGACCTCACCAATGAGCCGGCCGTCCGCGAGCGCGTCGACCGCGTCACGCACGCCTGCGCCGAGGCTGTCTCCGAGGTGATCAGTGCGGACGCCGGGCTGAACCGCGAGCAGTCCATGGTGCTGGCCGTCAGCCTGGTCGGCATGGCCCAGGTGAGCGCCCGCTACTGGCTGGCCTCGGCCGACCAGGACTCGCTGCAGCAGCAGAACGCCGCCGACCTGGTCGCGTCGCTGGCCTGGCGGGGCATCCGAGGCTTCCCGCGCAGCGAAAACTGACACAGTCCTCGCACCGACGGCTGACACCGGCCCGGTTCTGCTTTGGGCGGACGGGTGAGAGCTCGGCGTCCGCAGCGGATAGGCTCGAAGTGTCACCGGCGAGAGCCGCCGGTCGGAGCGTGCCCGGAGGGTTTCGTGGAGGTCAAGATCGGCGTGCAACACGTCAATCGTGAGTTGGTGCTCGAGAGCGAGCAGAGCCCGGACGAGGTGCAGGCGCAGGTGGCGGACGCGCTGAGCGGCAAGAGCAATCTGCTGGAGCTGACCGACGAGAAGGGCCGCCGGATCCTGGTCCCGGCCGACCGGCTCGCCTACGTCGAGATCGGTGAGGTCTCGATCCGTAAGGTCGGCTTCGGCGCGATCTGATCCCGTTCCGGACACGCTTTGCGTGTCCGGGGTCTGGAATCCGGTTCGATGGGCACCATGTGCGGTGAGACCTGCGTCGTAGTGGTCTGGTAGCTACGGGGCGCCGCCTTGACGCAGGTCAGTCACCTTCACAAGGAGGAACCGTGGGTTACTGGATCTGGATGATCATCGTCAGCCTGCTCGCCGGCATCATCTTCGGGCCGCTGGCCCGGCTCGTGCTTCCCGGCAAGCAGAACATCAGCCTCGGCTGGACCATCCTCGGCGGCGGTATCGGCGCCTTCATCGGTGGTCTGATCGCCCACTTCGCGGGCGTCAAGGACACCAGCGGTCCGGACTGGATCCAGTATCTGATCCAGATCGTCTGCGCCGCGATCGTCATCGCCATCATCGCTGCCCGGAAGCCCCGGACAGCCTGACGCACCGCATCACCCGACGGCCGCCACCCCACCCGGGGCAGGCGGCCGTTGCGTTGCCACCTGTTCGTAGAGCGCCAGCAGCTTCTCGGCATGCTCACGTGGCTCGGGCCGGTACCGCGGTGCCCACACCCGCCCGGGATCCGGCGTTCGCAGTACGGCGCTGACCGTCGCAGCCAGCCCCGCCGGCTCAGCCGGTCCGAACGTGCGCGTGCCCTCATGACCGCGGTACAGCCACGGGTCGACCACCACCAGCGGGCAGCCCGCCGCCTCGGCCTCATGGGCGACCAGCGACTGGGTTTCCGAGACCGAACAGATCACCACTGCGTCCGCAGCCAGGTAGTAGCCGGCCAGCTCCGCCCGCGGCAGTACGCCGGGCATCCGCACCCGCGAGGCGATCCCGAGCCGCTCGACCAGGTCGGTGACCCGGCGCCGGTCGGCATACCCACCAACCATGACTAGGCAGGCATCCGGCCGGATCCGCAGCAACTCGGCGAACGACCGCAGCAACAGCTCATCGTTCTTCTCCCCACTCAACCGCCCGACCGACAGCACGATCGGATCCTGCGGACCGAGTCCGAGCCGCTGCCGGATCTCGGTGGTACTGACTGCCGGTGCCGGCATCGGAAGCGTCGGACTCGGCAGCACCACGGTCGGCGACTCACAGCCGATGTCGTCCAGCTGCTGCACCACCTTGGCAGTCGGTGCGATCACCAGGTCGGCGGCACGCAGCAGGTTCTGCACCTCGGTGCATCCGGACCGGTAGCCGGGCGGTGCGCCGAGTCCCATCCGCCAGGCCCTGCCCGCCAGCCACATCGCCAGCCGAATCTCCGCATAGTGCTGGCTGTAGACGTCGAGATCGGTGTGCCAGGTCAGTACGACGGGCAGCTTCCGGCGCCAGGCGGCGTACAGGCCGGCCACTCCGACCGGGCCGAGTGTGTGCACATGGACAACGTCGTACGTCGGCTTGCTGCGGGTCGGCTTGAGCATGCCCAAGCGGTAGTCACGGCCCCAGGCCTCGGTGCCCGGCACGGACCGGATCGGCAGCGTGCTCTGGTGGCTCTTCGCGTCGTACGGCGCGACTACCTCGAGCTGGACGCCGAGCTCACACAGGGCTCGCCCGGCGGCTTCCATCGAGACGGCCACACCATCGGCCCGCGGAACCAAGGTGTCGGAGTAGATGCCCAGGCGCAGCGGGCGGTGGTGCGATGTCATGCAGGCTCCGGCGTCAGACCCCCGTCAACAACGAACGGGAGCCATGCAATCAGGCCTGTAGGCCGAGCGCAGTCATCCTTGCGGTGTGGGCTTCGGTCAGTCGGGTGAACATCCGGCCAATGGCGGCCAAATCGAGACCGGGGCGGTCGACGCTGCCGGCCAGCAGAGCCGCCAGCGAGTCACGGTCGGCGGCGATCCGCTGGGCCTGGCTGAGCGCCTCGCCGACCAGGCGGCGGCCCCAGAGGGCGAGTCGGCCGCCCAGCTTGGGGTCCTCCTCGATGGCGGCGCGGACGCGGTCGACGACGAACTCGGCCTGGCCGGAGTCGGCGAACACCTCGAGCACCAGGGCGCGGGTCTCCGCGTCGACGAACGACGCGATCTCGCGGTAGAAGTCGTTCGCCAGGCCGTCGCCGACGTACGCCTTGACCAGGCCCTCGAGCCAGTCCGACGGAGCGGTGTGGTCGTGGAAGGCGTCCAGCGGCGTCACGAACGCCTGCATCGCCTCCATCGGGTCCACGCCGAGCGTCACGAGACGGTCGCGGAGCTGCTGGAAGTGCCCGAACTCGGTGGTCGCCAGGGCAGCGAGCTCCGCCTTGTCGTTGAGGGTCGGGGCCAGCTTGGCGTCCTCGGCCATCCGCTCGAAGGCGGTCAGCTCGCCGTAGGCGAGAACTCCCAGCAAGTCCACCGCCGCGGCCCGGTAGGCGGGGTCGTCGAAGGCCGTCTGTTCCATGCCCGGCACCTTATCCGGGAACCAGGGCTGCCAGCACTGGCGTGGCGCAAACCACAGGAAACGGCGTTGACGCGGGTTGCGGTTACACTGGTGAGCGATTCGCCGGTGACGCGCCCACATGGGCACGCTGGTGCGAGGTGCTTGCACAGTGTCCCCGCGCCTCTTCTGACGAGGTCTCCGCGACCTCTGGCGCCCGGCCACTGTCCGTACAAGCATGTGAGAGGCGATCAGCCTGACCACCTTCCGAGAGCTCGGCGTGCTGCCCGAGATCTGCGACGCGCTCGACCGCGTCAACATCGTGGAGCCGTTCCCGATCCAGGAAATGACGCTCCCCGTAGCCCTGCTGGGCACCGACCTGATCGGCCAGGCCCGTACCGGGACCGGCAAGACGCTCGGCTTCGGGATTCCGTTGCTCCAGCGCACGATCTCCCCCGGTGAGCCCGACTACAACGAGCTGGCCGCGCCCGGGAAGCCGCAGGCGCTCGTCGTCACGCCGACCCGTGAGCTGACGATCCAGGTCGCCAAGGACCTCGTCACCGCGTCCACCGTCCGCTCGGTGCGGATCCTGACCATCTACGGCGGCGTCGCGTACGAGCCGCAGCTGGACGCGCTCAAGACCGGTGTCGACGTCGTCGTCGGTACGCCGGGGCGCCTGCTGGACCTGGCCAACCGCGGGGTCCTGGATCTGAGCCATATCAAGGTTCTGGTGCTGGACGAGGCCGACGAGATGCTCGACCTGGGCTTCCTGCCCGACGTCGAGCGCATCCTGCGCAAGACGCCCGAGCTCCGGCAGACGATGTTGTTCTCGGCAACGATGCCGGCGGCCGTCGTCAGCCTGGCCCGCACACACATGCGGCACCCGCTGAACATCCGCGCCGAGTCCGGCGACGACTCGCAGATGGTTCCGGCCACCGCGCAGTTCGTCTACCGCGCGCACGACCTGGACAAGCCCGAGGTGGTCGCCCGCATCCTGCAGGCCGACGACCGCGGCCGGGTGATGATCTTCTGCCGGACCAAGCGCGAGGCCGGCCGGCTGACCGACGACCTGATCGACCGCGGCTTCAAGGCCGCCGCGATCCACGGTGACCTGAACCAGGTGGCCCGCGAGCGGGCGCTGACCCGGTTCCGTGGCGACAAGGTCGACGTACTGGTGTGTACCGACGTCGCCGCCCGCGGTATCGACGTCGAGGGCGTCACGCACGTCATCAACAACACCTGCCCCGAGGACGAGAAGGCCTACGTGCACCGGATCGGCCGCACCGGCCGCGCCGGGGCGAGCGGAATCGCGGTGACGTTCGTCGACTGGGCGGACCTGGTCCGCTGGAAGACGATCAACAAGGCGCTCGACCTGCCGTACGACGAGCCGCAGGAGATCTACTCCACGTCGCCCGAGCTGTACCACGATCTCGGGATCCCGGCCGAGGCGAAGGGCCGGATCAAGCCGGCCGCCGACCGCGAGGAGCAACCGCGTTCGGAGCGCCCCGCCCGCGACAAGCACCGCCGTACCGAGGACGGGTCCGAGTCCCACGGCCACGGCCACGGCCGGGACCGCAAGCGGAACCGCACCCGCAAGCGCACCCGTCAGGGTCAGCCGGTCGTCGAAGGCGCCGACGTCACGAACAAGACGCACGTACCGGAAGCCACCGAGGCGCCGGAGGCCGTTGCGGCCGTCGACGCGCCGCGGGACCGCAAGCCCCGCAAGCGCAAGCGCAACCGTCGCCGCTCCGAGCACTCCGCCGAGGTGAACGCACAGTCCGGTACGCCGGACGCCACGTCCGCTCCGGTGGAGCAGGCTGCCGCGGCTGAGACGTCCGCTCCGGCTGCCGTCGAGTCGGCTGCGCCGGTGGAGTCGGGCTCGGGTTCGGGTTCGGGTTCGGGTTCGGGTGAGCACGCGTCGAGCGGGCGGTCGTCGCGGCGTAGCCGCAACCGCCGGTCGTCGGCTGAGGCCCAGGCTGCTCCGGCTGCGCAGGAGACCGAGGCCGCTGCGGCCCCGGCGCCTGCATCTGTGAGCGAGCAGCCGTCGCGGCGGACGCGCAGGCGTCAGCAGGCCGAGGCCGCCAAGGCGTCTGAGGCTGCGGCGACGGAGAAGCCGGCGGCGCTGTTCCAGGCTCCGGTCGAAGCGCCCGCGAAGAAGGCTGCCGAAGCACCGGCAAAGAAGGCCGTCGAGGCGCCCGCGAAGAAGGCAGCGGCTGCCGAGGCTCCCGCGAAGGAGGCGGTTGCTGTCGAGGCGCCCGCCAAGAAGGCTGCGGCCAAGCAAGCAACTGCTGTCGAGGCTCCGGCCAAGAAGGCGGTTGCTGTCGAGGCGCCCGCCAAGAAGGCGGTTGCTGTCGAGGCGCCCGCCAAGAAGGCTGTTGCTAAGAAGGCGGCTGCTGCCGAAGCGCCTGCTAAGAAGGCTGCTGCCACCAAGGTTGCCGAAGCACCTGCCAAGAAGGCGCCGACCAAGAAGGCCGCTGCGGTGAAGACCGCGGCACCGGCGAAGAAGGTCGCGTCTGCGAAGAAGGCTGCGCCGGTTGCCAAGAAGGCTGCGCCGACGAAGAAGGCTGCCGCGGTAAAGACTGCAGCACCGGCTAAGAAGGCCACAGCTAAGAAGGCAGCGCCGGTCGCCAAGAAGGCAGCGCCGACGAAGAAGGCTGCCGCAGTGAAGACTGCAGCACCGGCTAAGAAGGCCACAGCTAAGAAGGCAGCGCCGGTCGCCAAGAAGGCTGCGCCGACGAAGAAGGCTGCTGCGGTGAAGACTGCAGCACCTGCCAAGAAGGCCACGGCTAAGAAGGCTGCTCCGGCTAAGGCGACTGCCAAGAAGGCAGTTGCTCCGGTCAAGCAGGCTGCTGCGAAGAAGGCGGCTGCCAAGAAGGTCGCACCGGCGAAGAAGGCCGTAGCGGTCAAGAAGGCTGCTCCCGCGAAGAAGGTGGCGCCTGCTAAGAAGGCGGCACCGGTTGCCAAGAAGGCTGCGCCGACGAAGAAGGCTGCCGCGGTGAAGACTGCGGCACCGGCTAAGAAGGCCATCGCCAAGAAGGCCGCACCGGCTCAGAAGACGGCTGCCAAGAAGACGGCGCCGGCGACTAAGGCGGTCGCGAAGAAGGCACCGGCCAAGAAGGCGACCGCGACCAAGAAGACCGCGGCGCCGGCCAAGAAGGCTGCTCCGGCGAAGACCGCCGCCAAGAAGGCACCAGTCAAGGCCGCCGCGAAGAAGGCGCCGGCCAAGACCACCGCCAAGAAGGCACCCGCCAAGACCACCGCCAGGACGGCGCCGGTCAAGGCTGCGACCAAGAAGACGGTGGCCAAGAAGGCACCGGCCAAGGCCGCGGCCAAGAAGACCGTGGCCAAGAAGGCGCCGGCGAAGAAAGCCTCTTCCTCGCGTCGGTGAAGTGACCAAGCTGTAATCGCACGCTGCAACACCCAGCCCCTCGTGGAGCGTCCCTCGGGCGTAACCACACGAGAGGGGCTGGGTGATGAGGCGCAAGGGTGGGACAGCGGTGCTGGCGGCCGTGGGTCTGGTACTGCTGGCGGGTTGTGCGGCGGACTCGGACGGTGAGAGCGCGGCCGGCAGTAGCCACAGCAGGAGCGACACGGCGCAGCAGCCTGAGGCGGCCGCCAGTGACAGCGGCGGCAAGGCGGTCGGCGGGCAGGCGCAGCCGAAGGCTCCGGCCGCCGATCAACCGAGCGTGACGCGAGCGATCATTCGGACCGGCTCGCTCACTGTCGAAGCCGACGACATCACCAAGCGCCGCCAAGAGGCGATCACGGTGATCACCGGCCTCAAGGGCCAGGTCGCCTCGGAGAACACCAACGGCGATCCCGACGGCAAGGCCATGACGGCCAATCTCGTCCTGAAGGTGCCGGGATCGGCGTACGACGAGGCTGTCGAAGCGCTGTCCAAGCTCGGCAAGCGGCTGCAGATCCACCAGGAGTCCGACGACGTCACCGAGCAGGTGGTCGACGTGGAGAGCAGGATCCGCACGCAGCGCGCGAGTCTGGAGCGGATGCGCACCCTGCTCGCGAAGGCGAACACGATCGGCGAGATCGTCTCGGTCGAGTCCGAGCTGACCCGTCGTGAAGCGGATCTCGAGTCGATGCTCGCAAAGCAGAAGAACCTCTCCCTGCAGACCGAGCTCGCCACCCTCAACCTGACGCTGACCACCAAGGACACCCCGCCACCGGTCACCGAACCCGACCGCGGCTTCGTGGCCGGCCTCAAAGGCGGTTGGCACGCCTTCACCGCAACCTTCACCGCGCTGGCAGCCGTCCTGGGCGCACTGCTCCCGTTCATCGGCCTGCTGGCACTGATCGCCGTACCGGTCCTCTACTTCCGTCGCCGCTTCCGCCGCCCGGCAACCCCGCCCGCACCGGTGGAGAGCGGTCCCGCCTAGAGAAGCGAGCCGGCGAGCTTGCGGTAGGCCTTGGCTCCGGCGGAGGTGGGCGCGGTCGTCAGGATCGTCTCGCCGACTGCCGGTGCCTCGGCGAACCGGATCGACTTGGGGATCGCCGGCGCCAAGACCTCCAGCGAGTACGTCTCGGCGATCGTGTCCAGTACGGCGCGCGCATGCGTCGTGCGGCCGTCGTACAGCGTCGGCAGAACGCCGAGCACGCGCAAGCCAGGGTTGGTCAGCTGCCGCACGTCGTGCACGGTGTCAAGTAGTTGCCCAACGCCACGATGCGCCAATGTCTCGCACTGCAAGGGAATCAGGACATCCGAAGCCGCCGACAGCCCGTTCACCGTCAGCAGTCCGAGGGTCGGCGGGCAGTCCACGATGATCCAGTCGTACGCCGAGCGCACGGATCGCAAGGCGGTTCGGAGCACCTGCTCCGGGCCGCTCTCGCGGGCCAGCTGCACCTCCGCGGTGGCGAGCTCGATCGTCGCAGGCAGCAGGTCCGGCCCGTCGTCGAACTCGATCAGCACATCGCGGGCCTGCACGCCGCCGAGCAGCACATGGTGGATCGACTTGTCGAGGTCCTCGGGGTCGATGCCGATCGAGAAGGTCAGACAGGCCTGCGGATCGAGGTCCACCAGCAGCACCCGCTGCCCGAGCTCGGCCAGGGCAGCACCGAGTGTGGCGACAGTGGTGGTCTTGGCCACGCCGCCTTTCTGGTTGGCAACCGCGAGAGTGCGAGGAGGCACCCGGCCATTGTGCCGCACCGGCGGCGGAAGCGCTGGTTCGCGTACTCTCTTGACTTGTGAGTACGCCACGAACGATGACGCTGCCGGACGGGGTCCATCCAGCCACGCTGGAGACCGACCGCGGCTCTTTCGCGACCCTGCGCGCAGTGCCGGAGATCGGTACGCCGCTCGGCACCGTGCTGCTCGTGCCCGGCTGGACCGGTAGCAAGGAGGACTTCACTCCGCTGCTCGATCACCTGGCGCGGTACGGCTGGATCGCGGTCGGCGTCGACCAGCGCGGTCAGTTCGACACCCCCGGCCCGGCCGACCCCGCGGCGTACACGCTGGAGGAGTTCGGCGCGGACGTCGTGGCCATGAGCGTGGCGCTTGGCGGCTACAGCCAGTTGGTGGGTCACTCGTTCGGCGGACTGGTCGCACGGGAGGCGGTGCTCATCGATCCGTCGGTGTTCTCGACGCTGACTCTGCTCTGTACCGGCCCGGCCGGCTTCACCGACGAGGCGACGCTGCAGGGCCTGCAGATGCTCGCGTTCGGTCTCGACAATCTGCCGATCGAGCAGGTCTACGACCTGAAGCTGGAGCACGACGCGAAGCACCCCCGGTACGTCGAACCGCCCGCGGAGATCGCGGAGTTCCTGCGTCGGCGCTTCGTCAGCAACTCCCCCGTCGGCCTCGCGGCGATCACCCGGCACCTCACCGATGCCGTGGACAAGACGGACCGGCTGGCGAAGTCCGGCGTCCGCACCCAACTCGTGTACGGCGAGACCGACGACGGCTGGCCGCTCGCCGTACAGAACGAGGTGGCCGAGCGTCTCGGCATCGAGCCCGAGATGGTGCCCGATGCCGGCCACTCGCCTGCCATCGAGCAGCCGGCCGCCACGGCCCGCATCCTGGTCGACTTCTTCCACGACCGCGACAGCTTCACGGACGCCGGGTAGAGGGAGCGGGCCACTCGCCGTTCGGGGCGAAGTAGTCGTGCCACAGCTCCGCCTGCGGATTCGGCACGAAGGCCCGACCGTTCGAGCGCGCCACGTACACGTCCGCGTTCGCGCCCTGGGTGAAGGTGACGATGTCCGACAGACCGTCGCCATCGAAGTCACCTGAGCCGGGCACCTCGCCGTTCGGGGCGAAGTAGTCGTGCCATAGATCGCCGTCACCGGCGAATCCGGTCCCGGTCGACGTCGCGACGTAGACGTCGCCGGCGGCACTGCCCGTGAACGTGGCGATGTCGTCGCGGCCGTCGCCGTTGTAGTCACCGACGTCCGGTGTCTCGGTCCCGACGGCGAAGTGCCCGTGCCACTTCCAGCCCGACCCGAGGAACGACTTCCCGTCCGACAGCGCGACGTACACGCTCGCCGCCGTGCCGCGGGTGAAGGTGACGATGTCGTCGCGGCCGTCGCCGTCGAAGTCGCCGACGTCGAGCAGCTCGCCCGGCAAGCCGAAGGTGCCGTGCCACAGCCAGCCGTCCTGGACGAACCGGCCGCCGTCGGACAGCGAGACGTAGACGGCGTGGCCGCCGCGGTTGAACGTGACGATGTCGTCCTTGCCGTCACCGTTGAAGTCGCCGACCATCGGTACCTCGTCGCCGACGGCGAAGTGATCGTGCCACTTGGTGGCCGGCAGAAAGCCGTCGACACCGTTCGACAACGAGACCCAGACGTCCGCCGTGGCACCGCGGGTGAAGGTGACGATGTCGTCGCGCCCGTCGCCGTTGAAGTCCCCGGTCGCCGGAATCTCGGTCCCGATCGCGAACGACGGGTGCCACAAGGCGCCCGCGCCGAACGCGGTCCCGGTCGACTTGGCGACGTACACGTGGGCCGGGTCGCCGCGAAGGAAGGTCACCGCGTCATCCTTGCCATCGGCATCGACATCGGAGACGGTCGCGAGCTTCGCCGCCGCGACCACCGGGGCCGAGACGCCAACGTTGCCGGCGGCATCGACCGCCGCCACGGTGTAGAACCGCTGCTGACCACCCTTGAGCGACTTGTCCAGGAAGCCCGGCGCGGGCGCGGTCCCCACCAGGGTGGCCGATCCACCGGCGGTCGCCGCCGAGTAGATCCGGTACGACGTCGCCCCGAGCACCAGGTTCCAGCTCAGCAGCACCGCGTGTTCACGGGGTGTCGCGGTCAGTCCACCAGGTGCGGTCAGTGCGCCAGTGGCGGCGTACGGGTCGACGATGCTCGCCGCGAAATAGCGAGCCGCTGTCCAGGCCGGTGCCCCGCTCGCCGGAGTGATCGTCACCTTGAGGCTGGACTTGCCTGCCGTTGCCGAAGCAGGCACGGGGAATTGGTCGGAGAGCCAGCGCATCCCGCCATTGCCGAGCGGCTGCTGCCACGTGCCGACCGGTACGTCGTCCACGCTCACGGCCGCCTCTTGATACTTCTGCGCCTGATCAGCGAGTCGCTTGAGCACCACACCACGGTTGGCGGGGTCGACGGCCAGCCGGAAGGTGATCAGACCTTGGCCCGAGCGGACCTGGTCGGTCACTGGCAGGTGGTCGAAGTCTCCCTCGGCGACGCTGGTCACTGTGGCTTCGCTGCCGCCGTCGGCGTACTGGTGTGCTGTACGAGCCGCAGCGTCACCCAGGTCGATGGCGTCAGTCTCACGGGAGCTGACCGTGGGCTGGGTGTAGAGGAACGCGGTCGAGCCGTAGTCGGCGATGCAGTCGTTCTGCTGCCCGTGCTCGATGCCGAAGCGCAGCGCGGAGTCGTACGAGATCGACTCGGTCAGCAGCAGGCGATAGACCGCATCGCACTCCCGCGCGCAGCCCGAGCCCTGGACCTCATGAGCGGTGTTGCCGGTGAAGGCCGCGCTGAACGTGCCGCCGGCGAAGTACCAGCCACCTTCGTAGAAGTCCTCGGTGCCGGTTCCGTGCTGCTGCGGCGAGATCGCGCCGTCGATGTAGACGCGCTCGTCACCTTCGAGGTAGCCGCGGTTGACCCCCATCTCCGCGCCGATCGCCATCGTCTGCGCGACTCCGACGAGCTTGCCCCGGCCGGTCTGATCGGCGACCAGCCAGTCGTCGCCCCAGGTGGTCGGGCCGCTGCGCGACGCGGCGGTGAAGTACGCCGCGGGACCGCCCGGCAGCAGATCGTTGGTCCACCTCGAATCCGGGGCGCTGGTCAGCTGAATCTCCACGTTGCCAACAGCCGCGCCGGTCGAGTTCACCAACGACACCGCGGCCGACTCGCGGTACGGCATCGGCCACCAGGTGGTGAACCAGCCGCCCGGCGCGGGATCGGCCGCGAACATCAGCGACTTCACCGAGTACGCACCGAGGCCGGTCCCGAAGAACTCGCCGACCGGTGAGTCGACCGTACGCCGTCCGTCGAACGACATCCGCAACCGCAACCCGGCCAGTACGGCGTCCGACGGCGTCACGCCGACGAACCGCAACCGCAACGCGCTGATCGCCGCCGGTCCCTGCAAGGTGCCGAAGGCAACTTCCTCCCCGGCGGGGATCGCGTGCGTCTGCCCGGTGGTGGTCGCGCCGGCGGCGGCCGGCTTGGGGTCCGCCGTACCGGCTGCCCGCAGCGTCGCCAGTACGTCGTTCGCCTGGTCGGCCGGGTCGAACCGGGTGACGCCGTCCGCGTCCGGGAAATGCCGGTAGTTCACGTGGTAGTAGGTCGGGGCGTGCTGGACCACGATCTGCATCGACTGCCGGTACGGCATCGGCACCTTGATCTGGAAGCCACCTGCGGACTGGCCGGCGTTGGCGACCAGCGGATGCACGAAGGGAGCACCCACCCGGCCGTCGGTGACGTCCTTCAGCGACCTGTTCAGCACGGTGCTCCCGTCGAGCGTGATCGCGATCGTCCCGGTGTCGGTGACGTCCGGAGCGCCGTTGCGCAACCTCGTGAACCAGATCGAGTCGATCTGGCCCGGTCCGGCGTCCTCGGCGATCACACACCCGGCCGCGACCTGGCGCAGGCACGAGTCCACGCCGGGGAGGAAGTCGTCGTTGGTGCCGTTGCGCGCGAAGCTCGAGAACTGCCGCGTGCTCGTGCCGGAGGCGAGGTACGGCAGCCGGTCGAGCTGCCGCAGGGCGTCCCAGCCGACTGCCCCCTTACCCACCGCCGCCGTCACGTCCGCCACGGCGGCGGTGGGCAAGCTGAGCGGAAGAGTCAGAGCCAGCCCGGCCAGTACGGCGACGGGTAGGCGGAAGCGTCCGGACATCGATCGTCTCCTCGAATGCGGCGGCGGTGACGAAACTCTGTTCGGAGAGTCTCATCACCGCCGGAGAAATCGATATCCTTACGATCACGGTCAAATGGTGCGGCTCAGGTGCCTCTCAGTCGGCGGTCAGAACCTGGGCTTTCATGCCGGCGTGCGGGCTGACGATGGTCCAGCCGGTACTGCCCTGCTCGAAACCGCCATTGGTGACGGTGAGCCCGACGGCCTCGATCTCGTCGTACCCGACGTCGACCATGTAGTCGCCGACGCCTTGCTGCTCGCACAGCGCGAACTGCAGGACGACGGACGGCTCACCCCGGGCGAACTCGGTGATGTCGATCGCGCCCCAGAGTCCCTGGCCGTTCATCCACAGCTTCGGCGCTTCGGCGGCGTCGAGGTTGCTGAGCAGCTTCTTGCCCTTGGACGTCACGATCGTCACCTGCTTCAGGTGGTAGCCGCCCAGGTCGGCGGAGAGACCGTCATAGTCCCACCACGAGATCTCGTACCGCGGGGCGTTCGGGTCGACGGCCATGCGCTGCTCGGCCCAGACGCAACTGCCCGCGCTGGTCGCCGATCGCTCCGGCACGAACAGGCTGAGCCGGCCCTTGCCGTACATCGCGCTGTTGCGGATCGCGCCCGGTCCGCCCGGCTGGTACGCCGTACCGGTGCGGGGAAGGTCAGTCGGAATCGGAGCGGATGGAGTGGTCGGCACGGCCGGGCGCGGTTGCCGGCCGAACGCTGCTGCGACCACGTCGTACACGTCCTTGGCCTGGTGCGGCGTAACCTTCTCGATCGCCCCGTAGATCACCTGGCTCTGCTGCTTGAACTGCCAGCCCCGGGTAGCAGGGTTGACGTCCTCGAAGCCGAAGTTGGGGATCGTGAAACCGGTCGGGACCAGGCTGTCAAAGCCGACGTCGATCGGGAAGTTGGCCGCGGACTGCACGTACAGCTTCAGGCTCAGTTTCGCACTGGTCTTGCCGCGCAGGGCCGCGGTCAGATCGATCGACGCCGGTACCCAGGTGAAGCCGAACTCGTCGGCGACATCGGATCGCCAGACGACTTGGTCGTTGACCAGCACTTCCTTGAACAGCTTGCCGGATTTGGCCGGCGTGCGGCTGACCTGGTCGTATGTGGCGAAGCGGAGGTTGTAGCTTGCGGCCGACGGGTCGACGGTCACCTGCTGGTACGCCTCGCTGAATCCGCCGGGATCCGCGGTCGTGTAGTTCCCCTGGGAGAAGCTCAATCGACCGTCGCCGGTCTGCGCAAGGTTGTTGGAGGCAACGGTCGGGCGGCGGTCGTAGTTGACCGGAGCGCCGTACGCGACCACACCGCCGATCCGGCCGTCCTCGGCGTACGGCATCACTTGCGCGAGCGACTCCGCGACGTACTCGGGGCTTGGCGGTAAAGCCGCGTCGAGGAAGCGGTCGGTGTAGAGGAGCAGGATCAGGTCGAGGTGCCGCGGGTTGAGCTTGGCGAGCAGCTCGTCCATCTGGGTCGCGGCGAACCGCGGGTCCGTGGTGCTCTGCGCGCCGCCGAGGTAGGGAAACAGCACACCGTCGATGTACGGCGCGAGTTTGTCGAGATGCTCGTCGGTGTAGTCCCAGCGGTACATCGTGGTCAGGAACCCGAGATTCGGATTGATCGCGTCCTGGGTCTGCTTGATCTGTGCGAGGTACTGGCTGGTGAACAGCTGGCTGTTCTGCGCGACCAGGAAGTCGTCGATCTGCCAGGCCTTGACGTTCGGGTACTGCAGCGACAGCGTCGCGATGTTCCGCGCCCAGGCGACGAAGTCGAGTTTGAAGGGACGGGAGCAATACCCCTCCAGGTACGGCCCCTCCGGGCGATCGGCCTGGCACTCCGACGGCGGGACCAGGTCGACCCAGATGTCGATCCCGGCCGCCCGGGCCAGCGGGGCGAACTCGCTGCGCAGATCGTTCCAGTCGGTCGGCGACTCCCAGATCCCGAACAGGTAAGTGTTGACCTTCATCGCCTGCAACCGCTGGACCAGCTTGGGTGAGTCGTAGTGATACCGGCCGTCGGCGCGAGGCTTGGCTTCGCGCGTCTCGCCGTCGATGGTGTTGCCGCCGGTCTTCGAGCTCAGTACGCCGCCGGGCGGGATGATGCCCTTGGTCCGCGTCTTCACGTCCGGCAGATTCTGAGGCTGTGCCTCCGTGGCCATTGCCTGCTGGCCGGCCAGCGCGATCCCGGCCGCCGCGATCAGGGCGATCCAGCGTTTCATCCGACCTTCTCCAGCTTCCACTGCTGACAGGCGCCCTGCCAGTACGGCCAGACCCGGACGTCAGCCCCCGCGACGGTCGAGCAACCGTCCACGTCGAGCGCCCGGCCGCCGTTCTTCGAACTCACCTTGTAGTAGCCGTTGCCGAGGGCATCGAGATACCATTCCTGGCAGTCACCACCCCAGTACGGCCACTGGATCACGTCGGCGTGGTTGGCGGGCGAGCATGCGGCCACGTCGAGCGCCTTCCCGCTGTGCGCAGCGAGCAGCTTGTACGACCCATCGCCGTTGTAGGTGAGCTTCCACTGCTGGCAGGCGCCGCCGTTCGCGGTCCAGACCTGCACATTCGCCGCATCTGCGGTCGAACAGCTGGCCACCTCCAGCAGGTTCTCCGGACTGCTCTTCGGCGACAGCTTGTAGGTGCCATCGGCCACAATGTCGGCACCGGGATCGCCGCTCGGCAGGGTGACCGTCTCCCACGAAGCCTTCGGTACGCCGAGTTGCGGCTTACCGGCGGCGTCGTACGTGACCTTGCCGATCCGTACGGCGCGACCCGCGCTGCAGCTGCCGACCGGCGTACCGTTGGTGCTGGTCACGCCGTGGTAGGCGATCCAGGTCTCCTTGCCGTCCGGCGAGGTGAAGAAGCCGTGGTGACCGGTGCCGAAGACCCAGCCGGCGTCGTTGCGCTTGAAGACCGGGCCGCTGGATTTGGTCCACGAGGACTGGCTGAGGATGTCGGTGCCGGTCAGCTCCAGGGCTCCGAGCGAGTAGTCGGGCGACTCGCAGGCGCTGGCGGAGTAGTAGATGTAGATCTTGCCGTTGTGGATCAATGAGACCGGGCCCTCGGTGACCTTGCGCCCGTTCTGCTCCCAGGGCTGGTCGGGAGTTGTCAGCAGGGCCGGCGGGCCGCTGATCGTCCACGGGTTGCTCATCGGGGCGACGTACAGGTTCTGGCCGTTGGCGCGGCCGCTCGACCACAGGTGGAACAGGCGGCCGTCCGGCAGCTTCATCACGCTGCCGTCGATCGAGTGGAAGTCGCCGGTGTCGAGTTTGGCCTTGAAGGCGTACGGTCCCATCGGGTGGTCGGCCTCGAGGACGAACATCCGGTGCATGCCGTCGTTGCCGTTGTCGGCGGTGTAGTAGAGGTACCACCTGCCGTCGAGCTGATGGATCTCCGGCGCCCAGAGGTTGCAGCAGGCCTCGCCCGGCGGCGGCTGCCAGAGCGTCTGCTGGGGCGCGGCCCCGAGGCCGGCGACGGAGGGCGCCGAGACGCCGACGAGTTTGTCGCCGTGCGTGTAGAGCAGGTGGTAGTTGCCTTCAGCAAACACCATCCACGGGTCGGCGGCGTTCTCCCGGATCGGGTTGCGGACCGTGTTCGGGCGGGCCGGCAGGACGTCGGCCGGTGCTACGGCCCGTGGTTGCTCGCTGCGCGCTGGAGCGGCGTCACTGGTGATCGGCAAGAGCGCCGAGAGCACCAGCGAGGCGCCCAGTACGAGTCCGGACAGCACTTTGGCCATTCGTCGCCCACCTCACCCATCGTGTCGATGCGGACACGATGGCACGGCGAGGACAGGTCCGTCCGGTGTTTCGATCCTGCTCGAACGGTGCCGCCGGCTCTACGAGACGGGCTGCACCGCCGGCTCGATCCGGAGGTTGTCGAGCCCGATCGGGGCCAGCGCCGCCTTCACCGCGTCCGTGTAGACAAGGAGGCGGACGTTCTCGCTGGAGCCGTCCATCTGTGTGGACGACGTGGTGATGCCGAGCTCGTCACGGTTCATCAGGCCGGCCACCTGGCCGGAGATCCGGTCGGCGTCGCCCTGGCTCAGCCGGACCGGCGCCACGCAGAGATTCCCCTCGTACACCGCTTCGAACGCCTTGCGGAACGCGGCGCGATCGCCGTGCGCCACGCCCACCAAGACGACCACGGGCTTGGTGCGGCCCTCGCCGTACGGGTGGTGGATGACGGGGCCGAACGCCTGATCGCGGTGCTTGTCGATGAACTCCGCAACCTCGGGCGTGTTCACGTTGCTTGGCTTCGCCTGCCAGCCACCGGCAGGCGGCGGGCACGGCAGCGGCGGAGTCGCCGGGTCGCGCTCCGGGGTCGGTGCACTCTGCTCCTGAACCGCGATGGTGCGGTCGGTCCAGATGCCGGTGAGGGTCGCGCGGCCGGTGCGGACACCGCGGATGGTGAGGAGATCGGTCAGGCGGCTGAGGTCCAGACCTGTCAGCGTCACCTTGAGGCTTGCCGGGCAGGTCGGTGCCGGTTCGTTGCCTGGCGCGAAACCGATCGTGGGCATCGGTCGGGACGGACAGAACACCGGCGCCACGTTCCGCGCGGCGATGATCTCGCCGCTGACGCGGACCTTGGCGCCGTTGCGCACCAGAAGGTCGTCGTTCGCCGGTGCCTTTTTGTTGCCTGGGACAACAGACTGCACCACCTCGGGGGTGCCGGCGCTGCTGATCGCTGGAGCGACCACCGGCTCGTTGTTCGGAAGCAGCGTCAGCGTCGCCGCGGCGACCGCAACGACACTGGCCGCGGCCAGCGCCGGCACCCACCGCCGCGGCCGCCGCCCCGCCCCGGTGATCCGGTCCAGGTCAGGCTCCGGCGCCGACGGCTGCCCGGCACGCCACTGCGCTCCGGCCCGCGTCAGCAGCTCGTCGATCTCGTCGGTCGGATTCATTCGCTGACCTCCAGCAAAGTGCGCAAGCGAGCCCGCGCATCGGACAACGTGGACTTCACGGTGCCCTCGGAACACCCCATCACCGCGGCCGTGTCGGCCACCGACAGATCCGCGAAGTAGAAACAGTCGACCGCCAGCCGCTGCCGCGCCGGCAACTCCCCCAGCGCCTGCCCGACATCGATCCGCCCCTCCAGATCAGGCCGCACCCCCGGCCCGTCGTACTCCTCCAGCGCCCCGGCCGGCCTGATCCGCCGCGCCGCCTTCCGCGCCTGGTCCGCCGTGATCGCCAGCAACCACGCCGCCGCCGTCCCCCGGCTCCCGTCGTACTGGGAGCGCTTGACCCACGCCCGCGCCAACGCCTCCTGCACGATGTCGTCCCGGTCCGCCCCCACCCCCAACCGCCCCGCCAACCGAGCCATCGCCCCCACATGCGGCCGCACCCACTCGACAAAGCCAGGCCCATCCCCCGGCGGCCCCACCACCACCACGGCCTCACCCGTCAACGTCGGCATACCTGTTCTACCCCTCGAATCCCACTCCGGTTGGGTCCCAACCCACATTTCAACGACCCCGTTACTCCTAAGTCACCCCCGCCCACGCTTCGTAACCACCCCGAGTTATCCACAGATCCCAGAACCCACCCCACAGCAAGCCCAAAACTCCCTACGGTCGAAGGACGCCGAGATGCAGGGGGACCAATGCGAACAGGTCTGGAGGACCTACCCGAGCCGGCCGAGCTGCACGCTCGGCTCAGTGCCCGACGACCACTCGACTGGGGCGACCCGATCCCGACCAAGCAGGAGATCGCCGCTCAGTACGGCGTCGCCCGGACGCGTGAGAGCCTCACTCTCCTGGCGCAGGCGGCCGCCGTGGAGCCTTCGATCACCTACGAGTTGCTGAGCGCCGGCGGCTCCGCGGTGATGGCGCATCAGGTGGAGAGCCGCGTGAAATCTCCACACTCACTGGCCCGCAAGCTGCGGAATCGCTCGGGCACTGATCTCGCCCAAGTGCCACTCGAAGACGCCCTGCGATACACGCTCGTCACGCCTGCCCCCGACGACCTCGTTCCTGCCGCGAAGTACGCGTGCGAGGAACTGATGCGCCAAGGCTGGGCGCTGAGCGGCGCAATCCATTCCTACGCGGATGGCAGCCGGTACAAGGGCCTGCACCTGTTTCTTCAGCGGCACGGGCAGCGCATCGAAGTACAGATCCACTCTCGTGAATCGATCGACGTCAAACACCGGACGACGCCGCTGTACAACGTCGAACGCGACCGCGCGCAGCCGAAGGACAAGCGATCCGCGGCTCGTCGGGCCGCAACCGCACTGTCCGCTCAGATGAGCCAGCCGGCCGGTATCGACGACTTGAAGACACTCGGCGGCGTACCGGTGGAGGTCAGAGTTTACGGTAAGCAGAACACTCGGCCCATCAAACGTCATGAGCCGACTTCGGCACCGCAGGCGGAGTCCGCGACCCCGAAGTTGTCGACCGAATCGCAGCGAAAGGACGGATTGTCGCGATGACACGGCTGTTTCTGGTCACTCAGGGGGATCGCAAGGTCTGGGTCGCCGCCCTCGTCGACGAGGACATGTGGACGTATGTCGGCAACACGGGCAAGTTCCACCTCAACGAAGGAATCCGTGAGGACTACTTCATGCACTCGACCGCCCAGTACGCCGAAATCGGCGTCACCGAGGCGAAGCGACTGATCGCCGCCGGCGTCGGCCAGGTCGATGCGGACAAGAAGCCTGACGTTGTCCAAGGCTGGCTGGACGACCAAGAGGCCATGGACCCCGAGGTCGTCTTCGCCTCGATGATCGCCGACCTCGCCTGACACCACGTTGCGGTGACTTCAGTTTGTAACTGGAGGTAACACTTTCGACCATTGGGGTTTGTAGCGTCGCGGTGTGAAATCACGGCGCCGTGTCCGGGTGTGGTTCGGGCAGTACCAGATCAGCGACTACATCGGTGCGCCTGCGCACGCCGAGCGCTATGAGGCGGCGATGCGCCGGCGCTTTCCCGGCCTTGAGATCACCAATGTCGCCTTGCGATCCAGCGGGTGCGAGGAATCAGCCGACCGCGCCGCGTCCGACGGGAGTCGCACGCTCTTCTCGGTCTAGCAGCCGGGGGGTGTAGAGCTGGGTGATGATGGATTCGATGGTGGGTTCGGCGATGGTCAGGTCGGCCAGGGGGTAGGTGGCGGCCAGGTGGGCTACTAGTGGGGCGGCGCTGGTGGTTGGGGGGAAGGTGAGGTGCTGGCGGGGGCCGTCGACCTTGGTGACGGTGGCGCCGGGGACGGTGATGGGTGGGAGAGAGGTGGCCAGGTCCACTACCAGGGTTCTGGGGGCGGACTGGCTGGCTCGGAGGGTGGGGAGGGTGCCGTCGAAGATCTGGCGGCCGTGGTCGATGACCATGACTCTGGTGCAGAGGGCTTCGATGTCGTCGAGGTCGTGGGTGGTGAGGATGACGGTGGTACGGCGTTCGGCGTTGACCTGGGCGAGGAACTCGCGCAAGCGCGCCTTGCTGATCACGTCGAGGCCGATGGTGGGCTCGTCGAGGTAGACGATCTCGGGGTCGTGCAGGAGGGCGGCGGCGATATCGCCGCGCATCCGCTGACCGAGTGAGAGCTGGCGCACCGGTACGTCGAGCAGGTCGCCGAGGTCGAGCAGTTCCACGAACGTCGCCAGGTTCTCGCGGTGGCGCGCGATCGGGACGCCGTACATCTTCTGCAGGACGGCGAAGGAGTCCTTCAGCGGGAGGTCCCACCACAGGGTGGTGCGTTGGCCGAAGACGACGCCGATCCGCTTGGCGAGCTTGAGGCGGTGCCGGGAGGGGTCGACGCCGGCGACGCGGATGGTGCCGCCGCTGGGGACGAGGATGCCGGTGAGCATCTTGATGGTGGTCGACTTGCCGGCGCCGTTCGGGCCGATGTAGCCGACGACCTCGCCCGGCTCGACGGTGAACGACAGGCCGTCGACAGCGCGCACCTCTCGTTTGGTACGGCGGAGTCCGGTCCGCGACGTCACCGTGAACGCGCGGGACACGTCGGACAGTTCGATGACTGGCATGGTTCAGCTCCCTGTACTGCGATAGCGACGAAGACCGCCGCGCCAGCCGAGGGCCGCGAGCGCGACCATCACAGCGGCGGCGACCGGAGACAGCAGACCGATCCAGGACGGCAGCCCCAGCGGAGCCTCTTTGTCCAGCACGAACAGGACCGGATAGAAGTTCACGAAAGCCAGCGGTACGACGAACGTGACCGCCCGGACGACCTCCGTGCCGAAGGCGGTCAACGGGTACTGCGTCAGCGTGCGGCCGCCGTACGTGAAGGAGTTGGACAGTTCGGCGGAGTCGATCGCGACGAACTGGAACGCCGCACCGAGGACGAAGAACGAACCGAAGATCAGCGCACCGGAGACGGTTCCGACAACCAACATGATGCCCTTGGCAACGGACCAGTGGACGTCGAGCTGGGTCAGCGCGATCACCAGCACCGTCATCGCCTGCAGCACGCGCCCCACCCGATCGAGCCGGAACTCGTCCGCGGCCGTCTGGATGATCGCCGGCACCGGCCGCACCAGGTAGGCGTCCAGCGAACCACTCCGGATCCGCCGTCCGACCCGCTCGATCGACCCGGTGACCAGATCGGCGATCCCCATCGTCAGCGAGGACGTTGCGTACAGCAACGCCATCTCCGCCAGCGAGAATCCGCCGAACGCGTTGATATGGCTGAACATCAGCAGTACGGCGATGAAGTCGGTGATCGTGATCAGGATCCCGGTCACCATCAGCAGCGCGAACGACGCCGGATAGGCCAGCGTGGACCGGATCCACATCCCGGCGAGCATCCAGTATTGGCCCGGACCCTGCAGGATTCGCTCAACCACCTTGGATCACCACCTTGCGCATCGCCAGCTGGGTCACCAGTTGCCCGATCAGCAGCAGGACCAGGATCCAGCCGATCTGGAAGAGGAGCGCACCGCCGACACCACTCGGGTTCCGGCCGAGCCAGATGTCGATCGGCACCTGCAGCGTCGCCGCCCACGGCGTCGCCCGGACCGCCTCGCCGAACCAACCCGGGAACACGACCAGCGGCAGCACCGCGCCGGAGAAGAACAGCGACACCAGCATCGCGGCGGCCTCGGTTCCGCGAGAGTCGATGATCCAGAAACCTGACAGCGCGACCAGGTACCGGATGCCGAAGCTGACCAGGATCGCGAACAGCAGCCCGACGGCCACGGCCAACAAGACCAGCGGCCGGGACGGGAACCGCAGGTCGAAGACGAGCGCCCCGACCAGCAACGGGATTCCGCCGCGCACGATCAGCTGGAACATCGCCCGGCCGAGGTCCATCGACAACCACCACAGCAACAGGTGCGTCGGCCGGTACAGATCGACCGCGATCTCGCCGCTGCGCACCCGCTCGCCGAGCTCGATCGTCGTACTGGCACCGAAGAGCCCGATCGGCAGCAGCAACCCCTGCTGCAGCCACACGAACGTCAGCGCGTCGGCGACGTCGTACCCGCCGAGCCCCGGCCGCTCGTGCCACAACGTCAGGTAGACGCCGCACAGGATGAACCCGAACACCGAGTTCGTGAACGCACCGGAGACAGTCGCGATCCGGTACGTCGCAAAGCGCCGGAACGACCGCACGGCGATCGCCCAATAGACGCCCACAGCAACCTCCTCTCCACAATCTCGAGAGCGGCGTCCGAAGCCCCACAGCAGCACGCAGAACTACCCCGGATCCATCAGGACCCGGGGGGTTCGGACACCACTGTGGCAGGCATGGGTGATCCCACGCCGTTTTGTCAAGGAAAGGTGCCGACCGTACGACGCTCTGCCCGGAGCCGTCAACCGAGATAACGACCGGGTCGGCCGGAGACCCCCAGACTCCGGCCGACGCGGGGATCAGTCGGACTCGAGGACCCGGGCGAGCAGCGTGGCGAAGGCTTCGGGGTGGCTGAGGTAGCCGGCGTGGTTGCCAGGGAACTTCACCGTCGGCCAGCCGAGGTCGTCCGCCAACTGCTGGATCGGGCGCGCCGGGAGGAACTCCATCGACTCCGCACCCGCGGCCGGGACGATCTGCGCGGCGACTGCCTTCAGCGCATCCAGGTCAGGCTGGTAGCGCGTGAACGGCAGCAGCTTGTGCTCGTAGAAGTTCGCCGCATTGCCCTGGAAGCGGATGAACATCTCCACGATCTCGGGCAGCAGGTCCTCCGGCGCGGGCGCATCGTCCTCGTCCAGACCGATCCCCCGGCTGAACAGCACGTCGGCCGCCGCCTCTCCGTCCGTGCGGTACGTGTCGTAGACCTGCTCGAAGAACGCCCGGTGGTCGGCCGCATCCGGCAGTACTTCGACACACGGCGGCTCGTGGGCGACCAGCAGCCGCACCCGCTCGGGGTACCGCGTGATCAGCTCCAGCCCGCTGATCGCGCCCGAACTACTACCGAACACGTACGCCGGTTCGCCGCCACCGACCGCGTCGATCAACGCCAGCGCATCCTCGGCCGACTGGTCGACCCGCTCGTCCGCCGGAGCGCCGTCGTACGGGCTGCGCGAGTTGCCGCGCGGGTCGTACGCCACCACCGTGTAGTCCGCGGCCAGCCGCCCGACGATCCCGTCGAAGATCGCGCCGTCCGTCCCACCGCCGGCGATCAGCAGCAGCATCGGCCCCGTGCCCGTGACCTCGTAGTGCAGCGTCGCTCCCGGCACAGCCAGCTTGTTCACCGTCTTGGTACCCATCCCAGGCCACCCCTCTCAATCCGTGGCCCCACCCTCCCCCGCCGCGCTGGCACCCCACGCACACCGCACTGGCACGGCCGCGGTTTAGCCGGCCTTGATGAAGTCGCTGACCGCGTCGGCGACGAGCTGGACGGCGATCGCGCTCAGCAGGAGACCGGCGATGCGGGTGACCAGCAGTACGCCGTTCTCGCCGAGGATGCGCATGATCACGCCGGAGAAGCGCAGGGTCAGCCACATGATCAGGTGGATCAGGATGATGCCGACGGAGATCGCGACCACGTCCGGCAGCGAACCGTTGGCGCGCTGCACGAACACCATCGTGGCGACGATCGCGCCCGGGCCGGCGAGCAGCGGCGTACCCAGGGGAACGAAGGCGATGTTGACGTTCTTCGTCTGGACCGGGTCCTCGGCGGTGTCGGTCAGCAACTGCAGGGCGATCAGCAGGAGCAGCAGACCGCCGGCGCACTGCAGCGCGGGAAGCGTGATGCCGAGGTGATGCAGGATCTGCTGGCCGAAGGCCGCGAAGACGACGATCACGCCGAACGCGACGAGCACCGCCTGCCAGGCCGCCCGCTTGCGGACTGCCCGCGATTGCCCGGCGGTCAGCGAGATGAAGACCGGCACGGTGCCCGGCGGGTCCATGATCACGAAGAGCGTGACGACGACCTCGCTGAGGAGACCGACGTTGATGATGCTGTTCACGGCAGCCACGCCTCGGGCGGCTGGACCCCGGGGGCGGCGGCCGCGTTCGCCTTCGCGACCTCGAGCAACCGCTCGAACTGCTCGGGATCGGTCGTGTTCACGCCGAGATCGTGGTCGATCTTGCCCGCGCCGTGGTGGTCGCTCGAACCCGTCCGGATGATGCCGAGGTCGTCGGCGATCCGGGTCAGCGCGGCGCGCGACTGCGGTGAGTGGTCCTGGTGCTCGACCTCGATCCCGGCCAGCCCGTGCTCACTGACCAGCCGCGCGATCATGTCCTCGGTCATCACCTTGTGACTCGACCGGCCCCACGGATGCGCGATCACCGGTACGCCGCCGGCCGCGCGAACGAGGTCGATCGCGTGCCCGGGCTCGATCGCGTAGTGCGAGACGTGGCCGGCCCGGCCGTCGGCCAGGAACCGATCGAAGGCCTCGGTCCGGTTCGCGACGGTGCCGTTGGCAACCAGTGCGTCGGCGACGTGCGGCCGCCCGACCGACGGCGTACCGGTGGCTTGGGCGAGCACCTCGTCGACGGTCAGCGGGATGCCGATGCTGTTGAGCCGGGCAACGATCGTCGGGATCCGGTCCGTGCGGCCCTCGCGGACCGTGCGAAGCTCGGCGGCCAACTGCTCGGACGACGGATCGAGCAGGTACCCGAGCAGGTGCACGCTGATCCCGTTGAGCTTGCAGGAGATCTCGATCCCCGGCACGAACCCGATTCCGAGGCGCTCCGCCGCCTGCCGTCCCTCCACCCAGCCGTCGGCGGTGTCGTGGTCGGTGAGCGCGATCACGTCGAGCCCGGCCTGCTGGGCATGGGTGATCAGGTCGTCCACCGGGTCGGTGCCGTCCGAGCGGTTCGAATGGGTGTGCAGATCGATACGCACGAGCGGTTGGGATCCCTTCGCCGAGCCTGAGATGGACATCTGTCAGTGCAGATGCTATCCGCGATCGCTCCCGGAACCTGCCCGGTTGTCCTACCCTGTGCCATGGAATCGCGCCGGATCGACTGTGTGGGAGCACTCGTGTACGACGAGCAACACCGGCTGCTCGTCGTCCAGCGGGCCAACGAGCCGGGGCGCGGCCTGTGGGCCCCGCCCGGCGGCCGGGTCGAGCCGGGTGAGGACGATGCCACCGCGGTGGCGCGTGAGGTCGTCGAGGAGACCGGTCTCACAGTCGAGGTCGGCGGTCTGGTCGGCGAAGTCGAACGCGAAGCCCCGCAAGGCCGTCTCTACGTCATCCGCGACTACGAGGCGACGCCGCTCTCCGGCACCCTCACTCCCGGCGACGACGCCAGCGACGCTCGCTTCGTCACCCGCCCCGAGCTGCTCGCCCTTCCCACGACCACGCTGCTGATTTCCACGCTGGACCAGTGGAACGCCCTGCCCAGCTGATGGATCCAATACAAGCCATTGAAGACAACACGGCCGAACTGCTGATGGCGATGGGCACGGCGGGCGGTGGTTCCCAGCGCGACGACGGGTCGGCCCGCTGGACCATCGGGGGTTCACCGCTCGACTATCACAACGCGGTCGTCGCGGCCGCCGGTGATCTCGGGCAGGTGGTCGCCGATTCGGCCGCCGAACTCCGCAGGTACGGCGTACCCGGCACCTGGCACGTCGGTCCGTCGCTCCGTTCGCCCGAACTCATCGAGAGCCTCACCACGGCCGGTTTCGCCTACGACGGCAGCGAACCCGGAATGGCGGTCCGCCTCGACGAGCTTCGCGCGCCAACCGCCGTACCGGGCTTGGCACTCGAGCGCATCACCGACGACGCCGGTCTGGCGATCTGGGCCCAGACCCTCGGCCAAGGCTTCGGCGAAGGCGTGAAGGAAGCCACGTGGGTTGCCTCCGTCTACCGCGCCCTCGGCTACGCCGACCCGTGGCGCCACTACCTCGCCACCCTCAACGGCACCCCCGTCGGCACCATCACCACCTACCGCGCCGCGTCCGTCACCGGCGTCTACTTCGTCATGACCGTCCCCGAAGCCCGCCGCCGCGGCATCGGCGCCGCCCTCACCCACACCGCCCTCACCCAGGCCGACACCGAGTACGCCGTCCTCACATCCTCGTCCGCCGGCCAATCCGTCTACAGCTCACTTGGCTTCCACCAACACTGCACCATCGACCTGTAGGCGCTCGATCCACGGAGGATTACTGCCACGGAGCGGCAGTAGGACTCCGTCAACCTCATCGGACGGGACACGACGGTCCGCAGGGGCGGGCGATAAGAGCCGGCCGGCGGTGGCGGAGGGCCTGCAGAACCTGTACGGCGACTGCGCACGGCCGAGTCGTGATGTCGAACCAGCCGTAGCGCAGCGTCGCCTCGGCCCGCAGGGTCGCGCGCTCTGACACGCCTCGGCGACGATCGCAGCCGCGTCGTCCAGCGTCCGCGAACCGGCAACCACGTCAAGCACGGCATGCGGCGCCGTACGACGGGGTGGGACGACTGCGGCGAGCCGATCGGCCCACCGGCTGTCGCGGTAGATGACGAGCTGCGGCCGGGGTGCGATCCGGCGTCGCTCCGGGATTGTCACGTAGACCGGCCGATTGGCGTCCGGCTTGATGAGCCCCAGTTGCTCGGCTGCGGTGTCATGGCTCCACGCAGCTTCGGGGCCTGCGTACAAGAGGGCGGCCAGTAGGCGACCGTCGTACCCGATCGGTCCGGTGTGGGTCGCGTAGACGCCCGGATGCAGTACCCGCCAGCGCCGCGCTCGCAACGGTCGGCGGATCCGCGACTCGGACCAGCCCGCCGCGAACAGCTGAGCCCGCGACACGGCCAGTTCCTGCTGGTGGATCACGACCTCCAGCCCTTCGTCAGCAAGCTGCCGCTGCCACCACCACTCCATTCACCCAGCGTGACCGATTTCCTGGCGCTGTGCCGGATGGCCTGTGGATAACGCGGTTCAGTGGCTGGCGGTGGCTGGCTGTGCGGTGGGGATTTCGGCGGTGGCGCGGCGCTCGCGGAGGAGGAGTACGGCGTCGAAGACGAGGACTAGGGCGGTGAGGACGTGGACGAAGAGGGCGGTGAGGAGGGAGCCGCCGTGGGTGAGGACGATGGCGGCGTCGACGAAGGGGACGATCGAGGTGACGGCGAGGACGATGCCGGTGGCTCGGCGGTGGCCGAGGGCGAACAGGGTCAGGACGTTGAGGCCGAGGGCGATGTCGCGGATGCCTTTGATGGCGAAGTAGGCGCCGGCGGCGGCGGTGACGCCGTACCCGGTGGCGGCGCCGTCGCCGTCGAGCAGGAACCGGACACCGAAGGTGAGCGGGAAGATGCCGATCAGGACGGTCAGGATCGAGGTGAAGCGGCGCATCAGAGTCTCCATTTTCTAGCGTTGCTAACTTTCATAGCAACGCTAACACTGCTCTCGCTAGATTGTCTAGCAGTGCTAGGATCGACGCATGGAGAGCCTGAACCGCCGTGAACGTGCCCGCCTGGAGCGAGGGGCGCTGATTGTCCGTACGGCGCGTGAACTGGCCGAGGCCGACGGGTGGGACGCGGTCACCACGCGTCGGCTGGCCGACGCGGTCGAGTACAGCCAGCCCGTGCTCTACAGCCACTTCAAGAACATGCAGGCGATCGTCACGGCGGTAGCGCTCGACGGGATGGCCGAGCTGGCCGTCGTACTGCGCGAAGGGCGTGAAGCCAGCGGGCTGATGGGCCTCGCGGAGGCTTATCTCGGGTACGCCGAGGCGCACCCGGCCGTCTATGCGGCGATCTTCACGCGCCGGACGGATCTGGTGTTCGGGTCTGCCGAGAGTCCGGAGGTCCTGAAGCTCACCTTCGGTGAACTACTCGCGGGAGTTGAGCCCCATGCGACCGATGACGCCGAGACGCTGACCGAGGTGTTCTGGAGCGCTCTCCATGGCCAGGCGACGCTCAACCAGGAGTCGCGGCTGCGGCCGGCCCAGCGCACCGAGCGCATCGAGCGGCTGGTCCGGCTCGTCACCGGTTAGCTGTTCCAGTGCAGGATCGCGGGGGAACCGCGGTCCCAGCCGAGAGTGGAGACCGTGGCGGTGTCGAGGACGAAGTGGCGACCCTCGGTGACGTCGAGCTCGAGCCAGCGGGCGGTCAGGGCGCGGAGCGCGTGCGAGTGACCGAAGACGAGCGTGTCGCCGTCGGTGGCGGCGATCCGGGCCACCACCCGGTCGAGGCGGATTGAGACCTCCGCCGCGGTTTCGCCGTTCGGGACCGGGTCGGCCCAGACCGTCCAGCCAGGCACGGTTTTGCGGATCTCGGCGGTGGTGATGCCTTCGTAGTCGCCGTAGTTCCACTCCGCGAGGTCCTCGTCCACCTCGGCGTCGGGGAAGCCCGCGAGCTCCGCCGTACGACGGGCGCGCTGCCGCGGCGAAGTGAGGACCAGGTCGAACGATTCAGCGGCCAGCCGGGACTTCAGCGACGAGGCGATCTGCTCACCCTCCGGGGTCAGCGGCAGGTCGGTGACAGAGGTGTGCCGACCGTTCTTGCTCCACTCGGTCTCACCGTGCCGAACGAGGAAGAGCCGGTCTTTGCGTTCCGTAGTGGTCACGCTTCCATCGTGTCAGACCCTTGACCGTTTGAACGATCCACGGCAGGGTATCGAAACTGTAAGCGCTTCCACTGGAGGTTCGATGGCGACCGGCAAGCCCGCGACGATCTATGACGTCGCAGCTCGCGCGAAGCTGTCGATCGCGACGGTTTCGCGTGTCCTGCAAGGGACTGGACCGGTTTCGGAGAAGGCACGGGCTCGCGTCGGGCAGGCCGCGGCGGAGCTCAACTACGTGCCGTTGCGGGCTGCGCGCAGTCTCGCGGTCCAGCGACACGAGGCGCACGGCTTGGTCCTGCCCGATCTCAGCGGTCCGTTCTACGGCGACCTGCTGATGGGCTACGAGCGGTGGGCCGGCGAGCACGGCCAAAGCGTCGTCCTCACGGTGACGCACGGGAACGCGGATCCGCGGCGCTCGGTGCGTGACCTGGCCGGGCGGGTCGACGGAATCGTTGTCCACGGCAACGCCATCGACCTGGCCACGATCCAGGAGCTGCGCAAGGCCGGCGTACCACTGGTGCTGGTCGCGCATCCACCGGTCACGGGCTGCGATTCGGTCCGCACGGAGAGCGCGTCGAGTGCCGAGCAACTCACCGGGAGATTGCTGGACGCCGGACGTTCGAACCTCGTGTTCGTCGGTGATCCCGCCAGCTCGTACGACGTGTCCGAGCGGTACCGCGGGTTCGCAAACGCACACGAGTCGAGGAAGAAGGTGGCGCCGGAGCCGATCCGGGTCGAACTGACCGAAGAGGCGGGGCAGGGCGTCGCCGCGACGATGGTCGCGCAGAAGCGAGGCGGTGGGCTCGAGCGCGTCGACGGGCTGGTGTGTGCGAACGATGAGCTGGCGCTGGCCGCAATGAGCACACTGCGGTCGGCGGACGTCGGCGTACCGGATGACGTTGTGGTGACCGGATGGGACGACGTGATGGCGGCTCGGTACGTGTCGCCGGGATTGAGCACGGTGCGGCAGCCGATGGCCGAGTTGGGGCGGTTGGCGGCGCAGCGGTTGCACGAGCGGGTGACCGGGGAGCGGACCCGCGCACGGAACGACGTACTGGCCACTGAACTGGTCCTGCGGGACAGCTGTGGCACCTCGGGGGCAATGCACTGACGCAGTAACCGAGTGAGGAGACAACAATGTTCACCCACAGCATTCGCCGCCGACTGGTGATCGGCTGCGCCGTGGCCACCGCACTGACGCTGGCCGCGTGCGGACGGTCGACCGACACTCCCGAGGCAGGCGGTCAGGCGACCACGACCGTCAGCGACGGCCCGGCCACCGGAGACCTGACCGTCTGGGCGATGGGCACCGAGGGCGAGAACCTGCCCAAACTGATGGAGCAGTTCCAGCAGGCGAACCCGGGTGTGAAGGTCACCGTGACGCCGATCCCCTGGGACGCCGCGCACAACAAGTTCACCACCGCGATCACCGCGCAGAGCCTGCCGGACGCCGCGATGGTCGGGAGCACCTGGATGGGCGAGTTCGCCGACCTCGGCGCGCTCGATCCGGTACCGCAGGGCTTCGACAACGACAAGTTCTTCCAGGGCGCGCTCGACACGACCAAGGTCAAGGACGTCCAGTACGGCGTTCCCTGGTACGTCGAGACGCGGCTCGTGTACTACCGCAAGGACCTGGCGAAGAAGGCCGGAATCACCACGCCGCCGACCGACTGGGCCGGGCTGAAGGCGATGGCGAAGGCCATGCAGGAGAAGGCCGGATCGAAGTACGGGATCAACCTGCAGCCGGGCGGGACCGGGTCCTGGCAGACGGTGATGCCGTTCGCGTGGTCGGCCGGCGCCGAGATCACCGGGGACGACCAGAAGGAGTTCACGCTGGACACCCCGGCAATGCAGGAAGGGCTGCAGTACTTCCAGAGCTTCTTCACCGACAACATCGCCGGCACCGACCTGCCGCCGAACCAGACCGAGGCGCAGTTCGTCAACGGTACGGCGCCGATGTTCATCTCCGGACCGTGGATGGCGGGCTCGGTGGCGAAGGCCGGCGGTGCGGCGATGAAGCCGAACATCGGCGTCTTCCAGCTGCCGAAGAACAAGACCGCGACCTCGTTCGTCGGCGGCTCGAACTTCGTCGTCTTCAAGAACTCGAAGAACAAGGACAGCGCCTGGAAGCTGGTCAAGTGGCTCTCGGAGGAGAAGACGCAGGCCGCCTGGTACAAGCTCTCCACCGACCTGCCGGCCGTGAAGAGCGCGTGGCAGGACCCGAGTATCGCGAACGACCCGCTGCTGCCGGTGTTCGGCAAGCAACTGGAGGACGCCAAGGCGCCGCCCTCGATCGTGAACTGGGAGCAGGTCGCGGCCGCGTTCGACACCGAGATCGAGAAGATGGTCAAGGCCGGCCAGTCCCCCGCCGACACGGCGAAGGCGATCCAGACCAAGGCGTCCCAGATCGGCACCGGCGGTAGCTGATGGCAACGATCGCGGAGCCTCAGACGGTACGGCGGACGCCGCCACCCGCGAGCGGTCGCCGCGGACCGAGCCGGGAGACGCTCGCCGCCTGGGTGCTCGTGTTGCCGTTCGCGGTGCTGTTCCTCGCGTTCACCGCGGGACCGGTGCTCGGGTCGTTGGGGATGAGCTTCACCGACATCAAGCAGCGTGATCTGCGGACGCCGTTCGCGGTGGAGGGTGTCGGGTTCGGCAACTATGTGAAGGCCTTGCAGGACGAAACGTTCCGCAAGGCGGCGTTCAACACGGCGTACTTCGTGGTGATCGGGGTGCCGTTGACCTTGGTGGTCGCGCTGGGTGCCGCAGTCCTGCTGGATCGTGGCGTGAAGCGATTCCAGGCGTTGTTCAAGGTCGGCTACTACCTGCCGGTGGTCACGTCGATCGTGGCGATCGCGGTGATCTGGCGGTTCGTGCTGGCACCCGACGCGGGGCTGCTGAACACGGTGCTCGGCTGGTTAGGCATCGACGGACCGAACTGGCTGGCGTCGAAGACCTGGGCGATGCCGTCGCTGATCGCGATGGCGGTCTGGCGCAACTTCGGCTCGGCGATGATCATCTTCCTGGCCGGACTGCAAGGCATTCCGCAGTCGGTCGAGGAGGCTGGGCAGCTCGACGGTGCGGGCTCGTGGCAACGATTCCGATACCTGATCCTGCCGTTGCTCAGGCCAACGATCCTGTTCACCAGCGTGACCACCGGGATCGGCTACCTGCAGTTCTTCGAGGAGCCGTTCGTAATGACCCAGGGCGGCCCGCTGAACAGCACGGTCTCGGTGTCGATGTACACGTACCAGCAGTTCGGCTTCGGCAACTACGGTCTCGCGACATCGATGGCGTACCTGCTGTTCGTGGTCATCGCGGTGATCACGTTCATCCAGTTCCGGCTGCTGAGGGAGAAGTGATGCGCCGTACCTGGTGGATCTATCTGATCGGAGTGCTCGGGCTGGTCGCGGTCGCGGCGCCGTTCGTGTGGATGGTGCTCGGCAGCTTCAAGACCCAGGGCGAACTGCTGCGGGTGCCGCCAACCTGGCTGCCCGAGGACGCGACGAACGAGAACTACGAAGCACTGTTCAGCAAGGCGCATTTCCCGCGCTACTTCCTGAACTCCGGGATCGTCGCGCTGGTCGTGACCGCGGGCAATCTGATCTTCTGTTCGATGATCGGCTATGCGCTGGCCAAGCTGCACTTCCGCGGCCGCAACGCGTTGTTCGTGCTGGTGATGGCGACGCTGATGGTCCCCGGGATGGTCACGTTCGTCCCGCTGTTCGTGCTCGTCACCAACGCCGGGCTGGCCAACAGCTACCCCGGCCTGATCCTGCCGTTCCTGGTCTCGCCGTTCGGCGTGTTCCTGATGCGGCAGTTCTTCCTCGGCCTGCCGGACGACCTGATGGACGCCGGCCGGGTGGACGGCGCCGGTGAGCTCGGCATCTTCGCCCGGATCATGCTGCCGCTGACCAGGCCCGCCCTGGCCACGCTCGGCATCCTCACCTTCCTCGGCTCCTGGAACAACTTCCTCTGGCCGCTGGTGATCGCCCAGACCGAGGACAAGTACACCCTTCCCGTCGCCCTGGCGCTGTACTCGACCGGCCAGAACGCGCAGAACTTCGGCCTGCTGATGGCCGGCGCGGTGGTTGTCGTCGTCCCGGTGCTGGTGATCTTCCTGGCCTTCCAGCGCCATGTCACCAAGGGCATCGCCATCACAGGTTTGAAGTAAGGAGCACTGATGACCGCCACCATCAACCGCCGCACGTTGCTGACCGCCGCCGGATCCGCCGCACTCCTCGGGAGTGCCGGGGCAGCCTACGGCGGCGCTGCCTCGCCCGCCGATCTTCTCCGCGGCGGCTGGAAGCCGAGCCGCGCCGACAAGGCACTCGTGGGGCGATGGGCTCGGGACACCTGGCGCAGTCTCGTCGCAATGACGGATGAACGGACCGGCTTGCCCGCGGACAACATCGGGGAGTCCGTCAGCAACCCCGTGCGGAGCAAGTACACGTCGCCGACCAACATCGGCGGCTACTTGTGGAGCACCGTCGTGGCCAAACAGCTGGGACTCATCTCGCCGCAGGAGTCGCTCCGCCGGATCACGCAGACACTCACGACAATGCGGAACGTCGTCCATCACCAGCCCAGCGGCATGTTCTTCAACTGGTACGACGAGGCCACGGGCGAGGTCCTCCGCGTCGACCCCGACGGCACCAAGCCGATCACGCCGTTCGTCTCCAGCGTGGACAACGGCTGGTTCGCGTGCGCGCTGCTGGTGGTCCGGAACGCCGAGCCGCGGGCTCGGGCGCTCGCGGATTCCTTGCTGAACAAGATGAACTTCGCCTACTACTACAACCCCGCGGTCCGCCCCGGCGGGCTCATGCGCGGCGGGTTCTTCGAGACGCCGCCGCCGGACGAGGAGACCGACAAGGGCAACCACGCCGGCACCGGACCGGACGTCTACTACCGCAAGTTCCACTACGACACCTGCAACACCGAGGCCCGGATCGCCGGGTACGTCGGGTTCGCGCTCGGCCAGGTCCCGGCCACGCAGTACTTCGCGACGTACCGGACGTTCCCCGACTCGTGCGACTGGTCCTGGGTGGAGCAGAAACCGAAGGGTGTCCACCGCACCTATCTCGGCCTCGACGTCTTCGAGGGCACCTACGAGTACCGCGGGATGCGTCTCGTCCCATCCTGGGGCGGCGACATGTTCGAGTCGCTGATGCCCGACCTGTTCGTGCCCGAAGCGACCTGGGCGCCGAACAGTTGGGGCATCAACCACCCGCTCACCGTCCGCGCGCACATCGAGCACGGGCTCGAGGAGGCGAAGTACGGCTACTGGGGCTTCTCCCCCGCGTCGAACCCGAAGGGCGGCTACTCCGTGTACGGCGTCGACGCGATCGGGATGGACCCGAACGGCTATCCCTCGGACCTGGAGGCGACCAACTTCGACGCCGGCTTCGAGGGCTGCCGTGAAGGCACCAACCCGAACCCGGCGTACGGCGACGGTGTGGTGACACCGCACGCGGCGTTCCTCGCGATGGAGTACGCGCCGCGGCAGGCGATCGAGAACCTGCGCCGGATCGAGACGAACCTGCACGCGTACGGCGCCGGCGGTTTCTACGACTCGGTCGCGGTGAAGTCGGGGCTGATCGCAAAGCGCTATCTCTCGCTGGACCAGGCGATGGTGATGGGTGCCATCGGCAACGTCTTCGGCGGCAACGTGATCCGCCGCAGTTTCGCCGACCGCCGCACCGAGCGCGGGATCCGCCCGGTGATCGGGATGGAACGCTTCGAGTCGGGTCTCGTATGACCGAGGACGCGAAGGTCGACTGGGACGAGCGGATCGCACTCCGCAGCGACGAGGAGCACGAGTTCACCTTCCCCGAACTCGATCCGCCGAAGGAAGTGACAGCGGTCGGCGGCGTCGGCCAGGTGACGGTTGACTGGACACCGGTGGAGGGTGCGGTCGGATACCTGATCCTCCGGTCGGTCGGCGATCATGGATCACTCGAACCGGTCGATCACCACAGCGGTGACGTGCTCTCCGTCCCCGGCCCGCCGTACGTCGACACGACGTGCACACCGGGGACGCCGTACCACTACGCGGTGGCGAGCGTGCCTGAAGTGACCGTCCACGGAAGGCCGAGTCAGCCGGTCGGTGCGGTGCCGTTGGTTGCCGACGACACCGTTCCGCGGGTCCAGGTGATGGTCGATACGGTTACTGAAGGCACCGAACTGCAGCGGCCGTGGGTACCGATGATCGGCAGCGAACGACTCAGTCAGCTGCTCTGCACGGACACCACCGGCGGGCAGGAGATCGGCATCGAGCTCGAGGACGCACTGCGCCGGATGCACGACGAGCTCGGCGTGCGTACCGTCCGGGCGCACGCGATCTTCCACGACGACACCCACGTGATCGACGGCGAGTCGTACGACTTCTCCGTCGTGGACAAGATCTACGACAAGCTGCTCGCGATCGGGCTGCGGCCGGTGGTCGAGCTCGGCTTCATGCCGCGAGAGCTGGCCAGTGACCCGACCAAGACAGTCTTCGAGTACGGCGCGATCATCTCGCCGCCGGCGTCGTACGAGCGCTGGCACGAGCTCGTCCGCGCACTGGTCGAGCACCTGGTCGACCGCTATGGCTTGGACGAAGTACTGGGCTGGGACTTCGAGGTGTGGAACGAGGCGAACCTCGAGGTCTTCTGGTCCGGCACGAAGGCCGAGTGGCTCCACCTGTACGACGTCACGGTCGCGGCCGTGAAGGGGGTCGACGAGCGGTTCCAGGTCGGCGGTCCCTCGTCGGCCGCCGCCGGCTGGGTGGACGACCTGCTCGCGCACGCCCGGGCCAACGGCACCCCGGTCGACTTCGTGTCGACGCACACCTACGGTTCGCCGCCGCTTGACGTACGGGCCTCGCTGGAACGGCACGGGTACGGCGATGCGCGGATCCTGTGGACCGAGTGGGGTGTGACGCCGCGGCACTTCAACCCGATCAACGACTCGGTGTTTGCCGGAGTGTTCCTGCTCCGCGGCATGCGGTCGGCGGCCGGGCGGGTGGACGCCCTGGCCTACTGGGTCGCCTCCGACCACTTCGAGGAGCTCGGCCGGCCACCGCGCTTCCTGCACGGCGGCTTCGGGCTACAAACGGTCGGCGGGCTGCGGAAGCCGCGCTATCACGCCATGAGCCTGCTGAGTCGGCTCGGACCGGTCGAGCTGCCCGTCACGTTCAGTGGTGACGGCGGTGGCAGTCTGATCGAGGCCTGGGCTTCCCGGGATCGCGATCGGATCGCCGTACTGCTGTGGAATCTCACTCTCGACCAGACCAAGGCGGACGGCGCCCCCGAGCTGACCAGGACGGTCCACGTGGAGCTGCCCGGCGTGGATCCGTCCTGGCAGGTCACGGCGACCACTCTCGGCATCGGCGCCGGTGACCTGGCCGCCGCGACCGCCGAGCTAGGGATCACCGACTGGCCGACCGACGATCAGCTGGCCGACCTCGCCGAGCGCAGCCGGATGATCAGTACGCCGCTCGAACTCACCGGCTCCGCGGTCGAGGTCACACTGCCGATGCCGTACGCGATGCTCTTGGAAATACATCCGACCTCTAAGACTTAACGGAGTGAATTAACTATAAACCCTGGCGGGTCGCGGCCAAACAATCGACTATAGATCGGATGACCGCGACTCCTGAGGAGCTTTGACATGCCCGATGGTCCACCCGCTGCCTCGATCGAGAGGTTCCGCGACTGGCGGTTCGGCCTGTTCGTCCACTGGGGCCTGTACGCCCTGCCGGCCCGCCACGAGTGGGTGAAGAACCGCGAACGGCTGACCGACGAGGACTACCAGCCGTACTTCGACCACTTCGAGCCGGACCTGTACGACCCGCGCAAGTGGGCGCGGGCGGCCCGCGAGGCCGGGATGCGGTACGCCGTTCTGACGACCAAGCATCACGAGGGCTTCTGCCTGTGGGACTCGGCGGTGTCGGACTACACCGTGGCGCACACCGCGTGGGGCGCCGGCAAGGACCTGGTGAAGCAGTTCGTCGAGGCCTGCCGCGAGGAAGGACTCGGCGTCGGGTTCTACCACTCGCTGATCGACTGGCACCACCCTGAGTTCCCGATCGACGGCATGCACCCGCAGCGGGACGACCAGGAGGCGATCGCCAAGGCGGCTGGTCGCGACGTCCAGGTGTACGCGGACTACCTGCATGCGCAGACCCGTGAGCTGCTGACCAACTACGGCGAGATCGACCTCATGTGGTTCGACTTCTCGTACGCCGGCCGCGACCACAACGGCTTGCCCGGCAAGGGCCGCGACGACTGGCGCTCGGTCGAGCTGATGGCGATGGTCCGCGAACTCCAGCCCGGCATTCTGATCAACGACCGCCTCGACATCCCCGGCGACTTCGTGACGCCGGAGCAGTACCAGCCGGACGGCCCGATGACCCGCGACGGCAAGCCGGTCCTCTGGGAGGCCTGCCAGACCCTCAACGGCAGCTGGGGCTACGATCGCGACAACCTGGACTGGAAGTCACCCGAGCTGCTGGTCAAAATGCTCGTCGACTCCGTCTCCAAGGACGGCAACCTGCTCCTGAACGTCGGCCCGACCGGCCGCGGCGAGTTCGACCCCCGCGCCCTGGCGACGCTGGCGTCGATCGGCGAGTGGACCCGCCTGCACGAACGTTCCTTCCGCGGCGCCGGCCCGTCGGCGTACACCCCGCCGCCGGACTGCCGCTACACCCAGAACGGCAACCGCCTCTACCTGCATCTGTTCTCCTGGCCGATGGGCCACGTGCACCTTGCCGGCCTGGCCGGCAAGGTCAAGTACGCCCAGCTCCTCAACGATGCCTCTGAGATCTACCGCGTCACCCCCGACCCCTCGGCCGAGGCCCACAACACCAGCATGGCCGCGGCTGCGCCCGACGTACTGACTCTGAAGCTGCCGATCCAGAAGCCGGACGTGCACGTCCCGGTGATCGAACTCTTCCTGAACTGAACTGAACTGAGCTGTTGCCAGGGGCCGGCACCCGCGGGTGCCGGCCCCAATTCGTCAGGCCGGGTTGAGGCGCCAGCGTTGGCAGGGGCCGTTCCAGTAGCGCCAGGTGATCAGGTCGGCGTTCTCGGCGGTACTGCAGCCTGCGACGTCGAGCGAGTAGCCGTTGGCTTCTCGGGTGATCGACCAGGTTCCGTCGAAGGCCGGTTCGATCCGCCAGCGCTGACAGGGGCTGTCGCTCTCCGGCATCGTGGTCGCCGACTGCGCCAGCGCTTCGGTGCAACCGGGTACGTCGACCGCCTCGCCCGTGCTCGGCTCGATGATCCGGTAGACGTCGTCGCCGAGCGGCTTCAGCTGCCAGCCCTGACAGGGGCTGCGGTCAACGATCTTCCACATCCGCAGTCTGGCGTCCGGAAGACAGTTCTCGACGTCGAGGACCCAGGCCGTGTTCGACGCCTGGACGTAGAACTTCCCGGTCGGCTGCGCCGGGTTGAAGCCGGCCCGCAGGATCCACTGCTGACTGGCCTCGGCTGTACAGGTGCGTTGCACGATCGTCACGTCGGCCGTGGTGCTGCCGCCCGACGGTGACGCGCACTTGTCGCTGTGGGCGAACTTCAGCCGGACAACAGTGTCGTAGCTACTCCCTTCCAGGTACTCGATCCGCATCTGCTGGTTGGACGTGCCCATGCACGGCCACTGCAGGATCTTGCGTTCGTCGTCCTGCAACATGTCCTCGACGTCCAGGCAGCGCGGCCTGCCGTCGACGATGTTGCCCTGAAAATGCGCGGTGCGGATCTCGAACTGGTCGGTGCCCGCGATCCGGGCGATCCGGAACCGCTGGTTCAGACCGCCGTGACACTCGTGCTGGACGAGCCGCTCGGCGTCGGTCTGGCTGCCGTTCCACACGTCCAGGCACTGACTGCTGTTGCGGTTGACCAGCTCGTACGTGCGTTCCTCGATGTCGAAGCTCGGTCCGGTGCTCGCACCGACCCGTGGCTCCTTCCAGCGGCTGACCGCCGGACCGAACGCCGTACCGGTCGACGCGAGCGTGAAGACCTCGCGACCGCCGTCCGGCAGTGAGTAGAACAGACCGACGTCTTCCTTGCGGTCGCCGGTGAAGTCACCGACGGAGAGCGCGGTCTTGGCCGGGTCGAAGCTCGTCGTGTTCCGCCACCACTCGGACAGCGTGTACGCCGTACCGGTCGAGCGGAAGACCTTCAGTGCGGCGTCGGTGCCACTGTTCTCGTAGAGGGCGACGATGTCGTCCTTCCCATCGCCGTCGACGTCCGCGACCTGCGGCTTGCTGCGCTCCCAGCAGTACGCACCGGCGCCCGAGTCGTGCAGCGTGACCGGTGTGCTGCTGAACGCCGTACCGGTGGACTTGAAGTACCTCGTCACCGTGCGGCAACCGCTCTGGTTCTGCATGTCCACCAGGTCGGCCTTCTTGTCGCCGTCGAGATCAGCCAGCAGTGGAGCGCTGCCTGACCACGGACTGCCCGTCTGCAGCCACTCGACCGGCGTACCGAAGGCGGGACCACCGAGGAACGCCAAGGTGCGCCAGCTTGTCCCCGACACGTTCAGCTGTGCAACCACATCGGACTTGCCGTCGCCGTTGACGTCCCCGGCGATGATCCGCGCCGTACTGAGCGGCCAGCCGTTCGCACCGCTGTACCAGACCGGCGCGGACTCGAAGTTGTACCGCTCACCGGCGGACAGCCCGCGGTACATGCCGATCCGTCGTCCCGCTTCCTCACGGAACAGTACGGCGTCCGTCCGGCCGTCCCCGTCGAAGTCACCACGCACCGGACGGCTCCGGTACATCGGGAAGCCGCCGTTGGCGCCGGAGTCCCACGCCATCTGACCGGTGTGCAGGGTGCCGTCGGGTTTGGTGACGACGTTCCAGATCGCGGTCCGCCCGTCGCCCTGGTCGAGGACGGTGGACAGGTCGGCCCGGCCGTCGCCGTTCACGTCGTTCCGGCTGGTCGCGGGGAGCTGTTCCAGTTCACCGGCACTGAGCGACCAGACGGTCGAGTTGTCGCTGATGTTGTTCGCGCCGTCGACCGCCTTCACGTAGAGCACCTTCTGCTCCGGCTCCACGGTGAGGGACTTCTGGAAGACGCTCAACGGGAGCTGGACCGAACCGTCGGCGTTCGCCTTGATCCGGCTCACCACTCGCTCGGGCTGGAAGCCGTAGAGGTACTCGACCACGTCGGTGTCCCCCGCCGCGGGCTTCAGCGTGACGGTGCCGACCGTCCGGGCCGGGATGTTCGCCTCGCCGTCCGGGAAGTCGGTCGACGACAAGACCGCCTTGCCGGGCTTCTTCGCGTCGACCTTGAAGAAGCACTCGGTACTGGCCGGGCCATAGGTGATGTCGTCCTCGGTAACACCATCGTCGGACTTCGCCGAGTAGGCGTACGTCTTGCCGTCCTCGAACTTGGTCCGGTCGATCGCCGGCCAGCCGAAGGCCGATCCGGAGGTGATCGGCGCGGAATCCACCTCGTGCACCAGCACGTTGTCCGAGGTCCGGCGGATTGACAACCGGGTGACGAGGTTGTCGCCATCCTTGTCGGTCGCCTTCGCGGAGAACGAGTACCCCGACAGCGGCCAGCTGACCACGGTCGGGTTCGCGGCCGTGCCACACGGCCGGGCCCGGCTGAAGTTCACCCGTTCCGGCGCATACGGCGCGTTGTTGTAGGTCACGACGATCCGCGCCGAACCGCCGTGGAACCTCTTCCACTGCGTGATATCCCACTCGTTCGGCGCTCGCAGGCCGAACGTGACGGTCCCGTCCCGGTCTGTGGCCGCGCGCTGGAACTCGGCCTTCGTCGCGTCGTTCTCCCAGGCCATCAGCAGGTCCGGCTGGCCGCCGTCGGTGTTGGCGTTGCCGCTGACCTGGCCCATGAACGCCCGCCAATGGTTGGCGGTGCTGTTCCAGGTGACCTTCTCCTCACGCTTGACGGGCAGGGTCGCGTACAGGTCGACGGGAGTCGGTCCCCGGGCGGAACTGTGATCCAGCCAGATGTCGAACTTGCCCTTGACGATCTTCGACCCGGCCATGTCACCGGAACCGAACTGGAAGAACGACCGGTAGGTGATCACGTTGTCCCAGGAGCGGCCGACCTTGGCTCCTTGGTCGCGGTCGTACTCCCAGTACGAGTCCTCGGGATGTTCGAGGCTGACATGGGTCCACAGGCTGTTGTTGACCGACCAGGTCGGGTCGATGACCACCGGGTACCGGGTCGTGGCCGCAGTGAGCAGCTTCTGATCCGGGGTGATCACCAACTCGTTCCCGGACCGGGCTGTCGGCAGACTGGCGTGGCGGGTTCGCTGTCCGGCGTCCGGACTCGCCGCAGGCGCCGGGCTGTCCCACATCATGGCCCGGCCGGCCGTGAACACGGTCTTGCCCGCCGGGTCGGTCGCGACCGTCGTACCGTCTGCTTTGGCTGCCAGCTTCAGCCCGGTGCCGGTGACCGGGAACCGCAGTTGTTTCAGCGCCGGATTGCCCGCCGCCGCCCGGTTCTTGACCACCAGCAGGTGCTGGAACCCGGTGGCCTCGACCCGCACCTGCAGGTCGACACCAGGCATGACTTCCCGGTACGTCGCCGTGTCGCCGGTCAGCACCGGCTTCGGCAGCTTCCCCTTCCAGTCCATCCGGACCTGCCGATCGGACTTGCCGAGGGCAACGAGTTTGCCGTCGCCGCCTCCGGACAACCGCAGGTCGGTGACGATCGCACCCGGCCGGATCGAACCGTCCGGCCGAACGCTGAGCTTGGTGTCGATGGGCGCCCAGCCCGAGCCCTTCCGGGCCCGGACCGGGTACGCGAACTGTTCCATCGTGTGCAGGCCCGAGGGTTCCCGGAACACCTGCGTGGTTTCGTTGCGCAGGTGCTCGAGCTCCACCCGCTGCGTCTGCTTCGGCACCGGCCCCGCCGGGGCGGGCACGGCGGAGACCGCCGTACCCGCACCGGCCACCGCGACCAGCGGCACTGCCAGCAGACCGGCCATCAGGCCGCCGATCGCGCGTTTCCTCATCCGGATCACCTGGGCCCGGACCACTTGCAGGCTTCCTGCGCACCTGGCATCTTGCACAGGTCCGAGTGCTGCTGAGCCGGAGACTTCAGGTTCGGGTCGCGCTTCTTGCACGAGTTCGGCGGCCCGTTGAGGCAGTTCCAGGTCCCGGCTCCGGCCATCACGCCGCCGTAACCGACGACCGCTGCCACCGCACAGCCGACCCCCGCGGTGAAGGCACAGGCACCAAGTCCGAACGCTAGAACGACCCCTCCGATCACAGCCGTCTTCGACAGTGACTCGTCGCCCGGATCGCGCTCGCAGACCCCACAGCTGCCCTTGTTAGCCTGCTCGGCGTCCTTCTTCTTCTGCTCGTCGGCGATCGCGGTCGCCTTCAGGATCTCGTCCTCGCGCGCCTTGGCCTGCTCCGCGACCTTGCGGGCCACGTCGGCCAGGCCGTCGACCTGTTTCTCCATCGTCGCGACGCTGTTGTCGGTCTGTTTGGCCAGGTTCAGCGCCTGTTGCAGTTCAGGGATGTAGACGAGTTTCTTGGTGACGATCCGGATCACTTCGTTGGTCGTCCACCGCAGTGTCTTGATCACTTCCTTGAAGATCGTCACCTGCCGGGCCACTTCGGCGGTGATGGTCTGGGCGAACTGGTGCAACCCGAGCGCGTTGGCGATCATCGCGACGATCGACAGCACCACGACCTTCACGTAGATCGTGATCACTTCCTGGCGCAGTTCCTTGATCCGCGCCACGTGCTGGCGAACGATCGTCTTCGTCTCGGTGATCGTCTCGGTGCGATACCGCTTGCCGTCGGCATCGATGAAGCTCACCGGGCTGTTGTTCGCGTAGGCATACCCGTTCAGTTGTTGGGGATCCTTGGGATCGACGACCGGGTCGACCGAGATGAACCGGCCGGTGATCGGGTCGTACTCCCGTGCCCCGAGATGGATCAGACCGGTGGAGTCGTCGCGCGTTCCACCGACGAAGTCCTTCTGCCCCGGCCAGGTGGACGGGATCGGTCCGCGGGCTTCGCCGTACGGCGTGATCCGCTTCCGCTGGAAGGCCTGCGTCTGCGCGTCGACCGTCAGCGTCGCCGAGCCGTGGTGGTCCGATCCGAGCCAGGTCAGCTTGGACCCGACCCGCACACCGACGGTCTGCTTGCCGAACTGGTAGTACCTGGTGCCCAGCTGGGAACCGTCGGGCATCAGCAGGACCTCGGTGCTGCCCAGGTAGAGCGTCGTACCGGTGCTGTCCTTGCGGAGCAGCCGGTTGCCGTCGGCATCGTAGATGTACTCGGTCTTCTGAGCACCCTTCGTGACCTTGGCCAGCTTGCCTTCCGGAGTCCACTCGAAGGTCTCACCGGCACCGGCAACCGTGCGGGTGATCTGGTTGCCTGCAGCGTCGTAGCTGTAGCTGTTGACCTTGCTCGTCCCATCCGAGCCGGTAGTGGTGATCTTCTGTACGCCGTGCGGCTGCGCCTGGCCGGCGGCCGGGTACTCGTACGCGCTCGTCGTGGAGCCGGCGGTTGTGGTGCGCTTCTCGGTCTTGCGGTTGCCGATCTTGTCGAAGGTCCACTGGTGCCAGTACGGCGCCGGTCCGCCCAACTGACTCGCGCTGGTCGGCTGCGCCGCACAGTTCTCGTCGGAGGGCGTCCACGCCTGCGTCAGCCGGCGCGACTCGTCGTACCCGAAGCACTGCACGTCCTTCAGTTCGGTGCTGCCGCTGGCGGGCGCGTCGATGATCTTCGTGACGTTTCCGGCCAGGTCGTACTCGTAGCTCTGGTCGAGTACGCGCTGCGGTCCGGTGGTCTGCCGCTGGCTGAACGCACGGGTCAGACGACGGGTCGCGTCGTCGTACACGTAGTTGTGCCGCAGGTACTTGCCACCGGTCGGCTTGACCTCCAGATAGGTCAGATCGCCGAAGGAGTTGAACTGCGAGTCGGTCACATACGACGTGGTGTCGCTGGACATCGTCTTGGGCAGATCATTGCTGTCGTACGTCGTGGTCAGCGTCTCCGCCGGCAGGCCGCCGACGGCTGGCACCTTGAGGGTCGCGGGCTGACCGCTGGCGGTGTAGGTGCTCTCGGTCGTGAAGGTCTGGGCCAGACCGCCCTCCACCGCCGGCAGCGTGACCTTGGTGCCGAGCGGATGGCCGGACGGGTCGTACCCGGTGACCTCGGTCTTGTACGCGTTGCCGTTCACGTACCTGGTCGCCGTACTGGGTGAGCCCTTGACCAGGCTGTCGTAGGTGCGATCGATCTGGAGCGGACCGTCCGCGGTGTCGGCCCGCACCGACGTCGGCCGGCCGATCGCGTCGTAGCTGTAGAACAGCTTCTTGCCGAGCGCGTCGGTCGTCGTCGCGACCTGGTCCAGCTCGGTGTAGGTGTAGGTGGTGGTCCCCCGGTCGGGTTCGACCGACTTGGTCCGGCGGCCGCGCAGGTCGTACTCGTACTTCCATTGGTTGCCGGCGGCATCGGTCACCGAGGCGACCTGGCCGGCCTTGGTGTAGGTGTACGACGTCTTGTCGAAGTCCGCGCTGACGCCGGGGGTGTTGTACGTCCGGGTCTCGAGGAGCCGGCCCTGCGCGTCGTCGATCCGGGTCGTGGCCTGCTCACCGTCCGGCGGGTCGACCGTCTGCACCCCGGGCTGATGGCTGTGGGTGGTGATCCACTTCCGCTCGTTGCGGGACCAGAACTCCTCCGTCGACGGCCGCTCGAGCTGGTCGAACGTCGTCGCCTTGCGCGCCGGCAGCTCCTCCTCGATCGGGTCGAAGACCTGGGCCCCGGGCGGTGCGTCGTTGTAGTACGGGTTGTTCTCGATCACCTGCAGACCCCGCGAGTCGTACTCGAAGTCGGTGATCACGCGGCCGATGCCATCGGACGCCGCCCGCTGCGTCTGCCGCTTGCGCTGGAGACCGTCGAGGATCTCGTAGCTCGTCTCCACCGTCCCGTCGGCCTGCAGAGCCTTGGTCTGCACCACGCCCGGCTGGTCGATGCCGGCGGTGTAGACGTGCTCGACGTTCGCGGTCTCCGTCAGTGCGCGACCCGGCAGCCACACCTTGCTGATCCGGCCGAGCGGGTCGCGCTCGGAGGTCGTCGTCCGGCCACCGACGTCGGTGACCTTGGTCGACTGACCCCAGGCCGGGTCCAGCTCGGTGCTCGTGGTGTGGCCGTTCGGCAGCGTCACCGTGGTCTTGGTGACCGGGCCGTCGGCCGGGAGGTACCCGAAGGTCGTCGTGCTCTCCTTCGCGTCCGTCGCGGTCTTGCGGCGACCGTGGTCGTCGTACGACGTGGTGGCCACGGTCTCGTACGTCGGCGTACCGGCGCTGTCGAAGCCGCTGAGTCGCTGGGCCGCGATCGGCTTGGCGTTCTCGGGGGTCGCCCCACCGGCGTACGACTGCTTCGTGTCGGACACGACATCGTCCTTGGTCCACGGCTGGTCGCACGCCTTGGCGACGGTCTGCGTGCGGGTCGGCAACTCGGTGAGCCCCTTCGCGGGGTTGCTCACGTACTCGTACCGCGTGCAGGTGTCGTCGGCCGTGGTGGCCAGGTCGTTGGCGTTCGAAGCGGCCAGCAGCACACCCGTCGCCGAGTAGTCGTTGTTGGCCGACGTCTGCCGGAATCCACCGCCCTGCTTGGCCTCCCACTGCTTCGCGGCCTTCTGCTCGACCTTGAAGGCCTGGGTGGTTCCCCAGTCGCGAACCCGCGTCGAGGTCGCGCCGGAAACCCAGGAGTCATTGATGGACCGCTCGACGATGGCACCGTTGACCAGCTTGCTGGTCTCCCGGACCTGTCCGGCCAGCGCGTTCACATCTTCGGTCTGGGCGCCGGTGGAGTCGGTCAGCTTGACGTCCTTGACCGTTCCGTCGGCCAGCTTGTCGCCGTCCATGCCCTGGAAGTAGCGGCTCTCGGTGACGGTCTGCGGGCCGTCGGGATGGCCCTTGGTGACGATGACCCGGTCGTAACCACGCCACTGGGACCAGGTCTTGCGGCCGATCTCGACCAGGCCGTCCTCGTCGTCGTGCCGCCAGGCCGGCTTGCCGGGGTAGCTGACGGTGGTCTGCACCGGGACCATGCCGCTGACCCGGTCGGACTCGGTGACGGCGGTGACGACGTACTTGTGGAACCAGTCCAGGCGCTCCTCGGTCTCTCCGGGCGGAGTCCACTTCATCGGGTGGCAGCGCCGGTCGTTGCGGTCCACCGGCGGGACATTGCCGGGCAGCGCACAGTCCTTGGCGGAGTAGGTGACCGCCAGCTCGCCACCGGTGCCGTAGTGGATCCCGCGGATCCGGAACCACTGCAGCAGCGGGCGCGCAGTCCCGTCGGCGACCCGGTTGTCCAGCTGCAGCTTGTCGAAGTTCACCTCAGGGATGGAGACCGCGCCGGGGCCGGCCTCACCGGTGTGAGTGATTGCTTCCAGCCACAACCGCGGTCCGGTGTTGTCACCGGGGTTGGGGAACGAGTGCCGCAGCGTCCACGTGTCCACGGCGTCGAACGCCGTACCGCGCCAGACCTCGGTGCGGACCTTGCTGAGCTTCTTCTTCGTCCAGAAGCTGGGTCCGGTCTGCGTGCACTTGGTGGTGCTGGTGCACTCCTGATCCAGCGGAGTGTCGAAGTAGTCCGCGGGGGCACAGTTGGCGCCGGCGATGCAGCGCTCGGTGGTGTCGAAGTGAACACGCGCCACCGGCTTCTCGGAGAAGACCTGACCATCGGTCTGGCCGTACTCGATCCGGCGGATGTTGCTCGCGCGGTCGTAGCTCTTCACCGTGGTCTGCGTGCCGTTGTAGCCGTAGTTGTTCTTCTCGACGTCGTAGAACAACGACATCGTGTTGCCGTGCAGGTCGACGACGTAGTCGAGCTGCCAGCGGTAGGCCTGCTGGCAGAACGAGTCCGCGTACGCCGCCTTGTTGCACTGCTCGCCGGCGTGGTTACCGGCGACCGGAACCGTCAGGGTCGAGTTCGTCGTCTCGGTGGTCGCACCGGGGAGCTTGTTCAGGCCGAAGTAGTACTTCGTGCCGTCCTTGGTGGTGATGACCCAGTACTCGCCCTGCTCCTGCGGCTTGCCGTCGGAGCCTTCGTCACCGTTGGGAGCGCCCCACAGGCGCTCGACCTTGGTGCCGTCGTCGGCCTTCGGCCGCCACTGCTTGGTGGTGTCGTCGAGGACGAGCTCGCCACCCTTGCCGTTCAGGGAGAAGGTCGCGTTGTCGGTGGCGAAACACAGGTCGCCCACCGCGCGGGTGCCGTTGTTGCCGGTCTGCTGCGGCTTCGAGGAGCAGGATGCGTACCGGCGTTCGATCGAGCCGCCCGGGGACAGCTCGAAACCCTCACCGGCCCAGGAGGTCTGGTTGTTCGTGCCGGACGTCCGGCCGTCGACACTGCCCGAGGAGTACCCCAAGCTCATGGTCGGAATCGGTCCACCGGTGCCTGGTGGCGCCCGGAACGGGTACTGCCAGTTGAAGTCACCCGAGGAGCCACCGACCGACCAGGACGCCGACGGGGACAACGAGGTGCTGCCGTAGTCGCCGCTGCTTCCCGCGGCAGCCGCCTCCATCGCGTACAGGCCGGTCGCCGGTACGTCGGCGCTCAGCGTGCCGCCGCCGACGTTCTGCGTCTTGACCGGCGTACCGGAGGGCATCTGAATCAGCCGGAGGCGGGTCGCCCAATCGCCGCCGTACGCGTGCCGGAACGCCTGGTAGTTCAGCTCCAGCCGGACCTTGCCGCCGGCAGCCTTGGCGGTCTTGTCGGTGCTGGTGAGCTTCACCAGCATGCGGGCGTCCTGCCGGCCGAGCAGCTCGACCTTCACACCGCTCGGGGCAGCGCCGTCGGCACTCGCCGGTCCGATCGCGACCGGCAGCGTGCCGGCGGCCTTCTTCGGCAGCACGCCGGAGAGCTGCGTCGACCAGCCCGTGGTCGGCAGCGACACTTCAGCGGATCCGGTTGTCGGCCAGTTCACGGTCGGCGTCCGGACGACGTCGACGTCGAGATCCGGAGTCCTCGGCTTGACCTTGTAGTTGCTGCCGTGGACCGGTTTGACCTTGGCCCCCTTGAAGGCCGGTTCCTCTCCGCTCTCAGCCGGAGCAGCGGTCGGACCCGGTGGATGCAGACCCGCAACGAGCGCGGCTCCGAGCACTACGGCCCAGGCACGCCGAACGACACCTCGAGACATCGAACCTCCCCTTAGACGGAGAGCTCACTGTCAGCTCCGCCTCGAGAGGCAACAACAGGTTCGACGGGCATGGAACGGATTTCGATTTCCGTCGCTGCCCCTTCGACGTCCGACGAATGGTCTGCTCAGGACGCCGGGGTGGGGCGGGCCGGCTGCTCCCCGCCGCGGGCCTCGAGGTAGGAGTTCTTCGGGACCATCACCTTGCGGCGGAACAGGCAGACGACGGTGCCGTCCTGCTTGTAGCCCTTGGTCTCGACGTAGACCACGCCGCGGTCGTCCTTGGACTTGGACTCCCACTTGTCCAGGACGACGGTCTCGCCGTAGATGGTGTCGCCGTGGAAGGTCGGCGCGACGTGCCGCAGCGACTCGATCTCGAGGTTGGCGATCGCCTTGCCGCTGACGTCGGGAACCGACATCCCGAGCAGGATCGAGTAGATGTAGTTGCCGACCACAACGTTCTGCCCGAACTGGGTGGTCTCGGCCGCGTAGTTCGCGTCCAGGTGCAGCGGGTGGTGATTCATCGTCAGCAGGCAGAACAGGTGGTCGTCGTACTCGGTGACCGTCTTGCCGGGCCAGTGCTTGTAGACCGCACCGACCTCGAACTCTTCGTAACTACGCCCGAACTGCATGCCGACTCCTCCTGTGGGTTGGACAAGCCCATGCTGGCGGATCGGACCACTGGGGGCCGTGGTCTGGCTCTCACCGGGCGGAGAGACCTGCGTCACTCCGCCCGGGAAGCTTCAGCTCTGCGGCGGCTGGGACTGCTGCACGGGGTGGTCGGGCAGCCGGGGGCTGACCTCACCCTTCAGCGCCAGCTTGGCCAGGTGGTTGCGCGCCTCCTCGGCGAACTTGAAGTCGCACAGTACGTCGTACGTCGTCGCCACCACCGCGGTCCGGGAGGTGAAGTCGCGGCGGCCGGCCGACTGGGCGTAGCTCAGGCCGCCGAAGACCAGGCCGAAGAAACCGCCCAGCACGACACCGGTGAGCAGCGCGGCCAGCCAGTTCGCGTTCGTGACGGCGCCCAGCAGGACACCCACGAACAGGCCGAACCAGGCGCCGCTGGCCAGACCGGCGGTGAGCGCCCGAGCCCAGGTCAACCGGCCGGTGATCTTCTCCACCTGGCGCAGGTTGTTGCCGACGATGGTCGTGTGCTCGACCGGGAACTTCTCGTCCGAGAGGTAGTCGACAGCGCGCTGTGCCTCCCGGTAGGTGTCATACGTCCCGATCGTCAGACCGCTCGGCCGCGGATCCATCAAGGGCATGCCTTGCGTCATCGTCGTTCCTCTCCACGTGCTTCCACCCCCATCATTGCCGACGGCTGGTTACCGCGTCTTGATAGCCTCGCCGGTGATGGGCGGGCGACGGTGGGACCTGGGCGCGACACGCCGGATGGGACAGATGTTCGCCCGCCGGCCGAGCGGTGACGGCCCGGCCCGGCCGGACCTGGTCGCGAGCGGGAAACTCGACGGTGCCCTGGTCGACTGGGCCTTCTACCGCGACGGTCATCGCGACGAGCGGATCGGCTCTTATACCGAGGCCCTCGGGCGGGCCAAGCGCGGCCAGGGATTCGTCTGGATCGGCCTGTTCCAGCCGACCGACCGCCAGCTCGCGATCCTCGGTGCGGAGTTCGGTCTGCACGCGCTGGCCCTGGAGGACGCGTCGGAAGCGCACCAGCGCCCGAAGCTCGAGCGGTACGACGACACTCTGTTCGCCGTACTGAAGACAGTCAGCTACGTACCGCACCAGGATCTGACCGCCACCAGTGAAGTGGTGGCGACCGGTGAGGTGATGGTGTTCTGCGGGCCGGGCTTCGTGGTCACCGTCCGGCACGGCGAACACAGTGAACTGACCGGCCTCCGGCAGGACCTGGAGACACAGCCGGAGCGACTGGCGGTCGGACCGGGCGTCGTCCTGCACGCCATCGCCGACCATGTGGTCGACCGCTACCTGGAGGTCGCGGACGCGGTCCAGGCCGACATCGACCTGATCGAGTCCGAGATGTTCACCCCGCGCGGCTGGCGCAACATCGACCGCGTCTACCAGCTCAAGCGCGAAGTGCTCGAGCTGAAGCGTGCGGTGGCTCCACTGACCGGCCCGATGCGAGCACTCTCCACTCTGCGGCACCCGTTGATCGCCGACGAGACCCGGAACTACTTCCGCGACGTCGACGACCACTTGCTGCGCGTGAAGGAGCAGGTGATCTCGTTCGACGAGCTGCTCAGTTCGATCCTGCAGGCCGGTCTGGCGCAGGTTCAGGTCGCCGAGAACGAGGACATGCGGCGGATCTCGTCGTGGGTCGCGATCCTCGCCGTACCGACGATGATCGCCGGAATCTACGGGATGAACTTCGACTACATGCCCGAACTACGCCTGAAATACGCGTATTTCGTGGTGCTCGGCGTGATGGTCGTGGCGTGTGTCGGTCTGTACCGATTGTTCAAGCGCAACCACTGGCTTTGATCAAATAGGCCTAATACCACGGCGACACCGGGTCCGGCCAGAGTTGGCAGCCTTCTGCCATGGCCGGGAGTCACGGCCGGTTGGATGGATCAAACGGTTGTGCAGCGATTGGCGGAGTTGATTTACTGCGTGCCATCGCGTTCGGTCAGCAGGCCGCCACAATCTGCGACCGACGGCATCGGGGGATGTCGTGACAGTTTTGCCGCTGGGAGGGCGTTGCCGTGCTCAGAATTCACTTCACACCGCGCGACCTGACGCGCGTCACGGTCGCGACCAGACCCGCGCCGTTATGGGAGGTCCTGCTCAGCCTCCACATGTTGCAGCACTCCGACGGCCGGCTGATCTTCGAGGACTGGCGTCGGCACGTCCGGACGTCGGTCGCTCCGGACCAGATGCGGCTGCTGCTGGAGCTCACCCCGCCGAAGGGCTACTCCCCCGACTTCCTCACGCCGGCCGAGTCCTCGCCGGACTTCGAGACCGCGCTGGAGATCGCTCTGGCGACACCACGCCAGCAGATCCGCGGCCAGCTCGACCTGCTGTCGAAGTACCGTCCGGCCTCGCCGTGGACCCGGGAGCTCGCTCAGGGCGAGCGCGGTTCGCTGCACAAGCTGGGCCGAGCGATCCGGACGTACCACGCGGCCGCGATCGCGCCGTACTGGAAGTCGATCGGGACGCACGTCTCAGCCGACCACGCGCACCGCGGTGAGGCACTGGCTCGGCACGGTGTGGACCGGCTGCTGTCGTCGCTGCACCCGCGGGTGCGCTGGGTGGCGCCGGTGCTGCAGGTGCTCGACATGAACGATCGCGATCTCTACCTGGACGGCCGTGGCATCGAGCTGCAGCCGTCGGCGTTCTGCTGGCAGGTGCCGACGAAACTGCGCGACCCGGAGCTGAAGCCGATCCTGGTCTATCCGATCCAGCACGCACCGGGCATTCTGCGGCAGGCGTCGATGGATCAGAGCGCGTCCAGCGACCCGCTCGGCTCGCTGCTCGGCTCGACCCGAGCGGCCGCCCTGGAGGCCGCAGTCGCCGGCTGTACGACGACCGAGCTGGCGAAGCGCTGCAAGATCTCACCGGCCGCCGCCAGCCACCAGGCGACCGTCCTGCGGGAGGCAGGCCTGATCACCACCCGTCGTGCCGGCGCCTCCGTCCGGCACGAGATCACCCAGCTCGGCATCTGGCTGCTGTCGGGCTACGGCTCCGGCAACACCCGGCACCAGCACCAGCAAGCAGTGCCCCGCCTGACCGCCTGAGGCACTCGACGCCTGCCCGCGCCGCGCGCTGGGCCGACCGGCCCCGCCCCGCCTGTCGACCCAGCGTGCCGCCGGTGCAGGCGTTGGCTTGTGGGCTAGAGCTTGTAGTCCTCCAGCAGGCGGCGGCCGATGATCATCCGCTGGATGTCGGCCGTGCCCTCACCGATCAGCAGCATCGGCGCCTCGCGGTAGAGCCGCTCGATCTCGTACTCCTTGGAGAAGCCGTAGCCGCCGTGGATGCGGAAGGAGTCCTCCACGACCTGCGAGCAGTACTCACTGGCGAGGTACTTCGCGACGCCGGCCTCGAAGTCGTTGCGGGAACCACTGTCCTTCTTGCGGGCCGCCTTCACCATCAGCTCGTGCGCGGCCTCGACCTTGACCGCCATGTCGGCCAGCCGGAACAGCACTGCCTGGTGGTCGGCGATCTTCTTGCCGAACGTCTCCCGCTGCTGGGCGTACGAGATCCCGAGCTCGAACGCCCGCCGGGCCACGCCGCAGCCGCGCGCGGCCACGTTCACGCGGCCGACCTCGACGCCGTCCATCATCTGGTAGAAACCCTTGCCAGGAACGCCGCCGAGGATCTGGTCGGCGCCGATCGAGTAGCCGTCGAAGATCAGCTCGGTGGTGTCGACACCCTTGTAGCCCATCTTCTCGATCTTGCCCGGCACGGTCAGGCCCTTGTCGACCTCGCCGAAGCCCGGCTCCTTCTCGACCAGGAACGTGGTCATGCTCTTGTAGACCGAGTCCTGGCCCTCGTCGGTCTTGACCAGCACCGCCACGAGGTTCGACGAGCCGCCGTTGGTCAGCCACATCTTCTGGCCGTTGATGATGTAGGTGTCGCCGTCTTTCACGGCCTTCGTCTTGATCGCGGCGACATCGGAACCACACCCAGGCTCGGACATCGAGAACGCGCCCCGCACGTCACCGGTGGCCATCCGCGGCAGATACTTCTGCTTCTGCTCGTCGGTACCGTGCTGAAGCAGCATGTACGCGACGATGAAGTGCGTGTTGATGATGCCGGAGACGCTCATCCAGCCGCGGGCGATCTCCTCGACACACAGTGCGTAGGTGAGCAGCGACTCGCCCAGACCGCCGTACTCCTCGGGGATCATCAGGCCGAACAGGCCGAGCTCCTTGAGCCCCTCGACGATCGCCGTCGGGTACTCGTCCTTGTGCTCCAGCTCAGTGGCGACCGGAAGGATCTCCGACTCGACGAACGCGCGGACCGTCTTCAGGATCTCCTCCTGAATATCGGTCAGCCCCTCGGTCTGCTGCAGTCTGCTCATGATTCTCCTCGGGGTGGTGGCCGCTACCGGTGAGTATTGCGGCTTTCAGCATCCCGGGACAGCGCCGACACCCGCTGTGACACCGGCCACCCGATGAGCGTCGCCTACCTCACTCGTCGCCGTCGCCGTTGTCGCCTTGCGGCATCGTGCGGTCCAGCTGCGCGAACCCGATGTAGATCTCGGCGGTCGGCTGCCACTTACGCTCACGCTGCGCGGCGACCAGACGCTCCTTGGCCTCGTCGTAGTTCTTCCGGGCCGCGTTGACGTCACCGCGGGCCAGCTGCTCAGCCGCCTGGTCCAGGTCGCGCGCGGCCAGCCCCGGCGCCTTGCTCTTCGGCTGGTTCTGACCGGGCCACTGCTGCTGGTTCTGGCCGCTCTTGCGCACCTTGTCGGCCAACTGCCGCAGCTGCGCGACCACATGCGGGTACTGGTCAGGCTTCTTCGACGGCTTCTTGGTCGGCGTCTTCGTCGGCTTCTTGGTGGGCTTGGGGGTTGGCGTCGGAGTCGGTGTCGGCTTGGCCGACGCGGTCACCTTCTTCACGGGAGCGGACGGCGTGCCACCAGCCACTGCTGCCGGGTCGCCCTTCACGCCTTCCTTCAGCAACGCAACGCCCACCGCAGCAGCCAGTACGACGGCCATCGCAGCAATCACCTTCGCAAACGGGAAGGTGCGCCGGGGGCGGTCGCGGTGCTGCGCCTCCAGGTGGGGGGCATCGGAGTACGCCGCTCCGGCTTCGGGCGCCTCGGCGTAGGACGCCCCAGCATGGGGCGCTCCGGCATGCGCCGCCCCGGCATGGGTCGCCTCGGCGTGGGACGCTGCGCCGTAAGCGCTCGCTCGAGCTGATTTGGGAGCGGCGGGCTCCTCTTCCCACTTCCCCACACCGAGCACGGCGGCCGGCAACACCTGGGTGGCGTTGCTGACGGGCGGCAAAGCGATTGCTTGGGTTTCGTTGTGGGCCGTCGACGTGAGGAGCTCTGCTACCTCGGTGGCTGAGGCGGGGCGGTCGGCGGGGTTCTTGGCGAGCAGGCGCATCACCAGGGCCGCCAGCGCCGGGGTGACGTCGTTGCGCATGATGGGGGCCGGCGGCGACTCCAGGTGCTGCCGCATGACCGTCTCCACGGTCGTGCCGGTGAAGGGCGGCGTACCGGCGAGGAGTTCGTAGAGGACGCAGCCGAGTGAGTACCAGTCGCTGGCCGGGGTGGCTGCGCCGCCGCGCACCTGCTCCGGCGACACGTACGACGCGGTGCCGAGCAGGACTCCGAGCCCGGTGGTCTCGTTGCCGGCTCGCTTGGCGATACCGAAGTCGGTCATCTTCAGCGTGCCGTCCGGCGCCAGCAGCAGGTTGCCCGGCTTCACGTCGCGGTGCACGATGCCGGCCGCGTGGGCGGCGTCCAGTGCGCGTGCGCCCTGGACCGCGATGTCCGCGACCAGCTTCGCGCTCGGAAGGCCCGCCGTACGCATGAGTTGGGCCAGATCCGGTCCGGAGACCAGCTCCATCACCAGGAAGACGCGGTCACCCGCAGAGCCGACGTCGTACGTCGCGACGACGTTCGGGTGCATCAGCCGGGCAGCGGCCTGCGCTTCGGCCTCGAACCGCGCTACCGCGTCCATCGGGTCGCCGTCGAGACTGCGGAGCAGCTTGACCGCCACCTGGCGCTTCAGAACGAGATCTTCGGCCTGCCAGACCTCACCTGCGCCACCTCGCCCCAACAGGGTGAGTAGTCGGTAGCGCCCTGCCAGTACCTCGCCGTTCACACAAACACCTTCCGCAGCGGACCGACCTACCCTAGGCGGCCCGGGCGATCAGATCGAGTTCAGAGGCAATTCCTTGCAAACCTCTGCGGAACGCGAGCGGAGTATTACCGTGTGCCCATGAAGCGAACGTTTGCCGCTGTGATCGCGGCCACCCTGCTAGGAACAACGTTCACCACCACGGCGTCGGCTGCACCGGTTGCTCATCCGAAGCCTGTTGTCCGGTGTGAGTTCACCCCGACGCCCGAGAACCCGGCCGCCAAGCCGGTCCGAGTGCCGTCGCCGATCGCCAAGGCGCGCGGCACCGTCGACGTCTGGTTCTTCACCAACTACGGCTCGTTCGTGGTCCGGATGGACCGCGCGAACGCACCCTGCGGCGTCTCGAACTTCGTGCACCTGGTGAAGAGCCGGTTCTACGACGCCACCCAGTGCTTCCGGCTGACCAACTCGGCCCGCCTCGGCGTCCTGCAGTGCGGTGACATCTATCGCCAGGAGGAAGGCGGACCGGGTTACAAGTTCCCCGACGAGGTCACCGGCAAGGAGACCTACCCGCGCGGAACCGTTGCCTACGGCAACCAGGGGCCGGGGACGAACGGCAGCGAGTTCTTCGTCGTGCACTCGTTCGCCAACATCCCGCCGAACTACACCGTGCTCGGCCACGTGATCGCCGGCATGCCCACCTTCGACCGGATGGTCAAGGCCGGCATCGCCGACCCGGACCAGGACGGACCGCCGGTCCGCCCGATCCGCATCTTCAAGGTCATCACTGTCTGAGGCACGATGGGGAGATGACCCTGCAGCTGGGGCCGATCGGCCAGATCGCCCGGCCGGTCGGTGACATCGACCGGGCGATCGCGTTCTATGGCGGCGTGCTGGGGCTCCCGCACCTGTACACGTTCGGCGAGCTCGCGTTCTTCGACTGCGGCGGGACGCGGCTGTTCCTCACCGCGACCGGAGGCGCGGGCGCCGACGTACCGATCGTGTACTTCCAGGTGGACGACATTCAGGCGGCGTACGGCGAACTCCGGCAGCGTGGTGTGGAGTTCACCGACCCGCCACGCGTGATCCACACCCACGACGACGGGGTCGAGGAATGGATGGCGTTCTTCCCAGACCCCGATGGTCACCTGCTCGCGCTGATGGCGCAGGTCTAGTCCTCGGGCTTCCAGACGTTCGTGCGGGTCATGCCGGCCGCCCGGCCCTTGGCGGAGATGACGAGGGCCATCTTGCGGGAGGCCTCGTCGATCATCTCGTCGCCGAGCATCACCGCGCCGCGGGCGCCGCCGGCGGCCGAGGTGTAGTGGTCGTAGGCGTCGAGGATGTTCTCGGAGTGGTCGTAGTCGTCCTGGCGCGGCGAGTAGACCTCGTTCGCGGCCGCGATCTGGTCCGGGTGCAGCACCCACTTGCCGTCGAAGCCGAGCGCGGCCGAGCGGCCGGCCACCCGGCGGAAGCCGTCGACGTCCTTGATCTGCAGGTACGGACCGTCGATGGCCTGCTTGCCGTAGGCGCGGGCCGCCATCAGGATCTGCATCAGGATGTAGTGGTAGGCGTCGCCGACGTCGTACCCGGGCGGCTGCTCGCCGACCACCAGCGACTTCATGTTGATCGAGGCCATGAAGTCGGCCGGGCCGAAGATGATCGTCTCGACCCGCGGCGAGGCGGCGGCGATCGCGTTCACGTTGGTCAGGCCGAGGGCGTTCTCGATCTGCGCTTCGATGCCGATCTTGCCCGGCTCGTAGCCGTGCACCTTCTCGATCTGCGTGAGCAGCAGGTCCAGCGCGACCACCTGCTCGGCGGTCTGCACCTTCGGCAGCATGATGCAGTCCAGGTTCGCGCCGGCGCCGCCGACGACCTCGATCACATCGGCGTAGGTCCACTCGGTGGTCCAGTCGTTCACCCGGACCACGCGGACCTTGTTGCCCCAGCCGCCCTCGTTCAGCGCCGCCACGATGTTCTTGCGGGCGTCCACCTTGGCGATCGGCGCGACCGAGTCCTCCAGGTCGAGGAACACCTGGTCGGCGTCCAGTCCCTTCGCCTTCGCCAGGAACCGCGGGTTCGACCCCGGGGTGGCCAGACACGACCTTCTGCTTCGCAGCACCTGCTCAGACATCCGTCGACCTCCACCTTTGGTTACTCACCGGTTCATTCGGCAGCGTACGGCGAAAGGTCCGCTGAGTGCCCGGTGACATCGCTCACTGTGACACCCTGGTGCCGTGACTCGCGAGGAGGCTGTGACAGAGATCGCCACCGTCATGAAGAAAGCCGGACTCGTCTGGCTCTCCTGGGACGGCCGGCGACCAGCACCTGCCTGGTTCGCCACGGTCGACGGCCAGTACGTCGTACTGGCGGATGCTGACGGCAGTGCGGAGCAGCCGCTGCCGGGGCTGGCCGCGGCGGGTACCGCGGAGGTCGTCGTACCGGCTAAGCCGGCCACCAACCGGCTGGCGAGCTGGAAGGCGACCGTACGGCGGCTGCAGCCGGGCACTGAGGAGTGGACGGCCGCTGCGCTGGTGTTGCGCACCGAACGACTCAACGCGGCCGGACTGGATACACAGCTCGAGCGGTGGCGCTCTGAAGCGGACCTGCTGGTGTTGGAGCCCACTGGCGAGATCACTGGCTTCGACGGGGCATCGCCGTACGAGACACCGGCTGCGACACCTGCCACCACGCGGGGGAAGAAGCCGATCACGCTGCACCGGCGCGTCCGTGGGCGTCGCAAGTTGAGCTGAGGCGCTGCGGGTTAGCCTTCGGTCATGAGCGGACCTACACGTGTTTATGTCGCACGGCTGGCCGGTCTGCCTGTTTACGACCCGAACGGCGACCAGGTCGGCAAGGTGCGCGATGTGGTCGCGATGCTGCGGCAGGGTACGCAGCCGCCGCGGGTGCTGGGACTGGTGGTCGAGGTGTTCGCGCGGCGGCGCATCTTCGTGCCGATGACACGGGTGACCTCGGTCGACGTCGGGCACGTGATCACAACCGGTCTGATCAACATGCGGCGCTTCGAACAGCGCGCGACCGAGATTCTGGTGCTGGGCGAGATGCTGGACCGCACTGTCACCATCCGGGAGACCGAGACGACCGGTGTGGTGTTCGACATGGCTATGGAGCAGTGGCGGACCAAGGACTGGGTGCTGTCGAAGGTGGCGGTCCGCGAAGGCAGTAAGCGGTTCCGGCGCCGTGGGCAGTCCCATGTGCTCGACTGGTCCGAGGTCAGTGGGTTCGCTCAGGTCGAGGAGGGCCAGGGGGCGACGCACATCCTTGCTGCGTTCGACTCGATGCGTCCGGCCGACCTGGCCGCCGTACTGCATGATCTGTCGCCCAAACGGCGCAAGGAGATCGCTGCGGCACTCAACGACGAGCGACTGGCCGACGTACTCGAGGAGCTGCCGGAGGACGACCAGGTGGAGATCCTGGCCGGTCTGGACACCGAGCGGGCTGCCGACGTACTGGAGGAGATGTCACCGGACGATGCGGCCGACCTGATCGCGGAGCTGCCGACGGAGACGGCCGAGCGGCTGCTGACACTGATGGAGCCGGACGAGGCCGAGGACGTGCGCCGACTGCTCACGTACGAGGAGCGCACGGCTGGTGGTCTGATGACGTCCGAACCGGTCATCCTGCCGGTGGATGCGACAGTGGCGGACGCACTCGCTCATGTCCGCAACGCTGAGCTCAGTCCGGCGCTGGCGGCGATGATCTACGTCTGCCGGCCACCGCTGGAGACTCCGACCGGACGGTTCATCGGTGTCGGCCACATCCAGCGCCTGCTCCGCGAACCGCCGTCGGAGCTCGTGTCCGCGGCACTGGACACCGACCTGGACGGACTGCGCCCTGATGACAGCCTGACGGCGGTCAGCAAGTACCTGGCGACGTACAACCTGGTGGCGGCGCCGGTGCTCGACGACGAGGGCCGGCTGCTCGGCGCGGTTACGGTCGACGACGTACTGGACCATCTGCTGCCCTCCGACTGGCGTGAATCCGACCAACCGCAGGAGGTGGACCACGATGCCCCGTGACGACCGCAGCACCGACGACCGTCGTACACGCGCCTCCAACCGCCTGGACATCCCGCGGGAACTGCGGCGTACCATCGCCATCCGGTCCGCGTACGACGCGGATGCGTTCGGGCGGTTGTCGGAGCGGATCGCCCGGTTCCTCGGCACGGGGAAGTTCCTGGTCTACATGACCGCGACGATCCTGTTCTGGGTGCTCTGGAACATCTTCGCGCCGCAGAGTGTGCGGTTCGACCAGTACCCGTTCATCTTCCTCACGCTCGCGCTCAGCCTGCAGGCGTCGTACGCCGCGCCACTGATCCTGCTCGCGCAGAACCGGCAGGAGTCGCGCGACCGCGTCCAGTACGAACGCGATCGCGACATCGACACCCGGACCCGCGCCGACATGGAGTTCCTGGCCCGGGAGATGGCGTCGCTGCGGATGGCCGTCGGCGAGGTCGCCACCCGCGACTTCCTCCGCTCGGAGCTGAAGTCGCTGCTGGCCGAGCTGGATCGCGAGAGCCCTTTGGGGCCGCGCTAATCTCGGTGACAAGCCACGGAAGGAGGTCACGATGAAGAGCAGATTCGCGCCCGATCGGGGACTCAGCAGGCGGATGCTCGTGACCAGCTTCCTGCTCGGTCTCCTGTACGTCGCCTTTGTCGCGGCCCTGATCGCGTTGACGAAGAGCGCCGTGCTCGCGGTGGTGATCGCCGGCGGCGCGTTGTTCGTGCAGTACTTCTTCTCCGACAAGATCGCGCTCTACGCGATGGGTGGGCGGATCGTCACGCCCGAGGAGGCGCCGCAGCTGCACGGCGCGATCGACCGGCTGTGCGCACTGGCCGACATGCCGAAGCCGAGGATCGCGATCGCCGACGTCGACCTGCCGAACGCGTTCGCGACCGGCCGGAACCCGAAGAACGCGGTGGTCTGCGTGACGACCGGGATCATGCGCCGGCTGGACGCGGACGAGCTCGAAGGCGTGCTTTCGCACGAGTTGTCCCATGTCGCTCATCGCGATGTCGCGGTGATGACGATCGCGTCCTTCCTCGGCGTACTGGCCGGATTGATCACGCGCTTCGGGCTCTACAGCGGGCTCGGCGGGCGTCGCGACCAGAACACGGCAATCGTCGTACTGACTATCGTCGCGGTGTCTGCCGTCGTCTATGCGCTCTCGTTCCTGCTGACGCGGGCGCTGTCGCGCTACCGCGAGCTGGCCGCTGACCGCGCCGGCGCCATGCTGACCGGACGGCCGTCCGCACTGGCCTCGGCGCTGACCAAGATCAGCGGTGACATCGCCCGAATACCGTCGCGCGACCTGCGCCAGGCGGAGGCGTTCAACGCGTTCTTCTTCGCCCCGGCGATCTCCGGCAAGGGCGTCTCGCTGTCCTCGCTCTTCTCCACCCACCCGCCGCTGGAGACACGCCTGGACCGGCTCGGTGTGCTGTCCCGCGAGCTGGGCGAGCAAGCTGGGTAGGTCTCGTGATCCCGCGCCGTAGCGAGCATGTGCTCGGTGCGGTAGCTCGGTGTGCTGGAGGGGAGGCCTCGATGTTTTTCCATCGTGGTCTTTCCTCCAGTGCGGCGAGGTGCCGTGCCGAGTGCAGCGCAGTAGGCGTGGGGTCACGAGACCTACCCTGGGGCTATGGGCTTCCTCGACATCTTGCTCGGCCGCAGCAAAGCGGTGCCGCCGAACCTGGATCAACTGTTCTCAGTGCCGTCCGCGGCGATCACCCTGGAGACAGCGGGCGGCTATCGCCCGACCGGGGTCGGGTCGGTCTGCTTCAAGGCGGCTGAGGGCGGTGGCTTCTCCGCGCTGCGCGCCGAGGTCGACAACCTGCTCGCCCTCGACAACGGCAAGTTCTCCTCGGTCACCGACTCTTACGGCTTCACCTGGCTGGTGCGCGAGACGACGCCGGACAACGTCGAGGGTCTCGTCACCGACCTGCACGGGGTGAACACCTCGCTCGTCGACGCAGGCTTCGGCCCGGCGCTGCTGTGCACCCTGGTCAACTTCAGCAACGGCACCAACTCGCTCGGCCTGGTCTACCTGTACAAGCGCGGCTCCTGGTACCCGTTCGTGCCCGTCGGCGCGGACCGCCGCGACAACGCCACCGAACTGCAGATCAAGTCCCTGCTGGCCAACGATCTGCGCCTCGAGCAGGACCTGGCCCGCTGGTTCCCGATCTACGGCGCCCCGGGTTTGTAAGGGTTGCCTTGCTGGAGCTACGTCACATGGACCGTGGTCGGGCGGATTGCCGTCAGCACGTAGCCTTGGGGTATGGCTCTCCCCACTGCTGACCAGGTGACCACGGCTCTCGGTGGTGTGCTCGACCCGGAGATCAAGAAACCGATCACCGATCTCGGCATGGTCGAGTCCGTCGCCGTCCGCGAGGACGGTGTGGTCGCGGTCCGGATCCTGCTGACCGTCGCGGGCTGTCCGATGAAGGACACGCTGCGCCGCGACACGACCGCCGCGGTGAGCAAGCTCGACGGCGTCACCGGGGTCGAGATCGACCTCGGCGTGATGTCGGCCGAGCAGCGCACCGCGCTGCAGACGCAGCTGCGCGGCGGCGTGGCCGAGAAGGAGATCCCGTTCTCCCGCGCGGACTCGCTGACCAAGGTCTTCGCGATCGCCTCCGGCAAGGGCGGCGTCGGCAAGTCCTCGGTGACGGTGAACCTCGCGGTCGCGATGGCGCGCCAGGGTCTGTCGGTCGGCGTCCTGGACGCGGACATCTACGGGCACTCGATCCCGGCGATGTTCGGCGTCGCCGACGAGCGGCCGACCGCGGTCGACGACATGATCATGCCGGTGCCCGCGCACGGTGTGAAGGTGATCTCGATCGGCATGCTGAAGCCGAAGCGCGACCAGGTGGTCGCCTGGCGCGGCCCGATCCTGGACCGCGCACTCGTCCAGATGCTCGCCGACGTCTACTGGGGCGACCTCGACGTCCTCCTCCTCGACCTGCCGCCCGGCACCGGCGACATCGCGATCTCGGTCGGCCAGCGGCTGACCAGCGCCGAGGTGATCGTCGTGACCACCCCGCAGGAGGCCGCCGCCGAGGTGGCCGAGCGCGCCGGCACGATGGCCCAGATGGTGCACCAGCGCGTCGCGGGCGTCATCGAGAACATGTCCTTCCTGCCCTGCCCGCACTGCGGTCCCGAGCACCGGATCGAGATCTTCGGCAGCGGCGGCGGCACCCGCGTCGCGGAGACCCTGTCCGCCCGGCTCGGCTACCCGATCCCACTCCTCGGCGAGGTCCCCCTGGACGAGCGCCTGCGCAGCGGCGGCGACCTCGGCCAGCCGCTCGCTCTCGCCAACCCGGACACCCCCGCCGCCCAGGTCCTCGAAGGCATCGCCGCCAAGCTCGGCGGCAAGCCCCGAGGCCTCCTCGGCCGCCAGCTGGGCCTGAGCCCTGCCGGTCGCTGACGTCCTCCTGACCACACCGCGGCTCCGGCTGCGGCTGTGGCGCGAGGACGAAGCCGACCGGATCGCCACCGCCCGCACCAACCAGGCGACCGCACACTTCCTCCCGTTCATCCCCCAGCCCTTCACGGCGGAGGACGCCCGGTTCTGGCTACGCGACCTGGCCGACCAACGCGCCGCCGGCACCCGCTACAACTGGTGCCTAGCCGACCGCCAAACCGACCTAGGCCTCGGCAACCTCACCCTCTTCCGCCTGGAACACGGCACCGGCGAGCTCGGCTACTGGCTCCACCCCGAAGCCCAAGGCCAAGGCCTCATCACCGAGGCCCTGGCACGCGTCTCCCGCTGGTTCTTCGACGAGTACGCCGGCCAGCAACTCCTGATCAAAACCGCGAGCACAAACCGCGCAGCCCGCCGTACGGCTGAACGCGCCGGCTTCTCGTTGCTACGCACCGAACCAGACAAGTACAAACTGGCAACCGGCCCAGACGCCCTCGCCATCTACGAACTGACTGCGCCCGTCGCTCCACCTGCCGAAGAACAGGACGTATAGGTCAACTGCGGATCGCCGCCACGCTCATCCTTGGCTGTGTGGCGGGCCAGCGGACGTATACGTCCTGTCCGTCGGGCGATCGGCAGTGGGTGGCTAAAGGGTCCGCCCCCGGCTTCGGGTCAGGTGGACTCGGGGTCGTACGGCGGTTTGGCGCCGGCGGGGAGACGTTGGGGGGCGTCGGCGAAGTCGGTGGAGACCGGCTTGTCGTCGAAGTCGTCCGTGCCTTCGAGGAGGTGTTTGCGGACGAAGTTGCGCGGGTTGAGGTCCTGCAGGTCGAGGTCGGCGAACTCGGGACCGAGTTCACTGCGCAGGTCGTTCTGCGCGTTGCTGACCATCTGCCGGACCTGGCGGAGCAGGCGGCCGGCGGTGCGTGCGAACTCCGGCAACCGATCCGGACCGAAGACGAGCACGGCGACGATCGCGATCACGACCAGCTCGAGCGGCCCGATGCCGAACATCCGTTCACCTCACTTCTCGTTCCCGGGCACAGCGTACCCGAGCAGGTGTCAGCCGAACTGCTGGCCGAGCGTCACTGTCGCTTGGCGCGGACGGCCGGCGCGTTCGTAGACCAGGCGGACGGTCTCGCCCGGCTGGTGGGTGCGGATCGCCACGATCAGCGACTCCGCGGTCTCGACGGGCTGGTTGTTGATTTCGGTGACTACATCGCCGACTCGCAGCCCGGCCCGGGAGGCCGGCGATCCGGCGCCGACCGAGCTGACTCGGGCGCCGCCCTCGAACTGCATGTCGATGGTCGCCCCGATCACCGGGTACGTCGCTTTGCCGTTCGCGATCAGCTGTTGAGCGGTCCGGCGGGCCTGGTCGATCGGGATCGCGAACCCGAGCCCGATGTTGCCGGTCTGACCCTCCTGTGCGCCGCGCACGGCGGCGATCGCGGAGTTCACGCCGATCACGCGGGCGTTCATGTCGACGAGCGGTCCGCCCGAGTTGCCGGGGTTGATCGCCGCATCGGTCTGCAAGGCGTTGATGTACGACGCCTGGTCCGTGCTGTCGCCGGCGGTCACCGGCCGGTTCTTCGCCGAGATGATGCCCGAGGTGACCGTCCCGGCCAACCCAAGCGGCGAGCCGATCGCGACCACGTCCTGCCCGACGATCGCGAGGTCCGAGCGGCCGAACTGCACCGACGGAGCGTCCAGCCCGATCACCTGGACCACAGCGAGGTCGTACGCCGGGGACCGGCCGACGAGCCGAGCGGTCTGGGACTTCCCCTTCTCGGTGATGATCTGGATCGAACCGCCCTTGGCGGCCGACTCGACCACGTGGTTGTTGGTCAGCACGTGACCGGCGTTGTCGATCACGAACCCGGAACCGGTCGACTGCGAGTTGTCCGAGCCCTCGACGCGGAGCTGCACGACGCTCGGCAGCAGGCTGCTGGCCACCGCTGAGACCGATCCACTGCGGATCTTCGGGTCGGTGCCGGTCCCAACCGGTACGTCGGGCTGCTCGGTGATCGGGCCGTTACCGCCGTTCAGCGCGACCACGGTGACTGCGGCGCCACCGCCGGCCAGCAGACCGACGACGAGCGCGACGATCGCCGCGATCAGGATGACCCGGTTGTCGAGCTTCTTCGGCGGCTGACCCGGCGTGTAGGCGCGGGCCTGCTGCACGTGCCAGTCCAGCGGCGGCGGAGGCACCGGGCCCTGGTAACCGGGGCGCTCGGTCGGCCAAGCCTGGCCCGGGTAGACAGGCCGGAAGGCGGGCTCCTGCACTCCGAAGCTGCGCTGGGTGACCGAGCGGAGCGGCTGCTGGCCGGCTGACTGCCCTAGCGGCTGCTGGCCCGCCTGCTGCATCGGCTGCCCGGGCGGCTGGAGCGGCTGCTGGGCCGTCTGCTGGCCTGGCTGCTGGGGATCGGGCTGCGAGGAGCTGGTGGTCTGGCGTAAGGCCGAGTCACTGCGCGGCGGCGCGAGCGGCGTGGTCCCGGTCCCGGGCGCAGGCGGCGTCAGGCCCGACAGCGGGGCGCTGGGCGTTACCGGGGTGCTCGGTTCGGCGTCGTTGGTGCTCACGTGATCGCCTCACTCGTGATCGGAAGACATCGGCCGGGGCCACTCCCGAGAGTAGCCGGGAGCACCATCCGTCTTCGATTATCCCAGCTTGGGGGAAAGCGCACCCATTGGAGTGAGCCACGTCGCGATTCGGGCCAGTCCGCTGCCGATCCGCTGGACCGCGCTGAGGTGCACCGGGAGGTCGTGCGGGAAGGACTCGACCACCTTGCCGAGGGCATCCGGCGGTACGTCGCCGATCAGCGTGTAGACGATGCCGCCGGACGACCAGACGACGTACGACGGCATGCCGTAGCGGACGTAGACGCCGGGGGTGCGGGTCTGCGTGAAGCCGGCGACAGCGGCCGGGTCGAGCGCACCGCGCTGCTCGAAGACGGAGACGTTGAACAGGCCGTCGGAGTACGAGAACTGCAGCGAGTTGTTGGTGGTGTCCTGATGGACGTCGTACAGCTTGAGGGCGGCGGGCAGCTCAGCGCTGCAGACCCAGCCCTCGGAGCGCAAGTGGTCGACCTTGCCGAGTCCGAGCGGCTCCACACCGTTCGGAGTCATCGGCGGCAGGTGCCCGATGAACTCCGACTGCTCGATCGCGAGCTCGGTGAACACGGTGGCCCGGACCATCGTCTTGCCGTCCGCACTGAACAGCTGGCGCTGCAGCAGCAGCCCGGTCGTCTTGTCGATCCAGAACCGCGCGGCCAGGGTCTTGTCGTCGCGCTGCGCCTCGACCACGACTGCCGTCCGCCCGATCAGGTCCGTGCAGCAGTCGTAGACCAGCTTGTACGTCGCTTGGAGCAGCGAGAGCGGTCCGCCGTCGATGGAGGCGTCCGTCCTGGTCGCCCGCTGCACGAAGGCCTTGGCGCCGGGCGACGACGAGGGACCGACGACACTGATCTCCGAGCCCTGTGTCGCCACGTGCACGATGTCGAGCATCGCCGAACTGGCGCCCTGCGGCCCCCAGGCGGTGATGATCTGGGTGCCGTGGTACGAAACCTGGTTCGGCGCCGCCGCGGCGCGCTCGAGCCACGTCACGGCCAGCGGGGAGTCCTCGTGGTCGATCGCCGGTACGGCGGCAGCAGGCAGCGGCAGGCCGATACCGATCAGGGCGGTGCTGACCAGGACGGCGAGCCGGTTCAGGCTCACGGATCAGCGCCCGGTGAGGGCCACCGGCTGCAGCGTCGAGCTGAACCCGACGTATCCGGACCCGTTGTACGAGTTGAGCACGGCCACCGGGTCGGCGAACGGCGCCCCGCCCGTGGTGCTGGCGTGGTCGGACGAGAAGCTGGTCATCGGCGGCTGTAGCGCCGGCGGCTGGTCCGAACGGGCCGGATCGCCGACGACGAACGCCGTACCGAGAAGTGAGGCGACTGCCGCTGCGGAGCCGGCCGCGCCCAGGACGCCTGCACGGCGGCGGGAACGCGTCGTCCGGGGTGCACCCGGGCGGCTGGCGCCCGTGCGAGCAGCAGGGAAGGCCGAACGCTGCGGGAAGAGCGTCGGGGCCGGTGTCAGGACCGGGCGGATCTCTTCACGCGGCTCGGTGGCGAACGACGAGACGCCCATCAGTCGCTGCATCAGGTCGGTCGACGGATCCGGCGCCTCGAGGGCGGCCATCCGGGCCTTCAGCCGGCGCTGGGCGTCGACCTCGGCGCGGCAGGTGTCACAGCCGACCAGGTGGCTCAGGACCTTGTCCCGCGAGTCATGGTCGAGTTGTCCGTCGACGACGGCACTGAGCTTGTCCATCGGGTGCTGAAGGGTCACCGGTACTCACCTCCGGAACTCTCACCGAGCAGTCCGTCCACGGACGGGCCGCTGATCCGGGTCTGACCGGGCCGCGGGGCCCGGTGCTCCAGATGCTTGCGCAACATCGAGCGGCCGCGGTGGATCCGGCTGCGGACCGTCCCGAGCTTCACGTCCAGCACGTCGGCGATCTCGTCGTACGTCATGCCCTCGATGTCGCAGAGCACAACCGCCGCACGGAAGTCCTCCGGCAGCGAGTCCAAGGCGCCCTGGACGTCGTGGTCGAACAGGTCCGAGTCGAGCTTCTCGGCCGGGCCGTCACCCTTGGCCGGCAGCCGGTCGTGCGCATCCTCGGGCAGGCCGTCGAAGCGGATCCGCTGCTTGCGGCGGGCGCCGTCCAGGAACAGGTTCGTGGTGATCCGGTAGAGCCAGCCCTCGAAGGTGCCCGGCGTGTACGACGACAGCGACCGGAAGACCCGGACGAAGACCTCCTGGGTGAGGTCCTCCGCGTCGTGCTTGTTGCCGGTGAGGCGGTAGGCCAGCCGGTAGACCCGGGCGGAGTGGGTGCGGACGATCTCGTCCCACGAGGGCAGCGTCTCTGGCACCTGGACCGCTGGGCGCACGGGGGCGGACGGCGTGTCGAGCGGCTTCACCGCAACGCCTCCCTGGGTCCTCTCGGCAATGAGCGTGAAGGCCATGGTGCCTCGGTCACCGTCCTCTGCGCACGTCGGGAGCACCCGGGTTCGACCCTGAGTTGCTGGTACGACGGCTCAACGCGGCGCCCTGGCCGGAAGTTCCCGGCCGCTGCCTTCACCCTCTCGATACTAGGTTGGGTTATCCCCCCACCGGATTCGGGGGTTGTCCTCATAGTGGACGAGGTGCCGGAATTCATAGCGTTCTCGGCATGAACCTCACCGCCTTCGTGGCCAGCGCCGTACTGGCCGTCTCCCCTGTTTTTCCCGCCGCTGAGCTGCAGCAGATCGTCGATTCGGGCGGCGCATCCACCGCCGTACTACGCGTCGGCGACCGCGCGGGTGCTGCCGGACCGATCACTCCGGATGCGTACTTCCGGATCGGAAGTGTCACCAAGACGTTCGTGGCGACGGTGATCCTGCAGCTTGTCGACGAGAAACGGGTCCGGCTCGACGATCCGATCGAGCGGTATCTGCCAGGCGTCGTACCGGATGGTGAGCGGATCACCGTGCGGCAACTGCTCGACCACACCAGCGGGATCTACGACTACGCCCACGACCCGGGGTGGTCCACCAACCGATGGCGAGGCGATGACCGCTTCCGCCACTACGAACCTGAGCAACTGCTCGAGGTCGCCTTCAGCCATCCGCCGTACTTCGAACCTGGCGCAGGCTGGCACTACTCCAACACGAACTACATCGTCGCCGGGCTGCTGATCGAGCGCGTCACCGGCCGCTCGTACGGCGAGGAGATCGTCCGGCGCATCGTCAGACCGTTGCGGCTGGTCCACACCAGCCTGCCCGGGGACCGGCCCGGGCTGCCGGAACCACACGCTCCCGGGTACACCTCCGTCGACGGCAAGCTGGTCGATGCGACGTGGATGAACCCGTCGCTGGACTGGGCGGCCGGCGAGATGATCTCCACGACGGCTGACATCAACCGCTTCTTCGAAGCGCTCTTCGCGGCACGGTTGACCAGCAAAGCCGCCTTGGCCGAGATGCGGCGCTACGTGCCCGCTACCGATCTGTTCGACTACGGGCTCGGTCTGCAGCGCTTCCGATTGCCCTGCGGGACCACCGCCGAGGGGCACAGCGGCGAGATCCTCGGCTACACGACGTACTCGACCCATACCGGTGCCACCCACGCGACGTTGTCGTACAACCCGTTGCCCGGAGGCGACCCCTCCAGCGCGGTGATCGCTCTCTTCACGGCGATCCACTGCGATTGACCCGAACCGGTGTGACATTCGGAGGAGGCATCGCATCGAAAGGAGTGACGCCAACCGAGGAGAACGATGCCGAATCGCAGTGGGTCGAGTCCGGAGCAGGAGTTCGAGGAGTTCGCACTGGCGCGGACGGCTCAGCTCTACCGCTCGGCGTGGTTGCTGTGCGGTAGTCACCACCAGGCAGAGGACCTCGTCCAGGAGACGCTCGCCAAGCTCTACGCACGATGGCGACGGCCGTTCGGCCGGATCGACAATCCGGCGGCCTATGCGCAGACCACGCTGACCCGGACGTTCCTCGGCGGGAGGCGGCGCCGGAGCTACGGCGAGAAGCCGTACGCCGACGTACCGGAGCAACTGGTCGACGATCCGGCCATCCGGACCGACGTGCGACTGGCGCTCCGGGCGCTACTGGCCGAGCTACCTCCGGCTGACCGCGTGGTGCTGGTCCTGCGCTACCTCGAGGACCTCAGCGTCGACGAGGTCGCCGACCGGATGGGTGCCTCGCCGGGCGCGGTGCGCAACCGCAGTATGCGCGCACTCGAACGGATCCGCGGGCTGGCCGACGACTCACTGAGAATCGGGAAGGACTGACATGCACGACGACAAGACGGCCACGGACGACCGCGTCACGACGCTGTTCCACGACACCACGGCGGAGGTCGAGGTGGACGTCGCGGCGCTGGTGCGCGGCGGGATCAGCCGTGGCCGCGCCAAGCACCGCCTGCACACGGCCGGTACGGCGTTCGCCGCGGCGGTCGGCGTGGCCGGCATCGTCGGGGTCGCGGTGACCGTCCCAGGACTGGGCAGCGGCGGAAGCGGAGTCGCTCCGGCCGGAGCCTCTGTACCGGCCACCAGCACGACGGCGAGGCCCTCCACGAGTACGACCGCAAAGCCGACCCATCCCAAGAACAATCCGACGGGCAAGCCCACCAATGTGCCGCCGCCGGCAACGGCGGACATCCCGGTCCGGGCGGCTGACCTGCCCGGACTGTTCGCCCAGATCTACCCGGGCAAGATCACCCAGGCCGAGAAGCGCACCGGCCGGATCATCGACGACGGCAAGCAGAACCAGGTCGCCCACTTCCTGTGGAAGGGCTACCTCACGTCTGTCATCTTCAGCGCCTATCGCGGCACTCCGGCCGAGCACTGCGAGGAGATCCGCCAGGATGCGAGGCTCGCCGGCCGGCCGCCGCTGACCTGCGCCGAGCGCCCGGACGGGACCTTCCTGTTGTCGGCTTTCGGCCGGGAACCCGCAGTGGACGGCGGCGGCAGCGGCACTGAGGCCATCCTGGTCACCAAGGACCACTACGTGATCGAGATCCTCTCGTACACCTACGCGCGCAAGGGCGGACCGAACCTCAGCTCGCAGGCGCCCCTGAGCGAGGCCCAGCTCAGGCAGGCGGTCACCAGCAAGGTCTGGTTCTAGCCTCCGAGGCCCGGCCGCTTCGTGCGGCCGGGCCCGGCCGGCTCAGAACGGGCAGGTCGAGCGGTACTCCTCGACAAGCGTGCTCGGCGCCGGTCCAGGGCAGACGAACTGCTCGTAGCGGGTGTCGTCGTCGATGAAGCGCTTCAGCCAGGAAATGCTGTACTTCGCGATCGTCGTGTTCGGCGAGGTCGGGGCGGAGTGACTGGCGTTGTTCAGCTCCAGGTACGCCTTGTCGAGGGTGGCCGGCAGGCTCGTGTAGAACGGCTCGGAGTGACTGCTGACCGGCGCGATGGTGTCGCTCTCGGCGCCCACGATCAAGGTCGGCACAGACACCTGCGACCAGTTCTTCGTTGTGTTGTAGGCGGTCAGCGGGACGATGGCCTGCAGTGCGGGCCGGTCCTTGGCGGCCTCGAGCGAGCCGCCGCCACCCATCGAATGTCCCATCGCACCGAGCCGGCTCGCGTCGATCCGAGTCCGGACCGAGCTGGTGGTGGTGAGGTAGTCCAGCGCTGCCAGCAACTGGTCACCGCGGCTGGCCGGCGAGTCGTAGCGGGAGAGGGTGTCGATCGTGATGATCACGAAGCCCTGCGAGGCGAGCCGTGGTCCCAGCCAGGCGACACTCGACTGAGTCGCGGTGAAACCGGGTGAGATGGCCACCGCACCGAAGGTGCCTTCGCTGGTGCTGGTCGGGTAGTAGATGGTGCCGCCGCCGAAACCGCGCGCCCCGGAGGCCGGGACGGTCACGGTCGCGGTGGCGAAGGGGCCTCGCAGGGCTTCGATCGAGGCGTTGGTCGGAGCCGGACCACGTTCGTACGGGTTGGCGGCCAGCGAGGCGGCTTGGCCGGTCGACGGGGTCAATACGGCGGCGGCGAACAGGGTTGCGAGGAAGATCTGCAGCGGACGGCGGCGGAAAGCGCGCACGGCAACTCCTTCGGTGGGCGGGGCGGTTGAACCGCCTGTCCACCGAAGGCCTACTCGGCAGTAAGGCGATTCACTGCGCCAAAGTAATCACTCGACTACCTTGCGTCAACGCCCGGCTACGAAGCAGGTTCTACTCAGGGCAGGATGACCGAGCGGGTCAGGCTGCGCGGCTGGTCCGGGTTCAGACCGAGCGCGAGAGCCTTGGCGACGGCCACCCGCTGGGCGACGACCAAGGAGGCCATCGGGTCCAGCTCCGCATGGTGAACGATCGTGGCGCCGGTGGCGGCGACATCGTCGAGCAGGCCGGTCGGCGCCTCGCCGAACACCCAGACGCCGCGGCCGGGCTGCGCGATCGCGATCGGACCGTGCCGGTAGTCCATCGCCGGGTAGGCCTCGGTCCACGCCGAAGCAGCCTCGCGCTGCTTCAGGGCCGCCTCGTGGGCGAGACCGACGGTCCAGCGGGTCCCGACGTACGTGACCTGCTCGAGCTTGGCCAGGTCGTCCACGTCGATGCTCAGTGCGGTCTCCGCATCCGCGGCCGCCTGCTCGAGATCCTGCCCGAGCGATGCGCGCAGCAGCCCCAGCGTGGTGGTCGCGAACCGGGTTTGAACAACGGACTGCTCATCGGCGAAGTCCAGCATGATCACGTGATCGGCCAGCTCGACGATCGGCGACCCCGGCGTCGCGGTGATCGCGACGGTCGGCAGGTCGGTCGACCGGATCAGGTCGAGCACCTCGGTCGTCGTACCGGACCGGCTGATCACGACCACGGCGTCGTACGCGCGGTCCGCGGGGAACTCCGAGCCGGCGAAGGCGTCGGTCTCGCCCTGGCCGAGGTCCTCGCGCAGGGCGGCGTACGCCATCGCCATGAACCAGGAGGTGCCGCAGCCGACCGCCGCGACACGCTGGCCGGCTTTGGGCAATGCGTCACCGTACTGCGCGAAACTGCTGCCCACCCGGCGCCAAAGCTCAGGCTGGGTGGCGATCTCAGCGGTCACGAAAGGGCTCTGGTCGGGGGTCTGGGTCATGTCGTCTCCGGGCTTGTCATGGTCGAAACTGCTCGAACGTGATCGAATGGTGCCAACCGGCCGCCATCCGGCTGACCGATTGTGTGAAGGAGGAGCCCCGGGTGAAGCGTTATGAACGCCTCAACACCTTGCTCGAGTCGCTCGCCGAGAAGGGCGCCATCGACGTCGACGAGCTCGCCGAGCAGTTGCACGTGTCCGCGGCGACGATCCGGCGCGACCTCGACCACCTCGGCAAGCAGCAGCTCCTCACCCGGACCCGGGGCGGCGCCGTCGCCAACGCGGTCTCGTACGACCTGCCGCTGCGCTACAAGACTGCGCGTTTCGCGTCCGAGAAGCAGCGGATCGCGCAGGCCGCGGCCACGCTGGTCCGGCGCGGCATGGTGATCGGCATGAACGGCGGTACGACGATCTCCGAGGTGGCGCGCACGCTGGCGACCCGGCCGGAGTTGTCGGCCGAACACGGCGAGCCCGCGTTCACGCTCGTCACCAACGCGCTGAACATCGCCAACGAGCTGATCGTCCGGCCGCACGTGAAGATGGTGCTCACCGGCGGAGTGGCCCGGCCGCAGTCCTACGAGATGATCGGGCCGCTGTCGCACCGGATCCTCGCCGACCTGTCGCTGGACATCGCCTTCATCGGCGTCGACGGGATCGACGAGACCGGCGCCACCGCGCACCACGAGGGCGAGGCGAACATCAACCAGCTGATCGTCAGCCGCGCCGCCAAGGTCGTCGTGGTCGCCGACTCCTCCAAGCTCGGCCAGCGCGCCTTCGCCCGGATCTGCGAACTGAGCGAGATCGACACCCTCGTCACCGACGCCCAGGCCGACGAGAGCCAGCTGACCGTCTTCAAGGAAGCCGGCATCGACGTCATCCGCGCTTAGCCGCATCTCGCCGTACCTCCTGTCCTCAGGTGAGCTCTGTCTGTCTAGACCGATCATATCTGATTGCGCGCTTGTTGTAATGAGCAGCTTTGCGCAATCTCCGCGCGGGAGGCGAGGAAACCGCACCGGGTGCCGCTAGGCTTCTCGACAGCATGAGCAGCGCAGCAGCGGATTACCCCGCAGACCCACGGGAGGGCATCATCGCCACCGGCATCGACCCGAGCTCCTGGGCGTACGCCGAGGACTACATCGGAGACGACGAGGTCGTCACCGGTGCCCGGGCGAGCGCTGCCGACAGTGGTATCGCCGCGATCGGCTCCGGTTCGGCGACCGCGCTGAGCCTGCTCGCCGCCACCGTCGGCGCCAAGGCCGTCGTCGAGATCGGCACCGGCACCGGCGTCTCCGGCCTGGCCCTGCTCCGCGGCATGCGCACCGACGGCACCCTGACCACGGTCGACCTGGACGCCGAGAACCAGCGCCTGGCCCGCAAGACCTTCCTGGACGCCGGCATCACCTCGAACCGCTTCCGCCTGATCGCCGGCGCCGCCCTCGACGTCGTCACCCGCCTCACCGACGGCCACTACGACCTGGTCTTCTGCGACGCCGACCGCCGCGAGAACACGGCGTACCTGCACGAGGCGCTGCGCCTCCTCCGCCCCGGCGGCATCGTCATCTTCGCCGGCATCCTCGCAGGAGGCCGAGTCCCCGACCCAGCCCACCGCGACCCCGACACCACCGCCCTGCGCGACCTCATCCGCGCAGTCCGCGAAGACGACAACCTCGTCTCCGCCCTCCTCCCCACCTCGGAGGGCCTCCTTACCGCCACCAAACGCCTCAAGTGACGGATTAATACGCTAAAGAAACCCACAAATACGCTAAAGTGGCACTCCATTAGCGTATTTGTGGGTTTCTTTGGGGGTTTCATGCGCTCGTTCGCCGATCTGGATCGAGTGATCGGGCAAGTGCCCGCGACCGTAGTCATGCAACTCCGCGCGATCGACACCGGCCGAGGTAGTGAGGCGCTGTACCGCAACCAGTTGCCTGCTCTACTCACGGAGCTCGCCAACCGCGCCCGCATTCAAAGCATCACCGCCTCCTCAGCGATCGAGGGCATCGTCGTCCCGGACGCAGAGCGAGCCGAACGCATCATCGCGGGTCGCGCCGGCGTGCTTCGTACCCGCAGCGAGCAAGAGCTGGCCGGCTATCGCAAGGCACTCGACTACCTGTTCCAGGAGGACTGGCAGCCCCTGAATCTGGGTCTACTGCTTCACCTGCATCGGCTGCTGTGGTCGGAGACCAACTACCCTGGTGGTCAGCTGAAGACCGACGACAATCTGGTCGTCGACCGCTCATCGGACGGCAGCACCACCGTTCGATTCGTCCCGGTGCCGGCCTCGAAGACCGCGCAGTATCTGACGACGCTGATCGACGGCTATCGGACCGCCCAGCATGGCCAGCGGCATCATCCCGTGCTCCTGGTCGGCCTGATGATTCTCGACCTCCTCGTCATCCACCCCTTCGCCGACGGCAACGGCAGGGTCGCCCGGGCGCTGACCAACGCCCTGCTGGTCGACGCCGGACACGAAGTCTGCCGCTGGGTTTCCCTCGAGCAGCTCATCGCCGAATCCGCGGACGCCTACTACGAGGCTCTGCTCCAGTCGACTCGGGACTGGCACGACGACGCGGCGGACCCCTGGCCGTGGCTGTCGTACTTCACCGCCACGCTAGCGACGGCCTACGAGACATTCGCCCGACGGGCGGCATCGGACCGGTCGGGAGGGACCAAGCAGGAGCGGGTTCGCGAGTACGTACTCAAGCACGCACCGATCATCTTCAAGGTGGGTGATGTTCGCGCGGCGCTCCCAGGGGTGAGCGACCAAACGATCCGCTTGGCACTCGAACAGCTCAGAGACGACGCCAAGGTCAAGTCGACCGGAGCAGGTCGTGGCGCGGTCTGGGTTCGCATTCCCGACCAGGTGTGAGCGAAGCGGCTAGGTGGTGAGGCGGGCTAGTTCGGTCGCCAGGTCGTTGAAGGGGTCGGTCTCGGGGTCTATGAGTTCGTAGTGGCCGCAGTTGGGGATGGCGTGCAGGCGGGCTGTGGGGTGGGCGGAGAAGTAGGACTCCGAGAGCCGGAAGGGGACCACGGTGTCGTTGAGGCCGTGGAGTAGGGAGACCGAGGCGATGGGGGCGGGGAGGTGGACGGGGTCGAGGTCGTTGCGGACTCCGCTGCCAATGAAGGCTTGTACGGCGCTGTCGCCGAGCATGAGCTGGTCGCCGAGGAGTAGGTCGGCTACCGGGGCCAGGGCGACTACGCCGCGGAGGCGGACCGGGTTGAGAGTGGCGGCAGCCCACAAGGCCAGGTGACCGCCGGCGGAGTGGCCGGCCAGCACATACCCCGCTTCTACGTCGATCAGGTCCGGGAGCGCGTCGAGCGCCGTACGGATGTCCCCCGTGGTGATGTCCGGGGAGCCGGGGACGCGGCGGTACTCGAGGGAGGCGACGGGCCAGCCGAGGTCGGCGAGGGCGGCGCCGAGCGAGCGGGCGTGGACGCGGTCGTACTCCGGACGCCAGAAGCCGCCGTGGATGAAGACGACCAGCGGGCGGGGGCTCTTGGCGTGCCAGTGGTCGATCACCTGGTCGGCGTGGTCGCCGTAGCGGAGCTGTTCGTCGGGTGCGCGCGCTTCGCGCGTGAGCACTGATCGGTCCTCGCTCATCAAGACCTCCCGAGATAACGCATAGCGTTCGTCGACAACAGCTTGTGCTGCTGTTCCACGGTCAGGAAGCCGGCGTTCCGCACCACCTCCCCGACCGGTCGCTCACCCAGTGGATAGGGATAGTCACTGCCGAGCAGGACCTGGTCTTCTCCCAAGGTATCGACAAGTAGCCGTAAAGGCGCTGATTCGAAGACGACGGTGTCGACGAAGAACCGCTGCAGATAGTGCGAGGGTGGATGCTCGGAGCAACCACGCACGATGTCACCGCGCCTGTGCCAGGCGTTCTCCAACCGGCCCAGCCAGAACGCGAAACTCCCGCCCCCATGGGCGAAACAGATCCGCAACGACTCCGGCAGTACGTCGAACGCTCCGCCGAGGATCATCGCGATCAGCGACAGATGCGTCTCGGCGGGCATGCCGGTCAGCCAGCGGGCCATCCAGCGGTCGAGTCGTGGCCCGCCCGGCATATCCCACGGGTGCACGAGAACCGGCGTACCGGTCTCGGCGCAATGCTTGAGGAAGGCAACAATTCCGGCGTCGTCGAGGTCCTTGTCACCAACGTGATTGCCGATCTCGACCCCCACGTGCCCGGCCGCGAGACAACGGTCGAGCTCGGCGCAGGCCGCGTCGGGGTCCTGCAGCGGTACCTGGCAGAACGGGATGAACCGCTCGTCCCCGGCCAAGGTCTCCAGCGTGCGATCGTTGAAGATCCGGGCGAGCTTGACCGCCTGCGCGGCCGGCCGGTCGTACCCGAAGAAGACCGGCGTCGGCGACACCACCTGCAGATCGATGCCGTCGGCATCCATATCGGCCCGCCGAACGGCGGTGTCCCAGGCCTGCGGACCGACCGGCCGGAACTCGGTCTCGCCGACCATGATCATCGCGGCGCGCTCCGAGTCGACCCGCAGCCACGGCCACCCCTCGCCCCCGCAAGCCGCCGCGAGATCCGGCCAGCCTTTGGGGACGAGGTGGGTGTGGACGTCGACGGACACTCAGGCCTTGCCCGGATGCACCGCACCGCACGAAGGACAGGTGCGAGCTTCCACGCTGTCGTAGAAGGCGGCGAAGACCGGCGGCAGGTCGGCGACGATATCGGTCACCTGCAGCTCGACCTCGTGCACGATCGCGCTGCACTCACCGCAGTACCAGCGGAACTTCTCCAGCGTGCCGGGTTCGCGGACTCGCTCGATCACCAGGCCGATCGAGTCCGGGCCGCGCTGCGGCGAGTGCGGCATGTTCCGCGGCAGCACCCACATCTCGCCCGCGTTGACCTCGACGGCCTCCGGGCCGTCCTCGGTCATCACGTTGACGCGGAGCTCGCCCTTGATCTGGTAGAAGAACTCCTCGTACGGATCGACGTGGAAGTCGGTGCGCTGGTTCGGCCCGCCCACCACCATCGTGATGAAGTCGTCCCCGGTCGGGAACATCTGCTTGTTGCCGACCGGCGGCTTCAGCAGATGCTTGTTCTCCTCGATCCACTCCGGAAAGTTCGTCGCCTTCATGATTCACTCCTTTGCGGGATCGCCGCTACGGCCTGAATTTCAATCAGCAGCTGGGGATGCGGCAACTGATGCACCGCAACAGTCGTCCGCGAAGGTCCGTTCTCGTCGAAGTACTCACCGTAGACCTCGTTGTAGCCACCGAAGTCGTTCATCGACACCAGGTACGTCGTCACACTCACGAGGTCCTCGAGATCAGCGCCCACCGCCGCGAGGATGTCGCGGATGTTCTCCAGTACGGCGCGCGTCTGCTCGCGAATGTCGAGCGTGGTGGTGCCGAGCTCGTCCACGACCGCGCCCGCGATCGTGTTGTCCGGGCGCCGGCTGGAGGTCCCGGACACGAACGCGAAACCGCCCGCCACCTTCACATGCGGGAAGCGGCCTCGCGGAATCGCCTTACCCGCAACGACTTTCGCCCCTGGCTCCACGCTCATGTGAGCTCCACGCAGACGTTGGTGAGTTCGGTGTAGAAGTCCAGCGAATGCGTACCACCTTCACGCCCGACCCCGGACAGCTTCATCCCACCGAACGGCGTGCGCAGGTCACGAAGGAACCAGGTGTTGACCCAGCACAGCCCCACGTCCAACGCCGCTCCAGCCCGATGAGCCCGGCCGACGTCGCGCGTCCAAACGGTTGCCGCGAGCCCGTAATCGCTGTCGTTCGCCAGTGCGTACGCCTCTTCCTCGGTGTCGAACGGCGCGATATGACAGATCGGCCCAAACACTTCCTCGCGGTTCGTCCGAGCGTCGGCCAGCAGACCAGTCAGCACGGTCGGTTGCACATAGCAACCGTTGTCACGGACATCACCGAACGACGGTACGCCGCCACCCGCCAGTACGTCGGCCCCTTCGGCCCGCGCGAGGTCGTAGTACGAGAGAACCTTGTCGCGGTGCTGTTTCGAGATCAGCGGCATGTTCGTGGTCGCCTCGTCGGACGGCCAGCCGTAGGTCAGTTCACCGGCACGGGCGGCCAGTAGCGCGCAGAACTCGTCGTACACCGGGCGTTCGACGTACAGGCGCTCGGTGCAGAGGCAGACCTGGCCGCCGTTCGTGAAGGTCGAGCGGACCGAGCCCTCGACGGCCGCGTCCAGGTCGGCATCGGCGAAGATCAACCCGGCGTTCTTCCCGCCGAGCTCGAACGAGACCGCCTTGACGCGATCCGCGGCCACCTTCGCGATCGCCGTACCGGTCGCGGATTCGCCGGTGAAGGTGATCGCGTCGATGCCGGGATGGCGGGTCAGGTACTCCCCCGCCGACGCCGGACCGAGGCCGTGCACGAGGTTGAAGACACCCTCCGGTACGCCGGCCGCCGCCATCACCTCGGCGAGAACAGTCGCGGACGACGGCGTCTCCTCGGACGGCTTGACGATCACCGCGTTGCCGCAGGCAAGCGCTGGTGCGACCTTCCAGGTCAGCAGAAGCAGCGGCAAATTCCACGGTACGACGATCGCGACGACACCGACCGGTTTGCGGATGGCGTAGTTGAGAGCGCGGCGCCCGTCCGGGAGCGTGGTCGTGTAGGACTCGGTGGGGGTGGTCGTCGCGAAGTCCGCGAACGCGCGGAAGTTGGCCGCACCGCGCGGAATGTCGAGTGTGCGCGCCTGGCTGATCGACTTGCCGGTGTCACCGACCTCGGCCGCGACCAGATCGTCGAACCGTCGCTCCAGCTCGTCCGCCACGCGTCGCAGGATGTTCGCCCGCTCCTGCTCTCCCATCCGACCCCACGGGCCTTTCAACGCACCGCGCGCCGCCTCCACCGCAGCATCCACGGTGGATTCGTCCGCCTCGCACACCTCGAAGATCTGCTCGCCGGTCACCGGGCTCACCTTGGCGAACCGTTTGAGCGAGTCCACGAAGGCGCCACCGACGAAGTGGCGCAGGAGCCCGACCGAGCTCGGTTGCCCGGTGAGCAGCTCAGGCGTCCACAGGCCGGCGGGGGTGCTCACTGGCGTCTCCGTCCGATGAGTGCCAGTGCGATGCCGAGGGCGGTTGCGAGCGCCCCTCCGACCAGTTGGTGCTGGCGCTGGACGCGCCGCTGGACTTCCGCGTACGGGGTGGTGCTGAAGGAGACGAGCTCGTAGCGGGAGACGTAGCGGCCGGGCAGGAGCCGCTCCAGGGTGTGCTCCACGCGCTTGGTGAGCCGAAAGACCGGTGACGCCACCTTGTCGCGCATCTCGATGAAGTTGTTGAGTGCCATGGCTGCGATGGCTTCGGTGTTCTCGCGGCGACGCGCCTCGAAGAGCGGCAGTGCACGAGCCCACGAACCACCTGTGTCGTCCAGGCAGCGGTCCAGTTCGACGACGTCCTCGAACGCACAGTTCGCGCCCTGGCCGTAGAACGGCACTATGGCGTGCGCAGCGTCGCCGATCAGGCCAGTGCGCCCGTGTGCCTGCCAGGGCAGCGTGTGGACGGTCCCCAGCACGCCAACGGGGTTGTGCAGGTAGTCGTCGACCAGATTCGGTGCCAGTGGCAACACATCCGGGTAGTGCTCACCGAAGTACCCGATGATCCCTTCCGCGGTGGTGAGCGCGTCGAACGACCCGGCCGGCCAGAACAGGGTGCAGGTGAACGAGCGGTCCGGGTTCGGCAGGGCGATCATCATGGACGTTCCACGCGGCCAGATGTGCAACGCACCTGGGTCCAGCGCGAACTCCCCGTCCACCGCCGGAATCGTCAGCTCCTTGTAGCCATAGTCCAGGAAGTCGACGTCCTCGGCGACAATGCCTTCGGTCAGCAGTTGCTCGCGCACCGCCGAGCCGGCGCCGTCTGCGCCGAGCACCACGTCCGCTGTGGCCGCCACCTTCCCGGACGGCGTCTGAAACACCATCCGCCCGGCCGCGGAGTCCAGCTCGCACAAGCGGTGCTCGAACTCCACCGACACACCGTCAGCCGACGAGGCTGCCGTCAGCAGGGCGTTGTTCAGCGCGCCCCTGCTGATCGAGTTGATCGCCCGGTCGCCACCGGCCGAGTACTGCTGGAAGTCGAGCGCGCCGGCGACCGGATGGATCATCCGGCCCTTCATCGGCAGCGCATCGGCCATCACGGTCGCGTCCAGCCCGATCCGCCGCAGCGCATCCAGTCCGCGCTCGGAGATCGCCAGGTTGATCGACCGGCCGCGGTCCGCCGTGGCCACGCGCGGATCCGGACGACGCTCGTACAGAGTCACCGTCAGCCCGCGTCTGGCGAGGTAGCAGGCCAGCAGACTGCCGGTCAGCCCGGCTCCGACGATCGCAACCTTCATCCTGGAATCACCTCGGCCAGCGCCGCCGCTGCGCGCCAGCAGTCGTGGTACGTCGAGTACAGCGGCACCGGCGCCAGTCGCAGCACATCTGGTTCGCGTGCGTCCGCGATCACGCCGTACTCGAACCGTAGCTGCTTGGACAGCTCGCCCGCAGTCAGCGCACCGCTGATCCGCAACGACAGTTGCGCGCCGCGGCGAGCCGGGTCGGTCGGTGTGATGATCGGGACGTCGAGCAGGCTTTCCAAGTACGCGGTCAGCCGCAGACTGCGCTCACGCAAAGCAGTGATTCCGATCCGGTCGAAGATCTCCAGGGACGTGCGTACCGGACTCATCGAGAAGATCGGCGGGTTCGACACCTGCCAGGCGTCCGCAGACTGAGGCGGTCGCGAGTACGGGGCCATCTCAAACCGTGTAGCGGCGTCAGTGCTCCACCAGCCCTCGAACCGCGGCCGGTCGCCACTCAGGTGCCGCTCGTGCACAAAGGCTCCGGCCAGCGAGCCAGGGCCCGAGTTGAGGTACTTGTACGAGCACCAGGCGGCGAAGTCGACGCCCCACTCGTGCAGTGCGAGCGGTACGTTGCCGGCCGCGTGGGCGAGGTCCCAGCCGACCACTGCACCAGCCGACTGCCCAGCCGCGGTGATAGCCGGGATGTCCATCAGCTCGCCGGTCAGGTAGTTCACACCGCCGAGCAGCACCAATGCCACGTCATCGCCGAGCCGGTCGAGCACCTCCGCCGGCTGCACGCGGACGACAGCATCGTCGTACCCGTGGAAGCGCGCTTGGGACTGTACGGCGTAGCTGTCGGACGGGAAGGCCGAGTCCTCGATGAGGATCCGGTACCGCGATGGCGTCGGACGGTAGAACGACACCATCAGCAGGTGGAGGTTGACCGTGAGCGAGTTCATCACCACGGTCTCGCTGGGCAGCGCACCGACGAGCCGGGCCGCTGGTGCGGTCAGCAGCTCGTGGTACGGCAGCCAGGGCCGCTTGCCCTCGAGGTGTCCTTCGACTCCGAGCGCACCCCACGAGTCGAGGTCCTCGAGCAGCTCGGTGCGAGTCGCCTTCGGTCGCAGTCCGAGCGAGTTGCCAGCGAAGTACGCGACCTCTCCGAAGGGCTCCGCAGGTGGGATGTCGAACAGCTCGCGGTGTCCCGGATCGGCCGCGTCGAGGGCGAGCGCCTCCTCCGGGCTCATACCTCGGCGACCTGGCCCTCCGGCTCCTCGGCAGCAGGGGCAGGCGGCGGCTCGACGACTTGACCCTTACCGAGCACCGTGACGCCGCCCTTGGAGACCGTGAAGCCGCGCTGGCGGTCGTAGTCGGGGTCGATGCCGATCTCGACGCCCGGCGGGACGATCACGTTCTTGTCCAGGATGACGTTCTTCAGGACCGCACCCGCGCCGATCGTGCAGTTGTCCATGATCACCGCGCGCTCGACCTTCGCACCGGCGCCGACCTTCACGTTCGAGCCGAGCACGGAGTGGTCGACGGTCGCACCGGAGACGATCGAGCCCTGGCAGATGATCGACTCGCTGACGGTGGCGTTGTCGGTGAACTTCGCACCGGGCAGTTGCGGGTGCGAGGTGAAGATCGGCCAGTCCGAGTTGTACAGGTTGAAGACCGGCTGGATCGAGACCAGGTCCATGTGCGCCTCGTGGTACGAGTCCAGCGAACCGACGTCGCGCCAGTACGAGCGGTCCCGGTCGAGCGCGCCGGGCACGTCGTTGTCCTTGAAGTCGTAGACCCCGGCCTTGCCCTCGGCAACGAGCATCGGCACGATGTCGCCGCCCATGTCGTGCCGCGACGCCGGGTTGGCGGCGTCCTTGCGCAGCGCCTCCACCAGCACGTCGGCGCTGAACACGTAGTTGCCCATCGACGCGAACGTCTCGTCCGGCGAGTCCGGGAGCCCGGGCGGATCGGCCGGCTTCTCCAGGAACTCGGCGATCGTGTGCCCGTCGTCCGCGGTCTTGATCACCCCGAACTCCGACGCCTCGGCGCGCGGCACGCGGATCCCCGCGACCGTCACGCCGTTCCCGCGGGCGATGTGGTCGGCCACCATCTGGGAGGCGTCCATCCGGTACACGTGGTCCGCGCCGAACACCACGATGATGTCGGGCTTGGCGTCGTTGATCAGGTTCATCGACTGGTAGATCGCGTCCGCGCTGCCCTGGTACCACTGGGGGCCGAGCCGCTGCTGGGCCGGCACACAGGTGACGTAGTTACCGAGGAAGGTCGACATCCGCCAGGTGATCGTGACGTGCCGGTCCAGCGAGTGCGACTTGTACTGCGTCAGCACGCACAGACTGCGGATCCCCGCGTTCACCAGGTTGGACAGCACGAAGTCGATCAACCGATAACTGCCGCCGAAGGGCACGGCCGGTTTGGCCCGGTCCGCCGTCAGCGGCATCAGCCGCTTTCCCTCACCACCGGCCAGCACGATTCCGAGAATTCTGGGCGCCTTTGCCATGTCCGCACCTTAGTCTCCGAAACGTTTCTGCATAAGCGGTTGCGAGTGTCGCGAGACTGGAACCATGCCGAAGCTCACTTCGCCGACGGTCGCCGTTCACCAGTCGTTCCTGAGCGCGTGGGACGAGTTCGGCGCGGACGACCGCTGGATGGGCGCGCGCTCGATCGTCCCCGGCGTACCGGAGTGGACTCGCGAGCAGGCTGCGGACCCGGCCGCGTTCGCCGCCATGGTGGCGGCAATTGCGAGCGAGGCTTCTGCTGCGACCACGCTGGCTCCGGGGATGATTCCGCAGACCGTGCTCTGGTACGTCGACGGTGCGGAGTGGCTCGGGCGGCTCTCGATCCGGCACCGGCTCAGCCCGGCTTTCGCCGAGGTCGCCGGTCACATCACGTACGGCGTACGTCCGTCGTACCGGCGGCGGGGGTATGCGACGGCGATGCTGATCGAGTCGCTGCCGGTGGCCGCCGCGCTCGGGATCGACCGGGCCCGAGTCACCTGCCTGGTCGACAACGTGGGGTCGCGGAAGGCGATCGAGGCGGCGGGCGGCGAGCTCCAAGACGAGTACGACGGGAAGCTGCGCTACTGGGTGGCTACCGGGCGTAGGTAAGACTGGGCGGATGCCAACCCTCGTCGAGCCCACTGTCGCCGTCCACCGGTCGTTCCTGGCAGCCTGGGACGAGTTGGCGCCCGACGAGGAGCGCTGGATGGGCGCCGAGACGTTCGTCGGCGGTGAAGAGGAGAACTGGACCCGCGAGCAGGCCGCTGATCCGGCGGAGTTCAAGCGTCTCGTCGACGGTATCCGGGGCGCAGCCGACCATGACTCCGTTTTGGTGCCGGGAATCGTCCCATACACGATCCTGTGGTTCGTCGACGGTGTGGAGTGGCTCGGCCGGCTGTCCATCCGGCACGAGCTGACTCCGCCGCTGCTGGAGCTCGGCGGCCACATCGGGTACTGCGTGCGCCCGTCCGCCCGCCGCCGCGGCTACGCGACCCAGATGCTCGTGCAGTCCCTCCCGTTCGCCGCCGAGCTCGGAATCGACCCGGCACTCGTCACCTGCGACGCCGACAACCTCGCGTCGCGGAAGGTGATCCAGGCGGCCGGCGGTGAACTGGAGGACGAGCGACACGGGAAGCTGCGGTTCTGGGTGGCTACACACACGTCCTGATGACCTATCGTCGGGGCTTATGAAGGTCGCCATCCTGACGCGAGAGTTTCCTCCGGACGTGTACGGCGGGGCGGGGGTGCATGTCGACTTCCTGGTGCGGGAGTTGCGCCGGTTGCTCGACGTCGACGTGCACTGCATGGGTGAGCCACGCCTCGGCGCGACCGCACACTCCGAGGACGACCCGCGGATCCCGCACGCGAACGCGGCGCTGCGGATCCTGTCCACCGACCTGACCATGACCGCGGCGGTCGGCGCGGCGCAACTCGTGCACTCGCACACCTGGTACGCGAACATGGCCGGCCACTGGGCCAAACTCCTGTACGGCGTCCCGCACGTCGTGACCGCCCACTCGCTGGAACCGCGGCGACCGTGGAAGGCCGAGCAGCTGGGCGGTGGCTACCGACTCTCGAGCTGGGCCGAGCAAACGTCGTACGAGGCTGCTGACGCAGTGGTCGCGGTCAGCCGCGGAATGCGCGACGACGTGCTGGACTGCTACCCGTCGATCGACCCGGCCAAGGTGCACGTGATCTCGAACGGGATCGACGCCGACTTCTACCACCCCGACCCGGCGACCCACGTGCTCGAGCGGCTCGGCGTGGACCTGAGCCGGCCGTACGTGACGTTCGTCGGCCGCATCACCCGGCAGAAGGGCGTCCCGCACCTGCTCCGCGCCGGACTGCGCCTGGACCCGTCGGTGCAGCTGGTGCTACTGGCCGGCGCGGCCGACACGGTCGAGCTCAAGGCCGAGACGGATGCACTGATCGACGACCTGAAGGCCGCCCGCGACGGCGTGTTCGTGGTCTCCGAGATGCTGCCCCGCGAAGAGGTCCGCCAGGTCCTGACGCACGCACTGGCCTTCTGCTGCCCGTCGATCTACGAACCCCTCGGCATCGTCAACCTCGAGGCGATGGCTTGCGAGACCGCCGTCGTCGCCAGCGCGGTCGGCGGCATCCCCGAGGTCGTCGACGACGGCGTCACCGGCACCCTCGTCCGCTACGACGAGAACGACATCGACACGTTCGAGCGCGAACTCGCCGACGGCATCAACGAACTCGTCGCCAACCCGGCCAAGGCCGAGGCAATGGGCAAGGCTGGCCGCGAGCGCGCGGTGTCCCAGTTCGGCTGGGACGCCGTAGCCCAGCAGACGGTCGAGCTGTACACCAGCCTGCTGGGCTAGGCGTCAGCCGATGCCGGCGGTGGGGGCGTCGGTGGTGAGCCAGGTGGTGAGGAGGCGGGCGCCGGCGCCGGTGGCGCCGGCGGAGTACTCGTGGCGGTCGGCCGGGGACTCGGCGATCGACGAGAGGTCGAGGTGGGCCCACGGGGTGTTGCCGGTGAAGGCCTTGAGGAAGAGGGCGGCGGTGATGGAGCCGGGGCCCTTGGAGGAGTTCACGGAGTCGGCGATCGGCGTCGAGATGAGGTCCTGGTACTGCTCCGCGGCCAGGGGCATCCGCCAGAGCTCTTCGCCGGAAACGCGACCGGCCTCGGCCAGGTTGTCCGCGAGAGCGTCGTCGGTGGCGAACAGGCCGCCGTACAGCATCGCGCCGAGGGAGACCTTGATCGCGCCGGTGAGGGTGGAGATGTCGACGACGACGTCGGGCTTCAGCTCCTGGACGGCGTAGGCGAGGCCGTCGGCCATCACCAGGCGGCCTTCGGCGTCGGTGTTCTTCACCTCGGTGGTGCGGCCGCCGTAGTGGCGGATCACGTCGTCGGGCCGGTACGCCGATCCTGACGGCATGTTCTCGGCGGAGCAGATCAGGCCGGTCACCCGGACCTTCGCGCCGAGCTCGCGGAGCGCGGACATCGTCGCGATCACCGAACCGCCGCCGGTCATGTCGCGCTTCATCGACACCATGCCTTCGCGCGGCTTCAGCGACAGGCCGCCGGTGTCGTAGGTGATGCCCTTCCCGACCAGCACGACGTACGGCGTCTTGTCCGTGGCGCCGGCGGGAACGTAGTCCAGCCGGATCAGCCGGGGCGGGCGGGTCGAGCCCTGGCCGACCGCGAGGATGCCGCCGAAGCCGTCGGCGGCGAGCTGCTTCTCGTCCCAGACCTTCACCTCGAGGCCGGTGCTCGCGGCCAGCTCGGTGGCGCGGGCGGCGAGCCAGGCCGGGTCCTTCTCGTTCGAGGGCGTGATCGCGAACTCGCGGGCCAGCCAGCCGGTCCGGCCGATCACGATGCCGCGGTCGAGCACGGCCTGCCGCTCGGCGGTCGAGCCGTCGGTCAGCGTCACCCGGCCGGCCACCGGCTTGGGCTTGTCGACCGTCTTCAGGGTGTAGCTGAACGAGCCGAGTACGACGCCCTCGGCAAAGGCCTGCAGCGCCTGGTCGTCGATGCCCTCGGCAACGAGCGTGGTGAGCTCGTCCTTGCCGCGGCCGGACCGGGCGATCGCCGCACCGGCGTGGCGCAACTCCTTCGCGGTCCCGGCGCCGGCACCGACCAGCAGCACCTCATTGACCTCACCGGACAGCAGCGGATACGCCACCGTCGAACCGGCCGACGCGCTGAAGCCGGCCTCCTGCTGCACCTCGAGCAGCCGGTCCAGATCGACGCCGAGTCGCTGTCCCGCCTCCTTGGCCGCGGCGGGCAACCCATCGGACCCGACCACGATCACCCAGGTCGGCGCGCCGTGCACCGGCAGACCGGGCTGCCAATCAACGGCCGGAATCGTCGGGTACGCGAAGGTGCTGGTGCGGCGAGCCACTAGAGGGTCCTCACTGGTCAAGTGTCAAAAGTGCAGCGGAGCCAGGGGCCTGGACGGTGATCCAGCGCCGTAGCGAGCAGGTGCTCGGTGCGGTAGCTCGGTGCGCTGGGGCGAAGGGTTCGATGTGGAGCATCGTGCCCTTTGCACCAGTGCGGCGAGATGCCGTGCCGAGTGCCGCGCAGTAGGCGTGGGATCGCCGTCCAGGCCCCTAACCGTAACGACCCCGGCTGGTGCCGCAAAGGGCACCCACCGGGGTCGTGGGAATGACAGGAGTGCGGAAGGGCACCCCGGAGAGTCGGTCAGCCGACGACGGCCTTCAGTGCGTTACCGAGCTCGGTCGCCTCGTCGGCGTTGAGCTCGACCACGAGCCGGCCGCCGCCTTCGAGCGGAACCCGCATCACGATCCCGCGGCCCTCCTTGGTGACCTCGAGCGGACCATCGCCCGTCCGCGGCTTCATCGCCGCCATGCGCGCACCCCTTCCCAGTTCGGTGTTGAGCGACGACACCGCGTGGACAACCGTCGCCGGCGCCGTGCGGTGATGCGCCGTCGGCGCGTATCGCAATGTGTATCCGGACCCATTATCCCCGATCACAGGCCGAAGGCGCGCACCATACGGCAGACTCGGGTTTTGTGCACGCCCGTTCAGCCCTTTTCGACCTGTACGGCGACCACCTGCGCGCGCGTGGAGCGCGAGCACCGGTGGCCGCTCTCGTGCGCCTGCTCGCACCGCTGGGCGTCCATCCTCCGGCCGTCCGGACCGCCGTGTCGCGGATGGTCCGGCAGGCCTGGCTGGAGCCGGTCCGGATCGACGGCCAGCCCGGTTATGCGTTGTCGGCCCGGGCGCGCCGCCGGCTCGACGACGCGGCCGCCCGGATCTACCGAACCGGTGCCGACGGCACCGATCCGGACGGCGTACCGGCCTGGGACCGGCACTGGCATCTCGGCATCCTGCACGAGGTCCCGAACGCCCGCCGCCGCGAGCAGCTGGCGAGTCAACTCGCCTTCCTGGGTTGGGCTCCGCTGTCCGACGGCGCCTGGGTCGGGCTGCGCAACGACACCGAGGTCGACCAGATCCTGGAGGTCGAAGGGATCACCGCCGACCGGTTCCGGGCACCCGTCGACGACGGCGCGATCGAGTTCGCCCGGCGGGTCTGGAAACTCGACGAGCTCGGCGCGTCGTACGACGCCTGGCTGATCGAGGCGAAGGCCCTGGTCGACGCCGCCGGGGACGACACCACCGACGAGCAGGCGTTCGCCGTCCGTTCCGAACTCGTGCACGAGTGGCGCAAGTTCCTGTTCCTCGATCCGGGGCTGCCGGCCGAGTTACTGCCGGCCGGCTGGGCCGGGACGCGGGCCGCCGCATACTTCGATTTCCACGCGCAACGACTGAGCCCCGCGGCCGGGCGTTTCGTCGACGACTGCCTGACAACGCACTGATTTTCCTCACCCACTGTCAAGGAGCTGACCACGATGAGTGACTCCGTCACGTACGGCGTGTCCGAAGGTGTCGCCACCATCACCCTGAACCGGCCGGAGGCGATGAACTCGCTCGACACCGCGACCAAGGTGCTGCTGCGCGACACGGTCCAGGCTGCGGCCGAGGACGACGCCGTACGGGTCGTGGTGCTGACCGGGACCGGGCGGGCGTTCTGTGTCGGGCAGGACCTCAAGGAGCACATCGGGCTGCTGCAGTCGGGTGACATGGACGCGCTCTGGAGCACGGTGCCGGACCACTACGCGCCGATCGCGCTGGCGCTCGCCGAGATGCCGAAGCCGGTGATTGCCGCGGTCAACGGAGTGGCCGCCGGTGCGGGCGCGTCGATGGCGTTCGCGTGCGACTTCCGGATCGTGGCGGAGACCGCGGGCTTCAACTTGGCGTTCACCGGGATCGCGCTGTCGTGCGACACCGGGATCTCCTGGACCTTGCCGCGGCTGATCGGTCAGGCGAAGGCGTTGGAGCTGCTCTACTTCCCGCGGACCGTCCCGGCCGCGGAGTCGCTCGAGCTCGGGCTCGCGTCCTCCGTGGTGCCGGCTGACGAGCTCGAGAAGGCGACTGCCGAGCTCGCCGCGAAGCTCGCGGCCGGACCGACCGTCGCCTACGGATCGGTGCGGCAGTCGCTGGCCTACTCCGCGACGCACACGCTGGCCGAGTCGCTCGCCTTCGAGGCCGGGAAGATGCAACTGACCGGCGCCACCGAGGACCACCACAACGCGGTGGCGTCGTTCGTGGCCAAAGAAAAGCCGACCTTCACCGGGCGGTAAAGGTCGGCCTCCTCACGTTGGTGGACTCCCCGGCCGCTTTCCGGTCGGGCGAGTCACGACCGGACAACCACCTGACAGACGGGGAGTCCGTGGAACACCACATCACGTTCCGTGCCCGGAACACAACTCGTTCAGCCGTTTGTCTTTCAGTCAACGGAAAATACACGATTTCGTGCGTTGTGCACGTGCATTTGACCCATGCAAACGCCCTGGTCAGCGGGCTATACAAGTGGCCAGATGATCGTTCACGATGCCTGTCGCCTGCATCAACGCATAGGCCGTCGTCGGGCCGACGAAGACAAATCCGTGCTTCTTCAAAGCCTTCGACATCGCGACCGATTCCGGTGTTGTCGCGGGCACGTCGCCGAGCTTTTTCGGCACCTTCTGCTTGGCCGGCCGGAAGCTCCACAGCAGCTCGGTGAAGTCGCCCTCGCCGAGCTCGAGCAGGGCGCGCGCGTTCGAGATCGTCGCGTTGATCTTCAGCCGGTTCCGCACGATGCCGGTGTCGGCCATCAGCCGGTCGAAGTCGTCGCTGCCGAACTTCGCGATCACCTCCGGATCGAACTGCGCGAACGCGGCCCGGAAGTTCTCCCGCTTGCGCAGGATCGTGATCCACGACAACCCTGATTGGAAGCCCTCGAGCGTCATCCGCTCGAACAGTCCGCGGTCGTCGCGGATCTCCTTGCCCCACTCGGTGTCGTGGTACTCGATGTACTCCGGTGCGGAGGTCGCCCACCCGCACCGCGGTTGCCCGTCCGGGCCGACAACCGTCATCCCGCGACCTCCCTGTTCATGACCATGCCGTCAGTCAACCCGACGCCACCGACAGAACTGGATGCTTCAGCTAGGACGCTGGTACGCCGATTGCTCCGGCGGCGCGCTGTGCCGCCCCTGAGCGTCGGGATCGCCCGCCGGCGGCTCCCAGGCCTGCTGCTCCCCCGGGCTCTCCTGCTGTCCGTTCTGCTGCACCCAATGCGGCACCGGCGCCGGCGCGCCCTGGGCGGGCTGCTGGTACGGCGACTGGCCCGGGCTGGGGAACTGCTGGCCCGGTGCGAGCGTGCCCTGGTCCGGCGCGGCGGGCTGCTGATACGCGGGCGGCTGAGCCTGGCCGGGGTTCGCGGGCTGGGCCGGCGCGGCGGGCTGATACGGGGACTGCTGGGCTTGGCGCTGCTGCGGAGGCTGCTGATACGGGGACTGCTGCGCCTGGCTCTGCTGCTGCGGCTGCTGGTACTGGGATTGCTGTGCCTGGTTCTGCTGCCGCGGCTGCTGGTACTGGGACTGCTGCGCCTCGCCCTGCTGGTACGGCGTGGGGTGGGCAGGGGGCTGCTGGGCCGGGGAGGCGGGCTGGTCTTGGAACCAGGTGCCTTGGTCGGCGGGAGCTGGGGTGTTGAGGGCGTCGGGTGCCTGCGGCGCGGACCGCTCGGTGGCGGGCGGCTGCGCGGTGGGGCGGATGGGAGCGGCGCGCTCGGCGGCTGGGCGGATGGTGGGGAGGCTGCCGGTGGTGGCTTCGAGGAGCGCGCGGGCTTCGGCCTGCAGGCGCGCGTACTCGTCCGCGGCCGACTCCGCGGCGGCCGAGGCAGGTGCCTGCTCAGCGGGCGCCTCGGCGGCGGTCGAGGCAGGTGCCTGCTCGGCGGGCGTCTCGGCGGGTGCGGGCTGCGGAGCCTCGGCCGTCGGGACGGCGACTACCGGGATCGTGACACCGGGCGCTGCCGCCACGGGAGTCGGTGCCGGCGCGGTCGGCCGAGCAGGCTGCGCCGAGCTTGCAGCCTCAGCCGACCCAGCCGATCCACCCGATCCACCCGATCCAGCAGGGTCAGCTGATCCAGCTTGCTCGGCCGATCCAGCTTGCTCGGCCAATCCACTCGATCCACCCAATCCAGCCGACCCAGCCGGTCCCGCCGACCCAGCCGGTCCCGCCGATCCAGGCGATCCAGCCGGTCCCGCCGACCCAGCCGGTCCCGCCGACCCAGCCGGTCCCGCCGATCCAGGCGATCCAGCCGACTCAGCCGATCCAGCGGGCTCAGCCCGTTCGGCGGCCGCAGCTTCGGCGGCCGGCGCTTCGGCTCCTCCGGTCACGGCGGGCTGCTCCGCCGTGTCGTGCGCACCGGGGAACTCACCGCCGACCAGGATCGGCGGCTGCGCGCCGGTGTCGTCGAAGTCCGCCGCGGTGTAGCGGTTCCGGGCGGCGAACCCGTCGCCGTCCGGGGAATCGAGGATGGGAGCGACGGCCCGCTCGAGGTCGGCGATCCGGCGGTCGCGCTCGGCGACCTCCCGGGCGACCCGCTCGAGCAGGGTGTCGACCTCGTCCATCCGGTAGCCGCGCAGGCCGACGGCGAACCGGACCGACTCGATCTCGGTCGCGGTCAGCGCCTGCCGCGCGGGGACAGTCATGTCGGGGCGGTCGTCGTACGCCGGGCTCATGGCACCCCAACGTCCCGAGGCCACGACGGCGACAGCCCCGATCAACAGCACCACGATCAACCCGAAGAACCACATCACGGGACCGATCGTGCCATGCCGGTCGAGTCACCCGCACAATCGGCGGGTCTTTTCAGCTTCCGTCCGAGCCGAGTCGGCGCTCCTCGCGGCGTTCCCGGGCGGCTGGGTTCTCGGCTTCGGCGACCTGATCGGCGGCGGTCGCGGCAGCCTCCTCCGCCGCGGCGTCGGCGAGCTCGGCCGCCTTGACGATGTAGCTCACCGCCTCGTCCACGGAGTCGGTGATCGTGAACATGTCGAGATCAGCCGCCGAGATCTTCCCGTCGGCGAGCATCGTCTCGCGCAGCCAATCGGCCAGCCCGCCCCAGTACGACGTACCGAACAGGACGACCGGGAACGACGTCACCTTGCGCGTCTGGGCCAGCGTCAGCGCCTCGAACAGCTCGTCGAGCGTGCCGAACCCGCCCGGCATCACCACGAATCCCTGCGCGTACTTCACGAACATCGTCTTGCGCGTGAAGAAGTACCGGAAGTTCATCCCGATGTCGACCCACTCGTTCAGGCCGTTCTCGAAGGGCAGTTCGATCCCGAGCCCGACCGAGACCCCGCCGGCCTCGGAGGCGCCCTTGTTCGCCGCCTCCATCACGCCCGGGCCGCCGCCGGTGATCACGGCGTACCCGGCGGCGACGAGCTTGCGCGCGAGCTCCTCGGCGGCCTCGTACATCGGGTCGTCGGGTTTCGTCCGGGCCGACCCGAAGACGCTGATCGCCGCACCGAGCTCGGCGAGCATGCCGAACCCCTCGATGAACTCCGACTGGATCCGCAGCACCCGCCACGGGTCGGTGTGCACCCAGTCCGAAGGCCCGCGGCTGTCCAGCAGCCGCTGCTCGGACGTGGACTGCTGCACCTGGTTACGCCGCATCACGACCGGCCCGCGCTGCTGGTGGCCGACCGGACGGTCGGGGTGGATCGAAGGTTCGTCTGCCATGCCCCCAGGTTAGGGCGTGGCCACGGCAGAACCCCGGTCAGACCGGGCCGGTCAACCAACTCCTCAACCGCTGTTCACACAGCTCGATGTCGGCCTCCGGCACGAATTCATCCTGCTTGTGCGCATAGAGCGGATCGCCGGGCCCGTAGTTCACCGCCGGTACGCCGAGCAGCGTGAACCGCGCCACGTCCGTCCACCCGAACTTCGGCTTCGGCTCGCCGCCGACCACCTGCAGGAACGCGGCCGCGGCCGGGCGCTCCAGCCCGGGCAGCCCACCGGGCGCGGAGTCCGTCACCGCGATCTCGAACCCCTCGAAGACCTCGCGCAGATGTGCCTCGGCCTCCGCCTCGGACCGGCTCGGCGCGAACCGGTAGTTGATCTCCACCGTGCACAGATCCGGTACGACGTTGCCCGCGACCCCGCCGGTGATCGCGACCGCGTTCAGCCCCTCGCGGTACTCCAGCCCGTCGATCGGCACCCGCCGCGGCTCGTACGCCGCCAGCCGCGCGAGGATCTCCCCGGCCGCGTGGATCGCGTTGCGGCCCATCCAGGACCGCGCTGAGTGCGCCCGCTCGCCCCGGGTGGTGACCTCGATCCGCATCGTCCCCTGGCAGCCCGCCTCGACCACGGCGTTCGACGGCTCCATTACGACTGCGAACACGCCCTCGAGCAGCTCCGGGTTGGACTGCGTCAGCTTGAACAGCCCGTTCCGCTCCGACTCGATCTCCTCGCAGTCGTAGAACACGTACGTGACGTCGCGGTTCGGCTCCGCCAGCGTGGCCGCGAGCCGCAGCCCGACGGCGACCCCGCCCTTCATGTCGCACGCCCCGAGCCCGTGGATCAGCCCGTCCGCGCGCCGCGCCGGCAGGTTGTCGTTCAGCGGCACCGTGTCCAGATGCCCGGCGATCACGATCCGCTCCGCGCGCCCGAGGTCGGTCCGCGCCACCACCGTGTTCCCGTGCCGGAACACCTTCAGATGCGAGTACGCCGACAGCGCCGCCTCGACCTGGTCGGCCAACGGCTCCTCGGTCCCACTGACCGACGAGATGTTCACCAACGCCTCGGTCAGGTCAGGCCCGGACAGGGTCAAGTCGAGAGTCATGGGGTCAATGCTGGATGAACACACAGAACTCGTTGCCCTCGGGGTCGGCGCAGATGTGCCAGCCGATCTCGTCGTCCTTGGGCCGCAGCAGCGTGGCGCCGGCGTCCAGCACTGGCTGCAGCGCGGGTGCCGTGACGTCCCAGTGCACGCGGTTCTTCTCCGTCTTCGGCTCGGGCACCGGCACGAACACCCAGTACGCGAACGGCAGCCCGGGCACCTTCTCCAGCCAGTACCACGGGTCGTCCGCCGACTTCCCGACCTCGCCACCGACCACGCCGGCCCACCACTCGGCCTGCTCCTTCGGGTCGGCCGAGTCCACCACCAGTTCCATCAACCGGTACGCCGGGACGCGCTCCCGCACGAAGCCGCAGAACTCCCCGCCCTCCGGGTCCGTCAGCACGGTCCAGTGCGAGTGCTCCGCCTGCACGGTCGCCCCGGCCGCGACCAGGTCGTCGATCGACGCCGTGTGCACGTCGAGGTGCACACGGTTCTTCGCCGTCCGCCGATCGTCGACCGCATTGATCCAGACCGTCTTCTCGGGCGTGTCGCCGAGCAGCACGGTCGGGTTGTCGGCCGGAACGGTCAGTCCGAGCACCCCGGACCAGAACGTCACCATCGGGCTCATCGCGTTCGCGTCGATACACAGGTCCTTGAACCTCGCCACCGTCATACCCGAAGGCTAACCACGCCGACCCCCAGTTTTTTCGATCTCGCTCTGACTTAGGGTCGTGGATGTGACTGACCTGCGGACCCGGCTGCGCGCCGTACCGACGTTGACCGGGACTCCCCTGCAGTTCGATCCGGCGCAGGCCCCGGAGACGCCGCACGAGCTGTTCGTCGACTGGCTGATGACGGCGGTGGACCAGCAGGTGCCGGAGCCGCTGACGGTCACGCTGTCCACGGTCCGCGCGGACGGTCACCCGAACGCGCGAGTGCTGATCTTGAAGGACGTGACCGCGGAGGGCTGGCAGTTCGGCTCCACGTCCACCAGCGCGAAGGGCGCTGAGCTGGCTGCGACGCCGTACGCCGCTCTGACGTTCTACTGGATTCCGCTCGGCCGCCAGGTGCGCATCCTCGGCCGGGTCGCGCCGGCTGCCCCAGAGGACTCGGCACGCGACTTCCTGGCCCGGCCGGTGTCGTCCCGCGCCATGGCGTCGGCGGCGCGGCAGAGCGACGTACTGGAGGACCCGGCCGAAGTTGAGGCCGCGGTCGCCGAGCAGACTGAGCGTCTGACCGCCGACCCGGGATTGGTCGCGCCGAACTGGACGCTGTACACGCTGCAAGCAGACGAGGTTGAGTTCTGGCAGGCGGACGCGGACCGCCGCCACCTCCGCCTGCGGTACCGCCTGACCGACACCTGGACGAAGGAGCGCTTGTGGCCCTGAGCGACGTGAAGACCGCCGCGGCTCGGTTGAGCACGCTGGTGGACGGGCTGGACGAGTCCACAGCTCGCGGTGACTCCGTACTGCCCGGCTGGTCCCGGGGGCACGTGATCACCCACCTGGCCAACTTCTCCCGCGCCTTCACCCGACAGGTCGAGTACGCGCTGCGCGGCGAGCTCATCGAGGTGTACGACGGCGGCCGGCCCGCCCGTGACGCCGAGATCGAAGCCGGCGCCCACCGCCCGGCCGCAGAGCTCACCGCGGACCTGAACGAAGCCGTCGCCGCTCTCCTGGCAGCCTGGGACCGCGTCGGCCCGGACGACTGGTCCCGGCCGATCCTCCACCGCAACAGCACCCTGGCCCAGGGCATCGACGCCACCTGGCGCGAGCTGGTCATCCACACCAGCGACCTCGGACTCAGCTCCACACCCGACGACTGGCCCGCACCCTTCTGCGCCCACCTGCTCGAGTTCCTCCGCCCCCGCACGCCCGACGGCGTCCACCTGATCCTGCAGCCGTCAGACGGCCCGCTCTGGGAGAACGGCACCGGCCAGGACCACGTGCTCACGGGCACCCTCACCGCACTCACCGCCTGGTACGCCGGCCGCCCTTCCCCCACTCCGATCGCCGGTCCCGCCCCGGAGCTCCTCCCCTACCCCTGACCGTTGCGCATTGATGCTCGCATCTGAATGATGTAGGCATGACTGCGCAGTGGACGTTCGTACTCTGTGACGCGCTCGCCAAAGTGCACCCCGCGCAGGAGCAGCGCCCGGCGTCAACCAGCCCTGCTGGCGACCGGACGGCGCCAGCTCACTTCCAGGCGTTCCTCGGCGAGCCGGCGTCCTTCCAGCTCGCCTACCGCGCACCAGCGGAGGCGTGCGCTCCGCAGGCGGGAGTAAAAGGGGCCGGCGCGGGCGCGAGCTCGGTGCGGGTGCGGGTTGAAGGGGCGGCGGCCGACTTGGTCGCGGTGTCGAGCGTGGAGCTGGTCCACTGCTCCTTCCTCGCCTTCCCCGACCACGACGCCGGCTACGACTGGGACGAACCCGGCGACTATCCGGACGTGCTGCGCCCCCTCCCGAACGGCGAGACTCCGGTGCGCCCCGGCGAGTGGGCGGCGCTGTGGTTCGACGTCACCACCACCGACCCTGCACGAGCCGGCCACCACGAGCTCACTGTCGTAGTAACCCAGAACGGAACCGAGCTACACCGCCAGCCAGTCACCGTCGAGCTCACCGCCATCGAGCTACCCGCACTCGACATCGTGTCGAGCCACTGGATGCACGTCGACGCACTCGCTGACCACTACCGCGTTGACGTGTTCAGCGAAGAGCACTGGACCCTCATCGACCGCTTCATGGCCTCAGCAGCGGAGATGGGCGCCACGTCGCTGCTCACTCCGGTCTGGACACCACCTCTCGACACGGCAGTCGGTTCGTACCGCACCGTCGTACAGCTGATCGACATCACGAGCACCGACGACGGCTACCGCTTCGGCTTCGACAAGCTGCGGCGCTGGCTCGAGCTCTGCCGCCGCAACGGAATCACCGGTGTCGAGGTCGCACACCTCTTCACCCAGTGGGGCGCCCAGGCAACGCCCGGAATCGTCGTGAACGACCAGCGAGCCTTCGGCTGGGACGTCGACGCGACAGATCCGCAGTACCGGCAGCTGATGCAAGCCTTGCTACCCGCACTCCAGACAGTGCTCGACGAAGAGTGGGATCGCGAGCACGTGGTCTTCCACATCTCCGACGAACCGTCCGGCGAGGACGGCCTCACCAGCTACCTAGCGGCGAAGGCTGTAGTCGCCGATCTACTCAAGGGCTGGACTGTTGTCGACGCTCTGAGCGAGCACTCGTTCTGGACCTCAGGCGCCGTCGAGGTACCGGTCGTCGCGACCGACCACGTCGAGCCCTTCCTGGCCGAGCGACCGGAACAGTTGTGGGTCTACTACTGCGTCAGCCAGAACAAAGACGTCGCGAACCGCTTCATCGGGATGCCCTCGGCCCGCAACCGCGCCATCGGCCACCAGCTCTTCGCAGCGGGCGTCGACGGCTTCCTGCACTGGGGTTTCAACTTCTGGTACACCCAGTACTCCGTCCGTCAGGTCGACCCGTTCACCGAGACCTCAGCCGGCGACACGTTCCCATCCGGTGATCCGTTCATCGTCTACCCCGGCCCAGACGGTACGCCGTGGCCGTCGCTCCGGCACCGGGTGTTCGCCCAAGCGATGTGGGACCACCGCGCGCTCCAAGCCGTCCGGGCGCGGCTCGGGAGGGATGCCGCGGTGGACCTGCTCGATCCGGACCGCACACTGCGCTTCGACCGCCCAGTGCTCGAGCCGGTCCATTACTACCGAGCCCGGCAACGCATGGTCGCCGCACTCACTTGAGACCGGTGGTCTTCATCGCATCGACCAGCCGGCGTTGACCCGCCACAAAGACCACGACCGTCGGGATCGCCGCGATCACGGCCGCCGCCAGGATGAGGTTCCACGCCGACGCGTACTGCCCTTGCATGCCGGAGACACCGAGCTGGATGACGCGCAGGTCCGGGTTCCGGGTGATGGTCAGCGGCCAGAGGAACGCGTTCCAGTTGGCCAGGAAGAACAGCACTGAAAGGGAAGCGAGCACCGGACGGCTGAGCGGCAAGATGACACTCCAGTACCGCCGCCAGTAGCCGCAGCCGTCGAGGTCAGCGGCCTCCTCCAGCTCCCGCGGGATGTTCAGGTAGTACTGCCGGAGCAGGAAGATGCCGAAGGCATGGAAGATGCTCGGGATGATCAAGCCGGCATAGCTGTCCAGCAGACCGAGCTGCTTGGCAACCAGGAACAGCGGGACCAGAATCACCGGCAGCGAAACCAGCAGCGTCGACATGATCCCGGAGAAGATGATTCCGCGGCCCGGGAACCGCAACCGCGCCAGCGCGTACGCCGCCATCGAGTGGAAGAACAATGCGATCACGGTAACCGTCACGGAGACGATCGCCGAGTTCAGCATGAACCGCGGCATCGGGATCTTCAGCAGCACGTACTGCAGGTTGTCCAGCGTCCACGTGCTCGGCCAGCCGAAGTCGAAGACGTCCTCGGCCGGTTTGAGAGCACTGATCACAATCCAGAGCAGCGGCAACACCGCGAGAATCGCGAGCACGTGCGCCACGATCGGCAGGACTCTAATCCTCATCGAAGCGTCCTCCCCGGGTGACTCCGAACATCAGGCCCGTACACAGCACCAGGACCGCAACGACCACGGTGGTCAGCGCGGCGGCGTACCCCATGTTGTTGAAGGTGAAGGCCTGCTCGTAGATGTAGAGCACGACCGTGCTGGTCGCGCGCGCCGGACCGCCTTTGGTGAGCACGAAGACCAGGTCGAAGGCCTGCAGTCCGGTGACCGCGCCGATCGTCGAGTTCACCACGACGAAGAAGCTGGTCGGACGGAGCAGCGGCCAGATCACGAACCGGAACCGCTGCCATGCGCTCGCGCCGTCGATCTCGGCGGCATCCTCCAGTTCCTTCGGGACATCTTTCAGACCGGCCAGGAAGACCAGCATCTGGTAGCCCATCAGGAACCACACGCTGATCACGACATAGGTGCCGAGGGCAAGGGATGGCGTACCGAGGAAGGAGACGTCGCCGAGGCCGAGGGGTGCGAGCAGCTTGGACAGTGCGCCGCGTTTGTCGACCAGCAGGAACTGCCAGATCAGACCGACCACGACAAGGCTGACCACGTTCGGCAGGAAGAACGCCGCCCGGACCCAGCCGATCCCCTTGAAGTGGTTGCGGACCAGCATCGCCAGCGCGAAGCTGACCACGAACGCGATCGGGACGAAGGTGACCACGTAGGTCGCGGTCACCTTCAGCGAAGCGAGTAGCTGGTCGTCGCCGCCCATCAGCTTGTAGTTCGCCAGACCGACGTACTGATAGTTGCCGAAGCCATCGACTTTGAAGAACGCGACGCCGAACGCGAGCACCATCGGCAGCGCGACGAAGGTCAGCAAACCAAGAGTGTCCGGTGCGAGAAACGCGTACGCCGCCAGCGCCTCCCGCCGCTTTCTCGTCATCTCACGCCTGCGAGCCATCAGCTGATCGGGGCGCCTTGGTAGGTCTGCAGGAACGTGTCGATCCGGGCCGCCGCGTCGGCCGCGGCCTTCGCCGGGTCGGCAGCGTTCAGCTGACAGGCCTGGATCGCGTCGGCGATCGGCTGATAGACCTCCGGTGGGAACCGCGGCTCGGGCTTGCCGGTCGGCGCGATCTCACTGACGAACTTCTTCAGTGCGCCGTCGTCGAACGCACCCTTGGCGTCGGCGGCCGCCTGGACCGACTTGCGGGGTGGGACGTTGGTCTTGACCACGGTGTTCCACTGCCGCTGCCGCTCGATCCCGGCTGCGTCGGTCGAGCCGAGTGCCCAGGCGATGAACTTCGCCGCCGCTTCCGGGTTCTTGCCCTTGGAGTTGGCCACGAACGCCCAGCCGCCGAGGTCGGTCGCCGGCTTGCCGCCGGCCGGAGTCGGGTGCGGAATGATTCCGTACTTGAAGTTCTTCGCTTTGCCGCGTAGATCCGCAACCGCCCAGATTCCGCTCTGCTGCATCGCAGCCGCGCCGGAACCAAGGTTCGAGACGACATCACCACCGCCGTCGCCGAGCGCCTTGCGCGGCGCGACCTTGTTCTGGATCGTGTCCTGCCAGAACTTCAACGCCTGGACGGCGGCCGGCGAATCGAAGGCGACTTTGCCGTCCTTGATCGGCGTACCGTCGCCCTGCCAGAGGAACGGGTACCAGGTGAAGTTCTGGTAGTAGCCCGGCAGCGTTTCGAACATCACGCCGTACCGGTCCTTGCCGGTGAGTTTCTCGGCGACCGCAAGCGTCTGGTCCCAGGTCTTCGGCAGGTCGGCCTCGGAGAGCCCGGCCTTCTCGAACGCGGTCTCGCTGTAGTACATGGCCAGCGGCTCGATCTCCATCGGCAGTCCGTAGACCTTGCCGTCGACGCTGCGCGCCTCGAGCAAGCCGGGAAGGTAGTCGGCCTTGGACTCGGCCGACAGCGCGGGCCCGAGGTCCTGCAGGACATTGCCGTTGTAGTAGCGCAGGAAGTCGCCCGGGCTGATCAGGAAGATGTCCGGACCCTGCCCGGACTGGAAGGCCGTCTGCAGGGTGGTCCCGTTCAGATAGTCCTTGCCGGGGATGTAGCGCAGCTTGACCTTGACGTCGTTGTTCTTGTTCCACTCGTCGACGACCGAGACGAACCACTTGCTCTGCGGACCCTGGTCGTCCGACGGGCCGTAGAAGTTCCAGAACGACAGCTCCTTGCCGTCGCCGCCGGACGACCCGCCACAGGCCGACAGCAGCGGCACCGCGGCAAAGGCACCGAGCAACGTACGGCGGCTCAGGCGGGCAGGGACAGGGGTGGCAACCATCAGCCGGCTCCAGAGGTGGGCAATCGATTTCTCGCAATCTACGATTGAGACTGAAGTCGGTCAAGACCAGAGCCATCCTCGATCCAGCCTGGACCCTCAGTATTGGTCTACCTGCAAGGGATTCCAGCGCGATCCAGCCGTTGACACTGCGCAGCCGCACTCCCTACTCTGCGCCTACTTCTTGGAAATCGATTTCTGATTGTGAGGCGTGGGATGCCAGTGCTGCCGGATCGGGTGGCCCGCGGGCTGCAGGCAGCGCGGACGGCGATCGAGACCGAGGCCGCCGCCGTCTCGGCCCTCGCGGATCGGCTCGACGGGGTTTTCCTCGATGTGCTGATGGCAGTCGCCGACTGCCGTGGGCATCTCGTGGTGACCGGTCTCGGGAAGTCCGGGCTGGTGGGGCGGAAGATCGCGGCCACGCTGGCGAGTACCGGGACGCCGGCCACCTTCATCCACTCCGGGGACGCACTGCACGGCGACTCGGGCGCGGTCACCGATCGCGATCTCGTGCTGGCGTTGTCGGCGTCCGGCGAGACGGCCGAGGTCTGTGCCTTCGCCCGGATGCTGCGCGACCGCGGCATCCCGGTGATCGCGATGACCGGTCGCGAGGAGTCGACGCTGGCCCGGCTGTCGACGTACACGCTGGACACGATGGTGCTGCGCGAGGCCGATCCGCTGAACCTGGCGCCGACCGCGTCGACCACGGCGTCGCTGGCGATGGGCGATGCGCTGGCGTGTGCGCTCGTCGTACTGCGGGAGTTCAGCCAGCACGACTTCGCCCGGTTCCACCCGTCCGGTGCCCTGGGCAAGCGTCTGCTCGGGGAGGACGGATGAGGTACGACGTCTGCGTGCTCGGATCGTTCATGAAGGATCTGGTCGCGAGTGCGGACCGGCGGCCGCTGCCCGGCGAGACGCTGCACGGGACCGGGTTCGCCGAGCACCTCGGCGGGAAGGGCGTGAATCAGGCGATCGCGGCGGCTCGAATGGGCGCGCGGACCGCGATCGTCGGGACCATCGGCAGCGACCGGTACGGCGAGGAGTTCGTCGAACTGCTCGAGTCCGACGGGGTCGACACGTCGTGGATCGTCCGGCATCCGTCGCTCGGGACCGGGGTCGGGCTTCCGCTCGTGCTGCCGGACGGCGGGAACTCGATCATCATCGTGTCGCGGGCCAACGCTGCGATCACGTCGGCGGACGTGGAGGCGGCGGCCGACGTACTGACTTCGAGTCGAGTGCTCAGTGTTCAGCTGGAGTTGCCGGTTGCGGCCAGCCAGACAGCGTTGCGGATCGCGGCAGCGGCTGGGGTGACGACGGTCCTCACGCCGGCACCGGTCGGGCCGATCGAGCCGCGGTTGATGGCGGATGTCGACATCCTGGTGCCGAACGAGGTCGAGGCGGCTGCGCTGACCGGACTGGACTGCGACGACGAGACGCAGGTACCGGTGATCGCCCGCAAACTCGCGGACGAGTGGGACCTGCGCGGATGCGTGGTGACGCTCGGGGCGCGGGGAGCGTTCGTCGTCGACCGCTCCTCCGGCGCCGAGGTCTGGATCGAACCGCACCTGGTCGCGACCGTCGACACCGTCGGCGCCGGCGACGCCTTCTGCGGCTCCCTCGCCGCTTCCCTCGCCTCCGGCGCCGATCTGGTCGCCGCCGTACGCCTGGCCAACGCTGCCGGCGCCCTCTCCACCACCGTCAACGGCGCCGCCGCCTCAGCTCCCGCCCGCGCCGCAGCGCTCGCCCTGCTGGAGCCCGGCTCGTCATGAGATCCTTTGCGTCGGATCGGGGTTAGAGTGCGATCCAGACGGCCAATCGATCTCCGGCAGGGGGCGGGTATGACGACGATCTACGACGTCGCGCGTAGATCGGGCGTGTCCCCGGCGACGGTCTCCCGGGTGCTGAGTGGGCGTCGCAACGTCGATCCGGAGCTGTCGGAGAAGGTCCGCGCTGCGGTCGCCGAGCTGGGCTACCGGCCGAACGGCGTCGCGCGGAACCTGCGGAAGTCCCGGACGAACCTGTGGGCCGTGGTCATCTCCGATATCGAGAACCCGTTCTTCACGTCGCTGGTCCGCGGGCTCGAGGATGTCGCGCAGACCGAGGGGTACCACGTCGTCCTGTGTAATTCCGACGAGGATCCGGCGAAGGAAGCGGCGTACGCGTCGGCTGTCCTGACCGAGCAGATGGCGGGCGTGGTGATCTCGCCGACCTCGACCGCCGAAGGTGTTCAGCAGCTCGCCGAGGCAAAGACGCCGATGGTCCTGATCGACCGCCGCGTCGAGGGCGTCGAGGCCGACACCGTCCTGGTCGACAACGAACACGGCGCCCACGAAGGCGTCAAACACCTCATCGACGGCGGCTACCGGCGGATCGCGTGCATCACCGGCCCCCGCAAGGTCAGTACCGCGATGGACCGCCTGGCCGGCTACCGCTCCGCCCTCAAAGCCGCCGGCATCCGCTACGACAAGGACCTCGTCCGGCACGCCGACTTCCGCGAAGCCGGCGGCTACGCCGCGATGGAATCCCTGCTGGCCCTCCCCGAACCCCCCGAAGCCCTCTTCGCCACCAACAACCTGATGACGGTGGGCGCCCTCGAATGCCTGGCCCAGCGAGGCCTCCGCGCCCCCCACGACATCGCCATCGTCGGCTTCGACGACATCCCCTGGGCCGACCTCGTCGTCCCCAGCCTCACCACCGTCGCCCAACCGACGTACGAACTCGGCCGAACCGCCGGCACCCTCCTCAAGGACCGCATAGCCACCCCCGGCCGCCCACCCTCCACCGTCACCCTCCGCACCGAGCTCCACATCCGGGCCACCTCAGCCCCGAAGTAGGGACACCGCTCCGCGGCGGCTGGGTTGGCGGACCTGCGCCACTCACCAACTGCCGTTCCGGGCTGTCGCGGGCCGGCGGCTGAGCGCGCAGGACCGGCTGCTACTGAGGTTGGTGAGTGGGGGCGGTTCGCCGAACGCAGCGGCGGGTTCGGACTACTCGCCGTCCGGCAGGGTGAGGATCTCGGGGCCGTCCGGGGTGATGGCGATGGTGTGTTCGGTGTGGGCGGTTCGGGCGCCGGTGGCGCTGCGGAGGGTCCAGCCGTCGGGGTCGGTGACGAGGTCGGCGGTGTCTTGCATGATCCAGGGTTCGAGGGCGAGGAGGAGGCCGGGGCGGAGTTTGTAGCCTCGGCCGGGGCGGCCGGTGTTGGGGACGTGGGGGTCCTGGTGCATGGTCGAGCCGATGCCGTGGCCGCCGAAGTCGGTGTTGACGGGGTAGCCGGCGGCGGTGAGGACGGTGCCGATGGCGTGCGAGATGTCGCCGAGGTGGGCGCCGGGCTGGGCGGCGGCGATGCCGGCGGCGAGGGCGCGCTCGGTGGTGGCGATCATCGCGAGGCTCTCGGCGGGCTGGGTCTCGCCGACGACGAAGCTGATCGCGGCGTCGGCGGCCACTCCACCCAGCAGTACGGCGAGGTCGAGGGTCAGGAGGTCGCCGTCGGCGAGGGTGTAGTTGGCCGGCTTGCCGTGCAGTACGGCGTCGTTGACCGCCGTACAGATGTAGTGGCCGAAGGGCCCGCGACCGAACGACGCCTCGTAGTCGACGTAGCAGGACTGCGCGCCCCCGTCGGCGATCATCGCCTTGGTCCACTGGTCGATGTCGAGCAGATTGGTACCGACCGCGGTCCGGCTCTTCAGGGTCTGCAGGATGGTGCCGACCAGGGCGCCGGTCTTGCGGGCTTTGACGAGCTCGGTGGAGCTCAGGATCTCGATCATGCGGGGGCGTCCCTCTCGTGGAACCAATAACTATACCGGTACTATAATCCCACCATGGTCAGGTTGCCGCTCACCCCCACCGAGATCGAGCGCGGACAGCGTCTCGGCGCGCTGCTGCGCCGCGCCCGCGGCGACCGTTCCATCCTCGACACCGCCCTCGACGCCGGCGTCTCACCCGAGACGCTGCGCAAAATCGAGTCCGGCCGCGTCGCCACCCCCGCGTTCCCGACCATCGCCGCGATCGCCGACGTCCTCGGTCTCTCCCTCGACGACGTGTGGACCGAGATCAACCCACCAGCCGGACCCACTCCCCGCCGTACTCGCGAACGCATCGCCTCCTGATCCGATGCCTCTCGAGCCGTGGCTGGTGGAGTGGTGTGAGCAGGAGTTGGGGACTCAGCCGGCTGAGGTGTTGCTGGCCGCTTCGGTGATGAGCCAGGTGTGGGGACTGCGGCTCAATGACGGCCGAGAAGTCATGGTGAAGGCCCGGCCGGATGCGGGCGGCCGCGTGGCGACTTGTTTGGCGGTGCAGCGGGCAGTGAGCGAGGCCGGGTTGCCGTGTGCTCGGGTGCTGACCGGGGTGACCGTCGCGGACGGCCGGGCGGTGCATGCCGAGGAGTGGCGGCCGGGTGGTGAGGTTGCTCGCGGCAACGACCCCGGTACGGCGGCGCGCTCGGCGCGGCTCTATGCCGCGGTGACCGAGGTGACCCGCCGACTGCAGTTGCCGCCCCCATTGCCCAATCCGGAGTGGGTGCACTGGGACCACGGTGGTCCAGGCCAGTGGCCGCCGAACCCGGTGCACGACAGCCGCCCAGGCGCGGAAACCCTCCGAGCGGACCTGGTCGCGATCGCCATTCGGGCACGGCGGCGACTGCGCCAGGCCGGCTCGATGCCGCGCATCCTCGGGCACGCGGACTGGGAAGCCCAGAACCTGCGATGGCACGGGCACACGCCCCACGTCGTACACGACTGGGACAGCGTGGCGTGGTTACCCGAGCCCGCCCTGGTCGGTGCTGCCGCGGGAGCGTTCGCCAGCACGGAGGTGCCGACGCTCGCACCGCTAGAGAGCTCGGAGGCGTTTCTCGTTGCCTATCAGGAGGAACGCGAGTTCACACCGGATGAACTGGAGGTCGCCTGGGCCGCCAGTCTCTGGCCGGCCCTGCACAACGCCCGCGCCGAAATCCTCTGGAACCACCCGCCGGTCGCCCTCACCGCCGTACTCGCCCAAGCCGAGCCCCGCCTCCACAAAGCCGCCGCGTGATCGGGATGGGTGGTTAGGCGAGGAGTTCGATCTGGGTGAGGGTGACGGGGGCGGGGAAGGTCAGGCGGTAGTGCTGGTACGGCGCGGGGGTGGGGATCTGGAAGGGGCGGAGTTGGTGGGACCAGGGGAAGGTTTCGTCGGTGCGCTCGTCCAGGACGGACCAAGCAATGCCGTCGAGGGATGCTTCGAGGCGCCAGGTGCTGGGAGCGTCGGTAGCAGCTGAGGTGAGGGTGTAGAAGGCTGCGGCCTCCGGCGACGGAAGGGACCACTCGACGACCGAGTCGACCGAAGCCGACGTGGCAGAGGTGTTGTCGAACAACGGATTCGACGGGTCGGCGGGGATCAGGTCGACCAGCGGAACGGGGACCTCCGACGACAGCGACGGCGGAGACTCCAGCGTGCCCCAGTCGGACGGCTCCGAGCCCAGGACGAACTCGACAACCGAGGCACTCTGCACAGCAGCATCCGTGATCGATGCTACGGGCAACGGCTTGCCGTCGACGCGAAGCTCTTGGACATAAGGGTGTTCGACGTTCGAGGCGGTGATGACGAGCGGACTCCCGCCGAGCGGTGCAACGGTGACCCGCGGGAAGAGCGGCGAGCCGATCGTGTACTCGGGCGCTCCGACGCGCAGCGGGTAGAGCCCCAGCGCGGCGAACAGGTACCAGGCCGACATCTCGCCGTTGTCCTCGTCGCCGGGGTAGCCCTGGCCGATCTGCTCGCCGACGTACAGGCGGTCCAGGACCTCGCGGACGATGGCCTGCGTCTTGTGCGGAGCGCCGGCGTAGTTGTACATCCACGCGATGTGGTGTGCGGGCTGGTTGCTGAAGCCGAACTGCCCCATCCGGACAGCCTGCGCCTCGAGCATCTCGTGGATGACGATGTCGTAGGTGCCCTTCTTGGTGGCCAGTTCGGGCGTCGCGAAGAACTCGTCGAGCTTGGCCTCGAGCCCGCGCGGACCGCCGTACAGACCGGCGAGGCCGCGGGGGTCGTGGGCGACGTGGAAGGCGAAGTTCCAGCCGTCGGTCTCGGTGAAGTCGCCGCCCCACTCGCAGGGGTCGAACTCCTCCGGCGTGCGGGCGAACGAACCGTCCGGCCGCCGGCCCTGGAAGAAGTTGATCGCCGGGTCGAAGAGCAGCACGTAGTTCTGCGAGCGCCGATAGAGGTACGCCGATTCCTCGCGCAGCTGCTCACTGCGCTCCGGGAAGACCTCCGCCAACTGCGCAGCCATCGCGGCCAGCCCGAAGTCGTTCAGGTACGCCTCCAGCGACCACGACACACTCTCCTCGGTGTCGTTGCTGACGTACCCGTTGAAGAACCCGGTCGTGGCACCCTTTCGCCCGACCTCGGTTGCCTCCGGTACGACGGTCGCGTTCCGCAGTCCGGCGTCGTACGTCGTCAACGGGTCCGCCAGCTCGACCCCACGCAGGTACGCATCCGCGAACGACACATCCGACGACGTACCGGTCATGCAGTCCGCATATCCCGGCGACGACCAACGCGCGATCCACCCACCATCGCGGTACTGCTGCACAAACCCGTCCACCAGCTCAGCCGCCAGCGTCGGATAAAGGAACGCGTACGCCGGCCACGCGGTCCGGTAGGTGTCCCAGAAGCCGCTGTTCACATACATCTTCCCCGGCCTCACCACCGCCTGACCCTCAACGGCCGGAAGCACCGGAGACGCATACGCGTACGACGGCGCCTCCGCCGTACCGGTGTTCTCGAAGTGTGAGTTCGGGTAGAGGTTGAGCCGGTAGAGGTTGCCGTAGACCGTGCGCAACTGCGGTTCGGTCGCGCCCTCCGGACGAATCACCGCCAGCCGCTCGTTCCAGATCTCGTTGGCCGCCTGCCGAATCTCCTCGAACGACCGTCCTTCAAGCTCCAGCGACAAGTTGTGCCGAGCCTGCTCCACGCTGATGAACGACGTCGCGATCCGCAGCGTCACCTCGTCCACGTCGAAGCTCGCCGCGCGTGCGTTGGCGCGCCCGCCATCGGCCGGGCCGAAACGCGCCGGAGCCGAGAAGACGCCGTAGCAGAACATCCGCGTCCGCCCGGCCTCCGCGCCGTTCTCGACCCAGCCGGTCAACACACCGTCGTCGTACCCGAACGCGCCGTTCTCGTCGATCGTGTCGATGACCAGATGCCGGCCGGCCGCATCCGCCGGGAACGTGAATCGGAAGATCGCTCCGTGATCGGTCGGCGCCAACTCGGCCAGTAGCCCGTCGGTGAAGCGCACCGAATAGAAGTCCGGCCGGGCAACCTCGTCGCCGTGACTGAAGGCCGCCGCCCGTGCAACCTGATCGCCCAGCGGTGTCTCAGCTGTGACCGGCATGATCGTCAGCTGATCACGGTCGCCCATCCACGGACTCGGCTGGTGCGAGAACGTCAGCCCCTGCAACTCGGTCAGGTTGTCGGCGTTGTTCAGCCGGTGGTACTCGTATGCCCACCGGTACGTCGACGCGTCCGTGACCGGCGTGATGAAGTTGAACCCGTTCGGCCACGCGGTGATCGGCAGCGTGTTCCCCCGGGAGAACGCGAAACTCGCGTTGGTCCCCCGTCGAGTGTCGACGTACGCCGCGAGGTCCGAACCGTCCAGCGGCGCAGGCGCGGCACCGATCTCGACGTCGTCGATCCACCCCACAAAGGCAGATCCAGAGGTCGGCGCGTCAACAGTCAGTACGACGTCCGCGACCGTCTTGCCGACCGCCACCTCGAGTGAGACCTGAACGTCGTTCCACTGGTCGGCATACAAGACCTTCGCAAGACCCTGACCAACAGCGTCGAAGGCGTACCCGTACTGATCCTGCGCCCCGAGCTCGGAGAGCCGGGAACCGTCGGTGAAGACCAGATCCACCGCCACGTACGTCGCGTCGTACGCGAGGCGGTCGTCGAGCTCCGGATACACCTTGTACCGCAGCCGTTGACCGGGCTCGATCAGACCGGCCGTCACACTCAGCGACGCCTCCTGCCGACCACCGGTCGTCCCGCCGTACCGCACGGCGTCGATGCTGCTGAAGCCTGCCCGCGGGCTGGTCGGGCCGCCCGGCCCTCCACCTGTCTCAAGGATCACGGCGGCAATGTTATGACATTTCAGTGCGGCGGGTCCGGGGGCATGTTCCCCGCCTGGATCCAGGCCACGTAGTCCCGAGCGATCTCCTCGTCGGTCCGCAGCCGCAGCCCGGCCGCCAGCGCCCGGCTGTTGTCCAGCCGGAACAGCCCTTCGTCGTTCAGGTGGAAGCGGTCGACCGCCGGCGCCCAGTCCATCGGCGCCGGATCCGGTACGACGGACCGCCAGGCCGCGGCCAGCTCGCCCATCGTCCGCGTCGGACCCACCACGTTGAACGGACCGGACAGCTCGCTGCACCGGAGCAGGAAGTCGGCCAGATCACGAGCATCGACGTACTGCACGGGTTGCGAAGGCCCGGCCGCGGACTCCATCCGGCCGCCGCTCGCGAGCGCCGTCCCCCAGTTCCCGAAATCCGGGTTGTAGGGACCGACCACGAACCCCGACCGCACGGCGGCGGTCCGGCTGCCGAAGGTGGCTGCGAGCAACGATTCGCAACGCACCTTCGCCGGGCCGTAAAGGTCCATCGTGAACTCGTTGTCCGGGGCATCGACCGGCCAGGGCAGCAACTTCCCCGACTCGTCCTGACCGGGCGTCGCCTTGTCCGCGTACACACCGATCGTCGACATGAAGACGTAGTGACCGGCCCGATCTCGCAGTACCTCTGCGCTCAACCGCACATCGCTGACCAGCAGACCGGACATGTCGATCACGCAGTCCCACTCCCCCGCGGCCAGGGCCGACGGGTCCGCGCGATCGCCGATCACCCGCCGGACATCCGGGAACAATCCCGGGTTCGTCGTACCGCGGTTGAACAGCGTGACCTCGTGACCGGATCGCAGCGCGGCCTCGACGACGTGCCGACCGAGATTCCTCGTACCGCCGAGAACCAGCAGCCTCACGAGAGCTGTTCCACGAGGTCGGCCAGCTCGGCCAGCAACGGGTCGATCCAGTCCACGGATTCGGGGATGGTCTGCAGTCCTTCGGCGACCACGAAGTCGAGCGCCCGCAGGCAGAAACAGGCGCCGCCGACCAGGATCTGGCGGTCGACAAGGAAGGGATCCACACCGGCCGCCTCGACGTACTGGGCCACGATCGGCCCCCGATCGTGGCCGAGGGCAACTGCGTCGCGGATCAGGGTGTAGAGGTCGCTGAGGTGTGGTGCCAGGTGGGCCAGCGGCCAGTCGACCGCGGTCCAACGGAAGCCGTCGGTGACCAGATTCTTCGGTACGAAGTCGCTGTGGACCACCCGCGACGGCGTCTGCGCGTGCAGGTCCGCGAGCGCTTCGGTCAGCGGCGACACGTCGAAGGCGATCCGTCCGATCCGAGCCGCGAGCTCCTTCACCCGCTCGGGTGGGAACTCGCTCGCACCCTCGACCGGCGCCGTACGGATCTTGGCGAGCAACTCGGCCGCCGCCACGAAACCTTCGGCCGTGGGCTCCTGCTCGAGCGTCACCCGGCCGACATCCTCGAGGACCAGCACGCCGCCCTCGGCGTACAGGAGTCGAGGCGCCGGCAGCTCCAGCGGAATCACGAACCGCTGGTACGCCGCCTCCTCGCTCGACTGGCTGCCCGTTCCGCGCTTCACGATCACACTGCGCAGGCCGTACGACAGACGCCAGACCTCCGACGACGCCCACTTCCGCAGCAGGTCACCGTGCAGCGCCTCGACCTCCGGAGCCTGTGTCGCCTCGAGAACAACCGGAGGAAGCCAACCAGGAAGCATCCGACGAGTAGATCACGAGTCAGCTGAGACCGCTCGGAGATAACGACTGATAGAGCGCGGGCCAGGCCTCGATCAGCACCTGCTCGTTGCTGGTCACGGTATCTCCGGCCGACACCTCGGCGGCCGGGATGATCGCGTGCGAGCCGTCGGTACGCCGTACCAGCTGCCGGCCCGACACCTCCAACCACAGGGCGGTCGTCCGGACCGTGTGCCTGCGCTGGTAGATGTCTGCCATCACGTCGGCCGCTGCGTCGTCCTCGAGGTCCCGCAGAAAATCCGGCCTCGCTGACGGGCCGAGCGCGGACCCGAGATAGCGCCGCAACCACGGGTGCATCTCCTCGATCCACTTCAGATCCGGCAGCTCCCACGAAGCGCTGTAGCGCGAGAGCGGCAGGCCGGTGTCCACGATGCGGACGCCGGCCTGCGGGTCGAGATCGGTGTCCCGGGCCGAAAGGTGGATCCGGGCAACTTTCTCGTGGAAGACCTCCGGCGCCCGGTTGTAGGCGACCGCCACCGGCCGGGCCGACCCGAACGACAGGAGGTGTACCGGTTCCGGGCTGTCCGCGAGAGCGTGGATGAGCAGGTCGGCACCCCGCTGCTGGGACGGCGGAGCGTCGTACATCCTGTCGTTCGGGTCGCGCATCGGCGTGGACGGGCACCAGGCGACCGGCACGTCGCGGCCGAAGATCGCGTTCAGCCGGCTGACCGCGGTCACGCCGGGATCGCGGCCGTCCAGGATCACCGCGCGCAGGTCCAGCTCGGGCAGGCCGTAGGCCAGAAGCAGATCGAGGTGGTCGCCCGGATCCTCCGGCGGACAGGACAGATCAGTGATGCTGATGACGGGGACGGTCATCTCAGCCTCGCATTTCAGTGGGCGTATGACCTTAAAGACGTCACCGGCGGACGGAAAGTTGCTCCGCTGGGTAGACCACTAGGCTGTGGGTATGACTGACGTGACCCATGCCTGGGGCTTCGGCCTTGCGACTGTTACCGCCGGCGGCACTGTGCTGGATGTCTGGTACCCGGCGCCCGAGCTGGGCGAGCAGCCCGCGGACGTGAAGGCGCCGGCCGAGCTGGTCGCGGCGGAGGGCAACGACGAGCTCCGCCAGGTACGGCGTGAGGTCGTGAGCACGCAGATCGCGCTGGACGAGGCGCCGGCCGGGACGGCGGACGCGTACCTGCGGCTGCACCTGCTGTCGCACCGCCTGGTCCGCCCGCACGGCCTGAACCTGGACGGGATCTTCGGCGCCCTGCCGAACAACGCCTGGACCTCGGTCGGGCCGGTGCCGGTCGACGAGATCGAGCACGTGCGGCTGCGGGCTCGCGCCGCCGGTCAGCACCTGAGCGTGACGAGTGTGGACAAGTTCCCGCGGATGACGGACTACGTCGTACCGAGTGGGGTCCGGATCGGTGACGCGGACCGCGTCCGGCTGGGTGCGCACCTGGCCGAGGGCACCACCGTCATGCACGAGGGATTCGTGAACTTCAACGCCGGCACGCTCGGTACGTCGATGGTCGAGGGCCGGATCGTCGCGGGTGTCGTGGTCGACGACGGTAGCGACATCGGGGCCGGGGCGTCGATCATGGGCACGTTGTCCGGCGGCGGCAAGCAGGTCGTGTCGATCGGCAAGCGCTGCCTGCTCGGCGCGAACGGCGGAACCGGGATCTCGCTCGGTGACGACTGCGTGGTCGAGGCGGGGCTCTACGTGACGGCCGGTACCAAGGTCACCCTGCCGGACGGCAGCGTGGTCAAGGCCCGCGATCTGTCCGGTCAGCCTGGGCTGCTGTTCCTGCGCAACTCCGTCACCGGCGCGGTCGAGGCCCGGCCGCGCAAGGGCGAGGGCATCACGCTCAACGAGGCCCTGCACGCGAACGCGTGATCATCGGCACCGCACGCGAACGCGTGATCATCGCGTCAACCGTGCTCGCGCCAACCGCGAGGCACGTTCGAGCGTCAACCACATCGTGACCACCACCTGGGAACCAGGCCGCCGCTCCCGGACGTTGGGAGCGGTATGCCGATGAAGCGAGGCGTCCTCGTCGCCTTGGGGTCCATCGGGGCGCTCAGCCTCGTCATCGGCGGAGCCGTGGCCTGGATCGGCGGCAAGGACCTCGGACCGCTGCTGCCACCGCCGGAGCAGTGCGAGGCCACGGTCAACGGCGCGACGGTCGAGCTGGACCTGGAGCAGGCCGAGTCGGCCGCCATCATCGCGGGCGTCGCCGTACGGCGTGGGCTGCCGGGGCGGGCGGTCACGATCGCGCTCGCCACGGCGTACCAGGAGTCCGGGCTGCGCAACCTCGCGCACGGCGACCGGGATTCGCTGGGACTGTTCCAGCAGCGGCCGTCGCAGGGCTGGGGCACGACCAAGCAGGTGCAGGATCCGCACTACTCGTCGGGCAAGTTCTACGACGCCCTGGTGAAGATCAAGAACTACCAGACGCTCCCGATCACGGTCGCGGCCGACCGGGTCCAGCACAGCGCCTTCCCGAACGCGTACGCCGACCACGAGGCCGACGCCCGCGTGCTCGCATCAGCGCTCACCGGCAACTCGAAGGCCGTCTTCAGCTGCACGGTCAACCCGGACGACGTACCGGCGCAGACGATCGGCAAGAACGGGCTGACGCCCCGCGCGGACGCCGTACGGCGGGATCTGCTGGCGACGTTCGGGAAGCTGTCGACCGGTGGTTATGCGCCGGGCGGGATCCAGAGCGGGCACATGGAGGGGTCGGCGCACTACGAGGGCCGGGCGGTCGACGTCTTCGTGCGGCCGATCACCGCGGCGAACACGACCAAGGGCTGGGCGATGGCGCAGTACCTGGCCGCTCGGGCCAAGAAGCTCAACATCCGCACGATCATCTTCAGCGACAAGATCTGGACGGCGGGCGGCCAGTCCGACAGCGGCTGGCGCGACTACACACCGCCTGAGCGGGCCGGCGACCAGAAGATCCTCCGGCATCTCGACCACGTGCACGTCGACGTCCTCGACAACTGACCTGAAGACTGTCTGAAGGCTCGCGCTCACCCTGAGTGCATGGCGAATCTGGGGGCAAGGCACCGGCCGAACATCCTGTTCAACCTGGCCGGACTCGTGTTGATCGTGGCAGGCATCTGCCTGACCATCTACGGCCTCGTGGCGGCAGTCGGGGTCATCCAGAGCTTCGACGCGTTCCGTGGCGACGGTCCGCCGGTGCACGTGGCCGACGGGATGGCGGCGGCCTTCTGGGGAATCATCGTGTTCACGATCGGGCGCTATCTGTGGCGGGGCGCCCGGACGCGCGGCGCGGCCGATCGCTTTGGGCGGCTGTTGCTCGTGATCGCCTACGTGATGCTGGGCATCGGGCTCGACGGTGGCGTGCATGCGGCCGTCGGCATCTGGACCCAGTCGTCGGACTCGGCCGAGGAGGCGATGATCCGCACGCTGGTCACCATCGCGGCCTGGGGCCTGCCGGGGTCACTGCTCGCCTGGTTCGGCACTCGGCTGGCGAACGAGAAGATCCTCGCCAAGGCCGAGGTCAACGTCGGCTGACGAGGTGGGGTACGGGGTACCCCACCTCCGCCACGTGCTCAGTCCTCGTCGTGCTCCTGCGGGGGCAGCGCGGCGATGAACGGGTGGTCCTTGTCGATCTTGCCCATCTTGGACGCGCCACCGGGCGAGCCCAGGTCGGTGAAGAAGTCGACGTTCGCGGTGTAGTAGTCCTTCCACTGCTCCGGGGTGTCGTCCTCGTAGTAGATGGCTTCGACCGGACACACCGGCTCGCACGCTCCGCAGTCCACGCACTCGTCGGGGTGGATGTAGAGCATCCTGTTGCCCTCGTAGATGCAGTCGACGGGGCACTCCTCGACACACGCGAGGTCCTTCAGGTCAACACACGGCTGCGCGATGACGTAGGTCACTGCTACTCCTCCTATGGCAGGCAAGCGCAGCGGCGGTCCTGAGGTTGCTGCGATGCGGTGGTGCGAGAGTCGGTGTCCTGAGTCAGGCGGTCGGCGAGCGCCGGAGGTGTTCAGGTGCGTGCCTCGCAAGGCGGAGGGGCGTCCTCGATGTGGTGTTCATCGTGGATGCTCCTCCAACGCAGCGAGGTGCGTGCCTGGGCGCCTCCGGTGCCGTCGAACGCCTGACTCAGGACACTAGTATCACGGTAATACGTTGCCCACTCTGCCAGGAGTCCGGATCGTGTCAGGCCTTGGTACCCGTGATATCGGACACCGTGTGGTGGTCCGGCACCGAATCGAGGGTGGCCTGACCGATGTCATCGGCGTGCTCGAGGGCCATCGGGACGGCCGGCTCGTGGTTCGGCACGCCGACAGCAGCCGGCACGAGATCGAGATCGCCGCGGTCACCGCGGCCAAGCCGATCCCGGAGATGCCGTTGCGGCGGGTCGACGTCGACCAGCTCTTCCTGACGACCGCGCTGGGCCGGCCGGCGGCCGAGACGGTGCACCTGGGCGAGTGGTTGCTGCGGGCATCGTCGGGCTGGACGGGCCGTGGAAACTCGGTGCTCCCCGTCGGCAGCCCTGGAATGCCACTCAGCGAGGCCCTGGAGCGCGTTGAGGCCTTCTACCGCGACCGAGGTCTGCCGCCGCAGGCGCACGTCCGCCTCGACAGTCCGGCCGCGGCCGAGTTCCAGGAGCAAGGCTGGATCGACGCTCACCCCGACCGCTCGGACGTCCTGGTCATGCATACGACGCTCGACCACGTGAACGCCCTCCCCCCGTACGACGTTCAGCTCGCCGAACGCCCCGACGACGCCTGGTACGGCGTCGCATTCGAGGGACCGGTTCCCGCGCCCGCACCGGTCGTACTGGAGGGGGCGCCGAAGGCCGTCTTCGCGTCGATCGCGGTCGACGGCGAGCTGGTGGCGGTCGGACGTGGTTCGATGACCGGTCACTGGCTGGGAATCGACGCAGTGCGGGTGTTGCCCGGGCACCGCGGTCAGGGGCTCGCGGCAGCCGTCGTACAGGGGCTGGCGCGGTGGGCAGGGCCTCAGGGCGGCCGCCGCACCTATCTGGAGGTCCTGGAGAGCAATCTGCCCGCTGTGACGGCGTACCGGCGGCTCGGCTACGTCGAGGCTTATCGGTACCGCTATCTGGTGAGTCCGTCCCGCTAGGCTTCGTCGGTATGGCGGATCACGTGGTGGAGCGTCCTGAGTACCCCGGGGACTTCGAAGGCACGGTGCGGGTGGAGTACACGCCGCATCCGGACGACGGGGTGGCGGATCCGGGCGAGGTCGTCTGGACCTGGGTCCCGTTCGAGGAGGACCATCAGCGCGGCAAGGACCGGCCGGTGCTCGTGGTCGGCTCCGACGGGCCGTACCTGCTCGCGTTGATCCTGACCAGCAAGGACCACGACCGCGACGCCGCCGACGAGGCGCGCTGGGGCCGCGTCTGGATGGACATCGGCAAGGGCGCCTGGGACCGCGAGGGTCGCAACAGCGAGGTCCGGCTCGACCGGGTACTGCGGGTCGAGCCGGCGCTGGTACGGCGCGAGGGCGCGGTGATCGGCGAGGACCTGTTCAACCAGGTCGCCGCCGGCCTCCACACCTTGCACCGCGGCTGAGCTTGCGCCGTAGCTAGGAGCTCAGCTGGGCTTGCGGGGCGTGCCCTGGCTGTTCGGGGGCACGGCCGGAGTCTCGGTGCCGGGCTTCGGGCCGCAGCGGATGTCGTCGGCCGCGTTGTAGTGCGTGGTGAACTGCTCGGTCTTGACCTTCGCGCCGTTCCGGTAGAAGTCCCGGAAGATCGTGATGTCGAAGCCGGCGGTCGGCGCCTGGGGACGGCAGTCGGCCTCCTGGCTGTAGACCAGGCCAGGGGCGCGGTTGTTCGACTTGCCGGAGGCCCGCGCTTTGATCTCGTAGACCTTGGTGCCCCAGATCTTCACCGTGAGCCGGCCCTGGCTACCGGGCTTCGACGCGGTGAAGATGGTCTGGATGTAGATCCCGTGACCGGAGTCGTTGAGGAACTTCAGGTCCACCGACGGCCACGCGACGGTCGCCTCGCGACCGATCGGGTAGCGGCTGATGTAGACGCTGTGCGCCTTGTGCTCGACGTCCTTGAGCCCGGCGAAGAACGCCGCGTTGAAAGTCGTGGTCGCGGACTGGGAGACGCCGCCGCCGAGGTCCAGGACGAACTTGCCGCCGCTGATGATGTTGCCCTCGGTGAAGCCGTTCTCCTTGGTCCGCTCGCCGACGATCTTGTTCAGGCTGAACGTCTCGCCGGCCTTCAGCAGCGTCCCGTTGATCTTGCGGGCCGCCGTACCGATGTTGGTGTTGCGGTACGGCGCGTGCGGGAACTCGGTGGTGAACTCCCCCATCACCTCTTTGATGCCGAGCGCCTGAACCTGCTCGGTGGTCACCTTCGCCTTGGAGTTCGCCAGGCCGACCGAGGCCTTGCGCTCACCGGACGGCTTCGGCAGCACCGACAGGATCGCCGGGACGACCTTGGCGCGGTCGACGACCATGCCGTCGACGGCCGGGACGACCTTGGGCTTGCCGCCCGCGATCTCGAAGGTGGCGTCCTTCGGCAGCGTCTCCAGTGCCTTGAACCGCTTCTGGAACAGCGGCTCCAGCAGCTTCGCGTTCAGCGACGGGGTGACCTTGCCGTCCTTCACCGTCACGGTCAGCGCGGGCGCGAGCTCGGACGGGCTCAGAGAGACCGACTTGTCACCGACAGTCAGCCGGATCGGACCCGACATGGCGGGCTCGGCGTACTCGCTGATCGCCTTGCTGATCGCGTCCGAACTGGCCTGCGGCTGGGTTACCTGCACCGGCAGGTCCGCCGCGTCGGCGCCGCCCGGGTAAGCCTTGACGACGACGTCGGTCGCCTTCGCGGCGTCCAGCTCGAGCCCTTCGGCCGGCTTGTGCGAGACGGGCTTGGTGCCCTCGAAAGTGATCGTGCCCTCGGTGGCCGGGCGGTTCACCTGCTGGGTGAGCTTCTCGATCGCGGCCTTCAGCTTCGCCTCGTCCTTGGCGACGACCGGCTCGACCGCGGAGCCACCGGTCAGCGCGCGCCAGATCCGCGCCGGGGCCAGGCTGCGGCCCGCGCCGGCCTGCTCGACGGTCGCCGCGTAGTCCAGGCCCAGTCCGGCCTCGACCGGATTCACCGAGTACGTCGTGGCGGAGTCGCCGGCCGAGAACTTGATCGGCGCGGTGACGCGGTCCTTCAGACCGGCCTCGAGCTTGGCCTTGGCGTCGGCCTCCGACAGCCCGCCGAGCGGGATGCCGAGCACGGTGGTGTCACCGGGAATCTTGTCCCCGGCGAACGCGAACGCGGCGCCGTACCCCACGACGAACACGCCTAGTCCTGCCGCGGCAATGATCCCCGCGAGCTGCTTCTTCCCCACCGGACGAAGTCCTCCTGCTCAAAGCCCTGGCGCCGCAGGGCACCCATGGTCAGGCTGTATCCGCTCAGGACACAAGCGAACATCCTACGTGACGGGGCAGGCCCCTCCGACCCTTGGGGCAGGCCCCGCCTGCTCCCAAAGTCCCCGCCTGCGCACCAGCGCCACGCTCAGCTCGCGGGCAACTCCCGGTAGTGACTGGCGTGATGGATCAGCGCACCGCGCCCAGGCTCACCGAGCCCCAGACTGAGCACCTCGCCCACGACGATCGTGTGATCGCCCCCGTCGTACGTCGCCCAGGTCCGGCACTCCAGCCAGGACAGTGAGCCGGCGATGACCGGGCAGCCGGTCTTCGGTCCGGATTCGATCGCGACGCCGTCGAACTGGGTGAGCAGGTCGCGTCCGGACCGCGCGAACCGGGCGGCCAGCGCCTGCTGGTCCGCAGCCAGCACGGAGACGGCCCAGTAGCCGCAGTCGAGGACGGCGTCGTGCATCCGCACGCCCTTGTCCACACAGACCAGCACGAGCGGCGGATCCAGCGACACGGAGGTGAATGCGTTCGCCGTCATCGCGTGGGCGACGCCGTCCTGCAGCGTGCTCATGATCAGGATGCCGGCCGCGAACTGACCCAGCGCCGCCCGGAACTCCCCGGGCGGCACGATCCCACTGGGCTCGGGCAACGACACCCCAGCAGCCTATGCCCGGCGACTGACCGCTGCCGGGCGCAGGCGTGTGGGGACGGTCACGCCAGGCCGGCGAACAGGTCGTCCTCGACGCCGCTCGGGCCGGGCGCCGCCGTGCCCTTGACCAGGCGATAGCCCTCGTCGCCCCAGATCTCGTTGCCGTTGTTGTTCGACAGCGCGAAGAACGGGCCGTCCACGGTGATCTGGGTGGCGTGCGCCTTCATCGCGTTCATCTTGCGGTCCATGTAGGCCCGGCCGTCGATGATCGCGTCGATGAACCGGTCCGGGGTCACGAACGGGCCGAGCGGCCCTTCCGGGTCCATCCCCTCGAAGGTCGTAGTGTCGCCGGCCTCCCGCAGCGCGCGCAGGCTGTCGCGCAGCCGCGACTCGATCATCGCGTTCCAGTAGATCTTCGGGATGTCCCAGGCCGGCCCGAAGTCCTCCCGGTACGACGGCGCCGCGGCGAGCGAGGCGGCGTACGTCGCGACGCGGTGCGCCTGGATGTGGTCGGGGTGACCGTAGTTCCCGTACTGGTCGTAGGTGACCAGGACCTGCGGGCGGATCTCCCGGATCACCGGGACCAGATCGTTCGCCGCGGTCAGCAGGTCGGCCTGCCAGAAGCTGTCCGGCCGGGTGTCCGGCGGGACGTCGGCGTTGCCCTCGTCGTTGTAGATCATCCCGGTGTCGCGGTACTTGCCGGGGCCGCCGAGGAAGCGGTGGTCGGTGACGCCGAGCTCGGCCATCGCGGCGTCCAGCTCGGTGATCCGGTGCACGCCGAGCTGGTCGGTCTGGTCGGCGGCCAGATGGGCCAGGTCCGGGACCAGCACCTCGCCCTCTTCACCGAGGGTGCAGGTGATCAGCGTGACGTGGGCGCCTTCGTCCACATACCGCGCCATCGTGGCGCCGTTGTTGATGGTCTCGTCGTCCGGGTGGGCGTGCACCAGCAGGAGCCGGCGGTCGGGAAGATCAGCCATGTCCAGAGACTACGTCGGGGCACCGACAGATATTCCCGAGCTGCCGGTGCCCAGCTGGATCAGCCGAACCGGCGGACCAGCAGGCAACCGGCCTGGAAACGCGACTTGGCGCCGAGCCCGACCACCAGCGCACTGACCTCGGCCCGGACGGTCCGCAGCGACAGCCCCAGTTCACGGGCGATCGCGGCGTCCTTCGTCCCGGTGGACAGCATCCGCCCGATCGCGATCTGACGGCTCGTCAGCTCCTTGACCGCCGCCGGCGACTGCCGCCGGGCGCCCAGCTCGTAGATCTCGCAGACATCGGCCGAACCGACGACGTCTTCCCTCCGGACGGATGGAACGACCTGATACACCGACATTCCTCACTCCTCCCCAGTAGCGTGCAGAAGGATTCTCGTCGTCGGTGTAGACCACTCACCAGGTACAACCCATACAAACGACCCATACAGTTGCGGTCGGGGCCGTTTTCTCAGCGTGATCGAGTGGTTCCGGAACGACTTCGGGGCAGAATGTGACTTCCGCCACTACAACTGGTCGCGCAGCACCCGGACGAACGGTCGATCCGGTACCAGCCAGTCCGCCTCGACCAGTTCGGTCGCCGCGAACCAGCGCAGTTCCGCGTGCTCCCGCCGTACCGGCTCGCCCTGGATGATCGTGGCGCGGTAGACGTGCAGCCGGTACTTGTCGGAGATGTCCACGCCGGGTCCCAGCGAGGCGCCGATCTCGACCTCCAGGTCCAGCTCCTCCCGCAACTCCCGGGCTCCCGCCTGCGCCTCGGATTCCCCCGGCTCGACCTTCCCGCCCGGGAACTCCCATCCACCGTCGGGCCCCGGCCGGTACGCCGCCAGCACCCGATCGCCCCGCACGACGGCAACTCCGACAACAATCTGCACAGGTGGACTCTGCCAGACCTGCAACGAAAAACTGTCGGTGGCCTCCGGCACGATCGGCCACATGCCGTTGCAGAACAGGGTTCTTCCCACTCAGGAGATCGTGGCCGAGCCAGGCCGCGGCCTGCTGATGGGCAACCGCGGCAGTCTGCACGGCCCGGATCGCCGCCTGGGCGTCACGCGCTGGCGCTCGAAAGCCTGGATCTGCTGCGTCCTTGACTGGAAGGGAGTTCAGCGCGATCCGATGCCACCCGGGCGCTGGACCGCCTTGTTCTTCTTCGACGAAGCGGTGGCACTCGCGGCCGGTCATCGTCCTTGTCATTACTGCCGCCGCAACGACTTCCTGCGGTACGCCGGGGCCTGGGCACGGGGACATGGCCTCGCTGAGCGCGCGCGTGCGCCCGCGATGGACGCCGTACTGCACAGTCAACGCGTCGAGTCCCGCACCCGTCGGCAACGCACCACCGTGCGACCGCTGGCCGAGCTACCCGACGGCGCAATGATCCGGTACGACGGCCGTCCGGCCCTGGTGCTCGCGGGGCAAGTGCTGCCATGGTCGTGGCAGGGCTACGAAAACGCGCGCCGGCCACCGGGCACGATCGAGGTCGAGGTGCTGACCCCACCCGCGAATCTCGTTGTGCTGAAGGCCGGATTCACTCCATTACTCCACTCGTCGGCCGTCGGCAACTGAGGCGACCCTAAGTAGAAACACGCCGTACCGAGAGGTCTTCCGTTGCCTGCCTCCGCGCGGCAAAGTGTGCCCATACTGACAGCTACAACACCATCACTGGAGTCGGCATGGGTGAAGGTCACAGCGCCGTTGCGCCGGTCGTCCGCGCGCTCGAATCGCTGCATGCGGCCGTCGGCAAGCTCAGTCAGGAATACGGCGACACCCTCGGCATCCGCCGGTTGGTGTCGGACGTCGCCCGGCTGAGCGACGACCTGGCCGAGCTCGGCCCGCCCGACCCGAAGCACAGACCCGGACCGGTTCCGGAGGACCTCGAGGAGATTCCCGACGTGGAGTATGACGCGTCCATGTGGACAGACGCGGAGCACGAAGGCTTCGGCGCACCCGATCGGCACGCACCCTGATGACGCACGGAGTCGACTCACCGGGGCGCGCACAGGTCGGACTGAAGACCGCACGGACCGATCGCTGGTGGCTGGCGCCGCTGCGGATCGGCGTGATCCTGGCCTTCTTCATCGTCTACGCGACGATCCGGATCTTCATGAACAAGTGGTACTGGGTGGGTGACTTCCACTACCTGACTCCGCTGTACTCGCCGTGTATCAACGACGGCTGTGTTCCCGGCTCGAGTCACCTCGGCACCTGGTTCCCGAAGTTCCCGGTCTTCATCCCGTACAGCATCATCACGTTCGCCGTACTGGCCGGCTTCCGCGGTACTTGCTACTACTACCGCAAGGCGGGCTACCGGTCGCTGTTCTTCGCGCCGGCCGCGTGCGCGGTGCCCGAGCCGCACAAGGCGTACACCGGTGAGCGGAAGTTCCCGCTGATCGCGCTGAATCTGCACCGCTACTTCTTCTACGGCGCGCTGGTCTTCGGTCTGCTGAACGTCTACGACGGCGTACTCGCCTTCCACGGCAGGGACGGCGGCTTCGGCATCGGTCTGGGCACGCTGATCATCTGGATCAACCTGGTGATGCTCTGGCTCTACACGCTGTCGTGCCACGCCTGCCGGCACATCGTCGGCGGCCGGCTGAAGAACTTCTCCAAGCACCCGCTGCGGTACCGGTACTGGACCTTCGTGTCCAAGCTGAACCCGAAGCACGGCACGTTCGCGATGGCGTCGCTGTTCACCGTGATCCTGACCGACTTCTACATCATGGCGCTGTCGGCCGGCTGGTTCTCCGACCTGCGCTTCTTGAACTGAGGATCTCCGAGACATGACTGAGCTGGAACGACACACCTACGACGTCGTCGTGATCGGGGCCGGCGGCGCCGGTCTGCGCGCGGCGATCGAGGCCCGCGAACAGGGCAAGCGCACCGCGATCGTGTGCAAGTCGCTGTTCGGCAAGGCGCACACCGTGATGGCCGAGGGCGGTTGCGCGGCCGCGATGGGCAACGCGAACGCGAACGACAACTGGAAGACGCACTACGTCGACACCATGCGTGGCGGCAAGTTCCTGAACAACTGGCGGATGGCCGAACTGCACGCGCAGGAAGCCCCCGACCGGGTCTGGGAGCTGGAGACGTACGGCGCGCTGTTCGACCGGACGCCGGACGGCAAGATCAGCCAGCGCAACTTCGGCGGTCACACCTACCCGCGGCTCGCGCACGTCGGCGACCGCACCGGCCTGGAGCTGATCCGCACCCTGCAGCAGAAGATCGTCTCGCTGCAGCAGGAGGACTTCGAGGCCACCGGCGACTACGAGGCCAACCTCAAGGTGTACGCCGAGTGCACGGTCACCGAGCTGCTGAAGGACGGCGACGCGATCTCCGGCGCCTTCGGGTACTGGCGCGAGTCCGGCCGGTTCATCCTGTTCGACGCCCCCGCGGTCGTGCTGGCCACCGGCGGTGTCGGCAAGTCGTTCAAGGTCACCTCGAACTCCTGGGAGTACACCGGTGACGGTCACGCCCTCGCGATGCGGGCCGGCGCGACGCTGATCAACATGGAGTTCATCCAGTTCCACCCGACCGGCATGGTCTGGCCGCCGTCGGTGAAGGGGATCCTGGTCACGGAGTCGGTGCGCGGCGACGGCGGCGTACTGAAGAACTCCGAAGGCAAGCGGTTCATGTTCGACTACGTGCCCGACGTGTTCCGCGCGCAGTACGCGGAGACAGAGGAAGAGGCCGACCGCTGGTACAAGGACGCCGACAACAACCGGCGCCCACCGGAGCTCCTGCCCCGCGACGAGGTCGCCCGCGCGATCAACTCCGAGGTCAAGGCCGGCCGCGGCACCCCGCACGGCGGCGTCTTCCTGGACGTCTCCTCGCGGCTGCCCGCCGAGGAGATCCAGCGCCGGCTGCCGTCGATGTACCACCAGTTCAAGGAGCTGGCGGACGTCGACATCACCGCGGAACCGATGGAGGTCGGCCCGACCTGTCACTACGTGATGGGTGGCGTCGAGGTCGAGCCGGACACCGCGCAGTCCTCGGTCAAGGGCCTGTACGCCGCCGGTGAGGTCGCCGGCGGGATGCACGGCTCGAACCGTCTCGGCGGCAACTCGCTCTCCGACCTGCTGGTCTTCGGCCGTCGCGCCGGCGCCGGTGCGGCGATGTACGTCGAGTCGCTCGGCGAGAACCGGCCTCGTATTTCCGAGGCTGACATCGACGCTGCCGCGGCCGAGGCCCTGGCGCCGTTCGAGCTCGAGGGCGGGGAGAACCCGTACACGATCCACCAAGAGCTCCAGCAGTCGATGAACGACCTGGTCGGGATCATCCGCAAGGCCGACGAGATCGAGCAGGCGCTCGCGCGGCTGGCCGAGTTCCGCGGCCGGATCGCGAAGATGACGGTCGAGGGACACCGCCAGTTCAACCCCGGCTGGCACCTCGCCCTCGACCTGCGCAACATGCTTACCGTCTCGGAGTGCGTCGCCAAGGCGGCCCTGCTCCGCGAGGAGTCCCGCGGCGGTCACACCCGCGACGACTTCCCCGGCATGAGCGCCGACTGGCGCAAGGTGCTCCTGGTCTGCTCGCTGCAGAGCGACGGCGACGGCGTCACCGTGGTCAAGAAGGACCAGATCCCGATGCGCGACGACCTGCTCGAACTGTTCGAGCGCGACGAGTTGAAGAAGTACCTCACCGAAGAGGAGCTCCCTCGTGGCTGAGCGAAGCGAGGACACCAATATGCACAGCGAGTTCCACTCATTGGCGCCCGCAGCGAAGCGAGGACGACGATGAGTTACCTGGCCAAGTTCCGGGTCTGGCGTGGGGACGCCGACGGCGGTGAGCTGAAGGACTACGAGGTCGAGGTGAACGAGGGCGAGGTCGTCCTCGACGTCATCCACCGCCTGCAGGCCACGCAGACCCCCGACATGGCGGTCCGCTGGAACTGCAAGGCCGGCAAGTGCGGCTCCTGCAGCGCCGAGATCAACGGCATGCCGAAGCTGATGTGCATGTGCCGGATGAACACCTTCGAGGAAGGGGAGACCGTCACGGTCACCCCGATGCGGACCTTCCCGGTGATCAAGGACCTCGTCACCGACGTCTCCTTCAACTACCAGAAGGCCCGCGAGGTCCCCGCGTTCAAGCCGCCGGCCGATCTGAAGCCCGGTGAGTACCGGATGCAGCAGGTCGACGTCGAACGCTCGCAGGAGTTCCGCAAGTGCATCGAGTGCTTCCTGTGCCAGGACACCTGTCACGTCATCCGTGACCACGAGGAGAACAAGGAATCCTTCTCCGGCCCCCGGTTCCTGATGCGCATCGCCGAGCTCGACATGCACCCGCTCGACGCCGCCGACCGCCAGCACGCCGCTCAGGAACAACACGGCCTGGGCTTCTGCAACATCACCAAGTGCTGCACCGAGGTCTGCCCCGAACACATCAAGATCACGGACAACGCCCTGATCCCGATGAAGGAACGCGTCGTCGACCGCAAGTACGACCCGATCGTCTGGCTCGGCAACAAGATCCGCCGCCGCGTCTGACCCGGTTAGCTTCCCTGCTGCGCCCGACCGCCTGTGCGGTCGGGCGCAGTTCTGTTGGTAGCTAACCGAGGCGCCGTAGTGCTGTCTCAACCGCCGCCTCGACCCGGGCAGTCATCCCGGGCACATCGACCGGACGGCGTCCGGCGACCTGGTTACTGATCCACTTCGACGCGCTGTCGTCATAGTGCAGCAAGGCATACAGGTCCCACCACGGATCGAGCGTCACCCCGGCGATCGACTCGTAGAGCGACCGCAATTCCTCGGCCCACTCGGGCTCGTAGAGCGCCGCCAGGTATCTCCGGCAGTGCCCGACGTCGACCGCACGCGACCCCCGATGGATCCCGTTCCAGTCGGTCAGCCCAGTAATCCTCCCGCGCGACCACAACAAGTTGACCGGCAGCAGATCGCAGTGCAGAAACACAGCCTCGTCCTCCGGCGGCTCCGCCTCCATGGCTCCGAACGCCGCCTCCCACACTTCCGGCTTCTGCCCACCGACAGGCACCCGAAACTCGCCCCGCGGAGCGATCCAAGAATCCGTCCAAGGCCTGAACGTCTTCGCGGGAAGATCCACCGAATGCACCAAGGCCGCCATCTCCGCGATCCGCCTCAGCCACACCCCAGGCTCCGCAGGACTCAACTCAACATGCCCTGGCAACCGCGTCATCACCAACGCCGGCGCCCCACCCGTCGCAGCACCCGCAACATCAGCAGCCAAGATCCCCGGAACCGGCAGCCCACTCCCCGCCACCACCCCCAGGTTGGCGATCTCCTGCTCCAGGGCCTCCTCCAACCCAAGCCCCGCCGGGTACTGCCGCAGTACGACAAATGTCCGTACCCCACGACGCTCAACAGTCAGCCGATGCACCGCAGAGCACACGCCACCCGTCATCCGCCGATACCCAACAACCCGACTGCCCCGCCCCATCGACGCCGCAACCCAGTCAAGAGTCTCCTCGGAAGGCCGACGCTCCCTGAACCCGCTGTCCCTCCAGTCGCCCTCACCCATGCCCCGACCCTAGGCGCCCACCGCCCCCGCGCGACAAGGCTTTTCCACCACCGAACTCGACCAGGCGTACAGACCACCTGACGCAAGCGGTGGCTGGCGGGCCCTGGACGTCGTCGCCAAGGACACGTAGTAGTCGACTTCAAGGTCCTCCCACGCGACCAGCCAAGCGTGAACCGCCAGCCACAACCACACACCACGTGTCCTTACCGACCATCTACGCGGCGCGTGCTGCGATGCCTGCGAGTGGGACGGCGGCAAGCATCGCGGGCAGACGGATGCGAAAACCGGTGGGCGATAGGCCCACGGCGCGCAGCAGCATCACCGCACGACGCCCGGTCGGCGCCAGCAGGTCACCGCGCAGCCGGTTGCATCCCACCCATCCGCGCAACGACAGGACGTATAGGTCCACTGCCGCGGGTCGCGCGCTCACCGGCGACGGCTCCAGGGGGCGAGTGGGCGTATACGTCCTGTCGTTCGGGTGATTCATGGGCAGCTTGGGCAGGGGCGAGGACCGGGGTGGGCTCACCCGTGTGGGTGAACCGGAGTCTGGCGCGCACGGCCTAGGGTTCGGGGATGGATGTTGCGATCGCTGGGGTGTTCAGCCTGGTTGTGTTCATGGTGATTTTCATTCCGGTGGCGCAGCGGTTGCTGGGGGTGCGGTTCGGGCTGGTGCGGCTGGGGGTGGCGGCGGCGTTGACGTTGTCGACGTTCAGTCCGATCGCAAATGCGTTGGTGGGGCCGTTGCCGTTCACGGGGTCGAATGCGGCGGCGGTTGCGTTCGTGGGGTTGACGACGTTGTGTGCGACGTTGTGCGGGCTGGTGTTTCTGGTGCTGGCGGAGGCGTTGGTGCCGACGGGGTCGTTGCCTCGGGCCCGGGATTTGCGGCGGGACGTGGCGGGGCCGGGTGGCGCGGACGCGGCGGTATCTGCAGATTTTGCGGATCGCGATCAAGCACGGGCTGGGGCCGTATCTGCGGGGTCGGCGGCGGCCGGGGCGGGAGAATGCGGCGGGGCAGGCGGAGTTGGCGCGGTCGTTGCGGCTGGCGCTGGACGATGCGGGAGTGACGTTCGTAAAGCTGGGGCAGGTGTTGTCGACGCGGAGCGACGTCATTCCGCTGTCGGTCGCGAACGAGTTGAGTCGGCTGCAGGATCAGGTGACGCCGGCGCCGTGGGCGGAGATCGAGCAGGTACTGACGGAGGAGCTCGGGGCTCCGCCCAGTCAGGTGTACGACGACTTCGGCACCGAACCGCTCGCCGCGGCCAGCGTCGCGCAGGTCTACACGGCGACCCTCCGGACCGCGGAGGCGCAGCAGGTCGTGGTGAAGGTCCAGCGCCCCGGGATCGCGAGCGTGGTCGACCGAGACCTCGACATCGTACGGCGCCTCGCCCGGCTGCTCGAGCGGAACACCGACTGGGGTCGCTCGATGGGCGTCCGGGCACTGGCCGACGGGTTCGCGGAGGCGATGCGGGAGGAACTCGACTTCACCGTCGAAGCCGGCAACATGGCGGCAGTCGCGGCCGGACAGTCGCTTGCCGCCAGCAACGACATCGTCGTACCCGAACTCCACGCCCGCCTGTCCACCCAGCGGGTGCTCACCATGCAGCGACTGGACGGGATCGGCCTCGGCAACGCAGCACAGACGATCGCGGAACGCGGACTGGATGCCGCGCAGCTGGGCCGGAGCCTCTTCGACTGTCTGCTCGGCCAGGTCGCGATCGACGGCGTGTTCCACGCCGACCCGCATCCGGGCAACTTCCTGCTGCTCACCGACGGCCGGATCGGCATGCTCGACCTCGGCTCCGTCGGACGGCTCGACCCGGCGACCCGCGAGGCCCTGCAGCGCTTCCTGCTCGCCATCGACCACGGGGACCCGGTCGGCGCCACCGATGCGTTGCTCGAGATCGTCGACCGCCCGGACGTCATCGACGAGCGCGGTCTGGAGCGTTCGGTCGGGCAGTTCATGACCCGGCATCTGACCGGCGCGGTGTCGATCGGGCCGGCGATGTTCAACGACCTGTTCAAGATCATCACCTCGCACGAACTCGGCGTACCGCCGGAGGTCGCGGCGGTGTTCCGGGCACTGGCCACGATCGAGGGCACGATCAGCCGGATCTCCCCCGGGTTCGACCTGGTTGCCGCGTCGCGTCAGTTCGCCTCGGCGCACGTCACCGACCGGCTCACCCCCGACGCACTACGCCGTACGGCGACCGAGGAGCTGGCCTCGATCCTGCCGATGCTGCGGAGACTGCCGCGGCGGATCGACCGGATCGCCGCCGCGGCCGAGAGTGGTCGGCTCGGTCTCAATGTCCGGCTGCTCGCCGACGAACGCGATCGTCAGCACCTGACCGGTCTCCTGCACCAGGTCCTGCTCGCGGTCCTCGGCGCGACCGCCGGCCTGATGGCCGTGCTCCTGCTCGGCATCGACGGCGGCCCGCGAGTGACCACCAGCATCAGCCTGTACCAACTGTTCGCCTATAACCTGCTGGTGATCTGCGCGGTGCTGGTCCTCCGAGTGCTGGTCCTGATCTTCCGCATCCCCGAGAAAACTGGAGCCCGGTAAAAGGCCACGATTGACCTCAAGCCCGCTTGAACTCCGAGGATGGCGCAATGACCGCAGACGTGTCGACCAGCCCGCCGAGATTGTTCAGCGGCTCCCACCTGCCGCTCGCCCTCGGGGTGATCGGCCTGGTCACCTTGAGCGCACTGGAGAACCGCGCTGTCGGTACGGCGTTGCCGACGATGGTGCGCGAGTTCGACGCACTGGGGAGCTTCGGGCTGGCCAATGCGGCACCGAATGCGAGCTTCGTGTTCTCACTCGCGGTCGCCGGGCTGTGGTCGGATCGGCACGGACCGATCCGGACGCTGCGACTCGGCGCGATCGCGTTCGGGCTAGCGCAGGTGCTGATCGGGTTCGCTGTCGCGATGCCGATGGTGATCGCCGGTCGAGTGCTGAGTGGGATCGCCGAGGGTCTGCTCGATGTGTCGCTGCTCGTGCTGGTCGCCCGCACGCTGCCGGCGGTCCTGCGGCCGCGGATGATGTCGCTGATCTCGGCGATGTGGGTGCTGCCCTCGATCTTCGGGCCGCTGCTGACCGGCGTGATCACCGAGCAGTTCGGCTGGCGCTGGGTGTTCCTGGGCGCCGTCGTACTGCTGGTCCCGACCTGGTTGCTGATGCGGCCGGCGATCCGGCAGTCGCAGAACAGTCCGGAGCCCGAACGCACGGCTGAGCATGCCGCCGAGCTGGCTGCCTGGCGTACGGCGCTGCCCTGGGCGGCCGCGATCTCGGTCGCGCTGTTCACCTTGACGCTGACCGGTGACCACCTCGACAAGCACCAGCTGCTCGGCGGCACGGTGATCGCTGTCGCGCTCGTCGTACTGGGGGTGGCGGCTGTCCGAGTGATGCCGCGGGGAGCGTTCGTCGCCGCGCGTGGCTTCCCTGCGGTGGTCGCGATGCGCGGGCTCGTCGGTGCCGGATTCACTGGCGTTGGCGTCTACCTGCCGCTGCTGCTCACGCTGCAGCATCACTTCAGTCCGGCAGGTGCCGGCGTGAGCCTGTCGGTCACGGGGGTGTTCTGGGCGCTGGGCTCCTGGTTGCAGGGGCGCGAGCACAGCTTCCAGCGCGTCAACGTACTGCGTACCGGTCTCGCACTGATGACCGTCGGTATCGCGGTCACGTCGTTGCTGGCCTGGACCGACGCGACCGTGTGGTTCGGGCTGACCGGCTGGGCGATCGCGGGAATCGGCATGGGCCTCAGTTCGTCGAGTCTCTCGGTGTTGATGCTCGACCTGTCCGACGCCGGCAACTCCGGCCGCAACGCGAGTGCCGCCCAGATGGCTTCGGTGATGAGCATCGCGACCGCAGTCGCTGTCACCGGCACCTTGCTCGCGCTCAACGCCAGCGACCCACAGCCTTGGGTCTTCGGCGTGATCACCAGCTCAGGCGCCGTACTGACTGGCCTCGCGCTGCTGTGTGCGGGCCGAGTCCGTCCGAAGGTCTAGAGTGACGACATGGCTGAGCTGCTCACGGACGACCAGATCGATCTCGCGCTCCGCGACCTGATTCCGCTGTGGAAGGCCGTGGACCAGACGCTGGTGCGAACCGTCGAGCGGGACACGTTCCTGGATGGGATCCGGCTGGTCGCCACCGTCGCGCAGCTCGCCGAGGCCACCAACCACCACCCGGACATCGACATCCGCTACACGAAGATCACCTTCCGGGTGACCAGCCACGACGCCGGCGGCATTACCGAGGACGACCTGGTGCTGGCCCACCACATCGACACCGCGGCCGAGTAGACCCCTTCGTACATCGGTTACCGTTGCCGTGTGACTTCTGTTGACGAGTACCGGCTGCTGGGTTTCGCCGACGAGGACCGGGAGGACGCCGAGAAGTTCACGGCTGATCCCGCGGCGGTCGCCGACCTCGTCGCGCAGTTGCGGGCCGGTGTCGGGCATCAGGGCACCGAGCCGCAGCTGCGGATGCCGGAGGACACGCGGAACACCATCGCAGCGCTACTGGAGACGGTCCCGGACATCCGGAAGTACCACCGCGAGCGCGGGATCCCGGACGACATCAGCTGGGCGACCTTGGCCGATCTGGGCTTGCAGATGCAGGTCAGCCGACGGACGCACGGCGAGTACGGGCTAGCGACGCACTGGTGGCTGACGATCCACTGGGCCGGGCAGATCTACGCGCTCGGTCGCCTGCAGTTCATGCTCTACCAGGTCACCGAGGAGAAGCCGGTGCCCGGGACGGAGCCGGGCGAGTGGGTGGTCGGCGTACATATTCCTGAGTCCGGTCCGCTGACGCCGGAGCTGGTCGACGACAGCTTCGCGCGGGCCCGCGAGTTCTTCCCGCGGTACTTCCCGGAGTACCCGATCAAGACCATGACGCTGAACTCCTGGCTGCTCGACCCGTACCTGCTCGACAACCTCCCGCAGGAATCGAACATGGTGCGTTTCGGTCGCCGGTTCACGCCGTACGGGACGCCGGTGGACAGCCAGGACAGCGCGATCTTCTTCACGTTCCGCAGCCACGACCTCGGCCGCCTGGACGAGTTCCCGCAGGACACCAGTCTGCAGCGGCTCGTGGTCAGCCGGATCAAGCAGGGCGGCACCTGGCAGAACGCGTTCGGCTACGCCCCGTTCTAGTGGCGGCCGCTGGGCACTCCGGCGTACTTGGACAGCCAACCTGCCAGCTCGATGTTGCTGACACACCGGACATCGGGCTGCTTACACGTCTCCTTGACGAAGGTCGTGAGCGCGTCGGAGTAGACGCTGTTGTTCCAGCGGTTGAAGTGGTTGCCGAGGAACAGCGGCGGGTTCCCCTTCGCCCGGGACCGCGCGAGCGCCTGCCGGTACGTCGCCAGCACCTGCGCCCGTAGTTGCGGCACCTGCGCGAGCGGTGCTTTCCTGGCCTTGGTCTGGGCGTACCAGAGGTTGTAGTCCATCGTCAGCGTCTGCTTGCTCGTCCCCGCCAGCGTCACGCCTTGCAGCGGGAAGTTCCACAGCCCGTCGACCTTCGTGGGCCACCGCAGATACCCGGTCGCGGATGCGTCGTACACCATGCCGCGGTAGCTCATAGCCCGCCGGTACGCCGCTCTGTTGCCCTCCAGGCACGGAGTCCGCATCCCCTTGACCGTGGCGGGGTCGAACGGCGCTGCGACCGTCTTGCCGGCCGCGAGTCCCGGCCCGGTGCGAACCATCTGGTCGAAGGCGTTGAGCTCGGCGGTCCACTGAGCTGTCGTCCACTCACCGACGCCCTTCGGACCGCAGAAGTGCCCGTTGACGTGGGTACCGATCTCATGGCCCTCGGCGATCGCCTCGCGGAGGATCGTCGTACGCGCCGCCACGGTGGTCGGCGTACTCCAGCCGATGTCGGAGGCGCCGGGGTTGTGGAAGGGCGGCTTGTAGTCGGTGCGGTGGGATGCCGGGTAGAGGTAAGGGCCGGAGAGGAAGAACGTCATCCGGGCGTCGACCTGGTGGGCCAGAGTGCGCCAGTGGTGCCAGAGGGCGAGATCACCGGCGCCGTCGAACGAGACGACGAGGAAGAGCGGCGGCTTGCCGTTGGCGAGCCGGGCCGGGAACTGCCGGGTCACCGGCGCCGCGTTGACTCCGCGGGGACGCGTCGGCGTCGGCTTCACCGAAGGCGTCGGCGAAGGAGTCCGCGATGGTGTTTTCGACGGTGTGCCGGAAGGCGTCTTGGGAGGCGTGCCGGTGGGAGTGCCGGAAGGCGTACTGGTGGGCGTCTCCGAAGGTGTCGCCGATGGTCGCCCGCTGGACTCGATATCGGCACAGCCGACCAGCACCGCCGCGACAACCACCGCAGCGGCAACGAGATTCACCGCAGGCCTCACCACGCCTCTACTGACGCACGAATGGCAGCAGAGGTTGAACCGGAACACGCAGCCGCGCGAAAACCCGCCCGGGGATCGTTAGGCCGCTGTGATCTTCGCCGCGCGTCGCCGGCCCGCGATCCGGCGCGTCGTCTCGATCACCAGCCCCATCACGAACGCCATCCCGAGGCTGAAGCCGAGCGCCTTGAGCGAGTCGTGCTCGAACGCGTCACCACCGAGGTAGCCGATCAGAGCGACGTACGTGTAGGCGATGGTCACACCGGCGAAGGTGAAGACGACGAACTTCTTGAACGAGTACCGGGTCGCGCCGGCGGTGAGCGTCGCGACCATCCGCGCGCCGGGGATGTAGCGCACCGTCACCAGGATCAGGCCGCCGCGCTTGTGCAGCGCGGCGGAAACCTTCTCGTAGAGCTGCTGGCGGCGCTCCTGCCGCTTCATCCAGCGGTGCAGCGCCGGTCCGGAACCGCGGCCCATCAGGTAGCAGACAGACTCGCCGATGACGGATCCGACCATCGCGACCACGATCACGAGCAGCAGGTTCTGGTGGCCGGCCGCGGCGGCCATGCCCGCGGTGACGACCATGCCCTCACTCGGAACGATCGGGAAAACGGCGTCGATCGCGGCGGCCAGGAAGAGGACGAGCAACAACCAGTGCGAAGCCATGGCCAAGCCCAGCAGGTGCCGCGCCACCTCCAGGATCTCAGTCATCTGACAAAGGATGCCATCACTGGTCAAGCCCCTCACAATCCCAGTGGTGTGATTCAGCGGGCTTTCACGTGATGTTCAATGGCCGGTCTTGACAGAACATTTCACCAGATGGTGAAGTGTCGAAGGTGTTGACGACGACCTTCGGAGCGCTGGCGGATCCGACCCGGCTGGCCATCGTCGGGCGGCTGAGCCGCGGCGACGCGACCATGGGCGAGCTGGCCGAGCCGCACCGGATCACGCCGCCGGCGATGACCAAACACGTCGGCGTGCTCGTCGAGGCCGGGCTGGTGAGCCGCCGCCGGGTGGGCCGGACCGTGGTCTGCTCGCTCCGGCCGGAGGCGTTCTCCGAGGTGGAGCGCTGGCTCGACGACCTGACGGCGTACTGGAACAGCACCGTGGACCGGCTGGAAGAACTTCTGCGAGGGGACGACGATGACGACTGAGATCCGGATCGAAAGGGTGCTTCCGGCAACGATCTCCCGGGTGTACGACGCGTGGACCCGGGCCGATCTGATGGTTCGGTGGTACTGCCCGAATCCGCAGCTGGAGCTGAAGGTGCAGGCCGATGTCCGGGTCGGCGGCGAGTACGTCGTGGAGATGGGCCCGCATGTCGTGCGCGGGAGCTACCTCGAGGTCGAGCCACCGCACCGGCTGGTGTTCAGCTGGGCCTGGGATGGCAGCGCGGACGAGATCAGCCGCGTGCAGGTCGACCTCTCCGAGGTCGCGGACGGCACGCTGATGATTCTCAGCCACACGGGCTTCGCGACCGCCGAAAATGCGGCCAACCACCAGATGGCCTGGGAACCGGAGCTTCAGCGGCTCAGCGATCTCCTTGCTGCCGATGCCGAAAGCAGATTTGTCGACAGCGATCGAGGCGAGGCGCCGTCGTCGCAGTAGTTGCCTGTGGCGCCGAACCTCAAGGGCGCAGCGTGGCGCGGAAGCCGACGCGGTCGCCGCGGTAGAGCGAGCGGACCACCTCGATCGTGTGGCCGTCGCGGTCACGGGTCTGCCGGTGCAGCAACAGCATCGGCAACTGCTGGGTCGCCTTGAGCAGGTCGGCCTCGCGCGGTGAGGCAATCACCGTCTCGAGCAGTTCCTCGCCCTCGCCGAACTCGACGCCGAGCTGACCGACCAGGCAGCGGTACAGCGAACCGGTCGGCTCCAGCACCTCGCGCAGCGTCGGAAACCGCGCCACCGACAGGTACGTCGTCTCCAGCCCGATCGGCTGCCCGTCCGCGAACAGCACCCGCTCCAGCTCGAACACCGGATCACCAGGCGCAATCGCCAGCTGCTCAGCCAGTACGTCGTCCGCCGGGATCTCGTCGAACTTGACCACCTCACGCGCCGGCGTATGCCCCTGCGCCCGCAGAGCCTCGGTGTAACTCACCAACGCCAGCGGCTGGACGATCTTCGGCGTCGCCACGAAGGTCCCCTGCCCCTGCCGGGCCCGCAGCCGCCCGTCCGCGATCAGCTCCCGGATCGCCTGCCGCATCGTCCACCGCGACACCCCGAACTCCTTGGCCAGCACCCGCTCCGGCGGCAGGCCGGCGCCTTCGCCCAGCTCCTCGACCAGTTCGATCAGCCGGGTCTTGACCACGTAATGCAGCGGCACACTCACCCGCCGAGAATACGGCGAAAAGAGTCGAGCCCTGGGCGTGGACCCAGGGCTCAGGCGGATGGATGGACAGTTTGGCGTTTCTCAGCTGCCGGACTTGCGCCGGAACTGGCGCTTCTGCTTGTCGTTGTGGGCCTCGCCGACGCCTTCCTTGCGGTTCCCGGAACCCGGGTGTGCCGCGTGATTGGCGTTCTTCTTCTCCAGCGCTTCCCTGAACTTCTTCTGCAGATCGTCCGCCGGCTTGCTGGCCTTCTCGCTCATACCGTCTCCTTCAAACCGTCAGGCGTACATGGCACACGCTATCCGAGGACGAGGACTCCAAGCGACCGGAATACGGTCAAACCGCCGCCGGACATCCCGGCTGACCGCAATCGGTGTCCTCGGGGACCTCGCCGTACAGGTCGTGTTCGTAGGCGAAGTGGAAGCAGTCCCAGTGCATGCGCTCGAAGAGCTCGTAGTCCTCCCGGCTCCCCTCGACCGGTTTGCCGCACCGCATGCACTCCTGCTCGCCCATTCCCGCAAGGTATCCCAGCCCGCGAAAAACCCCGCGGCCCCGGTCCCCGGCACTGTTAGGTTTTCGGTGACGTGGAAGGGAGCTGGAGATGCCAGTCGGTGGTGAGGCGTTACTCGGAATCGCGCTGGTGGAGCTCGGGCTGGTGGTGCTGCCCGGTCCGAACATGATCTATCTGATCTCCCGCTCGATCACGCAGGGCCGCCGGGCCGGGCTGACCTCGCTCGCCGGGGTGGGCGTCGGCTTCCTCGTGTACTTGCTGGCGGCAAGCGCCGGACTGGCGACGCTGTTCGCGCTGGTGCCGGAGATCTACCTGGTGCTGAAGTTCGCCGGCGCGGCCTACCTGCTGTGGCTCGCCTGGAACGCGCTCCGCCCGGGCGGCAGTTCCGTCTTCGCCACCCAGGAGCTCGCGCCGGACAGCCCCCGCAAGCTGTTCGGGATGGGCCTGCTCACCTGCCTGCTGAACCCGAAGATCGCGATCCTCTACATCTCCCTGCTCCCGCAGTTCCTGGACCCGGGCCGCGGGCAGCTCGGTCTGCAGAGCCTGGTCCTCGGCCTGACCCAGCTCGTCGTCGGCGTCGCAATGAACGCCGTCTTCATCATCACCGCCGGCTCGATCGCCGTCTTCCTGACCCGACGGCCGACCTGGATGCGGATTCACCGCTACCTGACCGGTACGGCGCTGGCCGTCTTCGCGATCCGCCTCGCCACCGAGCGCGCCCGCCCACTGGCCACCACCTGATGCACGCCGGCCAGCTCGAGCTCACCGTCCCGCTCGTTCAGCAGCTGCTCCGGAATCAGTTCCCCGAGTGGGCCGACTGGACCGTTCGCGCAGTCCCCTCGCACGGCACGGTGAACGCCCTCTTCCGTATCGGGGACGCCTTCGTCGCGCGGTTTCCGCTCCAGCCCGGCGACCCCGCGCGGGTCCGCCAGGAGCTCACCGACGAGGCTGAGGCGGCTCGGCGGTTGCACGCGATCTCGCCGTACCCGACTCCACGGCCGATCGCCCTCGGCGAGCCCGGCGTCGGCTACCCACTCCCCTGGTCGGTCTACACCTGGCTCGACGGCAGGACGGCGTACGACGCGGATGTCGCCGGCTCGACTGACTTCGCCGAGGACCTGGCGCGCTTCGTCCTCGCACTCCGCGCGGAGCCGACCGAGGGTCGCGTGTTCACCGGCACCTGGCGGGGCGGCGTACTGACTTCACAGGACGAGTACGTCGCCGACGGGCTCGAGCGCAGTCGCGGAATGATCGACGTCGACGCGCTGGCACGCTTGTGGGCCGAGCTGCGCGAAACGCCGCGGACCGAACCCGACGTGTGGACGCATCGCGACCTGATGCCGGGCAACCTGCTCGCCGCGGACGGCCGCCTCGCGGGTGTGATCGACGTCGGCACGTTCACCGTCTCCGACCCCGCGATGGACCTGCAACCGGCCTGGAACCTGCTGGATCCGGTCGCCCGCGAAGCCTTCCGTACGGCGCTCGGCAGCGACGACGCGCAGTGGCGGCGCGGGATGGGCTGGGCGTTCGCGCAAGCCATCGGCTGCCTCTGGTACTACGTCGAGACCAACCCGGTGATGTCGCGAACGGCCCATCACACCTTGACGGCCCTGCTGACGAACACGAACTCCTTGCCCGGCCGATCCGGCGCCTCGCGTACTTCCTCGACCTCGAACCCGTCCAGCGACACCTCGTCCCGCTCGCGGAACCACAGCGTCGAGTCCGACGTGAGAACGGCACCGTCGGAGCTGAACACGTAGGTCCCACGGAAGCTGACATACGGCAGCTCGACCCGGGTGAGCTCGCCCCAGTGCGCGACCGTCTCTCCGCTGGGCAGCAGCACCTCCCGGTAGGTGCTCTCGCGCGTCCACTCCGCCCACTCCTCCCACGCCCGGTATGCCGGATCGCGCGTCTCGAAGACGAACCGCCCACCCGGCTTCAGTGCCGCCCGGATCCCGGCCACCGTCGCCGACCACTCCTCCTCGGTCAGGAAGACCTGGGCCACGTTCCCCGTCATCACGGCCAGGTCGACCTGCAGCGGCGGCAGCGTGGTCCCGTCGCCGTGTATCCAGCGCACCCGATCCGCGAACTCCTTGCCTTTGGCAACCTCCAGTGAGGCAGCTGCCGGGTCGACACCGATCACCTCGACGCCGCGCCCGGCCAGCAGGCAGGCCAGCTCTCCGGTCCCGCAGCCCACGTCCAGCACCCGTTCGGCGCCGAACTCGACCACCATCGCCGCGTAGGGTTCCAGGTCGTCGCGGGTCGCCGGCTCCAACGCGTCGTACACCGCCGCCAGCCGCGGGACCGCAAACAAGTCGTCAGCCATATCCACGCACGCTACCCAGGAGCGCTACGAGGTCGCACCTGTATATCGACGAAGCCCCGCCCGCCAGGCCAGCGCAGCCAACCCACCTGCCACCGCAGCCGCCAACAGCCCGGCCGCCAGCTGGCCGAACTGCGCTCCGTTGAGCAAGGCCGACGACGGTACGGCGGCGATCAGCGCCAACGGAAAGACATACGTCAACACGAAGCGGATCGGTCGCGCGAACACGTCCGTCGGATAGCGGCCGAGCTGCCAGGCGGAATCGTAGAAGACATCGAGCTGCAGCTTCGGCGCCCAGAACGCCAGGCAGGCCAGCAGCACGCTCAACGCCCAGGTCACCACCAGACCCGCGCACAGCAACAGCAACCAACTCAGCACGCCGGCTGCACTGGGAGCTTCTGGCGCGGCGGTGATCCCCCAGCCCAGCACCGAGGCGCCGAGCACGCACTCGATCAGCGCGAGCGGCGAGGACAGCGACAGGCTGGCGAGGAAGAGACTGGGCGCCGGCTGCAGCAGATAGGCGTCCAGTTTGCCGTTGCGGATCCCGTTGTCCGGGAACCACGACAAATTCGGATCGATGAACGTTGAGCGGAGGCCGGTGATCAGTTCGTAGGTCCCGATCAGCACCAGGAACTCCGCCTTCGACCAGCCGCCCACCGTGTCGGTCCGGGTGAACACGATCAGTACGGCGGCGATCGTCGTACCGAGTCCGGTGAAGGCCATGATGACGTCGAAGAGCAGGTTGACCCGGAACGCGACGCTGCGGCGCAACGACATCGAGAAGGACGCTCCGAGCAGACGAAGAAGCTTCACGAGCCCACCGCCGTGTACCGCCGGACGCCGGCTCGCCAGACGTACGCGACCGCCACCATCAGGATCACCACCCAACCGAGTTGATAACCGAGCGAACCGCCGTACCGGCTGCCGGAGGCGATCTCGGCCGGGAGCCCGTGCATGCCGTAGAAGGGCAGTACTTCGGCGACCCGGGCCCAGCCGTCGGGCAGGAGCGCGATCGGAGCCGCCGTACCGCCGAGCAGGAAGCTGAACTGGTGCCCGAAGCCGACGACCGAGTGCACCCGATCGGTCCAGAACGCGGTCAGCGAGAGCAGGAACGTGAACAGGAAGATCAGTACAGCGGCCAGCGCGATCCCGGGCAGTGCCAGCAGCACGGACCGCCAGGCGAAGGTGGTGCCCATCGCGAACGCGGTCGCCAGCACGATGGGTGCCCCGAGCAACGTCAGCCAGCCGCGGATCGCGAGGTTCTCCCCGATGACACCGAGCACGACCGGTTGCGGGCGCAGCAGGTCGTGGCTGAGGGTGCCGTCGTACACGCGGTTGGAGAAGGTGTGCTGCTCGAACGACTCGGTCATCAGCGTGACCAGGATGATCGCGACGTAGTACTTCTTGATCGAGGGATCGTCCGGGTAGACCGCGGACCAGATGAACAGGCCGATCAGCGGACCTATCACCGCCTGGACCACGAGCGTCAGCAGGAACCACCAGGCGCCGGACCACTCGAGCACCTGCTGGCGGATGCGAAACGTGAGCAGGGTCAGCGTTCTCATCACACGCCTTCCCGGTACGCCTGGTCGATGACCTTCTCCAGCGGCGGCTCCTCGACGGCCAGGTCGATCACATCTTCGGCCTGCAGCAACTCGGCCGTCGTCTGCGCGACCTCGTCCCGCGGCACCCGCAGGTCCCGTACGCCGTCCCGCGTGGTGATCCGGATCAGCTTGTACGGCGAGAGCCGGGCGGACAGTTCGGCGAGCGGACCGTCGTACGCGAGTTCGCCGTGGTCGATGAGGATCAGCCGCGGACACAGCGACGCGACGTCCGCCATGTAGTGGCTGGTCAGCAGCACAGTCGCACCCGTCGTGCGGACGTACTCGGCGATGAACTCGCGGATCTGACCGCCCGCGGTGACGTCGAGCCCGATCGACGGCTCGTCGAGGAACAGGACCTCCGGCCGGTAGATCAGCGCCATCGCCAGGCCGACCCGCATCCGCTCGCCCAAACTGAGCGCCCGCAGCTGTCGATCCAGTTGGAGGTCGAGCAGGTCCTGGAGCTCGTCGAGGGTACGGCGGAAGTCGGGGCGCGCGACGTCGTACAGGAGGCGTTGGTACTCGAGGCTGTCCATCACCGTCAGCTCCTGCGAACCGCCGACCGGCTGACTCCCGCGGACGAACGCGATCCGCTTCAGGAACGCCGACCGCCGCTGCCACGGAGTGTCGCCGAGCACGCTCACCCGGCCGGCGGTCGGGTGCAGGATGCCGGACAGGATCTTCATCGTGGTCGTCTTGCCGGCGCCGTTCGGTCCGATGAAGCCGACCACCTCGCCCTGCTCGATCGTGAAGGACACCTGGTCGAGCGCCTGCACCGTCTTGTACTCGCGGCGTACGAGGGAACCCAGCGCCGCCCGCAGCCCGCCTTTGCGCACCGGAGCTCGATAGGACATGGCGAGCTCATCCACTTCGACAACAGTCATCCCGCGACCGTAGAAACAAAACCTCCCAATTGATGTCTTATTTAGCTGGCATAGTTGCTCGCATGCGCGCCGAGCGGCTCCTCCGACTCCTGCTGCAGCTGCAAACCCGCGGCCGCTGCACCGTCGCCGAACTGGCCGCCGCCCTCGACGTATCGCACCGCACGGTCCAGCGCGATCTCGACGCCCTCAGCCTGGCCGGCGTCCCCGTGTACGCCACCCGCGGCCGCGGCGGCGGCTGGTCCCTGCTCCCCGACTACCGCAGCCGCCTCACCGGCCTCACCCCGTCGGAGGTCATGTCCGTCTTCGTCGGCGCCACCGCCCACGTCCTCGCCGACCTCGGCCTCGACGCCTCCTCCGACCAAGCCGTCCTCAAACTGATCGCCACCCTCCCCGACGCCTCCCGCCGCGACGCCGAGTACGCCCGCCAGCGCCTCCTCATCGACCACGCCAACTGGGACGACCGCCGCGAGACGCCCCGCTGGCTGGACCTCTGCCGCCAAGCCCTCTGGGAGGAACGCCACCTCTCCATCACCTACGCCGACGGCACGACCCCCTTCACCATCGCCCCCTTGGGCCTGGTCGCCAAAGCCCGCACCTGGTACGTCGTAGCCGCCCGCCCCGCCGGCCACCTCCGCACCTACCGCCTCAGCCGACTCACCTCAGCCGCCCTCCTGCCCACCACCTTCACCCGCCCACCCGACTTCGACCTCGCCACCCACTGGTCCCAGTCCCAAGCCGCCTTCCGAGCCACCCACTCGTCGTACCCGATCGTCCTCCGCGTCCACGACGACTCCCTCCGCCGCTTCCGCCCCACCACCCCCATCCACCCCGCCGCAGAGCCCGGCTGGTGGATCCTCCACACCGACCTGGAGTCTCTCCCCGAAGCCACCGCCACCGTCTTGGCTCAGGCCGGTAACGCCATAGCCCTCTCCCCGCCCGACCTGGTCACCGCGATCCGCGAAGCAGCCGCGAGCCTCGCCACCCTCCACCAGGCGGACCGCCCGCTACTCGGGTAGGAACACCGGCTTGTCGGGGATCACCGGCTCGGGCGGCAGCGTGCGGACGAAGATGTTCACCACCGTCGGCGGAAGGTTGAAGGAACCGCCGGTGGGACTCTGGTCGGTGACCGTGCCCTCGTCGGCGGAGCTCGTCCATTCCCAGACGGTCTTCACGCCGTATCCCGCGGCGCGCAAGGTGTTGAACGCATCGACATGTGTCATGCCGACCACACCCGGTACGCCGAAGAACTCCTCTTGGTTCGCGAAGGAGGCGATGTCGGCGCGGCTGAGTTCGAACCCCTCTGGCAGGGCAAGGTTCAGCCGCGTGGCCGCCTCATCCAAGACCTCGAAAAGCCTTACCTGTAGGACCGAATCCGTCACCTGCCCGACAGCTTCCTGCAGTCCGCCCAGCTCCTTGAGCTTTCCCTTCAGCACCTCATCGACCTGAGGATCCAGGTCGGCGTACAGCTCGTCACACACCTTTTCGCCGTCCGGCCCGTAATAGCAGAACTTCCAGTACGACTCCGACATGTCTCCCCCAACCTCCGAAAGAACCGATGCCTTGAGTGTGGCCGGGAAGCTTCAGCCAGCCTTCAGAACGGTCACTTGCCGGCCCGCAAGGCGGCCCACTGGCGAAGCCGCTCGGTGATCTGGGACTCGTAGCCGTTGCGGGTGGGCTGGTAGTAGGCCTCGCGGTCCATGTCGTCGGGGAAGTAGTCGGCACCGGAGAAGCCGTCGGTGGTGTCGGGGTCGTACTGGTAGTCCTTGCCGTAGCCGAGTTCCTTCATCAGCCGGGTCGGGGCATTCAGGATGTGGGCCGGCGGCATCAGGGAGCCGGTGCGCTTGGCGGACTTGTGCGCGGCGCCGAAGCCGCGGTAGACCGCGATCGACTTGGGCGCAGTCGCGAGATAAACGACAGCCTGCGCGATCGCCAACTCGCCCTCGGGAGACCCCAGTCGCTCGTAGACATCCCACGCCGCGAGAGCCTGCTGTACGGCGTGCGGGTCGGCCATCCCAATGTCTTCGTTGGCGAAGCGGACGAGACGACGCGCCACGAACAGCGGGTCCTCACCACCGTCGAGCATGCGGGCGAGCCAGTACAGCGACGCGTCCGGATCCGAGCCGCGCATCGACTTGTGCAGCGCGGAAATCAGGTTGTAGTGGCCCTCCTGCGCCTTGTCGTACAACGGCGCACGTTGCTGAACGAGCCGGGTGAGCGCGGTCGTGTCCAGCGGCTGCTCGTCGGCAGGCAGGGCCTGGAGTTGCTCAACCATGTTGAGCAGGTACCGCCCGTCGCCGTCCGCCATCGCGGTCAAGGCGTGCCGTGCGGCCTCGTCGAGCCGCCTGAGCACGAAGACCTGCGTGCGGGACAAAAGAGCGCCGTTGAGCTCGAAACTCGGGTTCTCCGTCGTTGCCCCGACCAGCACGATCGTGCCGTCCTCGACGTACGGCAGGAAGCTGTCCTGCTGAGCACGATTGAACCGATGGATCTCGTCGACGAACAACAACGTGCCCTGCCCGACCGTACGCCGCTGCTGCGCCGCAGCGAACACCTTCCGCAGATCGGCCACCCCCGCGAAAGTCGCCGAAACAGGCTCGAAGTGAAGATTGCTCCGATCGGCAAGCAACCGCGCGATCGTCGTCTTACCAACTCCAGGCGGCCCCCACAGAACCGCAGAGACCAACCGCTGCTGAGCAACCATCCGCCCCAACGGAGCCTCCGGCGCAAGCAGATGCTCCTGCCCGACAACCTGATCCAGCTCCGTCGGCCGCATCCGATCAGCCAACGGCCGATGCGGTTCATCCTCGAACAACGGCAACGTCGTTTCCATCAGCCACCGACCACCAGGTCGTAGGAGTGCTCCACCGCGTCCCGCGCCGCATACTGGAGCCGCTCCCCCGCGGTACTCGTCGATTCCGCCATACGCCCATCCTGACCCACGCCACCGACAGTCCGTGTTCGGGCACTAATCTCGAGGTGTGCTTGAGCCAGCTGGCTTTTCGAGGACAAGCAGGCATTCGAGCCGCCGGTGGATCACGCATTGGTGGCTTCTGTGGAGGCTGAGCTGGGAGTGCAGTTACCGGCCGCGTACGTCGAACTGGCGCGCCTGCACAACGGTGGGTACCTGGCGCGGACCTCGCACCCGGTCGAGTCACCCACCTCATGGGCCGAGGATCACGTAGGGGTGACGTCCATCTTCGCCATCGGCCGAACCGCCGACGAGAGCCTGTGCGGCAGCCTCAAAAGCAAATTCTGGGTCGACGAATGGGGCTATCCCGACATCGGCATCTACTTCGCGGACTGCCCCTCCGCCGGCCACGACATGATCGCCCTCGACTACCGCTCCCCCGGCGAGCCCCGCGTCGTCCACGTCGACCAGGAAGTCGACTACCGAATCACCAACCTCGCCCCGACCTTCGCCGCCTTCATCACCGGCCTCGTCGACGACTCCGGGTACGGAAACGAGCTCTGACACTGCCGGGATGCGTGTTACTTGTCAGACTTCTTCGACTTGAACAATCCAGCAATGTTGGAGCCGACAGCGCCCGCTGCCCCAACCATCGCATCCCCTGCGCTCTTGGTCTTCATCGAGCCCAGCTCATCGGCTCGCTGCACCGCGGCCAGGTAGACCTCTGCGTCGACATTCGGCGGCGGGAGTTCCCTGAGATGCTCCATCAGCCGCTTCGACTGAGCGCGAAGGGTGACGAATGTGAGTCCGCCCGACACCACGCCACCAACCACCGGAACGACCTTGCTGACACTCCTGGCGAAGCTCTGCTTGGTCACGTGAATCCCCACCACGCGCAGGATCTGCTTCATCGGGAGGTACCACGCGGTCTTGGTCAGGGCCACGCCGGCGATCTTCTTCTGAACGGCTGGACGGGCAACTTGAGCCGCGAAGAGACTCAGGGAGACCGATGCGCCGCCGACGCCCATCATGATGCCGAGAAACGCCGCGAGTATGCCCAGGGACTCGTCGTCCACCTCATCGATGTCGTCCAGGAACGACTGCCAGCCGTAGAGGTAGGCAAGCTTCTGCATAACCCGGAAAGCGTGAACATAGAATTGGGTGATGTCCGCAGGCACCGTGCCGACCATGGCAAATCCACCAGGCAGGCCGGCCGCGAATGACAAGGCCGTGGATTTCCTGGTCTCGAACTCGACAACACTTCTGGCGATGTCGTCGAGCAGCGCCAGCGGAATACCTGCTGCCGCCGGATTCTCATCGACAGCCCGATCTATCGCAGCAGAGGCAACGCCTTGCTTGTGCAGTTCTGCCCTAAGGAACTGACTCCGGTCGACGCGTACACCTCGCAGCCGGACGACCTTCTTCAGGAACGCCACAGCGAATTGCTCAGCCTCCGCGTCCTGCTCTTCCAGCACAGAGTTGACGCTCAGCCCATCCGCTTCGTCCTTCTGGCGGCCTTCACCGCCCGCGACCACTGCCGAGGGTTTGTCCGGCACGACCGCTTTTTCATCGCTCACCTCGCACATCCTTCCCACGGCTCGCCGCGGTTGTCCATACCCGAACCACCGACACCCGAAGAGCTCGTCACGGCTCACTGCACAGACAGTTAGTGCCGCGGCCGGCAGTCACCCTGTCCGGCCGCGAGTGCGACCACCCCGCCCGTCCGCGCCGGAGGCGCCAGAAGAGCAGGCACCGCCGGAGGCGATGCCTCTTTAGACGTCGAAGCGGAACTCGCCCTGGTCGCGTCGCGGATCAACGTCTCGGTTGTAGTTGGGTGGCTCCGGTTCGTACGGCAGTCCAGTCGGTGGTGCGGATGCGAGAACGGGCGCGGGTCAGCCACTGGGCGCGGTCTTGCTGTTCGCGGTGGAGATTGGGGAGGTCGAGGTCGACGCCTGGGCGTGGGGAGGCTTCGACTTCGGTGATGCGGGTTTCCATGGCAGCCATCAACGCGGTGTGCAGTTCGTCGATGGCGGTGACGAAGTCGGTGACGGTGACTGTGGTTCGCAGGGTCCGGGGCTCGGCGAAGTTGGCGGGTGCGTTCCAGTCAATGGTGATGTCGTCGCCGTTTCGCCAGCAGCGGAGGCTTGGCGATTCGCGGAGGTAGCTGAAGTTCAGGCTGCGATCGGACCAACAATCGATGGCGGCCTCGGCTGCTTCGGACTCGACGTCGCACCATTCGCGGCCGTCGGATTCGAGGAAGTCGATCAGATCGGGCGGCACTTCCTCGAGTGCTGCGGGTAGGAGCGTCAGCAGATCCTCCCAAAGCCGTACGACGTAATAGTCGACGTAGGGAATGTCGTAGTCAGCCGCGAACCTCAGCAGGCGAACATCCCCCAGCTCGATCCAGTACCAGCCGTCAGTGAGGCCGAACCAATGCAGAGTCGGCTTGTCGCCGCCCCACAGCCCAACCTTCGCCAGCGGGTGAAGCCCAAACCGAAAGCGAATCGGCATCTCGAGACCCGACTGGCTCTTCGAACGCGAGATATCCGCGGCATGGGCAGGGGTAGAGAGGTCGTCCACGCCCGCCATGCTCACAGAGCACCCAGCCGCTGGCAACGAACTACCTGCCCTGGGAGCAAAGATGATGTAGCTCTCAAGCCAATTGCTGGACGAGGCGTTTGCAGTGTTCCCGCAACGCAGGCAGGGTCCGGGCGCCAATCTCGTCCGCTCCTGGGATGCCCTGAGCCTGGGCTACCGCACGCTCGAAGGCATCCGGGTACTGATCGGCCAGCCCGCGGACGCGGCCGATCACCAGGTCGGCTTCCAGTCCCACAGTGCCAGCGGCCTTCTCCCACTGCTTACGCCTTATCCGACTGAAGATCCGCTCGCCTCCGACGGAGAGCGCGACGCTTCGTTCGACCGATCCTCGGTCGTAACTGAGGCCTGTGGCGAGGTCGTAGAGGGGTGCTATCCGACGGCGGCCATCAGGAGCCAAGAGAAGCGAGATGTTCTTCGAGTGTCCATCAGGTGCGCCTGCGACGAGATTGACAGCCGCGAAGTCAGCGAGTGCCATCAAATCGTCGTCTCGCTCTGATGACCACTTCCTGACGGCACCCGCCATATCGGTGAGCCGGGGACCACCACGGGACTCGTACTTCATTTCAGGAAGCCGGCCAAGCGCCTGACAGAAGTCCTCTTGATGGACGCGCACGACTGAACCGTCACGTCCGACGATGCGATCGAAGCGCTCGACCACCAAGGCCCACTGGTCATCGAACTGAGCGATGCGGCTTGTCGCAACGTCGACTCCGAGGTCAGATGCTGCGGCCATCGTGAGGTGTTCGACAAGCGCTTGGTGATGCAGCGCCTTGATACCGGGCTTGATGATGTGTGTCGTCGCAGCGGATCCGTGCGCCTCGTGCCATTGACCGGCGAGCAGTGTGAGGGCGAACTTCTCCTGCTGTCCTCCCAACGACCAGTGCTCGCCGGGCATGCTCCACGAGGCGGGCTCGTCGACGAGTTCACGCAAGCGCTCAGCGATGTCGGTATCGCTGACCGGCTTGTACTCACCGTTCCGGCTCAGCAGGTCGTCAATCTCGTCCGGACGACAGAACTGCACCGCGCCAGGACATTCCCATCCCATCTCGGCCAGAATCGCGAAGATGTCGTCCGGCACTGCACCGAGCCGGTCAGCCCATCGCGTGAGCGTTTCTCTGTTCTCCGGAAGAAGCCCACGCAGGTAGGGCTCGACTCGTTGCTCCGAATAGGTGGTCAGCGCGATCGGGAGTCGCAACGAGAGCGGCACCCCACCGGACGCCGCATACGCGCCGTCATAACTGAACGTCGGAAGGTCTCCGCTCGCCATCCGCTCCAACCGGCCGACAACCTGTCCGTACAGCAGGACGGCCAAGCGCTCAGCCATGATCGGATCGCGCTGGCTTGATCCTGCTGGCGGACCACGCGCGTCGGCGGATCTCCGCGCTGTGCTGGCGTTTGTCCATCAACTCTCGCAGCGCGTCGAAATCCTGGCCGACACGATGAGCTGTAGCCCTCGGCTCGTCCGCGGCAGGCGCAGTCGCACCAGAACGGAGAACCAGCGACAAGCCGAGAGCGTCGAGCAGACGAAGAATCTGTTCGAACTCTGCTCCACGGTGACCTGCTTCAAGCTTCGCCAGCCAGGAACGAGAGACCCCGGCCCGGGTCGCCAACTCATGCTGACTCAGCGCCAGCCGTGCACGCTCGGCCTTGATCGTCGCCCCGAACTTGTTCCAGTCTGCGATCGTAATATCACGCATTCGCCCCCTCCCTCCGTTGTCCTCGTTCATAGACAGTGTGCCTCTGTCCACGAACGAAGACAAGAAGCAAGTGTCTACGAACGAAGACACTGGGACGAACCGACGAAGACGTCCGTCGGGGGTCGACGGTCGGAGCCGATCACCGAAGCGGCCGGTTGTCGCCTAGCTAGGCCTGGCTCAAGGCCGCGTGGCGTGCTCGCGCCGGAGGCGCCAAAGAAACAGGCGCCGCCGGAGGCGGTGTCCTTTGAACGCCGGAGGCGGTCGTCAGACGTTGAAGCGGAACTCGACTACGTCGCCGTCTTGCATGATGTAGTCCTTGCCTTCCATGCGGACCTTGCCGACGGAGCGGGCCTTGACCAGGGAGCCGGTCTCGATGAGGTCGGCGTAGGAGACGATCTCGGCCTTGATGAAGCCGCGCTGGAAGTCGGTGTGGATGACGCCGGCGGCTTCGGGGGCGGTGGCGCCGCGCTTGATGGTCCAGGCGCGGGCTTCTTTGGGGCCGGCGGTGAGGTAGGTCTGGAGGCCGAGGGTGTCGAAGCCTACGCGGGCGAGGACGTCGAGGCCGGGCTCTTCGATGCCCATCTCGGCGAGCATCTCGCGGGCTTCGTCCTCGTCGCCGAGTTCGACGAGCTCGGCCTCGAACTTGGCGTCGAGGAAGATGGCTTCGGCGGGGGCGACCAGGTCGCGCATCTGCTGCTTGAGCGGCTCGTCGGCGAGCTCGTCGGCGTCGCAGTTGAAGACGAACAGGTAGGGCTTCGCGGTCATCAGCATGAGTTCGCGGATGGCGTCGCGGTCGACGTCGGTGGCGATGATCGGCGTACCGGCCTCGAGGTGCTTCTGGGCGACCCGGACGGCTTCGAGGGTGACCGCGGCCTCCTTCTTGAGGCGGGTCTCCTTCTCCAGGCGCGGGATCGCCTTCTCGACGGTCTGCAGGTCGGCGAGGATCAGCTCGGTCTGGATCGTCGAGATGTCGTCGGCCGGCGACACCTTGCCGTCGACGTGGGTGACGTCGTCGTCGCGGAAGACCCGGGTGACCTGGCAGATCGCGTCGGACTCGCGGATGTGGCTGAGGAACTTGTTGCCCAGGCCCTCACCCTCCGAGGCGCCGCGGACGATACCGGCGATGTCGACGAACTGGACGGTGGCCGGGATCACCTTCGCGGAGTTGTAGAGCTCGGCGAGTTTGTCCAGCCGTGCGTCCGGTACGCCGACGACCCCGACGTTCGGCTCGATCGTCGCGAACGGGTAGTTCGCCGCGAGCACGTTGTTCTTGGTCAGCGCGTTGAAGAGCGTGGACTTGCCCGCATTGGGGAGCCCGACGATTCCGATGGTGAGTGCCACGGGCGTCAAGACTACGCGGCCGCACCGCCTTGACCCCAATTCAGATCAGGAAGGACTCCAGCTCGGCGCCGTACCAGCGCGACGTACGGCCCAGGGAACGCATGCCGAGGCGGCGGCAGACGGCGAGCGAGGCGGCGTTGTCGGGGCGGACGACCGCGTAGATCTGCGGCAGGCCGGCCTTGAAACCGTGCTCGATCGCACCGCGGGCCGCCTCCGTGGCCAGGCCGCGGCCCCAGGCGTCGGGATGGAAGTGCCAACCGACCTCTACCTCGCCTTGCGCCGCGGTCCCGTCGGAGGGATCGGGGAGCGGCACCAGCAGCACGGTCCCGGCGACGGTGCCGGTCGCTCGCTCCTGGACGGCCCAGATCCCGTAGAGCGGATCCTTGTTCCGCTCGTTCCAGCGGTCGATCACACGGTTCGCGGTGTCGCGGTCGGCCATCACCTTGGGGTCGGCGCCGAGCCAGCGCGAGACCTCCCAGCGCCGGTAGATGTCGAAGACCCGGTCACCGTCGGTCGACGTCCAGTCGCGCACGACCAACCGATCCGTCTCGTAGACCACTTTCGGTTCCATCGCGGCTCCTCCCATCGAATCTCGATAGGTATCCGGTCGAACCACCCGAGGGCAAGCGACGTCTCCAGTCTGTGACCACTTGGAGAGATCTCGCCCCCAGTCGTTCACGCTTCGTGTTCGGTTGCCTGCAGTTCCTGCGCTTCGGCCTGCTGGAACTGGTCTCGTGCCTCTTCCCGGCGTTCCTCTTCGCCGGCCTCGCGATCTCCAAGTACGTCGACCTCCCGATCGCCCGGTACGACGCCCTGCTCATCTACTGCCTGACGCTGACACTGCTGTTCTGGGTGGTCCGCCTGGAGACCTGGCGCGAGGTCGCGGTCATCTTCGGCTTCCACCTGGTCGGCCTCGGGCTGGAACTCTTCAAGGTCCGGATCGGCTCCTGGCAGTACCCCGGGGATGCGGTCACGAAGTTCGGCGGCGTACCGCTGTTCGCCGGTTTCATGTACGCCGCGGTCGGCAGCTACATCTGTCAGGCGTGGCGACGGTTCGACCTGCGGGTCAGTGGCTACCGCCCGATCGCGACGACGATCCTCGCCGTACTGATCTATGCGAACTTCTTCACGCATCACTGGATCCCCGATCTGCGGATCCCGATCGCGCTGACACTGCTCTGGTTCCTGCGGCGTACGTGGGTGTTCTTCAGCGTCGGCGTACGGCGTTATCGGATGCCGCTCGCGCTGTCGTTCGTACTGATCGGCTTCTTCTTGTGGATCGCGGAGAACTTCGGCACCTTCCTGGACGCGTGGAACTACCCCGACCAGGTCAGCGTGTGGCGACTGGTCCATCCGGCGAAGTTCGGGGCGTGGGCGTTGCTGGTGAGCATGAGCTTCGTACTGGTCGCGAGCGCGAAGGCACTCGAGGGCAGGCTGTATCACCGCGGTACGCCGGCCACCGTGGTGAAGCCGCTGAGACCTCACCGCAACACGATGATGCCAACCACAGCAGAGGTTCAGGCGTCTTCTGAGTGTGAGGCTCCTTGAGCGGGAGCGACTGGGGAACATCCGCCTGAAGACAAGGGAGCATCATGTCCCGAAAGTTCGCCGCATTCATCGCAACCGGGGTGGCGCTGGTCATCGTCGCCGGTGCGTTAGTGGTCCTGGCGCTGGGACACGAACGTCAGCCACATCCGGCCGCCGCGACCACGCAGACGTCACCGCCGCCGCCGAACAACGCACCGGCCAGCGAGCCGTCAGGTCAGGCGACTCAGACGCCGGACAACCCGCCGTCGACACCGGGTAAGCCGGCCGGCGACCCGACCGCGAACCTGGTCAAGGGCAAGAACAAGAAGGTGCTCTTCTTCAGCTTCGACGACGGCCCCGACCCGTACTGGACGCCGAAGATCCTGCAGGTGCTGGCCAAGCACAACGCGCACGCGACCTTCTTCGAGCTCGGCAACATGCAGGCCGCGCATCCCGGACTGCGTGAGCAAGTACTTGCCGCAGGCAACACCATCGGCAGTCACTCGATCTCGCACCCGCAGCTGACCGCGATCTCGGCGGCCGAGCGGCACCGGCAGATCTTCGACGGACCGAAGTCGACCTGCTTCCGCCCGCCGTACGGCGCGAGCAACCCGAAGGTGCGCGCGGACATCAAGGCGGCCGGCATGGTCCAGGTGCTCTGGGACGTCGACCCGCGGGACTGGGCCCGTCCGGGCACCAACGCGATCGTGCAGAACATCATGACCTACGCGCACAACCACAACATCATCCTGATGCATGACGGTGGTGGGGACCGCGCTCAGACCGTGGCCGCGCTCGACAAGGCGCTCACGTTGCTGGCGGCCAAGGGCTACTCGTTCCTGGCGATGGACTGCAAGCAGCGCTGAGTCAGCCGGCCGGGTCAGCCGGCCTGGGGCGGGGCCAACGGCGGATGCTGCGGAGTATCCGGGAGCGGCCAACGCCGAATGGGTTCCTGGTCGTCAGCGACCAGGAACTCCGGTGCTGTGAGGGGACGAACCGAAGCCTCGATCGATTCCATCGCAGTGAGCTCGGCCTCGGTGACATGCAGGTCGCGCAGCTTGCGAGCAGTGATGAAGACGCGCCGCTCGAACGAACCGACCGTGCCGTTGTAGGCCTCGACGGCCGAGCTCAAAGAGCGACCGACCCGGCCAAGGTGGTCTCCCATCACCGACAACCGGTCGTACAACTCGCGGCCGAGCTCGAAGACCTGCTGTGCGGACTCGGTCAGCGCCGACTGGTTCCACGCGTACGCCGCGGCTCGGAGCGTCGCGATCAGCGTGGTCGGCGTCGCCAGGATCACCCGGCGCTCGGCCGCATACTCCAGCAGCGACGGCTCGACATCGAGCGCGGCGGAGAGGAACGACTCCCCCGGCACGAACAGGATCACGAACTCCGGTGTCGGCGACAACCGCGTCCAGTACGCCTTCGCGGAGAGCTGGTCGACGTGGATGCGCAGATGCCGGGCATGCGCCCGCAACCGGTCCTCCTGGAAGTCCGGGTCATCGGACTCGGCCGCCTCCAGGAACGCCGCCAGCGGCACCTTGGAGTCGACCACCAGATTCTTGCCCTCAGCCAGCCGTACAACGAGGTCCGGCCGCAGCAGCCCGTCCTCGCCCGAGGTGGTCGTCTGCTCGGTGAAGTCGCAGTGCGCGACCATCCCGGCGAGCTCGACCGTCCGGCGCAGGTGCAGCTCGCCCCAGCGGCCGCGGACCTGAGGTTTTCGGAGTGCGGTCGACAATGACGCCGTCTCGCGACGCAGCGCCTCGCCGCTCATCCGCACCTCGTTGACCTGTTGGTGCAGCTGGCTCTGCCACGCGGCCCGCCCCTGCTCCAGCTGATTCAGCTGGGCGTGCAGCCGGTCGAGGGCCTCCTTGACCACGGCCTGACCGCCCATCTGCTGGCCGACGGCCGTCCGCTCCTGGGTCAGCTCGACGACCCGATCCTCGGCCGCGTCCCGCTCGGCCGTGATCCGGGCCAAGGCAGCGCCGTCGCGACCACGGACCCACAGCACGCCGAATCCCGCTCCCAGCAGCAGGCCCACCACCAGGAACAACAGCACCAGTAATACCGTCGCGCCACTCATGTCACAGATGGTGCCGGACGCCACCGACAGTTTTCGAACACCTACGCGGTGTCGCCCGACAGCCCTGCTCGAATCATCCGTTCTTGCGCGCGCGGTACTCGAGATCCGCGTCGATCGGCCGCATGATGGCCGCCACCGCCGCGATCGCCTCGGCGAGCGACTTGCCGGCCTCGATCGCGTCGTCGAACGCCTTGTCCGCGCGGGCCCGCTCGTCCTCGGTCTGGATGCCGTACCGCAGCGACCAGATCGCCGTCCGGCGAACCTCCTGGCGGGTGGCGGCGCCCTCGTTCTTGATCTGCTGCATCAGGTTCTCGTACTGCCCCACGGTGAACAGCTCCTTCGGTGTCGTGCCGCCTGCGGCGAACAATGCGGTGGTACTGATGCCCCCTGGATCCCCGTGATCGTTCCCGGGGATCTGGCTGTGACCGTAATGACCGCCCCGGTTCAGCCAGACCACCCGGCTGCGGGGTGACTCTGGCACGTTGTGCGGCGGACTGGCGATGAATCGCGGGGGCGGCCCGGCCGGCCAGGTCTCGGGAATTCCCCAGGACCGGAGCGCGGCCATGAACGCGCGGAAGTTCTTGCCCGGCCGCCAATAGTCGGTGAACGGCTTGGCGGAGCGGCCGATCACCTCGATCTGGATACAGATGCGGCCGACCCGGTTCGTCAGCGTCGCGCCGTCGTTGCGCAGGGCCCGGCCGCTGACGTTCAGCGGCATGAACTGCCCGAGCCGGTCGGTCAGCGGGTCGTAGAGCACTTGCGGTTCGGCGGACTTGTTGCGCAGAACCCGGACCATCGCGGACCAGACGGTCGACGTACCGGGGTCGGCCTCGGTGGTGTGCCAGACCACGCGGGGCGGTGCTTTCGAGGTGATGGTGCCACCGGGGGAGGACGGCGTCAGCCGTTCGGCTCCGGGGATCCAGATCGTGCCTGCCATTGCTTCCCTTCCTCACTGAGATCTGGTCGACCCAAGGCCTGATGATCTCCTGCCTGGTACGACCTCGCATGTCGGGGAGCGGCGGAGGGGCGGAAACCTTGAAACGACGCAGTGTGTTCGATGGATCACACACTGCTATTGGATCAAGTTGGCGGAGATCCGACAACAGTGAGCTGTTGACAGCTTGGGGTGAATTCACGTGACGATGAGAGCGCTCTCAGACACCCGCCCCTCTGAGGAGGAAATATGCGCAGAAGACTCCATCTCCCGGCGATCGTCGCGGCTCTGGTGACCGCGGCCGGTCTACTCACCGCCGGCAGCGGTACGCCGGCGGCCGCCGTACCGGCGACCATCCCGCTGAAGATCAGCAACAACTCGGGCCGTGGTGACGCCCTCTACATCTACAACCTCGGCACGAACCTGACGACCGGCCAGCAGGGCTGGGCCGACGCGTCGGGCGCCTTCCACGCGTGGCCGGCCGGCGGCAACCCGCCGACCCCGGCGCCGGACGCCTCGATCGCCGGCCCGGCCAACGGCCAGTCGATCACCATCCAGATGCCGAAGTTCTCCGGCCGGGTCTGGTTCTCGTACGGGCAGAAGCTGGTCTTCAAACTGACCACCGGCGGCCTGGTGCAGCCCGCGGTCCAGAACCCGTCCGACCCCAACCGCAACATCCTGTTCAGCTCGTCGGAGTACACGCTGAACGACGCCGGCCTGTGGATCAACAGCACTCAGGTCGACATGTTCTCGATCCCGTACGCCGTCGGCGTGCAACCGTCCGGTGGCGGAGCCGTCAAGAGCACCGGGCATCTCAAGCCCGGCGGCTACAACGCCTTCTTCAACTCACTTCGCAACCAGCCCGGCGGCTGGAGCGGCCTGATCCACACCGCGCCGAACGGTTCGATCCTGCGCGCCCTGGCCCCCTTGTACGGCGTGGAGACCGGCGGACTGCCCGCGAACGCGATGGACGACTACATCAACCGGGTCTGGTCGAAGTACAGCTCGCAGACCCTGACGGTCACGCCGTTCACCGACCAGCCGAACACCAAGTACTACGGCCGCGTGTCGGGCAACACGATGAACTTCACCAACGGCGCCGGCCAGACGGTCACGTCGTTCCAGAAGCCCGACTCGGCCAGCGTCTTCGGATGCTTCAAGTTCCTCGACGCACCGAACGATCTGGTCCGCGGCCCGATCTCACGCACGCTCTGCGCGGGCTACAACCGGTCGACGCTGCTGATCAACTCCAACCAGCCCGACCCGAGCAGCGCGAACTTCTATCAGGACAGCGTCACCAACCAGTACTCGAAGAAGATCCACGAGCAGATGGTCGACGGCAAGGCGTACGGATTCGCCTTCGACGACGTCGGCGCCCACGAGGCGCTCGTCCACGACGGCAACCCGGCGCAGGCCTACCTGACGCTCGATCCCTTCAACTGAAACGACAGCGGGACCTGCTCACCCGAGCAGGTCCCGCTGCGAAAGGCTCAGTAGCCGACCGTGAACCGCTTCCGGTTGTGCGCCGGCTTCTCGAACTCGTCGAGCACCGCGATCGCGAAGTCCTCGGACGAGATCTCGTAGCCGACCGGCTCGTCGAGGCCGAGGCGGAAGGTGCCGGTGCGCTCGCCCGGCTGGATCACGAACGGCGGGTGCAGCATCGTCCAGTTCACGCTCTCGTCGGTGCCGCGCAGCGTCTCCAGCGCGTTGGCGACGGTCAACGACTCCGGCCGGTACTCGGCCGGGAAGTCCGGACCGTCGAGCACCCGCTGACCGTTGATGGTCAGGCCGCCGGCGCCACCCACGACCAGCAGCCGGGTCTCCGTACCGCGAACCGCCGCGATCAGGTTGTCGATCGCGTCGAGGTACTCCTGGTGGTCGCCACCGGTCCGGCTCGGGCCGAGCGCCACGGCGACCACGTCCGCGTCGCCGACGATCTCCTTGACCGACGCGACGTCGTTCGCGCTGGCCTGCACACTCCGTACGCCGGCCGGAAGCTCGGCGCCGGAACGCGTCACGCCGGTGACCTCGTGCCCGCGAGCCGCCGCCTCAGCGACGATCCGGCTACCGACCATGCCACTTGCGCCATAGACCGCGATCTTCATGCTGTTCCCTCCGGAAGATGAATTCTCAACTTGTTCAGCAATAGTATCCATTGGTAACCAGCTACTTCAACGTGCTATAAGTACCTTGTGGTAACTAATGGGCAGTACGAGCGGGGCGACCTCTTCAACCCGGCATGCGGTACGCGCGTGATCCTGGATCGGATCGGCGACAAATGGACGGCACTGGCGGTGCTGCTCCTGCAGCACGGCCCGCTGCGCTTCACCGAGCTGCGCGACGGCATCGGCAGCGTCGCACCCAAGGTGCTCACCCAGACCCTGCGCCGGCTCGAGCGCGACGGCCTGGTCACGCGCGAGGTGTTCGCCGAGGTCCCGCCGCGCGTGGTCTACACACTGACCCCGATGGGCAGCTCGCTGATCGGACCGCTGACCGCGGTGAGCGACTGGGCCGAGGAGCACATCAGTGCCATCACCGCGTCCCAGGCGGAGTACGACGGCGCTTAGAGGGTCCAGGCGTGGTCGGAGGTGCCGGTGGTCGGCCGTCCGGCCGCCTTCAGGTCCGCCCGCAGGTCGCGCGGCAGGGCGAAGGTGAGACTCTCCTCGGCGGTGGTGACCTCCTGAACGTCGGAGTAGCCACGCTCGGCGAGCCAGCGCAGAACGTCGCGGACGAGGATCTCCGGCACGCTCGCACCACTGCTCAGCCCGACCGACTCGACCCCGTCGAGCCACTTCTCGTCGATCTCGGCGGCGTAGTCGACCAGGTGACCGGTCTTGGCGCCGTACTCGAGGGCGACCTCGACCAGGCGGACCGAGTTCGACGAGTTCCGCGAGCCGACGACCAGCATCAGGTCGACCTCGGGGGCCATCTTCTTGACCGCGACCTGGCGGTTCTGCGTCGCGTAGCAGATGTCGTCGCTGGGCGGGTCCTGGAGCAGCGGGAACTTCTCCCGCAGCCGCCGGACGGTCTCCATCGTCTCGTCCACCGACAGCGTCGTCTGCGACAGCCAGACCACCTTCTCGGGGTCCCGCACGGTGACGTTGGGTACGTCGTCCGGTCCGTCCACGATCGTGGTGTGCTGCGGCGCCTCACCGTGGGTCCCGACGACCTCTTCGTGGCCCTCGTGCCCGATCAGCAGAATGTCGAAGTCGGTCGCCGCAAAGCGCTTCGCCTCGTGGTGGACCTTCGTCACCAGTGGGCAGGTCGCGTCGATCGTCTTCAGTTGCCGCGCCGCCGCCTCGGCATGCACCACCGGCGACACGCCGTGCGCCGAGAAGATCACCGTCTGACCCTCCGGCACCTCGTCGGTCTCGTCGACGAAGATCGCACCCCGGTTCGTCAGGGTCTCCACGACGTACTTGTTGTGGACGATCTCCTTGCGCACGTAGACCGGCGCGCCGTACAGGTCGAGCGCCTTCTCCACCGCCACGACCGCCCGGTCCACGCCGGCGCAGTACCCCCGAGGCGCGGCAAGCAGCACCCGCTTCGTCCGCACGGCGGTCGTCGTACCAGTGTCTTCAGGCTGGGCAGTCACGTCCCCCATCGTACGGGGCCGCACCATGTGAGCCAGCTCACGGCAAATCTCGCACCAGGGGCCGCTAGTTGCCCATGGCAACAGGAAGTACGTCGGGGAGCCGTCCGCCCTGTCCGGACGGCTCCCCCGGGAGGTGTTCTTCTCCTCAAGAATGCGGCCATTTCGCGTTGGCCGCAAAGGCTTTTCCGATCGCGGCGAAGTCGGCCGGAGTCAGCCCGATCCGCGGATCCACGGGCCACACGAGCTGGTGATCCGCAGGGAACTGCGCGGCATCCTCGGCATCCACCCCGTCGTCCACCCACAGGAACGGACAGTCGCCGACCCACTTCGCGACGTACGGCGTCTTCCACGAGCCGCGGGCGACCGGCGTACGGTCCGGCCAGAGGATTGTCGGCAGCTGCGGCAGTCCGAGCAGCGGCGACAGCAGGCGGTTGGCGCCGTGCTCCCAACTGCTGGCCCACACCAGGTCGAAGGTCGCCGTCAGCACCCGCAACGCCTCACCGTGCTGCGGATTGAGATGCACGACCCACGACCTGTCCCCCTCGACGATCTCGTGCCGCAGATAACCGGGCGGCGGCTGGTCGGCGGCGTACGGGTTGAGCGGGCCGTCGACGTCGAGCAGGAGAAGCGGGCGCATGACTCGACGGTAGGTGCTGCGGGGTTTTGTCGGAGGGGGGCCGTAGGGTCTGGGGGTGGCTTTGGAGACCTCCCCGGATGCACCTGCAGCCGTTCGCACGATTGCGAACGGGATTGCCAGCTGGATCAATCAGCTCGGCGCGGTGTGGGTCGAGGGACAGCTGACGGACGTGTCGATCGGGCGCGGGACGACGACCGTGTTCGGGACCTTGCGGGACACGGATGCGGACATCTCGTTGCGGTTCACGTGTAATCGGCGGGTGTTCGAGGCGGTGGATCCGCCGGTGGCGGACGGGTCGCGGGTGGTCGTGAACGCCAAGCCGAACTTCTTTGCCCGCCGGGGCACGCTCGCGCTGGCGGTCAGCGAGATCAGGCATGTCGGGATCGGCGAGCTACTGGCGCGGATCGAGCGGCTGAAGCAGTTGCTGGCGGCGGAGGGATTGTTCGCGGCGCATCGCAAGAAGCGGCTGCCGTTCCTGCCGCACACGATCGGTCTGGTCTGCGGGCGGGACTCTGCCGCGGAGCGCGACGTACTGGAGAACGCGAAGCGGCGGTGGCCGGCGGTCGCGTTCCGGATCGAGTATGCGTCGGTGCAGGGACCGTCCGCGGCCGGTGAGGTCATGCAGGCGTTGCGGCGGCTGGACGCCGACGAGGCGGTCGAGGTGATCGTGATCGCGCGCGGCGGTGGGTCGCTGGAGGATCTGCTGCCGTTCTCCGATGAGGGGCTGATCCGGGCGGTTTCGCAGGCGAAGACCCCGGTCGTGAGCGCGATCGGCCACGAACCGGACTCCCCACTGCTCGACCTGGTCGCGGATCTGCGCGCATCGACCCCGACCGACGCCGCGAAGCGGATCGTCCCCGATGTGCGTGAGGAGCTCGACGGCGTGCGCCTGCTGCGTGACCGCGGTCTGCGCGCCATCACGAGCTGGCTGGATCGCGAGGCGCATGCGCTGGCCGCGATCCGCAGTCGCCCGGCTTTGGCCGCGCCAGTGACGGGCATTCAGCGGCGTTCCGACGAGATCACTGCGTTGCTCGACCGCAGCCGTCGTACTCTCACGCATCGTCTGGACCGCGCCGCCGACGACATCGCACACCGCCTGGCCAGCGTCCGGGCCCTGTCCCCCAAGGCGACGCTGGAGCGCGGCTACTCGGTTCTCCAGCTCCCCGACGGTACGGCGGTCCGTGAGCTGGCGCAGGTCACGGCAGGCGACGTACTGCAAGCACGAGTCACCGACGGCCGATTCGCCGTAGAAGTCCAGCCCGAGGAGAAGGAATGACAACGGACCGACCCGAGATGTCCTACGAGCAGGCCCGCGAGGAGCTCGTCGAGGTCGTCCGCAAGCTCGAAGCCGGCGGTACCACCCTCGAGGAGTCCCTGGCCCTCTGGGAGCGCGGCGAAGCCCTCGCCGGCACCTGCCAGTCCTGGCTCGAAGGCGCCCGCGAGCGTCTCACCAAGGCCCAGGAAGCCACCGAAGAAAAGACCAAGTGATGCTGGTCGACCAGCCCGCACCGGCGACCTACGGAAGCCGCCGAGGCTCGCATAGCCAGCTGGCGAGCAGCCTTCACGGGCCTGATGCCCCAGGACTTCCTCGACACCATGAACGCCGAGGCGATCGCCACCTCCTGGGCAGCCAGCCTCGCTGCCGGCCGATCACGCCTGTACGTCGCCCTGACCGGCGAGCTCTACGCGCTCTATGTGCATCCCGATCACTGGGGCACCGGTGCCGGCCGTGCCCTCACCGACGCCGCACCCACTCATCCCTCGGGAACCTCCCAGAACTCAGGCTGTCAGCAGTGCTCTAGCGAGCGCTTCTGAGCCTGTTTTGAGGCGGTCGAGAGAGAAGCCTCGGTCACGGAGAGCCTGGTGGAGGTCGGCGGCGAGGGGCGCCAGGAGGACGTGGGCGGTGTGGTCGGCGTCGAGGTCGGGGCGCGACTGTTCGACGAGGTGGGACAGGTGGCGGTGCCAGAGGTTGTAGGAGCCGATGCGGTAGCGGGCGCCGTCAGAGGCGTTCTCGCTGTCCATGAAGAGTTCGACGTGGCGGTCGAGGAGATCCAGGTACGCCGTCAGGAAGGCGGCGACGCGGTCGACGGCGGGAGCCCCGGGGCCTAGAGGTGGCGGGCCGGTCAGGATCTTGGCCTGGAGTTCTTGTTCGCGTTCGTCGAGGAGCGCGACGGCCAGGCCGGCACGGTCGCCGAAGCGGCGGAAGACCGTGCCTTTGCCGACGCCTGCCTCGGCGGCGATCGCGTCCAGCGACACGTTCTTCACGCCGTGCTGGGTGAACAGCCGGTCGGCGGCCTCCAACACTCGAAGGCGATTGCGGCGGGCGTCGGCGCGCTCGGGGCGTGGGGTGTCGACAACCGGAAGCTGCCGTTGTGAAACGGACTGCGGTCCGCTACTGTCGTCCATAAGACGGACTGTAGTCCGCAAGAGCTTCTGGAGGAAAGAATGAGCGACACCACCGCCCGGATCGCGATCGCGTACCACTCCGGGTACGGGCACACCGGGAAGCAGGCCGAGGCCGTCGCGGCCGGGGCGCTGTCGGTGCCGGGGACCAGCGCGGAGCTGGTTGCGCTGGACGAGCTGACCGACGAGGTCTGGGCCACGCTGGCCGCGGCTGACGCGATCGTGTTCGGGGCGCCGACGTACATGGGGAGTCCGAGTGCGGTCTTCAAGGCGTTCGCGGAGGCGAGCGCGAAGGTCTGGGGTGACAATCTTGGATGGCGGGACAAGATCGCCGCGGGGTTCACGAACTCGAAGGCGATGTCCGGCGACAAGCTGAACAGCCTGGTCGACCTGGCCGTCTTCGCGGCACAGCACGGGATGATCTGGGTCGGCCTGGACATCTACCCGGGCTGGGCTGAAAGCACCGCGAGCATCGAGGACCTGAATCGGCTCGGCAGTTGGCTCGGCGCGATGGCGCAGTCCGACGCGGATCTCTCGGCGGAGAAGGCGCCTCCGGCTACTGATCTGCGGACTGCGCATGCGCTTGGCGCTCGCGTTGCCACGGTCACCCAGCGGCATCTGCGCGGAGCCTTGGCGGCCTGATGGCGTGGCTCCTCCTGCTCGCCGCCGCGGCTTTCGAGATCGCCTTCGCGCTGAGCATGAAACCCAGCGAAGGCTTCACCCGGCTCTGGCCGACGGTCGGGGTGCTCGTGTTCGGCATCACGTCGGTCTACCTGCTCGGGCGGACGCTCGATCGTCTTCCGATCGGCACGGCGTACGCCGTCTGGACCGGGTTGGGTTCGGTCGGCGTCGTCGTGCTCGGCGTCCTGCTCTTCAACGAGCAGCTCACGCCCGCGCGTTTGGCGTGCATCGCGCTCATCCTGGTCGGCGTCGTCGGCCTCCGCCTCACCGGCACCGCGTAGGGCGGACGCCAGGGCCATCACAATTGCTCGCTGCCGCCACTCCCCCCGCGTGAGCTGCCGCCGGGCGACCAGTTGTGATGGCGTGGCGGTCCGGACGTCCGCCACTGTCCAACCGCATCAGATCGCTCTCCCGGAGCCGCCGCTGAGCGTGAATCCCGGCCGCCGCCTCAGGTTAGACAGTGGTGGCGGTCCGCCGGGGAGGGGTAACGGGCGGGCGGCGTGGCGAGGGGCTCCACGCGATGTCGCAAGGTGGCGGCGGTTGGCGCGGGCGCAGTGGGTGGTGGGTGCGGCGGCCGGGGGTGGTGGCCTATGGCGCGGGAGGGCCAGCGCGACGGCCGGGGGTCAGTGGGCGCTTCGGCGGCGTCGGCGGCGGGTGGGGAGGGGGGCGTGGGGTGGGGAGTCGTCGAGGGCGGCGGGGGTGAAGGGGGCGTGGCCGGCCAGGGACTGTTCGTAGTCGGGCCAGGTGCGGATCCGGGGCGGGATGTTGCCTATGGCATCTACTTGGGTGACCGGGTGGTGGTCGGTGAGTTGCCAGAGGTCGTCGTCGGTGCGGAGCTGGCGGAGGCCGCCGAAGAGTTCGCGGGCGAACCAGACCGGGTAGCCGGGGCCGTCGTCGTAGTGGCTGATGCCGAGCGGGGTGGAGGGGCCGGCGACTTCGGCGACCAGGGACCAGACGGCGGCAGGAGTGATGCCGGGCTGGTCGCCGAGCAGGACGACGATCCCGTCGGTACGGCGGTCGACCGCGTCCAGAGCTGGGACGATCGACGAGCTGCCGGTGTCGGCGTGCGGGGACTCGACGACGCGGACGCCGTCGAGGTCTACGTGGTCGTGGATCTGCTCGGACGCCGTACCGAGGGTGACGATCAGCTGGTCGAAACCGCATTCGCGGGCGGTTTCCAGCGTGGATCCGAGCAGGGTTTCGCCGTGATAGGCGAGCGACTGCCACGGTACGCCGAGGTGTGGGGAACTCTCGGCGGCCAGCAGCAACCCCGTGACGAACATCGGCGGATCAACTCCGCAACCGGGGAACGGTGGGCACGACGGTGCTCCTTCGCGCTGTCCCCGAGTGGCAAGCCGAGACATCGATCGAACCGCGAGGCCGCCGACCCTGTCAACGGGCGTCCGGCCACTGGGCAGATCCGTGTCAGCGCAGGGACGAAGCAAACGTTTCGAGCGCGGGGTAGCCGGCGTTGCCGGTGACGATCGTGGTGACGCCGGAACCGACCAGCACCAAGGCTTTTTCGTCCTTGCGGTCGAGCAGCACCTTGCGCTGCCAGGTGACCCCGCCGACCGTCGCCGTACCGTCGTCGGAGGTGCGGCCGAGCTCGTCGGACTGATACTTCGGCCCGGTGACGTTGGACTGCTCGAGCCCGACGTACTTCTTCGCGTCGGTGACGACGCCGAGGTGCCAGGTCATCGGCGCCTGCTCGGGCGCGCGGAACTCGACGCTCGTCGCGGCCCATCCGCCCGGCATCGGCGACGGGCCGCGGACCCAGGAAGCGACCTTGCGAGCGTCCTCCAGCTGAGCGGAGTACTCGACCGCGCGGACCTTCTCCTCCTTCGGCCGCCAGGTGACGATCATCAGGAAGGCGACCACGACGAAGCAGGCCAGCAGCGCCCAGAACATGTTGGGTAGCGTCCGCGCCTTCGCCCGGTCCTTCGCGTTCTGCTCGCGATAAGCGATCGCTTCCGCGCGCGCCCGGGCCTTTTCCCGCGCCTCGGCCGAACCCTGACCAGTCGAACTCATGACATGAGTGTCGCATCCTGGCTAGAGGGTGTCTGCGGGCTCCTCGCCGTAGCGAGCATGTGCTCGGTGTGGTAGCTCGGTGTGCTGGAGGGGAGGCCTCGATGCTTTTCCATCGTGGCCTTTCCTCCAGTGCGGCGAGATGCCGCGCCGAGTGCAGCGCAGTAGGCGAGGTGTCCGTAGACGCCCTCTCAGAGGTCCGATCACCCAGTTGGCTACGATCCCTGGCATGAGTGACCCGACGACTCCGCCTGCCCACTTGGAGGTCGAGGCGCATGCGCCCGACCGCAACCTCGCGCTCGAACTGGTCCGGGTCACCGAGGCGGCCGCGATGGCGGCCGGTCGCTGGGTCGGTCGCGGCGACAAGAACGGCGCCGACGGCGCGGCGGTGAACGCGATGCGCACCCTGATCGGCACGGTCGGGATGAACGGCGTCGTCGTGATCGGCGAGGGCGAGAAGGACAACGCCCCGATGCTCTACAACGGTGAGCAGGTCGGTGGCGGTGACGGCCCGGAGTGCGACGTCGCGGTCGACCCCGTCGACGGTACGACGCTCGTCGCGAAGGGCATGAACAACGGCATCGCGGTGATGGCGGTGTCGGCGCGCAACTCGATGTACGACCCGTCCGCGGTGTTCTACATGGAGAAGCTCGTGGTCGGTCCGGAGGCGGCCGATGTGGTCGACATCCGGCTGCCGGTCGCCGAGAACATCCGCCGGGTCGCGAAGGCGAAGGGCTCGACGGTCGACGACGTCACCGTCGTACTGCTGGATCGGCCGCGGCACAACGAGCTGGCCACCCAGATCCGGGCGACCGGTGCGCGGATCAAGTTCATCAGCGACGGTGACGTGGCCGGTGCACTCGAGGCCGCGCGGCCGGATACAGGTCTGGACATGCTGCTCGGCATCGGCGGTACGCCGGAGGGCATCATCGCGGCCTGCGCGATGAAGTGTCTGGGCGGCAAGATCCAGGGCCGGCTCTGGCCGACCGACGACGACGAGCGCCAGAAGGCGATCGACGCTGGTCACGACCTCGACCGCGTCCTCGACACCGACGACCTGGTCAGCGGTGACGACTGCTTCTTCGTCGCCACCGGCATCACCGACGGCGAACTCCTGCGCGGCGTCCGCTACGGCCGCTCGACCGCCCGCACGCACTCGCTGGTGATGCGCTCGCGCAGCGGCACGATCCGCAGCATCGAGAGCGTCCACCAACTCGCCAAGCTCCGCGCCTACTCCGCCATCGACTTCGAACACGCCAGATGAGTGCACCGACTCTCGTCATCGGCGAGGCGCTGGTGGACATCGTCAGCACCGGCCCGAAGACGACGCGGAACGGGAACGGCAAGCCGAAGGCGACGCCCGGCGGCTCCCCGGCGAACGTGGCGGTGGGCTTGGCGCGGCTCGGCGTACCGACTCAGTTGGTGACGCGCTTCGGCACCGACCCGTACGGCGATCAGCTCGGCGCGCACCTGTTCGGCAACGGCGTTCAGCTGTCGCCGGGCTCGGTGGACCCAGGCTTCCGGACCAGTACGGCGACCGCCACGCTCGACGCGGCCGGAGTCGCGTCGTACCAGTTCGACATCACGTGGGAGCCGCCCGCGTTGTCGTTGTCGCGTGGTTGCCCTGCGGTGCACACCGGCTCGATCGCGACCGTGCTCGAGCCGGGGGCCACGGCGATCCGTGATTTCCTCAAGACGCTCGCGGACCAGCCCGTCACCGTGACGCTCGACCCGAACGCGCGCCCGACGATCACTCCGGATCCGGTGTCGACGTGGGCCGCCGTACGGGAGTTGGCGGCGCTGTCGGATCTCGTGAAGCTGAGTGATGAGGACTGTGAGTTCCTGCGGCCGGGGCAGTCGCCCGAGTCGATCGCGGTCGAGTTGCTGAGCGTTCCGCGGACGCAGTGTGTCGTGATCACCCGCGGCGGCGAGGGCGCGCTCGGGATCAGCCGCGAGGGCCGGATCGACGTGACCGCGCCGAAGATCGACGTCGTCGACACCGTCGGTGCGGGCGACTCGTTCATGGCAGCGCTGATCGCTGGTCTGAACGGTCAGAACCTGCTCGGTGAAACCCGCTTGGCCGGGCTGACCTTGGAGAGCCTGGAGAACGTGGTCGATTACGCCGTCAAGGCGGCTGCGATCACCTGCACCAGGCACGGCGCGGACCCGCCGACCGCCGCCGAGCACGCGGCGACCTGGGTCGCCTGATGCCTCCTGCGGATGCCTGGAACACGCAGTTGGAGGAGGCCGGCCGCGTGGTGTTCCCACCGCGTCGCGGCCGCCTCTACCTGCGGCTGACCGCGTTCGGCCTGCTCATGCTCGCGTCGCTCGCGACGAACCTGGACCATCTGCGCTCCGACGGCATCTCCGGGACCATCGGCGTACTGCGCCTGACGGCGCTGGCCGCGTTCATCTACGGGACCGGTCTGACGCTCTGGCAGCTGATCGCGAACCGGCCTGTCGTCACGATCGACGCCGACGGCGTCAGCCGCGGTCGCCGGCTGCCCTGGTCCGGGATCGCGCAGATCGACGAACCCACCGGCTTCACCGGCGCGCGGACGATCCAGCTACACCCGGTCGACCGGCGTACCCGACCGCTGCGCATCTCGCTCGACAACGTCGAGGAGCTCGACGCCTTCGCGCATTGGCTGCGCTCGGTCCAGACCCGCTATACGTCCTAGGCGACGCTGCTGCGCACCGCGGCCAGGTGCTCGCGGCAGCGCCCGGCGGCGAGCTCCGGATCCCGATCCCGTACGGCGTCCGCGATTGCCACATGAGCCGCCTGGTCGTGGCGATGCCGGTGCTGGTCGTCGAGCCTCAGCATGTCGAGCATCGTGGTGCGGATCCGCGGTACGAACGCGTCGAACAGCTCCGACAGCACGGTGTTGTGCGCCGCGGTGACCAAGGCGCGGTGGAAAGCGAGATCGGCTTCGACGTACCAGTCGTCCGGTGACTTCTCGGACGCGTCGAGGCGGTCCTTCAGCGTGTAGCGGAAGCTCTTCAGATCAGCCGGCGTACGGCGGGATGCGGCGAGCCGAGCCGCCTCGGTCTCGATCGCCATCCGCCCTTCCAGCACGTCGGTGATGTCGGCCCGGCGGAGCACCTGGTCCCAGTCCTCCGCGGCCTGATGACCGATCACGAACACGCCCGCACCCTGCCGGCTCTCCAGCACCCGGCGGCCGGCGAGCTCGCGGACCGCCTCGCGGATCGTCGACCGCCCGACACCGAGCTGCGCGGCCAGCGTCGTCTCACCTGGCAGCTTGGCGCCGAGCGCCCATTCACCGCTGCCGATCCGGCGCAGGAGCTCCTCGGCGGCCTGCTCGGCCAGGGGGTGACGGCGAATCATGCGGATCAGTGTAGAGGCTTGAAGACTACTTATCAGGTTCTCAGCTTGTCTGAGGAGTTGGATCGAGTTAGCGTGACTCGGGTGATCGCCTGGAACCGTCAGTCAGCCTCCCCGATGCCGAGCCACCGTTACCGCGACATCTATGCCCGAGTCCCGGTCCTACCGCCCGCCCGCAGCTGGCCGGATCAGCGGATTACCGCCGCCCCGCTCTGGGTCCCGGTCGATCTCCGCGACGGCAACCAGGCGCTGGCCGAGCCGATGGACCCCGAGCGCAAGCGCCGCTTCTTCGAGCTGATGGTTGCCATCGGCTACAAAGAGATCGAGGTCGGCTACCCGTCCGCCTCCCAGACCGACTTCGACTTCGTCCGGCTGCTCGCGACGACCGATCTGGTGCCGGAGGACGTCACGATCGTTGTGTTCACCCCGGCCCGGCCGGACCTGATCGAGCGGACGATCGAGTCGATCCAGGGCATCCGCGGCGAGGTCGTCGTGCACATGTACGCCGCGACCGCGCCGACCTGGCGGGACGTCGTACTACGTCGATCGCGGGACGAGTTGGCCGCGATGATCCAGGCCGGTGCCGAGCAGGTGCTGCGGCTTGGTGGGGAGTCGTTGCGGTTCCAGTTCTCGCCCGAGGTGTTCAACCTGACCGAGCCGGACTACATCCTGGAGCTCGCCGATCAGGTCACCAAGGTTTGGGACGCGAGCCCGGAGCGGCCGGTGATCCTCAACCTGCCGGCGACCGTGGAGGCCGCGACGCCGAACGTGTACGCCGACCAGATCGAGTACATGCACCAGAACCTGCCCCGGCGGGACGGCGTCATTCTGAGCGTGCACCCGCACAACGATCGCGGTACCGGGATCGCGTGCGCGGAGCTCGCCGTACTGGCCGGCGCGCAGCGGGTCGAGGGCTGCATCTTCGGCAACGGTGAACGCACCGGGAACGTCGACATCGCAACCCTGGCGCTGAACCTGCACGCGCAGGGCGTCGACCCGATGATCGACTTCTCCGATATCGACGGGATCCGGGAGACCGTCGAGTACTGCACGCGGATGCCGATCCACCCGCGGCATCCGTACGTCGGGGAGCTCGTCTACACGGCGTTCTCCGGGACCCATCAGGACGCGATCCGGAAGGGGTTCGCCGTCCAGGGCGACGGACTGTGGGAGGTACCGTATCTACCGATCGACCCGGCTGATGTCGGGCGCGGATACGAGGCCGTCGTGCGAGTGAACAGCCAGTCCGGCAAGGGCGGAATCGCGCATGTGCTGGAGACGACGTACGGCGTGCGGTTGTCGGCCGAGCAGGAGGTCGCGTTCGCGCGCCACGTGCAACGGCGTACGGATGCGACCGGGCGCGAGGCGACCGCGGTGGAGCTGAAGACGCTGTACGAGGAGGTCTACGGGTGCTCGAGCTGAAGGACGTCGACTTCGTCCGGGACGGGAAGCTGCTGCTCGCCGAGGTCTCGCTGACCGTGGCCGAAGGCGAGCGCTGGGCCCTGCTCGGTCCGAACGGCGCCGGCAAGAGCACCCTGCTGAACCTCTGTGGCGCGATCACGCACCCGACCCGTGGGACGGTCGAGATCCTCGGCCGGAGGCTCGGTACGGTCGACATCCGGACCCTGCGCGAGTCGATCGGGCATGTGAACCCGCGGCATCCGCTGCGGTCGCCGCTGTCGATTACGGACATCGTGCTGACCGGCCTGACCGGGACGATCGAGCGCATGCCGCGGTGGTCGCCGACTGCCGCTCAGGTCTCGCGGGCTCGGGAATTGATCGCGCTGCTGGGGGTCTCGTCGTTGGCTGATTCGCCGTGGACGACGTTGTCTCAAGGTGAGCGGGGGCGGGCGTTGATTGCTCGGGCGTTGATCTCGGATCCGCAGTTGTTGCTGCTGGACGAGCCTACGACCGGGCTGGATGTTGCGGCTCGCGAGCAGCTGCTGGAGACGCTTGACCAGGTGCATGCGTCGCATCCGGAGCTGGGGTCGATTCTTGTTACGCATCATTTGGAGGAATTGCCGACGTCGACCACCCACGCGGCGCTGCTGCGCGAGGGGCGGGTCGTGGCGGCGGGCGTGGCGGCCGACGTACTGACTACTGAGTTGGTGACGCGGACTTTCGCGTATCCGATTGAGATTCACCGGACCGCCGGGCGCTGGCTCGCTACCGCTTCGAAGCTCCCCTTGCTGCATTAGAGTTGCGCTTCCTGGGGAGGGGGTGGGGCATGGCGGTGGTCATGGGTGAGGCCTCGGCGGAGGTTTGGGCGGAGGAGTACGGGCGGACCAGCCGGGTTGAGTTCACGCGCCGGGCGAAGCCGTACCGGCGGGAGATGTTCTGGCTGATGCTGTCGGCCCTCGGGCTCGGCATTGCGGGCGTTGTGGTGCCGGATGCTCGGCGCTGGATCGTGCTGGTCACGGTGGTTGCGCTCGGGCGTAGCGCGTGGGCTGGGGCGCAACTGGTTGGCAATCGGTTGTTGCTGCTTGTCGATGCGAACGGGATCCGGTACGGCGACACTCGGCTGGAGTGGGAGCAGATCGGGGCGATCGGGCTTCCGCATGCCAAGACGCTGGAGATCATCGCGAAGGACACCGAAACCCGCTCATTGACGATCAGGCACTGGGCGGTGCGGGATCTCAGCGCGCTTGCCGGCTGGCTCGAAGACGTCCTCAAGCAGCACCGCATAGGAGACGCACATGCCGACCATGGGTGACCTGACGGTGGACGCCTGGGACGCCGAGTACCGGCGTACCGGGCGGGTGGTTTTCCCACGCCGCAGCCGATCACTGTTGGTCCGCGAAGTGCTGTTCGCCTGGCTAATCGTGATCCTGCCGGGGATCGGAACCGTCAACGACCTGGACACCCGCGGCACCTGGTTCTACGTCCGCGTGGTCTTCCTCGTCATCCTGTTCATCGCGGCTGTCTCCACCACCCTCAAGGTCCTCCGCGGCGGGCCCGTTCTCACCGTCGACACCAGCGGCATTCGCCTCGGCAAGCAGTTCACCCCGTGGTCCGCCATCGGCTCCATCGGCACCCCGGCCAGCTCTTTCCGGGGCGACCACCTCTCGATCCCGCTGACCGATGACGACGACGAACTCGACATCCCCAGAGACAACGTCGACGACCTGCCCTCCCTAGCCGCCTGGCTCACCCACCTCCAGCAACTAGGCGGCCGAATCCCCCACGTCGAACCGAACCACCAGCCGAGCGTCGAACGCCCGAGCGATCCGCTCCAGTAGCGCCAGCGTCGGCACCGTCCCACCCGCCTCGAACCGAGCAAGCGCCGACTGCGTCATCCCCGCGGCCTCCGCAAGCCGGGTCTGCGTCCATCCACGCTCTTCGCGCATCGTCCGCACCGCGGCCCCCAGCTCGAACGCCCGCCGCGCGGCGTCATAAGCACCCCCGGCGCCCGGCTCCCCCATCCGTCGCCCACGAACCTCGTCCCAACCCGTCACGTCAGTCCTCCTCCCGCTATAGCACGAATGCTATAGCCGAACTCAGGCGAGACCGAGGCGTTTGGTTAGGCGGGGGCCTCGTTTGATTTTGATTTCGCCGAGGATGGCGGTGCCGCGGATGTGGAAGGTTTTGGGGCGGTGGGGGGCGTGGGGGTCGGGGGCGGGGAGGAGGGTGGCGGATTGTTCGGAGACGGAGCCGAGGATGGGGTTGGACTCGAGGACGACGACGGCGTCGGCGGGGATGCGGATCTTGACGTCGGCGAGGATGCACTTCACGTCGACGTAGACCTCGTCGTACGGGATCTGGGCCTCGGTGTAGTCGAGGGTGACGTCGCCGAGGACGGCGTGCACCTCCTGGCGCTGGGGCGCTACCCAGTTGCCGAGGCGTTTGCTGTCGGAGAGGAAGACGTTGATGACCGGGCCCTGGACGACGGCGCCGGGGGTGTACTGCGGCGACTCCGCGACGGCGGCGGCGGGCTGATGGAGGCCGTTCGGGAGGTCGGCGGTGAGGGGGACGAGTTCGCCGTACGTCTTGGAGGCGTAGAGCGTCTCGAGTCGCTCCTCGAGTTCGGTGTAGGAGAGCCGGCCCTCGCCGGCGGCGTCGCGCAGGAGGTCGGCGACGTGCTCGCGCTCGGCGTCGGAGACGCGGCGGCGCAGCGCGGGGTCCACCGGTGCGGGGACGGCGTCCTGCGGGCGGTCTTGCTGGGGAGCTTCATCCTGGGCCACGAGCAAAACCTTACGCTCGCAAGCGGTCGTCCGCGCTCCGAAACCTCCCCTAGCGACCCCTGATCGGACCCCTGAGATTAGGCTGGATCAGTCCAGTCCACTGTTGATGGAGGTCTGCCCGGTGTCCGCCGACTTCACGTACTCCGATCTGCTCCCGTTAGGTCCTGACGACACGGAGTACCGGCTGCTGACCACCGAAGGTGTCAGCACGTTCACGGCGGGCGACCGCACCTTCCTGCAGGTCGAGCCCGAGGTGCTGCGGATGCTCACCGCGGAGGCGATGCACGACATCTCGCACTACCTGCGGACCGCGCACCTGGCGCAGCTGCGCCGGATCATCGACGACCCCGAGGCGTCCGGGAACGACCGGTTCGTCGCACTGGACCTGCTGAAGAACGCGAACATCTCGGCCGGCGGCGTCCTGCCGATGTGCCAGGACACCGGTACGGCGATCGTGATGGGCAAGAAGTCCGAGGGCGTCCTGACCGGCGCGATCGACGAGGAGTGGATCAGCCGGGGCGTATACGACGCCTACACGAAGCTGAACCTGCGGTACTCGCAGATGGCCCCGCTGACCATGTGGGACGAGAAGAACACCGGCTCTAACCTCCCGGCGCAGATCGAGCTCTACTCGACGCCCGGAGGCGCCGGCGATCCGGCGTACAAGTTCCTGTTCATGGCCAAGGGCGGCGGCTCGGCGAACAAGTCGTTCCTGTTCCAGGAGACGAAGGCCGTGCTGAACCCGGCCGGGATGATGAAGTTCCTGGACGAGAAGATCCGCTCCCTCGGTACGGCGGCCTGTCCGCCCTATCACCTGGCGATCGTGGTCGGCGGCACGTCGGCCGAGTTCGCGCTGAAGACCGCGAAGTACGCGTCGGCGCACTACCTGGACGCGCTGCCGACGACCGGGTCGCCGGTCGGGCACGGGTTCCGCGATGTCGAGCTGGAGGAGGAGGTCTTCAAGCTCACCCAGGACTTCGGGATCGGTGCGCAGTTCGGCGGCAAGTATTTCTGCCACGACGTCCGCGTGATCCGGCTGCCGCGGCACGGCGCCTCCTGCCCGGTCGCGATCGCGGTCTCCTGCTCGGCCGACCGCCAGGCCCGCGCGAAGATCACGCCGGAGGGCGTGTTCCTGGAGCAGCTCGAGCGTGACCCGGCCCGGTTCCTGCCGGACACGACCGACGAGCACTTGGACGACGACAGCAACGTCGTACGGATCGATCTGAACCGGCCGATGACCGAGATCCGGGAAGAGCTGTCGAAGCTCCCGGTGAAGACGCGGCTGTCACTGACCGGGCCGCTGGTGGTCGCGCGCGACATCGCGCACGCCAAGATCAAGGAGCGCCTGGACGCCGGCGAGCCGATGCCGCAGTACCTGCGCGACCACGCCGTCTACTACGCCGGCCCGGCCAAGACCCCCGAGGGCTACGCCTCCGGCTCCTTCGGCCCGACCACCGCCGGCCGGATGGACGCGTACGTCGACCAGTTCCAGGCGGCCGGCGGTTCGTTCGTCATGCTTGCCAAGGGCAACCGGTCGGCGCAGGTCACGAACGCCTGCAAGACGCACGGCGGCTTCTACCTGGGCTCGATCGGCGGTCCCGCCGCCCGGCTCGCGCAGGACTGCATCAAGTCCGTCGAGGTGATCGAGTACGCCGAGCTCGGGATGGAAGCGGTCTGGAAGATCCAGGTCGAGGACTTCCCCGCGTTCGTCGTAGTCGATGACAAGGGCAACGACTTCTTCACCGACACCCGCAAGCCCGTCCCGCTGACCACCCGGCCTCGGTAGAGCCCGGACCGCCCCCACTCACCAACTCCCTCGGCCGCTTGGTTCGCACGCTCAGCGCGGCGGCCGGGTAGGTGTTTTCTGGAGGTTGGTGAGTGGCGGGAGTCCGCCTTAGCTGGCTAGGTCGTCGGCGATCAGCGTGGGTGCGGGACCAGCAGGCGCGGCGGGCAGGGGCCAGTCGGCGGGTGCGGTCCAGGACTGCCAGTCGTCGCTGAACGGCGCGGTCCAGGCGTGGATCTCCTCGACGGCCTGGTGGGCGGTCGCGGTGATGGCGTCGGCTTCGGCCTGCGTGAACTTGCCGGCCAGTACGGCGCCTTCCAGCTCGTCCTCGTCCTTCCAGTGAATCTCCCGATCGGGAGTGATCCAGAGATCGAGGACGTGGTCCCGGGTGGTCGTGCGGCGGGCCTCGTAGTCGCGCGCGTGCGGGTCCTCGAGATTCACGTACCAGCCGTGGAAGTCGCCCTCGGCGCCCCAGAAATACCAGACGGACCAGGGCTTTCCGGCCGGAGCGACCTTGAGGATGCCGGTGCCGTGCCAGGTGTCGAGCTTCAGGACCCGGGGTTCGGTGAACATGCCCACCGGGCCGGCGTGCCGGAGCTCACGGCCGTCGGTGAGCACCGCTTTGAGCAGCGGAGTGCCGGGGGCGAGCCAAGCGACCAGGCCGTCCGCGTCGTCGCGGACGACCGTCATCGGTCGCACGGTGGGCATGTCGTGGTCGTTGGCGTAGACCCACTCGATGGTGGTCCCGGGCGTCCAGTAGGTCATGACTTCGCCGGCCGCGTCATGGACAGTACGTCGAGCGCCGCGTCCAACTGTTCTTCCGTGAGATCGCCTCGCGAGACGTGCCCGTTCTCGATCACGACCTCGCGGATCGTCTTGCCCTGCTTGAGTGCGCTCTTCGCGACCGCGGCCGCGTTCTCGTAGCCGATGTAGCGGTTCAGCGGCGTCACGATCGACGGCGACGACTCCGCGAGCTCACGAGCATGCGAAACGTTCGCGGTGATCCCGTCGACGCAACGCTCGGCGAGCAGCCGCGACGCGTTGCTGAGCAGGGTGATCGACTCGAGCAGGTTGCGCGCGATCACCGGCAGCATCACGTTCAGCTCGAAGTTGCCGCCGGCACCGGCCACGGTGATCGTGGTGTCGTTGCCGATCACCTGCGCGGCGACCATCAGCGTGGCCTCGCAGATCACCGGGTTCACCTTGCCCGGCATGATGCTCGACCCGGGCTGCAGGTCCGGCAGCGCGATCTCGCCGAGCCCGGCGCGCGGTCCCGATCCCATCCAGCGCAGGTCGTTGCAGATCTTGGTGAGGCTGACGGCGATCGTCTTCAGCTGCCCTGACAGCTCGACCAACCCATCGCGAGCCCCCTGCGCCTCGAAGTGGTCCTCAGCCTCAGTCAGCGACAACCCGGTACGGCGGTTGAGCTCAGCGATCACCGAAGCCGCGAACCCAGGCGGAGTGTTGATCCCGGTCCCGACCGCGGTCCCACCCAACGGCAGCTCGGCAACCCGCGGCAGGGATGACCGCACCCGCTCCGCGCCCCGCCGTACCTGCTGGGCGTAGCCGTTGAACTCCTGCCCGAGCGTCACCGGCGTCGCGTCCATCAGGTGCGTCCGCCCCGACTTCACCACCTCGGCGAACTCGGCGCCCTTACGCCCCAGCGACTCCACCAGTACGTCGAGCGCCGGCAGCAACTCGTGGACGACGCCGGCCGTCGCGGCGACGTGGATCGCCGACGGGAAGGTGTCGTTGCTCGACTGCGACGCGTTGACGTGGTCGTTCGGGTGCACGTCGACGCCGGACCGGGTCGCGAGCGTCGCCAGGACCTCGTTCACGTTCATGTTGGTCGACGTACCGGAGCCGGTCTGGAAGACGTCGATCGGGAACTCCGCGTCGTACTCCCCCGCGGCGACCTGGTCGGCCGCGGCCACGATCGCGGCCGAGCGCTCCGCGTCGATCACGCCGAGCTCGGCGTTCACCACCGCGGCCGAGGCCTTGATCTGTGCGAGCGCGTGCACCAGCTCCGGGGCCAGCGGCCGGCCGGAGATCGGGAAGTTCTCCACCGCGCGCTGCGTCTGCGCCCGCCACAACGCGTCCTTGGGCACCTTGACCTCGCCCATGGTGTCGTGCTCGATCCGGTACTCCACGTTCTCACCCATACCAACCAGCCTACGTCGCGCCCTGATAGACGTAGTAGCGCTCCGCCCGTCCCTGCAGCTGGACCGGCACCGGTGTCACCTGGCACGCTCCGAAGACCACTTCCACCGCCGCGGCCAGCGCCGGCGACTCTGACGACGACCAGACCGTCAGCACTCCCCCGGCCCGGAGCCGTTCCCGGCAGACGATCAAGAAGTCGGCCGAGTAGATGGCCGAATTCTCGTTGTACACAAGGAAGTCCGGCCCGTTGTCGACGTCCAGCAGAATCGCGTCGTACGACGCCTCCGCCGCCGCAGCGATCACCGCGCGCACGTCCCCGACCTCGACCGAGACCCGCGGATCGTCCAGCACCGACGGCACCAAACCGTCCCGCATCCACGTCACCAGCTCCGGCTCGATCTCCGCGACAACCACCGCGCCGAGACGAACGTCACGCAGCAGCGCCCGCACCGTGTACCCGAGTCCGAGCCCACCCACGAGCACCCGATCAGGCCGCCGTACCGTCGCGAGCGCTGCCGACGCCAGCAACTCCTCGCTCGACGTCTCCACGTCGTCCATCACGAACACGCCGTTCACCCGCAACTCCAGCGCCCCACCTTCACGCCGCCGAAGCACCAGCTCGCCGCGCTCACTCACCGCCCGCGCGACCTCCATCAGACGAGGTCCGCGTCGTGGGCCAGCAGGGCGAGCTGGACCCGGTTGGTGAGCTGTAGCTTGGCGAGGGCGTTGGTGAGGTGGGTTTTCACGGTGGCTACTCCGAGCTGGAGGGCTTCGGCGATCTCGGGGTTGGACTTGCCTTCGGCGACGGCCTGTACGACGTCTTGCTCGCGCGCGGTGAGGTGGGACAGGGCGCTCACGGCCGCGGTACGGCGGGTGTCGTGGTCGGTGTGAGCGGCGTGCGCCATGAGCTGGCGGGTGGATTGTGACGAGAGGACCGATTCGCCGGCGGCGACCTTGAGGACCGCGGTCACGATCTCGGCGGGGGCGGCGTCCTTCAGGAGATAGCCGGCGGCGCCTGCTCGCAGGGCGGCGAGCAGGTGGTCATCGGAACCGAACGTGGTGAGGATGAGGACTTCCGGCAGGACGTCCGTAGGCGGCTCGACGCCGCTAACGGCGTCCGGGCGCCGGCGGATCTCGGTGGCGGCGACTCCGCTTACGGCGTCCGGGTACCGGCGGATCTCGGCCGTGGCGGCGACGCCGTCGAGGACGGGCATGCCGATGTCCATCAACACGACATCAGGGCACAGCTCGCGCACCGCATCGACCGCCTCGCGGCCGTTCGCGGCCTCGCCGACAAGCTGCACCGCGGGAGTTCCGCCGAGCATGCTGGCCAGACCAGCGCGGACGAGCGGGTCGTCGTCCACCAGGAGCAGCCGGACGGGAGAACTCACGCGGTCATCGTAGAGTCCACGGCAGCCAGGCCGCCAACCGAAAGTCACCGTCGGCGGTCGGCCCGTACTCGATCCGCCCACCGGCCAGCGAAGCACGTTCGGTCAGCCCGATCAGCCCGACCCGCGACCCCGGTCCGCCAGAACCCGACTCGAGACGGTTCAGCAGCTCGATCTCGAGCCCCTCCCCCGGCCCACCGCCGACAGTCAGGCGGACCCGCTGGTGCGGCGCGTGCTTGCGCGCGTTCGTGAGGCCCTCCTGAATGATCCGATCCGCATGCCGACCGATCGACTCCGGCACCTCGGCCAACTCCACTCGAATGGCTGAATCCAGCAACATTCCGGCCTGCTGGGATTCGGCCACCAGCTCGGCGATCCCCTGGCGCGGCACCTCGGCGGCGTCCCGAGACCGCAGGACGCCGACGATCTCGCGCAGATCCTCGACGCAGTCCCGCGCACTGGCCCGAATCACCCCGGCCGCTCGGGACAGTTCCTCGGCCGGCATGTCCGGCCGGAACTCCAGCGCACCGGCATGGACGCTCAGCAACGACAATCGGTGCCCGAGCGCATCGTGCATCTCTCGCGCGATCCGCTCCCGTTCCTGCCGCTGCCCCTGCTCGACCCGCAGTTGCTGCTCACGCTCGGCCCGGACCGCGCGCTCGGTCAGCGAAGCCATCAACTGCCGGCGCGTCCGTACGACGATGCCCCAGGCAACGATCGCCAGGCAGGCCAGGGCCGTGAGGCTGACCGCGATCGCGTACGCGTTCGGCACGTTCGCGACCGGATAGAGCCAGAACTGCACCAGGCACGACGCCATCGCAGCCGCCCCGAGCGACAAGCTGACCGCCGGCCGCCGATGCACGGCCACGCTGAACAAAGCGATTCCCGCCGAGCCGCCGAGCGACGGCACGGAGGTCGACACCACGATCATCACCACGACCAACGCTACCGGCCACCGGCGCCGTACCAGCAGGGCGAGCGCGCCAAGAATCGCCAGCCCGAGATCGAGCCAGTACGGCAACGCCCCGAATCGCGGCGGCGGTTCCGCGTCACCGACCGCCAGCAGGTTCAGCAGGAACCCGATCAGTACACACACGATGTCGACGACCCGGTCGCGCGGGGTGAGCCGGCCGTAGCCCGGCGCGGCACGAGACCCCGGCTCGATCAGCGCGGCCAGGATCCCCGAGCGGTCCGGCGTACTCTGCACGCGACCGACGGTAGCGCTTCGGCGGGACGCACCGCGGTGACCCCGCGACTTTCGGTGGAGGCGGCCGTCCACCGATCGGCTCCGCGACAGCTCCCGCGGAGGGATCCGCCGTACCGGGTGGCCACGGCAGAGTCGGTGCCATGATCCTTGCCGAAAGCACCTACCGCGGTACGACGGCCGCGGAGCTGGCCGAGCGGACCCGTTGGGACTCGTTCAAGGCCGCGAGCAGCCGCGTGACGGTGCCGTTGCGGGCCGACGAGCTGGCCCTGATCGACGCTAACCTCGAACGCGTCGTCGAGCCGGGCACCTTCACCCTGCGCGTCGGCACCTCCGCCACCGCGCTGCCGCACACCCTTCGACTCACGGTGATCTGAGGTCTCGACGATGCGAAAACTTCTGAAGTTCGTTGCCGTGCTCATCGTGCTGGTACTGGCGTTCGTGGTGTCCTCGAAGGTCTGGATCTGGCAGGACGACCGGAAGGCGGAGCTGACGACCACCGGGCCCTACACGGCCGATCTGGAGTCGCTGAACAAGCATCCGCTGCCGCAGTGGTTCCAGGACGCGAAGTTCGGCGTGATGCTGCACTGGGGGCTCTACTCGGTGCCCGCGTTCGCCCCGAAGGGTAAGACGTTTCCGCAGTTGCTCGCCTCCGAGTACGGGCACGCAATGACCCATAATCCGTACGCCGAGGACTACGCGAACGCGATGAAGGACCCGGACTCCCCCACCGGCAAGTATCACCGCGAGCGGTACGGCGATGCGCCGTACAGCGACTTCATGAAGCAGTTCGAGGCCGGACTGGCGAAGTGGGACGCGGACGAGTGGGCGAGTCAGTTCAAGGCGGCCGGGGCGTCGTACATCGTGGTGACGGCGAAGTACGCCGACGGGTACTCGATGTGGCCGACCGAGGTGCGGAACCCGCATGCGCCGGACTTCCACGCCAAGCGGGACCTGATGGGTGAGCTGGCGGCCGCCGTCCGCAAGCAGGGCTTGAAGTTCGGCGTGTACTACTCCGGCGGCGTCGACTGGACGTTCCAGCAGAAGACGGTCAAGACGCTCGGCGACTACTCCTACCTGCACTACGGCGAGGACTACCGCCGGTACGCCGTCGCCCAGGTGCGCGAGCTGATCAGCAACTACAAGCCGGACATCCTCTGGAACGACATCTCCTGGCCGACCGGCTCGAAGCGTCTGTACGCCGTGATCGCCGACTACTACAACACCGTCCCGGGGGGAGTCGTCGACGACCGGTGGGCGACCGCGTCGTTCGGACGGCAGGTGATGAGCCCGAAGCCGATGCGCTGGGGCTTCGACCTGCTGATGCGCGGCCTGCTCAAACTCCCCGACGCGGCGGACCAGATCAGTACGCCGCGCGAGGTCCCGCACAGTGACTTCCGGACCCCCGAGTACGCCGCTTTCGACACGATCCAGCCCAAGTTCTGGCAGCAGGATCGCGGCATCGGCGGGTCGTTCGGCTACAACCGGACGGAGGGCGAGGCGGAGTACGCGAAATCACCCGAGCTGATCGGCGAGCTGGCCAAGGCATCGGCTAACAACGGCGCTTTCCTGCTGAACGTCGGGCCGAGCGGCGGCGAGGGGACGATCGTCCCCGAGCAGCTGAGCCGGCTCACCGACATCGGCGCCTGGCTGAAGACGAACCGTGAAGCGTACGACGGTTCCCGGCCTTGGACGCAGTCGTCGGCCAAGACGGCGGCCGGAGACACCGTCACGTTCACGCGGAAGGGCGGAGCGGTCTATGCGACTGTTCTCGGCCGGCCGAAGGGCGACATCGTCATCCAGGGCGTCACGCTGAACGGCAGGGCCGCTCGCTTGGGCGGAGCGGCCGTCGTACTGGAGGCTGTCGGGGGCAACACGACCCTCGAAGCAGCCGGTGACGGGAGCTACGCCCCCGTCTTCAAAGTCGGTTAGTACCAGCCCTTGGCCTGGGAATGACCCCACGCGGAGCAGGGGGAGCCGTAGCGGTCCTCGATGTAGTCGAGGCCCCACTTGATCTGGACGACCGGGTTGGTCCGCCAGTCGGAGCCGTAGGCGGCCATCCGGTTGCCGGGGAGCGCCTGGGCGATGCCGTAGGCCGAGGAGGTCGGGTTGTCGGCGCGGGGGTTCCAGCGCGACTCCTTGTTCCACAGCTTCTCCAGGCAGCTGAACTGGCCCTGGCTCCAGCCGTGGTCGGGCAGCAGGTTCATCGCGATCTGCTTGGGGGTGCCCTCGTACTTCCTGCGCTCGGCGTCCCGGCTGGCGCGCTCCTCGCGGGAGCTGCGGTCGGTCTTCTGCAGCGCCTGGTAGCGCTTGAGGGCGGCGTTCTTGGCCACGCGCTCGCGCCAGGCGGCGTCCTGGGAGGCCTTCATCTCCTGTGCCTGGGCCTCGACCTGGTTGCGCATCCGGATCGCTTCCTCGGCCTGCTCCTTGGCGGTCAGGACCTTCTGCGTCGGCTGCTTCACGGCCTGGGCCTTCTCGCTGTTCACGACCGCGAGCTCGGCGCGCCCGGAGGCAGCGCTGCTACCGGCGGAGCTGAAGAGGTCGATACCCGTCACCACGGTGACCACGGCGATCCCTGTCACAGAGAGAGCCGCGACGGAGCGCTTCGCTTTCATCTTTCCTTCCGAGATCCCGACCCCCGTCGGCTTGCAACAGAACCATACTGTGGCCTAAACCGTGCGTGATCACAAGCAGGTCACAAGCCTCGGCGCGGCCGCCGCAGGGGCGACCGCGCCGTGGCGGACGAAGTCTTACGCGTGCTTTACGTCAAACCGGGTCAGATCTGCAGATCGTCGAGCATCTCGGTGACCAGTGCGGCGATCGGCGAGCGCTCCGAGCGGGTCAGCGTGACGTGCGCGAACAGCGGGTGACCCTTGAGCTGCTCGACCACGGCGACCACGCCGTCGTGCCGGCCGACCCGCAGGTTGTCGCGCTGCGCGACATCGTGGGTCAGCACGACCCGCGAGTTCGCGCCGACCCGGGACAGCACGGTCAGGAGCACGTTGCGCTCCAGCGACTGGGCCTCGTCGACGATCACGAAGGCGTCGTGCAGCGACCGGCCGCGGATGTGGGTCAACGGCAACACCTCGAGCATGCCGCGGTCCATCACCTCGTCGATCACGTCGGCGCCGGCCAGCGCGCCCAGGGTGTCGAAGACCGCCTGCGCCCACGGCTGCATCTTCTCCGACTCGCTGCCCGGCAGGTAGCCGAGCTCCTGGCCGCCGACCGCGAAGAGCGGCCGGAAGACGACCACCTTCTTGTGCTGGCGGCGCTCCATCACCGCCTCCAGACCGGCACACAGCGCCAGCGCGGACTTCCCCGTACCGGCGCGGCCGCCGAGCGAGATGATGCCGACGTCCGGGTCGAGCAGGAGATCGAGCGCGACCCGCTGTTCGGCCGACCGGCCGCGGATCCCGAACGCCTCGCGGTCGCCGCGGACCAGCCGGACCCGCTTGTCCGGCATCACCCGGCCGAGCGCGCTGCCCCGGTCGGACAGCAGCACCAGCCCGGTGTGGGTCGGGAACTCACCGGCCTGCTGCAGCTCCAGCACGCCGTCCTCGTACAGGTCGTCGACCACCGCGGTCTCGACCTCGAGCTCGGCCATCCCGGTCCAGCCGGACTCCAGGGTGAGCTCCGCACGGTACTCCTCGGCCACCAGCCCGCAGGCCGACGCCTTCACGCGCATCGGCAGGTCCTTGGAGACCAGCGTGACGTCGCGGCCCTCGGCCTTGAAGTTGCAGGCGACGGCCAGGATCCGGCTGTCGTTGTCGCCGAGCCGGAAACCGGCCGGCAGGCTCTCAGGGTCGGTGTGGTTCAGTTCGACCCGCAGGCTTCCACCGTTCTCCCCCACTGGCAGGGGTGCGTCGAGACGTCCGTGCTGGATCCTGAGCTCGTCGAGCAGGCGTAGTGCGGTGCGCGCGAAGTAGCCGAGCTCAGGGTGATGCCGTTTGGCCTCCAATTCGGTGACGACGACCACCGGAACGACCACCTCGTGCTCGTCGAACCGCAGCATCGCGTGCGGGTCCGACAGGAGCACCGAGGTGTCCAGCACAAAAGTGCGCTGGTCCGGTGTGGATGAGGTACTTGACGCCTTGGCGTGGGTGGCAGCCATGTCGCACGTCCTCTCGGGCCGCGACGTGCACCACGCCCGGCCCACCAGTGTTAGGTGTTGGACCGGGAATCGGGGATCAACAGGACCGAGACGGAACGTCTCGGACCCTCCGTTCGTGCCCTCATGGGGCGTCCGGCTGGCGAACGATGATCAAGCTGATCGCACCTCCCGTAACAGCCGGCTTCCCCTCCGACCGTCATTGCCAGAGTAGGAGCGTCCGCCAAACCCCGCAGCCCGACACGCCCGGCCACGGGGTTAACACGGTGTTACACGTTCCCCCCACCCGGGGGAGGCGTTTCCCGCGCGCGAGTGATCCGGTACGACGGCGTACCGGCGGACGCTCATGTCATGCGGAAAAACTGGCCTGTCCTGGTGGGCTGCGCGACAGCCCTGTGGTCGTTCTTGTACGGCGTCGCCGGCACCTACTGGTCGCTCGGAGGCGCCGGCTACCCGTTCGCGAAGGTGGAGGACGACCGATCGACCGCATCCCTCCTCGAAGGCGCTCCTGTGGCCGTTGTCGGCCCGGTGATGGCCGTCCTGGGTCTGGCAGGCGCCGTACTGGCGGTGGTGATGACGCGACGGCGTCCGCGCGGGTGGGCGCTGCAGACGATCGCCGCCGTACTCGCGGTCGTGCTGGCCCTCGTGATCCCGGACTACACCCTGATCGCGATGCTTGCCCTGTCCCCCGCGCTGCTGGTCTTCGCGTTCACCGGCGTACCGGGTGCGCAGGGTGGCGTCGGAGACATCCTCTACTGGCATCGGCTGAACCTGCTGATCATGTTCGTCGGCGGCCTGCTGTGGGCGGCGACCGCGATCGCCTATCACCGCCGCAGCCGCGACGCCTGCGTCTCGTGCGGCCGCAGCGACCGGCCCGCTCCGGGCTGGACCACGCCCGAGTCCGCGCTGCGCTGGGGCCGGATCGCGGTCGCTGTCTCCGTCGTGGCGAACCTGCCGTACGAAGCCACCCGGATCGCCTGGTACTTCGGCTGGCCGCTGGGGATCACCGCCGACTTCCACCAGATGATGGCCGACACCCCGGGCATGCTGGAGATGGGCCTGGGGCTGGCCGTGATGGCGATCGGCGGCAGCGTCCTCACCCACGGTCTGGTGCACCGCTGGGGCGAGGTCTATCCGCGCTGGATCTGGTTCAAGGCCGGTCGGCGGATCCCGCCGCGGCTGGCGATCATCCCGGCCGCGACCGTGGCCGTCGTACTGATCCCGGCCGGCTTGATGAACGCCCAAATGCCCCTGGACGGCGACAACTGGGCGCTGAACGCCCCAGGCATCCTGTGGATCCTCTGGGGCTTGGCGCTCGGCGCGGCGACGTACGCCTACTACCTGAGGCGTCGTACGGCGTGTGTGCGCTGCGGACGCGGGGTCACGTACCGAAGCGACGCTCTCGCTGGGCATAGCTCCGAACCGCGCGCAGGAAGTCGACGTGGCGGAAGTCCGGCCACAGGGCTTCGCAGAAGTAGAACTCGCTCAGCGCGCTCTGCCAGAGCAGGAAGCCGCCCAGACGCTGCTCACCCGACGTCCGGATGACCAGATCGGGATCCGGCTGGCCCTTCGTGTAGAGGTGCCGGGCGATGTGCTCGACGTCGACCCGCTCGGCCAGCTCCTCGATCGAGATGCCCTGGGCGGCCTCCTCGAGCAGCAGCGACCGGACCGCGTCCGCGAGCTCGCGGCGGCCGCCGTACCCGACCGCGACGTTGACGAGCATGCCGTCGACGTCCTGGGTGGCGGTCTCGGCCCGCTTCAGGGTCTCGGCGGTCGCGCTCGGCAGCAGGTCCAGCGCGCCGACCGGGTGGATCCGCCAGCGGCCGATCGCGGTCAGCTCGTCGACGGCCTGCTCGATGATCTTCAGCAGCGGCTCGAGCTCGTCGGCCGGCCGGGTCAGGTTGTCCGTGGACAGCATCCAGACCGTGACGACCTTGACGCCAACCTCGTCGCACCAGTGCAGGAACTCGGTGATCTTGTTCGCGCCGGCCTCGTGGCCGTGCGACACCGGGTTGCCGGCCGACCGCGCCCAGCGCCGGTTGCCGTCGATGATCACGCCGATGTGCCGCGGAATCCGGTCCGGCGGCAGCGAACGCCGTACCCGGCGCTCGTAGATCAGCATCAGCGCGTCGCGCAGTTTCTGCTTGCCTGGTGTCTGCATGAGCAGGGATTCGCCTCCAACGTCCTCGCTACGAGGCTAGCCCAGATCGGCCTGTGAAAGAGACCCTGAACTTTTCACTTGCCCGCTGCATCGTAGACACGGGGGAAGGTGCGCGGAGGGGGTGACTTCGCCTACATTTCATCCTTCGGGAGGGTCCAACCTACGGTTGCGTAGGTTACGGTTGCGTAACCCTGCCGGCGTCATGAAAGGACAGCCATGACCACTTCCAGCGCACAGTCTCCGGAAGTCGATCACACGCTGTCCGGGCGGCTCGGCCCGCTCAAGCCCAAGCTGCGCGGCTGGTTGCACGCGGGCACCTTCCCGCTGGCCACGGCGGGCGGCATCGTGCTGATCTGCCTGGCCCCGACCGCGTACGCCCGCTGGGCAGCCGCGGTCTACACAGTCGGGGCGATGCTGCTGTTCGGCATCTCGGCGCTCTACCACCGCTTCTACTGGGGTGCGACCGGCGAGGCGATCCTGCGCCGGCTCGACCACAGCAACATCTTTCTGCTGATCGCCGGCACCTACACCCCGCTCGGAATGCTGCTGCTGGGCGGCAAGGACCGCCTACTGATGCTCAGCCTGGTCTGGGGCGGCGCGACGCTCGGCATCCTGTTCCGGATCTTCTGGGTGAGCGCACCGCGCTGGCTGTACACGCCGATCTACCTGGCCATGGGCTGGGTCGCGGTCTTCTGGCTCGGCGACATCTACCACCAGGGCGGTGCCGCGGTCGTCACGCTGATCGCCGCCGGCGGCCTGATGTACTCGGTCGGCGCGGTCGTCTACGGCACCAAGCGCCCGAACCCGTCGCCGCGCTGGTTCGGCTTCCACGAGATCTTCCACGCTCTGACCGTGGCCGCCTTCGCCTGCCACTACATCGCCGTCAGCATCGTGGTCTACCACGCCGGGTGAATCTGAAGACTGCCTGAAGGGTTGTCAGCGACCCTGAGGTATGGAACTGACCCAGGATGAACTGACCGAGCTGGGCCGGACGGTCAGTGGAAAACCAACCGCACACGTCGACAACGTGCGCTTCGAGGCCGTGGACTACCCCATCGGCACTCCCACCACCGCTGGTCTGCACCGCGTCCTCGGTACGGCGGACGGTGTCCCGTGGTCCTGTTTCGTCAAGCAACTGCAGTCGGTGCGGCACTGGCCGATGCTCCCCGTGCTCGTCCCGGAGGAGTTGCGCGAGGAGTTCGTTCAGAACTTGCCCTGGCAGCTGGAGATCGCCGTCCACCGCAGCAACCTGGCTTCGTTGCTTCCCGAGGGTATGCGGCTGCCCACGGCGTACCGGATCGACCTGTACGACGACGACCGCGGCACGCTGTGGATGGAGGACGTCGTCCAGGAGCCGGGTCCGTGGCCGATCAGCAGGTTCGAGCGAGCGGCGTACCTGCTCGGGCAGCTGTCAGCACGCCGGCAGGTGCATCTGGTCGAGCCATTGCTCCCCCGAGCCGGCGTGACCACACCGGGCGCCGGGCTGCGGTACTACACCGGCGGCCGGGTGATGCGGAGCGTGCTGCCCGCGATCAGCGAGTGGAACCATCCGATGCTCGCTGCGTGTGGCGACCACGGGTTACGGGACGACCTACTCGCGCTGAGTGCGCGGCTGCCCGCCGTACTGGATGCACTCGACGCATTGCCGCAGTGCTACCAGCACGGGGACGCGAGTCCCCAGAACCTCCTGGTACCGCAGGGATCCCCGGACGAGTTCGTGGTGATCGACTGGGGCTTCGACTGCCCACAGGCGGTCGGCTTCGACCTAGGCCAACTGCTGATCGGCCTGGCCCACGCCGGCGAGCTCGCCCCGGAGGCCCTGCCCGCTGTTCACAAGGTGATCCTGGAGGCCTTCCAGTCCGGCCTAGCCACCGACGGCATGCACGTCAGCGAGGAACAGGTCCTCTATGGCTACCTGGGCTCCCTCTGCGCCCGAGCGACCTTCACCGCCCTACCGCTCTTCGAACCAGCCACCCCCGAACTCTTCGACCAGCGAGTCCGCCTCACCCGCGCACTCGTCGACCTGGTGTCGCCGGTGGTCTAGCTGTGCTTGTTCGGGAAGGGGCAGCGCGTTAGTCGGTAGTTTTTCGTCGCCTGGACCCGAAAAAGTCACGACTAGCGGAACATCACCGGCCTACCACTCTCCTCGCGCCACCACCATTTAGATCTCAGTCGTGTCTCGGCTGCAACGAATCGGGGCGGATCGGGTATCCATGGTGCGTGAAGAACCTCAGTAGGTACACAGCGCTCGCCGCCCTCGCTGGACTGCTTCTGAGCGGGTGCGGTGACGAGTCCAGCCCCGGCGCCGGTGGTGCGCCGTCGACGACACCAACACCCAGTACGCCGTCTGTGACGGAGTCGACCCCGGTCGGGGTCGGCCTGCCGATGACGGTCACTCGCACGGGCGGGTTCGCGGGCTTCGACGATCAGGTCGTGGTGGACGCCGAAGGTGTTGCCACGGTGAGTTCACGGGGCAAGGAAACGGTGCGGTGCAAGCTCGATCCGAGCGTGCTGACGCCGTTGGCGTCAGCGGCGGAGCAGGTCGACTGGGCCAGTCTGACGGTGACGAAGCCGTCCGCGCGGCACCCTGACGACATGGTCATCGCGGTGTCGGCGAACGGCAAGCTCGCCCGGCTTGACGATCCGAAGCTCAAGCCGCTGACGGCCTCGGTGAGCAAGCTGCTCACCGAGGCCAAGATCCCGCCAGGGAATCTCTGCAAGCCGCTTTAAGGAACGGTGACCGCGGTGTCGTCGACGACGAAGCTGGTCTGCAGCGACGAGTCTTCGGCACCGAGGAACTTCACGGTGACTGTCTTTCCCTTGTAGGCAAGGAGATTGAAGGTCTTCTCCGTGTACGTCGTGTTCTTGTTCAAGTTCGAGTACGTCGCCAGCGTGGTCGTCGTACCGCCGTCGACCACCTGCACCTTGAGCGTGTCGTAGACCGTCGAACTGGTCGTCTCCGCGGTGTCGATCCGGATCCAGAACGACAGCGTCGCCGCCGTTGCGGCGGCCGGGATCGCCACCGACTGACCGATGTTCTCGGTGCTGGTGCGGCCGTTGCCCTGCAGCCACGCCTTGTAGCTACCGGTGCGAGCAGGCTTCGACGAGCTGTTGGTGATCACGCCGGAAGTGCCGGTCCAGTTGACAGCGCCGGACTCGAAGCCCGGGTTGGCGAGCAGGTTCGAGCCGCCGGGCGGCGGGCCGCTGCCGTAGTCCTTCTGGGCGTAGTTCCAGATCATGTGGCCGATGGCATCGATCTGGCGGTCCAGCGAGGTCAGGTCCAGGTTGTTGATCGTGTCGCAGGACCGGTGGTAGCAAGCGTCGTACGCCGCGCCCGCCGTACCGCCCCACTTCGCGGCCTGGGCGGAGGTCTTGGTTCCTTCGGCGCCGGAGAAGGTGCCGGCGGTCGGGATCCCGAGCGACCGGAACGCTGCGTGGTCGGAGCGACCCTGGACGTCGATGTACTCGGTCTGGATGTTCTTACTCGTGAAGTACGCCGTCAGGTCGTCGCGAGCGCCGTTGCCGGCCGGGTTGTCGTCGTACACGAAGTAGCCCGGGTTCGGGGACGCGATCATGTCGAAGTTCAGGTACAGCTCGACCTTGTCCCGCTCGGCGGCCGGCAGGTTGTTGACGTAGTACTTGGAGCCGAGGAGTCCGAGCTCTTCGGCGCCCCAGAAACCGAAGCGCAGACGGTTCCTGGGCGTCTGACCGCTGGCGGCATAGGCGAGTGCGACCTCCAGGTTGCCCGCACTGCCCGAGCCGTTGTCGTTGATCCCCGGACCGGAGCTGACGCTGTCCAGGTGCGATCCGGCCATCACGACGTGGTTCGCGTCGCCGTACGGCCATTCCGCGATCACGTTGTACGACGTACCGGCCGAGGTGGAGAACTGCTGCAACGTGGTCGTGTAGCCGGCCGCGTCGAGCTTGGCCTTCACCCAGTCGGCGGACGCCTTGTAGCCGGGGCGACCGGTGTACCGGTTGCCGCCGTTGTTGGTGGCGATCGTCTGGAGCTGGTCCAGGTGCGCCTTGGTGTTGGTCACCGAGATGTCCGGTGAGACGACGGCAGCGGTCGCGGTGGCGAGGCTGCTGCCGGGGACGACCAGCGCTCCGGCGGCGAGTGCGACGCCGAGGGCGGCTGCAGACAAGGATCTACGCATGGGGACTTTCTCCTTGCTGACAAGAGAAGGTCCGGGGGCGGGCATGGGCGGCCCACCCCCGGACCTTCACTGTTCAAGTGGTACTAGCAGGTGGCGGTACCGGCCGGGGCGTTGATGGCGGCCATCGCCTTCTGGATACCGATGCACTGGGCCGAGCCCGCGCCGTACAGCTCCTTGGCGGAGGTGATGGCGCCGTTGCGCGCCGCGGCGTAGTTCGAGCCGGAGCTGAGCTTGGTGGTCAGCGTGCGGTACCAGACCTTGGCGGCCACGTCACGACCCACACCGGTGAAGGTGGTGCCGTTGCACGAGGTGCTCGTGTAGGTGACACCGTTGATCGTCTTGGTGCCGGTGCCCTCCGAGGCCAGGTAGAACCAGTGGTTCAGCGGGCCGGAGGAGTAGTGCGGGTCCAGGTTCTTCGTGCCGGTGGTCCAGCAGTCCTGGCTGCCGCGGCCGTCCTTCGACGGCTTGTCCATGTAGCGCAACGGGGTGCCGTTGCCGTTGATGTTGATCTTCTCGCCGATCAGGTAGTCACCCTTGTCGGTGGCGTTGTTCGCGGAGAACTCGACCATGGTCCCGAAGATGTCCGAGGTGGCCTCGTTCAGGCCGCCCGCGTCACCCGAGTAGTTCAGGTTGGCGGTCGCCTCGGTGACGCCGTGGCTCATCTCGTGACCCGCGACGTCGATCGACGTCAACGGGTGCGTGTTGCCCGAGCCGTCGCCGTACGTCATCTGGGTGCCGTCCCAGAACGCGTTCACGTACGCGTTGCCGTAGTGCGTGCGCGAGCGAGCGCCCTGACCGTTGTTGAAGATGCCGTTCCGGCCGTGGACGTTCTTGTAGTAGTCCCACGTCAGCTGGGCGCCGTAGTGAGCGTCCACACCGGCGGTCTGCCGGCTCGAGGCGGTTCCGTTGCCCCAGACGTTGTCGGCGTCGGTGAACGTCGTACCGGAGCCCGAAGTCGACCCGTTCAGGTCGGTGGTGTAGTTGCCACCCCGTGCCGTGTCCTTCAGGACGTAGCTGCCCGACGTACCGATCGACACCTGGCCGGAGTACATCGAGTTGCCGGTGCCGGTCTTGATCTCGTCGTCGGAGTCCAGCAGCGCGCCGGACTTCGCGTCGAAGAACGAGTGCAGCACCGACGGCGTCTGGTCGGCCTTGACCCCGCTGGTGACGACCTCGTAGGCCAGCACCGGCTTGGTCTCAGCGACGTAGATGACCAGCTCGCCCTTGTTGGCGGTCGCCTTGAAGCCGGCGGCCTTGGCGCCCTTGGCCAGGGCGGCGGCCTCGGACAGCGTCGGCTTGGTGGAGGTGAGCCCCACGGCCTTCGCGTTGCGGTTGTAGGTGATCTGGCTGACCGTGCCGGCGGCGGACCGCTTGACGATCAGGTCACCGCCGACGACCTTCAGACCGTTGAAGGTCCGGTCGTAGCGGACGAACTCGGTGCCGTCGGCGTCCTTGACGACGTCCCTGACCTGGAGCACCTCGCCCTTCGTCAGCCCGAGCGCTGCCGCGGTCTTCGCGGCCAGTGCCTGCTCGGCGTGAACCGCCGAGGGCTGGTCGAACCCCGACGCCGGCAGCGGCGCCGAGCTGAGGCTCGCCCCCGCCGGTGCGGCCGCGAGACCGGCAGCGGCGATGAGTGCGACGGCTCCGACAGATGTCAGTCGTTTCAAGACAGTTCTCCTCACGTGGGGGTCGCTGAATGGGCGCAGCGACTTGGTGCGATTGGATGACGCGTCCTTGGCACAGGGGAAGCGGACCGGGGGCCGAGCGGGCCCCCGGACCGAGTACTGGAATCAGCTACCGGCGACGAGCGAGGTGTCGTCGACGACGAAGCTGGTCTGCAGGGAGGAGTCCTCCGCGCCGACGAACTTCACCGTGACGGTCTTGCCCTTGTACGCCGCGACGTTGAACGTCTTCTGCGTGTACGTCGTGTTCTTGTTCAGGTTCGAGTACGTCGCCAGCGTGGTGGTCGTGCTGCCGTCGACGATCTGCACCTTGAGCGTGTCGTAGACCGTCGAGGTGGTGGTCTCGGCGGTGTCGATCCGGATCCAGAACGAGAGCGAGGCGGCGGTGGCGGTGGCCGGGATGGCGACCGACTGGCCGATGTTCTCGGTGGTGGTCCGGCCGTTGCCCTGCAGCCACGCCTTGTAGCTACCGGTGCGGGCCGGCTTCGAGGTGCTGTTGGTGATCACACCGCTGGTGCCGGTCCAGCTGGCGGAGCCGGACTCGAAGCCCGGGTTCTGCAGCAGGTTGTCGCCGGTCGGCGGCTCGGTGGTGCCACCGCAGGCAGCGGCGCCGGCCGGAACGGTGATGGCGTCGAAGGCGGCCTGGATGCCCTTGCACTCGGCCGAGTCGTTGCCGTACAGCTCCTTGGCCGACGTGATGGCGCCCTCACGAGCGTCCTTGTAGGTGCTGCCCGAGCTGAGCTTGGTGCTCAGCGTGCGGTACCAGACCTTGCCGACCACGTCGCGGGTCACACCGGAGAAGGTGCTGCCGGTGCAGGAGGTGCTGGTGTAGGTGACACCGTTGATCGTCTTGGTGCCGGTGCCCTCGGAAGCCAGGTAGAACCAGTGGTTCAGCGGGCCGGAGGAGTAGTGCGGGTCGAGCCCGCCGGTGCTCGTGGTCCAGCAGTCCTTGCTGGCACCGTCCTTGGACGGCTTGTCCATGTAGCGCAGCGGCGTGCCGTTGCCGTTGATGTTGATCTTCTCGCCGATGAGGTAGTCGCCGACGTCGCTGGAGTTGTTCGCGTTGAACTCGACCAGGGTGCCGAAGATGTCCGAGGTGGACTCGTTCAGGCCGCCCGCGTCACCGGAGTAGTTCAGGTTCGCGGTGGCCTCGGTGACACCGTGGCTCATCTCGTGACCGGCCACGTCGATCGACGTCAACGGGTGCGTGTTCCCGGAGCCATCGCCGTACGTCATCTGGCTGCCGTCCCAGAACGCGTTCACGTACGCGTTGCCGTAGTGCACCCGCGACCGTGCGCCCTGACCGTTGTTGAAGATGCCGTTGCGGCCGTGGACGTTCTTGTAGTAATCCCAGGTCAGCTGGGCGCCGTAGTGAGCGTCGACGCCGGCGGTCTGGCGGTTGGAGGCGGTGCCGTCGCCCCAGGTGTCGTCCGGGTCGGTGAACGTGGTGCCGTTGCCGGAGGTCGAACCGTTGAGGTCGGTGGTGTAGTTCCCGCCGCGGCTCGGGTCGGTCAGCGAGTAGCTGCCCGACGTACCGATGCTGACCTGGCCGGAGTACATCGAGTTGCCGGTGCCGGTCTTGATCTCGTCGTCCTGGGCGAGCACCGCGCCGGACTTGGCGTCGATGAACGAGTGCAGCACCGACGGGGTCTGGTCGGCCTTGACGCCGGTGGTGACGACCTCGTACGCGAGCACGGGCTTGGACGGCGTGACGAAGACGACCAGCGTCCCCTTGTTACCGGTTGCCTTGAACTTGGCGGCCTGCGCGCCCTTGGCGAGCGCGGCCGACTGGGACAGAGTCGGCTTGGTCGCGACACCAACAGCCTTGGCGCCGTAGTTGTACTTCACCTGACCGATGGACTCACCGTTGCGCTTCACGATGAGGTCACCGCCGACGACCTTGAGGCCGTTATAGGTGCGGTCGTAGCGGACGAACTCGGTGCCGTCGGCATCCTTGACGACGTCGCGCACCTTGAGCTGCTCGCCACCGGCGAGTCCGAGAGCGGCGGCCGTCCGCGCGGTCAGCGCCTGTTCGGCCTGTACGGCGGCCGGCTGGTCGAAGCCGGATGCCGGGAGCGGGGCCGTACGAGCGGCGGCACCGGCGGTGGTGCCGGTGAAGCCTGCAGCCAGTCCGGCTGCCGCGACGATGGCCACCGCCCCTGCTGATGTCAGTCGTTTCAAGACAACATCTCCTCACGGTGTGGTCGCTGTTTGGGCGCAGCGACCAATTCAGTTGGGGACGCCGGATGTTCTGGCGCATCAGTGCCACTGCTCACTTGTGACACTGCGTGTCAGGACATGCGAATTCTGTTACATCCGACTGAGGGAGGACTCTCGCCTGCGGCGGGCCCGGAGTCAAGCGATAGTGCCGAAATGGCAGGGAAAACCCGCACCGGCCACGACGGTCAGCTCAGCTGCTTCCGCAGCGCTTCAGGCTCCGCGACGGGCAGTTGGCAAGTGAATTTCTGACACACATATGCCACCGGCTGGTCAGCGACCAACGACCTTCCGGCCATCAGCGGTACGTCGAGACCGGGCGCTGCCTGGAGGATCGCCGTACCCCATGGCGCGGAGGTGAACGCGGCCTGAAGAAGCTCCGGCGAGCGGCCGGCGATCGCGATCTCGAGCGGCCCGGCGGCGATCGTCTCGGCCACCGCCAGCGCCCGGCCGGCGAAGCGCGGCGCACGGGCGGCGATGGCTGCCGACGCACTCAGGGCCAGGGCGGCCGCGTCTTCATACCGGACTGATCCGGTCAGGCCGGCCAGTGTCGTGAAGGCCTCCGCGGCCAGGCTGACGCCGGACGGGCTCGCATTGTCGGTCGGGTCCTGCGGCCGCCAAACCAGCTCCTCGGCATCCGCCGCCGTGTCGAAATAGGAGCCATCGGCAACGAACTGCTCGAGCACCCGGTCCAGCAAGGCCTGCGCCGTCTCGAACCACTGCATGGTGCCGGTGACACCGAACAACGTGAGACAACCTTGCGCGTACGCCGCATAGTCCTCCAGTACGCCGTGCGCCGTACCGGCAATGCCGTCGCGGGAGGTCCGGTGCAGCCGTCCGGTCGCCTCGTCGAGGTGGACGGACCGGACCAATTCGGCCGCGGTCGCCGCTGCGTCGACGTACTCGGGTTTGTCGAGGACGGTGCCGGCGCGAACCAGCGCAGTGATGGCCAAACCGTTCCAGGCGGCAACCACTTTGTCGTCGCGACCGGGGTACGTTCGCGCACTGCGCGCCTCCCTCAGCGTCGCCCGGATGCGCTGCCAGCGGTCGGCGTCATCGGGGTCCTGACGGAGCTGAAGAACGGAGGATCCGTGCTCGAAGGTGCCGGTCACATCGCACATGTCGACCACCCAGGCCGCGTCGTCCGCGGGCAGCGCTGCGTGGAGCTCGGCTGCCGTCCAGACGTAGTACTTGCCTTCTTCGCCCTCGGTGTCCGCGTCCAGCGCGGAGGCGAAGCCACCTTCCGGAGTCCGGAGTTCGGTGAGCAGGAACTCGGCCGTCTCCTCGGCGACCCGGCGCGCGAGCGGCTCCCCCGTGATCGCCCACCACTGGGTATAGACGTCGAGCAGCAGCGCGTTGTCGTACAACATCTTCTCGAAATGCGGGACGACCCACTGCCCGTCGACGGAGTACCGAGCGAAACCACCGGCGAGCTGGTCGTACATCCCGCCCCGAGCCATCCGCTCACAGGTCTGCACGACCATCTGGAGCGCGTCCTTCGACCCGGTCCGCCGGTGCTGCCGCAACAGGAAGTCGAGAACCATCGACGGCGGAAACTTCGGCGCTCCCCCGAACCCGCCGTCCACCGGATCGAAGTCCGTCGCCAGCAACTGCACCGCCCGATCCAGGTCGAGCTCGCCGCCATCCGCCTGCTGCCGAGCCCCCAACTGCTCGACCACCCGGCGCCCGATCCCGTCGATCTGGTCCCGCTTCCCGCGCCACGCCTCGACCAACGACTCCAGCACCTGCCGGAACGACGCCATCCCGTGCCGCGCATCCTTCGGAAAGTACGTCCCACAGAAGAACGGCTCCGCATCCGGCGTCAAGAACACCGACATCGGCCACCCGCCGTGCCCCGTCATCGCCACCGTCGCCGCCATGTAGATCGCATCCACATCCGGCCGCTCTTCGCGATCCACCTTGAGACACACGAAGTGCTCGTTCAGGTACTCCGCCGTCGCCACATCCTCGAACGACTCATGAGCCATCACATGACACCAGTGACAAGCCGAGTACCCCACCGACAAGAACACCGGCACATCGCGCTCCCGAGCCTCCGCGAACGCCGCCTCCGACCACTCCCGCCAAGCCACCGGATTGTCCGCATGCTGCCGCAGATACGGACTGGTACTCCGGCCAAGTTCGTTCACGGGGCTCATGTGCCCACGTTAGGCGGTTTGAGACAGAGCTACTGACAGTCCCAGGGTGAGGGCCATCACGACCAGTTCGAAGCCGACGATCTGCCAGAAGGGGACGTTGCGTTCGAGGAGGTTGCCGGTGGCTTGGCGACGGCTGAGGGAGGCGGCGACGAGCAGGAGGACGACGGCGATGACCTTGATGATCAGGAGGACGCCGTACGCGTCGGAGGTGAGGACGTCGAAGACGCCGCTCCAGCCGCCGGCCTGCGCGGCGAGGCGGCCGGCGGCGCTGATCAGGCCGCTCAGGATGAGGGCGATCGAGGAGACGTTGGCGACCTGCTGGTAGCGCTCGAGGACGATCGGGAGGCCGCTGCGGCTGGCTCGGCCGTAGCGGACGAGGCCGGCCAGGCCGCCGATCCAGGTGGTGGCGGCGATGACGTGGACGACGAGGGCGGCGCCCGCGAGGACGACGTACGACTCGTTGCGGGGGAAGGCGGTGAGGGCGTTCGGGATCAGGGCGGCGATCGCGACCACGACGCCGAGGCGGGCGGCCTGCGAGGTCTGGACGCGGCGGATGCCGATCGCCAGGGCGACGACCAGGATGCCGGTGATCAGAAGAGCTTTGACTTCCGGTACGGCGAGGGCGTCGTCGAGGCGGAGATAGAGCAGATCGAGCGGGGTGTCGAGGAGGACCGCGGCGGTGACCGCCGCGCCGACGAAGGAACAGGCGGCCCAGATGACTGCCGAGTTGCTGGCGTCGCGGACCGCGCGCCGGCCCTGGGTGCCGAGCAGGCCGCCTTCGATGCGGAGCAGGATGACGGCCGCCAGCAGCGCGCCGGCGCAGCCGACGGTGGCCAGCGTGGAGATCAGCCGAAGCAGTGGCAGCAGCCAGGCGACGAAGAGACTCGGACCGCCGATACCGCCGGTGTCACGGGGCTCGCTGCCGGTCGCGAACAGCGCGACGACGAGGGCGATCGAGGCCACCACGACCGCGGCGAGGCCGCCGACTACCAGGCGTCCGGGCATGCGGTGCCGGGCGGCGCGAGTGGCACGGGTCGTACTCATCGCACCGACCCGGGCCCGGCAATGGTGGGCACGCGGCCACAATAGGGTCAGGCAGCCGCCGACGGCCTAGTCCGACACCATCTCGTGATCACGGTGAGGCGGGACTGCCGACAATCGTGCTGTGGGCGTTACTTGGGCTCACTCTGGGTCGGTGTCGTACCCACCGTACGGATCGGCTCGGCAGCGGCCGGGTCCGCAGAACTGGCGGGATTCGCTGGGCCGGAAGACGGTGCTGGGGCGTCCGCGCCGGCGTCGTCGAAGTCGATCTTCTTCAGTTGCTTGCCCATGTTGCGCCACAGCAGCACCGTGACGGCACCGAGAGCGAGCACGATCAGCAGCGCGACCCAACCGGGCCGCACCGAGTTCGGGTCGATCTCGACCGGCGCAAGGGAGGTCATCGCTATCACGCCACCAGTCTCTCACTTGTCTCACCCGCCCGTCAGCGGAGCCCCGCGAACAGATCGTGCTCGGGCAATTCCGACTCGACCAGACTCCGCGCCAACTCGTAGTCCTCGGTCGGCCAGGCCGCCTGATGAACCTCCAGCGGTACGGCGAACCACGGACCGTCGGGGTCGATCTGCGTCGCGTGCGCCAGCAGGGCCTTGTCCCGGACCGCGAAGTACTCCGCGCACTCGACCCGGGTGGTGATCCGGCGCTCGTTCTCCGGGTCGGGCTTCCAGTCCTTCAACCGGTCCGCATACGGCGACTCCAGCCCGCGGGCGATCATCGCGTCGTGCAGCGCCTTCATCCGCTCGCGGTGGAACGTGTGGTGGTAATACAGCTTCAACGGCTGCCACGGCTCACCGAGCTCCGGATACGCGTCCGGGTCACCGGCCGCCTCGAAGGCCGCCACGGTGATCTGGTGGCACATCACGTGGTCCGGATGCGGATAGCCGCCGTTCTCGTCGTACGTCGTGACGACCTGCGGACGGAACTCGCGGATCAGCTTCACCAGCGGCGCGGCCGCGTCCTCGACCTTGAGCGCCGCGAAACAGCCCTCCGGCAGCGGCGGCAACGGATCGCCCTCCGGGAAGCCGGAGTCGACCCAGCCGAGCCACTCCTGCCGGATCCCCAAGATCTCGCGTGCCGCGTCCATCTCCTTGCGGCGGATCTCACTGATGTTGGCCAGCACCTCGGGCCGGTCCATCTTCGGATTCAGGATGGATCCACGCTCACCACCGGTACACGTGGCCACCAGCACCTCGACGCCCTCAGCGACGTACCGGGCCGTCGAAGCGGCGCCCTTGCTCGACTCGTCATCCGGGTGGGCATGCACATGCAACAACCGCAACTCTCCACTCACAAGACACAATGGTCCTCCACCCGACCCCAAAACCCACAACCAACCCCCTGGACTCCCGTTGAACCAGTCATCAGCCGGTACGCCGAACGTCGACCTGAACGCCCGGTACGGACGCCCCGGGCGGTCCCGGCGACCGCTGATCATCGGGCTGGCCGCCGTACTGGCCGTGGTGGGGCTGGGGTGGTTGCTGTGGGCCGCGGTGATCGGCTCGAACCCGCCGGTGACGTCGCGGCTGCTGGCCTTCAAGATCGTGTCGGAGACCCAGGTGACGGCGACTGTCCAGGTCGACCGCACCAAGTCCGTCGAAGCCAGCTGCCGGGTGCAGGCCAAGGCGGCGGACTTCTCGATCGTCGGCGAGCTGACGCTGACCGTCCCGGCCGACTCCCCCCGGCACCAGACGCTGCCGGCCACCCTCACCACCCAGCGCACCGCGACCTCGGTCGTCCTGATCGGCTGCACGACGGCCGATTCGCATCGTCCGCACTGAGCCGAAAAAGCGCAGGTCAGGGGCCGTTTCTGGTTGACGCGGAACCTGAATCGGCAACCGATTGCCGTTTGTGGACCGGTTTGCTGGAAAATTCCGGCGGGAAAGCGTTCTCCTGGGTAAGCGGAGGCGTTGGAACGATGGGGTTCTCGGGTACATCTTGCTAGGCTGAATGGATTGGTCGCCGTCGACGACGGCGGCCACGAGTATTTCCTGCCCACCTATCCCATCCCCAAGGAGCAGCCCATGACGCAGAGAATCGAAGAGGCGAGCGTTGTCTGGCTGACACAGGAGGGCTACGACCAGCTGAAGGCCGAGCTGGAGCAGCTGAAGGGTCCGGCCCGCGCCGAGATCACCCAGCGGATCAGCGACGCCCGTGACGAGGGCGACCTGAAGGAGAACGGCGGCTACCACGCCGCCAAGGACGAGCAGGGCAAGATCGAGGCCCGGATCCGTCAGCTCGAGGACATGCTCCGCCGCGCCCAGGTCGGCGAGACCCCGAAGAAGGGCGGCAAGGTCGAGCCCGGCATGAAGGTCTCCATCACCTTCGCCGGCGACGACGAGGTCGAGACGTTCCTGCTCGGCTCCCGCGAGCTCCTCGCCCTGGACGCCTCCGTCGACATCGACGTCTACTCGCCGCAGTCCCCTCTCGGCGCCGCGATCCTCGGCAAGAAGAAGGGCGACAAGGCGACGTACGAGGCCCCCAACGGCAAGCCCGTCACCGTGCAGATCGTCGCCGCCGAACCCTTCACCGGCTGACCCACCCCGTCGTGCAGCGCCCCGGTGGTCCCCACCGGGGCGCTTCGCATGTCCCTAGGCGGCGGTCAGGAAGTCGGCCAGGAGGTCGACGAAGGCTTCTGGTGCTTCCTTGTGTACGCCGTGGCCGACGGGTAGCTGGTGGAAGCGGCCGGCCGGGATCTGGTCGGCCATCGCCCGCATCTGGTTCTGCGGGAACGGGCTGGTCGAGCCTCCTCCGACGACCAACGCCGGTACTCGGATGCGCGTCAGCTCGTCGAACCAGCCTGGGCCGGGCGCGTTCACCTGCTTGATCAGGTCCACGCGGGCTCGCCAGTCGTAGTCCAGCGGTCCCTCCGGACGCTCGGGTATCGGCCGGGTCTGCGGGAACGGTGGCGGCGACTCGACCAGCACCAGCGCGCCTACCCGCTCCGGCCGCCGCGCTGCGTGCAGGTACGCCGCGACCGCGCCCATCGAATGCCCCACCACGACAGCCTCCGCCAGCCCGTGGTCGTCTAGGAACTCCCCCAGATCCATTGCCAGCAACTCGAACGAGTACTCGGCCGCCGGCCCGGTCTCGCCGTGCCCCGCTGGTCCGGCACCAACACCCGCCACTGCCCGGCCAACACCTCCACGATCCCGTCGAACGACGTACCGTCCGATGTCAGCCCGTGCAGCAAAACCATCGCCGGCGCATCCGCCGCCCCGAACTCCCGAAACGCCAGCCGCACAACCACTCCTCGCTTCCCCGGACCCCCAAGCCATCACAACTGCTCACACGGCCAACCCCCACGCGTGCCCACAGCCGCTTCGCCCCATTGTGATGGCCCAGCGGTCCGCACCCACGGACAGCGTTGCGCTCCACAACCTCACGCAGGGCGCCGACCCACGCTCGCGCACTTCACCGGATATCCGTCGGACTTGCCGGTTCTCCCCTCGATATTTGGCTGGAGAACCGGCAACTTCAGGGGTTATCCGCTCAAATGCTCGCCAGCCGGGATGGGGTTGCTGCACCGCACGGGCGGCTTGGCGGTTGGTCGGCGGCGCATTCTGGCGGTTCACGGAGTCGTGCTGCCACGGGGCGGCAGCGATCATCCGCGAAGCGGTGGGTGCGCGCGACCCCCGGTACGCCGTCGCGCCCTCGCGCCCTCGCGCCCTCGCGCCCTCGTACTGCCGGTGGCTGCGTACTGAGGCTGTGCATCAGGTGATGCCGCGATGGCCCGATTCCTTCGGCGGCAACCCACATGCAGCGGGTGCTGCGGATGCCCCGGAGCCCACGTCCAGTGGTTGCTGCGGATGCCCCGGAGAGCCCGCGCCCAGGTGTTGCTGCGTGTGCCCCGGGGAGCTGGCGTGCAGGGGTTGCTGCGGATGGGCTCGGCGGCGCGCAGCGAGCTGGCGCCGCCTCACCGCGAGGTCAGTGGCTGGTGGCGCTTCGGTATTTGCGGACTGCCAAGGGGGCGAAGACGAGGATGATCGCCAGGCACCAGAGCAGCGACAGCAGGACGGGGTGCTGGGCGGGGAAGCCTTCGGGGCTGGCGAAGGGGGACGGGTTGCCGAAGAGGTGGCGGCAGGCGGCGACGATGGCGGAGATGGGGTTCCACTCGGCGACGGGCTGGAGGCCGCTGGGGAGGTTGGGGGTGGGGACGAAGGCGTTGGAGAGGAAGGTCAGCGGGAAAAGCCAGATCAGGCCGGCGGAGGCGGCGACTTCGGGGCCACCGACGGAGAGGCCGATCAGGGCGCCCACCCAGAGCATGGCGAAGGCGAACAGGAGCAGGATGGCGAAGGCGGCCAGGGCCTGGCCGAAGCCGTTGTGCCAGCGCCAGCCGACGATGAAGCCGCAGATGACCATCACGATCATCACGAACGTGTTGAAGACCAGGTCGCCGATCACCCGGCCGGCGATCACGCCGGACCTTGCCATCGGCAACGAACGGAACCGGTCGATCAGGCCCTTGGACATGTCGTCGGCCAGTCCGACGCTCGCCGACGCGACCGCGAAGGCCATCGTCTGCGCGAAGATGCCGGACATCAGGAACTCCCGGTACGCGCGGGCGCCGGGGAAGCCCGGGATCGGGATCGCGTTGCCGAAGACGTAGGCGAACAGCAGCACGAACATGATCGGCTGGATGGTCGCGTAGATCAGCATGTCCGGCGTCCGCGGGATGCGTTTGAGGCTGCGCCAGGCCAGGATGCCGGCGTCGGACAGCGCGCGGCCGAACGGGTTCACCCGGTCCGGGCCGGTGGTCGTACTCATACTGCGTCCTTCTGCTCGGCCTCGTGCCCGGTCAGGGAGAGGAAGACGTCGTCCAGGGTCGGCCGGCGCAGGCCGATGTCGGCGATCCGGATGCCGGCCGCGTCGAGCGTGCGGATCACCTCGACCAAGGCGGTCGAGCCGCCCGGCGCCGGTACGTTCATCCGCCGGCTGTGCTGGTCGAGCGTGGTCGCCTCGGGGTCGGTGATGCCGAGCGCGCCGGTCAGCAGCTCGAGCGCGCGATAGGTCTCGTCGGCGTCGTGGACCACGACCTCGATCCGCTCACCGCCGACCTTGGCTTTGAGCTCATCCGCCGTACCGCGGGCGATCACTGAGCCGTGGTCGACCACCACGATGCTGTCGGCCAGCTCGTCGGCCTCTTCCAGGTACTGCGTGGTCAGCAGGATGGTCACGCCTTCACTGACCCGGTCCCGGATGATCTTCCACAGGTCGAGCCGCGAGCGCGGGTCCAGCCCGGTCGTCGGCTCGTCGAGGAACAGCACCTTCGGATGAGCGATCAGCGAACCGGCCAGGTCGAGCCGCCGCCGCATGCCGCCCGAGTACGTCTTCAGCGTCCGATCAGCGGCTTCGGTCAGGTCGAACGTCTCGAGCAGTTCGTCGGCCCGCTGTTTGGCCTGCCGGCTGTTGAGCCGGTAGAGCCGGCCGAACATCCACAGGTTCTCCCGGCCGGTGAGCAGCTCGTCGACGGCCGCATACTGCCCCGACAGCCCGACCAGCGAGCGGACCGTGTCCGCCTCCTTGACCACGTCGTGCCCGAGCACGCGAGCGGAGCCGGCATCCGGCTCCATCAGCGTGGTGAGCACCCGCACCGACGTGGTCTTCCCGGCGCCGTTCGGCCCGAGCAGGCCGAGAACAGTCCCCTCGGGCACCTCGAGATCGATCCCGTCGAGCGCCTTCACGACGTTCTTGCGGGATCGGAAGGTCTTCACGAGGCCGGTGGCCTCGATGGCTGGCATCCGCACGTCCCCCTTCTGGATGTGACGCAGGCCACCATGCTGGCGGAGACCGCCGACAATTTTCGAGCGGTTAAGCCCGGGCTCAGCTAGTCGGCGCTGATCTGTGCGCTTCCGACCAGCACCTCGACGTCGAGGCCGGCGCGACCGCGGCCGATTTCCACGTCCTTCGACTGGCCGGAGACTGCGCCGGTCCAGCTGACGCGACCCAGCTGGGCCTCGGTGTGCACGTGGACGTCGGAGCCGCGGCGCAGGTTGACCGTGGCCATGCCGGACTCGACACGCACCCGGGACCGCCCCTTGGTGATCTGGGCATCCAGCGTGACCGACCCCGCCTGCACCAGTACGTCGATCGGTCCGTCGACGTCGGTCACCTTCGCCGTACCGGCCGTGACGCGGACGCGGGTCAGACCGGGCACCCGCTCGGCGTTGACGCTGCCGCCGGTCACCTCGACCTCGACCTCGAGCTTCGGGTTGACCCGGATCTGCAGTTCCTTGGCCAGGCCGTTCACGTGCGCCTTCAGATCGGTCGGGTTGCGCAGCATGCTGAACCCGTCGATCGAGACGCCCATGTCACCCTCGCTGTTGATCGCGAGCGTGTCGCCGTCCTTCTTGATCACGTGCGGCCCGTCGACGGAGACGCCGTTCACGGCCGGTTCGCCGATCAGCCGCACCCGCCTCCCGACCGCGCGGATGGTCACCCGCTGCACGCCGGACGGGATCGGCACCGAGCTGTGCTCGATCTCCTCTTCGGCCGGCGCCTCGTCCACGACCGGCTCCTGCACCGGAGGCACCGGCGGCACCGGAGCGACCGGCGGCGCAGCAGTCGGAGTGTCGACCGCGTCGGCCCAGGCCGACGCAGACGGCACCTGATCGGCAGCTGACGGAGTCTCCTCGGCAACCGGAGCGGACGCCGGCGCCTCGGCCCGGAGTGCGGAGATCAGGGTCGTGGCCTCGTCCGGCGACAGGTGCCCCTTGGCCACCCGATCCAGGATGTCCTTCACACGCCCGTCGTACTCGCTCTGGTTGCTCATACCCACAGTCCAGCACCCGGAAGGGCCGAAACCAATCCGGGATCACCCCGAACACAGCCGTGCGGGCCCCGGGGAGTAGCCCGGGACCCGCACGGTTCAGCTGTGCCTCAGGCGGCCGGAGTCATCTCCTCTTCCGCCAGCTCCTTCTGTACGGCGGCCAACTCAGCGGCCTCGGTCTCCTCCGCGGCCCGGCGACGGCTCAGGCCGCGCAGACCGGTGAGGGCGATGATCAGGCCGAGAACCGCGACGCCGGTGACGACCGCGAGACCCGGCTTGTACGCCGAGAGCATGTCGGCCGGCACGGTCACGCCGACCGACTGGCTGCTGATCACCGCGGTGACGCTGGCGAGGACCACCGCGCCACCGACCTGGGTCGAGGTGTTGAACAGACCGGAGGCGAGCCCCTGCTCGTCGTCGGCCACCCCGGAAACGGCCTGGATGTTCAGCGCCGGGAAGCCGATCGCGAAACCGATGCCGATCAGCATGATGCTCGGGAAGATCGTCGAGAAGTACGCCGAGTCCGGGCCGATCCGCAGGCTGAGTGCGTACCCGGCGACGAACAGCGCCATCGCGCCGATGATCATCTTGTCGGTACCGATCCGGTCGGCGATCTTGCCGGCGTTCGGGGACAGGCTGATTACCAGCAGGCCGGCCGGCAGGAAGGCCAGCGCGGTCTGGAGCGAGGACCAGCCGAGCAGGTTCTGCAGGTACAGCGTGCCGATGAACTGGAAGGCGACGTACGCGCCGAAGACCGTCAGGCCGGCCAGGTTCGCCCGGCGCAGCGAGGCGCTGCGGAGGATGCCGAGCCGGACCAGCGGGTGCTTGGAGCGCTGCTCGATCACGACGAAGGCGGTCAGCAGGACGGCCGCCAGCACGAACATCCCGATGGTCTGGAACGAGACCCACCCGGCGTGCTCGGCGCCGACGACGGCGTAGACCAGGGACAGCATGCCGCCGGTGACGGTGACCGCTCCCGGTACGTCGTACCCGCCGGTGACCTCTTCGCGAGCGCTGTTCGGGATCAACTTGATGGCGAACAGCAGGACGATCAGGGCGACCGGGCCAGGCATCAGGAAGGTCCAGCGCCAGCCGATCTCGGTCAGCGCGCCACCGAGGATCAGGCCCATCGAGAAGCCGCTGGCGGCGCAGGTGGTGAAGATCGAGAGGGCGCGGTTGCGATCCGGCCCTTCGTGGAAGGTCGTGGTGATGATGGAGAGCGCGGCCGGCGCGGTGAACGCGGCGGCGACTCCCTTCACGAACCGCGCGGCGATGAGCAGTTCGGGATTCGTGGCCAGCGAGCTGAGCATCGAGACCACGGCGAAGACTCCCAGCGCGACCAGGAAGACCCGGCGCCGGCCGAGCAGGTCCGCGGTGCGGCCGCCGAGGAGCAGCAGGCCGCCGTACCCGAGCACGTAGCCGGTCACGACCCACTGGAGCGAGGACAGGGAGACGCCGAGGTCCGCGCCGATGGACGGCAGGGACATGCCTACCATGGAGACGTCCAGGCCGTCGAGGAAGATCACGCCGCAGACCACGAGGAGGGCGCCCCAGAGGCGCGCATCCCAGGTCATGCGGGCTGGTGTGGTGTGCGTTGTTTCGGTCACGAGGAGAGACTATTGCATGCACGTGCATCTAATGTCCAGGCATTAAATGCATTTGCATAGGATGCGTGTGCATGCTATGGTCGGCGACATGACCGCCACGAAGGTCAGCGCTGAGACTGGTGAGATCAGCGCCGATGTCCGCGCCTGGCGCGAGCTGCTCGCCCGCCACGCCGATATCACCTGCGCCCTCGACCGCGCCCTCCAGACCGGCCACTCCCTCGGCATGAGTGAGTACGAGGTTCTCGAGCGACTGGCCGAGCTGCCCGACCACTCGGCGAAGATCGCCGTCGTCGCGAAGTCCGTCCACCTGAGCCAGAGCGCACTCTCCCGCGTGATCGCCCGCCTCGAGTCCGACGGCCTGGTCACCCGCGACGTCTGCACCCAGGACCGCCGCGCCGTCATCGTCTGCCTGACCGACGAAGGCCTCCTCCGCCAGCACGAGGCCCGCGCCACCCACCGCGACGTCCTCGCCGAGCGCCTGCACGCCCCACTCGTCAAGGGCTGCGACCTCACCGACTGAGCTACTCCCTGACTGCGCCCTCGAGCATGCCGGCGATGAAGTGGCGTTGGAGGAAGGCGTAGACGAGGACGACGGGCGTGCCGACGATGACGGCGCCGGCGGCCAGCAGGGTGAAGCCGGAGGTGTACTGGCCGGAGAAGAAGGCCAGGCCCAGGGGTGCGGTGCGGAGTGATTCGCTGGTGACCATGACGAGCGGGATCAGGAACTCGTTCCAGGTCCACATGAAGATCAGGACGATCAGGGTGACCAGGGCCGGGCGGGCCGGGGGGACGAGGATCAGCCAGAGGGTTCGCCAGTGGCCGGCGCCGTCGAGGCGGGCGGCTTCGACGAGCGAGCGGGACGACGAGCGGAAGTAGGCCCGCATCCAGAAGGTGCCGAAGGCAACGGATTGGGCGATCTGCGGGAGCACGACGGCCCAGAAGGTGTCGGTCAGGCCGAGGGTGCGCAGATCGAAGTACAGCGGTACGACGATCGCTTCGGTCGGCATCATGATCCCGATCAGGAACAGGTAGAACAGCGCCGAGGCGCCGCGGAACCGCATGGTGCCGAAGGCGTAGCCGGACAGGATCGAGAACAGGACGCTGACCACGACGACGGTGACCGACACCGCGACGCTCATCCGCAGGTAGGTTCCGAAGTGGCCGATCTCCCAGGCCTTGCCGAAGTTGCCGAAACCGCTGGTGCCACCACCGGCGTCATCAGGACCGAGCGCGGCCGCGACGATCGTGACGATCGGCCCGAGCGCGAACAACCCGAAGACGATCAGCAGCGTGTAGTTGCCGATCCGCTCGGCCAGCGACGCTCTCATGCCCGCTCCGCAATCCGGTTGACTCCCAGGGTGATCAGGAAGATCAGCGCCGTGAGGCACACCCCGATCGCCGCTGCCGATCCGACCTGCCCGAGCTCGAACGCCCGGTGATACACCTCGTACGACGGCACGCTCGTCGACGTACCAGGTCCGCCGCTGGTGGTCACGTAGACCAGGTCGAAGGTCCGCAGCGCCGCGATCACGGTCAACGTCACCGCGACCGCGATCTCGCCGCGCACCGCGGGCAGCACGACCGCGAAGAACTCGGCCACTGGTCCGGCGCCATCAAGCCGCGCGGCTTCGTAACGCTCTGCCGGAATCCGCGCCATCCCCGCCAGCAACAACACCGTCACCAGCCCGGTCTCGAACCACGTCCCGATCACCCCGACCGCAGGCAACGCGAACGTGTAGTCACCCAGCCATCCCCGCGACCCACCCAGTACGTCGTTCAGCGGGCCGTCCGGCGAGTAGATGTGGCGCCAGGCAACGGCCACCACGACCATCGCCACGACCTGGGGCAGGAACACGATCGTCCGGAAGAACGCCAGCCCGCGAACCCTTGCCCGCTGCAACACCGTCGCTAGCGCCAGCCCGATCACGACCGGAAGCACGGCATAGAAGACGATCAGCACCAGCGCGTGCCCGAAGGCGGCTCGCAGTCCGGCATCCCGGACCACGTCCACATAGTTGCTCAGGCCAACGAACTTGCCCAGCGTGATGCCATTCCACTCGAACAACGACAGGTGGACGGCACGGATCAACGGGTAGAGCAGGAACGCGCCGTACACGAGCAGCGCCGGAAGAATGTACAGGTATCCGATCCGGCGCGGCTCTCCCGGTGGTGAACTCACTTGCCGGCGAACTTGCTGTAGTCGGCCTCGAGCTTGTCCAGGAACTGCGCCGGGGTCGCCTTCTTCGCCAGCAGGTCCTGCAGCGCGGCACCGAGCGTGTCGTACATGGTCGGGGTCGCGTAGTCGAGGTACGGGACCAGCTTGCTCTCGCTGACCGCCGTACCGAAGCTCGTGAAGATATCGCCCGCGAGCCCGGCCGGAGCCTGCTGTGCGGCGGTGTCGGCGATCGGCAGGTTGCCGGTCGAGGTCAGCACCTTCATCGCGTCCGGGCTGGTGATGTAGTTGATGTACGCCGCGGCCGCGTCCGGGTTCTTCGACTTGTTCGTGATGCCGAACGGCAGTCCGGTGCCGCCGGTTACGGCGGGTGCGCCGGGCGGCAACATGAAGCCGACCTTGTCACCGAGCGCCTTCTGCAGATCGGCCTGCAGCCAGGTCCCGGCGATCAGGAACGTGCCCTTGCCCTTGCCGAAGTCCTGCCAGGCGGGGTCGTAGCCCTGCCCGTTGAAGCCGCTGTTGAAGTAGCCCTTGTCCACCCAGGAGACCAGCGTTTCGGCGGCCTTCTGGTTCTCCGGCGTCTTCCACGACGCACCCGGCCGGCCGAACGCCAGCTTGGTGATCTGGTCCGCCGGCACGGACTGGTCCTGCAGCGTGCCGAAGACATGGATGGCCGGCCACTTGTCCAGGTTGCCGAACTGCAGCGGCACGTCACCTGCTGCCTTCGCCTTGGCGAGTGCGGCCTCGAAGTCGGCCCAGGTCTTCGGCGGCTCGGCGACCTTCGACTTGTTGTAGTAGAGCCCGACGACCTCACCGACCTGCGGCATCCCGTACAGGTTGCCCTCGCCGAACGTCTTGCCGTCCGCGGAGTACTTCGAGTACTGCAGCACCGAGGCCGGATAGCGGTCGCCCCACTTGTACGCCTCGGCCCACTTGTCCAGCGGCACCAGTTGCCCGGCCTTCACGAACTCACCCATGTCCGACCGGCCGTTGTTCGCCTGTACGACGTCGGGCGCGTCGTTGCCCGACAGCGCCAGCCGCAGGGTCGTCTTGAGGTCGTCGAACGACCGCGAGACCCGCTTGATCTTGATGTTCGGGTACTTCGCCTCGAAGCCCTTGATCTGCTCGGCCATCTGGGCCGCCTGCCCGCCCCGGACCTCCTGGTCCCAGACCGTCAGCTCGACCTGGCCGAGGGCCGCGGCATCCGTCTTGACCGTGCTCGGCGCGCTCGCACCGCCACTCGGGCTGTCCGATCCCGGCGTACAGGCAGCTGCGGTGAGCGCCAGGGCGACAGCCGCGATGATCGTCTTCTTCACGTTCGGGCTCCTCAGTTCAGCATGTACGTGTACCCGTTGCCGGTCAGTCCGGCCAATACCCGCTCACGGTGGTCCTCACCCCGCAGCTCGAGCTGCAGCGCGACCTCGACCTCGTCCAGGCTCAGTGACTCCGAGATGCGCTCGTGCACGACCTCGATGATGTTCGCGTCCAGCTGGGCCAGCTGGGTGAGCAGCGTGGCCAGGCCGCCCGGGTTGTCCGGGATCCGCACCCGCAGCGACAGGTAGCGCCCGGCCGCGGCCATGCCGTTGCGGATCACCCGCATCAGCAGCAGCGGATCGATGTTGCCGCCGGACAGCACCACCACGACCGGCGGTTTGAACGCCTTCGGATCGTCCAGTACGGCGGCCACCGCCGCGGCCCCGGCCGGTTCGACCACGAGTTTGGCCCGCTCCAGCACCAGCAAGAGGGCCTTCGACAACGAACTCTCGGTCACGGTGCGGATGTCCCCGACGTACTGCTGGACGGCTTCGAACGGCACCTTGCCCGGCAGCCCGACCGCGATTCCGTCGGCCATCGTGCTCATCCCCGCAAGCTGGACCGGTACGCCGGCCGCCAGCGAAGCCGGATACGCCGCCGCGCCGGCCGCCTGCACACCGACGACGCCGATCGGCATGCCGTCGCGCTGCATCGCGGTCGCGATCCCGGCGACCAGACCACCGCCACCGGTCGGTACGACGACCGTCCGGACCTGCGGGCACTGCTCGACGATCTCCAGCCCGGCGGTCGCCTGACCAGCGACGATGTCCGGGTGATCGAACGGGTGGATCAGCACCGCGCCGGTCTCCGCCTCGAACTTCAGCGCCTCACGCAGACAGTCGTCGATCGATGTCCCGGCGAACCGGATCTCCGCGCCGTACGCGCGGGTCGCCTTCTCCTTGGGGATCGGCGCTCCGTGCGGCATGAACACGGTCGCCTTGATCCCGAGCAGCTGCGCCGCCAGCGCCACACCCTGCGCGTGATTCCCGGCGCTCGCCGCGACCACGCCGCGCGACCGCTCGGCCTTCGACAGCCGCGCCATCCGCACATAGGCGCCCCGGAGCTTGAAGGATCCGGTGCGCTGCAGGTTCTCGCACTTGAGGAAAACGTCCCCACCGACCAGTTCGCTGAGCCACCGCGAATACTCCAACGGCGTCGGCGCGACCACGTCGTGCAACAGGTCCGCGGCCCGCGCGATGTCCTTGGCATCGATCACGTCCTCACCCTACGCACGAAAACCGCCTGCGCCCGGGAATTGCGTCAACTACTCTGCACCGGTGAAGGTCAAGGCAGTCGTCGTGCGCCCGGCGGACAACGCGATTCTCGTTCTTCCCAGTGGACTGCCGGAGGTCGAGTTCGCCAAAGACTTCTTCTACGCCGACGTCGAGAAGCCGCTGCAAGCGTTGCAGGAGCAGCTGGGGATCGAGGCGTACGTGCTGACGCTGCTCGACGGTCCACCAGACGAAACGACGTACCTGATGCTGTCGGCCGGCGCGGTTCCTCCGGACGCGCGCTGGGTGCAGGACCATCCGGCGGCAGAGCAAGCTCGCGAGCATCTCGCTCTCCCGCCCGGCGCCCCCGTGACACCGCCGTGGACCAAGCCGGACTGGTACGCCGCAGCGTTGCCGTGGATCGAGGAGCACCTCCCCTCGCCTCGGACCGGCCGACATGTCCAGGTGCGGAGCTGGGGGCTGTCGAACGTCCTGCGCATCCAGACAGCGACCGGTGCGGTGTACTTCAAGGCAGTTGGGCATTCCAGCACGATCACGCCGATTCGGCCGGACGCATATCCCTTGCTGTTCGTCCACGAGCCGCATTTCATGGCGACGCTCTCCGCCGACCAGCCCGGCGCGGTGGCCGCGCCGCTGGCGATCGACGAGCCGCGTGGCTGGATGCTCCTCGCGGACCTCGGTACGCCGCTGGCCGAGCAGACCGAGATCGACGTCTGGCTCGATGCCGTTCGCGGGCACGCGGTCTTGCAGCGCAGCTACGTCGACCGCCCGGAGCGGTTGCTCGAAGCCGGCTGCGTCGACCGGCGGCTGGCCGTCCTGGACGCGGCTATCGACGATCTGCTGGGCCAGAACGCCGCGACCGACAAGCTCGAACCAGAGTTGCGCGCACAACTGCCGCAGCGCGCCGACGAGCTGCGGGCGGCCATCATCGAGCTGGCCGCGATCGGCGTACCGGAGACGCTGCAGCACGGGGATCTGCATCCGGGGAACGTCGCGATCCGCGACGGAGTGGCGCTGGCTTTCGACTGGACGGACGCCGCGATCGGTCACCCGTTCCTCGACCTCGTCACCTTCATCCAGGAGAAGCTGCCCATCTCGCAGGATCCGCGCCTGACGGACGCCTACCTGGCGGAATGGGCCGAGTACGCGTCGCCCGCCGGCCTGCGCCGCGCGCTCAGCCTGGCCGAAGAGCTCGGTGCTCTGCACCAGGTGATGACCTCGCTGTACCTCGCCGATCACCTTCGCCCGCATCGGGGCGGCAACATGATCAACGGCGCGGTCTGGTGGTTGAAGAAGCTCCTCAAGCAGTGAGCACGTTGAGCTGGTTGCGCATGACCCGGCGGACCGGTGCGTCCAGGTACCGGTCCCAGGTCGGGTGGCGTTCGCCGCGTAGCCAGGCGTAGTAGGCAAGCGCCTCGGCCAGCCCTGTCTCGCGCAGGTAGCCCCGGGCCAGCGGCTGCTTGCCGCGCCCGTTCGGACGCGGGCGACGCTCGTACGCCGCGTTGGCCGTGAAGATGCCGAGGCCGTGGAACACCGTCAGCAGGTCGGTCAGCGACTCATGGTCGGGCCAGTGCGCGAACGTGATCCGGCCCGTCCCCAGCAGTAGCTCGTGGCCGACCTCGTGCGCGTAGATCGCCACCAGCGCAACCGGATCGGTCGCCAGGTTCGGAGCCAACTGAATCTCGTTCCCTGCTGCGGACCGAACCCACCGGCCCGCCTGTTCCTTCACCGTCCCGCGATACGGCGACCGCCGCACCCCCTCCGAGACGAGACCGAAGGTCAACGCGCACTGCCCCGGTGCCAACCCCATTCGCTCCGCGACCCGTGCACACACGTCCTCGGCATCCGCGAGCGAACCGTCGTACGACGCTGGAATGACTTCCTCCTGCAGCACGATCGGCCGCAGCACGACCTCGCGCCCGAACTCCCCCACCAGCCAGTCCATCGACGACCGGATCCACCGCCGCCGGCCGCCCGCCAACCGCTCCCGCGGCAACTTCAACCGAGCTCGCAACTGCTGCTCGCGCCGCAACGCCCCCATCGGATTCCTCACGCGCCGCATCATTCCTGTTCGACGCCGCCGCAAACCTCTCTGGTTCCTTTCCGTAGCAACTCACTGACATCCCGTTACTTGAGCAGGAGTTTCCCGAGGCGACGTGAGGCGATGTACATGCCGGTGGCGCCCATCGCGGTGAGGTAGGCGGCGTTGATCAGCAGGGACCAACTCACGGTGCCGGTGGTGAGGGCGCGCTCGAGGTGGACGCCTTGGTAGAGCGGGGTGATCTCGACCAGCCAGCGGATCGCGCCGGGGTAGGTCTCGATCGGGTAGAAGGTGGCAGAGAACAGGAACATCGGGATCGTCGCGAGTTGGACGAACTCGAAGTCTTGCCAGCTGCGCATGAAGGTCGTCAGCGCCATCCCTGCTCCGGCGAACGCGAAGCCGATCAGGATCGAGGCCGGTAGCGCGACGACCGCCCACCACGACGTCACCAGGCCGAGCACGAGCATCACCAGCACGAACATCGCCGAGTAGCAGGCACCGCGCAGTAGCGCCCAGGTCACTTCGCCGGTGGCGATGTCCCAGGGCCGCAACGGTGTGGCGAGCATCGAGTCGTAGAGCTTGGCGTACTTCATCCGGAAGAAGATGTTGTACGTCGAATCGAAGATCGCGCCGTTCATCGCCGAACTGGCGAGCATCGCCGGCGCGACGAACGCGGCGTACCCGATCGTGGTGCCGTCGGCGAGGGTGAAGTCGCCGACCAGCTGGGCGACGCCGATGCCGATCGAGAGCAGGTAGAAGACGGGTTCGGTGAAGCCGGACAGGAAGACGACCCAGGATCGCTTGTAGAGCAGGAAGTTGCGCTCGATGATGTGCCGGCCGCCGAGCCGCATCGGGACCGGGACGACCCGGGCGGTCAAGGTCGCCATCAGCTGATCAACTTCCTCGTGAAGCCGCGCACGGCGAGCTTGGTGCCGATCGCGAACCAGGCCGCCAGGTAGGCGAGATTGAGCAGCACGAGCCAGGGGTGCAGCGTGCCGAGGCTGAGATCGCGGGACAGCTGGACGCCGTGCCACAACGGACTCAGGTAGGCCAGCCACTCGATCCAGTTCGGCAGCTGGGAGACGGGGAAGAACGCGCCGCTGAAGAGGAACGCCGGGACCACGCCGAACCGAAACACCATTGCCAGCCCCGAGTCGTTCTGCAACGTGCTCGCGAAGGCGACCACGGGTGCGGCCGCCGCCATCCCGACCAGCACCACGACCGGCAACGCGAGCACACCAAGGGCTGAGTGCAGTCCGCCGAACAACGCGATGATCGCCAGGAACACCACGCAGGTGCTCGCGACCCGGAACGCGATGAACGCAAGCTGCCCGTAGACCACGTCGGCCGGACGCAGTGGCGTCGCGATCATCGAGTGGTAGAACTTCTGCCACTTCAACCCACTCAACACCGGGTACGTCGCCTCACCGACGGCGATCTGCAGTGCGGTCGAAGCGAGCAGCCCGGGCGCGATGAACTGCAGATAGCTCACACCGCCCAAGGCATCGGTCCCGTTGCTGTCGACGAACGAGCCTAGGCCGATCCCCATCGCGGCCAAGTAGAGCATCGGCAGCAGGAAGCTGCTGATCAGCGTGCCCTTCCAGGTCCGCTTGTAGACCGTCAGCCAGTAGTCGAACTGGCGGCGACTGTTTTCCAGGGCGATCGACATCAGTCCACCAACGTCCGGCCGGTCAGTCTGAGGAAGACGTCCTCGAGCGTGGAGCGCCGAACCAGGACTGCGGCCGGGCTGAGGCCGCGCTCGTGGACGGCGGCGACCGCGCGCTCCCCGTCGTCGGTGTAGAGCAGCAGACGATCCGGCAGCACCTCGATCCGCTGCGCGAGGTCAGACACCTTGCCTGCCAGGGCATCGTGGTCGGACATCATCACCTCGGGCCCGAACCGCAGCTCGGTCACCTCGCGGGTCGAGTAGTCCCGGATCAGCTCCGCCGGTGATCCCTCGGCCGCGATCAGGCCGCCGTCCATCACGACCAGCCGGTCGCACAATTGCTCGGCCTCGTCCATGTAGTGGGTGGTAATGATGAGCGTGACACCCGCCTGCTTGAGCCGGAAAAGCTTGTCCCACAACAGATGCCTGGCCTGCGGATCGAGGCCGGTCGTCGGCTCGTCGAGCAGCAGCAGGTCGGGTTTGCTGACCAGCGAGCGGGCGATCGTCAGTCGCCGCTTCATACCGCCCGAGAGCTCATCGACTTTGACCTTCGCCTTCTCGGTCAGCGCGACGAACTCCAGCAGCTCGTCGGCCCGCTCCCGGCACTCGGCTCGGCTGAGCCCGAAGTACCGGCCGTAGATCGTCAGGTTCTCGCGAACCGAGAGCTCGGTGTCGAGCGTGTCGTCCTGCGGGCAGACGCCGAGCCGGGCCCGGATCGCCGGACCCTCCGTGGCCGGGTCCATCCCGAGGATCCGCAGTGTGCCGCCGCTGGTCGGCGAGACCGCGCCGATCATCCGCATGGTCGACGACTTGCCGGCGCCGTTCGGTCCGAGGAAGCCGAACGCCTCGCCCTTCCACACGTCCAGGTCGATCCCGCGCACCGCCTCGAAGTCGCCGTACGACTTCTTCAGGCCGCGCACATGCACCAAGGACTCCCGCTGCTCATCCACCTTTCAGACCCTAACCGCACGCCCCGACATTTCTTCGTGGCTTCGCGGCTCCCGACACCGTTGGCCGATACCCGCCCCGTGTCCCGCCCGTAGGCTGATTCGGAGGCTCCGTCCGTCTGCCTGGGGAGGCACTGCCATGCCGAAGCTCCGCCGTACGACGTTCCTGCTCGCTCTGTCCACACTGCTCGTTGGTCTGACCGCATCGCCGGCCTCGGCCGCGGCGGTCTTCGCCAACGGCTTCGAGAACCCGCGCGTGCCGGCGTACTTCAGCTCCTTCGGGGCCGGTCAGCAGTTCGACGGCTGGACGGTGACCGCCGGTGGGGTCGACCTGGTCGCGAGCTGGCAGGACGCCGAAGGCAGGCAGTCCCTCGACCTGAACGGCGCCGTGAACGGCTCGGTCGCCCGGACGCTGCCGTCGCAGCTGCTCACGACGTACAAGGTGACGTTCGCCGTGGCCGGCAACCCGGAGGGACCGCCTGCTGTGAAGAGCGGCAAGGTCGAGGTCAACGGCCAGGAGGTCGACACCTTCACCTTCAGCATCGTCGGGAAGAGCCCCACGTCGATGGGCTGGGTCTATCGCAGTTTCTACTTCACCAACCTGCTGTCGAGCTCGTCGGTCCTTCAGTTCAGCGGTACGTCGGGCGGCAACTGGGGTCCGGCGATCGATGATGTGAAGGTCGAGAGCTGCTTGCTGATTCTCTGCCCGGCCTCTGCCTCCACCGTCAACCGAATCCACTAGCGGTAGCCGAGCTTCCGGACCGCGTAGGCCTTGACGGCGGCCGACAGCCACGGGGGCAGGTCGGGGTCGACGGTAGCGATCATCGCGCGCTGGTCGGCGTTCTCCACGAGGACGTCGCCCAGGCGGTAGTAGCCGGTGGCATCGGCCTGCCAGAGGTCGTACACACCTTGGTAGTGCAGCTCCATCAGTTCGAGCGCCTCGGGCGAGTCCGGCGGTACGCCGCGTGTCCTGGCAGCGGATAGCCGCAACAGCAAGCGGCGTCCCTCGTCACCCATCCGCTCGTAGTCCTCGCGCGTCCACCCGTCCGTCGCCCGTACGGCGGCCTCGAACGACGCCCCGACCTCCGGACCGAACCGCTCGGTCAGATCGAGCTGCAACCTCGACCGCCCGGCCGACAACCCGGCGAAGAACTCGTCGTCGCCAACACTGTCGTCACCGGACAAGCTCTCCAGCGTCCGGTCCACCGAACCGATGACCGCGTCGAGCCGCCGACGTTCCTGCACGAGCTGCTCCCGGTGATCCCGGAGGGCAGTGATTTCGTCGTCCTGCTGGGCCAGAATCCGGCCGATCGCCTGCAGCGGTACGTCGAGCTCCCGCAACAGCAGGATGCGCTGCAACCGCAGCAGCTCCGCGCGACCGTAGTACCGGTAGCCGTTGGGCGCGACGTGTCCCGGCGGCAGGAGCCCGATCGCGTCGTAGTGCCGCAACGTCCGGACCGAGATTCCGGCCAGTCGCGCGACCTCGCTGACCGTGCGTTCCATGCGGCTGACTTTAATCGCTGGAGGGTGACGTTACGTCAGCCTTTAGCGTCCGGACCATGGCAATCACCTTCCTGCACACCCGCCTCGTCGACCGCGGCGAGCTGCTGGCCGCCGACTGCCTGCGGGTCGCCGACGGCCGCATCACCGCGATCGGCGACGCCGGCATCGCGCAGCCCGACGACGAGCTCGTTCACGGCGGCACGCTGCTCCCCGGTCTCATCGACGCCCATGTTCACCTGATCCCGGGCGCCTCCCAGCTGGCCGCGACGTACGGGGTCACCACGTTGATCGACCAGTTCAGCCAGCCTGAGCTGATCGCCGCCGAACGGGCCGCCGGCGCCGACTTCCGCACCTCCTCCATCGGCGCCACCGCCCCCGGCGGTCATCCGACCCTCGCCTTCGCCCCCTTCCCGTACGCCGAGGGCCCGGCCGACGCCGACCGGTTCGTCGCCGACCGCCTCGCCGAAGGCGCCGACCACCTCAAGCTGATCTACGACGACGGTTCCGGCGCCGCGATGAACATCCCCACGCTCGACGAGCCCACCGTCCGGGCCCTCGTAACCGCCGCCCACACCCACGGCCTGAAGGTCGTCGCCCACGTCTCCACCGCCGCCGGTGCTGTCATCGTCGGTGAATGCGGCGTCGACATCCTGGCCCACGCCCCCTCCGATCTCATGGCCCCCGCCCAAATACAAGTGGTCGCGTCCGCAGGTGTCGCGGTGATCGCCACCCTCGACATCGTCGACGGCTTCGGCATGAACCTGTTGGACGAAACGGAACTGATGGCGCGGATGCCGGCTCGGTGGCGGCGGGTGCTGGACAAGCAGTCGCGGCGGTGGATGCCTCCGGTCGCACCGACCAACGCGATCGCCAGTGCGAACACGCTCGCGCTCCACCAGGCCGGCGTACGGGTGCTTGCTGGGACTGACGCACCTAATCCGGGACTCGTGTTCGGGGCGTCGCTGCATCGCGAGTTGTGGCATCTCGTGCAGGCGGGGCTCACTCCGGCGGAGGCGGTCATCGCGGCAACGGCGGCTCCGGCTGAGGTATTCGAGTTGAGCGACCGTGGACGGTTGGCGGTCGGCGCGCGAGCCGATCTACTGCTCGTGGACGGCGACCCGTTGACCGATATCACCGCCACGCAGCGGATTCGCCGTACCTGGGTGGCCGGGGAGGTCGCCGTACCGATGAGCGAGAAGACCGAGCTGGCCGGGATCCACTATCTCGGCGAGACCACCGACCGAATCATCACTGCACTCAAGGAGATGTGGCCCGGATTCCCGGCACCGGAGGACGCGCATCGCGAAGACGGCGAACTGCTCGGCCGCGTCGTACCGATGACCGGCGGCTGGCTCCCGACCACCGTCTTCGGCGCAGCGCTCGGTCCCCTCAGCGATCGCGACACAGCCGTCGAACTCCTCGAGCAGCAGGGCCTGGCCAGCCTCGGCGAGACCTGGCTGGCGCGCACCGACGGCGACTGGCAGGAGGCGACCATTGTCGAAGCGCAGCCCGATGGCGTCCGGCTCCGTTGGAAGGACCCGATGCTCGACCAGCCGCCGGCCGGCCAGTGGTACCCACTGACCGACGTCGACCTCAAACTCTTCTAACCGCGACCGGCGTACGGCATCCCCGCCGCCATCACCATCAGATGCGGTACGGCGACCGACGTCGGCAGCTGCGAGATCCGCACCACGAAGTCCGCCACGATCTTCGGATCGAACGTCGGCTCGACCGCGATCGACCCGTCCGGCTGGAGCGCGCCCTGCTCCATCCGCTCGGTCATCGCGGTCGCGGCGTTCCCGATGTCGATCTGGCAGGCCGTGATCCCGTGCGGCCGACCGTCCAGTTCGAGCTGCTTGGTCAGTCCGGTGATGGCGTGTTTGCTGGCCGTGTAGGCGATGCTCTGCGGCCGCGGTACATGCGCGGAGATCGAGCCGTTGTTGATGATCCGCCCACCCTTCGGATCCTGCTTCAGCATCAACGCGAACGCCGCCTGCGCACACAGGAACGACCCGGTCAGGTTGGTGTCGATCACCCGCCGCCAGTCCTCCTCCGCAACATCCGGTACGGCGGCCGCAGGCGCCCCGGTCCCGGCGTTGTTCACGAGCACATCGATCCGGTCCAGCTCGCCGAAGAACGCCCGCACCTGTTCGCCATCGGTGACGTCGAGTTCGCCGTACCCCTTGACCTTGCCCATCGCGACGGTGTCCTGAAGGCTCGCCCTGGTCCGCCCGGTCACCAGTACGTCGTACCCGGCTTCCGCCAGCGCCAGTGCCATCTCACGCCCGAGCCCGGACCCGCCACCCGTCACCACTGCCACCTGATTCATGCAGGCAAAGTACGCCGCCAGTACCAACCGGCCGCACCCGCCACGGCGGTCACCGCGACGAACTCCAGCCAGACCGCGTTGCCCAGCGGCGGCACCAGCTCGGTCGTCAGGTTCCACGCCGCGTGCAGCAGGATCGCTGCCGGCACCCCGCCCCGAAGCTTCTCGGTGACGAACAGCATCAGGAAGGTCAGCGGGAAAATCTCGAGGAAGAACACCAGCCCCTGCTGCGTGAAGAACCCGTCATCGTGCTGGCCGGTGCCGGGCAGGAAGAACAGCGGTACGTGCCACAGCCACCACGCCGTACCGAGAATCACGGTGGTCGCGCGCAGACCGTAGTACTGGCGCAGCCGCGGCTGGACGTAGCCTCGCCAGCCGAACTCCTCAGCGATCGGCCCGGCCAGCAGCGTGTAGACGGCCGCCCCCAGGATCCCGCCGGCGCCCGCGATCACCGAGCTCGCGTGGCCGGGCAGTTCGGGCAGGTTGCCGATCAGCGCGGTCGCCACCAGCGGCGCGGCAGCACCCAGTACGACGGCGGCGATCGGCCAGCTTGCCGACCACCAGACGCCCCGGCGCCGCTCGCGATGCCACAGCCACATCACCAGCGCGGCCAGCGACGGTCCCGAAGCCGCCAAACCGAAGACGAGCCGGCCCACCGGCTCGTCCAGATCAACCTTCAGTACGCCCAGAAACAGGTACGGCACCCAGGTCAGCACCGCACAGATCACGCCGAACTCGATCAATCGGCGTCTCGTCGTCGTCTTGCTCTCCACCGCGATTGTCGTCACCCGCTCAGCGTGACGGCCACGCTGCGTAGCAACCAGGGGCCTGAACCACCGTCAATGGTGGTGCCAGGCCTACCCCGACTCCATTGAGTGACCAGTTCAGCACTCTGAGCAAATGAGTGGCGGCTCACTCGTTGGTAACGGAAACTATTTGCGTGCGTAATACAACTATGTATATGCTTGCACCATGCAAGTAAACGACGCGTACACCCCACAGACCCCCATCGAGGGCGTCATGCACGCGTTCACCCGGATCGGTCGCCGGCTGAAGGCCAAGCAGCCCGGTGACACCATCGACCACAGCGCCCACATCGCGCTGTTCGTGCTGCGCTGCAGCGGCGCCCTGCGACTGTCCGAGCTGGCCGCCCGGATGGAGCTGGACGCGTCGACCACGAGCCGCCACGTCCGCGCGCTGGAGCAGCTCGGACTGGTCCGCCGCTCCCCCGACCCTGCCGACGGCCGCGCCTTCCGCGTCGAGCTGACCGAGCAGGGCGTCGAGCAGTGGGAGGAGAACGCCCGCCGCCGGATGGAGCTGCTCAGCACCGCACTCGAGGGCTGGTCGGAAGAAGACGTCACGACCTTCGGGCAGTTGATGACCCGGTTCGCCGACGCCGTCACCGCCCGCACCGAGGACGTGCCGCAGGCCGCCTGGGCCGACAAGGGCTGGGCCGCCGTCGGCCCGCGCCTGGCCGCCCGCCGTACCGAAGACTTCGCGCCCGACGTCGACGACGCCGCCCGCGAGAACACCGAGAAGAACCTGGAGAGCACCACATGAGCACCACCGAGCCCGCCACTGCCGGCGGCGCCGCGCCCGCGTCAGGGCCGGGTGACAACGCCCCGCAGTACCTGTCCCACAAGCAGATCCTCGTCGTTCTCGGCGGCCTGATGGCCGGCATGTTCCTGGCCGCACTCGACCAGAGCATCGTCGGGACCGCGCTGCCGCAGATCGTCAGTGAGTTCAACAGCCTGGACAAGCTGTCCTGGGTGGTCACGGCGTACCTGCTGACCTCGACCGCCTCCACCCCGTTGTGGGGCAAGATCTCCGACCTCTACGGCCGCCGCCCGCTGTTCATCGCGGCGATCGTCACCTTCCTGGCCGGCTCCGTGCTGGCCGCGATGTCGCAGAACATCGAGATGCTGATCGGCTTCCGGGCCGTCCAGGGTCTGGGTGCCGGTGGTCTGATGTCGCTCGCGTTCGCCACCATCGGCGACGTGATCCCGCCGCGTGAGCGCGGCAAGTACATGGGCTACTTCGGCGCCGTCTTCGGCCTGTCCTCCGTGGCCGGCCCGCTGCTCGGCGGTCTGCTGACCGACGGTCCCGGCTGGCGCTGGATCTTCTGGATCAACCTGCCGATCGGCCTGGTCGCCCTGGGTGTCGTGGCCGCCGTCCTCCGGTTGCCGCACGTGAAGCGCTCGCACAAGATCGACTACGTCGGCGCCGCGGTCGTCACCGCCGCCGTCACCACGCTGCTGCTGGCCATCTCGTGGAGCGGCCCGACCAACGGCTGGGGTACCACCACCACGATCGCGCTGCTGGCCGCCTCCGTCGTCCTCGCCGTCGCGTTCGTCTTCGTCGAGCTGCGGGTCGCCGAGCCGATCATCCCGATGGACCTGTTCAAGGGCCGGATCTTCTCCGGGTACGCCGGTTTCGCGTTCCTGCTCGGTGTCGCGATGTTCGGTGCGCTGATCTTCCTGCCGCTCTACCTGCAGGCGGTCAAGGACATGTCCCCGACCCGCTCGGGCCTGGCACTGCTGCCGATGATCGTCGGCATCTTCACCGCCTCGATCTCCAGCGGTCAGCTGATGAGCAAGAGCGGTCGCTACAAGATCTACCCGATCCTGTCCGCGATCCTGGTCGCCGGAGCGATGCTCCTGCTGTCCACGCTGAGCATGACCACGCCGTACTGGCACCTCGCGCTGTACATGTTCGTCATGGGCGCCGGTCTCGGCCTCTCGATGCAGATCACCGTCACCGCCGCACAGAACAGCGTCCCCCGCCAGCACATGGGCACCGCGACCTCGACGATGACCTTCTTCCGCTCGATGGGTGGCGCCATCGGTACGGCGATCTTCGGCACCGTGCTGACCAGCCGCCTCAAGGACCACCTGGCCGACCTGGTCCCGAACGCGACTCCCGACATGCTCGAGAAGCTCAGCCAGGCCGCCAACAGCGTCCCGATGCTGCACGCCCTCAAGGAGCCGATGAAGGGCTGGGCCCTGCACGGCCTGGTCGACGCCATGGGCGACGTCTTCCTCGTCGCCCTCCCATTCCTGGCGATCGCCCTCGTCCTCGCGATCATCACCCCGGAACAGCGCCTGGCCGGCCGCGACGCCCCCAAGTCCGACGACGACGCCTCCCTCGAGGCCTCCGCCGCCGGCGCCATGCACTGAGCACCTAGCAGTCCGACGACCGGTCCCTCAGCTGAGGGACCGGTCGTTCTGCGTCTCCGCGAGGATGTCCCCCTGGACGAGCTGCGCCAGTAGCGGGCGCGCGATCACTCCAGGTCTTGCCGGGGGTCGGTGACCGAGGTGCCCTCGGCAACCTGGGCCGGCTGGGGTTTTCGTCTGGGGAGGGGGCGGCGGGGTGGTTCGGGGTCTACGTCGTTGCCGGCCAGGTGGTTGACGATGGTATTCAGGACCGCAGCAGTCGGTACGGCGACCAGGGCGCCGACGATCCCCGCGATGACGACGCCGGTGGCGATGGCGAGGATGACGGCGAGGGGGTGGACGCTGACTGCGCGGCCGAGCAGGAACGGCTGCAGGACGTGCGCTTCGAGCTGCTGGACGCCGATCACGACCGCCAGCATGACGATGGCGACGATCGGGCCCTTGGCGACCAGCGCGACGAGGACGGCGACGATGCCGCTCACCAACGCACCAACGACCGGGATGAAGGCGCCGACGAAGACCAGGATGCCGATCGCGCTCACCAGCGGGAGGCCGAGGATGGCTGCGCCCAGTGAGATGCCGACCGCGTCGACGGCGGCGACGATGATGGTGGCGCGGACGAAGGCGGTCAGCGAGACCCAGGCCTTGCGGCCGGAGGAGTCGGCCTTGTCGCGGGCCTGGCGCGGGAAGAGCCGGACCAGCCAGGCCCAGATCTTGTCGCCCTGGTAGAGGAAGAAGAACAGGCAGAACAGCGAGATGAACAGGCCGGCGACCACGTGGGTGGCGGTCGTGCCGACCTCGGCCGCGCGTTGGCCGAGCGCGCCGCCGGAGGTGATCGTGTCCTGGAGCTGTTTGAAGGCGTCGGTGATGTCCTTGTCGGTCAGCCCGAAGTTGAGGCGGGCCAGCTCGCGCAGCTTCTGCACACCTTCGCCGACCTGCGTCGACAGGCTCTCGAACTGCCCGGCGATCTGCGTCCCGACGAGCGTCAGCAGACCGGCGACGAGCACGATCGTCGAGATCACCGTGATCCCGGCCGCCGGGCCGCGCGGCACGCGGAGCCGCTGCAGGCCGTTGGTGACCGGCACGAGCAACGCGGTGAGCAGGATGCCGACAGTCACCGGTACGACGACCTCGGACAGGTACTGCATCGCGTACCCGAGCACGACGATCGCGGCCACGACCACCAGGAACCGCCAGGCCCAGGCACTCGCGATCTGCATCCCCGGCGTCACCCCGGTGTCGATGCGGCCCCGGCTCGAGGCCGCCAGCACGTGATCGGTCGGCACCGAGGCGGCGCTCTCGTCGACCACATCGTTGTCGGCGACCGGACTCTCGTCCTGCGCCTTGGCGTCTTCGCTCATCGAACCTCCGCAGCTTTGCTTGCTGCAGAGACTAGTGCCCGCTGGAGACAGTTCTATGAATGTGCGCGGCGAGGCCCTCGGCGGCCTGCGGATTGTGGTCGGCCAGCAGCCCCGCGCCGGCGAGAACATAGTCCTGGTCGACGCAGATCTCAGCGCCGTCCGGTACCAGCCAGCCTTCCTCGCGCGCGTTGACCGCGACCGCTCCCAGAATCCGCTCGGCCACCTCCGGCCCGTTGTGCCGCAGGACACCGCCGGACCCGACCAGCAGGTCCACCTCGCGCAGGTCCTTCCCGGACCGCTCGACCACTCGGCCACCCGGGCCGAACACGATCCGCTGCCGACCCGCGTGCCGCCGCAACGCCACGGTCGCAGCTACCGTCGCCAGGACTTCGTCGTACTGCGCCTCGGCCGGCGAGTCAGGCAGGTACGCCGGGTCGTCGTGCCGCCGGGCGGCCGCCGTACGGAGTAGGTCGTCGTCGGGGACAAGGCCGGACTCGATGCCTGCGGCAACAACCGGTACGGCGCTCCAGCGCATCCCGAGGTCGCCTTCGACCGTGCGAGTGACCGGGTGGGTGGCGACGACCTCGCGACCGAGGTTCGCGTCCTCCGGGTCGAGCTCGATGACCGAATGGACGTCAGTGGTCGCGCCGCCGATGTCCACAACCGCGACATCGCCGTGCAACCCGGCCAGCACCTCGACACCACGCAGTACGACGTCGGGCGTGGCCGCGCGCACCATCCGCGCGAAGGCGGGATCGCGGGACAGGTTCTTGCCGCCGATCACATGGGCCAGGAACATCTCGCGGATCGCGGAGCGCGCGCTGTCCGGCGCGAACACCCCGATCTCCGGTACGACGTTGTCCGCGAGCACATGCGGGACCTCGGCCAGGATGTCGGCGATCTCGGCCTGCGCATCAACGTTGCCTGCGACAACGACCGGCCGCCGCCACTTGTAGGTCGCCAGCGTCTTCGCAGCCTTCAGCAGTACGGCGGAGTTGCCGCCGTCGGTACCACCGGACAGCAGCACGACGTCCGGCCGGTCCTTGCGCAGCTCCCGCAGCGACGTCGGCGTCAGCCCACCGCTCACCACGGCGACCACGCGTCCACCACTCGACAAGGCGACCCGCTTGCCCGCCTCCGCGGTCACCAGCTCTTCGTTGCCGACCACAGCGATCCGCAGCCCACCGCCCGCGCTGGAACACGCCAGCACCTCGGCGCGCTCCACCCCGCGATCGACCTCCAGCATGGCGGTCCGGCACGCGTGCCAGCCGTCCATCACATCGGTGTCGATCGTCGTACGGTGCTCGGCCCGGGCCACCAGCTCACCCGAACCGGCATCAACCGCGATCGCCTTGGTAAACGTCGACCCGAAGTCGACCGCCACCACCAGCCCCACCGCACTCACCCCCGCCTCGTCTGCTCCCCGCCCCACTCATCACACCCACCACTGCGCGCTCCACCATCTGATGGGTTCCCCCACGAGGTTGTGGGTTCCCCCATCGCATGCGGGTGCAGAACCCACCATCTGATGGGTTAACCCATCAGATGGTGCAGTCAGGAGGCGTCAGGACATGGCGCGGTCGAGGTCCTCGAGGAGGTCCTCCACCGTCTCGATGCCGACGCTCAGCCGGATCAGGTCGGCGGGGACCTCGAGCGGCGTACCGGCGACCGAGGCGTGCGTCATCTTGCCCGGGTGCTCGATCAGCGACTCCACGCCGCCCAGCGACTCACCCAGGGTGAAGACCTCGGCCTTGTTGCAGATGTCCAGCGCCTGCGCCTCGCCACCGGTGACCCGGAACGACACGATGCCGCCGTACCGCTTCATCTGCTTGGCGGCGGTGTCGTGGCCGGGGTGACCCTCGACGCCCGGGTAGAGCACCTGGCTGACGGACTTGTGCCGCTGCAGGAACTCGACGACCTTCTCCGCGTTGTCGCTGTGCCGGTCCATCCGCACGCCGAGCGTCTTGATGCCGCGCAGCACCAGGAACGAGTCGAACGGGCCGGCGACGGCGCCGATCGCGTTCTGGTGGAAGGCGATCTTGTCGGCCAGCTCGGCGTCCCGAACGATCAGTGCGCCGCCGACCACGTCGGAGTGCCCGCCCATGTACTTCGTGGTCGAGTGCACGACCACGTCCGCGCCCAGCTCCAGCGGCTGCTGCAGGTACGGCGAGGCGAACGTGTTGTCGACCACCAGCAACGCACCGGCCGCATGCGCGATCTGCGCCACGATGGCGATGTCCGCAACGTTCAGCAGCGGGTTGGTCGGCGTCTCCAGCCAGACCACCTTGGTCTTGCCCGGGCGGATCGCGGCGCGGATCGCCTCCGGGTCGGTGACCGCGGCCGGGGTCATCTCGACGCCCCAGGCGCCCAGCACCTTGGAGAACAGCCGGAAGGTGCCGCCGTACGCGTCGTCGGGGAACACCACGTGGTCACCGGGCACGCACAGCGACCGGATCAGCGTGTCCTCGGCGGCCAGGCCGCTGGCGAACGCGAACCCGCGCGTCCCCGCCTCGACCGCGGCCAGACACTCCTCGAGCGCGGTCCGGGTCGGGTTCGCGGACCGGGAGTACTCGTACCCGTTCCGCAGACCGCCGACGCCGTCCTGCTTGTAGGTGCTGGTCGCGTAGATCGGCGGGACCACTGCGCCAGTGGTCGGGTCAGGCTCGTTCCCGGCGTGGATGGCGAGCGTCTCGAAGCCGTAGCGGTGTTCGGAATTCACCGGACCAGCGTACGGCCTGGTCTGCCGTGCTCCGAACCGCGGTTCCGGGCCTGAGACAACAGTTCCGTACGACGGGATCCAAGTTGTCCACAGATCCGTCGAACCCCCTGGCACGTGACCCACGCCGCGGCCTACCGTTGCGGGCAGTAGCCGCCGACCCGTACGCCGGTCACCGGCCGCGATCGACGCCGCACGCAGAGAGATGGGATCTGGGGATGAAGACGCAGGACAGGCCGCTCGACCAGGACGACCTGGCGCTGGCCGATCTCGCCGAGATCCCGGACTGGACCGTGCTGGCCGGTCCGGACGACGACGAGTCCGGCCCCGAGGTGGTCCGTGCGCTCGTGCATCGCGTGATGGCGCGGACCCGGTGGCAGCCCTGGCCGCTGCAGCCCGGCGAGACGATCGCTCCGGAGATGGTCTCCTGGGGCTTCGTCACCCCGCGCGGTACGACGTTGATCGTGTTCGACGGCCTGGTGTTCGCGGACTGCCCGGACAGCGGCTGGTCGGCGTACGAGATCGGTCCTGACGACATCGGCGCGGCCGAGGCCGGTCTGGACGCGCACTGGCCCGATCACCTCGCTCTCGTCACCAGACACTTCGGTCAGCCCGACTACCTCGGTGACGACAGCCGCCCCGGCTTCGACGACGAGTGGGCGCCCGGTGCGGGTGCCGACCACCGCCACCTGGCCGTCTGGATGCGCCCGGGCGCGGAGTTGCGGCTGTACAGCATCCGGCCGTCCAAGGACCCGTTGACCACCGCTGTCGGCGTCGGCTACGCCATGTACCTCGACTAGGAGAGCTGATGAGCCAGAACCCTCCAGAGTTCACCGGGTCGCAGCGGCGGCGGCTGAACCGCGAGTACAAGCGGAACGTCAAGCAGGGCACGAAGGACGTGAAGGCGGCCGCGACACTGCGGAACCGCGACCTCCGGCAGTTCGACCGGGGCGTGCTCGAAGCGGTCGGCCGGTCGAACCTGACTCCGGCCGACCTGAGCGCGATGATGCAGCGCAGCATCACGGGCACGCAGAACGCGCAGGCGCGTTCTGAGCTCGCCGCGCTCGGTCAGGCCGCGCAAGGGCGCGTCCGAGCACCCCGCGTCGAGAACCCGACGCTCGGCGGCATGGTGGCCAACGCGGTATCCCGCTGGCGCGACGCCCGCCGCGGCGCCAAGCTGATGAAGGCCGCCGGTGCCCTGACCGCCAAAGACGCCAAGACGATCGACCCGCTCATCCGCGCCCAACTCGGCCACAGCACCATGACGCGGACCGACCTGGCCCACCTCGCGCAACGGAACTTCGCCCAAGCCTTCCGCTCGCCGGGTGACTTCGAGGTCCGCCCGGGTCAGCAGGCCCCGCAACCGCAGCTTCAGAACAACATGATCCAGTCCCGGGAGAATGCCTCGCGAGGGCCGATCCAGCAGGTCGACGCGGGCCGGCTGGACATGCTGCGCGGCGAGATCCGGCAGCTGCGCGAGCAGATCGCACTGCTCGAGCAGCAGGTCGCTCAGCTGGAAGCCGAGCAGGCGGAGCTGGAGACCCCGGAGGTCGAGGCACCAGAGCTGGAAACGCCGGAGGTGGAGAGCCCCGAAGCCCAGACGCCCGAAGCGCAGTCGCCCGAGGTCCAGACGTCCGAGGTGCAGTCGCCCGAAGCTCAGCAGCCGGAGGTCCAGACGCCGGAAGCGCAGCAGCCAACTGCTCAGACCGCCGAGGGACAGTCGACGCAGAGCCAGCAGCCGGAAGCACAGTCGCCACGGGCACAGCAGCCCGAGGTCCAGACGCCCGAGGCTCAAACACCGGAAGCGCAGCAGCCAACTGCTCAGTCGGCCGAGGGACAGTCGGCGCAGACTCAGCAGCCGGAAGCACAGTCGCCACAGGTACAGCAGCCCGACGTCCAGCAGCCCGAGGTGCAGACACCGGAGGCTCAGCGGGCTGACTCGGCACAGAACGTCGGCCAGCACCAGGCAGTGCCAGCCGACCGCGCCGAAGCTCAGCAGTGGGTCGCCGCCAACACTGGCGAGAACCAGCCCGCCGCACAGCAGCCCGGCCAGCAGCCACAGGTGCAGCAACCGGCAGCCCAGGCTCAGACACCGGAGGCTCAGCGGGCTGACTCCGCGCAGAACGTCGGCCAGCACCAGGCAGTGCCGGCCGACCGCGCCGAAGCTCAGCAATGGCTCGCCGCTCAGCAAGCCCAGGCGCAGCAGGCACAGGAGCGGCCCGGCCAGCAGCAGCCGCGCGGTACGGCGCAGCCGGTGTTCCAGGCAGCGGGTGAGCAGCCGACGACGCGACCGGGTCAGCCCCAGCGACCGTCCGTCGAGCAGCCCGTGTTCCAAGCGGCGGGTGAGCAGCCGAACGAGTCGATCCGCAAGGCGGAGATCGCGCGCGCGGCCGCGGCGACGTACGACGGAACTGCCAGCCCTCGAGCCGGCACACGTGAGCAGGCCGCCAAGACGGCAGAGTCCGACCCGAACAAGCGGGCGGACCGCGGCGCCGGACACTCCGCCGCACAGAAGAACGACCCCAACGGCCGTGGCGCCCGCTGAGCGGCGTACCGAAGCACACAGGAGGACGACCGGATGAAGACAGCGGACAGGCCGCTCGACGACGACGACCTGGCCATGGCCGACCTGGCGGAGATCGCCGACTGGACCCCGGTCGGCGGTCCGGACACCGACGCCGCCGGCCCGGCGCTAGTGCGCGCGCTGGTCGACCGAGTGAGCAGAGCGACCGGCTGGCAACCAGTTCCGCTGCAACCGCGTGAGGAGATCGACGCGACGATGTCCTCGTGGGCCTTCACCACCAAGCGCGGCAGCACTCTGGTCGCGTACGACGGCCTGGTGTTCCCCGACACCCGGAACAGCGGCTGGGTCGGGTACGAGGTGCGTCCGGAGGACATGGCCGAGGCGGAAGCCGGAATCGATGCGGCGTGGCCGGATCACCTCGCGTTGGCCCGCAAGCACTGGGGCGAACCCGACCACCTCGGCGACCACACCGACCGGCGTTTCCTTCAGCAGTGGACGCCGAGCGGATTCGGCCCCAGGCGCCATGTCGCCGTCTGGCTGCGTCCCGGCGCCCAGATCCAGCTGTTCAGTGACCAGCCGACCCCCGACCCGCTGACGCGCACGGTGAACGTCGGCTACGCGGTCTTCATCGATTAGGAGCTCGACCATGACCACGCCGTACCAAGGACCGCAAGGACCCGGGCAGGGCTCGGGGATGTGGCAGCAGGGTGACATGGACGCGGCTGTTCGCTGGCTCGCCAGCCTCGATCAGGCGGATCAGGTGGCGTTGCGCCGCTCGATGCAGACGCAGCGTTCGCTGGCCCCGATCTACAACGCCGTCAACCGCTCGATCGAGTTCACCCGCCGTACCGGCCGGAGCCTCAGCGAGGGCGCGCAGGCGCTCGTCTCGCAGACCCAGCAGTACGGGCGTGACGCGGCCGCCTGGGCCGGCCGGACCGGAGCGGATCTCGCCGATCGTGCTGCGGACCTGCGCGACCGGGCAGGCGTCACGGCAGAGGTGGCCGCCACTCGGGTGAGTGACGGTCTCGACAGCGCCGGCCGCGCCATCGCCACCGGCGCAGCCGCGACCCGCGGAGCCGTTGTCACCGGCGCCACCACCACGCGAGATGCAGTGACTTCCGGCGCGGCGGCAACCCGCGATGCCGTCGTCTCGGGCGCTACCGCGACCCGCGACGCGGCCGTCTCCGCGGCTCAGGCCACCGGTCGCGCGAGCGTTCGCGCTGGTCAAGGGATCGCCGCTGCGGCGGGCCGGGTGTCCCGCTGGTTCCAGGAGAAGGTCAGCAACACGACCGGCCGAGCGGCCGCCGGCTTCCACGCGATGAAGGAGTTCAGCGCACCCGACCTGAACGCCCAGTCGGCGCCGGCCCCGGGCAGTCCGCAGCTTTCGGCAACCGCGATCACCGGTGTGGCCTCCCAGGTGCACGCGTTTGCGACTGCTCAGTCGCAGGCGGATCGGCAGGCGGCGCTGAACTCGCTGGTCGGGTCGATGGACAAGGACAACCAGGCGATGTTGATGGCCGCGCTGATCAGCTCCGGTCAGGCGCCGGCGGCGGGTGCGGTCAACGCCACTCCCACCCAGGCGCCGGACGGTCGCGGTACCCAGAATCAGCCCGGCAAGGGTCCCGAGCTGGGCAAGTAGTCACCGCATTTGGTTGAAGCAACGGGATCCCGGGCCCCCTGGTCCGGGATCCCGTTGCCGTCTCAGTCGGTCGGCTCGGTGTTGAGGCGGACCGTGAACAGGGGCAGCAGGAGGTGCAGGAGCGGACCGATCGACAGTGCATAGACAACAGTGCCGATGCCGATCACGCCGCCGAGCAGGAAGCCGACGGCGACCACGGTGATCTCGAGCGTGGTCCGCACCAGGCGGACGCTCAACCCGGTACGGCGTACCAGGCCGGTCATCAGGCCGTCCCGCGGACCGGGGCCGAACTGCGCGCCGATGTACAGCGCGCCGGCCAGTGCGTTGACGACCACTCCGGCCAGCATGAAGACGATCCGCAGCCACAGCGCGTCCGGCCGGTCGACCGTCGCCAGGGTGAGGTCGGTGGCCAGGCCGATCACGATCGCGTTGCTCACGGTGCCGAGGCCGGGCCACTGGCGGAGCGGGATCCAGGCCAGCAGTACGACGAAGCTCATCACGATGACGACGGTCCCGAAGCTCAGCGGGACGTGCTTGATGATGCCCGAGTGCAGCACATCCCACGGGTCCAGGCCGAGGTTGCCCTGGATCATCAGGCCCATCGAGGCGCCGTACAGGATCAGACCGACGTACAGCTGCACGAGGCGGCGCGGCAGGTGGCCTGCTTTGAGCTGCTGGATCGGGTTGAGCGCGGCGAGTTGGCGGGGTGGGGCTGCGGAAGTGGCGGTCACATTCTCAGTGTGCGCAGCGACTGGCCTGGTGATCGATAGCCAATTGCGCAATAGTGGACTGCATGACTGGTCAGCAGCTTCCTGCGAGCACCCTCAGTGGCCTGCTCGAGTCCTGGTCCGCGGACGCGGGACCGGCGTACCGGGTGTTGGCGGAGCGGCTCCGGCTGCTGATCGCGGACGGGCGAATCATGCCTGGAGCACGGCTGCCGAGCGAGCGCGAACTGACCGAAGCACTCGGAGTCAGCCGTACGACGGTGGCATCGGCGTACCGGGAGTTGCGCGACAACGGCTACCTCGTGAGCCGCCGCGGATCCGGGAGTGTGACCGCGCTGCCGACGAAGGTCGGGCCGGAGCTCGGGCGGCACCACGCGCCGGGGATCGACACGGACGGGTTGTACGACTTCACGTGCGCGGCGCCGGGCGCCGTACCGGGCATCAGTACGGCGGTTGCCGCGGCGGCGGTGGATTTGCCGAGGCACCTCGCGACGCCGGGGTACCACCCGCAGGGACTGCCGGAGTTGCGGGCCGAGATCGCAGCGACGTACAACGACCGCGGGCTGCCGACGTCGCCGGATCAGATCATCGTCACCGCCGGGGCGCTGGCCGCGACCTCGATCGCGGTCCGGGCCTTCCTGCAGATCGGCGATCGCGTCCTGACCGAGAGTCCGACGCACCCGAACTCGGTGGACGCGATCCGGCGCAGCGGCTGCCGGGTCGTCGCTGCACCGATGAGTCCGGGCGGCTGGGATCTACCGTTGCTTGAGGCAACCATCCGGCAGACAGCGCCGCGTGCCGCCTGGATGGTGGTCGATTTCCACAATCCAACCGGTTGGTTACTTCCGGCGGCGGACCGGCAACGGCTCGCGATCGCGTTCGCCCGCAGCCGGACGACCGCGATCATCGACGAAACGCTGGCCGACCTGTGGCTGGACGGGCAGGAGATGCCGCCGCCGTTCGCGTCGTACCACCCGGAGGGCGTGATCACGGTCGGTTCGGTCAGCAAGTCGTACTGGGGCGGTCTGCGGATCGGGTGGATGCGCGTCCCGTCGTCGCTGGTCGCCCGCGTCCTCGACGCCCGCGCGTCACTCGACCTGGGCGCCCCTGTCCTCGACCAGCTGGTTGTCGCTCAACTGCTGCGCGACCGCGCCACCCTGCTTCCGGAGCGCCGGGCCGAGCTCGCCCGACGACGAGACGCGCTGGCGGAGGCCGTGTCCGCAGAGCTCCCCGACTGGCGCTTCGAGCTCCCCGGCGGCGGGCTCTCGCTGTGGTGCGAGCTCCCCGAGCCCGTCGGCTCCACGCTGGTCGGAGTGGCCCAGCGGAACGGCGTACTGCTCGTGGCCGGTTCCCGATTCTCCCCCGACGGCGGTCTCGAGTCCTTCATCCGCCTCCCCTACACACTCGAGCCGGATGCGCTGCGTGACGGCGTACGCCAACTGGCCGCGTCGTACCGGTCTCTCACCGGCGCCCGGGGCAACTCCAGCTTCACTCCCGCGATGATCGCCTGACGTCACCGTCCCGTAAGGGGGCCGGGGAAGGTTCGCCCCGGTGGTCGTGTTGAGAGACTATGAGAGTCAACTGCGAGAGGCGTGAGAATGTCGTTCTTCAAGCGGAACACAGCCCTGGTCGAGCCCGAGGCCGCACTGCCCGGCCGGCCCACCCCCGGCTACACCGTCCCGGCCGAGAACATCGTGCTGGGCACCCCGCAGACCGCACCGGCCCCTGAGGGGTTCGAGGAGGTCTGGTTCGGCACCGGCTGCTTCTGGGGCACCGAAGAGATCTTCTGGCAGCAGCCCGGCGTCTACACCACCGCAGTCGGGTACGCCGGCGGCTACTCCCCCAACCCGACGTACGAGGAAGTCTGCACCGGCGGCACCGGCCACACCGAAGCAGTCCGCGTCGTCTACGACCCCACCAAGACCACCTTCACCAACCTCCTGAAGGTCTTCTGGGAGACCCACGACCCGACCCAGGGCATGCGCCAGGGCAACGACCTCGGCTCCCAGTACCGCTCCGCCGTCTACTACACGACGGACGCCCAGCGCGCCGAGGCCGAACGCACCCGCGACCTCTACGCCCCCGTCATCAAGCCCCTCGGCTACGGCGACATCACCACCGAGATCGCCCCCCTAGGCGCCCACTACTACGCCGAGGCCTACCACCAGCAGTACCTCCACAAAAACCCCAACGGCTACCGCTGCCACAGCAACACCGGCGCCAAGTTCCCCAGCTGACGTTTAACCTCCGGCCCCGCGTGACGCGATCAACCTCGCATCGCGCGGGGCCTGTGTGTTTCAGGTGCCTGTCCGCCTCGACGACGAACTCAGCCGATGCTTCCCATGCGGAGGGCGCAGGTTCTCGCACGCCACCGTGCCACCATGCGCTGTATGAGCCTTTACATGCGTGCAGTGATCCGCGATTGGCCGGAGCACGAGCTTGGTGATCTGGTGGCGTTTCTCCGCGAGCAGGACGAGGGGTTCACGGTCAGTGGCGGTGACTGGGCCGACTTCGAGATCCAAGATTTGCGCGGAGTGGCGGTCCTGGCTGCGGATCTCACCCTCGGGAACGAAGTACGCGAGGAGTTGGCGGAGCTGACGGAATTCCTGAGCGACCACGAGGGATCCGTTGCGGCACAGCAGAAGGTGAAGGCACACCTTGAGAATGCGTCGGCCGTGGTGGGTATGCAGGTTCTGATGTCGCGGTACGACGATTCCGTCCTGGCGGCCAACCAGCTCATCACCTTCCTCGAGCGGTCGCCCGGCGTACTGACGCAGGTCGACACGGTCGGCTGGTACGACGGGGACGAGCTCATCCTGCAAGAGGCTGAATGATCTCGATCAGAGGTACGGCTTCTGCGGGAAGCCGGTCCAGCGGAGGTCTTGTGGGAGGTGGCTCAGGTCGTTGTGGGTCAGGAGTTCCGCGGGACGGTTGGGCGTCGAGGGCGTCGCGGATGAGCCAGGCGACGAGGAAGTTGTGGGTGATCAGTAGGTGGTGTTGTTCGCCAGCTGTCGGGTCGGTGAACTTGGCGAGAGCTTGACGGGCCAGATGAGGGCCTTGGGCGAGCTCTTCGGCCGTGAACTGCTGGAGGAATTCGGCCGCCCCAGGGAACATCTCGGTCTCGGACGGCACGTAAGGAACGTAGTCACCTGCTAGCTCGGAGGCCGTGAGCGGGGGTGGGACGGTTAGCTGCTGGTGCACCAGGCCGGCGGTCTCGGCGGCTCGTGGGAGCGGGCTGTGGTGGATGGTTGTGAAGGACACATCGCGCAGCCGCTGGCCGAGCAGAACGGCCTGGTGCCGTCCGCGGTCAGTCAGTCCGGTCTCGTCGGGCAACGCCTCGGCATGCCTGGCGACGTACAGGAGTCTGCTCATGCAGTGATGGACGCCCGCCGACGACTGCCGGTTCGGTGAAATTGACCGGGCTGCCGGCCTGATGTTCAAGCCGGCGACTGCGACGAAGCTTCGAGGCGCGTACGACGGCGTTTTTCGCGAGCCGAGCGGCTTCGAAGGCAGACATTGACCGATCCGCTCTGAACCCCGGCGGCGGCTGTTGCCTTGGGCCCGTGATTGAATTTCGTAGGTCGGGGGGCGAGGCAACAATGTGAGGAGCTCTTGTGGGCAAGCTGGTTCGGGCGTTGGTCGGGATTCCGGCAGCGGTGGTTTTGATCTCCGCGGGAACGACAGTCGCGGCGTTCGCGGCGACTGGGAAGCCGAGTGGACCGCCGCCGTCGGGGTTCGGGGTTACGTGTGTTTCGACCGCTGGGGCGAAGGCGTGCTTCGGTGAGGCCGCCGACAAGGTGTGGGTGAAGGACACCGTGGCGAACGGCGATTCCGCCGCGGGAACGATCTACAACACCGACTCCGGGTCGGACTGGTACCGCGAGTGCTTCAACACCCGTGGTGAAGCCGGCGGCTGGGTGGTGTGCGACTTCGACGTACCGGAGAACCGCGAAGGCCTGCTGTGGGCCGTCAACAAGCCGTTCGTGGGCAACGAGAAGAGCGTCAAGATCTGGACCACGCTGATCTGACGCCGGGGACCTGAGGTAGCCAGGATCGGGGCTACCTCAGGTTTCACCGTCAGCCCATCGACTTCTGGCCGTCGATCGCTTCGCGGATGATGTCCGCGTGGCCCGCGTGCTGGGCGGTCTCGGCGGTGATGTGCAGGAAGACCCGGCGTACGGACCAGAAGACGCCGGGCGGCTGCCAGGGGGCGGCGGGGAGTTCGTAGCTGGCGTTGAGGTCGAGGGTGCGGACCAGGTCGTCGGTGACCGCCGCGACCTTCTCGTACGCCGCCAGTACGTCGGCCAGCGTCTCACCGTCGACGAGCCGGAAGTTGTCGGCCCATTCGGCCATCACCTCCGGGGTGTACTCCTTCGTCGTGTCCTTGCCCTGGGCGAAGTCCTGCCAGTTCTTCTCCACCGCGGTGACGTGCTTGATCAGGCCGCCGACCGTGAGCTCGCTGATCGTGCTCCGGGTGCTGGCCTGCTCGTCGGTCAGGCCCTGCGCGGTGTGCCGCAGGAAGTGCCGGTGCTTGCCCAGGAAGTCGAGGATGTCGTCCCGCTCGTTCGTCGTCATGCTCCGACTCTAGGAGAGGTAGCGGCCAGAGAGTGTCCGCTACCGCGCGGGAAAACCAGAAGACTTTCCAGCAACCCGAAACCTAAGCTCCCCAGATGGACATCCGCCCGCTGCAGCCCGAGGATCCGCCGGTGATCGGGGCCGCCTTCGACGAGATCGGCTGGAACAAGCCGGTCTCCCAGTACGAGCGCTATCTCCAGGAGCAGCGCGACGGCACCCGCGACGTGCTGGTGGCCTGGGTCGACGGCGAGTTCGCCGGTTACGTCACGGTCCGCTGGGAGTCGCCGTACGAGCCGTTCAACGGCATCCCGGAGATCCAGGACTTCAACGTCCTGCCCAAGCTCCGCCGCCAGGGCATCGGGAGCTCGTTGATGGACGCCGCCGAGGCGCTCGTCGCCACCCGCTCCGACGTCGTCGGCATCGGCGTCGGCCTGTACTCCCACTACGGCAGCGCCCAGCGCATGTACGTCCGCCGCGGCTACATCCCCGACGGCCGCGGTCTCATCTACGCCGGCCGCCAGGTCGAACCGATCGCGATGGTCTGCAACGACGACGACCTCACCCTGATGTTCACCAAAACCCTCAAGCACTGAAGGATTTCCCGATGGTGCTGCGGTACGCCGCACTGGACGATGGAGGCGGCGCATGAAAGAGCGAGTGCTGAAGGCTGCGGCCAACTGGACGTGGGTGCCGCCGGAGGCCAAGGACGTGGTCACGCCGGAGTACCGGATGATCATTTACGGGCATCGCGGGCCTTCGGTGCAGTGGTCTGCGACCGAGCGACCGCTGGACGAGGTGATCGCGGAGATCCGGGACAGGGCTCCGGAAGATTCCAAGGTGCGCTGGTGGGTGGATGCGCGGACGCGGCCGGCGGATACCGCGGAGGTCCTGCAGAAGCACGGGTTCCGCGAGGTCGAGGTGCTCGAGATCCTCGCGCAGGAGCTCACCGACGACCTTGCCGAGCGACTCGACGTACCGAGTGATGTCTTGGTGCGGCCGGCGTTGACCGCGGACGACATCGAGCGGGCAGCGGCGGTTGACTCGGAGGTGTTCGGTTGGTCGGCGCCGAGCTGGGTTGAGCTCGATCACGAGATCGCCGCGATTGAGCGGGGCGAGCGGTCGCCGCTGCGGTTCGTGGCGGAGCTCGACGGTGAGATCGTAGGCGCGGCGGGCTTCACGATGCTGGGCGACGTGGTTGGCCTCTGGGGTGCGAGCGTGCTGGAGAAGGCGCGTGGTCGCGGCGTCTACCGGGCCCTGATCGCGGCGCGCTGCAACGCAGCCCGAGCGGCCGGCGCGGACCTCGCACTCGTGACCGCCCGCACCGAGACCAGCGCACCCACGCTGCGCCGGATCGGCTTCGTTGCCTACGGCACCAAACGTTGCTACGAGCTCTGAAAGTTCCCGGACGACAGAAACGCGTCGTACAGGCCGAGCACGAAGCGGGTTGGTGGATGCAAGTCCTCGGGCGGTTCGGCGAAGAAGGCCAACTCCAGCACCTCGGCGGCCTCGGCCTGCAGCGTTCCGCTCCACGAACGAGCCTCGAAGCACAGCGAAAAGCACTGCAGTACGTCGCCGTTCGGATAGGTCACGGTGTGCAGGTCACCCCGCGACAGCGACGCGAACGGCACGAGCGACTCCGGCGAGACGACGAGCCCCGTCTCCTCCAAGAGCTCCCGCGCCGCGGTCGTCCGGAAGCTGTCCCCCGGCTCCGATGCCCCAGCCGGGAGCTCCCACAACCCGGAGTCGCGGCTCCGCTGAAACAGGATCCGGGAGTCCCCGTCGACCGCCAGAACCTGCGCTCCAGGTGTCAGCAGTAGCCGCGATCCAACCTGCTGCCGAACTTCCCACAGGTACGAGCCTTCATACGTCATGACCGCATTCGATCAGATGAGAGGGTGGGACGTGTGGCGGCGTTGAAGCGGTGGGCACTGACGGGTGGGCTGATTCTCGGGCTGGTCTGGGCCTGCGTCGCCTCGGCGTCGATGCCGAGCTGGTGGGATCCGAGCAAGTCGTGCTTCGAGAAGCTCGGCCCCAAGGTCAACAGCCCGGACGCGATCACGCACACCAGCTGGTTTCCGCCGACGGCGACGTGCGACTTCGGCGGCGGTGACGTCCGCAACTACCTGAGTACGACGCAGACTGTGCTTCTCTCGATCACCGGCCTTCTGGTGCTGGCCCTGACCGCGGTCGGCGTCGTACTGACACTCAAGAGACTCGCAGGCGATCCTGGCCCGACCAGAACACCCGATGACGTCGACCTGAAACGCAGGCACCGCAACCACCTCCTGTACGGCGCTCTCGACGTACTGGTCGTGGTCGCGATCCTGACCGCGCTCAACGTGGCGGCGATCGTCTTCGGCGAGATCATCGGCGGCATCCTGTTCGTCATCGCCGCCATCGCCGGTCTCGGCGCGCTCGCGACCGCGCTCGACCGGCACACCGGCCCACTCCCCAGTACGGCGCTCGCCGGCCGCCGCCGGGGAGCCGCGACCGGCGCGATCGTGTTCGGCGTGATCTTCGCGGCGACCGCGCTCGCCGGCCAGCTCCCGTTCTTCCAGCTCTGGACGGCGCCACTGGCCGCCGTGACCTACATCGTCGTTGTGCACACCCAGTGGACCAAGGCCGCACCCCGGGAGCTCAACGACGTAAGGTCTGATCCGTGAGCATCATCGGTGGCGCGGGTCAGGTCCTCAGCGAGGACCAGGTGACGACGTTCGTCGGCGACGCCTTGGCCGGCGCCGGCCTGGAGGGCCGCAGCGTCTGCGTGATCGTCCCGGACGCGACCCGCAGCTGCCCGCTCCCCCTGCTGATCCGGGCGGTCCACCAGGCTCTGCAGGACAAGGTCAGCAAGCTCACCATTTTGATTGCCCTCGGCACCCATGCCGAGATGAGCCCGGACGAGCTGCGCAAACACCTCGGCGCCGAGTACGACGGCGTCCTCAACCACGAGTGGTGGAAGCCGGAGACCTTCGCCGACCTCGGCACGATCAGCGCCGAGCGGGTCAGCGAGATCTCCCAAGGCCTGCTGCGTGAAGAGGTGCCGGTCCGCCTCAACCGGGCGGTCGTCGAGCACGATGTGGCGCTGGTGGTCGGCCCGGTCTTCCCGCACGAGGTGGTCGGCTTCTCCGGCGGCAACAAGTACTTCTTCCCCGGTGTCGCCGGCCAGGAGGTCATCGACGTCTCGCACTGGCTCGGCGCCCTGATCACCAGCGCGAGCATCATCGGCACGCTCGGCACCACGCCGGTCCGCGCCCTGATCAACGAGGCCGCTGCCCTGATTCCTGCCGAGAAGCTCGCGCTCGCCGTGGTCGCCCAGTCCGGCACGAACGCCTTGCACGCCATCGCTTTCGGGAACACCGTCGACGCCTGGCAGGCCGCCGCCGAGGTCTCCGCCCAGACCCACGTCACCTACCTCGACCAGCCCGTACGCCGGGTCGTCTCGGTCATGCCCGAGAAGTACGCCGACATCTGGACCGCGGCCAAAGGCTTCTACAAGCTCGAACCCGTGGTCGCCGACGGCGGCGAGGTCATCCTCTACGCCCCGCACGTCACCCAGATCGCCGCGATGCACCCGGAGATCGAGGAGATCGGCTACCACTGCCGCGACTATTTCGTCGGCCAGTGGGAGAAGTTCCGCGACGTCCACTGGGGCGTGCTCGCGCACTCGACCCATCTGCGCGGCGCCGGCACCTGGGACCCGGTCACCGGCGAGCACCTCCGCGTCCAGGTCACGCTCGCGACCGGCATTCCGGAGGACGTCGTACGGCGGGCCAACCTGAACTACCTCGACCCGGCGACCGTCGATCTCGACGCGTACGCCGCCGATCCGGACACGCTCGTCGTACCCAATGCCGGTGAGGTTCTGCACCGCCTGAAGTAGACGGTTCCCACAACGGTGACTCGCCGGTAACCTCGGGCCCTATGACAGAGGTCGTGATCATCGGGTCCGGATTCGCCGGTTTGTGCATGGGGATCAAGCTGAAGCAGGCCGGATGCGAGGACTTCGTCATCCTGGAGAAGGCCGACCGCCTCGGCGGCACCTGGCGCGACAACACCTATCCCGGGTGCGCGTGCGACATCCCGTCGTACCTGTACTCGTTCTCGTTCGAGCAGAATCCGCACTGGACGCGGATGTTCGCCGGCTGGGACGAGATCCTCGAGTACCTCGAGCACTGCGCCGAGAAGTACGGTCTGACCGACCACATCCGGTACGGCGCCGAGGTCACCGAAGCGGCCTTCGACGAAGCGAGCGGCCAGTGGACGGTGACCGTCAACGGCGACGAGACGATCGAGACCCAGGCCCTGGTCGCCGGAGTCGGCAGCCTGCACGAACCCAAGCGACCCGACCTGCCCGGCCTCGACTCCTTCGCCGGTACGACGTTCCACTCGGCGCAGTGGGATCACACCCACGACCTGACCGGCCGCCGGGTCGCGGTGATCGGGACCGGCGCGTCGGCGATCCAGTTCGTCCCGAAAATCGCGGAGCAGGCGGCGCACCTGGACGTCTACCAGCGGACCGCGCCGTGGGTCACGCCGAAGCCGGACCGCGCGATCGGCAGTTGGGAACGCCGGCTGCACGAACGCTTCCCGGCCGGGCAGCGAGCGATCCGCAACGTCATCTACTGGGGTCTCGAGGGTCGCGGCCTCGGCTTCGCGGGCAACCCGAAGCTGATGAAAGGCCTTGAACTGCAGGCGAAACGGCATCTGCGCAAGCAGGTCCCGGACCCGGACCTGCGCGCCCGGCTGACCCCGGACTACCAGATCGGCTGCAAGCGCGTGCTGATCTCGAACGACTACTACCCGACCTTCAGCCGGTCGAACGTCGACCTCGTCACCACGCCGATCACCCGGGTGACGCCGGAGGCCGTCGTGACCGCGGACGGGATCGAGCGGCCTTGCGACACGATCGTGCTCGGGACAGGCTTCGCGGTCTCGGCGAACCTGACCCGGATGCCGATCCTCGGCAAGGACGGCGTCGATCTGGCCGACCACTGGAAGCGCGAGGGCGTCGGCGCCCACCTCGGCATCACGGTCGCCGGCATCCCGAACCTGTTCCTGCTGACCGGCCCGAACACGCTGCTCGGCCACTCCTCGATGATCTTCATGATCGAGGCGCAGGTCCGCTACGTGATGCAGGCGCTCGATCTGCTGCGCAGCCGGCGGGCGACGTACGTCGAGGTCCGCGACGACGCGCAGCAGCAGTTCGTCGCGGGGGTGCAGGGCGAGCTCGGTGAGACCGTCTGGGCGACTGGGTGCACCAGTTGGTATCTGGACGCGGAGGGCCGGAACTCGGTGATCTGGCCCGAGTTCACCGTCTCCTACTGGCGTCGCACCCGCAAGCTCGATCCGTCGGACTTCGTGCTGGTCAGGTAAGGGGAACCCGCACTCCTGAAGGATGACCACTCAGGGTCAAACGTACGACCTTGGGATGAACGCAAGACCATGCCGGTGGCCGATGCCTGACCGCGGTTTCCGGAGGACTCTTGAGACATGGAAATCCTTCAGATCGCGGGAGCAGCGGCCATCGTCATTGGCATCGTCGTGATGGCCCTGCTCGCCATCGTGCCTTCGGTCGTCGACCGATAACCACCCAAGGGCGCTTGCGAGCGCTCAGTCGGCGGACAGATGGACCAGCAGGTCCTGCCGGGTCAGTACGCCCACCGGCTTGCCGTCGTCCAGCACCATCAGGGCGTCCCGGCCTTCCAGCAGTTCGACCGCCTTGGTGACGGCTTCGCCGGCGCCCAGCGACGGCAGTGCCGGATCCATGTGCAGCTCGACCATGTCGGCCAGTCGCGCCTTGCCGGAGTACAACGCGTCCATCAGCGTCCGCTCCGACACCGCGCCGGCCACCTCGGCCGCCATCACCGGTGGTTCCGCGCGGACCACCGGCATCTGGGAGACGCCGTACTCGCGCAGGATGGCGACCGCTTCGGCGATCGTCTCGTGCGGGTGGGTGTGCACCAGCGGCGGCAGGCTGCCGTCCTTGCCGGCCAGTACGTCGCCGAGCGTCGTCCCCTGCCGGGCGTGCCCGAGGAAGCCGTACTGCGCGAGCCAGTCGTCGTTGAAGACCTTCGTCAGGTAGCCGCGGCCGCCGTCGGGCAGCAGCACCACGATCACGGCCTCGGGGTCGTCGATCTCGTGCGCGAGCCGGATCGCCGCCGCGGCCGCCATGCCCGCGGAGCCGCCGACCAGCATCGCCTCTTCGCGCGCCAGGCGACGAGTCAGCGCGAACGAGTCCGCGTCCGAGACCTCGATGATCCGGTCGCAGATGTCGCGGTCGTAGGTCTCGGGCCAGAAGTCCTCGCCGACGCCCTCGACCAGGTACGGCCGGCCGGTTCCGCCGGAGTAGACCGAGCCCTCGGGGTCCGCGCCGATGATCTGGACGCGACCGCCGGAGACCTCCTTGAGGTACTTGCCGGTGCCGGTGATCGTGCCGCCGGTCCCGACGCCCGCCACGAAGTGGGTGATCTTGCCCTCGGTCTGCTCCCAGAGCTCGGGGCCCGTGGTCTCGTAGTGCGAGCGCGGGTTGTTCTGGTTCGCGTACTGGTTCGGCTTCCAGGCGCCCTCGATCTCACGGACCAGGCGGTCGGAGACGTTGTAGTACGAGTCCGGGTGCTCCGGCGCGACCGCGGTCGGGCAGACCACGACCTCGGCGCCGTACGCCTTGAGCACGTTGCGCTTGTCCTCGCTCACCTTGTCCGGGCAGACGAAGACGCACTTGTAGCCCTTCTGCTGCGCGACCATCGCCAGCCCGACCCCGGTGTTGCCGGAGGTCGGCTCGACGATCGTGCCGCCGGGCTTCAGCTCACCGGAAGCCTCCGCGGCCTCGATCATCCGGACCGCGATCCGGTCCTTCACCGAGCCGCCCGGGTTGAAGTACTCGACCTTGGCCAGGACGAGCGGTGTCGCCCCGTCCGTGGTCTTGCCCAGCTTCACGAGCGGGGTGTTGCCGACGAGGTCCAGGAGAGATTCTGCGTAGCGCACAGCTTCACTGTAGTGATCCTCGTGTCGTTTCCCCTATTTCACTTGCTTGTCCGTGACAGCGTGTAATCCTTGTACCCATGAGTAAAGGCAAAGCCAGGGCTGCCAAGCGGCTCGCCCAGGCCGCGGCCTTCGGGGGCGGGGGACTCGGACTCATCGGCGCCACGTTGTACGGCGTACTGACCGCGGAAGCGGAGTACGCGAAACGCGTGATCGGACCGATGCGGTACTACCCCACTCCGGGGAGCGGTCTGTACGGCCGATATCCAGGACTACCGATCACGTTCGCCATGCTCGGCGACTCCAGCGCGGCCGGCTACGGCACGGATTCGCCCGACGAGACTCCGGGCGTGCTGCTCGCCTCCGGGCTCACCGACCTGGCCGAGCGCCCGGTCCGGCTGGTCGACGTCTCCAAGACGGGCGCCAAGTCGACCGACCTGGCGCAGCAGGTCGACGCCGCACTGCAGGCTGGTCCGCATGTCGCGGTCATCCTGATCGGCGCCAACGACGTCAAGGCCCAGATGTCGCCATCGGTCTCCGTCAGATTGCTGTCCGCTGCCGTACGGCGGTTGCGCGCGGCGAACTGTGAGGTCGTGGTCGGTACCTGCCCGGACCTCGGGGCCGTGCGCACGATCATGCCGCCGCTGCGTCAGGTCGCGCGCGCCTGGAGCCACCGGCTCGCCGCCGCGCAGACCATCGCCGTGGTCGAGGCCGGCGGCCGGACGGTCTCGCTCGGCTCGTTGCTCGGACCTGCTTTCCGAGCCGATCCGACGATGTGGGGCCGGGACAACTTCCACCCGTCCGCGATCGGGTACACGGCCGCCTCCGCGGCGCTGTTGCCTTCGGTCGCGGCCGCGATGGGCGTCGGGCCGGAGTCGTTCGTGCACCCCGAATCGTTCCGTGGCGAGGCGATCCTGCCGATCGCGGAGGCCGCCGTACAGGCTGCCCGGACGGCGGGTACCGAGGTCGCGGCGACCGAGGTGGCCGGCCGCGAGCGCGGGCCGAGTGGTCGCTGGGCCGCCCTGCGGCACCGTCGCCGGCACCCGAAGGCCGAGGTCGACCGGGTCGACACCGCCGAGCCGGAGCCGGAGTCCGGGACTTTGATCAACATCTGAATCAAGTTCCGGAACCGGTGGGGCGTTGACTGGGAGCGCTTCCAAATCCACGGTGGACCTCCGCCCCCACTCCTCCGGAGGTTCACCATGAAGAGGTTCCGCCCCGCCCTGCTCGCCGTCGCGGCGCTCACCCTGCTGAGCGCCGTACTGACTCCACCCGCCAGCCAGGCCGCCACCACCGCGATCGGCGGCAGCTTCTCGGACGGCTTCGACGGACAGACCAGCCGCTGGTCGAAGTCCGACGGCTGGAGCAACGGCAGCATGTTCAACGTCGGCTGGCGTGCTGACCATGTCTGGTTCAGCGGCGGCGTACTGGGTTTGAAGCTGGACACGGCGTCCTGTCCGAGCGGCTGTTCGGGCAAGCCGTATGCCTCCGGTGAGTACCGGACCAACGACCTGTACTCCTACGGCCGGTTCGAGACTCGGATGAAGGCGGTCAAGGCGTCCGGCACGGTCACGTCGTTCTTCACCTACACGGGTCCGAGCGACAACCAGCCCTGGGACGAGATCGACATCGAGATCCTCGGCAAGAACACCACCCAGATGCAGACCAACTACTTCACCAACGGCGCCGGCGGGCACGAGAAGATCATCAACCTCGGCTTCGACGCGGCCTCCGGCTACCACGACTACGCGATCGAATGGTGGAACGGCGGCACCATCAACTGGTTCGTCGACGGCCGGCTGGTGCACCAGGAGAACGGGTCCCGCGGCCCGCTGCCGACCCATCCGATGCGCATCATGATGAACCTCTGGCCGGGCATCGGCGTCGACGGCTGGCTCGGCCCGTTCAACTACCCCGGCTCGGCGCTCAACGCCACCTACGACTCGGCGCGCTACACAAAGTACTGAGTCCGGACATTCATGGCGAAGGCCTTGCCTGTAGGCGTCTTCGTGGTGCACAGTCGATAACAACCGCGATACCCCGATGACGGGAGGCGACGATGGGCTTGAACCACTCCGAGGAAACGCACCAGCGTTTGGTGGAGAAGGTGCCCAGCTGCACCGGACGCGAGATGACCGAGTGGTTCCAGCTGATGAACGACGGACCGTCGTTCCTGCGCTTCGACGACAGAGTGCGGTGGCTCTCCGGCGAGTACGAACTCGCGCATGGGCACGCAACCGCCATCGTGCACGAGTACGACTTGGTCAAGGCGCACCGGCGAATGGGTTGACAGCCGAACAGGAGAAGATTTAGGAAGGCCTGCCCCTACAGGTGGAGGGGCGGGCCTTTCCTGTTCTACAAGGGCTTTGCGGCGATGATGTCGAGCTCGTTGCCCTCGGGGTCGGTGATCGAGCAACGATCCGGTTGCTCCGCATGCACCTGTCCCCCGGCGGTCAGCGCCTGCTCGACGCGCGCCCCGAACTGGTCGGACGCCACCTCGAGCTCGAGCCGCAGGCGATTGCGCTGCCGGCGTCGTTCGGTTTCAGTTGCGTCCAACTGCTGGAAGATCAGCAACGGGTTGAGCCGGCGCGGGTCGAAGCTGTCGCCGGCCTGTGGTTCCTGGGTGTAGCCGAGAGTCGTTGTCCAGAAGGCCTGAACGGCCGGTACGTCGACCGCGTCGATGCCCAGCTGGACGAAGCGGAGCTGGTCCTTCTGTGCGGTCAATCCGCGCGCGCGGGCGGCGGCCTGGATTCGCGTCGCGAGCTCGACGAAAGGTTCTCCGGCTTGCTCCCACAGGTCTTTGCCGTGGTCGATGACGACGCCTTCGGGGCGAACGTCCAGTCCAACAGGGATCCCGGCCGCGTCGGCCAGCTCGGCGACGGCCGTCACGAGGTCGATCGCTTGTTGTGCTGATGCGGTCGGGTAGAAAGTCATTGCCGTGAACAACGTTTCCCAGTCCTCGGCGTCGGCTGCGAGTGGTGCGCCCGGGACCAGGTCCAGTTCATTGCCTTCGAGGTCGGCGAGCATCACTCCCCAGGCACCTGTTGGCGTGCGGCCGTTGCGGACCGCCTCGACGACGTGGGCCGGCCGTACGACGTCGATGTGGAAGCGATTCCGCAGTGGGCGTACGTCGTCGGTCGGCTGGATGATCAGGTCCGGATCGCGGTGCAGCGGGTCCACGAGCCGGTGATCGCCGAGCGTTCGGTAGCCAAGCGCCGTACGCCAGAATTCTTGAACTGCTGTTGGGTTGACGGCGTCCAGGACGATGCGTAGCTCCTGGACTGTCCCCGGGCCACCTGGCCTGATCCGCAGGCCCGTCTGTCGCAGGTCGATGTCAGGGAGCTGACCGTCGTCGACCAGCCCGGCCGTGATGACGGCTCCCGCGCTCAATGACGGCGCGTCCAACCACTGCCCTAGCTCTGTCATGTCCTCACAGTAGGACGAAAAGCCGAAGGGCCGGCCCGATTGGGCCGGCCCTTCGAAACTGCTGTGGTGCGTGGTGACTAGTCGCCGCCACGCAGGATCGCGAGGATGCGCAGCATGTTCCAGTACAGCCAGACCAGCGTGACGGTCAGGCCGAAGGCCGCGCGCCAGGCCTCGTTCTGCGGGGCGCCGGCGCGGACGCCCTGCTCCACCATGTCGAAGTCGAGGATCAGGTTGAAGACCGCCAGGCCGACACCGAGCGCGGCGAACAGCAGGCCCATCGGGCCCATCCCGCCGATCCCGGTGGTGATGCCGAACAGCCCCAGCACGAGGTTGACCAGCAGCACGCCCGCGAAGCCCATCGTCGCGAGGATGACCATCTTCTGGAACCGCGGCGTCACCTTGATAGCGAAGTACTTGTACGCACCCAGCGTCAGCGCTGCGGTCACCAGCGTCGCCAGGATCGCCTGCGCGACGATACTCGCGTCACCCTTGGCGAACAGGTTGACGATGACCTTGCTGCCGACACCGAGGAAAACACCCTCGAGCGCCGCGTAGACCATCACCAGCGCGGGGTTGATCTTGCGCGAGAACGACAGCACCATCGCGATCGCGAAGGCCAGCAACGCACCGCCGAGGAAGGCCGGCAGGACCAGCCGGTCCGGCACCGCGATCCACGACACGGCACCGACAGCGGCCACAACACCCAGCGTGATCGCCGTCTTGACGATCACATCGTCCAGCGTCATGGGGCGGCTGCCGGCCGGTGCACCCTGGTACTGCTGGGGCGGCACACCCGGCCCGCCGTACTGACCGGGCTGGTGACCGTACGGAGCGGCCCCCGGATAAGCCTGGCCATGGCCAGGCGCGAACGCACTCGACCGGTTCAGGACCGGGTTACTGCTCTGCATGACATTCCTCCTGGTGACCCACACCTGGGGCCGTGCCGAAATACTACGTTCCCACCCTTAACAACATCTGAGAATCCGTCTCTCGTTCCCCAACCGAAATCCGTCGCGGTAATTTCAATCGGCCGCTAATGGAAATGGCCGTCTAGGGTGCGAGCTATGTACACGCTGCGGCCGGCGATGGTGGACGACGTCGACTTTCTGATGGACGTCGTACTGGAGGCGACTCGGGACCAGGGGCGACCTTCGCCGGAGGCTGATCCGGACTGGCGGGAGGGGTACGCCGACTGGACGCGTCGAGTGCTGGCCGACCCCGACGATCCGTCCGTCACCAGCGTTGTCGAGGTCGACGGACGACCGGTCGGACGGCTTCGCGTTGCGCGTCATCCGGGCTCGGTCGAGCTGTGCGGTCTCCAATTACTCCCCGCCGTACAGAGACAAGGCATCGGTACGGCGATCATCCGCGCACTGCAGCGGGAAGCGGCGGAACACGGCGTACCGCTCGATCTCGGCGTCGAGCACGACAACCCGAACGCCCGTCGCCTCTACGAGCGCCTCGGCTTCGTCAAGTACGCGGAGGACGACACCGAGGCCAAGCTTCGCTGGTCCCGTGACGGCGTACCGACGAACTGTTAATAGTCCCTCGATCCGCCCGCGGCCACGCTCAGCGCGGGCGCGGAACACGCCCCGTGCGCCACTACTAACAGTTCGTCCGTACGCATCCCTTGCGGTTCTGTGACGGTGTCGCGGATACCTCGGCGGCCGTGGGGAACCGGGTGACGATAGGGCCGTGGGTGCTCACTCGCGCGCGGGATCCCGGTGGGTGAGATCACTCCCGGGAGGGTTTGTGAAAGTTTTCACGAACGGATAACCTGAAGTAGACATGAAGTCGTAGAACCACTCAGGGAGAGTGAACCGCATGACAGCCCAGGTGCCGCACATCCTCGTCGTCGGAGGCGGTTACGTCGGGATGTACACCGCGTACGGACTGCGTCGCGCGGCCCGGAAAGGCAAGATCCGGGTCACCGTGGTCGACCCGCGGTCGGTGATGACCTACCAGCCGTTCCTGCCGGAGGCGGCGGCCGGGTCGGTGGAGCCGCGGCACGTGGTGGTGCCGCTGCGCAAGACGCTCAAGGGCTGCCGGGTGGTGACCGGCCGGGTGACCGGCATCGACCACGCGCACAAGGTCGCGAAGGTGATGCCCGAGGAGGGCCCGGAGTACGAGCTGGCCTACGACCAGGTCGTGGTCGCGCTCGGCTCGATCGCCCGCACGCTGCCGATCCCCGGGCTGGCCGAGAAGGCCACCGGCTTCAAGAACGTCGAAGAGGCGATCGCGCTGCGCAACAAGGTGCTGGACCGCCTGGACGTGGCGAGCTCGCAGCCCGACCCGGTACTGCGCAAGTCCGCGCTGACCTTCGTCTTCGTCGGCGGTGGGTACGCCGGGGTCGAGGCGTTCGCCGAGCTCGAGGACATGGCCCGCTACGCCACCCGGTACTACGACAACATCAAGCCCGAGGACATGCGCTGGGTGCTCGTCGAGGCGACCAACCGGATCCTGCCCGAGGTGGGCCCGGACCTGGGCAAGTACACGGTCGACCAGCTCCGCAAGCGGAACATGGACATCAAGCTGGAGACCCGGCTGGAGTCCTGCGAGAAGGGCCGCGTCGTGCTCAGCGACGGCGAGGAGTTCGACGCCGACACGATCGTCTGGACCGCCGGTGTGAAGGCGAACCCGGCCCTGGCCGCGACCGACTTCCCGCTCGACGAGCGTGGCCGGGTCAAGTGCCTGGCCAACCTGCGGATCGAGGGTGTCAACGACGCCTGGTCCGCCGGTGACAACGCCGCCGTACCGGACCTGACGTCCGACACCGGCGCGTACTGCGCACCGAACGCCCAGCACGCCGTCCGCCAGGCTGCGAGGCTCGCCGCAAACATCCTTCGCACCGTCGATGGCCAGCCGCCGCAGGACTACGAGCACAAGTACGTCGGCTCGGTTGCCAGCCTCGGCCTGCACAAGGGTGTGGCGCAGCTGTTCGGCATCAAGATCAAGGGCTGGCCGGCCTGGTTCCTGCACCGGACGTACCACGTCTCCCGCGTCCCCACCTTCAACCGGAAGGCCCGCGTCATCCTCGACTGGACGCTGGCCCTGTTCTTCCGCCGCGAGGTCACCTCGCTGGGGACGCTGCAGACTCCCAACGACGAGTTCCGCCGCGCCGCGCAGTCCTAGCCGGTCAACGGGAGCGGTGGCACCGGCCGCCGCTCCTACTCGTGCAGCAGGCCCGCGTCGTGAACCAGCAAAGCGATCTGGACGCGGTTGTTGAGGTCGAGTTTGGTGAGAATCCGCGAGACATGCGTTTTGACCGTCGGGACGCTCAGATAGAGGGTCGCGCCGATTTCCGCGTTCGATTTTCCTTCGCCGACCGCGACGGCGATATCGCGCTCGCGCTCGTTCAGCCCAGCCAGTCGGCTCATCGCCTTGGCCTTGCGCTGGTCCTGGCCGGAGGCGGCGACTCGGGTGATCAGTCGCTTGGTCACCGCTGGCGACAGCACGGGCTGGCCGCCGGCAACTCGGCGTACGGACTCGACGATCTCGGCCGGCGGGGTGTCCTTCAGCACGAATCCCGCGGCCCCTGCCCGCAAGGCGCGCAGTACGTGCTCGTCGGCGTCGAACGTGGTCAGGATGATGATCTCGGGTGCGCCCGGGCGACGGCGTACGGTCTCGGTGGCGGTGAGGCCGTCGGTGTTCGGCATCCGGATGTCCATCAGTACGACGTCCGGCGCGAGTCGCTCGATCAGGCCGGTGACCCCGGTCCCGTCGCCGGCCTCGCCGACCACACGGATGTCCGGTGCGCCGCCCAGCATCAGCTTCAGGCCGGCGCGCAGCAGCGGGTCGTCGTCGACGATCAGTACCCGGATCATGCCGGCCACGGTAGCCAGGCGGCGAGCCGGAAGTCGCCGTCGGGGGTGCGCCCGTGGTCGAGCCGGCCTTCCACCAGGGCCGCGCGCTCGGCCAGGCCGAGCAGCCCCTGGCCGTCACCGCGGCGCGAGTCGGGTGCCGGGTTGCGCACCTCGACCGCCAAGCCGTTGCCTGCGGCACCGATCACGCCGATCGTGACCCGCTCGCCCGGTGCGTGCTTCATCGCGTTGGTGAGGCCTTCCTGGACGATCCGGTACGCCGTACGGCCGACGTGGTCAGGCAGTGTCCCGGCAACCTCCAGCGACAGCTCGACCGGTACGCCAGCCGCCTGCGACGCCTCGACCAATGCCGGAAGATCCGCGAACGTCGGCTGCGGCAGCTCCCCGACCGGAGCCCGCAGTACGCCGATCACCTCGCGCAAGTCCTGCAGCGCCTGATGCGCGCTGGCGCGGATCACCTCGGCCGCCTCGGCGACCTCCTCGGTGGACGCGTCGGACCGGTAGGCGAGCGCTCCCGCATGCACGCTCAGCAACGACAACCGATGCCCGAGTACGTCGTGCATCTCGCGCGCAATCTCCTCGCGAGCCCGGAGTTGGCCCTGCTCAGCCTGCAGCCTGGCCACGGTCTCAGCTCGGTCGGCGCGGTCCCGGAGCGTTTGCACGAGCTGGCGCCGGGAGCGGATGTACAGGCCCCAGCCGGCGACCGCGACGTAGATCGAGATCGCCGCGACCGCCACCGCGACGCCGTCCGCCTGCTTCTTGACCTCCAGGTACGCCATCAGCGACAGGGCGTTGACCCCGAACACGAGCAGCGTGATCCGCAGCGGCCGGTAGACCGCCACGGACAGAATCAGGATCAGCGTCGGCCCGCTGGCCGTCTCGGAGAACACCGAGACCACCGAGGCGATCAGCGCCAACTGCACCGGCCAGCGCCTGCGGAACCACAAGGTCAGGGCCAAGGCCAGCCCCGAGATCAGGTCCAGCGCGGCCATCACCTCGCCGCCCGGCGGCTTGGCGCTGTCGTCGAACACGATCAGGCCGAACCCGATCGCGAACACGAACACGACGCTGTCCACGATCCAGTCGCGGGTACTGCGTCCTGGCCGGTCCATGAACACGACGGTACCGCCGCTCGAGCGCGCTCCCGGGGGTTCGGAGCTGTCCGGATACCGAAGTCGAGGTGATCCGGTCCTTTGGTTGACGGTAGGTTCCCGGGCATGAGTCAGCTCGCAGTCACCGTCATCGGCCCGGACCGCCCGGGCATCATCGCGGACGTCACCGAGGCCCTCGCCGGGACCGGCGTCAACCTCGAGGACTCCACGATGACGCTCCTGCGCGGTCACTTCGCGATGATGATCGTCTGCTCGGGGTCCCTGTCCGAGGTGAAGGCGGCGGTCGAGCCACTGCGCGGTGAGCTGGTCATCACGGTCCGCGAGATGGGCCCGGAGAACGAGCATGCCGCGATCGGGCCGTCGTACCTGCTGAGCGTGCACGGCGCCGACCGCCCCGGCATCGTCGCGGCCGTCACCCGGATGGTCGCCGCCGTCGGCGGCACCATCACCGACCTCGCCACCCGGCTGAGCGGCGACCTCTACGTCCTGACCGCCGAGGTCGAGCTGCCGCTGGACGCCGACCTCGAAACCCTCGAACGCGCCCTCGAGATCACCGCCGAAGAGCTCGGCGTCGGCGTCACCCTGAGCCCGGCGGAGAGCGACGACCTGTGAGCGTCGCCCACCTCAACCAGACCCTCGCCGCCTGGAGCCCCGCCCAGCTCGGCCTCGTCGGCGACGTCCTCGAAGTGGTCCGCGCCCCGCACCCCGTGCTCGCCACCGTTGGCGCCACCGTGGACCCCCTCGACCCCACCATGGTCGCCCTCGCCGCCGACCTGGTCGCCACCATGCGCGTCTCCCCCGGCTGCGTCGGCCTTGCCGCCCCCCAGGTCGGCATCTCCGTCCAGATGTTCGCCCTCGACGTCACCGGCCACCCCAAGACCCGCACCTGCCACGGCGTCTTCGTCCTCTGCAACGCCGTCGTCACCGAAGCCACCCGCCAGGAAAAAGCCCGCGAAGGCTGCATGTCCGTCCCCGACTTCACCGGCGACGTCAAACGCGCCACCCGCCTCACCGTCACCGGCGTCCTCCCCGGCACCACCGACCAGGTCACCATCAGCACCGACGCCTTCGAAGCCCGCGCCCTCCAGCACGAGATCGACCACTGCACCGGCAAACTCTTCCTCGACCGAGTCGCCGGAGCGCACGCCGTACACCCCCGCAAGGTCTACAAATAACGTACCCTCGACCCGCGCCCGGGTGGCGGAACGGCAGACGCAGCGAGCTTAAACCTCGCAGCCGAAAGGCGTACGGGTTCGAATCCCGTCCCGGGCACCTGTACGACGACCAGCCCCGCGCGCTCCGCAGCCGCTACCTTCGTCGCTCCGCTCCTCACCGCGCTCGGGGTGGTCGTCAGGTGCGGTGGTTGATCGGCGGCTGGTTGACCCGAGGGGTGGTCTTCGAGCCGGAGCTGGGCGCGGCGCTCGTCGGGAGCCAGATCATGAGCCTCGCACTGGAAGTTCCTCCGGTGGGGCGGACCGCCAGCACTGACTAAGTCCGCGCAGCCTGCCTGGTTCACGCTCAGGACGGGCTGTTCGGGTGAGTCTGGGGCGGGTTAATGAGTGGTACAGGTCCGGTGCGGGCGCTCTAGGTTGGCCGGGTGAGCCTTGAGATTCCTGAGCAGGTGCGTAGGACGGTCATGGCCGATGGGAACGAGCACTGGCTGGATGAGGTGCCCGGCGTGGTCGACTCGTTGGCGCGGGAGTGGGGGCTGACGGTCGGGGCGAGCTTGGCGGGTGGGCATGCAGCGTTGGTTGTCGGGGTGACGCTGGTTGACGGGACCGCGGCGGTTCTCAAGGTCGGGGTGCCGGGGCGGGACGTCGGGCCGGAGGCGGCGTTGCTGCGACTGGCGGACGGGGAGGGGTGCGCCAGGCTGTTGCGGGAGGACGTGAGTCGGCAGGCGCTGTTGCTGGAGCGGCTTGGAGCTCCGATGTATGACCTCGTGGCCGATCCTGTAAGACGCCACGAGCTGTTGTGCGATGTGGCGGTTCGGCTGTGGCGGCCGGTCGGTCGCGATGCTGACCTTCCGACCGGCGCGATGTTGGCTAAGCGGTACGCCGATCGGCTGCCTGAGCTGTGGGAGCACGCGGGCAGACCTTGTACGCCGGCCACCGTGGCGGACGCGCTGGAGTGCATGAACCGTCGTCGCCGCGCCCATGACGACCGGACTGCGGTTCTCGTGCACGGTGATATCCACGAGATGAATGCGCTGCAAGCGAGTCACGGCAGCTACAAGCTCATTGATCCGAGCGGGCTGTGGGCCGAGCCGGCGTGCGATCTGGGCACCATCCTGCGGTGCAACCCGGGCCTCGGCGATGATCTCCGAAAGCGGACCGAGTGGCTGGCCGCTCGCACGGGCGTGGATGCCAACGCCATCTGGGATTGGGGAACCATCCACCGAGTTGTCAGCGGCGTTTACGCCTGCAGCATCGGCTTTCAGCCCTTCGGCCATCAACTGCTGGCCGAAGCCGATCGTCTCACGGCGTAGTGGCGGCGCCGCGGGTCACAGTCAGGTCGGCCCGGCCGGCTGCGATGTAGGCGTCGACCTCGGGGAGGACGTCGGTCAGTGGGCGCTGCATGTCTAGCTGGAGGTAGTCGGCCGGCGGGCGTTGGACTCGGTCTGCCCAGTCTCGGAAGGAGGTCTCGCCATCGACAAGTTCATCGCCGAGGTCGGGCGGCGGCTGGTTGATGCTGCGGCGGTGGCTGCGGAGGCGTGGGCGCTGGGTGAGGCGGTCGTCGAGGAGTTGCAGGTCGTTGACCTGGCATTCGATGTAGCGGTAAGTGGCGTTGTGCTGCTGGGCGATCTCCAGGCCTCGGGTCAGGATCCTGGGGTAGAAGCATGGGCTGTCCATGACCACGTCGTGCCCTTGCGCGAGGATGTGGCCCGCCTGCCCGTACATGACCTCGTAGGCCGCCTTGGAGCTGGCAGGGACGTCGAAGCCGGCGTCGAGGACAGCGGTCTTGATGACGTCGTAGTCGACGGAGATCGCACCGAACGTCGCCGCGACGTACGCGGCGACGGTGGACTTTCCGGCACCGGGGAGGCCCGACATCTGCAGCAGGAACATGCGGCTCACCCTAGGCGAAGCGGCGCGTAGTGGCTCAGCGAAGCGTCTACCACGGCGAGACCGTGGGCGGCGCCTACTAGCTCATGCCGTACGGCGTCAACCGCGCCAGTGCGCAGCAGCGACTCGACCACGGTGGTCGTGGTGGATTCCGGTACTGCGCCGTGCCGCCCCAACACCTTGAGGACCTCCGACATGCTGTCGCTGGGGAACTCCACGCGCAAACGGTCGACAGGTTCGCAGACCGTCGTACCAGCGGCGCGCAACGCCTCAGCTATCACGAGCGCGGCGGTGGCGCGGACGTCGGCAGGGTGGGGCGCAGCCGGCGGATAGCCGGATTCGGTGAGGGTCACGCGGAGGTCGGTGACTGGCCAGCCGTGCGGGCCGGCGGACAGCGGGTCGGCCAGATATCCCAGCACAGCCTCGCGGAAGGCTTCGGTCGTGCCGTAAACGTGAAGGGGCAGCGAGCCATGCTCGGCGGTGATCTCCAGCGAGACGCCGCTGCCGGGTGGGCCAGGCTCCACGGTGAGGCCGAGCGTGACCGGGTACTGGTGTTCGCCGTACCGGAGAGCGGCGTAGCCAAAACCGGTGGGGCGCTCGATGCAGATGACCGTAGGGCGGCCGAGGGCGACCTCGATGCCGTAGTCGGTGGCGAGGGATTCGGCGATGACTTCCTGCTGGACCTTGCCGTAGAGGCTGACGTGGAGTTCGTCGTTCTGGACGCGCAGGGTGATCAGCGGGTCGATGTCCGCGAGCTCGGTGAGGGCTTGGTGGAGGTCGTTCTGGCGGGCGGGGTCCTTGGCGGTGATGGTGGACTGCAGCGCGGGCGGACGGAAGTTCGGCGTCGGTACGCCGGTCGGCCGGGTACCGATCCAGTCGCCGATGCGCGCTTGGTCGAGCCCCTCGACCTGGACGATCTGCCCGGCGGTCGCCCGCGCAGCCGGTACGGCGCCGCCCGGCTGATGCACCTGCAGCGCTGTAACGGTGCCTTGGGCAACATGATCCCGTACGGCGAGGGAGCCCGCGCGAAGGCGGATCGAACAGAGGCGGGCCCGCTTCGAGGTCCGCTCGATCTTGAACACCTGCCCGGCAACTGGTCCGCCAACGTCGCCATTCGAGGTGGGAAACAGCCGCAGGATCGCGGAAGTCAACTCCTCAACCCCGGCGAGCGTACGAGCGGACCCGGAAAACACCGGCGACACGGCACATCCGGACGTCAACTCCCGCAGACTCCGCCAGAGCCGGTCCCACGACGGCAGTCCGCCGTCGATCCATTCCTGCAGCAACACATCGTCGTACGACGCGAGATCGGAGCAGAGTTGCGAGCGGGATCCCAGCGTGACAACGGATTCCGTGAGGTGCCGCCGGATGTTCCGCACCGTCCGCTCGACGTCCGCACCCATCCGGTCGACCTTGTTGACGAAGAAGATCGTCGGCACGTTGAGACGGCGCAGCGCACGATGCAGGACGATCGTCTGCGCCTGAATGCCTTCGACGGCAGACACCACCAGTACGGCGCCGTCCAAGACCGACAGGGACCGGTCCACCTCAGCGATGAAATCAGGGTGTCCCGGAGTATCGACGATGTTGACCCCGACGTCCGCCGCGTGGAACGTCGCGACCGCGGCCCGGATCGTGATTCCGCGCCGGCGCTCCATCGCGAGCGTGTCGGTCTGCGTCGTACCGTCGTCGACCCGGCCGCGCTGCGCGACGGCGCCACCGAGCTGCAGCAGCGCCTCGGTCAGGCTCGTCTTGCCGGCGTCGACGTGGGCGAGGACGCCCAGGTTCAGCCAGCGGCGCGGTACTGCAGGGGCAAGAGTGGTTCGATCCATGAAAGTCCTCGTGAGCAGTTGGAGTGGGGCAGTGTGCTCACGAGTTGGCGCATGGGTCGGTTTCCCTTTCGAATGGCTGAAAGGCCCACGATGTTCGACCGCCCCCTGGGTGTCAATCGATTTAGGACCGGGGAGACGCCGGGGCCTTCCCGGGTACTCGCGGCGCTATCCGCGCGGCGAGGGTTGAGCAATGAGAAGACGCATTGCAGTGGTGGGGATGGCCGCGATCGCGCTGATCGCGGCGCCGTTGCGGGCCGAGGCCGCGCCGAACGACCTGCAGCCCGGGCTCGACGAAGTCGTCCGTACGGCGGGTGTCGGCGCGCAGGTGGACGTGCGGGACGGGAACCGGGTCTGGCGCGGGCGGAGCGGTGTCGCCGAGGTCGGTACGACGCGCCCGGTGCCGCTGAACGGCCGGTTCCGGATCGGGAGTATCACCAAGACGTTCCTGGCGACCCTGGTGCTGCAGCTGGCGGCCGAGAAGCGGCTGAAGCTCGATGATCCGGTCTCGAAGTGGTATCCGGAGATCGAAGGCGTCACCGTGCGGCAACTGCTGAACCACACCAGCGGCCTGTACGACGTGCTGTATACGCTCCCCCGACCGCCGCAGCCGGAGTTCTACGCGAACCGCTACCGGACGTGGACCGCGGACGAGCTGATCCAGCGGGCGCTCGCGAACCCGCCGACGGGTGAGCCCGGCGAGAAGTACAACTACTCCAACACCAACTACCTCCTGCTCGGTGAGATCGTCGAGAAGGTCAGTGGACGTTCGTACGCCCGGCAGATCGAGCGCCGCATCCTCAAGCCGCTCAAGCTCGAGCAGACGAGCGTGCCGGGCACGAAGCCGTGGATTCCGGGACCGCACGCGCAGGGATACGTACCGAACCCGGACCGCACGCTGCGAGACTTCACGACGATGAACCCGTCGCTGTTCGGCGCGGCCGGCGAGATGATCTCGACCACGCACGACCTCGATCGCTTCATGACCGCGCTGCTCGGCGGGGAGCTACTGCCGCCGTACCTGCTCGCGCAGATGAAGACGCCTGGCATTGAAGGCGGTCACTACGGCCTAGGCCTCGCCTGGCGCGACCTGGAGACCTGCAAGATGCGTGTCTACGGCAACGATGGTGACGCGCTTGCCTACCAGAGCTGGTCGTTCAGCACCGAGGACCTCCACAAGCGAGTCAGCCTGGTCCTCACCCCGAACTTCACGACCGACTCCGACGACGTCCTGGATCCCTTCCTGGACAAGGCCTTCTGCGGCTAGACGTCGGCGAGTTCGCGGGCTCGGAGCAGGACGGCGTCGGTCATGGCTTCGGTGAGCTTGCCGGTGAAGGTGTTCTGCTGACTGGGGTGGAAGCAGCCGATGACGGTCACGCCGCCGAGTTGGTGTTCTACGGCGTGACCGAACTTCGGCCGGGGCTTCGGTACGGCGATCCCGAGCGAAGCGAGTCCGGCCAGCAAGGCGTCGTACCCGAACTTGCCGAGGCAGATGATGACTCGGGTGGTCGGCAGCACGAGCTCGAGTTCGCGGCGGAACCATGGGGAGCAGGTGTCGCGCTCGAGCGGGGTGGGTTTGTTGGCGGGCGGGGCGCAGCGAACGGCGGCGATCATGCGGGTGGCGTGCAACCGCAAGCCGTCCCCGGCATGGAGCGAAGTCGGCTGGTTGGCCAATCCCACCCGGTGCAGGGCGGCGAAGAGCCAGTCGCCGGAGCGGTCGCCGGTGAAGACGCGGCCGGTGCGGTTGCCGCCGTTCGCGGCCGGGGCCAGGCCGGCGATCAGGATCCGCGGCTCGGCGGCGCCCCAGCCGGGGATCGGCCGACCCCAGTACGGCTGGTCCGCGAACGACGCACGCTTGCTGTGGGCAACCTCTTCGCGCCATTCCACCAGCCGGTCGCACGCCCGGCAGACCGAGACCCGCGCCTCGATCTCAGCGAGGTCAGCCAGCGCCAGCTCATGCACCTCGGATGCCGACCGAGCGACCGGCGTACCGGGCGCTGCCGGGTCCTCCGGCCATCCGGTCCCCGGCGGGACCGGACTCTCGAACAGCTTCCCGGTCAACGGATGCGGCAACTTCACCCCTCCAGACTAGACCTTGATGCGGAACAGCTTCTCGGCGTTGCGGAACGCGATCTTTTCCTTGTCCGCCCGCGGAAGATCGACTGCCCGGAACCAGTCGGTCCCTTCTTTGATGCTGTCGATGAAGGGATAGTCGGTGGCGAACATCACTCGATCCACACTGATGTGTTTCAGCAGGAGATGGAGCAGCTCGTCCTGGAAGAATGCGCTGGTGGTGAACCAGAAGTTGTCCTGGAAGTACTGCTCGAAGGGCTTCTCGAGCGAGTTCTCGGTGGGCTCGCCCATGTCGTTGACGATCCGCTCGTAGTAGAACGGAAGGCCTTCGCCCATATGGCCGACGATGATCTTCAGTTTGGGGAATCTGTCGAACATCCCGTACGTGATCATTCGGACGCACTGGATCAGCACCTCTTGGTGCCAGCCAAGTCCGGACCCACTGAAGATGTAGTCCTGGAACTCCTTCGTGTATTCCGGCCGCGTCGTGCGGTAGTAGATGTCGTAGATCTCGTCGGCCGGATACCCGGGATGCAGATAGATCGGCACATCGAGAGCTTCGGCACGCGCCAGCACGGGTTCGAAATCGGGATGATCGAGGTACTTCTTGCTGATGTGCCCGTTGGTCAGTGCGCCCAGGAAGCCGTCTTCGCGCACTGATCGTTCCAGTTCGTCCGCCGCCGCCTCCGGGGTCTGCAAGGGCAAGGTGGCGAAGGCCTGGAAGCGGCCCGGGTACCTGGCCATCGGCCCCTCGACAAGCATCCGATTGAGGCGATGGGCAAAGTCGATCCCCTTCTTCCCAGGGACATTTTGCACGGACGGCGTATGCGCGGAGAGGATTTGAACGTTGAGTCCTCCCTGATCCATGTCGCGGATGCGGCGGGCGCCCAGATCCGCAAGACCGATGTCCGTGAGGAACGCGATGTGATCCTTGTTGAGGGAGTTCAGCTTCATCAGCTCGGGAGTCGAGAAAGTCTCTTCCGCGCCGAGGAACTTCAGATCTTGGTCACGAAGCATGATGTCTTTCTCGGTGTGCGAGATCTGCGGATCCTTCGGGCCGCCGTCGCGTGTCGCGAGTGCCGTCGCGGACATTCCGACGCCGGCGCCGAGTGCGGCCGCACCGGCGACAAACCCGCGGCGCCCGAGCAACCGTCGCGGTGGTTCTTGCTGAAGCGGTTCCATTCTGTCTGTGCTCCTTCGGTGGGTTTCCTTGGCCGTGCGAATTACGGTCCCAGGTCTGCCCGCCCGAATCGTCCGCCCACAGAAGACACCTCCCGGTACTCCGCACGGAGTACCGGCAGCGGCAGGCTGGCCCGCACCTCGAACCCTCCGGACTCACCCGGGCCGGCGGACAGCTCGCCGCCGACGGCCCGTGCTCGCCCTGTCATCCCGGCAATCCCGAACCCGGCTGGCGTCACCAGTGAGCTCGATCGTGCGGGCCCGTGATCGGCGACTGTGATCTGCAGCCGGTGGCCGTCTTGGTCGAGTCGGACGGTCGCGTGCTTGGCCGTCGAGTGCCGAATGACGTTGGTGAGTGACTCCTGGATGATTCGGTAGGCCACGACGGACACTGTCGAAGGCAGCTGGTCCGGCAGCCCGGCGGCCTCCAGGTCGACCCGGACATCGGCGGCCTCGGCCATCTCCACCAGGCGCTGCAGCTCGCCGAGGTGGGGCGCAGGCTCGGTTGGCTCCGCCTCGCCCCCATGCAGGACGTCCAGAACGGCACGCAGCTCCTGGAGCGTCGCGCGGCTCGTGTCCGACAGGCTGTGCAGCGTGCTGGACAGCTCCTGCAGCGACGCATCACCGCGCCTCGGCAGCTGGTCGATCAGGTGCGCGGCGACGGATGCCTGGACGTTCGCAACGGCGAGGCTGTGCGCCAGTACGTCGTGCAGCTCGGCGGCAATCAGGACTCGCTCCTCGGCAACCCGCCGCTCAACCTCGTCGGCACGCTCCTGCTCGACCCGCGCGGTGACGGCGGCTTTCCAGTTTTCACGGAAGCGGACCGCCAGGCCAGCGAAGAAGGCCATGAACAGCCAGCCCACGCCGAGCAGAGCATCGCTCAGGGCCCCGGACGCCTCGTCGGCAAGAACAGGCACGGTCACTGCGGCCACCGCTACCAGGGCAGCGAGGGGCCGCCGCTGCGGCTCGCTATAGCGTGCCGCAGCAAACGCCGCCACGAGTGAGGCCGGCATCGCGGCCTCGTGGGGGTAGTCGAAGACGTGGTACGGCGTCGACACGACCAGGACCGCGACGACGGCGAGGATCGGCCGGCGCCGGCGGGCCAGCAACGGCACCGCCATCGCGCCCAGCAGCAGGACCGCCCACACGTCCACCCGGCGCTCGCCGTCGAAGTCGACCGTCTCGAGCATGATCGCCACGGCGACGCCGAGCACGAACGACCCCGCCGCCAGCAGCCGGTCGGCTACTGGCGGGCGGAGCGCCGTCATTGTCCCTTGTTCGAGAGTTTGCCGGGCCACCAGATCCGCGAGCCCAGCGACATCGTCAGTGCGGGAACCACGATGGAGCGCACCAGCAGGGTGTCGATGAGCACACCGACGGCGACCAGGATCCCGATCTCGATCAGCAGGACGAGCGGCAGCGAGGCGAGCACCGCGAACGTCGCCGCCAGTACGACGCCGGCCGAGGTGATCACGCCGCCGGTCACCGCGAGGCCGCGCTTGGCGCCCGCTACGGTCCCGTGCCGGACGGCTTCCTCACGGACCCGGCTCATCAAGAAGATGTTGTAGTCGACACCGAGCGCGACCAGGAAGAGGAACCCGATCAGAGGCACCGACGACTCCCAGCCGCCGAACCCGAGCACCCGGTCGAACAACAGGTTGCACAGTCCAAGGGCTCCGAAGAACGACACCACGACGGTTGCCACCAGCACCAGCGGAGCCACGACCGCCCGCAGCAGCAGTCCCAGGATGACGAGCACTACCAGCAGGATCAACGGCATCACCCGATCGCGGTCACTCTTGTTCGTCTCGTCCGTGTCCAGCAGCTCGGCACTCGATCCGCCGACCAGCGCGGCGTCACCGGCCACCTTCTGGACGGTGTCCCGCAGCCGCTTGATCGTGGCCGTCTCGCCCGCGCTCTCCGGCGAATCGACCGGGATTGCTTCGATCTCTACCCAGTCCTTGCTGGCCCGACCGGTCTCGGCGCCGGCAACCCCGGACGTGCTTCGGACGGCAGCCAGGACCTCCTTGCTCTTGTCCGGCCGGCTCATCACCGTGACCGGCTGCCCGCCTTGACCGGGGAAGCGCTCGTCGATCAGCTTGGCACCCGTCACCGAGTCCGGAATGGAACGGGCGAACTGGTCCAGCTGCGGAAGCGCACCGTTCGCACCCACCAAGCCCAGCGCGAGAGCTCCCAGGATCACCAGCGGCGCGGCCCAACTGACCACACGTCGACGATCGACCAGCTCGCCGAGCCTGGCCCAACGCGATCCAGACCGGCGTACCTCAGCCCCAAATCGCGGCACGAACGGCCAGAAGACCCTGCGCCCGAGCACCACCAGCAGGGCCGGGAAGAACGTCAGCATGACCAGCAACGAGGCCGCGATGCCCGCCGCACCCACCGGGCCGAGACCGCTGGTGCTGTTGAGATCCGCGACCAGCAGGCACAGCAGACCTGCTGTTACCGTCCCCGCCGAAGCGGCGATGGCCGGGCCGGCCCCACGCAGCGCCGCGAGCATCGCGTCGATCGGGCGCTCGTGGTGGTGCAGTTCCTCGCGGTAGCGAGACACCAGGAGCAAGGCATAGTCGGTGCCTGCGCCGAAGACCAGCACGATCAGCAGCGCCGAGCTCATGCTCGTGATGGTGAAGTCGAAGACCTGGGTGAGCGCATACACGGCACCCATCGACGTGACCGCCGCGACCCCGACCGAGACGAGTGGTACCAGCCACAGCAGCGGACTGCGGTAGGTCAGGATCAGCAGGAGCGCCACCACCACTGCCGTGGCGAGCAGCAACCTCGCGTCCACGGCATCGAAGATCTCGTCCATATCGGCCCCGATCGCGGACGGACCGGTGACATAGGCGTTCAGACCGGCCGGCCGGTCGGCGAGAAGGGCACGAGCATCTGCCACCGTTGTGGCCTCGGCCTCATCGGTGATCCACTTGTGGTCCAGCGGTAGCCCGAGCATCAGCGCCGTACCGTGGCTCGATTCGACGATCTCCGGAGGTGCGTCGGCACTGTTGCCGAATCGCTTCGCCAGCTCGGTGTAGTCGCGTTCGGCCGCCGCCCGATCACCCGGTTGGATGCCGGCGGCTCGTTCGTACACGACCACGAGCAGGCCATCCCCACCGTCGGGCAGGCCGGCCTCGGCCAGGAGCACCTTGGTCGATTGAGCGCTGGCCGGCAGATAGTCGGCCTGGTTGTCGCGAGTCACCGAGTCGAGCTTGCCGGCCAGCGAGAGACCACCGACCACCAGCCCGATCCACACCGCCAGCATGAGCCACGGCAGCGCGGTCTTGGGCCGTGATCTCCTTGGTCCGTTATCGAATCTCGTGGGGCTAGGTGCCCGTAGGTCAGTCGTCATGGTCATCAGGCTCCCAATCCAGCGGAGCCGACGCGTCCGGCCACAGCAGACACTTCCCAGTACTCCGTACGGAGTACGACGGACCTACAGCAGCGAGAGAGCGACCCCGTCGAGGATGTCGTGCTCGGAGACGATCACTTCGCCGACCGCCATCCGGTCGTAGAGGCGCTGCAGGATCAGTGCGCCGGCGCCGATCACGTCGACCCGGCCGGGGTGGATCGCCGGGTTCGTGACGCGCTCGGCCTTGGTCGACCGCGTCAGCCAGTACGTCGTCTCACGCAACTGCGGTCCCGAGATCCGGGCGTGGTGGATCCGCGCCGAGTCGTACTCGGTCAGCTTCCCGACGACCGCGGCTACCGTGGTGACCGTCCCGGCGACTCCGATCAACGCCCGCGCAGCCGTGATCGGCACCGAGGTCGTGGCCAGGATCGCGTCGATGTCCTTACCCGCCGCCGCCAGTTCGGCGGCCGTCGACGGGTCGGTCTTGATGTGGCGCTCGGTCATCCGCACCGACCCCACGTTCAGCGACTCCGCCGCGATCACCCCGGACGCGTCCCCGAGGATGAGCTCGGTCGACCCACCACCGATGTCCGCGACCAGATAAGGCCCCGGTACGGCGAGCGCCCCCAACCCACCCGTGGCGCCGCGGAAGCTCAGCTCAGCCTCTTCCGCACCAGAGATGATCTCCGGCTGAACGCCGAGCCGCTGGACGATCCCGGCAAAGAACTCGTCGCGGTTGCTCACATCCCGCGCTGCCGAGGTCGCCACGAACCGGATCCGCCCGACACCGGCCGCGCGGATCAGTTCGGCGTACTCCTCAGCGGCAGCGAAAACCCGCGCGAGCGCCTCCGGAGCGAACCGCCCGGTCGCGTCGACGCCCTGTCCGAGCCGGACGATCTGCATCCGCCGGTCGAGCTGCACCAGACCGTCCGGGCCCGCCGAGGCGATCAGCAGGCGAATCGAGTTCGTGCCGCAGTCGATCGCGGCCACCCGGTCAGACACAGGGCCCCCGGCGTCCCCAGTCCTGAAGCATGTCCAGGGCCTCGTCGCCGAGCGGGTTCACGCCACGGCCGGCCGCCAGCGAGTGACCGGCCAGCACGTGCAGACACTTCACCCGCGTCGGCATCCCGCCGGCGCTGATCCCGTCGATCTCGTCGACGTGCTCGATCGACTCGCGGTGCGCGAGATAAGACTCGTGCGCGGCCCGATAAGCCTCGGCCAGCGCAGGGTCCTCACCGAGCCGGTCGGTCATGTCCTTCATGACCCCCTCGGCCTCGAGGGTGCCGATCGCCGAAGCGAGCCGCGGGCACGTCACGTAGTACGTCGTCGGGAACGGCGTACCGTCCGGCAACCGGGGTTCGGTCTCGACCACGTCCGGCAGGCCGCAGCTGCAACGGTGCGCGATGGATCGGATACCACGCGCGGTCCGGCCGAGCTGCTTGCCGACGGCCTCGATGTCGTCGGGGCTGACGCTCAACGGATCACCTTTCGGGCGAGGGGGTCAGGATCGGTTTCGGCGTCGGTGTGACCGGCCGCTTCGTCGGTGCCGCCGGTGGCTTTCCGGCGCCCTCGACACTCCCCCACAACTTCGTGTACCAAACCGGCTTCTGGGTGGCTTCGTCGCCGGGTTCCACCGGCGCCCCCGGCTCCGGCGGCGCGCCGATCGGCTTGCCGTCGGCACCGATCACCCGGTAGCCGACCTCGCCCGGCATCACCCAGCCGAGCCGTTGCCGCGCCTGCGCCTTCACGAACGCGTCGTCGTCCCAGCGGGCGATCTCGTCGTTCAGCTCCTTGACCCGCTTCTGCCGGTCGTGGATCTCCTGGTTCAGCGCGGTGATCTGCTGGTGCTGGTCGAACCACACCCGCAAGCTCTGCGCGTACGACACGATCAGCGCACCGAGCACGAGCAGCACGACGGCCGCCCGCCCGGTCAGGTTGCGGGATCCCCTGGTCCGGACCGGGCCGGCCCCGGCGGAGACCGCCGGCCGGCGTTTGGGCTGGTCGCCCCGGCGGGACGGTGGCCGCGTCTGGGTACGGCTGGACGGCCGTGAACCAGGACGTGCACCGGACTCCCGTCGGGACGACATGCGCAAACTCCCTGAATCAGCCCTGGTAGCGGGGGAAGGCCGAACGACCGGCGTAGACCGCCGCGTCGTCGAGCTCCTCCTCGATCCGGAGCAGCTGGTTGTACTTCGCGGTCCGGTCGGACCGGGCCGGGGCGCCGGACTTGATCTGACCGCAGTTGGTCGCGACCGCGAGGTCGGCGATCGTGGTGTCCTCGGTCTCGCCGGAGCGGTGGCTCATCATGCAGGTGAAGCCGTTGCGGTGGGCCAGGTCGACCGCGTCCAGGGTCTCGGTCAGCGAACCGATCTGGTTCACCTTGACCAGCAGGCTGTTCGCGGACTTCTCGGTGATACCGCGCTGCAGCCGCTCGACGTTGGTGACGAACAGGTCGTCGCCGACGATCTGGATCTTGTCGCCGAGCTGGCCGGTGAGGTTCTTCCAGCCCTCCCAGTCCTCCTCGTTCAGCGGGTCCTCGATCGAGACGATCGGGTACGACGCGACCAGGTCGGCGTAGTAGGCGATCATCTCGTCGCCCGACTTCTTGCCGCCCTCGAAGGCGTAGACGCCGTCGGTGTGGAACTCGCTGGCCGCCACGTCCATCGCGAGCGCGATGTCGGTGCCGAGCTTCAGGCCGGTCTTCTCGACCGCGACCGCGATCAGGTCGAGCGCCTCGCGGTTGCTGGCCAGGTTCGGCGCGAAGCCGCCCTCGTCACCCAGCCCGGTGGACAGGCCGCGCTCCTTCAGGACCGCCTTCAGCGCGTGGTAGACGCTCGCACCCTGCATCAGGGCCTCGGCGTAGGTCGAGGCGCCGATCGGGGCGATCATGAACTCCTGCACGTCGACATTGCTGTCCGCGTGCGAGCCGCCGTTCAGGATGTTCATCATCGGGACCGGCAGGACGTGCGCGTTCGGGCCGCCGACGTACCGGAACAGCGGCAGGCCGGAGCTCTCCGCCGCGGCCTTCGCGACCGCCAGGCTGACGCCGAGGATGGCGTTCGCGCCCAGCTTGGCCTTGTTCGGGGTCCCGTCCAGGTCGAGCAGCGCGTGGTCGATCAGCCGCTGCTCGTGGACGTCGTACCCGACGATCTCCTTGTCGATGTCCTCGAGGATGGCCGTGACGGCCTTCAGGACACCCTTGCCGCCGTACCGGGCCTTGTCGCCGTCACGGAGCTCGACGGCCTCGAACTGACCGGTGGAGGCACCCGACGGCACTGCGGCCCGGGCAACGGTGTCGTCGTCGAGGAGAACCTCGACCTCGACAGTGGGGTTGCCGCGCGAGTCGAGAATCTCGCGGGCGCCGACGGCCTCGATGGTGGCCACAATTGACTCCCAGGTTTCGATGACGAATCGGCTCCGAGCCTAGCGGTGAGACCACCCGGCAGGGTGGACCGCGTCCACGATCGCATCCGCGGGGACCTCCCGAACCAGCAACACCCCGTTGGGCGCCCGATACACGGGCAAATTCTCAGGATTCACAGCCAGTAACACGTCGACCTTGGTCCGCCGCCCCACCAGGCTGTCCTGCGCAGGCGCCAGATGGACATGGGTACGCCGCCCCGGCTTCAAGCCCTCACGCCTAATCACCGGGACCGCACTCTGCGTAGTCCCATGCCACAACAGGTGATCAGGGTGAACGCGCTCCCAACTGTTCTCCAAAGCTTCACGGGTCACCGGCATCCCGGCGAGCGAGTGCCCCTGACACGCCCGGACCAGCTCTCCGTCCACCTGCAGACGCTGCTTGTCGTTCTCCTCGACGGCACGGTCGAGGTCCTCGCGTTTCATCCCGAGGAGCTTCTGTACGTCGGCGATCGCCGCCCACCCGTCCGCGGTCATCGCGAGCCCGCGCTCCCCCGCGGTGTGCCTCAGCAACCTGGACAACGCCCTGCTGTCGGCGCTCACAGCAGCAACTTCTTCAACTCGTCACCACGCTCGCCGCGGGTGATCACGTAGTACCGGATCGGCGGGAGGTCTTTGACGGGGATCCTCCGCAGGGCGCCCGACGTACGGACCGAGCCGTTGACGACCGCCGGCCCGATCCCGAGCCGCACGAAGTGGACCAGCAACTCCCATCCCTCCGCCTCGACCGCGACCGACCACCGCACGCCCTGATCGAGCAGTGCCCGCTCCAACTGATCCCGATGCGGACGTCCCTTCGGCGGTACGACGAGCGCCTCGTCCTGCAGGTCCTTGAGCCGAACCGTCCGCCGCTTCGCGAGATGGTGATCGGACCGCGTGATCAGGGTCTGCGGAAACTGTCCCAGCAGCTCACAGTCGAGGTCATCCGGTGGAACACCCAGGGCGGTCACGCCGACGTCCGCCGTACCGTCTCGCAGCGCTTCCAGGGTGCGAGTCGCGTCGCCGGTGAGCAATCGCAGCTCGCGGCCCTTGCCAACGTACCGGCGGATCGGCTCGCCGAGCACGTAGAGGTAGGCGCCGGAACCTGCCATCAGCACGGTCGGTCGTGGCGGCGCGGCACCGAGCGTGCGGAGGAAGTCGGTCGCCCGGTCTGCCTCTTCGTTGGCGAACAACGCAAGCCGCTCGCCGGCATCGGTGAGGTGCAACAGGCGTCCGCGCTTCACATACAGCTCGTGCCCCAGCCGCTCCTGCAGCTTGCGAATCCTTGTGTGCAACGCGGGCTGACTCACATGGAGCTCCACTGCGGCCCGCGTGAAATTCCGGTGCCGCGCAAATACCGCGAACACCCGCAGATCCTCAGCCACCAGAGTCATCACCACAAACTATAGCTCTATCGACAATTACTAGTTCTGCTGAAGTCCTCGCGCGGCCACGCTGAATCCATGAACAAACTCGGAATCGACATCGGGCGGGTGATCATCAACGGCACGTCAGGTCCTGGCGACACGTCGTTCTTCGCCGGCGACACCGCGGCGATGCTGCGGACTCCCGCCGTACCGGAGGCGTTCGACACCATCGCCCGTCTGGTTCCGCGGTTCGCCGAGACCTGGCTGGTCTCCAAGTGCGGTCCGCGGATCCAGGCGAGGTCACTGGAATGGTTGCGGCACCACGACTTCTTCGCGCAGACCGGCATCCCCGAGGGCAACGTGCGGTTCTGCCTGCGTCGGCCCGAGAAGGCCATCCACTGCGCGGATCTCGGGTTGACGCACTTCGTCGACGACAAGCCCGACGTGATCGCCGCCGTACAACCCGTCGTCCAGCACGCCTACCTCTTCAAGAACTGGCCCACCACCGAAGCCGCGATCCTGAAGTCGCTGAGCTGAGGCTCGGGTCAGGGCGTTTCGGCGGCGCGGATCTCGGCGGTGAGCTGGGTCAGGGTGGTGCGGAGGGCTTGTTCGGCGTCGACACCGAGGGTGCGGGCTTCGCGGACGAGGTCTAGGAGCTGAGCGCCGATGCGGGACTGGTCGTCGGTGGGGGCGGGGAGTTCGGCGGGGACCTTGGCGGAGCGGCCGAGGATCTTGTCGGCGAGGGCCAGGGCGGGAAGTGCAGTCGGGATGCCTTCGAGGACCGAGGAACGTTGTTTCTCGGCGGCTTTGATGGTTTCCCAGTTGGCTTCGACCGCGGCGGCGTCGGCGGCGTTGACGTCGCCGAAGACGTGTGGGTGGCGGCGGATCAGCTTCTCGACGATGCCGCCGGCGACGTCGTCGATCGTGAAGACGTTGTCGTCCTCGGCGACGCGGGAGTGGAAGACGACCTGGAGCAGGAGGTCGCCGAGCTCTTCGCGCAGGTGCGTGCGGTCGCCGGTGTCGATGGCTTCGAGGGTTTCGTAGGTCTCCTCGAGCAGGTACTTCGCGAGGCTCTCGTGGGTCTGCTCCTGGTCCCAGGGGCAGTTCCGGCGGAGGCGGTCCATCACGCGGACGAGGTCGATCAGGCGGGCGCCTGGGACGTCGTACGAGCCGTGCAGGATCTCCACCTCGTACGGCGGCCTCGGCTCGCTGCTGAGTTGTTCGGCGACGATCCGGAGCAAGCCAGGCTCGCCATCCTCACCGACCAGCCAGGCAACGCGTTGCCCGGCGGTCGCGGCGTCTGCCAGCCAAGCCCAGTGCTGGGCGTCAGCGCCGTCGACCGGCGTGACCACGAACCCCGACCCGGCGATCGCCTGCACGTCCGGCCTGAGCCGGTGCGCGTCCGTACCGTCGTCACCGGCGGCCACCGCGCTGCCGGCTCCGATCAGATCGGCGGACGACAACGCCGTCCAGGCGACCCGGGTGAGCAGCCCCGGAGCGACCCGGGGGCTGGTCAGGACAACCGTGATCGACCCACCGGGGGCTCCGGACATCAGCTACCTCAGCCCTGCGGCTGCTGCTGTTGCTGCTGCGCCTTCTCGGCGGCCTCGCGCTTGGCCTTGGCCTGCGCGGACTCCTCGGACAGCGAACCGGAGATCGCGCCGTCGATCGCGCCGTCGGTCCACTTGCCGAACCGCGGCGAGATGTCGACGGTGATGTTCTTCGAGACGTCCTTGACGATCGTGAGGCCGGCCTTCTGGGCCTGCTGCACCTGCGGGTCGGTCACGCCGGTGCCGCCGCCGAGCTTGATCGTCGCCACCGCGGTCGAGGCGACCTGGGCCAGGAAGTCCTTCGCCACCGGGTCGGCCTCGAACTTGCTGTACGCCGCCGGGTCGCGGACCACGAGCTTCATCGCGGCCGCGGTCTCGGCGTCGCTGACGGTCACCGACCGCTGGTCGCGGACCTGCCGGACGAGGGCGTTGTTGACCAGCTCGCCGAGCGTCACCTTGGTCTCGAACGGCTGGCCGAGCGCGTCGGACACCGCCCGGGAGACCTTGTCGACCTCGCCGATGCTGATCTCGGTGTTGCCGACCACGGCCGCCGCACCCGGGTGCGTACCGGCCGCGCAGCCGCTCGCCAGCAGCACCGTGGCCGCAACCACACCGAGAGCCTTAAGCGCTCTGCTCACCGAAATCTCCTCGCATCTCCAGTCGAAGTCACGCCGGTACCACGATCGGTTCGGCGATCACGTCGTCGATCAACCGGGTACACCATTGCAGCAGCTCCTGGTCACGGAGCGGCTGGCCGCCGATCTGCCGGGTGGCAGGTCTCGGCACCAGGATCGTACGCAGTTGCGGCTTGACCAGACTCTTCGGGTACAGCCTGTTGAGGCGCAGCACCTTCGAATCGGCCAGATCCACCGGCCCGAACCGGACCAGGTTGCCCTGCAGGGTGACGTCCTGCAGCCCCGCCTGCCGGGCGTGGTTGCGGAACTTCGCCACCTCGATCAGGTTCAGCACGGGCTGCGGGATGTCGCCGTACCGGTCGTGCAGCTCCTCGACCAGCTCGGCGATCCCGTCGGCGTCGCGGACGGCGGCCAGGCGCTGGTACATCTCGAGGCGGAGCCGCTGCGACGGGACGTAGTCGTGCGGAAGGTGCGCGTCGATCGGCAGCTCGATCTTGACCTCGGGCTCCTCGGCCGGGGTGTCGCCCTTGTACTCCGCGACCGCCTCGCCGACGAGTCGCACGTACAGGTCGAAGCCGACATCGGCGATGTGCCCGGACTGCTCGCCGCCGAGCAGGTTGCCGGCGCCGCGGATCTCCAGGTCCTTCATCGCGACCGCCATACCGCCGCCGAGATCGGCGTGCTGGGCGATGGTCGCCAGCCGGTCGTGCGCCGTCTCGGTCAGCGGCTTCTCCGGCGGGAAGAAGAAGTACGCGTAGGCCCGCTCGCGACCACGGCCGACGCGGCCGCGCAGCTGGTGCAGCTGCGACAGGCCGAGCAGGTCGGCGCGCTCGACGATCATCGTGTTGGCGTTCGAGATGTCGATACCGGACTCGACGATCGTCGTACAGACGATGACGTCGGACTGCTTCTCCCAGAAGCCCTGGATCACCTGTTCCAGGGTGTGCTCGTTCATCTGGCCGTGCGCCACCGAGACCCGCGCCTCGGGCACGAGCTGGCGGATCCGCGCGGCCGCCTTCTCGATCGTGTTCACCCGGTTGTGCACCACGAAGACCTGGCCCTCACGCAGCAACTCGCGCCGGATCGCCGCGGTCACCTGGCCCTCTTCGTAGGCGCCGACGAAGGTCAGCACCGGGTGCCGCTCCTCGGGCGGGGTCGCGATCGTCGACATCTCCCGGATGCCGGTGATCGACATCTCCAGCGTGCGCGGGATCGGCGTCGCCGACATCGTCAGTACGTCGACCGCGGTCCGCAGCCGCTTGAGCTGCTCCTTGGCCTCGACGCCGAACCGCTGCTCCTCATCGACGATGACGAGGCCGAGGTCCTTGAACGCCACCTCGCCGGACAGCAACCGGTGCGTGCCGATCACGACGTCGACCGAACCGTCGGCCAGGCCGTCCAGCGTCGCCTTGGCCTCCTTGTCGGTCTGGAACCGTGACAGCGGCGCCACGTTGACCGGGAAGGCCGCATACCGCTCCGCGAAGGTCGCGTAGTGCTGCTGCACGAGCAGCGTCGTCGGCACCAGTACGGCGACCTGCTTGCCGTCCTGGACCGCCTTGAACGCAGCCCGTACGGCGATCTCCGTCTTGCCGTACCCGACGTCACCGCAGACGATCCGGTCCATCGGCATGACGCGCTCCATGTCGCGCTTCACGTCGTCGATGGTGGCCAGCTGGTCGGGCGTCTCCACGAACGGGAACGCGTCCTCGAGCTCACGCTGCCACGGGGTGTCCTTGGCGAACGCGTGTCCCTTGGTCGCCTGGCGCGCGGCGTACAGCTTGATCAGCTCGCCGGCGATCTGCTTGACCGCCTTGCGGGCGCGGCCCTTGCGCTTGGCCCAGTCGCCGCCGCCCATCTTGTCCAGGCTCGGCTGCTCACCGCCGACGTACCGCGTGACCTGGTCGAGCTGGTCGGTCGGCACGTACAGCCGGTCGCCCGGTTGGCCGCGCTTGCTCGGCGCGAACTCGATCACGACGTACTCGCGGGTGGCCTTCTGCGTGCCCGTCCCGACGGTGCGCTGCATCATCTCGACGTACCGGCCGACGCCGTGCTGTTCGTGGACGACGAAGTCGCCGGGCTGCAGCTCGAGCGGGTCGACGGCCTTCTTCCGGCGGCTCGGCATCCGTTGCTGGGAACGGCGTTCGGCCGCGGAGCGCTGACCGGCCAGATCGTTCTCGGTCAGTACGGCGAATTTGATGCCCTCAGCAACGAAGCCGTGATCGAGCGCGCCCTGCGAGATCAGTACGACGCCCGGCTCGGGAACCGAGTCGATGCCTTCGACCGCTCGCGCCGGGACCTCCGCCTCGGACAGCAGCTCAGCCAGTCGCTGTGCCGGACCATGTCCCTCGGTCACGCAGACGACTCGCCAGCCGTCGCGGAGCCAGCCCCGGATGTCCTCGACCGCAGCCGCTGTCTCACCGCGGTACGGATCGACCTCGTGCGCCGCGATCACGCGGCTGCGGACCGCGCCCGCGTCGGTGTCAACGTCCAGGGAGACTCGTGCACCCATCGAGTCGCGCAGCTCCGGCGCATCGGTCGGCGCCGCCGTGAACGGCGACAGGCTCCACCAGGCCAAGCCCTTGCTCAGAGCATGCGACCGGACATCACCCAGCGACACGTACGCCGCGGCGCCCAGATCGATCGGCGCCTCACCGCCACCGGCTGCGGCCGCCCAGGACGCCTCCAGGAACTCCTGGCTTGTCGCGACCAGGTCGTGCGCCCGCGCCCGCACCCGCTCCGGATCGCTGACCACGACGTGCGTCCCGGCCGGCATCAGATCGACCAGCAGCTCCATGTGGTCGACCAGCACCGGAGCCAACGACTCCATGCCCTCGACCGCATGCCCCTCGGCGAGCTTCTCGAACAGCTCCGCCAGCGTCGGGTGCTCCTTGGCCAGTACGGCGGCGCGCGCCCGCACCTCGTCGGTCAGCAGCAGCTCGCGGCACGGCGGCGCCCACAAACCGTGCTCCGCGATCTCCAGCGAGCGCTGGTCGGCGACTGCGAAGTATCGGATCTCTTCCACGTCGTCACCGAAGAAGTCGACCCGCAGCGGGTGCTCCTCGGTCGGCGGGAAGACGTCGATGATGCCGCCGCGGACCGCGAACTCGCCGCGCCGCTCGACCAGGTCCACCCGGTGGTACGCCGCCGCGGCCAGCCGCTCGGTGACATCGGCCAGTTCGACCGTGTCGCCGACATGCAGCTGCACGGGCTTGAGGTCGGCCAGTCCGGCGACCTGCGGCTGCAGGACCGACCGCACCGGCGCGACCAGGATCTTGATCGGCCCGGTCGTCTCGTCCGACGGATCCGGGTGCGCGAGTCGCCGCAGTACGGCGAGCCGCCGGCCGACCGTGTCCGACCGGGGTGAAAGGCGCTCGTGCGGCAGCGTCTCCCAGGCCGGGTAGTAGGCGACCGAACCAGGCTCGACCAGGCATTGCAGTGCCTCGGTCAGCTCCTCGGCCTCGCGGAACGTCGCGGTGACGGCGAGCACCGGGCGGTTCGCGCCTCGCTCGGCGGCCAGCGCGGCCAGCAGGACCGGGCGGATCGGGCCGGGCGCGGCCAGGTCGAGGGCCGTGACGACCTCCCCGCGGGCGTCCCGAACGGCCTCGGCCACGACCGGATCGGTGACCAGGGTGTCGATCAGACCGCTGAGTTTCACGAGGCGCCCATTCCTAGCATTGTCAGGTGTTGTACAGGCCTTGGGTTGTTTCGAGGCCGGCCGTCATCAGCGACTCGACCGCGTCCGCGGTCCGGTCCACGGCGAACGGGAGATCCTTGCGCTCGGCCGCGGAGAACTCGTTGAGGACGAAATCGGCGGGACTCTGCCGGCCCGGTGGACGACCCACACCGAACCGCACTCGATAGTACTCACCGGTGCCAAGTGATTTCCGCAGCGACTTGAGGCCGTTGTGCCCGTTGTCGCCGCCGCCGAACTTGCACCGCAGAACGCCGAAGTCGATGTCCAGCTCGTCGTGGACGGCGATCAGGTTGGCCGGATCCACCTTGAAGAACTTCAGCAGGCCCGACACCGGCCCGCCAGACTCGTTCATGTAGGAGCGAGGCTTGGCCAGGATCGTGCGCAGGCCGTTGATCCGGGTCTCGATCACCTCGGCCTTGACCTGCTTGTGCTGCTTGAACGAACTGCCGGTCCGGGCCGCCAGCTCGTCGGCCACCAGGTGGCCGATGTTGTGCCGGGTCCGGGCATAGGTAGGGCCGGGATTCCCCAGCCCGACGACCAACCACACGTCGTCCGCCACGGATCCCGGCCCTCCTGGTGTCTCTACGTACTGCTGCTTACCGTCAGGCGGGAGCGGCGGTCGGCTCGTCGCGGACGACGCCCGCCCCGGCCTCAGCCTCGGCCATCTCGGCGTCGACCTGCTCCGCGGTGCTCGCGGTGGTGATGTTGACGATCAGGGTCTCCGGGTCGACGGCCAGCGTCGTACCGGTCGGGAGCTTCAGGTCGGAGGCGTGGATCGCCGTACCGGCCTCGAGGCCCTCGATGTTCAGCACCACACCGTCGGGGATGTGGGTCGCCTCGGCCTCGACCAGGACGGAGGCGTTCTCCAGCACGACCAGCGTGCCGCCGGCGGCGTCGCCCTCGACGTGCACGGCGATCTCGACCTCGACCTTCTCGCCCCGCTTCACGATGACCAGGTCGACGTGCTCGATGGTGCCCTTCAGCGGGTCGCGCTGGACCTGCTTCGGCAGCGCCAGCAGGCTCTCGCTGCCGACGACCTCGATCAGCAGCAGGGCGTTGGCGGTCTTCAGCGCCAGCATGGTGTCGTGACCCGGCAGCGTGATGTGAACCGGGTCGGTGCCGTGGCCGTAGAGAACGGCGGGCACCTTGTTGTCCCGGCGGATTCGGCGGGCAGCACCCTTGCCGAACTCCGTGCGCGATTCGGCTTGGATCTTGACCTCGGCCACGAGATGTACTCCTCAGATGCGTTGCGGTGATCTGTTGACTGGCTGAAACTCGGCTGCGGCCTCAGCGGGCGCCTGCTGACACCGAGAAGGCATCAAGCAACGAACCACCGCGTCGATCACGGAGCCGCGCCCATCAGTTCTCGGGGGGCGTCCCTCGCCGAGGCAACCTCAACAGTCTACCCACCACCACGGCCAGACGAGAAATCAGCTCCGGCCGGTACTTCGACACGACTTTTGGGCGTCATCCGGGCAGGAAACTCTGGACCCTAATGAAAATGATTGTCGATTCAGATAAAGTCCGCGGCTGTGACCGCCACTCACTCCCGTCCCGCGCTCCTGTCCGCCCTGCTGAGCCTCACGCTCGGCCTCCTCTGCCTGACCGCGGGTGCTTCTCCCGCACCCGAGGTGCTGCGCGCCGTCCACACCGACGTCCTGCACACGACGTACGACGGGAGCGCGCTCAAGCTGGGCACGCGAGTGGGGACTGGGACGTATCGCGAGGTCGATCCGGCCGGGCTGATCTTCAACCTGGAGGACGCTGCGTCGGCCCGGGTCGAACTTCCTGACGTCCCGGCCTTCGCTTTCTTGGGTACGCCGGGCAGCACGGTGTGGATGGCGCCCGAGTCACAGGATCCGGAGCTGATCTGGCCCGGGTGGGACACGGAGACGATTCCCGCGGGTGCGCTGCGTGACGACTCGGTCGATCTCACGCTGGTGAGCGCGGTCGGGCCCGGGGCCGTTGAGGTCTTCGCGAACTACGACGAGTTCACCGGTGTGGTGCCGCGGATCTTCAGTTCGGTGGACCCGGCGTACAAGACGTTGCACCAGCCGGTTGGTCGGCATGTGCACGCGAACTGGTCGTTCGCGGCGCTGGGCACGTATCAGCTGACCTTCCAGGCCACTGCGGTCACCGCGGCCGGTGCGGAGGTCAGCTCGGGTCCTGTCACGTACACGTGGGTGGTCGGTCCGTACGAGGTGGCGACGCCCACGCCTTGCGTCACCACGGTTCTCTCCGTCGGGCATGTGGATGTGGCGGCTCGCACGGTCGGTGATCGCCTGCGGTTCCAGGTGAAGGACGGCACTAGCGGTACGCCGGTCTGGCGCGATCCGGGCGCGGTCGCGTTCCAGGTGAGGCCTGAGGGTGACGAGATCGTTCCGGCAGATCCGCAGTACCGGTTCCTCGGTGCGCCCGGTGCGACGATCTGGCAGATCCCGCAGACGCAGGCCGAGAACCTGCTCTGGGTCGGCTGGAACACCGAGTCCGTCGACTACAGCAAACTCTCCGGACCAGTCCACTGGTCACTCGACCAGGTCGAAGGTCCGGGGAAGCTCGCGGTCTTCCAGTTCGACCAGTTCGGCGCTCCGCTGATCGCGTTCGACAGCGACAAGAAGCTTCCGCAGTCGATCGCCCTGGCGGCGCCCACGCACGCCCACGGCAACTGGGCCTTCACCAAACAAGGCCTCTACCGACTCAAGTTCACCTACTCCGCCACCACGAAGGCCGGCCAGCACCTCACGGACACCGCCACGCTCCCGGTCGTAGTAGGCAACGACCTCACGCCCCTCTGCCCCACCCCACCCACCACCCCGCCGACGTCACCTCCCACCACCCCACCGTCCACACCACCGGCTTCACCTCCCACCAGCTCGCCTTCTTCACCACCCACCACTCCCCCGAGCACCCCGCCCACGACCGCCCCGCCACCTGGCCGCCCGACCACTCCGCGTCCGACCACGCCGGCCCCGACCACCCCGCCCCCGGGTCACCCGGGCACGCCCACCTCACCCCCCACCTCCCCGGCCGAGCACTCCGGCACCGCACCGACCACCCCGCCGGGGTCCAGCACCCCGAAGCCCTGCATCACCACCCCCGTCCCCACCACGCAGCCCTCGACGACCAGCCCGTCGCAGAGCGCGCCGACCACGGCACCCCCGTCCGCCACCCCGCCCGCGACCGCGAGCACCACGTTGTCGAACGGTCACGCGGACTACGCCGTACGACTGGTAGCCGGTGCCCTGCAGGCCCGCATCAAGGACGGCACCCAACCCGGTACGCCGGTCTGGCGCGACCCCGCCGCGGTCACGATCCGCCTCACCTCAGCAGCCGGCACCACCTCCCCCGGCGGCGCCTTTGGCTTCCTAGGCCCCAAGGGCACACCGGTCTGGCAGATCCCCCAGACCCAGAAGCCCGGCGTCATCTGGCTCGGCTGGAACACCGAAGAACTCAAACCCGGCCAGATCCCCGGCAACGCCGTCACCTGGCGCCTCGACAAGGTCACCGGCCCCGGCCGCGTCTCCGTCTTCGAGTTCAACTCCTTCGGCCAGCCCCAAGTCATCTTCAGCTCCGCCGACGGCCTCCCCGACACCTACCAAATCCCCATCGGCACCCACGCCCACGGCAACTGGTCCTTCACCAAGCCAGGCACCTACAACCTCACCTTCACCCACTCCACCCCCACCTCCCACACCACCTCCACCCTCAGAGTGGTCGTAGCCCCCACCGGCGGCGCCCGCTCCCTCAACCTTGAGCACCCCTCAACCACTCGCGCCCACACAAAGTGGTCGACCGGTGCCCAAGGTGCCGCCGAACGGTCGATGGGTGCACAAAGTGCCGCCGCGAACACCGACGCCAGCTCCCCCGGCCTTGAGCACGGTTCGACCACGCCATCGGCCGAACCGTGGTTGATGGGTGCTCAAAGTGGCGGGAAACGGTTGATGGGTGCACAAGGTGTGGGCGAGGTGGTGCGAGCTGCCGGTGACGGGTCCGGCTGCAGGCTTGCGGCGACCGGGGCCGACGTACCGGTGGGGTGGTTTGTGGCGGCTGGGTTGTTCATCCTGCTCGGTACGACGCTGCTCGTGGTCTCGAAGCGGGGCACCAAGTGAAGCGCGCGATCGCAGCAGCTGTCTGCCTGACGCTCCTCACCGGATGCACGTCCACGGCCGGAGCGAGCGACGGCAAGCTCAACGTCGTCACGACGACCGAGATCCTCGCCGACCTCGTGCAACAGATCGGCGGCGACCGCGTCACCGCGAGCTCACTCGTGCCGGCCGGCGGCGACCCGCATTCCTACGAACCGACCCCCGCCGACGCGAAGCGCGTAGCCAAAGCAGACGTCACGTTGACGAACCACTTGCTCCTCGAACCTCAGAGCCTCATCAAGACCATCGACGCCAACGCCGACAAAGACGCCCCGAACGTCTCACTCGCCGAAGCGGCCGAATCGTACGGCGCCCACGTCATCCCCCTCGTCGAAAACATCGGCCTCGACGTCCTCTGGCTCGGCCTACGCGTCAGAGGCAACGGCAACCAACGCGGCGCAACCAGAACCTCATCCGTCCAACTAGCCGCCACCAAACTCGAAGGCCCAGGCCAACTCGTTGCCTACCTCACCGAGTCCCTCGGCCAGCCGGACCGCTACTTCGACTCCACCGACGGCCTCGACAAATCCGACAGTACGACGCTCCCGCCGGCCGCCCACACGCATCTCAACTGGGCGTTCACCAAGCCAGGCGTCTACCGCCTCACGCTCCAAGGCAGCCTCGACAACAACGACGGCAAACTCAAACCGCTCGGTCAAGGCACCTTTACCTTCGCCGTCGGCGTCGAACCCCACACCGTCAAACCAGCCGACGGCACCAAGGCGACAGTCCTGGACGACGGCCATACCGACCTCACCGTCGACCTCGACTCCGGCCAGGTCTACGCGTACGCCGACGCCAAGAAGGTCGGCGCCGCCCAAACTCAGGTGCCCGCCGGCAACGTCGTGATCGACGTACCGAACAAGGCGCTGGTCGCCATCCCCGACGACCCGAGATTCGCCTTCCTCGGCAAGCCCGCCACCCAGATCCACCAGCTCCCGCAGGCGGTCCTCGGCAGGCACGTACACGGCGAGATCGACCCGCACCTCTGGGAAGACGTCGCCAATGCCAAGGCCTACGTGCAGTTGATGCGCGACACCCTCATCTCGACCGACCCGGACGGCAAACAGACCTACGAAGCCAACACCACCGCCTACCTGAGCAGACTCGACGAGCTCGACACCTACGTCCGTACGACGCTCGCCACCATCCCGAAAGACCGCCGCCAGCTGATCACCACGCACGACGCGTTCGGGTACCTGGCATCGGCGTACGAGATGACCATGGCCGGTTTCGTGGTCCCGAACCCGGCACAGGAGCCGAGTGTCGAGCAGGTCCGCAAGCTGTCCGACACGATCCGCAACTTGCACGTACCGGCCGTCTTCACCGAGCCCAACCTCGCCCAGCGCGCGTCCGTCCTGATCCAGGTCGCCCGCGACCAGGGCGTGCAGGTCTGCTCGCTGTACGGCGATTCCTTCGACGACCACGCAAGGACATATGTCGACATGATGCGCCACAACGCCGACGAGCTGAAGCGCTGTCTGGGGGACCACCGATGAAGCTGCTCGCCGCTCTGCTGCTCGCCGTCGCCCCGGTCAATCCAGTTGCCATCGACAACGGTCACGTCGACCTCGGACCCAGGTTCGTCGACGGCCACTGGACCGTGCAACTGCGCGACGACACCACCGATCCTGCCACCTGGCGTGACCTGGACACGGTTGTCCTGCACGCGACCAGCAGGGCGAAGATCGCCGTACCGCGGGATCCGGCGTACTCGTTTCTCGGGACACCAGGGCGGCAGGTCTGGGTGATCCCGCAGGTGCAGCAGGACGGAATCGTCTGGCCGGGCTGGAACACGCAGGACACCGAGGTCGCCACCAAGGTCGATCGCGAGGTGACGTGGTCGCTCGAAGGTGTCCGCGGTCCGGGCGCGTTCACGCTGTTCCTCAACTCGGACTTCGGCAAGCCGCAACCTGTGTTCGACAGCCGCAAGCCGCTCCCGCAGCAGACCGGCATCGACGTCAACACCCATGTTCACGGCAACTGGACGTTCGATGCTGAAGGCACCTATCTGCTGGACGTCGTGATGACGGCCAAGCTGATCGACGGCAGTTCCGTCTCCGACCGCCGGACCCTCCGCATCTACGCCGGCGACGGAGACCCCCGTACGGCGTTCGCCACGCCGGCGGCCGCCGTACCGGAGCCCGAAGGTCAACGCATTGAACTGTGGTGGTTCGTCGCCGGCGCCGCCGTCCTCGTCCTCGCCACGGCCGGCTTCGTCGTGGTGAGGAAACGCCGATGACCGTCCTCGCTATCACCGGATTAGCCGTCGAACTCGGCGGCCGCGAAGTCCTCAGCGACGTCTCACTCACGATCGCCGCTCGCGAGCACGTCGGCCTGATCGGCCCGAACGGCGCCGGCAAGACCACGCTCCTCCGCTCGCTGCTCGGCCTCCTCCCGATCACCGCCGGCAGCATCACCATCGACGGGAAGACACCGACCGAGGCCCGGGGCTCGATCGGCTATGTCCCGCAGCGCCACGAGTTCGTCTGGGACTATCCCGTCCAGGTCCGAACCGCGGTGATGACCGGCCGCACGCACCGCATCGGCTGGCTGCGCAGACCAGGCCAGGCCGACCGGGACGCCGTACAGGAAGCCCTGGAACGTGTAGACCTGACCGACCTCGCAGATCGCCCGATCGGCGAGCTGTCTGGTGGCCAACGGCAACGAGTTCTGGTCGCCCGCGCGCTCGCACTGAAGCCGAGTTTGCTGTTGCTCGACGAGCCGTTCACCGGCCTCGACGTACCGACGCAGGAGATCCTCACCCGGCTGTTCAAGGAACTGACCGCCGAGAACACCGCAATCCTGATGACCACGCACGACCTTCCGGCCGCGGCCGACACCTGCCACCGGCTCTGTCTGCTGAACGGCACGGTCGTCGCGGACGGTACGCCGGATGAGCTGCGGGACCCGGCGATCTGGCTGCGGGCCTTCGGAGTCGCGCGGTCCGAGCAGCTCGTGCACAGCCTGGGAGTGACCCGATGATCGACTTCTTCACCGAGCCGTGGACTCACGTGTTCATGCAGCGCGCGTTCCTCGTCGTGCTGATGTCCGGCGTGGTCTGCGGCGTGATCGGCACCCACGTCGCGCTGCGCGGGATGGCGTTCATCGGCGATGCGGTTGCGCATGCGGTGTTTCCCGGGATCGCGATCGCGTTCGTGCTGAAGACCAGCCTGGTCCTCGGCGGCATCGTGGCCGGGCTGATCACCGCGCTGGCGGTGGCCGTGTTCTCGCAGAACCGGCGGCTCAAGGAGGACACCGTGATCGGCGTCTTCTTCGCCGGCGCGTTCGGCCTCGGCATCGTCGTGATGAGTACGGCGCCCGGGTACGGCGGTTCGCTGGAGTCGTTCCTGTTCGGATCAGTGCTCGGCATCGGGAACGCGGACGTGATTACCGTCGCCGTCGGCGGCGCCGTACTGCTGGTGGTCACCGCGGCGCTGCACAAGGAGTTCGTCACGGTCGGCCTGGACCGCGAGACCGCGCGGTCGGTCGGCCTGCCGATCTTCTGGCTGGACCTGGCCATGTACGCGATGGTGACGGTCGCGATCGTGATCTCGATCCAGGCCGTCGGCAACATTCTCGTGCTGGCGCTGATGATCACCCCGGCCGCCTGCGCCCGCCTACTGACCGATCGGATCGGCGTGATGATGGTGATCGCGCCGGTGATCGGTGCTCTCTCCGGACTGACCGGTCTCTACCTGTCCTACGCCTTCAACCTGGCCGCCGGCGGGTTGATCGTCCTCACCGCCACCGCGGTGTTCATCGCGTGCTGGGTGTTCGCGCCCCGGCACGGCCTCATCTCCCGTCGTACCACTCGTGCGACGGCTCGGGTTTCCGCCTAACCCTGAAAGGAACCGCATGCGCAAGCTCCATCGCGTCGTACTGTCCGCTGCGACAGTCCTCGCGCTCACCGCAGTCGCTGTCCCGGCGACCGCTACCCCCTCGGTCGTCCTCGACCAAGGGCATGTCGACGTCGTCGGCATCGCCTGGGAGGACAACGCCTTCAATGTGCACGTCCACGACGAGGAGACCGACACCGAGTACAGCCCGGCCGAGGTGCAGCTCGTCGCCAAGCCTGGTTCGCAGATCGCCGTACCGGATGACGCGGCGTACAGCTTCCTCGGTACGCCGGGAAGCCCGGCCTGGGTACTGCCCCAGGTGCAGGACGCCGATCTGCTCTGGCCGGGTATCGGCGCCGAGGAGATCGGTCCGGGTGTGTTCACCAACGACAGCCTGAAGGTCGTCCTGGTCGGCGTCACCGGCCCGGCCGACTTCAGCATCTTCACCACCGACGCGTTCGGTACGCCGACCCGGCTGGCCGACAGCGGTAACGGACTGCCGGACACGATCAGTACGACGGCCGGCGGTCACCTGCACGCCAACTGGGCGTTCGAAGCGGCCGGTACGTACAAGGTGAAGTTCAAGGTGTGCGGCACCCTCGCCGCCACCGGCAAGACCGTCAGCTCGGCCATCGCCACCTACACCTTCACGGTGCAGGCATGAAGGCCCGTGGGGTGGCCGGCGCCCTGATCGCCGGTCTCGCTGCGACTGTCCTGGCGGTGACGCCGGCCTTCGCCCTCACCACGATCTCATCGGGTCACGTCGACGCCATCGACGTGGACTGGACCGGCTCCGCGCTCACACTCGATCTCCGCGATGGCACGGTGACCCCCTCGGTCGACCGCGCCCCGGCGGACGTCGTACTGAACGCTGTGTCGGCCAGCAAGACGACGGTGCCGTCGAGCTCGGCGTACTCGTTCCTGGGCGCGCCGGGTGACCCGGTCTGGATCCTGCCGCAGACGCAGGCGAGCAACATCGTGTGGCCCGGCTTCAACACCGAGGGCGTCCCGAGCGGCGTCCTGTCGGGCAACACCGTCTCCGTGAAGCTGGTCTCGGTCAGTGGACCGGACGACGTCGCCCTCTACACGACCAGCTCGCTCGGTACGCCGACAGTCTGGTTCGACAGCGGCAACGGCCTGCCGGACAGCCGTTCTATCGCCATCAACACGCACGCCCACGCCAACTGGGCCTTCGAGGCCGCCGGCACCTACACCCTCGTCTTCGAGGTCACCGCCACCACCAGTGGCGGCACTGCCATCAGCACCGGCCAGAAGAGCTACACCTTCACCGTCCAGCCGTAACAGCACCGAGAATCCGCAGGGGGCTCGGCGCCGAGCCCCCTGCACCTCAGGAACGCTAAGTTGCCGTGGTGACCGCGTTCATGGTGCTTCTGCTGCTTGTCGGCACAGTGGTGATCGTTGGCCTGACGCTGCTGATCATTGGGCTCCAGAAACGCCAGCGGATCGCGATGCGGCAGCGCGCCGACGCCATGGCTCGCAACGGCTGGTACCTCGCTCCCCCGAACCCCTGGCTGGCGGACGTTGCTGCAGCGCTGTTCACCCGCGGTCGACCGGGTGAGATGTTCGCCGGTGACTACCGCGGCCGCGGTATGTGCGCGCTGGACTACACCTACACAACCAGCAACGGCAAGACCACGCAGACTCACCAGGTACACCTGGTGGCACTCAACCTGCCCGCCGCTCTCCCGCCGCTCACCGTCTCGAAGGACTCCGCGCTACGACGGGCCTTCGGCAACGACATCGAGCTGGAGAGCAAGCTGTTCAACGACACCTTCCGCATCGACTGTGCCGACCAGCGGTACGCGTCAGCGGTCCTGCATCCCCAGCTGATGGAGTGGATGCTCGCCAACCCCGGTCTGGAGTGGCAGCTCGCCGGCAACGCCCTGGTGTCCTGGGGTGTCGGCCAGTTCACGGCTCACGACGTACTGGCGCGGCTGGAAGCCATGGTCGGCGTCATCGACCGCATCCCGCCCTTCGTCCTCCGCGACTACGGCGCATGATCGCCACGGTCGTCGTACTCGCGGTTCTGGCGGTGGGGCTCGGAGCGCTCTATCTGCGAGTGCAGCAACGGCAGCGCACCTTCTTTGCCGACAGAGTGACTGCTGTCGGGCTCACACCGGCTCCGGTCGAACCATGGCTCGCTGACGCGGCCAACCGCGCGTTCGGCGTACAGGGGAACGCGGAGCGGATGGTTCGCGACCAGCGGCTGTGGGCGTGCGACTTCACCTACCTAGCAACCCGTACGTCGACCGCCGCGAAATGTCACGTGATCGCGATGGCACTACCGACCGCACTGCCACCCCTGGCGGTGGTCCCGAAGAACCCGATGCTGCCGGACACGCTGGAGTTCGAGAGCGCAGCGTTCAACCGGACTTTCTCCGTCGAGTGCTCGGACCGGCGCTACGCGAGCGCTCTGCTCAACCCACGAGTGCTGGAGTGGTTGCTCAACTATCCGAAGCTGCAGTGGCGGATCGACGGCGGCGTACTGCTCGCGTGGAACGCCGGCTACTGGACCGCCGACGCCGTCAAGCACACAGCCGCCGCCTTCGACGGTCTGCTGGAACGAATCGATCCCTACGTGTTCAAGGACTTCAGCTGAGCTTGGTCCACACCTGACGCAGCGCCCGAGCAGCGTCGCCCTCGAGACCAGCATCGTCCAGTGTCTCGGCCAGCTCGTCGAACTCTGGGCCCCAGCGCCAGGCCACGCTCCGCAGCTGCTCCGGCAGTTGCGGATCGCGCAGTGAGCCCGCGTCCGCGCGCACCTGCTGAGCGACCAACGCATCAGTCACTCCGTGCTTCTCGGCCAGCTGGAACGCCAGCACGGCAAGGGCCGCCTTGCCCTTGTTGTACAACGCGTACGCCGACTTGGCTGCGCTGGCTGCGCCCGGTTCCGCGCCGACCACACGCGGAGTGACCGCCGTATCGGCCCAGAGCTCGGCGACGTCGTCAGCAGCAGCTCCGGATAGCATCAGGTGCGTCGGACTCGACCCGCCACTCGGCGGCGGTCCCACCACACCAGCATCCACAAACGTTGCCCCCGGTACGGCGTCCTGCGCTGCACGCAACGACGCCGGCGAGAGCGGATTCGCCTCGACGTACAGGCCGGTGAATCCGGCGCTTCCGACCTGTCTGGCGATCTCCACTGCCCCCTGCGGCGCACACGAGCACAGCACCACCTCAGCACCGGCCAGCGCCTCGGCAAACGGCAGACCGACCAGCCCGGCTACCTCCGCACGCTCAACGGTCGCCTGGCTACGCCCGTCGGGGACCCAGCTCACCGCATGACCGGCACTGGCCAGCTCCCCGGCGAGCCGCGACCCCATGGCACCCGGGTGAAAGACGGTGATCCGCATGGCTCGCGGTGTGCTTAGGCGCGACCGTCGAAGAGGCTGGTCACCGAGCCGTCCTCGAAGACCTCACGGATGGCCCGGCTGATCAGCGGCGCGATCGACAGCTCGGTGAGCTTGTCGAAGCGGCGGTCCTCCGCGATCGGCAGCGTGTTGGTGACGATCACCTCGCTGGCCTGGCAGTTCTTCAGCCGGTCGACCGCCGGACCGGACAGGATCGCGTGGGTGGCGGCGATCACCACCCCGGCGGCGCCCTCGGCGATCAGCGCGTCGGCGGCCTTGGTGATCGTGCCGCCGGTGTCGATCATGTCGTCGACCAGGATGCAGACCCGGCCCTTGACCTCACCGACGACGCGGTTCGCGACCGTCTCGTTCGGCCGGTCGATGTCGCGGGTCTTGTGGATGAACGCCAGCGGGGCGTTGTTCAGCCGCGCGGACCACTGCTCGGCGACCTTGATCCGGCCGGCGTCCGGCGAGACCACGGCCAGCTGCTGGTCGCCGTACTTGTCGCGGACGTAGTCGCTCAGGATCGGCAGCGCCATCAGGTGGTCGACCGGGCCGTCGAAGAAGCCCTGGATCTGCGAGGTGTGCAGATCGACGCAGATCAGGCGGTTCGCGCCCGCGGTCTTGAACAGGTCGGCCATCAGCCGGGCCGAGATCGGCTCCCGGCCGCGGTGCTTCTTGTCCTGCCGGGCGTAGCCGTAGAACGGGAGCACGACGGTGATCCGCTTGGCCGAGGCGCGCTTGAGCGCGTCGACCATGATCAGCTGCTCCATGATCCACTCGTTGATCGGCGAGGTGTGACTCTGGATCACGAAGGCGTCGCTGCCGCGCACCGACTCCTCGAACCGGACGTAGATCTCGCCGTTGGCGAAGTCGTACGCCGAGGTCGGCACCAGGCCCGACCCCAGCTGCTCGGCCACTTCGTTGGCCAGCCCGGGATGGGCTCTGCCGGAGAACACCATCAGGTTCTTCTCGGTGGTTCGCTTCATCCCGCTCATGGCCGGCCTCCCGTTACGCTTTCTCGCCAGTGTCGCTCGGGGTCGCCTCGTCCGCACTCTTCGCGAGTGCCTCCGCGGCGGCCGCGGCAGTCTTGGTGCCGGCGCGCTTGCGCTCGACCCAGCCCTTGATGTTGCGTTGCCGGCCCCGGGCCACCGCGATCTCGCCCGGACCGACGTCCTCGGTCAGAGCGGTACCGGCGGCCAGGTAGGCGCCGTCCGCGACCGTGCGCGGGGCGACGATCACCGAGTTGCTCCCGATGAACGAGTGCTTGCCGATGAAGGTCGGGTACTTCTTGACGCCGTCGTAGTTCGCGAAGATCGTGCCGGCGCCGATGTTCGCGCCCTCGCCGATCGTCGCGTCCCCGGCGTACGTCAGGTGCGGCACCTTGGCGCCGTCGCCGATGCTGGTGTTCTTGGTCTCGACGAAGGTGCCGATCTTGCCCTTGACGCCGACCGTGGTGCCCGGGCGCAGGTAGGCGAACGGCCCGACACTCGCGCCGTCGCCGAGCACCGCGCTCGACCCGTGGGTGCGGATGATGGTCGCGTCCGCGCCGATCTGTACGTCGGTCAGGGTCGTGTCCGGACCGATCGTCGTACCGCTGCCGGCTGTGGTGGCGCCGTGCAGCTGGGTGTTCGGGAGCAGGGTGACGTCCTGGGCGAGCTCGACGGTGCTGTCCACCCAGGTGGTGTTCGGGTCGACGACGGTGACGCCGGCGCGCATCAGCTTGTCGAGGTTGCGGCGGTTCAGCTCGGCCCGCAGCGTGGCCAGCTGAACGCGGTCGTTCACGCCCTCGGTCTGCATCGCGTCGTCGGTGACGTAGGCACCGACCCGCTTGCCGTCGCTGCGGGCGATCGACAGTACGTCGGTCAGGTACAGCTCGCCCTGCGCGTTGTCCGTGGTGAGCCGGCTCAGCCCGTCGCGCAGCGTGGCCGCGTCGAAGACGTAGATCCCAGCGTTGATCTCGTCGATCTGACGCTGCTCAGGCGTGGCGTCCTTGTGCTCGACGATCGCGGCGACCGTCCCGTCCGCGCCCGGAACGATCCGCCCGTAGCCCGTCGGGTCGGCGACCCGCGCGGTCAGCACGGTGACGGCGTTGCCCTGCTTGTCATGCTCGGCGACCAGCTCGTGCAGCGTCTCAGCCTGCAGCAGCGGCACGTCACCCGACGTGACGATGATCGACCCCTCGAACCCAGCCGGTACGGCGGTCAGTCCGGACCGGACCGCGTCGCCGGTCCCGAGCTGCTGCTCCTGGACGGCGGTCTTCACGTCCGGGTCCAGCGCGGTCAGATGAGCCTCGACCAGCTCGCGGCCGTTGCCGACCACGACCACCAGGTGCTCGGGGGCAAGCGCACGCGCGGTAACCACCGCATGACCGACAAGGCTGCGCCCGCCGATCTCGTGCAGCACCTTCGGGGTCGACGATTTCATCCGGGTTCCGAGCCCGGCGGCCATGATCACGACCGCCGCGGGGCGATGGGAAGTCACGCGGTCTTCTCCTCGAGTTCCCTGCGAGTTTCTGGAACAAGTATCTGCACAGGCACCCGATTCAGTGCCCGCGCAAGCCTACTTGCTCTTCGCGAGGAGTTACGCATCCACCTGCTAGGCGGCCGGCCCCCTCAGGTTCGCCACGAGGTCGCCGGCAGTGATTCCGGCGTACTCCCGCATCATCCGCGCCCGCGCGAACTCGCTGTACCCCCGCCTGGCGACCTGGAGGTAGAACCGCGTGACCGATCCCACACCGACAGCCCGGGCCATCAGGTCCACCGCCAGCCAGCTCGTCCGGTAACTGTCTGTAGTCGTGAACTCGTCGTCGCTCGGCAGCCGGTCGATCCGCCCGCGGACTGCGTCGGCCACTGCTGCACGCTCTCTCGCCACATCCGGTGCGGGTCGGACGAGGTTCGCGGCGTAGGCGGCGAGTCCTTCCGCCAACCACCGAGGCGCCTCGTCACCCATCTTCACCGGCATCAGATGCATCAGCCCGTGCACCATCTCGGCCAGGCTCGGCACCACCCTCGGCTGCGCACCGACCGCCTCGGCAGCTCCCGGCGCGAGGACTATCCAGCCGCCGACTGGGCGACCATCCGGGGCCGCGCTGTGCATCGGCTGGATACGGATCGGTTCCTGCCCCGGCAGCGTCGCGGGGAGGTCCGTCAGCACGTCGGGGTCCTTCAGGGCGACCACCAGAGGGATCTTCTGGAGCGGTCCGGACCAGAGCTTGTCCACCACCTTGGCCGCCTGGGCGGTCACCGCGGCAATCTGCTCGCCCCGCGCCCGCTCGCCCCGATCCACGAGCACAACCACGCCAGCCCGCCGTACGACCTCCAGCTCGGCCACGTCCCACGGCTGCCGGTTGCTCCTCAGAACAGCGTCCAGCCGAGTCGCATCCACCAGCCGCGCCACACCGTCTCGAATCACATACGTGTACCCGAGGTCCTCGACCGCCGGCTTCAGGTCCGTCACGGCGTACCGCATGCTCACTCGCAATGTCACCGCACCAGCGCCGTACCGGCGTACTGCCCCGGGATCCACCCACACCTCGCGCCGCCGGAAGCCCACCTGCGCCTCCAGCGCGCGCAGCCCACGAAACATCCGCGCCTGTCGCTCCACCGCCCCCGGAGCCACCTCCTGCAGGAACCCACGCTCATCGCCCCGCCGAAACGCCACCGCCTGCCGTGCCAGCGCCACGTCCACCGCGTGGCCCACCAGCGGACTCACTCGTCCATCCCCCGCCGAAGGCAAACCCACCTCAGCCGCCACCGGCAGCACCGCAACCCGCGGCGGCGTCACCACCAACCCCGCCGCCAGCACGCCTCCCACCACGAACCACCCGACCCGCCTCATGCACACCCCAACGACCTACCCACCCCGAAAGTCATAGGTCAATTCAGTTGCCTTAGGCAATCAATCGGGTTTTGTCGGCGGCGTACGACACCATGGCATCCAGGCGAAAACCTCACCCACCCCGGGAGAATTCATGGGCCTCACCCTCGGCGCGATCGTCCTCAACGTCCCCGACACGACCGCGGCCGCCACCTTCTGGAGCCAGGTCCTCGACTACACGCCCCAGGCCGGCAATCCCGACTTCCTCCTCCCGCCCGACCGCCCCGCCACCCGCCTGCACCTCGACAGCACCGACCGCACCCACCTCGACCTCTGGGTCAGCCCCGACTCCACAGTCGCCGCCGAAGTCGCCCGCCTCGAAGCCCTCGGCGCCCAACTGGTCGACGACTGGATCTACCCCGAAGACGCGGACTTCACCGTCCTGAAAGCCCCCGACGGCACCCTCTTCTGCCTCATCGAGCCCTGACCAGCCGCACCCGCTTTGAAAGGTCCTCCGTGCCCAAGTTCCTGATCCTGATGACCGAGACCGACCACGACACACGCTGGGCCGCCGCCGGACCGGCCGGCCAAGAGCAGATCCTCGATGCCATGGGAGCCTTCGCCAGCGCCGTCCGCGCCCACGGCACCCTGCACGCCGTCCTCCCCCTTCTCCCGTCCACCCCACCCTCCGACCTCCACGGCGCCTACCTCGTCGACCTGCCCGACGAATCCACCAGCGCGAACCTCACCGAACTCCTCCCCTACCCCTGCCAGATCCGCGAGGTTCAAGATGTCGGCATCCCCATCACCAGCTAGGCAGACTGTCGGCGAAGGCTGGCAGGCTGCAGAGATGGAACGCAGGGTGGACGTGGGCGAGGTCGAGCTCTTCGTGCGAGAGCTGGGCGAACGCACCGACGAGCCTTCGCTGGTGGTGATCCACGGCGGACCAGATGTCGGGCATGGGTACCTCGTCCCAGGCTTCGCGGCAGTCGACCGGCATGTGGTGCTGTTCGACTTCCGCGGCTGCGGGCGTAGCACCCGCGGCCTGCCCGAGGACCGCCTACAACCCGAGTACGTCGTGGAGGACACCCGACGGCTGATCGCCGAGCTCGGCCTGGGCCAGGTCGACCTACTCGGCTTCTCCACCGGCGGGCGGGCGGCAATGCAGTTCGCGGACAAACACCCTTCGCTCGTACGGCGGTTGGTGCTGGCGTCAACCTCCGCGTACGACGCTCGCGCGGCCGAGGTGTATCTGAACGATTGGCCGGAGTACCAGCGACGGCAACGACTGGCGAAGCCGGAGGACCGCAACTCGACGATCTTCGTCTGGGACCTCGCCAAAGCGCCGGCGTACCTCGAACTGTTGGAGAGCCTTGGCGACGAGGGCGACTGGAGCTACGAGCGCGCCATGGCCGGTCTCATGCACCCGTGGTGCCCCGGCGACCCCGAGACGATCCTGCGTGACTTCGCCAAACCCATTCTGATCCTGCATGGCGCCAAGGACATGGGCTTCCCCGTCCAACTGGCCGAGCGACTGCACTCCGCCGTACCGAACAGTCAGCTCGCCGTCATCCCCGACGCCGCCCACATGTGCCACTTCGAGCAGCCGGACCTCTGGGCCCAGCACCTGCACGAGTTCCTGGAGTGAGATGCCGGACCCCAAGCCCATCACAACTGTCCGCCAGCGCACTTTCCCCCGCTCCAGCCGCCGTCGCGACCGCAATTGTGATGGCCTGACGGTCCGGAATATCTTCGGCCGGGAGACCGCTGAGAGTCTGCGAGAGCACCTATGGAGGCGAGCGCGATGGAGTTCCTGGTCGAGATGACGACCGAGGTTCCGGCCGGCACGTCCGAGGCGGAGGTGGACAGCATGCGTACCCGCGAGGCTGCGCGTGCCCGCGAGCTCATTGCTGATGGCAACCTGCTGCGACTCTGGCGACCGCCACTGCAGCCCGGTGAGTGGCGCACCTTCGGTCTCTTCGCAACCTCGGACGCCGAGGCGCTGGAGGAGTTGCTCGCCTCGATGCCGCTCCGCGTCTGGCGCCACGACAAGGTCACGCCACTGGGAGCCCATCCCAACAACCCCGCACCGTCCACGCCACACGACCCTGACGCTCACGAGTTCTTCACCACCTTCACCCTCACGATCCCCGACGGCATCGACGACGCCACGGTCCAGGCCACCTATGCCGCCGAGGCAGACACAGCCGCCGCCCAAGCCGCCGCCGGGCACTTGGTCCGCCTCTGGAAGCTCCCGACCAACCAAGGCTTCGGCCTCTGGCAAACCGCCACCGCCGGGGAGCTGTCCGCCATCCTGGACTCGCTCCCCCTCAAGCCCTGGATGCACATCGACACCGTCCCGCTGTCCCGCCACCCGAGCGACCCGGCCTAGGTACGACGCTCCACGGCGGCTCGGCCTTCCTGAAACTGACGCTCGACATCGGCCAGCGCATACCGCTTGCGGCGGTACCGGATCTTGCGGATCAGCCGGACCTTGTCATCCTCGCCGACCTCCCAGATGCGCAGCGTCCACCCACCCCAGAACAGCACCCAGTGCACGATCCAGTTGCCCATCCACGCGACGAGCGCGACGGCGATCTCGATGAGCCCATCGGCGCCGCCCTCGAAATAGTTCCAGTCCACAAACCCGGACCGCCGCAACTCGACCTGGACCAGGTCGTCCTCCACTATCGGGAACTCCACCGCTCCATCATGCCGTAGGCCAGACTCTCCCCATGGAGATCAAGCACCGAATGATCGTCTTCGACGCCGCCGACCTGGACGCCGAGAGCACTTTCTGGGCCGCCTTCCTCGACGGCACCGTCGAGAAGTGGAGCAACCGCTGGCACGCCATCTGGGTCGACGGCGGCTGGGCCCTCGGCGTACAGCACGCCCCCAACCACACCCCACCCGACTGGCCCGACGGCACCCCCCAGCAAATCCACCTCGACCTCTACTTCGAAGGCCCCGCAGCCCACGCCGAGGCCCACACCAAAGCCCTCTCCCTAGGCGCCCGCCTCCTCAAAACCGGCGACCCCACGGCTGCCCGAGGCACCAACGTCTACGCCGACCCCGCCGGCCACCCCTTCTGCCTCTGCTGGCTCCCCACACCAACCGCGTGACACCCTCCGCTCATGAGCCTCGGATACCCGTGCAAGCACTTCTCGATCGGCCTGCCGGACGCGGCTGAGGATCAGTCTCTGACCGCTTTGTTCCAGCACGTCGCGAAAACGCTGGGCGAGCACGACGCCATCAGCATGGACGATCTGATCACGATCGGCTTCGAGACCGAGATCGGGTTCGACGCGATCACGCGTGGCTCTTTCACCATCGTGTTCTCCGACCCGACGGGCGGGGCAGAGCAGACCGCCTAGGCGACGTCGGGGCGGGTCATCAGGGGTGCGGTCAGGTGGAGCTCGAGCTTGGGGCCGGTCAGGGGTACGCCGTTCCAGGTGGCGACCGCTGTTCCCGCGGCGGCGTCGAGTTCCAGGCGGACTCGGTGTGGGGTGGAGATGATCTGTAGGTCAGCGATGAAGGTGTCGTCCTGCCAGGCAGCGGAGGCGACGACCGAGCGGCCGAGTGGTGCGCTTTCTCGCCATTCACCGTGGCCGGCCTCGATGCTCGGCCAGGAGCCGAACCGCAGCTGCCATCCACCGTCGACCGACTCCACGACCACCGGCGTACCGTCTGGCAGCGCGGAGTTCTCGGCGGACGCGTCGACCGTCGCCTTGGCAGAACGCCCGGCCGCCCCAGCCACCGGCGGGATCGCCAGCTGCCGCAGCCGCTCGGCGAGGAGCTCGTCGTCCTCCGCATTTCCCGGCTCGTCGAGACCAGGCAGCAGGTAGTCCCAAAACATGCCGGGAATCGGCTGACGCTCATCGAGCGCAGACGTCACCGCGATGACGAGCTCGTGCTCCGGAACGACCAAGCACTGCTGACCGAAGGCGCCGTTCCCGTAGTAGCCGTGGCGCGACCGCCAGAACTGATAGCCGTATCCGCACAAGAAGTCCTCCGCAGCCGACCCGTCCTCGAGCTGCAGCGTCTCGATGTGCCGACTGGTCGCGAGCTCGATCCACTCCCGCGGTACGAGCTGACGGTCCCCCCAGCGCCCGCCGCTCCGCAGCAGCTCCCCGAAGGCCGCGATCGCCTCGGTCGTCAGATGCAATCCGTGGAACCCGAACGCGAGCCCACTCGCCACTCGGTCCCACTCGGCATGCTCGATCTCCATCGGCCCGAACAACCGCTCATCGAGAAACTCCGGCAACCCCTGACCGGTAACCCGCTCCACCATTCGCGCCAGGATGAACGTCGTCGCGTTGTCGTACGTGTGACGCGTCCCCTCTGGATCGGTGAACGGCACCCGCAGAAAGCCCTTCACCAGGTCGCCCGGCTCCAACTCCCAAGCCTCAGTGAGGCTGTCCACCGGATGCCCGACCGTCATCGACAGCAGGTGATGCACGGTGATCCGCCGCCCCTGCTCCGACACGTCGTCCGGAACATGCTCCGGCAAGACGTCCACCAAGCGATCGTCCAGCGACAGCAACCCGTCCGCGATCACCAGCCCCACGGCGATCGAGGTGAACGACTTTGTCAACGAATACAGGAGATGCGGCCGATCCGCCGAGTACGGCGCCCACCAGCCTTCCGCGACGACGTGCCCCCGGCGTACGACCATGATCGAGTGAAGTTCGACGGATTCGGCTTCGATCCGATCGAGCAGCGCGATGATCGCGCGGGACGATATCCCCGCGGCAGCAGGCGTCGAGCGCGGCAATAAGGCGGGCATCCCCGCACCGTATCCGCGACTACGCTCGCGCGCACGCCAAATTATTCCCGCCGAACGACAGCACCTCGAACCCCGCACCGCTCAACTCCGCCCGCAACGCCGACGGCGTGAGGTGCCGCCGATACGGCAGTTCGCCGCGATAGCAGATCCCCGTCACCGCGTCGTACCGGAAGTCGTCGCCGTACACGCGATCCACGTCGTACAAGGCCGTCGAGATCAGGTACCGCCCACCCGGCAACATCCGATCCCGCACTCCGCGGAACAGCGCAGACCGGTCCTCGTCCAACACGATGTTCTGCAAGCAGTAGCTGTCCACGATGACCTCGTACTGCTTCTCCACCACCGCAGGCCACCGGCAAACATCCTGCACCCAGAACTGAACCTGAACCCCCAGCTCAGCCGCAAACCCCCGAGCCAACTCAACAGCCTCCGGAATCAGGTCGACCGCATCAACCCGAAACCCCCGCCCCGCCATGAAACAAGCCGCCGGCCCAGTCCCACATCCATACTCCAAAACCGCCCCACCCAACCCAGGCAGCACCCCCTCCAGAAACCCCCGATTAGGAAAGTCCCCAAACCCTCCCCCGCCCTCAAAAACCTCGTTCCACTGAGACCACCCCTCCGCCACCACCCGCCGATAAACCTCCCGCGGCTCCACCTCGTAATAACGCACACCCCACCGTAGGCGCGTATCTCGTGACAGGCTTGCGAATATCAGCTCTTGCTCCGCGGATGGGACCTCGGCGCTAGTAGGTTGCGTGGGGTGAGTGAGTTTGGGGTTGTTGGGTGGCCGGCTGGGGCGATCAGGACTGAGCGGCTGGTACTGCGGCCGTCCGAGGCGCGTGATCGCGATGCTGTCATCGAGTTGCTGGCCTCGGCGGAGGTGGGCGCGTACGTCGGTGGTGCGCGGGACCGTGGTGAGCTGGAGCGCACGCTGCCCGAGGTGCCTGGGCAGCGGCCTGGGTTCTTCGTTGTGGAGCTGGAGGGGGCGGCCATCGGGACGGTCACGCTCGATGCGCGCAGTGCGGAGAGTACGGGTTACCCGGAGGCCGGGAAGGTCGAGCTCGGCTACCTGTTCCTTCCGCACGCTTGGGGCCGCGGCTACGCCGCCGAAGCCTGCGCCGCAGCTCTCACGTGGTTCGCCACCACGCACCCCGGCGAGTCAGTCGCGCTCTGCACCCAGACCGCCAACGACCGCTCCCTGCGCCTAGCGACGAAACTAGGCTTCACCGAGCTGACCCGCTACCACGCGTACGGCGCTGAACAATGCCTCGCCACCTGGTCTGACCATGTTCAATCATGAGCCTCCGGGCTACGAATGCCCGCTGTGTCTGGTCGCATCCGGCGGCGAAGACGAACTGACGAGCCAGGAGGACGTCGTACTGCGTACTGAGCGGGCCACGGCCTTCGTCGCCTCCCGGTGGTGGCCGAACAACCTCGGCCACGTGCTCGTCGTACCGAATGCTCACTACGAGAACCTGTATGACCTACCGGCGCTGGACGGTTATGCGGTGCACGACGCCGTCCGCGCGATCGCCATCGGCATCCGCACCACCTACGGCTGCGCAGGCATCTCTACCCGCCAGCACAACGAACCGGCCGGCAACCAGGACGCCTGGCACCACCACGTTCACGTCTTCCCGCGCTACCCCGGCGACAACCTGTACAACACCAGGCACCTGCCAAACCCCGCCACCCGCGCCGAGCGCGAGCCGTACGCCGAGAAACTCCGTCGTCACCTCCGGCTGACGGGTCGCGGTACAGAATCGCCGGTATGAACGAAGCCGTGCCCCTGAAGCTCTCCGCCAACGGTTGCTGACCGTCGTACAGCTGCCGCAGCACCGGACGAGACCGTGCAAGCGTTAGCAAAGGCGCCCGGACATGAAGGAACCCCCGAGGTCAGAGGTGGTCTGACCTGGGGGTTCGTTGCTCCCCCGCCTGGTTTCGATCCAGGTCTTCGAGATTCAAAGTCTCGCGGGCTGCCGAGTACCCCACGGGGGATCGTGGTTGCCGAGACAGTGTGCCATGAGTGGGGTGGACGGCGCTTTGAGGGGTTCCTTACCTACGCGGGCGTAGGTTACGGTTGCGTAGGTAACCACCCTCTGACCCAGGGGAGACAGCGATGACTCCACCCGCCGTTGCCGCGCCGGAGGCGCGGGCTCAGGACGATGCGTACGACGTCGAGACGGGGACGCGCGGGGGTGAGCAGAAGAACGTGTGGGAGCAGGTCGCGCTGGCGCTGTTCATCGGGATTCCGTTCCTGGCGGTGCTGGCTGCGGTACCGCTGGCGTGGGGCGGGTTCCTGGGGTGGCGGGATGTTGTGATCGCGGTGGTGTTCTACACGTTGTCGGGGCATGGGATCTCGATCGGGTTTCACCGGTTGTTCACGCACAAGTCGTTCAAGCCGAACCGGCCGCTGAAGTACGCGTTGGCGATCGCGGGGTCGCTGGCGATCGAGGGGCCGGTGGTGCGGTGGGTGGCTGATCATCGCAAGCATCACAAGTTCTCGGACCGCGACGGCGACCCGCACAGCCCCTGGAAGTACGGGAACACGCTGGGCGCGTTGACCAAGGGGTTCTTCCACGCGCATGTCGGGTGGTTGTTCGACACCGAGCAGACTCCGCAACGGCAGTACGCGCCGGATCTGCTGAAGGACAAGGACATCGTCCGGGTCTCGCGGATGTTCCCGATACTGGTGCTGGTGTCGCTGTTCCTGCCGGCTGTGATCGGCGGGCTGTGGTCGTGGTCGTGGCAGGGTGCGCTGACGGCGTTCTTCTGGGCGAGCCTGGTCCGGATCGCGCTGCTGCACCACGTGACGTGGTCGATCAACTCGATCTGTCACACCATCGGCGACCGGCCGTTCAAGAGCCGGGACAAGTCGGGCAACGTGTGGTGGCTGGCGATCCTGAGCCAGGGCGAGTCGTGGCACAACCTGCATCACTCGGACCCGACGTGCGCGCGGCACGGCGTACTGAGGGGGCAGCTCGACACGTCGGCCCGGACCATCTGGTTCTTCGAGAAGATGGGCTGGGTGAGCGACGTTCGCTGGCCGGTCAAGGAACGGCTGGAAGCCCGCCGCGTGGACGACGCACGCCGTACTCTGAAAGCGGCCTGACCGTAAAACTCCCACCGGCGCCACCCCGAGTACGGCATGATGCTGACGTGATCTCGACGTGACGGAACCCAAACCGCGCCGCTCCGGGCGGATCCGGATGACCAGTGCCGAGCGTCGCGAGCAGCTGATCGCGGTCGCCCGCGCGCTCTTCGCGCAGCGTGGGTACGAGGGCACGTCGGTGGAGGAGATCGCGGCGCGGTCCGAGGTTTCGAAGCCTGTCGTGTACGAACACTTCGGCGGCAAAGAAGGCCTGTACGCCGTGGTCGTGGACCGCGAGGTGCGGAAACTGCTCGACGGTGTCACCCAGTCGTTGACCGCCGGCCGCGCGCACGAGCTGGTCGAGCAGGCGGCGCTGGCGTTGCTGGACTACATCGAGAACAACTCCGACGGCTTCCGGATCCTGGTCCGGGACTCGCCGGTCGGCTCGGCGACGGGGTCGTTCATCTCGATCCTGAGCGATGTCGGCACCCGGGTCGAGCACATCCTGGCGGAGAACTTCAAGCGCCGCGGCCTGGACCCGAACAACGCCCCGATGTACGCGCAGATGCTGGTCGGCATGGTCGCGCTGACCGGCCAGTGGTGGCTCGATGCGCGCCGCCCGCGCAAGCAGGACGTCGCCGCCCACCTGGTCAACCTCGCCTGGAACGGCCTGTCGGGCCTGGAGCCGAAGCCGGTGCTGTCGACCCGGCCGCACAAGTAGGCGGACCGCCCCCACTCACCAACCTTCAGAAAGCCGGCCAGCGGAAGCTCGTCTGAGCGAGAGCCCAGCCGGCCGCGCCGAGTTGGTGAGTGGCTGGGGTCCGCCCCCACCACGGTCGTACGGCGACATCCGACTGTGGGTTGACCCGCCACCCGCGGTCTCCGCCGTACGCTGGCCCGCATGACGGGGTTTCTGACCGCGCGGCCGCTGCCTGCGCGCAGCAAGGCGTTCGACCTGCTGCTGGCCGGTGCCCTGTTCGTGTCGGCCGGCTTCCTGGGGCTCGCACAGGCAGGGGTCGGCGGAGTCGTCGGGCTGGCGATGATCGGCCCGCTGATCTGGCGCCGCACGCATCCGGAGGCGACGTTCTTCTTCGTCTCGGGGATCGCCGTCCTGCAGTGGCTGGCCGCGGTCGAGCTCCAGCCCGGCAACGTCGGCCTGCTCGTCGCCCTCTACGCGATCTCCGTGTACGGCGATGTCCGCTTCAGCCGGATCGCGCTCGGCGTCGGCGGTCTCGGCGTACTGATGGCGACCTCCCGCTACTGGTCGAACTCCGACTGGCGCCAGCAGGTGACGATGATGGTCGCCCTCGGCGCGCTCGTCTTCGGCGTCTGGGCGTTCGGCGAACGCCGCCGGACCAGAGGCCTGTACGTCGCTCAGCTCGAGGAACGCGCTGTCCAAGCCGAGCGTGATCGCGACCGCGAGTCGAAGCTCGCGGTCTCGGCGGAGCGGACCCGGATCGCCCGCGAGATCCACGACGTGGTCGCGCACGGCCTGTCGATCATGATCGTCCAGGCCGACGGCGGTCTGTACGCCGCCGACCAGTCCCCCGAGGCGGCGAAGAAGGCGCTGGCCACGATCGGCGACACCGGGCGGGCGAGCCTGACCGAGATGCGCAAGATGCTCGGCCTGCTCAAGGCCGACGAGCAGCGCGAACTCGACCCGAACCAGCCACGCCCCCAGCCGGGCGTCTCCAGCCTCCCCGAACTTATCGAGAACGTCCGCGAGGCAGGCCTGGCGGTCGACTACCAGGTCACCGGCACCCCGCGCGATCTGCCCGCGCTGCTCGGACTGACGGCGTACCGGATCGTGCAGGAGGGTCTGACCAACACGCTCAAACACGCCGGGCCGGGGGCGCGCACCTCCGTCGCTCTGGACTTCGGGCGCGAGATGCTGACCGTGGTGGTCACCGACGACGGCCGTGGCGGCGGCGTCGCCCCGAGTACGGAACCAGGTCACGGCCTGGTGGGGATGCATCAGCGCGCCTCGGTCTCGGGCGGTACGGTGAGCGCCGGACCGAAGGCGGGCGGCGGTTACGAGGTGATCGCCAAGCTCCCGTACCACCTGCCAGGAGGAGTACAGCAGTGAGTGAAGAAGATGTGATCCGGGTGTTCCTGGTGGACGACCAGGAGCTGGTCCGGGCCGGCTTCACGATGCTGGTGGACTCGCAGCCCGACATGCGGGTGGTCGGACAGGCCGGGGACGGCGGCGAGGCGGTCGAGAAGATCTCGGTGACCGCATGCGACGTCGTACTGATGGACGTCCGGATGCCGCGCCTCGACGGCGTCGAGGCCACCAACCGGCTCCAGTCGTTGCCCCAGGCCCCGAAGGTGATCGTGCTGACCACGTTCGACCTGGACGAGTACGCCTTCGCCGCGATCAAGGCCGGTGCGGCCGGCTTCCTGCTCAAGAACACGCCGCCGGCGGACCTGCTGTCGGCGATCCGCCAGGTGCACTCCGGCGACGCCGTGGTCTCCCCCAGCACGACGCGGCGCCTGCTCGAGCACTTCGCCGGCTCCCTGCCCGATTCGGGGGTCGAGCGTCCCGATCTGGCCCAGCTGACCGCGCGGGAACGCGAAGTGCTGGTCGAGGTCGCCCGCGGTCTGTCGAACACCGAGATCGCCCAGCTGTTCACGTTGTCCGAGGCAACGGTCAAGACGCATATCGGCCGCATCCTGGCCAAGACCGGCCTGCGGGACCGGGTCGCACTCGTCGTTCTCGGGTACGAGACCGGGCTCGTTCGCCCGACCAAGTAATACCCAGGTACTACACGGAATACGGTCCGTGGGACGACGTAGCGGGCGGCGGTTCTCACTACCTTGAGGAGCATGACAGGGCGGGCCTGTCGTGGAACCAGGGAGTGACATGAGTTTGCAGACCGGTGAGCTTGCGGCAGGGCGGCTGCCGCAGGACGGGATGCCGCGTACGGCGATCCGCGCGCACGAGCTGCGCAAGGTCTACGGACAGGGCGACACCGCCGTGGCCGCGCTGGACGGCGTGTCGGTCGACTTCGCGGTCGGCAACTTCACCGCGATCATGGGCCCGTCGGGCTCGGGGAAGTCGACGCTGATGCACTGCCTGGCCGGCCTGGACACGCCGACCAGCGGTCAGGTCCTGCTCGGTGAGACCGAGCTGACCCAGCTCCCCGACGCCGCGCTGACCAAGATCCGGCGGGACCGGATCGGTTTCGTTTTCCAGTCCTTCAACCTGCTGCCGATGCTGTCCGCGAAGGACAACATCCTGCTCCCGCTCGAGCTCGGCAGCCGCAAGCCCGACCAGCAGTGGCTCGCCACGCTGGTCGACGTACTGGGTCTGAAGGACCGGCTCACGCACCGCCCGTCGGAGCTGTCCGGCGGTCAGCAGCAGCGGGTCGCCGTAGCCCGGGCGCTGGTCGGGCGGCCGGAGGTCGTCTTCGCCGACGAGCCGACCGGCAACCTCGACTCGCGTTCCGGCGCCGAGGTCCTTGGCTTCCTCCGCCGTTCGGTGCGGGAGTTCGGCCAGACCGTGGTGATGGTCACCCACGACCCGCTGGCAGCCTCGTACGCCGATCGCGTCGTGATGCTTGCCGACGGCAAGCTGGCCGGCGAACTGCTCGACCCGAAGCCCGAGACCGTTCTCGACGCGCTGCGCCAGCTGGGGGCCTGACGTGCGACGTTCGCTCCTTTCTTCATTGCGTGCCCACATGGGCCGCTTGGTCGCCGCCTGTCTGGCCATCGTGCTGGGGGTCGGCTTCGGCTCTCTGGCGCTGACCGCGCACAGCTCCGCCTCGCACGGCATCGACGAGACGGTCGGCGCGCAGTACAAGGGCGTCGACGCCTACGCGTCCCCCCAGCAAGGCGAGCTCACGCCGGCACTGATTGCCAAAGTGAAGGCGTTGCCGCAGGTCGCCGAGGTGGTCCCGAAAACGAGCGCCTACCTGCAGGCCGCGTTCCCGGGCCTGGTCCGGCCGCTGTCGCTGCCGGTCGAGGCGCTGTACACCACCACCCAGATCGCCTCTCCCGCTACGACATCCGGCAAGTTGCCGACAGCAACTGACGAGATCGCGCTACCAAGCAAGCTCGCGGCGAAGTACAACGTGGCCCTGGGCAACTCGTTGCGGCTGACGTCGTACGAGAAGAAGTCCTGGACCGTGAAGGTGGTCGGTCTGATCGACGACAAGAGTGCGTTCGGCCAGGGCGCCGCGGTCGCGACACCGGCCGCGGTGAAGATCTTCGAGCCAGAGGCTTATATCCAGGGTCTCGAGGTCGCCGGGAAGGCCGGCACCAGCCAGCAGGAGGTGGCTGCTGCCGTCCAGTCGGCGGTCCAGGGCGGATTCGAGGTCTTCACCGGCGAGGCCTGGATCGAGCACGAGGTCAGGAGCTACACCAACGGCATCGACGTCCTGGGCGGCGTGTTCGGCATGTTCGCCGTCATCGCACTCTTCGTCGCATGTCTGGTGATCGGCAACACCTTCACGATCGTGATCGCCCAACGAACCCGAGAGATGGCGTTGCTGCGCTGCGTCGGCGCGTCCCGCCGCCAGGTGTTCTCCTCGGTGCTCGCCGAGGCGACCGTGGTCGGCGTGATCGCCTCCGCGATTGGTGTGGTCTTCGGGGTCGCGCTGTCCGCACTGGCGCTGGCGCTGTCCCGCGAGTTCGACTGGGGTATCCCGCCGGTCTCGCTGCACCTCGACCTGGTGTCGATCTTCCTGCCGCTGCTGCTCGGGACAATCGCGACGATCGCGGCCGCCGTCGTACCGGCTCGTCGGGCGACCAAGGTCGCGCCGCTGGCCGCACTTCGGCCCGACGTCGCGCCGGCGGTTGCGTCCAAGCGCGGTGTCTTCCGGCTGATCTTCGGCTTCCTGCTGCTAGCCGGTGGCGGCGCGCTACTGGCGTTGGCGGCGACTTCGCACCAAGTGCTCGTCGGCGTCGGTGGCGGCGTGGTCTCGTTCCTCGGCGTCCTGGCGGTCGGCACCTTCCTGGTGCCGGCGCTGATCAAGGTGCTCGGTGCGCTGCCGGCACGCAGCGGCGTGCCGTCCCGCATCGCGGTGGCGAACGCGGTCCGCAACCCGAAGCGTACGGCGGCCACCACCGCCGCACTGCTCATCGGTGTGACGCTGATCAGCCTGACATGCGTCGGAATCGCCTCCGTGCGCAAGACGTTCGATGTGTCGATGGACGGTCAGTACCCGGTCGACCTGACCGTGATGACCTACAACGAGAAGATGCCGGCCGGCGCCGACCAGCAGCTCAAGGCCATCAAGGGCATCACCGCGGTCGTGCCGATCCACAAGGTCACACTGAAGTCCAAGGGCGAGGAGTACTCGGTCACCGGCATCGACCCGGCCACGGCCGGGACGGTCATCCACAACCCCACGCTGGTCGGCAAACTGCAGTCCGGTACGGCGCTGGTCGACTACGACACGCTCCACCGATTGCAGCTGAAGGAGGGTTCGAAGGTCACGCTCGTCTCCGGGAAGAACACGCTCACCGTGACACTGCAGCTCGGCCTCGGGCTGGACCCGTTCAACCTGACGTCCACGGATCTCGCCAGGCTGGCCCCGACCGCACCGGTCACTGGCTTCTGGCTGGCCTCGGATCCGGAGGCGGACGGCAGCCAGGTCATCGACGCGGTGAGTCAGTCGCTGCCTTCGGTGAAGGAGCTGGATGTCAGCGGCGGCCTGGCCGAGCGGACGTCGTACACGAAGATTTTCGATGTCCTGCTGGCCGTCGGAATCGGCCTGCTCGGAGTCTCGGTCCTGATCGCGCTGGTCGGTGTGGGGAACACCCTCAGCCTGTCGGTCCTCGAGCGGACGCGGGAGAACGCGTTGCTGCGGGCAATGGGTCTGACCAGACGCCAGCTGCGCAGCATGCTCGCGATCGAATCGTTGCTGATGGCACTGGTTGCCGCCGGCCTCGGAATCGTGCTCGGGCTGGTCTACGGCTGGACCGGGACCAGCGCGCTGATGGGCGGTCAGGTCAAGGAAGGCACCGTCGAGTACGCCGTACCGGTCGGACTGCTGATCGCGATCGCGGCAATCGCCGCCGTGGCCGGTCTGCTCGCCTCGGTCCTGCCCGCTCGCCGGGCGGCGAAGGTCGCGCCGGCCGGAGCGCTGGCCACGGAGTAAAAGCTAGCGGCTCGCCTGGCTTGAGGGGGCTGGGCGAGCCGCTGTTTCAGACGAACTCGATCCGGTTCCCGTGGCCGTCGGCGGTATGAAAGCGCCGGCGGCCCGGGATCGTTTCGTTGTCCCAGGCAACTGGATAGCCGCGGGCCTCGAGCTGCGTGGCGAGGGTGTCGAGGTCGTCGACCTTCAGCGCCGGATGGGTTCTCCGGGCAGGACGAAAGTCCTGCTCGACGCCGATGTGGATCTCGGCGTCGCCGGCGCGGAACCAGCAACCACCGCGGGCCTTGAGCAGTTCGGGTTTCTCGACCTCGGTCATGCCGAGTGCGTCGCGATAGAAGGCGCGGGCGATGTCTTCGCCACCTGGCGGGCAGGAGACCTGCACGTGGTCGAGCCTCATCGCTTGTGAGCAACAGCGAAGATGCGGCGGAACGGCAGCAGCGTGCCGTAGTCGCGCTGCGGATAAGCCTCGGCCAGGCGAGCGCCGTACTCGGCCTCGAATTCCTGCCGCAGGTCGTCCGGCAGCGACTGCAGCACCGGCCGCGCGCCTGTCCCCTTCACCCACTCCAGTACGGCGTTGTCGCCTTGCAGGAGGTGGAAGTACGTCGTCTCCCAGGCGTCGACGACACACCCTTCAGCACTCAGTACGTCGACGTAGTCGCCCGGACCCGGTACGTCGGGACGCAGCGAACGCTCGCGCGCGAACTCGGCGTACGGGTCCTTGGCGGCGAGTTCGCGGAGGATCGCGTGGGACGGCGCGTTGCCGTTGCCGGGGATCTGGATCGCCAGCCAGCCGCCGGGGCGGAGCGCCTTGACGAAGCCGGGGAGCAGGTCGAGCTGATCGGGGATCCACTGCAGCGTCGCGTTGGTGACGATCACGTCGACGCTCCCCTCGGGAACCGACCAGTCGTGGACGTCGCCGAGCTCGAACCTCAGGTGGTCGTCGGCGAACTCCTGGGCCGCCTCGATCATCTGCGGCGAGCTGTCGACACCGGTGATCGTTGCCTCCGGCCAGGATTTCCGCAGGGTCGCGGTCAGCGCGCCGGGACCGCAGCCGAGGTCGACGACAGTGCGGACCTCGTCGGCGCGGATCTGGCGTACCAGGTCGGCGAACGGGCGGCCACGCTCGTCGGCGTACGTGCCGTACTGCTCGGGGCTCCAGACGGGGGACGTGCGCATCGTCGCACCTCTTCTTTCCGGGGTTTATCTTGATGTCAAGATACATTAGGCCTCGGGGGATGTCTTGATGTCAAGAGTCTTGATGACGTACCCTCACAGCTATGGAAGACGAGGTCGACCGGCTGCTGGAAGCCTGGCGCCGGGAGCGGCCGGACCTCGACGTGAGCCCGATGGAGGTTCTGTCGCGGGTCAGCCGGCTCGCGCGGCACCTGGACCGGGCACGCAGTCAGGCGTTCGAGACGCACGGGCTCGAGTCGTGGGAGTTCGACGTACTGGCGGCGCTGCGGCGGGCGGGATCGCCGTACCAGCTGTCGCCGGGGAAGCTCCTGAAGGAGACGCTGGTGACATCGGGGACGATGACGAACCGGGTGGATCGACTGACCGCGCGCGGCCTGGTCGAGCGCCTGCCAGACCCGGCCGATCGGCGCGGCGTACTGGTGCAGCTGACCGACGCCGGCCGCGACGCGGTGGATGCGGCCATGGCCGATCTGCTCGCGCACGAGCGCACTCTGCTGGGCTCGATCAGTGCGCGGGACCAGACCCGCATCGCTCAGGTTCTGCGCGAACTCGTGCGGCCGTTCGATCTGGAAAAGCACTGACTTTTTGTATACACGGTTTCGCAGAATTGCGTTGTCATTCTGCAGAACCCGATCGCGTCACTTCGCCTCCCGCGCATCGTTGCTAGTTGCAACGAGATCGAGAGGCTGTTGTAGCGGACCTCTATCGACACTGAGTGACCGAGAGCACTAGGGTCCTTACTGTCGGTGGGGAATCGACTACAAAACGTTAGAATCTTGGTGACTTCGGCGACTAGAGGTGGTTCGCCGAAAGCGGTCGTGTGGTGTCCGGGGCTCGGGGCCCGGACAACGGCGACCGGCACGGGGCCCGCTCACCCAAGGCGGCGCGCCCTCCGAATCACAGGGGATCGGAGGGCGCGCCAACTCATTTCTGGCCTGCTGATTTGATCAGAGCTTTTCCGGTGAACTCAACAATGCATTCCGTGCTGAATACCGCGCGGCGCCCCCGCATTCCGGGGGTGAGAGCTCGCCGCGGCTCTGCATTTCGTCGTTACTCGGCGCGTTCGGCCGCCTCGAACCAGAGCGTCTCCAGCTCGGCGCGCTCGTCGCCGAGCTTGCGCAGCTCGGTGTCGAGCTCGGCCAGACGCTCGTAATTGCTGGCGTTGGCCGCGATCTGGTCGTGCAGCTTCGCCTCGGACTCGGTGATCTTGGCGATCTGCCGTTCGATGCGGTTCAGGTCTTTCTTCGCCGCCCGGGCCGCGGCGGCGTCGACCGGGGCCTGCTGAGGCTCGGGGTCGGCTTCGCCCGTCTCCGTAGGCTTGGTATCCGTTCGGCGGGTGACGCCGGCGTCGAGGTCCTCGATGTACTGGTCGACGCCGCGCGGCAGGTGCCGGACCCGGCCGTCGCCCATGATCGCGTAGACCATGTCGCTGACCCGCTCCAGGAAGTACCGGTCGTGGGTGACGGTGACAACGACGCCCGGCCAGCTGTCGAGGAAGTCCTCCAGCACGGTCAGCGTCTCGACATCCAGGTCGTTGGTCGGCTCGTCGAGGATCAGCACGTTCGGCTCGTCCAGCAGGATCCGCAGCAGCTGCAACCGCCGCCGCTCACCACCCGACAGGTCCGAGATCCGCGTCGTCAGCCGGTCCCCGGTGAACCCGAACCGCTCCAGCAACTGCGAGCTCGTCATCTCGCCGCCGTGGCCCGCGAGCGCCGCCGTACGCTTGATCGAGGTGATGTGGTCGAGGACGGTGACCGACCCGTCGACCTCCTCCAGATGCTGCGACAGGTTGGCGACGCGCACCGTCTTGCCCTGCTTGACCTTGCCGTGGTCCGGCGGCAGCAGCCCGGTGAGCACCTTCAGGAACGTCGTCTTCCCGGCGCCGTTCGGCCCGAGCAGTCCGATCCGGTCCGCCGGCCCGAGCCGGAACGTCACGTGATCGAGCATCACCCGATCACCGAACTTCAGACTCACGTCCTCCGCGTCGAACACGTCCTTGCCCAGCCGCGCCGTCGCCAGCTTCGACAGGGCGAGCTTGTCCCGCGGTTCCGGCTCGTTCTCGATCAGCGCGTTCGCCGCGTCGATCCGGAACTTCGGCTTGCTCGTCCGCGCCGGCGCCCCGCGGCGCAACCACGCCAGCTCCTTCTTCAGCAGGTTCTGCCGCTTGACCTCGCTGACCTGGGCACTCCTCGAACGCTCCGCCTTCGCGAGCACGTACGCGGCGTAGCCACCGTCGTACGAGGAGATGTTGCCGCCCTGTACCTCCCACGTGTTGGTGCACACCGCGTCGAGGAACCACCGGTCGTGGGTCACCACGATCAACGCCCCCGCCCGGTCCACCACATGCTGAGCCAGCCAGTTGACCGCCTCGATGTCCAGGTGGTTCGTCGGCTCGTCCAGCACCAGCAGATCGACCTCGGTCATCAGCAACCGCGCCAACGACGCCCGCCGCCGCTCCCCACCGCTGAGCGTGCCGACCTTGGCCTCCAGGTCGACCTCACCCAGCAAGTGCTCCATCACCGACCGTGCCCGCGGATCCGCGGCCCACGTGTACGTCTCCACATCCCCCAGCACCGCGTGCAGCACGGTCTCGTCCGGGTTCAGCTCGTCCGTCTGCCCCAGATACCCCAACCGCAGATCCCGCATATGCGTGATCCGCCCGCTGTCCGGCTCCTCCCGCCGCGCGAGCACCGACAACAACGTCGACTTCCCGTCGCCGTTGCGCCCAACCACTCCAACCCGGTCCCCCCGCCCCACCCCCAGACTCACGGAGTCCAGCAACACACGAGTCCCGAAGCCCTTAGACACAGCTTCCAAGTTGACCAAATTAGCGGCAGCCATAACCTCGCCACCCTATCCGACGCGGTGACACCGCCCGACGGCGTACAGAAGGACTGGTACTACGCACCACCCCAAGCCCGTGGTCAGGCTCACCCGCGGCTCCCCGCCGGCGCCTGGCATGACCCATCACCAGTCCGTCTGTACGCCTTGTCACCACCTACGCCACGAACGGCCCGGCCTCGCCCCACTCCCACTCCAGCCGTCCAGCCTCGGCGAGCCCGGCCAAGTAGCCGAGTACACCGGCCGTATCAACCTCCGGCGACACGTCGATCGCGACCAGCCGAACCTCGCTCCACTCGAGCGGCACCCCGGTCCTCGCGCCGATCGCAGTGACCTCAGCCGCAATTTCCGCGACATCTTCGTCCCGCTGATCAGTCAGAAGTGCGCGAAGAACCCGTCGCCCAGAACGCTCGACCACCTCGGTCACCGTCGATCCATCAGCAGAGAGTCGAACCACATCCCCCCGGGCAACGCCGTACGCACGCAGCGGAATGCAGCACATCATCGCCAGGTCGTCCCCAGTCCGCCGGAGCCAAACCTGCTCCCATAACCCCTCGAACCCGAACGGCTCCAATGCAATCCGCGCGATCCAGTTCGTCTCGGCCCGCCCCACCGGATCCTCATGCACAACAACCCTCATCGGCTACAGAACTCCCGCCGGGTATCCCATGTGCTTCCCTCCGCTGCTCCTGAATGCCTCGCCATGCCTCGACTCTCTCGTTCATTCGGGTCATGACTGCAGTAGGCGGCCCAATCCACGACTGATGTTGCCCTCAGCATCTACTCGCTACGTCTGCAGGCCACTTTTGTGACTGGTCTGTGATCCAACCAAACGGTGGATGGTGGCGTCTTTAACTGCGGCGGGCTCGCTGGGAGCCCTTGCATACGAGGGGAAATCACTATCATGCGCGTTCGTTCTCAGTTGGTTCGTCGGGTCGCTGCTGCCGCTGCGGGGGTCGGTCTTGCGGCCGGTGCGGTGGTGGGGATCGTTGGCGCTACGTCCGCGAGTGCCGAGGTGAAGCCGACTGCGGTTGCTGCTTCGACGGCTGCGGTCAAGAAGAGCGTGACGATCGACGCGACCGACTGGATCGTCCCGGCCGGTTCTCCGGTTCGGTACTTCGGCAAGACCACGGGGATCGCCAAGAACACCACCGTCCAGGTGCAGCGGCTCGACGGCAAGAAGTGGGTCAACTTCCCGGCGACCACCAAGGTCACCTCGAAGGGCACCTACTCGGTGTACGTGAAGAGCTCGCGCCTCGGCAAGAACTACTTCCGCGTCGCCGTCGCCGGCGTCGTCACCAAGCAGCAGTACCTGGAGATCACCAAGAAGTGATCTCAACCCACAACGTCGGCGTGGGGCCAGGTCTCGGTGAGGACCTTGGTCATCAGGGGATCCGGGGACGCCGTCAGGTACGGCGTCTCGTCGGGGTTGCGGATCGTGGCGGTGACCGGGGTCGAGAGCAGGCCCCAGGGTTGGATCGCGTTCGCCAGTAAACCCTCGAGGCGGAGGTCGGCGTACTCGGGTTCCCACCAGATGGCGAACGTGCGCTGGAGGTCGTCGGGACTGATCGCCAGCCACGCGCCGTACGTGAGGGTGTGGCCCTGGTCGAGCTGGATGGGCAGCAACACGCGGACGAACGGTCCCGCTCCCGGCACCTGCATCATCACGGACTCACGCGCGGCGCCGTGGCTCATCCAGGTGCCTGGTGTCTGCTCCTTCTCCGGCAGCTCCAACACCGGATCGGGCAGGGTGAACCGCAAGTTCGGGTTCCCGCCGTCGACGGTCCGCCCACAAGTACAAGTCTCTACAGCCATACCCCTACCTTCTCAGGTGCGGACCGCCACGCCATCACAAGTGCGGTTTCCGGACAGCGCCACGCTCACGCGGGCGCGTCTTGCTCAGTTGTGATGGCCCTGGCGTCCGCGTGTTCAGTTACGCACCATCGTCGCCCGCAGGCTCGAGGGCCAGGGTGAGGGGCTTCATGGTCGTCCGTTCTGGCGGGTGGGGTAGGGCGGGGTGGTGGGTGGTGGCGGTGGTGGTTAGGAGGGCTTCGCCGTGGGTGTGGGTGGGGAGGTGGGACTCGAAGGTGTGGGTGGTGGTGGCGGGGAGGGTGCCGGTGAGGTGGGCGGTGGTGGGGGTTAGGGCGGTGGAGTCGAGGGTGCCTTGGTTTTCGGCTAGGAGGGCCAGGACTCGGGCGAGGGAGTCGGCGGGGATTTCCAGGTCGAAGTGGTTGATGGGTTCTAGGACTGTGGTGCCGGCGGCCGCGATCGCTTCCAGGAGCAGGGGTGGGGTTAGGCGGCGGAAGTCGGCGGCTGTGGTGACGGGGCTGAAGTAGGCGGTGTGGGTGAGGTCTACGCGGATGTTGGGGATTTCCCAGCCGTAGAGGCCTTGGTGGAGGGTTTGGCGGACTGTTTCCTCGATGGCGGTGTGGAAGGCGCGAGGTAGGCCGCCTAGTTCCACGTCGAGGTGGTAGAGCAGGCCGCCGTCGTGCGGGGAGACGCGGAAGCCCAGGCCGGCGGCGTGGAGGTTGCCGGGGGCACCTATTTCGCGGAAGGCGGTGCCGGTGCCGTTGAGGCGTTCGAGGTAGATCGGGGTGGTCTGGCTGAACGTCACGTCGAGGCCGTACTCGGATACCAGGAGCGACGCGATGACCTCCTTCTGGACCTCGCCGTACAGGCGGACGGTGACGTGTTCGGCCTGGTGGACCTGGATGAGCGGGTCTTGTTCGGCGAGTTGGGTGAGGGCTTGGAAGAGTTTGCCGCGGTCGCGGGCGGTGACGACGGTCTCCAGCGTGGGGCGGGCGAAGAGCTGGCCGACGGCGGTGGACGGTACGCCGAGTTGGTCGCCGATGCGGATGTCCTTGAGGCCACGCAGTACGACGATCTGTCCGGCTTCGGCGGAGTTGACGGTACGACGGGTGCCCGCGTCGTACCGGTCGATCGCGGTGGGACGGGCCTGGTACGGCGGCCCGTCGGCGGGGTGCACGTCGACGTACGTGCGGGCGGTGAGGGTGCCGGCGATGATGCGGGCGGAGGCGAGCTTCTGGCCGGCGGATCCGCGTTCGACCTTGAACACCTTTGCCTGCAAGGGATCGTCAGCAGAAGACGATGCTCGGGGCAACCAGGAGCGGACGCCGGAGATGAGCTCCGGTACGCCGATGCCGGTCATCGTGGAGCCGAAGTACACCGGGTGAGCGAGGCCCGCGGCGACCTGTCGGCGAAGCTCGTCCTCGTAGTCGACGGGATGCAGGTCGTCGTCGAGATAACGCCGGAGGAAGACGTCGTTGCGCTCAGCAAGAAACTCCCCAAGTTCGAAGGACTCCGTGACCGTGGCTGCGCGCGTGCCTAGGTCATTCACCGCAGTGAGCGGCAGAGCATTCGGCGTGAGCAGGCGCTCGATGTCCGCCAGCAGCGACTCATACCGCGCCCCAACGCGATCGATCTTGTTCACGAACAGCAGCGTCGGGATCCGCAGCCGCGTCAGCGTGCGCATCAGCAGCCGGGTCTGCGCCTGGACGCCCTCGACCGCGGACAGCACCAGCACGGCACCATCCAGCACGGACAGCGCTCGCTCGACTTCCGCGATGAAGTCGGAGTGGCCTGGGGTGTCGATCAGGTTGACCGGGAGGTCGCCCAGGGTGAAGGAGACCACGGCGGAGCGGATGGTGATGCCCCGGCGGCGCTCCAGGTCCATGGAGTCGGTTTGGGTGGTGCCGTCGTCGACGCGGCCGACGTGGTCGATGATGCCGGCGGCGTGCAGGAGCCGCTCGGTCAGGCTGGTCTTACCGGCGTCGACATGCGCGACGATACCCATCGTCAAAGAGTTCAACGGTCCTCGCGAGTGCTTCGAAGTGAACTGTCCTGGTCAGGCAGATCACTGAGCACCGCATGCCGTTCTCCTTTGCCGATCGATGGGTCAAACGGAACCTAGCACCGCGCCAGCAGCCAAAGCGACCTAATTTCAGCGGCTGACGGAGGCCGGGAGGATGCGGGCGCCGGGGACCGGGGCTTCGGCCTGGCGGACCATGCGGCAGAGCCCGGACTCGGCGAGTTCGACGGCGAGGTCCACGGCGGAGCGGGAGTCGGCGGCGAGGAACAGGCAGGTCGGGCCGGAACCGGAGATCATCGCGGCCAGGGCGCCCTGGTCGAGGCCGAACTGGAGGGTGTCGCCGAGCTCGGGACGCAGCGAGAGCGCGGCCGCCTGGAGGTCGTTGCTGACGGCAATGGCGAGCGCCTCGGGGCGGCCGGAGAGCAGGGCCGACATCAGCTCGGGGCGGACCTGCGGCGGCTCGACCCGGCGGAGCGGGCGGAGGCGGTCGAGCTCCTGGTAGACGGCGGGGGTGGAGAGGCCACCGTCGGCGATCGCGAAGACCCAGTGGAAGACACCGCGCGACATCACTTCGGTGACCTGTTCGCCTCGGCCGCGGCCGAGCGCGGTGTGGCCGACCAGGCAGAACGGTACGTCGCTGCCGAGCTCAGCAGCGTGGGTCTGCAGCTCGGTCTGCGACAGCTGCAGGCCCCACAGGCGGTTGCAGGCGACCAGGGTCGCCGCGGCGTCGGTGGAGCCGCCGGCCATGCCGCCCGCGACCGGGATCGTCTTGCGGATCGTCAGTTCGACGCCTTCGTCGACGTCGTACTCCGCCTGCAGGAGGCGGGCCGCGCGGACCGCGAGGTTGGTGTCGTCGGTCGGTACCTCGGCCGCGAAGTCGCCGATGACCTCGACCGAGATCGCGGGATCGTCCTCCCGCAGTACGGCGGTGACGTCGTCGTACAGCGCCACGGCCTGGTAGACCGTGGCCACCGGGTGGAAGCCGTCCGGCATCGGCGGACCGACCGACAGACCCAGGTTGATCTTGGCCGGTGCCCGCACCGTGACCTCAGCAGAAGGTGGCACGCGGACAGGCTAGGGCATCAGGAAGCCGAGACGGAGCGACGAGCGCCGGCCAGAGCGGCGAAGTCGGCGATTCCGAGCATCTCGCCACGCAGCCCCGGGTCGATGCCTGTGACGCGGAACACCTCGTCGAGCTGGGCGCGGTCGGGCAGCCAGCGGGCCAGCGCCGAGCGGATGGTCTTGCGGCGCTGCGAGAACGCGCCCTCGATCACGGCGAACACCTCTTCGCGGGTCGCCGTGGTGGCCGGGGGCTCACGGCGGGCGAAGGCGACCAGACCGGAATCGACGTTCGGAGCCGGCCAGAACACGTTCCGCCCGACCGGACCGGCGCGCCGGACCTCGGCGTACCAGGCGGCCTTCGCGGACGGTACGCCGTACGTCCGCGAACCAGGACCGGCCGCGAGCCGGTCGGCGACCTCGGACTGCACCATCACCAAACCGTGCCGCAGCGACGGCGACACCTGCAGCAAGTGCAGCAGGACCGGTACGGCGACGTTGTACGGCAGGTTGGCCACACACGCCGTCGGTTCGCCGATCTGAGCCGGCGTCACCGTCATCGCATCCGCCTCGACCACAGTAAAGGCGGCGGCTTGCGAGGGCGCGTACGTCGCGATCGTCGACGGCAGCGCAGTCGCGAGCACCGGGTCGATCTCGACCGCGGTCACCCGGTGGCCCTCGGCAAGCAATGCCAGCGTCAGCGAGCCGAGCCCGGGCCCGACCTCCAGCACCGTCTCACCGTCAGCCGACAGATCCGCGGCCCGCACGATCCGGCGGACGGTGTTCGGGTCGATGACGAAGTTCTGGCCGCGCTGCTTGGTCGGGCGGACGCCGAGCGCGGCGGCCAGTGAACGCACTTCCGCCGGACCGAGGAGTCTCGGTCCGGCGGAAGTGGATGAATCAGACGAGGTCACCTCGTCAGTCTCGCAGAAGGATGTCAGGCCTTCTTGCCGCAGACCGGCCAGTCGGCGTAGCTGCCGCGGTTCGCGCGAACCTTCTCGGCGATCGCGATCTGCTGCGCCTTGCTCGCCTGGTGGGCGTTCTCGGCGTACGCCGTGCCACCGAAGGCGGCCCAGGTGCCGTGGCTGAACTGCAGGCCGCCGTAGTACCCGTTACCGGTGTTGGCCGCCCAGTTGCCGCCCGACTCACAGGCAGCGATCCGGTCCCAGGCGCCCGTGTTACCGCTCGCCGGCGGGTCGCCAGCCTCGGTCTCGGCCTCGGGCTTCGGCTTGGTGCCGACGGTGACCTTCTCGTCGGTGGCCTCGCTGACGACCTTGCTGGTCAGCACCTTGGTGGTGCTCAGCTTGCCGTCCAGGTACGTGTACAGGTACGTGACCGTCTTGGATCCGGTCTTGCCCGGCGCGGTGACCTTCTTGGTGCCCTCGGTCAGCGTGGCGGACTCGGTCTTGTCGGTGCCGAACGCGATCTTCTCGTTCTTGGTGACCTGCTTGAGGTCGACCTTGACGAAGCCGATCGTGTTGACGCCGGACTTCAGCACCGTCGCCGGCGCCGGGGTGATCTTGTCGTCCTTGTCCCAGGCGATCTTCGCGGCGGTCAGCGCCTCGCCGACGGTCGTGACCATCAGCTTCGAGGTGACGGCCTTGCCCTGGCGGACGATCGAGACGGTCTTGGGGGTCTTGACGACCAGGTCCAGCCCCTCGCGCCCGAGCGGCGCGCTACGGCTGGTGGAGAAGAAGGCCGAACTGTCGTACCGCAGGCCCAGGTCGGCGAGCGCCTCGGAGACGGTGTCGGCCGTCGTCCAGAAGGCCTTCTTGACGCCGTCGGCGTTCACGGTCAGCTGGCGGCCGTACTGCACCGCGATCTCCTGGCCGTCCTGCAGCTTCGAGTCCATCGCCGGGGCGACCACGTCGTGGGCACCGACCTGAACCTTCTCGGCCTTCAGGGCGTCGGAGACGGTGGAGCCGAAGGTGTGCACCTTCTGCACCTGGCCGTCGATCGAGAGGCTGACCGTCTTGCTCTTCGCGGCATAGGCCACGGAGCCACCGATGACGGCGAACGCAGCTGTCGCTCCGACAGCGGCGATGATGGACTTACGCACTAAAGCTCCCAGGTAGGGCTACCCGAGCACGAGGTGGGACAGCACAGGCATCGGTCACGTGCTCCGACGCCGAGGGGCGTACTGTCCGGCATCTTCCCCGATCCCGGCCAACATCACGGGACAGTAACGAAGAAGTAGCGCTAACGCCAATCCTCTGGTCGGCGAGTCCCCAGAAGGTGTAATGGAGCCACTACGCCGTGTGATTCCCCCACTGCCCTCGATGCACCACTTCGGCCGTCGTACGACGCCCTCTTTTCAGCGACGGCGACCGCTTGTCGGGGGCTCGGTACCCGACCGACATCAGCCCGATCAGGTCGAAGCCCGACGGCACCCCGAACTCGGCCAGCAGCGCGGGCACTTTTTCCGCGGGAGGCCCGAAAAAGCAGGCTCCCAAGCCTTCGTCGACCACTGTCTGCAGCATCAGCAGCGACGCCATCCCGGTGTCGACGTACCAGTACGGCGCCGTCCAGCGGCTCTCGTCGCGGTCGGTCCAGCCCTTGTCCGCTTCGGTGTACCGATCGAGGTACGCGGCCTTGTGCGCGAAGGCCAGAATCAGCAGCGGCGCCCGGCGCAGCCCTGTGATCCATTCCACATACTTCGGATCCGGGTCCGAGGCCGCGATCGCCCAGTACCGCTCGCGGTCCTCGCCCTCCAAAGTCAGGAACGCCCAGCCCTGCGAGAAACCGCCGGAAGGAGCCCGCAGGCCGTTCTCCAGGATCCGCTCGCGGATCTCGTCCGGCACCGGCCGGTCGGGGTCGTAGTTGCGCACCATCCGGCGCCGGCGGACGACCTCACTGAACTCCACTACCAGGTCCCCCCGAACGCCCGATCGGCGTTCTTGTTGAGCGCGTCGCACAGTTCGGCGACCGAGATGTTCAAGGTGCCGGCCATCTTCCGGACCGTGTGCGGGATCAGGTACGACGCGTTCGGCTGCCCGCGGTGCGGCGACGGCGTCAGGTACGGCGCGTCCGTCTCGACCAGCACCCGGTCGAGCGGCGTCACGGCGAGCGCGTTGCGCAGCGAGCTGGCGTTCTTGAACGTCACGACGCCGGCGAAACTCAGGAACGCACCTCGGTTGACGCACTCGCGCGCGAACTCGGTGTCACCCGAAAAACAGTGCATGACAAGGCGATCCGGCACACCTTCGCGGTCCAGGATCTTCAGGATGTCGTCGTGCGCGTCGCGGTCATGGATCATCAGCGTCTTGTCCAGACGCTTGGCCATATCGATGTGCGCGGCAAACGATTCGTGCTGCGCCGCGCGGCCGTCCTCGCCGGTCCGGAAATAGTCGAGACCGGTCTCACCGATCACCCGAACCTTCGGCGAACGCTGCGCGAGCTGCTCGATCTCGGCCAGCGCGCTGTCCAGCTCACCCGCGGCCTTCAGCTTCGGCGCCTCGTTCGGGTGCAGGGACACACCGGCGATCAGATTCGAGTACTGCGTCGCCGCCTCGACAGCCCACGCCGACCCCGGCAGGTCGCAACCGACCTGCACGATCCGCGTGACACCGACCGAAGCCGCGAGCTTGATCGCCTCGGCCGGGCTCAACCAGGCCCCGTCCTCGCCGTCGGCGATATCCAGATGACAGTGGGCGTCGACCACACTCATCGGCAACGGATCCGGCACCGCCGGCCTGGTCCGGTCCCGGGACCGGCCGTCCTCACCGATCGCCGCACGCTCCCGCGTCGGCCGTTCGACCTCCACACCATCTGCACCCATGCCGCCTAGATTACTTCGGCAGCCGACTTCACTTTCTCCAGCAGCGTGGCCCACATGCCGGTGGCATGGTCGGCTTCGTCCTGGCTCGCGTTGTTGTCCTGCGTGAGTGTCAGGTGCGTCGAACCGGTCAGCGTCCAGGTCAGCGTGTGGTAGTTCTCCGGTACGTCGTCCTGTCCGGTCAACGGACTGAAGTGCGTGAACCGCAGCACGCGGCCGGGGTCGACCTCGAGGATCTCGCCCTTGTCCTGGAACGGCTTGCCTTCCCACTCGCCGCTCCAGGTGATCGGGCTACCGACCGACCAGTCGGTCTCCACCTCCGCCCCGAACCACAGCGCCTTCAGCTGCTCCGGATCGGTCAGTACCGCCCAGACCTGCTCCGGAGTCGCCTCGATGTCGATCTCAGCTCGTGCCAGATATTCAGTCATGTCTCGACGGTACGACCGGATCGATCAGTCGCGCTTGTACAAACGCGCCAATTCTTCGTCGACCACCTCGGGGCCGAGTTTGGTGAAGATCGGCGTCGGCGGGGCGACCGGCGTACCGGGGACGATCGGCACCGAGCCCCAGCGGGGCTGGCCGGCGTAGTCGCCGGTGATGATCGGGTACGCCGGGCCGCCGTCCAGGTCGTCGACTTCGCGAACCTCCGGGCCTGGCGCGAAGACCCCAGTCCCGCCGAGCGTGGCATGGACCCGCTCGGCCGAGTGCGGCAGGAACGGCGCGAGGAGGCGGTTAGTGTCGGCTACGACCTGCGCCGCGACGTGCAGCACCGTGCCTCGACGCGCCAGGTCCGATTCCTTCCACGGCGCCTGCTGGGAGAGATACTGGTTCGCATCGGCGGCGTTGCCCATCGCCGCGCCCAGAGCCTGCTTCACGCGATGCTGCCGCAGCAGGTCGCCGACGACCTCGAAGGCTTGATTGCTCTTGGCAAGCAAGTCCTGGTCGGCAACCGTCAGCTCCCCTGCGGCGGGCAGGGCACCGAAGTTCCGGTTGATCATCGAGGCGGTCCGGTTCACCAGATTGCCCCACGTGCCGACCAGCTCGTCATTGGTACGGCGAACGAACTCGGACCAGGTGAAGTCGGTGTCCTGGGTCTCCGGCCCGGCGACCGACAGGAAATAGCGCAGCGGATCCGGCCCGTACCGCGCCAGCACGTCGCGGACGTAGATCACCACCGAACGCGACGACGAGAACTTCCGCCCCTCCTGCGTGAGGAACTCGCTGCTCACCACCTCGGTCGGCAGATTCAGTACGCCGTACTCCCCCGGCGTAGCGTTGTGAGCGAGCAGCTCGGCCGGCCAGATCTGGGCGTGGAAGGTGATGTTGTCCTTGCCCATGAAGTAGTACGACTCGGCCGACGGATCGCACCACCAGCGCCGCCATGCGTCCGGGTCGCCGGTCCGACGGGCCCACTCGATGCTGGCCGAGAGATACCCGATCACCGCGTCGAACCAGACGTACAAGCGCTTGCCGTCCCAGCCCGGCAGCGGCACTGGGATTCCCCAGTCGATGTCGCGAGTCATCGCCCGCGGCCGTACGTCGGTCAGCAGGTTGAGCGCGAACTTGAGCACGTTCGGCCGCCAGCCGCTGCGGGTCTGCAGCCAGCCGCCGAGCTGGTCGGCGAGCGCGGGTAGGTCGAGGAACAGATGCTCGGTCTCGACGAATACGGGCGTCTCGCCGTTGATCCGGCTGTGCGGATTGCGCAGGTCGATCGCATCCAGCTGATTGCCGCAGTTGTCGCACTGATCGCCCCGGGCGCCGTCGTACCCGCAGATCGGGCAAGTACCTTCGATGTACCGGTCCGGCAGCGTGCGTCCGGTGGACGGCGAGATCGCGCCCTGTGTCGTGCGTGGGACGAGATATCCGTTGCGGTGAACGACTTTGAACAGTTCCTGCGCAACGGCGTAGTGATTCCGGGTGGTGGTCCGGGTGAACAGGTCGTACGACAACCCGAGTCCTTGCAGGTCCTCGACGATCACCCGGTTGTACCGGTCGGCGAGCTCGCGGGGGCTCACGCCCTCCTGCTCAGCCTGCACCAGGATCGGCGTCCCGTGCTCGTCGGTCCCCGACACCATCAGTACGTCGTGACCGGCCATCCGCGAGTACCGGCTGAACACGTCGGAGGGTACGCCGAACCCCGAGACATGGCCGATGTGCCGGGGGCCGTTGGCATACGGCCAGGCAACAGCAGACAGAACGTTGGTCATGCGGCCGACTGTAGGGAACCGTCGGCCGCACGACCAGCGGATTACGGCCGGACGATCAGCTTGCCTTCGGCGTGACCGCCCTCGCTGATCTCCTGGGCCTTGCCCGCCTCGGCGAGGCCGAAGGTGCCGGCGATCCGGACCGAAAGCTTGCCTTCGGCAACGAGGGCGAGCTGCGCGTCGAGCGCCGCCCGGACCTCTTCCGGGGTGGCCGTACCCGCCGGGGAGACGTGAACACCAAGCTCGGCGGCGCCGAAGTCCGCGATGGTGACGATCCGCTCGGCGCCACCGATGAGCTCGATCGACTCCTTCAGACCGCCCTTACCGGCGGTGTCAAAGGCTGCGTCGACACCCTGCGGCGCCGCGGCTCGGACGCGGTCGACCAGACCATCGCCGTACTCGACCGGCGTCGCGCCGAGCGAGCGGACGAAGTCGTGGTTGCGCGGCGAGGCGGTGCCGATCACCGTCAGGCCGGCAGCGACGGCGAGCTGCGTGGCGACCGACCCGACCGCTCCGGCAGCGCCGTGAATCAGAATGGTCTCTCCTGACTTCACCCCGAGCAGATCGAGCACTCGCTGCGCGGTCTCACCGGCCACCGGCACGCCCACGGCCTGCTCCCAGCTGACCCCGGCGGGCTTCAGCGTCACGTTGCCGACGATCGCGTACTCGGCGTACGCGCCGCTGGCGGACCAACCGACGACCTCGTCGCCGACCGCGAAGCCCGCGCCCTCGCCCGCCTGATCGACCACACCGGCCACCTCGAGCCCGGGCGTCGCCGGGAAGGTCACGTCGAACATGCCCTGCATGTAGCCCCGGCGGATCTTGTAGTCCAGCGGGTTCACGCCGGCCGCATGGACCTTGATCCGGACCTGGCCGGCTTCCGCCTGCGGCTCCGGCACCTCGCGCACCGTCAGCACCTCGGGACCGCCGAACTCCTCGAACACCACCGCGTACATAGTTTCAGCCTCCATAGATTGCTTGATGCTTCAATAAAGCTGTCGCGGCTGGATTCCATTCCCGATCGGCCGAAGTTTCCGATTAGGGTTGGCGAGGTGTCCGTGACCGCCGCTGACGTCGACCTGTTCGAGGCCTCCCGGCCGCGCCTCGGCGCGATCGCCTACCGCCTGCTCGGCTCGGCCACCGAGGCGGAGGACGCCGTACAGGAGACTTTCCTGCGCTGGCAGGCCGCCGACCGGGACCGGATCGAGGTCCCGCAGGCCTGGCTGACGAAGGCGCTGACCAACCTTTGCCTCAACCAGCTCACTTCGGCCCGCGCCCGGCGCGAGACGTACGTCGGCCAGTGGCTGCCGGAGCCATTGCTCGCCGGAGACCCGATGCTCGGACCGCTGGAGACCGCGGAGCAGCGGGAATCGGTCTCGATCGCGGTGCTCACGCTGATGGAGCGGCTGACGCCCAACGAGCGGGCGGTCTACGTCCTGCGAGAGGCGTTCGGCTACTCGCACCGTGAGGTGGCCGAGATCCTCGACCTCTCCGAGGCTGCCTGCCAGCAGATCTTCCACCGAGCCAAGAAGCACGTGGCCGACGGCAAGGCCCGGACCGAGGTCGACGAGGCCACTGCCCGCCGGATCGTCGAGGAGTTCCTCGCCGCGGCGATGAGCGGCCGGACCGAGCCGCTGGTGAAACTGTTGACCGGGGACGCGATCGCCCTCGGCGACGGCGGCGGCAAGGTGCCGGCCCGGGCGAGCGCGTTCGTCGGGGCGAAGGCGGTGGCGACGTTCCTGCGCGGCCTGTTCAAACCGGCCGAGATCAAGCGCTCGTACGTCGGCGGCAGCCCCGACATGTACGCCGGCGTCGCGAACGGGGAACCGTCGATCGTGGTCGTCGTGGCCGGGCAAGTGGTCGGGATCATGCACCTCGAGGTGACGGCCGACGGCATCACCGCCGTCCACAGCGCGGTCAACCCGGACAAGCTCGAGCGTGCGACGGCGCACTGGAACGCGACCGATCACGGGGAGCCGCTGATCCGCGCTTGGTGATGTGACCTGCTTCACATCGCAGACCTGTCAGGAATCCGTGGGCCATCCGGTTCAGGAGGCACAACCACGCAGACAGGAGCACGGACATGAAGCACCGCATCGTTGTTCTCGGCGCCGGCTACACCGGAGCCTCCGCGGCGGGCCGGCTGGCCCGGAAGCTGCACGGCGACGACGTCCAGATCACCGTGGTCAACGCCGAGCCCGACTTCGTCGAGCGGGTCCGCATGCACGAGCTGGCCGCCGGCCGGGAGCTGAAGCCGCGCCCGCTCACCGAGGTCTTCAAGGGCACCGGCATCGAGCTGCGGCTCGCGAAGGTGACCGGGGTGGACGTCGACGCCAAGACCGTCACACTCGACAGCGCCGAGGAACTGGCCTACGACACGCTCGTCTACGCACTCGGCAGCCGCTGGAACGACCACGGCGTACCGGGTGCCGCCGAGTACGCCGAGCAGATCGCCAGCCGGCCCGGTGCCTTGAAGGTCCGGGATCGCCTAGCCGCGCTGCCGGCCGGCGGAACCGTCACGGTCGTCGGGGGCGGGCTGACCGGGATCGAGGGCGTCACCGAGATCGCCGAGGCGCACCCGGACCTCAACGTTTCCTTGGTCGCCGCCGGCGGTCTGGGCGACTGGGTCTCGCCGAAGGCGCAGGCACACCTGCGGAAGGTCTTCGCCGATCTCGGCATCACCGTGCACGAACACACCAAGGTCGCTCAGGTCGAGGCCGACGCGGTCGTCACCGCGGACGGTACGACGCTTCCGTCGGCGGTCACGATCTGGACGACCGGATTCGCCGTCCACCCGATCGCGGCGGCCACGACCCTCGAAACTCTCGCGAACGGCCAGATCGTTGTTGACGACATGATGGCCTCGGTCTCGCACCCGGACGTGTACGCCATCGGCGACGCCGCCCAGGCCAACGGCTCCACCGGACAGCCGCTCCGGATGTCGTGTGCGTCGGGAACCTTCACGGCGTACCAGGCGGCCGACGCGATCGTCGCGCGGCTGACCGGCAGGAAGCTGCCGCACACGATGATCCGCTACTTCCAGCAGTGCATCAGCCTCGGCCGCAACGAAGGACTCATCCAGTTCGTCACCGCGGACGACCGCACGAAGAAGTCCTCGCTGCACGGCCGGACCGCCGCTGTCTACAAGGAGATCATCTGCTGGGGCGCGTACGTCGCCGTCGCCAACCCGACGATGTGGATGCCGACCCGGCGTCGCCGCCTCGCCCAGCAGCCGGCCACGTCGGCGGGACGCGACCGGCTGCGGACGGTTGCTTAGACGCGCTCTTAGGCCTCTTCGAGGCGGGGGAACAGCGGGTCGCCCTTGGTCAGGACGGAGCCGGCCGGGAGCTGGCCCCAGGTCCCGGCGTCCTGGACCCGCTGGTCGGCCAGCGCTCCGAGCTTGGCTTCGGCGCCGAGCAGGTGCCACAGCTTCTCGGAGGTCTTCGGCATCGTCGGGTTGTGCAGTACGGCGACCGCCCGCAACACCTCGGCGGACGAGTACAGGATGGTGGCCAGGCGGTCCCGCTGGGACTCGTCCTTGGCCACCTTCCACGGCTCCTGCTCGGAGACGTAGCCGTTGACCGCACCGACCAGATCGTTGATCGTGGCCAGCGCGTCGTGGAACGCGAGGGTCTCGATCGCCTTCTCCGCGGTCGCGACGGTCTCGGCGAGCTTGTCGGCCAGCGCCTGCTCGGCCGGGCCGTGGTCAGTGGCCTCCGGAAGAGCGCCATCGAAGTACTTGCCGACCATCGCCGCGATCCGGCTGGCCAGGTTGCCCAGGCCGTTGGCGAGCTCGGAGGTGTAGACCGCGCTCAGGTGCTCCCAGGAGAACGAGCCGTCGGAACCGAACTGAATGGTCCGCAGGAAGTAGTACCGGAAGGCGTCCGAGCCGAAGTGGTCGGTGATCTCGTGCGGCGCGATCGCGGTCAGCTTCGACTTGCTCATCTTCTCGCCGCCGACCAGCAGCCAGCCGTGCGCGAAGACCTGCTTCGGCGTCGCGACCTCGGCGGCCATCAGCATCGCCGGCCAGATCACCGCGTGGAACCGGAGGATGTCCTTGCCGACCAGGTGCACGTCGACCGGCCACAGCTCCTCGAACCGCTTCGGGTCGGTGCCGTAGCCCGCGGCCGTCACGTAGTTCAGCAGCGCGTCGATCCAGACGTAGAGGACGTGGTCCTCGTCCCACGGGACCGGGATGCCCCAGTCGAAGGTGGACCGGGTGATCGACAGGTCCTGCAGGCCCTGCTTCACGAACGCGATCACCTCGTTGCGCGCACTCGCCGGCGCGACGAAGTCCGGCTGCGACTCGTACAGCTCGAGCAGCTTGTCGCCGTACGCCGAGAGCCGGAAGAAGTAGTTGGTCTCGGAGACCGTCTCCAGCTCGGTGCCGTGGATCATGCACCGCTGGGTCCCGTCCTCGTCCGTGCGGATGTCGGTCGGCAGCTTGAACTCCTCGCAGCCGACGCAGTACAGCCCCTCGTACTCACCCTTGTAGACGTCGCCCTTGTCGTAGAGCTTCTGCCAGAACTCGCGGACCCGCTCGGTGTGCCGCTGCTCGGTGGTCCGGATGAAGTCGTCGTACGCGATGTCGACGTCGACCCAGGCCGGCTTCCAGGACTCCTCGACCAGCTTGTCCGTCCACGCCTGCGGCGACATGCCCTGCGCCTCGGCGCTGCGCATCACCTTCTCGCCGTGCTCGTCGGTACCCGTCAGGTACCACTTCTGTTCGCCACGCTGCGCGTGCCAACGAGTCAGGACATCCCCGGCCACCGTCGTGTACGCGCTGCCGATGTGCGGCGGCGCCGTGACGTAGTAGATCGGGGTGGTGACGTAATAGGCCTTCTCGGACATGGCTCAAGGGTAGTGCCGCGAGCCAGTGCTATTTACCCGGGTCTCGGGCAGCCAGTACGGCGTCGTACACGGTCCGTTTCGGGACGTTGAACCGCTTGGCGACGTCGGAGATGGCCTGCTTGCGGGGTGTGCCCGCCTCCTCGTCGGCCGCGACCTCACGAGCAAGGTCCGCCGCGGTCATCACCTTGTCGGGGTCGGCGCCGGCGACGACGACCGTGATCTCGCCCCGTACGCCGTCCTTCGACCACGCGACCAGATCCGCGACCGGGCCGCGCTTGACCTCTTCATAGGTCTTCGTCAGCTCGCGGCAGACCGCCGTACGACGATCTGCGCCGAAGGCCTCGGCCATCGCCTCCAGCGACTGGGTGAGCCGATGCGGCGCCTCGAAGAACACCATGGTGCGAGGCTCGTCGGCCAGCTCGGTCAGCCGGCGCAACCGCTCCCCCGGCTTGCGCGGCAGGAAGCCCTCGAAGGTGAACCGGTCCACCGGCAGCCCGCTCAGCGCCAGCGCGGTCAGCACCGCCGACGGCCCCGGTACGGCGGTCACCTCGATCTCAGCCTCGATCGCCGCCGCGACCAGCCGGTAACCGGGGTCCGACACGCTCGGCATCCCGGCGTCGGTCACCACCACGACCGTCTGCCCGGCCACCAGCGCCTCGAGCAGCTCAGGCGCCCGCTCCCGCTCGTTGCCCTCGAAGTAGCTGACCACCCGCCCGCTCAGCGTGATCGCGAGATCGCTGGTCAGCCGCCGGAGCCGCCGCGTGTCCTCCGCGGCCACCACGTCCGCCGTACCGAGCACTCGCGCCAACCGCGGCGAAGCATCCGACACGTCCCCAATAGGAGTCCCCGCCAACACCAATCGCCCGGTCACAGGGGCAATCATCGCAGCCCGGGACGCCCGTGGGGCGACAGTGCTCCTGCGGGCTCCGTACGATGGCGGGCGTGACTGCCTTGATCGAGGACGGGACCGCGCGGCGGGGGGACACTGCCGAGGAGCGCGAGGCGCTGGGCAGGGATGTGCTCGGACGGCGGTTGCCGTCGTTGCCGGAGCGGCTGTATCCAGCGATGCCGAAGGACTTCGAGGGTGGCTGGATCGCGACGCTGGTGATCACCGCGCTGGCCGGGTTCCTGCGGTTCTGGAACCTGAGCAACCCGGTGAAGTTCGTCTTCGACGAGACGTACTACGCCAAGGACGCGTACAGCCTGCTCAAGTTCGGGTACGCGCGGCAGTTCATCGACCAGCCCGAGGGCGCCGCCGACAAGGCGATCCTGGCCGGGAACCTGGACGTCTTCAAGGACACCCCGAGCCTGACCGTGCACCCTGAGGTCGGCAAGTGGATGATCGCGGCCGGTGAGCAGCTGTTCGGGATGACGCCGTTCGGCTGGCGGTTCATGCCGGCACTCTTCGGCACGCTCACTGTTCTCTTGGTCATCCGGACCGTACGACGGATGACCCGCTCGACGCTGATCGGCGCGATCGCCGGGCTGCTGCTGGCCGTCGACGGACTGCACTTCGTGATGTCGCGGGTCGCGCTGCTCGACGTCTTCCTGGCGTTCTGGCTGGTCGCGGCGGTCTCCTGCCTGGTCTGCGACCGGGACTGGACCCGGCGGCGGCACGCGGACTCGCTCGCCAAGCGCGACGCCACCGACGACTTCGCACCCCGCAAGTTCGGCCGCTGGCTGCTGATCCGGCCGTGGCGGATCCTGGCCGGTGTCTGCTTCGGGCTCGCGCTCGGCACCAAGTGGTCGGCGGTCTGGGTGCTGGCCGCGTTCGGCATCCTGGTCTTCGCCTGGGACTTCGGGGCCCGGCGGGCGCTCGGATCCCGGTTCACGTTCGTGAAGTCGGTGCTGATCGACGGCGTACCGGCGTTCCTGAGCATCGTGCTGGTCGCGGTCATCACCTACACGGCGACCTGGACCGGCTGGCTGCTGCACGACAACGCCTACGACCACGACTACGCCTCGAAGAACCCGGCCACCGGCGTGATGAAGATCGTCCCCGACGACTTCCGGTCACTGCTGCACTACCACCAAGAGGTCTACGAGTTCCACACCGGCGACTACATCAAGAAGGCCACCCACCCGTACGCCTCGAACCCGGCCGGCTGGCCGATCATTGCCCGGCCGATCGGCTTCGACGCGGTCAACGACATCCAGCCCGGCACTCCCGGCTGCAACCCACCGGCCGGTACGAAATGCCTCTCGGTGATCTCTGCCCTCGGTACGCCGATCTTGTGGTGGGCCGGAGCACTGGCGCTGCTCGCGTCGGTCGTGCTGTGGATCGGCCAGCGGGACTGGCGGTTCGGCGTACCGGTGATCGGGTGGGTGACCTGCTGGGTGCCCTGGTTCGCCTACGACGACCGGCCGATCTTCTTCTTCTACGCCGTCACGATGATCCCGTTCACGGTGATGGCGGTCGCCCTTGTCCTCGGCAAGATCCTCGGGCCCGCGCGGACCGCCTCCGGGGCCGCCGCTCCGCGCCGCCTGATCGGCAGCGCGATCGTCGGCGCCTTCGTCGTACTCGTCGTGCTGAACTTCGCCTACATCTGGCCGATCCTCACCGACCAGGTGCTCCCGCACCCGGACTGGCTCAGCCGAATGTGGTTCAAGACCTGGATCTAGTGGCCTAGCTGGTGGCCGCCGTGGTTCTTGAAGCGCTTCTTGTGGCGTTTGGCGGCTGACTGGCCGCCGACGCCGCCGAAGAGGGCGAGACCCTTCACCACGACGGTCGGTGCGTCGGGGTGCGGGGTGTCGCTGCCGGCGGCGGCGAAGCCTCCGAAGATGCCGATGCCCTCGTTGCGAACGCTGACGCCCTCCGGCACAGTCACGTCGATCCCGCCGAAGACCGCGAACGCCCAGATGGTGACCTCGCGGCCCTCGAAGATGGCGTCGGTCATGTCGAGGTCCTGGCCGCCGAACACCGCGAAGGCGTTCGTACGCCGCTTCACCCGCCAGTTGCCCTTGCGCTCCACGCCGCCGAAGATCGCGACCATCGTGGTGAAGCTGTCGTCGGGATTGGCCGGTTCCTCGATCGGGACCGGGCTGTTCGAGACCGCCCGGGCCGGCACGCTCGTCGGGAGCAGCGGCTGGTGACCATCGGGAAGGAGCAGATCACTGGTGATCGGCTCCAGCTCGCCGAGTGTGCGGGCCTGCAGCGTCTGCTCGAGCCGCTCCGCATGCTCGTCCTGGGTGAGCCGGCCCGACATCAGCGCGTCCCGCAGGACGTCGACGACCTGGTCGCGGTCGATGTCGGACGCGCGCAGATGCGCGTGCGGGTTCGGACGGTCGGGCAGATTCTCCATGACACGGAACGATATATCGCCTACCGGCGCACGCGCAGCGCGCAAACGACCGCAACCAGGGTGATCGAAGCGAAGATCAGGGCTGCGCCGGGGTATCCACCGAGGCCGAGCCCGAGGCCACCGAGCCCCGCCCCGAGAAACGTCCCCAGACTCATCCCGGCGGCGTTCACACTGAGCGCCGATCCGCGCAGATCACCACTTCGCCGTACCAGCAGGGTCGTGACGCACGCCGCGACCGTCGCGTGGCTGGCGCCCATCAGCGCGGTCAGCAGCAACGTCAGCGGAAGCGTCGGCGAGAAGTAGAACGCCGAGACGCTGAGGACGGCGACGCCGAGCCCCAGAAGCAGCATCCGCTCCGGCCCGATCCACGGACGGTCGAGCGAGAGGTAGCGACCGGACAGCAGGTTGCCGAGGAAGAACGAGGCGCCGCTCAGCGACCAGACCAGCGCGAACCAGCCGGGCGCCAGGTCGAACTTGTCGTCGTAGAAGGCCGCGAGGTAGGCGAGGTACCCCATGAAGGCCGCGGTCCGCAGCATCGCGACGACCAGCAGCGGTACGGCGCCCCGGATCCGGCCAAGCTCGCGGTACGTCGCGAGGTAGCTCATCCGCGGTGCGCCATCGGCACGCAGTGGCGCCTTCCGCCCGCGACCGCGCCAGAAGAACGCCGCCGACAGACCCAGCGAGATCACGGCGGCGGCGATCAGGTTGCCCCGCCAGCCCCACCACATCCCCGGTACGGCGAGCACCGGCGCAGCGAGCATCGCCATCGCCGAAGTGGTCGCGGAGACCAGCGTCGCCGCCCGCCCCGCCGCGGCCGGCGACCGGAACCGGTCGGCCGCCGCCGCGCCGATCGACGGCGCCAGGATCGACGTCGACGCACCGATCAGCAGGCAGAACGCGGCCAGCGCAAACACGTTGCCAATAGCACCTAATAGCGCGGAGACGCCGAGCAATGCCAGCCCACCGGCTGCGACCAGCTCACGGGCGAACCGGTCGATCAGCGGCGCGAGCGCGAACCCGACGATCAAAGCAGCCAGACCACCGAGCCCCCGCAGCCCGCCGATCTCCGCCACCTTGCCGTCGGCCGCCGCCGCGATCGGCACCAGGTACATGCCGAACACGGTGAACGGGATCAGGCTCACCGTCGAGGCGAGCAGGAACGGCCACAACCGCCGTGCCATCCGCCAATCGCTCGGCACTTCGTCAACATGCAGGGAGGTCGTAGGGGTGCTCATAGCTCTGTCCTGTAACGGTAGAGGGACGTGGGGCGGGCGGAGAACTGCGAGAAGGGGAAGGGTTCGGCAGAAAGAGCGGTAACGCCGGAACCGAGGAAAGCGCGAGCGACGGCGCTTCCGGTCTGAGCGTAGATCGCGAGCGGCTTCGATTGCTCGCGGCAACGAGTGAGCAGAGTGTCGAACGACCCGTTGGACAGCGTCATCCCGGTGGCGACCACGGCGTCGGCCGCGTCGACGACTTCGAGCATGTCGCGGGTGACTCTTAGCCCGGAGGCGGTCTCGCGCAGGTTGAAATCGCAGGGTAGACATACGCCGCCGCGATCCGTGATCGCGTCGACGAGTGGGTTCACCACGCCGATCAAGGCGACTTTGGTGCCCTCGGCAACATCGAGCAAGCCGGCGACGGCGGCATCACGAGCACGGGCCCGGACATCCGGCGTACCGGCTGGAAGGATGATCTCCTCGGCCTGCGCTGCCAGGTGGTGCGGTTCGACCGCGGCCAGATAAGCGTCGAGTGCGGCGATGCGCACCGGCAACGGATCGTCGGACCGCAGTACGTCGGCCAGCGTGCGACCGGACGTGTCCGCGCAGTACTCCGGTTCGAGCTCGCCCGCCTCGAACGAGCACGCGCCGAAGACCTCACCAACTCGCAGGAGCACGTAGTAGTTGCGATAGGTGACGTCAACACCGGGCAGCCGGGTGGTGTTGTGCAACCAGAACGCGCTCGTCACGGACAGCGTCGCGGGATCAGGTCCGTGGGCGCCGTCCAGCACGGATTGGGTGAGTTCGGAAACGGTCATGGCAGGCGGGCCAATCTCTCGGGGTCATAGGTGAGGGCCGACAGTTCGGGACGACCGGCAGGCTGGAAGCAGTACAGAAGGGATCGACGATCGGTGGCGGTGCGGTTGGGAGCCGACCGGTGCACCATCAGGCCGGGGAACGCGAGAACCGAACCGGCCGGAGCCTCGACAGTCACCGCGCGCGTGGCGTCGACCGCCGTCGGGTCAACGAGGAGGCCGGTCGGATCGTGCGGGTCGCGACGTGCCGGGCCTTCGGCCGGGCTTCCGGGGATGAGCGTCAGGGCGCCGTTCGCGATGGTGTTGTCGTCGAGCATGACGATCGCGGTGGCGATGTCGTAGGCGGCATCACCGGCACAGCAGTACCAGTACGGAAAGTCCTGGTGCCAGGCGAACGCCGAGCCGGCCCCGGCCCGCTTGAAGTTGAGTTTCGCGACGAACGGGCCAACCGTTGCCCCGATCAACGAACTCATCGGCTCGACCAGTCGCGGCTCGCCCCACAGTTCGTCCAGCGCCGGGTGCAGCTGCGACACCGGCGACAGACTGCGGACCGCCTTCCCGACCGCGTCCGGCTCCCAGTGGATCGTCGTACCGCGCACCGCCTCCAGCCGGTGTCCGTCCGGCCACACGGTCACGTCGGTTTCACCCGCCTCGGCTGCGGCGACGACCTCGGCGTGAACCTGCTCGGCCACGCCCCGAAGGCGCTCGACCTCAGCGGCCGTGAACAACGATTGCAGTAGGACATACCCCGTCACCTGTCCGACATTAATGCGACGGGGTCGCGGATGGAAGCTCCTCGCGGAGGGTCGCGGCCGGTTCCCGGCGATCCCAGGACATTGCCGACCACGGCACGGCCAGCTCGTCCAGCGAGTCGATCTCGCGGGGCCGCATCGATGCCATCGGCAACGCCTCGGCATGACGGGAAAAAGCGGACTCGACGTACCGGGTGCCCGTGTCGGCGGCGAGGAAGACGTGCGTCCGGCCGCTGTCGCAGGTGTGTTCCCACAGCGCGGTCAGGTACGCCGCGCCGGCCGACAGCCCGGCGAAGACGCCGGAGGTCCGCAGCAGGTCGACCGCCGCCGACATCGCATAGTCGAACGACACCCAGTGCAGCCGGTCGTAGAGCTCGTGCCGCACATTGCGGAACTCGATCGAGCTGCCGATTCCGGCGATGATCATCTCCGGGTCCCGGGTGTGCCCGGCGCCGAAGGTGATACTCCCGAACGGCTGGACGCCGACCAGGTTCACGTCCCGGCCGCGGTTGCGCAGATACTCCGCGATCGCGCCGGTCGACGCGCCCGTGCCGACGCCGCCGACCAGGCAGAGCGGCCCGTCCGGCACCAGCTCCGCGACCAGGTCGGCCACAGCGCCGTACCCGAGGTAGTGGATGTCGTCGTGGTACTGCTGCATCCAGTGGTACGTCGGGTTGTCGCGCAGGATCTCGCCGATCCGGCGGACGCGGAGGTTCTGGTCCAGGTGCAGGTTGTTCGACGACGGGACCTGTTCGACAGTCGCGCCGAGGATCTCCAGCTGGATCTTGAGCGTCCGGTCGACCGTGGTCGAGCCGACAATGTGACAGCGCATCCCGTACCGATGGCAAGCCAGAGCGAGCGCGTGCGCGTAGATGCCGCTCGAGCTGTCGATCAGCGTGTCGCCGGGCCGGACGACGCCGGTCTCCAGCAGATGCCGGACAGCGCCGAGCGCGGAGTACACCTTCATGGTCTCGAACCGCAGGCAGATCAGGTCGTCCCCGACCCTGATCGGGTCCGGGTCCTTGATCGCCTCCGCCAGGTGGTCGTGCAGTCGCGCAGACTTCATCGCCGCGGTTCGCTCCTTGTGTCGGCAGTGGGCAACGCGGGCGGAGGTTCGGTCCGACCGAGGCGGGCCGCGCTCACCAGCCGCCGGGTCAGTTCATGCTGTGGATCGGTCATCACCGTCGCCGGCGGACCTTGTTCGACGATCCGGCCGTCGTCGATCACCAGCACGTGATCGGTGACCGCCGCGACCAGCCCGAGATCGTGGCCGATCCAGACCAGCGCCGTACCGCGGGTCGTCAGCTCGGCGAGCAGGTCGACGACGAGCGCCGTACCGTCGTCGTCGAGTGCGGTGGCGATCTCGTCGCAGATCAGTACGTCGGGCTCGGCCAGGACCGCTCGCGCCAGGGCCGCGCGTTGTAGTTCGCCGCCGGAAAGGCGGCTGGGTGGGCGGGCTGCGGTCATCGCGGAGACGCCCAGGCGAGCCAGGGTGGCGACCGCTTCGACTTGGGCGCGATCCGGCGCGAGTCCCCGGAGGCGTTGGGCTGTTCGAGCAACTTGCTGGTCGACCGGGCGGCGCTCGTCGAACGAGCCGCGGACTTCCTGCCAGACGTATTGGACGCGGCGGTTCTGCTCGCGGGTGCGCTTGCGGAGGACCGGGAGTGGTTCGTCGTCGAGCAGGAGCTGGCCGGTACTGCGTTCGTGCAGGCCGGCCAGGCAGCGGGCGAGTGTCGTCTTGCCACTGCCGGAGCGGCCGACGACGCCGATGCTGCGGCCTGTGTCGACGGTGAGATCGATCCCGTGCAGGACCGGGATCCGGCCTCGTGGCCGGATCGACGCGGAGAGGTTCATTGCCTGGAGCAACGGTTTGCTGGGGGCGGTGGTTCCCGCGGGATGCGGTTCCCAGCTTTGCGGGAGGACATCGGTGCTGCCGGCGGCGACCACGCGGCCTGCGTTGAGTACGACGACGTGTGTGGCGAGCTCGCGGACCAGGCCCAGGTCGTGGCTGAGCAACAGAATCCCGAGGCCTTGTTCGGCGAGCTCTCGTAGTTCGCCGGCGAGTTGGAGCCGGGTGATCGAGTCGAGGCCGGTGCTCGGTTCGTCGAGGACGAGCACCTTCGGCCGGCAGGTCAACGCCTGCGCCAAGGCGACTCGCTGCCGCTGTCCGCCGGAGAACTGATGCGGGAATCGTCTGAGTGTCTCCCGATCTCCGGGGAGCTGAGCTCCGCGGAGTGCGTCTTGCACGACCGTTTGACCGGGATGGTGCAGGCGTTCCAGCTCGCGCAGAGTGGCGCCCACGCGGCGGGCCGGGTTGAGCGCGCTGCCGGGATGCTGCGGCATGTACGCGACCACGCGCCCCCGGAGGCGTCCGGCTGCAGTCGTGACTCCATTGCTGTCGACAACGGTCTCGCCATCGACAACCACGCCGCCCGTCAGGTGGACGCCGTTCCCACTCTCCCCCAGCAAAGCGAGCGCCGAGGTGGTCTTGCCGGACCCAGATGCGCCCACCAGCGCGGTCACCCCGCCGGCGAACACGTCGAAGCTCACACCATCCACCAACACCGCGGACCCGGCACGAGCCCCCAACCCCCGAACGCGAGCGACAGGAGCCGCGCTGCCTCTCTCCGGACTACCTTCGCGTTCGCTCATACGCGACCCACCGCCAGGCGGCGGGTGTGGTGGACGAGGCGGTCGGCCAGCAGGTTGAAGCCGAGAGTGAAGGAGACCAGCAAGATCGCGGGAGCAAGTACTGACCAGGGTTGCAGGAGGAGTCCTTCGCGGTTCCGGGAGACGCTGACAGCCCAGTCCGAAGCGGTGGGGCTCAAGCCGAGACCGAGAAAGTTGACCGAGGCGACCAGGAAGACAGCCAGCGTGATGCGGGTACCGAGGTCGGCTGCGACCGGCCCGATGACCGCACGGCCGACGTACCCGAGCTGGATGGTCGCCCAAGACTCGCGCTGCATCCGGAGCGCCTCGACCACTGGCGAGCTCGCGGCGTCCAGTGCGGCTGCACGCACCAGGCGGGCGACGGTCGGGACGTTGACCATGGCAACGGCCAGTGTGATCGCCGGCGCCGACGCCTGCCAACCGACGGCGACCACGCTGATCACCAGCAGGGACGGCAACGGCAGCAGTACGTCGAGTGGCCGGATCAGCAGCTCATCGAGCCAGCGATGCCGGGTCGACGCGGCCACCAAGCCGATCAGCCCGCCGACCGCATAAGCGATCAGCACCGCGCCGAACGCCATCCCGAGCGCCGTTCGCCCACCAACCAGCAACAACCCGAGAACGTCCCGCCCCAACCCGTCGGTCCCCAGCACGCCCGCACCGGAATACGGCAGCCCCGGCGTGGTTCGACGCGAGATCATGGGCCCGACGATCGCTACCAGGAGGGGCACGAGGACGAGCACCGCCGGGATCGCCACCGGCAACCACCGTCGCGCTCTCATCGGAGGAGCTCGGTTCTCGGGACCAGGCGGTTGCAGACGAGGTCGGCCGCCAGGTTGATCAGCAAGGCCGCGACGGCCAGGACGAGCGTGAGGCCCTGGACGGTGGGGATGTCGCGGGTCTCGACCCCATCCACCAGCGCGGTGGCGAAGCCGGGAATGGCGAAGATCGCCTCGACCACCAGCACTCCCCCGAGCAGCGTGTCACCCGTCCGCGCGAGCTCCTGCACCCCCGGTACGGCGGCATTCGGCAGCACGTGCCGCAACAGCAACCGCGCCCGCGGCACCCCGAGCCGACGAGCCTGTACGACGTAGTCCGCGTTCAGCGCCGTGATCGTGCCGGCGCGAACTTGCCGCGACAACAGGCAAACGGTCCGTCCCAACAGCACGGACACCGGAAGAACCAGCAGCACCGGCGAGCTGAGCAGCGAACTGCCGATCCACGTCGCCGGCAGCCAACCCAGCTTGAGCGAGAAGACCGCAACCAACACAACGGCGATCACGAAGTCCGGGATCGCACTCAGCGCCAGTGTCACCGAGGTGATCGCTCGATCGATCCGGCCGTTCTCCCGCGTCCCCATCAAGATGCCCAGGGCGACGGCCAGCGGGATCACCACGGCGAGCGTCGCCAAGGTCAACACCAGCGTCGCCCCGACCGAGTCCCGCACGATCGCGCTCACCGGCCCGCCGCTGATGAGCGACGTACCGAGGTCGCCGGTCAGCACGCCACCGAACCAGTGCAGGAAGCGTTCCAGTGCAGGTTGGTCCAGCCCGAGCTGCTCGCGCAAGCGCGCGACCTGCTCAGGTGAGAGCGTCTCGGTGAATCGCAGGTCCGCCGCGTCCCCCGGTAGCAACGAGGTGAGCACGAAGACCAGCACGGACAGCACCGCGAGCTGGAGGACGGCGAGTGCGGCCCGTCCAGCGGCGTACGACCGCATTCAGGCCAGCCACACCTTGTCGAACCGGCCGAAGTCCACGGTGTTCGGCGGCACCGCCTGCACCCCCTGGACCTTCGGCGAGACTGCGACCAGGTAGTCCGGGAGACCCCAGGCCAGTATTCCGCCCTCGTCGTGCAGGGTCCGCTGAAGCTCGCCGTACTTGGCCGATCGGGCCGCTTCGTCGGTCTGCACCTGCGCCGCCGCGAACGCCGCGTCGAAGGCCGGCTTGCGCCAGTGCGTCACGTTGAACGGCGACTTCGACAGCAGCCGGTCAACCACGTACTGCGGGATCGGCATCGCGCCCGACCGGTGGTTGCCGATGGCACCCTTCGTGAGCAGGTCCTTCGCGTAGGTCTGCGGGCTGCCGGTGGTCACCTTCAGCTTGACTCCGGCCTCCGCCACCTGCTCGGCGAACAACGTCGCCGCCTCGACGAACCCGGCCGACGCATCGGCGGTGAAGATCTCGATCTCCTTGTTGACCAGGCCGGCCTTCTTCAGCAGCGCCTTGGCCTCGGCGACATCCCGCTCCCGCTGCGGCAGCGCGTCCGGGTAGTACTGGAATCCCTTGCCGAACAGGTCGTTTCCCACCGTGCCGCGCCCGGCCAGTACGACGTCAACCAGCCGCTGCCGATCAGCCAGCAGCTTGAACGCCAGCCGGACATCGGGGTTGTCGAACGGCGCCTGGTCGACCTTCATCACGAACGCTTGCATCGTGCTCGCCTTCGCGGCCACGATCCGCACCGACTTCCCCGCCTCGGCGGTCCGCGCGAAGGTCGCGGTCATGTCGTTCGCGTACTCCGCTTGTCCGCCCTGGACCGCGTTCGCCCGTGCTTCGGCATCGGCCGACAGCACGTGCAGTTCCTCGATCCGCGCGGCGCCGTCCCAGTAGTCGTCGTACCGGCTGGCGACCATTGATCGCCCTGCCTCGAACGAGACGAACTTGAACGCACCGGTGCCAACCGGCTCGGTCGGATCCTTGAACCCGTCCCGCACGATCTGCGTACCGATCCCAGCCAGCAACGCCGGAAACTCAGCATTCGGCGCGGCGAGCACGAGCTCGACCGTCCGCGGGTCGACCGCCTTGCACCGGCGCAGGTCGAGCGTCGCGAGCGACGACTGCGCCACCCGATCCGGTACGGCGGGATCCGCGATCCTGGCGAGGCTGTAGAGCACATCCTCGGCGGTCAGCTTGCTGCCGTCATGGAACGTTGCCTCCCGCAACGAGAACCGCCAGGTCAGCGCCTTGCCGTCGTGCTCCCACTTCTCCGCGAGCCGCGGTACCGGCTTCAGATCGGGACCGAGCTCGACGAGCTTCTCGTAGATCGCCTTGTGCCGGGCGATGTCCACGAACAGGCTCTGGACATGCGGGTCGAGCACCTCCTTCGCCCCGCCGCCGGCGTACACGGCGCGTAGCCGGCCACCAGCCTTGGGCTGCGACGACGCCGTACTGCCGCCACCACAACCACTCACCGCCGCCACCCCCAGCGCACCGGCGAGCCCTAGAAAACTTCGTCGATTCAGCGCATCGGACACGCGCACCATCCTCACGTTAGTGAAAACGATTGTCAATTCAGCGCGCATCTGAACGGGACGCCCTCATTCTTTCCGCCGCCCCCGCCGACTGCTCTCCGTAACGGCGTGTCCACTCCTCCCCATCCGCACTAGGCGGTGATTTTTCGGCGCCACACGACGAAAAATCACCACCTAGCGCAGTTCACCTCAAGCTGCGGCAGGCTCGCGGACGGTGGCGAGGGCGTTGGACCAGCTGATCACCTGGTCGAGGGTGGCATCGAGGGCCGGCTCCTGGTGCGGGAGCGGGGTGAACTTCGAGTAGTTCTCGAAGTCGGTGGCCAGCGCGAGCGTGACCTGCGCGCGAACCGTGGCGACCTTGAGCTCGGCCATCACCAGACGCAGGTGCTCGACCGCGCGGGCGCCGCCGACAGCGCCGTAGCTGACGAAGCCGGCCGCCTTGTCGTTCCATTCCGCGAAGAGGAAGTCGATGGCGTTCTTGAGCGCGCCCGAGGTGGAGTGGTTGTACTCCGGCGTGACGAAGACGAAGCCGTCGAACGACGCGATCTTCTCGGCCCAGGCCAGCGTGTGCGGCTGGGTGTACTGCCCCATCGACGGCGGCATCGCCTCGTCCAGGTGCGGCAGCTGGTACTCGGCGATGTCGACCAGCTCGAACTCGGCGTCACTGCGCTGCTTGGCGCGGTCCAGCACCCAGTGGGCGACGGCTTCGCCGTTCCGGCCCGGTCGGGTGCTGCCGAGGATGATCGCGATCTTGGGCATGAGATTCCTTCACGAGAGAAAGTTTGGTGATACGTCACCAAAATACCCGGTTGGGATGACATGTCAACCCAAGGATGGTTTTCAGGTACAGTCGACGGCGGGGTCGTCGCACTCCGCGGCCGGGAAGGCCGGGGTGGGGATCCCGCTCAGCACGCGGTCGAGCAGGACGGTGAGTTGTTTCTGCTCGTCGATGCTCAGGTGGTCGAAGAAGTAGGTCCGAACCGCCGCGACGTGGTCCGGCGCGGCCGCCTCGATCGCTTTCCGGCCGAGCTCGGTCAGCCGGACCATCGAGCCGCGCGCATCCGCGGCGCATTCCTCACGGCAGACCAGCCCGCGCTTCTCCATCCGGCTGACCTGGTGCGACAACCGGCTCCGCTCCCACCCGACCGAACGGCCGAGATCGCGCGTCCGCAGTACGCCGCCCTCCGCGCTCGAGAGGGGGTGCAGAAGGGCGTAGTCCGCCCCGGACAGACCGGAGTTGCTGATCAGCCGGCCTTCGAGGACCCGGGTCAGCTCACGCTGGGTGTCACGGTACGCCTGCCACAGATGCGCCTCGCGCGCGTCCAGCCAGCGTGGTTCCGTCATCCACCCAGTGTACGGACATCTGTTGACATATCACCGAGTACGCGCGTTATGGCGTTCGGGAGAGTGCCACGGCGAGGCCGACGGTGGCGGCCATCAGGATCAGCTCGGTCGCCGCCAGGCGGCGGAAGGCGGCTGGGTTTCCGGTCGAGAGCCTGGGCAACGTCGAGCGCCGGTGCCGCCAGCCGATGTAGACGAGTGCCGCGAACGCGACCGCCTTCGCGAACACCAGAGCGCCGTACCCGGTGGTTACCCATTGGGTGATCAGGGCCCAGCCGTCGGCGCGACCGCCGAGGTGGATCTCGGCGGTGAGCAGGCCGGTGCTGCCGATCGCGATCGCGCAGCCCAAGGCGAGGGTGCTGAAGCGCTCGACCGCGGCTCGGTCGCGGGCATACCGCAGTACGCCGGCCAGTCCGCCGATCCAGGCGGTCGCCGCGAACACGTGCAGGACGAGTGAGGCGGTGGCGGTGACCGACCAGATGCTCGTGCGTTCGATCGCGCCGTGGCCGGTGAGCAACGGTGGAATCAGCGCGACCGCGGTCAACCCCAAGGCAACTCGGGCACCACGGACAGTGCGGACTCCACTGAGCACAACAGCCAGTACGGCGGTCAGTGCGACGACGACGGCCAATGCCCGCACCTGAGTCAGCCCACCGGCGATCGCGGCATGCTCTCCGAGATGCGACAGCGGAATCCCGAGAATCACGACCGCCGACGCGACCAGACCGCCAATGCTCGCAACGGCCCATACGCCGGCCACGATCGCCGCATCCTGACAAACCTTCAAAGCCGTTGCTGGAAGCAACCATGCGCCGGTCAGTGCAGCGCCGGCAACCCAGATCGCCGCCCCATCAGCCACCAACCGAAACCCAGGAACCGCCCAGGACAAAGGCAATCCAGCTCCGAGCAAACCGTCAGGAGCGCGTTCCGGTGCTCCGCCGGCAGCCACCAACGCGACCACCATCACCACAACAGCCGCGATCCCGCCGCCGACCACCAACAGGCGAGCGCCACGCGATCGCGCGTGCGCCTCGCTCCCCGCCACCTGCGGATCTTTCTCGTTCTTGCTCATTGGGCTGGGCGGCGGCGGACTATGACGATGGCCAGGGCTACGACCACCAGCATGACCAGGCACATCGCCACGACTGTGACTGTGTTGGAGTTGTTGGGGGGTGGGGCGGTGGGGTCCACCGCGGGTGCGTCGGGGGCGTGGCCGGCGTGGGTGATGGTAAAGGCGGCGGCGATGGTGATGGGGTGACCGTCGGCGGAGACCACGCGGGCTTCGACTTGGTAGCGGCCGGTTTCGATCATCGCGCCGACCGGTTGGGTGACGGTGTTGTCGATGACCTGGGGATTGCCGGTGGCAACGTTCACGCCCGCCGGGGACTTCACTTGGATCTGGGTGCCGTTGCTGCCGACCGGCTCGTTGAAGGTGAGCACGACCTTGGTGGGCGGGGCGGGCATCGAGGAACCGTCGGCCGGCGTCATCGACTCGAGTTTGGCGTGCGCCGCCGCCGGCCCGGCGGAGAACGCCAGGGCCAGCAGCGCCGCCATCAGAACAGCAACAAGACGACGCACGATTACGACTGCACCTTCTCGGCAGCCTTGCGCGGGCGCAGACCGAGGCCGAGCCCGATCAACCCGAGCAGCAGGCCGGCTCCACCGAGACCGCGAGCCAACGGATCCGACGAACTTTCCTTCTCAGGAGTACTCGCGGCAACCGGAGTGATCGCGGCGGCGAGCTTCAGCGTCGGGGCCGGATGCTCGGGCTCGTCGGCGCCTTCCGTCCGAGGCGCATCCCACTTGACCACCTCACCATCGCTGTAGGTCTGGATCGCCGGAAAGCTGAGCGCGTCCACCTTCTCCGGCAGCCGTCCTACGGACAGCGCGAACTCGTCGAAGTCGTTCGCCGGAATCCCACCCTTCAGCGCCGTCCAGGTGACCGTGGTGATCGCCTCGGACAGCGTGACGTCGCCGACCTTCACCGGAGCGGCGAGCTTCTCGGTGGTCTTCTCGACCTTCCAGCCCTCCTTGACCTGCGCACCGACATGGGCGAACGGGTGGTCCTTGGGCAGCGAGACGACGAGTTTGGTGGTGGAGGTGTCGTCGGATTCGGTCGGCACCCGGAAGACGAGCTTCGCGTACCCACCGGGCTTGGCATCGGGCGACGACACCGTGACGTGCGCCGACGCGGACCCGGCCGCACTGGCCAGGACCAGCGTGGATGCGGCGGCGATCGCGCCGGCCCGGAGGAAGAGCTTCTTGGACATGGGGAAACCTTTCGCGGTCACACGGGATGAACCCGACCGCGACGACGCGGCCGGTCAGAGCGGCACTGGATCCACCCCGGGCGGTCCCCGCCGCGAAACGTTCGACCCGACCCACCGCCGTACCGGCTGCGTCGGCCACACAGCCACCAGTACGGCGCTCTGCGGCCGAACCACCGTGACGACCGGCAGCACCGGCCACAACCGCGCCAGGATCCCGATCACCCGCCGGCCCCACTCCTGCGCGCGGGCAACCGCCAGCACCCCGACGCCCAGGGCGGTCAGATGCGTCAGCGTCATCACCACGCTGCCGCCCATCGCCATCGGCATCGCCATCGAGTGGTGGGCCGAATCCAGAGTCACGTGCACCAACAGCTGCACCGCACCCAGTACGACGGCCACCAGCACCGGCTCGTCCGCCAGGTACTCACCGAGCAACCAGCAGACACCCGTCAACGCCAGCAACGGCGCAACCACGACCGCCGGGACCGGACCGCCACCCGCAAGCACGTGACCGGCTACCGCGACGACGACGCTGAGCGCCGCTACCGCGGACGTCGTACCGGCTTGCGCGCGCACGTGTCCGTCCCCTCACCGAGTCATCGCATCAACTCTACGATCGCAGCTCGGGGAGCGGTTCCTCAGTGGGTGTCGACGAACCGCACAACCGCGTCGCGAAAGACCTCGGGCTCCTCGACGTGACCGAAGTGACCGCTCTCCTGCAGTACCACCAGCTCCGCGCCCGGGATCCCGTCGGCCAGCTCCTGCGCCGAGTTGGGCGGGCAGATGAAGTCGGCGACGCCCACGATCACCAACGTCGGTACGGCGATCTCCGCGAGCCGTGGGCGAATGTCCCATTGGTCGCTCTGGCGGTTCGGATCGATGGTGATGTCGACGAGCTTCTTCCACTCGGTGAGCTGCGGATCGATCGCCTCGAAATCCTTGAAGTAGACCGGCAACAGCCGGCCGAGCACGTCGAGTTGCTCGTCGTGGCTCTCCGGCGAGGCGTTCCACGCGTCCAGCACCTGAGTGGCGAGCGCGTCCCCGGCCGGCCGGGAGGCGACGTACTTCTCGATGTTGGCGAAGGCCTGGGCGCCGAGCTCCGGCCCGTTGTACGCCATCGAGTCGTAGACGATCACCCCGCGCAGCCGCTCGGGGAAGTCCAGCGCGGTCTGCAGCGCGACGAATCCGCCGTGCGAGTGCCCGACCAGGAAGACCTCGGACTCCCCCAGGTGCTCGGCCAGCTTCGCGACGAAGGAGGCGTAGACCTCCATCGAGTAGTCGCCGCCCGGCAGCAGATCGGAGCTCCCGGTACCGACCGGTTCGAGGTAGACCATCGTCAGCCGGTCCTCGAGGTACGGCATCCGCAGGTAGGGCCAGTGGATGCCAGGTCCGCCCGAATGGGCAATACAGACAGGTCCGGTGCCGTGGACGTGGTAGGTGACCCGCACGCCGTCGACCATGAGTTCAGCCACGAAAGAAAGTGTGCCGCATCGTGCAACCGAAGCCGGGGGGCGGCACGTTTGGTGCGGGGAGGGGTGGAGGACGCGTGAAAAGTTCCGACGAACAGGACTATGTCGACTTCGTGCGCCACCAAGCTAACGCTCTGTGCCGGACCTCTTACCTGCTGTGCGGAGACTGGCGACGGGCCGAGGACGCGACCCAGGAGGCGCTGATCAGGTTGTACCGGATCTGGAGCCGGATCCAGCGCAAGGGCAGTGTCAGTGCGTACGCCCGGAAGGTGGTCGTCTCGACCACCATGGACGGGCTGCGTCGGAAGTCGAGTCAGGAGGTGGTCGGCGGTGACACCTACTTCACCGCTGAGCAGGACAGTTCCGATCCTCTCGGAGTCCTGGAGAACCGGCTCGTGATCACCCAGGCCCTCGCCACCCTTCCGGCTCGTCAGCGCGCGTGTGTCGTCCTGCGGTACTTCGACGAACTGTCCGTCGAAGAGACCGCCCTGGCCCTCGACTGCCGTCCCGGAACGGTCAAGAGCCAGACCCTGCGTGCGTTGGAGAAGCTGCGCGAGAATCCCGCATTGGCCCACTTCTCCGAACTCGCCGGGGCGGGGAGGCTGACATGACCCGAGAGCTCAAGGCCCTGATGGACCAGGAGAGCGACCGGTCCGACCACTACTTCGCCCCCGACCCGGCCGCGATCCTCGCCGCCGGCCGGCGGCGCAACCGGGTCCGCAACCTCGGGGTCGCCGCCACCGTGCTGACGGCTCTCGTCGTACTGACCGCTGGGGTCGGCCTGTTCCTGCCCGAGGACGAGGCGCCGGTGGCCGGCCTGCCGGGGCGGTCGCAGGACGCGTACAAGCAGTGCGACACCTCGAACGGACGCCGGCTGGGCAAGGACTCCTGGACCTGGCCGGCGATCGTGAATCTGACCGACGACTACGGCTCGGCCTCCCTGCGGCGTGATCCGAATGACCCGGATCGGGTCGCCTACTGCGTCACCCAGCCGGATCCGCCGTCCGGTGATCTGCCGCTGGGCCAGCGCAACGGCATCCTGGTCCGCAAGAGCAGGGTGGACGCGAAGACCAGTGTGACCTCGGTGTACGGCCGGGTGTACCAGCCCGACGCGACGGTCGTCGTCAAGGTGGTGACCTTCCTGAACCCCACCAAGCAGGACGCCGCGAGCTATGAGTTCAGCGCGCCGTCGGACCCGAGCACCGCCACGATCGGCGGGACGTACTACCTCTACCGAACCGTCGAGAACGCGCCGTGGCCGGGTTACCGCCCGTCGGTGTCGGTGACCACCTTCACAGCTTCCGGACTCCGGGTCATCGCCGGCACGTGGTGATCGCGGCAGAGATCCGATGTCGGTGATCCGATCTCAGGGATGATGGCGGCATGCATGTGCCGGTTCTGGAGGTCGGAGGAAGTCACGTCACCGCGGCGGTGGTAGCGCCGGACGGGTGGCGGGTCGAGGTGGTGGAGCGGGTCGACCTGGCCTCGCAGCAGGCGGCCGAGGCGGTGGTCGCGCAGCTAGCGGCAGCGGCTCGCAAGCTGCCCTGCGTCACCGGGCTGGCAATCGCGATACCGGGGCCGTTCGACTACACCACCGGGGTCGGCTGGTACCAGGGGCAGACCAAGTTCGACGCGCTCTACGGCTTCGAGCTCGGCGCGGCCCTGCGGACCGAGCTCGGGCTGGACCGGCTCGTCTTCGTCAACGACGCGGAGGCCTTCGCCGTCGGTGAGTGGACCGCCGGCCTGACCCGCGGCGTCGAGCGCTGCGCCGGGGTCACCGTCGGCACCGGCATCGGTACGGCGTTCCTCGCCGACGGCAAGGTGGTCCGCGAAGGCGGCGACGTCCCGCCCGGCGGCGAGCTCTACCTGACCCAGTACGACGGCCGCCCGCTCGAGGACTCGATCTCCGGCCGAGCCCTGCTCCAGCGCTATTTCGCCCGCACCGGATCCGCCGAGCCCGGAATCGGCGTCAAGGAGATCGCGGACCGCGCCCGCGCCGGCGAGCAGGCGGCGTCCGAGTCTCTTCGCGCGGGCTTCGCCGTACTGGCTGATGCGCTGCGGCCCTGGATCGACCGCTTCCAGGTGACCCGCACGGTCCTCGGCGGCTCGATCTCCGGCGCCTTCGACCTGGTCCACGACGTGTTCGACTTCGACGTCGTCGCCACCGCCGACACCGAGCACTCCGCGATCATCGGCGCCGCCGCCCACTCCCTCCGCACCCCCTGACCCACGTCCCCACCGGAAGCGCCCGGCGACCGCCGCCCCCACCAACCGCCATCTGATGGGTTCACCCATCAGCTTGTGGGTTCTGCACCCGCCTGCGAGTACAGAACCCGCAACCTCGTGGGTCAACCCATCAAAGGCGGATCCGGTTGTCGGCGGGGGCGGTTAGGTTTCTCGCATGGCTGCTCGGAAGATTGCTGTGCCTCGGCTGCGTGCTCAGTTGGACTCGGTTCTGCCTGCGGAGATCGAGGACGAGACGCGGTTGCTGGATCTGGGGCTGGAGGACATCGACCTGAGTGATCTGGAGGCCGAGCATCTGGAGATCGGCGGCTGCCGGCTGACCCGGAGCAAGCTGGCGGGGTCGGATCTGGAGAAGCTGAGCCTGGTCGACAGCGAGCTGCTGCACTGTGACGTCGCGAACGCGCGGTGGCCGGATGCGGCCGTGACGCGGGTGGCGATCGTCTCCTCGCGGGTGACCGGGTTCGCGGGACCGGGGATGAGCCTGCAGCACACGACCGTGCGGGACACTCTGCTGGACTACGCGTCGTTCCGGTTCGCGAAGTTCCAGAAGGTGGAGTTCACCGACTGCCGGTTGCTGAGCGCGGACTTCGTCGGAGCCGACCTGTCTGGGGCGGTCTTCCGGCGGTGCGATCTGAGCGGCGCGGAGTTCTCCCAGGTCAAGGCGGCGGGAGCGTTGTTCGTGGACTGCACCTGGGACGGGACCAAGGGGCTCGCCGCCCTGACCGGTGCCACGGTGGCCGCCTCGTCCCCGATCGACACCTTGACCTTCACCAGCGCGGTCACCATGGCCGCCGGAATCACACTCGCCCACCCCGACGACGTGGAGTGAGCCTGCCCACGTGCGGGCAGGCCGGGACCAGGGGCCCATTAAGGTGGGGGCTGTGACTGACTCGACGATCATCTACACCCACACCGACGAGGCGCCCGCACTGGCGACGTACTCGTTCCTTCCCGTGATCCAGGCGTACGCCGGGCAGGCCGGTGTCGGGGTCGAGACCCGCGACATCTCGCTCGCGGGCCGGATCATCGCCCTCTTTCCGGAGTACCTGAAGGAGGACCAGCGGATCGCGGACGCGCTGGCCGAGCTCGGTGAACTGGCCAAGACGCCGGAAGCCAACATCATCAAGCTGCCGAACGTCTCCGCCTCGATCCCCCAGCTGAAGGCCGCCGTCGCCGAACTGCAGGCCCAGGGCTACGCGCTGCCGGACTACCCGGACGAGCCGAAGACCGACGAGGAGCGCGAGATCCAGGCGCGCTACGACAAGGTCAAGGGCTCCGCGGTCAACCCGGTGCTGCGCGAGGGCAACTCGGACCGCCGTGCGCCCGCCTCGGTGAAGAACTACGCCAAGGCGCACCCGCACCGGATGGGCGCCTGGAGCTCGGACTCCAAGACCAACGTCGCCACCATGGGTGAGAACGACTTCCGCTCGACCGAGAAGTCGACCGTGATCGAGGCCGCCGGCACCCTGCGGATCGAGCACGTCGCCGCCGACGGGACGACGACCGTCCTGCGCGAGAGCGTTCCGGTGCTGGCCGGCGAGATCGTCGACTCCTCCGTCATGCACGTGGCCGCGCTGCGCGAGTTCCTGACCGCGAAGGTCGCCCAGGCGAAGGCGGACGACGTCCTGTTCTCGCTGCACCTGAAGGCGACGATGATGAAGGTCTCCGACCCGATCGTCTTCGGTCACGCGGTCCGCGCCTTCTTCCCGAACACCTTCGCCCAGTACGGCGAGACGCTGGCCAAGGCCGGTCTGACGCCGAACGACGGTCTCGGCGGCATCCTCGCCGGACTGGCGAAGCTGCCCGAGGGCGACGCGATCAAGGCGTCCTTCGACGCCGAGCTCGCCGCCGGGCCGAAGCTCGCGATGGTCGACTCGGACAAGGGCATCACCAACCTGCACGTGCCGTCCGACGTGATCGTGGACGCCTCGATGCCGGCCATGATCCGCAGCTCGGGCCACATGTGGGGCCCGGACGGCGCCGAGGCCGACACGCTGGCCGTCCTGCCGGACAGCAGCTACGCCGGGATCTACCAGGTCGTCCTGGACGACTGCCGTGAGCACGGCGCCTTCGACCCGGCCACCATGGGCTCGGTGCCGAACGTCGGCCTGATGGCCCAGAAGGCCGAGGAGTACGGCTCGCACGACAAGACCTTCGAGGTCGCGGCCGCGGGCGTCGTCCGCCTCGTCGACGGCGCCGGAGACGTCGTACTGGAGCAGGATGTCGAGCCGGGTGACATCTTCCGCGCCTGCCAGACCAAGGACGACCCGATCCGCGACTGGGTCAAGCTGGCCGTCACGCGGGCCCGGGCGACCGGCGACCCGGCGGTGTTCTGGCTGGACGAGACCCGCGCCCACGACGCGCAGATCATCGCGAAGGTCACCAAGTACCTGACCGAGCACGACACCGAGGGCCTGGACCTGAAAATCCTGGCGCCGGTGGACGCGATCAAGCTGTCGCTGGACCGGATCCGTCGCGGCGAGAACACCATCTCGGTGACCGGCAACGTGCTGCGCGACTACCTGACCGACCTGTTCCCGATCCTCGAGCTGGGCACCAGCGCGAAGATGCTGTCGGTCGTCCCGCTGATGGCCGGCGGCGGTCTGTTCGAGACCGGCGCGGGCGGTTCGGCGCCGAAGCACGTGCAGCAGCTGGTCAAGGAGAACTACCTGCGCTGGGACAGCCTGGGCGAGTTCTTCGCGCTGGCCGCGAGCTTCGAGCACCTGGCCCAGGCCACCGGTAACGCCAAGGCGCAGATCCTCGCCGACACCCTGGACCGGGCCACCGCGACCTTCCTGAACGAGGACAAGTCGCCGACCCGTCGCGTCGGCGGCATCGACAACCGCGGCAGCCACTTCTACCTGTCGCTGTACTGGGCGCAGGAGCTGGCCCAGCAGACCGACGACACCGAGCTCGCCGCCCTGTTCACCAAGCTGGCCGAGACGCTGGCCGCGAACGAGCAGACGATCGTCGACGAGCTGATCGCCGTCCAGGGCTCGCCGGCCGACCTCGGCGGCTACTACCAGCCCGACCCGGCCAAGGCGGCCGCGATCATGCGCCCGTCGAAGACCTGGAACGACGCGCTCGCCTCGCTCTAAATTAAGGCGAGTTAAGGATGCCTTGAGTGCTGTTGCCGCCACTTTCCGTTGCCCGGAGAGTGGCGGCAACTTCATGTTCGAGGAGGCATCGTGGATTCACGACGGGTCGTCAGCAATATCTTCAAAGGCTCGATGGGCAATCTGGTCGAGTGGTACGACTGGTACGTCTACACGGCGTTCGCGCTCTACTTCGCCCCGGTGTTCTTCCCCAAGGGCGACGCGACCAGCCAGCTGCTGAACACCGCGGGCGTCTTCGCCGTCGGGTTCCTGATGCGGCCGGTCGGCAGCTTCCTGCTCGGCCGGTACGCCGATCGGCACGGCCGCCGCGCCGCTCTGACCTTGTCGGTCACGCTGATGGCAACCGGCTCCCTGGTGATCGCCTGTACGCCGGGTTTCGCGACCATCGGTACTGCCGCACCGGTGCTGCTGGTGACAGCACGGTTGCTGCAGGGCCTGTCGGTCGGCGGTGAGTACGGCACCTCGGCGACGTACATGTCCGAGGTCGCGACCGACAGCCGGCGCGGGTTCTTCTCCAGCTTCCAGTACGTCACGCTGGCGTCGGGTCAGCTGGTGGCGCTCGCCGTACAGATCGCGCTGCAGCAGACGCTGTCCAAGCAGGACCTGGCCAGCTGGGGCTGGCGGATCCCGTTCGTGATCGGCGCCGTGGCCGCGGTGATCGTGTTCTGGTTGCGGCGGACGATGGACGAGTCGGCCGAGTTCGAGGCCCAGCCGAAGAACCGCGCGTTCAAGCAGGGTTCGCTGCGGGAGCTGGCCAAGCACCCGCGCGCGGTGCTCACGGTCGTCGGGCTGACCCTCGGTGGCACGGTCGCGTTCTACACGTTCACGACGTACCTGCAGAAGTTCATGGTGAACACGACCGGGCTGGAGAAGTCGCAGGTCACCTGGATCAACTTCCTTGCCCTGCTGCTCTTCGTGCTGCTGCAACCGGTCGGCGGGATGCTCTCGGACAAGATCGGTCGCCGGCCGCTGCTCATCTTCTTCGGCGCCGGCGCGACGCTGCTCACCGTGCCCATCCTCACCGCCCTCGAGGATGCGACACCGGTGACCGCGTTCCTGCTGATGCTCGCCGGACTCGTCATCGTCAGCGGGTACACCTCGATCAACGCGATCGTGAAGGCCGAGCTGTTCCCGACGGCGATCCGCGCGCTCGGCGTCGGCATGCCGTACGGCGTCACCGTCGCGATTTTCGGCGGTACGGCGGAGTACGTCGCGCTGTGGCTCAAGGACGCCGGGCACGAGTCGTCGTTCTACTACTACGTCAGCGGCTGTGCGCTGGTCAGCCTGATCGTCTACCTGACCATGACCGAGACCCGCGGCCGGATGAAGGCCCAGCACTCGAGCGCGCGCCCGGTGGGCCGGCCGCGGACACCAACGGCACAATGACCCAATGCGCACACTCATCGCCGAGGACGACGAGACGCTCGGTCGTTCACTGCGGGATGTGCTGAGCGCCAACGGTCACGAGGTCACGCTGGTCGGCCGCGGCGAGGACGTTCTGCTCCGGCACGCGGAGGCCCAGGTCATTTTGCTCGACCTGGGCCTGCCGGATATCGACGGTCTCGAGGTGCTCCGCAAGCTCCGCCGGGTCGACGACGTGGTCGTGATCGTGCTGACCGCCCGCGACGACGAGCGTTCGGTCGTGCTCGCGTTGCGGCTCGGCGCCGACGACTATCTGACCAAGCCGGTCCGGCTGGCCGAGCTCCTCGCGCGAATCGAGGCCTCGTCCCGCCGGTACCGCCGGTCTGCTCCGGACGGTACGACGTACGAGGCGGGTGGGCTGCGGATCGACTTCGGACTGCGGGAGGTGACCGTCGACGGGACGGTGTTGCACCTGACGCCGATCGAGTTCGACATCCTGGCCGCCCTCGCCCGCCGAGCCGGTACGGCGGTCAGCCGCGAACTGATCCAGGACGAGGTCTGGGGTGATGCGTTCGTCACCAAGTCGAAGGCGCTCGACGTCCATCTGCACCAGTTGCGCGGGAAGCTCGGCCGGCCGGTGATCACCACGATCCGGCGCTTCGGGTATCGGCTCGAAGCATGAGGGCGCGGCTGATGGGCGTGCTGGCGGTCGTCTCGTTCGTGCTGCTCGCGGCGCTGGTGATTCCCTTCCTGGACTCGGTTTCCGACACTCGCACCCAGCAGTTGCAGCTCACCCGGAGTACTGCGCTGAATCGCTTCGCCGGGTTGGCTGGGCGGGCCGACTACAGCGGAATCCTGCTGGAGGCTGAACGTCACCAGGAGCTGTACGACGAGGGTGTCCTGGTCACCGATGCTTCCGGACATGTCGTGGTATCGACGGGCGGGTTGACGATGGCATCGCCTGGTGTGGGAGCTGTTGCGGAGCTGGCGGCCCGGGATCTGCCGCAGCTCACCATTGACACGCTGCGGCCCTGGTCCTCGTCCCGAACCCTCATCGCGGCCCCGGTCGGTTCGCCGCAGGAGCACGCGGGGGCGGTGGTGCTGGCGGTCGACGCGCGGTCCGCTCTGAGCGACGTACGGCGGTCTTGGGCTGTCATCTGTGCGGCGGCCGTGGCTGCACAGTTGTTGTTGCTGTTCATGGCGTCGAAGGCTGCTCGCTGGGTGATTCGGCCGGTGGGTCAGCTGGAGGACGCGGTGGTCGAGCTCGGCCGGTCGGGTGGGTGGAACCAGCCGCTGCAGGCGAGTGGACCGCCTGAGCTGCGGCGGTTGGCGCGGTCGGTGGAGGTGATGGGAGCGACGGTTCAGCGGTCGATCGACGTACAGCGTCAGATGGTTGCCGACTCGTCCCATCAGCTGCGGAATCCGTTGGCGTCCTTGCGGCTGCGGGTGGACGCTCTGGCCCCCGGGATCGCTGGGCTGGCGCATGTGCAGCACGATCTGGAGCGGTTGGAGAACGTGCTGGCGGGGTTGCTGAAGTTGGCCGCGATCGAGAGCCGGATCACTGATGGGCGGGCCGACACGAGCACCGCGACTTGCCTGGTCGAGGCGGTGTTGCAGGACGAGATCGACGCCTGGCAACCGACGGCTGGTGACATCACCCTAGAACTGCACGCTGTTTCCGGGCTGGTGGCCGCCGTCGACGAACATGACCTCGGCCAGCTGGTCGGAGTTCTGCTCGACAATGCCATCAAGTACGCCGGCGCGGGCGCTACTGTCACCGTCTCGTCTTTGCGGGGCGCCGACGGCATTGTCGTGCAGATCGCCGACGACGGTCCCGGCATTCCGTCGTCGGAGCTGGCGCTCGCCACCCAACGCTTCTGGCGCGGCCCTAGCAGGACGGTCGGCACCGGCCTCGGCCTGGCGATCGCCGAACAAACTGCCCTGGCCATCGGCGGTCGGCTCGAGTTGTCGGCCACCGACCCGCACGGCCTCACCGCCACCATTCAGTTGCCGGAGGCACCATGTTGACGTCGGACGTTGTGGGGAGGATGGAAGCCCCGAGCGAGCGGGGCGTGAGTCGGGCGGGGGTGAGTCGGCGGATGGTCCTGCTGGGCGCCGCGGCCCTCCCCCTCGCTTCCTGCGGTCGGGGGCCGGCGGTGGATCGGCTGACGATTGCGGCTGGGGAGGTTGGTGGGTTCTACCTGGAGTTCGCTCAGTTGCTGGCGATTCAGCTGCGAGTGGCCGGCGTGGCTCGGGAGGTGGTGGTCCGGAAGACCGGCGGCAGCACGGACAACCTCCGGCTGCTCGCCTCGCGGGACACCGATCTGGCTCTCAGCCTCGCGGACGCCATCACCTCGGGACCGACCATCCGCGCGCTCGGCCGCGTCTACGAGAACTATCTGCAGTGCGTGGTCCGCGCGGACAGCCCTTACAAGTCCCTGCACGACCTAGCTGGTACGACGATCTCCGCCGGCGCCGCGGGATCCGGAGCAGCCGTCACCGCCGCGCGCCTGCTCACCGCAGCCCGAGTCGACTGCACGCAGGACCACCTCCCGCTGGAGAAGGCCGCCACCGCCCTTGCAGGCAAGGAAGTTGCGGCGATGTTCTGGTCCGGCGGGGTCCCGACCACCACGTTGGACAAGCTCAGTCGCAGTACCCCGATCCGCCTGCTGCCGCTCGGCGACTGGCTCGCCCCACTCCGCCGTACCTTTGGTGCCGTCTACCAAGACGTCCTCGTCCCGGCCGGCGTCTACCGTGCACCCGGCGCGGTCGCCGTACTGGGCATTCCCAACTTCCTGCTCTGCCGCCCAGACCTCCCCAACGCGGTCGCCCGCGAGATCACCACCACCCTGGTCCGCCAGGCTCGTCTCCTGGTCCCACCGTCCGCCGTCGGAGCGCAGTACCTGAATCTGCAGTCCCTGGTCGTCACCACACCGATCCCCCTGCACGCCGGCGCAGCCGCGGAGTACCAGCACCTCTACGGCTAGCAAATGCGTGGCCGTGGACGGAGAAGCGTTCCTACACTGGCGGACATGACAGCGACCCGATCCGTGCTTGCGGCGCAGGCGACGGACTTTCCCCGGTGGTACCAGGACGTGATTGCCAAAGCCGAGCTCGCCGACAACGGGCCGGTGCGGGGGACCATGGTCATCCGACCGTATGCGTACGGGATCTGGGAGCTGTTGCAGGCGGCGATGGACCGGCGAATCAAGGCGGCGGGCGCGGAGAACGCCTACTTCCCGTTGCTGATTCCGGAGAGCTATCTGCAGCGGGAGGCCGAGCACGTCGAGGGGTTCAGCCCCGAGCTCGCGGTCGTCACGCATGCCGGCGGCAAGCAACTCGAGGAGCCCGCGGTGATCCGGCCGACCTCGGAGACCATCATCGGTGAGTCGATGGCGAAGTGGATCCAGAGCTACCGCGATCTGCCGCTGCTGCTGAACCAGTGGGCGAACGTGGTCCGCTGGGAGCTGCGCCCGAGGACCTTCCTTCGGACGACCGAATTCCTTTGGCAGGAAGGGCATACGGCACATGCGTCGGCCGCCGAGGCTCGCGCGTACGCGACCCGGATCGCCGTCGAGGTCTACCGCGAGGTCGTCGAGAACACACTCGCGATTCCGGTCGTGGTCGGCTGCAAGACGCGGCGGGAGCGGTTCGCGGGTGCGGTGAACACGATCGCGCTCGAGGCGATGATGGGTGATGGCAAGGCGTTGCAGATGGGCACGTCCCACGAGCTCGGGCAGAACTTCGCTCGCGCCTTCGACATCGGCTATCTGTCTCGCGAAGGCAAACGCGAACTGGCGTGGACGACGTCATGGGGCAGCTCGACCCGGATGCTCGGTGGGCTGATCATGGTGCACGGTGACGACGCGGGACTCCGCGTTCCGCCGCAGGCCGCGCCGATCCAGGTCGTCGTACTGGCCGTCAAGGACGAGACGCTGCCGGCCGCCGGTCAGCTCGCCGACGAACTTCGGGCGGCCGGTGTTCGGGTACACCTGGACAACCGCACGGATCAGCCCTTCGGCCGTCGTGCGGTCAACTGGGAGCTCAAGGGTGTCCCGCTCCGCGTCGAGATCGGTCCGCGCGACCTCGCCGCGGGCGTCGCCACCGTCGTACGACGTCTCCGCGCGTCAGCCAAGTCGGCCGTGGGAATGGCCGACGTGGTCACCACCGTGACGGAGGCTTTGTCCGCCGACCAGACTTGGCTGCTGGACGAAGCGACCGCTCGCCACGCCGCGCGCACCACAGCGGTCAGCACCGTCGACGAGGCGGTCGAAGCAGCCGCCACCGGCTGGGCCACCCTCCCGTACGACGCCGTCGGCGAGGAAGGCGAGGACCGGCTGGCGACCGCCGGCATCACCGTCCGCTGCCTTCAACGCCCCGACGGCACCCTGCCGGCAGCAGACAACGAACGCGGCTTGACCGCGTTCGTAGCCCGCTCCTACTAACCCACCCCCGCCACCCCGCCTCCCCTCGCCTCCCCTCGCGCAATTTGAGCGGATATCCCCGGAATTGCACCCTTCTCCCCCCAAATTTGAGGGGAGAACCAGCACATTGAGGGGATATCCGTTCAAATGCGCTCGGGCGAGGCGCGGGTGCGGGTGCGGGTCGGGGCGGAGGAGGGTGCGAGGTGGGTCAGGTGTTGTAGGGGGTGGCGGTGAGCTTGAGGGCGGAGGTTGGGGTTGGGGTGGTGACGGTGATCGTGCGGGTTTCGCCGGGGAGGAGCCAGAAGTAGTTGTCGGTGTACGTCGCGGGGAGGACGCGGTTGCCGGCGCGGTCGCGGAGGGAGAGGCGGGTGAGCGCCGCTACCGTCTTGCCGGTGTTGCGGATGGTGGCGGTGAGCTTGCCGCGACCGGCAGTGGACCGTACGTCGAGTTTCGCGGCGGGTAGCGCGTTGAGACGCTGGACGTCGGCAGGCTTGCGGTAGCGCCAGTACGTGTTCTCGGACAGAACTTTGCCAGCGGCATCAGTCAGCTTGAGCCGGAGCAGGTGCAGCGCCGGGAGTTCCGCGCCGAACGGCACCTTGAAGCCGTCCGCCTTGTTGCTGGCGGCAACGGTCAGAGCCTGCTGCTGGGACCCGAGCCGTACGCCGTTCAGGTCGTAGAGCTCGGCGGTCACCGTGGCGGTCAACGGGGTGATGGTGTGGTTGAGGACGACCGTCGTCCAGTCGGTCTGGTTCGCCTGGACGTGGATCGCCTCGCAGCCCTTGCGCGCACCGTAGTAGCTGCCGTTCACGTCGAGGTCGTAGTCGTAGGTCTGCCACACGGTCGAGTGCCATGCTGGGTGCGACATCCACAGCAGCAGCGCCGACGCGTCGGTCCACAGATGCGCGTTCCAGGCCTCGAACATCGCCCGCATGTTCTCGTAGTTCACGAACTGCGCCTTGCGGGTGAACTCCTCCAGCCCACTCGACGCTCCGAGCCGCTCGTCGATCGCGCCGAGGTACGTCTCCGGGTGCTGGTTGCCGTGCGTCGACCAGTCGTGGTGGTACCACGGCGTACCGATCGGCCAGCCTGGATCCTCGGAGCCGACCAGGTTGCGCATGCTCTCCACGACCGGGATCGTCGGCATCCCGATCTCGGTGTGGAAGCCGAAGTTGAAGGTGTCGTAGGTGTTCGCGTCGAAGTACTTGACCGGGTCGACCCAGTAGTACGGCCCGTGCCCGGAGACGAACCCGGCCGCCGAGTCGGGCAGGTAGAGGATCTCGTCGTCCTCCTCGCGCACCGCCGCGGCGATCCCGGCGTCGATCGCGGCCGGCGGGTGCTGCTCGTTCGCACCGCACCAGATCACGATGCACGGATGCGTCCGGTACCGGACGATCGTGTCGCGGGCGATCTCGACGTACCCGGGCAGGTTGTCGGTGAACGGACCAGCCTCCCAGAAGTCGTTCCAGACCAGGATGCCGTTCTCGTCGCAGGCCTGGTAGAACTCCTCCCGCGTGCTGGAGCCGATCCAGTTGCGGATCATCGTGAAGTTCATGTCGCGGTGCATGCCGATCACCGCGCGCATCTTCTCTTCGGGCATCCGGCGCAGCAGTTCGTCCCAGCCCCAGTTGCCGCCGCGGCAGAAGATCCGGACGCCATTCACGCTGATCTTCAGCGGTACCGGCGCGTTGTCGACCTCCTGCACCGTGCGCCACTCGTTGCCGTCGTCCGACACCTGGACCTCGAACAACGACGCGTACGCCGTCTCCCACAACAACTCGATCCGGTCGAAACTCTTCGGCGTACCGAGGTCGACCTGGATCCACTGGTCATCGCTGTACGCCGAGGACCAGCGACTGCCGTTGTTGCCGTCGATCGCGTTCTGGGCTGGGCTCCCGTCGTCGGACGAGGCGGTCGCCGTACCGGATCGGGCGAGGTCGACCGACGGGTCGGTGCTGTCCTTGATCGCCAGTGTCCACAGCGAATAGCCCCAGCCGGTCGCGCGCCGGCGGCCTTGGATCTTCAGGTAGCGCGCGGTCTGCTGGGCGATGTTGACGGTCTGCAGGGCGCTGTTCGTCGCCGGGTCGATCTTGATCGGGATCTCGTAGTCGTAGCCGAACTCGCGGATGCCGAAGGTGGTGGTGCGGCTGTCGCTCGTGGTGCTGCCGATGCTCGCGGTGACCGTGAGCGCGTGCAGCGCGGGATCGCCGTACCCGTTGGGCCACCAGAGCTTCGGGTTGTCGATCGTGACGGTGTCGAAGGCGACGTTCGCACGCGCGCCGGCTTCCAGCGTCACCGTCTTGCTCACCGTGTGTCCGTCGAAGGAAGCCTTCACCACAACGGTTCTGGCGCTGCCGGCGGCGTTCCGGACCGGCACACTGATCGTGACAGTGGCCTGGTCGGCGCGCGGCACCTTCGTCACCACCCGCGCGTCACCCAGTACGGCGTCGCCCGTGAAGCGCAGGCGGACGTGGTTCCAGATCCCGGCGGCGCGGTCGCGAACCGCAGGCATCCAGTCCCAGCCGGACGCGGCGAGCAGTGTCGGCGAGTCGAGGTACAACGTCGCCGCCTGGACGAACGCTTGACCTGCAGCACCCTTGTCACCGGCCGAGCCAGGGTGCGGCATCGGGCTGATCTTCACGGCGAGCGCGTTCTTCGCCTTCAGTACGGCCGTCACCTCGAAGGCTGCGCGGGCGAACGGATGCTTCACCGTGCCGACCGAGACGCCGTTCAGCCAGACATCCGCCTGGTGGTTGATCCCGTCGAACTCAAGCCAGGCGCGCGTCCCCGAGCCGGTCGGGCGGTCGAACTTCCGGTGGTACCACCAGGCATGCCGACTGAGTGCCTCCGGGATCTCGAGGTTGTTCATCCCCTCGACCGGATCCGGGAAATGCCCTTCCTCCACCAGCGCCCCGAGCACAGTGCCCGGGACGACCGCGGGCAGCCAGGTCGACGTGTCCTGACCGGACTGCGCGAGTACGGCGCCATCCGCCGTACCGGCGAAGGCGTCCATGGTCAGCGTCCAGCCGGACTCGATCGGGAAGGTGCCGTCGGCGGCCTTGGTCAACGCCGGCGGCTGGTCGGCGTGCCGACCCCAGTCGGTCCAGCCGGTTGCGGGCGGTCGGGCGGAGGTCGTCGTACCGTAGACCTGGAAGCCGTTGAGGCCAAGGGCGTTCGTGTTCGCCTGGCGGCTCGCGGTCAGCCGGACGTACTGCGCGGTGACCGGGCTGTCGAGGGTGACGTCGACGATGCCGCCGGCGCTGCCGCTCGCCTGGTGCACCGTTCGCCACGTGGAACCGTCGGTCGACGTGTCGACGCGGAAGTCCAACGGCGAGCTCGAGAGCAGCTCCTGACCGGTCGTGTTCCCGTACGGGTTGCCGCCGGAGAAGTCGAAGGCGGGGTCGGTCGAGGTCGCCTCGAAGGTCAGGCGCACGGACTCCACCCGGCACTTCGCCTGCAAGTCCACCACCAGCCACTGCGGATCGTTGCCTGCCGCCCGCCAGCCCGAGCCCCGGACGCCCGGGACCGCCAGCCCGTCGACCGCGAACTGCGGCGGCGTGGCGGCGTACGCGGTCGAGGACGCCCGCACCGGGCGGTAGCGGGCCAGGTCGATCTTCGGCGCAGCCGCCGCTTCGGAGGCGGCGACCGGCAGTGTCACGCTCGCCAACAGCCCACCGCTCGCGGCCAGGAACGTACGACGGGACAACGGATCCACGAGAGCCTCCAGGGCGGACTGGAAATTTCGTAAATAACACGAGCCACCCGGGAAGTTACTTCAACTGCTGAAGTATGTCTACGGGGCGAGGTATTTGCGGACGTCGTCGGCTACCTGGGCCCGGTGCGCCATGCCGTATTTGCGCAGGATCGCACTGAGGTGCGTCTTCACGGTGTTGAGGCTGATGCCCAGCTCGGCCGCCAGCTGGTCGTTGTCGAGCCCGTCCGCGAGCAGCACCGCGATCCCCTGCTGCGCCTTCGTCAGCCCGGCGAACCGCCGTTCCGGGCCTTCGTCGGTCTCCATCAGCATTTCGATCAGCTCGGACTGGATGTGTTCGGTGGTGTCGATGATCCGGACCAGGTGACCGTGCACGCCCGCGGTCACGCCGTCCTCGACCATCGCCTCCGTCGCGATCTCCCGGATCGACGCGATCCGGTGCGCGAGGTACTCCATGACGTGGTCCGAGGTCAGCAGGTCCGGCCCGACATCGCCCGCCGGCAGCCGCCGCAGCGCGTCCCGATCCTCGCCTTCCCGGGTCAGCACCCGCTCGACCACGCCAGCAAGCCACTCAAACGCCCGTACGGCGTTGTCGTCGTAGCTGTGCGGTTCGTAGCTCTGCATCGACAGCATGCCGAACAGCTGATCCGGCCCGTCCTTCACCGGCCGGAAGATCGGCACCGTCACCACATCTTCCGACCGCCGCCCTACCTCACCGATCGGTACGCCGGCATGCAGCACGGCCCCGTTGTCGTAGGCGAACCGGTACGTCTGGCGGTGCTTCAGCAGCCACGCCGTCTGCCCGTTCGGACCGAACCGGTGCGTGTCCGGATCGACGTACCGGCCGTCGTCGTAGCCATACGGGTAGCGCACCCGGCTGGTCCCGTGCAGGAACCCCACGTAGAACGTGTCCACCCGGGCGATCTTCGCCGCCACGAACCGCACGTAGTCGTACAGCCCGTAGTGATCGGCGCGGAACAGCGCCTCGATCTTGTGATAGGCCTCGCGCAGGATGATCGCGGTCTCGGCGTCAACCCTGAGCGGGGCCGGTCCGTCTTCCGGCACGACCCACCCCTGCTCTATCGATCAACTCCTGATCATGCCGAAGCTCCCGCCGAAAGCCAAGGTGTAATCCACAGCGACCGGGGATCCAGGTACGGCGCGAGCGCGGCACTGACCTCCGGATCCTCGGTCCCGTTCAGGTGCCCGGAGGCGATCCGGTAGGTGATTCCGGCCAGGAAATCGGCGATCTGGACGCGGTGGTCGACGAAGGAATCGAGCTGGTCGACGGCGGCGATCGCCGGGCTCGCCTGGCGGAGAGCGGCGATCCGGGCCGGGGAAAGGGTGGTCTGGCGGTCGTGGGCGATCAGGACCGGGGTGCCGTCGCTCCAGAACTCGGCCGCGCGGACGATCGCGGGCAGCAGAGGATCCAGTCGAGGCAGTACGCCGGTCTCGTGGGCGCGGATGAAGTCGTTGGCCGCGTCCAGGAAGCGCCGGGCCTGTTCGGTACGGCGATAGGCGTCGTACAGGAACGGGATGGTCGCCGGGCGCGCGCCGAGGAGGTCGACCAGGCCGGTGATCAGAAAGTAGGTCTTGTCGATCACGAACACGCTGGCGTTGCCGGGCAGCGGACCGTCCGGGCCGAGGAACCAGAGCAGCGTGGCGCGATGCTTGGCGCGGAGCAGGTGGTTGGCCTTGTACATCGTCGCGGGTGACCGGATCCGGTCACGCAGCTCGGCGACACACGCCGCCGCGGTCTCCTCGTCCAGCCGGATGCTCGCGTGCGCGAAGACGTCCGTGACGCCACCGACGAGCTTCTCGCCCTCATATCCGGACTCGTCACAGACGATGGTGGTCGGCACATGTCGACTCTCTCACCGCGCGCAACCGCTTTTGCCGCACAGACGGCAGTCGCGGGTGGGGCAGTGTCCCCGAGTCGCCCTCCCAAGCCTCGGCCGAACACCCATCCACACCCGCGACCACGTCCAGAACGCCGTACTTCCTGCACCGTTCGATCTCGCCGCCCTGCGAGATCGAACGCCACCTGCAGTGCTACGGCCTTCTCTCCCCCCTGCTGACTACAGCGTGCCACCGGCCCCCCGGCGTGCCAATCGCTCTCCGTATGAGGTTGTTGTGTACTCAACCTCACCCGAGGGGTGACTACCAGCTGGTGTTCATCGGCTTGCCTTCGGCGTAGCCGGCGGCGGTCTGGAGGCCGACGACAGCCCTCTCGTGGAACTCGGCGAGATTCGCGGCGCCGACGTACGTGCAGGAGCTGCGGACGCCGGAGACGATCGAGTCGAGCAGATCCTCGACGCTCGGGCTGTCCGGATCGAGGTACATCCGCGCCGACGAGATCCCCTCCTCGAAGATCGCCTTCCGCGCCCGCTGGAACGGTGTGTCGTCGGCGGTCCGCGACCGCACCGCCCGCGCCGACGCCATTCCGAAGCTCTCCTTGTAGATCCGCCCGTCGCTGTCGCGATGCGCGTCGCCCGGCGACTCGTACGTCCCCGCGAACCACGAGCCGATCATCACGCTCGACGCTCCCGCGGCCAGCGCCAGCGCGACATCCCGCGGATGCCGCACGCCGCCGTCCGCCCACACGTGCTTGCCCAGCTCACGCGCTCGCGTCGCACACTCCAGCACCGCGGAGAACTGCGGCCGACCGACGGCCGTCTGCATCCGCGTCGTACACATCGCTCCTGGCCCGACGCCGACCTTGACGATATCCGCGCCCGCGGCAACGAGATCGCTCACGCCCTCCGCCGTCACCACGTTGCCCGCGACAATCGGCACCTCGGGACTGAGGCTCTTCACGGTCCTGACAACCTCGATCATCCGCTCCTGGTGACCGTGCGCGGTATCGATCACCAGTACGTCGATTCCCGTGGCCAGCAAGGCTTTCGCACGCTGCTCCACATCTCCGTTGATCCCGATCGCCGCCGCGACCCTGAGCCGCTTGTGAGCATCGAGCGCGGGCTCGTACAAAGTCGCCCGGAGAGCGCGTTGCCGGGTCAGAATCCCCACGATCGTCCCCGCCTCGTCCACCACCGGCGCCAGCCGATGCCGCCCGTCGTGCAACAGATTGAACGCCGCCTCCGGATCGATCCCCGCCGGCACCGTCAGCAACTCCCGCGACATCACCGCATCCAGCTGCGTGAACCGATCCACCCCAGCACAGTCCGCCTCCGTCACCACCCCCACCGGCCGTCCCCCGTCAACGACCACCACCGCCCCATGCCCCCGCTTCGGCAACAGGTTCAGCGCCTCCCCCACCGTCCCACCCGGCGGCAGCACCAGCGCCGTGTCGTGCACCGGATCCCGATCCTTGACCCAGGCAACAACCTCCCCCACCACATCCACCGGAATGTCCTGCGGAATCACCGCCAACCCACCACACCGCGCAATCGTCTCCGCCATCCGCCGCCCCGACACCGCGGTCATGTTCGCCGCCACCACCGGAATCGACGCCCCACTCCCGTCCCCCGTCGACAGATCCACATCCAGCCGCGAAGTCACCCGAGACCGCCCCGGCACCAGAAACACATCACTGAACGTGAGATCCCCCGCAGGCTCCCGATCCAGATGAAACCGCATAAAAGGCTCCTTAGGCAGGCGAAACCTCGCCAGCCTTGCACGCACCCTGCTCGGTCACAAGCATCTCCGGGCGAGGCGCCTAAGAACCCGCCGCCTGCAACTCGTTCCGCCAGGAAGCGAAGAACTCACGGAGCGGCCCCACCGCGCCGGCGTCGACCGGCAGGTCGCGGTCTTTGAAGCGAGCCAAGGTACCGATCATGTCACCAAAGACATCAAGGCTGAAGCCGGCGTCCACCTCTGCGGCCCAAGCCAGCAAAGGATCCCGCCCGTAGCGCTGCGCCAAGACATACACATCGGCAAAGTCTCTGGCCTCGGCCCGATCGAACAACGCGATCGTCTTGCGCCCCGCCAGTTCTTCGAGGCCGAAGGTAGGCCCGGCGATGCGGACAGTGGCCGGGCGGCTGGGCGCCGAGTCGAGGGCGAGATCCTGGGTCGGTCGCGTGGTCAGGCGTTGCGCCGCCAGGGCTCCGCCACCGGCCAGCAGGAACCCAACGCTGGCGGGCAGACTGAAGAACAGTTGTGCCACTTCGATCTGAAACGAAGTCAGGCCGCCCTGCGAGGCAGCCGTGCCGGTCGTCATGCGGCGTCCTCGATCAGATGCGCCCAGGCTGCACGAACTTCACGCGGCAGGACCAGCTCCGGCCAGAGATCGATCAGCAGCGCTCCGTCGACGTACTGCAGGATGTCCTCCGGACCGCCCTCACGCAGCACTGTCTCGTACACCCTCGCGCGGTCGGCTCGGTCCCTCAGGTTGAACCGTCGCCCAGGGTCGGACCAGTTCAGATGCAGCGGCAGCGTCACCGTCCCGAACGCAACACTGACGTCCAAGTGAGGCAGATGCGTCGGCACCGACACGACTCTGCCACGTCCAGTAACTGTCTCGACAAATCTCACCTGCCGGCGAATGTCCAGCTCGTAGCCGGTCTCGGCGAGCAAGCGTTCGACGGTTTCGAGTGTCGGCGACTTCCGGCCGTGCTCGTACGCCGACAGTGTCGGCCGCGATGTACCGGCGCGGCAAGCAAGCTCGGCCTGCTTCAGTCCGGCGGCCTTCCGGGCTCGTAACAACAACTCAGCGGGTCGCATCGCCCTCACCTCCAGGTATCCAAAAGGATACCTCACCGCTAGAAAATAACGGCCGCCTCCTGCTAGCAGAAGGCGGCCGTGTTGCGCTGAATCAGCGGTGCAGGTCGAAGCGGTCGAGCTCCATGACCTTGTGCCAGGCGGCGACGAAGTCGGCGACGAACTTGGACTTGGCGTCGTCGGAGGCGTAGACCTCGGCGACGGCGCGGAGTTCGGAGTTCGAGCCGAAGACGAGGTCGGCGCGGGTGCCGGTCCACTTGACCTTGCCGTCGGGGCCCTTGGCCTCGAAGAACTCCTGGCTCTTGTCGGTCGACTTCCACTCGGTGCCCAGGTCGAGCAGGTTCGCGAAGAAGTCGTTGGTGAGCGTGCCCGGGTTCTCGGTGAGGACGCCGTACGACGAGCCGTCGTAGTTGGTGCCGAGGACGCGGAGGCCGCCGACCAGGACGGTCAGTTCGGGGGCGCTCAGGGTGAGCAGGTTCGCCCGGTCGAGGAGGAGGTACTCCGCGGGGAGGCGGTTGCCCTTGCCGTAGTAGTTGCGGAAACCGTCGGCGACCGGCTCGAGTGCCTCGAAGGAGGCGACGTCGGTCTGCTCCAGGGTCGCGTCCACGCGGCCCGGAGTGAACGGTACGACGATGTCCACGCCGGCGTTCTTCGCCGCGACCTCGACGCCCACGCCACCGGCGAGCACGATCAGGTCGGCCAGCGAGATCGGCTTCGGGAACGACTGCTGGATGCCCTCGAGCGTGCGCAGGACCTGTGCGAGCTGGTCGGGGTTGTTGACCTCCCAGCCGGACTGCGGCTGCAGGCGGATCCGGGCGCCGTTCGCGCCACCGCGCTTGTCGCTACCGCGGAACGTCGAGGCCGACGCCCACGCGGTCGAGACGAGCTGCGAGACCGACAGGCCGGAGGCCGCGATCTGCGCCTTCAGTACGTCGATGTCGTCGGCACTGACCAGCTCGTGGTCGACGGCCGGCAGCGGGTCCTGCCAGATCAGCGTCTCGGCCGGAACCTCCGGGCCGAGGTAGCGCACGACCGGGCCCATGTCGCGGTGGGTCAGCTTGAACCAGGCGCGGGCGAACGCGTCCGCGAACTCGTCCGGGTGGTCCTTGAACCGGCGCGAGATCGGCTCGTAGATCGGGTCGAAGCGCAGCGCCAGGTCCGTGGTGAGCATGGTCGGCTTCTGCTTCTTGTTCGGGTCGTACGCGTTCGGGATGATCTCCGGCGCGTCCTTGGCGACCCACTGGTTGGCCCCGGCCGGGCTCTTGGTGAGCTCCCACTCGTAGCCGAACAGGATCTCGAAGAAGTCGTTGCCCCACTTGGCCGGCGTCGTGGTCCAGGTGACCTCGAGCCCGCTGGTGATGGTGTCCGGGCCCTTGCCCGACTTGTACGTGTTCTTCCAGCCCAGGCCCTGGTGTTCGATGTCCGCGCCCTCGGGCTCGACCCCGACGTACTTCTCCGCGTCCGCGGCACCGTGGGTCTTGCCGAAGGTGTGACCGCCGGCGATCAGCGCCACGGTCTCCTCGTCGTTCATCGCCATCCGGCCGAAGGTCTCGCGGATGTCGCGCGCCGAGGCGATCGGGTCCGGGTTGCCGTTCGGGCCTTCCGGGTTCACGTAGATGAGACCCATCTGTACGGCGCCCAGCGGCTGCTGCAGCTCGCGGTCACCGCTGTACCGCTCGTCGTCCAGCCAGCCCGTCTCCGGACCCCAGTAGACGTCGTCCTCGGGTTCCCAGACGTCGGCCCGGCCACCGGCGTACCCGAAGGTCTTGAAGCCCATGGTCTCGAGCGCCACGTTGCCGGTCAGGATCAGCAGGTCGGCCCAGGAGATCTTCTGGCCGTACTTCTTCTTCACCGGCCAGAGCAGCCGGCGGGCCTTGTCCAGGTTGGCGTTGTCCGGCCAGCTGTTCAGCGGCGCGAACCGCTGCTGCCCGGCGCCCGCGCCACCGCGGCCGTCGCTGATCCGGTAGGTGCCGGCGCTGTGCCAGGCCATCCGGATCATCAGCGGGCCGTAGTTGCCGAAGTCGGCCGGCCACCAGTCCTGCGAGGTCGTCAGGACCTCGGCGATGTCCGCCTTCACCGCGGCCAGGTCGAGGCTCTGGAACTCGGCGGCGTAGTCGAAGTCCGCACCGAGCGGGTTCGAGACGGCCGGGTTCTTGGCCAGGATCTTCAGGTTCAGCTGGTGCGGCCACCAGCCCCGGTTGGCGCTGCCCGAGGTCGGGTGCACACCCTGACCGTGGGCCACCGGGCAACCGCCCGTCGCCTGGGCGTTGTCTTCGCCGCGGCTCTCCGTGCTGCCTTCACCGGGCAGCGGCTCGTGCGGCTCATGGTTGTCGGACATTCAGATCCTTCCAGGACTGGACGTTTTTCACGGGAAGCTCAAGGATTCGAAGGAGGTTCAGGCGCAGTCCGCGCAGAGCCCCCAGTAGATGACCTCGGCCTCGTCGATCACGAAACCGTGGTCGTCGGACGCGTGCAGACAGGGCGCATGCCCGACCGCACAGTCGACATCGGCAATCGCACCGCAGCTGCGGCACACCACGTGGTGGTGGTTGTCGCCCACCCTCGACTCGTACCGCGCGACCGAGCCGAGCGGCTGGATCCGGCGTACCAGCCCCGCCGCCGTCAACGTGTGCAGCGAGTCGTAGACCGCCTGGTGCGAGACCTCCGGCAGATCGTTGCGCACGGCACCGATCAACGAGTCCGTGTCGGCATGCGGATGCGCATAGACAGCCTGCAGCACCGCGACCCGCGGCCGCGTCACCCGCAGTTCACTCCCGCGCAACAGCTGCTGGAGTTCCTCGACGCTCGGCACCCCCGCAGTCTCCCGCCTTTTCTGGAATCAGTCAAGATTAGTTGTCGCAGCATCGACCGGAGACCGCAGACTGGAGTCATGACAGTCGTCGACCGCGTCGAACCACATCACCTACCGGACCTGGCCGCGCTCTTCCGCTCCGCCTGGTGGCTGACCGACCGCACACCTGACGAGACTGCCCGCATCCTGGCCGAGTCGGACGTGATCATCGCCGTCGTCGACGCTGAGCGGCTGGTCGGTTTTGCTCGGGTTCTCACCGACTACGCCCACGTCGCCTTGATTCTCGATGTCGTCGTCGCCCCGGACAGCCGCGGCGCCGGTCACGGCGCGACTCTGCTGGACGCGATCGTCACGCACCCAGATCTCCAGCAGGTCCGCAGCATCGAACTGGTCTGCCAGCCCGATCTCGTCCCCTTCTACCGGCGCTGGGGCTTCACCACCGATGTCGGCCGATCGCTTCTGATGCGGCGGAGCGGCTAGCCACCGAGAACGCGGGCGTCGGCGGCGGCGTCGTACCGGTCCTGGGCTTCTTGTACGTCGTCGACGTAGGACTCGGCCCAGATCCGGAGCGCTTGGAGGGGCTCGCGGAGGGTGCGGCCGAGGGCGGTGAGTTGGTAGTGCGGGTGGTCGGCGTCGGTTTGGACGCGCTCGACCATGCCGTCGCGCTCGAGGGCTCGGAGGGTGTCGACGAGGACCTTCTTGGTGATGCCTTCGACGCGGCGGTGCAGCTCGCCGAAGCGCAGCGGCTCCTCGGTGAGGAGGATGACGATCATCGCGGTCCACTTGTTCGCGATCCGCGCCAGCGAGGCTCGCGACGGGCACCGCTCCGAGAAGATCGTCCAGTCACGGCTGACTTCGGTCACGTTGAAGTAACCACCCTCTCCTCCGGCACGCTGGCATCCCAGCTAACCACGGAGGACGGACATGTCAGCTATCGATGTCGTAGGCAAGTACGGCGCGGCCGCGGCCGCCGGCGACCTGGAGGCGCTCGCCGCCACCCTGCACCCGGACGCGGTCTGGCACCAGCCGGGCGCCAACCAGACCTCCGGCGACCACGTCGGCCCGGAGGCGATCGTCGCGCACCTCGGCCGCTTCTTCGCGCTCAGCAACGGCACCTTCGCCCTGGTGACCGAGTCCGCCACCGAGAGCGGCAACCTCGTCTCCACCACGGTCCGGTTCAGCGCGCAGCGCGACGGCGTACCGGATCTGGATCAGCACGGCGTGGACGTCTTCCGCGTCGAGGGCGACAAGATCGCCGAGATCTGGCTGATCGGCGAGGACCAGGCCGTCGAAGACGCCTTCTGGGGCTTGGCCTGATCTCAGCTCACGGGGCGGGGTGGCGCGAGCCGCGTCAGCGCGACGTACGCCGACAGCCCGACGACAACATGCATGACCGCCAACAGGGCCACCCCGGCCGGCGACTGCCCGGACACCAGCAGCGCGAGATCGGCGATCATCGTGACCGGCACGATGATCATCGCGAGCCGCCGCAGCAACTCGACCGGCAGGGCAGCCCTCGCGGCGATCAGCGACCACGCCACCGAGGCGCCGGCGATCCCGAAGAACGTCAGCGACACATAGGCGGCCGGCTGAAACCCCTTGAAATCATCAGGTACGCCGAGCGCCGCCGTACCGACCAACGCCAGCAAGGTGTTCACCACACTCGCCGCCACAACAGCCACCAGCGCCGCACCAGCGAGCCGGCCAAGCCCCGGAGCGCGCGACCGAATTCCGTCAACTGCAGAAGCCGTAGTCATCGAATCCTCCTGAGCGTCACCCGGCACCTCACCGGCTGACTCCCAGCAAACCGCTCGCTCCTGCGAACCCCCTCGGAGTTTCCTGCGAATTGCCTGGCAGCGCTGAGGCCTACGGCTTCCGGGCGACCAGGATGTCGCGGACGATCGCCTGATCCACCCGGTGCACGAAGTCCTGGTACGGCGCCTCGTCCAGCGGCTCGAGTCCAGCCTGCGCAAGGATCTCGATGGCGGCCGATCGGCGGGCAACGTTGGTGTTCCACGCGATCCCCAGCGCGCCGCCGGACCGGAGCAACCCGGCCCACACCGGCGCGGCCGCCTTGAGCAGGTCGATCGGACTGCGGTGCAGCCCGCTCTCCGCCGTACGGCTGCCGTGTTGCACGCCGTACGGCGCGTCCGTGACGACGAGGTCGAAGCTGCCGGCGCGGTGAAACTCGAGCGCCTTCGTCGTATCGGCATTGACCACCGACACCTTCAGCTTCGAGCCGGCCTTCCAGTCCTCCTTGGAAAGCCCGAACGACGCGTCGAACCGATGCGCCACCACCTGGTGCTCGCGCCGAACCCGCACCACCTCGGCCTCGTGCTTGAACCGCTTGCGCTTCAACCAGGTCTGCAAGAACGTCGCATACGCGTCAAAGTCCTTGCGGTCGACATCAACCCCGGCCGCGTCGAACCCGTACATCAACGCCTGGTTCAGCGTCGTCCCGCGCCCACACAGCGGGTCGATAACACTGAACCGGCGCTCCAGCAGCTGCCCCGCGAACGCCGACGACAACATCGTCACGTTCAACAGCAGCTTGGTGAACAGCTCGTTCGTCTTCCCCTGGTACTTCTGAATGCTGATCAGATCACTGTCGAGCTTGTCGAGCGACCGCAGCTCAACCGGCTCCAGCATCGTCCCCTCCACCCGGAAGAGCGCGTAGATCGACGCCATGTTGGCCAACTTCGCCGCGTCGTCCGCAGACAGCTCATCGGCCTCGAACGTCACATACGGCACCCCGCCGATCCGGGTCTCCCCGACAGCAGACACCTCAGCCTCGAGCACCGTCCGCCCGAACAGCTCCAGCTCCGCCATCGTCAACCCGACAGACGACTCCGCATAAACCCGATTAGTCGAAGGCAGAACCAACAACGCATACCGAGCCATCACATCTCCCGAGTTCTCACACGACCAGCCACCAAGCAAGCGCGGCGGCCAACCCCAGCAGCCGAGCGAAGCGAAGGCTCGGGGGGTGCGGGTGGCGAAGCCCCCGCCCGCGGCAAGCGAAGCGCAGCCGCACAACACGACGAAGGCGAGGCGGCTTGCGCCTTCCGCAAGCACACCTCGCCCATCGACTTCGTGGAGCTGAGGGGATTCGAACCCCTGGCCTCTTCGTTGCGAACGAAGCGCGCTACCAACTGCGCCACAGCCCCAATTCGGGCCGCCGTGGTTTCCCTTGGCGACCGCGAAACTCTAACACGTTCGGGCCCGGGTTCTAAAACCGGTTCCTCAGTCGCCGACCGCGCGGCGGACCTCGGGTTCTTCGACCTGGGCGGGCGGGGATTCGATGATCAGCGGCTGCTCGGCCGGGTCGGTGGTCCGGGCGCTGGAGAAGACCTCGTCGTCGGTGAGGGAGATGGTGCGGACAGTGCGGTCCGGCGCCTTCTCCTTCATCACGTACATCGGCAGGGTGACCGGGACGGGGTCCCAGAGACCTTCGGTGGACGCGGCGGGCTTCTCGACGACCGGGGCGGGGTTGGCGGGGAGCTTGACCTCGATGGTGAGCTCGTCGTCGGGGGACGGTGCGGGCTTACCGGCGGGGCCGCGGTCGTGGTGGTTCTGCTTGCGGGTACGGCGTTCTGCCGCGAGGCGAGCGCGTTCGCGCGCCTGGCGGCGGAGCTGGACGCGAGTGAGCACCACGAACGCGACGATCAGTCCGGCCGGGATCGCGACGGTCCACCACAGCAGGATGCCGAGGCCGGCCAGGGCCGTGACCGACAGCAGTGAAAGGGTCAGGATCGACAGGACCCGCCGGCGGCGCATAGCGGCCACCCGGCGGGCTCGGTTGGGGACGTACCGCTTCGGCGGTGACAGGTCGTCGGCTGCTGCGACGGTGTCGGGCGAGGCGGTCTCGGTCGAGCCCGGCGGACGGACGACGTACCGGGTGGTGGCGGGGTCCCGGGACAGGACGCGGGCGTCGGCTGTCGAGGGCACCGCCGCCGAGCGGCGCCTGGCCTCGTCGTTCCGCTTCAGCATCATCGGGACGAGGTAGGCAGCCCACGCGGCGACGATCGCCACATAGATCAATCCTGTCGTCCCCATGCGACGACGCTAAGACCCAGCGCGCGTCAGATGGGGTACGTGGCGCGGTGTGTCGCAAGAAGACTCGTGTGACTGATGTGAATAGTACGGAGCGTAGTCAGGCCAATCGGGAGACGAGACCCGGCCCGACTTCCTCGCTGTTGAGCGCGAAGATGCGGTGGTCGCGCCAGTCGCCGTCGATGTGCAGGAAGCGCGGCCGCTCCCCTTCGTAGCGGAAGCCGAGCTTCTCGACGACGCGCAGGCTGGCCTTGTTCTCGGGCCGGATGGCGACCTCGATGCGGTGCAGTCCGAGGGTGAACCAGCAGTGGTCGGCGGCCAGCGCCACGGCGGTCGGCACGATGCCGCGGCCGGCGTACTGCTCGTCGACCCAGTAGCCGAGATTGGCCCAGCGGGCCGAGCCGTAGGTGATTCCGGAGACGGTGAGCTGGCCGACCAGCGGCCACTTCGCCCGGGCGCCTGCACCGGCGGCGCCGCCGTACGTGATGACGAACGGGAGCATCCGGCCGTACCGCGCTTGCCGGTTCCAGTCACGAGCCATGGCGCGGAACGTGCGCGCACCGTCGTCCGCACCGGGCGGCTGGGTCGCATCCCACGGCCGCAGCCAGCTGATGTTGCGCTGTCTCGCTGCCGCCCACTCACCGCCGTCGCCGGCGCGCAGCGGCCGCAGTGTGACCTGCCCGTGCTGGAGCTCGACAGGCCACTGCACGATCGTCATCAGTCGGTGTCCGTCCGCACATGGTCGCCGCCACGCACCTGCTCGACCGCATGCCGCAGCAACGGCTCCAGTACGGCGAGGCCGTCCTTCACGCCGCCACGCGACCCCGGCAGGTTCACGATGACCGTCGTACCGGAGACTCCGGCGAGCCCACGTGACAGTGCAGCAGTCGGTACGCCGTTGGCGACGCCGTACGCGCGGATGGCCTCAGCGATACCCGGCACGACCTTGTCGAGGACCACGGCTGTCTCTTCGGGCGTGCGGTCGGTCGGCGATATCCCCGTGCCACCTGTCGTCAGTACGACGTCGTACGCCGCAGCAACTGCAGCACGCAGCGCCCCTCCCACAGGTGCACCATCTGGCACGACCTGCGGCCCGGACACCTCGAAACCCCACTCACTCAACCGCTCCGCGATCAGCGGACCAGTGGTGTCGGTGTAGACGCCGGCCGCGGCCCGATTGGAGACGCTGACCACCAGCGCCTTCACGAGCGCTCCCACAGCCCGGTCTTGCCACCCTCTTTGCGCTCGACCCGTACGTCGGTCAGCTCGGCAGCCGGGTCGAGTGCCTTCACCATGTCGATGACGGCGAGCCCGGCCACGGCCACAGCGGTGAGCGCCTCCATCTCGACACCGGTCCGGTCGGTGGTCTTCACCGCCGCTGTGATCAGTACGGCGTCGTCCGCCACCTCGAGGTCGACCTTGGCGCCGGTGATCGCGATCGGGTGGCAGAGCGGGACCAGGTCCGGCGTCCGCTTGGCGCCCATGATCCCGGCGATCCGTGCGACGCCCAGCGCGTCACCCTTCGGCACACCGTCGCCACGGAGCGCGGCGACCACCTCGGCCGAGACCAGAACCTTGCCGGAGGCAACAGCTCGGCGGGTACCGACGTCCTTGGCGGAGACGTCCACCATCCGCGCCGCCCCCGTCTCGTCGACGTGGGTCAGCCCCCGGTCCTGCGTCATCCGGTCTCCTCGTCCAGCAGCAAGAGCTCCACCTGGTCACCGGCCCGGACCGACGTCACGTCCTCCGGGACGACGATCAGGGCGTTCGCCCGGCTCAGCCCGCCGAGCAGGTGGGAGCCGTGCCCGCCGACTGTACTGGCCATCCAGCCCTCGTCGCCGGACCTGGCCGCAGCGCGGACGAACTGTCGCTTCCCGGGCGGTGAGCTGAAGCCGTCCAGCGACACTCCGCGCGCGAGACCGCGCCGGTACGGCATCTGACCCATCAGCTTGCGTAGCGCCGGTCGCACGAACACCTCGAACGACACGTACGCCGAGACCGGGTTCCCGGGCAGCGTGAAGATCGGTACCTCGTCGGGGCCCAGCACTCCGAAGCCCTGCGGCTTTCCGGGCTGCATGGCGACCTCAGGGAAGTCCACGGTGCCCGTCTTCGACAGCACCTCTTTCACGATGTCGTATGCGCCCTTGCTGACACCACCGGTGGTGATGACCAGGTCTGCCCGGGACAGCTGGTCGTTCAGGGTGTCCATGATCTTCTTCGGGTCGTCGTCGACCACGCCGACCCGGTAGACCTCAGCGCCGGCGTCTCGCGCACACGCAGCCATGGTGTAGCTGTTCGAGTCATAGATCTGCCCGTCGCCCAGAGCGGCGCCCAGCTCGCGTAGCTCCGAGCCGGTCGACACCACGACGACCCGCGGTCGCGGCCGCGCCTTCACTCGCGCACGACCAACAGCAGCCAGTACGGCGATCTGTCGCGGCCCCAGCAGCGTGTCCCGCTCGAGCACCTGCTGACCGGCTTTCACGTCCTCACCGAACCGGCGTACCGATCCACCGAGCGGCGGCTGCTTCTCGATCCGCACGTTGACCGTGCCACCGTCGGTCCACTCCACCGGTACGACGCTGTCCGCGCCGCGCGGCATCGGTGCGCCGGTCATGATCCGCATGCACGTACCGGGCGTGACGATGGTCGGCACACTCTGCCCAGCACGCTGCTCACCGATCACCGGCAACGTCACCGCGGTTTCGGCGCTCGCACCGGCCAGGTCCTCCGCACGAACGGCGTACCCGTCCATGGCCGAGTTGTCGAAGCCCGGCAGGTTCACTCCGGAGACGATGTCCTCGGCGAGCACCAGGCCGAGCGTCTCCATCAGCGGTTGGTCGAACGCCGGCAGCGCGGTCACCCGCCCGAGCACGGCCTCCAGATGCTCCTCAACACTGCGCTTCACCTGAACGACCCTAGTCGGTGGTGCGCTCCGGGTGCTTACCCCACACCATCCGGACGTCCGGTGCGCGCTCCTCGTTCGCTGCGCCGTCGGTACGCCGTACCTCGACGAAGCCGTGTGAGCGGTAGAACGCCTGGGCGCGCAGGTTGCTCTGGAAGGTCCACAGTGCGAGTCCGCCGGGGCGCAGGTCCTTGGCCAGGTCCACCAGCGTCGATCCGATCCCACGGCCGGCCAGCTCCGGGTCGACGTACAGCTGGTCGAGGTCGTCTCCGTCCAGCGTCAGTACGGCGACGATCCGGCCGTCGTCGAGCCCCACCCAGGTCTGCGCGTCCGGTAGGAGCACGTCGGCGAACCAGGTCGCCACCTGCTCGGCAGTGTGGATCGCCGGCGGCAGCTGTGTGCCCGGTGCGTGCCGGGAGCGCCACCAGACCTGTGCGGCCTCGTCGGTGTCGTAGGGTTCCAGCGGCCGGATCAGGAGGTCGTCCATCAGCCTTCGAGAACCGTCCCGTCCGGGATCAGCCGCCGCTCACCCGCGGGGGCCTCGATCTCGACGTCACCGACCACTGTGACGTCCTTGCCGAACACCACGTCACCGCGCACCTCGAGCCGGTCGGCCCGGACCAGCGAGGGCGGCCCGGCGACGAAGTGCGCGTCGAAGTCGGCCAGGATCTTGAAGTGCTCCGGGTCCAGATCGACGTACGGCTCGTCGCCCTCGTGCGTGGTGGTGAGGTCGCCGGCGTCGTCGAGCTCGTAGACGTCCGAGCGCAGCACCAGCAGGTCGTTGGTGGTCTTGACCGGCTTGAACCGGCTGCGGTCGACGATCACCGCCTGCGAGCCCTCGAAGGTCTCGATCGCGGTCCCCATCCCCGTCTCCAGCTGGATCACCTTCGGCGAGCTGGGGTCGGCCGGGTCGACCGTCTTGCGGTTCACCATGATCGGCAGCCCGAGGATGCCGTCGTGGCCGTCCATCAGCTCGGCCAGCCGGTCCAGGTCGATCCACAGGTTGTTGGTGTTGAACGTGCGGTGCCGGGTGACGTCCTGGAAGTACTTGGTGTCCTCCTCGGCGACCTGCGCGCTGTCCCGCAGGATCAGCCGGCCGTCGGACTTGCGGACCGCCACGTGCCCGCCCTTGCGGTCGGACCGGGTCCGCCGGCAGACCTCCATCCCGAACGGCACGTCGTGCTCGGCCATCCAGGCGGCGATCCGCGGGTCCGCGGTCGCACCGAGGTTGTCGGCGTTCGAGATGAACGCGTGCCGGAAGCCGTGCTCGCGGAGCGCGTCCAGCGTGCCGGAGGCGACCAGAGCGGTGAACAGGTCACCGTGACCCGGCGGGCACCACGCCAGCTCGGGATCGGCCTCCCACTCGGCCGGTGTGAGGTCGTCCGCGAGCAGCTTGGGTTCCATGTTCTGCAGGAAGTCCAGCGGCAGGCCGTCGACCGGGAGGCCGTCGTACTCGCTCAGGACCTGGAGTGACTCCTCCCTGGTGCGGAAGGAGTTCATCAGCACCAGCGGCAGCGGTACGTCGTACTGGCGGCGCGTGCTGAGGATCTGCCGGGCGATGATGTCCAGGAAGCTCAGCCCGTCTTTGACCGGCAGCGCGGACTTCGGTCCGGTGACGCCCATCGACGTACCGAGGCCGCCGTTGAGCTTGATCACCACCGTCTCGGCGAGCGCGGCCTGCATCGCCTCCGGAGCCGGGTCGAGGTGGTCCAGATGCGGCAGGTCGCCCACCGGCTCGATGTCGTCCTCGCGGATCGTCCCCTGCTGGCCGGACTCCAGTAGCCGGTAGTAGTGGGTGAAGACGCGGATGGCCACCTCTGCCGCACCGGCCGCCCGCATCTTGTCCTGAGCCTGCTGTAACCCCGCCTCACTCATATGACAACCCTAGGGGACACGGAGCAATCGCAGTGTTAACCCCGTCACCCCCACCTACGATCGGACCGTGTTCGCGTCCAAGACCGTTGCGCGGCAGCACTTCCTCACCGCCCGCGCCGCAAGGCCCGCTGAGGACCTGCTGCCAGGTGCCCGCTCGCTCCGGATGCCGCAGCGCATCGCCCTGTACGTCTCGATGGGCGCGGAGCCGCAGACGGGCGCACTGATCGACTGGCTGCTGGCCGGCGGCCACGAGGTCCTGCTACCGATCCTGTACGCCGACAACGACCTCGGCTGGGGTGTGGCACCTGGAGCGGCCGATCTGGTGCCGGGGCGGCTCGGACTGTCGGAGCCCCGGGCCGATCTGGGCCCGGCGGCGATCAGTACGGCGGAACTCGTCATCTGTCCGGCCGTAGCCGTGGCGCGCGACGGCGTACGGCTGGGGCGCGGCGGCGGCTCCTACGATCGGGCACTCACCCGCACAACCCCTGGTACGCCGATCTGGGCAGCCGTCTACGACTCCGAGGTTGTGGAGGCACTGCCGTCCGATCCGCACGACCACCTTGTCGGCGCAGCGCTCACGCCGACCGGGCTCGTCCCACTCGGTTAACGCTCGGGCTTGCCCGTGAACGTCAGCGTGTGCTTGCGCTTCGCCTCGACCGCACCACGAGTGAACGCCCAGGGCAGCGTCTCGCCCTTCACCCAGAGCTCGGTCTGGTCGGTGTAGTTCTTCGAGAACGCGTGGCCCGACGTACCGGTCAGGTTGATCCAGCGGGACTTGTCGAAGTCCGACAGGTCGACCACCATCCGCATCGACGGCGTCGCGGTCACTTCGTAGCCCACCGACGCGTCCCAGGAGGTCGCGTCCACGATCGACGTCCCGCCACCCAGCTCGTACGGACCGCGGTTGAACAGCTTCTCGACCACTCCGATCCCGGAGGTGCCCAGCGTCTGGTTCTCCAGCGTGAGCTTGTGCAGCCGGCCCCACTGCCAGTTCGACGGCTCGCGGGCCATCTTCTTGGTGATCTCCTCGCGGGCGTCGACCAGAGCCTCACGCAGGATGTCGTCGCGGCTCTCGACCTGCGGCGTCCGCAGGTCGTCCCACCAGCTGTTGTTGGGCTGGGTGAGCAGGGTGTGCACGACCTCTACCCAGCGCGACCCGCCGTCCGGCCAGGCCTCCTTCGGCAGCTGGTCGTGGAACGTCAGCGCGAGCAGGTTGCGCCAGACGACGTTGAAGTACGCCGCCGGTGCGGAGTCGGCCGGCTGCGTGAAGTCCCAGTCCTTCAGCGTGTCCTGCCCCTGCCGGTCGAAGTCGTCGTTGATCCCGATCTTGAGCAGCGACGGCACCAGCATCTCGGCGGCCCGGTTCTTGGTGTCCAGCTGGATCGACGCCATCTTGGCCGCGTCCAGCGTGCCGGCCGACTTGATCCGCTCGAGGATCTGCTGCGAGCGGTAGCCATAGTCCCAGCTGTCGCTCAGGAAGTACGGGTACGTCTTCGGCACCACCGCCTGGTTCGCGGTGACGATGATCCCGTCGGCCGGGTCGAACTCGGTCGGCATCGCGTCGAACGGGATGTACTTGGTCCAGTCGTTCTTCGGATCCCAGCCGGCCACCGGCCACTTCCCGCTGGCGACCTTGCGGATCGGCACCAGCCCGGGCGCCTGGTAGCCGATGTGGCCCTCGGTGTCGGCGTAGATCAGGTTCTGCGAGGGGACCTGGAAGAGCTTCGCCGCCTCGCGGAACTCGGTCCAGTTCTGGGCCCGGTTGATCGCGAACAGCGCATCGGCGGTCTTCCCCGGCCGGAGCGCGGTCCACTGCAGCGCGACACCGTACGGCTTGGCGGCCTTGTCGCGGCGGGCGGCCAGCTCACCGGTCTCGCGCTGGTCGGCGCCGACGTCGGAGATGATCGGGCCGTGCCGGGACTCGCGCACGGTGATCTTGACCGGCTGGTCCTGACCGGCGACCTGGAAGGTCTCCTCACGCGTGGTCAGCGGCTTCCAGCGGTTGTTGTAGAGGACGTTGTTGCCCTCGATCCGCTCCAGGTACAGGTCCTGGACGTCGGGGTCGAGGTTCGTGAAGCCCCAGGAGATCGCCGTGTTGTGGCCGATCACCACGCCGGGCAGTCCGGAGAAGCTGAAGCCGGAAACGTCGTACGGGCAGGTGCGGCTCAGCTTGGTGCAGTGCAGACCGACCTGCGACCAGATGCCCGGCATGGTCGCGCCCAGGTGCGGGTCGTTGGCCAGCAGCGGCTTCCCGCTGTCGGTGTGGTCACCGGACACGACCCACGAGTTCGAACCGATGCCGTCGCCCTGGCCGAGCAGCTGCGGCAGGCCCTTGGCGACCTTCTCCACCGTGTCGAGTGACTTCAGCAGGCCGGCGGTCAGCATGCCGCGCCGGATCTCGTTGCCGGCCGGGGGCGTGGCACTGAACTTGCCGTCGGCGCCGACCGACGCCGTTGGGACGATCGGCTCGTTCCGGTCGAAGGGGTACGCCGGATAAAGGGAGTCGACACTCTTGGAAGGCAGCGTGGCGAGCAGCTTGGTCCGGGTGAGCTCCTCGTCCATGTTGCCGCCGAGGTCCCACGCCATCGCCTTCAGCCAGGCCAGCGAGTCGGCTGCGGTCCACGGCTCCGGACGGTAGTCACGGCGACCGTTCGGATCGAGGCCGAGGACGGCGTACTCGAGGCTGAGCCCGGAACCGCTGTGCTTGTCCAGGTACGCGTTCACGCCACGGGCATAGTCGTCCAGGTACTGCCGGGTGGACGGCTCGACCAGGCCGAGCTCCTTCTCCGCGACCCGCCGCCAGCCCAGCGTGCGGACGAACTTGTCCGTCTCCAGCGCGTCCTTGCCGAACAGCTCGCTCAGCCGGCCCGCGGTGACATGCCGGCGGAAGTCCATCTCGAAGAACCGGTCCTGCGCGTGCACATAGCCCTGCGCGGCGAACAGGTCGGCCGGGTTCGAGGCATAGATCTGCGGGATCCCGTTGCTGTCCCGGACCACCTCGACATCGGCGTCCAGACCCGCCAGCTCGACCGTCCCGTCGTACGTCGGGAAGGAGTGGCGGACGACGAAGACGGCAGTACCGGCGATCACCACGAGGACCGTGGCGACGGCGATACCGCAGATGATGACGGCTCGAAGCAGGCGACGCACGGACCCAACCGTAGAGAATGCGGCCCGAGGCCCCAAATGGGGGCCGGTTCACGCGGAAGTTTGGAATACTTCGGCCCGCTGACGCATTATTAGCAGTCGAGTAGTAGGAGTGCCAACGCCCGAAGGGAACCAACCGTGCCCACGTACCAGTACCAGTGCACCGACTGCGGTGAGGCGCTCGAGGTGCGGCAGAGCTTCACCGACGACGCCTTGACGGTCTGCCCCGCGTGCCAGGGCACGCTGCGTAAGGTCTTCAACGCGGTGGGTGTCGTCTTCAAGGGCTCCGGTTTCTACCGCACGGACAGCCGCTCGAGCGGTAAGAGCTCGGTCCCGGCCAAGGCCGAGACCTCCTCCTCGTCGTCTTCGACGTCTTCCTCGTCCTCCTCGGACAGCAAGCCGGCGGCCAAGTCTTCGGACTCGTCGTCGTCTTCTTCATCGTCGTCGTCGAGCAAGGGCAGCTCGTCCAGCGCTGCCTGATTTGGTCTGTGGATAACTGAAGAAGGCGCCAGAGAAGCTCGTACTTTCTCTGGCATGACAAGCCTTTCGTTCCTCCGCGATCTCTCCCGGGCCGCACGCTGGCACCGCCGTCTGCTGGCGGGTGTCGCCGCAGCGGCCGCGGTCTACTTCGGCCTGACCTCCCTCGCTCCGGCCGCTCCGCCGACAGTCGCCGTCCTTGCCGCGGCGCGCGATCTGCCCGGCGGAGCCGTGCCTGCCGGCGGCGACCTACGCTCGCTCGCCTTCCCCGCCGAGTCCGTCCCCTCCGGAGCGCTCAGACCCGGCACCGACCTCACCAGTCGCGTCCTGGCCGGACCTGTCAGAGCCGGCGAACCGCTCACCGATGCCCGCTTCCTGGGCCCAGGCCTCGTCCCATCCGGATCCGTCGCCTATCCGTTCCGCATCGACGACGCCGAGGTCGGCGCGCTGCTCCGGGTCGGCGACCGCCTCGACCTCTACGCCGGGACCAGTACGGCGACCGCCGCGGCCGGGCTCGTCGCCCACGCGGTCCGCGTGATCGCGCTGCCTTCGTCACGGTCGACAGGTGCACTGATCGTGACGGCAGTCTCCCCCGCCGTCGCCGCCAGACTGGCGCAGGCCACCACGAATTCGAGAATCAGCGTCGCCCTGACGCCGGATACGAGCTGATCGCTCCGGCGCGGGCCCTCGCGTGACGCGCGGCACAGTCCTACGTTGACCCGAGTACAACATCCGCTTCGTGGAGGCAGTGCTCATGCTCAAGGGCTTCAAAGAATTCATCATGCGCGGCAACGTGGTCGACCTCGCGGTCGCGGTCGTCATCGGCGGAGCGTTCGCTCTGGTCGTCAAGGCAATCGTCGACGGACTGATCAACCCACTGATCGCGGCGATCTTCGGCAAGCCGGACATCTCCGGCGTGCTGTCGTTCACCATCAACAGGTCAGAGTTCTCGATCGGCCTGATCCTGCAGGCGGTTCTCAACTTCCTGTTCGTCGCGGCGGCGATCTACTTCGTTATCGTCATGCCGCTGAACAAGCTGGCCGAGCGCCGCGCCCGCGGTCAGGAGCCGGAGCCGGACCCGCTGACCACCGACCAGCAGCTGCTGACCGAGATCCGGGACTTCCTGCGCGAGCGCTCCTAGTCCACGAACTCCACGATCGTCCGCACGAACTGATCCAGGTACGGCGGGAAGTCGGGCCGCGGTGGTTCCGGGTAACCGGCCACCTCCCGGCTTCCCGGAATCACCTTCAGCAGGGCATCGACCGTACGGCGCTGATGCACCGGGTTCTCGAGCAACGACGGAAGAACAGCTACCGGCACCCGGCCGAGGCCGGCCAGCTCGGCATCCGTCGTACCGCGAAGAGTGTCGCCGGCAAGTAGCCGATTGGCGTCGTCGACCCTGCAACCACGCCCCAGAAGACCGGCCAGCGTGAGCGTGTCGACCGCGGCGTCACCGGCGGTCGCGGGCCACGCGAGCAGCAGCCGATCAACCAGAGCGGGATAGATCAAGGCAAGCCGAGCAGCTGCTGTGCATCCGTTGGATGCACCGATGATCGTGACCGGCTCGGTGGAGTCGGCCAGGTGTTCACCAAGCACTTCGACCTCAACCGCCCAATCGCTCGGACGCTTCGGACGGTCCGGGGCCACAACGGTCAGGCCGACCGCTGTGAGCGCCGCGGTGATACCCGGCGCACCCCAGAAGGCTTCGGCGTCCATGGGCTCCCACAGGCCTCCATGGACGAGCAGAACCGTACTGCTCATCCGTGGTGCGGGGGGACCTCGCGCAGGATGCGCTCGTCATCGTCGCCGGAGGAGTCGCCTTCGCCCCAGCTCCGCGGGTCGTCGTCGCGGGTCTGGTCGGGCAGCACCGGCTCGTCGTCCTCGTAGGGGGTCGTCATGGTTCCAGGTTACCTAGTCGGCGGGGGCTCGCCGGTGCCGAGCTCACGGGGCTGCTCGGCGACCACCTCACCCTGGACGGCGTACGGGTCGACCTGCGGGGCGGTAGCGGCCTGGAGCAACGGCTGGATGCCCGGTTCGCCGTGCCAGCGGTCGCTCCCGAGCACCGACCAGGCGGTCAGTACGGACAGCGTCGGGATGGCGAGACCGCCGAGCTGCAGCGGTTCGGCGTTCTGGAAGCCGAAGGTGATCCGCCAGTTCGCCGGATCGGGATAGAACTCCTGCACCGAGTTGTAGTAGAAGCTCAACCAGCCACGCCCCGGTAGCTGACACAGGATCCGGTAGTTGGTCGCGACCGTCGGGACCTCTTGCAGGTCTCGCCACATCAGCTCGGTGTTGCGCTTGGCCGCGGCCTTGCGGCTCGCGTTGACGGCAGCGTTGGCCGCCAGCGCGCCGACCACGAGCGCCGGGTGACCGATGATGAAGCCGCCGCTGGTCGTGTAGCGGCCGCTCCCCCGGTACAGCCGGGCGTAGTGCGCCGGCGTGTTCACGTAGGCGACCTCACCCGGCTCGAGGACGAGACCGTAGATCATCAACGGCTGCGGGTGATTCCCGGACAGCAGCCAGCGCGCCCAGTCGATACCGAGCTGCCACTCGTCGCGTTCGCGCTGCGCCGTTCCGGCTCTGTCGTTGCGGGCCACGGCACAGCATCGTAGTCGGGAAAGGCGTACAGCGCGTGCGCGTTACAGGTCGGCGTCGGTTGCTCGACGATCGGCGGGCGTGACCGGAACGACGCGCCGCCGTGATGTTTTGGCGCCCGCTATGAGACTCCGGTCGAGCATCATGGGTGGCCTTGCCAACCGGAAGGACCCAGTCGTGAGCGCATTACGGACACGGGGCCTGATCGGTGCGACGTTTGTCGTGGCCATTCTCGGGATGACCGCCGCCTGCGGTTCCGAGAACGCCTCGTCCCCGCCCGCCGCCCAGCCCACCCCCACCCCGACCACCAGCACGCCGACTCCGAGCACTCCCAGCAGCACTCCGAGCATGGACTGCCCGGACACCATCGCGTCGGTCAAGGCCGCCACGGACAAGGTCACCTGGGGCACCGGCCCGGCCAAGTCCCTGTTCCAGCCGGTCTCCGTGACGATCTGCCAGTACGACGCCGCTGCCACCGGGGCGACCTACGCGAACGTGACGACGAAGCGCAACGCGGCCAACGCGACGCAGCTGTTCGCGCTCGTGAACGCAGCGCCGACGGTCGCGAAGAAGCCGGGTTTCTGCACCAAGGAGCTCGGACCGACCTGGGTGCTGCGGTTCACCGACAACGACCGCGGAGTGCTCTCCTACACGGTGGAGTCCTTCGGCTGCCGCCGCCTCGTCGCGACCACGCTGGAGGGCCAGGGCAAGCCCGGCGCTCTTCCCGCACCGCGTCAGGCGACCCCCGAGCTGATCAAGTCGCTCGGCCTGCGCTGACCCTGCGCCGGACGCGCCCCCCGAAGCCGTCCGGACCGGGTCGCACCGCGGTCCAGACCGGTTCACGCCGGTCTGGACCGCTCGGTGTTCTCCGCCGAGAGTTCAGCCCGGTGAGATCAGACTGTGTGGCAACCAGCGCAGCAGCTGTGCAGCGCTTTGGACATCTCGATGCATCTAATAGATGTGAGGTGTTGTACGCCCAGCCGGGGAGTGGCGAGTGGAGTTCGAGGAGTACGTGTCCGCGCGCGGGCAGGAACTGGTGCGGCTCGGTTTCACCGTCTCCGGCGATTACCAGCGAGCCGAGGACCTGGCCCAGATCGCGCTGATGCAGGCCTTCCGGTCCTGGCGCAAGGTGCGCAAGGCCAACGATCCGCACCACTACGTGCGGCGGATCCTGATCAACGAGTACCTGGCGATGACGCGGCGGCGATCGTTCACCGAAGCTCCGACGGCCGATGTCGATCCGCAGCACACGGTGCCGGATCCGGCCGCCGGCATCGTGAATTCCGACGACCTCTGGCACGCACTGCAGGAGTTGTCCGCGCGGGAGAGGGTCGTTCTGGTGCTGCGCTACTACCAGGACCTGGACGACCGCACGATCGCCGAGCTGCTCGGCATCAAACCGTCCTCCGTCCGGGCGACGGCCAGCCGCGGGCTGGCCACCCTTCGCAAGACCAGGCAGTCCAACCGTGTTGATGAGAGGTTGTCGTGAGCAACTCCGATCTCGAGGATGACCTACGCGGGACGCTGGACCGCGCCGCGGCCTCGGTGCCGCCGGTGACCGGTCTGTCCGACCGGGCAGCGACCGACGCGCAGCAGGCCCGCCGCCGTACCTGGGTGATCTCCGGGGCGGCAGCGGTCGCGGTGGCCGCGGTCGCCGTCGCCGGCTTTGCTCTCACCGGCGGCAACACCTCGGAGCAGCCACCGGTTGCCGCCGGCGGAGCCCCCCAGAGCACAGCCCCGGCGACGGCCGCGGTCCAGCCGCTCTCGACCAAGACCTTGGCCGGCACCTGGCGAGCAGTCCAGATCACCGGCATGAAGTCGCTGAAGTCGGCCCGGCCGGACGATCCGGTCCTGGTCTTCAAGGCTGACGGCACCTGGTCCGGTTCGGACGGCTGCAACGGGCTGCAGGGCACGTTCACGATCGGCCAGCGCGGTGAGTTCGCCGCGAAGATCGGCCCTCAGCACCTGATCGGTTGCGACAACGTTCCGCACACCGGTGTCTTACAGTCCGCCAAGCGGATCGAGGTCAGCGAGGACACGCTCACGTTCGCGGCCGCGGACGGCAAGGAGCTTGCGCGATACGCTCGCGCAGGGTAGTCAAATTTGCTTGCGGACAGTGATCACCTATTGACTGGGCGGAGTCTCTGCGCGGACGATTGACCGAGGTCGTCCACCGATGAAGGAGCCTTGTGCGACTCTCAGCCACTGTCCCGTTGCTGGCCCTTGGCTCGGTGTCACTCCTCGCAGTCGGCCTCACCTCCACTGCGGCGGGGCGTCCCCCAGCGGCAGCAGTCGCCTCGGCGGCCTGTTCCCACGCCGGCCCGAGCATCAGCGCCGCCGCGGCGAAACGGCTCTCCCAGCCGACCTCGACGAAGGACCCGCGCCCGCTCGGCGAGACCATGGGTGAGGGCCTCGGGATCGCCGTCCGCTCGCTGGAGCCGCTCGACGCCACCGGCCGACCGAAGTCCGGCCTGCCGTTCGGCCTGAGCCAAGGCGTCATCGGCGTGATCGGTTCCGCATCGACCGGCTACAAGGTCGTGGTCGACAGCACGGTCCTGGACCAGAAGAAGTACCAGGCCGCCCTCGCCAAGAACGTGCCCGCCGCCGGCAAGCAGCTGGTCGGCCTCGAGCACAGCTGTCGCTCCGCCAAGGCCATCGCCGACGCCTGGAACACCGTCGGCGCCCGCGCCTGGTCCGACGACGCCAAGCACACAACGTTCGGCGCCGACCTCGACCCGGTCACCGAGAACATCCTCGTCGAGTACGACGAGGCCAGCACCTCCCCTGAATCCGCGGCCGGCTTGCGCGGACTGAGCGGCGTACAGGCAATTGCTGGTGGTCTCGAGCGCACCTCGCGCCTCAGTGACACCCCGAAGGGCGGCCACTGGGGCGGCGCCCGCATCTCGTCCAGCTCGAAGAACTGCTCCGCCGGCTTCTCCGTCGTACGGCGTTCCGACGGCAAGCGCGGCTCGGTCACCGCCGGCCACTGCGGCGGCGTCGGCACCACCTGGCAGTCCGGCACCAACTTCTACGGCACCACCGCGGTCCGCACCAACTACCCCGACTACGACCAGTCCCTGCTCACCGGCAGCAGCTACGGCCCCCGCATCTGGACCGACGGCCCCGGCGACTCCGCCGCCAAGCGCACAGTCACCGGCGGCGCCGACCCCGGCGTAGGCACCGTCGTCTGCCAGTCCGGCAGCTTCAGCACCTCACTCTGCGGCCTCACCGTCCGCTCCACCTCCGCCAAGTACTGCGACATCGACGGCTGCACCACCTACGTCATCCGCGCCACCCGCGGCGGCCAGATCGCCATCATCGGCGGCGACTCCGGCGGCCCCCTCTACAGCCGCCCCACCTCCACCACCGCCACCATCCGCGGCATAGTCTTCGCCGGCGCCGGCTGCGCCTCCTCCCGCTGCACCACCCTCTACGCCGAGCGCTACGCCTCCATCTCCGGCCACCTAGGCGTCCGAGCCCTCACCAACTGACCTCCGCTAAGCTGACCCCCGTGCGCCCCCATAGCTCAGGGGATAGAGCGTCGGTTTCCTAAACCGTGCGTCGCAGGTTCGAATCCTGCTGGGGGCACCCGACCAACTCGCAGGTCACAGACCGCGGGTGGTGGTTGCACGGCAGTGGTTCCTCGGGCCCGTTCAGAGCGGGTCGTGGATGGCCGGGTGGGCGTTGGGAGTGGACTCCCACCAGGGGTAGTTCGGGGTACGGGTGGCGAGGATTTCACGGTAGGCGTCGGTGAAGGCGGTGTGGACCGTGGCCACGACCTCGGGTGGGACTCGTTCGGGTCGCCAGCGGAGGACTCGGCGTAACTCCAGCCCATGGTCGGCCAACGGGATGACGACGGTGCCTCGTGGCGGGTCGATGGTCGGTGCGCAGGTCGCGATGCCGCGGCCGGCGACGATCAGTTGCATGACCTCGTTCTCGCCGAGTTCGCCGTACCGGAAGTTCGGGGTGAAGCCGGCCGCCTCGCAGGCCGCTCGCTGGGCGGCGGTCGCGCCATCTCGTCGGCCTTCGGGAGGCGCTATCCAGGTCTCCTCGGCGAGCTCGGCCAATTTCACTTGCGTCTGGCCGGCCAGACGGTGATCTGCGGCCAGCAGGATCAGGGCCGGCTCGGGGTCCACCATCTTCTGTTCCTGAACGCCAGGTGGGCAGGGCGGGGCGTAGGCCTCGCCGACGAGCAGGAGCATGGCGATATCGAGCACGTCAGCGGCGAGCAAGTCGGTTAACAGTCCGACGGACGTGTCGACCTGGGTCCGGATCTCGCGCCCGGTCAGTTCCTGCTCGAGCCGCGACAGCCAGCTGGCGAAGGTCACGGTGCTCACCGACCCGAGCCGCAGCGGGCTCGCCGCGGACAGATACTTGGAGCTGGTGTTGATCAGGTCGTCCAGGTCGGCCAGGAGTGCCCGGGCGCGGCCGACGACGTGCTGGCCCAGGGGTGTGGCGGTCACGCCGCGAATGTCGCGCTGGAACAGCTCTCCGCCGATGAGCGCCTCGATCCGGCGTACCTGCGCGGTCAGCGACGGCTGGGACACCTGCAGCGACGCTGCCGCTTTGGAGATGCTGCCTGTTTCGGCCACCCGGCAGATCACGCGCAGGTGGCGGAGTTCCAGCTCCATAGGCGGCAGGCTATACCCCCTTGAGATGTCTCTACCGGTACGCGGCCGTGCAAATCTCTTCTCACACAGATTCGTGGCCGTTCAAGTCCCGGCCATCTCGAACTGAAACGCGCTGCCGCCGAGTCACCGGCGCATACGCCCCCAATGGGCAGTTCGATGGCCGAACGCCCCGCCCGCCTAGTGAGGAACCGTCATGCCCGTACCCCGCAAACACCGGCTCTCCATGGCCATTGCGGCTGCTGCTGTAGCAGCCTTGAGCGCCACCACCGCAGGCAGCGCACTAGCCACTCAGGCTGCCCCCGCCGGCCGCCCACTCAGCAACTCGGCACCGGCCAAGCAGACAGTCGAGGCTGCGCAGAGCGTCATCACCGCGGCGACGAAGGCGGCGTTCGCGCACGCTGCGGCGACGGGGCTGGGCAAGGACGACAAGCTCACGGCCGTTGACGCGCTGGTCGACCCCGACGGTAAGCAGCACGTGCGCTTCACCCGGACCCACAAAGGGCTGTTGGTCCTGGGAGGCGACCTCGTCGTCCACCTCGACGCCAGGTCCGGTTGGGCCGGTGTGACCCGCGCCTATCGCCAGCAGGACCTCAAGGCCGGCGCCGTGGACCCGAAGCTGACCGTCGCCCAGGCCAAGCAGAAGGCGGCGGATGCGGCCAAGGGCACCGCAGGCGGCGCGAAGCTCGTCCTCAAGACTGGTGCATCGGGCGTCACCCTCGCCTACCAGGTACGGGTCCTGGACAGCAGCAGCAAGGAGTCCCCGGACCGCGAGGTCCTGATCAACGCTCGCACCGGTGCTCTGATCAGCAATGCCGCTGTGACCGACTCGTTCATCACGCCGCTGGTCCAGGACAAGCTGCGCAAGCTCGGTTCCGCGGCCGCTCCACTGGCAGCGGTCACCTACCCGGCACCCGCGGTCGGTTCCGGTACGTCGCTGTTCGCCGGTGTCGTCCCGCTCAACACCGTCCAGACGGCGGCGACGTCGTACTTGCTGAAGGACCCGACCCGCGGTAACACCCAGACCCGCACCGCTCGCAACACCGTCAAGAACGACTTCACCGCGGGCAGCAGCTTCAGCTCCACCACCAACAAGTGGGGGCTCAACGATGTCACCAAGCCCGCGGTGGACGCCCAGTACGGCATCGCGAAGACCTTCGACTTCTACCAGAACACCTTCGGCCGCAACGGCATCAAGAACGACGGCGCCGGCGCGCACGCGCTCGTCCACTTCGGCCAGAACGTCGGCAACGCGTACTGGGACCCGGACTGCGACTGCATGCTGTACGGCGACGGTGATGGCGCGACGTTCACGAAGCCGCTGGTCGTGTTCGACGTGACGGGCCACGAGCTCAGCCACGGCGTCGTCGCCGCCACCGCCGCCCTGGAGCCGACCCGGGTCGATGCACACGGCAACCAGTTCGGGGAGCCGGGCGCGCTCAACGAATCGCTCGCGGACATCTTCGGCTCCGCCGCCGAGTTCGCGACCAACAACCCGAACATCCCGCCGAACTACCTGATCGGCGAGCAGCTCGGTCTGGCGCAGAAGTTCCTGCGCCGCCTGGACCGGCCCTCGCTCGACAGGCTCGAAGGCACCGTCGACTACTGGTCGAAGGCCGCCTACGACACCGAGGTACACGCCGGTTCCGGCATCTCCTCACACGCCTACTATTTGCTCGCCGAAGGCAGTGGCGCCAAGACGATCGGTGGCGTCAACTACTACTCACCGACCTACAACGGCTCGGTCGTCGCCGGCATCGGCCGCACCAAGGCCACGGCGATCTTCTACCGGGCCCTGACCCGGTACATGGTCTCCACGACCGACTTCCTCGACGCCCGCGTCGCCACGCTCCAGGCCGCATCCGATCTCTACGGTGCGACCAGCATCGAGTACCAGACGGTCAACAAGGCCTGGGCCGCAGTCAACGTCACCGCCGCCAACCGCTGAGCCACAGATCAGCGGCTCCCAGGGGCGCTCCCGCATCGCGGGGGCGCCCCTTCCCTGTGGATGCAGCAGAAACTCGTGCTCATGGGACGAGCCCCGCGTTCTGGCGCTCGAGGGCCTTGACCGCACCGGTGTTCCAGCTGTCGGCAAGCGACTGTGAGAAGGGATCGGGGAAAATCTCTTCTTCTCCCTTGGCCAGCCCGTCGAAGATGGCCCGAGCTACCGACTGCGGCGAGGTCTTCGGGATGTCGAGGTCGCGCACCATGTCGGTGTCCACGGGGCCGGGCAGCACGGCGTGGACGTCCACGCCGTGACCGGCGAGCGTGGCACGCAGGGACTGCGTCAACGAGAACGCCGCTGCCTTCGAGATCGAGTACGCCGGACTGATCGGCAGCGCCGCCACGGCTGCGAGCGACAGCACGTTGACGATGGCGCCCTGCGACTCGACGAGTCGAGGCAAGAGTGCCTGGATGACGGCGTACGGGCCGAACAGGTTGACGTCGAGCTGCCGCTCCAGGGCGGCTCGATCGGCCACCTCTTCATAGCCGTAGATGCCTGCGTTGTTGATCAGGATGTCGAGTGATCCAACCGTTTCTGCAGCAGCGGCGATCTGTACGGCGTCGGTTACGTCGAGGGTTAGCGGCGTGACGCGCTCATCCGGGTGGGTCAAGGGCTGTCGGGTGCCGGCGTAGACCCGTTTGGCGCCTCGGCTCAGCGCCTCGTCGACCAGCGCCTTGCCGAGGCCGCGGCCGGCTCCGGTTACCAGGATCGTCTTGTCCGCGAATGTCATGTGTTCTCCGGGTGAGGTGGAATCGAAACTGTCGAGAGTGGAGACAGCACAACGTCGAGAAACTGGGCGCGCGCGGTGCGCCCAGTTTTCGGCTCGGCCGGTGCCAGAACTGAGGAAGACTGGCGAGCAAGCGAGGTGATGACACGTGCTGACGAGCGAGCTGATCGCGAGGGCGCAGGACGGGGATGACGAGGCGTTCCGGCAACTGACAGAGCTCCATCGCCGGGAGCTGCACATGCACTGCTACCGGATGCTCGGCTCGTTCCAGGACGCCGAGGACGTTCTGCAGGACACGCTGCTGGCCGCGTGGCGCGGGCTCGATCGGTTCGAGGAACGGTCCTCGATCCGCACCTGGCTGTACCGGATCGCCACCAATCAGTGCCTCAACGCGATTCGCTCCGCCGGTCGCCGCCCGGCAAAGGAGTGGGACGTGCCCGAGATCGAACCGCCGGAGCCGACCCGGCACAGCGAAATCGTCTGGCTCGAGCCGTACCCCGACGCGCTCCTCGACGGTGCGATCGCGACGTCGCCCGGCCCGGAAGCACGCTACGTGCAGACGGAGTCCATCTCGCTGGCCTTCGTTACCGCGCTGCAGATCTTGCCTGCCCGCCAGCGGGCCGTGCTGATCCTGCGCGAGGTGCTCGGCTACCCAGCCGCCGAGGTCGCCGAGATCCTCGACTCGTCGGTCGAATCAGTCACCAGCGCCCTCAAACGGGCACGCGCCACGCTGCAACGGCGCATCCCGCCGGACGGAACCCCCGCTTCATCGCCGACGCTCGCCTCACCGGCCGAACAGGCACTGGTCGCGAAGTTCGCCCGCGCGTATGAGGCCGGTGACATCGATGGCCTGGTTGCCCTGCTCACCGACGACGTTCGGGTCTCGATGCCACCGATGCCGCTCGAATACCTCGGCCGCGACGCCGTCGCCGGGTTCTACACCGCGCTCATAAGCGCCAACCGCGAGTACCACTTGGTCCCCACGCGCGCCAACGGCCAGCCGGCCTTCGGCACCTACCTCCGCGCACCCACGGACGGCATCCGGCACGGGATCGGGCTTGTCGTCCTCACTCTTGCCGGGGACCGGATCTCCGCCGTGACCCGTTTCGACAACAGCGTCCTGCCCTGGTTCGGTCTCCCTCGCTCGCTTCCCGGCGGCTAGTTGAGCGAGAGGGACTGGGGCTAATCGGGGAGGATGCCGGTGTCGACGACGTGGCGGGCGACGTCTCGTAGCCGGATATTGCCGTTCTGGGAGTAGCGACGCAGTACGCCGAAAGCCTGCACGGCGCTGAGGCCGTAGCGCTCTCGTAAGCGGCCTACCGCCTCGCCGACTTCCTTGCGCGAGTCGACGGCCACGTTCAGGTTGGCCTCGACCTGAGCCGAGCAGATCGCGATCGAGGCGTGCAGGGCGAGGAGGTGTGCCGCCTCGCGGTCGCCGTCGTTGAAGACGAAAGGCTCCGCGGAGACCAGGTTCAGCACGCCACGGGTGGCGTGCCCCGTGAACAGCCGGATCGCCAGCGCGCTGCGGATTCCATTGGCAGCGGCGGTCGGCGCCCACTTCGGCCAGCGGGTGTCGGTGACGGTGTCTTCGACCAGTACGTCGTCGTGTTCGGTGATGGCCTGCAAACTGGGCCCCTCCCCGAGTTCGACCTGGAGTTGGTCCGCAGTGGTGATCAGCTCATCGGTCGCGGCGAAGGTGCGAGCGCGTTGACGCTGCATGAGCAGCACCGAGGCATGGTCGTAGCGCAGGATTTCGACCGCGAACTGCAGGACCCCTTCGACCGTGTCCAGGACGTCGGTGCGGTTGTGCAGCTCCATCGCCAACTCACCGAAGTCACCAGCTTGATCGGGCATCTACAGACTCCTCCGCGGGCAAGGCGCAAACCTGATTCTGATCAGGCCCCGGTACCCACTTTCCGATCCTCGCTCCCCACCGGAGGTGGATCAGGTGGGTTTGGGTTCTGACCAGGCTGACCACTGGCCCCAGTTGGCGAGGACGCCGCAGTCGACTTTGCTGCCGTCGCAGGTGCCGACGCGGAAGGTGATGGTGTGGTCTTCGGCGATGTTGATGTCGTGGCAGGAGTAGTTGCCTACTTGCAGGGCGCCGCCGTCCATGTAGCTGTCGGCGCCGTGGGACTGGACGCAGACGCCGAAGCGGCCGTAGTCGGTCTTCCATTGGAGGCCGACTCGTTTGCCGTCGCTGGCCAGGTCGGCGATCTGGAGGTCGTCTTCCTGGGGGAACCAGCAGCCGACGGCGGGGGTGTCGGGGACGCGCCACATGCACCAGGCCTTGCCGTTCACCCAGTTGTCCGAGGTGGCGGAATCCCACTCGCGTGTGTAGGCGGCGGCAGCGGTCGGGGCGGTGACCAGCGACCCTCCGAAGAGGGCCGCCAGGACCGCGATCACGGAAGCGGTGCGACGCATCGAAACTCCTCACCCAGGGGCCGGCGGGCGCGGCCCTTCGAGGAGGTCATCCCACCATAAGTCGAGTATCCGGGTCGAGATACTCCAGAAAGAAGCGGTCCGGTCAGCGGCCGGTGGCCTCGTTGAACTTGTCGGTCGCTTGGTCGGTGAGGCCTTCGGTGGGGAGGTCGACGCCGGTGGCTCCGGTGACCTGGTCGCCGAAGGCGTTGGCCTGGTCCTGGAAGGCGTCGGCGTGGCCTTGGGCGGCGTCGGTCAGGCCTTCGCCGGCTTGGGTGGCCTGGTCGGCGACGCCGCTGACGTCGACACCGGTGGTCTCGGCGATTTTGTCGGTCGCGCCGGAGAGGTCGATGCCGGTGGCTTCGGTGACCTTGTCGGTGGCGCCGGCGAGAAGCTCGGTGGCCTTGTCCTTGAGCGAGTCGAAGATGCCCATGAGGGAGAACCCTTCAGTCATTGTCGGCTAGGAGGGAATCACCCACCGTAACAAGAGGAACCAAATCAGCATTCGGGGCAGAATCATCGTGTGAAGAAGCCGGAGACCGATCCTGTGATCGCGCGCAACCGCAAGGCGGCCCACGAGTACGAGTTGGGTGAGTCGTGGGAGGCCGGGATCGTCTTGCAGGGCATGGAGGTCAAGGGGCTCCGGGCCGGGCGGGCTTCGTTGGTCGGCGGCTTCGCGCAGGTCGAGGACGGGGAGATCTGGCTGCACGGCGTGCACATTCCGCAGTACTCGCAGGCGCGCTGGTTCGAGGGCGGTTCGCGGCGCAAGCGGAAGCTGCTGCTGCACCGGGCCGAGATCGACAAGATCGATCGGAAGGTCAACGAGAGCGGGCTGACGATCGTGCCGACCCGCCTGTATTTCAAGGACGGTCGCGCCAAGGTCGAGATCGCCCTGGCGCGCGGTAAGAAGACGTGGGACAAGCGCCATGCTCTCGCCGAGCGCGAGGCGACTCGCGAGACCGAGCGCGCCCTCCACCGCCGACTGAAGGGCCGCCCGGACTGACCCTCGTGGGCCCCGGCGGGCACGCGGTCGCGGGAGTACGGGTGGGGCGCAGGGCGTAAGGTGGGGGTATCCGGAGTCGACGACATCCACCTCGAGGTGCCGGTTGCGCCGGCCAGCCCGAGGGATGTGCCATGAAGGTTCGGTTCGAGTCCAGGTCCGCGTCGTGAGCGGGAATCAGTCGATGTCGCGAGTGGCAGGGTTCGAGCAGGAGCCGACGACGCCGCGAGTGCGGCTGCGGGAGGCGGCGAACAAAGACCTGCCGCTGCACGGCGCCTGGTGGCCGCGGTCGGACGACCCGGTGACGGAGCTGCCCGGTCTGATCCTGGCGCTGGACGAGCTCGGCGACGGGATCGTCACCCGCTTGCTGCTGCACCGGCCGTCGTGGAGTGCGCATCCGGCACGACTGACGGTGAACGGTCGCGTGGTGACGGTCGGGTACTTCACGACCCAGCCGCTCAACCTGCTGATCGCCATGCGCGATTCCTACGGCTGGCGACTCGACCTGCTGACCATCCCGCCCGGTACGCCGGAGGATGTCGCCGAGCAGGCGATGGCCCAGGCCAGTGCCGACGACAACGACGTACCCGCGCAGTTCATCCTCTCCGGGATCGAGGCAGCCAACGGTGAGTGAGCTGCGCGGCGCCGAACTGGGTGACGCTTCCCGGCGGTCGAACGCGGACCACGACCTGTCCCACCTGTACGCCGCCGTGGTGTCGGCGCGGGTCGCCGAGCGGCTCGGCCGTGGCGCGCGACCGCCGGGTGGTGGCGTCCGCAGCAACGGTGACCGGCTGATGACAGCGCTGGTCGCCTACGAAGAGGCCCTGGAGCGGTACGGGCTGCCGGTGCCGCCGGTGATCCGTGACGAGCTCCGGCTGCGCCGCGCCCTGCCGTAGTCAGACTGCACGCGGTTTGGGCCCGCTGGAGCGCAGTGTGCCCAAACGAGACAAGGCGTCGAACCAGAACCGGGCGCCAGGCAGAGTAGCGAGAGCCATCAGAAGCCAGCCGAGCAGCGTGAGCAGGAAGCTGCTCACGCTGGCCATGCCGTGACGCTCCACCCAGTTGCACGAGGAGTCCGGCAGCGAGCAGGTGGCGGTCACGCCCCAACCGATCGGCAGTCCGGAGGCGCGGGCGTCGCGGATCTGCTGACGGACGTCGTTCAGGCACTCCGCAGGTGTGCCGGAGCAGTTGGACTTGACGGTGGCTTGAGCGATCACGGCGCCACGGAGCGCCTCGTCGGTGTAGAGCGAGCGGGTCAGCTCGATGACGTTCACGTTGAAGAGCACGACCACGATCGACGCGAGGCCCAGCGAGATCCAGCGGACGTGCCGCTTGTACCAGCCGGACACGCGCGCCATGTGGTCGTCGTACCACTCCTCGACGCCGGTGCGGAACTTCGCCACATCTGAACCCGCCTCGGCGAGTAGACCGAGCAGCGGTTGCTTGAGCGGGTTGCCGGCTTCAAGAGCATCGACTCGCGCCCGCACCTGGTCGATCGTCGTCGTACCGGTGGAGTCCGGCACCAGTACGCCGATCAGCGCCCGGGCGAACGACCGCCCGGAGACGTAGGACGGCAGGCTCCGCCGGTCCTTGGCACTCAACTTCGCATTACCCGCGTTCGCCGGTGCCGCGCCCTTGTCGGCCGAGCGCGAGACCATCGGCTGCTCGACGATCTGCGTCACCATCGGCTGTGCCGGCTCACCTGGTTTCACAGCAGGCTCCTGCGACGTACGGCGCACCAGATCGGGCAGCCGCAGCGCGAAATCGCTCTTGCCGTCGACCAGCGATCGAATCCCGCGCAGCAGGTATTCACCACGCAGCCCGATGTACCGCGCGACCGCCTCGGTCAGCACCGAGATCAGCGCCGAGAAGGCAAGGAACGCGAAGACGAGTCCGATGACGGTCTGCAGAATCAAGCTGTCCATGAAGGTCCTCACAGCCGGCGGAGCCCAATTGACGCACGGTGATCACCTGCACCACAACAGCTCACAGTAGGTTGGCGCCATGACGTTGCAGGTGGTTGTCGGAGCAGGTCCAGTCGGTACGGCGGTCGCACGGCTGCTCGTGCAGCGCGGTGATCGCGTGCGGCTCATCAGTAGGCGTGGCGGCGCTCCAGAAGGCGTCGAAGGTGTGGCGGCCGATGCAACGAACGGCGACGAACTGGCACGCCTCGCCGAAGGCGCCGCGACCATCTACTCGTGCGCGGGCCCGCCCTACCCCCGCTGGGCGACCGACTGGCCGCCGCTGGGCGCGGGGCTGGTGCGAGCGGCCGAGCTGAGCAAGGCCGTGCTGGTGACCACCGGGAACCTCTACGCGTACGGCGAAGTGGACGGCCCGATCCGCGAGGACCTGCCGTTGCGCCCGAACTCCGTCAAAGGCGAAGTCCGAAAGCAGGTCTGGATCGACGCGCTCACGGCTCACGAGGCCGGCCGGATCCGCACCGCCGAGGTCCGCGGTTCGGACTACCTCGGGGTCGGCGCGATCTCGCCGTACAGTGTGCTCGTCCTGCCGAAGATCCTTAAAAACAAGGCGGCGTCGGTACCTGCCGACCTCGATGCACTCCACAGCTGGACGTACGTCGGCGATGTCGCGCGCACGCTGATCGCTGTGGCCGAGGACGAGACCGCATGGGGTCGCGCCTGGCATGTACCGAGCCCGGAACCGATGTCCCTACGCGCACTCGCAACCCTCACCGCAGAGCTGGCCGGTACCGCGCCGGCCAGGATCTCGACGATGCCCGAGTTCGCACTGCGGCTGGCCGGGCTGGTTAACGCGACCGCTCGCGCCTCGGTCGAGACGCAGTACCAATGGCGTCAGCCGTTCATCCTCGACAGCGCAGCCGCAATGGTTGCCTTCGGCATCAAACCCGCCAAGATCGCGGATGCCGTCGCGGAGATGATCGCGGTCGGCTCGAACCGATCGGCCGCGCCCGGCGTCAGGCATTAGGTACGGCCACCTAAGCTGTGCGGGTTCGACGGGGACACCGAAGCCGGAAGGGCTGGGATGAGTTCGAGGAAACCACGTCGCTGGGTGCGGCGGCTGGTGGTCACGGTGATCGTGCTCGGCGTGCTGCTGGTGGCAGCCGACCGGGCAGCCGCGTGGGCGGCGGAGAACCGGCTGGCCACGATGGCCGAGCAGCAGGCGGCGCGCTACGACCTGACTGCCCAGGACACGTCCGTCGACATCGGCGGGTTCGGGTTCCTGCCGCAGGTGGCGCGGGAGGAGTTCTCGTCGGTCACGATGACGATGACGAAGCCGACCTTCTCCGAGGTGCCCGGCGAGAACCTCGAGGTGAAGATGACCGGGGTGCACGTGCCGCGAGCCGTGATGACCGGCGGCAATGGTGCGGCGGTCACCGTCGACAACACCGACATCCGGCTGTCGCTCTCCCCGGCCGAGGTCGCGAAGCTCGCCGCCCGCGGGACCGGGCTCACCGGGCTGAAACTGGACGCGATCGACGGCAAGCTGCGGGCGAAGCTGTCGCTGGGTGAGTTCGCGGTCGATGTCGCCGTCACGCCCACCGCGAAGAACGGCCGGGTCTCGCTGGCCGTCGACCAGATCTCGGACAACATCCCGGCCCCCGCACGCGAACTGCTGAAGTCCCGGCTCGCCCGCGGGATCTCGCTGCCGAAGCTCCCGTACGACGCCAAGCTCAAGGAGGTCGCGGTCGAGGGCGGCTCCGTCGTCCTGATCGCGACGGCGGCGAACCTGAAGCTGACCACCTGACCCAGCACTGCCCCAGCACCCATCGGACCCCTAAGGGTTCGATGGGTGTTTTTCGTCCTTCCGAGGGGTTGGGTACCGATCGTTCGCGATATATCGTCGACGTATCGGAACTGAAGGACGGTGGATCGGAATGACAGGATCGGCGTACGCGGCCGGCTGGCCCTGGGCCCGCGCGGAGCGCAACTGTGACGACTTCTTCGAGAATCTCAAACGCGACCTGCACACCGCGATGAGCGGCCGGCGCGGGCACCGCGGTCATCATCAAGGGTTCGGCATGTTCGGCGCACCGCCGTTCGGCCCGCCCTGGGCGCAGGGTCCGCGCGGGCCGAAGGCGCGGCGTGGCGACGTCCGGGCCGCGATCCTCGCGGTGCTGGCCGAGCAGCCGATGAACGGCTACCAGATCATCCAGGAGATCGCCGAGCGCAGCGGTGGCGGGTGGAAGCCGAGCCCCGGCTCGATCTACCCGACCCTGCAGCAGCTCGAGGACGAGGGCCTGGTGACGGCCGACGCCGCGACCGGGCGGCGGACGTTCACCCTGACCGACGAGGGCCGCGCGTACGTCGCCGAGCACGCCGACGAGGTCGCAGCGCCCTGGGAGGCGATGAGCGCGCCCACCGACAGCGACGACGGCGGGCTGAAGCCGATGCTCGGCCAGGTCGCCACGGCGATGTGGCAGATCATCTCCACCGGCACGCCGGAGCAGCAGGCTCAGGCGAAGGACGCGGTCGCCGAGCTGCGGCGCAAGCTCTACGGCATCCTCGCCGACGACCGCACGGACGACGAGCAAGACCGCCCATGAGCACGCCGCAATGGCAGGGCCCGGACTGGTACGACGGCCGCCAGCGGCCGCTGCGATCGGTGCGGTCGGGACGGCAGGACCGGGACTCCCCCGGCGCCCGGGCCGGCCGCCGTACGGTCCGGATCGGCGACGCGGAGCGGGACCGCGCGGTGGAGCTGCTCGGTGAGCACTTCGTGGCCGGGCGGCTGACCCAGGACGAGTTCGAGGAGCGGAGCGAGACGGCGACCCGAGCCCGGTACGCCGACGAGCTGGAACCGCTCTTCGAAGATCTGCCGCAGCCCGGCGAACTGCAGCGGACGGTCCGGCCGCAGCAGATGATGATGCCGCCGCCGTTGCTGATGCTGGCACCGGTCCTGATGGTCGGCCTGGTCGTCACCGCGGTGACGCTGACCGCGCCCTGGCTGTTGTGGGGCGTGTTCTGGGTGGCGATCTTCAGCAGCCTCCACCGCCGCCGGCGGCACTACCGAGGTCCGGGAAGAAGTTTTTCCAGCTGATGTCAAAGTGCTCGTGACCGCTCCGACCGAGGGGTGTTAAGCAGGAATCCCTCGGAAGGAGCCAGTCATGAGCAAGGTACGGGTTGCGAACTTCACGGTCAGCCTGGACGGCTACGGATCCGGTGCGAACCAGCGCCTGGACGCGCCGTTCGGCGACCGGGCCGGCGAGCTGCACGAGTGGATGGAGCTCGCGATGGCGGCCCGGGAGAAGGGCCTGACCGACCCGGCGGTCGAACAGCTGGACCGGTTCAAGGACGGCGTCGGCGCCACCATCATGGGCCGCAACATGTTCGGACCCGAGCGCGGCGAGTGGGCGGATGAGTCCTGGCGCGGCTGGTGGGGCGAGAACCCGCCCTACCACCACGACACCTTCGTCCTTACCCACCACGCGCGGCCGTCGCTGAAGATGGAAGGCGGTACGACGTTCCACTTCACCAGCGACCCGATCGAGGTCGTGCTGGAGCGGGCGCGTGAGGTTGCCGACGGCAAGGACGTGGTGATCGCCGGCGGCGCGTCGACCGTCCGGCAGTACCTCCGGGCCGGACTGATCGACGAGGTCGACATGTTCATCGCGCCGGTCTTCACCGGTGCCGGCGAGCGGCCGTTCGACGACATCGGTGACGCCATGGCGGAGTTCACCGTCGAGTCGATGGTCGGCGTGCCGAAGGCGACGCTGGTCAAGCTGCGCCGGGCGTGATCACTGGACCCGGTTGAGCCACTCTTCGGTGCCGAACTTCGTTGCCACCAAGGCCTCGGCGCGGGCAATCGTGTCCGCGTCGATCGTGCCCTCGGCGAGACCGTAGCGATTGCCGAAGGACGCGACCATCCGGTCGATCACCGCGCGGCGCTCGAGACCGGTCTGGCTGCGCAGCGGATCGACCCGCTTGTTGGCGCTGGTCGTGCCCTTGTCGGACAGCTTCTCGCGACCGATCCGCAGTACCTGCAGCATCTTGGTCGCGTCCATGTCATAGGCCATCGTCACGTGATGCAGTACGGCGCCGCCCGCGAACCGCTTCTGCGCGGCGCCCGCGATCTTGCCGGCGGGCGAGGTGATGTCGTTGATCGGCTGGTACGTCGCCGCGATCCCGAGGTCGTTGAGGGCGCCGATCACCCAGTCGTCGAGGAACGCGTACGACTCGACGAACGAGAGTCCGGAGACGAGTGATTCGGGCACGTAGAGCGAGTACGTGATCGTGTTCCCCGGCTCGACGAACATCGCGCCGCCGCCGGAGATCCGCCGTACGACGGTCACGTCGTGCTGCGCGGCGCCGTCGAGATCGACCTCGTTGCGCAGCGACTGGAAGCTGCCGATGATGACGGCGTTGCGGTCCCACTCCCACACGCGCAGCGTGGGCGGCCGCTCCCCCGACCCCACTTGCTCGGTCAGCACCTCGTCCAGCGCCATCTGCAACGCCGGCTCGCGCGGTACGTCGTGCACGAACTGCCACTGGTGGTCGTGCCACCCGGTCGCGCCCGTGAGCGCCCGCCGTACCGCAACGGCTACGGCCTCCGGTGAGAAACCCACCATCTCCACACCGTCGCCGAGCACCCCGCGGACGCGAGCAGCTACCTGAGCCGCAGGCGTCACCACCGGCAGCCCGGCCAAAGCACCGTTGATCCGCTCGAGCGCATCATCAGGCTCCAGGAAGAAGTCCCCACTCACCTGCGCTGCCCGGACGTGGTCCCCGACCACATCCAGATCCGCCACGACCAACTTCCCACCCGGAACCTTGTACTCACCATGCATACCCAGCACAACCCGCGGTGCGAGCGGCTTGTTCCGGGTCAGCCGGCAGGAGTGAAGGTGTAGGTGACTTCGAGGATGCGGCGGCGGACGTCCTCGATATCGCCGTTGCCGTCGATCTCGTGCACGAGGTTGCGGCCGCCGTACAGGGTGACGAGCGGGACGGTCTGCTCGGCATAGATCTCGAGGCGGCGGCGGATGACGTCTTCGGAGTCATCGGAGCGGCCTTGGAGCTCGGCGCGGCGGAGGAGACGCTGAACCAGGGACTCGCGGTCGACCTGGAGCACGATGACCGCGGTCAGTTCGCGACCCTGCGTAGCCAGCAGATCATCCAGTACGGCGGCCTGGTCGAGCGTGCGCGGGTAGCCGTCGAGCAGGAAGCCGGAGCGGGCGTCCTCCTCGGCGAGGCGCTCGCGGACCATCGCGTTGGTCACCTCGTCCGGCACATACGCTCCGGAGTCGACGTACTGCTGTGCGGTGCGGCCGAGCTCGCTGCCGGCGGCAACGTGGGCACGGAAGATGTCGCCGGTGGAGATCGCCGGGACGGCGACCTCGCTGGCCAGCGTCCCCGCATGCGTGCCCTTGCCGGCACCGGGCGGGCCCATCAGGACGACAGTCGTCACTGCGTCGCCTCCTGACTCTCGGTAAGTTTCCCTAGATTAAGGGAGTCAGGCGCGTTGCGGTACGGCGTACGTCACGTCCGGTCCGGTGCCGGCAGGGAATAAATCACATCGTGGAGCGCAGCTCGATGGTGTCGCCCGGGCCGCCGAACTGCTCGGCGATCTCCTCGGCGCGCTCCTGGGAGGCCACGTCGATCAGGAAGAAGCCGGCCAGGTGCTCCTTCGCCTCGGCGTACGGGCCGTCGGTGGTGACCCGGCCGTTCAGGCCGGTCCGGACCAGCTTCGCACCGTCGGCGGGGCCGAGCGCCTGCCCGGAGATCAGCTCACCGGACTCCGACAGATCGGTCAGCAACTGCTCGAACTCCTTGCCCATCGCCGCCCGTTCGTCGGCCGGGATCGATCGGCCGACCTCGGTGAAGTCGATGGTCGGGTGACCCCACGGCTGCGGGTTGGAGTGGATCAGAATTACGTACTTCACGACATCCTCCTGGTTTTCGGCTCTGTACCCGCGACGTCGGCACCGCCGATCAGCCCTCGACATTCTGCGCGAAGAATTTCTTCAAGCCCGGGCACCTCGGCCGCGCGCCGCGCCACCCCGGCCAGCAGATCCGCCGCCTGCACCCGCGGATCCAGGCGCGAATCCACCTGCCGCACTCCGGTCAGCGGCGGCGGAGCCGGTACGACGGCTTCCGCGAGATAGTCGGCCAATCGGCTCACGCGTCCCGGGGTCAACGCACTCTGCTCGTCGTGCACGACTGCGACCGACCGCCGCCCGCCACTCCAGAACAGCGCGGTCTCGGCCAGCGCTGGAACCAACGGTTCGAGCGGCGGCGGAATCGCCGGATCGTCCTCGATCAATCGCAGCAAGGTCTCCTCGACCCGGCGCCGCGAAATCGACAGCTCCGCCGGAAGCAGCGCGAAGAACCGGTCGATCGCTCCGTGGTCGAGCAGCCGTAGCCGCTTCGTCCGCGTCAGCACCAGAAACGACGCCAGGAAGTCTGTCCGGGACACCAATGCGTCGACACTCGCTGCAAAATCGCGCCCGAGGCGCGTCCCATCGCCGTACGACGGTTCGCCGGTGAACAGCTCGAGCACCCGAGTGGCCACGTACGAGGTCTTGTCGATGACGTGAACGTGCGCCCGCCCGGAGAGCTCGGCCAGGAATCGCTTGAGCACCGGCCGTTGCTCGGGCCGCAGGAGCCGATTCGACTTGTACTCCGGCGCGGTCCGGGATCGGATGCCGCTCATAAGCTCGCTCGCCTCGGCAATTGTCAGGTCGACGGAGGCATGCGTGATGACCGGTGCTACCGGGTCGAGCAGATTCGATCCGGAGAACCCGGATTCGTCACACGCGACCTCAACCTCAAGCGAACCGAAACATGTAGGCCATCATCGGTCGCTGCCGACGGCCGCACCAGCGATTTAGCGCTTGCGCGCGAGAGCTCCGAGGATGAGGCGGGCGGCGCCGGTGGGATTCAGCGCCTGCTGGTCGGCCGGCCACCAGCGAGCCAGGTCGGTCAGGCCGGGGTCGAGCAGTTCGAGCCCCGCCAGGGATTCGGCGAGCTCGTCGTGCGTGCGGAAGCGCAGGCGTGGGAAGTACTCGCGGAACTTGTCCTCGATCGAGGTGGCGAACGAGGCGAGCCGGCTGCCGTCGTTGGGGTTCATCGGATGCGTGATCGCCACGAACGAACCAGTCGGGAACGGCGCCAGGTAGTCGTCGAGGAGCCCGCGCAGCTGATCGTTGCCGGGCAGTGTGTGCAGCACCAGGCCGAAGACCAGTCCGACCGGGCGGTCGCGGTCGATCGCGTCGACCACGGTCGGATGCTCGAGAACCATTGCCGGGTCGAGCAGGTCGGCGGCGGCGAAGAACGTGGTGCGGTCATCCGCGAGCAGGGCCTGACCGTGCGAGATCGCGGTCACGTCGTTGTCGACGTACACCGTGCGGCCGGACGGATCGGCGGCCAGGACCGCCTCGTGCAGGTTGTGATCGGACGGCAGCCCACAGCCGAGATCGATGAACTGGCGAACGCCGGCCGCGGCCATCCGGCCGATCGCGGCCGCGATCCAGCGGCGGTTCTCAGCGGCCAGCTGCGGGATCTCCGGGGCGAGCTTGAGCAGCTCGGCGAAGAACTGACGATCGATCTCGAAGTTGTTCTTGCCGCCCAGCATCAGGTCGTAGATGCGGGCGTCGGACGGGCGGTTCAGGTCGAGCTCGGGCCCGACCCGGCGCGTGACGCTACCCTCCGGCATCGTCTCGACCACCCCGCTCCACCATCCGAAAAGCCAACGTGCCGGAAGGCTACCCCGCACCTGCCACGGCCCCGAAAACGGGGCGCGTCACGGAACTCGGACTCCGGATCTTCCGCCCCGCGGGAGATTCTCTCCACTTCGTCGGTAAGCGCTTGCCAACGCGGTGGAGACCGCCACACACTGAGCGCCTCCACCGCCCCGAACCTCCGGAGAACCTGATGCCACCTCTTGGCCGCCGTACCTTCCTGACCGCCGCCCTCGCGACCGGCGCCACTGCCGTCGGCAGCAGCTCGGCACGAGCCGGCACCCGAGCCGTTCAGGTCCGGACCGTCGACGAGCTCCGGCGCGCGATCGCCGCCGCCCAGCCCGGCGCCGAGATCGTGCTCGCCGACGGCACCTATAACGTGACCGAGGGCATTGCGATCCAAGGCCGCCGCGGGACGGCGGGCGCTCCGATCACCGTCCGGGCCGCGTCGACCGGCGGCGCCACTCTGACCGGCGACCGCGGTTTCGTCCTCGCCGACTCGTCGTACGTCGTGCTGAGCGGCTTCCGGCTGCGGCAACGGACCACGCTCGACATCCCGACTACCTGCACGAACATCAAGCTCAGTCGCAACGACCTCCAGTTCGCGGATGTCGAGGGCCTGAACTGGCTGCTGGTCCGCGGCGACAACACCGTGATCGAGCGCAACCACTTCCACGGCAAGTCCACGCTCGGCGTCTTCCTCGGCGTCGAAGGGCCCGGCTCGGCCGGGATGGCCCGCGGCGTGCGGATCGTCCGGAACTACTTCTCCGACCACACCTTCGCCGGTGACAACGGCGGTGAGCCGATCCGCCTCGGCCTCAGCGGCCGTTCGCTGAGCGACGCCGGAGCGATCGTCGAGGAGAACCTGTTCGAGCGCGCGAACGGCGACCCGGAGGCGATCTCGGTCAAGTCGTCGGGCAACATCATCCGCGCCAACACCGTCCGCTCCAGCCTCGGCGGCATCGTGCTCCGGCACGGCAACCGGACCCGGGTCGACGGCAACTTCATCCTTGCCGGAAGCAACGGTATCCGGATCTACGGCAACGACCACCTGGTCGTGAACAACTATGTCGAGCGGGTCAGCGGCGCCGGCATCGTGCTCGGCAGCGGCAACGTCCGCGACCACAAGCCCGAGGACTCCGCCGAGAGCCGCCGCGGCAACGACGCACCGGATCGGGTGACGATCGCGCTCAACACCGTCCTCTCCTCCGGTACGGCGATCAGCGGCGAATCGCAGCGCACCCTGCCACCGCTGGGCTGCACGATCGCCGACAACCTGCTGACCGGCGACTCCGGCCAACTCGTGGCGATGCCTTACCAGCAGGGCATCACCTGGTCGGGCAACCTGCTCTGGGGCGCGGCCGGCAACGGCAACATCCCGGCCGCGGGCTTCACCCGCAAGGACCCCCTGCTCGTCACGGGCCCAGACGGCGTACGGCGGCTGGGCGCTGGGAGCCCGGCGATCAACGCCGCGAGCCGCACCTACCCGACGGTGAGCCACGACGTCGACGGTCACGTCCGCTCCGGCCGCGCGGACATCGGCGCCGACGAGTACAGCACCGCTCCCCCGGTACGCCGTCCGCTCACGCCGGCCGATGTCGGGCCTGCCTCGCGATAAACTCACCTATGGCAAAGCTGCTCTATTCGGTGACGATGTCGGCCGACGGATTCATCGCCGGACCGAACGGCGACATGCAGTGGATGCGCCCCTACCTGGCCCCCAATCCCGAGGTCGACGAGCTGATCCCGAAGATCGGCTCGATCCTCGTCGGCCGCCGCTCGCACGACGGTGACGACCCGCACAAGGGCGAGGCCGGCGAGGGCGAGGCGTTCGGCGGCGGCTGGGACGGACCGCTCTTCGTGGTCACCCACCGCCTGCCGGAGACCTCGGAACCGGGCGTCACGTACGTCGATCAGTTGCCTAAGGCAATTGCCGCCGCGAAGGCGGCCGCCGGGGACAAGTACGTCAACGTGATCGGCGCCGACGTCGCCCGGCAGTGCATCGAGGCCGGTGAGATCGACGAGGTGCTGCTGATCGTCGCGCCGGTGTTCCTCGGTGCCGGCACCCGGGTGTTCGACGTACCCGGTGGCCGCACCGTCCGGCTCCAGCCCCGCTCGGCGACCGGCGGCACCAACCTGTGGTTCGACGTACTGCGTTAGAGCTCACCGGACCGACGCATGATCGGCCGGACCTCGACGTACCGGCCGTCGAGGCGGGCGTCCGGGAGGAGCCGCGCCAGCTCGAGGGCGCGATCGAGGTGCTCGACGTCGACCACGTAGTACGCGTCGATGGCGGTGGGGCCGGGACGATCGGGCACAGTCACAGCGAGCTGAGGGTGCGCCAGCAACTCGCCGCCGATCAGTTCACCGGCGTCGCGGGCGGTGTGCTCGAAGTTGGTGCGCGGCAGGTCGGCGCGGCTTTCGCCGTGCAGGATCAACAGAAATCTCATCGGCGTACTCCTCTCACTGTGACATCGGAGCCGCCGGCCCAGGTTTGACATGATGGCCGGATGTTCGTGCAGACCGAGCGGCTGACCCTGCGTCGTTTCGTCCCCGGCGACGCGGCCGCGTTCGCGGCGTACCGATCGGATCCGGAGGTCGCGCGCTACCAGTCCTGGGAGACGCCGCTCACCGAGGCGGACGCGCTCGCCACCGTCACGCGGTTCGGGGACGGCGATCCGGACGCACCCGGCTGGTTCCAGTACGCCGTCGACCAGGGCGGCGTACTGATCGGGGACCTCGGGTTGCACCTGGACGAGAACCTGATGCAGGCCGAACTCGGCTTCACGCTGGCACCGGCGTACCAGGGCAAGGGGTACGCGACCGAGGCCGTGCATGGTCTGCTTCGGCACCTGTTCACGTCGAAGCAGCTGCATCGCGTCTCGGCCGAATGCGATGCCCGCAACACGTCCTCCGCGCGACTGCTCGAGCGGGTCGGCTTCCAGCGCGAAGGCCTGCGCCGGGCGCACACCTGGATCAAGGGTGAATGGACCGACGACCTGCTCTTCGGTCTGCTCCGCAGCGACTACCTGGACGCCTGAGCCGCCCACGCCCGCGCGGTCAGCCGGATCGAACCGTCGGTCTCGATCGGCAACCTTGCCCGCAGCTCCTCACGCAGCGCGTCCCGCTCCGCGTCGTTCAGCGTGCGCACGTACGCCGGTCCGACGCCCGTCCCGCCGAGAAACGGCTGCCAGTAGTCGTCGAACGACGCAAACTCCGTCGGTACGTCGATCGCCCGCGTCCCGACCGCGTCGAACCCAGCCTCCGTGAACAGTCCGGCGAGCCCCTCCGCCGTACAGAACGCGAAACGCTGGCCTTGGTCGTACTCGTGATCCTGGGGCCGCAGGGCGATTGCCGCATCCCAGAAGTGCCGCATGAGCTGCATGCCATCGGCGTAGTCCCAGACATAGACGGCGACGGTTTCACCGATCTCGCGCATCCGGCGGAGCGCTGCCTGGCGATCGGGGATGAAGTTCAGCACGAGTCCCGCGACCACGACATCGTACGGGCCATCGGGCAGGTCAGAGGCATCCCGTACGTCGAAAGTCGCGTCCGGAACCGTCTGCCGCGCGTACTGGATGAAGCCTTCGGACGGGTCGATGCCATGGACGGACGCAGGCTGTGCGGTCCGCAGGATGGTGCCGGTCAGCGCGCCCGTGCCGCATCCCACGTCCAGCCAGCGCAGTCCGTCGGGCTGCTCGAGCCAGCCGACGAACTCCTCTGCGACCAACCGGCTCCAGCGGCCCACATACGACTCGTAGACCTCACCACTCGACCACTCGCTCATTTCTGCAGCTTAAGCTCCTGCAGCTGAACGCCGGTGAGAGATTCGGCAGCGGCCCACAGGCGCGCGTTGTCGGCCGCGTTGCGGGAGCGCTTGGTCGGGGTGACCAACTTGCTGGGGCCGGTGAGACCACCCCAGCCCGAAGGACCGTAGTACTCGCCCTGCCGGACGTCCGGGCTGGTAGCGGCGACGAGCAGCGGTTCGGTGCCTGCGACAACATCCTGCGAGGGCACCACGTGCATGAGAGGCTCGATGAAGCGCTGGAACAGCGACTGCTTGCCGAGGGAGACGCCTGCGGTCTGCAGGTTGGTGCGGGTGTAGCCGGGGTGTGCGCCGACGCTGAGCAGGTTCCAGCCGCGGTCGGTGGCGACCTTGGCCAGCTGGTTGCTCATCATCAGGTCGGCGAGCTTCGACTGAGCGTACGCCGATATCGGGCGATACCGCCGTTCCCAGTTCAGGTCGTCGAAGTGGATCCGGCCCATCTCGGCCGCGCCACTGCTCATCGTGACCACGCGCGGCGCGGGTGCGGCCAGGAGCAGCGGCAGCAAGCGCACCGTGAGCGCGAACGGACCGAGGAAGTTCGACCCGAACTGCAGCTCGAAACCGTCGGCAGTGCTGAAGCGCTGCGGCGGGTTCATCACGCCGGCGTTGTTGATCAGCAGGTCGAGGTGCGGCTCGTCCGCGATCAGAGCATCGGCGAACTCCTGCACCGAGGCGAGGTCGGCCAGGTCGACGCGGCGGATCTCGAGCTGGGCACCGGGAACCTCGGCGAGGATCTCGGCGCGGGCGGTCTCGCCCTTGGCGACGGTCCGGACCGCCATCACGACCCGGGCGCCGGCCGCGGCCAGCCGCTTGGCGGCTTCCTTGCCGGTACCGCTGTTGGCGCCGGTGACGACGGCGAGCTTGCCGGTCTGATCGGGAACGACGTACATCGGATCCTCCATAAAAGACTGATGGTCTGTTATGGCTCGACGTTATCAGACCGCTGGTTCGATAACAACAGACCGTTGGTCTGTAGACTGTGATCGTGACGACTTTCCAGCGCGCCCGCAGCGAAGAGCAGCGCGCGGTCCGGCGGCAGGCGATCCTGGCCACGGCCGCGGAGATGCTGACCGAGCTACCGGTCAACGACGTCAGCCTGAACGAGCTGAGCCGCCGTGTCGGCCTGGCCAAGTCGAACGTGCTCAAGTACTTCGACTCCCGCGAGGCCGTGCTGCTGGAGCTGTCCGCGGCGGAGCTGACGGCGTACGTCGACGACCTGGCCGCCGGCGTCGCGGCGATCCCGGCAGAAGCGTCGCTGGCGGAGCGTTCCGGACTGCTGGTGGACCTGCTCGTCAGCACCTTCGGCGCACGGCCGGTGCTCTGCGACCTGATCGGCGCCCAGGCGTCGGTGCTTGAGCGCAACATCTCGACCGAGACGGCGCTGGCCTTCAAGCGAGTGGCGGCGGTCGCGTTCGAGCGGCTGATCGAGCTCGTCACGATCGCGCTGCCCGAGATCGGGCGCGAGGGCGCCGCACGCTTCGTCCCCCCGGCGAGCCTGCTGGCCGGAGCGGTCTGGAATCACGCCCATCCCACTCCGGCCTTGCTCGCCGCGTTCGAGGCCGACCCCTCGCTCGCGCCCCTACGGATGGAGTTCGAGCCGACCTTGCGCGAGCAGCTGCACACGCTGCTGGCGGGTGCCCTTCCGCGTCAGGGCAGGTAGTAGTTCGGGTTCGGCAGCTTGAACGTGCGGTCGGCGTACCCACCCTTGAGGTCGGAGTACTGGTCGCCGAAGTTCGCGACGATGTCGTAGCCGAGCGACTCGATGTGTGCGCGCGTGGCGGACTTGTAGTGGATCGTCGTGCAGGCGCCGTTCGGGTCGGCGGCACACGCCTTCTTCAGGTAGTCCGGGTAGTTCGCGAGCGCGGGCTTCGTGAACAGGCCGTCCTCACCGTTCGGCAGCGTCGTCGGCTTCGGGTAGCCGGCGTCGATCCCGACACCGTCGGCGGTCAGGTTCCCCAGCGTGGCCTGCTCCTGCGCGGCGCCCCGGCCGGTCAGGAAGAAGATGGCGTACCCCTCACGCTCGGCGGTCTTCACCAGATCCACCATCCCCGGTACGGCGGGGAACTTCTGACCCAGCACGTAGTCGGCATTGGTCGTCGGGTTGTACGCCCAGTTGCTCGCGATCTCGTAGTTCCAGGTGGCGAGCGACGTGTCGTCGACGTCGAGCAGGATCGCCTTCGTCTTCTTGGTGTGGTGCGGCACCGAGATCCACCGCGTGCCCGCCTTCGCGACCGAGGTCGCCTCGCGCGCATAGTTGCTGTCGGCACCGAACGTGCCGCTGCCGAGCGGATCCCCGTAGTAGTTCCGCAACTGCTGCCGCAGCACATCGATGTTCGTGACGTTGCGCTCACTGTGCGGCGTCGACGTCTGGATGGCCGGCTGCTGTGCCGCCACCCCGGCCGAGTAGGCGACCCCACCGGCCACCGACGTCAACGCGACCGTCGCCAGACCGGCGACGATCGTCCGCCGCGAGATGCGGATACCCATGATGACCTCTCCCAGAACGAGTTTGCTTGCTCCAGCAACCTAAACCCGCACCGGCCCGAAGTCAGCTGACAGATGTCACTGCTTTCACGTAGCGGTGGCACGGGACCGGGAGAGTGCCGCGCTCCACTGACGCTGGGTAGTCGAAGGGACCACTGTCGGTCCATCCGCAGCGTTCGTAGAAGCGGCGGGCTCGCGCGTTGCCGGTGGCGACCGCGAGCCAGGCTTCCGCGTGCCCGTTGGCCCGCACCTGGCGCTCGGCCTCGGTGAGCAGTACGCCGGCCACGCCGGAGCCGCGGTGGTCACGCGAGACATAGACCTGCTCGACCTCGTCGTCGACGACCATCACGAACCCGGCGACATCGTCACCCACGACCGCGACGGTGGCATCGTCGATCCGGTCCGCGGCGCGGGTCCAGAAGGACTCCTTGGTGCGGATCGCCACGAGCTCTTCCGGAACGTGGCCGCGGTGACCGTCGGCCCAGCCCAGGTGCCAGATGGACGCGAGCGCGTCGGAGTCGGCGGGGACTGCTGGACGCACGCTCACGGTCATGTCAAGCAGGCTAATCCGGTCCCGGGGCCAGGTCGGGTCGGGGCTCACGTTGGGTCGTAGGCGAGGTTCGGGCGCAGCCAGCGCTCGATCTCCTCCACGCTCTCACCGCGGCGAGCGGCGTAGTCCTCGATCTGGTCCTTGCCCAGCCGACCGACGCTGAAGTAGCGAGCCGCCGGGTGCTGGAAGATCAGCCCGGAGACCGCAGCGGCCGGCGTCATCGCGAAGGACTCGGTCAGCGCGAGGCCGAGCTTGTCCGCCTCGAGCAGGTCGAACAGCTCCTGCTTCTCGCTGTGGTCCGGGCTGGCCGGGTAGCCGAGCGCCGGCCGGATCCCGCGGAACCGCTCCGCGTGCAGATCCTCCAGCACCGGCTCTGCATCCGGCTCGAACCACGCCTTGCGGGCCTCCAAGTGAATCCACTCAGCGAACGCCTCCGCGAGCCGGTCGGCCAAAGCCTTCACCATGATCGCGCGATAGTCGTCGTTCTTCGCCTCGTACGACGCCGCCAGCTGCTCGGCGCCATGAATCGCCACCCCGAAACCACCCAGGTAGTCGTTCGCCGGAGCCACATAGTCGGCCAGGCACCGGTTGTGCCGGCCGGCCGGCTTCTCGGTCTGCTGCCGCAGCATCGGGAACGACACCTCCAGACCATCCAGCAGGATGTCGTCACCCTCGCTGTGCGCCGGCCAGAAGCCGTACGCGCCCTCGGCCGTAAAGGAGCCATCGGCAACGATCTCGTCGAGCAGCGTGTTCGCATCGTCGAAGAGCTCACGAGCGACCGGCTGATCCAGGATCGCCGGATACTTGCCCTTCAATTCCCAAGCCAGGAACAAGAACTGCCAGTCGATCATCGCCCGCAGCGTCTCGATGCTCGGCGACACCCGGCGCAATCCCGTGAACGACGGCACCGGCGGCGTACCGTGCTCAACCGGCTCGGCGTTCGCCCGCGCCTGCTCGATGGTCAGCAGCGGCGCGCGCTGCTTGTTGGCGTGCTGCTCACGCAACCGCTCCTGCTCGGTAGCGTTGCTGATGGCAAGCGCTTCGGCCCGGTCGTCGTCGAGCAGGTCCGAGACCACACCGACCACGCGGGACGCGTCCAGCACGTGCACCGTCGTCTTCTCGTACGCCGGGGCGATCCGCACCGCGGTGTGTTGTTTCGACGTGGTCGCGCCGCCGATCAGCAGCGGCAGCTTGAGTCCGCGGCGCTGCATCTCGCTCGCCACCGCGACCATCTCGTCCAGCGACGGCGTGATCAGGCCGGACAGCCCGACCACATCGGCGCCTTCGGCGATCGCGGTGTCCAGGATCTTGGCCGCGGGCACCATCACACCGAGGTCGATCACCTCGTAGTTGTTGCAGCCCAGGACGACGCCGACGATGTTCTTGCCGATGTCGTGGACATCGCCCTTGACCGTCGCCAGCACGACCTTGCCCTGCCCGCGGACGTCCTCGGTACGACCTTCCTGGCGGGCCAGCTCCTTCTCCGCCTCCATGTAGGGCTCGAGATAGGCGACCGAGCGCTTCATCACGCGCGCGCTCTTCACCACCTGCGGCAGGAACATCTTGCCGGCGCCGAACAGATCGCCGACCACCTTCATCCCGTCCATCAACGGGCCCTCGATCACCTCGAGCGGCCGCGCGAACTGCTGCCGGGCCTCCTCGGTGTCGGCCTCGATGTAGTCGACGATCCCGTGCACGAGCGCGTGCGACAGCCGGGCCTCGACCGGCCCCTCGCGCCAGCTCAGGTCGACTTCGCGCTGGGTGCCCTTGCCCTTCACGTTCTCTGCGAACGCGACCAGGCGATCGGTGGCGTCGTCGCGGCGGTCGAAGATGACGTCCTCGACCAGCTCCAGCAGGTCCTTCGGAATGTCCTCGTAGACCGCGAGCTGACCGGCGTTCACGATGCCCATGTCCAGGCCGACCTTGCCGGCGTGGTACAGGAACGACGAGTGCATCGCCTCGCGGACGATGTCGTTGCCACGGAACGAGAACGACAGGTTCGAGATGCCGCCGCTGATGTGCACACCCGGGCAGCGCTGTTTGATCAACGGCAGCGCTTCGATGAAGTTCTTCGCGTAGCCGTTGTGCTCGGACATGCCGGTCGCGACGGCCAGCACGTTCGGGTCGAAGATGATGTCCTCGGCCGGGAAACCGATGCCGGTCAGCAGGTCGTAGGCACGGCCGCAGATCGACACCTTGCGCTCGACCGTGTCCGCCTGGCCCTGCTCGTCGAAGGCCATCACCACGGCGCCCGCGCCGTACGACATGATCCGGCGGGCCCGGTCGAGGAACTCCTCCTCGCCTTCCTTCAGGCTGATCGAGTTGACCACGCCCTTGCCCTGCACGCATTTCAGGCCGGCCTCGAGCACCGACCACTTCGAGCTGTCGATCATGATCGGGATCCGGGCCACCTCAGGCTCGGTCGCGATCAGGTTCAGGAACGTCGTCATCGCCTGCTCGGAGTCCAGCAGATCGGCGTCCATGTTGACGTCCAGCAGGTTCGCGCCGCCGCGGACCTGTTCGAGCGCCACGTCGACCGCGGCCTGGTGGTTGTCGCTCTCGATCAGCCGGCGGAACTTGGCCGACCCGGTCACGTTGGTCCGCTCACCGATCATCACGAAGCCGGTGTCGGCGCCGATCTTGAACGGCTCCAGACCGGAGAAGCGCGTGGTGTGATCAGCCGGTACGACGGGCCGCGGCGGCAGACCCTTGACCGCGGTCGCGATCTGGGCGATGTGCGCCGGCGTTGTGCCGCAACAACCGCCGACGATGTTGACCAGGCCGGACTCGGCGAACTCGTGCAGCAACGCGGCCGTCTGGTCCGGAGTCTCGTCGTACCCGCCGAAGGCGTTCGGCAGGCCGGCATTCGGGTGCGCCGCGACGAACGTGTCGGCGAAGCGGGCCAGATCGGCGACATGGGGACGTGCCTCGGCCGCACCGAGCGCACAGTTCACACCGACCACGAGCGGCTCGGCGTGCTCGACCGAGCTCCAGAACGCCTCGACGGTCTGCCCGGACAGGGTCCGGCCGCTCAGGTCGACGATCGTCACCGAGATCCACAGCGGCAGCTGCGGCGCGACTTCCTGGGCGGCGGCGATCGCGGCCTTACAGTTCAGCGTGTCGAAGATGGTCTCGATCAGCAGCAGGTCGACGCCGCCCTCGGCCAGGCCGGCGATCTGCTCCGCGTACGTCGCCTTGACCTGCTCGAACGTCACCGCCCGGTACGACGGATCCTCGACCTTCGGCGACAGCGACAGCGTCACGTTCAGCGGGCCGATCGAACCGGCGACGAACCGGTCACCGAACTCGTCGGCGGCCTGCCGGGCGAGCTGGGCACCCCGCACGTTCATCTCATGCACGTACGCCTCCAGGCCGTAGTCGGCCTGGGCGATGCTCGTCGCGGTGAAGGTGTTCGTGGTGGTGATGTCGGCGCCGGCCGCGAGGTACTGCCGGTGGACGTCGAGAATCAGGTCCGGACGCGTCAGGATCAGTAGGTCAGGGTCGCCGGTGACGTCATGCGTGTGATCGCGAAAACGATCGCCCTGATAATCCGCGGTCGACAACTTGGCACCCTGCAGCATGGTGCCCCAAGCACCATCGAGGACCACCACTCGCTCCGACAGCAACTCCCGCAGCTGGGACTCGCTACCCATCCGTCGCGTCACCTCCAGATTCGCTCCGGAGGCGCCCTTGCAACAGTGCCTCCCCACCGAGGCCCCACCCGAGCGTGGCGGATCGTCAGATCCGTTGCAGCGCCTCTCGAGCTGGTCGCACCATGCTAGCGGCGTGACTCCCGGATGACTGCCTCAATGTCCAGCGTACGAGACAGCTGTTCATATTTCGAACCCTAGTGGATGAGGGCCTGGATGGCCGGGGCGTAGAGCTCGACGATCTCGTCGGCCTCCGCGGTGGCGATCGACCCGGTCTTCTCGATCGCCATGGCGGCGCTCAGGCCGAGCAGCTGGGCGGTGATCAGCTCCGCCCGCAGCTCGGTGTCCGGACCGGTCAAGCGCTGGGCGAAAGCTCGCGTCACCTGGTCGCGGAAGTGTTCGCGGATCAGAGCGCGCTCGTCGCCGCCACCGGCCGCGAAGATGACCCGGACGAGCAGATCCAGACCGTGGTCGCGGCGATAGGTGACCAGAGTGCGGACGACGTGGGCGCCGAGCTCGGCATCCGGTGCGGCCAGCAGCAGCTCCGCGGCCTCACTGAAGTCGGCGACCCGTTCGAAGAGTGCTTCCTTGCTGCCGAAATGCTTCACGATCAGGGCCGCGCTCACGTTCGCGTCACTCGCGATCCCGCGCAACGTCACCGCGGCGTACGGCTGCAGGGCGAACGCACGCCGGGCTGCCCGGAGGATCGCCGTACGGCCTGGGTCGATCACGAGGCGGCCTTGCGTGCGGGGATCAGTGCGGTCATACCGGCAGCGACCGCCGCGGCCAGACCGGCGACCACGAACACGATCAGGTACGCCGACAGTGCCGGTGCGACGCGGCCGCCGTTCGAGACGGTCACGGTGGTCAGTACGGTCGCCACGATCGCGCTGCAGATCGCCGTACCGACTGTTCGCATCAGGGTGTTGAGGCCGTTGGCCGCCGCCGTCTCGGTCACGGGCACAGCATGCATGATCAGGGCCGGGAGTGCCGAATACGCGATCGCCGTACCGGCTGACACGACGGTCGCACCGACCACGATGCCGGCAATCGAATGGCTGGTGAAGATGCGGACGACGTACCCGGCGGCCATCAGCACGGACGCGATCGCGAGTGTGAACCGCGGACCTTTGGCGTTGGAGATGCGCGCGGAGACAGGCGACAGCAGGACCATCGCGACGCCGCCGGGCAGCAGGCAGAGCCCGCTGACCACGATCGACGCGCCGAGGCCGTAGCCGGTCCAGGTCGGCTCCTGGACGAGCTGCGCGGTGGACAACGAGTTGGCGTAGAAGGCGAAGCCGATCAGTAGCGCACTCAGGTTGGTGAACAGGACCGCTGGTCGCGCCGAGACGCGCAGGTCGACCAGCGGGCTGATTGTCCGCAGCTCGAACCAGACCCAAGCCGGTACGACGGCGGCCGCGCCGAGCGCGAGCGCGATGGTCGGACCGGCTCCCCAGATGCTGCCCTTCGAGACGGCGAGCAACAGACAGACGAGGAATGCCGCGAGACCCAGCGCCCCGAGGACGTCGAACCGGCCGCTGGTCCTGATCGCCGACTCGGGCACGACCAGCAGCACCAGCACGATGTCGAGCACACCCAGGCCGACGCAGATCCAGAACATCGTGTGCCAGTTCGAGTACTCGACCACGAGCGTCGCGGCCGGAATGCCGAACGCCGCCCCGAAGCCCAGCGTCGAACTCATCAACGCGATCGCCGGAATCACCCGCCGGGCCGGCAACTCGTCGCGCAAGATGCTGATCCCGAGCGGTACGACGGCGATCGCGGCCCCCTGGAACGCCCGCCCGACGATCAGCACCGGCAGGTTCGAACTCAGCGCGCAGAACAGCGACCCGATCACCATCGAACTGAGCGCAACCAACAGCACCCGCCGCTTCCCGTACATGTCCCCCGCCCGCCCCAGCAACGGCGTGAACACAGCCCCCGTCAACAGCGTCACCGTCAGCAGCCAACTCACATCAGCCGCCGGACTCCCCGTGAGCCCAGGCAACAGCGGCAACAACGGCACCACCAGCGTCTGGCTGACCGAAACCAGCACCCCACAAGACCCCAGAACCCCCAACACCGCCCGAACCCTCACCCCACCACAGTAAACGCCCGTTCACCCGGCTCGTCCGCCATCTCCCCCACCGGACACCACCTTGAGCACCCACCAACCACCGCCGACCGCCTCGCGTGGTCGATACGTGCACAAGGTCACCCCGAATGCTCGAACGGTGCACAAGGGTCGGCCGAGCCGTCCTTGTGCACGCAAGGGCACCTTGAGCACCCACCAACCACCGCGGACCGCCTCGCGTGGTCAATGCGCGCACAAGGTCACCCCGAATGGTCGAACGGCGCACAAGGTGCCCGCGCCCCGCCCCCTCCCCGCCCTCGCGCACCGCGCACCGCGCACCGCGCACCGCGCACCGCGACACCTTGAGCACCCCTCGACCACCCCAGCACATCCCACGCGGTCGATGCGTGCACAAAGTCACCCCGAAGGGTCGAGCGGTGCACAAAGTCCGAGCGAATGGTCTTTATGCACCGGGTGGCACCTTGTGCACGCACCAACCATCTCGGCGTGCTCCGCGTGGTTGATGCGTGCACAACGTGAAGCGGGCCCGGGCGCCTCGGGGGAGGGGGAGACGCGCCGGGCCCGGTGCGGGTCGGCTGGCGAGGGGGTGCGCTCGCCGACCCGGATTGGGGTGGTGCCGGCTGGGCCGGCGGGGAGGGTGCCGGCTGGGCCGGCGGTGGTTAGCGGACGGGGCCGGTGATGAGTTCGATGGTGGCTTTGTGGGTCTTGCCTTGCTGGTCGGTCCAGGCGACCTCGACCTTGTCGCCGGGGTGGTGCTGGTCGAGCAGCTGGGACAGCGTGTCCGGGGAGGTGACCGGCTTGCCGTCGAAGGAGGTGATGACATCACCGGCGGTGATTCCGGCGTCGTCGGCCTTGCCCTGCGGGATCACGTCCTGGATCGCGGCACCCTGTACGCCGGCGTTCGGGAGGATCGAGACGCCGAGCAGCGGGTCGGCGCCGATGTGGATGTCCGCGGACTCCTGACCGGAGCGGATCTTGTTCGCGATGTCCATCGCCTGGTTGATCGGGATCGCGTAGCCCTGCGCACCGGTGGTGTTGCCGCCCTGACCACCGTTGCCCTGGCCACCGTTCCCTTGACCGCCGTAGCCCTGACCACCATTGCCCTGGTCGCCGTAGCCCTGGCTCCCGTCGCCCTGGCCGCCGAAACCTTGGCCGTTGCCCTGGTCGCCGTAGCCCTGGCTCCCGTCGCCCTGGCCGCCGAAACCCTGGCCGTTGCCCTGGTCGCCGTACGGGTTGGTCGGGAAGCCGTTGCCGTCGGCGGCTAGCTGTGCGGTCGGCTTGGCGCCGGTCGTGGCGGAGGTCTGGCCGGGGTTGCCTTGGCCACCGTTGCCGCCGTTGTTGCCGGCGGTGTCGACGCCGACCACCTCACCGTTGGCGTTCGCCAGCGGACCACCGGACTGACCAGCTTGAATGTCCGCGTCGGTCTGCAGCAGGTTCTTCAGGTTCTCCGGGTCCTGACCGTTCTGGTCGGTCGCGGTGATCGCCTGGTTCAGCGCGGTGATCTTGCCGGCCGCGTACGTCGGCGTACCGCCCTTGCCGCCCGCGTTGCCGATCCCGACGACCTGGTCACCGACCTTCACCGCGTCGGAGTTCCCGATCTTCGCGGTCTGCAGCCCGGACGCGTCCTTCAGCTTCAGTACGGCGATGTCGTGGTCCTCGTCGTACCCGACGACGCTCGCCACATATGTCTTGCCGTTGCCGACGTCCGTCACGGTGATCGACGTCGCGCCCTCGATCACGTGGTGATTGGTGAGGATCACCCCATCCGAGGTCAGCACGATGCCGGTACCAGCCGCCCTGGCGTTCTCGAGCCCGAGCACGGTGTTGACGTTGACCAGCCCGGGCGACACCTTCGACGCGACCGCGGCCGGGTCGAACTGTGTCTGCGCCAGCTGCGAGCCGTGCGTACCGTCGACCTGCTGATCGATGCCCCAGGCAACCGATCCGGCGACCAGCAGCGCCGCGATGCTCATCGCACCGGCGGCGAGCAGCCGGCGCTTCTTCCGCGGCGGCTTGGCCGGCCCGGAGGCAATGACCTGGCCGGGTACCGGCGGATAACCGCCGCCGCCGTTCCACCCGCCGTACGGCGCCGGGATCTGCGCCTGTTGAGGATGCTGCACAGACTGGGGATACTGCGATCCCTGAACAGGTGCCCCCGGCAACTGCCAGCCCGGGTTCTGCCAGTCCTGACCGTGCGGCTGGGGCAGCTGTTGGGGCTGCTGCTGGTACTGCGGTCCAGGGGGCAGCGGGATCGCCGGCCTCGGGGCCTCGTGGTTCTGCTGATCGTCCTGCTGTCCCGCACCGTCGCTCATTGCCGTTGCCCTCCTCAGCCCAGTTCCTTCTGGTACGAGTAGAGCTCGCGGATCTGAGAACTGACTCCGGCCAACCAATGAATCAGCTGAGAATCTTTTCCACCGCCGCCACCACGGCCTTCCGCCGCGACGCGCGACTCGGCGTAGCCGTGCCGTACTCCGGGGTCATCGACGACCAGCTCGTCGCGATCGCCTGGATCAGCGGCAGCAGACTGACCGAGGAGAACTGCTTCGTGACGGTACGCCGCCGCTGCGCGCGATCGAGCTCGTCGAGCCGGGACTGGTTCACGGCGACTATCGCCTCGAGCGGCTCCGCGTTCCCGCGCTCGAGCCGGTACCAGTTGGTCAGCCGCAGCCGCTCGGGGTGGTCCTCGAAGTAGTCGAACAGGCGCCCGGCGTAGGCGGGCAGATCCTCGGTGTCGAAGCCGACGACCGACAGATACTCGTCGACGGAGGCACTGAACACCGCGTCGAAGAGCCCGTCCTTGCTGCCGAAGTACGCGTAAAGCATGGCCTTGTTGCACCCGGCGACCTCGGCGATCCGCTGCACCCGCGCCCCGGCGATCCCGCGCTCGGCGAACTCCTCGGTGGCGGCGGCCAGGATCCTGCTCCGGGTCCGGTCGGCATTCCGTTGCTGCATGACGCCCACTTTACAACCAACCGGTTAGTTGTACAGTGGAGAGGTATCCAACCGTTTGGTTAGTTAGGACCGACAATGAGCAAGGTGTGGTTGATCACCGGAAGTTCCCGCGGACTCGGACGAGCCCTGGCCGAGGCGGTGCTGGCCGCCGGCGACCGGGTCGTCGCGACGGCGCGGACTCCCGAGCAGCTCGCCGACCTGGCGACGAAGTACGGCGATCAGGTGCGAGCAGTAGCGCTGGACGTGACGGACCCGGAGGCCGCGCGCGGCGCCGTACGGACCGCTGTGGACGAGTTCGGCGGACTCGACGTGGTGGCGAACAACGCGGGCTACGCGAACAGCGCCGCGATCGAGGAGACGCCGGACGACGACTTCCGCGCGCAGGTGGAGACGAACCTGTTCGGCGTGGTGAACGTGACGAAGGCGGCGCTGCCGGTCTTCCGCGAGCAGAAGAGCGGACATTTCCTGCAGTTTTCCTCGATCGGCGGCCGCGTCGGTGGAACGCCCGGCATGGGCGCCTACCAGACCGCGAAGTTCGCCGTCGAAGGCTTCTCCGAGGTGCTGAACAACGAGGTGAAGCCGTTCGGTGTGAAGGTCACGATCATCGAGCCCGGCGCCTTCCGCACCGACTGGGGCGGCTCCTCGATGACCATCGCTCCCACCCACCCCGACTACGACGAGACCGTCGGCGCCATGAACCGGTTCCGCGTGGAAGTCGACGGCAAGCAGGCCGGCGACCCCGCCAAGGCCGCCCAGGCGATCCTCCAGGTAGTGGCCGCCGACAATCCCCCGATCCGGCTCCTGCTCGGCACGGATGCGCTGACCCGCGCCAAGCAAGGAGCCGAGGAGCGCGCCGCCGAAACCGACGCCTGGGCGCACCTGTCCACCTCCACCGACTTCGACTAACGCAGATCGGCGAAGAACTCGCGCACGTCGGCGACGAGCAGCTCGGGTTCTTCCAGGGCGGCGAAGTGGCCGCCGCGGTCTACGTCGGTCCAGCGGGTGACGGTGTTCTCCTGCTCGACGTACTTGCGGATCGGTACGTCGTGGGCGAAGGCCACGACCGCGGTGGGGACGCCGGTGTTCTCGCGCGCGGAACCCCACGGCTGCCCTTGCACATAACCGACGTAGGCCGCGGAGCTCGCCGTACCGGTCAGCCAGTAGAGCATGACGTTCGTGAGCAGGCGATCCCGGCCGATGATCTCGTCGGGCAGTGTGTCGGCCGGGTAGGTCCAGGCGTGGAACTTGTCCAAGATCCAGGCCAACTGCCCGACCGGCGAATCGACGAGCCCGTAACCGAGGGTCTGCGGCCGGGTCGACTGGATCGCGATGTAGCCGAACTCTTCCTGCATGAACTTGCCGATCCGCCCCACCCGGTCCTGCTCCAGCGGGGTCAGGCTGCGCATCTCGTCCTCGGTCAGCGGCAATCGCGGGATCGGGCCCGGCCCGCCGTTCGTGTGGACGCCAACCACCCGGTCACGCGCCGCTCGCGCGACACCGGGTGACACCGAACCACCGATGTCCCCACCCTGTACGCCGTACCGGTCGTAGCCGAGCCGGTTCATCAGCTCGGCCCAGACCCGGCCGATCCGGTCCGCGGTCCAACCACCTTCGGAGACCGGGCCGGAGAACCCGAACCCCGGCAGCGACGGAATCACCACATGGAAGGCATCCGCCGCGTCACCACCGTGTGCGACCGGATCGGTCAGCGGGCCGATCACGTCGAGAAACTCGACCACCGAGCCCGGCCAGCCGTGCGTGAGCAGTAGCGGCAGGGCGTTCGGCTCGGCCGAGGTCACGTGCAGGAAATGGATCTGCTGACCCTCGATCTCGGTCATGAACTGCGGGTACGCGTTCAGCTCGGCCTCCGCGGCCCGCCAGTCGTACTTGGTCCGCCAGTGCTCGACCAGCTCGGCCAGATAAGCGACCGGTACGCCGGTGGTCCAGTCGTCACCAGGCAACGGAGTAGGGAGCCGGGCGGCGGCCAACTTCGCAGCCAGCTCGTCCAGAGCGCTCTGCGGGATCTCGATGCGGAAGGGCTTGATCGTCGTCATGTCTGTAGTCTTCCAACCAGTTAGGTCAGCTACTGTCCTAGGCAATCGGAAGACTTCTCTTCATGCTGGAAACCTCCGCACGACTCCTCAAACTGCTCTCGCTTCTCCAATCCCCGCGGGACTGGAGTGGCGCCGCGCTGGCCGCCGAGCTCGGTGTCGGTCCCCGGACCGTCCGGCGGGACGTGGAGAAGCTGCGCAACCTCGGCTACCCGGTCGACGCCGTACCGGGGGTGGCCGGCTACCGGCTGGGCGCCGGGGCTGCGCTGCCGCCGCTGTTGCTGGACGACGAGGAGGCAGTCGCCGTCGCGGTTGGCCTGAGGGCCGCGGCCGGCGGCACGGTCGCCGGGATCGAGGAGTCCTCGGTGCGGGCACTGACCAAGCTCGAACAGGTCCTGCCTTCGCGTCTCCGGCATCGGGTCAGACTGCTCCAAGCCGTCGCGGTCACACCCTCCGGAGCTGCCCCGGTCCGACCGGACGTGCTGCTCGCGGTCGCCGAGGCGTGCCGCGACCACCAGCGGATGCGGTTCGACTATCGCAACCACGACGGCACGGAGGCCCGCCGTACGACGGAGCCGCATCGACTGGTGAACACCGGTCGCCGCTGGTACCTGACTGCGTGGGACCTCGATCGCAGCGACTGGCGAACCTTCCGCCTCGACCGCCTGCAGCCGGTCATCCCGACCGGCCCGCGCTTCACCCCACGCGAGGTCCCCGAGACGAAGACCGCGTCCGGCGGTTACCGGTACCAAGCCCGCTTCCGCGTCCACGCGCCCGCCGAAGTGGTCGCCGACCAGCTCGCCCCCAGCGTCGCAATCGTCACCCCGATCGACGCCACCACGACCGCGGTCGAGGCCGGCTCCAACTCCCTCGACGAACTCGCCCTGTACGTCGGGCTGCTCGGCCACCCCTTCGAGATCGAGTCCCCGGCCGAGCTGATCACCCATGTCCGCGACCTCGCGCAGCGGCTGACTCTCGCCGTACCGAGGGGGTGAGCGGTAGCGTCAGGTCATGTCGCTGACCGAGGTCGAGGATCGGTACGTCGAGACTGTGCTCGGACAGATCCGGTTACGGATCAGGGGTTCCGGGGAAACGATGCTGTTCTGGCCGAGTCTGCTGATGGACGGCACGTTGTGGGCCGCGCAGCTCGCACACTTCGCCGACCGATATCAGGTGGTGCTGGTGGATCCACCGGGGCACGGCGGCAGCTCGGATCTCGCGGGGCCGTTCAGTTTCGAGCAGTGTGCCGAGGTGATCCTGGCGATCATCGACGAGCTGGGCGTCGAGAAGGTGCATGTCATCGGCAACAGTTGGGGCGGCATGATCGGCGGAACGTTCGCCGCCCTGCACCCCGACCGGATCGGCGTTGCTGTGTTGATGAACGCGACTGCCTCGCCGTCCAGTGCGCGGCAACGACTCGAGTACGGCGCTCTCACCGCGACCGCCCGCTTGCTCGGCGGGATCCGCGGCCCGCTGGTCGGTCCGGTGGTCGACGCTTTCCTCGGCCCAACCGCGAAACGCGAGAAGCCCGAAGTCGTTGCCACGGTCAAGCAACTCGCCCAGCGGGTGAACGTTCGGTCCGGCATGCACGCCGTCACCAGCGTTGTCCCCCGCCGCCCCGACCAGCGTGCGCTCTTCGGCCGGATCCGGACGCCGGTCCTGGTCGTCGCCGGCGCCGAGGACGCCACCTTCGGAGTCGCCGAAACCGAAGTGATGGCCGACTCGATCCCCGGCGCCCGCTTCGTCGTACTGGAACAGTCCGCGCACCTCGCCGCCCTGGAATCCCCCGCCGAGGTCAACGCCCTCATCGACGATTTCCTCGCCGACAACACCTAAAGGCAGACCTCCCTGTCAGCGGCGGGTGGGAACCGAGGTGCGGCTCAGGTCGGAGGCGACGACGATTTCGCCTGAGAATTCGGTGGCGGCTTCCTCGTGGAAGCGCTCGGGTTCGAGGTAGCGCTGGGAGAAGTGGGTGAGGACGAGCTTGCGGACGCCGGACTCCTGGGCGACCCGAGCCGCCTGACGAGCGGTGAGGTGGCCGAAGCGGCGGGCGAGATCGGCTTCGGCCGACAAGTAGGTGGACTCGATCACGAGAAGGTCGGCGCGCTCAGCAAGAGCCAGCACGTTCTCGCAGAGCCGGGTATCCATGATGAAGGCGAACCGCTGACCGGGACGCGGCTCGCTCACCTGCTCCAGGTGCACCGTGCGGCCGTCGATCTCGACGACGCCGGACCGTTGCAGGCGGGAGATGTCGGGACCAACGACGCCGTAGGCCGCCAGCTGGTCGGGCAGCATCCGGCGACCATCAGGCTCGATCAACTGATAGCCGAACGACTCGAGCGAATGCTCCAACCGCCGTGCCCACAACTGACCGAACGGACCGACCGCCAGCAGACCGTCCTCCTCGACCGGCTCCTCCAGCAACTCCGCGCGCTCGTAGAAGGAAGCGGCGTACCGCAGGCGGTCGAAGTACTTCTGTCCCGACGCCGGGTAGTGCGCACGAACAGCATGCGGTACGTCGTCCAGCGACAACCGCTGCACAATTCCCGGTACGCCGAGACAGTGGTCGCCGTGGAAATGCGTGATGCAGAGCCGCGTGATCGCGCCGGCGGCGACCCCGGCGTACAGCATCTGCCGTTGGGTCCCCTCCCCCGGATCAAAGAGGAAGCCGTCCTCGTCCCAGCGCAGGAAGTAGCCGTTCTGCGTGCGTTCGCGCGACGGCACCTGGCTGCCGGTGCCGAGGATGACCAGCTCTCTCAACCGAGGACCTCAGCCAGCGTCTTCGACGAGATGTTGGCACCGCACGACACCACAGCGATGCGACCCGACGGGATCGTCCGCGCGGCGGCGAACGCCATCGCGGCGGATCCCTCGATCAGGTGGTGCTCGGTGTCGATGACTGCCCGCAGTGCGTCGCGGATCGCGGGTTCGTCGACCATGATCCATTCGTCGACGAGATCGCGGCACAGGTCGAACGTGATCGAGCCGGGTTCGACGCTGCCCGCCGTACCGTCGGACAACGTGGGCTGCGCGTCCACGGTGACGATCCGGCCGGCGGCGACCGACTCGGCCATCGCGGCATCGGCCGACGGTGAAGCGCCGTACACCTTGATGCCGGGGAGTTGCTGCTTGAGCACGGCCGCGACCCCGCTGATCAGTCCGCCACCGCCGACTGCGACGACGACGCCGTCGAGCTGTTCGCCCTTCAGCTGCTTGACCAGCTCGACGCCGATCGTGCCTTGGCCCGCGATCACATCGGCATCGTTGTACGGCGAGACGTAGGTCAGTCCGTGTTCGTCGGCGTACGCGCGGGCCTTGAGCTCCTGGGCTCCGGTGTCGTTGCCTTCGGCCCGGAGTTCCGCGCCGAGCCTGCGCAGCGCGGCGACCTTGCTGCTCGACGCGTTCTCGGGCAGGTAGACGATCGCACGCCCACCCAACAGCGCCAGCGCGTTGGCGACCCCGAGACCATGGTTGCCGGACGACGCCGTGACCACGCCGGCCTCCCGCTCGGCATCGGTCAGCGTAAGGATCTTCGCCAGCGCACCCCGCGCCTTGAACGACCCCGTGCGCTGCAGGTGCTCACACTTGGCCAGCACCTCCACCCCGAGGTCCGCGCTGAAGCCGTGGAACGGCAGCAACGGCGTCGGCGGCAGGTACTCGTGCAGAGACGGCGCGATCCCCCGCGAACGGTCCGCGATCTCAGCAGCGGTCACCGGCATGGAGCCTCCTCATAAGCTGTGCGTCTCGACTGCAGGCTATCCGGAGGGCGGGCACGTGACCGAGTCATTGTGGAGCGGATACCAGTACGAGGAGATCGACGCGGACGGGTGGTCGACGTACTGGCGACTGGACCCCCGCGGTCAGAACCTCGCGCTGAGCGACTGGCTCGGCGACGAGTCGAAGCCCGGTCACCGACTGTGGGAGCGCGCCGCGACACCGGCTGGTGTGCGAGGTGTCTGGCGTACGGCGGCCTCGTCGCTGCGGCTCGAGGTTCGTGCGGCACAGGGGATCTACGGGCGGATCGCGCCGCTGGATGTGCTGGTGGACGGCGAGTTGCACCGCCGTTGTGAACTCACGGAAGGTGAGCAGCGGGTAACCGTCGAGCTGCCTGGTACGGCGGGGGTCGTTGAGATCTGGTTGCCGCAGGCCGGGCGGATCGCTGTGCGCGGGCTGGAATTCGACGGCGCAGCCGAGGCTCTGGCGCCGAGTGGACCGCGGTGGATCACCTACGGCAGTTCGATCACGCAGTGCAGCGGCGCAGCCGGACCCTCCGAAACCTGGCCGGCCTTGGTCGCCCGGCAGCACGGCTGGGACCTGTGCTGCCTCGGGCTGTCAGGCGAATGCCACCTGGATCCAGTGGCTGCGCGGACGATCCGGGATACGCCGGCGCGGCTGATCTCGCTCTGCCTCGGGGTGAACATCCAGGGTGGCGCGACGTTCAGCGGGCGGACCCTCCCTGGGCAGGTCGAGTCCTTCATCGCGACCGTGCGATCGGGCCACCCAACCACGCCGATCGTTGTCATCACTCCCCTGCCGGTGCCCGATCGTGACGTCGAACCCAACGCGGTAGGCCTCACACTGGAGGACATCCGCGCCTGCGTGGAACTCGGCGCTCGGGTAGACCCCGCCGTACAGGTGATCGACGGCCGCAGCATCCTCGTCGGCGACGAACCCCGAACCCTCTACACCGACGGCCTCCACCCCGGCCCCGAGGGCTACCGGCTCATCGCCGAACGTCTCAGCCCCCTCCTGGCGGCGGCAGGCGTACGGACGAACGGGTAGTAGTCGGCTCGCCCCGGACGATCACGCCGTACCGAAGCCGGCCAACGCCGCCCAACCGGGACTATTAACAGTCCGTCGGTACGCCGCCAGCTGAGCAAGCAGACGACGGTCACCCCGCGTCGGCCCGCGCCACAGGCTTGCGGCACGGGTGGGGGAACTACCCCCACCCGTGCAAGAAATTACTCCGTCGGGGTGAGGCTGGTGCCCAGGGCCTGCCAGTCGAGGACTGGGGCGGCGAGGGCGCCGATGGTGGCGAGGAGGCCCAGGCGGGCCGCCCGGACCTCGGGGTCTTCGGCCATCACGAGGATCTCTTCGAAGAAGTTCGTGACGGGCTCGACCAGGACCGAAGCGGCGGGGACGAAGTCGCCCAGGGTGGTGGGCGCTTGGCCGACCTTCTGGACTGCTTCGTGGAGGACCACCTCGGCCGGCTCGGTGAGCTTGGCCGCGTCGTACGCCGGGGCGGTGCCCTCGGGGACGATGCGGCGGACGCGCTGCAGGACGGCGACCAGCTGGGCGAAGTCCGTGCTGCCGACCAGCTTCTGGAGGCTGGACAACGTCTCGTCGGCAACTGCGGGAGCCGTTGCCAGCGGCAACACTGCGGCGACCTGGAGGTGGTCGTCGCCGCGGTCGATCAGCTGCTGCTCGTAGCGGCGGACGGTGAACTCGGCCACCTCGTCCAGCGACTCCGCCGGTACGTCGATGCCCTGGGCACCGATCTCCGCGGCTGCTGCCTGCAGACCTGCGGGAAGGGTGATCGCCCGCAGTGCCGGGTGCTCGCGGAGGATCGCCACGACACCACCGGCCGCGCGCCGCAGCGCGAACGGGTCGGAGCTGCCGGTCGGCTTGGCGCCGATGCCGAACAGGCCGGCCAGCAGGTCGAAGCGGTCCGCGAGCGCGAGGAGCGCACCCGGAGTCGTCGACGGAACCGGGTCGCCGGCCGAGCGCGGCAACTCCATGTCGTACAGAGCCTGGGCGACGGCTTCGGTCTCACCGGCACGGCGCGCGTACTCGCGGGCCATCGTGCCGGCGAGTGACGTCAGCTCGACCACCATCTGCGAACCCAGGTCGAACTTCGCCAACTCAGCGGCCCGCGTCAGCGTTGCCAGGTCGTCGTCCGAGACACCCGCGACCGCGGCCAAGGCCAAAGCGATCCGGCCGATGCGACCGGCGCGGTCGGCCATCGAGCCGAGCTTCTCCTCGAAGGCGAGCTTGTCGAGCTCGGCCTTCATGTCGGCCAGCGGCGTCTCGAGGTCGGCGCGCCAGAAGAACGCAGCGTCCTCGTACCGGGCGCGGAGCACGCCCTCGTTGCCGTTGCGGACGGTTGCTTCGTTCACCGAGCCGTTGGCGACGGCGACGAAGTGCGGAAGCAGCTTGCCGTCGGCACCGCGCACCGGCAGGTAGCGCTGGTGCTTGCGCATTACGGTGGTGAGGATCTCCGACGGCAGCTCCAGGTAGTCAGGCGAGAAGTTGCCGAGGATCGGCGTCGGCTCCTCGACCAGGTTGACGATCTGGTCGAGCAGCGCGGACTCGGCCGCGAAGTCGATGCTGCCGGTGACCTCGGCGGCGAGCCGCTCGGAGGTCTCGACGATCTGCTGGCGGCGACGGGCCGGGTCGGCCTCGATGCCGTGGATCCGGAGCAGGTCCAGGTAGCCCTCGGCGGACGCGATCTCGACCTTCGGCTGGGCCGCGGTCCGGTGCACCCGGGTGACCCGGCCGGCGGCCAGCGACGACACGGAGACCGGCACGATCTCGTCGCCGAGCAGCGCCACCAGCCAGCGCACCGGCCGGGTGAAGGACAGCTTGGCGTCGTTCCAGCGCATGTTCTTGTCCGAGCGCAGTCCGGCGACGATCTCGCTCAGGACGCCGCTCAGCACCTCGGCCGCGCCGCGACCCGGGTCCGGCTTGGTGACCGCGACGTACTCGACGCCGTCGACGTCGAGGGTGTGCAGCTCGCTCACGTCGACGCCCTGGCCGCGGGCGAACCCGGCGGCGGCCTTGGTCACGTTGCCGTCGGCGTCGTACGCCGCGGCCTTCTTCGGACCGCGGTTGACCCGCTCGGCGTCCGGCTCGCCGGCCTGGACCTCGGCGACGAAGGCGACCACGCGGCGCGGGGTCGCGTAGACCGTGACCGCGCCGTGGCCGAGCCGGGTCGCGGCCAGCTTCTCGGTCAGTGCGGCCTTGACCGCCGCGGCGGTCTTGGTGACCTCCGACGGCGGCATCTCCTCGGTGCCGATCTCGAAGGTCAGCTGCCGGGTCCCGGTCGCGACCGGGAACGACGTCGGCACCGGAGCGGCCGGGGGCAGCTCGGCGGTGCCGAGCGGGTGCTCCAGCTCGGTACGGCGCTCGGCCCACAGCTGGGCGACCTCACGGGCCAGTGTGCGCATCCGCGAGAACGCCTTGGCGCGCTCGGTCGTGCTGACCGCACCCCGGGCGTCGAGGACGTTGAAGGTGTGCGAGCAGCGCAGCACCTGGATGTGCGCGGGGACCGGGAGCCGGGCGTCGAGCAGCCGGCGGGCCTCGTTCGCGTACTCCTCGAAGAGGCGCTTCTGCGACTCCACGTCGGCGTCGTCCAGGTAGTACCGGCTCATCTCGTACTCGGCCTGGCCGAAGGCCTCGCCGTACGAGATGCCGGGCGCGTAGGCGATGTCCTTGAAGTGCGAGACGCCCTGCAGCGCCATCATGATCCGCTCGATGCCGTAGGTGATCTCCACCGACACCGGGTCCAGCGTCATCCCGCCGGCCTGCTGGAAATAGGTGAACTGGGTGATCTCCAGCCCGTCCAGCCACACCTCCCAGCCCAGACCCCAGGAACCGGTCGCCGGGTTCGCCCAGTTGTCCTCGACGAACCGGACGTCGTGGGCGTGGATGTCGACACCCAGCGCGGTCAGGCTGTCCAGGAACAGCTCCTGCGGGTTCCCCGGGTCCGGCTTGAGCACGACCTGGAACTGGGTGTGCGTCTGCAGCCGGTTCGGGTTCTCGCCGTACCGGGCGTCGTCGGGCCGGACACTCGGCTCGACGTAGGCGACCCGCCACGGCTCGGGACCGAGCACGCGCAGGATCGTCGCCGGGTTCAGCGTCCCGGCACCGACCTCGGTGTTGAACGGCTGCACGATCATGCAGCCCCGGTCGGTCCAGTACTTCGTCAGCGCGATCAGCGCGTCCTGCATGGTGAGCACAGCAAACCTCAAGCCGTCTTCGGGGATCCTGAGCGCGATTCTATTCGGTTTTCGCCCTCTAGAATTACCGGGTGACCTCACCCCTGCACGCAGCGGTAGTCCGCTAGTTCCGTCGTCCGCTCCCCGGCGCCGATCCGGCCTCCGGGTGAGCCGTGCTGCCCACCTCCTTCTTGACGACGGCAGGGACGACTTTCTCTTGAATCTCATCACCGTGGACGACACCATGTCCGCGGATCGGGCGCTGCGCCTGATCCGCCAAGGCCGCGCCCTGCACTGGGCCGGCGACTTCCAGAATGCGAGACAACTGCTCGCGGCGCTCGGTCGCCGGACCCGGCGGGTCGAGCAGCTGAATTCGTTGCTGATAGCAACTAAAGACTATGAGATCCGGTTGCGGCGGGCACCGGATGTTTACCAGGCCTGTCTGCAGGCCTACGGTCCACCCGCCGGCGAGCGATTGATCCCGTTGCGCGAATTGCTGGGTGTGATCGGCGCTCATCAACTTCGGGAGCGCGGCATCTATCTTCCAGCCCTCAAAGGCAGAATCCACCCGCACTACGGGGTTTTCGCCCCCACCAGATCCGAGTACGTCGACCTGGTGGCCGCCACGCCGTTGCCACCCGCAGAGGTTGCGTTCGACATCGGAACCGGAACCGGCGTGCTCGCGACCGTGCTGCTGCGGCGCGGTATCCCCAAGGTGGTTGCTACGGACAACAATCCACGAGCGGTGGCGTGCGCGCGGGAGAACTTGGCCGCGCATGATGGCGGCGCCGAGGTGGTTGAGGCGGACCTCTTCCCGCCGGGCCGCGCGGACCTCATCGTGTGCAACCCGCCGTGGATCCCCGGCCGGCCGATGACACTGCTCGACACCGCCGTGTACGACGAGGACAGCCGGATGCTGCGCGGATTCCTGCACGGTGTCCACGAGCATCTGACTCCGAGGGGCGAGGCGTGGTTGGTGATGGGGATTCGATCCCAGGACGAGATGCTCGCCGAGTTTCGGGCGGCCCGGCTCACGGTCGTCGGGCGGTCCAGCGCCGTACCGACGCATCGGCGGGCCCGGGCGGACGAAACGACATCTTTGTGGCGACTGCGTCCATCCGCGGCCGACTCGTTCGTGGAGGAGGCATGAACAACACAGAGCTCTACTACGAAGTACGCGGGACCGGACCACTTGTCGTGCTGGTGGGCGCACCGATGGATGCGGATGCGTTCGCACCGCTGGCCGACCTCCTGGCGGACAGCTACACCGTGCTGACGACAGACCCACGCGGCATCAACCGCAGCAGATTGGCAGGCAGTACGTCGACTCCCGAGCAGCGCGCCGACGACCTGGCCCGGCTGATCCGGTACGTCGACCGCGGCCCGGCCATCGCGTTCGGATCGAGCGGTGGAGCCGTGAGCGTGCTGGCCCTCGCACAGAACCATCCGCAGTCCGTGCAGGACTCAGGAGCGCAGAAGTGATTGAGGAATCGGAGACGACTCCCAAGGTCAGCTCTGCGAGCGGACGTCGATCGCGTTGGCCGAACTACTCGGTGTCACACCGACGCGGTTTCCGGGCGGGCACACCGGATTCGCCGACGACCCGAAGTCGTTCGAGCCGGCGCTACGCCGTCAGTTGGTCGAGGTTGGTCTCCACCCAGGTGCGTAGCGCGCCGAGCGGCACGGAGACGCTGTGGCCGAGCTCGGTCAGCGAATACTCCACATGCAAGGGCACTGCGGGGTAGATCTCGCGGTGCAGGAAGCCGTTGTCTTCCAGGCGGCGCAGGGTCGCGGTCAGCACTTTCGGACTGATGCCCTGCAGCCGCCGTTGCAGCTCACCGAACCGCAGCGGGCCGTCCTCCAGCGCACCGATCGCGAGGGCGGCCCACTTGTTCGCGAGCAGGTCGAGGACGTCACGGCACGGGCACTGCGCCGCATAGACGTCGTGCTTGTCGTGCTTCCCGGTCGCGCAAACAGTACTCATACTTCCCAAAAGATAGCAGCAGCCCTTGCGGGAAACTAGGGCCCCACAGATAGCGTCCGAGCCATGAGAGCTATCAGCCAGAAAGAGTTCGGTGGTCCGGAGGTCCTGCAGGTGGTCGAGGTCGAGCGGCCCGAGCCGCTCCCGACCGAGGTCCTGGTCCGGGTGCACGCGGCCGGCGTGAACCCGGTCGACGCCAAGACCCGGGCCGGCAGCGGCGTGGCCGGCATCCTCGGTGAGCCGCCGTTCATCCTCGGATGGGACGTCTCCGGCGTCGTCGAGGCGGTCGGTCATGGCGTGCACACCCTGAACGTGGGCGACGAGGTCTACGGGATGCCGTGGTTCCCGCGAGCCGCCTCGGCCTACGCCGAGTACGTGACCGCGCCGTCCCGGCACTTCGCGCGCAAGCCCGCCAACCTGAGCCATGTCGAGGCGGCCGCGCTTCCCCTCGCCGGACTGACGGCGTACCAGATCCTGACGGCATTGGCCGACGTACAGCAGCGTCAGCGGGTGCTGATCCATGCGGCCGCGGGCGGTGTCGGGCACCTGGCCGTCCAGTTCGCCAAGGCGCTCGGCGCCCACGTCATCGGTACGGCGAGCGCCGGCAAGCACGCGTGGTTGCGCGACCTCGGCGCCGACGAGGTCATCGACTACACGGCGACCGCGATCGAGGACGCGACCGGCGACATCGACGTCGTCGTCGATCTGATCGGTAGCGAGACGACACTTGGCCAGTCGATCAAGGTCCTCACGCCGGGCGGACTCCTCGTCGCGGTGCCGTCCGGCACCTCCCCCGAGCTGCTCGAGGCCGCGAAACAGGCCGGTGTCCGGGTGGCCGGCTTCCTGGTCGAGCCCGACGGGCACGCACTGACCGAGATCACCCAACTGGTCGAGAGCGGCGCCGTACAGGTGGAGGTCGAGCAGGTGTTCCCGTGGACCGAGGCCGCCGCGGCGCACCAGGCTCAGGAGTCCGGCCGGACCCGAGGGAAGCTCGTCCTCGAGGTGAACTGAGACGCACCGTCGGACCGTGCGGGGTGATGTGTAAGGCTGGTGGCGTCCGGTGATTGGTAATTGCAGCCATCGGGCACCGGTCCGAGGTGCTGCCGGGACCCGTCTTTCCGCGTGGCGTCTTGACCTCAACCGTCGTTGAAGTTTCAAGCTGGACAGGCAGACGGCCCCCAGGCCCCCGACGAAGGAGCAGAGTTGACCACGTACACGCTTCCCGATCTTTCCTACGACTACGGCGCACTGGCACCGAGCATCGCCGGTGAGATCATGGAGCTGCACCACTCCAAGCACCACGCGACCTACGTGAAGGGTCTGAACGACACCCTCGAGAAGCTGGCCGAGGCCCGCGACAAGGGTGACTTCGGCGCGATCGTCGGCCTCGAGAAGACGCTGGCCTTCAACCTCGGCGGTCACGTCAACCACTCGATCTTCTGGCAGAACCTGTCCCCGGACGGCGGCGACAAGCCGGACGGCGAGCTGGGCGCGGCGATCGACGAGTCGTTCGGTTCGTTCGACGGCTTCCAGGCGCACTTCACCGCCGCCGCCACCACGATCCAGGGCTCCGGCTGGGCCATCCTCGGCTGGGACACCCTCGGTGGCCAGCTGCTCGTGCACCAGCTGTACGACCAGCAGGGCAACCTGCCGGCCGGCCAGGTTCCGATCGCCATGCTGGACATGTGGGAGCACGCCTTCTACCTGCAGTACAAGAACGTGAAGCCGGACTACGTCAAGGCCTGGTGGAACGTCGTCAACTGGGCCGACGCCCAGGCGCGTTTCGACGCCGCCCGCGGCTGACGCACTAGCGATCGAAGGCCGCGGTGATCACGGGAGTGATCGCCGCGGCCTTGATCATGTGGTTCTGCCCCGGCACCTCGGTGTGCCCGGCTCCCGGTACGGCGGCCGCGAGCGCGCGCATCGACGTCTTCATCCACGCCGGGCTCTTCGCACCGCTCACCACCTGCACCGGTACGTCGATCGCCGCCCACTGTGTTCCGTCCAGCGGGTCGCCGAAGCAGTTGCCGCCGAGCAGCTGAGCGTCGTACGGGAGCGTGTGAGCGACCGCCTTCATCTGCCTCCAGGCGGGCATCAGCGTCATCATGGACACGACGAACCCGGGCAGCCCGATCCCCTTCGTCATGAAGTACTTGATCGCCGGCCCCGCCTCGAGCGCCTGCAGGTCGGCCACCCAGGTGCGCGGAATCTGCTTGCGGCTGCTGTCGACGACGAACGGCGCCTCGAACACGACCGCCTTCTCGATCGGCAGTCCGGCAGCCAGCGCATGGAGCACCAGCGCGGCGCCGGACGACGTTCCGTACACGTACGCCGATCCGCCCGCGGCCTCGATGATCGCCGCCAGGTCCTCGATCTCACGCTCCACGGCGTACTCCCCCGCGTCGCCGGAGTCACCACGGCCGCGGCGGTCGTAGTTGTACACGGTGAAGCGATCCGCGAGCAGCTCGGCGAGCTCGGGCATCGGGCCCTGCGCCCGGCTGCAGAGCGCGCCGTCGACGAGGACCAGCGCCGGGCCCCCTGCAGAGATGGACGAGCCGCGCTGGTCGTAGGCAATCGTCGTACCGTCCTTGGAAACCGTTGTGTTCATCGCACTGCCTTCCGCTAGGTGGTCCTGGCAATGCGTCGAACATCCTCCAGCCCAATCGACAGAGTGTGACATGGGTCACAGCTGGTCGCGGCCCGCTGTCGCCGGATGACAGGGTGCGGTCAACAAGCGTCCGCCCCGCTTGCCGATCGGCCGGGGCTGGGCGTTCCGGCCAGGAACGAGCTTGGGGGCTCGTCACGTTCCTGGCGCCAGACGGAACCGGGAGGAATTCTGTGAAAGCTCGCACCTGGCTGGCCGGCCTTGCCGCCGGCGCAGTAGCTCTGACTTTGGCTGCACCCAACGCCATCGGCGCCCCGACGGCGGATCCGGCTCCGAAGAGCCCGACGGTCCGCCAGCTCGACACCCCCGCGGGTGGCGGCGCCGGAATCGTCACCAAGCGCGACGCCCTCGGCCGCGCCCACTCGCTCCGCCCGACCACTCCCCTGAAGGCCCCGAAGTCGGTGGCCTCGAAGGCGGCCAAAGCCGCCACCAGTCGGTCCGACTCGGCAGCTGTCGCGAAGGCGCAGGTCGACGCGGTCGCGCCGTACTTCGGCGCCCGTCCGGGCGACCTGGTCGCCACCGGCACCTCGATGTCGGAGTACGGCTCGCAGACCCGCTTCCAGCAGACCATCGACGGCGTCCAGGTGTACGGCGGCGAGATCGTCACCAACCTGGACAAGACCGGCGCACTGGAGTCGGCCAACGGTGAGGTCGCACTCGCGACGTACGGCGCCTTCCCGGTGGCCGACAAGGTCGACGCTGCGAAGGCCAAGGCGCAGGAGGCCGCCCTGGCCGCCGTCGCGAAGCAGGGCAAGCTCGACGTCTCGAAGCTGAAGGCGGAGCTGACCGGCCCGCGGTGGTTCGACCTTGGCCTGATGACCCGGCAGCCCGGATCGGTCGCCATCCCGGTCTACCTGTACGAGGTCACCGGCGCCGGCGACGTGCGCTGGCAGGCCATGGTGCACGCGTCCGGCCAGGCGCTGCTCGCCTGGGACCTGAGCGAGAAGATCAACCGCGTCGTCTGCGACGCCGACCACGCGATCATCCAGACCGGCGGCGAGGACGTTCGCTGCGGCACGGTGTTCCAGCCTTCGCGCGTCGAGGGCGGTCCGGCCTCGTCCGTGCAGGACGTGAACCAGGTCTTCGAGTTCTTCGGTGACACCTCCGACACCTACGCCTCGCTGGGTACCGATCTGACCAACCTGATCGGCGTCGACTACGGCGACGGCAAGGGTAAGGCGCTGCGCGGCACGGTCCGGATCTGCGTCGACGGCGGCTGCCCCTACGCCAACGCGTTCTGGAACGGCGAGCAGATGGCGTTCGGCGAAGGCGTCAGCACCGACGACATCACCGGCCACGAGCTGACCCACGGCGTCACCCAGCACACCTCCGGCCTGGCCTACCTGTGGGAGGCCGGCGCCATCAACGAGTCGCTGTCCGACATCATGGGCGAGTTCGTCGACCTGACCAACGGCTCCGCGGACGACACCCCGGAGAACCGCTGGCTGATGGGTGAGGGCTCGAGCCTCGGCGCGATCCGCAGCATGTCCGACCCGACGAAGTTCAACGACCCGGACAAGATGACCAGCCCGAACTGGTTCGTCGACGACTTCTTCCAGGACAACGGCGGCGTGCACCTGAACTCCGGCGTCGGCAACAAGACGGCGTACCTGATCGCCGACGGTGGCGGCTTCAACGGCCAGAAGCTGATCGGCATCGGCCTGGCGCGCTCCGAGGTGCTGTGGCACGAGACCCAGAAGGTGCTCACCACCGGCGCCGACTACGGCGACCTCGCCGAGGGTCTGCGTGCGACCTGCGCCAAGCTGGCCAAGAAGAAGAAGTCGGGCATGACCAAGAAGGACTGCGCCCAGGTCGAGCTGGCGATCAAGGCCACCGAGCTGGACCAGGAGCCCGCGGTCGGCCTCCCGGCGCAGGCCCCGGTCTGCGACACCGCCGGCGCGAAGGTCAAGAACCTGCTCAAGACCAGCTTCTCCGAGTACCCCGACGGCAAGGTCGTCCGCGACCAGGGCTGGGTGCTCGGCAAGGCGGAGGGCGTCGACGGTTCGCTGGTCGACACGTCGTACAGCAAGGACGGTGACGACTCCATGTTCGGCATGGTGACCGCCCCCGACCAGGTGATCGGCATCCAGACCGCCAACGGCACCAAGATCAAGAACCAGAAGACGTACCTGCGCTTCCAGCACGCGTACAACTTCTACAACGTCTTCATCATCTTCGGCGTCCGCACCGGTACTGCCACCCTGGAGTACTCGGACAACGGCGGTGCGACCTGGAAGGACAGCTCCGCGCTGACCGGCTGGACCAACGGCCCGACCGTCGACCCGAACTTCGACGACGAACCGGCCGCCTGGCACGGCAACTCGGGCGGCTGGGAGACCAGCCGGCTGGACCTGACCGATTTCCAGGGCCAGCAACTCAAGTTCCGCTGGACCGAACACGGCAAGGACTTCGCCGACCTGATCCCGGCCAACTGGTGGCTGGACAACGCGAGCATCTACACCTGCTCGAAGTAACACCTTTCCACTACGAGGAAATCGATTCCTCAGGCGTACTCCCGGGGCTACGGTGCTGGACAGGAGTTCCCACCGCCCCGGGAGACGTCATGAACGACCAGTCCAGCTCTGAGCTGTCCGCCTGCGACAACCCGGCCTGCGGGGGTTCCTGCCCGCGGGCGGGTGTCGGGCGGCGGACCTTCCTCGCGATCAGCGCGGCCGGCCTGGGAGTGCTCGCCGCGCCTGACGCCCTCCGCGCGGCGGCCACACCACGCAAGCCACTGACGCCCGCCGAGGCTGCCGCGCTCGCGGACCGCGGCGAACCGACCGTCTACTCCGGTACGGCGCTCGCCAAGATCGGGATGCCGGTCGGAGGCGGCTGCGCGGGCCAGGTGTACCTGTCCGGCGACGGCCGGATGTGGGGTTGGGATGTGGCCAACGCCTTGACCTATCCGCTCGGCGGCGCCGACTTCCTCGGCACGCACTATGCGGCGCCGCTGTCGGCTGACGCGCCCGGTGCGACCCGGTTCCGGCAGGGCTTCGCGTTGCGCACCGGCACCGTCGCCCGGTACGTCGATGATCGCGGCTTCAGCGATGTGCGGTTCACCGGGCAGTATCCGATCGGCCGGGTCTCCTACCGGAGCATCGCGAGCCCGGTCGCGGTCACGCTCGACGCGTTCTCGCCGTTCACGCCGCTGGAGACGCTCGATTCGACACTGCCGGCCACGGTCTTCGCGTTCACGCTCCGCAACACGTCGGCCGAACCCGTCGATGCGACACTGCTCGGCTACTCCGAGAACCCGGTCTGTCTCGACAGCCGACGCAGCCAGCCGACGACGCAGCAGGCGACCGCGTTCGCCTCGGGCATCGAGTGGTCCGCGGCTGATCCGACGACCGCGTCACGAGCCGACATCGTCTTCGAGGACTGGGAGCGCGACACGTACGACGGTTGGACCGTGACCGGCACGGCCTTCGGCTCCGGCCCTGTCGCGGCGACCGCCGTACCGGAGTACATGAAGCGTTTCGGCGAGCTCAACGTGCACGGGACGCGATTCGTCACCTCGCACAACTACCGCGCCAACCCGAACGACATCGGCGGCGCGGACGCACACCTGGGGACGTTGACCAGCGCACCGTTCGTGATCGGCCGTCGCTACGTGACCGCTTCGATCGGTGGCGGCGCCGACCCCGGCACAGCTCTGCAAGTCGTTGTCGACGGCAACGTCGTGGCCACCGCGAGTGGCGCGGACACCGAGCCGATGACCACGAGAGTGCTCGATGTCTCGGCGTACCAGGGGCGGACCGCACAGCTCCGCCTGATCGACAACGCGTCGGGCGCCTGGGCTCATCTCAACGTGGACCGCATCGTCTTCAGCGACCGCGCCGACATCATTTTCGAGACCTGGGGCAGCGACACGTACGGCAACTGGACGACGACCGGCGACGCCTTCGGCGCCGGCCCCGTGAAGCCGGAGCAGACGCCCACCCTGATGCAGCGGTACGGCGACCTGAACGTCCAAGGCACGCGCTTCGTCACGTCGTACAACTTCCGGCTGAGCGGCGACCCGGACAACCGGACCGGCACCCTGACCAGCCCGCCGTTCGAGATCACCCGCCGGTACGTCGCCATCGCGGTCGGTGGCGGCAACCGCGGCAGCGTCAATGTACTTGTCGACGGCAACATCGTGGCGACCACAACCGGCAGCAACAGCGAGCCTCTGGTCGGCCAACTGCTTGATGTCGGCAACTACGAAGGCCGGACCGCGAAGATCCAGGTGGTCGACAACGCGACCGGCGGCTGGGCGCACATCAACTGCGGCAGCATCACCTTCACCGACCGCGCCGACATCCTCTTCGAGGACTGGGAGCGCGCCAACTACTCCGGCTGGACAGTCACCGGTACGGCGTTCGGCGCAGGACCGGTCACGGTCGCCGAGACGCCGGTGGATTTCCGGCGAGCATTCGGCAACCGCACCGAGCTGAACGTCTCGGGCACCCGGTTCGTCACGTCGTACAACTTCCGCGACGGATCGCTCGACAGCTCACAAGGCACGCTGACCAGTCGGGTGTTCACCATCGACCGCCGCTACATCACCGTCTGGGCGGGCGGCGGCAGCAACCCGGCGACGACCGCGGTCAACCTGCTGGTCGACGGCGCGGTAGTCGCGACCGCCACGGGAGCCGACATCGAGCCCCTGGACGCGATCTGCTGGTCGGTCGGCCGTTGGGCCGGGAAGTCGGCGCAGATCCAGATCGTCGACAAATCCACCGGCGGCTGGGGACACATCAACGTCGACCGGATCATCTTCAGCGATCGGCCGATCCGGCAGCAACCTGTTGCCGACCGCACCGATGCGGGCAGTTTCGCGTTGTCCACAGTCGAACCGAGCGCCGTCGTACGACGATCGGTCGCGTCCTGGTCGACGCCGAGCGAGCTGTTCGATGCGGCGGACGGACCGGCCGATGTGGACGGTTCGGAGACTCAGGTCGGCACGGTCGCGGTCAGCGTCCGGCTGGCGCCTGGTGAGTCGCGGACGCTGCGCTTCGTCCAGAGCTGGTTCTACCCGACACCCGAGCGGCGGCTCTTCGGGCATCTCACCAACGGCTCGACGTTCCTTCGGCATTACGCCACACGTTTCAACTCCGCCCGCCAGGTGGCTGAGCACGTCCACGCGAATCTCGAGCGGCTGGAGTCGGGCACGCGGGAATGGGTGCGGACCTGGTACGACGATTCCACCTTGCCCCACTGGTTTCTCGAGCGGACCTTCGCCAATGTCTCGACCTTCGCGACCGGTACCTGTCACCGCTGGAGCGACGGCCGCTTCTACGCCTGGGAAGGCGTCTACTGCTGTCACGGCACCTGCCAGCACGTCTGGAGTTACGCCCAGGCGATCGGGCGGCTGTTCCCCGACCTCGAGCGCGACACCCGCGAGCGCGTCGACCTCGGCATCGGCTACCGATCCAGCGGCGAGCTCGCGAACCGCGGTGAGTCGGGTGACGCGGCGTCCTCGTTCGCGGACGGGCACTGCGGCACGATCCTGCGGATCTATCGCGAACACCAGATGGCGCCGGACGCCGCCTTCCTGACCCGGGTCTGGCCGAAGGTGAAGACCTCGGTCGACTACGTGATCTCGACGCGGGACGGGGCCGACGAGGACGGCATCTTCCGCAGCGGTCAGTGGAACACCTTGGACACCGAATGGTTCGGCGAGATCCCGTGGCTGAGCGGCCTGTACGTCGCCGCGCTGCGGGCCGCGTCCGCGATGGCGACCGAGAGGGGCGACACCTCGACGGCCACCCGGTACACCACGATCGCGGACCGCGGATCGGCGTACCTGAACGGGTCCTTGTGGAACGGGACCTACGGCTACTACGTACAGAAGGTCGACCCGGCGCATCCGCGGACAGCGAATTCGAACCGCGGCGTGTTCATCGATCAGATGTACGGGCAGACGTACGCCGCTCAGCTCGGCCTGCCACGGGTGTTCGCGGCGGACAAGGCGCGGACTGCCTTGACGAGCCTGTACCGGCACAACTTCCAGCCGAACCCGGCGGAGTACCGGGTTCCCGGCATCCCGTCGGGCCGCATCTACGCGATGCCCAACGAGCCGGGCACGATCATGGCCGCCTGGCCGAACGGCGGTTCGGACGAGGCGGGAGGAGAGCGGTACTTCGCCGAGGTCTGGACCGGGCAGGAGTGGCAGTTCGCGGCGCACCTGTTCGCGGAGGGGATGGCGGCTGAAGGGCTCGCCGTGTCACGCGCGATCTATGACCGGCATCGGGGCGAGAAACGCAATCCCTACAACGAGATCGAGGCCAGTGACCACTACGCGCGAGCCATGATGAGCTTCGGGACATACCTGGCCGCCTGCGGCTACGAGTACCACGGACCGCGCGGGCATCTGGGCTTCGCACCGCGGCTGACGCCCGAGGAGTTCGCCTGCGCGTTCACGGCCGCCGAGGGCTGGGGCCGCTACCACCAAACCCGTACGGCGACCTCCCAGGTGGCGACCGTCGAAGTCCGGCACGGCCGCGTCCGCCTGGAGACCCTCGCTTTCGAAACCGCCCGGCCGGCCACCGCAGCCACCGTGACCCAAGCCGGTACGGCGGTCCCCGCCACGCTGGCGGTGAGCGGCAACCGAGCCGTCGTCACCCTCGCTTCGGCCACCGTCGTCACCGGGGAACTCACCATCACACTTACGGCATAGGAACGTCCGGACGTTCGTCGTCCCAGGCGGCGGCGCTGATCCGCCAACCGGCCGCGGTCCGGACGAACTGGATCGTCTTCATCCCGCGGCCGGTGAAGGCGACGCCGTCCTGCCTGCCTTCCTTGGCATAGGCGCCGTACCAGTGCGCGATGTCGCCGAAGACGTCGACCCGACCGTCCAGCGGCCACTCGCGGAAGTCGCTCAGCGTGCCTGACGTGAGGAGTGCGCGGCGGGGCGCGATGAACTCGTCGACGGTGTAGGCCAGCGGCTCGCTGCCGCAGGTGCGAACGATGACGGCCTGCGGGATGAACAGCTCGGGCAACGCATCCAGCCGCTCCTCGCAGTCCGGGCCGGAGACAAAGGCGTCGAAGAACCGGCGGACGACGTCGTTCAAGGCGGTCTGGTCCATGTTCACAACCTAACCGGGTGGGTACTGGGCGTGAGAGCCGATCACGGGAGGCCGAGGATGACTACGCGTTCGAGTGTCGGACGGGACGAGCCTGTCGGCGCGCTGGTGAGCGACCTGACCAGCGACATCAGCCGACTGGTACGCGACGAACTGCAGCTGGCCAAGTCCGAACTGAAGGACAAGGGCAAGGAGGCCGGCGTCGGTATCGGCTTGTTCGGTGGCGCCGGAACGGTCGCGCTCTACGGGCTCGGTGCATTGATCGCGGCCGCGATCTGCGGACTCGCCGTCGTACTGCCCGCCTGGTTGTCCGCGCTGATCGTCGCGTTCGTGCTGTTCGCGATCGCCGCTGTCGCCGCACTGCTCGGCAAGCGTCATGTCAGTCAAGCAACTCCGCCCATTCCGCAACGTGCCGTCGAGGGAGTCCACGAGGACATCGAAGCCCTCCGCGGCCATCACCCGGAAGGGACTCTCACTTCATGAAGCACCGCGACGACATCTCCGAGACCGAGGCACTGCGGCTCGAGCTCGAACAGACCCGCCAGCACCTGGCCGACACAGTCCAGGAACTCACCCGCCAGCTCAACGTCCCGCGTCGGCTCAAGGAAGGCGCCGCCGAGACCGGCCAGCGCCTGAAGGCCAACGCCGGAGTGGCCGGTGAGCGGATGAAGCTCAACGCCGGCCTGGCCGGTGAGCGTGTGAAAGCCAATGCCGAGTACGCCGGTCTGCGGGTGAAGGACACGGCGAGCCAGGTCCCGGCGCTGACCAAGCAGCACCCGCGGACCACGGCTGCCGTCGGCGGCGCCGTACTGCTCGGTGCCACTGCTGCTGCCTGGCTGGTCAGTCGCCATAAGTAGTTAGGGTTTTCGGCGGGAAGACAAGGATTTGTGAGGGTTATCCCCTGCGTTGGTGACGAGGGGATGCAGACCGCTGGCAGGTTTGGCATTCTCCGGAGTGGTAGCGACAAGTAGTCCCCCCATCGCTATCAGTATCCGCCGCCCATCGGAGTGAGGCCCTTCCATGTCATACCGTCACGCCCTGACAACGCTCGCCGTCCTGGCCACCGCGATCGCCGTACCGGCCACGACCGCCCACGCCGCGCCGGCTCCGGCAGCCCCGGCGACCACGGTGTCGTGGTACACCGGATCGCCGCAGGAAGCCGCAGCCAACAAGGCGTTCTTCGACGCGGTCATGAAGTCCGCGCTCGCCAAGCGCGCCCAGGCCGCGAAGTCCGGTCAGAAGCTGGCCGCGGTGACCGTCCGGTACCGCTCGAACAACGCGCCAAGCTTCCAGACCCAGATCAGCCGCAGCACTCAGATCTGGAACTCTTCGGTGACCGACGTCCAGCTGGTCCAGGTCAGCAGCACGTCGGCGTACGACTTCTACTACACCGAGGGCAACGACTCCCGCGGGTCGTACGCCTCCACCAACGGCCACGGCCGGGGGTACATCTTCCTGGACTACCGCCAGGCCCAGCAGTACGACCCGACCCGGATCACCGCCCACGAGACCGGCCACGTCCTTGGCCTCCCGGACCACTACTCTGGCCCGTGCTCGGAGCTGATGTCCGGTGGCGGGCCCGGCCCGTCCTGCACCAACCCGTACCCGAACAGCGCCGAGCGCAGCCGCGTCAACCAGCTCTGGTGATGCACCGCTAGACCCCTCCCAGCCCGGGAGCCTCCGCTGCAAGGGGCTCCCGGGCTGTTCTTTTGCTCAGCAGGCGGCGGCGCGTTCGAGCAGGAGGGTACGTTCGCGTTCGTTGCGAGTGAGGTTGGCGGCCTTCTCGAACTCCATGCGGGCCTCGTCGAGGCGGCCGAGCTTGAACAGCAGGTCGCCACGGACGCTGGGCAGCAGGTGGTAGTCCTTCAAGGACGGCTCGTCGGTGAGGGTGTCGACTGCCGCCAGGCCCTGCTCAGGTCCGAAGGCCATCGAGATCGCGACCGCGCGGTTGAGCTCGACGACCGGTGACGGCACGAGCTGCGCCAGTACGGCGTACAGGCCGGCGATGCGAGCCCAGTCCGTGTCGTCGGGGTCGAGGGCGCGGGCGTGGCAGGCGGCGATCGCAGCCTGCAGGAGGTACGGGCCCGGTGGTTTCTCGAGCGCCCAGGCGCGGTCGAGCGCGGCCAGGCCGCGATTGATGAGCAAGCGGTCCCAGCGCCGGCGGTCCTGCTCGAGCAGCAGCACCGGCTCACCGTCGGGACCGACGCGCGCGTTGGCACGCGACGACTGCAACTCCATCAGGGCAAGGAGTCCGAGGACCTCAGGCTCGTCCGGCATCAACTCGACCAGCAACCGGCCGAGTCGCATCGCCTCGTTGCACAGCGCCGGCCGCATCCAGTCGTCGCCGGCCGTCGCGGAGTACCCCTCGTTGTAGATCAGGTAGACGACCTCGAGCACACTGCCCAGCCGGTCCAGCAACTCCGGCCCGGCCGGCACCTCGAACTCCACCCCGGCCTTCGCCAGGTTGCGCTTCGCCCGCACGATCCGCTGCGCGATCGTCGTCTCCGGCGCCAGGAACGCCCGCGCGATCTCGTCGGTCTTCAACCCGCCGAGCAGCTTCAGCGTCAACGTCACCCGCGCATCCATCGTCAGCACCGGGTGGCACGCGGTGAAGACCAGCCGCAACAGGTCGTCCTCGATGTGATCCTCGAGAATCGCCTCCACTTGGATTTCTGTGCTGGCCTCGACTCCGTTGCTCCCAATCTCGAGCTCGTGCCCCATCTCCGCGAGCTTGCGCTGGTACGTCTCCTTGCGCCTGATCAGGTCGATCGCCCGCCGCTTGGCGATCGCCATCAGCCAGGCGCCCGGATTGTTCGGTACGCCGGACTCCGGCCACTGCTCCAGCGCAGCCACCAACGCGTCCCCGGCCAGCTCCTCAGCCAGCCCCACGTCCCGCACGATCCGAGCCACGCCCGCGACAATCCGCGCCGACTCGATCCGCCACACCGCATCAATCGCCCCGTGCACATCCGTCACCCCGCGATACAACCCCACCCCACCCACAAACAGCAACCGCCGGCCCCCTCCGGGGGCCGGCGGTCAGGGGGTGAAGACGTTGGCGTCGGGGGCGAAGTCGGCTGCTTCGACTACCTGGCGAATCTCGACCTCGTTGCCGAGGGCTTCGGCGAGGCGGGCGGCCCACTCGACGGCTTCGTCGCGGGAGCGGACGTCGACGACCATCACGCCGCCGACGAGTTCCTTGGTTTCGGCGAACGGTCCGTCGGTGACCGTACGGCGGCCGCCGGCGACGGCGACGCGGGCACCGAGGGCGCTGCGGTGGACGCCTTCGGCGAAGAGCAGCACGCCGGCCTTCGAGAGGTCCTCGACGACCTTGCCGACGCCGTCGACCACGGCCGGCGACGGGAACTTGCCGGCTTCGCTGTCCGCGTCGGCCTTGTTGATGATCATGTAGCGCATGAGGAATCCCCTTCGGTGTCGGTCTCTTGCTCTCACGTCGTACGGCGGGAGCCCGGATCGACACGCGGGCGGGAACGAATTCAGCTCGGCTGGTCCCCGTCGGGCTGGTAGGCGCAGGCGTCGACCAGGTTCTGGGTCGGGGGCGGCGGGGTCTTGGTGGTCGACGGGGTCTTCTTCGGCGGGGTCTTGCTCGGCGGGGTCGCGGGCGGGGCCGGCTCCTCGAGGGCCTTCGCGATCGCCTCGCGCATGCCCTCGTAGTCGGGGTGCAGGTACTTCATCTTCAGCTTCGAGACGTCGAGGTTGACGTTCGCGACCGTGCCCGACTTGACCTTGAGCGCGAGCTGGACGAGCGCCGGCAGAAGCTCCTGCGGGATGTCGGTCCGGAGCAGGTGCTGACCGGCCTTCGCGATCGCCTTGTACTTCGTGACCAGGGTGGCCGGGTCGGCCGCATCGACCATCGCCTTGATCGTGCAGCGCTGCCGGATCTGCCGCTGGTCGTCGTCGGCGTTGTACCGGCCGCGGGCGAACCAGAGCGCGTGCCGCCCGTCCAGGTGCTGCTTCGGGCCGGGCTCGATCCACTCCTTCGGCGGGATGTGCGCACTGCTGATCCCACCCATCGCCACCCGCTCGTTGACGTTGACGGTGATCCCGCCGAGCGCGTTCACCAACTCCGGGAAACCGGTCAGGTTCACCTGCAGGTAGTAGTCGATCTTCAGGCCGGTCGCTTCACCGACGGACTGCTTCAGGACGTCAGCGCCCTCGTTGTCCGAGGGACCGAGGATGCCGGGATGCGCGTCCGGGATGTTCTGGTACATCGCGGTCAGCATCCACTCCAGCCGGCCTTCCAGGCTGAGCCCTTCCTTGCCGAAGCCGTTCGGATACTTCTTGTACAGCGGCGAATCCTTCGGGAACGGCATGAACGTGAGCTGCCGCGGCATCGAGATCAGCGCGGTGTTGCCGGTGCGGGTGTCGATACTCGCGACGATCACGGTGTCGGTGCGGACACCCTCCCGGCTCGGGGCGTCGTCGCCGCCGAGCAGCAGCAGGTTGAGCCGCGGTTTGTCCTCCCACGGGTCCTTGACGTTGACCGTCTTCGGCCGGGTCGCGCTCTTGCTGTCGCCCTGCGCGACGAACACGTCCTGCACCAGCGTCCGCTGCGCGAGCACGGTCTGTACGGCGAACGCGGTCGGCGCCGCGATCGCGAAGCAGAGCACCCCGACGAAGGTCGCGCCGATCGCCCGGCCGCCGGCCCGACCAGTTGCCGGACGCAACGAACGGTGCGAGGCGACGATCACCACGATCCAGAGCAGCGCGATCACCGCGATCGAGAACGACGTGATCAGCAGCCGGCTCGGATCCACGGCCGCGGTCAGGACTTCCTCGCGCCGGGTCAGACCGACGTACGCGCCGAGAGCGACCAGACCGAGGGTGATGGTGAGGACGAAAGCGCCGATCTTCCGGCGCCCGCCGACGATCAGTCCGATTCCGGGCACAAGTGCACCCAGCAGGGTCAGGCCCAGCACCTGGGGTACCGAGCGTGCCCGTCCGACCGCCGCCTGCGAGTGTCTCCCCATCGACTCCCCTGTCGCCGTCCCCCATCAAGTGTGCATCGTTGGACCACACCTCTACAGCTTCAGACGCGTTACAGGGTCATTCGGTTGTCATACGGGGTAGTGACCGCCCGCAAACCCGTCGGTTTCGACCAGGGCGCGGATGACGCCGGCGATCTGCTCCGGCGAGCTCCAGGCGCTGGTGTCCGCGGTCGGCATCGCGTCGCGATTGGCGGCGGTGTCGATGGTCCCGGGCAGCACCGTGTTCACCCGGATACCGTCCTTGGCGTACTCCGCGTGCAGCGCATCGGCGAACGCCAGCACGCCCGCCTTGGCCGCGATGTAGCCCGCTGCTCCGGAGAACGGCCGCACCGCTGCGCGGCTCGACGTACAGACGATTGCGCCGCGGCCGGCCGCCAGCAAGTGCGGCAGCACAGCCTGCGTCATCAGGTACGTCGGTCGCAGGTTGACCCGGAACTGGTCCTCGAACTGCTCGATCGGTGTTTCGTGCACCCGCGGCCCGGACGCGAAGCCGCCGACCAGGTTGACGAGTGCCACCAGCGGAGCGCTCACTTCGGAGGTCGCCAACGCGACCACGTCCGCGACTCCCGCCGGGTCGAAGGGATCAGCGACGATCGGCGCCAACCACCGATCGGTCCCGAGCCGGCCGACCGACTCCTCGGTCCGCCCCGGCGCGACAACCCGCCAGCCGGATCCCAGGAACCCGGCCACCACCGCGCGCCCCAACCCGCCCGTGCCGCCAGCCACAACCACCGTGCGCTCCATCATCCTGCGACCCTAAACCGCCCCACCCCCAAATTGGCTGGCTGAGCGCGCGGCGCGGGGCTAGCGTCGCGGGGTGCGAATTCTGATGCTGGGTGGAAACGGGTTCATCGGTCGAGCTGTTGTCGTGGATGCGCTCGATCGTGGCGCTGAGGTGACCTCGTTCAGTCGAGGGGTCAGTGGGACCGGGCTCCCTGATGAGGTGACCCAGCTGGTTGGGGATCGCGAGGCTGGTGACTACGCCGCGCTGGCAACCGGCGAGTGGGATGCGGTCGTCGATCTGAGCGGGTACCAGAGTCGGCAGGTCGATGAGGCGATGGATGTCCTGGGTGATCGGGTCGGACGGTATGTGTTCGTGTCGAGCCACGCGGTCTACGCGCGGGACCTGCCTGCCGGAAGCACCGAGGACGCACCGCGGCGCGCTCCCCTACGGGCAGCCGACGAGCTGACCAACGACACCTACGGACCATGCAAGGTGGCGTGCGAGGACGACGTACTGGCCCGGTACGGCGACCGCGCGACGATCGTGCGTCCGGGCAAGGTGACCGGTCCGGGCGACTCGTCGACCACCGTCCTGCACTGGGTACGGCGGGGTGCGCAGGGCGGTCGGGTTGAGCTGCCGACCCGGCCGGAGCAGCCGCTGCAGCTGACCGATGTGCGCGACCTAGCGCGACTGACCACGAACCTGCTCTTCGACAACCGGCCTGGTGCGTTCAACGCGATCGGCCCCGACAGCACGATCGGCGAGCTGATCGAGACCGCAGCCGACGTCGCTGGTACGACGGTCGAGCTGGTGCCGGCGGACGTCGTACCGGAGCACTTCCCGCTGTACGAGCCGGAGGCCGAGTGGCCGTCGCGGCGGCGCGACCAGTCGAAGGCTCGAGCGGCCGGCATGCCGGTAACGCCACTGCGGAAGACCGTCGCCGACCTGCTGGCTTGGGACCGCGGTTAGGACTCTGGCAGGGCAAGGGTGCGACCTGCGTCTCGGGCCGCGTTGATGGAGCGAGTGAAGGTGTCCCGCAGCGCGCTGGCTTCGTCGGCGAAGCCTTGGACAACGGAGGTGTCGCCGACAGGCTCGGTGCGAGCCAGCAGCTCGATGTAGCGGTCGCCGTCGGCCAAGGCCGCCTCAGCGCGCAGCGCCGCGTCGGCCGATCGAACCCGGTGGGCGTACTGCTCGAGCAGGTCGACCTTGCGTTCGATGGCTTTGACCGACAGCGCGAGCGCCCGACGCTGCGGACCGAGGACGGTGTCGAGCTCCTCGGTGGCCATCCCGCGGGCGATGTCGCGCTGCCGCGCCCGGAGCACCGTCTGCTCGCGGAGCACTTGCGCGATGTCCCACAACTGTTCAGGCAGAACCAATTCGTTCTGTACGTCGTCGAGCATGCCCTGACGCGTAACTGTTGCCTCTAGCACCGTTTTCACCGCCCGCTGGGCTCTACCCAACAGCCGGGCCGCCGAGTCGTCGAAGTCGGTCGGCAACAGGTACGACCCATGCTGCACCCGCACGGCCTTGTGCCCACGATCCTCGACCATCGACTTCACCACCACGCCACCGGTAGCGAGCACAGCAATCCCCGCAAGCACCAGCGACGCCCACGCCGCAACATCGGCCGGCAGCGTCGCCGCCATGATGATGAGCGCCAGGATCCACCCGCCCACACAGACCGTCAGCCACACCAGCAACTGCCCCAACGTGTTCGCCGGGGCCACCGACCACCACGTCTGCCGCTTCGGCCGCGGCGCATCCGCCGCCACGAACAACTCCGGCCGATGCCCGTACAACCGCCGTACCGCTTCCGGCACACCAGGTGCGAACACCGGCTCCATCGCCACCTCCGCTGAGCTCGTCACCACTCAGCGTAGCGGCCCGATGCCTCAGCCGACGTCGTTCGCCGTCCACGCACAGTAGAAGCCGCCGTTGTACAGGTAGGCGCAGGCCTGCAGCTCGTTCTCGTTCCCCCAGTAGAGCTGAGTGTGCGCGTAGCCGTCGAGGTCCGTGGCATCCCAGTCGATGTAGCCGTCCTGGCCGCGATAGCGGATCAGCACCGTCTCGTCCTCGGACCCGTTGATGAGTTCGGCGTACCACTTGACCCGCCCGTACGACCCGGGCATGTCCGTGCACCGGATCAGCCTGATGATCCGGTTGAGCTTCTCCCGCCGGTTGGCGGAGTCGCAGTGCTCCTGAGTGCTTGCCTGCGCCGGGAGGGCCGCGAGGCCCGCGGAGGTGACGACGGTGGCGAGCACCAGCGCGAAAGAACGGACCATTGAGCGACGCACTCCAGCCTCCAATTGTTGGGCGCGCGGTGAGTATCGCAGGACGTCGTGTCACGACAACTCCGGACTAGACCCCTATCGCGGTACCTTGCGGAGCCAGCACTCTTGTCGAGGGGGAATCGATGTCTCGGATCAAGGCCGGATGGGCCGTCACCGCGATCGTGGTCGCCGGAATGGTCGTGGCTTCTTGCGGGAGCGGGTCGGACGGCGCCGGCAGTACGCCGACCACCGGCGGGACTACGGCTGCGCCGCCGACTACGGGCGTCACCGCCACCGAGTCGGTCGCGACCGCTACGCCCGTGCAGCCGAGCACACCGTCCCCCAAGCCCAAGGACGCGGCCACCATCGCGAAGGCGTTGGGCCTGGGCAAGGTCCACGTCTGGACCGAGGAGACCGACCCGAACAAGCTGCTCGGGCGGCCTGGCAGTTACACCTCCGCGGCCACCGTGATCGACCCACGCGCGAGCTGCGACGACCCGAAGGAGCCTGCCACGGTCTGCGGAGCGCGGATCGAGGTGTTCGGTACGGCGGCGCAGGCGAAGAAGCGGTCGGCCTACATCCAGGGCATTCTCGAGGGTGGTGGAGCGCTCGGAACGGAGTACCACACGCTGTCCGGCGGCGCGCTGCTCCGGGTGACCGGCGAGCTGACCCCGAAGCAGGCGGCCGTCTATGCCGCCAAGTTCACGCGCGTGTCAGGATGACTCCATGCTGCGCGAACTGCACCTGACCGGGGATCCGGCCGCGGACAAGTTGCTCAACGACGACCCGTTCGCCCTGCTGGTCGGGATGCTGCTGGACCAGCAGTACCCGATGGAGCACGCGTTCGCGGGGCCGCGGAAGATCGCGGACCGGATGGACGGGTTCGATCTGCACAAGATCGCGAGCACCGATGTCGAGGAGTTCGTCGAGCTGTGCGTGACACCGCCGGCGATCCACCGGTATGGCGGGTCGATGGGCCGGCGGGTGCACGCGCTGGCGCAGCACATCATCGAGAACTACGACGGCAAGACCGAGAACCTGTGGACCGCGGGCCGGCCGAAGCCGAACGGCGCCGAGGTGCTGAAGCGGTTGAAGGCGCTGCCCGGGTTCGGTGAGCAGAAGGCGAAGATCTTCCTGGCGATGCTCGGCAAGCAGCGCGGCGTCGAGCCGAAGGGCTGGCGTGAGGCGGCCGGCTCGTACGGCGACCGCGGTTCGCGTCGTTCGATCGCGGATGTGGTCGACGCCAAGTCGCTCGGCGAGGTGCGTGCCTTCAAGAAGGAAGCGAAGGCTGCCGCGAAGGCTGCTACAGCCTGACCGCGAGGCCGTCCAGCATCAGGTCGAGTCCGAACGCGAACAGCTGATCCAGGTCGAAGTCGAACTCCCAGTCGTCTGACATGAGCTCGCGGAACGCGGTCAGGTTTCCGGCGGCGATGGCGGCGGCCAGCTGTTCGGACTGACGCTCGGCCCAGTCGTCGGCGCTCATGCCAGTGTCCTGCTCGGCCATCGCCTCGCTCTCCATTGCCTGGGCGAGGCCGCGGACGTAGCCGAAGAGGCTGATCACGGCGTACATCGCGGTTGTCTTGTCGAGGGTTTTGAAGACGGTCAGCAGGGCGTCGGTGTGGGGCAGCAGGTGTGGCAGCACCTGCGGTCGGCCGACACTGACCGCTCCCGCGAGCCACAAGTGCGCCCGGTACGCCGCCCATTGGGTCTGCGCGATCGCGGTCACTCGTTCGCGCCAGTCGCCGGTCAGGGCGGGGAGCGGGAACTCACCGAAGGCTGCGTCGACCATCTGCAGGACGAGCGTTTCCTTGCCGCCGACGTGGCGGTAGAGAGCCATCGTGGAGACGCCGAGCTCAGCCGCGATCCGACGCATCGAGACGGCCGGCAGCCCCTCCGCGTCCGCGATCGCGATGCCCATCCGGACGACCTGTCCCCGCTCCAAAGCAAGTGTGGAGTCGGGCTCGCTCCGTGGTGCGACCTGGCGCGCTGGACGCGCGCGGGTGGTGCGGGGTGGGGGGCCGACGATGGTGCCGACGCCGGGGCTGGGGTGGACGAGGCGCTCGTCCTGGAGGGCTCTCAGGGCCTTGGTGGCGGTGGCCATGGCTACGCCGAAGTCGCGGACCAGGGAGCGGGTGGACGGCACGCGCTCACCGGCGCGGAGTTCGCCGGACTCGATTCGGCGGCGCAGCTCGGCGGCGATCACCAGGTACGGCGGCTCGTCCATCATCCTCCGCGGACTCGGGTCGGGGTCACCAGTGTGCCCGACAAGCTAGTGGTTGCGGGTTGTCCCTTGTGGTCGGGGCGAGTGCCTGCCCAAACCCGGTACTGCGGCCTATGCTCGCTCAGGGGATGGGAGGAACGCGGATGGACGTCCGGGATCTCGATCGGCGCGCCGGCGCAGTACTGGGCGAGGTCGTCATGCAGGTGCGGCCTGAGCACCTCAGCCTGCCGACGCCGTGCCCCGACTGGACCGTGCGCGGACTGCTCCGGCACATCGTCAGCGAGAACGAGGGCTTCGCCGCCGCGGCGATCAACGGCTCCGCACCTGTTCAGACCTGGACCGGCGGCCGGCTCGGCGACAACCCGGCCGGTGCGTACCGGCGGTCCAACGTCGCCGTGGCCGACGCGTTCGCCGACGGTGGCGCGCTCGACCGGCTGATGGAGGTGCGCGAGTACGGCTCGTTCCCGCGCCGGATCGCGCTCACCTTCCACCACCTGGACTGCGTCGTCCACGCCTGGGACCTGGCTCGCGCGCTCGACCTTCCGTACAGCCCGCCGTCCGATCTGGTCGAGGCCGCACTCGACCTCGCCCGCCGGATCCCCGACACCGACTCGGCCCGTGGCCCCGGCGCCGCCTTCGAGCGCAGCGTCAAGGTCTCCGGTACGGCGTCGCCGTTCGACCAGCTACTCGGTCTCCTCGGTCGCGACCCGGAGTGGAAGAGCTGAGTAGTCCGGCAGCTCGATCGCATCCGGCTTGCCGACCATCAGCTTGCCCATCGTGCCCACGAGCAGCTTCGACGTCATCAGCCGGGTCATCGTGTCCCGATAGCGGATGCCGGCCGCGGTCATCGGCATCGCCATCTTGATCCCGCCCGGCGGCAGTTCCATCCGCTGGTCGACGTACGCCTGCATCCGGCGCTGGTACGCCGCGAACGCCTGCGCGTGGTCACCGTCGGCCGCCAACTCGCCGGCCAGGACGTAGGCGCCGACCAGGGCGAGCGCCGTACCGTGGCCGGCCAGCGGCGAGCCGCAGTACCCGGCGTCGCCGACCAGCGCGACGCGCCCCTGCGACCACTCCGGTACGACGACGCGGCTGGTGCTGTCGAAGTAGAAGTCCTCCGCAGCGGGCAGCTGGGCCAGGAGGTTCTCGGTGTGCCAGCCGAGCCCCTTGAACCGCTCCAGCAGCAAAGCCTTCTGCGTGGCGACGTCGCGGTAGTTGTAGTCGATGACCGGCGACCGGAAGCTCAGCAGCGCCTTGGCGAACCGCGGATCGTGATCGGGCCGCAGCGCGACCCAGAACCCACCCGGTGCGGTGTAGACCTTCATCCAGTGGTTCAGGTCTTCCGGCGTTTCGACCGTGAAGTACGACGAGTAGCCACCGAGGTGGTGGACGAACCGCTCGTGCGGACCGAACGCCAGCCGGCGAACCCGCGAGTGCACGCCGTCCGCCCCGATCACCAGATCGAACCGCCGCCGCACCCCACTCCCGAACGTCACGTCGACCCCGTTCGCGTCCTGGTCGAGCGCGGTGACGGAATCGCCGTACAGGTACTCGACGTCTTGCGTCGCATCGGCCAGCACCTCGGCGAGGTCGCCCCGCAGGATCTCGATCTCGGCCACCGGTCCGGCTCCGTCGAACATGTCGGTCGGCATCGCCACGACCCGCTGCCCGTCGGCCCGCACGTACTCGAACCCTTTCTCGTGCAGCTGCCGCTGCTTGATCGTCGGCAGCAACCCCATCCGCTCGGCCACCGTGCGCGAGATCCCGCGCAGGTCGACCGTCTGCCCACCTGGCCGCGGCCCCGCCGCCACCTCCACCACGGTCGGCTCGAACCCGGCCCGCCGCAACCAGAACGCCAACGCCGGCCCCGCGATCCCGCCACCGCTGATCAATACCGTCTTGCTCATCCCAACACCCCTCATCGACTAGTGCGCGTACGCTGTACATTGCACTAGTTCAGCGCTGGGCAGCCACTGCGCACTAGGACACCTCGCCGCACCGCACTAGGTGCACTACGGCGGGCGGGAGGGTCAGAGGGTGAGGGCCAGGCGGGTGGCTTGGTCGATGGCTCGTTTGGCGTCGAGTTCGGCGGCGACGTCGGCGCCGCCGATGACGTGGACGGGACGGCCGGAGCCGGTGTGCAGGTCGGCGAGATCGCGGACGGATTCCTGGCCGGCGCAGACGACGATGGTGTCGACGGCGAGGACGCGCGGGTTCTCGCGCTTCGGGCCGAAGGTGAGGTGCAGGCCTTCGTCGTCGATGCGTTCGTAGTTGACGCCGCGGAGTTGCTCGACCTGCTTGTTCTTCAGGGCGGCGCGGTGCACCCAGCCGGTGGTCTTGCCGAGGCCGGCCCCGATCCGGCCGGGCTTGCGCTGGAGCAGGTAGACGTGGCGCGGCGACGCCTCAGGACGCGGTACGGCGAGGGCGCCGCGCGCGACCGTGGGATCAGCGACGCCCCACTCGGCCTTCCAGGCTTCGAGATCGAGGGTCGGCGACTCGACGGTGGTGAGGAACTCGCTCACATCGACGCCGATACCACCGGCGCCGATCACCGCGACCGACTCCCCGACCGGCTTCCCGTCACGCACGACCTCGGCGTACGAGAGCACCTTGGGGTGGTCGATACCAGGGATGGACGGCACCCGCGGTACGACGCCCGTCGCGAGCACAATCTCGTCGAACCCGGCCAGGTCCTCGGCACTCGCGCGACGGCCGAGGTGCAGTTTGACGCCGGTCAGCTCGAGCCGGCGGCGGTAGTACCGGATCGTCTCGGCGAACTCCTCCTTGCCCGGGATCCGGCGCGCGATCCCGAACTGGCCGCCGATCTCCTGGTCTGCCTCGAACAGCTCGACGCGGTGACCGCGCTCGGCCGCGGTGACGGCAGCGGCGAGTCCGGCCGGTCCGGCGCCGACGACCGCGATGTGCTTCGCCTTGCGGGTCGGCAACAGCTGCAGCTCGGTCTCACGGGCCGCGCGCGGGTTGACCATGCAGCTCGCCTTCTTCTTGGCGAACACGTGATCGAGGCAGGCTTGGTTGCAGGCGATACAGACGTTGATCTCGTCCGCGCGGTCGGCCGTTGCCTTGCGCACCCAATCCGGATCGGCCAGGAACGGGCGGGCCATGCTGATCAGGTCGGCGTCGCCGCGGGCCAGTACCTCCTCGGCGACCTGGGGCAGGTTGATCCGGTTCGAGGTGACCACCGGGATGTTCACGTGCGGCTTGAAGGAAGCGGTCACGCTGGTGAAGGCGGCGCGCGGAACGGAGGTGACGATGGTCGGCACCCGGGCCTCGTGCCAGCCGATCCCGGTGTTGATGATCGACGCGCCGGCCGCCTCGATCTCCTTGCCTAGCGCAACGACCTCTTCCCAGGTCTGACCGTCCTCGACCAGGTCGGCCATCGAGAGCCGGTAGATGATCAGGAAGTTCGGTCCGACCCGTTCACGGGTCCGGCGGACGATCTCGACCGCGAGCCGGCGCCGGTTCTCCGGGCTGCCGCCCCACCGGTCGGTGCGCTTGTTGGTGCGCTCGGCGAGGAACTGGTTGATGAAGTATCCCTCCGAGCCCATGACCTCGACTCCGTCGTACCCGGCCTCCTGTGCCAGCGCGGCACAGTCGACGTACGCCGTGATCTGCTTGCGGACCCCGCGGTCGGAGAGCGCACGAGGCTTGAACGGGTTGATCGGCGCCTTGAGCGCGGACGCGGAGACGCTGAACGGGTGGTACGAATAGCGGCCGGCGTGCAGGATCTGCAGCGCGATCTTGCCACCCTCGGCATGGACGGCGTCGGTCAGCACCCGATGCTTGCGCGCCTGCCGGCGAGTGCTGAGCGTGGAGCCGAACGGCGTCAACCAGCCGGTCCGATTCGGCGCGTAACCGCCGGTCACCATCAGCCCGACACCACCGCGGGCCCGCTCCGCGAAGTACGCCGCCAGCTTCGGCAGATCGCTCAACCGGTCCTCGAGCCCGGTGTGCATCGACCCCATGATGACCCGGTTCGGCAGCACCACATGCCCGAGATCGAGCGGCTCCAGCAGGTGCGGGTAGGCGGTCATGAGCGGTCCTCCTGGAGGGCTTCGGTGACTTCGTCGCACCAGGCGACGAACGACTCCTCGGCGCGGATGCCGCCACGGAGCACGAGGTACTGGTGGAGTTCGCGGCCGTTCAGTGTGGCCGGTTTGGGGAAGTCCTTGGCCTGGATCCCGCGGTAGACCTCGAGCCGGGTGGCGTGCTCGGCGCGGTGCCGCGCAACCTCACCCAGTACGGCGTCCACGCCGCCGATCGAGGCGGCGCGCAGCTTCACGCCGAGGGCGTCGCGGAGGATCGCGACCTCGCCGGGTTCGGCGATCCAGCGGGCGAGCTCGGCGCGGCCGCCGGCCGAGATCCGGTAGACCTTTTTGTCCGGGCGACCCTCCTGCGCGACCTCGGTGTGGGTCACCCAGCCGGCCTCGTCCATCCGGCGCAGCACCCGATAGATCTGCTGGTGGGTGGCCGGCCAGAAGTAGCCGATCGACCGGTCGAAGCGCCGGGCCAGCTCGTATCCGGAGCCGGTCCGCTCGGTCAGCGACACGAGGATCGCGTGGTCCAGGGCCATCCGGTGAGCGTACCTATGCAACTCGGTGCAGTGCACCTCGTTGCAACGCAGATCACAGCTGGGTACCGGACAGACTTGTCAGGACTTGAGAGAATGGTTGCAGACGCCATCTATTTGATTGGGATGACCCATGGACCAGCAGGCCCACCCGACCAAGACGACGTTGCCCGGGATCGGTACCCGGCACGATCTGATCACCACCGGCGGGAAACACGTCTCGGTGGTGGTCGGCAACGACGGCAAGCGGCACCTGGGTTTCCACGATCCCAAGGACGACGACACCTGTACGAACTCGGTCCCGCTCGAACCCGGTGAAGCCGCCGCCCTGGCGACCCTGCTGATCCCCGATCAGCTCGACCCGGTCCGGAACGAGATCGAGATCGACCTGGTCACCGAGCACATCCTGATCACCGCCAAGTCGCCGTACTCCGGCCGCACGCTCGGCGACACCCAGGCCCGCAGCCGGACCGGGGCGTCGATCGTCGCGGTCCTGCGCCGGATCGGCGCGACGCCGTCGCCGACGCCGGACTTCCGGTTCGCGACCGGCGACACGCTGGTCGTCGTCGGGACGCGCGAAGGTGTGGACGCCGTGGCCGACTTGATCGCGGGCGGGTGACCGGCGGATGCATGAAGACATCACCATGCTCCTGATCGAGCTCGGCGCAGTGATCCTGGCGCTGGGAATTCTCGGGCGGATCGCGAGCCGGTTCGGGTTCTCACCGATTCCGCTGTACCTGCTGGCAGGCCTCGCCTTCGGGCACGGCGGGCTGCTTCCGCTCGCCGCCAGCGAGGAGTTCGTTGCCACCGGCGCCGAGATCGGCGTCATCCTGCTTCTGCTGCTGCTCGGTCTGGAGTACACCGCCTCGGACCTCGTCGGCACGCTCAAGACGCAGTACCTGTCCGGCATCGTCGACTTCTTGCTCAACGCCTTACCTGGCGCCGCCGTTGCACTGCTGCTCGGCTGGGGTCCGGTCGCCGCGGTCGCGCTGGCCGGTGTCACCTGGATCTCGTCGTCCGGTGTGATCGCGAAGGTGGTCGGCGACCTCGGCCGCCTGGGTAACCGCGAAACGCCTGTGGTGCTGGGAATTCTGGTCCTCGAAGACCTGTCGATGGCGGTCTACCTGCCGATCCTGACCGCGCTTCTGGCCGGTGTCGGCCTGGCCGGTGGCAGCATCACGCTGCTCATCTCGCTGGGCACGGTCAGCATCGTCCTGTTCATCGCGCTGCGGTACGGGCGCGTGATCAGCCGGGCCGTGTCGTCGGACAACCCCGAGATGCTGCTGCTCGTCGTACTGGGTCTGACGCTGCTCGTCGCCGGTATTGCACAGCAACTGCAGGTGTCCGCAGCGGTTGGCGCGTTCCTGGTCGGCATCGCGCTGTCAGGCGAGGTCGCACACGGCGCACGGAACCTGCTCAGCCCGCTACGAGATCTGTTCGCCGCAGTCTTCTTCGTCTTCTTCGGACTCAGCACCGACCCGAGAGCGATCCCGCCGGTCTTCGCGATCGCTCTCGGCCTCGCGGTCCTGACCGCGCTCACCAAGATCGCCACCGGCTGGTACGCCGCTCGCCGAGCGGGTATCGGCACCCGCGGCCGCTGGCGGGCCGGTGGAACGCTCGTCGCCCGAGGCGAGTTCTCGATCGTCATCGCCGGTCTCGCTGTCGGCGTCGAACCGCGCCTCGGCCCGCTCGCAACGGCGTACGTGCTGATCCTGGTCATCCTCGGACCGCTGGCCGCCCGCTACACCGAGCCCCTGGTCAGCCGCTTCACCAAGACCAAGCCGGCTCCGGTCGAGGCCCCGGCCATCGAACGTCTCGACGACACCGCCAACAGCCCCACTTAGAACAGGACGTCACCGCGTTCGTGGTCGAGGAGGGCTTGTTTGCGGTGCAGGCCGCCGCCGTAGCCGGTGAGGTTGCCGGTGGACCCGACGACGCGGTGACAGGGGACGATGATGCTGACCGGGTTCTTCCCGTTCGCCAGACCCACGGCACGGGAGGCGCCCGGGACCAGCCCGAGTTCGCGGGCGAGCTCGCCGTACGTCGTGAGCTCGCCGTACGGGATGTGCTGGAGGGCGGCCCAGACGCGTTGCTGGAAAGGCGTTCCGGCCAGCCGGAGCGGTACGTCGAAGGTCGTGCGGCCGTGCTCGAAGTACTCGGTCAGTTGTTCGGCGACCGCGGGCAGCACGGTGTCGTCGCGGGGACCGAAGGTCTCGAGCGGCGGTTGGTGGCGGTGCTGCTCCATGTAGACACCGGCCAGCTCGCCCGTGTCGGTCGCGACCAGGGTGAGCGGGCCGACGGGGCTGTCCATGACGGCGTACGTCATCGACTGATCCGGTAGAGGACGTGGCGCTGCAGCCGGTGGCCGGCCGGCAGGCGCGGATGGTCGAAGTCATTGGCCTCGTCGTGGATCATGCCGATCTTCTGCATGACGCGTTGCGACGGGAGGTTGGTGGTCGCGGTGAACGAGAGGATCTCGCGCAGCCCGGCCGGACCGAACCCGAAGTCGAGGGCGGCCCGCGCCGCCTCGGTCGCATAACCGTTGCCCCAGGCACCCTTCGCCAGGCGCCAGCCGATCTCCACCCCCGGCAGGAACGGCGCCTCGAAGGTCGGGACGGACAACCCGGTGAAGCCGATGAACTCGCCGGTCTCCCGCACCTCCACCGCCCACAGACCCCAGCCGTGATCGGCGATCGACGCAGCGGCCCGGTCGATCAGCGCGTCGCTCTCCTCCCGCGTCACCAGCCGCGGGAAGTGCTCCATCACCGCCGGATCCGCGTTCAGCGCGGCGAACGGCTCCCGGTCGGAGTCGCGCCACTGCCGCAGCAAGAGGCGATCGGTGGTCAGGTCGGTCATGCCTACTCCAGTCCGTCGGGAATCGTGTTGATGGCGTGGTCGCCGGTCGCCCACAGGTATTGCACGGCGTACGCACGCCAGGGCCGCCAGGCGCGCGCATGCTCGGTCAGCGGTTTAGGGGCCTCCGGCAACCCCAGCGCGCGGGCGGCGTACCGGATGCCGAGGTCGCTGGCGACGAACGCGTCCGGATCACCGAGCGCACGCATCGCGATCGACTCGACCGTCCACGGTCCGATCCCTGGCAGCGCGGCCAACTGCTCACGGGCGCGGTCCCAGTCCGCGCCGGCGCCGAGGTCGATCTCGCCGGCCGCGAGCGTCGCGATCAGCGTGGTGAGCGTCGTACGGCGGGTCTTCGGGAAGGCCAGCGTCTCCGGATCCAGACCAGCCAACGCCTGCATGGTCGGGAACAGGTGGGTGAGCCCGCCGCCGGGATCCTCGATCGGCTCGCCGTGCTGCAGCACCAGCCGATGCGCATGCGTCCGCGCGGCCGCGGTCGACACCTGCTGCCCAAGCACCGCCCGTACGGCGAACTCCTCGCCATCGACCGTGTGCGGAACCCGTCGGCCCGGCGCCTTCGCGATCAGCGGAGCGAGGACCGGGTCAGTGGCCAGCAACTCGTCGACGGCGATCGGATCGGCATCAAGGTCGAGCATGCGGCGACACCGGCTGATCGCGATCGCGAGATCCCGCTGGTCGGTGAGCGACAACTGGCACGCGATGTGATCGGGCATCGGCTTCAGCGCGACGACACCATGGCCGTGTGGGAGGCGCAGGGTGCGCCGGTAGTAACCGCCGCGCCACTCCTCCGCCCCCGGTACGCCGGTCGCGATCAGATGCCCGAACAGGTTGTCCGGAGTCAGCGGCGCGCGGAACGGCAGTCGCAGCGAGATCGTGCCGGGCGCGACCGCCGTCGTACCGCGTCGTCCGCGAAGCTCGGTCGGGGACAACGCGAAGACCTCTTGCACGGTCTCGTTGAAGGTCCGGACGCTGGAGAATCCTGCCGCGAAGGCGACGTCGGCCATCTGCAGATCGCTGGTCTCGATCAACAGCCGTGCGGTCTGCGCTCGTTGCGCGCGGGCCAACGCGAGCGGCCCGGCACCGAGCTCGGCCAGCAGTTGCCGTTGCACCTGCCGCACGCTGTAGCCGAGCTGCGCCGCCAGCCCCGGTACGCCGTCGCGGTCGACGACGCCGTCGGCGATCAACCGCATCGCCCGGGCGACCAGGTCGGCTCGGTCGTTCCACTCCGGGGAGCCCGGGCTCGCGTCCGGACGGCAGCGCTTACAAGCCCGGAAGCCGGCCTGCTGCGCGGCGGCCGCACTCGGGTAGAACTCCATGTTCTTGACCTTCGGTGGCACCACCGGACAACTCGGCCGGCAGTAGATCCGCGTGGTCAGAACCGCGGTGAAGAACCACCCGTCGAACCGCGCGTCCTTGGACTGCACCGCTCGCACACACCGCTCCCTGCACTCATACACAAGACCAGCATCCCTGGCCCCACCGACAGTCGCTAGCGGTTTTACGACATCAAGGTATAGCGGGAAAACGACGCGAGTTCCTGGTGTCGTTTTTTCGCCGGAACGCCGGCCGCCGAACCACTGAACTGGAGCCATGAACGAACTGATCACCAAGAACGCACTGGTCACCGGCGGCACCCGCGGCATCGGCGCCGCCACGGTCCTCGCCCTCGCCGAGGCCGGTGCCGACGTCGCCTTCACCTACAACAGCTCCGCGGACGCGGCCGCAACGATCGTGAAGGAGATCGAGCGGCTCGGCCGTCGCGGCTTCGCCATCCACGCCGATGCGGCCGACGCCGCGGTCGTGGCGAACGCCGTACGGGAGGCGCACGCATCGCTCGGCGGACTCGACATCCTGGTCAACAACGCCGGGGTGGGCGCAATCGGCGCGATCGACGGCTTCAGCGACGCCGACATCGACCGCGCCCTCGCGGTCAACGTCCGCGCCGTGTACGCCGCCTGCCAGGCCGCTGCTCCCCTGCTGGCCGACGGAGGCCGCCTGATCCACCTCGGCAGCTGCGCCGCCGCGCGGGTCACCGGTCCCGGCATGACGTTGTACGCCATGACCAAGGCCGCCCTGCTCGGACTGAGCAAAGCACTGGCCCGCGAGCTCGGCGCTCGCCGGATCACGTCGAACGTCGTCCAGCCCGGCCCGATCGACACCGACATGAACCCGGCCGACGGCCCCTTCGCCGAGCCTCAACTCGCCCACCTGGCACTCGACCGCTTCGGCTCCCCCGCCGAAGTCGCCGCCGCCATTACCTACCTGGCCGGTCCGAACGCCGCCTACATCACCGGCACCGAACTCACCATCGACGGCGGCCACGCGGCCTAACGACGGTCGATGAGCTCCTGGGTCGATTCCTGGTAGGCGACAGTGGCCTGGGCGAAGTAGTCGAAGAGGACCTTCTGGTCGGCTTCGGAGTACGACCGAATCACCGCACCGAGCCGCCGACGGGCACCGGCCACCGACTGGTCGACGCTCTTCGGCGGCTTCGCCATCTCGACGACGACCTTGCGGCGATCGGACGGGTCGTAGCTGCGCCGGACGTGACCACGCTCCTCGAGCCGGTCGATCATCCGCGTCGTCGCCCCGGTGCTGAGCCCGGTCCACCGGGCCAGCTCGCCGGAGGTCTGCGGACCGGACAGATCGAGCAGGTTGAGCGCGAAGTAGTCGGTCGCGTTCAGCCCGGCCGCCTCGGCGCTGGCCAGGCTGTGCAACACCATCGCACTCATGAACCGCCGGAACACCGCACTCTGATCGGTTGACACCGCCGCACCCTCCCCTGCAAGATATCTGCATCAGTGCAGATAATGACTCAGAACAGATACTGCAAGGGAGAAGCTATCATGACGACTGCCATCGAGGCCGTTCTCGACCGGCTGGCGACCGCCTGGGCGCGCGGCGACGGCGCGGCGTACGCGCAGGAGTTCACCGAGGACGCGACGTACGTGACGTGGGTCGGGACCGTGTATCGCGGCCGCGACGACATCGCCACCGGACACGACGCCCTGTTCGGGAAGTACCTGAAGGACACCCGGATGTTCACCGAGATCCTGGAGATCCAGCGGTACGGCGAACAGACGGCGATCGTCGTGACCCGCGGTGACGTCGCGAAGAAGCAGCCGAAACGCCTCACCAAGGTGCAGACATTCACGATGACACTGGCGGATGACGGCGCGTGGCGGGTGGCCGCCTTCCAGAACACCAAGCATCACCGGCTGATGGAAGGCGTGTCGTTCCGCACGCTGCCCGCGAGTAAGCCGGCTGCCTGACGGCAAGACGTTGACAGCGGCTCCGAGCGGAGAGAGACTGCGGGTGTTTTAACGTTCAAACGCCCGTGGGAGGTTGCTGTGGCCACGCTCAAGCAGGTCGCTGCCCACGCGGAGGTTTCCGTGCAGACGGTGTCGAACGCGTTGAACGCTCCGCATCGGCTGCGGCCGGACACGCTGGCGCGGGTCAACCGGTCGATCGAACTGCTGAACTACCGGCCCAATCGTAACGCGCGGAGTCTCCGGACGAGCGCGGTCGAGCTGATCGGCTATTGCGTTCCGAGCTGGCCGAACCGGACGCACCTGGTGATGGACCAGTTCCTGCACGCGCTCTGCGCGGCGGCGGAGAGCACCGGGCGCCACATCCTGCTGTTCACCGCGCCGCCCGGCGTCGACGGCATGCCCGTGTACGACGACCTGCACGCGCGCCGGCTCGTGGACGGGTTCGTGCTGTCGCAGACCGAGACCCGCGATCCACGGCACGGCTGGCTGAAGGAGAAGCAGATCCCGTTCGTCTCGTTCGGACGGGTCTGGAAGGAATCGACCCAGCCCGGGCCGTGGGTCGACGTCGACGGCGCGGCCGGTACGGCGCTCGCCGTACGGCATCTGCATGGAGCGGGGCGGCGCCGGATCGCCTTCATCGGCTGGCCGAAGACCTCCGGCCTGGCCGAGGACCGCCGGGCCGGCTGGCGCAACGCCTGTACGGCGCTGGATCTGCCGACGACCGGGCTGACCGTGCACTGCGCAGAGGACACCCTCGACGCGGGCGCGCAGGCCGCCGCCGAATTACTCGACGGTCCGCAGCCGCCCGACGGAATCGTTGCCCTGAGCGACGTTCTCGCACTGGGCGCGCTGCGTGAGATCACCCGCCGTGGCCTGGTTCCCGGTGTCGACGTCGGAGTCACCGGCTTCGACGACTCCCCCTTGGCCGACGTGGTCTCTCCCGGCCTCACCAGCCTGCGCCAGCCGATGGACGACATCGCCGCCGAGCTGATCACGATCCTCACCGATCCCCCCGCAGGCCCGACCGAGCGCCTGCTGCTTCCCGAACTCGTCGTCAGAGGCAGCTCAGCCCCTGGCTGACCCGGTGCCCGCAGCGCCGGAGAAGGAGGAACCGCCATGACTCCACGACTACCTGGCCTGATAGTGCTGGTCACCACGGCACTGCTGGCAGGGACAGCCACCGCCACTGCAGGTTCACCACCCCCACAACCCTCGTCCCACGAACTCTCCGAGTCGTCCCGACTGGCCGATCGACGCTCCCTGGTGGTCGGCGATCGCGCGTACGCGATGGGCGACGAGTCCGGTCTCTATCCCGCCACCGGCTGGCACATCCGCGGTGAGATGGGCGGCTTCTGGACGCAACCGATCAAACTCCTCGACGGACTCTGGTTCGGCCTGGACGGTCAGTGGCTGGGCAAGGACGTCGCCGCCGCGAAGTACACCAGCGGCCACGGCTACAGCCGCATCGACTATCCGGGTTCGGTTCAGGTACGGCGTACCGACTTCGTCCCGGACGGGGTGCGGGCAACGCTGGTCGGGCTGACCTTCAGTTCGCCGTCGAAGAAGACCGTCACCCTCGATGTCGATGCGCACTCCGAGCTGATGTCGTCGTACCCGTGGGGCTGGACGACGCCGAGTGCGGCCGACGCGAACCTGCCCGATACGGGGGCCTACGGCAACGGCTCGCTCCAGTTCCGGGATCGCGACTACGCGGCGTACGTCGGATCGTCCCTGCGTCCGGCGAACCACGCGCTCGGCCCGAACCACCGCGGCCCGCAGGACCCGGCAGTCATCTGCCCGGCCGACGGTACGACGCCGGCTCGGTGCGACGACTCGCTGGTCGGCAAGGGCACCGGCGGACGACTCTCGTACGACGTCGCCCTGGAGCCCGGTCGTGAGCAGACGATCTGGTTCGCGGTGGCGGGATCTGACGCCGGACCGGCCGCTGCTCGACGCGAGTACGACCGCGCTCTCAAGAACCCCGGCAAACTACTGCAGGCGAAGGCCGCCGTACGCCGGCAGATCGATCAGATGTCCGCAGTGGACCTGCCTGGTGACCGGCTGCTGCAGCAGAGTGTCGAGTGGAGCAAGCAGAATCTGGCCGACTCGGTCCAAGAGGCCCGCAACCTGCGGATCCGTGACGTCAACGAAGGCAAGGACTATCCGGCACCGGTCGGCACGGTCGACACCGCGCGCTGGTTCGGCGCCGGCTTCCCGGACTATCCGTGGCTCTTCGCGACCGACGGCGAGTACACGTCGTACGCCGCCGTTGCGGCAGGCCAGTTCGACACGGTGAAGGCCCATCTCAAGGCACTGCGCGACATCAGCGACCTCCTCAACGCCCGCAGCGGCAAGGTCGCGCACGAGATCGTCCCGACCGGCGATGTGTACTTCGGCTCGAACCAGAGCGCCGGCAACACCGACGAGACGGTGAAGTTCCCGAGCATCGTGGCGCTGCTCTGGCGCTGGACCGGCGATGATCGGTTCCGCGACGACATGTACGACTTCAGCGTCCGCAACCTCCAGTACGTCTATCGCGAGCTGGACAAAGACGGCGACGGCTGGCCGGAAGGTCTGGCGAACGTCGAGCGCTCCGGCATGGGCGCGGAGAAGCTCGACAGCACGGTGTACCTCGCGCGAGGTCTGCGTGATCTGGCCGACCTGGCCGCGTCCCGGCACGACCGCAACGTCCAGCAGTGGGCAACGGCTCGGGCGACCGATCTCGAGGCTCGCTTCGAGGCGCAGTGGTGGGTCCCGCAGGCCCTCGGGTACGCCGACTCCATCGACGATCCGACTACTCCCGCCAACGACAACACGCCGATCTTCCAGCGGCACTGGACCGGGGTGACTCCGATGGAGGCGGAGCTGGTTCGCCCAGGCCGGCCGACCTCACCGCTGGCCTCCCGCGAGCACGCTGCGACGGCACTCGATCAACGCGAGAAGCCCTGCTACACAGGTGAATTCGGGCTGTTCCACACCGGCACTGGGCCGACGTCCGACCCGGCCGGCAACTCCGGCCCGTCCTGCGATCCGGTCGTGTCCCAGGTGAAGAGCGAGCGCAGCATCTTCTCGCTCAACACCTCTATCATGGCGGTTGCGGAAGGCAACTACGGTCGGCTCGGCAAGAACCAGCAGCAGGTGTACACGACCGGCAACGCGCGGATCCAGCTCGACCCGAAGGTCTGGGAGACGCCTGGCGCGATGCCGGAGATCGCACCGTCGCCGGACTCCCCGGCCAACATCGGACGTCCGTTCTACGACCGCTCGATGACTCTGCAGGCCTGGGGCACGTACGGCGTGCTGTGGCCGGTCGTCCACCAGCAGCTGGGAGTCGATCCGGACCTCGGTCACGGCCGGGTCGCCGTCGTACCGCAGCTTCCGGCCGGGCAGTCGAAGGTGGCCGGGAGCAACATCCGGCTCGGCCGCGGATCGATCGATGTCGCCGCACGCCTTACAGGCAAGGAATTGCGGACCGATCTGACCGTCCAGCACGTCAAGGCGGCCTTCACCGTCGGCGCGGTTCTTCCGGCCGGTGCGAAGGTTGATCGGGTCACGCTCGACGGCCGGGCGACGCCGTACCGGCTGGTCTCGACGGCACGGGGCACCGAGGTGCGCGTGACAGCTCGTGGTTCGGCGGTCGCGCGGATCACGCTGGCCTGACTTATCGAGACGGAGGGGTCCCACAAAGAAGTGGGGCCCCTCCGAGTATGAGTCGGAGGGGCCCAACAGCTGAAGGAAAGTGACGTCTCCAGCCTCCCGAACCGGATCCGTGGGACCGGCAGACCCCGTCACCGGTCTACCTCGGTGGGGATCCCCACCGCTTGGGTCCTCGGTTTCCGCTCGACCCGCCGTTCCTAGAGGAACAGCGTGTCGACATTTCTACCCGCCACTGCCCGCGTCGCACAACCCTTTCCAGACAACAGTTCCGGTGATCTCGCCACTGCCCGCGTGTCGTCCACAGCGAGCAGGCGACCATCCACAGAACGCACCCGACTTATGCACATGCCCTGTGCATAAGTCAGCCGCCGGCGCTGCTGTTGCCGGCCTGGATCGACTTCTTCAGTGCGGGCGGGACCGGGCCGATCCGGATCGCAAGCTGAGCCAGACGGTCCTTGTGCCGACGGCTCAGCTCCTTGGAGATCACCGGGCGTAGGTCGGCGGTCGCCGCCAGTACGGCGAGGGACGCGTCGTGGAGGTCGACCCGGCTGACGAGGCGTGACGGCCGCAGTACGTCGATCGTGCGCTGGAGCAGCTGGCGCCGTACCAGCGGCTGGCGGAGGGTGATGCGGTCGGGGAAGATGCGGCGCGGCTCGACCTTGATCAGCTGGGCGCGGGCGAGCTCGTCGCGGACGTCCCGGACGATCGCGCGCTGCCGTCGGTCGATCCAGGTCCGCCATTTGCGCGGGTTCGTCGTACGGATCTCAGTGAGGATCTTGGCGAGGAGCTCGTCTTCGGGTGGCGCAGCTTTGGTGGGCTGGGCGCGGCCGTTGTCGTCGGCAAGGTTTCCGTGGAGCTGGAGGTCGATCAAGGCAGCCGCTGTGAGGACCTTGCCGAGTTTCGACCGGCCGGCCAGCCGGCCCTTCGCGGGATCGTAAGCCAGTAAGAAGATTCGGGCCGGCAGTGTCTCCGGCAGTGTGACCGGACCGACTCGCGCCGGCCGCTTCGGTAGTGCCCTACTCATCATCTTCAGCCTCCTTGGCCGGGCGGCCGGGCCGCCGGATCTTGCCGACGCCCGACGGGAGCCGGCCGGCCTCGGCCAGCGCCCGCCGGAGCAGGAACTCGATCTGGGCATTGGTGCTGCGCAGGTCGTCGGCCGCCCACCGGGCCAGCGCGTCGTGCACCGCGGGATCCAGCCGGAGCAGGATCTTCTTACGTTCGGCAGCCATGACGGCGGCTCACTGGTAGAGCGAACCGGTGTTGACCACGGGCTGGGCGTCGCGGTCACCACACAGCACCACGAGCAGGTTGCTGACCATGGTCGCCTTGCGCTCCTCGTCGAGCTCGACCACGTTGTGCTCCGACAGCCGGTCCAGCGCCAGCTCGACCATGCCGACCGCACCCTCCACGATCCGCTGCCGCGCCGCGACCACCGCACCGGCCTGCTGCCGCCGCAACATCGCCTGCGCGATCTCCGGGGCGTACGCGAGGTGCGTGATCCGCGACTCGATGACGTGAACCCCGGCCGCCTGCACCCGCGCCGCGATCTCGGTCGACAGCGTCTCGGTGATCTCGTCCGTGCTGTCCCGCAACGACATGCCACCTTCGTCGGTGTGTACGTCGTACGGGTAGCTGTTGGCGATGTGCCGCACGGCGGTCTCGGTCTGGATCGCCACGAACTCGACGAAGTCGTCCACCTCGAACATCGCCTGTGCCGTGTCCTGCACCTGCCAGACCACCACCGCCGCGATCTCGATCGGGTTGCCGTCGGCATCGTTGACCTTGGCAACAGCCGTCTCGTGATTGCGGATCCGGGTGGAGACCTCGCGCCGGGTGGCGATCGGGTTCACCCACCGCAGTCCGTCGGTGCGGAGCGTCCCGGCGTACCGGCCGAGGATCTGCAGCACCCGCGCCCGCCCCGGCTGCACCGGCGTCAACCCCGCCGCCAGAATCGCCCCGACCACGAACGCGACCGCGCCGAGCGCGACAACCACCCCGGCCCCGTTGGCCGCCCCCACGGAGAGCACCACTCCACCGCCGACCACCAGCACGAACGCCAGCCCCGCCATCGGCCACCCGTTCACCTCAGCAGCACCCCGCTCGGCCACCTTCGGCTTCGGCATCTCCACAACCTCAACCATCACCCGCTCCTCTCGTCTATCTCGAAGGTAGCAAAGTGATATCACTTTTAGCAAGCTGCGTCTTCGGAGCGGACCTGCGCCACTCACCAACGTCCTCGCCGGCCGGTCGGCGAGGCGCTGCTGAGCGTGAACCGCGGGCTCCGCCGAGAGTTAGTGAGTGGTGGCGGTCCGCCCCACCCCCGCCCCCGCGACCGAAGCCACCGTGCCCCGCGACCGGCCCCACCGTGCGCGCACGCCGGCGCCACTCGCCGCCGCACCGGGATCACCTCGAGTGTGACAACCGTGTCGCCGGAAAGCCCTTACCCGCACCCCGGTCCTCGCACTCGCGGTGCAACTCCCCACATTCGCACGCTGGCTTCGGTCGCGGGGCACGACGGCTTCGGTCGCGGGGCGGCGGGTGGGTGGTGCGACGGTGCCCAGTACGACGGGCTGCGGGGTGGTTAGAGGGGGCGGGCGAGGGCGGTCAGGTGGGACTGCCAGGTTTCGGCGGTGGAGTTGGGGAGGGGGTCTATCGGGGAGTCGTTCCAGGCTTGGACGGGGCGGATGCCGTGGAGGGCGTTGAGGAGCCAGACCTCGCGGGACTGGAGGTCGGGGGAGGTTCGGGGGTGTTCGGCTACCGGGACGCCTTGGGCTGTGGCGAGTTGGCGGAGGAGGGTGGCGGTGACGGAGGGGAGGAGAGGGCGGTCGGGGGGTGGGAAGCAGAGGGTTTCGTCTTCCCACCAGGCGATGGCGGAGTACGCCGCTTCGAGGGCGGTGCCGTCGGTGTCGACCAAGAGGATCTCGTCGGCTCGGTGGGGGGCGGCGGCTTTGAGTTCGCCGAGGAGGTCGAGGTCGGGGCCTTTGGTGCGGGGGGCCGTGCGCGGGTCGGGACCTTCGTGGACGGCGACGCGGACGCGGCCGCCGGTGGTGGGGGCGGGGCGGCGCTGGACGGCGAGTTGGCCGGTGTCGTGGAGTTCGAAGCGGGGGAACCAACGACCGAAGCCGGGGAGGCGGCGGATCTGCTGGTCCCAGAAGGCGGCGGCGTCGACGCCGGCCGCGGCACAGGAGCCGAGGAAGCGGTCGCGATGGAGGTCGAGACCTCGGACCGCGCCGTCGACGACCAGGAACGAATCCGCGACCTGCAGACCGGTCATGCCCCCACCTTCCCAAGGCCCAAAGCAGCTGTTGCCTTGAGCACCATTTCGTCGTATTCGGCGACCGCCTCGGAGTCGAGCACGATCGCTCCCCCGGCGCCGATCACTGTCTCGTCCGGAGTCAGCACCGCGGTCCGGATCACCACGCTGAGGTCCGCACGGCCGTCCACGGTGAGGTACCCCAACGCTCCGGAGTAGACGCCGCGGGCGCTCGGCTCGAGCTCGTCGAGCAGCTCCATCGTGCGGATCTTCGGCGCCCCGGTCATCGAACCCGGCGGAAAACAAGCCCGTACGGCGTCAACCGCGCTCACCTCCGGCCGCAACCGACCGCGGACTGTGGTCACCAGCTGATGCACGGTCCGATAGCTCTCGACCTGCATCAACTGCGGCACCTGGACGGATCCAGGCACGCTGACCCGCCCGAGGTCGTTGCGGATCAGGTCGACGATCATCAGGTTCTCGGCGCGCGTCTTCTCGTCCTCGGCCAGCGCCTTCGCCGCCAACTGGTCCTGGAACGGATCCAGGTCGCGCGGCGCGGTCCCCTTGATCGGCCGGCACTCGGCCCACCCGTCCGCGTCCACGGTCAGGAAGCGCTCCGGCGACGAGCTCGCGACGGCCAGGTCGCCGTACCGGAGAAAGGCGGCGTACGGCGCCGGATTCGTGGCGCGCTGCCAGCAGAAGAAACCGAACGGATCCGGTACGGCGGGCAGCCGCACCCGGTTGGTCAGACACACCTCGTACGTCTCGCCGGCCTCGAGCGCGGTCATGCATCGCGCGATCGCCGCCAGGTACGCCGGCCGGTCGAGCTCCAGATGTGCTTCGACGTCCAGTTCGGCGATCGCCGGCCGGACCACACCCGTCATCGACCAGTCGGCGGCAGCACGGACAGCGCGGTCCAACCACTCATCCCCAAGACCCACCGTGACGAGCAGCGTCAGATCGCGATCGTGGTCGATCACCACGAACCGGTCGGCCCAGATCCACAACGCGTCCGGAGTCGACGCCTGATGAGTCGCGGCGCCGCCGGTGAGCGACTTCAGTTCGTAGCCGAAGTAACCGACATACCCGCCAGAGAAGTAGCCGTCGAGCACGGGAGGCGGCTGCGCAGCACGCGAGGCAAGGAGCGCCTGCAGTTCGGCGAAGACGTCGCCATCCACAGCATCCCGCACGAGCACGTCCGAGCCCGTCCCGAGCACCGAGACCCGCCGGGCGACGCGATCGGTCAGGCTGCCGTCGAGCCAGAACGCGACCGGTTCGGCGGCCAGCAGCTCGCGGTAGACCGTCTCACCGTCGAGCGCCCGGTCCACGGTCCGCACGGACCAGCTCAGCGCAGCACCCACAGGCACACGCTACTTCCCCGCCGGGCGATACCGCCGGTCAGATCAACCAGTGAGCGCGACCTTGCCGCGCATGGCGGTGATTCGGCGGATCGGGATTGCGACCTCTAGCCCGTCCTTCGACTCGGCGCGGTCCGCGAGCCACTCACTCGCGGTCTCCCGGCGGGCATCCGGCGTACCGGGGAGGTAGAGCGCGTTCACCAGCCGGCGTGCGTCGTCCGCGCTGCGGACCGTGTACACGTACCGCTCGCGCTGGCTCTCCATCACGTCGAACCCGGCGTGCCGGAGCTTGTCCTTCAGCTCGGTGATCTCGCCACCGGCCGGGAACTGCGGCGTCGACCGCAGTCGCGTCGTCAGCCCGCTCAGCGTCCGGATGTCACCCCGCCGCAGCGGGCGCACAGCCGGGACGATCGCGGCCAGCACTCCCCCGCGGCGCAGCACGCGCGCGGCCTCAGCCAGTACGTCGGGCAGCGGCTGCAGCACCATCAGCCCCATCGAACACGTGACGACGTCGAAGACCTCGTTCGCGAACGGCAAGTGCAGAGCGTCGGCCTGGACCTTCGGGCCGGGGGCGCCGGTCAGCTGCGCGGCGTTGTTGTCGACTCCCACCACCCAGCGTCCGTACAGCTCGCGGGCGACCGGACCGTTGCCGCAGGCGAGGTCGAGGACGCGCCGGGCTTCGCCGGAGACAGCGCGGACCAGCCATCGGTACGGCGTGTGATCGCCGGCGGTGGCGCGGGACAGGAGGGCTTCGGTGCTGCCCGGGGCCGCGGTGTGGAACTCCCGCAGGTACTCCGGCCAGTCGATGACGTTTTCGGACATTTCAGCGAGACGGTACCCGCTGAGCACTCGTCGTACCGCATCGAGTGCTCAGCGTTAACGTTCCTCTGACCCTCAGACCACGCTGACGAAGATGTGACCGGCGGTCTCGTCGCTGATCACGCCGCCCGCCTCCCGGCTGCCGACCAGGACGCCCTCGGCGTCGAGCGCCGAGTCGACCTCGCGGCCCGGCAGGGCGCCGGCCTTGCGCAGCACGGCCATCGCGCCGTCGTCGGTCTGCACCGGCTCGGCGATCCGCCGAACCAGCACGCGAACGCTCTGGCCGGTGGCCTGGTCGAGCACCTTGTCCAGCGGCTCGACGCCGATCCGGAAGTCCTCGATGCCGCTGGCCTGGCCGTCGGTGAGCAGCTCCTCCAGGCCCGGGATCGGGTTCCCGTACGGCGATTCGGTCGGGTTGTCGAGGATCTTGAGCAGCCGCAGCTCGACCGCGTCGCTCATCACGTGCTCCCAGCGGCAGGCCTCGGCGTGCACGTCCTCCCACTCGAGCCCGATCACGTCGACCAGCAGCCGCTCGGCCAGCCGGTGCTTGCGCATCACCCGGACCGCCTGCTTGCGGCCGACGGTGGTGAGCTCGAGATGGCGGTCGCCCTCGACCGTGACGAGGCCGTCACGCTCCATCCGCGCGACCGTCTGACTGACCGTCGGGCCGGACTGGTGCAACCGCTCGGCGATCCGCGCCCGCAGCGGCAGGATGCCTTCTTCTTCGAGTTCGTAGACGGTCCGCAGGTACATCTCCGTGGTATCGATCAGCTCGCTCACGACAACCATTCTCGCTTATCAGGGCAAGTCTTCCCGAATCGTTATGGGTACTGACCGAAGATGCCGGATGTGACAGCGTTGATGTGGTTCCGCCGAGACCTCAGACTGAGCGACAACCCGGCGCTGCTGGACGCCGTTCAGGCGGGCGACGGGCGCGTGCTGGGCGTCTTCGTGGTGGATCCCTTGCTGTGGAAGCGATCCGGCGATCCCCGCCGTGAACACCTGGCCACCTCGCTCCGCGCGTTGTCCAAAGCAATGGGCGGCCGACTCGTTGTCCGCAGCGGTGATCCGGTGACCGTGATCCCGCAGCTGGCCGAGGAGATCGGCGCGGTGAGCGTCCACATCAGCGCCGACTACGCGCCGTACGGGCAGGGTCGCGATCAAGAAGTTGAAGCCTCATTGAACTGTCCGCTGGTCGCCACGGGCTCGCCGTACGCGATCGCTCCGGGCCGCATCTTCAACCAGCAGGACCGGCCCTATCAGGTGTTCACGCCGTACTTTCGCGCCTGGCTCGAGCACGGCTGGCGGCAACCCGTCGACGCTCCGCAGAACGTGCAGTGGGTCAAGGCGGACAGCGAGGACCTGCCGAAGGGCGAGGCCGAAGGCGCCGGTGAAGAGGCAGCGCGGAAGCATTGGCAGACCTATCTCGAGGACGTCGGCGAGTACGACGACGTCCGCGACCGGCCGGATCTCGACCGCACCTCGCGGATGTCCGTCCCGTTGAAGTGGGGTGAGATCCACCCGCGGACGATGCTGGCGGACCTCGCCCGTCAACGCAGCGGCGGCGCCGAGTCGTACCGGCGGGAGCTGGCGTGGCGCGAGTTCTGCGCCGATCTGCTCGCCCGCAATCCGGAGGCGGCCTGGAAGCCGTTGCGCAGCGAGTTCGAGCGAATGGCGTACGACGAACCCGGCGACCAGTTCGTGGCCTGGCAGCAGGGCCGGACCGGCTTCCCGCTCGTGGACGCCGGAATGCGGCAACTCGCGGCGGAAGGGTTCATGCACAACCGGGTCCGGATGGTGGTGGCGTCGTTCCTGGTCAAGGACCTTCATGTGCACTGGAAGTACGGCGCGCGCTGGTTCATGCAGTCCTTGCGGGACGGCGATCTCGCGTCGAACTCGCTCAACTGGCAGTGGGTGGCCGGCTGCGGCGCGGACGCGTCGCCGTACTTCCGGATCTTCAATCCGATCGGCCAGGGGCTGAAGTTCGACCCGGCCGGCGACTACGTCCGGCGCTGGATCCCCGAGCTGCGCGACCTGCCGGGCAAGGCCGCGCACGAGCCGTGGAAGCACGGCGGCGCCGACGGTTATCCGGAGCCGATCGTCGACCACGCCGAGGCGCGGCGCGAAGCCCTTCGGAGGTACGACGCGATCAAAGCTTGACCGGTCCGATCGCCATACCCCTATAGTGCTAGGTAACTAGATGAATGGGGTTGGAGATGATCGAGTTCCATCTGGACGGCCGGTCGGGGGTGTCGCCGTACCAGCAGATCGTCCAGCAGGTGCGCAATGCGCTCCGGCTCGACCTGCTGCGGGAGGGTGACCAGCTCCCGACCGTGAAGGACGTGGTCGCAGCGCTGGCGATCAACCCGAACACGGTGCTCAAGGCCTACCGCGAACTGGAGCACGAAGGGCTCGTGCAGGCCAAACCGGGCCGCGGCACCTTCGTGACGCGCACCCTGGTCGACAACACGCTCGCCGCGCACGGCCCGCTCCGCCAGGACCTGCGGCGCTGGCTGACGAAAGCCCGCAAGGCCGGCCTGGACGACGAGAGCATCGAGGCGTTGTTCCTCACCACCTTTCGGTCCGCCTCCCAGGAGGGGGTCGCGTGAACGCCGCGCTGCAAGCCCACGGACTGGGAAAGAAGTACGGCCGCCGCTGGGCGCTGACTGACTGCGACCTCGAGGTCCCGGCCGGGCATGTCGTCGGACTCGTCGGGCCGAACGGCGCCGGCAAGAGCACGTTGCTCAACATGGCCGTCGGGATGCTCACGCCGACGACCGGATCGGTCGAGGTGCTCGGACGGCCGGCCGGAACCCAGCAGGCAAAGGTCGGGTACGTCGCGCAGGACACCCCGACGTACAGCCGCTTGAGCGTTGCCGACCACCTGCGGCTCGGCGCGCACCTCAACCCCGAGTGGGACGATTCCCTTGCCCAGCAACGGATCCAGCGGCTCAGGCTGGATCCGAAGCAGCGGGCCGGACGGTTGTCCGGTGGCCAGCGGGCCCAGCTCGCGTTGACACTCGGTCTGGCCAAGCGACCGGAACTGCTGATCCTCGACGAGCCGGTGGCCGCGCTCGATCCGTTGGCCCGGCGGGAGTTCCTGCAGGATCTGATGGAGGCGGTCGCCGAGCAGGAGCTCAGTGTCGTGCTGTCCTCGCACCTCGTCTCCGATGTGGAGCGGTCGTGCGACTACCTCGTCGTTCTGGTTGGTTCCCGGGTGCAGGTCAACGGCGAGATCGACACGTTGCTCGCGACCCACTACCGGCTCACCGGACCCCGCCGTACGGCGAAGGAGCTGCCGAGCGACCAGTCCGTCGTGACCGAGAGCCACACCGACCGGCAGTCGACGTTCCTGGTCCGCACGGAGCGGCCGATCCTCGACCCGTCATGGGCCGTCACGCAGCTCAGCTTGGAGGATCTCGTGCTCGCCTACATGGGCCGCGAGGCCCAGCCCGAGCGTCCCGTTCTGGAGGTGCAGCGATGATCTGGCTGACCTGGCGGCAGTTCCGCGTCCAGTTCCTCGTGATCGCCGCGGTGGTGCTCGCGGCCGGTGTCGTGCTGGCGGCGACCGGGCCCGGCCTGGCCGACGACTACCAGCGGCTCGCGGACGGCTTCATCAAGAGCCTCGACTTCGCCCGCCTCAACCCAGTGCTCTACCAGGTCGGCCTGGCCACGCTGTACGCCGTACCGCCGGTGATCGGAGCCTTCTGGGGCGCACCGCTGATCGCCCGCGAACTGGAGGCGGGGACGCACCGGCTCGTCTGGGGCCAAAGCATCACGCGGTGGCGCTGGCTGGCCGTCAAGGTCGGGATCGGCGGCCTGGCCACGATGGCGCTCACCGGCGCACTCAGCCTGGCCGTGACGTGGTGGTCCGCGCCGATCGACAAGGCCATCAACGCCGGTCAGGAGTCGAACTACTACCTGCCGCGGATGTTCCCGGTCACGTTCTCCGGCCGCGGCCTGGTCCCGGTCGGGTACGCCGTCTTCGCGTTCGCGCTCGGAGTCGCGGTCGGCCTCGCGGTACGGCGTACTCTCGTCGCTCTCGCGGTCACGCTGGCCGCTGTGATCCTGGTCCAGGTGCTCACCCCGACGCTGATCCGGCCGCACCTGATGGCGCCGACGGACCAGTACATCGTGGCGACGCCGGCGAACCTGCGTGGTTTCATGATCAGCGGCCCCGGGGCGAATGCCGAGGTCAAAGGCATCGAGGTCGCCACCAACGCCGTCGGCGGCTGGAAGCTGACCGACGAGACCGTCGACAAGTCCGGCAAGGCCGTCAGCACTCTGCCCCCGTGGCTGATCGGGTGTGAGCCGGGCGGGCCGAACCAGCGCGAGGTCTCACCCAAAGCCGAGGCGTGCTTCCAGCGCTTGGCCGACGAAGGCTACAAGCAGCACGTCCGGTACTTCACCGCCGACAAATTCTGGGCGCTGCAGTGGCGTGAGTTCGGGTTGTTCCTGCTGCTGGCGCTCGGCCTCACCGGCTTCAGCTTCTGGCGGATCCGGAAGGACCTGACCTAGGCCTTCAACAGACCGAGCAGGCGCGCGACCTCAGCGGCGACCGCGTCCCGCGCGGGCCCCAGGTACTTACGGGTGTCCACGAGGGCCGGGTTGTCGCTGAGCGTCTGCCGGACCGAGGCAGTGAAGACGTTGTTGAGGTGGGTGGCGATGTTGACCTTGGTCATACCCGCCTCGACAGCGCGGGTCAGATCAGGGTCGGCGACACCGGAAGAACCGTGCAGGACCAGCGGTACGGCGACCGCCGCGTGCAGTTCGGCGATCAGCGCGAAGTCGAGCGAGGCGGTGCGCTCGGTCATCGCGTGCGAGGAGCCGACGGCAACGGCCAGCGCGTCAACGCCAGTCGCTTCGGCGAAGGCGACCGCCTCGTCGGGACGAGTTCGGGCTCCCGGCGCGTGGACGCCGTCCTTGCCGCCGACCTCACCGATCTCCGCCTCGACGAAAACCCCGTGGTCGTGGCAGAACTTCGTCACCTCGGTGGTCGAGGAGACGTTGTCGGCGTAGTCGAGCTTCGAGGCGTCGTACATCACCGACGTGAAGCCGAGCTGGACCGCCTCGGTGACCAGGTCGCGATCCATCGCGTGGTCGAGGTGGACGACCACCGGAACCGACGCGGCGGCCGCGGCCGCCAGCGTGGCAACGCCGATCGGCTTGAGTGCACCGTGGTACTTGACCGCGTTCTCGCTGATCTGCAGTACGACCGGCGTACCGGCCTGCTCGGCGCCCGCGATCAGCGCGGTCGCGTGCTCCAGCTGGATGACGTTGAACGCGCCAACGCCACGGCCGGCCTTGGCGGCAGCCAGCACGACCTCGGCTCCGGAAACCAACGGCATGATTTCTCCTATCCCACAGAAACTTGCGGCAGCCACCGGCGGTAGGCGGCAAGGTCGATGTCCCCGGCAACCGGTGTCAGCACGGCGGCGGCGGAAGCGGCAACAGCAGACTTCAGTACGACGGACCAGTCCGGCTCGGGCGATTCCGCGACGGCGGCCGCGACGACCGCCGTACAGGCATCGCCGGCGCCGGTCGGGTTACCGCTGACTCGCTCGACCGGTAGCGCACGCCAGACACCCTTGTTGCTCGCAGCAACCATTCCGCGGGCGCCGTCGGTGATGACCGCGGCGGTCGCGCCGAGCGCCACCAGCTGCCGCGCACCGTCCTCGACCTCCACGTTACCAATGGCCTCGCGCAGTTCGGCGGCGTTGGCCCGAACAACCGCGCCCACCTTGGCCGCCTCGGTCAACGCCGGACCACCCGCATCGATCACGGTCAGTACGTCGTGCTGTCGCGCGCGGACCGCGATCTCAGCGTACGCGTCGGCGGGGATGCCGGGCGGGATGCTGCCCGAACATGCCAGCACACCAAGGCGTCCCCACGGCATCCGATCGGCGAATGCGCGCCACTCGTCGGCCGAGACCGACGGGCCCGCCTCGTTGAAGATCGTCGCGTCGCCGTCAACACCGTTGACGACGGCAACGGTTCGGCGGGTCTCCCCCGCGATCGGCGTCAGCAACGCGGTCAACCCGGCGTCGAACAGCTCCGCGGCGACCGCTTCGCCGGTCACTCCACCGACGAAGCCCAGCACGAGCACCTGATGCCCGAGCGTGGCCGCAACCCGGGCGACATTCACGCCCTTGCCGCCAGCACGGGAACGAACCGCGCTGACGCGGTGACTACCGCCGATTCTCAACTCAGGAACGTCGTACGTGACATCCAGCGCCAGGTTGAGCGTGACCGTGCCGACTAGTCCAGCCATGCGCCGGCCCGCATCACCTTCTGGACGGTGTAGTCATCGTCCAGCAGCACCAGGTCGGCGCGACGGCCGGTCTCGATCGCACCGACGTCGTACCAACCGAAGGCCTGGGCGGGTGTGGTCGAGGCCATCCGGGACGCGTCGACCAGCGAAGTGCCGGCCTTGACGGCGTTGCGGAAGGCAACATCCATGGTCAAGGTGCTGCCGGCAATCGACTTGGAGCCGTGGGCAAGCGTTGCCAGACCGTCCTTGACGTCCACTTCGAGGTCGCCGATCTTGTAGCGGCCGTCGCCCATCCCGGTCGCCTCCATCGCGTCGGTGATCAACGCGATCCGGTGGACGCCAGCCGCGGCCAGCGCGACCCGCACGACCTGCGGATCCAGGTGCATGCCGTCGTTGATCACCTCGAGCAGCAGCCGCTCGTCGTTGATCGCGGCGCCCACCGGGCCCGGGTCGCGGTGATGGAACGGCCGCATCCCGTTGAACAGGTGCGTGGCGACCGTGGCACCCGCGTCGGCACCGGCGATCATCTGCTCGTACGTCGCATCCGTGTGCCCGAGCGCGGCCACCGCGCCGGCGTCGACCACCTGGCGGATCGCGTCCAGACCGTGTTCGAGCTCCGGCGCGATCGTCACCATCCGCACGGCTTCACTCAGCACCTTGGCCACGTCGTCGGCGACCGGATCGCGGAGCAGCGTCGGCTCGTGCGCACCGCAGCGCGCCTCGGACAGGAACGGGCCTTCGAGGTGGACGCCGTTGATGATGCCGTCGGTGACCAGGTCGGCCAGGCAGGCGGTCTGCGAAGCGAGCAGGTCCAGCGGTCCGGTGACCAGGCTGGCCATGGTGGTCGTCGTACCGTGCTTGGCGTGGAAGGCCGCGACCTTCCGCGCCTCCTCCGGGTCGGTCGTCGAGTACGACGATCCGCCGCCGCCATGGGTGTGGATGTCGACGAAGCCCGGGACGACCGTCACGTCACCGAGGTCCTCGGGCCGCTTGCCGTCGGCCGGCATGCCCTCGGAGCGGCGGCCGTAGGCCAGGATGTCGGAGTCGACGACCTGGATCCAGGCGCTCTCCAGCACGTCGTCCGGCGTGATGAGACGTCCCACCCGATAGGTCGTCATGACTGCTCCTCAACTCGATCCCAGGCGTACAGCGCGGCGCCGAGGCAGCCGGCTTCCTCCCCCAGCACGGCGGCCACGATCTCGGGCTCGCGCTGGAACGTCAGGCGTTCGTGCACCCCGGCGCGCAGCGGCTGCAGCAGCGTCTCGCCGGCGCCGACCAGCCCGCCGCCGATCGCGATCCGGGTCGGCGCGACCAGCGTGATGTAGAGGACGAGGGCGTCGACGAGGACGGTCAGCGCGTCGTGCCAGACCTGCGCGGCGATCTCGTCACCGGCCGCGAGCAGCTCCAGCACTTCACGGGAGCCGTCCACGACGCGGCCGGCGCGAGCGGCGTACCGGCGGGCCAGCGCGGCGGCGGAGGCGACCGTCTCGAGGCAGCCCCACTGACCGCAGGCGCACAGCTCGGCCGCGTCGCCGTGGATGAAGCGGGTGTGGCCGAGCTCACCGGCGTACCCGTCGCCACTGACCAGGCGGCCGTCGATCACCATCGCGGCGGCGATACCGGTCCCGAGCGGCAGGAAGAGCGAGTTCGTGGTTCCGGTCAGGGCGCCTTGGCGGAGCTCGGCGTACCCGCCGGCCCGGACGTCGTGCGCGAGCACGATCGGTACGTCGTCGCCGACGGCGGCGATCAGCCCGGCGCGGACCGGCGTACCGGCCCAGGCGAGGTTCTCCGCCACGACGGTGCCGGTCTCGGCGTCGATGATGCCGGGCACCACCACACCGATGGCACGCACCCGGTGACCGTCGGCGGTGGCCTTCTGGCTCAGTTCGACGACGGTCTCCAGCAGTGCGTCGAGCACGGCGCGGCCCCCGGCGGCCCGGGGAGTCGGCCTGGTCTCCCGGTGCAGCACGGCACCGTCGGCGGCGACCAGGCCGCACTTCATCCGGGTTCCACCGAGATCGACGGCAACCACGACTTCACTGGGGTCCACGGAGCGCCATTATGCAGCGTTACCCGGTGGTCCGAACATCCATGAACATTCTCCGGACAAAAGATCACGCGCTGTGGTCGGCCGACTCAGGCACGCAACCCCCGGTCGAAGGCCGCGACCAGGAACGCGATCAGGTTCTCCGCGAGCTTGCCCGGGTCCTCCAACTCGCCCCCTCCAGGCACCGGCGTGAGCGCCTGCGACTGGTGCAGCGCCAGCAGTCCGAGCATGTTCACATACCCGAAGGCGACTGCCTCCGGCGCCGCATGCGGCAGTGCCGCCTGCAGTGCCGCCAGGTAGCGCGCTTCGATCGGATCCGACTCGGCGACGTACAGCTCGCGAATCCGCTGGCTCGGATCGAACGCGATCCGGCCGATGAACCGCGCCGCCACCGCACCCCGCTCACCGCGGCGCAGAACCAGGTCCAGACCGGGCTCGACGAACGCGCGGATCAGTTGCTCGGCCGACGGTGGTCCGGCGGCCTCCAGTTGGTCCAGCCGACGCCGGCGTTCGGTGTTGACCGGCGCCATCGCCCGGGCCACCGCCGCGCGCAACAACGCTTCCTTCGAGCCGAAGTGGTAGTTGACCGCCGCGATGTTCGCGGCCGCCGCGACAGTGATCGCGCGCAGCGACGTCCCTTCGTATCCCCCCTCGCCGAAACGCTGCTCGGCGACGTTGAGCAATCGTTCTCTGGTCGATTCGACCGGTGTCTCCACAGAGTTCTCCTTCCCCCCAGCCACTACTCGCGCAGGCACCCCACCTGCTCACGGGCCGTAGCCTGCGCTCAGCATAGTTCAAACGGTCGTTTGAATCAGAGGCCTCAGCTCATCAATCTCCGAGAAATCCTCAGATTTCCCTGAAATCCGGTTTCTTCCCACCACTCCCCCACCTCACACCTGCCACATCCATCGGACTAAGGAGTCTCCGAAGTCCGCTTGAAATACCCGTTGGCCTCCCCCAATTCCCTCCCCTTCATCCCCCACCACCCTCCGTAGCCATCCCCCACCTCTCAGCGACCCCTCGCGACCCTTCACTTTGTCCACCCACCAACCACTCTTCGGTCCGCCAAATGATCGGTGGCTACTCAAAGACGCCGTACGCGCCCAAAGGTGGGTCGACGTGTCTTTGGGCACCCAGCAGTCATCCGGCGGCACTTTGTGCGCCCACCAACCACTTTTTCGGGCTCGGGATGGTTGGTGGGTGCTCAAGGTTGGCGTTCGTGCACAAGGGTGGGCGGGCGTGTCTTTGGGCAGGAGGGGGCGGGTTAGGGTCGGTGGCCATGACTTTGGTGCGGGTTGAACGGCGGTTCCAAGGGCCGGCCCGGTCCGGGAACGGCGGGTACGTCGCAGGCTTGGTCGGTACGGCGCTCGCCGGGGTGCTCGCCGAGGACCAGGTGCCGCAGGTGACGTTGCGGGTGCCGCCGCCGATGGAGGTCGACCTCGAGCTCGAGGTGAGCCCCGAGGGCGCACAGCTCCGGTACGGCGAGCAGCTGGTGGCCGGCGGCGTACCGGTGTCGGCGGGCTTCCTGACCGATGCGACGGTCGAGCCGGTCTCGTTCGAGGAGGCTCGGAAGGCTGAGGCGGGGTACCGCGGACTCGCCAAGCATCCGTTCCCGAGCTGCTTCGTGTGCGGACCGGAGAATGCGACCGGCCTTCAGCTCAAGCCGGGCCCGCTGGGCGACGGCCGGACGGCGTGCACGTGGACGCCTGCCGCCGATCTGGTGGACCCCGTGTTCCTCTGGGCGGCGCTGGACTGCCCGAGCGGTTGGGCGACCGATCTGGAGGGGCGCCCGTCGGTCTTGGGGCAGCTCACCGCCTGTACGGATGCGCAGCCGCAGGCCGGTGAGGAGTGCGTCATCCTCGGACAGCTGCTCGGGACGGACGGTCGCAAGACCCTGACCGCCAGCACGCTCTACGACTCCGACGGTCGAGTGCTGGCTCGCGCCCGGGCCACTTGGATCCAGGTCGACCCAGCTTTGTTCAACTAGCGAGTGCGGGCCGCGTGGGCCCGGACCTTGGCGCGGTTGCCGCAGGTCGCCATCGAGCACCAGCGGCGGCGGCCACGCGCATCGAGGAACAGCCAGCCGCAGCCCGGACACGTCCGCACATGAGCCCACTCCGGGCCGGTGAGCAGATCGGCCGCGAGGAGCGCCAGCTGGTCGAGCGGCCGGGCAAGGTCCTCCGGTAGCTCCCAGGCCGCGCCGTCAGTCTCGCTCCGGACGAACTGCCGGCGACCGGACGCCCGCTCGATCACCCGGGCGACCGCCTCGAACGGTCCGTCGGTCTCATCCGCTCGCGCGGTCAGGACGTCGTACAGGTCGATGCGGAAGTCCAGCGTCGCGGTCAGCCGGCGGGCCGCCTCGGTCGGGCGGCCGCCGGCCTGTTCGATCAGCCGGAAGACCGCCGCCGGCGACAGCAGGCCGACGGCGGAGTTCCAGATCAGGAAGGCCTCGTACGACGTCAGCCACTCGGTCCGGGCCGGACCACGGGTGATCCACTCGGACCGGGTGTTGACGAAGTCGAGCACCGGATGCGCGCCGACCGGCTTGGGCAGGACGACGCCCTGCACGAGCTCGAGATGCGACGGCAGCGCGTTCATGTGATCAGCGGTTCGGCGGCAGGGTGGCCGTATTGGGCGGGATGCTGACGTTGGTGCCCTGCGGGATGACCATGAACTGGATCTTGCCCGATTCGATCGCGGTCTTCAGCAGGTAGCCCTGGGCACCCAGCATCGCGACCTGCTGCTTGACCGACTGCAGCTCGACGTTGACGCGCTGGTTGGTCTGCTCCTGGGTGGCCTTGGCCAGCTCGGCGCGCTGCTTGGCCTCGAGGCCGTCGATGATGCCCTTGTCCAGCGGGGTCGGCTTCTGCACCGTGAAGGACAGCTCGCCGCAGGCGTTCGAGCCGTTGTACGCCGGGCCGCAGAAGTAGTCACCGCCGACGGCGGCCGGCAGCAGCCGGGTGAACTCCTTCGACGCGGCGGTCTGGAACTCGGACTTCTTCGCCTCGTTGTTGTACAGCTCGGCCCAGACGTAGTTGGTGGCGACCGCCGACAGCGCGCGGTCGATCTGCGGCCGGAAGTAGGACTGGAGCATGTCGTTCCAGCCGCGCTCGGTGTAGGCGTCGGTCTTCAGGCCGATCCGCTCGTGGAAGGACTTGATCACGTCCTGGGTGCGGTTCAGCGTGAAGTACACCTGGACCCGGACACCGAGCCGGACGTTGTCCTTGCTGACGACGGTGACCTCGTCCGCGCTGTCGGTGTCCGCACCGGCCCCGCCGATGATGTACGACCGCTGGTCGATCGGGTAGTCGTAGATCGTGTCCCCGGGGCCGATCAGCTTGTTCGTCGAGCCCGGCGGGATGATCGACTTGAACTTCTTGTCCTCGATCACGCCACCGCCGTAGTGCAGCCCGATCCGGTTCGCGTCGGTGCTCGCGAAGTTGAAGATGTTGAACAGCACGATCAGCAGCAGGACCACGACGATGCCGCCGCCGATCAACTTGCCCTTCACGCCGCCCCCGGCCTTCCTAGCCGACGACTGCACCGCGGTGGTCCCCAGTTTTGCCATTAGTTGTCGAGCTCCTTGTTGCGTTCCACCAGTCGCCGGACGTCGGCGAGGGTCAGGTCGGCGGTGACCGCGACATCGCGCGGTACCGACGGATGGGAGCTGAGCGTACGCAAGCCCTGCTCCGCAGCCGCAACCGCCCGCTCGAGCGACCTGACCTCGTGCAGCAACGCCCGATGCTCGGCGTTCACCTCGGCCAGGGCCTGCTCGGCCTGGGCGGCTCGGCGGTACGACGCCCAGGCAACCCAGGCGGTTCCGACCAGCAGCAGGATGACGGGCAGACCGAGTCTGAGGACCATGCCCAGATTCTCGTTCATCCGTCAGCGAAAAACAGTTGAACGACCTGGGATCGCGACGTAGGTTTTCGGTACACGCGAAGGGAGGTGGTCCTAAGAATGAATTCTTATCGGACTCGTGAGGTGGCGGCGGGCTGACCGCCAACCACTAGCTTTTGGGCAAGTGGTCGGCCAATCCGACGCCGCCACCGGACCCGCGGGCAGTCAGGTAGTCCGCCTGACCCTGGACCACTGCCATCCGGCAGTGGCCTGGAAGCGCCCGCGGGTTTCTTATGTCTTCATTCGGGGGCCGGGCAGTCGAGCCCCATCGCCAGGCCGATCTCGTAGAGCTGCGCCTCGAAGTAGGCGGCCGCATCCGGCAGCACCCAGTGCAGCTGACCGAAGACCTCCATGCAGATCAGGCCGTAGAGCCGGGTCCAGTAGGTCAGGCTCAGATAGATCGCGCCCGGCGGCATGCCGTGGAAGTGCGCGGACTCGTCGCTCAGCTGGGCCACCAGCTTGCTGCCGAGGACCTCGTCCGGCGGGTACGGGAACGGCTTCTCGTGCCAGATCTGCGCCACCAGATCCTTGAAGAGCCCCCCGAACCGCATCGCAGCCTGGTGTCCGGGAGTGTCGTCGTGGCCGACGGCATCGGGATCCGGGATGGTCGTCCCGAACAGCAGGGCGAACTCGGCCGGCTGCGCCAGACCCCAGTCCCGTAACCCGTTGGCCAGCAGGTAGAGCTGGGCACTGAGATCACCTTCGCCCGCACAGCGGAGCTCCATCAGCGCGGTCGTGAGTTCGTCGTACAGGTCGGCGATCAGTTCGGTGACGAGCGCCTCGTGACTGGGGAAGTAGCGGTAGAGCGCGGGCGCGGTCAGGTTCACCTCGCGAGCGACCGCGCGCAGGCCGATCGCGCCGACGCCGCCCTGGACGAGCAGGCGGCGGGCGGCGCGCTTGATCTCGGCCAAGGTCGCCGCTCGCGCCTCGTCACGCCGGTTCATCCACACACTCCTTGACACGGCTCGAGCCTTGAGTGAACACTGTTAACAGTGAACGCTGTTCACTCAATTGGTTTTCCGCCTGACTTTACGCCTCTCGGGAGAGCTCTGTGTTCAAGACGCTCGGCCACTTCAGCTATCGGCGCCGCCGCCTGGTGCTCGTCCTGACCGCCGCCTTCATCGCCTTCGGGGTGGTCTGGGGCACCGGTGTGTTCGGGTCGCTGGCGAACGGCGGCTTCGACGCCCCGGACACCGAGGCGGCCCGGGCCGTCGCGACCATCGAGCAGAACGTCGGCCGCACCGGGACCGACGTGATCGTGCTCTACCGCAGCCCGGACCAGACGGTCGCCGATCCCGCCTTCCGGACGGCGGTCGAGCAGGACCTGGCCGGGTTGCCGACGAGCGACGTACTGCGGGCGACGACGTACTGGAGCAGCAAGCTGCCGGCCGAAATGAAACAACAGAGCGTGTCGAAGGACCAGCACAGCACGTACGCCGTCCTGACGCTGGCCGGCGCGACTCCGGAGGAGCGGCTGGAGACCTTCCACCGGATCGCCGGCGAAGTGCGGAGCGGACCGGCCGGCCTGGAGACGAAGGTCGGCGGCGAGGTCGCGGTCTTCGACGAGGTGAACACGCAGACCGAGCACGACATCGTGAAGGCCGAGACGATCTCGACGCCGATCGTGCTGGTGCTGCTGGTCGTGGTGTTCGGCGGCCTGGTCGCCGCCTCGCTGCCGCTGTTCGTCGGAGCGCTGGCGATTCTCGGCGCGTTCCTGCTGCTGCGTGTCCTGTCCACGGTCACGGATGTCTCGATCTTCTCGGTCAACCTGGTCACGATGATCGGCCTCGGTCTCGCGATCGACTACGCACTGTTCATCGTCACCCGGTTCCGCGAAGAGCTTGCCAAGGGCAATGATGTCGAGACCGCGCTGACCACGACGATGGCAACGGCCGGGCGGACGGTCGCCTTCTCCGGTATCACCGTCGGAGTGGCGATCAGCAGCCTGGCGCTGTTCCCGGTGATGTTCCTGCGCTCGATGGCGTACGGCGGTGTGGCGGCGGTCGTGGTCGCGATGGTTGCGGCGTTGACCGCGTTGCCTGCGCTGCTCGCCGTTCTCGGGCATCGGGTGAACAACCTGCAGGTGCCGTTCCTGCGGCGACGCTCCACCGCGGCCGATCACCACGGCGCGTGGTACCGGCTCGCGCACAGCGTGATGCGGCGGCCGGTGCGGTACGTGTTGGTGCTGGTTCCGCTGTTACTCGTGCTCGGAATCCCTTTCCTGCAAGCGCAATTGGGCGGGGTTGACCACCGGGCGCTTCCGTCCGGCGCCACCTCGCGGGTGGTGACCGAGACCCTGCAGCGGGACTTCGCCGGGGCGGGCGGATCGGACGTCTTCGTCGCGGTCCGCTTCGATCAGACGCCGACCGATCCGGCTGTGGCACTGCAGCCTTATCTCGCGCAGCTCAAGCAAGTGGCCGAGGTCGACGACGTTCGGATCGGTGGCTTCAAGGACGGCGTCGCCGAGGTGGTTGTGCACACGCACTACACGGCTCAGGAGCTGCCTGCCCGTGATGTCGTCCACGCGGTGCGTGCGGTGGCGCCGCCTTCCGGCACTGTGACTCAGGTCGGCGGCGAGACGGCTGGGCTGATCGATCTGCTCGACGTGCTGGCGGAGAGAGCGCCGTACATGGGTGGATTCGTGGTGCTGATCACGTTCCTGCTGCTGTTCCTTGCCTTCGGCTCCTTCGTGCTGCCGCTCAAGGCGCTGCTGATGAACGTGCTGTCGCTGTCGGCGGCGTTCGGGGCGATGGTGTGGATCTTCCAGGACGGTCATCTGTCCGGGCTGCTCGACTTCACGCCGGCCGGGTTCCTGGACGCGACCAACCCGGTGCTGTTGTTCGCAGTGCTGTTCGGGTTGTCGATGGACTACGAGGTGTTCCTGCTCAGCCGGATCCGCGAGGAGTACGACCGGACCGGCGACAACACCCAGGCTGTCGCGCTCGGGCTGCAGCGCACCGGCGGGATCATCACCAGCGCGGCACTACTGCTGGTGATCGTGGTCGCGGCGTTCTCGACCTCCGGCATCGTGTTCGTGAAGATGATCGGGGTCGGGCTGGTGATCGCGATCGCTTTGGACGCGACGATCGTGCGAGCGCTGCTGGTCCCGGCCACGATGCGGTTGCTCGGCCGGGCGAACTGGTGGGCGCCGGCTGCCATGGTCCGGTGGTGGGGCAAGCACGGCATCCGGGAATCCGCCGAGCCGCCTCAGGGCTGGAGTCGCACCAGCTCCCAGGACTCCGAGTTGGTACGCCGGTAGGCCAGGCGGTCGTGCAGGCGACCGACCCGGCCCTGCCAGAACTCGAACGCCTGCGGCTCGATGCGGTACCCGCCCCAGAAGTACGGCGTCGCGATCTCGGTGCCCTCCGGCCACTGCCGCTCGTACGACGCGTACTGCAGGTCGAGCTCGGCGCGAGACTCGACCGGTTGGCTCTGCTGTGAGGCCCAGGCGCCGAGCTGAGACTCGCGGGGCCGGGAGGCGAAGTAGGCGTCGACCTCGTCGCTGGGCAGCTTGCTGACCGTGCCCTCGATCCGGACCTGACGCTCCATCGCGTGCCACGGGAAGACGAGCGCACAGTGCGGGTTCGCCGCGAGATCCTCGGCCTTGCGGGACTGCTGGTTGGTGTAGAAGACCAGTCCGCGCTCGTCCAGGCCCTTCAGCAGCACGGTTCGCGCCGACGGGCGGCCGTCGGCGTCGGCGGTCGCCAGCACCATGGCATTCGGCTCGGTGATCCCCGCCTCGGTCGCCTGAGCGAGCCAGACGCCGAACTGGGTGATCGGATCGGCCGCCATCTGCTCCTCGAGCAACTCGCCCAGCCCGTACGTCTTCCGCATCTCCGCAAGATCCACGAGTTCGAGGTTACTGCGCGTGGCGGCGGGCGAAGGCTCGGGCCAGGCGGTTGCGGGGACGAGTGGTTGGCTCCGGGCGGCTGGCGGGGCGCGGTGCGGGGGCCAGGGGACGGATCACCTCGGGCAGGTGGTCGTTGACCTCGGTCAGGTGCAGGTCGAAGGTTGCCCGCCACAGCGCTTGCCTCAGCGTGGCCTCGGCCGCAGCCGAGCTTGCTCCGGCGACCGACGCGGCCCATAGCGTGCTCAGGGCTCGCTCGTCGAAGCCCTCGACGGCGAGCAGCATCGACTCGATCTGGTCCCGGTCGGGTGCATCGGCCACCCGGCGCGGCCGCGGCAAGCGCCTCAGCGGACGAGTCGTCTGTTCAACCGGTACGGCGTGCGCGAAGGCGGTCCGGACGAACGCCGGAAGCAGCTGCGGTGACGCGGCGCCCGCCGGACTGGCGCGGCGGATTCGTTCGACCAGGTAGAAGTAGTCGAGCATCTTCGCGTCTTCGATCCCCCCGCGGACCGCTTCGCGCAGTACGTGCTCGATCTGAATGGCCACGGCGGACCGGGCCGCCTCCGACGGGCCGGTGGCCGGGACGAGTGCTGTCTCCAGGTGTCGGCCGAAGACCTGCAGTTTCGCGTGCAAGGGCAGGGCATCGACGGTCTGGAGATCGGCTGGGTAGTAGTGGCCGTAGGCAACCGTTATTTCGGCGCTCTCGGTCGGGATCGGCGCGTACAGGTCGGGGGTCTGGCCTTCTGCGTACCGGTGCCAGGCGAGCGCGTGGTCGATCAGGTTCGGTTGTGGTGCAACGAGCGGCAGCGGAGGCCGCGGTCCGTCGGGGCAGAGTCGACGGGTCGACTCGGTCAGGTCCGGCAAAGGCTCGTCGAGGGTGTCGGTCAGCCAGAGCGTGCTCGGTTCGATTCGGCTGGTGGTCTGGCGACAGAGCTTGCCGTCGGCCACGATGTGCGTCGCTCCGGGGACCGCCAGCACCCCTTCGTACGGCGTACTGTCGGCCATGAACCAGCCGCACGCCGCCGCGAAGGCCCAGCCCCGCGGCGAGGCGGCGGCCGGCGTACCGGCGAAGAGGAGTGCGGCGACCGGGCGGTTGCTCCACACCCAGCCATCTGGCAGACGGACCTGGAAAAGCCGGCCCAGACCGGCGGAGTCGGTGAAGAGCTCCAGCCTGTCGTTGTCGAGCACTGCCATGGTGAACGGCGGGACCAAGTCGACAAAGGCTTCCGGCGTACGACGTACTGCCTCGGCCAGCGGGCCAGGTGCGTCGGTCGGTGCGATGTCGCCGACCACGCGCTCATAGCCGACCGGTGTGTGCAGGCTGGCGACGCGGACGCTGCCCGTCTCCTGCCAGGCCGGCCACGGCGTGTCGTCACTTCCCCACACGTGCAGGCCGTGCGTGCTGCCGTCGTGGCCGCCACGCTTGGGGATATCCGCGTAATAGGCCGCGACCCGGGCGGCTCCCTCGGCGGCACGGGCCGCGGAGTCAGGCCGGTGAAACGCGTAGCCGACGAGTATTTCCACGTTTTCCACGATGCGATTCCGGCCACGAAAGTTATCCGCACGTGTCTTCGGAGAACTATGCTGCCTGGGCGCCAATATGAGGACGAGGGAGTGGTATGTCAGATCCGAAGACCGAGGTCCAGCACGGGCTGGAAGGCGTGATCGCGTTCGACACGCAGATCGCCGAGCCGGACAAGGAAGGGTCGGCGCTGCGCTATCGCGGCGTGGACATCGAGGACCTGGTCGGCCGGGTGCCGTTCGAGAACGTCTGGGGCCTGCTGGTCGACGGAGCGTTCACCCCGGGGCTGCCGCCCGCGGAGCCGTTCCCGCTGCCGGTGCACACCGGTGACATCCGGGTCGACGTCCAGTCCGCGCTCGCCATGCTCTCCCCCGCCTGGGGTCTGCGCCCGCTGTACGACATCGACGACGTACAGGCTCGTGAGGACCTGTCCCGCGCCGCGGTGATGGCACTGTCGTACGTGGCGCAGGCTGCGCGCGGCATCGGGCAGCCGATGGTGCCGCAGCGTGAGGTGGACAAGGCGAAGACCATCACCGAGCGGTTCATGATCCGCTGGCGTGGTGAGCCCGATCCCAAGCACGTGAAGGCAGTGGACGCCTACTGGACGTCCGCGGCCGAGCACGGCATGAACGCCTCCACGTTCACCGCCCGGGTGATCGCTTCGACCGGCGCCGATGTCGCGGCCGCCCTGTCCGGTGCTGTGGGTGCCATGTCCGGACCCCTCCATGGTGGCGCACCGGCCCGGGTGCTGACGATGATCGAGGGCGTCGAGCGGTCGGGGGACGCACGCTCGTATGTGAAGGGTCTGCTGGACGCCGGTGAGCGGCTGATGGGCTTCGGTCACCGCGTGTACCGCGCCGAGGACCCGCGTGCCCGCGTGCTCCGCCGTACGGCGCGTGAGCTGGACGCACCGCGGTACGAGGTGGCCGAGGCGCTGGAGAAGGCCGCCCTGGCCGAGCTGCGCGAGCGGCGGCCGGACCGCGTGCTGGAGACCAACGTCGAGTTCTGGGCGGCCATCGTGCTGGACTTCGCCGAGGTCCCGCCGCCGATGTTCACCTCGATGTTCACCTGTGCGCGGACCGCCGGCTGGAGTGCGCACGTGCTGGAGCAGAAGCGCACCGGACGGCTGATCCGCCCGTCGGCGATCTACTCCGGGCCGGGCACGCGCTCCGCGGACTCCATCGAGGGCTGGGACTCTGGCTGGGCCTAGTGCTCCTGGCTGGGCGTGCGGCCGGTGCGTTGTTTGTACTGGCGGCTGAAGTAGGGAACGTCTGTGTAGCCGAGAGCGGTGGCGGTCTGCGTGACCGTCATCCCGCTCTCGGTCAGCAGCTGGTGTGCCCGATCGACGCGGGCCTGGATCAGGTACTGCGCCGGTGACATGCCGAACTGTTTGACGAACCGTCTCGTGAACTGTGCCCGAGACAGCGCGGCCTTGTGAGCCATCTCTCCGACTGTCCAGTCGCGGCCCGGGTCCTGGCGGAGCTGGCGGGCCACCTCGTCGACCGCGGTGTCGGTGTTTGGGCGGGTGGGGTTGTGCACGGCATCCCAGATCAGGCCGATCAGTTGCTCCAGGCACAGCTCGGCCTGTCGCCGTCCGAGCGCGTCACCCCGCCGGTACGCCGAATCGCTCGTGCGTGCGAGCGCATTGAGCAGCTCGCGGTCCATGACTTCGCCCCAGCGCGGTTGCGGGACTACGCCGTACTGGGTGGTCTCGAAGTGCATGCCGAACACGAGGAGCCGCCGGCGTGGGTCGTGGGTTGCGCGGGGCGCGTCGCCGGGCTGGAAGACCGCGCAGACGCCGGGGCTGAGCTCTTGGTGCGCACCGTCGAGCTCCAGGTGGCCGCGGCCGTCCAGCACGCACCACAGCAGATGGTCTGACAAGTGCGGCGATTCCCAGGACCAGTTGGGCTCGCAGCGCCAGAACGTCGGCTCGGAAAGCCGAGTCAGCGTGAGCGGTTGCAACAAAAGTCCAACTCCTTGCATGAATCTTCCGTGGCTGAGCTCCATTGTGGACCGCAGAATGGATTCATGGTGAGTGATTCGTACAAGCAGGAGTTCGAGCGGGACGGCTACACGCTGGTGCGCGGGCTGTTCGACGCTGACGAGGCCGAGCGGCTGCGCGAGCACTACATGACGCTGCGGAAGCGCGGGTCGTACGACAACGACGAGGCCGGTGTGAATTCGGGTAGTCGCGACCCGCTGCGCCGATATCCCCGGATGGCGCAGATGCACCGCTGGGACGACATGTCGTTGCAGTGGCTGATCGACGCGCGCATCGACGAGGTGATGACCGGGCTGCTGGACAAGTCGCCGTACGCGGTGCAGACGATGATCTACTTCAAGCCGCCGGGCTCCCGCGGGCAGGCGCTGCACCAGGACAACTTCTACCTGAAGGCCGAGCCGGGTACGTGCGTGGCGGCGTGGATGGCGCTCGACCGCGTGGATGAGGCGAACGGCTGTCTGCAGGTGGTGCCGGGCAGTCACCGGTGGCCGATCCTGTGCACGGAGAAGGCGGACACCACGGTCAGCTTCACCGATGTGACCGTGCCGCTGCCGGCGCCAGATGCCGCCGTACCGGTGGTGATGGAGCCCGGTGACGTGCTGTTCTTCCATGGCGCGCTGGTGCACGGAAGCGCGCCGAACGTGACCGAGGACCGGTTCCGGCGCGCGCTGATCGGTCACTACATCCAGGGCGAGGCCGAGAAGGTCGCGTCGTACTACCACCCGGCCCTGCGGATGGACGGCACGCCGCTGACGCTGGACGTCGCCGAGGGCGGCGGCGCCTGCGGTGAGTGGACCGACACCCCGGAGGGGCCGGTGGCCGTCCTGACCGGCACCCAGGTGATCGACCGCAAACACGAGTGAGACCCGCGGCGGGCCGGTCCCGGGCATGTGGAATGATGTGAAGTGCTGACAGCGTCGTCGGCCTAGGTACTGCCAGACGACGAAGGGAACCGCTGGTGACCAGCGACATCGTTCTTCCTGCAGAGCTCAAGCCCGCCGACGGCCGCTTCGGCGCCGGACCGTCCAAGGTCCGCCCGGAGGCTGTCGCCGCGCTCGCGACCGAGGGCGCCAAGCTGCTCGGCACCTCGCACCGGCAGGCGCCGGTGAAGAACCTGGTGGCCCGGGTGCAGCAGGGCGTCTCCGACCTGTTCCAGCTGCCCGACGGCTACCAGGTGGTGCTCGGCAACGGCGGCTCGACCGCGTTCTGGGACATCGCGACGTTCGGCCTGATCCGCGAGCGCAGCCAGCACCTGAGCTTCGGTGAGTTCTCCTCGAAGTTCGCCAAGGCCGCGCAGCTCGCCCCGCACCTGGGCGACCCGACCGTGGTCAAGGCCGACCCGGGCAGCCGCCCGGTCGCCGTGGCCGAGGCCGGCATCGACCTGTACGCGTGGCCGCACAACGAAACCTCCACCGGCGTGATGGCTCCGATCAAGCGGGTCGCCGGAGCCGACGCGGACGCGCTGGTCGCGATCGACGCCACCTCGGGCGCCGGCGGCCTGCCGGTCGACATCGCCGAGACCGACGCCTACTACTTCGCCCCGCAGAAGTGCTTCGCCTCCGACGGCGGCCTGTGGATCGCCATCCTCTCCCCCGCCGCGCTCGCCCGGGTCGAGGAGATCACCGCCTCCGGCCGCTGGATCCCGGCGTTCCTGGACCTGGCCACCGCGGTCGACAACTCCAGCAAGAACCAGACCTACAACACGCCGTCGCTGGCCACCCTGTTCCTGATGGCCGAGCAGACCGACTGGATCAACAGCCAGGGCGGCCTCGAGTGGAGCGTCGCCCGCACCACCGACTCCAGCAACCGCCTCTACACCTGGGCCGAGAAGTCCGACTACGCCACGCCGTACGTCACCGACCCCGACGCCCGCTCGCTCGTCATCGGCACCATCGACCTCGACGACTCCATCGACGCCGCAGCCGTCGCCAAGACCCTGCGCGCCAACGGCATCGTCGACACCGAGCCCTACCGCAAACTCGGCCGCAACCAGCTCCGCGTCGCCATGTTCCCCGCGGTCGACCCGGACGACGTCGAGAAGCTCACCCAGTCCATCGACTACATCGTCGACAAACTGCGCTGATCTCCCCCGAACAACCGCCGGCACCGTGTGTCGGCGGTTGTCCGCTGTCCACCCTCAGAGCACGAACAACACCGGATATCCGTTCGTGTTGCCCCTTATCGGGTCGTATACGACAGGGAGAAGGGGGCAACGCCGGGGGATATCCGGTCGCGTTGTCGGAGTGGGTACGCCCAGACGCACCGCATTCCGTTGTACGCCGGGCCACTCACCGCCGGCCGGCGCCGCGACCGCAGTCGGCGGCTCCACACCCTCGCGCAGGTCGCGCCTGCTCACCGCGTGCTGGCGCGGCAACCGCGGTAGGCGGCATCGCCTTGCGCACGCGCTGGGGGCGCCAAAAGGCTGTCGCCGCGAAGCGGTGTCCGATCGCGGGGCGTCGCCGCAGGGGGGCGGGTCAGGCGCTGTGGCGGCGGCGGGTGGGAGTGGGGGACTGGCCGGTGAGGCGGGCGTTTTCGGCCATGCGGTCGAGGCGTTCGCGGCGGCCTGGGGGGAAGGTGAGGACGGTGATGACGAGGGCGAAGAGGGCGGCGCCGATGATGATCCAGCGGAGGTTGTGGTTCTTACTGGCGGGGGCGGAGTCTGCTGCGTCGCCGGAGGACTTTTTGGGTGGGGCGGCGGCGGTTGGGGAGGCGGCGGCCTTTTTGGCGGGGACCTTGACCTGGTAGACGGCCGAGTTGGCGCCTTCGCTGCCTACCAGGACGGTGTCGTCGGCGGTGCCGACGGCGATGGACTCGCCTTGGGTGAGGGGTGCCGGGCCGCGGGCTACCAGGGTGGGTTTGTCGTCGCCCCAGGCGACGGTGGCTACGTCGACGTACGTGCGCAGGACCGCGCGCTGGCCGTCGGGGAGGAAGGTGCCGTCGGTGAAGACGCCGGCGGGGGCAGCGGCGAGCTTGGTGAGGCGGTTGGTGCCTTCGCGGGACGGGGTGCCGGGGGCGGAGTAGATCGCGCCGCCCTTGGTCGACTTGGTGACGATGAAGAGTTGGTTGGTCTCGGGCTGGACCAGCAGGGTCTCGGCGTCGTGGGCGCCGTCGGGGTACTTGAAGTCGTAGCGGTGGTAGCGGACGTTCTCCGCGCTCTCGAGGCTGTCCGGCTCGGGGATCGTGTAGATCTCGACCATGTCCCGGGACTTGGTGTTGTCGCCGATGTCGGCGACGTAGATCGTGCCCTCGCGGTCGACGGCGATCGCCTCGACGTCGCGGACCTCGGCCTTGAACTTCAGCACGGCCTTCACGTCACCGTCGGTGTCGATCCCGAAGACGCGCGCGGAGTCGCTGGAGTCGTTCACCGTCCAGTACAGGTCCTCGAACTTCTGGCTCTTGGCCAGCCCGGACGACTCCTTGATCCGCGGGTCGTCGATCGTGAACATCTTCTTCGGCGCCGGAGGCGGATCCGCCGCCACCGCCGGCAGCGCTGCGGCCGCCAGTGTGATGCAGGTCGCAGCCACCAGGGCGAAGGCCGACCGCAGCCGCTTCACGCACTCACCTCCGGGAGGAGCAGCTCGGCGAGGCGCGGCCGCACCTGCCACTCGGCGATCAGCGTGGCGTAGTCGGACTCGAGCTCGGGTGTCACCGCGGCGTTGGTGCGGGCGGCGCGGAGCAGCAGATTGCGGGGCGTGTGCTGGCTGTCCACGAACTGCACGACCTCCACCCGGTATCCGACCTGTCTGAGGACCGCCGCCCGGAGAGAATCCGTCAGGACGTCGGCGAACCGCTCACGAACGATCCCATATCTCGTCATCAGAGAATATGGTGCCGGTGGTGTGACGCTTTTGAGCTGCTTCTGGATGTCGTGATGGCAACATGGAGCCGCAAGGACCAGCGGCGCCTCCCACTGGACCGCCCGCGCGAGCGCGTCGTCGGTGGCCGTGTCACAGGCGTGCAGGGCAAGCACCACATCCGGCCGTACGTCGAGCTCCGCCGCCTGGATCGTGGCGTCGACGAACCGCAACTGGTCCTGCCAGCCCAGCGCCGTCACGACGCGGGTGTTCCGCTTCCGGGCGGTCGGGTTGTGGTCCACACCGGTCGTGCGAACGTCGTGCCCGGCCGCGGTGAGCAGGTGATGCGCCGCGAGCGTGAGGTAGGCGTTGCCGCAGCCCAGGTCGACCACCTGCAGCGGCCGGCCGGTCGCGATCCGGCCGGCCGAGATGGCCTCTTCCAACGCGGGCGCGAGCAGCTTGCAGAACTCTTCGATCTGCTTGTACTTCGCCTGCCGCGACGGCTTCACCCGGCCCTGGTGGTCGCTGATTCCGAGCTCGATCAGGAACGGCGCCGCCGGATCCAGCACCCGCTGCTTCACCCGGTCGTGCTCGGTGGTCTGCTCCCGGCTGTCCGCCTGCCGGTGCAGCAGCTCCTTGCCCTTCTTCGTGTACCGCAGGCGCATCGTCTCGGTGGTCGTCTCGACGTGCCACGACCCGTACGGCAGGGCGAGCAGCTTGTCGACGGCCTCCACGATCTCGGTCCCGACGAAGTTCCGGGTGTGGGCCTGGCGCTCGTCGAACTCGGTGAGCTGGAGGTGCCGCTGCCCCTTGAGGTCGACGTACCGCAGCTCGATCCGCTGGTACGGCGGCTGGTCGAGGCCGCGACGCCGGCCGGACGCGACCGCCCGCACCAGACCGGACCGGTCCAGTAGGGCGGCGTGGATCGCGTCCCACGCGCCCACCTCACCCACCGCGTCCGCGGTCGGCGTGCCCTGGTGTCCGGCGGGATCCACCTCTGCCTGCATCGCGCCATTGTGTCCGACGCCTCCAGCTGATCACAAAAGGGTCTCGTCGGCGGGCGGTGGCGGTCGGCGGACTCAGAGCAACTTCTGGTCGTCGAGAAGCAGCCCGAGACCGCGCAACCGGGTCGCGATTCCGCCCTCCTGACGACCCAGCGCCTCGACCAGCTCCTCCTTGCCCGCGCCGTTGCGGAACATCTCCATCAGTAGCTGCTCGTCCTCCGGAGTCCAGGGCCGGAACGCCTTCGGGTGGTTGCGCCGGGCCGCCTTGATCTTGCGGGTCATCGAGCGGCTGTCCAGCAGCTCCAGGGACCGGATCCGCGCCTGACGGTGCCGGCCGACCTCGTCGCCCTCCCGCCAGAACACGACGGCTCCGTCGTCGAACGTCATCAGATCGGCCGGGACGTCGCAGTAGTCGGCGTCCTCGAGCATCACTCGCAGCATGGTGGTCTTCTCCGTGTCGTAGGCGGCGGTCCGCCGCCGTTGGCTGTGTCACCAGAGAAGATGCAGCGATCCTGCCCCGATCTGACCGGCGATTCCGAAGCTGTGGACAACTCATCGCAGAATCAGTTTGCAAAATCTCTTTGCAAAGCGATTGTGTAGTTCTACGCTGATCCCATGAGCGAGAACGACGAGCGAAGCGTCCGGCTGGACCGGAGCCTGGTGCGCGCCCTGGCGCACCCGATGCGGAACCGGGCCCTCGGGCTCCTACGGGTCTACGGACCGCAGACGGCGACCACCCTGGCCACCCGGCTCGGGGTGAACACCGGCGCCACCAGCTACCACTTGCGGCAGCTGGCCGAGGCCGGCCTGGTCGTCGAGGACGACTCCCGCGGCAACGCCCGGGACCGCTGGTGGAAGGCGGCCCACCAGACGACGTCGTTCGACCTGCCCGAGCTGCTGGACCAGGAGCCCGAGCTCACGCTGGGCTTCCTGCACGGAGTCGGCCAGGCCTACGCGGAGAACATGTTCGCGTTCATCGACTCGATGCAGACGCTCGATCCAGAGTGGAAAGAGGCCAGCCTGCTGTCCGACTACCACTTCCACCTGCGCGCCGACCAGCTCGCGGCCCTGCGGCAGGAGCTCACCGCGGTGCTGGCGAAGTACGCGACTCCTGATCTCACCGCACCCCTGACCGACGGCGAGGAGCAGGTCACCATCCAGATCCAGGCCTTCCCGCGGGAGACCCGATGAGTACGGCGACAGCGCCGTACCGGGCGCCGTTGATCGCCTACCTGATCGCCAACGTGGTGTCGATCTGCGGAACCCGGGTGAGCGCGATCGCGATCCCGTGGTTCGTGCTGATCAGCACCGGCTCGCCAGTGAAGACCGGTCTGGTCGCCCTTGCCGAGATGGCGCCGCTGGTGATCGCCAAGGTCATCGGCGGCCCGTGGATCGACAGGGTCGGCGCCCGCCGGGTCAGCGTGCTGGCGGACACCGCGAGTACCGGCGTGGTTGCCCTGATCCCGCTCTTGCACGTCCTGCACCTGCTGTCGTTCCCGGTCCTGCTCGCGCTCGTCGCGGTAGCCGGCGCGCTACGCGGGCCGGGCGACGCGGCGAAGGGGACCATGATTCCGCAGATCGCCATCGCCGCGAAGGTGCCGACGGAGCGGGTGACCGGCCTGGCCAGCACGACGGAACGGCTGGCCGGCTTCATCGCCTACGCCATCGCGGGCGGACTGATCACGCTGGTCGGCGAGGTGAACGCGCTCTGGGTCGATGCCGCGTCGTTCGGCATCTGCGCCGCGCTGGTCGCCCGATGGCTCCCCCGCCCGCAGCGGTCGGCCAACGAGCCGATCGTGGCCGAGGGCAGCTACGGGCAGCGGCTCGCGGACGGCTGGCGGTGCCTCCGCCGCGACAAGCTGATCATGCCGCTGGTGATGATGGTCGGCGTGACCAACCTGCTGGACGCGGCTGTCGGCGCGGTCTTCCTACCGGTCTGGATCAAGGACCACGGTCTCGGCCCCGGTCACACCAGTCTGGTCCTCACCGCCTTCGGCGTGACCGCCACGCTGTTCGCGTTGCTCGCCTCGGCGATCGGGCACCGCATCCCGCGCAAGACCGTCTTCATCGTGGCGTTCCTGATCGCCGGCCCACCGCGCTACATCGTGATGGCGGCCGACGCCCCACTCTGGACCCTGGTAGCTGTCTCCGCGCTCGGCGGTATCGGGGCCGGCTTCATCAACCCAGTGCTGGGCGGGCTGTACGTCGAGCGAGTCCCGCCGCACCTGTTCGGCCGCGTCCAGTCGCTGTCCTCCGCGGTCGCCTGGGCCGGAGTACCGCTGGGCGGTCTGGCTGCCGGAGCCGCGATCGCCGTCGCCGGTATGGCGCCCGCACTGCTGGTCGCCGGTGCTGTGTACTTCGCGGCGACCATGTCACCGGTGCTGTTCGCTCGCAACGAGCAGTGGAAGGTCACACCGGATCGGACGGGTCCTCAGGAAACCGTGGTGCCGCCGGATCGGGCGGCAGTCCCAGTGGCGTAGTGGCAGCAGGCGCCGCACCGGACGCTGCCTGATTCGACAGCTCCTCCTCGCGCTGCAGGCGGTCCCGCTCGGCCCGCAGCAGGCCCAGCAGCACGAGATCCAGCAGCATCCCGCCCGCGGCCGCGAACTGCGTCCCGGCGAACTGGAAGACCTGCGTCATCAGCAGCGACACCAGTACGGCGAGCTCGAACAGCCGAACTGCACGCAGCCGGCTCTGCCTGCGCAACTGCCGTCCGCCACGGAAAGTGAAGGTCGCTGACAACAAGCTGCCGACGATCACCCCGGAGACCGAGAGCTGCGCCAGCCCCGTCCCGACCGCAATGGCGATGACCGGCGCAGCGACTGCCTGAATCGCGAGCACCACGACCGCGACCGTGGGAGCCTTCGGATGGGTCGCGAGCCGCTCGAACGTCCGCTGCAACCAGCGCCAGGCGGCATCCACCGGCGCTGCCAGCTCGACCTCGTCCGGCGGACACGCCTCGAGCAGCGCCGCGGTCTGCCGGCGGCCGCGCACGTGCGGCCCGACCAGACTCAGCAATTCCAACGCCTGCGCCCGCCGCTGCCGAGACAGCCCGCCCGCGACCCCTTCGACCGTGTGGTCGATCACATTGGCCAGTTCCTCGCGCGGGTCGATCGGCCGCCGGGTGGAGAGAAAGCGGCTGCCCAGCACGATCAGCACGAAGACGACGTACACGATGGCGGCGGTCGGCTTGTAGAAGTAGTTGTTGTCCGAGGTGACGAACTTGCCGACCTCGTCGATGAACAGCCCGAACCCGACCCCGCCGACGAGTGCCGCGGCCGGCCGGACGACCGGACCGACGTACCCGAGCAGGAGGGAGATCGCGAACAGCATCAGTACGCCGCCGGGCAGGACGTGCGCGATGTGCAGCCCCTTGCCACCGATCTGCGGGTAGCCGCTCAGACTGAGGATCAGCCGGGTGATGAGGACCGTCGCCACCCCGGAGACCACGAAGGTGGTCAGGTGCTCACCAGAACGGACGTTGCGGACCAGGCCCGCGCGCATCAGGTACGACGACCGCGTGGTGGTGGGGGTCATGCGAGGGAAGGTTAGTTCACTTCACCAGGGCCGCCACGACCACCATGGCGACCAGCGCTACCAGAACGAGCGTCGTCACCAAGCGGCGTGTGCGGGGATCCACTGGTTCAGGCTAGTGGACCCCCGATCCGCACTACTGCCACGGGGTGGTCCGCGGGGCGATGAGGGGCTCCGGGCGGTGCACGCCGCGAGGCCGGTAGCCGAGCGCGTCGGAATGCCCGAGGTAGTCCGCGAGCAGCCAGACGACCGACAGCCACATCTCGGTCCCCTGGAGTCCGGGGATCGCGCGGTCGTCCGTGCCGTTCGGCGCGAAGGCGAAACCGGCGCCGTCCACCCAGCGGCCGAGGATGCGGTTCAGCTGCTCCTCGGCCCAGCGCCGCCCCTCTTCCTCCCCGTACGGCGTCTGCTTCCGGGCCAGCCAGAGTGGGTGGATCACGTCGAGTACATTGCAGGCGTTGTCGTTGTCGCCGGTGAACATCCGGCGATCGTTGCTGTGAGCAAGCACTGTGGCGACCGCCTGCTCGGGGTACGGCAATGGCAAACCGAACTGTGCATACGTGCCGCGGGTCAGGCGGTAGAAACCGTTCACCACCTGCAGCCAGCCGTCGTCGGGGTGCGGGCTACCCCATGCGCCACTCGTGCGATCGGCGTTGATTGTGAGCCAGCCGATCAGTGTGTCGAGAGGGCCGGATTCGTTGTGATCATGGAGGTTTCGCGCGATCGCGGTGCCCAGAGCATCGATCGCGGCACCGGCCGACCAGGCGTTCCTTGCCCACGGCAATTGGTCGAGCTCGTGGGTGCTGAAGGTGGTGTCGATGGGGTGCTCGAAGCTGCTGCCGAGGACCTGGAGCGCGTAGCCGACGCACAGCACGTGGTACGGCGCTTCGCCTTGCAGCAGAGCGAGTTTGGCGTCGGACGGGGTGTCTAGTCCGGCATCGGAGAGGTCGCCTGGCGCAACCAGTCCGGACTTGGGGTCCTGGCGCGCGCGGAGACGGCGTACGAGGTCGTCGCGGGCGTGGCCGGCCGGAGTGCGGCGTACCAGGAGGTCGGCGATCTCGATGGCATCGCACCAGGGGCGGACCGCTGGTGCGTGGTCGAGGCCGGGGCGGTCGACGAACCGCTCGCCGTCCCACGACCGAGCCAGTACGTCGTCCACCTGGTCGCGAGCGCGAGCCGCGAAGGCGGAGAGCCGCGACGGCAGGTCGCCTCCGGAAGTGATGAGCGCGGGAGGGGAAAGGGCGGGAGCGGGCGCCGGGGCGAGGCCGGGAGCGGCGGCCGGGGCGAGGGCGGGGGCGGGAGGGGAGGCATCCCGGGAGCGGAGGACGCGGGCGGGGTTCCCGGCGGAGATGCTGTTCGCCGGGACGTCCTTGGTGACGATCGCGCCGGCGCCGATGATGCTGTGCGGACCGACCGTGACGCCATCCAGAATGGTGACGCCGGAACCGATCCAGACGTCGTCCGCGATGGTGATGCCGCGGCTGCTGTGCGGCTGCCGGAAGATCGGCTCGCCGGGCGCCATGCCATGGTTGAACGCGAGGATCGAGGTGTGCGCGCCGATCCGTACGCCGTCGCCGATGGTGACGTGACCGCGGACGGCGGCGAACGGGTTGATGGTGCTGTCGGACCCGAGGGTGATCCGGCCGGTCACGTAGGCGTGCGCCGCGATGTACGACCGCTCCCCCATCCGCAGCTCGTCGCAGTACACGGCAGCCGACTCGGCGACGTACACGTCGTCGGCCAGCGCGACCTCGCCGGACAAGCGGGCCTGGCGCTCGGTCTGGCGGGAGCGCTCGGCCGGCGACGCGGTCCGGGCGTACTCCCACGGCAGGAAATCCAGTCGCAACGGCTCCGATGAGGTCATGGGATAACGCTATCCAACACTCAGGATTCCTGCTTGGGTGAATCTCACGCTGCTACTCTCCCGTCCATGCGGGGTGGGAGTGCATGACGACATCCGAGTCCTTGACTGACGGCGACGCCGACGGTCCGGCCGAGGCTGGGCGGCGCGGTCACCGGGTCACGATCAGCGATCTGGCCCGCCAGCTGCAGATCTCCAAGGCCTCGGTCTCGTACGCCCTGAACGGTCGCGCCGGCGTCAGCGAGGAGACCCGGCAGCGGGTGCTCGACCTGGCCGACAAGCTCGGCTTCCACGCGAACTCGGCCGCCGTCGCGCTGTCGGCGAGCCGCACGCGGACGATCGGCATCGTGATCGCCCGGGACCCGACGCTGATCTCGACCGAGGCGTTCTACATGCGCACGCTGGTCGGCATCGAGCAGTACCTGAACGAGGTCGACTCGTCGCTCCTGCTGCGCCTCACCGGCGAGAACGGCGAAGACCTCGACGTACTGCGGCGCTGGTCACGCCAGGGCCGGGTCGACGGCTTCGTGCTGTTCGACGAGCACCAGAACGATCCACGCGTGACGCTGCTGCGGGAGCTCAACGTGCCATGCGTCGTGGTCAGCTCCAACGCTCCCGACGACGGCGTCGGGCGGCTGATCAGCCGTCCGGACGAGACGGTGACACTGATACTCGACCACCTCGCGGAGCTCGGCCACCGCGAGATCGCGCACATCAGCGGCCCGTTCACGTTCATCCACGAGCAGCTCCGCGTCCAGCTCCTGCGCGAGTACGGCGAGCGCCGCGGCATCGCCGTACGGCATGTGGAGGGGAACTACCGCTACGAGGACGGCGCCGAACACACCCGGCGACTGCTCACCGGGGCGAACCGCCCGACCGCGATCGTTCTGGGCAATGACCTGATGGCGGTGGCGGCTCTCCGCGTGGCCACGGAGCTCGGAATCGACGTACCGGGTGCGGTCTCGATCCTCGCCTGGGACGACTCGCCGCTGTGCGAGCTGGCCGCCCCGGGCATTACGGCGGTCGACCAGCAGACGATGGAGCGCGGGCGCGCCGCCGCCGACCTGCTCCTGCGGCTGGCCGCCGGCGAGACCGAGCTTCACCTCGAGGCCCCGCCCGGCCTGCTGCGGGTGCGTACTTCTTCAGGTCCTGCCGCGATCTGACTACGCTGGGCACGTGTGCGATGACACCGAGTGGCGAGCACGTCACGAGGGTGTAACAACCGGCACGCAACTGAACCGGTTAGGGTTCCGGAACTTAACCGGTTAGGGACATAGTGGGCCCCACATCATGACCGCACGAGGACGAGGAGTCCGACGTGAGACTGCGTTCGCTTGTAGCCGCGGTAGCGGTGACCGCCCTGGGAGTCAGCCTGGCCGCCTGTGGAGGCGGCGATTCCGGCTCCGACGGGGGTTCCGGCGGAGACCAGACGCTGACCTACTGGGCCAGCAACCAGGGCACCAGCCTGGACAACGACAAGCAGGTTCTGACCCCGGTGCTCGAGCAGTTCACCAAGGACACCGGGATCAAGGTCAACCTCGAGGTGATCGGCTGGAACGACCTGCAGACCCGGATCCAGACCGCGATCACCTCCGGCCAGGCGCCGGACGTCGTCAACATCGGCAATACCTGGGCCGCCTCGCTGCAGGCGACCGGGGCGTTCCTGCCGTTCGACGGTGACGCGATGACCGCGATCGGGGGCAAGGACAAGTTCGTGCCGACGGCTCTGGCGACCGGCGGCAAGGAAGGCGAGGACCCGACCTCGGTCCCGCTCTACGGCCTGGCGTACGGCCTGTACTACAACAAGGCGATGTTCGCCGCGGCCGGCCTGCAGCCGCCGAAGACCTGGGAAGAGATGGTCACCGCGGCGCAGAAGCTGACCAACCCCGCGAAGAACCAGTGGGGGATGGCGCTCGCGGCCGGCAGCTACACCGAGAACGTGCACTTCGCGTTCATCAACGCCGCGCAGAACAAGGCCGACTGGTTCGGCGCCGACGGCAAGCCGACCTTCACCGGTGACGGCAACGTCCAGGGCGTGCTGCGGTACCTCGACCTGATGCAGAAGGACAAGGTCGCGAACCCGTCCAACGCGCAGTACGACAACGGCACCAAGTCGGTCAACGACTTCGCGACCAAGAAGGTCGCGATGGTGATCAACCAGAACAACGCCGACTCCTCGATCGTTGCCAACGGCATGAAGGCCGGCGAGTACGGCGTCGTACCGTTCCCGGCGCCGGCCGGCGGCGAGCAGGTGGCCAGCCATGTGGCGGGCATCAACCTGTCGGTCTTCAAGAACACCAAGCACAAGGACGCGGCGCTGAAGTTCGTCAAGTACATGACGGACCCGCAGACCCAGACGACGCTGGGCAAGCCGTTCTCCTCGCTGCCGGTGCTCAAGGACGCCAAGCCGGTCTTCACGACCGACGCCGCCGAGGCCGCGACGTTCCAGGATGTCTACAACACCAAGTCCAAGCCGCTGCCGCTGGTGCCGGCCGAGGACCAGTTCGAGAGCACCGTCGGTAAGGCGATGAACGGCATGTTCGCCAAGATCGCCACCGGTGGCACAGTCACCGCCGACGAAGTGAAGGCCGCACTGAAGACGGCCGAGGATCAAGTGGCCGCAGGCAACTGATGTCGGTCGCCACCCACGACGCGACGCCGGCGGTCACCAAGCCGCCGGCTCGCAAGTCCACCCCGGAACACCGCCCAGGGCTGAGCCGCTGGTTGCCCTACGCGCTGGTGGCGCCGGCGGTGCTGATGGAGCTCGTGATCCACATCGTCCCGATGCTCGTCGGGATCTGGATGAGCTTCGTCAAGCTGACCAAGTTCTTCATCGCGAACTGGTCGGCCGCCCCGAGTGCCGGGCTCAACAACTACAAGGTCGCGCTCGACTTCGACAACGCGGTCGGCGAAGGGCTGCTGAAGTCCTTCGGCGTCACGCTGATCTTCTCGCTCGTCACGGTCACGCTGTCCTGGGTTCTCGGGATGGCGGCGGCGGTCGCGCTGCAGCCCACGTTCCGTGGCCGGAGCCTGATCCGCACGCTGTTCCTGGTCCCGTACGCGCTTCCGGCGTACGCGGGGATCCTGACCTGGAACTTCATGCTGCAACGAGACACCGGCGCGGTGAACCACGTGCTCACCCAGCTCCACCTGACCGACGGCAAGCCGTTCTGGCTGATCGGCGGCAACGCGCTGTTCTCGCTGATCACGGTGGCCACCTGGAAGCTGTGGACGTTCGCGTTCCTCACCCTGATGGCCGGTCTGCAGAGCATTCCGCGCGATCAGTACGAGGCCGCCGCGGTCGACGGCGCCGGCAACCTGCGGCAGTGGCGCAACATCACGCTGCCGGCGCTGCGTCCGGTCAACCTGGTCCTCGTGCTCGTGCTGTTCCTGTGGACGTTCAGCGACTTCAACACGCCGTACGTGCTGTTCGGTACGGCGCAGCCGCCCGCCGGTGACCTGATCACCTTCCACATCTACAACGCGTCGTTCCTGACCTGGAACTTCGGCTCCGGCGCCGCGATGTCCGTTCTGCTGCTGATCTTCCTGATGATTGTCACCGGCATCTATCTCCTCGTCACGGGAAGGAAGACGCGCCGTGCTTGAGACCAAAGGCTTCAAGGCGTACCGGGCCGTCGTACTGGTGGTGCTCGGCCTGTTCGTGACCGTCCCGCTGTACGTGATGGTCACGTCGTCGCTGAAACCACTCAAGGACGTCCAGGGCGCCTTCACCTGGTGGCCGTCCAACCTCACCATCGCGCCGTTCATCGACATGTGGAAAACGGTGCCGCTGGCAAGGTACTTCGTGAACTCGACGATCGTCTCCGTGGTCGCGACGGTGCTCTCGGTGGCGCTGGCGATCCTGGCGGCGTTCGCGGTGTCGCGGTTCAAGTTCCGCGGGCGGACGGTCTTCACCACCACGGTGCTGTCGACCCAGATGTTCCCGGGGGTGCTGTTCCTGCTGCCGTTGTTCCTGATCTTCGTGAACATCAACAACCAGTTCGGGCTGCAGCTGGTCGGGACGCGGCTCGGCCTCATCATCACGTACCTGACCTTCAGCCTGCCGTTCTCGATCTGGATGCTGGCCGGGTACTTCGACAGCATCCCGCGCGAGCTCGACGAGGCGGCACTCGTGGACGGGTGCGGCCCGATGGGCGCGCTGTGGCGGGTCGTCCTGCCGGCCGCGCGGCCGGGGGTGATCGCGGTCGCGATCTACTCGTTCATGACCGCGTGGGGTGAGGTTCTGTTCGCCTCGGTGATGACGACGGAAGCGAACCGGACGCTCTCGGTGGGCCTGCGCCAGTACTCGACGCAGACCAACATCTACTGGAACCAGATCATGGCGGCCGCGCTCGTGGTGAGCATCCCGGTCGTGATCGGCTTTTTGCTTGCCCAGCGCCACTTTGTGGCGGGTGTGACCGCAGGAGCCGTCAAATAGTTGTTCGATCAGTATCTTGGGGATATGTACCTCGAGGACTACGTAGCGGGGACCCGGACCGAGCATCCGGGCCGGGTTCTCGTCGGGCAGGGCGAGATCGTCGAGTTCGCCCAGAAGTTCGACCCGCAGTACTTCCACCTCGACCCCGATGCCGCGGCGGACGGGCCGTACCACGGCCTGATCGCCAGCGGCTGGCACACCGCGGGCCTGATGATGCGCCTGTACGCCGACCAGTACCTGACGAAGGTCGCGAGCCTCGGCGGACCGGGTGTCGACGAACTGCGCTGGCACCTGCCGGTCCGCCCGGGCGACACGCTGCGCCTGACGACCGAGGTGCTCGAAGCCACCCGGTCCCGGTCCAAGCCTGATCGCGGCCTGGTCCGGACCCGTACCGAGCTCTACAACCAGGACAACACGCTGGTGTTCTCCTGCATCGTCCTCAACCTGATCGGCGCCCGATCGAAGCCTTAGTACTCGGTCAGCGGGTAGATGTCGACCGCTGTTGAGTAGGTCGACGAGTACCGGCCGTTCTTGCCGACCGTCGCGCCGCTGTACCCCAGGGTGCTCAGCCTGTAGGCACCCGCCTTCCCGCTCTGGGACGAGCTCGGGCCCGAGGCCGGCACACCAGCGCCCTTCACGGTGAAGGTGATGATCTGCTGCCGCACCGACGCGTCCTTGACGAACAGCGCCAGCGCGCCCGGGAGGCCTTGCTTCAGTGCCTTGACGGCAGCAGTGATGCACTGCGGGCAGTTGTCGACGTTCGCACTACCGCGGCCGCCGATGGAGATGCTCTCGATGTACTCCTTCTCCGTGCGGTCGGGATCGATGCCGAACTCGAGATTGCCCTTCACACAGTCGATGCCGAGAATCCTGTCACTCTTACAGACGTATCCCTGCGCCTTGACGGCTTTCAGCAGACCGTTGACGGTCAGTCCCGGGAAGCAGTCTCCCTTGCACGGCCCCACCGGCTTGCTCGCCTGTTCGGTGGGGCTGTCGGCTGGTTCCGTCGGGCTGTCGGCCGGCTGGCTCGGGTCAGCGTTGGTCGGCTGGGGGCTCGCCGGCACGGTGGTCGTGCCGCCCGCGGTGTCGTCCGAGCCGCCGGCGAAGCGGCTGACGACGAAGATGCCGGCGCCCAGCACAACCATCGCCACGACGACCGTGAACACGATCAGAACCGTCTTGTTGCTCCCGGGTGGCGGCGGCGGGGGCGGCGGGTAGCCGCCGTACTGCGGCTGCCCGTACTGCGGTTGACCCTGAGGCTGGCCGTACGGCTGCTGGGGCTGGCCGTAGGGAGGCTGCTGGTTGCTCACCGCCACAATGTAGTGAACCGGTGGTTCAGGCGAAGAGTTTCTCACCCCAGTACGAGCCAGGTGTGACACCACCGGGACATGCGAAGATGCCGGACCCGACGTGGTGGATGTACTCGTTCAGGGTGTCCGAGCGGGCCAGCTGCTTCTGGATCGGGATGAACTGCTTGCGCGGATCGCGTTGGTAGGCAAGGAAGAACAGGCCCGCGTCCAGCCGCCCGAGACCGTCCGAGCCGTCGACGAAGTTGTAGCCGCGGCGCAGCAGCTCGGCGCCGTTGTTGAACTGCGGGTGCGCGAGCCGGACGTGCGAGTCGACCGGAACCTTCGGCGTACCGTCGGATCCCTTGGCGGTGAAGTCGATCGCGTCGAATTCCTCGGCCTTGCCGAGCGGCGCGCCGGTGCCCTTGCCGCGACCGATGATCGTCTCCTGCTCACCGAGCGAGGTCCGGTCCCAGATCTCGATGTTCATCCGGATCCGGCGTGCCACCAGGTAGGAGCCGCCGGCCATCCACTCGGCGCCGTCCTCGGGCTGGACCCAGACGTGCTGCTCGAGCTTGGCGGCGTCCTCCAGCTTCAGGTTGTTCGTGCCGTCCTTGAAGCCGAACAGGTTGCGTGGCGTGGTCTGCGCCCGCGAGGTCGACGACGTCCGGCCGAAGCCCAGCTGCGAATAGCGGATCGCGACCCGGCCGAAGCCGATCCGAGCGAGGTTGCGGATCGCGTGCACCGCCACCTGCGGATCGTCCGAACAAGCCTGTACGGCGATGTCGCCGCCCGATCGTCCGGGCTCGATGTCGTCGCCGATGAAGTGCGGCAGGTCGACCAGCGCCGCCGGTCGCTTGTCCGCCAGGCCGAACCGCTTGTCGAACAGCGACGGCCCGAAGCCGATCGTCAGCGTGAGCCGGGCCGGGGGCAGGCCGACAGCCTCGCCCGTGTCCTCCGGCGGAGCCTCGCCGGGCCCGTTCACGGCGCCGTACTGACCGATGTCGCGGCCGGCCGTGAGCAGCGCAGCCGCGGCGGTCCACTCCTTGAGGAGCGAGATCAGCTCGTCGCGCTTGGTCGTGGTCACGTCGAATGCGGCGAAGTGCAAGCGATCCTGCGCCGCGGTGACGATCCCTGCCTGGTGCGGTCCGTGGAAGTCGACCGGGCCATTGGTGTCGGCTGCCTGCGATTCCTCGCCGGCCAGCACGGAGTGAGCGGCGTACCCGGCGACTCCGGTCGCGACCGCGGCTCCGGCCGCGCCGAACAGGCCGCGGCGGGAGATGCCCTTACGGGGAGCGTCTTCAGTCGTCATTTCTTCGCGATCACTCCGGCGACCTTGGAGACCGGCTCGGCCAGACCGTCGACGACCCGGCCCAGCTCCTTCTTCTCCGCCTCGGAAACGTTGTAGGGCTTGAAACCGTCGCCCTCGCGGTACTTGTCGACCGCCGCGAAGACGGCCTTGAAGTTGCTGTCCAGCGAGGTCACGAGCGCCGCGTCGCGGGCCTGCAGGGCTGGGCGGAGGGCCTGGATCGCGGCCTGCGATCCCTCGACGTTGGCCTGGAAGTCGTACAGGTCGGTGTGCGAGTAGCGGTCCTCCTCACCGGTGATCTTGCCGGTGGCAACTTCGTCGAGCAGCTCCTTGGCGCCGTTCGCGAGCTGCAGCGGGTTGAGCTTCACCGTCTTGGCCTTGGCGACGACCGTCTTCACGTCGGTCAGCAGCTGGTCGGCGTATTTCGCCATCCCGGCCGTGGTGTTCTTCTCCCACAGCGCCTGCTCGATCCGGTGGTACCCGGTCCACTCGGTACCCGGCTCGACATCGTTGACCCGGGCATCGATCTTCGGGTCCAGGTCGCCGAACGACTCCGCGACCGGCTCGATCCGCTCCCAGTAGGTACGGGAGACCGGGAACAGCGCCTTCGCCTTGGCGACGTCGCCCGCCTTCACCGCGCCGACGAACTCCGTCGTCTTCTGCTCGAGCGCGATCGCCTGCGAGTTGATGTACCGCTGGTAGCTCTCGGTGGCCTGCTTCAGCAGCGTGTCCTCGTCGACCTGCGCGGGCGCGTCACCGGCCACGGTCAGGTCGCCGCGGATTCCGTCGCCGACCATGCCCGGCTTGCAGACCGCCTGGTACTTGCCGGTCGGCAGCTCCACGATCAGGTCGCGCTTCAGGCCGGGACCGATGTTCTCGACCTCACCCATCACGCGGTCGCCATCGGCGTACACGTAGAACTCGGTGACCTTGCTGCCGCCGTTGGAGACGGAGAAGGTGCTGGTCCCGGACTTCACGTCGCGGCGGCTCAGGTCGCAGCCGTTGTCGGTCGCCTTGACCGTGACCGGGCCGGTGCCGTCGTCGGACGCGGCGGGCTTCTCCTCGGCGCAGGCGGTCAGAGCGGCGAGCCCCAGTACTACGCCGACGGCAGCGACCCTACGAGTCTTGGACGGGAACATGCTTCTCCTGAACAGGTGATGACGTGGAAACCGGACGGAAGTAGAGCACCAGCACGGGCACCAGGTAGACCAGCCAGGCGAGCGACTCGAGCACGGTCGGCGCCGGGTTGAAGTTGAAGATGCCCTTGAGGAGTACGCCGTACCAGCTGTCCGGCGGGATGACGTGCGAGATGTCGAACGCCAGGTTCGGCAGGCCGGGCAGGATGCCGGCCTCCTGCAGATCGTGGAAGCCGTAGGCGAAGATGCCGGCCGCGACCAGGACCAGGACCGCGCCCGTCCACTTGAAGAAGACGGCCAGGTTGATCTTCACCGCGCCGCGGTAGATCAGGACGCCGAGGACGACGGCGGTCGCGAGGCCGAGCAGTACGCCGGCGAACGGTCCGGCGGTGGTCGCGGTGGCGGCCGACGCGTACACGATGAAGGCGGTCTCGATGCTCTCCCGGAACACCGCGAGGAAGGCCAGGATCACAACGGCTCGGGAGCCGATCGCGAGCGCCTGATCCATCCGCTCGCGCAGCTCCTTGGCGATGCTGCGCGCGGCCTTGCGCATCCAGAAGATCATCCAGGTCACGAAGCCGACCGCGAGGATCGACATCACCCCGCCGACGGTCTCCTGGGTGGTGAACGACCTGGCGGTCAGCGCGGTCACGAACTGCAGCAACCCCCACGCGGCGGCTGCCACGGCCAGCGCCGCGCCGACTCCGATCCAGACCAGTTTCAGCCGGTCACGACGCCCTGACCGGACCAGGAAGGTGGCGAGAATGCTGACCACCAGCGACGCCTCGAGGCCTTCGCGCAGGCCGATCAGGTAGTTCGCGAGCATGGCGGGCGTCTTTCCTTACCTTAGGACTGGCTAACCTTCCTGAGGTTAACCTAAGAAGTCCCATTCGCCCACTGTGTCGTACGCCGCACTCCGGCCCGCACCCTCGCCCAGCCGCGACTCGATCAGCTGCAGACTTCCCGCCGTCCACTCGGCGCCACTGTACGTATCGAGGACGCGCACCCAGCGTGTCACGTCCATCGGCCGCCGCAACCGGGCCAACGTCAGATGCGGTACGAACTTCCGCCCGTCCACGGTGACCCCGGAATGATTTGCCGCCGCCCGGGTCGTCTTCGACAACTGCTTCAGCGAGTCGGTGTCGTCGCGGACGCCGGTGTACAGCACCCGGGCATCCGGTACGCCGGGAAACGCTCCGGCCCCGCGCAGACTCAACGGGAACGGTGTCTGCCGCTTCGCGACCGCCTCCAGCCGCTCCCCCAACTCATCGGTCTTCCAGTCCGGCACCTCGCCCAAGAAGGCCAGCGTGATGTGCCAGTGTTCGTCCGCGGACCACCGGATGTCGTCATCCGGATGTTCCCGCCGCGGTGCGACGAACTCGCTCAGATCCTCCACTATTTCGATGGGTGGCACGACGGCCACGAACAATCGCATCCGCTCAGCTTAGGGGTGCGGTCGGCGTACGGACGAACTGTTAATAGGCACCGTCGAAGGCCTGCGCCAAGCGGGGAGGAGGCGGTTTCGGGGTGTTCGGGATGACGTAGTAACAGTTCTTCCGTACATCATGGGCCTATGGATGAGCGCAGGTTGCCGTCGCCTTGTGTGGTGATTTTGGTGGGCGCGGGGGCGGCCGGGAAGTCGACGTGGGCGGCGGAGCGGTTCGCGGCTGATCTGGTGGTGTCGAGTGATCGGCTGCGGGCGTTGGTGGGCGCCGGGGAGGACGATCTCGGGGCTAGCGCGGATGCTTTTGCGCTGCTGGAGACGGTGGTCTCGCAGCGGATCGCGCGGCGGCTGACGACGGTGATCGACACGCTGGGGATGGATCGGGAACGTCGGCTGCGGTGGTTGGGATTGGCTCGTGCGGCCGGGATGGCTTGTGTGGCTGTTGGTTTCGATACGCCGGCTGAGGAGTGCCGCCGGCGGAATCGCTCGCGGGTGAAGCGGATTCCGGCTGATGTGCTCACGTCGCAGCTTCGCGCTTGGGCTGTTGCTCGGGGGGAGCTGCCCGATGAGGGGTACGACGACGTGCTGCAGCCGACCGCCGTGCGCGTCGTACCGGAGGCGTTTGTGGCGGCGGACGAGGCGGTCGCGCGGCAATCGTCGGAGCCGACGCGGTTGCGGTTCGGGTTGCAGTTGAGCAGTTATCCGGGTGGGCGGGCTGGGTTGTCAGGCTTCGTTCGGGAGGTGGCTGCGAAGGCCGAGTCGGTTGGGTTCGATGCGATTTACGTGATGGACCATTTCCGGCAGATACCGCAGGTGGGGCGGGCGTGGGACGACTTCCTGGAGAGCTGGACGACGCTTGGATACTTGGCCGCCTGTACGACGCGGGTGCGGCTCGGGACGTTGGTCTCGGGGATCACTTATCGCAACGTGGCGCATCTGGGAAAGATTGCCGCCACTCTTGATGTGCTGAGTGGTGGGCGTGCGATGTGCGGGGTTGGGCTGGCGTGGTTCGAGGCCGAGCACAAGGCGTATGGGTGGCCGTTTCCCGCTGTGGATTCGCGGTATGCGCTGTTGGAGGATGCGCTGCAGTTGCTGCCGGTTTTGTGGGGACCGGGCAACAAACCGTTCCACGGGCGGGTGCTGTCGGTGCCGGATACGACCTGCTATCCGCGGCCGTTGCAGGAGCGGCTGCCGTTGCTGGTCGGCGGGAGCGGTCGGCGAACGTTGCGGTTGGCATCTAAATATGCGGACGCGGTCAACGTGTTCGGCGACGTGGCGGCGGTGCGTGAGCGGGTGGAGTATGTGCGGTCGCTGACGGATCGGCCTGTGGAGATCACGCATCTGTCGACGACGTTGGTGGGTTCGGATGTGGATGGGTTGGTGGAGCGGCTACGGCCGCGGAACCAGAACCCCGCGCGGTACGCGGCGGCCGTCAACGCGGGGACTGTTGATGATCAGATCGGAAGGTTTCGGGAGCTTGCCGACGCCGGGGTTGGCGAAGTGATGATCGCGGTCCCTGACTTCGACACGTTGGATGACGTAGGTCGAGTGATCGCGGCCTTCCGGGAGTAGCGGGCTACTTCTCGTTCAGCGGGAGCTTGAGGAGGGCGTTTTCGATGAGTTCGGGCATGGCGGGGTGGATCCAGTACTGGTTCCGCGCCATCTCGTAGGCGCTGAGGCCGAAGGTCATCGCCTGGATCAGTGGCTGGATGACGGTGGGGGCTTGCGGGCCCATGATGTGGGCTCCGAGGAGTTGGCCGGTGGTGGGGTCGGCGAGGAGTTTGGCGAAGCCGGTGGTGTCCTCCATGGCCCAGCCGTAGGCGATGTCGGCGTATTTCTGGCGGCTGACTACGTAGGTGACGCCCTGGGCTTGGGCTTGTGCCTCGGTGAGGCCTACGGAGGCGATCTGGGGTGAGCTGAAGACGGCGTGCGGGATGAAGCGGTGGTCGGCCTTGATCCGGTTGTCCGGGTCGAGGAGGTTGTGTTTGACGACGCGGGCTTCGTGGTTGGCGACGTGTTTGAGCTGGTGCGGGGAGGTGATGTCGCCGAGGGCGTAGATGCCGTCGACGCTGGTCTGCATGTAGGCGTCGACGACGACTCGGCCTTCGTGATCGACCTCGACGCCGGTGGCGTCCAAATCGAGCAGGTCGGCGTTGGGGGTGCGGCCGGTGGCGACCAGCAGTTCGTCGACGACGACCTCGTCGGAGCCGTCGGGGCAGAGCATGCTGAGAAGGATCGAGCCGTCGGGACGCCGGGCGACGCGCACCGTCTCGTGATTCAGCCGTACGTCGTACTTGCCGCGCGCGATCTCGGTGAAGTGCTCGGCGATCTCGTCGTCTTCCTGGCGCAGGAGCTTCTCGGAGCGGGCGATCAGCGTGACCTCGACGCCGAACGACGCGAAGACGTGCGCGAACTCGGCCGCGACGAAACCGCCGCCGAGGATCGCCAGCCGGCGCGGGAGTTCGTCGAGCCGCATGATCGAGTCCGAGGTGTGGAAGCCGGTCTCCTCCAGGCCCGGAATCGGCGGAACGACCGGGCGGCTGCCGGCGGCCAGGACAAACCGGTCGGCGGTCAGCACGCTGGTCGACCCGTCGTTGCCGTCGACGGTCAGCTCTTTCACACCCGTGAAGCGCCCGGTGCCGTCGTACATGGTGACGTTGGCGTTCTCGGGGTTGTGGTGCCGGTACTCCGAACCCGCGCCGGAGATGGGGTCGATCCGGCCGAAGATCCGGTCCCGCACCTCGGGCCAGCGGACGCCGAGCAGTTCCTCGTCGACGCCGAACCGGGCGCTGCCGGCCGGGGTGGCGGCGACGTCCGCGGTGTGCACGAACATCTTGGTCGGGATGCAGCCCTTGTTCAGGCAAGTGCCGCCGAAGACGCCGCGCTCGACGATCGCCACCTTCCAGTCCGCGAACCGGTGGTTCACGATCGTGTTGCCGGAGCCGGTGCCGATGACGACGAGATCGTAATGAGTCACACCCCATTATGTGTCTGACTTTCAACCTGACCCCGAGCAAGGCCAGGATGGTGGCTCGTGGAGCGGCTGAGTGGCGATGAACTGCGTGGGCGGAACGCGACGATGGTCTGGGACGGGCTGGGCACGATTCAGCTGACGTACGACGGCTCCTGGATCAAGCAGACGAGCTCGCTGACCCGCCAGGTCCTGCGACGATTCGGCCGGCGCACGATCCCGGTCGAGGCGCTGGCCGGTGTCGAGGTGGTGATGCCGGGCGGCCGGGAGCAGCCGACGATCCGGCTGATGCTGCGTGAGCACGCCGATCCGGTGCCGGCGGTCGCCGGCGGTCAGCTCAACGAGCAGTTCGATCCCTACCGGCTGGACTTCGAGGCGGACCAGTGGCTGCTGGCGGCGTACCGGCTGCCGCTCAGCGACCTCCGATCGGTCGAGTGGAAGGGCACCTACGGCCTGCGGGAGCTCCAGGGCTATCTGCGCTTCACCAGCAGCCGGACTCCGGCCGAGCGGCCGGTGGAACGGAAGGATCCGGAGACGGTCGTGACCAAGTCCGGCGATGGTGAGACCGACGCCCTGTTCTTCGGGGCCATGTTGCTGTCGATGATCGACCGGTGAGCATCCTCGTGCGGACCGACCTCGGCACGCTCGAGTGGGACGGCACCGGCACCATCCGGATCCAGTACGACGGTCCGCTGGGCGAGCGGATGATCCCGGTCGAGGCGTTGCGCGGGGTGACTGTGTCCGACGGTCTCGAGCTCGAGCTGCGGGAGCACGCGGACCCGCTGCTGAGCGTCTCCGCCGGGTCGTTTGCCTCGATCTACCGCTTCCAGGTCGCCGACTCCGCGGCCGCCGACGAGTTCGCGTCGCAGGTCCGGATCGCTCGCGCGCGGCGCGCCGTACCGGAGACGGCTGCTACCCGTTGGCTGGTCGCGACCCCGCCTGCCGCCGATGCGCTGGAGGGCAAGGACGCGACGGTCGCGGTGGCCAACGGGCTGCTGATGTTCGCCTACCCGCGCTCGGCGACGCGGCGGAAGAAGGCCGAGGGTAGTCCGCGGTCGATACCGCTGACCGACATCGTCGAGGTCGAGTGGACGGCTCGCGCCGGGCGGCAGCCCGCGGTCGTCCGAGTCAGTACGGCGCGGACGCCGGCCGACCGGCCGAAGCCGAAACACGACCCGGCGGCGGTGCGCATCACGCCGGAGAACGAGCTTGACGCGTTGTTCTTCGCGGCGCGGTTGCTGACCCGCATCCAGCCCTAGGCGACCCGCGGGCCGGAGGTCGACTCCTGCGGGACGTCCACCACAGTCTTGTCGCCGAGCAGTTGCGTCTGCGGGAGGATCTCCAGGCGCGGGCGGGGCAGCAGCCGCGGGCGGATCGAGAGACCGCGGCGGCGCGAGAAGTACAGCACCGAACCGACCGCGCCGAGCACGGTCAGACCGCCGCCGACGATCAACGACGCGCGAGCACCGAGCTCCTGGCCGACAAACCCGATCAGCGGCGAGCCGATCGTCGTACCGCCCATCAGGACCGTCATGTAGAGCGCCATCACGCGGCCGCGCATGGTCGGCTCGATGCTGAGCTGCATGGTCGCGTTCGCGGTGGTCAGCATGGTCAGTGAGGCCAGGCCGACGAACGGGAGCACGAGCGCGAAGGTCAGGTACGTCGGCATCACCGCGCTCACGACCTCGAGCAGCCCGAACGCGATCGCGGCGCCGATCACCAGGCGGGCGCGGATCCGCACCCGGCGGGCGGCCAGCAGTGCACCGGAGAGCGAGCCGATCGCGAGGATCGAGCCGAGAATGCCGTACTCCCCCGCGCCCTTGTGGAAGGCCTCGGTCGCCATCAGGGCCGACGTGAGCTGGAAGTTCAGCCCGAACATGCCGGCGAAGGCGACGGTCACCAGGACCATCATCAGGTCCGGCCGGCGCCACAGGTAGCGCATACCGTCGCGGATCATGCCCTTGTCGCGGGCCGCGACCTTCGGCGTGTGCAGCTCGGAGGTGCGCATCAGGCGCAGCGACAGGATCACCGCGGCATAGCTCAGTCCGTTGACGATGATGACCGGGCCGGTTCCGATCCAGTGGATCAGCAGGCCGGCCAGGCCGGGGCCGATCAGGCGGGCGGCGTTGAACGACGCCGAGTTGAGCCCGACCGCGTTGGACAGGTCGTCGCGGCCGACCATCTCGACCACGAACGCCTGCCGCGCCGGGGCGTCGAACGCCGTACCGATGCCGAACAGGAAGGCGATCACGAAGACGTGCCAAGGCTGGACGAGACCGGTGACGGTCAGGACGCCCAGCGTCAGCGCGGCCACCGCCATCCAGACCTGGGTGATCTGGAGCAGCTTGCGCTTGGGGAAGCGGTCGGCGACCAGACCGGCGTACGGGCCGATCAGGAGGGCCGGGGCGAACTGCAGACCGGTCACGATGCCGAGCGCCGTACCGGAGTGGGTGAGCTCGAGGACCAGCCAGTCCTGGGCCACCCGCTGCATCCAGGTGCCGACGTTGGAGACGATCGCGCCGGTCGCGTACAACCGGAAGTTACGAACGTGGAAGGCGCGGAAGGTCGGACTCACTTGGCCGCCAGCCGCTCGAGAACAGGTGCTGCCTTACGCAGGATGTCGCGCTCCTCAGGGGTCAGTTGTTTGAGCTTGGCGTGCAGCCACTCGTCGCGGCGCTTGCGGTTGGCCAGGATCAGCTCGTCGGCCTGGGCGGTCAGCTCGACGGTCACCTGCCGCTTGTCGGTCGGGTGCGGGCGCCGGACCACGAGGCCGGCCTCCTCCATGTTCGACACGATCCGCGTCATCGACGGCGGCTTCACCTGCTCGTGGGCGGCCAGCTCACCGATCGTCATCAGCTCGTGTTTCGCCAGCGCGCCGAGCACGCCGAGCTGGTTCGCGGTCAGGTCGTGACCGGGCTCCCGCTGCCGCCGGATCTGGCGTGACAACCGCAACGTCGACGACCGCAGGGCGCTCACCAGCCCCACGTCGCTCTTCACCTGCTGCGCTACGACTTCCGGCATACCTTTACCTTAACTCATTACCTTTGCTAAGGATAACGATGTTCCGCAGGGTGGTATTCCCGGTGGTCTAGAGTTCGGCTCCATGGGGACGCCACGTGAGTTGGTGCGGTACGAGCAGCGGTTCCGGCGGGCGGGGCTGCCGCTGTTCATCGAGGACTTCTCGCCGACGCACGACATCTTCAACCGGGCCGCGCCGCTGCTGACGCTGGTGTTCCTGGCCGAGATGCTCGGCGCCACGTCGCTCAAGTGGCATTGGTGGGAGAACGTCCTCGGTGCGGCCGTGGGACTGCTCGTCCTGGTCGGGGCCTTCGCGCTGCTGAACGTGTATCGCGGCCGGCCGTTCTGGTCGTTACCGACCCGGTTCGGCCTCCCCGAGCTCGGGGTCTTCGTGCTGCTGCCGGCGCTCCTGCCGCTGGTTCCCGAGTGGCAGTGGCACCAGTTCTTCGGGATCGCCGTCGGCAACCTGGTGCTCGTCGGCGCCGTGTACGTCGTGGTCGGCTACGGCCTGATCGCGACGACGTACTGGAGTCTGCGGCGGATCGTCGGCGAGCTGGCGAACTCACTGGCCAGCCTGGTCCGGGCACTGCCGCTGCTGCTGGTGTTCTCGCTGGTGCTGTTCATCAACACCGAGATGTGGCAGGTGTTCGCCGGGATGCCGGTGGGGTTCATCGTCTTGTCGGTGATCGCGTTCACGCTGCTGAGCACGCTGTTCCTGATGGTGCGGCTGCCGAAGGAGCTGGACGCGATCGAGGACGACGTGAAGTCGGACCCGCCGCTACGCCGCGTGCAGCGGCTGAACCTGAGCGTCAACCTGGTGATCCGGCAGTGGGTGCAGGCGCTGGTGGTGAGCACCGGGGTCGGACTGTTCTTCATTGCCTTCGGCATGCTTTCGATCAACGCCGACATCTACGCCAAGTGGGGTGTGCAGACCGGTTCGTGGTCGCTCACCGTCGGACTGATGGGGCACCAGATGCTGCTCACCGCGAGCCTGGTGAAGGTTGCCGTCGGCATCGCCAACTTCACCGGGCTCTACTACTCGATCGCGTTGCTGACCGATTCGTCGTACCGGGAGGAGTTCCTGGACAACGTCAGCACCGAGCTGCGGGATCTCTTCACAGCCCGGGCCGACTATTTGGCGCTGCGGGCTCAGGTCAGCCAGTCCGTCAGCGGGCCGATCGCGAAGTAGACGACGAACAGCGCGCTGACCACCCACATCAGCGGGTGTACCTGGCGGGCCTTGCCGCGGACCGCCTTGAGGATCACGAACGAGACGAACCCGGCGCCGATACCGGCCGAGATCGAGTACGTGAACGGCATCAGGATGATGGTCAGGAACGCCGGGAACGCGACCTCGATGTCGTCGAAGTCGATCCCCTTCACCTGGGTCATCATCAGGAACCCGACCAGGATCAGCGCCGGCGTGGCCGCCTCGTAGGGCACCAGCGTGACCAGCGGCGCGACCACCATCGAGATCAGGAAGCAGATCCCGGTCACCACGCTCGCCAGCCCGGTCCGGGCGCCTTCACCGACACCTGAGGCCGACTCGATGTACGACGTGTTGCTGGACACCGAGGCCGCGCCACCGGCCGCCGCCGCGACGCTGTCGACGATCAGGATGCGCTGCGCGTTCGGCGGGTTGCCGTCGCGGTCGAGCAGCCCGGCTTCGGCGCCGATCGCGGTCATCGTCCCCATCGTGTCGAAGAAGTCGGCGAGCATCAGCGTGAAGATCAGCAGCAGCGCGGAGATCAGGCCGACCCGCTCGAACGAGCCGAACAGACTGAACTCACCGACCAGGTCGAAGTTGGGTTTCGTGAACACCTTGTCCGGGAGCGCCGGAACGCTCAGGCCCCAGCCGCCGGGGTTGTCGGCCGTCCGGCCGCCGATCTTGCCGATCGCCTCGACGACGATCGCCAGCACGGTCGCGGCGATGATCCCGATCAGGATCGCGCCCTTCACCTTGCGGGCGTAGAGAGTGATGATCAGGATCAGGCCGAAGACGAAGACCACGACCGGCCAGCCGCGGAGGTTGCCGCCGACACCGAGTTCGACCGGCGGGCCGCCGGCCGCGCTCGGACGCCGTACGAAGCCTGCGTCGACGACGCCGATGAACGCGATGAACAGGCCGATGCCGACACTGATCGCGACCTTCAGCTGCACCGGCACGGCCTCGAAGACCGCTCTGCGGAAGCCGGTGAGCACCAGGACCAGGATGATCAGGCCCTCCAGCACCACCAGGCCCATCGCGTCGGCCCAGGTCATCTTGCTGGCCACGCTGAACGCGATGAACGCGTTCAGGCCGAGGCCGGTGGCCAGCGCGAGCGGGAAGTTCGCGACCAGCCCCATCAGGATCGTCACGACGCCCGCGACCAGCGCGGTCGTGACCGCCACCTTCGCGATCGAGGCGCCCGGGTCCAGCCCACCACCGATGAGCTGACCGTTGCCGTCCTTGGCCGTGCCGATGATCAGGGGGTTCAGCACCACGATGTAGGCCATCGTGAAGAACGTGACCAGGCCGCCGCGCAGCTCACGGCCCAGCGTCGACCCCCGTTGGGTGATCTTGAAGAAGGAGTCGAAGGGATTGGATCCGGAGCGGGCCGTCGTGGCCTGGGACGAGCTCATGACGGCATCGTGCCAGGTCGGACCCGTCGGTAGCGAGCACTAACTGGCAGGCCGTCTATGGTGGTCCCGTGACGCAGGAGCAGCCAGCGCCCAAGAAGCGCACCGACCCCACCAGCCAGCTCGCTCGTGGCGAGCTGGTGCACGCCGAGGTCAAACCCCTCGACCTGTCCGGGATCCCGACCGTCATCGTCGGCATCGTCTTGTGGGCGCTCACCTTCGTCGCGCTGCTCTTCTTCCGCTCCACCCTCGAGCGCGACGGCCTCGAGTGGTGGCTCTGGGTCGCCGCCGCCGGCTTCGGCCTCGGCTGGATCGGCCTCTGGTACTGCACCCGCCGCTGGAACAAGATCAAGGCCGGCCAGCCGGTCCGCGACTGACATTTCCGTCCAGATACTGTCGATGCGGACCGTTTATGGTGTCCTAATGGACACTAAAACGTGGATCTGCGGCAGTCGCGAGCCGGGCGCGTTCCGGACCCGCGGCTATGCGGGGTTCGCCGATGAGCGCAGCGCCGACTTCTAATCCGTACGGCGGGTGAGGCCGTTGCGGCGCATCTCCTCGGCGGCCTCGATCGCGTCCGCGGTGAACCGCTTCGTGAGCTCGGTGTACCGGGCGATGTCGCGGGAGGACCAGCGGGACAGCACCTGCGCGATCATGTCGTCGCCGAGGTCGTAGATGTGCCGCGCGGCCGCCGTACCGGCTTCGGTCAACTTGATCCGGGTCGACCTGGTGTCGTCCGGATCCGTCTCGCGCGCCACCAGCCCGCCGGACTCGAGCCGCTTGACGATCTTGCTGACGTTCGACGCCCCGGTTCCCATCGCCTGCGCCAACTCGCCCGCCCGCATCGGCTGCGCCGCCAGCAGATGCCGCAGCGCCTGACGCGCCGGCTGGTCGATCGGTTCCCCGCTCGACGTCAGGATCTCGCGCTGCAGCCCCGGCGACTCCCACAACAGGATCAGCGCTCTAAGACTGGCCAGCAACTCCGACCGGTACGGGAAATCCCCCGCCTCCCGCGTCCCCGACTCACCCATGTCCGCACCCTATCGACCATGTCGGCAAGGACACGTAGTGGTCGCTTCGCGCCGCCCCCACACTCCCGATCCACGCTGGACCGGGAGCCCAGCAGGCAACTACTACGTGTCGTTGGCGACCGATCTTCTTCGGGCGCAGCAGAACGCCCGGCCGATGGGGCCGGGCGTAGTGCTCGAATCGGTACGCCGGGTGGGCGGACCGGGGTCAGGCTTGGGTGCGGACCTCGTCGTCAGAGGTGGGCTCGACGGCATCGGCCTCGACCTCGTCGTCCGACGTCGGCTCGGCGGCGGCTTCGACCTCGGTGTGGACGGCGTCGGCCTCGACGGCCTCGTCGTCGGTAGCGACCTCGACGGCCTCGTCGTTGGGGGCGAGCTCCATGGCGTCGTAGCCGGTGGTGTCGAAGGCGTGGTCGGCGATCGGGGGCTCGGCGAGGTCGATGACGGCGTCGGAGTGGGCGCCGCAGCCGTAGTCGAAGGCGACGACGCGACCTTCGCCGGGGGCCATCTCGTTGGCGCAGACGCCGAAGGAGCGGCCGAGGCTGTCGCCGAGGCGGATCCAGTAGCCGCAGCCGTTGCACTTGTAGGGCACGGCCTGCGCGATCGGGGAGGCCGGACCGAAGTCGCCGGCGGTCCAGCGCTCGGCGGCCTCGTCGCGACCGAAGACCGACAGGACGCGCTCGCGGCCGAGACCGAGCTCCTCGACGACCTGCAGTACGTCGTCCGGGGCGCCGGTGTCGGTGAAGCCCGGCTCCAGGCGGGGGTCGTCGGCCGGCGTCGGGAACAGGTCGCCGGGGCGCAGGTCACCCGGCTGGACGCGCTCGGACCACGGCACCCACTCGGGCGCGACGATCGCCTCGTCGCCCGGCAGCATGACGACCTCGTTGATCGTGACCGTCTTCGCGCGGGAGGCGCGGGTGACGGTGACCGCCCAGCGCCAGCCGCGGTAGCCGGGGTGCGCCGAGGCGAAGTAGTGCGTGACCAGGCGCTCACCCTCGACCAGATGACCGAGGTGCTCGCCGATCTGCGCGGCTCCGGCCTCGTCGATCGCGGCCGCACGGGCAGGTTCGACTGCTGCGACACAGACCGCGTCGGCCTTGGCGCGCACAGGTTCCGGAGTTCTGAGGGCAGTCACGGTCGCCAATTCTTGCATGCTCGGACCGCTCGCACGAACGCGCCGTGACTGCGGTCTGTCCCCCACAGGAGGCAGGATGGAGGCATGCAGACGCCAGACCCCGCCGACCCCCGGCCGACACCTCCGTCCGGTGCCGCCCGAGACGGTCGCGGCAAGGCAGGCGGTACGGCGGGACCTGGCGCGGGCGAACGCCGTACGGACGGGAAGAAGTCGGCCGGCGAACGGATCGGCGCTGCGCGCGAGCGACTGGGCACGGCGGGGCGGAAGTTCAGCCGGGCCTCGAAGGTCGGCGCGACCGGAGTCGCGGCGGCTTCGAAGAAGACCGCGAGTGTCGGCGGGACCGTCGGGCGCTGGACCGGGCGACGGATCAGCGGGCTGACCGGGGCGCAGGGTGCGCGCGAGTCGGGGTTGCAGCGGCTGATCGAGTTGGCCGCGGTGAACGCGGCCGGTGACACAGCGTTCGCGGTGTCGCTCGCGGGGACTGTGTTCTTCACTGTGCCGAGTGATCAGGCGCGGGACCGGGTCGCGCTGTTCTTGCTGCTGACGATGGCGCCGTTCGCGTTGATGGCTCCGCTGATCGGGCCGATCCTGGACCGCTTCCGGCACGGTCGGCGGTGGGCGATCGGCGCGACGCTGGGCGCACGCGCGTTCTTGGTGTGGGGGCTGGCTTCGTCGATCACGGACAGCAGTTCGGTCTGGTTGTATCCGGCGGCGCTGGGTTGTTTGGTCGCCTCGAAGGCGTACGGCGTGACGCGGGCCTCCGCCGTACCGCGGTTGCTGCCGAAGGAGATCACGCTCGTCACGGCCAACTCGCGGATCTCGCTGGCCGGTGTCGCCGGCGCGACGGTTGGTGCCGGGATCGCGGGTGCCTTTGCGGCGATCGGGCCGCAGTGGTCGCTGCGCTGGGCCGCGCTGGTCTATCTGGTCGGGCTGATTCTGGCGATCCGGCTGCCGGCCGCGGTCGACTCACCGGCCGGCGAAGAAGTCACCGGTACGGCGGGGCGCGAGATGCGGCGGAAGGCGATCACCGCGGCCGTGGCGCGTGGAATCCGCTGCAACCTGGGGCTGCGGTTCGTCTCTGGCTTTTTGACTATGTATCTGGCGTTCCTGCTGCGGGACCAGCCGATCGCCGGGATCAACGGCACGGTCGCGGCCGGTGCGGTGGTCGCGGCGGCCGGTATCGGCAACAGCCTCGGCACGCTGGCCGGTTCGTTGCTCAAGGCCCGAAAACCGGAGACCGTCGTACTGGTTGTGCTGCTCGCGGACGCCACGATCGCGGTTCTGGTGGCGGTGTTCTACGGGTTCCCGATCTTGATCGCGCTTGGTCTGGTCGCGGGTTCGTGCAGTTCGCTGGGCAAGTTGTCGCTGGACGCGATGATCCAGCGCGACGTACCGGAGACTGTGCGTACGTCGGTCTTCGCGCGCTCGGAGACCGTGCTGCAGCTGTCGTGGGTGATCGGTGGCGGCTGCGGGATCGTGCTGCCGCTCATCCCCCGGCTGGGCTTCGGGTTCCTGACGGCTGTGCTGCTGGTCGCTGTGTTCTTGGTGCTGCGGATGAAGCCGTCCGGGATCCCCGGGGTCGGCGGTCGGCCGCGCAAGCCTGGCTCGCCCGGTCCGCGGCCCCCGAAGCCCTCCTCGGAAGCCGGTACGTCGCGGACGGTTGTCACCACGAGCATCGCCGAGCAACGCGCCCACCGGACCGAACGTCCTGACGAGCCGGAGCCGACTATTGAGGTACAGCTCGACGATGAGAAGCCGGCCGGGCGGTGGTGGAGCGGTCAGCCGGACGATGACACGCTCGAAGATCAGGCCCCGTGGTCCAAGGACCCCACTGTGGAGAACCCCCGCCGCCCCGACGGCCGGTAGTCCTTCTGCTGTTAGTGGTCGGCGGCGGCGAGTTGGGCGGACGGCGCCGTGGGGTCGGCCGGGCTGGAGGTCTGGCGCTCGGGGGCGGCGGTGGCACCTGAGCCAGTCCTGCGGAGGGCGAGGGTGGTGAGAACGGCCGTCGCCAGCAGAAGGACGGCTCCTACTACCGAGATGGTGTTGAGGGAGTGGGTGAACGCCTGGCGGGCGGTCAACAGGAGGGCTTCGGCTGCGGCGGCGGGGAGGTGGGGCGCGGCGGCTGCGGCGGCGGGGAGGCCTTCGCGGAGGGCGGCGGTGGCATCGGCGGGGAGGTCGGCTCGGTAGGCGGCGGTGCCGATCGAGCCCAGTACGGCGATGCCCAGGGCGCCGCCGAACTCGCTGCAGGTTTCCATGACGGCGGAGGCGGAGCCGGCGCGTTCCGGCGAGACCGAGCCGACGATGGTTTCGGTGACCAGGGACATCACCATGACGAGACCGGCGGCGAGCAGGCCCGCGCCGCTGAGGATGACTGCGAGCGAAGACTCGACGCGCACCTGAGTCAGTACGACGAAGCCGCCGGCGGCGAGGACGAAGGCGCCGCCGGTCACGTAGGCGCGGTTGATGCGCTTGGCGAGTGCGGCCGCGAGTGGCGCTGCACCGCCGACCACCACTGACGGAGCGAGCGACCAGAGCGCGGCTTTCAGGGGCGACAAACCCTGCACCAGCTGCAGGTACTGGGTCATGAAGATCGCGTTGCCGACCAGCGCCAGCGTGCCGATCGTGTTGGCGGCCAGTGATCCGCTGAACGCGCGGTTGCGGAACATCCCCAGCTCGATCATCGGGTACGCCGCCGTCCGCTGCCGCTGCACGAACAGCACGCCGAACACCAGTCCGGCGACGATCGCCAGCACCGGCAGGAACGCCGTACCGTGTGCGGCCAGTTCCTTGATCCCCCAGATGATCGGCAGTACGGCGGCCAGCGACAACACCGAGCCGATCAGGTCGAACCGGCCGCCGGCCGGCGCCTTGAACTCGGGCAGCAGTACCGGCGCGAGGACCAGCAGCAGAAGCATCGCCGGGATGTTGGCGAGGAAGACCGAGCCCCACCAGAAGTGCTCGAGCAGGAAGCCGCCGAAGACCGGGCCGAGCGAGATCCCGCCCATCATCACCGCGCTCCAGAACGCGATCGCCTTCTGCCGTTGACCGGCGTCGTGGAACATGTTGCGGATCAGCGCCAGGGTCGAAGGCATCAGCGTCGCACCGCCGATCCCGAGCACCGCCCGGGCGGCGATCAGCTGTTCCGGGTTCTGCGCGTACGCCGCCGCCACCGAGGCGAGGCCGAACGCGATCGCGCCGAAGATCAGCAACCGGCGCCGGCCGATCCGATCGCCGAGCGAGCCCATCGTGATCAGCAGCCCGGCCAGCACGAACCCGTAGATGTCGAAGATCCACAGCTGCTCGGTCGCGGTCACCCCGAGATCACCCGAGATGTACGGAACGGCGAAGTACAGCACCGACACGTCCATCGACACCAGCAGCAGCGGCAGTGCGAGCACACCGAGCGCGATCCATTCCTTGCGCCCGGCCCGTTCCGTCGTCGACCCCATGACACCCCTCCGAAACTTATCTGTGTACGACGCACACTGTGTGCGCCATACGCAGACCATAGCGAGATCTGTCTATGATGTAAACAGTCAGCCGTCGAGAGGGGTCTGGGCATGGAGCTACCGCGGGTGCTGGAACAGCTGTGGGGCATCGAGGGACCGGCCCGGCCGGGGCCGAAGCCCACGTTTCAGCTGAGCGATATCGGCGCGGCCGCGGTGGAGCTGGCCGACGCGGGCGGACTGGCGGCGGTCTCGATGAGCAAGGTGGCGGCCGCGCTCGGCTTCACCACGATGTCGCTCTACCGGTACGTCGACTCCAAGGACGACCTCTACACGGTCATGCTCGAGTACGCGTTCGGCGACGCCCCGGCCCTGCCCGGCGACACCTGGCGCGAGCGGATCGTGGCGTGGTCGGAGGCCTTCCGGGACGCGCTCCGGGCGCATCCGTGGATCCTGCAGGTACCGATCACCGACCCGCCGCTCTCACCCCGGCAGCTGAGCTGGCTGGAGGCAGGGTTACTGGCGTTCCACGACACGCCGCTGGGGGCCACCGAGAAGTTGTCGGCGATGTTGCTCTTGAACGTCTACGTCCGCGGCGTCTTCCAGATGACCGTTCACCAGTTCACCGAGACTCCCGAGGAGTCCGCGGCCGCCACCCAGCGCTACACCGACCGGCTCCGGCTGCTGGCGACCGAGGACCGGTTCCCGGCGATCGCCGGCGGCCTGCGGCAGCCGGAGGACTTCGATGTCGACTTCGACGCCGACGGATTCGCCGACGGCCTGGAGACCGTGCTCGACGGTATCCAGGCGCGGATCGACAAGAAGCAGCGGTAGGTCAGACGTCGAGTTTGTCGGCGACGCCGCGCAGTACGGTCGCGACCTGGCGGGCGGCCTTGCCGTCCGGCTGCCGGCCGCGGCGGTAGTTCTCCCCGAGGTTGTCGAGGAGCTTGATCAGGTCCTCGATGACGAGCTGCATCTCCTCCGGCTTGGGCCGCATCGCCTTGGCCACCGACGGCGGCGGGTCGATCAGCCGGACCTGCAGGGCCTGCTCGCCCTTGCGGCCCTCGACAACACCGAACTCGACCTTCTGGCCGGGCTTGAGGTTGGTCACGCCGGCCGGCAGCGCCTCGGCGCGGACGTAGACGTCACCGCCCTCTTCCTTGCTGAGGAAGCCGAACCCCTTCTCGGAGTCATACCACTTGACCTTGCCAACGGGCACGGGAACCTCTTCAGAGTGAATCGTGGGAAGAACGGATCGGGCGGGCGGCCCGACCGGTTACCCAGGGTACGTGAACGGGCCGCGGAGCGCCCCTGGGAAATTACCGGTACTTGTCCGGATCCTTCAGTCGCTCGTTCATCGAACCGGACCGGAACCCCCGCGGGTCGACCCGGGCGGCGGTGAAGCCTTCGGCCATGACCGCATTGACCAGCTCCTGGTGATCCACGCGGGCGACCAGGTCGTGGTCGATCTCGATACTCGCGGCCTCGCCCAGGTCGCGGACGCGCACGTTCTGCACGCCGTACGACGAGAGCCGGGACCGGATCGCGGCCTCGGCCCGGTCGACCCGGGCCAGCAGGTTCGGCGTGATCCGGATCCCGTACGCGATCCGGCTGGACAGGCAGGCCGCGGCCGGCTTGTCCGAGGTCGCGAGCCCCCAGCTGCGGGACGCCTCACGGATCTGCCCCTTGGTCAGCCGCGCGTCCTTCAGCGGCGTGATCGCGCCCCGCTCGTGCGCGGCCCGGATCCCCGGCCGGAACCCGGCGATCGCGTCGTCGGCGTTCGTCCCGGTCGCGATCGCGGTGATCCCGAACTCGTCGGCGATCGGCTGCAGGGTCTCGACCAGCTCGGCCTTGCAGAAGTAGCAGCGGTCCCCCGCGTTGGCCTGGTAGCCCTCGCGCTCCATCTCGTGCGTGTGCGGCGTGACGTGGCGGACGCCGAGACTGTCGGCGAACCGGGCGGCCGGCTCCAGCTCCGCGTCCGGGAGGCTGGGCGAGATCGCCGTCGCGGCGACCACGTTCGCCGGGCCGATCGCGCGGGCCGCGGCGGCCAGCAGGAACGCCGAGTCGGCGCCGCCGCTGAACGCGACCACCAGCTTGTCGTAGCCCGACAGCCGCTTCATCAGCGCTTCCAGCCGCCGCTCGAGCACATACGCGTCGAGCCAGGCCGGGAACTCGGTCAGATCGTTCAGTACGACGTCCGCGCCGTACGCGCGTAGCTCGTCCGCCGTGAACGGGCCGGTCGCCACCGCCACCGCCACCGCTCCGGCCGCCTGCGCGCCGTCGATGTCGGCCGTGTGGTCCCCGACGAAAATCGTCGCGTGGTGCTCGCGCAGCGCCGTGCCCTTCTCGGCTCCGTGCAGGTCGCCAACCGGCTCGTCGACATCCAGTCCGAGGTGCTCGAGGTGCAGCCGCACGGACGGCGTGTACTTGGCCGACACCACCATCGTGCGCCCGCGCAAGGCCCGGACCGCGGCCAGCGACTCGGCAACCCCCGGCAGCGGCAGGCTGCCCGTGATCGCGTGCGACGGGTAGTGCTCGCGGTACCGCGAGACCATCGCGTCGACCTGGTCGGCCGGGAACCAGTTGGCCATCTCCCAGGTCAGCGGCGGCCCGAGCCGGCTCACCACGAGCTCGGAGTCGATCGCGACGCCGGTCTCCGCGGCCAGCAGGTCCCAGACGGCCTGGATCCCCGGGCGCGAGTCGATCAGCGTCATGTCCAGGTCGAACCCGACGACAAGCTCCGGTACGTCGAAGGTCGCGGCGGCGGGTTTGATCTCGGCGGTTGACACGTCCCCAACCCTACGTCCTGCCGCCGACAGCCCGGTCTCGCATCCCGAAACGGCCGTTAAGTGCAGTAAATCAGTTGGATTATAGAGATTAACCCCCTGGAGGAACTCATGACCGCTCAGCTCGAAGCCCCTACCGTCACCGTGACCAAGGCCGGAGGCGCGATCGGCGCCGTCGTCGGCAACGTGCAGCTCGGCGGCGACCTGGCACCGGAGACCGTGGCCGCGATCCGGCAGGCGCTGCTCGACCACAAGGTGATCTTCTTCCGCGACCAGCACCACCTCGACGACGCCGGCCAGCTCGCCTTCGCACAACTCCTCGGTACGCCGACACTCGCGCACCCGACCTCGAAAAGCCTGGACGGCGCGGCGAACGTCCTGCCCATCGACTCCGACTACGGCAAGGCGAACAGCTGGCACACCGACGTCACGTTCGTCGACCGAATCCCCGCGATCAGTCTGCTGCGCGCGGTCACGCTCCCGCCGTACGGTGGCGCGACCACGTGGGCCAACACCGTTACGGCGTACGCGAAACTGCCCGCTGCACTGCAAGCACTGGTTGACCGGCTCTGGGCAGTACACAGCAACGTCTACGACTACGCCGGCGCGGCCGACGAGGTCCGGATCGGCGGAGTCGACGTCAAGGTCGAGACGCACCGCAAGCAGTTCGTGTCGCAGCTGTTCGAGACCGAGCACCCGGTGGTGCGCATCCACCCGGAGACCGGTGAGCGTTCGCTGGTGCTCGGCCACTTCGTACGGCGTTTCGTCGGTTTCACCTCGGCCGAAACGACCGCACTGTTCCAGCTGCTGCAGAACAGGATCACCAACCTCGACAACACCGTCCGCTGGCAGTGGCAGCCGGGCGACCTCGCGATCTGGGACAACCGCGCGACCCAGCACTACGGCGTCGCCGACTACGACGACCAGCCGCGCCGGCTGCACCGCATCACGCTGGCGGGCGACGTACCGGTGAGTGTCGACGGAGTCCGCAGTACACCCAGGACCGGCGACGCGACGCACTACTCCTCACTTGACAACTAACAACGCACTGTCCGAGCACTTGACACTTTGGACGATTCTGTAAACCATCGTCGGCATGGACTCGTTCGCGGACCGAACCAAGCGGCGGCTGCGCGACGAGCTGCTGGATGCCGCGTACGACGCGATCGTGTCGGGCGGGTACGACGGGCTCCGGATGGCCGAGGTGGCTCGGCGTACCGGAGTCTCCCGGCAGACGGTCTACAACGAGTTCAGCGATAAGTGGGGACTGCTGCAGGCGGTCACCAACCGTGAGACGGAACGGTTCCTGCTGGACGTGAACGCGGCACTCGCCGCAGCGCCCGACCCGATCGCCGGTTTGCAGGCCGCGGTCGAGCGGGCGCTCGCACTGGCCGGGGAGAACCCGCTGGTGAAAGCGATGCTGGGACAGCCGGGATCGGACCAGGCCAGCCAGCTGCTGACGACACGGGGGCAGCAGCTGCTGGAGGTGAGTCACCAAGCGCTGGGCGCCCACGTTCGTGAGCACTGGCCCGAGGTGCCACCGCAGGACGCGACCAGCTGCGTCGACATCGCACTACGCGTTGTCCTCAGCCACATCGTGACGCCGGGGCCCCCACCCGCGGCAGTGGCGGCGCAGCTGGCTCGCGTCCTGACTCCCTTCCTACAGTCGGCAACCAGGAGGCAGTGATGACGAATCCGTTGCACAGACAGGGTTTCAGCTCTCTGAAGTCAGGTGGCCTCAACTGGGACGCGCTGCCGCTGCGGCTGTTCGACAAGGGCAACCGCAAGTTCTGGAACCCACGTGACATCGACTTCACCCAGGACGCTGCCGACTGGCAGGAGATGAGCGACAACGACAAGGACAACGCGCTCATGCTCTGCTCACAGTTCATCGCGGGCGAGGAGGCCGTCACCGAGGACCTGCAGCCGTTCCTGCAAGCGATGGCGGCGGAGGGCCGGTTCGGCGACGAGATGTACCTGACGCAGTTCTGTTTCGAGGAGGCCAAGCACACTGCGGTCTTCCGGCTGTGGCTGGACGCCATCGGCGTCACCGAGGACCTGCACCGGTACGTCGAGACCAATCCGGGCTACCGGGCGATCTTCTACGAGGCTCTGCCGGTCGCACTCAAGTCACTGGCCGAAGACCCGTCCCCGGCCAACCAGGTGCGCGCATCAGTCACCTACAACCACGTGGTCGAAGGCACGCTCGCCCTGACCGGCTACCACGCCTGGAACCTGCTCTGTACGTCGCGCGGTGTACTGCCGGGCATGCAGGAGCTGATCCGCCGGATCGGTGACGACGAACGCCGCCACATGGCCTGGGGCACGTTCACATGCCGCCGGCACGTGGCTGCCGACGAGTCGAACTGGAAGGTCGTCACCGACACCATGGAGGAGCTGCTGCCCCACGCGCTCGTCCAGATCCAGTGGGCCCTCGACAACTCCCCCGCACTCCCGCCTGAGATCAATCCGACCGCTCTGATGACGTACGCCGGCGACCGCGCCACCCGGCGCCTCGGCGCGATCGAGTCCGCGGTCGGTGCCGACGTGGCAGGTATCGACCTCGACTACTCGCCGGAACGCCTCGAGGACGTCTTCGGCGACGAGGACTCCGCCGCGCTCGCCGCGGTGCGCTAGAGCCCGAGCAGGCCGACCGACTTCTCGCGCATCTCGACCTTGCGGATCTTCCCGGTGACCGTCATCGGGAAGTCGTCGACGAGCAGCACGTACTTGGGGATCTTGAAGCGGGCCAGCTTGCCGGTGGCGAACTCGCGAACGGCGTCGGCGTCGAGCGGGTCGGCGCCCGGCTTGAGCTTGATCCAGGCACAGAGCTCCTCGCCGTACTTGTCGTCCGGTACGCCGATCACCTGGACGTCGGCGATCGAGGGGTGCGTGTAGAGGAACTCCTCGATCTCCCGCGGGTACACGTTCTCGCCACCGCGGATCACCATGTCCTTGATCCGGCCGACAATGTTCACGTACCCGTCCTCGCGCATCACCGCCAGGTCGCCGGTGTGCATCCAGCGGGCTTGGTCGATCGCCTCGGCGGTCTTCTCCGGTTCGTCCCAGTAGCCGAGCATGACGGAGTACCCGCGAGTGCACAGCTCGCCCGGCTCACCGCGCTCGACCACCAGGCCGGTGGCCGGGTCCACGAGCTTCACCTCGACATGCGGCATCACGCGCCCGACTGTCGACGTACGGCGGTCCAGGTCGTCGTCACGGCGGGTCTGCGTGGACACCGGCGAGGTCTCGGTCATGCCGTAGCAGATGGCCACCTCAGCCATGTGCATGTCGGCCACGCACCGTTTCATCACCTCGACCGGGCAGGGCGACCCAGCCATCACGCCGGTGCGCAATGTGGAGAGGTCGTACTCCTCGAAGTTCGGTAGACCGAGCTCCGCGATGAACATCGTCGGTACGCCGTACAGCGCGGTGCAGCGCTCGTCCTGCACAGCCTGCAGTGTCGCAGCGGGGTCGAACGCCGGACCGGGGATCACCATGCACGCACCGTGCGTCGTACAGCCCAGGTTGGCCATCACCATGCCGAAGCAGTGGTAGAAGGGCACGGGGATGCACAGGCGGTCGTCGGCGGTGAAAGCGATCGTCTCGGTGACGAAGAAGCCGTTGTTGAGGATGTTGTGGTGGCTGAGCGTTGCACCCTTCGGGAAGCCCGTGGTGCCGCTCGTGTACTGGATGTTGATCGGGTCGTCGAACGACAGCTCTCGGGTCCGCTGCTCCAGCTCGTCGTCGCTCACCCGCGCCGCCGCGTCCCGCAGGCTGTCCCAGTCACCTGTGCCGATGTAGACGGTCTCCTCGAGCGCTGCGCAGTCCGGACGCACCTCGTCGACCATGGCGCGGTAGTCGCTGGTCTTGAACTCGGTGGCCGAGATCAGCAGCCGCACGCCGGACTGGTTCAGCGCGTAGGCCAGCTCGTGCGTCCGGTACGCCGGGTTGATGTTCACCAGGATGGCGCCGACCGTCGCGGTCGCGTACTGCGTGATCGTCCACTCGGCGCAGTTCGGCGCCCAGATGCCGACCCGGTCGCCCTTGGCGATCCCCCGCGCCAGCAAGCCCTTCGCCACCAGGTCCACTTCAGCCCCGAACTCGGCGTACGTCCAGCGTCTGCCGCTCTGCACCTCCACGAGCGCGTCACGGTCGCCGTACTGCTCGACGGTGCGGCGCAGGTTCGCGCCGATCGTCTCTCCGAGCAGCGGTACGTCTGAGGTCCCCGAGGCATACGAAGGCAGGCTCATGCCAGTCATCGTGACCCGGTTCAGATGTGCCTGCAAGAGTGCCAGACTGACCGCCATGGAGACTGGGGTAACAGTTGTCGGGTCAGGACAGGTCAGTGCGGCACCTGATGTTTTGCGGGTGTCGTTGAGCGTGGAGCACGTCGCGCCGGACGTGGCGGCAGCGGTCGCACAGGTGGCGGAGCGCACCGACGCTGTGATCGCGGCGCTGCGCGGGCAGGGCCTTGAAGCGGCCGACATCAGTACGACGACGGTGAACGTCTACCAGGAGTACCGCGAGCCAGGGACCGCTGCGGCGTTCCGGGGCGCGCACCAGCTCACCGTGACCACCCGGGACCTCACCGGCTTCGGCACGCTGCTCAACGCAGCCGTCGAGGCAGCCGGCAACAGTCTGGGGCTGCAGTCCCTGCAGTTCGACGTACTGGACAAGTCTGGACTGCTGACCCGTGCACGGGAGCTGGCGTTCCGGCAGGCGCAGGAGAAGGGCACCGAGCTGGCCGCCCTGGCCGGCTACTCCCTCGGCTCGGTCTCCTCCATCAGCGAGACCTACAGCCACGCCCCGATCCGCGAGGTCGCCCTGGCCGGCGCCGCCAAGGCCTTCGACGCCGCCTCCATCAACATCAGCCCCGGCGACCACTCCGTCGAGGTCTCCCTCGAAGTCCACTTCTCCTGGGCCTGACAGACTTCTCTCATGTATGCACCAGCGCCACTGAAGCGGCAGTTGAACCGGTCCGGGCTTTTATTGCTCGGACCGGCCTTTGTGGCGGCTGTCGCCTACGTCGATCCGGGCAACTTCGCGACCAACATCGCGGCCGGGGCGACGTACGGATATTTGCTGTGCTGGGTGGTTGTCGGGGCGAACCTGATGGCCGTGCTGGTGCAGTATCTGGCGGCGAAGGCGTCGATCGCGACCGGGCGGACGCTGCCGCAGTTGTGCCGCGACCACTTCCGGCGGTCCACGTCGACGGGGTTGTGGGCGCAGGCTGAGCTGGTTGCTGTCGCCACCGACCTGGCCGAGGTGGTGGGTGGCGCGATCGCGCTGAACCTGTTGTTCGGGATTCCGTTGCTGCTGGGCGGTGTGATCACCGGTGCGGTCTCGTTCGGCCTGCTGATCTACCAGTCCAAGCGCGGGCAGCGGCCGTTCGAGACTGCGATCATCGGGCTGCTGGCCGTCGTTCTGGTCGGTTTCGTGGTCTCTACGATCCAGTCGCAGCCGTCCGCGTCCGGTGTGATCGGTGGGCTGGTACCGCGGCTGGACGGCGTGCAGTCGCTGGTGCTGGCGGCCGGCATGCTGGGAGCGACAGTGATGCCGCATGCGATCTGGCTGCACGGCGCACTGGTCACGGACCGGCACGGGAAGTCGATTCGCTCCACCGCAGGCAAGAACCGCGTGCTGAAGGCGACCCGGACCGACGTGGCTGTCGCCATGGCACTGGCCGGCGCAGTCAACCTGGCCATGGTCGTCCTGGCAGCCGCTGCGCTCAGCGGGAGTGGGGCTGACTCACTGGATGCCGCGCACGCAGCGATCGGCGACCGGCTCGGTCACTTCTCGGCACTGCTGTTCGCGCTCGCTCTGCTGGCCAGCGGCTTCGCCTCGTCATCCGTCGGCACGTACGCCGGTTCTGTGATCCTGGACGGGTTCTGGCAGCGCAAGGTGCCGCTCTGGGCCCGGCGGCTCGTCACCTTGGTTCCGGCACTGCTGATCCTCGCAATCGGCATCGACCCCAGCCGGGCGCTGGTGGTGTCCCAGGTCGTGCTGAGCTTCGGCATCCCGTGCGCACTGTGGCCCCTGGTGCGGTTGACCGCGTCCCGGCGCGTCATGGGCCACCTGGTTAACCGCAAAGCGACTACTCTCGCGGCATGCCTGGTAGCCACCGCCGTCACCGCGCTGAACGTCGTACTGATCGTTCTGACCGTTCGGGGCTGAGATGACGCGGGTTTTCGCGGTCAGCGACATCCACGGGCACCCCGAGAAGCTGCAGGCCTCGCTGCTGGCGGCCGGGCTGACCGATGCCGAGGGCAACTGGTCCGGCACGGACGCGCGGCTGTGGGTGCTCGGCGACTTCTTCGACCGTGGCCCGGACGGCATCGGCGCCCTGCGCTATGTGCGCGGTCTGGTCGACCAGGCACCCGACGGCGCGGTCAACGTGCTGCTCGGAAACCACGAGATCCTCGCGCTGGGGATGCGCAAGTTCGGCGACACGTTCGTCCCGCACGAGGGCATCACCAGCCGCAGCTTCGAGCGCTCCTGGGCGCTGAACGGCGGCCAGGACCGCGACCAGGAGCTGTTCACCGACGACGACGCCGACTGGCTGCTCGAGCAGCCGCTGCTCGGGCTGGACGCCGACCACCTGCTGATGCACTCCGACACCGCGGAGTACGTCGAGTGGGGCGACACCCTCGAGCAGATCAACAACCGCGCCCGCACCGACCTGCACAGCGACGACATCGTGGTCTGGTGGGAGATCTGGCGCCGGATGACGTCGCGCTACGCCTTCCGCGGCGAGAGTGGCCCGGAGGTGGCGCGGATCATGCTGCAGGCCCTCGGCGGCCGGCGGATCGTGCACGGCCACAGCATCGTCGCCGACATGCTGCACATCTCGCCGGAGTTCCTCACCGGCCCGCACCTGTACGCCGACGGCCTGGTGCTCGGCATCGACGGCGGAGCGTTCGACGGCGGGCCCTGCCTGGTCGTAGAGCTCGAAGAGCCGTAGGGAATGCGCGTGGTCGCGCGGTGGTTGGCACGGGTTATGGCGGAGATGACGCGCAAGATCCCAGGCCCGGACCACCCGATCACCATCGCGAAGAACCCGGACCGCGTGGTGGTGAAGCTCGGCGACCAGGTGCTCGCGGACACCCGTGACGCGCTGTCGCTGCAGGAGTCGACGTACCCGGCGGTGCAGTACATCCCCCGGGACGACGTCGACTTCGCACTGCTCGAGCGCACCGAGCACACGACGTACTGCCCGTACAAGGGCGACGCGTCGTACTACAGCATCCGGCCGGCCGGCGCCGCCGGTGTGAACGCGGTCTGGACCTACGAGCAGCCGTACGACGCGGTCGCCGACATCCGCGACCACGTGGCGTTCTACGCGGACAAGGTGTCGATCGAGATCATCGCGGACTGACCGCCTTCCCCTGCAGGAAGGCGCGCAGCACCGGCGCGAGGAACTCCGGCGGTACGACGTGGTTCTGGTCGGCGAGCTCGATCAGCGCGGCCGCCCGGAGTTGCTTCACGACGCGATAGCCGGCGTCGACCATGAACGGCGGTGACGCGGTGCCGGCGAGCACCAGTGTCGGCTGGTCGATGGCGGCCAGCAGCTCGACCGGCATCCGCCCACCAGGCGAGCCATGGTCCATCACGGCGAAGTCGTACGCGAGCGTCGGCGCCAGCTCGGCCACACCGGGCGCGGCGGCGACCTCGACGGCTTCTGGCATCGGCAGGCCCGTCATCAGCAGGAATCGCTCGACCGCCTCCTGATTGCGTCCCTCCTGCAGCAGCTCGATGACCTCTGCACCGTCCGCACTCGAGTCGACGTCGTCCGGTCCGTACGGCGGCTCGTGCAGCACCACCTTGCTGAACGGCAACCCACTGCTCGCAGCGATCGCAGTCAGTCCGGCACCGGACGAGTGTCCGTAGACCGCTGCTCGACCACCCATCGCCGCGAGTAGCGCCGCGATGTCCTCCACCTCACGCTCCACCGCGTACGGCGTACCGTCGCCGGAGTCACCGCGGCCGCGGCGGTCGTACGTGATCACGTCGAACTCACTGGCCAGCGCGACCGCCAGCGGCTTGAGCGCGTTGCGGTCGCACAGTGCGCCCGGCACGAGAATCACCGGCTCTCCGCTGCCCAGTCGCTCGTAGGCGATCGCCGTACCGTCCGCCGACGTCACATGCTCCATCGAAGTCCTCCTGCTCGTTGTCTCTGCCCCTACGTCGGAGCTGTCCGGCAGAAATCGACATGTGTCGCGGCGGGAAGTTAATTCGTGGCGCTGCCCCCCGACTGGTGGTTCACTGCGTGGCCATGATCACCACAGTCGACGAGTACCTCCACACCGTTCCCCTGTCCGGCTCCGAGCCGGAGGAGGTCGGTCCGTTCACGCTGTTCCGGAGTACGACGATCTGGCCGTACTACGCGCGTCCCCGGGCCGGTGTGACCGTCGCACCGGAGGATGTGGAGGCGGTGCGCGCCCGGTGCGCGGAACTGAACCTGCCGCTGAACTTCGAGTGGGTCGTCGAGGCGTGTCCGTCACTGGGACCGGCGGCGGCCGCAGCCGGGCTGACGGTGATCGAGCACCCGCTGCTGGTGATGGAGCGTGCTGACCTCAAGCCGGTGGCCGTGGACGCACGGGTCGAGATCCTGCCCGCCGACCCCGCCCTGGTCCGAGAAGGACGAGCTGTGCAGCACCTGGCCTTCGGCGACCCCGGTACGGCGGTTGGCGCCGGCGGACCTGTTGAGCGGGATGCGGCCGCGGCTGAGCTGACCGACGAGCTGATCGCGGGTGTGACGGACCGCATCGCGCGCGGCGTGACGGTGTCGGCCGGAGCGTTCACCGACGACGGCATGGTCGCCACCGGGCAGCACCAGCCAGTCGGACCGGCCTCGGAGATCGTCGGGGTCGCCACACTGCCCTCGATGCGCCGCCGGGGCCTGGCCGCCGCCGTCACGTCGGCACTGGCCGAGCACGCCTTCGACAACGGCGTCGAGCTGCTGCTGCTCTCGGCGGAGAGTGATGCCGTCGCAGCGGTTTACGAGCGCGTCGGCTTCCGCCGCATCGGCCACGCGGGAGCTGCGGAATAGGCCAGCGGACGGACCAGCGGTTAGTGATCGGCTGGGATGCGCCGTACCGTTGGAGGGATGACCACGTCCGAGCGGTACCGCCCACGCACGCTGGCCGAGGCGCTGCGCGGCTGGGACGACGCTGCCCTGGGGACGTTGCTCCAGCACCGGCCTGACCTGGCGATGCCGATCCCGGCCGACACCAGTCAGCTGGCTGCCCGCGCCACCACGAACGCCTCGGCGGCGCGGGCGATCAACCGGCTCGACGAGTTCGGTGTGGACCTGCTGGAGGCGCTGTCCGCGCTGCCCGAGCCGGTGACACTGGCCGATCTGGCCGCCGGGGTCGACCAGCCGGTCGAGGTCGTGCAGCCCCGGGTGACGGAGCTGCTGAACCTCGCCCTGGTCTGGGGTACCGAGGACGACCTGCGACCGATCCGGGCCGTGCACGAGCTCCTTGGGCCGACACCGGCCGGCCTCGGCCCGATCACCACCCGGCACTTCGGCGATCTGGACAAGCTGATCGAGGAGGCCGGTCCGGAAGCGCGTGAGGTGCTCGACAAGCTCACCTGGGGTCCCCCGACCGGAACGGTCGAGAAGGCCGAACGCCCGGTGACGATCGCGTCCGCACGGACCCCGGTCGAGCGCTTGCTCGCCCGCGGTCTCGTCGTACCGCGTGATCCGAACACAGTGATCCTGCCGCGGCAGATCGGACTGCACCTGCGTGGCGGACGCGTGCTTGCGTCAACGCGTCCCACACCGCCGCCGCTGGACGGCAAGACAGTGATGGCCTCGATCGTCGACCGAGCAGCCGCCGGAGCAGCGCTGGATCTGGTGCGTCTTGTCGACCGGGCACTGGAGCAGTTCGGGCTCGAACCGCCGCCGGTGCTGCGCACTGGTGGAATCGGCGTCCGGGAGCTGCGCAGCCTGGCCGGAAAGATCGGTGCGGAAGAGTCAACGACCGCAGCGGTGCTGGAGATCGCGTACGCGGCCGGACTGGTCGCTGCAGTCGAGGTCGGCACCAATGAGCTGTGGCTGCCGACGAACGCGTACGACGACTGGCTCGATCTCGATGTCGCCCATCGCTGGGCCCAGCTCGTGACAGCGTGGTTCGGCGGGATGCGCGCGATCGGGCTGATCGGTCGCCGCGACTCCGGCGGGTCGACAGCAGCTGCGCGCGAGCGGCTGATCAACGCCCTCGCACCCGACTTGGAGCGTCTGCTCGCTCCTGAGGTTCGAGTGCTTACGCTGAACGCTCTGGGCGAGACTCCGACCGGCATCGCACCAAACACGCATGCGGTGGTGACGTGGGTCGCTTGGCATCGGCCGCGGCGCGGCGGACAGTTCCGGGACGAGCTGGTCGAGTGGACGCTCACCGAAGCCGCCCTGCTCGGCTTGACCGGGCTTGGCGCGTTGGCGAGCCACGGGCGACCACTCCTCGAGCAGGAGCCGACAGTCGATGCACTGGCCAAGGCCATCGGTCCCCTCGTGCCAGAGCCGGTGTCAGAGATCTTGCTGCAGGCCGACCTGACCGCAGTGGCACCCGGACCGCTGGTTCGCTCGGTGCAGGACGACCTCTCCGCCATGGCCGATGTCGAGTCGCAGGGCGGTGCTGCGGTCTACCGCTTCAGCGAAAGCTCGGTACGGCGTGCGTTCGACCTGGGCCGGACCGCGGACCAACTGCACAAGTGGCTGGCCGAACACTCCCGTACGCCGGTGCCGCAGCCGCTGACGTACCTGGTCGACGACGTGGCCAGGCGGCACGGCGTACTGCGGTTGGGGACGGCGTCGACGTACCTGCGGTGTGATGACGAGGACGTGCTCACGCAGCTGGTGAGTTCGAACCTTCCCGGCGTGCGGTTCCGGAGACTGGCGCCGACTGTGGTCGTGTCGCCGTCGCCGCCGGACATGGTGCTCAGCCGGCTTCGCGAGGCCGGGCTGGCGCCGCTGGCCGAGACCTTCGACGGCGTGGTGCATGTGAGCACGGCTGCCACTCGGCGTGGGGACCCGCCGCGTCGCCGTACCAGCCGGGACTTCGCCGACAGCGCGGTCGACCTGACCGAGGACCAGGTGAAGGCGGTCATCGAGAAGGTGCGCGCCGGTGACCGGCTGGCCGCGGACCGCCCGGCCGACGACCTCGCCTCCGAACCGACGGCTCCGGCCGAGACGATCGCCGTACTGACCAATGCCGCCGAGGCGCACAGCCGCACCTGGATCTCGTACGTCGACCACAACGGCACCGCCTCGGAGCGGATCGTCGAGCCGACCCGGGTGGCCGACGGCTGGCTCACGGCGTACGACCCGAGCACGAACCAGCCGCACACCTACGCCCTGCACCGCATCTCCAGCGCCCGCGCTATCGAGGGCTGACCCCCGTTTGGCGGGTGGGGGCACAATGGAGGGTCGGGCATCGAGGATGGGGAGTAACGGGTGACGGACGGGCCGTTGATCGTGCAGTCGGACAAAACTCTGCTGCTGGAGACTGCACATCCGGAGTCCGGGGAGTGCCGCAAGGCCATCGCCCCGTTCTCCGAGTTGGAGCGGGCTCCCGAGCACGTGCACACCTACCGGCTGACTCCGCTCGGCCTGTGGAACGCACGGGCCGCCGGGCACGACGCTGAGCAGGTCATCGACGTACTGCTGCGCTACAGCCGCTACCCGGTGCCGCACTCGCTGCTGGTCGACATCGCCGAGACGCTGGATCGCTACGGGCGGCTGCGGCTGGAGAAGCACCCGCAGCACGGACTGGTGCTGGTGACGACCGACCGTCCGGTGCTGGAGGAGGTGCTGCGCTCCGCGAAGGTGAAGCCCATGCTGGGCGCGCGCGTCGACGACGACACCGTGCTGGTGCACCCCTCGGAGCGCGGTCACCTCAAGCAGACGCTGCTGAAGCTCGGCTGGCCGGCCGAGGACCTCGCCGGGTACGTCGACGGCGAGGCGCACCAGATCGACCTGGTGAAGGACGGCTGGGAGCTGCGGCCGTACCAGGAGCAGGCGGTCGAGTCGTTCTGGCACGGTGGCTCGGGCGTCGTCGTACTGCCCTGTGGGGCCGGCAAGACGATCGTCGGCGCTGCCGCGATGGCACAGGCCTCCGCGACCACGCTGATCCTGGTCACCAACACGGTGTCGGCGCGGCAATGGAAGGACGAGCTGCTCAAGCGCACCAGCCTCACCGAGGACGAGATCGGCGAGTACTCCGGTGCCCGCAAGGAGATCCGGCCGGTGACGATCGCGACGTACCAGGTGATGACGACGCGCCGAAAGGGCGTCTACACGCACCTGGAGGTGTTCGACGCCCGCGACTGGGGCCTGATCGTGTACGACGAGGTCCACCTGCTGCCGGCGCCGATCTTCCGGATGACCGCCGACCTGCAGACCCGGCGCCGGATCGGTCTGACCGCCACTCTGGTCCGTGAGGACGGTCGCGAAGGCGACGTGTTCTCACTGATCGGCCCGAAGCGGTACGACGCGCCCTGGAAGGACATCGAGGCGCAGGGCTGGATCGCCCCGGCGGACTGCATCGAGGTGCGCGTCGACCTGGAGCAGACCGAGCGGTTCGTCTACGCCACCGCCGAGCCCGAGGACCGCTACCGCCTGGCCGCCTCCACACCGGCCAAGTCCCGCCTGGTCAAGCGCATTGCCGAACACCACGACGGCGAGCCGCTACTGGTGATCGGCCAGTACATCGACCAGCTGGACGAGCTCGGCGAGCGCCTGGACTGCCCGGTCATCAAGGGCGAGACCACGGTCAAGGAGCGCCAGCGCCTCTTCAACGCCTTCCGCACCGGCGAGATCAACCGCCTGGTCGTCAGCAAGGTCGCCAACTTCTCGATCGACCTCCCCGAGGCCTCGGTCGCCATCCAGGTCTCCGGCACCTTCGGCTCCCGCCAGGAAGAGGCCCAGCGCCTCGGCCGCGTCCTCCGCCCCAAGGGCGACGGCCGCACCGCCCGCTTCTACTCGATCGTCGCCCGCGACACCATCGACGCCGAGTTCGCCGCCCACCGCCAGCGCTTCCTCGCCGAACAGGGCTACGCCTACACCATCGTCGACGCCGAGAACCTGTTCGCGTAGAGCGCTACGACAGCCTGGTGTGGATGCCGTTGAAGTGGGACTTCATGGAGCGGGCGAAGGCGTCGGGGTCGCCGGACTTGAGTTTGTCGAGGAGGTCTCGGTGCCAGGCGGCGGCGTCGGTGGGGGTGTAGCGGGCGCCGGGGAGGCGGGCGTCGACGTCGGCGAAGGTGCGCCAGAAGACTGAGAGCAGGTCGATGACGAGGGCGTTGCCGAGCGGCTCGTAGAGGGCCTGGTGGAAGGCCCAGTCCTCGTCGGGGAAGTAGCTGCCGGAGGCGGCTTTGGCTTCCATGCTCTCGACGAGCTCTTCGAGGGTGCCGGCGCCGTGGGTGCTGAAGTGGGCGACGACGTCCTCGGCGAGGCCGACTTCGAGGGCCTGGCGGACCTCCAGGACGTTCTGGACGTCGCGGAGGTCGCCGGCCATCGACTGGGACATGCGGAAGGCGAGGCCGTCCTCGAGGGACTGCAGCGACACCTCGCCGACGTAGGTGCCGTAGCCGTGGCGGATCTCGATGATGCCGACCGCCTGCAGGGCCTTCATCGCCTCCCGGAGCGGGTGCCGGCCGACGCCGAGCTGGGCCATCAGGTCCTGCTCGTTGGGCAGCGGGTCACCGGCCTTCAGACCGCGCTCCAGGATGAACGACTTCATCTGGTCGCGGATGAAGCTCTGGTTCCCCGCCGCACCGCGTGGCCTTGTCACGACGGTCAGTGTAATCCGGCCTGCTCCAGCAGGGGACGTAGCGCGTTGATCTCGTGCTCGTCGAGGGGGATGCACGGGTACGCCGTGATCGGGCAGTCGATGACGCCGAGCAGGTAGAGCGCGGCCTTGAAGGCGCCCAGTGCGGCCGAACTGGCGCCCATCCGAGAGCGGTCCGCCACGTCGACGATGTCGAACAGGCGGATCAGCCGCTCCTGCTCGGCCCACGCCTCGGCACTGGAGGCAGCGAACAGCCGCACGTAGCCGGCCGGGTCCACGTTGCCCAACCCCGGTACGACGCCGTCCACCCCGAAGGCGAGTGCGGAGTCGACCGCCACCTCGGAGCCGGTCATGATGGCGAACTCCTTCAGCCCGGCGTCACGCCGTTCCATCACCAGCCGCCGCAGACTGGGCTCCTGACCGCTGGAGTCCTTCACACCAGCGATCACTCCGGCTTGAGCGAGTGAAACGACCAGTGCGGTCGGCAGCTTCGTTCCGACGCGCACCGGGATGTCATAGGCATACAAGGGTTTCTCGCCAGCCAGCGCAGCCAACCGAGTGAAGTGACGCTCGATCTCTGCCGGATGTGTTGCGGCATAGAACGGCGCTGTGGCGACCAGCCCGTCCACACCGGCCTTCAAAGCCGCGGAAACGTGTGCACTGACCCGGGCGGTCGAAGTGTCGATCACACCAGCCAGCACGGGCACCTGCCCACTCACCTCACCCACAACGGTTTCCAGCACGACCTGCCGTTGTTCGTCGGTTAGAAACGTCCCCTCACCAGAGGTGCCGAGGACGAACACGCCGTTCACTCCCCCGGCCAGCTGGTACTGGATCAACCGCGCCAGCGATCCCGTGTCGACGTCGTACGACGGAGTGAGCGGTGTGACGAGCGGAGGTACGACACCAGACAGCAAGACGAGCTCCCAACGGTCAAAGGGCGAATGTGGCAAAGCGCAGAGCAGCGAAGGACGAGGTCTCACCGGCCTCGTAGAAAATCCCCACCGAGCCGTCGGCGAGCAGTACCAGGTCGGAGTACCCGGCCATCCCGGGATGCACGACCAGCAAGGGCTCCCACGACGCACCGGCGTCGGAGCTCACAAAGACGGTCAGCTTCCGCCGCACCGCCGGATCGGTCGGTGTCGAGAGCAACAATCGTCCGTCGGGCAGTGCGAGCACACTCCCCTGGATCCCCGGTGCGGTGACCTCCGGAATCCCCCCGTACGGCGCCTCGAGCGTCGCACCACCGTCCGACGACCACGCGTGGACCCGGGCCGGCCCGGTCCCGAGGTGGTTGCGCGCGTTGAAGTACAAGCGGCCATCAGGCAGTTCCGCGACCGCAGTCTCGTTGGCGTTGATCTCCGGTCCGTCGTTGCGATCGACGAACCCCACCGACCACGTGTGGCCACCGTCGTCGCTCACGATGCAGTGGCCGCCGTTCACTCCGTCCGGCAGCGCGGAGTGGTTCGCCGGGACCACCAGACGTCCGCTGCGCAAGGCGATCGCGTGACAGGGACCAGTCGCGTACCAACCCCAGTCCGCCGGTTTGACCTGCTCGGTGATCTCCACCGGCGCGCTCCACGTCGTACCGGCGTCGGCGGAGCGCTGCACGAAGACACATCGACCATCGCTCTCCCGGGACAGCGCCGACTCCACGGCCTCGGCGTCGTTCTGCACCGACACCAGTACGACGTCGCCACTGGCCGGGTCGAACACGGGCGCCGGGTTGCCACAGGTCTTCCCGGGCACCGCGAGCACCACCTGCAGCGGTAGCCACGTCCGACCGCCGTCCAGCGACCGCCGCAGTACCAGCTCGATCTCGCCCGAATCCCCGGAGCCATGGCGTCGCCCCTCGCAGAAAGCGAGCACCAGCTCACCTCGCGCCACCACGGCCGGGATGCGGAACGTGTGATAGCCGCTGCCGGCCGGGTCGAAGACGACCCCGAGTCTTGAAGACATAGGACGTACTATGTCATCGTGTGGCCTTCCGATGGAAGGTGAGGCTCGAAGATGTCCGTCAGCAGACGCACGTTCCTCGGCGGCGGACTGGCCGCCGCCGCTGTCGCGGTCACCGGGTGTTCGTCCGGCCCGAAGAACACCGCGGCCGCCAACCGCGCCGTGGCGTTGCCGACGTACACGAAGTACGCCGGCGTCACGCCCGACCTGCCCGGTGACGGCGTGGTGCTGGACGCCTTCCTCAAGTACCCCGCGAACCCGGTCCGCGCGATCACCGAGGCGCCGGGCGACGGGCGGCCGATCACGTTCCTGACGAACATCCCGGGCGCCATCCCGCCGACCGCGGACCGCAACCAGTTCTGGCAGGCGCTGAACGACCGGCTCGGTTCCGAGCTGCAGATCAGCATGGCGTCCAACGACGAGTACAAGGACAAGTTCGCCACCCGGATCGCCGGTGGTGATCTGCCGGACATCCTCAACATCCCGGTGGACACCGCACAGATTCCGGGGCTGGTGAAGGCGAAGTGCCTCGATCTCACCGAGCACCTGTCCGGTGACGCGATCAAGAAGTACCCGTTCCTGGCCAACATCCCGGCGGACTACTGGAAGGGCTGCGTCTTCAACGGCGCCATCTACGGCGTCCCCGTGCCGCGCGGCATGTCCCGGACGTCAGGGGTGCTCTATCGCGAGGACCTGCTGACCGCCAAGGGCATCAAGGATCCCGCACCGAAGAACTTCGAGGAGTTCTTCAGCCTGGCCAAGGAACTGACTGCCGCCAGGCAGAACAAGTGGGCCTGGACACGTGTGCCACTGTCCACCGTCCGCCAAATGCTCGGCGTACCGAACGTCTGGTCCGAGGAGGGCGGCAAGTTCAGCTCCAGCTACGAGCACCCGGCAAACACCGAAGCGCTCGAGTCGGCGCGCAAGATGGTCGCCGCCGGAGTGATCAACCCGGATGCGTTCAACGACAAGGCCAGTGCGCGCAAGCAGTGGTTCAACGCCGGTACTGCGGTCTTCGACTACGACAGCTTCGTCGCCTGGAACCAGTACTACGCCGACAACACAGCAGGTGATTCCTTCGCGGTGAACATGCTCGACGTGCCCAGCGGCACCCCGTGGATGGGCGGGGCGCTGAACAACGTCACCGCGTTCAGCAAGGACAGCAAGCACACCCCGGAGACACTCCTCAAGATCGCCAACTGGATGGCTGCACCGTTCGGCACCGAGGAGTACTTGTTCCGCAAGTACGGCGTCGCCGGCCGCCACTATGCCTTGCAGGGAACGGATCCGGTGCCGACCAAGGCAGGTGTCGTGGAAACCGGTATCGGCCTGCAGTACATCAGCGACTCACCTCTGGCGCTCTACTGGGCCGGCAAGCCGGATGTGCCGCGCAAGCAGCACGCCATCCAGCAGAAGCTCGCCAAGCGGCTGGTGCGCGACGCGTCGTACGGGCTGTACTCCGACACTCAGTCGAAGAAGCAGGCACAGCTCGGCAAGACGATGACCGACCTGGAGACGCAGATCGTCCAGGGCAAGAAGCCGGTCTCGGACTGGGCGCGTGGCGTGGCGGACTGGAAGTCGGCCGGGGGCGACAAGATCCGCTCCGAGCTCGAGCAGGCACTGGCCGACGCGGCAGGGAAGTAGATGAGTCTCTGGCATCGGCTCGGCCGGGACCGGGTGCTGCTGCTGTTCGCACTGCCCGGTGCCGCACTGATCGTGGCGTTCCACTACGTCCCGTTGCTGGGCAACGTGATCGCCTTCAAGGACTACCAGCCGTTCCTCGGGATCGGCGGCAGCGACTGGTCCGGCTGGAGCAACTTCTCGGTGATCTTCACCGGTGATCCGGCGTTTCTGCGGGCGCTGAAGAACACGCTGATCCTGACCAGCCTGCAGTCGGTCTTCGTCTTCCCGGCACCGATTCTGCTGGCCCTGCTGCTGAACTCGCTGTTCTCCGAGCGGATCAAGCGGATCGCCCAGAGCATCCTCTACCTGCCGCACTTCATGTCCTGGGTGATCGTGGTCGCGCTGTTCCAGCAGATGCTCGGTGGCAGCGGACTGCTGAACAACTACCTGCGGTCGCACGACCTGGGCACGCTGAACATCATCGGCAACTCAGAGCTGTTCCATGTGTTGCTCACGTCGCAGATCATCTGGAAGGACACCGGCTGGGCCACCATCCTGTTCCTGGCCGCACTGTCCCAGATCGACTCGCAGCTGTACGAAGCGGCCAGTGTGGACGGTGCGAGCCGGATGCGGCAGCTCTGGCACATCACTCTGCCCGGACTGCGCGGAATCATCATTCTGCTGTTCATCCTGCGGCTCGGTGACTCACTGACCGTCGGCTTCGAGCAGATCATCCTGCAGCAGCAAGCGGTCGGCCGTGACGTCAGTGAGGTCCTGGACACCTACGTCTACAACAACGGCGTACTGGGTGGCGCCTGGGGAGTGGCAGCCGCGGTCGGCCTGGTGAAGGGCCTCGTCGGAGTCGCTCTGGTGCTGGCAGCGAACAAGGTCGCCCACATCTTCGGTGAGCAAGGGGTCTACAGCAGATGACGCGCAGGATCGTCCAAGGTGTGCCGGCGCCGTCCTGGCCGATGCGTGCCTTCAAAGGCGTTGTGCTGCTGGTGTTCTGCGCGGTGGTGATCATTCCGTTCGTCGGAGTGATCTCCACGAGCGTCGCACCGAACAAGCAGATCAACGAGTCCGGCGGACTGGTTCTGCTGCCCGAGTCGATCGACTTCGCGGCGTACCGGTCGCTGTTCGCCGGTGGCGTGGTGACTCAGGCGCTGCTGATCAGTGTCTTCGTGACCGTGGTCGGAACGCTGCTCAGTCTGACCGTCTCGTGTCTGCTGGCCTACGCACTCTCCAGACCGTCGTTCGTGGCCGGTCGGCCGATCCTGCTGGTGGTCCTGTTCAGCATGCTGTTCTCGCCGGGCATCATCCCGACGTACCTGGTGGTGAAGGGCGCCGGCCTGCTGGACAGCATCTGGGCGCTGATCGTGCCGACCATGGTCAGTGCGTTCAACGTGGTCGTCCTGCGCGCGTTCTTCATGAACCTGCCGGGTGAACTGATCGAGAGCGCCCGGATGGACGGCGCCGGCGAGCTCAAGACCTTCGGGTACGTCGTCCTGCCGCTGTCCAAGGCGGTGCTGTCGGTGATCGGGCTGTTCTACGCGGTGTCGTACTGGAACGCGTTCTTCTCCGCACTGCTCTATCTGAACGACAGCAAGCTCTGGCCGCTGCAACTGGTGCTCCGGACGTACGTGATCAACGACACTCAGCTGGGCAGCGCCGAGCTGGGGACCGAACTGCTGCCGCCGCAGGCCTCGATCCAGATGGCCATCCTGGTGGTGTCGATCGTCCCGATCCTGCTGGTCTACCCGTTCCTGCAGCGGCACTTCGCCAAGGGCGTGCTGACCGGCGCCGTGAAGGGTTGATCTCGGCGCCATGACGGTCCCGTCACGGACGGTTCCTCGGGGGTTGCCCCGGGCAACGTCAGGGTTGCGCCTGGGCAAAACCTGAGGGAACGGCAGGTACCGTCGAGAGGTATGGGGACGCAAGCGCTGGAGGGGCTGACGGGGGTCGGCGCGGAACACCGCCGGACGACAGTGTGGCGAGTGATTCGGGAGGCGGTGCTGCTGGCGACGCTGTTCGGCGTCTACAGCGCCGGGCGGCAGATCGCCGCGAAACACACCGGCTCGGCCTTCGACCATGCCCGCGAGGTGCTGTCGTTTCAGAGCTGGCTGCATCTGCCCAACGAGGTCAGCATCCAGCAGGCCGCGCTCAGCGTCCCGCATCTCGTCCAGTCGGCGAACCTGTACTACGCCTCCGTGCATGCGCCGCTCACCGGCGCCGTACTGCTCTGGCTGAGCATCTGGCGCCCGAAGGCGTACTCGAACGTGCGGTGGACGATCGCAGCGCTGACCGGACTCGCCCTGATCGGTCACATCGCGTTCCCGCTCGCACCGCCGCGGATGATGCCCGGCTTCGTCGACACCGGGCTGGCCTTCGGCCAATCCGTGTACGGCGCGGACCGGTCCAGCAGCGTGGTGAACCAGTTCGCCGCCATGCCGAGCCTGCATGTCGGCTGGGCGGCACTGATCGCCTTGTCGATGATTCTGATCACCCGGTCCCGCTGGCGGTGGCTGTGGCTCGCCCACCCGATCATCACCTTCGCGGTGGTCGTGATGACCGCCAACCACTACTGGCTGGACGGACTGGTGGCTCTGGTGCTGCTGGCCGCCTGCCTGCCGCTATTGCTCCGCCGGGGTCTGCACGACGACCTGCCGCGGACTCGTAATTCGGTACCGCTCCGGCAGGTGCTCAAGTAACGTAGCCGAGCCCCCCACCCCCTGCTGGAGGTCACTCATGCCCGCAGACACGTCCGACACCCTCCAGGCCGAGAAGAACTATCTGAAGGACTCCCGGGCCGCACTGGCGAAGATGCGGGAGAAGACCGGCGCCCTGGAGATCCACAGCGCGGACCCGGTCAGCGAAGAGTTTCTGAAGGCTGCGATCTGGCGGCGGATGAAGGAGCTCGAGGACGACCCGGAGGTCCCGCTGTTCTTCGGTCGGCTGGACTACGTCGACCCCGCTCCGGAGACGTTCCACATCGGTCGCCGGCACGTGAACGACGACCAGGGCGAGCCGATGGTGATCGACTGGCGGGCGGACATCTCGGTGCCGTTCTACCGGGCCAGCCGGACCGAGCCGATGGGGGTCGGCGCGCGGCGACGGTTCGGCTTCACCCACGGCGAGCTGACCGCCTTCGAGGACGAGGACCTGACCTCCGCCGCGCCCGTCGAGGAGCACAGCGACATCCTCGACGCTGAGATCGAGCGACCACGCTCGGGCCCGATGCGCGACATCGTGGCGACCATCCAGCCCGAGCAGGACGTCATCGTCCGCGCCGGCGTCGAGGAGACGATCTGCGTTCAGGGCGCGCCGGGGACCGGGAAGACCGCAGTCGGCCTGCACAGGGCGGCGTACCTGCTCTATGCCTATCGGGACCAGCTCAGCCGGGCCGGAGTCCTGGTGGTCGGCCCGAACGCGAGCTTCCTGCGCTACATCGGCGACGTACTCCCCGCGCTGGGCGAGATCGAAGCCAAGCAGACCACCGTCGAGGAGCTGGTCGCCCATGTGAAGGTGACCGGGCCGGGTCCGGCGGCGCTCGACGTACTGAAGGGTGATGCCCGGATGGCGGAGGTGCTGCACCGGGCTGTCTGGTCGCAGGTGCGGACGCCCGAGGAGGCGCTGGTCGTACCGCGCGGCTCGCACCGCTGGCGCGTGGCGGCGTACCAGGCCGAGGAGCTGGTGACCGAGCTGCGCACCCGCGGCATCCGGTACGGCGCCGGTCGAGCGATGCTGCCGCAGCGGCTGGCGCACGCCGTACTGCTGCGGATGGAGGCGGCCGGTGACTCACCGGACGACCGCGTTCAAGACGCTGTGGCTCGCAGCCGTCCGGTCAAGCAGTACGCCGAAGCGCTGTGGCCGGCCGTGGACCCGGCCAAGCTGCTGTTCCGCCTCTACACCGAGCCGGAACTGCTCGCCCGGCACGCCGACGGCATCCTGACCGACGAAGAGCAGGCGATGCTGATCTGGGCGAAGGCACCGCGTTCTGCTGGTGCGGCCAAGTGGTCGGTTGCCGATGCCACTCTGATCGACGAGATCGCCGACCTGGTCGACCGCACGCCGTCACTCGGCCACGTGGTGCTGGACGAGGCGCAGGACCTGTCTGCCATGCAGCTGCGCGCGGTGGGCCGCAGGTGCTCGACCGGATCGATGACAGTGCTCGGCGACATCGCGCAGGGCACCACCCCGTGGGCCACACCGTCGTGGGACGAGGCCCTGAAGCACCTGGGCAAGTCCGGTGCCCACACCGAGGAGCTGACCGCAGGCTTCCGAGTCCCCGGTCAAGTGATCGAGTACGCCGCTCGCCTGCTGCCGATCATCGCGCCCCACCTCACGCCTCCGACCGCCGTACGGCGTGCGCGCGGTGAGCTCACGATCAGCCGGGTCAGCGACAGCCTCGCAGCCGCAGTGAAGACAGTCAGTGACGTGTCCGCCCGACTCGGCTCGATCGGCATGATCGTCCCCGACGCGCTCGTACCGGCCACGCGGAAGGCACTGCAGGAGCAGGGGCTCACGTTCGCCGTACTCGGTGACGAGGACGACGTCGAGTCGCACCTGGACGTCGTACCGGCGTCACTGGCCAAGGGTCTCGAGTTCGACCACGTGGTGCTGGTGGAGCCGGCCGGCATCGTGGCGGGTGAGGCCGACGAGCGCACCGGCCTCCGCCGGCTCTACGTCTGCCTCACCCGTGCCGTCACGTCGCTGGCAGTTCTCCACGAGCAGGAACTACCGGACGTCCTAGCCGCAACTTAGCCGCGAAGTCGTTCGGCAGCGACAGCCGGAACACCTTCGCCCACGCCGACGCGACCTGCTTCGGCAGCGGTCCGGTGGTGTAGCGCAGGTTGTACTCGTCGAAGATCGCCCGCACCTTCGGCGCGATCTCCTGGTACCGGTTGCTCGGCAGGTCCGGGAACAGGTGGTGCTCGATCTGGTACGACAGGTTGCCGGTCATGATGTGCATCGCGCGGTTGCCGCTGATGTTGGCCGAGCCGAGCATCTGGCGCAGGTACCACTCGCCGCGGGTCTCACCGTCGATCGACTTCTTCTCGAAGGTCTCGACGCCCTCGGGGAAGTGCCCGCACATGATGACGGAGTGGGACCAGACGTTGCGGACCAGGTTGGCGACCGCGTTCGCCGCCAGCGTGTGCAGGACCGACGGTCCGGACAGCAGCGGGTGCACGACGTAGTCCTTGGTCATCTGGCCGCGGATCTTCTTCAGCACCTGCTTGGCACGCGCCTTGAAGTCCGGGTCCTGGCGGCGCTTCTTGGTGGCCAGGTTCTTCCCGAGCTCGAGGTCGTAGGCCGCGATGCCGTACTCGAAGAACAGGGCGTTGACCAAGTTCCAGAACGGCTGCGCCAGGTAGAGCGGGTACCAGCGCTGGTCCTCGTCGACGCGCATGATGCCGTAGCCGAGGTCGTTGTCCTTGCCGACCACGTTGGTGAACGTGTGGTGCAGGTCGTTGTGCGCGTGCTTCCACTGCTCGGCCGGCGACGCGTGGTCCCACTCGTAGGTGGTCGAGTGGATCTTCGGGTCGCGCATCCAGTCCCACTGGCCGTGCAGGATGTTGTGGCCGATCTCCATGTTGTCCAGGATCTTGGCCACCGACAGGCCCGCCGTACCGATCAGCCAGGCCGGCGGGAAGATCGAGAGCAACAGCACCGCGCGGCTGCCCAGCTCCAGCTTGCGCTGCACGCTGATCACCTTGCGGATGTACGCCGCGTCGCGGGCGCCACGGGTGGCGATCACCTCGGCCCGGATCTCGTCCAGACGGCGGCCGATCTCCTCGATGTCCTCGGGAGTCAGGTGGTCGACCTGGTTGCCGGCCTTCTTCTGCAGAACAGTCATATGGGTCTCTTCCTCAACAGTCGATGTCGCAGGTGCCGGCCGCGGCCGAGATGCAGGTCTGAACGAGTACGCCGTCACCGGGTGCGGCGGTGGTGACCTCTCCGGTCCGGAGGTCGCGCACCGAGCCGGAGCGCAGCGGCAGCACGCAGGAGAAGCAGATGCCCATCCGGCAGCCGGACGGCATCAGTACGCCGTTCTGCTCGCCGGCGTCGAGGATCGGCGTCGTACCGTCGAGCTCGACCGTCGTACCGGTCGCCGAGAAGGTGACGCTGCCGCCCTCGCCGGGTTCGGCCAGTGCGGTCCGGAACCGCTCGGTGTGCAGCACGCCCGACCACTGCTCTTCCAGTGCATCGAGCAGACCCGCCGGTCCACAGGCCCAGGTCTCGCGCTCCGCAAGGTCCGGTACGACGTCCGCCAGCGCGGCGACGTCGAGTCTCCCCTGGGTGTCGGTGTGCTGCTCCACCAACCGCAGGTGCCCGGCTGCGGCGTATTCACGCAGTTCGTCGCCGAAGATCACCGCGTCGGCGTTGGCCTCGGAGTGGACGAGGACCGCGTCCTCGAGCCGGCCGATACCGGCCCGCAGCATCCCCATCACCGGGGTGATGCCGCTGCCGCCGGTGACGAACAGGATCTTGGCCGGTGCCGGGTCCGGCAGCACGAAGTCCCCGACCGCCTGGTCAAGGTGCACGAGCTGGCCCGGCCGCAGGTCCTGCGCGAGGTGCGCGCTGACCACGCCGTCCGGCACGGCCTTCGCAGTGATCTCGATCAGCCCCTCGCCCGGCGCGGAGGTCAGCGAGTACGAACGCCACAGCCGGACGCCGTCGACCTCGAGGCCGATCCGGACGTACTGACCCGGTCGGTGGCCGCGCCAGGCGGCGCCGGGCCGCAGCACGACGGTCACCGCGTTGCCGGTCTCGGCGCGGACCTCGACCACGCGGGCGCGCAGGTCGGCACCGGCCCGGAGCGGTCGGAACATGTCCAGGTAGTCGGCGGGGTCACGCGGGTGGGTGGCCGCCGCCGCAACCTGCCAGACCCGGTCACGCAGCCGGTCGCGGAGCGACTGCCGCGCGCGGGGGTCCGAGGCAAAGGTGGTCATGCCTTCCAGGATCCTCGACCTGCGGTGTAGTTTCATGACCAAGGACGGTGAATCTGAAAGTCGCAATTGTTCGGAGGGAACAGTTTTGCCCGAAACCGACCCTGCGCCGCACGCCAGCCGCACAGCTCGCGGCGCCGCGGAACTCGAGCTCGGCGAGTCGGCAATCGATCTCCTCCGCACCAGACTGCCCGAGATCGCCGGCCGGACGGTGACGGCGATCATCGCCGAGGTTCCGGGCTATACCAACGCCCTGGCCGGACCGATGGGACCCAAGATCGAAGGCGCCGTTCAGCTCGCCCTCGGCGGCTTCCTGCGGCTGGCCAGCAGCGGAGAGCCCGGTACGCCGCACACACCCACGCTGGAAGGTGCGTACGTTCTGGGTCGTGGCGAGGCCCGTAGCGGCCGGAGCATGGACGCTCTACTCGCCGCCTATCGCGTCGGCGCGCGAGTGTCCTGGCGCGAGCTGTCCCGCACCGCGGTGGAGGCCGAACTCCCTGCTGACACCATCGCCAGGTTCGCCGAACTGGTTTTCGCCTACATCGACGAGCTCTCCGCGGCGAGCGTCTCCGGTCACACCGACGAGCTGGCTACCACCGGCCGCGTCCGGCAACGCTATCTGCAGGCGCTGAGCCGCAGCCTCCTGCTCGGCGACGCGCCCGACCAGCTGGTCGGCAGAGCCCAGCAGGCCGACTGGGAGCCGCCGCGGACGCTGACCGCCGTGATCCTGCCGAGCGCTCATCTGCGAGACCTCCTCGGTGCGCTGGATCCACGAACCCTGCATCCGGACGACGACTTGGCCGAACTGAGCGACTTGGCTGCCCCCCTGGGTGCGGAGGACCCGGCCGAGCTCGGTGTGCTGCTACTTCCCGATGCCGACGGCTCGGCTCGGACCGCGCTGCTGCGTAACCTCCGCGGCCGCCAGGCCACCGTCGGTCCGGCTCAACCGTGGATGACTGTGCGTACGTCGTACCTGCGCGCGCTGCAGGCGCGTCGGCTCCAGCTCACTGCCGAAGGCGACGCAGCCGTCGACACCGAGAGCCATCTCGCCACGCTGGTCGCGACGGCCGATCCGACGGCTCTTGAGGACCTCCGGCGCCAGGTGCTGGCACCGCTCAAGGATCTGCGCCCGGCCACCGCGGACCGTCTCGCCGAGACGCTCCGCGAGTGGCTGCTGCACCTGGGCCGTCGGGACGACGTCGCCGCCGCTCTGCACATCCACCCGCAGACGGTCCGCTACCGCATGACGCAGCTCCGTGAGCTCTATGGAACCCGGCTGGACGACCCGCAGACCGTCCTGGACCTGACCGTCGCCTTGTCCGTGCCGAAGAGCTCAGAAGCCGCGGGACCCACCTGAGCGACGTGACGAACGTCGTGACGAGCCGCCACCGCTGGACCGCGTCCGGGACGAGTAGGAGCGCCGCCGCCTGCTCGACCCGCTCGACCAGCCACCACCGCTGCTGTCGTTGTCGTTGTCGTTGTCCCAGGAGGACCCGGAGGACGACGACGACCAACTGTCGGCCGACGAGCCGATACTCGAGGTGAGGCGCCCGAACCGCGCCCCGGCGCGACGGGAGCCCCACCGCGACCGCATCTCCTGACCGGCCCGGCGAGCCTCCTGGTCGGGGAACCACCAGCGCGGTCCGGCGCCCTGCGACCAGTAGCCGTCGATGTAGGCGGCCATCTCCTCGCCGAACGACCAGTACGGCATGGGCGATCGCCGCAGGGTGAGCATCCGGATCTGCGGGCTCTCACCGGCTTCGTCGCGCCGCTTGCAGTCCGCGCACACGTCCACCGCGCGCTTCGTGCCGCCTTCCGGCTGCCACTCCACCTCGGCCACACTGGGTCCGTGCCGCGGGTCGAAGAAGCACGGCGGTGTCGGCTCGGGGATCGGCTTGCCGGCGCGCACTGCGTCGATGCAGACGAGCCCGTAGCGGGCCGAGCCCAGCAGGGTCGTCACTGCCTCGACATCGGGGTCGGTCTTGGCCGCATCCAACCGGTGCCGTGCCTTCTCCACTGCGTCGAGCACATCCTTGGAGAGCTTCGCCTGCTGCGGGTCGTTCGTCGCGGGCAGGGCAGCGATCTGCTGCGAGAGCTGGATGATCTCTTCGTTGAGGATCGGCCGAGTGACTTCCAGGTGCGCCTTCTCGTCCCGCCGCCGCGCTCGGTGCGCTCCGAAGGTGACTGCACCCCACCACAGTCCCCACAGTCCGACCACACCGCCGGCCCAGGGCGCCACATCGACGTACCAGGGCTTGTTGATCACCTGAGCACGCTGGATGAATCGCACCAGCATGCTCTCGTAGTTCGGCGCGCAGCAGTCGACAGCCTCGTCCACCGCGCCGCCCACGTCGTACGTCGGTCCCTTGTCGGCTCGCTGGACAGCATGGAAGCCGCGGCCCTGGCTCTGCGATCTTGCGTCGACCAGTACGGCGTACACGCCTTCGACGCCGACGCGGTCGTACAACTGGTCGGCGATCTCTTCGCCCTCCCAGGCGAGTGAAGACGAGTACTTGCTGTTCTTCAGCTTGGCCGCGGGAACAACCGCGATCCGCATCGGAGCTACTGACCTCTTGGCCGCCGCATCCAGCTCCGCGACTTCGCTGGAGCTCAGTTGGCTCACCTCGGGGTCGACCCAGACCCCAGTGTCACCGAGGTTTCGGGCGACGTCGTTCAGGTAGTCGCTCGGCGTGGTTGTTGCTGCCTGGGCGGGCAGTACCGGGATCGCCACCAGGGCGAGTACGGCAAGAAGGCGCTTCATCGTCCACTCCTTGCGAGTCGGTTCTCACAGGCCTTGCAGACCGGTATCTCCCGGGGCCGGCCGCCACCGGGGGTGAACATCCAGTCGGTCACCGAGACACCATGTCCCGGGTCGAAGAAGCACAGTGCGCGACGCGGCGGTGCGGGTGTGCCCGCGACCTTTGCTTGCGCACAAGCGAGCCGCCAGCGCCCGTACTCGACGCGGGCACGGACGTCGATCAGCTCGTCGTCGTCCAGGTCGCCGTTGACCACTCGCCCGGCATCGGCGTACGCATCCAGTGCTGCTTGCACGTCCGCCGCGTTGTCCACGCCTTCCAGACGCACGTCCGCGGCATCCAGTTCCTCACCGAACCGCGTGACGTCCTCACGCGCCAGCGCCTGCCGCTCCGCGAGTGTGTCGGCCTCGTCCGGCAGGACGTCGTACGACGGGCGGTACAGCGCCGGACCGTCATTGCTGTCCGGCCGGTTCTTCCACCAGCGCCGGAGCAGGCCGAGACCCGCGAGCAGCACCAGGACCAGCCCGGCCAGCCAGATCCATCCCGGCGGGCCACTGGAAGCCTTCGGTACGTCGAGCTGGTCGAGTACGCCGTTGAGCGTGCCCACCGGGTCGGATCGGCTGTGCCTGGCCAGCTCTTCGGTGAGGATGCTCGCGATCGGGGCGTCGACACCGACCGCACTCCCCCAGATCAGCGCACCGCCGAAGACCACCAGGTAGATGCCGTCCGCGGCCTGCTTGTCCACCAGAGCATCCACATACGCCCTGGCCGCGGCGCCGTTGTCGCCACCGCCGGTGTTGAGCAGAGCCGCCGGCACCACGGCGATCCGGATGGCCGGCGTCTGCCCGGCGACCCGTGACTTGAGCTCCTCCGCGTCGCGGTCCGGGACCAGCGCGCGCTGCGTCGGATCGACGTACACAGGGGAGCTCTTCCACCCGTCGATGACCGGAGTGGGGTCAGCAGCTCCGGTCAACGAGGTGGTCAGCAGCATCAGGGCGGCCAGCAATCGCATGGCCGATAGCCTGCACTAGCTGGAGGGCGACACCACCATGGGCTCCGCTTCTACGTGCTCCAGGTCCTCGATGTCCTCGAGGGCAGGGTCGCGCCGAAGGGTCAGTGTCAGGCCCAGAACGATCAGCGACAGTACGGCGGCCAGCGGCGGCAGGTACTGCAGTCCGGCCACCTGGATCACCAGCCCGCCGACCACCGCGGACAGGCCGGCACCGAGGTAGATGGCCGAGGCGTTGAGCGCGATCAGGAGACCACCGCCCAGCTCCAGCAGCAGGTTCTGGATGGGCGGGTTGAAGGCCCAGGTGAACATGCCCCAGACGAACAGTGCGATGCCTGCGCCCACCGTGGTGCGGGCCGTGATGTCCAGAGTGCTGACGGCGAGGATGATGCCGATCAGCAGCACGATGAGCGTGCGGATGCTGCCGAAGCGATCCGTGGCGCGGCCGCCGATCAGGTTGCCGACCACGGCGCCGACGCCGTACACCAGCAGCAGTACGCCGGTGACGTTGCCGGTCAGACCGGCGGTCTCCTTGAGCAGCGGCACGATGTAGATGTAGACGCTGAACGCACCGAGTACGCCGAGCACCGACATCGCCAGCACGATCTGCACACGCCGATCGGTCAGTCCGGCGAAACGCTCACGCAAACTGACCACAGGTGGCGCAGGCACCTTCGGCAGCGCAGTCCGCTCGACGAGAGCCACCAGCACCGCAACAACTGCAATGAGTGCGAATACGCCCTTGTAGCCAAGGGTCGGGCCCAGCAGGCTGCCGGCCGGCACACCGAGCACCAGAGCGAACGTCAGACCGCCGAAGACGACAGCGACAGCCCGGCCGCGCTCCTCAGGTGGCAGCAAGCCAGTGGCGAACAGCGTGGCCGCAGGTGTGTAAGCGGCAGCGCCGAACGCAGCCACCACCCGCCCGGCCATCAGCACCGGATAGTTGGTCGCCACGGCGGCAATCAGGTTGCCCAGCGCTGCCAGCACGAGTGCGGCGATCAGCAGCGTACGGCGCTCCCACCGGCCGGTCAGCGTGGCCAGGATCGGCGCACCGACGGCGTACGCGAGAGAGAACGCGGTAGCGAGCTGACCGGCGGCGGTCAGCGAGACGTGGAGCTCGGCGGTGACATCGGGCAGCACGCCGGACACGACATACGCGCTGGTGCCGACCGCGAACGCACCAGCACCGAGCAGGTAGATCCGTGCGGACATGAGGTCCTTCCCGGGACGATTCGAGTAGTTCGATGAAGATCGTACTACGAAAGTCATCGAACTTCGATAAGCGTCGTACTATGGACACATGACCAGGAAACAGCTCCCCCAGCCGGACCGGGGTGAGATCCGCGTCGAGGCGGTGCTGCAGGCGCTCGGCGAGCCGGTCCGGCTGCAGATCGTCCGTGCGCTGGCGGACACTCCGGAAGGCATCGCCTGTGGTGAGATCGAGCTGCCGGTCACGCCGTCGACGCGGGCGCACCACCTGCGCACGCTGCGCGAGGCCGGCGTACTGACTACTCACACTGAGGGCACTCGGCGGATCAGCAGTCTGCGCCGCGAGGACCTCGACGCGTTGTACCCAGGACTGTTGAGCGGAGTGCTGTCGGCCGAGCAGTGACGGCGACTGGCAGACTGGCCCGGTGGTCGAGCTACGCGCGCGTTGGGACGGCCTGGTGCCCGGTCCCGGTGAACTCGCCGACGAGCTGATCACTCAGTACGTCGGGCGCAACCGCCGCGCGTATCGCGACCACTACCTCGAGGTCGTGCTGACCGCACTGGAGTCGCTGATCCAGCTGTCGACCGACCCGGCCTCGGTCCGGCTCGCGGCCTGGTTCCACCGCGCAGTGCACGAACCCGGCGGGACACCCACCGAGGACGCCGAAGCCTCCGCCCGACTGGCCGAACGCCTCCTCCCCCAGTACGGCGTCGCCGCGATCCGAGTCGCCGAAGTCGCCCGGCTGGTTCGACTGACCGGCGACCTGACCGCACCCCCGGCCGACTCGTACGCACCGCCTCGGCGAGACGCGAACGGCGACGTACTGCTTGATGCGGTCAACGCCATCCTCTCCGCCGACCCGGTCCGGTACGCCGTGCATGCAGCGGAGGTACGCCGGGATGCAGGCGACCGCCGGAGCGCACTGGAGCAGCGGTACAACGATGTGCGCCAACTGCTCGACGGCCACCTCTACCGGACCCAGCTGGCCAGGCAACGCCTCGGTCCGGTCGCCCGGGTCAATCTTGAGACAGAGCTGGCCAATCTCGACAGCGAACTCCCCGCACCTTGGCGCGGCTGGCAGCAGGCCGCGTTGACCGCAACGGCAATGTTCTGCGCCATTGGCTCCACTGTGGTCGCCATCGCAGCTGCCGGTGCCTCCTGGCAGATCCCAACCGCACCGAGCGAAGTCGGCTGGCCGCCGGTCGCTTTGGCGGCGGTGGCGTTCATCAGCGCGCCGGTGCTGTTCCGCTGCGCGCGGAGTTCGAGTCAACGAGCTTGTTTGGTCGCAGGCGTCGTACTGGCGATTGCTGTTACCGGACTGCTGATTGCTTGGGCCCAGGCGCCGCGCACCAATCCAGCTGTCGGCGTGGGTCTGCGAGTGCCGTTGCTGATCGCCGCACTGCTGCTTCTGCTGCTCTCCGGTGGCTCAGCGCTCGCTGGCTCCTTACTGCGCACGAGAACCGCGCGCTTCCTTCCGAGCCGGAACCTCGGACAGCAGTTGGCGTGGCTCGCCGTACCGGGAGTCGTTGCGCTCACGCTGCTGCTGGTGGTGCAGCCGCTGGCGCGCAACTACGTCTTGAGCACGAACGAGCGGATCGAACGATCACCCCGGCCAGCCGGCACGGCCATCCCGTCGTCTCTGAACGGGACGGTCGCCTGGGTGAGCAAAGCGACTCTCGGCGCCGGTGCGGAAGAAGCGATCAGCACTCAGTACGGCATCGCGATCCCCCGCCCGAACGGTGTCGTCGACATGCTCGACGCCGCGACCGGTGATCTGCGCTGGCGCTACAGCCGGTCCGACTCCGATGAGCGGCCGACCATCCTGGCGACCGGCGACGGCGCCTACGTGCTCGCAGAGTTCGCCGATGTCGGCTACCTGTTGCTCGACGCCAACACCGGTCAGCGCAAGGCTGCCTGGCCCAGCCGGACGCGCAACCACCTCATCCAGCAGGCACAGCCCCTGCTGACCGGCGAGCACGCCCTGCACGGCTCCGACAAGCTGCACGGGCTCGACCCGGACGGTCACGAGCGGTGGACCTTCGAGCCGGGCGACTGCTCCGATCTGAGCGCGGTCGCCACAACGGACGCTGTGGTCGCATTCCTTGGCAACTGCGGCGACGAGGCCGACGCGGTGACCGGGCTGGACCTGAAGACGGGCAAGAAGCTGTGGTCAAGGACCGCGACCGACACGTACCGCCGTCCGGTCGTCGCCGGCGGACTGGTCGTCGTGGCCGAGCCGGGCGGCGACTCCGACGTACCGCAGGCGCTGACGGCGATCGAGCCGCGGACCGGTGCGGTCAAGTGGCGGTGGCCGGTGCCGCAAACCTGGGCCTGTCGCACACTGCTGAACCCGGCCGGCCGCTACCTCATCGTCGTCGACTGTCCGGGACCGAGCTCGATCCAGAACCGGCACACGGTCGTCACGGCGATCGACACCGCCACCGGCCGGACCGCTTGGCAGACCACCGCCCGCGTCGACCCGCGGGCCAAGGTCACGGTCACCCCGGACGGGCGGGTGATCTCGCTCAGCCGGGACACCGAAGCATGCTGGGCCAACATCATCGAGCAGGCCGGCTTCCGGCAGGTCCGGCTGCCACTCGGAATCACCTGTAGTCGCGACGCCCATGCGGTCGGTAATCAGGTGCTGGTGAGCGGGGACAACGCTGTCATCGCCTTGCGCTAACTCAGTGTGATCCAGAGCGCAAGACTCAGCACGTAACCAGCGCTGTGCGGACCCTTCGAAGCGGTCAGGTGACGAGCCGGTATCGCTTTGGCCACGACAGTCTCCGGGACCCCGAGATCGGTCGTGACAGGCTCCTCGGGGGTGCGAGACTCGCTGGCATGGACCTGCGCGACCAGTGGAATCGCCTGCTGCCGCACGCGCAGCCATTGGGCGATGATCTGCTGGCTCGTTACGCAGAGCAACATCGGCACTATCACGACCAGCGTCATCTGACCGAGGTTCTGCGCACGGTGAACGAGCTGGCCGACGCCGCCGACGACGCGGACACCGTCCGGCTGGCCGCCTGGTTCCACGACGCGATCTACGACCCGCAGGCCGAGCCCGGTGAGAACGAAGAGGTCTCCGCCCAGCTGGCCGAGCTCGAGCTCGCCACGTACGGCGTCGAGGCCGAGAAGGTCGCGGAGGTCGGCCGCCTGGTCCGGCTGACCGCCAAGCACGACTGCGCCCCGGACGACGCGAACGGCGCGGTGCTGTGCGACGCCGACCTGCGCATCCTGAGCCTGCCCGCCGACCGGTACGACGAGTACGCCGCCGGCATCCGGCAGGAGTACGCGCACATCGACGACCGGAATTTCGCCCGCGGCCGGATGTCGTTCCTGCAGGGGCTGGCCGAGACCGATCTGTACACGACTCCCGCCGCCCACGACTCCTGGGAACGGGCGGCCCGCGCCAACATCGACCGGGAGCTCGACTCCTGGGGCCCCAAGGCCGCACGGCCGATCGGCGGACTGATCCCGATCGTGTACTTCGGTGCTGCGCTCGGTGCGGTCGTGGCCGCGTCGGTCCTGCTCGGCCGCGGCCTCGGCGCCGCGTCGAAGTGGCCGGCTGACCCAGCTGACATCACTGGCTTCCCGGTGTGGACGCCGATCGCGGGAACCGTCGTGGCCGGAGCACTCGGCTGCGCGTGGTTCCGGCGTGCGCGGCAGCGGATGCTGGCCATCCCGGCTGCACTGTTCGCAGTTGCCGGTGCGATCGCGGTGGGTATCTGCTGGTGGCGCTGGCCGGCGGCTCAGCCCGGTGCCGCGATGTCCGAGCGCTGGCCGTACCTGATGCTCGCGTCGATCACACTCATCCTCTCCGGCGGACTGCTGGCGCTGGCACGTCGGCTCCGCCGCGCACCGCCGTACTCGCAGGCGCCGCCGCAGTGGCTCGGCGTCGCCGCGACAGCGGTCTGTGGTGCGTTGCTGGCCTGGATCGTGGTGTCCGCCGGTGAGCCGTTCGTGCAGGCCCGGCTGGAGACGGCCAACACGGTCAGTACGACGACCACCGCCGAGCCGACCCAGCAGCCGGTCCAGTTCGACGGCACGCTCGCCTGGTCGCGCGAAGTACCGGCTGCCGGTGCCATCGCCGGTACGGCGGGCGGGGTGGCCGAGCTGCGTCCGGACGGCGTGGTCATGTCCGACGCGAACTCCGGTCAGATCCGCTGGCGCTATGCCCGGGCAGACGTCAATGACGCCGCCTCCAGCGGTTCGAAGGGCCTCCTGGTCTCGGGTGACGGCCGCACCGTCGCCGCCAACCTCCCGTACGCCGGGAGCCGCGCCCCGACCGGCATCGACCTGCCGACGTACGCCGTACTGAATGCAGTGAGCGGGCAGGTGCTGACCGAGGTTCACACCGATGGTCGTGCACTGGCCGTCAACCAGGACCAGTTGTTGATCGCCGAAGGCAACTACGTCGCCGCGCACGGCGTGAGCAACCCGACGCATTGGCGGACGCGGCTGCGCTGCAACGTGACGCAGGGCGAGCTCATGAGCGACCAGGCCATCGTGGTCGACGCGTGCGCCGGTAGTGGCGCAGTGGTCCGCGGTCTGGACCTGAAGACCGGCGACCAGCGCTGGGAGGTCGACCTGGGTCAGCGGTTCGACCTGAGCGCCGAACTGGACCCGGACACCTGGGTCGGCGACCTGGTCGCCGTACCGGACACGCGTGAGGTCTCCGGCCTGGTGTGGACGGCTGCTGCGGGCGGAACGCTCTACCAGTGGTCGATCGACGTCGGCGAGGGCCGGATCAGCTGGACCACTCCGGTACCCGGTACGCCGCGGCCCCGGCTCGGTGCGGCGTCGTGCGACGCGCAGCTCGCTGCCACCCACGCATCACTCGTCCTGATCACCTGCCGCAACGCGACCGACCCGACGCAGCCGCAGACGTACGACGTCTCTGCGGCCAGCCCGGCCGACGGCACTCCGCAGTGGCACCATCTGCTTCAGGTGCCGCCGCAGCTGCAGCAGCCCGAGTACCCGCGGGACGGCTTCGCGCTGCTCCCGGACGGCCGCGTGATCACGCTGATGCCGCAGCCGAACGGCAGTTGCTCGCCGGTGATGATCGGCACCGCCGGTATCCAGCCCCGGCCGATCCTGCCCGGTCCGACGGCCGCATCGGTTGCTCGCTCCGAAGAGGTCACCTGCAACAAGCCGATCGCCACAGTGGCCGGCGCCCGGCCCGTCTTCTCCGACGGCACCCGGCTGTTCGCTCTGAACTGACCTGCCGGGAATTACGTTGCCCTAGGCGCTGTTACTTCCTAACGTGATCCGCATGTACCGCGTGGTTTTCGAGCTGTTCCTGTCAGGCACCGGCCTGACGGGCGCTCCCACGTGGGCTGCCGCGTCAGTCGATAGCCGACCCTCTTCCTGCTGATCCCAGAACCCGCGGAAGAGGGTGGCCAACCACCGGCCCCCTTCCGCTGCGGTGACAGCGCCGGAAGGCCAGCCGGAGGGTTCTGAACTCTCGGAATCTTCTGACCAGCAAGGGAAAACTCATGGCCAAGAGCCAGTTCGTGCGGTCCAAGCCGCACCTCAACATCGGGACGATGGGTCACGTCGACCACGGCAAGACCACGCTGACCGCCGCCATCACCAAGGTGCTCGCCGAGCGCGACCCGGCCGCCAACCGGTTCGTCGCGTTCGACGGGATCGACCGGGCGCCGGAGGAGGTCGCGCGGGGCATCACGATCAACATCAGCCACGTCGAGTACGAGACCGCGTCCCGTCACTACGCACACGTCGACATGCCCGGGCACGCCGACTACGTGAAGAACATGATCACCGGTGCCGCGCAGGTGGACGCCGCGATCCTGGTCGTCTCCGCGCAGGACGGTGCGATGCCGCAGACGCGGGAGCACGTGTTGCTCGCGCAGCGCGTCGGCGTGCCGTACCTGGTGGTCGCGCTGAACAAGGCGGACACCGTCGACGACCCCGAGCTGCTCGACCTGGTCGAGCTGGAGGTCCGTGAGCTCCTGTCGGAGTACGGCTTCCCGGGCGACGACGTACCGGTGGTTCGCGTCTCCGGCCTGAAGGCGCTGGAGGGCGACCCGCAGTGGACCGCCGCGATCGGCGAACTGCTGGATGCGGTCGACAGCTACGTGCCGACACCGGAGCGCGAGCTGACCGAGCCGTTCCTGATGCCGATCGAGGGCGTGCTCACGATCAGCGGCCGGGGCACGGTCGTCACCGGTGCGGTCGAGCGCGGCACGCTGCAGGTCGGTGCGGCCGTGGACGTGGTCGGTCTCGGTGAGACCGTCAGCAGCACGGCGATCGGCCTGGAGACGTTCGGCAAGACGCTGGACGCCGTACAGGCCGGTGACAACGCGGCGATCCTGCTTCGTGGTGTGAAGCGGGACGAGGTCCGTCGCGGCATGGTGGTCGCAGTCCCCGGCACGGTGCGCCCGCACCGCGCCTTCCGGGCCACCCTGCACGCACTGTCCACCGCTGAAGGCGGCCGGCACACGCCGTTCGCCGCGGACTACCGCCCGCAGTTCTACTTCCGGACCACGGACGTGTCCGGCGGTATCGACCTCGGCACGACCACCCAGGTCATGCCGGGCGACACGGTCGACCTGGCCGTGGAGCTGGTGAAGCCGATCGCCATGAACGTCGGCCTCGGCTTCGCAGTCCGCGAAGGCGGCCACACCGTCGCGGCAGGCACAGTCACCGAGCTACTCGACTGACCGACAGCCCCCAACCTCAACCGGTTGGGGGCTGTTGCCTTTTCCGGTGTCTCAAGCCGGCGGCGGTGATGCGGCGGACCAGCTCACGACTGGAGACCGGTACGGCGCCCGCAGCGATCAGGTCGTCGTAGCGGTCACTGGGGACGTCGTAGTGGTCGCGGTCGAAACCGCGGGCCGGGATGCCGGCGGCTTTGGCGAAGGCGTGCAGTTCTTCGTGCGACTCGTCGCTGACGAGGTGGGACCAGAGGCGGTTCCAGGCGGACCAGGCGGGCGGATCGATCAGGATCATCCGCGGGAGTCCTGTGCGTCGAGCAGGTTGCGCCAGGAGCGGACGAAGCGCGAGTTCACGTAGGCCTTGGTCCAGGAGCCGTCCTGGCGGACCGACGAGCCGACGTGGAAGCGGCGGACGCCGGCTTGGTACAGCCAGGGCACGTGCTCGGGCTTGAGCGCGCCACCGGCCATCATGACGCCGGCCACGGCCGGATCAGCCTTGGCCAGCTTGAGGAGGTCGTCCAGCCCGTGTTCGACGCCCAGCGACGACCCTGCGGTCAGAACGCAGTCCAGGCCGGACAGCGATCGCAGTGCCCGCCAGGCAGCCGGCTGATCCAGTACGGCGTCGATCGCGCGATGGAACGTCCACGGCGTACCGGCGAACGTGCTGGCGAGTGCGGCGACCGATTCGACGTCGATCACGTTGTCCGGGGTCAGGAAGCCCAGCACGAACCCGTCCGCACCGGCGGCGAGGTAGGACTGCGCCTGCGCGGTCATCCGGTTCAGCTCGGCGCCGTTGGTGGTGAACGAGTCGGACAGCCGCAGCATCACCCGCAGCGGCAGATCGGTCGCGCGGCGGACCGCACTGACCGTCGAGACCGACGGCGACAGCCCGTCGGCCTCCATCGACGCGCACAGCTCGAGCCGGTCCGCACCACCCTCTTGCGCCGCCTCCGCATCCGCCGGATGCAGGGCGATCACCTCCAGCAACGACGCCATGCGCCCCATCATCCCAGGCGGTATCTGTGGAGCCGACCGTTGCGCTCTCGCAGAACCTTCTGTATCGTTTTTCTAGATCGATTTAGAAGAACGATTCAGAAGGCGGTGGCAGCGATGGCCGGGGTGACGTTGAAGACCGTGGCGAAGGCCGTGGGCGTCTCACCGTCGACGGTGTCCAACGCCTACAACAAGCCGGACCAGCTCTCCGCCGCACTGCGCGACCGGATCCTCGCTACCGCGCACGAGCTCGGCTACGCCGGGCCGGACGCGTCGGCGCGGGCCCTGCGCAGCGGCAAGGCCGGGTCGATCGGAGTGCTGTTCACCGACAAGCTGTCGTACGCGTTCTCGGATCCGTTCGCCGTCGGCTTCCTGGCCGGCCTGGCCGAGGTCGCTGAGCAGTTCCGCACCAGCCTGCTGCTGATGCCACTGGGCGGCGAGGACACCGCCGACAACAGCACGGCAGTCAAGCAGGCCGCCATCGACGCCGCAGCGATCTTCTGCGTGCCACACGGTCATCCGGCGCTCGAAATCCTGACCGCTCGCGGCCTGCCGGCCGCATCCACCGACCCTGGCGACTTCACCGAGAGCTGGGTCGCGATCGACGAGGTGGCCGCGGCCGCCTCCCTGGGTGAGCACCTGACCCGCCTCGGTCACCGCGACGTCGTCGTACTGCTCGACAACGCACGGACGCCGGGCAGTACCGGGGAGCTGGAACCGGACCAGGTCGCGAGCGGCAACCCGACACTGCGACTCGAGGGACTGCGCAAGGCGATGCCGGAAGCTCGCATCCGGCTGGTGTCCGGTGGCTACAACGCCTTCGACTCCGGAGTGGCCGGCACCGGCTGGGTGCTCGACTCCCAGGACCGACCGACCGCGATCGTCGGACTGAGCGACGTACAGGCGCTCGGCGCGATGGAGGCACTGCGGGTGCGCGGACTGGTCCCCGGGCGCGACATCACCGTGACCGGCTTCGACGACATCCCTGCTGCTGAGCAGGCCGGCCTGACGACCATTCACCAACCCATCAAGGACAAAGGCCGGCTCCTCGGGCGACTGTTGCTCGACCCAGAGGTCACCGAGCGCCAGATCCTGCTACCGACCGAGCTGGTAGTCCGCGCAAGCAGCGGACCCGCACCCAAGAACTGATCACGCTCTCAGGAGGGAGCAGTCATGACCTACTTCATTGCCGGCAACACCGCCGTCGAGAATGCACGCGCACTGTCCCAGTCCGCACTTCCGAACGCTCCGCAGCAGCCGTACGACGAGCCGTCGCGCCGCGCCGCCGTACTGCGCGCTCGGATCAGCGCAGCGCTGCGGTCCGCGGCAGCTCACGAGTTGCGGCTGGCGGAGCGCCTCGATCCCAGCCCCTCGTGCAGCCACTGACTGGGGATTGTCGGTGGCGTCTGGCACTCTGAAGGGCGATGAGTGAGCCAGGAGTACTACTGACTGCGCGAGCCATGGTCTTGCACGACCTGGCGGCGCGGGGCTTCAACGACGCCGTCATGGTGACCGTGGTCGAGGACGCGGTCGCCGAGCGGCAGTGGTGGCTCGACCAATGGCCGGACGGCGCCGAGCACATCGCCGGCCTGGTCGCCCAGGACGTGCAGGACCGGCTGGTCGACTCCCGGATCCGCTGGCCGCGCTGCACCGCCTGCGACGACCTGAACGATCACGAGCTCCGGATCGAGCCGGAGCTCGGTCCGGACCCGCACTGGGTCTGCGAGCGCGCGGGGATCACCGTCGCGCCGCTCGGCCACCTCACGTAAACCGCACCGACCCCGATTCCCAGGAGAGCTCTGTCCGGGTAATACCTGATTGCCCTACATGTAGCCAGACTACTATTGTCTGGCTACATGAGCTGGTTGCGTGTTCTCCGAGTGGTTGCCGTCGTGCATGCGGTGGCGGTCTGCGTCCAGCCGATCGCGATCGGGATCTACCTCAACGGGTCCACCACGGGACTGAAGATCCATGAGCCGGTCGGCACCGGGCTCGCGTTCGTTGCCCTCGGCCAACTGATCGTCGCGATCGTCTACTGGCGCCGCGGCGGCCGCCTGCTCGCACCGGGGATCGCGCTGCTGATCATGTCCCTGGAGGTCGCTCAGATCGTCATGGGCTACACCAAGCAACTGGCGGTTCACGTCCCACTCGGGGTCGCACTGATCGGCAGCGCGGTCGGTTTCGCCGCCTGGATCTGCCGCCGAACGGCGTCGGCATGAGAACCCTGTGGGCACTGCGGATCGTCCTACTGCTGCACTGCATCCTGATCTGCGCCCAACCGATCCTGGCCGGCTATTTCCTGGCCGGTGAGGTCGATGCGATGAACATCCATGGGCCGATCGGCGGCAGCATCTGGATGGTCGGATTCCTCCAGGTGCTCATTGCCGCCATCTACTGGCTCCGCGGCGGTAGTCGCGTTCAGCCAGTGCTGTGGTCGATGGCACTCGTCGCGGCGGAGTTCATCCAGCTCATCTTCGGCTATCTGCAGAACTTCGCCGTCCACGTCCCACTCGGTACGGCGATCGTCGGCACCGTCATCTGGATGACCGTCTGGTCATTCCGCCAGGAGGTCACACCGTGAAGCTGTCCCGGCGCACCCTGCTCGCCGCTACCGGAGCTGCCGCCACTCTGGCCGGCTGCGGACTGGACGCGTCTCCCGCACAGTCCGGTGAACTCCTGCGCAGCAAGGCGAAACTTCCCCAGCCCTTCACCATCCCCCTGCCGATTCCACCGACCAAGAAGCCGACCAGCCCCGGCCGCCACCGCGTCGTACAGCGCAAGGCGAGTCTGGAGATCCTCCCTGGCCTCAAGACCGAAGTACTCGGGTACGACGGCCTGTTCCCCGGCCCGACGTTCGACGTACGCAGCGGCCAGACCACTGTGGTCGAGCAGGTGAACGAGCTCGACGTACCGACGGCTGTGCACCTGCATGGTGGTCACACACCCGCTGCGAGCGACGGCTGGCCGCTGGACCTGCTGATGCCGGCAGGTGAACACCACGACCACTCCGGTCACCACACCATGCAGGGCGGTGATGTGAAGACCGGAAGCCGCACATACACCTTCCCGAACACGCAGCGCGCAGCCACGCTCTGGTATCACGACCACCGGATGGACTACACCGCGCCGCAGGTCTACCGCGGACTCTTCGGGCTGCATCTGATCCGCGACGAGGAAGAGGACCGCCTCCCACTGCCACACGGCGACCGTGAGATCCCACTGGTGATTGCGGACCGCGCCTTCGCCGAAGACGGCTCGTTCCTTTACCCAGCACGCAAGGACGGACCTGGTGTCGAATCGGCTTACATGGAAGGCGTTGTGGCCGATGTGACGCTGGTGAACGGCGCACCGTGGCCGGTGCACGAGGTGGACGCGGCGCGCTACCGGCTGCGCATCCTCAACGCAGCCAATGCGCGCCGGTACGAGCTGGCCTTCGACCGCGGTCCCGCGAAGTTCGTGCAGATCGGCAGTGACGGCGGTCTACTGGACGCCCCGGTCGAACACGAGACGCTGGTGATCGCACCGGCCGAGCGATTCGACGTGATCGTCGACTTCTCGGCGTACCAGCCGGGTGACGAAGTCACTGTGGTCAACCGACTCGACAACAACGCACCCGTCCTGCGCTTCACAGTCGCCCGCCGAGCCAGTGACGACAGCAGCATCCCCGCCAAGCTCTCGTCGTACGCCGCCATCGAAGCGCCGACCGGCATCGTCAAACGCCAGTGGCGCTTCCGTCGCGGCAACACCGGCAACCACCAGGGCTGGACGATCAACGGCAAGGCCTTCGACCCTGTGAACATGCAGGCCCAGGTGCCACTGGGTCAGTACGAGATCTGGTCGTTCGTCACCGACGTGCACCACCCGGTGCACGTCCACCTCGCGCCCTTCCAGGTGCTCAGCCGCCGCGGCCGCAAACCCGGCCCGTACGACGCGGGCTGGAAGGACACCGTCGACGTGAAGCCGGCCGAGGTGGTCGAGGTGCTGGTCAGATTCACGGAGCACAGGGGCAAGTACCTGATCCACTGCCACAACCTCGAGCACGAGGACATGGCGATGATGGCCGCCTTCGAAACGACCTGAACCCGCCCTCTTGACGTCTGGCGACGCGGTTCCCTATATTCAACACATCGGTTGATCAAGGGAATGGTTGATAAAGATGTCGGTTGACGATGAACAGCTCGACCGGGCCTTCGCCGCGCTCGGCGATCCGGTCCGGCGGGCGATGATCGCGCGGTTGTCGCGCGGTCCGGCGACCGTCAACGAGCTGGCCGAACCGTTCCCGATCACCACGCAGGCGATCTCGCGGCACATCCAGGTGCTCGAGGCCGCCGGGCTGATCACCCGGACCAGGGACGGCCAGCGCCGCCCCTGCCACCTGGTGCCGGCCGCGCTCGAAGCGCTGACCAGCTGGATCGACGAGTACCGGCTGGAGACCGAACGCCGCTTCCGCCGGATGGACGCGGTCCTCAAAACCGTCAAGGAGCAGGAGCAATGAACGCCACCACCATCAACACCCCCGCCGGTACGCCGTTCGCCGAGGTCACCCGGGAGTTCGAGGCCACCCCCGCTCAGCTGTTCAAGGTGATGACCAGCAAGGAGCTGCTGGGCGAGTGGCTCGGCCCGCGCGACCTCGAGGCGATCATCGAGGAGTACGACGTCCGCCCGGGCGGGAAGTACCGCTACATCCACCGCGACGCGAACGGCGAGTACGCGTTCCGCGGTGTCTTCCACACCGTCGAGCAGGACGCGATGGTCATCCAGACCTTCGAGTGGGAAGGCGCGCCGGGCCAGGTCTGCATCGAGAAGCTGACGCTGGAGCCGACCGAGACCGGCGTCCGGCTGCACCAGCAGTCCGTCTTCCCGTCGATCGAAGCCCGCGACCAGTCCATCGAGTACGGCATGGCGGATGGCATCAACGACTCCATGGACCGCCTGGCCGAGCTCGTCGCGAAGGAGGGCTGACGAGATGACGCAGGTCGTGATCGACATCTCGGTGTCAGTGGACGGTTACGTCACCGGGCCCAACGTCGGCCTGGACAACGGGCTCGGCGACGGCGGCGAGGCCTTGCACTACTGGGTTTTCCAGGGCGGTCCCGAGGACAGCGCCGTACTGGATGCTTCGTTCGAGAACACCGGCGCGGTGATCCAGGGCCGGAACCTCTTCGACATCATCGACGGCCCGCAGGGCTGGAGCGACGAAATGGGGTACGGCGCCAAGCCGACCGGCGAGGTGAACCCGCCGGTGTTCGTGGTCACGCACGCGGCGCCGGAGAACCCGCGGCTGGGCGAGCGATTCCGGTTCGTCGACAGTCCGGAGGCGGCGGTCGCGCGGGCCCGAGATGTTGCTGAGGGCAAGGATGTCGTCGTGATGGGCGGTGGGCAGATCTGTCACGAGGTGCTCGCGGCCGGACTGGCCGACGTACTGCGGCTGCACGTGGCGCCCGTCGTACTGGGAGCGGGGACGCGGCTCTTCCCCGTTGAGGCGGGGCCTGGGTTCACGCTCGAGCTGACCGAGTCCGTCTCGACGCCGTCCGCTCAGCACCTCACCTATGCGGTCGGGAAGGGATAGTAGCCGTGAGCAACGTCATCGCAGCCGCCGCTGTGTCACTGGACGGCTTCGTCGCTGATACCGAGGATGCGGTCGGACCGCTGTTCGACTGGTACAACAACGGACCGATCGAGCTGTACGGCACCGACCGCGGCCGGCCCTTCCACGTCACGCAGGCCAGCGCCGACTATCTGAACAGCAGCTGGCCCAACCTCCGCTCCTGCGTGATCGGACGCCACCTCTTCGACATCACCAACGGCTGGAACGGCGTACCCGCCGTCGGCGATTACGTCTTCGTCGTCACCCACCAGCCCCCGACCGACTGGCCCTTCCCCGATGCTCCCTTCACTTTCGTGAACGGCATCGAGGACGCCATCGCGCAGGCCAAGGCGCACGCCGGCGACCAGGACGTCGTCATCCAAGGCAGCAACATCGCCGGCGCGGCCCTGGCCGCCGGACTGGTCGACGAGATCGCCTACAGTCTCGTACCCGTCGTCTTCGGCAGCGGCAAGCGCTTCTTCGGCGACTACGTCGGCCCGCAGGTCCTCCTGGACAACCCCACCGTCGTTCAAGGCGACCGCGTCACCCACCTGCACTACAGAGTGAGCCGGTAACGCACCAGCACGTCATGCCCGCCACCAGATGTGTCGATCGCGATCGTCCCAGTCAGTCCGGCCAGCTCACCCGTTCCGGAGCCCGGTGCGAACTCGTAGTACAGAACACTCTCGTCACCCATCGTGCCGAACTGCTGCAGCACGACAGTGCCCTCCAGCCCATCGACACTCCCTCGAAAAAGCTCCAACGCGACATAGCCCGCCTGACCGACCGACGGGTCCCCCGCCGACAGCATGAACCCAGTGCTCGTCCCGGCCATCCCACCGGTCCACACCTTGCTGAAGTCGAACCGCCCAGTCGACTCCAGCAATGCCTCGCCGGGCTGCAGCTCAATCGTGAACGCACCTTTGGTCTCGCGTAGATCAGCCATGGCCCGGACCCTAGCCCGAGCCCACCCCCACCGCTTGTAAGAACGCGACAGCTAGCGCAGGTGCGGGTGTTCGGCGATGACTGTGCGGGAGCCGGGTTCTATCTCGGTGAAGCCGGCGTCCTGGACTACCGGGAAGCGAGTGTGGAGCAGTTGGGTCCAGTGGGCCGGGTTGGCGGTGCGAACGGCCAGGGGGAAGTTGGCGGCGGCCCATTCCTTGCGGTGGACGGGTGCGAGGGCCAGCCAGGCCAGGTGCGCACCATGGCCTACTTGCGCCATGGTTTTGCCGCTGGACATCTGGAGCGCCGGGTTGATCCAGATGACCGGAGTGTTGGGATGCGGTACGGCGGGGGGCTCAGGCTGGTCGAAGTCGGTACCAGTGACCTGGAGTTTGGCGAGGTCCTTCGGTACGGCGTCCAGCGGGACCGGCGGGAAGACGCGGACCTCGGCGGTGCCGTGGGTGACGGTGAGGCCCGGGAGGGCTTCGGTACGGCGCCACTCGGCGCCCCGTGCCCGGCGTACCACCTTGCGGATGCGGTGGTCCTGCCACGCGGTCATCGCGGCCGCCCACTCGCCCTCGCCGGTGGAGCGGTCGTCGGCGAGGATCGCCAGTACGGCGCGCGCCGCGGCCTCCAGGGCGTCGATCTGCTCGGGACGAGCGTTCTTCTCGACAGGAATGACCAGAGTCAGTACGTGCTCCACGGACGGGAGTCTGTCAGGGAGTAGGTTTGGCCGCATGCAGCAGTACCTGGATCTCCTGAAGCATGTGCTGGACCACGGGGCGGAGAAAGGGGACCGTACCGGGACAGGCACGCTGAGTGTCTTCGGCTACCAGTCGCGCTACGACCTGCGGCAAGGCTTCCCGGCCGTCACTACCAAGAAGCTGCATCTGCGGTCGGTGATCGGCGAGCTGATCTGGTTCCTCAGCGGCTCGACGAACATCAAGTGGCTGCACGAGAACAACATCTCGATCTGGGACGAGTGGGCCGACGCGGACGGTGAGCTGGGGCCGGTCTACGGCTACCAGTGGCGCTCCTGGCCGACTCCGGACGGCCGGCAGGTCGACCAGATCGCCGGACTGATCGAGGGCATCAAGAAGAACCCCGACTCCCGCCGGCACATAGTCAGCGCGTGGAACGTCGCGGATGTCGACAACATGGCGCTACCGCCGTGTCACACGATGTTCCAGTTCTACGTCGCCGACGGCCGGCTCTCCTGCCAGCTGTACCAGCGGTCGGCGGACATCTTCCTCGGAGTCCCCTTCAACATCGCGTCGTACGCACTGCTGACGCACATGGTCGCGCAGCAGACCGGACTGGAAGTCGGAGACTTCGTCCACACCCTCGGCGACGCGCACCTGTACCTGAACCACCTCGACCAGGCCCGCCTGCAGCTCACCCGCGAGCCACGCCCGCTCCCGACGCTCAAGCTCGCACAGCGCGACTCGATCGACTCCTACGAGATCGCCGACGTCGAGCTGGTCGGCTACGACCCGCACCCGGGTATCAAGGCGCCCATCGCGGTATGAGCATCATCCTCATCGCCGCGGTCGGAGCCAACGGTGTCATCGGGCGGGACAACGACCTGCCGTGGCGGATCCGCGAGGACCTGCAGCACTTCAAGCAGCTGACGCTCGGCCACACGCTGGTGATGGGTCGCAAGACCTACGACTCGATCGGCCGCCCACTCCCGGGCCGCCGTACCGTCGTGGTCACCCGGCAGCCGGACTGGTCCGCCGACGGCGTCGACGTCGTACACACCCTCGAAGAGGCGCTCAAGGACGACGGTGACCTCTACGTGGCCGGCGGTGGCGAGATCTATCGCCAGGCCCTCCCGTACGCCGACCGCCTCGAGCTGACCGAGGTCGACCAGTCCCCCGCGGGCGACGTCACCTTCCCGGCCTTCGACCGCTCGGACTGGACCGAGACCGCCCGCGACCCCGGCGACGGTTTCACCTTCGTCAGCTACACACGTCGCTGACCGGGCAACGACTACGCAACGACACCACCATGTCGACCGGGAACCGCGTAGATTGTGTGCGCGTCACGGAGGTGACAGCACGCGAGGGACGGGGTTACTCGCGCAGGCCACCGGAGGGGAACGACGATGACCGAAGCCGATAACACCGCCGTACCAGCGGGAAGTGGGCAGGCCGCGGCCGCCGCGCAGCCGGCGGTGTCGCCGCTGCAGCCGCCGACGGCGACCGCACCAGGGCTGATACTTACTGCGCCAGCGCCATCACAGCCAGTAGCCGCCACGGCCGCGCCGAGCCTGGCGCCGGCGGTCGACGCGGCCGCACTGCCTGGGCTGGACGCGAAGGTCGACACCTTCCTCAGTGCGCTGATGGTGGCCGAGCCGCGCTCGCCTGAGTTCGCCGCCAAGGCCAGTGACGTGCGCAGCATGGGTGACGCCGACATCCGCAACGCGGCCGAGAGCTCGAACCGGTTGCTGCAGCAGCCGGTCAAGGCGCTGCAGAGCGGCGGTCTGGCGGAGGGGTCGACGGTCGGCAAGACGCTGCTCGACCTGCGTCGTACGGTCGAGGACCTGGACCCGAAGGGCGCCACCGGGACCCGCAAGCTGCTCGGGATGATCCCGTTCGGCGACAAGATCGAGGACTACTTCCGCAAGTACCAGAGCGCGCAGACGCACCTCGAAGGCATCCTGCACTCGCTGCGGAACGGCCAGGACGAGCTCGGCAAGGACAACGCCGCGCTGAACCTGGAGAAGCAGAACCTCTGGGACGCCATGACCCGGCTGAACCAGTACGTGTACGTCGCCGAGCGGCTCGACGCGCGGTTGTCCGCGGCGATCGCCGAGCTGGACGCGACCAACCCGGAGAAGGCGAAGGCGCTCCGCGAGGACGTGCTGTTCTACGTCCGGCAGAAGCACCAGGACCTGCTCACCCAGCTCGCGGTGTCGATCCAGAACTACCTGGCCATCGACATCGTGATCAAGAACAACATCGAGCTGATCAAGGGCGTCGACCGCGCCTCGACGACCACCGTCTCCGCACTCCGTACGGCGGTCATCGTGGCGCAGGCGCTGGGCAACCAGAAGCTCGTGCTGGACCAGATCACCGCGCTGAACACGACCACCAGCGGGATGATCGAGCGCACCTCGCAGATGCTGCGGGACAACTCGGTGGCGATCCAGCAGCAGGCCGCGTCGGCGACGATCGGGCTGCCACAGCTGCAGGCCGCGTTCGCGAACATCTACGCGACCATGGACGCGATCGACACGTTCAAGTCCGAGGCCCTCGACAACATGGCGGCCACGATCGGCACGCTGGAGTCCGAGGTGAGCAAGTCCCGCAGCTACCTGGACCGGGTCGCCGGCCAGAACCAGCAGGTCGTGCAGGGCAGCCTCGACATCAACATCGGTCGCTGACACACCAATCCACTAGCAGGGGACGGGCATGGCTCTGGGGGACTTCTTTGCGCGACTCACTGGTCGCCAGCAAGAACCCGAGCCTGCCCCGGGTCCGCGTGCACCGACGAACGACGATCTGCTCGCGGCGCTGGTCCGGGTCGAGGAGCTGATCGCGCAGGGCGCCGTACCGGCTGTGGTCGCGTCCCGGGTGAACCGAGTAGTCCGGATTGTGCGGGACACCATCCCGCGGCTCGGGAACCTGGCCGGCAGTGCACAGGCGTACTCCGTGATGGCGACGGCGACCGACTACCTCCCCGAGGCCATCGGCGGGTACCTGCGGTTGCCACGGCAGTGGGCCGACACCCGGCCGGTCGACCGCGGCAAGACGTCGCTGATGATCCTGATCGACCAGTTGGACCTGCTCGGCGCGACGATGGACAAGGTCTTCGACGCGGTGAACCGGGCTGATGCGGCGGCACTGATCGCTCATGGCCGGTTCCTGCAGGAGAAGTTCGGCACTGGCTCCACCGGTGGAGGATTGGCGCTCGGCCCGACCACCTCGACGCCGCCGCCGGACACCGGGCCACTACAACCACCACCAGGACGGGGAGGCGCATGAGCGGCGAGGGGGGACTGTCACTGCAGCAGGCACTCACTGAACTGCTGAAGGTCGCCGTACGTGCCGGTGTCGCCGAGGACCGCGCCCGCTCCGAGGCGCTGGCGCTCGTCGCCGCTCTGGCCGAGTCGGCTCCCGGTGCACCGGCGGACTGGTCTCAGGCCTTCCCCGGTGCGACCACGCAGGACTTCTTCGACGCCGCTGTGCGCGGACGACGCTGGCGGGGCGCACCGACCGGCGTACTGACTGAGTTGGTGACCACTGGCTCCGCTGAGAAGGTCGCGTACGCCGAGGCGCTTGCTGAGCTCGCTTCGGCCGCTTGCACGTTGGGTGAGCCGACCATGCGCGTTGTCGGCAACGCCTCTGTCGCTGCGGCTGCTCAGCTGCAGGCAGCTGGTGCGCGGCCGCTCCAGGTTGCCTCCACTCCGACTGCTGCGCCGGTGGCTCCTGCGGTTGAGAAAGCAGTAGAAGAAGAGCCCGCCAAGACAGTCGACGAGCTACTGGCCGAGCTGGACGCGTTGACCGGCTTGGAGCGGGTCAAGCGTGAGGTGCACCGACAGGTCGCCGTACTGCGGGTGGAGAAGCTGCGGACCGAGGCAGGGCTGAAGAGTCCGACCATCACGCGGCACCTGGTCTTCGTGGGCAATCCGGGGACCGGCAAGACCACAGTGGCGCGGCTGGTCAGCGGGATCTACAAAGCACTCGGACTGCTCTCCAAGGGACAGCTGGTCGAGGTGGACCGCTCCGAGCTCGTCGCCGGGTACCTGGGCCAGACTGCGACCAAGACCGCTGAGGTGGTCGCCTCAGCGGCTGGTGGCGTGCTGTTCATCGACGAGGCCTACAGCCTGACCGCCGGTGACCTCGGCGCCGACCAGTACGGGCGGGAGGCCGTCGATACGCTGGTCAAGGAGATGGAGGACCGGCGCGACGACCTGGTCGTCATCGTGGCCGGGTATCCGGAGCCGATGGCGACGTTCATCGCCGCCAACCCCGGACTGGCCAGCCGGTTCCGGACCACGATCGCCTTCGACGACTACAGCGACGAAGAGCTCACCGACATCCTCACCGGCCTGTCCGAGAGCGCCGACTACAAGCTGGTGCCGGAGGCGCTGGAGCAGTTCCGGGAGATCCTCACGGAGACTCCGCGCGGCCAGTCCTTCGGTAACGGCCGGTTCGCCCGCAACACCCTCGAAGCCGCGATCGGCCGGCACGCGTGGCGACTTCGCGACGTGACGGCACCCACGACCGACCAGCTGCGTCAGATCCTCGCCGAGGACCTCAGCGACGACCCGGTGCCGTCCGAACAGCCGGAAACCGGCGACGACGCGTCCCCGGACGCCATCGAGCAAGGAGATGAGGCGTGACCCAGACCCAGAGTGCGCCGCCCGCGACCTGGACGCCGCCGACGCCCGCGCAGACCGCGGCACTGCAACGCCCCGGTACGCCGGTCGGCCGCGGTGCCGTCGCTCAGTGGTTCGACGGCACTCCGGGGCGGATGCGCGCCTTTCTGATGCTCGCCGCCGCGATCAGCGTCGTCTTCGGCCTGTGCGCCGCCCAAGGCTTCAACCAATCCGATGGTGCTCTGAAGCGCGCGGAGGCCAACGCCGCTCAGCTGGTGCGCATCCAGGCGATCCACACCAACCTGGTCAGCGCCAACGCGGACGCGACCAACGCCTTCCTGGTCGGTGGCCTGGAGCCGGCCGAGCAGCGTCAGCACTTCGTGGACTCGATGGCCGCGGCCGCCCGGCTAGTGGCCGAGGCCGCCAGCGCGCAACCAGCCGACCGGGACGCACTGGGCCAGCTCAACACCACCCTGGTGACCTACCAGGGCCTGGTCGAGCAGGCGCGTGCCAACAACCGCCAGGGACTCCCCATCGGTTCGCAGTACCTCCGCGACGCCAACGCGACCCTGCAGAACGACTCCCTCCCACTGGTGAAGGCCCTGGTCGCCGCCAACGAGAAGCGCGTCGACACTGAGTTCGGTGGCGTCAATGACGGTGTCGGCTGGGTGTTCGGCGGCGGAGTGGTCGCGCTGTTCGTCCTGCTCATCACGCTGCGCTGGCTGGCCCGCCGTACGCACCGCTATGTGAACGTCCCGATCGCCATCGGCGCAGTGGTCGTTTTGCTCACGACACTGATCGGTGGGTTCGCTCTGTTCGCCGCCTCCGGCCACGCCAAGGACACCCGGGACGGCGACTACGCCTCCACGCTCGCACTGTCCAGGGCCCGGATCGCGGCGTACGACGCGCGCTCCAACGAGAGCCTCACGCTGATCGCCCGCGGCTCCGGCGACGCCTACGACACGGCGTACAAGGAGTCGTCCAAGATCGTCGACGAGCAACTCCGCAAGATCTCGGGCCCGACTTCGCTCGCCGGGTTGTGGTCGGAGTACAAGGACATCCACACAAAGGTGCGCATGAGCGACACCGACGGCAACTGGGACGATGCGGTCAAGATCGCCACCGGCAAACACCCCTACGCCTTCCCCGACAACAACGCGGTCGGCACCTTCAGCGCCTTCGACCAAGCCTCGGCCGAGGACCTGAAGACCACCAGCTCAGCGTCCAGCACCCAACTCAAAGCCGCTCGCGATGCGCTGCCGCCGATCGGGTGGCTGGGCTTGCCGATCGGCATCGTGGTGGCGCTGCTCGTCGCATGGGGAATGTCGCAGCGGCTGGAGGAGTACCGATGAAGAAGCTGATCGCTGCCTCGGTCGCGGTGCTGATGACAGTGACCGCCTGCGGCTCGAGCGCGTACGACGCGACCGAGATCCCTCCGAAGCCCCAGCCCAAGGCCACGGCTGCTGCGGCCGCACCCCCGAAGTGCGCCGACACGGAGAATCCGTTGCGGTCGTATGCGCCCGAAGGCCCGATGCCGGAGCCGGGCGCGATGCCCCTCGGCTCCTACATGAGGAAGATCCAGTCCAACAAGCGCCTGATCGCGGGGGTGTCGGCGGACAGCCTGCACCTCGGTGCGCGGAACCCGATCACTGGTCAGATCGAGGGGTTCGACATCGACATGATCAAGGCGGTGGCGAAGGCGATCTTCGGCGACGAGAACAAGGTCGAGCTCCGGGTGATCTCCAGCCCGCAACGCATCCCGGTGCTGCAGAAGAACCAGGTGGACATCGTCGCGCGCAACATGACGATCAACTGCGCACGCTGGGAGCAGATCGACTTCTCGGCCGAGTACTACCGGTCCGGCCAGCGGACGCTGGTTCCACGCGACTCCACCGCGAAGACCACCCGGGACCCGCTGCTGAAGGGCAAGACGATCTGCGCGCCCGCCGGGTCGACCAGCTTGGACAACCTCAAGGACGAGAACCCGGACATCGTCCCGATCACCGCCGACACCGACACCGGCTGCCTCGTGCTCTTCCAGTCGGGCAAGGCGTACGGCATCAGTGGTGACGACACCGTCCTTGCCGGTGACGCAGCCCAGGACCCGTACGCGAAGGTCTTGCCGGAGAAGGCGTTCAGCGCCGAGCCCTACGGACTGGCCATGGCGAAGGGACATCCGGAATTCGTGCGGTTCGTGAACCAGGTGCTCGAGCAGATGAAGGCCGACGGCCGCTGGATGGCGTCCTACAACAAGTGGCTCGCCCCTGACCTCGGTCCGTTGAAGGCTCCGCCGGCCCCCGTGTACGGACGCCAATGACGGTTCGGACGCCCACTGCGGCGGCGCCGGCGCCGCCGGGGCGGATGGGGAGCAGCGTTCCGGCATCCGAGCTGCTGACGTTCCTCAACGACCTGGGGATCTGGCGGGATCGACGCAAGGCCGAGCTGGAGGAGCTGGACCAGGCGGCCTTGCACGCGCCCGACGCCGACGCGCTCAGCGCTGATGTCGTGCTCAGCATGGCGGTGTGGAAGGCGGTTTCGGACCGGTACGAGCTGATCCTGGTGACCTGGGATTCGGGTCGCGTGGGCCAGACCGAGACCGAGCGGATCTCGACGCTGATCTGGGGCGGGCTGGACACCGGGAGCGCCGGCGGATCACTGGCCGTTTCATTGCCTGAGGCATGCAAATTGTCGGATGCGCTGGCGTCGAGTCTGCGCGCCAAGCTGGCGCTCGAGCCGGGTGATGCCGACCGGGCGGCCAAGTTGCGGCAGCTGCGGGCGCAGGTCGAGCGGATCGCCGACCTGGTCAAGCAGGAGCCGGCGAGTGTCCGGAACGCCGCGCTCGCCGAGCACCACGACCTCGATCGCCGGCTGACGGATCTTGCCGAGCGCAACAAGCGCGGTGCGGACATCGGCGGTCTGATCGGTCCGTTGGAGATCGACGCCGCGCGGGCCGAGCGTGATCTGATCGTCGGTGCGGCCACCCGCAAGGAGCGTGCCGCCGATGTGGCTCGCGCCCGGACGCTGCGCGGTGACCTGGAAGCGCAGGGCACCGCGGTGCGCGCGCTGGCCGACAAGGCGGTCGCCGCTGTCACACCGGCTCCGCGGCTCGCCGTACCGGATGTCACTGCGCTCGGACCGGTGCCGAACACCCCGGCTGAGCTGGAGAAGTACCTGACCCGGCTGGACGCCGTACGGCGGGCGCTCGGACAGGCCCAGGCGGCGTACGGCGCAGCGGTGGCGCGGCGAGACGAGCTGGCGGCGCTCCTGGATGCCTATCAGGTGAAGTCGGGCCGGGTGGCCCCGAACAACGAAGACCTTGCGGAGTTGTACCGGCGTGGCCGTGCGGTGATGGAGTCGGAGCCGGTGGACCTTGTCCGGCTCGCTGCGCTCGTCACGGCGTACCAGGCCTACCTGGAGAGCACAGGAGGGACCAGATGACGACCAACATCGCCTGCACGCAGCCTGGCTGCACGGGCACCATCATGGACGGGTACTGCGACGTGTGCGGCTCGCCCGCGCCCGCCGGGGCAGTCAGCCCGTCGGCGGTCGCCGGAGCCCCCGCTGTGGTCGCACCGGACGAGCCGGACCCGATCAGCACGCCGTCGACGGTATCCCGCGCCTCGAACCGCTTGGCGTCCACACCGCTCGGTTCTGCGCGCGCCCAGGCCGCAGGCTCCAAGCTGACCCGCAGACTCGGTACGTCGTCCACCCGTCTGCGTGGGGCGCGGCTAGGTGCCGGTCTGACCCACGTACCGACGATTCCGCCGATCGACGCGAGCAAGGCGATCCTGGCGAACCCGATGGTGCCGGAGGACCGCCGTAACTGCCCCAACTGTGGTAACCCGGTCGGCCGGTCGAGGGACGGGCAGCCGGGGCGCACCGAAGGCTTCTGCCCCAAGTGCCGCAGCCCGTTCTCGTTCGCGCCGAAGCTGAAGGACGGCGACCTGGTCGGAGGCCAGTACCTGGTCCGCGGCTGTCTGGCGCACGGTGGCTTCGGCTGGATCTACATGGCCCAGGACCAGAACGTCTCCAACCGCTGGGTCGTCCTGAAGGGTCTGCTGAACTCCGAGGACCCGGACGCCGTCGCGGCCGCGATCGCGGAGCAGCAGTTCCTGGCCCGGGTCGAGCACCCGCTGATCGTCGAGATCTACAACTTCGTCACCCACGACGGCGCCGGCTACATCGTGATGGAGTACGTCGGCGGTACGTCGCTGAAGACGCTGCTCAAGCAGCGGATGGCAGCCAACAACAACCAGTACGACGCCCTGCCGATCGACCAGGCGATCGCGTACATGCTGGAGATCCTGCCCGCGTTCTCGTATCTGCACGACCTCGGCCTGGTCTACTGCGACTTCAAGCCGGACAACATCATCCAGGTCGGTGACGCGGTCAAGCTGATCGACCTCGGCGGCGTCCGGCGGATCGACGACATGGACTCGGCCATCTACGGAACGGTCGGTTTCCAGGCGCCGGAGGTGGCCGAGGTCGGCCCGTCGATCGCCTCGGACATCTACACGCTCGGCCGGACGCTGTGCGTGCTGGCGATGGAGTTCCGCGGCTACCAGTCGCGCTATGTCACGTCGCTGCCGCCGGTGGGCGAAGTACCGCTCTTCCAGAAGTACGACTCGGTCTACCGGCTGTTGCTCAAGGCATGCGCGAAGGACCCGGCGGACCGCTTCCAGACGGCTGACGAGTTCCGTGTGCAGCTGCTCGGCGTACTGCGTGAGGTGGTGGCGGACAAGCAGGGCGTCAAGGCTGCCCAGCACTCCGCCTCGTCACTGCTGTTCGGTACGCCGGGCGACAAGTCGGTCGGCCTGGGCGACGCTGCCGCACCGTGGCAGCGGCTCCCCTCACTGATCACGGACGACAGCGACAAGATGGCCGGCTGGCTGAAGACGGTCAGCGTGCCGGATCCGGCCAAGCGGCTCGAGCTGCTGGTCGACGCGCCCGAGCCGTCGCCGCAGATCCTGCTGGAGATCGCCGAGACCTCCCTGGAGGTTGGCCCGGAGCGCTACGACATGGTCGACACTGCGGTGGCCGACCTGCTCGCAGCGGACCCCTGGGAGTGGCGGGCGGTCTGGATGGCGGGTCTGGTCGCGCTGGCTCGTGGCGACGCGGCTGCGGCGCAGTCCGCCTTCAACGCTGTCTACGGTCAGGTGCCGGGTGAGCTGGCGCCCAAGCTGGCGCTGGCGATCTCCTGTGAGCTCAGTGGTGAGTTCGATGTTGCCGAGGGCCTCTATCAGACCTGTGCAAGCACGGACGCCAACTACATCGCACCGTCGGCCTTCGGGCTGGCGACGATCCGGACCAACCGCGGCGACCTGGACGGCGCGCTGGCCGCACTGGACCTGGTACCGCGAACCAGCGGCGCGTACGTGCGGGCTCGTCGTCAGCGAGCCGGTCTCCTGGCAGGATCGGGGCGTGGCCTGGATGCGCTCGCTCAGGCGATGGACAGCATCAACGCGCTGACCATCGACCCGGTCGACCGGGCCAACCTGGCGGCGAACGTGTTCCGGACCGCACTGGACGAGGTACGGCAGTCCGGCCCGCAGGAAGGTCTGCGGATCGACGGCCGGGAGGCGACCGAGCCGGCCCTGCGGGACGGGCTCGAAGCCACCTACCGGCAACTGGCCGACCAGGCCGAGAGCCGGCCGGAACGGATCGCCCTGGTCGACCTGGCCAACGAAGTTCGAGGATGGACGTTGCGATGACGAGTACGACCGAGACGGTCTGCCCCAGCTGTGGCGGCCCGGTGTCCGAGGCCGATCGCTTCTGCGAGGCCTGCGGTACCGAGCTGAAGCCCGGCGAGCCAGCCGTGGCCGAGGCGGCCACGTCGCCCGCGCTGGACACGGACACCGAGCCGACCGTCGAGATCAACGCCCTGCCACCGGCCGGGCCCTGTACGTCGTGCGGCGGCACCGTCGGCGCGGACGGGTACTGCGAGACCTGCGGTACCAAGGCGGCCAAGCCGCGTGACCACTTCCACGAGCAGCCGGCGCCCTGGGTGGCCGGGGTCTGCGACCGCGGTATCCGGCACAGCCGCAACGAGGACGCGATGGCGATCGCCGCAGAGGCGGAGCCGGGCAGCCGGGCGCTGCTGGTGGTGTGTGACGGCGTCAGCTCGTCCCTCGACTCCGACGTGGCCTCACTGGCCGCGGCGCGCGCCGCACGCGACGTACTGACTGCTGGGCATGCTCAAGGCATCGGCACCGAGTCTTCGCGCAGCGGTGCGATCGTGGCTCGGCTGAACGCAGCCGCCGATGCCGCGAGTGAGGCTGTGTTGGAGAACACCAGCCCGGACAGTCCGAACCCGGCGTCGTGCACGTTCGTGGCCGCCGTACTGGAGGACGGGCTACTTGTCGCCGGCAATGTGGGTGACAGCCGCGCGTACTGGTTCCCGGACGCGTCCGAGGCCGTCGCACTGACAGTGGACGACTCGTGGGCCGCAGAGCTGATCGCCACCGGGATCTCACGCGAGGAGGCCGAGTCCGGTCCGCACGCGCACGCGATCACCCGCTGGCTGGGCAAAGACGCCCCGGACCACACCCCTCGTACGACGACCGTCCGGGTGACCGAGCCGGGCTGGCTCGTGGTCTGTTCGGACGGACTGTGGAACTACTGCTCCGAGGCGGCACCGTTGGCCGACCTCGTCCGTCAGACCGCTGCGGCCAACGGTGGCGAACCGCTCGCCACGGCATCCGCACTGGTCGACTGGGCCAATGCCCAGGGCGGCCAGGACAACATCACCGTCGCGCTCGCGCGGATTTAAGGGAGACCCGAGATGGCAGAGTTCACCGCCGCTGTGTACCAGAACGAGTTCCTTCCCGACGGCGGCACCGACGTGCACGCGATCGTCACCGTGAACTGCACCGGCGCCGGTGCGGCCGGCCAGTCCGGCAGCGGTGACGCGGGCGAGATCATCATCGTCGACACCTCCGGCTCGATGGGCCGCGAAGGCGTCCAGGCGGCCGCGTTCGCCGCGCAGACCGCCCTCGACCAGATCCTCGACGGCGTCTGGTTCGCGGTCATCTCCGGCAACGACCGCGCCCAGCTGGCCTTCCCGCCGTCCGCGGAGCCGGTGATGGTCAAGATGGACCCGTACACCCGGCAGGCGGCCAAGGACGCGGTGGCCCGGTTCTACGCCGACGGCGGGACCGCGATGGGCACCTGGCTGCGGCTGGCCGGGCGCGTCTTCGCCACGGTCCCGACGCTGACGCAGAAGCACGCCATCCTGCTCACCGACGGCGAGAACCAGCACGAGACGCCGGCCGCGCTGACGCAGGCGATCCAGGCCGTCACCGGCCAGTTCCAATGCGACACCCGCGGTGTTGGTGTGGCCTGGCAGGTCGACGAGGTCCGCCGGATCGCGCAGGCCCTGCTCGGCACCGTCGACATCATCCCCGCGCCGCACCAGCTCGCGGAGGAGTTCTCCAAGCTGATCCAGAACGCGATGGGCCGCGGCGTCGCCCAGGCCGATCTGCGGGTCTGGGCACCGCAGGGCGCCGAGGTGCTGTTCGTCCGCCAGGTTGCCCCCACGGTCGAGGACCTGACCAGCCGCCGTACGTCGATCAACCCGCTGACCGGCGCGTACCCGACCGGCTCGTGGGGCGACGAGTCCCGCGACTACCACGTGGCGATCCGGCTGGCCGCGAAGGGCATCGGCCAGGAGCAGCTGGCCGCGCGTGTCCAGCTGACCATCGGCGACGACGTGGTCGCGCAGGGCCTGGTCAAGGCGCTCTGGTCGAACGACGAGGCCCTGACCACCCGGATCAGCCCTGAGGTCGCGCACTACACCGGACAGACCGAGCTGGCCGAGGCGATCCAGGACGGCCTGGCCGCCAAGGCCGCCGGCGACACGGTCACGGCGACCACCAAACTCGGCCGTGCGGTGCAGCTGGCCGCCCAGACCGGTAACGAGGAAGCCACCACGCGCCTGCGCAAGGTGGTCGACATCGACGACCAGGACACGGGTACCGTCCGGCTGAAGCGGACCGTCGAGAAGGCCGACGAGATGGCGCTCGACACGGCCTCCACCAAGACCACCCGGGTGAAGAAATGAGCACAGTCAACTGTCCGAGCGGACATCCGTCGGTCTCGACCGACTACTGCGACGTCTGCGGCCTCCCCATCGGCGCAGCGGCCACTCCGGTCGCCCCACCGGCACCGGCCGTCACTGCGCCCGCTCCCGCGATCGCCACGCAGGTCTGCCCCAACTGCTCCGAGTCAGCCGCCGCAGACGCACTGTTCTGCGAGAGCTGCGGCTATGACTTCACCACCGGCACCATGCCGCGCGCAGCCTCGTCCCTCGACCTCTCAGCCACTCCCCCGGCCGCACCGCCCGCCCCGGCCCCCGCAGTGGCCGAGTGGGTCGTCGAACGCTGGGTAGACCCCGACTGGTACGCCGTACAGCAGAGCGACGACCCCTGTCCCTCTCCCGGCCTCCCCGTGGTGATCCCGGTGACCGAGAAGAGCGTCCTGGTCGGACGCCCGTCCCGCAGCCGCGGCATCGCCCCCGAGGTCGACTGCGGCGACGACACCGGTGTGAGCCGCCGCCAGGCCCAGCTCACCACCGACGGCCAGCGCTGGTGGGTAGAAGACCTCCAGTCCTCCAACGGCACCTACGTAGCCCCCGCCGCCGGCCCCCTCCCCGAAACCCCCATCCCACCCGGCCAACGCCAGGAACTAGACGCCGACGACCGCGTCTACGTCGGCGCCTGGACCCGCCTAGTCCTCCGCAAAGCCACCCCGGAAGAACAAGCCGGCCAGGCTTAGGGGATCAGCACGAGTTTGCCGTTGAGGCCTCCTTTGGTGAGGAGGTCGAGGGCGGTTGGGGCTTCCGTCAGGGGGAAGGTTTTGGCGACGGTGGCGGTGAGGTGGCCGGCTTCGGCGTCGCGGGCCAGGTGGTCGAGGATGCGGCCGTCGGGTTCGGCGCGGAAGAGACGGGGCTCGATGCCTCGGGCTGGGGTGAACTGGCCGCCGGGGACCCAGAATTCGGGGACGGTGGTGACGTAGCTGCCGCCGTCGCGGACGGCGGCGAAGGCTGCGCGAGCGGCTGGGCCTCCGACTACGTCGAGGGCTGCGTCGGCGGAGGCTGCGGGTGAGGTCTCGCCGCGGCTCAACGTGCGCACGGTGAGGCCGCGGCTGGCTGCGAGTTCGGCGGCGAAGCGTCCGACTGCGCCCCGGGCGCCGTTGATGACCAGACTGCTGCCGGGGGCGAGATCGAGCACGTCCAAGGCCTGGTACGCCGTGAGTCCGGCGAGCGGCAGGGTCGCGGCTTCGGCCCAGTCGAGGTTGGTGGGTGCCGTGGCGACCTGGGTGGCGGGGAGCGTCACGTATTCGGCGTAGCCACCGACCTGGGTGTGTGAGTGGCCGGTGCTGGCGATGACGGCTGCGCCGGTTTCCCAGGCACCGCCCTCGACCACGCCGGCGACGTCGTACCCGGGCACGAGCGGTAGCCGGAGGTCGTCGTACCAGCGGTAGTTGCCGGCGAGCATGCCGAGGTCGGCGGGGTTGACCGCGGCGGCCATGACCTTGATCAGGACCTCGCCGTCGGCCGGCTCCTTCACCGGCAGGTCGTGCGGCCGTAGCTCTGCTTCGGGGCCGACTCGATCGGTCGCCATCGTGCGCATCGTCGTCATGAGTACGACGCTAGGCAGTGGCGGCGGGCTCGTCGTTGATCGAGATCAATCGGCGTCGGATCCGGCTGAGCGCCTCCGGCGTGACACCGACGTACGACGCGATCTGGCGCTGCGTGAGCCGGCTCGCGAGGTCACCGTGGCCGACCAGGAACCGCTGGTACCGCTCTGCCGCGTCGGCGAGCAGCAACTCGGTCTGCCGCTGTTCGACGCGCAGGTAGAGCGCCTCGGTCAGCTTGGCGATCAGTCGCTGCCAACCGGCGCTGGCCGCGACCATAGCGTCGTACGCCGAGCGCGGGGCGACCATCAGCTCCGCCGGCTCGAGCGCCTCGATCGTCACGTGCGAAGTCTCCCGACGCAGTGCGGCGCTGTAGGCGCAGACCAGCTCACCCTCCGCGCGGAACGCGAGCGTGCGATCGGTGCCCGAGGCATCGGCTTGGTACACCCGGAAGAGACCGCGCTCGATGAAGCCGACCCGGTCCGGCTTGTCACCGGCCCGGACCATCAGCTCACCGCGCTCGAGCTTGGCCGGGCGGAACAGCTCGCGGCCACGCGCCGCATCGGGCGCGGGGAGCTGGGCCAGGAACCGCTCGAATTCGCTCACTGACCCATTGTCGGTCAGTTGCCGGCCCACGCGGCGGCCGGACGCAGGCAGAGCCACTCGATCAGCGCTGAGCCCAGCACCACCGGGATGAGCCAGCTCCACGGATGACTCGGCACGCTGGTGATCACGATGGCGGTCCAGACGGCGACCCAGGCGCCGCCGTACCCGCGGAGCACTCCGCGGTACCAGAGACCGCCTGGTGCCTCGGCGGCTCGCTGGCCGAGGTAGACGAACAGGTAGGTGGCGACGGCGACCGGCCAGAAGAACCACAGCCGCTTCCAGTCGTACGGGACCATCACCAGGGCGCTGAGGCAGAGCACTGCGATCACCCAGTGGTAGATCTCGCCGACCCAGTTCAGCCGGCGGCGGCGCAGCGTCACCACGATGGCCGGGACCCCGAGCAGAACTGCCAGGGCCCCGGCCGCCACGTGCACGATCAGTGCGAGATCACGCACTGGAACTCCCTGACATGTCAGGGAGCATAGGGCTGGCTCACGCCTCCGGGAAGGACAGAACCCGCCGTACGGCGAAGTTTCGGTACCCGCCGCGTTCGAAGGCCTTCGCCATCGGCACATTGCCGAAATCGGTGTCGGCCCGGATCTGGACGGCGCCGGTCTCGGCCAACTGGTGGGTGAGCTCGGCCAGCAGGTCGTTGATGTAGCCGTGCCCGCGATGCTCGGGCAGTACGCCGAGGTAGCCGACGACCGGTCCGCCATTGTTCGCCGACGGGATCTCGAACCCGATCAGCTTGCCCTCGGCGTCGTACGCGAGCCGCCACCAGCCGCGGTCGCCGACCAGCATGGTCTGGTACAACTCGACCTCTTCACGGGCTGCCTCCTCGGCGCCGAGCCGCGCGATGTCCCGTGCGGTCGCCGCGTCCAGAGTGCCTTCGCTGACCCGCTGGAACACGCTGACGAAGGCTTCGTCGTCGGCCGGCTCGAAGCGCAGCCGGGTCGACCGCGGCGGCAGACCGTACTCCGCCAGCCACTCGTAGCGCAGCCGGTCGGTGACCTCGGTCAGTCCGGCCGCCGCAGCCGCCTGCACGCGCGGCTCGACTGCCGCGACCACAGCGGGGTCGGACTCCCAGTCACCGGACAGGAAGAGGTGGTACTCCGGCTGCTCGGCTTCGGCCGGCCTGATCTCCAACGCATGCTTGATCAGCGCGGTCCAGGCCGGGACCGGGTCGCCGTCGCCGGCGAAGTACACGCCGTCGATGCTGAACGGCTGGTCGCCGTCCTGCGGACCCCACCAGATCACAAGGGCCTGGATGACGCCGTTCTCCTCGAGAACCCAGGACCAGTCGTGCCGGTAATAGCCCGAAACGATGTACTCGTTGTAGCGCTCGAGCGTGACGGTGTTCACCGTCGGCTGCTGCTCGATCAGAGTGCGGATGGTGTCGAGATCGGACTCGACGGTGGTGCGAATACTCACGGTTCCTCCAGCAGGAGGCGCGCCGCTCCGCTCAGTGCGAGCTGTGATCGCGGAAGGGTCGCGCCGGCATGTCGAACAAGGTAGTCATCGGTCGCTCCTTCCCTTCGGGGCATCTTCTCGCCGTCGCAGACTCTAGAGGCCGGCCGGGGTCATCGTCCACCTGTTATTCGGCCGACGACGCAGCAAGGCGGCCCCGGGCCGAAGCCCGGGACCGCCTTGTCGTGCTGGGTACTGCTGAACTTCAGGAGATCAGAAGTCCATGCCGCCCATGTCGGGCGCGCCACCCGGAGCGGCCGCGGCCTTCTCCGGCTTGTCGGCGATGACGGCCTCGGTGGTGAGGAACAGGGCCGCGATCGAGGCTGCGTTCTGCAGCGCCGAGCGCGTCACCTTGGCCGGGTCGATGATGCCGGTGGCGATCAGGTCGACGTACTCACCGGTCGCGGCGTTCAGGCCGTGACCCGGCTCGAGGTTGCGAACCTTCTCCACCACGACGCCGCCCTCGAGGCCGGCGTTCACGGAGATCTGCTTCAGCGGGGCCTCGACGGCCTGCCGAACGATCGCCGCACCGGTCGACTCGTCACCCTCGAGCTCCAGCTTCTCGAACGCGATCACCGACGCCTGCAGCAGCGCGACGCCACCACCCGCGACGATGCCCTCCTCGACGGCCGCCTTCGCGTTGCGAACGGCGTCCTCGATGCGGTGCTTGCGCTCCTTCAGCTCGACCTCGGTGGCCGCGCCGACCTTGATCACCGCAACACCGCCGGCCAGCTTGGCCAGACGCTCCTGCAGCTTCTCGCGGTCGTAGTCGGAGTCCGACTTCTCGATCTCGGCGCGGATCTGGTTGACCCGGCCACCGATCTGGTCCGCGTCGCCCTCGCCCTCGACGATGGTCGTCTCGTCCTTGGTGACGACGATCTTGCGGGCCTGGCCGAGCAGCTCCAGGTCGACGGTGTCGAGCTTGAGGCCGACCTCCTCGGAGATGACCTCACCGCCGGTCAGCACCGCGATGTCGACCAGCATGGCCTTGCGGCGGTCACCGAAGCCCGGCGCCTTGACGGCGACGGCCTTGAAGGTGCCCTTGATCTTGTTGACGACCAGGGTCGCCAGCGCCTCGCCCTCGATGTCCTCGGCGATGATGGCCAGCGGCTTGCCGGTCTGCATGACCTTCTCCAGCACCGGGACCAGGTCCTTGATGCTCGAGATCTTGCTGTTCACGATCAGGATGTACGGGTCGTCGAGGACCGCTTCCATCCGCTCGGTGTCGGTCACGAAGTAGGGCGAGATGTAGCCCTTGTCGAAGCGCATACCCTCGGTGAGCTCGAGCTCGAGGCCGAAGGTGTTGCTCTCCTCGACGGTGATGACGCCTTCCTTGCCGACCTTGTCCATCGCCTCGGCGATGATCGAGCCGACCTGGGTGTCGGCGGCCGAGATGGAGGCCGTCGCCGCGATCTGCTCGCGGGTCTCGACCGGCTTGGCCAGCGCCAGCAGCTGCTCGCTGATGGCGTCGACCGCCTTCTCGATGCCCTTCTTCAGGCCCATCGGGTTGGCGCCGGCGGCGACGTTGCGCAGACCCTCGCGCACCAGCGCCTGGGCCAGCACGGTGGCGGTCGTGGTGCCGTCACCCGCGACGTCGTCGGTCTTCTTCGCGACCTCCTTGACGAGCTCGGCCCCGATCTTCTCGTACGGGTCCTCGAGCTCGATCTCCTTGGCGATCGAGACACCGTCGTTGGTGATCGTGGGGGCGCCCCACTTCTTTTCCAGGACGACGTTGCGGCCCTTCGGGCCGAGCGTCACCTTCACGGCATCGGCGAGGGTGTTCATACCCCGCTCGAGGCCGCGGCGCGCCTCTTCGTTGAAAGCAATAAGCTTGGGCATTCTCCGCGAGTCCTCCCGCGTCGAGACTTTGGTGGTTCAGCCGGCCAGATGCCCGCGACGGACGGCGCCGGAGTCGTGGCGCTCATGTCCCGCCCCGCTCCCGGCACCTCATCGGGCCGTCTCAGTTCTCACCCCGCGGGCGCGAGTCTTATCACTCTCGCCCATTGAGTGCTAACCAAGTATTAGCACTCGACCCAAGCGAGTGCAAGCCAGCCCCTAGCGATCCAGGGTCTCGCGCTGCTGACTCTGACCGCCGACGGCCGGGCGACTCGGCGCGGCTGCCGATGGGCCCGATCCCGCTCCCGCGGGTGCAAGACCGGAGGTGGCCGCCTGCTGCGCCCTCCAGGTGGCCTCGTCGATCCCGGCGGGGCGAGCGGGCGCTGCCAGGTTGGCGGCCAGCCGAGCGTCGATCCGCTGCGCCGTGTCCTGGCCGCGGTTGTTCGGCTCGGGCGCCGGTCGCTCACCTTCGCGGCGTACTGCGCGCTCGACGGCCTCGCGGACCTTTGGCTCCAGCGGCGGCAGCGACGGATCCCGGTTGTCGAGCAGCCTGTCGGCGGTCTGGGTCAGATACTCGTGGGCTTCCGGCGTGGGCGGCCGGTCGCGCTCGTCGAGAATGGCCTGCTTGACGCCCGGCTCCTGCTCCCAGTTGCCGTCGGCGTCGCGGTGGTTCTCGTAGAGGACGTTGCCGTCGCGGTCCACGACGTAGATGTCGTCGACCAGTCCCTCCGACTCCAGCGCCTGTGCGGTGTCGGGCAGCTCTTCGTAGAACTTGTCGTGCAGGTCGGGATCGAGCCAGCGCCCGCCACCCTCGTTGTCGACGCCGTTCTGATAGCGCTCAGCGAGTCCGATGGTGCTGTTGGCGTGGTTCGTCGCGACGTACGCGACGCTCACGCGGTAGCCCTGCTCCTTGAACCCGTTCACCCACTGCTTGGCCCATTCCTCCCGGGCCAGCGGATGGCTCGCCAGTACGTCGTACTGCGGCTCACCCTCGCGCAGGTGCTTCATGCTCGCCCAGTGCAGCTCGGAGTTGTCGCCGTTGTCGAGGGCCTTGCGCGCCATGTCGTGGCCCTCGATGCCGTACTCCCGGCGGAGCGCGTCGTACCGCGGGTGGACGGCGGCGTTGTCGTCACCGTCGTACGACGCGACGTGGTCAGGGCCGAGCGCTGCGTGCACGAGTCGCTGGGTGGTCGTCTTGCCTGCGGCCGGCTGCCCGCCGAGCAGCATCGCCCGCGGCTGCACACCGGGTGCGCGATTCGGAGGGTTGCGTGGAGTGAGCTGCGCGAGCCGGTCGGCAAACGCCCGCTCGCGCTCGGCGACAGTCAGGTCTGCGCTCACGCTCATGCGTCGAGCTCCGCCCGCAGCGCCTGCAGCCGCCCCGGCACCGCAGTGAGAATGTCCTGCCGCTCAGCCGGCGTCATCACGGCCAGCCGCTGCACAGCGTCGTCACACCGCCGCGCCTCCGCGCGCAACTCGGCCTGACGCCGTACGTCGGTCTCCCGCTCACTCAGCTCGCGGTAGCACGACCCCAGCGACTGCAGGTAGCCCTTCACCCGCTCCACCTCGTGCCGCTCGTCGTGCGACACCGATCCGATCCGCCGGCCCGTCAACGCCTCGGTCAGGTGCTCCCCAGTAGCCATTCGCACAGCTTATTCAGTTGTCGAGCTGGGCGATCAGGTATTTCGGAGCCGTCAGCCGCCAGGCCTCGGTCAGCAGCTCCCCGACCTCGTCCGCGTCGGCGGCAGCCAGCGTCACGTCCACCCACGCGAACCGCCCGCTCTCCCAGGACGGCGCGTAGACCTCGGGGCTCTCCGCGACGAGCGCCTCCTGCTCCTCGCGGTAGGCCTTCACGATCAGCCGCGTCTCGTCCTCCGACAGATACGCGAACCCCTTCTTGCGCACCTTGAACGCAGGCTGCCCGGCCCACCCCACGTGCTCCTCGGCCCCGGGCAACCCCCGCACCAGCTTCAGCACCACCTGCGCGTCCATACCTGAACGCTAGGCGCCGCCACCGACAGTTCTCAGCCGGCGACCGTCACGGTCACGGTCGACCCGTTGGGCACCATCGTTCCCGGCGCCGGTGACACCGCGGTCACCGATCCCTTGGGCACCCCGGATGCCGGCTTGCTGACAACCGTCGCCACCAGCCCGTAGCCCTTCAAGGCGGCCACGTACTTCGCCTGCGACGTCTCCAGGTCCAGTGAGCGGAACCCGGGGACTCCGGTCAGGTCCGGCAGAATCCGGATCTGGTTCCCCGGCGGGCACTCCTTCGACGCATAGACAGTCATCCAGACCTTCAACGACGGAATCTGCACGGATTCCCCGCAGAGCGTGGTGTTGGTGAACGACACTGCTTCCCGATAGGCCGGCACCCCGTCGACCGTGCCGTTGGGCTTCACCTCGATCGTGCTGCCCGGCTTCTCGGGGTTCATCGGCATCGGCGCGATCTCGACACTGTCCACACTGCCCCGCTTCAGGTAGCAGTAGCCTTGAGGTCCTGGATCCACGATGACAGTGGCAGCCGTCGGCGTACCGCACTTCAGCTTGTTCGTGGGCCATTCCTTGGGCACAGCGATCGCTGCATGCCCCAGTCCGACCAACCGCATGCCCTCTGGCACCGGGTTGGCCGCCACGGGCGGTTGTGGGAGCGGGATGGCGTCGTTGTTCGTCAGGACGGTGGATGCACCGATCACGGCGGCCACGGCGAGCGCCGTACCGGCTGCGGACCAGACTGCGGTACGACGGCGCCTGCGGCGGGTCGCACCGGACCGCATGGCGTCGATCGGGGGCGGGCTGACGGCGGTGCGCTCACCGGCGTGTTCGAGGAGTTCGGTCAGTTTCGCTTCGTTCATAGGATCTCTCGCAGTTCTGCCAGATGCGGATCCTGGGCCAGTGCCTTCATGGCCCGGGACAGGCGGCTCTTCACGGTGCCGGCGGCGACGCCGAGCACGGAGGCCATCTGTTGTTCGGTCAGGTGTGCGTAGTAGCGCAGTACGACGGCTGTCCGTTGATCAGTCGGCAGCCGGTCGAGGGCACGGGTGATCAGGTCGGCGTCGTCGACACCGTCGGTCCGGTCGGAGTCGGCCTGCTCGGGCAGAGCGGCCGACGGCTTCTCACCGGTCCAGCGGCGTTTCCGCGCCGACAGGAAGCTGTTGACCAGCATCCGGTGCACGTAGGCGTCCCGGTCGTCCACGGCGCGGACCCGCTTCCACTTCACCAGGCACCGCTCCAGAACCGTCTGGACCAGGTCCTCTGCTTCCGGATGCGAGCACCCGAGCAGTACCGCGGACCGCACCAGCACCTGCCAGCGCGCCGCCACGTATTCGGTGAAGTCATCCATTCGGCACCCTCCTTCACCGTAAAGACAGCCTGGCCCACCGCTGAGGTTCCACGAAAGTAGTCAGGGTGTAGGCCCAGGGTCCCAGGGGTCGGGTCAGGGGCCACTCGGTACCGATCCCGATGTTGCGGCGCCCGCGGAAACGGGAGAGTAGAGCCATGACGAACTCCAACGCACCGTTCTCGAACCTGTCCGGCAAGGTCCTGCGTCGCTCCAGCTCCCAGCGGATGCTGTCGGGTGTCTCCGGCGGTCTCGCCGAGTACCTGAACATCGACGTGACCCTGGTCCGCCTCGGCATCGTCGGCCTCACCATCATCACCGGCGGTACCGCCATCCTCGGCTACGCCATCGCCTGGATCGTGATGCCCGAGTCCGACGGCAAGGCCGTCTGGCAGAGCGTCCAGCACTCCACCAACCACCACACCCAGACGCCCGAGGCCGACATCGCCTCCCGCATCTACGACGACGCCCCCAAGCCCCCGGCCGCGTGACCCCGCGCCGGACCATCCACCGCAGGGCGGGTGAGCCGCCCGGCTCCCCCGCCCTAACCAGACAGCGTGGCAGCTTTCAGAGTGGCTGCTGCGATGTCGGGGTGGTCGGCGAAGATGCCCTGCAGGCCTAGTGCGGCGAAGCGGGACAGTTCGGTGCGGAAGTCGGTGTTGGTGGGGAGGAAGCGGCGTTCGGCGCGGAAGGTCCAGGCCTGGACGCCGAGGCCGGCGCGGTGTGCCTGGTCCACAAGGTGGGTGGGCTCGCCGAGTGCACCGGAGGTGGTGCGTGGGATGACGAGGTCCTTGTGTGGAGCCAGCACCTGGGCGTACGTCGAGATCTCGCGCAGACCGGCCGGAGTGAGCAGGTCGGTGAAGGTGCGGCCGTCGCCCACCCGGAGGCAGTCGTACGGCGAGCTCTCGGAGTCGACGAGCTGGACGAGCGGTACTCGGGTCATGACGGCCAGCCGGCGCAGACTGGTCGGCTCGAACGACTGAATCATGATCTCGTCGTCGCGCAGGCCCAGCGCGAGGATGCGCTCGGTGAGCAGCTCCTCCAGCGGCAGTCCGAGCCGACGGAAGTAGGTGGGGTGCTTGATCTCGGGAATCACGCCGATGGTGCGCCCGAGCCGCAGTGACTCCTGCCGGGCCAGTGCGACCACGTCGTCGAACGTGGGCACCGCCTCGATGCGGTCGTACGCCGTGTTCGCGGACCGGAGCGCGGGCATCCGCTCACGGGCGCGCAGCTGCCGCAGTTCGGCGTACGTGAAGTCCTCGACGAACCAGCCGGTCACGGCCGCACCGTCGACGATCTTGGTGATCCGCCGGTCCGCGAAGACCGGGTGCTCCGCGACGTCCGTCGTACCGGAGATCTCGTTCTCGTGCCGGCAGACCAGGACGCCGTCGAGAGTGGCGACCAGGTCGGGTTCCAGGTAGTCGGCCCCCTGGGCCGCGGCCAGGCGGTACGCCGCCGGCGTGTGTTCCGGACGGTATCCGCTCGCTCCCCGATGTGCGATCACCAGCATGGTTCCAGGACAGGCGGCTCAGATGGCGCACCGGGAACTCGTTGCCCAACGCAAGGTGAAGGTCACCGGACCGAACTACGGCCTACGCTCTCAGTCATGACCGGCCCGACAGCACTCGAGGACCGCGCCCTCGGGCCCGACCTGGCCCGCGGACTGATGCTGCTGTTCATCGCGCTGGCCAACACGCACGGCTTCCTGCATCCGCCCGGCGTCGGGGACATCCGCGCGATGCCGACTCCCAGTGCGCTGCCGGACCGGATCGTCGCGTTCCTGGAGACCACTCTGGTCGACGGACGCTCGTACACGATGTTCGCCGCACTCTTCGGGTACGGCGTGGTGCAGATCGCCCGGCGCCAGCAGGGCGACTGGACGAGCACGCGGCGACTGCTCCGCCGCCGGGCGTGGTGGATGCTGCTGCTCGGCCTGCTGCACGCCGTGCTGCTCTACTACGGCGACATCCTCTCCGCATACGGCCTGATCGCGCTCCTGCTGGTCTCGGCGATTCAGTGGAGTGATCAGCGGCTACTCGTCTCCGCAGCGGTCATGGCGCTGTTCGGGTCCTGGGCCTTCGCCTTCCTGTCCACTCCGAACCCGCCGGACGCCGCCGCGGAGACGTATCCCTGGTCGCTGGAGCACAACCCGCTGCTAGGCATGGCCGGCCGGGCCTACGCCATCTCGATCAGTGCGCCGGTGCTGGCGGTCACAGTGGCCGGTGCGTTCCTCTTCGGCATCTGGGCCGCCCGCCGCGGTCTGTACGAGCACCCGGAGCAGCATCAGCGGACGCTGCGGCGGATGGTGGCGATCGGCGTACCGGTGTCGTTCCTCGGCGGTGTTCCGCTCGCCATCTACACATCGGGTCTGTTGCCGGCCACCGACGCCAACATCATCCCGGTGGCCGGGCTGCACGCGCTGACCGGCTTCGCCGGCGGACCGGCGTACGCGGCTCTGATCGCGCTCTGGTCGATCCGGGTACGCCGTACTCCCCTGGTGACCGCGATCCAGGCGACCGGCCAGCGTTCGCTGACGAGCTATCTCACCCAGTCGGTCGTCTGGACTGTCGTGTTCGCGCCGTTCCTGCTCGACCTCGGCGATTCACTGAAGCTGTGGCAGTCCGTCATCCTGGCCCTCGCCACCTGGGCCTTCACAGTTGTCCTGGCCGACCTGATGCGCCGACGCGGTCTACGCGGCCCGTTCGAGGTCCTGCTCCGCCGACTGACCTATCGGAACCAGACTGCTCGCCAGTAGGTACTGCGCGGCGCAATAGGTGGCCATCACGAGATACGGCTGCGCAGCCACCTCGTATCCGGCAAGGTCCACCCCGATGAGCGCATCGGAGAGCAGGAAGACCGCACCGCCCACTCCGGACCGCCAGCCGTTCCAAGCGCTCGTCACCGCGGTAGACGTCAGCAACAACGAGTACAGCGCCACCGGGACGCGCACCTCACCCAGATCAGGCCACAGCAGAGCCAGTACGCCGATCCACAGCACCCCGTACGCCGCGACCACCACGAGCGACCGCCGCGTCGTCCGGCGACTGAACAGCAGCACGTAACAGACATGTGCGACGCCGAATGCCGCCATCCCCGGCACCAGGTGATCAATCTGCAGCAGGAAGTCGCCGACGAGGGAAGCGGCCAGTCCGATCAGCAGCGTGACCGGACCGCCACGCAGACGCACCCACACGGCCAGGACCGGCATCAGCAGCACCTTGGTGATCGCCTCCGGCCAGGGCTCGTCCAGCGCGATCGTGACCAGGTGTGCCGCCGCGATCACGGCGTACGCGCCGAGCAGACCGGAACCTCGCTTCATGCCCTAGATGGTGCCTGGCTATCCGCGATTAATTCGCATGCGGGTTGTCGGTGGGCGCGCCTAGCCTGAAGGCATCATGCGAAACCTCCCTCTTGCCGATCCCGGCATTCCCGATGACCGCTCGCCGGCCCGCTATCTGTTGTGGGTCGCCCGCGGGCAGGCCCGCACGCTGGCGGGCGGAATGACGTTCGGGATCCTGTGGATGGCCTCCCAGGCGTTCATCCCGGCGGTCCTCGGGAAGGCGATCGACGAGGGCGTCGCGGCCAAGGACTGGGACAAGCTGTTGCAGTGGACCGCGCTGCTGGGCGCGATCGGCGTGCTGCAGGCGCTGGCCGGCATCATGCGGCACCGGTTCGCGGTGACGAACTGGCTGATGGCGGCGTACCGGACGGTCCAGGTGATCACGCGGAAGTCCGCCGACCTGGGCGCGACGCTGCCGAAGAACTTGGCGACCGGTGAGGTGGTCAGCGTCGGGGCGAGCGACCTGGCCTCGATCGGGAACGTGATGGAGGTGTTGGCGCGATTCGCCGGTTCGATCGTGGCGTTCGCCGTGGTCGCGACGATCCTGCTGTCGACCTCGACCACGCTCGGCCTGGTCGTGCTGATCGGCGTACCGGTGATGTTGTTCTGCCTCGGTCCGATGCTGCGGCCGTTGCACCAGCGGCAGTCGGCTCAGCGCGAGGCGGTCGGCGAGCTGAACTCGCTGGGCTCGGACATCGTGGCCGGGCTGCGGGTGCTGCGCGGGATCGGCGGCGAGGAGTCCTTCTCCCGGCGGTACCGGCGCGAGTCGCAGCAGGTCCGCCACGCCGGGGTGCGGGTCGCCCGGCTCCAGTCGGTGCTGGACGCGACGCAGGTGCTGCTGCCTGGGACCTTTGTGGTGCTCGTGGTCGGCATCGGCGCCCACTTCGCGCTGCGCGGTGACCTCAGCGCCGGTTCGCTGGTGGCCTTCTACGGCTATGCGACGTTCCTGGTGCTGCCGCTGCGTACCGTCACCGACTTCATCAACCAGCTGATGCGAGGCCTGGTCGCGGGCGCCCGAGTGGTCCGCGTCGTGTCGCTGCGCACCGAGATCATCGATCCGGTCGAAGCGGTGCGGCTGCCCGAGCGCGGTGACCTCGTCGACCCGGTCTCCGGTGTCCGCGCCCGGGACGGTCTGCTGACGGCGATCGTCGCCGCCGAGCCAGATGTGTACGGCGTGCTCGCGGACCGGCTGGGGCGGTACGACGACGCCAGCGAGGTCCGTTTCGGCGGAGTGACCCTGGCCAGCGCGACCCGGGCGGATATCCGGCGGCGGATCCTGGTCAGCGATCCCGGCTCGCAACTGTTCACCGGCATCCTGCGCACCGAGCTGGATCCGACTGGTCAGCGGAGCGAGGAGGAGGTGCTCGCCGCGATCCGGACCGCCTCCGCGGAGGACGTTCTGGTCGCACTGGCGGACGGACTGGACTCCGAGGTCGAGGAGAAGGGACGGTCGTTCTCCGGCGGTCAGCGGCAGCGCCTGGTGCTGGTTCGCGCTTTGCTGGCCGATCCCTCGGCGCTGGTGCTGGTCGAGCCGACCTCGGCCGTCGACGCCCACACCGAGGCGCGCATCGCCGACCGGTTGCGCGACTACCGGGCCGGCCGCAGCACCGTCGTACTGACTGCGAGCCCGCTGCTGCTGGACCGGGTCGACGAGGTCATCTTCGTCGCCGCCGGCCGAGTGATTGCCACTGGCAAGCACCGCGAGCTGCTCGACCGCGAGCCGCGGTACCGGCGCACAGTCACCCGCGAGACCGAACCCGAAGAGCTCACCGAAGGGGCGCACCGATGAGGCAGATCCTGCCAGTGGCGGACAGCGCCGAGATCCGCCGGCATGCCCGCCGGCTGGCGCTGCAGCATCCGCGGCCGTTGCTGATCGCGCTCGGCCTGCACGCCGTCGCCGCGGTCTCCGGGCTGGCCGCACCGCGCCTGATCGGTGACCTGGTGCAGGGCGTCCAGGACGGTACGACGGCGGCCAAGGTCAACCTGGTGATCGGGGCGATCGCGGCGTTCGTCGTGCTGCAGTCGCTGCTCACGCGCTGGGCCCGGTACCGGTCGTTCGCGCTCGGTGAGGAGGTGCTGGCCGAGCTCCGTGAGGACTTCGTCGACAACGCGCTGGCGCTGCCGATCGGCACGGTCGAGCGCGCCGGCACCGGCGACCTGCTGTCGCGCACCTCGCGTGACGTCGACACGTTGTCGCGGACCGTGCGCTTCGCCGTACCGGAGACGATCATCGCGATCGTCACCGTGCTGTTCTCGCTGACGGCAACGGTGCTCGTCGGCGTCTGGATCCTGGTCCCGTTGCTCGCCATGGTGCCGGTGCTCTGGCTGAGCACTCGCTGGTACCTGAAGCGTGCAAAGGACGGCTACCTCCGCGAGAACGCGGCGTACGCGCAGATGACCAACTCGCTGGCCGAGACGGTCGAGGGTGCGCGCACCATCGAGGCACTGCAGCGGTACGACGACCGTGTCCGCCGCGGTGACGAGGACGCGCGCGGCTCGTACATGGCTGAGCGCTACACGCTGAGGCTGCGCACGATCTGGTTCCCGGCGGTCGAGGTCGGGTATCTGGTTCCGATCGTCGGCACCCTGCTGTTCGGCGGCTGGCTGCACATCAACGGCCACGTCACGCTCGGCGCGGTAACGGCCGGCGTGCTGTACGTGAACCAGTTGATCGACCCCGTAGACCGCTTGCTTCAGTGGGTGGACGAGCTGCAGTCCGGCGGCGCCGCATTCGCGCGCCTGCTCGGCATCAGCGACGTACCGGACGATCGGACGGCGTCTGGCCGCACTCCGGATGGTGAGCTGGTCGAGGCGAAGGACGTGCGATTCTCGTACGTCGATGGCCGCGACGTGCTGCACGGCGTGGAGCTGACAGTCCAGCCTGGTGAGCGAATCGCCATGGTGGGTCCGTCCGGCGCGGGGAAGTCGACGCTGGGCCGTTTGGTCGCTGGAATCCACCCGCCGCGGACGGGCTCCGTCACGGTCGGCGGTGTCGGCATGACCGAGCTCCCGCTGGACGAACTGCGCAAACAGGTCGCACTGGTGACCCAAGAGCACCACGTCTTCGTGGGCACGTTGCGCGACAACCTGTCGATGGCACGCCCCGAAGCGACCGACGACGAGCTGTACGACGCACTTGCAGCGGTCGACGCGCGTGAATGGGCAAAGGCGTTGCCTGACGGTCTCGACACTCGTGTCGGGTCTGGACAGCTCGCACTGACGCCAGCACAGGCTCAGCAGCTCGCGCTGGCTCGGCTGGTGCTGGCCGATCCGCACACGCTGGTGCTGGATGAGGCGACCTCACTGATCGACCCGCATGCGGCTCGGCACATGGAGCGCTCGCTTGCTGCGGTTCTCGAGGGCCGCACCGTGATCGCGATCGCCCACCGTCTCTACACCGCGCACGACGCCGATCGGGTCGCTGTCGTGGAGGACGGCCGGATCAGCGAGCTCGGCAGTCATGACGAGCTCGTGGCGCGCCAAGGGTCGTACGCCAAGCTCTGGAACTCCTGGCACGGCTAAACATGCGAAGACCCTCGCCTGTCACCTCTGACTGGCGAGGGCCTTGCCCTTTCAGCGTTTGCGCAGCACCAGGACTGCGGAGTCGACATGTGGGGGTGGGGTGAAAGCCTTGCGGGGAAGGCGTAGCCCGAGAGACGGCTCGTAGTGGCGGAGCCAGCGCTGTGCACCCGGTGCAGCGCCGCGGAGGTAGCGGTTGACCACCTGCCGCTGCAGCACCAGATCCGCCGACACCAGCCGAGACCCCGGTGCCAGCAGACGCTTCAGCAACGCGGTCGACACCGTGTACGGCGGACTCGACACCACACGGAACGGCCGCGATGGCAACCGCAGATCAGCGGCATCGGCACGGACCACCGTGACGGGTGCGTCCGCGAACCGCCGACGCAACTGATCGGCACGCACCGGATGCAGCTCGACCGCGATTACCTGCGCACCAGCCTGAACCAGTGGCGCAGTCAACGCGCCCAGGCCGGCACCGACGTCGAGAATCAGCTCGCCGGGCTTGACCCCGGCAGCGTCCACTACTCGTTGAGCCCACCGGCTAGCGAGCGGATGCCATCCCCAGGCACCCCGCGCCTGCCCGGAGCCGGGCACGACGCACCATCACGAAGTACATATTCATGGTGTCGACCTTAGACCGCTCGACCGTTGGTGCTCAAAGCTTTTTCGGGCTTGCTCCCAGCGACAGCACGGTCTCGTCGGTACGCCGTTGCGCGAGCTCGAGCCGCGCTCGCTTCGCTGCGACCACGCCGGGCTTCGCGAGCTCCCGCCGTACGTCGAGAACTCGGACGGGCAGCGTGTCGGTCATCAGGAGCGGCGCGTAGCCGGCATCTTCGGTGATCCACTTGGCGCCGTCGCGCTTGAAACTGAATCTCGCGAGCAGTCCTTCGGCACGAGTGCTGTTCGGCTGCCGGTGGGCGGCGACCAAGTTTCCGAGCCCATAGGCGACCCACTTGCCGTTGTGCTGCTCCATCGGCTGCACGACGTGCGCGTGATGGCCGATGATGAGATCGATGTTGCTATCGGCAAGTAGTTGCGGAGCGAGCTCGCGCTGCTGGTCGTTGATCTTCGCCGAGTACTCGGTGCCCCAGTGGCAGCTGACCACGACGATCTCGGCGCCGCGATCCCGCGCTTCCTTGGCCATCCGGGTGATCGCGGCGGCGTCGAGCTTGCCGGCGCGCCAGGTCTGGCCATTCGGGTACGGCAGTCCGTTGAAGCCGAAGGTGTACGAGAGCGAGGCGATCTTCACGCCCTGGACATCGATGATCGTCGGCGTCTCGGCTTCCTTGCGGTTGCGCGCGGTGCCTGCGGTTCGAAGACCGGCTTTCTCCAACGTGTTCAGGGTTCTGTCGACTCCGGCCGCACCGCCGTCGAAGCTGTGGTTGCTCGCCGTCGTGCAGAGGTCGTAGCCGGTCTGCTTGAGCGCGGTCGCGATCTGCGGCGGACCTTGGAACATCGGATAGCCCTTGTAGGGCCCGCCCATCGGAGCGAGCGGTGTCTCGAGGTGCGCGATCGCCAGGTCGGCCTGCTGCACGTGGGGTTTGACGCCGGCCAGCAGCGGCGCGAAGTTCCATGCACCGCCGTGACCGTCTCGGCGTGCGGTGGTCCACAAGCGTTCGTGCAGCAGAACGTCGCCGGTGGCAACAATCGAGATCCGGTCCGGGCCGGCGGTCGAACCGCCCGTCTTGGCAGGCGGTCCGGCCGATCCGCCGTCCGACGGCGTACCGGGTGAGCTCACGCCGACATCCGCACAACCACCGACGACGGTTGCCCCCGCCCCAGCCAGCAGCGCGCCCAGTACCGCGCGCCGTCGTACCGTCATCACAGCCCCCAAGATTCGGTGTTCATCGCCCATGGGACGGCCTGGCGCGCGTCCGAGTTCGACCGGTAACCCGATCGTGTCCTTGCGGGTACCGTGTGGAGCCAAGTGATGACAGAGCGAGGGCGTGACGATGGTTGAGCTGAAAACACCGGCAGAGATCGAGGCGATGCGCGCGGCCGGACGGGTCGTCGGCAACGCCCTGGCCGCCGTGAAGAAACACGCCGCGGTCGGAGTGTCACTGCGCGAGCTCGACGAGGTGGCGCGCGAGGTGCTCCGCGCGGCCGGTGCCGTCTCGTTGTTCGAGGGCTACCAGCCGGGGTTCGCGACCAGCCCGTTCTCCGGCGTCATCTGTACGTCGGTCAACGACGCGGTCCTGCACGGTCTCCCGTCCGACCTCAAGCTCGCCGACGGCGACCTGCTGAACGTCGACTGCGGCGCCTCGGTCGACGGCTGGTGCGGTGACGCGGCAACCAGTTTCTGCGTCGGTACGCCGCGCCCCGAGGACGTGGCACTCATCGAGATCACCGAGCGAGCCCTGGCCGCCGGCATCGCCGCCGCCCTGCCCGGCAGCCGCCTCGGCGACGTCGGCGCCGCGATCGGCCGGATCGGCAAGGAAGCCGGCGTCGGCACCAACCTCGACTTCGGCGGCCACGGCATCGGCCGCCGCATGCACGAAGAACCCCACGTCCCCAACGGCGGCCGCCCCGGCCGCGGCTTCAAACTCCAGGTCGGCCACACCTTCGCCATCGAACCCTGGTTCTGGTCCGGCCCCGGCAGCACCTACGTCATCGACCCCGACGGCTGGACCCTCCGCTCCGCCGACGGCACCCGAGGCGTCCACGCCGAACACACCATTGCCATCACCCCCACCGGCCCAGAAATCCTCACCCTCCCCTAGCTCCTTAGAAGAGGGTGTCTTGGGGTTGGGGAGTTGGTGGGTGGTGCTGCTTGCGGGGGCCGCGGAAGCGGGGGTGGGTGGTGGCTGGTTCGCCCCAGCCGGAGTCGGAAGTGGGGCCGGCGGCGTTGACCACGCCGAAGGTGTTGGCGCTGGAGCGGTGGCGGGAATGTCTGCCGAAGCCGTGTTTGTCGAGGAGGGGACGGACCTTCTGCTCGAAAGCCGTGCGGTAGCTGGGGGCTGCGTTCGAACCGCGGGCGTAGAGCGATTCGTAGCGACCGACGAGGTCCGGGTGGTCGTGGGCCAGCCAGCCCATGAACCAGTCCTTCACGCCGGGCCGGAGGTGCAGCACCAGCGTGGTGACGCCGGTCGCGCCGGCTTCGGCGAGCTCGCCGAAGAGGGCGTCCAACTGGTCAGCCGAGTCGGTGAGCCAAGGCAAAACCGGGGCGACCATCACCCCGCACGGCAGACCCGCTTCACGCACCGCTCGGATCAGGTCGAGCCGACCACGCACAGACGGTACGCCGGGCTCCAGGCGGCGCCGCAGCTCCTCGTCGCCGAGCGCCAGCGAGATACCGATCCCGACCGGTACGTCGGCGGCCGCGGCCGCGAGCAGGTCGAGGTCACGGCGAAGCAGCGTCCCCTTGGTGAGCACCGACAGCGGCGTCCCGGAGGAGGCGAGTGCGTCGATGATCCCCGGCATCAGCCGGTACCGCCCCTCGGCCCGCTGATACGGATCCGTATTGGTGCCCAAGGCAACCTGTTCCCGGCCCCAGGACGGCCGGGCGAGCTCTCGGCGCAGCACCTCGGCCACGTTCGTCTTCACGACGATCTGCCGGTCGAAGTCCTGTCCCTGGTCGAGCTCGAGGTACTTGTGCGTCGGCCGGGCGAAGCAGTACCGGCACGCATGCGTACAGCCGCGATAGGGATTGATCGTCCAGTTGAACGGCATTCCCCCACCAGGCACCGAGTTCAGCGCCGACTTCGCGACCACCTCATGGAACGTGACCCCGCGAAACTCCGGTGTCGTCACCGACCGGACCAGGCCCGCGATCGACCCCAGCCCCGGCAACGCACCGGGAACCTCCGCGTCGAGTTGCTGACCGGCCCACCTCATAGAGCACAGTCGAACACATGTTCTAGTCAGAAGCAAATGCGGCCACGTTCCGCTCCGCCCACTCCCGGTACGTCGTCGCCGGCCGCCCGGTGAGCTCGGCCACCGTCGGCTCCGGCGTCATCGGATGCTCCACCATCATCCGGAACCCGTCCAGCAGCCACTGCGCAGTCTCGAGCCCAACCACCGGCATCAGCTGGTCCAAGTACTGCTGCGGAGTGAGCTCCTCGAACTTCAACTCCCGCCCCAGCGCCGCACCGATGCACTCGACCTCCTCAGGCTGCGTGATCGCGTCCGGCCCACTCATCACCAGCTTCCGCCCGGCGAACGACTCATCCAGCAACACCACCCGAGCCACCGCGGCAATGTCGCCGAGATCGATCGGCGTCTGCACAGCACCGGCGTACGGCGCTCGCACCACTCCCTCGGCCTTGATCATCGGCGCCCAGTCGAGCGTGTTGTTCATGAACTGCCCCGGCCGCAGGAAGGTCCACTCGAACCCCGACTTCTCGATCGCCTGCTCCAGCCGGTAGTAGTGCCAGCCCGACGGGTCCCCCTGCGCCTCATAGTCCGCAGGCTCTCCCGAGAGCGCGACAACCCGCCGTACGCCGGCCTCACGAGCACACCGCACGAATTCGTCGATGTACGCCGGCAGTGGCGCCAGATAGACCGTGTCGATCCCACTGAGTGCCGCAGGCAGCGACTCCGGCCGCCCGAGATACCCGTGAGCGACCTCCACACCCTCAGGCAGCGCAGCTCGCTCCGGTTTGTTCGTCAGCGCCCGCACGGGCGCACCGGCCGCCACCAGCTCGTCCACCAGGAGCCGCCCGACACTCGCGGTCGCACCGGTCACCAAAATCGTCATGCCCATCTCCTCACGCCGGATCAATTCTCGTAGGGTATACGAGAATTTGAATCAGCGCCTATGGTTACCTCTGTGACGGTCGATCGCACGCTCGCGCTGCTGTGGCGCAACCACCGTCCGCTCGCCCCGGCCGCCAAGGGCGCCGGGCGGCGTCCGTCGCTGGATGTGAACGAGGTGGTCGCCACCGGGATCCGGCTGGCCGACAGCGACGGTCTGGCAGCCGCATCCATGGGCCGGGTCGCCAAAGAGCTCGGCGTCGGCACCATGACGCTCTACACCTACGTCCCGTCGAAGGACGAGTTGCTGGAGCTCATGGTCGACCAGGTGCTCGGTGAGCGTGAGCTACCCGGCCCCGGCGAACCTCGTACCGGCGACTGGCGGGCACAGATCGAGCTCTACTCCGTTCAGACCCAGCTGATGTTCAGCCGGCACCCGTGGCTCTCGCAGGTCTCCCCGATCCGCCCACCGGCCGGACCGGGGTTGCTGGCAGGCCGCGAGTACCTGCTCTCCGTCGTGAGCACTCTGAACCTCACACCGCACGACACGAACACCGCAGCGCTCGCCATCTCGACGTACGTCGACTCTGCGGCGAGCCTGGCGGCGGAGAGCCAGCTGATCGAGCGGACGAGTGGTCAGAGCCATGACGCGTGGTGGATGGACCGCTCCGACCTGTGGGAGACGTACTTCGACGTCGAGCGGCACCCGGCGATGACAGCGATCTGGAACGCCGGCGGCTTCACCGCGGGACCCAACGAGGTCGCAGCCGAGTCGTACAGCTACGGCCTCAACCGCCTCCTCGACGGCATCGAGCTAAAGGTCCAGTGAGATCCAGGCCGGGTCATGGTCGGTACCGTCCCGTGCCAGCTTCTTCCGGCGGCCGATGAAGGCGCCCTTCAGCCGTGGCGCCAGCGCGGGCGACAACCAGATCTGATCGATCAGGTCGAACGACCGCGGCTGCCGCGCGCCCTTGAACGTAGAGGTCCACGCCGGACTCGCCGGGAGCTCCACCGTGGTCTTCACGGTACCGATCTCGGTCGGAGCGGTCAGCGCGTTCACCAAGCCGGACTGCGCGTACGCCGCCAGCGCAGGTGAGTCCGGAGTGTCGTTCATGTCGCCGCAGAGCAGGTACCGCTGCCGACTGCCCATCCGCGCGGCAATGATCCGCACGATGGTGTCCGCCTGCCGGGTGCGCAGCAGCTCGGCCTCCGCAGCCGCCTCCACCGGATTGGCAACTGTGAAGTCGACGAACTTGGACTTCAGGTGCGTGCCGAACACGGTCAGCACCTTGCGTCCACGGGAGTCCAAGATCTCCACCTCGACCAGGTCACGCGAGAAGATCGGCCGGTTCGGCACGTCCGGGTGGAACACGCGCTGGAAGCTCGTCACACCGCCGATCGGCCGCCGGGACAGGATCCCGATGTCGATGAACCGGGTGGCGTCGTTGCCGTCGATCACCATCACGTGCTGGTACGCGCCGTTCAGGTGCTCGCGGTTGAACTCCCGCAGCACGTCGACGTTCTCGACCTCCTGCACCACCCAGACGTCCACATCGGCGCCCAGCAGCCGTTCGGCGACCCGGTCGGTGTCCTCCGGCTTCTTGCTCACCAGCAGCTTCCCGTGACCGTCCAGCTGCAGCCGCCGGCGATGCTCGTCGTCGAACGTGTAGGTGGCCGGCACCGTGCTGGTGCCCTGTGCCAGCACGTCCAGCGCGCCGGTGAAGTTCCAGCGGTCGAACAGGTTGTTGAGATTGAAGGTCCCCACCGTCAGCGCCATCGCGTCCTCCCCAAGACTGTCTCTCAAAGTACGGCGAGAACTGCCCATTGGGTAGGTTGGCGGCGAACAAGGGGGTGTGGGGTGAGCGAGAACTTCCAGGTCGACCTCCAGGGCATCGTCGACCTGCTGAGCAACCATCTGTACAGCAGTCCGCGGGTGTACCTGCGCGAGCTGCTGCAGAACGCCGTGGACGCGATCACCGCGCGCCAGAGCGTCGAACCGGACGCGCCGCGGCGGATCGACGTACAGACGGCGGACGGAGTGCTGAGCATCGCGGACACCGGGATCGGCCTGCTGCCGGACCAGGTGCGTGAGCTGCTGGCCACCATCGGCCGCAGCTCCAAGCGGGACGAGATCGGGTTCGCCCGGTCGGAGTTCCTCGGCCAGTTCGGCATCGGCCTGCTGTCGGCGTTCATGGTCGCCGACGAGATCGAGGTCGTCACCCAGCCCGCCGGTGGCCCGGCCACGCACTGGGTCGGTACGGCGGACGGCCGCTACGCCCTCTCCGCCACAGCCGACCGCGCCGAGACCGGTACGACGGTGACGCTGAAGGCCCGGCGTGGTGCGGAGCAGTGGTACAAGCACGCGACTGTCGTCGAGCTGATCCGGCTGTTCGGTGCACTGCTGCCGATCGAGATCCGCGTCAACGGCGAGCAGGTGACCGACGGCAAGGCGCCGTGGGAGAACACCGGGGCGATGCAGCGGGCCGAGCTGGTCGGCTATGCGCAGGACAAGCTCGGGTTCACGCCGTTCGACGTGATCCATCTGAACAATCCGGGTGCCGGACTCACCGGCGTGGCCTTTGTGCTGCCGTTCGCCGCCAACCCGGCCGAGCGCGCGACGCATCGCGTGTACCTGAAGCGCATGCTGCTCGCGGAGAACGTCGAGGGTCTACTGCCGGACTGGGCCTTCTTCGTCCGCGCAGTCATCGACACCTCCGAGCTGCGGCCGACCGCCAGCCGAGAGGCGCTGTTCGACGACGGCACCCTGGAAGCCACTCGGGACGCGCTGGGAGACCAGCTGCGCGGCTGGCTGGTCCGCCTCGGCAACACCGACCCCGCGAAGCTGGACCGGTTCCTCAGCATCCACCAGCTCGGCGTGAAGGCGCTGGCGCTGCACGACGACGAGATGCTGCAGCTGGTCCATCGCTGGCTGCGCTTCGAGACCAACCACGGCCGGATGACCACTGCGGAGCTGCAGCAGCGCACCAACCAGATCCGCTACGTCACAACGGTCGAGGAGTTCCGCCAGCTCGCAGCGGTCGCGGCTGCGCAGCAGATCACGGTGGTGAACGGCGGCTACACCTACGACAGCGAGCTGCTGGCCCGGCTGCCGGAGGTGGTGCCCGAGCTGAGCACCAGCCGGTTCGACCCGACAGAACTGAGCACCAGCTTCGACAGTCTCGATCCCGACACCGAGCTGCGGCTGCGGCCGTTCGTCCAGCTGGCGCAGGACGCACTGGACCCAGTCGGCTGTGAGGTCGTGGTCCGGGCGTTCGAACCGGCCGGACTCCCTGCGCTCTACCTGGTCGACCGGTCCGCCCAGTTCGCCAGCGAGCTGCGCGCCACCAAGGACCGTGCCGACGCACTGTGGTCGCAGGTGCTCGGTGCACTCGACACTCAGGACGACAGCCGGCCCCAGCTCGTCCTGAACTACCGCAGCCCGCTCGTACGGCGGATGGCGTCGCTCAACGAAGGTGAGCTGACACAGCTGGCGGTGGAAGGGTTGTACGGGCACGCATTGATGCTCGGCTACCACCCGATCACGCCGGCCGACTCTGCTCTTGTGAACCGCTCTTTCCTCGGCCTGCTCGACCAGGCCGTTCCCACGCCGGAGGACCCGACGCCATGAACCCGGAACTCATCGACCTGCTCCAGCGCGCCGAGAGTGCGCCGTACGGGAAGGTTCGGTCCGCCCTGCTCGAAGACGTCGTACGGCGGGCAGATGCGGCCAGTGAGGCGGACCTGGCGTTCTACAGCCGGCTCCAGCTCGTCACGGCATACGTGATGGGTGGTGAGCCGCGGAAGTCGCTGGTGCCGTTCGCCCGGTGCGTGGCCGACTGGGACGCGGAGCCCGACAAGTATCGCGAGTACTCGCACCTGTTCCACTGGTGCTACAAGTACGCACCCAGCACGCTCACCAAGTTCCCCGAGGTTCCGCTGGACCGCGCGTACGCCGTACTGAACGACATGGAGCAACGGTGGCGGCTCAGCGGCCACAGCATGCACGCCGTGCACCAGCACCGCTGGCTGGTCGCGCACCACATCGGTGACGAGGCCGCCGCGGCTGAGCAGTTCCGCCTCTGGTCCACCGCGCCTCGCGACGACCTGTCCGACTGCGTCGGCTGCGACCCGACCTCGAAGGTGCACCACCTGACCTCGGTCGGCCGTACGGCGGACGCCGTCGCGCTGGCCGTGAACGTGCTGGACGGCCAGCTGACCTGTGCCGAGCAGCCGCAGCAGATGCTCACCGCGCTGCTGCCGGCTTATGTTGCCGAAGGCATGTACGACGAGGCTGTCGACGCACACCGCAAGGCCTACCGGCTACTGCGGAACCGTGTCGGTGAGCTGAGCGAGCACGCCGACCACGTCGAGTTCCTGGCCCGGACCGGTAACGAGCTCAAGGCTGTCGAGCTGATCGAGCGGCACGCCGCCGAGCTGGCCGACCCGCCCTCGCCGTACGCAGAGATGGTGTTCTCGGCAGCGGCGTCGCTCGCGCTGAGCCGAGTGGACCAAGACCTGCCGATCCGGCAGCCGCAGACTGACGCAGTGCCGGCCGGTGCTCTGGCCGAGCGCTATGCGGCGCGTGCGCTGGAGCTGGCCGCACAGTTCGACGAGCGGAACGGCACCAAGCACCGCAGCGAGCACATCCAGCGAGTGCTGACGGCGGAGCCGTGGGTGGAGTACCTGCCGCTGTCGGAGACCGCCCGGCGCGCCCAGCTGCGCAAGCAGGCCCAGACCGAGAAGGCCGAACAAACCGCCGAGCAGCCGACCGAGCGTCCAGCGGTCTCCGGCCGCGGCTGGCTCGACCGGGCCGAAGAGGACTGGCGCGACTTCGCCAGCGAGGACGCGGTCGCAGCCTGGCAGGCGTTCGAGCGTGAGGTGCCGGAGAGCGAATGGACGGTGCTCGACCGCGCCCGGGTGCTCGACGGCCGAGGCCTGGCCGGCAGCGACGACCCACAGGTCGCCCTGACCGCGTGGAGCGAAGCGCTGGAGCTGTATGACCAGCTCGGTGAGGAGGTCCGGGTGCTCCGGACCCGCGGCCGCATCGGCAGACTGCTGTGCGAGCAGGGGCAGGTCGAGGAGGGCCTGGCTACCGGCGAGGAGCCGATGCGCTGGTTGATCGCGAACGACGAGCCCGAGCGTCGCCCGGCCCAGCGGGACTCGCTGGCGATCATGTATGCCCAGGTCGGCCGGTTCGCCGAAGCCATCCAGGTGCTGACCGAGCCCGGGCCCGGCCACCAGCGGCCCGAGCACAAGGGAAGTACGGCCATCCTGCTGGCCAACCTGCTCCTGCAGGAGGGTCGTTTGGACGAGGCCGAAGCGGCGATCGCTGTCGCCTTCGACTCGCCGCACGATGCCCAGCGCTCGTTCGCCCATCACCTGCGCGGACGGGTCCGGCTGGAGCTGGAGCGCCCGGCGGAAGCGGCCGAGGACCTGATCGAGGCGGTCGCCCTGGCCACCGGCGTACCGGGTCTGGAGCCGCATCTGGCCTACACGCGGCTGATGCTGGCCCGTGCTTACCTGCTGTCCGGCCGGCCACTGGAGGCCGCGGAGTCGGCCGAAGAGTCCCTGTCGGTGCTTACCGATGACGCGCTGGCCGACGCCCGCGGCGTACTGATCGACGCCTACCGGATGCTCGGCGAGAACGAGGCCGCGCTGGCCAAGGTCCGTGAGCTGCTCGCCGACGTTTCCCCGGACGCGCACCCGGCCTGGCTGGCGACGCTGCGCCAGGACGAGGGCATCCTGCTCGAACAGCTCGACCGCGACGACGAGGCGGTCGACGTTTTCCTCGACGCGGCTCAGCACTTCGGTACTGCCGAGTCACCGCTCCAGCAGGCACAGGCGATCCGGCTGGCCGCGCAGTCGGCTCGCTACACCGGCGACCACGCCCGAGCACTCGAGTTGGTGACCTCAGCGCAACCGATTATCGATGCGCTGCCGTCTGCCGACCAGGAGGTCATTTTCCAGTCCGCCGGTGTGCATTGGGACCTGGCGCTCATCCACCTCCAGCAGGGCGACCAGACCAACGCTGTCGCTCACGCCGACGAGGCCGCCGACCTGTACGAGCGCGGCGGCTACGAGGACCAGTACCTGAACGCCCAGCTCCTACTGGCCGAACACGGCACCCAGGACGAGAAGGCCCTGACCGAGCTCTTCAACGAACTGCCCGCCAACACCGACCTCTGGTACCGCACCGGCTACCTCCTGGTCGACCGCCTCCGCAGCGTTGGCCAGCCGGACGCCGCTGCCGCACTGGAGACCCGCCTCAACAGCGAGTCCTGATCACCCGCGCCGGAACCAGCCCCGCCGCTTCTTCGGCTCCGGGGCCGGTTCCGGAGCCGCGTCGTCTTCCTCGGCCGGGTTCAGGACATCCTGAGCGAGGCCGGCCACATCCGGGTTGACGGCAGGTGTCGCAAGAACCAACCGGGCAACGGAATCGAGGATCGTCACCGGCCGCTGCTGTGCCGCCTCGAACAGCGCCATGAAGCGCCAGCCCACCAGCTCAGCCACGTCCTCCCGTACGGCGGGTTCCGCCCAGGCAGTGGCGATCAGAGCCAGCATCGCCGATTCGGTGACCCAGTCCTCCGGACCGTAGGCCAGATCGGCAAGCACCTTGCGGCGGGTGGAGTCCGGCCAGGACTCATCGGTCCGGTGATGCGCGATGCCCAGGCAGGCCCAGGTCTGCAACTGCCGGATCCACATCGGCCAGCTGGCGAGGTCGTCCGTCGGCGGCTGCACCGGATGCACCAGTACGCCGAGCAGGTCGTCGAGCGACGTGTCGGCCAGCAGCACAGCTCGGTCGTACGCCGCAGGCAGGTGCAGCCATTCCCAGTCGGCCAACCGGGCCACGGCCTGCGCACCCGCCTCCGACGGTGCTCCGACTGCGGGGCGCGCGGTGGTCCCGTCGTACGTCCAGACCGACACTTCGGGGTGGCGCACGGTTTTGCCGCTGAGCGATGCCGGCTGCCGTGGGTCGGGCGTCAGGACCTCGTTGAAGGTCACGTCGGATCCCGGAGCGATGCACTCGACGGAGAGCAGTGCACTCGGCGGTTCGATCGAAGAGACCGCTAGCGAGAGCTGCGGCCGCGCGTCCCCCGGCTGATGGTTGTCGAGGAACTGCGCGAGCACGTTGATCACCGCCTCGGTCGGCTGCGGGATCCCACCGAGCCAGAGCTGCCGGGAGCGGTCGATCAGCTCACCGTCCGCGTGCTGCGCCTCGTGGCTGTCCGGCTCCGCCGATCGACGCAGGTCCGCGATCGCCACCAGCTCGTCGACGTTGCCGTCGCGGCGGTAGCGCAGTCCGTGCCGCTCGACCAGCGAGCAGTCGTGGCCGGGGTCGATGGCGAGCGCCCGTTCGGCCCAGTCGATCGCCTCGTCCAGTCGGCCCGCCGAACCGAGCAGACCGGCGATATCGGCGTACAGGGAGACGTTCTTCGGGTCGAAGGTCAGTCCGTGCTGCAGCGCAGCCAGGGCCTCGTCTGTGCGGCCCTGCTCACGCAGGGCGTAGCCCAATGCGATGTCGGCCCGGTCACTGGGTTCTAGCTGCGCAGAACGCTCCGCTGCCGCCGCTGCCTCGCCGAACTCGCCACTGCGCCGCAGGTAGACCGAGGCTGCCCACCAGAGCCACGAAGACTCCGGATGCGCAGCCGTCATGTTCCGCGCCAGCGCCAGGTACGGCGCAAAAGCAGCCCGTACGTCGTCCTGCCGCAGCTCGGGCATCGCGCGGAACAAACGCGCGAACACGCTGACCAGGTCGTCCGGCTCAATCTTCGCCGGTGTGGCCGGGTCCAGCACCCACGGTGCGTCCGCCCACGGCATCGCGGGCTCATGGCCCTGCGCCGACACGAGCAGCTCCAGCGCAGCGGCGTACTGACCCTGGTAGGCCAGCGCATGCGCCCGGGCGACCGCCGTACCGATGTAGAGCTCGCCGTCGAGCGGCCACAGCTCCGGGCCGCCGTCCGGCCGGCTCACCAGCGCGCCCAGCACCTCATGGGCCTCCGGCAACGTCGGGAACGCACCCAGTGCGCTCGCGACGTGGTCGGCCGCGTGGTTCAGCTCGTTGTCGTCCAGTGCCAGCCTGGCCAGGCTGACTTCACCTTCCGCGGTCAGCCGCGGATCTCCCACCCCATCGTTCACCCGGTCAGTATGGCGAGCCGGGGGTCACTCCCACTCGATGGTGCCCGGCGGCTTGCTGGTGATGTCGACGGTGACGCGGTTGATCTCGTCGACCTCGTTGGTGATCCGGGTGGAGATCCGCTCGAGCACCTCGTACGGCAGCCGCGCCCAGTCGGCGGTCATGGCGTCCTCGCTGGTGACGGGACGCAGTACGACGGGGTGGCCGTAGGTGCGGCCGTCGCCCTGGACGCCGACCGAACGCACGTCGGCGAGCAGCACGACCGGGAACTGCCAGATGTCGCGGTCGAGGCCGGCCGCGGTCAGCTCGGTCCGGGCGATCAGGTCGGCGGCGCGGAGGATGTCCAGGCGCTCGCGGGTGACCTCACCGATGATCCGGATGCTCAGGCCCGGGCCCGGGAACGGGTGCCGGTAGACCAGCGTCTCGGGCAGGCCGAGCGCGATACCGAGCTCACGGACCTCGTCCTTGAACAGCGTGCGCAGCGGCTCGATCAGGCTGAACTGCAGGTCGTCGGGCAATCCGCCGACGTTGTGGTGCGACTTGATGTTCGACGTCCCGGCACCGCCACCGGACTCGACGACGTCCGGGTAGAGCGTGCCCTGCACCAGGAACTCGATGTGCCGGTCCGCGTCGAGCTTGCGAGCGGTCGCCTCGAAGGTGCGGATGAACTCGCGACCCACGATCTTCCGCTTCTGCTCCGGGTCCGTCACCCCGGCCAGGGCGCCGAGGAACTGGTCCTCCGCGTCCACGACCTCGAGCCGCGTCCCGGTGGCTGCGACGAAGTCCTTCTCGATCTGGTCGGACTCACCGGCACGCTGCAGACCATGGTCGACGTACACACAGGTGAGCTGGTCGCCGATGGCCTTGCTGACCAGTGCGGCAGCCACTGCGGAGTCCACACCGCCGGACAGCGCGCACAGCACCTGCTTGTCACCGACCTGCTGGCGGATGAGCTCCACCTGCTCGTCAACGACGTTGGTGGTGGTCCAGTCGCCGACACAACCGGCGATGTCGTAGAGGAAGTGCTCCAGCACGGCCTGTCCGGCCTGCGAGTGCAGCACCTCCGGGTGCCACTGCACACCGGCCAGCTGCCGGTCCACGTCCTCGAACGCTGCCACCGGCGCACCCTCGGACGCAGCCAGTACGGCGAACCCGGCCGGCGGCGCGTGCACCGCGTCACCATGGGACATCCACACGTTCAGGTCTTCCGGAATGCCGGCCAGCAGAGTGCCGGACGAGCTCACCGTCACCGGCGTCCGCCCGAACTCACGCAACCCGGTACGGCGAACCTCGCCGCCGAGCGTCTGCGCCATCGCCTGGAACCCGTAGCAGATCCCGAACGCCGCGACACCGGAGTCGAACAGCGCGGAGTCCACCCGCGGCGCGCCCTCGGCGTACACCGACTGCGGACCGCCGGACAGGATGATCGCCTTAGGCTGCCGTGCCAGCATCTCCTCGACCGGCATCGAGTGCGGCACGATCTCGGAGTACACCTTCGCCTCGCGCACCCGCCGCGCGATCAGCTGCGCGTACTGCGCTCCGAAGTCGACAACCAGGACCAACTCATGCTCCGCCACCGTCAAAGCGTATCGGTGCAGGTCAGCGAGGCTGTAATCCGCAGCCGCTTCGGGGCCCGGAACGAGAGCAGATCGATCATCGGCGGCTCCTCGACGAGCTGTGCGCCGGACAGCAGCTCCCCCGCAGTCTCCAGCGCCACTCGAGTCTCCAGGCGGGCCAGACCGGCGCCCAGGCACCGGTGGATCCCCACCCCGAAGGCCAGATCCGCCGGACCGCCATGTCCGCTGAGCCCGAGCAGTACCTCCGCACCGGCTGGCAACTTCACGTCACCAACAGCCACGGCCGACGAAGTCACCCGGCGCCAGGTCGGCACCGACGACGCCTCAGCCAGCACCTCCTCCACCGACGCAGGCGTACCCGTCAGCACCCGATGGAAGGCTGCTGAGATCAGCTGGGTGGTCGTCTCCTGCCCTGCGATCAGCAGGAAGTAGCCAACCGCGCACGCCTCTTCGTCGGAGAGCCCTAGCTCCACCAGGACGCCGAAGAGGTCGTTGCCACCGGTCTCCCGAGCCTCGACAGTCCGTGCTCGTAGCCAGCTGTAGAACTCCGCTGCGCTGTGCGACAGCTCCAGTTGCCGGTCAGTGTCCGGCCAACCCCAGAACAGTTCCAGTGAATCCAGGCTCCAGGCTTTGAGCTCAGCTACCGGCACGTCGCGCAGGCCCAGCAGATGCAGCAGCACCAGTGCGGGTGGCTCGGCGGCAACAGCCTGAACCAGATCGACCGTCTCTCCCGCCGCGAGTTGTGCAGTGACAGCTGCGACCCGCTCAGTCAGCAGCGAGCGAGTCAATGGTTCGACCGCAGCGACCCGCGCTGGGCTGAAGAAACGCGCCACCGCGGCCCGGATCCCGCGGTGCGACTCACCAGCGTTGTTCGCCAGCGTAGGCGGCAGGGCGAACCCCACAGCCGACAGCACTCGCAACGCCTTCACCGACAACGGCGTGTGAGCCAGTACGGCGTTGTCCGGCCGAAACGTGGCCGGGTCCAGCAGCACGGCGCGAACCTGCGCCGGATCGTCGACCACCCAGTACCCGAGCTCAGCGTCGTACCGGGCTGGGCAGCCGGTCACGCGAACCAGCCGGGCACAGCCTTCGTGAACGTGTCCTGGTCGTAGTCACCGGCGCCGGCCGGGATGCGGGCGAGCACCTTGAGGCCGGTGGTGGCCGGGAGGTCTTCGAGGTTGCACTGCTCGGCCAGACCGGGCTCTTCCGGCCAGGAACCGATGATCAGGCCTTCGACCGGCAGACCGCGGGCGCGGAGCGCTTCGACGGTGAGGCCGGTGTGGTTGAGGGTGCCGAGGCCGGCCCGCGTCACGACGACGAAGGTGTACGGCTTGGTGAGTGCCTTCGCCAGGTCGATCAGCGTGCCGCCGTCGGCGTCGAGGCCGACGAGCAGTCCCCCGGCGCCCTCGATCACGACGTTCTCGTGGGTGGCGGCGAGGCCGTCGACCGACTTGGCGTGGATCTCGGCCGTCGGCAGCGGTACGCCCTGCCGGCGGGCGGCGGTGGTCGGGGCGAGCGGGTCGCGGAGGCGGACACCCTCGTAGAGGGTGGTGATCCCGGTCAGGCGGTTGACGTCGTCGAGGTCGGCGGGGTCGTCGGGGCCGACGCCGGTCTGGGCCGGCTTCACCACGGCGACCTTGCCGTGAACGGCAGCCCGGACGGCGAGGGCAGCGGTGGCGACGGTCTTGCCGACGCCGGTGTCGGTACCGGTGACGATGGTGATCATGAAACCTCGCTGATGGCTTGACTGATAACGGCGCAGGCCCTGGCCAGCTCGTCGTCGGACAGACCGGCGTGGGCGGTCAGCCGCAGCCGGCTGATGCCGTCCGGAACCGACGGCGGCCGGAAACTGCCAACCAGTACGCCATTGTCCCGGCACAGCTCCGCTGCCCGGACAGTCTCTCGCGGACCGGGCATCTGCACCGAAACGACCGCCCCCGCGGCCGCTGGGACACCGCAGGCCGCAGCCAACTGGGCAGCGGCGGAGTGAATCGCCGCCGCGCGCTCCGGCTCGGCTTCGAGCACCTGCAGTGCTGCCAGCGCAGCGGCACACGCAGCCGGCGTAAGAGCCGTGTCGTAGATGAACGGTCGAGACCGGTTGATCAGATGCGCACGCAGCACCTCAGGCCCCAGTACGACGCCTCCCTGCGACGCGAGCGCCTTGGACAGCGTCATGGTGACGATCACGTGATCCAAACCGGCCAGCCCGGCCGCATGCACCGACCCACGGCCGCCACCGGTCACACCAAGGCCATGCGCCTCATCCACCAGCAGTACGGCGTTGTGCTCCGCCGCGACCTCGGCCAGCGACACGAGTGGCGCCTCGTCGCTCAGCACGCTGAAGACGGACTCGGTCATCACCAACGCGTGCGGTTCGTTGCGCTCAGCAAGCACCTTGGTGACGGCGTCAACGTCGTTGTGCGGAACGACTTCCACCCGCGAACGAGCCAGCCGGCTCGCATCGATCAGCGACGCATGGACGTGTTCGTCAGAGACCAACAGCGTGCCCGGACCACCCAGTGCGGTCACGACGCCCAGATTCGCCAGATAGCCCGACGAGAACACCAGTCCGGCGGCCTGACCGGCGTACGAGGCCAGTGCTGACTCCAGTTCCTCGTGCAGAGTCGTCGTACCGGTGACGAGGCGGGAGGCGGTCGCGCCGGTCCCCCAGCGGCACACCGCGTCAGCGGCGGCTTCGATCACGCGAGAATCCCGGGCCAGGCCCAGATAGTCGTTGCCTGCAAGATCGATCAGGTCGTCACCCGCAGCTCGGGGACGGAGCCGCCGGGTCAACCCACGAGACTCCAACGCCGCAGCCTTCGGGGCCAGCCACTCCGCCAGCATCAGCCGACCTCTCGCACCGCATCGGTGATGGCGGAGGCGATAGTGGCGATCTCCTCGTCCGTGCACACGTACGGCGGCATCGTGTAGACGAGGTCGCGGAACGGACGCACCCACACCCCACGACGCAGTACGGCGTCTGTCATCCGCACCATGTCGACCGGACCGGCCAACTGGACCACGCCGACCGCACCAAGCACCCGAACGTCCTTCACGCCAGGCAAGTCCACAGCTGGAGCCAGTCCGGCCGTCAACCCGGCAGATATCGCAGCTATCCGCGCAGCCCAGTCCTGAGTCAGCAGCAGGTCGATCGAGGCGAGGGCGACCGAGCAGGCGAGCGGATTGGCCATGAACGTCGGCCCATGCATCAGTGCACCACCGGGCCCGGTGGAGACGGTCTGCGCGACCTCCGCCGTGCAGAGCATCGCTGCCAGCGAAAGGTAGCCACCGGTCAGCGCCTTGCCGGTACACAGGATGTCCGGCTCGATACCGGCGTGCTCAGAAGCCCAGAGCGTTCCGGTGCGGCCGAAGCCGGTGGCGATCTCGTCGAGAATCAGCAGGAACCCGTACTGATCGGCCAGCGAGCGCAGGACGCGCAGACAGGCCGGACTGTACGGATACATGCCGCCGGCACCTTGCAGGATCGGCTCGACAACCACAGCTGCAATCTCAGAAGCGTGCTGCTCAGCCACTGCAGCCATGGCAGCAGCCCACGCTTGAAGCTCCGGATCGTCAGCAGGGCGGTCGAAACCGGCCGGTGGCTGCCGTCCGAACACCTGCTCCTGCAGTGCGCCCGTGAACAGCGAGTGCATCCCGTTAACCGGGTCGCAGACACTCATCGGCGCGAAGGTGTCGCCGTGGTACCCGCCGCGCACGGTCAGCATCCGCGTCCGCCCGGCGTACCCCCGCGCGACCTGGTACTGCAGCGCGAGCTTGATGGCGACCTCGATCGACACCGACCCGGAGTCGCAGAAGAAGACGTGCTCGAGCGGCGCCGGAGTGATCTCCACCAGCCGCTCGGCCAACCGGATCGCCGGCTCATGGGTCAGCCCACCGAACATGACGTGGCTGAAGTCGTCGACCTGATCCTTCACAGCGGCGTCCAGCACCGGGTGCCGGTAGCCGTGGATCATGCACCACCACGACGCCATGGCGTCGATCGCCTCAACTGTCTGACCGCTGCCGTCGTCCAGTGTCAGCCGCACACCGGACGCACCGCGGACCAGCCGTACCGGCGCCGGTGCGCTCAGTGACGAGTATGGATGCCAGAGAAGCCGCGCGTCCTGCTTCTGCCAGAGGTCCACGTGCCCCACGCTAACTCCCGATCGTCCCGTGAACGGAGCAGCGGGCGCTCCAGCCCATCGGGTGCACCTGTACGACCATCCGCCGGCGGCAATCGGCGCAGTACCGCGGCGGCTCCATCAGCAACGACCGGCGGCAGTCCTCATGACTGCCGTCGGTCTCAGAGCGTCCACAGTGGCTGCAGAACCTCATAGCGTCTTCTGCAGCTCCTTGACCGGCATCTTGAGCTCGGCCAGCAGATCGAGGTCGGCGGTCGCCGGACGGCCCAGAGTGGTCAGGTAGTTGCCGACGATCACGGCGTTGATTCCGCCGAGCAGTCCGTCGCGGGTTCCGAGGTCACCAAGGGTCAGCTCGCGGCCACCGGCGTACCGGAGCACTGTGCGCGGCATGGCGAGCCGGAACGCGGCAATGGTGCGCAGTGCGTCCTTGCCGTCCATCACCTCCATGTCACCGAACGGTGTGCCCGGCCGGGGGTTCAGGAAGTTCAGCGGGACCTCGTGCGGCTCCAGCTCGGCCAGCTGCGCGGCCAGCTCGGCGCGCTGCTCCAGGGACTCCCCCATGCCGACCAGCCCGCCGCAGCACAGCTCCATGCCGGACTCGCGCACCATCACGCAGGTCTCCCAGCGCTCCTCGAAGGAGTGCGTGGTGACGACGTCCGGGAAGTAGGAGCGCGCCGACTCCAGGTTGTGGTTGTAGCGGTGCACCCCCATCGCCTTCAGCTCGTCGACCTGCTCCTGGGTCAGCATGCCGAGCGAGCAGGCGATGTTGATGTCGACCGCAGCGTTGATCGCCTCGATACCGGCCTTCACCTGCGACATCAGCCGAGCATCCGGGCCACGGACGGCCGCGACGATGCAGAACTCGGTCGCACCGGTCGCCGCTGTCTCCTGCGCCGCCTTGACCAGCTCCGGGATGTTCAGCCAGACCGCGCGCACCGGTGACGTGAACTGACCGGACTGCGAGCAGAAGTGACAGTCCTCCGGACACCCGCCGGTCTTCAGCGAGATGATCCCCTCGACCTCGATCTCCTCGCCGCACCACTTCACCCGGACCTCGTGCGCGAGCGCCAGCAGCTCCGGCAACCGGTCGTCCGGCGTCTGGAGCACCTCGACGAGCTGCTCCTGGCGCAGGCCGATGCCCTGCTCCAGCACCTGCTCACGCGCCACGTCCACGATGTCGCCCATGGTTCTCCTGCCTGATCCGGACCGGGGGTCGGCTCACAAGGGTGTGGCCGGTGCTTCCGCGCCGTAGCGAGCAAGTGCTCGGTGCGGTAGCTCGGCGTGCTGGGGCGGAGGCCTCGATGCTTTTCCATCGTGGCCTTTGCACCAGTGCGGCGAGGTGCCGTGCCGAGTGCTGCGCAGTAGGCGCGGGAGCACCGGCCACACCCTAGGGCAGGCCGGTACGGCGGGGCTGCGGTCCGCGTCACGTCAAGCGGTTGAGGGCGCAGCAACTCTGAGCGACCTTCGCAAGGGGCCGCAGAAAGTTTTTGGGTTTTTCTTCGGAACCTCGTAACCCCCTGTAGAGGGGCTCGTTGATGTGAACAGAGGCGGTTACCGCAAGGAAGACCGCCACCCGGTAACAAAGAGCAACGAGTGGCCGATCATTACAGACGGCACGCAGAGTGATAACAACCACTCCGCAAGGCTCGAAACTCCTGGAATCGGATGTAAGGTAGTTACCAAGAGCTCGGGTCGCCAGCCATGGTTGGTGACCCGATCCCAAGCGCCGGGCGCCTCACCCCGGCTTGAGTGAGCCCCTCGGGAAACGATTTGGGCGGAAACGTTCCCGAGGGGCTCGCTCCCTTTTCCGCCACCTTTCTGGTGCAGAACCTCATCCCTTCTCAGGGCTGAGGTTCTTTCATTTCCTCGGGGTTCTCCGCGGTGCCGTGAATTACGCCGATGCAAGATCAGGAATGCGTTACGGCTTCGTCACAGGCTGCTTTGTCGTGATCTGCACGATCGGCAACCGGAGTGCGCCGGGCGCTTCCGCGGGCACGACCGGAGCCTCCGGCGCGACCGGCTGCAGCCGCTCGTAGGGCTTGCCGACGGCCGGCCGCGGGTCCGCCGTCCCCTTGTTCGGCCAGAACGACAGCGCCCGCTCGGCCTGCGCGGTGATCGTCAGCGACGGGTTCACCCCGAGATTCGCCGAGATCGCCGATCCGTCCATGATGTGCAGCCCGTCGTACCCGTAGACGCGGTGGTACGGGTCGACCACGCCGGTGGCCGCGGAGTCGCCGATCGCGCAGCCGCCGATGAAGTGCGCGGTCATCGGCACGTTGAACGGCTCGCCGATGGTTCCACCCGGCGTCCCCTTCATGATCCGAGCCATCCGGCGGATCACCTCGTTGGCGACCGGGATCCAGGTCGGGTTCGGAGCGCCGTGGCCCTGGCGCGAGGAGAGCCGCCAGCGACCGAACCGGTCCCGCTTGCCGAACGTGGAGATCGAGTTGTCCGCGGTTTGCATCACCAGCGCGATCACGACCCGCTCCGACCAGTGCCGCAGGTCGTACAGGCGGTGCAGGTTCCGCCACTCCACCCGTATCTCGCGCAGCCAGGTCCGCCAGCGCGGCCGGTCGCCGTCGCCGTCGGTGAGGACGGTCTGCAGCAGCGACATCGCGTTGCTGCCGCGGCCGTAGCGGACCGGCTCGATGTGGGTGATCTCGTCGGGGTGGAACGAGGAGGTGATCGCCACCCCGCGGCTGTAGTCGACACTGCGATCGGAAGAGATCGCACCCAGCAACGACTCGGAGTTGGTCCGGGTCAGCACGCCGAGCCGGGTCGACAGTCGCGGCAGCTTGTTCTCGTCCCGCAGTCGGTGCAGGAGCTTCGCCGTACCGAGGGCTGAGGCCGCGAAGATCACCTGCTGCGCGGTGAACCGCCGGACGCTCTTCCGGTCCGCGGTCCCACGGGTGTCCACGGCGTACCCGCCGTCGGCCAACGGCTCGACCGACGTCACCGTGGTCAGCGGATAGACCTGCGCCCCGGCCTTCTCAGCCAGGTAGAGGTAGTTCTTGGTCAGGGTGTTCTTCGCGTTGTGCCGGCAGCCGGTCATGCACTCGCCACAGTCGATACACCCCGTACGGCGAGGGCCCGCGCCGCCGAAGTACGGGTCGTCGACCTCGACACCGGGTGAGCCGAAGAAGACCCCGACCGGGGTCGGGTGGAAGGTGTCGCCGACCCCCATGTCGTCGGCAACCTGCTTCATCACCTCGTCGGCCGGAGTGAAACCGGGATAGGTCGCGACGCCGAGCATCCGCTTCGCCTGGTCGTAGTACGGCGCGAGCTCGGACTTCCAGTCGGTGATGTGTGCCCACTGGCGGTCGGAGTAGAACGCGTCGAGCGGCTCGTAGAGCGTGTTCGCGTAGACGAGGCTGCCGCCGCCGACTCCGGCGCCGGACAGGATGATCACGTCCTTGAGCGCGGAGATCCGCTGGATGCCGTAGCAACCGAGCCGCGGCGCGAACAGGAACCGCTTCTTGTCCCAGGAATTCTTCGCGAACCCTGCATCCTCGAACCGGGCCCCGGCCTCGAGCACGCCGACCTTGTAGCCCTTCTCCGTCAGCCGGAGCGCACTGACGGACCCGCCGAACCCGGACCCGATGACAAGCACGTCATAGTCGAAGGACATGTGCACTCCCAGCTAGAAGATCAGGCGCGGCCCAGCTTCTTGAGGACGCGGAGGGCGCCGGTCATGACCTCGGCGTAGGTCTTGTCCGACAGGCCGTGCGAGGCCGCGATCGGCAGCAGCCGCTGAGTCGCGATCGCCTGCGGATCGACGTACCGGCGGAGGCCTTCGACGCCCTGCCGGCGGCCGACTCCGGAGGAGCGCATGCCACCCATCGGGGTGTCGATCGAGCCGAACGTCGCCGCGTAGCCCTCGTTCACGTTGACCGTGCCGGCGACCAGCTGGGCCGCGACCGCGCGACCACGGCGGGTGTCCCGCGTGTAGACGCTGGCGTTCAGCCCGTACTCGCCTTCGTTGGCACGCTGGATCGCCTCGGACTCGTCCGAGAACCGGTAGATCGACACGACCGGCCCGAAGGTCTCGTTGTCGAAGCACTCCATCGCGGGGGTCACCCCGGACAGCACGGTCGGTTCGTAGAACAGCGGGCCGATCTCCGGCCGCGGCTTCCCGCCGGCCAGCACGACAGCACCCTTGGCCTTGGCGTCCTCGACGTGCCGGGTCACCGTCTCCAGCTGCGCCTTCGAGATCAGCGAGCCCATGTCGACGTCCCAGCCGGTCCCGGCCGACAGCTTCAGCTTGTTCACCCGCGCGACGAACGCGGTCACGAACGCGTCGTACACCTGATCGGCGACGTACAGGCGCTCCATCGAGACGCACAGCTGACCGGCACTCGAGAAACAAGCCCGTACGGCGCCCTCCGCCGCACGCTGCACATCGGCATCACGCAGCACGAGCATCGGGTTCTTGCCACCGAGCTCCAGGCTGAAACCGATCAGTCGCTCGGCCGCCTGCTTCGCGACCAGCCGCCCGGTCTTCGTGGAACCGGTGAAGCAGATGTAGTCGGAGTTCTGGATGATCGCGCCGCCGACCGTCGGGCCGTCGCCGTTCACCGGGATCCACGCCTCGCGCGGCAGACCCGCGTCGTACAGGAGCTCGATCGCCCGGAGCGCGGTCAGCGGGGTCTGGCTGTCGGGCTTGTGCACGACCGCGTTCCCAGCCAGTACGGCGGGCAGGCCGTCGGCCATCGCCATGCTGAGCGGGTAGTTCCACGGCGAGATGATGCCGACAACGCCCTTCGGGACGAACCGCTGCTCCGCGCGGGTCAGCACCGGAAACATGCCGAGCTTGCGCTGCGGATCGAGCAGTTCGTGCGCCTTGCGGCCGTAGTACCGGGCGGTGAGCGCGACGTGCGCGACCTCCTCGAAGGCCTGCTTGCGCGCCTTGCCGGACTCCCGGATCACCAGGTCGACCAGCTCGTGCCGGTGGTCCAGCACCAGGTCGTGATAGCGCAGCAGGATCGCGGCCCGCTCGTCCAGCGGCACCCGCCGCCAGCTCAGCTGGGTCTTCCGCGCCGAGCGCACCGCACCGAGCACGTCGTCCGGGCTGGAGACGGGCAGGTCCGCGATCGGCTGCCCGGTCGCCGGCGCGTACGACGTCCGCGTGCCGGCCGAGGCCCGCAGCAGCCCCGACAACCGGCGGATCACCGACTGATCGGTCGCGTACGACGCGGTCGGGTCGAGCTCCGGGTCGGCAGGAATCGACGTCTGCTCACTCATCTGCCCAGGCTACCTGCCGGTAATAGAAAGTGTCAGTAGCGGAAGTCGTGTTCGTGTCCCCCTGCACGTGCAGATGCATTGCCCTAGGCTGGACGGCTGAACGTCGTGGAGGGGTGGAAGGTCGAGATGGTGGACAGCGGGGGGCTCTTCACGCCTCCTGAGGACGAGCTCGGTGAGGCGCTGCAGACCGCCCAGGTACTGATCGAGGAAGGCCGGGCCGACGAGGCCGGGCCCTATCAGCAGCGCGTGATCGAGCTGGCCCGGGAGCGGGCCGAGAGCAGCCCGAACCACTACGAGGCCAAGCACCTGATGGCCGCGACGCAGTACGAGCTGGCCGGCTCGCTGAACGCGTCGGGACGGCACGAGGAGGCGTTGGCCGCGCTCCACGAGGCGCAGCTGGGCTACACCGAGCTGAGCGACGCCGGTGTGCTCGACGCCACATCCTTCCTGGCCGATATCCGGGCACGGCGAGCGATGACGCAGGCGCACCGCGGTCGCGGGGCCACCGCCGTACTGGAGATGGACGGCGCGGTGATCTCGTACGGCCAGCTCGTCAGCGGCGAGGACGGCCTGCGGCACCAGCCGGACTTCGCCCGCGTGCTCGCGATGAACGCCCTGATCCTGCGCCGGTACGGCGATCCCGCGCTGGCCGTCGCCTCCGCGGACGCGGCCACCCAGCTGTTCCTGCAGCTCGCCGACCAGATCAACGAGAGCCCGCAGTCCCTGTCCTACGCCCGCTACCTCTGTACGGCGACCGCCGTATCCGCCGACGTCCACGCGGCCGAAGGGCGACTGGACCTGGCGCTGGAAGCAGATGAGATCGGCCTGACCACGGCCGACACCCTGGCCGACTCGGACTCCGCGTCCGACATGCGCACACTGGTCGCCGCGCTCACCCGCAAGGGCAAGCACCTCGGCATCGTCGGGCGACTGATGGAGGGCGAGACCTGCCTCCGCACTGCGTTCGACACCGATGCCGAGACGGCTGCTCGCGTCACCGAGGAGCTGGAGCGCGGTCTGCCGCTGACTCTGGTCACCGCATTGGAGAACGCCGAGATCAAGCTCGGTCCGTTCGAGCAGTACTTCCGCCTGCTCGCCTTGGCCGAGCCGGCACCGGGGATGACGCTCGCGACCGTCTCCGGCCGTACCGATCCTGAGTCGGCCGCGGTGCGCGCCGCCGAGCTGGCCGAGCTCGTCCCGCAACTGCTGGTGCAGGACGTGGACACCGCACTGACGCTCGGCGTGGAAGCGCACTACCTGTTCGCGATCTCCTCGGAGCGCGAGTCACACCGGATGCGGTACGAGACCAGCACCTACGCCCCGATCTGGGCGAAGCTGCTCCGCGACATCTCCGGCGCCTACTACCAGTCGGGCCGGCTCGAGCTCGCTCTCGACCTCGCCGTCTGGTGCGCCGAGGTGGCGACCGCGCTGATCCCGTTCACCGACGACGATCCCGAGATGAAGGATCTGGCCGCCGACTGCTACCGCCACCACGGCGATCTGCTGGCCGCGACCGGCGACCTCACGGCCTCCCAGCACGCCCACGAAGCCGCTCAGCAACTGCTGACCGGGCCGGAGCGGCGGATCGGCTGATCAGTCCTGCTGGGGCTTGAGTGCTCCGACGAACAGACCGGCCTCGACCTCGGTCATCCCGGTCTCGGAGACCACCAGGGCCGTTGCCTGATGCAACTCACCGGCCGCCTTCAAGGCGCGGGTCCGCTCGGCCAGGTTCGTCCCGGGCGTCCGCATCAGCGGAGTCTTCTTGATCGGCGGCACGTACGTCCCGTACCGGATCTCGTCGACGATCTGCTTGGACTTCTTCAGATCGAGATCGGTCCGGTCCCGCACCACCTTCACGGCGTTCACCATCCGCTTCGAGGTGATCAGGAACCGCACCTGATGGACGTCCTCCGACGTCAGCATCGCGCGCGCGGCCGAGAGGGCGGCATTGTCGGCGTCCTGGTCGCGGTTGCGGCGGCTGAACAGTCCCATGGCGGCAATCCTTCCAGAGTTCACCAAGCCCCGCGTCCGCGCCGCACGTCGCTCACCCCGCCAGGAGGGTCAGGATCTCCGGCAACGCGCGCTCGCCGAGCTCGCGATCGGCCGCCTCGGTACCGCCACGGGCCATCCGCTGTCCCGCATCCTTCGGCCTTTCGCCCGGCAGCACCGTCCGATGGCCGGCTTCAGCACCGATCACCAGCCGGGTCGGCAACGAACCGCGCCGCCGGACGATCTCCTCCGCGAACTCCACCGCAGGCCAGACCTTGTCGTCACCACCGGCGATCAGTAGCACTTCACGAATCCGCTCGACCGGAATCCGAGCTGTTTCAACGTCCTCGGCCGTCCGCAGACTCTCGCGGTACAACGATGTGTAGCTCGGCGGATCCTCGTCCGGCTGCCAGTCCGCGGCGTACCGGACGAACGGCAGCGGCGCACCGCGCCAGGTCCACGCCGATCGCTGGCTGCCGTCCTCGTCGACGCGACCCCACACATAGGCACTCGGAGCGAAGGCGACCACCGCGTCCACCCGGGCATCGAGGGCGCCGAGCAGCAACGCCGCCTCGGCACCCCACGAGTTGCCCATCACCACAAGCCGGTCGTTCCGCTCCGCGAGCTCGTCGAGCGGGAACGACTCCAACGGCACCTCAGGCCTCACGGTCCATGCCGGCGCCAGTACGTCGTACCCCGCGTCGCGCAGGATCCGGGCTCGATCCAGGTCCGGCGTACCGCTGGAGCCGTGCAGGATCAGGAGCCCGGTGCTCAACCGACGACGACCTCGACCCGCTGGAACTCCTTGAGCTCCGTGTAGCCGGTGGTGGCCATGGCGCGCTTGAGAGCGCCGACCAGGTTCATGGTGCCGTCCGGGACCCAGGAAGGCCCGAAGAGGATCTGCTCCATGGTGCCGGTGACGCCGACCTCGACGCGCTCGCCGCGGGGCAGATCTGCGTGCCAGGCCTCGGCGCCCCAGTGGAAGCCACCGCCGGGAGCGTCGCTGGCCCGAGCCAGCGGGGAACCGACCATGACCGCGTCGGCGCCGCAGGCGATCGCCTTGGCGACATCGCCGGAGCGACCGACCGAACCGTCAGCGATCACGTGCACGTAGCGACCACCGGACTCGTCCATGTAGTCACGCCGCGCCGCGGCCACATCGGCCACCGCGGACGCCATCGGCACTGCGACTCCGAGCACCTTGCGAGTCGTGTGCGCAGCACCGCCACCGAAGCCGACCAGTACGCCGGCCGCGCCGGTCCGCATCAGGTGCAGAGCGGCCTGATGCGTGGCGCACCCACCGACAATGACCGGTACGTCGAGGTCGTAGATGAACTGCTTGAGGTTCAGCGGCTCGGCCTGACCGGAGACGTGCTCGGCGGAGACCGTCGTACCGCGGATGACGAACAGGTCGACGCCCGCGTCGACGACGTGCTTCGCGAACTGCTTGGTCCGCTGCGGCGACAGCGCGCCGGCCACCGTGACACCGGAGTCGCGGATCTCCTGCAGCCGCTGGGAGATCAGCTCGGGCTTGATCGGCGCCGAGTAGATCTCCTGCAGCCGGTGCGTGGCCAGCTCACGATCGAGGGAGGTGATCTCCTCGAGCAGCTTGGCCGGGTCCTCGTACCGGGTCCAGAGACCTTCGAGGTTCAGCACCCCGAGGCCGCCGGCCTTGCCGATCGCGATCGCCGTCGCCGGCGACATCACCGAGTCCATCGGCGCGGCCAGGATCGGCAGCTCGAACCGGTACGCGTCGATCTGCCAGGCGACCGAGACCTCCTCGGGATCCCGGGTCCGGCGCGACGGCACGATCGCGATGTCGTCGAACGCGTACGCCTGCCGCCCGCGCTTGGCCCGGCCGATCTCGATCTCGGTCATCTGGTGTCCTTCGCTTGCGGGCGGGTCAGCGGCCGGAGTAGTTCGGCGCTTCGACCGTCATCTGGATGTCGTGCGGGTGCGATTCTTGCAGGCCGGCCGAGGTGATCCGGACGAACCGGCCCTTCTCCTGCAGCTCGGGCACCGTGCGGGCGCCGGTGTACCACATCGACTGGCGCAGGCCGCCGATCAGCTGGTGCGCGACAGCCGACAGCGGGCCGCGGTACGGCACCTGACCCTCGACGCCCTCGGCGATCAGCTTCTCGTCGCTGCCGACATCGCTCTGGAAGTAGCGGTCCTTCGAGTACGACTTGCGCAGCCCGCCGGACTGCATCGCGCCGAGCGAACCCATCCCGCGGTAGGCCTTGAACTGCTTGCCGTTGATGAAGACCAGGTCACCGGGCGACTCCTCGCAGCCGGCCAGCAGCGAGCCGAGCATGACGGTGTCCGCACCGGCGACGAGCGCCTTCGCGATGTCACCGGAGTACTGCAGGCCGCCGTCGCCGATCACCGGGACGCCGGCCGGCTTGCAGGCCAGCGAGGCCTCGTAGATGGCGGTGACCTGCGGGACACCGACGCCGGACACGACCCGCGTCGTACAGATCGAGCCGGGGCCGACGCCGACCTTCACGCCGTCCGCGCCCGCGTCGACCAGCGCCTGGGCGCCGCCGCGGGTACCGACGTTGCCGCCGACCACGTCGACGCCGCGGGTGGCCGGGTCGGCCTTGAGCTTGCGGATGATCTCCAGCTGCGCCTGCGAGTGACCGTGCGCGGTGTCCACCACGAGCAGGTCCACGCCGGCCTCGACCAGCGTCATCGCGCGCTTGTAGGCCTCACCGAAGAAGCCGATCGCACCGGCGACCCGCAGCCGGCCGGTCTCGTCCTTGGTGGAGAGCGGGAACTTGTCCCGCTTCACGAAGTCCTTCAGCGTGATCAGGCCGGTGAGCTTGCCGTCCGCGTCGACCAGCGGCAGCTTCTCCACCTTGTGCTTGCTGAGCAGACCCATGGCCTCGTCGGCCGAGATGCCCTGCCGGCCGGTGATCAGCGGCTGCTTGGTCATCACCTCGCGGACCGGCCGGTTCATGTCGCTCTCGAACCGCATGTCACGGTTCGTCACGATGCCGACCAGGACACCGGCGTCGTCGACGACCGGCACCCCGGAGATCCGGTACTGCGCGCAGAGCGCGTCGGCCTCGCCGATGGAGGCCTCCGGGCCGATGGTGATCGGCTGCGCGATCATTCCGGACTCGGAGCGCTTGACCAGGTCGACCTGCTGGGCCTGGTCCTCGATCGACAGGTTGCGGTGCAGCACGCCGAGCCCGCCCTGGCGGGCCATGGCGATCGCCATCCGCGCCTCGGTGACGGTGTCCATCGCACTGGACAGCAGCGGGATGTTGACCTCGATGTTGCGGCTCACCCGGGACCGGGTGACAGCCTCGGAGGGGATGACGTCCGACTCGTTGGGCTGCAGCAGCACGTCGTCGAAGGTCAGGCCGAGCGCGGCAAACTTGTCGGGAACTCCAGCGGGTGTGATGTCCATGGGAAAAACGAGCACCTTTGTCCGGTGAGAACGGACCACCATCGTATGCCGCTGTCACCCGGAGTCAGAATCGGTCTCCCCAACGACCAAAGGCCCGGGCAGTAGCCCGGGCCCTGAATCGGTGCTCAGTTCACTTCGAGCGGCGGTTCAGCACCCCGAGGATCCGCAGAACGGTCTTGTCGTCGATCGAGCCGTGCGTGCGCTCGATCGCCGCGTGCCGCCCCTCCGGGTAGACCCCGGTGGAGTGCTTGCCCTTCGCGTACTGGTCGCGGAGCGAGCCCGTCGTCACCTTGCCGCTGGAGTGCTTGCCGGTCAGCTTCAGCCCGTTACCGAAGAACTGCGCTCCGCTCGACTGCTCGGCCGGCGCCGGCAGTACCGGCGCGACCACCTTGGTGACGAGCTCCGCGACCTCGTCGACCGGCTTGCTCTCGTCGACCGGCTTGCTCTCGTCGACCGGCTTGGTGTCGTCGGCCGGCTTGGTGTCGTCGGCCGGCTGGTCACCGAGCGGCGGCGTACTGGGCTCGACGTCCTCGGTCGGCTTGCCGTCACCGGTCTCACCCGGCGCGTTCGTGTCCTGGCCCGGCTGCGAACCGGTGTCACCCGGGTTCGTGGCCGGGTTGCCGGTGTCACTCGTCGGCACCGTGGTCGGGTCCGAGCTGGCCGGATTGCCCGGGTTGCCGGTCTCGCCGTTGTTGGTCGGCGTGGTGGGCTGGTTGGTCGGCTCCGTCGACGGCGGCGTGGACGGCGGATCCGTCGGCTCCGTGGTCGGCGGCGGAGTCGTCTCGGGCGGGTTGCTCGGCTCGGTCGTCGGCTCGCCGGTCGGCGGCGGGTCGGACGGCTGCGTCGTCGGGTCGCCCGGCTTCGGGTCGACCGGCGGCTGGGTGGGCTGCGTCGGCTCCGGCACCACGACCGGCTGCTCGATCACCGACGGCTTCGTCTCCACGGCCGGACGCGCGAGCGGCGGCTCCGGGTCGACGTTCGCCTGCGGCGGCTCGCCGTTGGCCAGCGTCCGGTCCTGCTCGGCGTCGGCGGCCTTCTCTTCCTGCTTCTTCTGGAAGTTCTTCTGGACCTTGACGATCTTGGCCTTGTCGAGGACCGGGAACCCGTCGAGCTGTTCCTTCGGGAAGTCCGTCGATGGCGTGACCGCCTCGGTGATCTTCTCGATCACCTTCTCGTACGGCGACAGCGGGTTGCCGTTGACCGCCGCGGCCACCCCGGACACCGACAGCGCGGCCACCGCGGCGACACCCAGCGCGAAACCACGGGCCGCCATCTTCCGGGCGAACGGGTCCGTCACCGGGTTCAGCGCCGCACAACGCGCCAGGAAACTGTCGGCGTCGTCGATGGTCTCCACCGGAAGTTCGTCCTCGACCTCCACGGCCAGCCGCAGCTCGGCCAGCAGTGCGACGGCCGGGTCGTGCTCGCCCGCGAACCGTGCGGACTCTCCTCCAGCAGCCAACAGATCGAGCAGTGCGTCATCGGCGTCGATCGCGTCCAAATCGAAACGGTCAGCCATGATGCCCCTCCCCTGCTCCTCGTCCCTCATGCCCCACATACCCCCTGAGCGTGTTCAACGCCCGATGCTGTGCGACCCTCACCGCCCCCGGTGTCATCCCCAGTGCCCGGCCGGTCTCCTCGGCTGACATTCCCGCCACTACCCGGAGCCGCAGGATCTCCCGCAGCTTCTCCGGCAGCTTCTCCATCAGGTCCGTGATGCGCTGGACCTCCGAGTGCCGAACCGCATGCTCCTCAGGCGTCGGCGACTCGTCCGCTCCGTCCGGCAGGTCCGGCGTCGTGACGTCGGCGACCGCGAACGCGCGCTGGGCATCGGCGACCTTGCGGGCCGCGATGCCGTAGATAAAGGCCTCGAAAGGCCTTCCCTCGTCACGGTACCGGCCCAGAGCGCCGAACACCGCGACACAAACCTCTTGTGCGACGTCGTCGACCATGTCGGCGCCGCCGGGGTAGGTCCACAAACGGGACCGTACATAACGGTGCGCGACTGCGCGCACCCTGGTGAGCAGGTCGTTGAGAGCTGTGTGGTCCCCGTTGGCGGCAAGCGCCGCTAGATCCCTGAGCTCGACCCGGTCGTGGGTGTGCGGTACTCGGACCTCAGTCACCCCTCGCCCCCTCGTGTCGGACCGGTCAGCGTGAAAGATGGTACGGCTCTCACCTCTTGCTTGCCTAGTGGCAGTGGGTGGCCACTTCCAGCCATTTCCTCACAATCTGTAACTACTGGCGCGTACGATTCGCCAACGCCTCGACCTCCGCCGTCACCAGGGCCGCCGGATCGACGTCCATCCCCTGGAAATGCCCGGCCAGCTCGAGCGACAGCACCCCGTGCACGCGGGTCCAGAACAGCAATCCACGCCGTACGGCGGTCGCCGGCGGCCCGGCGGCTTCGACGATCACGGTCATCACCTCGTCCGAGATCGCGGTCGTGTCCGCGGGCGCGTGATACCCGGGCACGGGCGTCCCGTAGATCAACAGGTACCGGTGCGGATCCACGAGCGCCCACTCCCGGATCGCTCCGGCCAGGCCGACCAGATCCGCACCACCGTCGTACGCCGCCCGTACGGCGTCGGCCAAGCTGCGATAAGCATCGCGGATCAGCGCGGTGATCAGCTCGTCGCGATTGGCGAAGTACCGGTAGAGGGCCGGGCCGCTGACACCCATCTGCTTGGCGATCGCGTTCAGCGAGAGTGCGGCGACTCCGGCCGTGGCGATCTGCTCCCAGGCGTGCTGCTTGACCTCGTCCCGGACCTGCTCGCGGTACCGCTCTCTCGGACCCATGGTTAGAAGTTCTCACTTTTCTTATTGACTCTCAACTTCTCCTCGTTATACCTTCTAACTAACGCGATAACCACTAAGGAGAACCTGATGAGCATCACCGCCCTGATCGCCGCCACCGCACTGCTCGCCGGCCCTGCACCCGCCACCGCTCCGGAACCACTGAGCTGCCAGGGGCAGACCGTGGACCAGAGCGCGAAGATCAGCTACCGGAGCGAGATTTTCGTCAAAGCCCCGGTGAGCAAGGTCTGGAAGCTGCAGACCGACCTGAAGAACTGGCCGCGCTGGCAGAAGCCCGTCGCCACCATCGAGCGCCTCGACCACGGCCGGCTGCGCCCAGGCTCGGCGTTCCGCTGGACCACGCCGGTGCCGGCAACGCCGGCGGCCCCGGCGACCACCCTCGTGATCACCTCCACGATTCACCAGCTCAAGCACAACCAGTGCCTGCGCTGGACCGGCCCCGCGATCGGCGAGGGCCTGCGCATCGACCGCGGCGTCCACGTCTGGAACTTCGAAGCGGTCCGCGGCGGCACGATCGTCCGTACCGAAGAGACCTGGACCGGCGCTCAGGTCGAAGCCATGCCCGAGCTCTCCCGCCAGTTCCTCGGCCAAGGCCTCGAGGCCTGGCTCACCGACCTCAAAACCGCCGCCGAACACACCAACGGATAACCCATCGTGTGAACCGTTCTCACCCCCGTATACGAGCGGAGAAGTGTCAACGGGGACGGATATCCGTCCGCGGGCAGCGGGGTGGGATCACGTGGGGGGTTGGAAGTGCAGGAGGTGAGTGGCTTGGGGGCCTGCCCAGTCGATGGGGGTACGGGCGGTCTCTTGCCAGCCTGCACGGCGGTAGAGGGCGATCGCCGGGGAGTCCGGCTTGTCGACCACCTCGAGGGTGAGTCTCCGCCCCCACTCGGCAGCCGTGCTGACACAGTGCTCGAGCAGGCGCCGCCCGACGCCCGCACGCGTTGCCTGCGGGTCCACGAACAGTCGCTCGACCGCCGCGCCGCCTTGCTTGTCTTCCGTGAGTACGACGTGGCCGGCCACCCGGTCGTCGACGACGGCCACCCAGCAGCCGAGCCGGTTGACCGGGGTCAGCCAGGCGTGCGGATCCGCGGGCCAGTTCACCGGATAGCCGGCGAGCTCGTGTACGTCGCGGAGCAGCGCAACGCAGGTGTCGAGGTCCGCGTCGGAGCGCTCACGAATCACGAGACCACCCAAGCACATAAAGAACACCGCCCCGGCACACGAGGTGCCGGGGCGGTGCGGGTGGAGCTTGGTGCCTGAGGTCAGTGACCGTGGCCGTGGCCGTGACCGGCTGCGGCGGGCTCTTCGTCCTCGGGCTTGTCGACGACCAGGGTCTCGGTCGTCAGCAGCAGCGCGGCGATGGAGCCGGCGTTGGCGAGCGCGGACCGCGTCACCTTGACCGGGTCCAGGACACCCTGCGCGAGCAGGTCGCCGTACTCACCGGTGGCGGCGTTGAAACCGCTGCCGATCTCGAGCTCCGCGACCTTCGAGGTCACGACGTAGCCCTCGTAGCCGCCGTTCTCGGCGATCCAGCGCAGCGGCTCGACGACCGACTTGCGGACGATCCGGACACCGGCGAGCTCGTCGCCCGCCAGGCCCAGGCCGTCGTCGAGCACCGTGGCAGCGTGCACCAGAGCAGAGCCGCCACCGGCGACGATGCCCTCTTCGATCGCGGCGCGCGTCGCGGAGACGGCGTCCTCGATCCGGTGCTTCTTCTCCTTGAGCTCGACCTCGGTGGCCGCGCCGACCTTGATCACGCAGACGCCGCCGGCGAGCTTCGCCAGCCGCTCCTGCAGCTTCTCGCGGTCCCAGTCGGAGTCGGTGCGCTCGATCTCGGCCTTGATCTGGTTGACCCGGGCCTCGATCTCGTCGGCCTTGCCGGCACCCTCGACAACGGTGGTGTTGTCCTTGGTGACGACGATCCGGCGCGACGTACCGAGCACCTCGAGGCCGACCTGGTCGAGCTTCAGCCCGACCTCGGGCGCGATCACCTGGGCGCCGGTGAGGGCGGCCAGGTCCTCGAGCATCGCCTTGCGGCGGTCACCGAAGCCCGGCGCCTTGACGGCGACGGAGGTGAAGTTGCCGCGGATCTTGTTCACCACGAGGGTGGACAGGGCCTCGGCCTCGACGTCCTCGGCGATGATCAGCAGCGTCTTGCCGGACTGCACGACCTTCTCCAGCAGCGGCAGCAGGTCCGCGATCGCGGAGATCTTGCCCTGGTGGATCAGGATGTACGGGTCCTCCAGCACCGCTTCGCCGGCCTCGGCGTCGGTGATGAAGTACGGCGAGATGTAGCCCTTGTCGAACTGCATACCCTCGGTGAACTCGAGCTCGGTCCCGAAGGTGTTCGACTCCTCGACGGTGATCACACCGTCCTTGCCGACCTTGTCGAACGCGTCCGCGATCAGGGCGCCGATCTCGGCGTCCCGGGCGGAGATGGTGGCGACGTGGGCCATGTCGCCCTTGTCGTCCACCGGCCGGGCGGTCTCGACGAGCCGCGCGGAGACGGCCTCGACAGCCGCCTCGATCCCGCGCTTGAGGCCCATCGGGTTGACCCCGGCGGCGACGGCCCGCAGGCCCTCGTGCACCAGCGCCTGCGCCAGCACCGTCGCGGTGGTGGTGCCGTCACCGGCGACATCGTTGGTCTTGGTCGCGACCTCCTTGGTCAGCTGCGCACCAAGGTTCTCGAACGGGTCGTCCAGCTCGACCTCACGGGCGACGGTGACACCGTCGTTGGTGATGGTCGGCGCGCCCCACTTCTTGTCCAGGACGACGTAGCGGCCCTTCGGGCCCAGCGTCACCTTCACCGTGTTCGCGAGCTTGTCGACGCCACGCTCCAGCGCGCGCCGGGCGTTCTCGTCGAACTCGAGGATCTTCGGCATGAAGAAAACCAGTCCTTTTCTGAATGTCTCGTTGCAAGCTTCGAACGCAGTCCCACTGTCCTGACCCACTCCGCCCCGGTGCCTAGGGCGTGTCTTCCAATTCCGCGCCGTAGCGAGCATGTGCTCGGTGCGGTGGCTCGGTGCGCTGGGGCGGAGGCCTCGATGCTGTTCCATCGTGGCCTTTGCACCAGTGCGGCGAGGTGCCGTGCCGAGTGCAGCGCAGTAGGCGTGGGATTGGGAGACACGCCCTGGGGCGACCGGGGCGGTGTCAGTCAGGAACAGTGGGCGGTCGTCACTTGCTGACGACTGCGAGGATGTCGCGGGCGCCCAGGATCAGGTAGTCCTGGCCGTCGTACTTGACCTCGGTGCCGCCGTACTTGGAGTAGATGACCTTGTCGCCGACGGCGACGTCCAGCGGGACGCGGTTGCCGTTGTCGTCGATCCGGCCCGGACCGACGGCCAGGATCTCGCCCTCCTGGGGCTTCTCCTTGGCGGTGTCCGGGATCACCAGACCGGACTTCGTGGTCTGCTCGGCTTCGAGCGGCGCGACGAGGACGCGGTCCTCGAGCGGCTTGATCGTGACCGACACTTGCTGACCTCCACGGTCGAAATTCGCACTTTTGTCTGTGGTACTGCGCGGTCGCGCTCCCCTGCCGTCGCGGGGCTCAGGAGGCCGGACCGTTGGCACACTCATACCGAGAGTGCCAACACCGAATCTAGGCCGCGATTAGCACTCGGTCAACTCGAGTGCCAAACAAATCTCCCCGAGCGGACACTCCGGGCAACCAACAACCCGGTACCGGTGTCCAACTCGCTACCGGATCCCGACTCGCGGATCCCGTCTCAGGGGAGAACAAGATGTTTCGTCGCCTGCCGATCGCGGCCCTCGCCGGGGCCGCCCTTGTCATCAGCCCGCTCGCGGTGACCGCCGCGTCCGCGGCACCACTCAGCCAGTGCGACTCCACGACGTACCGGAACGTCGGCGGCGGCTGGACCGTCTACGTCCCGAGCGAGTGGGAGAGCACCAGCATCACCTGCAACCTCGAGTACGGCGACAACCCGCACCGCGACCCGAAGAACCCATTCGGCGACCCGGCCCGGGCGATTCAGTCCCTGCAGAGCAACCTGAACTACTGCTACGGCTCCAAGCTGTCCAAGGACGGCCGGTACGGCGCCAAGACTCGCGACGCCGTGAAGGCGGTGCAGAAGAAGCTCCGGCTGCCGGCCGACGGCGTCTACGGGCCGCAGACTCGGTCGGCGATGAAGTGGCGGATGTACAACCCGACCACGAAGGTGTGGAGCAAGGGCTGCTACGACAAGCTCTGAGCAGTCAGGCGTGTGCGGATAGTGGTCATGCGCTGGCCTAACGCAGGCCGGCGTGGGACCGTCTTCTCATGGCTTTCACGCTGCCCAAACTGCCGAAACTCTCCGGCCGCACCCTCGTGGTGCTCGCCGCCGTAGGTGCGTTGGCGGTCGGTGCGGTCGCGGCGAACGCCTCCAAGCAGCAACAGGCGGCCGCTCCGAAGCCTGCGAGCGACCAGGCGGCACCGCTCGCAGCGACCAAGGCCGGCGACCAGACCGCCCTGGAGGCTGCGGCCGCAGCCGAGGCCAAGCTGGTCCAGTGCCGCTCGGCCCGGCTCATCCCGGTCAACAAGACCTGGGGCATCCCGATGCCGTCGGTCAACGGCAGCTCCAGCACCAACTGCAACCTCAAGTACGGCGATACGCCGCACCGCGGTTCGGACCGGACCGGTGACCCGCAGACCGCCATCCAGGTACTGCAGCGGAACCTGAACTCCTGCTACGGCAGCAAGCTCACCGTCGACGGCATCTACGGCAAGAACACCCGCGCCGTGGTCACCATGGTCCAGCGCAAGCACAAGATCATCGCGGACGGCATCTACGGCCCCAAGACTCGCTCAGCGATGAACTGGCGCCTCTACTCCACCTCCACCCGCACTTGGAGCAAGACCTGCTCGAGCCCGCTCTAAACTGCGCGGGTGACTCTCACCGCCCTACTGGACGCGCCCGAGGTCCTGGCGGCCGCATGTGCGGAGTACCAGGCAGGTAGAGAGCTACAGCTCGTCGAGAAGCTCCGTCGCCGGTACGACGGCGCTCTGGTCAGTGCCGCCGTCACCCAGGCCGCACTGCGCCACCGGGCGGCCGCGAAGTTCGGTGCGGATGCTGCGCTGATGTACTTCACGCCTGATGGCTATGAACAGGCCACTCGCACCGTGGTCGGCACACACCGGGCCGCACGGATCGCTGCGGCGTTGCCCGGCAGCAGTGTGATCGATCTGGGCTGCGGAATCGGTGGCGACCTGATCAGCGCCGCCCGCGCCGGCCTGCGAGTCACCGGCGTCGAACGCGACCCCGAAACCGCTGCAGCCGCGCGCGCGAACCTCGCTGCGCTTGACCTGCCAGGCGAGGTGCTGGTCGGCGACGCCGAGTCCGCCGACCTCACGCCGTACGACGTGGTGTTCGCCGACCCGGCGCGGAGAGCGGACGGACGCCGAGTGTTCGACCACAACGCCTACTCGCCGCCGTGGAGCTTCATCACTGGACTGCTGGAGCGGACTGCCTGCGTGAAGGTCGCACCGGGGATTCCGCACGACGCCGTGCCCGATGGGGTCGAGGCGGAGTGGATCAGCGATGCCGGTGAGGTGAAAGAGGCCGCACTGTGGTCAGGCGCGCTGTACTCCGGCACTGCGCGACGAGCGACACTGCTGCCCGGCGGGGCGACCGTGACCGACGCACCGGAGACCGACAGCGGTCCGGTCGGCAACTACCTCTACGAACCGGACGGAGCCGTCGTACGAGCCGGCCTGGTCACGGCCGTCGCCGCCGCGGTCGACGGCTGGCTGCTCGACCCGCGGATCGCGTACGTGACCGCGGACAAGCTCGTGCCTACGCCGCTCGCATCGGCGTACGAGATCGTCGAGGAACTGCCCTACAAGGAGAAAGCCCTGCGCGCCTGGGTACGCAGCGCTGACATCGGCACCCTCGAGATCAAGAAACGCGGCATCGACCTGGACCCCGCCGTACTCCGCAAAAAGCTCGCCCCCAAAGGCACCACCTCCGCCACCCTCGTCATCACCCGCATCGGCCGCGACGCCGTCGCCTACTCCTGCCGCCGCATCTGAGACCCGACTTGCATTCGATCTGTATTCGAACATATGATCGACCGAAGAGCGGGCCCCCGGGCGGTTAGCCGGCGGACGAGGTGCTGCGTCCAGTTGATGCACTCCCCGGGGGCCCGCCACTAAGCCGTCACCCCTCGTTCACCCACCCCCGGCACGCTGACCAGAACCGGTCGGCCGCTGACCGCTCACCTGGGGCAAGCGGCAATCCCCCACCCCAGGCTTCTCTCCCGCCGAGCCCTTCCCCGCCCGGCGGACTCCCCCCGCACGCCAGCGCACCGGCCTTCACCTAGCAAGCAGCGCACCGCCGCACCGCTACCACCGCATCGCCTTCCACGAACTTGCACCACAGCGCGGTCCCCTCCACGCTGCTACCGCCTGCACGTTCCGCACCGCCGAGCGTCCCGCGCGCCCCCTCGGCGCACCGGGCACCGCGCGCCCTCTCCACGCCGCCGCGCTGCTGCCGCGCCCATGCGCCGCGCCGCCGCACGTCCCCTCCACGTGCCGCCGTGCCGCTGCCGGGCAGACGCGCCCCCTCCACGCACCGCCGTGCCGCTGCCGCGCGCACGCACCGCCGTACACACCCTCCACGTGCCGCCGTGCCGCTGCCGCGCAGACGCGCAGCGCCGCCGAGCATTCGCCGCGCACCGCGCGCTCCCTCGGCCCACCGCGCACCGCGCCCCCTCCACGCACCGCCGTGCAGCTGCCGCGCGCACGCAGCGCGGTACACACCCTCCACGTGCCGTCGTGCCGCTGCCGCGCGCACGCGCAGCGCCGCCGTACGCACCCTCCACCTGCCGTCGTGCTGCTGCGCGCGCACGCACAGCGCCGCCGTACGCACCCCGCCACGTATCGCGGTGCTCTATGCGCGCCAGCACCGCACAGCCGAGCGTCCGCCACGTATCGCGCATCCCAGCCGGCTCCCCCGGCACACCAAGCGCCGCCCCCCTCCACGCACCGCTCATCGCGCGCCCCTCCATGCACCGGTCTCCCGGCACCACCCATGTCGCGCCCGTCTCGGGTGCCCAACCTGCCGCCCCAAACCGGTTCGGGGAGCATGCACCCCCGATCCAGTCCTGGATCCGCCCCAAACCGGTTTGGGGCCGCGAGGCGAGGGCCGGAGTTGGGGGCGAACCCCATGGCCGGGGGTGTGGACAGGTAATACCTTGTTCTCGCCCACGACGTACTGGTTCCAGGCGACGAAGCTGTCGTAGTCGTGTGCATGCCCGCGGTTGTGGTTCACGGATGCGTACTGTCACCCAGTGGCAGTGGCACTCCGTGAAGCGGAGCGTCGCCTGTTCCGCCTCCATGTAGCGGGGGATGTGGGGTGCATGTTGGGCCGCTCAGGGCTGAAATGTTCCCCGGCCCCGGCGATGGGAACGTCTGGTCGCTGACCTTGCGACACCTCAGCCGCGGTCGGCGCCCCGAAGGCGTCGCCGGCTGCTCCGGGTTCGAGCGCAGCCGAGGACGAAGCTCGGCCGAGGACGTCCGCGGTGGCTGATGCCGGCTCCGGCCGACGTACAGCGTGTGGGTTGAGCGACGCGGTGGCTGAGGTGCTGGCGAGGCTGCGACCACCTATCCGTTGCCTGAGGTTCCGGGCTGTGGTTGCCCCGACCGACCAGTCACCTTGAGCACCCCTCGACCAACCGCAGCCACGAGACTTGGTCGACCGGTGCTCAAAGTCATCACCGTGCTCACCTTGAGCACCCCTCAGTCACTTGTACGGCGGGGAGATGGCTGGTGCGTGCTCAAGGTGCATTCGGCGAGTGACGCCAACGACCTCACCTCGAGCATCGCGTGGGTGGGGAAAGCGGCTACTTCGGGTTGGTGACGCGGATGCGCTCTCGGACTGGTAGGCGGAGGCGGGTCCAGGCGACGTTGAGTACGGCGGTGGCGGTGGAGGTCGGCGACTCGGCGGTGGGCCACTGAAGGTCTTCGGGCACGAACTCGCCGGAGCCGGTGAGCGCGTACTCGGTGAAGGTGGCGACCAGGGCGTTCCAGTCGTGGGTGCGGTGGAGCATGGCGTGGGTCTCGCCGGCGAGGCAGACCAGCGAGACCGGAGTACCGGCGGCGCGGAGGCGATTGGCGTAGGCACGGGTGTCACCCGGCGAGGTGACCGTGTCATCGTTGCCGTGGGCAAACATCACCGGCGGTCGCAGCGCGATGAGCGGCTCACTAGACGGTAGCCAGGGCGCGAGCCCGAGTACGCCGGCCACCCGCGGGTGATCGCCGGCCGCGACGACCGCACGCCCGCCCATCGAATGACCGATGAGCACCACTCGCTCGAACGGCAGCGCGTCGAGAACCGAGCGGAGGTCAGTCGCGGGATCGCCCACGTCGTTCCAGCCGCGGTAGCGGTAGCGCATCAGCCCGACAGCGGCCGTCGGCACTGCAGCGCGCGCGGCCGCCGCGAGCGGCCACATGCGCAGAATGGGGGCGCGCCACGAGCCCGGGTTCTTGTGCGAGTGCTCGTAGCCGCCGTGCGCGAGCAGCACAAGGTCAGTTGCGCCGGGCGGACTGAACAGCAGGTCGACGCCGGGCTGGCTCACTGAGCGCCGTACAGCTCAGCAGGGTCGTGGCGGATGACCATCATGCGCTTCGGGTCGGCCAGTTCCTCGAAGCCGTGCCGGCGGTAGAGCTCATGCGCGTCCAGCGTCGCCAGCATCAGCCGGCGGAGGCCCTTCAGATCGGGGTGGTCGAGCAGCGCCTCCACCACGAACTTCCCGAGTCCGTGCCCGCGGTATTCCGGCAGCACGAACACATCCGCGATCCACGCAAAGGTCGCGCGATCGGTCACAGCCCGCGCAAACGCAACCAGCTCCCCGGTTGCCGCATAAACACCGACATTCAGCGAGCCCTCGATCGAGCGCGCCACCACGTCCCGCGGTACGCCGGGCGACCAGTACGCCGTACTGAGGAAGCCGTGCACGGCGTCGACATCGATGCGGTTCACATCGTCGTCGGCCTCGAAGCCCTCCGGGTGTGACCACTTCACTTGTTCAGCACCTCCGTGATCGGCATCGACGAGTCCGCGGGCAGCCCCAGCGGCGACGGCGACTTGCCGGCGCGCACGAGCTCGGAGCCGAGCGCCGCGACCATCGCACCGTTGTCGGTACACAGCCCAGGCCGCGGAACCCGTACGGCGATGCCTGCCGCGGCGCACCGCTCTTCGGCCATCTGGCGGAGCCGGGAGTTCGCCGCGACACCGCCACCGATCAGTAGGTGCTCGAAACCGCGATCCTTGCAGGCGTCGATCGCCTTGCGGGTCAGCACATCGCAGACCGCCTCCTGGAAGGCCGCGGCGACGTGGTTCACCGGTACGTCCTCGCCGTCGCGGCGCCGTGACTCGACCCAGCGGGCGACCGCGGTCTTCAAGCCGGAGAAGGAGAAGTCGAAGCGGTGCTGCTCGAGATCGCGCTGCGACGTCAGTCCGCGCGGGAACCGGATGTACAGTCGGTCGCCGCCGTCACGGGCTGCCTTGTCGATGTACGGACCGCCGGGGAATGGCAGTCCCAGCACACGCGCCACCTTGTCGAACGCCTCGCCGGCAGCGTCGTCGATCGTGCTGCCCATCGGCTGCACGCCCTCGGTGATGTCCTCGACAGCGAGCAGCGACGAGTGCCCGCCGGAGACGAGCATCGCGATGGCACCCTTCGGCAGGTCTCCGTGCTCAAGTGTGTCGACGGCGACGTGCGCGGCCAGGTGGTTGACGCCGTACAAGGGTTTGTCGAGCGACAGCGCGAGACCCTTCGCTGCCGCGACGCCGACCAGGAGCGCGCCGGCGAGACCGGGTCCGCTGGTGACGGCGACCGCGTCCACGTCGGTCGGCTTGATCCCGGCGGTCTCGCACGCGCGCCGGATGGTCGGTACCATCGCCTCGAGGTGCGCCCGGCTGGCCACCTCCGGTACGACGCCGCCGAACCGCGCATGCTCCTCGACACTGGAGGCGATCGCGTCGGCGAGCAGCGTCTGCCCGCGCACGATCCCGACTCCGGTCTCGTCGCACGACGTCTCGATCCCGAGGATCAGAGGCTCTTCTTTACTCACGCTGTCTCCCGCCACCGCATGATCACTGCATCTTCGCCACCGGCGTAGTACCCGCGCCGCCGGCTGATCTCGTCGAACCCGAACCCGCCGTACAGGCCGATCGCCGAATCGTTGCTCGCGGCAACCTCCAGCAGCACCGTCCGTCCGGCGCACCGCGCGAGCGCGGCCTTCATCAACTGCCCGCCGATCCCGGTACGCCGTTCCGCCGGCGCCACCGCGATCCGCAACAACTCCACCACGTCCACCTCGACCGGCGGTACCAGCAGCACGACGTACCCGGCGACTGTCCCTTCGTCGGCCACGAGGATCACTCGATCCTCAGCCAGCCGATCGAATTCACCCTGCCAGGCGGTCGCACTCCAGGCCTCGGCCCCGAAGCACACTTCATCCAGCTCCACGATCGCCGGAAGGTCTTCGATGACTGCCGGCCGGATAGCCGGTCTCACTTGGTCAACACGCTCTTGGGCCCACCCGACATCGTCACATCCGGCCGCCGCAGGTACAGCGGGTCCGGCGCGACGACTTCCAGCGTCCCCAGTGCCACACCACGAGCAAGTACCTCGGCCGACGGGTACTCCACCACTTCATCAGCAGGAGCACTCAATGCGTCGGCGTACAGCACTGCGCCTCGGCCTATGACAGGCAGGCCCGCGAGCACGTGGGCTACGTCGGCTGGTTTGTCGACGGCGGGGCCTTCGAGGCGACGGCGGCTGCCGTCCGGAGCAGGGCCGTCGTACAGGGCCCAGTAGATCTCTTTGCGGCGGGCGTCGGTGGCGACGGCGACGGGGAGCGACAACGTCGACTGGTGGGCGAGGATGTCGAGGCTGCAGACGCCGGCAACCTCGATGCCCAGTACGTCGGCCATGACGCGCGCCGTGACGAGCCCGACGCGCAGGCCGGTGAACGGGCCAGGCCCGACGCCGACGGCGATGCGGGTCAGGTCGCGAGCCGTGCAACCGGCTTCCAGTAGCGCAGCGGCGATCGCGGGCGCCAACAGCTCGCCATGGCGGAGAGCGTCGACGGTGGTCGAGGACGCGGCGATTGCCCCGCTGACCGGGTCGGCGATCGCGACGGTAACGGCGGCACTCGAGGTGTCGAAGGCAAGCAGCATGTCAGTTCTTCTCCAGTACGGACACCCGGACGCCGGACGCGGCCCAGCGCGGACCCACGGGGGTGATGCGCAGTTCACGCGTCTCGTCGGTGTCGTCGTCGCCGCGGGTCACCACGATGTCGAGCCGGTCGGGCGCGAGCGCCTCGGCCAGGCCGTGGCCCCATTCGACCACGGTGACCGCCTCGTCGAGACTCGCGTCCAGATCGAGGTCGTCCAGTTCTGCGAACCCACCGAGCCGATACGCGTCCACGTGCACCAGCGCAGGCCCACCACTCAACGACGGATGCACCCGCGAGATCACGAACGTCGGCGACGTGATGTCACCACGCACCTTCAGCCCCGACCCCAGTCCCTGCGTGAACGTCGTCTTCCCGGCCCCGAGATCACCCGACAGCACCAGTACGTCGCCCGCCTGCAACTGCCCGGCCAGCTCCGCACCGATCGCCCGCATCTCCTCAGCCGTCGGCACGGTCCGCTCGATCGGCATCGCCTTGGCATAGATCAGGTTGTGGTCCTGCTGCTCGACCACCGAGTACCCACGACGCCGCCAGAACTCCACGGTGTCCGGCAACTCCACCCGCGCGACCAACCGCACCCGCGTGAGCCCACGCCGTACGGCGACCGCCTCGGCGCAGCCGACCATCGCGGACGCGACCCCGTGCCCCTGGTGCCGCGGGTCCACCGAGACCCGGCGCAGCACGAGCACATCGCCGGCCACCTCGAACAGCACCGCGCCCGCGGGCTTGCCGTCCACGCGGACCAGCAGGCCGCCGTACTGGGCGATCGCCTCCCCCACCGTGGTCGCGTTCTCGCTCAACGCCGTCGACGGCGGATCGAGCACCCGGCGCGCGGAGAAGGCGTGGTGGATCACGTTGACGATCTCGTCCACGTGCTCGGACGTCGCGTCGACGACATGCAGGTCGGTCATGTGCTCATCATTCCAAAGAGAGTTCGGCTCGCTCGATCATCCCAAGAAGGGCGGCGGTGAACTCACGGTGGTGCTCGATCAGGCCGAGATGACCGCAGTTGGCAACCTCGACCAGCTCCGCCCCGGGCACCCGGCGGACGATCTCCTCGGCGTGCGCGAACGGCGTCAGCGCGTCCTTGTCGCCGCCGATCACCACGCACTCGACCTTCTGCAGTGGCTCGAGCGACTCGTACTTGTCGTGCAGCGCGAAGATCGGATAGAAGTCCGCGATCACCGAGATCGGCGTCGCCGCGATCATCTCGTTGACGAACTCGGTGAACGCCGGCGGCACCTCGGACCCGAACGAATACTTCCGGGTCAGCAGGTAGCTGATGTCCGTCCCCGCCTTTCGACCGCGCTCGACCGCGTCCGGAACCCGAGCCAGCGCCGAGACCGTCGGCGTGGCCAGCTGCCGCAACCACCGACCAGGCAGCCCGGGCAGGATGATCGGTACTTCGTCCAGCCGACCCGCGCTGGTGGAGCACAGCCCGACCCCGATGATCCGATCGCCGAAGAGCTCCGGGTGCTGGTCGGCGAGCGCCATGATCGACATGCCGCCCATCGAGTGCCCGATCAGGATCAGCGGACCGGTCGGTGCGTACTCCGAGATGATCCCGTGCAGGTCGCGACCGAGCTGGTCGATGCTGATGTTCTCCTTGGGCGACCGGCCGGAGCGCCCGTGTGAGCGCTGGTCGTAGAAGACCATCGTGCCGATCCCGGCCAGGTCGCGGCGCTCGAAGTGCCACGCGTCCATGTTCAGCCCGTAGCCGTGCGCGAAGACCACTGTCAGGTCCTCGGGCGGCAGCGGCAACTTGCGCCCAAAACGCTTCTTCGGAGGCGGCGCCGGTCGCCGGGACCGCTTCAGCTCGTCGACCTCGACGTACAGCTCGACGCCGTCGTCGGCGGTGAAGATGTGCGGGGTGCCCCGCAGGGAGCCGAACGGCTCCGCCTCCAGCTGCGCGCGCTGCCCGGACCGGCGTCCGATCACCGTGCGCTCGACCGCTACCCCGGCGGCCGCACCGGCGGCCAGCACCCCGACCGCGGCTCCGATCAGGCCTGCGGTCCGTCCTACCTTCGGCATCGCCTACTCCTCGACCGGCGAACTGTCGACGTACCGGCGCGGGATCCGCGGCCCGAGCCGGGTGACGATCTCGTAGTTGATCGTCCGGGCGGCGTCGGCCCAGTCGTCGACGGTCGGCTCGCCGTCCGTCCCCGGGCCGAACAGCACGACCTCGTCCCCCGCGGCGACATCGTCGTCCTCGAGGTTCACCACGCACTGGTCCATGCAGATCCGGCCGACCACGCTGCGGCGCTGACCGGCCGACTGCACCGGTGCGCCGTTCGAGGCATGCCTCGGCAGACCGTCGCCGTACCCGAGTGGGATCAGGCCCAGCGTCGATGGCCGCGGCGCCGTCCAGGTCAGGCCGTACGAAACGCCGACCCCGGCCGGCACTCGCTTCACCATCGCGAGCCGGGCCTTCAACGTCATGGCGGGCCGCAGGCCCAGCTCGTCGGCCGTCAGCGCGTGCCCGAACGGCGAGAGCCCGTACGTCGCGACGCCCGGCCGAACCAGGTTGAAATGGGTCTCAGGCAGCGCCAACGTGGCACCCGAGTTGGCCAGGTGCTTGAACTCTGCCTCGACGCCGAACGACTCCGCCACGTCGATCGCCTCGAGGAAGGTCGCCAACTGCGCGTCGTTGATCGCACTCTTCGGCTCGTCAGACTGCGCCAGGTGGGACCAAATGCCCTTGATCTCGATCTGCCCGGCGGCCTGCGCACGCAGCGCGGCGCGGATCAACGCCGGCCACTCCTCCGGTACGGCGCCTCCCCGGCTCATGCCGGTATCGATCTTGAGGTGCACCCGGGCCGGGCGGTCATCGGCCGCGGCGGCCAGCTCGTCGATCTCCCACAGAGCTCCCGCGGACAGGTCGATTCCGGCCGCGACCGCGTCGGCGAGCGGCTCACCGGGAGTGGTCAGCCAGCAGAAGATCGGCCCGGTGTCACCGGCGTCGCGCAGAGCGAGCGCCTCCTCCAGCACAGCGGCGCCGATCCAGTCCGCACCGGCTTGGCGGGCCGCCCGGGCCACCGGCACGATGCCGTGCCCGTAGCCGTCGGCCTTCACCACGGTCATCAGCTGTGAATCCACGGCACGGTCACGCAACGTGGCCACGTTGTGCCGGATCGCAGCCAGGTCGACGATCGCCTCCGCGCGCGCCGGACGCTCGCGAGACGGGTCCCCACTGGGTGACTGGAGAGTAGCCATAGCTCTTCCAGTGTCTCAGGCGTTCGCGATCAATTCCGTCAGGGTCGCCATCTTGGAGAAAACTTGATCCGCGCCGGCCAGCTTCGCCGGGTCCGTCATCGCGGCGTACCCGAAGACCGTCATGCCGGCCGCGTTCGCCGCCGCGACCCCCAGCGGACTGTCCTCGACGACCACACAATTGCCCGGTACGACGCCCATCGTGGCGGCCGCGTGCAGGAACAGATCCGGCGCCGGCTTCCCGTGCGCGACGTCCTCCGCGCTGAAGATCCGCCCCTCGAACCGGTCCCAGAACCCGACCGCGGTGAGCGCCGTACGGATCCTTCGGTGGGTCCCCGACGAGGCGAGGCAGTACGGCGTACCGGCCGCGTCGAGCCAGTCGAGCACGTCCTCGACGCCCTCGATCGCCTGCAGGTCGGCGAAGCCGTCGAACAGCCGCTGGTGGTACCGGTCCTCGAGATCGGCCGGCAACGGCCGCCCGAGCTGGGCCTCGGTCTTCTCCCGCATCGACTTCATGCTGCCGCCCATGAAGTCCCGCACCGCTTCGTCGAACGTGTACGGCAGTCCGGCCTCGGTCAGCAGTTCGGCCAGGATGGTGTTGGCCAGCCGCTCCGAGTCCACCAGTACGCCGTCGTTGTCGAAAATCACCAGACCGGTCACGCAGGAACCCTACGCAACCGGTCCGGTCGTCCAACTGGTCAGCTCTCAGCTATTGAGAAGTCGTTGAAGCTGAAGCGCTGCTTGGTGTTGTTGGTCGAGACGACCTCGACGCCGTAGTCCACCTGCCACGTGGTGGAGTTCGCCGGGATCCACTTGCGCGCCACCAGGTCCTTGAAGAAGTCCTGCAGCGGCATCGTGCCGGAGGTCTGCGTCGTGACCGACTTGTAGGTGAAGATGCCGCCGGGCTTGTTCGCACCGTCGGTCTTCCAGACCTCGTAGGAGTGGCCGCCGATCGTCGTCGTGCCGAGCTTGTCGCCGGCCGGGGTCTGGGCCGAGTTCTGGGTCCAGATCATCAGCTCGTTCTCGAAGCCCTCGTTGATCCAGATGTCGAAGGCGACGTTGTAGATGCAGCCGCTGCAGCTCGGCGCGGTCGCGGCGAACTTGGCGGACTGGATCTTGGCCAGCGGGAAGTCGTTGTAGTCCTTGTGCACGTTCGGATAGGCCTGTACGCCGTTGTCGCCCGGCCTGGACTGGGTGACGTCCTCGTACCAGCTGTTGTAGTTGCAGACGGCCATCGTGTAGGTGCCGTTGTGGTTGTTCCACATGTTGTTGTGGACGTAGTACTGGCCGTAGGTGCGGCCCTCCCCCTGGTTGCCGGTCGCCGTGGTGGTCCAGTTCGGCTTGGTGCACGTCTGGCCCGGGCTGCTGGTCGGCGGCGGCGTACTGGTTGGGGTGACGGTCGGCTTCGGCGTGACCGTGGGCTTGGGAGTGACCGTGGGCTTGGGCGTCACCGTCGGCTTGGGAGTCACGGTCGGCTTCGGGGTCACCGTCGGCTTGGGCGTCGGGGTGGGCGGCTGCGCGGGCCCGGCGACGAAGTCGTAGTGCGCGGTGTAGCGCAGGCGGGTGCCTTCGCGGAACTTGTGGCCGTTCTGGCGCAGGGCGCGCAGCCGGTAGCTCTTGTCGGTGGTCAGGGCCGCATCGATCGACAGTTGCGCGGGTCCGGCGGCGGTCGCGGTGATCGCGACCGGCTTCTTGCCGAAGCCGTGCAGGACGGTGCAGCCGGAGCTCTTGTCGAGGACACAGCTCTCGACGCGGCCGACGCTCGGGAGGGTGGTGACCGTGCTGTCCGCGGCGCTCACCGTACTCGCGGAGACGGGGTTCTCCTTGGCGGCGTGGACCACGATCGGGACTGCGATCAGTGCACCCAGTGCGAGGAGGACCGCCGGGACAACCACGCGGCGTCGGGCAGTTCGGATGGGGGGCATGCGTAACGATCCTTCGTCTGTTCGACGGGCCGTCGCCGTGTTGCCCCAGCGCTACAGCGTCGGCCCACACTTGTTCGGTTGGATCCCCAGTGGGACCGGCGGGGCCGGCCGTGGACTGTCAGCGCGCCGACGTTATCCAACCGTGATCTGTTGCGCTACCCCCAACAGCGGGGTTCCCCCGACTTTACGCACCCTTGAGGATTCGACAGCCTGCAACGCGGCCGTCACCTTCCGCGTCCCTACAGTGTGACGATGCGGATGACTGCCCTCGCCGGAGCCGGCCTCCTGCTGCTCGGACTCGCCGCCTGCGGGAGCGAGTCGACAGCGGGTGGCACGCTGAAAGGCAAGACCTACCTGTCCACCTCGATCACCCAGGAGGGCGACGGCACACCGCCTGCCGCGGACACTCGGGTGCGGCTGCAGTTCACCGAGGACGGCCGGTTGATCGCGGACGCCGGCTGCAACACCCTGCAGGCGCCGGTCTCGACCTCCGACGGCAAGCTCACGCTGAAGGACCCGCCGTCGATGACCGCCATGGGCTGTCCGGGCGGCGGCGATGCGCTGGACAGTTGGCTGAGCAATCTGCTGCAGAGCAAGCCGACCTGGAAGCTGGACGGCAACACGCTCACCGTCGCCGCCGCCGGTACGACGATCGCCCTGACCGACCGCAAGATCGTCGAACCGGACGCTGCCATCGACGGCACCAAGTGGACGCTCAGCGGCGTGATCGACTACGACACAGTCGGCCACCAGCAAGGCGCGGAGAAGGCGTGGATCACCTTCAACGGTGACCGCGTCACCGGCTTCACGGGTTGCAACGAGCTGAACGGCAAGGTCGCGCGGTCCGGCAACAACATCACCTTCGGCGAGCTGGCCACCACTCGGCGGGCGTGCGCCGAAGCCGAAGGTGCGATGGAGAAGGCGCTGGTCAACGGCCTCAAGGGGCAGATGACCTACAAGATCGATGCCGGCAATCTCACCCTCTCCACAGCCAACGCCGGCCTGACCTTCATCGCCGCCCGCTGAGCCTGATGTCGAACGCTTGAACCTGGTCGGCCGCGGTCTCGTAAGAGATGAGCAGGCGGCCGTCCTTCGCCAGCTTCTGGTGCTGCTGCGGCGTGAGCGGGATCGACCACACCTGCAGCCCGCGACCGATCTGTTTCGTGGCCTGCGCGACCAGGTGCCCGCTCATGTCCGGCGCCCACGGCGGGATTCCGCCGTCGGTCACAGCGCACGGTGTGAAGCCGTCCGGGGCGGCACAGCTCGAAGTCCAGACCGGGATGGCCCCGAGCTCACCGGTGGTGAGGAAGGCGCGGGCAGTCCCCTTGCCCCGGGACGTGGTGACGATGTCCACGGCCTTCGCCCGCAGGCCGGCGTACCGGATGTGGAGGTCGGTGCTGGGGACGCGCCCTGAGATCGGTACGCCGTTCCGTGCGGACTGGGCGATGGTCTGCGGAGACAGGGCGCCATTGAGGTTCGGACTGGAGACATCCGGCGGACCGGGGACCGTCGGGCGGTCTGCGGGCGGTGTGTAGCCGGGGAGCGTGGCCAGGCCCCAGCGGTACGGGTCCGACTGCACTGAACCGAGCGCCGACCATCCGAGCCGAGTGCTCTGGTCGATGTGCCGCAGCGTCGTCGTACCGGCTGCTGAGGTGTCGTCGTTGTCGTACGGCGTGATGTTGAGCCCGAGGCGGGCCGGGTCGACCGCAGCCGGCAGCAGCGCGAGCGGGATCTTCACCTCGAGGTCATAGCCGCCACCGGCGTACGCATGCGGCACGGTGGTCTCGTTACTGCCGACCCACTGCGCTGTCGACGCCACCTCGACGCCTGGTGCGGGACCCTGCTTGTTGTCGGCATCACGGGACCAGCAGGGCTTGCCGGTCTGGCTGAACGGGAAGATGCCGAGCTTGAACGTGTTGGCGGTGTCCATCAGCGATTGCGACGCAGTGCCGCGCGGGTCTAGCAGGATCTCGACCGAATCCGCCTGCCAGTGGCCGACGCACTCCGCCGGTGTGACGGCGTACGACTGGTAGTCGTCGTTGACGTGGATGAAGAAGTACAACGCATCGTCCGACCAACTGACCTTCGCTGTGCTGCCGCAGTCAGCCGGACCGGTGCAACCGGAGGCGCCTTGCCAGATGCGGTTCACATCGAGCGTCGGTCCGGGGTACTCACCCGGTGCGGCCTTTCCGTCGACGGTAATTGCTGCCTGCGGGATCACTGTGGTGGGGACGAGGCTTAGCGTCAGTGTCTCGCTGCCGGTCGCCGTTCTGATCGGTATCGACACGTTCTGCTGTGCTGGGAGCTCAGTGTCGGTGTTGGTCAGTCTGAAGGTCACTGTGGCGTCCGTACCGGGCTGGAGCGTGTACGGCTTGGAGGTGGCGTCGAGTGTGAAGTTCGACGGCACGTCCAACGTCACTGCACCACTCTGCGGCTGAGCCGACCAGTTGTGCACCACGACCGGTACGTCGATGCTCTGGCCGATGCCCATCGACTGGATGGCCTGGGAGCGGCCGAGCCGATTCGCCTGCGGTGCAACGGTTTCCAGCCACTCGTCGTACTCCTTCCAGTTGCCCCAGCGCTGGAAGCGCCCCTCCGCCGCAGCGACGATCCGTACGACGTTGTCCGTGTAGCCGGACGCCTTCGCCGTTGTGTAGCGCGCTGCGATTCGTGCGTTCTGGTCGACCGTCGCAGTGGTGGACGGCGTGACTGTGAAGGTCACATTGGCTTTTGAGCCAGACTGCACGTGCTGCGGCCCGTCGGTCGTCCACCCGGTCGGCACGGTGAGCTCCACCGTGCCCTTTGTCAGCTTTCCGCGCAGGTGCACAGTCGCCTGGAACGGCTCTCCGGCTACGTTGTAGAACCGCGAGAACGTCAAGTACTGCAGGGTTCCGAGCGGTAGCCCGCCCGGGTCCGGTTTCGTCGCCCCGAACAGGATGGCGTCGTCCAGTCCCGCCGCCGGACTGCTGTTCGGCTGGAACGGCACGAACGACTGCGTCATCGCGAACCGCGGGCACGCCGGTGCCGACGTCCCCTTGAACATCACGCGGCTCTGGGTCGGGTACGCCGCTCGTCCTTCGTCGGCTACCTGCTGCCAGATCTTCGCCGTACCGGGTGGTTGTCCTTGGAGGTTCCCGGCGGGCCACTTGTACGGCGACGGGTAGCCGGTCCACACACCGGCGACTGTGTCGAGTCCGCTCGGGGTGAAGCCGGTGGTGCAGTTCGCGGCGGACGTCGTACCGCCGGTGCCTGCTGTGCTGCCACCGGAGAACACCTTCTTCACCTGCCACGTGCTGAGCGCATGTGGTCCACGCAGCTGCTCCGGGAAGCGCGTCGGGTCGGCTGCTGCCAGCACGCCTTCCCAGATCAGACGTCCGGCCTGCTGGTGGTTGCCATGGCCCGCGGCCAGCGTCGGAGTGAAGCCGATGTAGATCTCCGGCTGCGTCTGCCGGATCACACGGGTCACCCGGCGCAGCGTCTCCTCTTCGTCCCAGAAGTACTGCGTCAGCGGCGCACTCTGGTTGTAGAAGAAGTCGATCCGGTCCAGGTTGAAGATGTCGACCGTCCCGGAGCGGTAGTGCGCGACACGGTCCTCGTTTTCGCGGCGCAGTCCGAGATCCGGGCCCAGCTCGGTGCCGACCGCGTTACCACCGCCCTCGCCACGGGTCACCATGATCACGCCGCACTTGACGCCGTACCGCTCGTGCCAGACGCCGCACGGGCCGATGATGCTGGTGTCGTCGTCCGGGTGGGCCCACTCGCCCATGACGTGGATCTTGGTCTGCGGATCGGCCACGTAGGACTTGGTCGTCGCCGAGGCCGGTAGCGGGCCGGCGATCAATAGTGCGGCTAGAACCAGGGCGAAACGTTTCATTCGAGCACCTCCGGGCGGTGGGTGCATTCCTACCCACAACCCTGCGGCTCAAAGCAGAATCTGTCGAGTCACCTCAGGCAGTGCGGCCGCAACCTTCATCGCCGTGATCGGGCCGTCGGCAGCAGCAAGCTGACCGGCCGCGGCGTGCAAGTACGCCGCCACGGCGGCCGCTTCGAACTCCGGTACGCCGCCTGCGAGCAGCGAACCGAGTAGTCCGGCGAGCACATCACCGGAGCCGGCCGTCGCGAGCCATGGTGTCGCGATCGGGTTCACGAACGCCGTACCGTCCGGGGCGGCGACGACGGTGGTCGCTCCCTTCAGCAGTACGACGATCTGGCGGTCCTCGGCGACCTGGCGCGCGTAGTGCAGGCGTCGCGCCTCGATCTCCTCGCGGGGTACGTCGATGAGCTGGCTGAGCTCACCAGCGTGCGGTGTGATCACGACGTAGCCCGCGCGGTCGGTGTCGAGCGCTCCGATGCCGCCTGCGTCGACGACTACCGGGAGGTCTTGCTGCTGGGTCACTCGGTCGAACAGTTCGCGGTCCAGGGTCTCGTCACTCAGGCCGGAGCCAACCGCCCACGCCTGTACGCGGCCTTCGCCGACCACTACCTCTGGGTGTACTGCCAGCACTGCGTGCGCGACCGCGTCCGGGCCTACGTAGCGCAGCATGCCGAGCGGGCCGGCCAGTGCTCCGGTGGTGGCGATGACCGCGGCACCGGGGTACTGCGTGGAGCCGGCGATCAGTCCGAGCACGCCGCGTGAGTACTTGTCGGAGTGAGTGTCGGGGATCGGGTAGAGCGCGCGGACGTCGTGCGGCTGCAGCGACTGGACCGGCGCTTCCGGCAGGTCTTCAAGGCCGATGTCGATCAGGTGGACCGGTCCGCAAGCGGACGCGGCGGGGTCGACGAGGTGGCAGATCTTGTGGGTGCCGAAGGTGACTGTGAGTGCGGCGTGGACATGTGGTTCGGGGGTCTCACCGGTGTCCACGTCGACGCCGGAGGGGATGTCGACGGCGACGATCGGTACGCCGTGGTCGGCGGCGAGCGTAACGGCGTCCAGCGCGTCCGGGCGCAGGCCCGGGCGGCCGCCGATTCCGACGATGCCGTCGACAACCACATCGGCGGCCGGGATGTCCTCGGCCCCGCCAATTCGGCCACCGGCTGCCTTCAGCGTTGCGAGCCCCTCGGCGTGCGCGTGATCGGAGAGCAGCACCGCGATCACCTGCGCACCGCGCCGGGCGAGGCGGGCACCGGCGTACAGGGCGTCACCGCCGTTGTCGCCGGACCCGATCAGCAGCACGACCCGAGCGCCGTACGTGCGACCGAGGAAGTTGCTGATGGCAACAGCGAGCCCACCGGCCGCGCGCTGCATCAACGTGCCCTCGGGCAGTCTCGCCATCAGCTCGGCCTCAGCGGCCCGAACCTGTTCGACAGTGTGCGCGCGACGCATGCTCAGCCCTCCAGAACAACCACGGCAGACGCGATTCCGGCATCATGACTCAGCGACAGATGCATGCTCTGCACCCCGAGCCGCCCCGCCTGCGCAGCCACCGTCCCAGTGATCTCCAGCCACGGCCGCCCGGTCTCGTCCGTCTGCACCTCGGCATCATGCCAATGCATCCCCGCCGGCGCCCCCAACGCCTTCGCCAACGCCTCCTTGGCCGCGAACCGAGCCGCCAACGAAGCCGGCGGCTTCACCGCCTCCAACGGCGTGAACACCCGATCCCGCAACCCCGGCGTCCGCTCCAGCGTCTTCATGAACCGCTCCACGTCGACCACATCGATACCCACGCCGACGATCATGCCGCCACACTAACGCCCCAGGACCTAGCTGGTGAGCGGGGGCGGCGCGGTGGAAGCGCGGACTCGCATGTCTACGGCGAGGTCTAGGCGGAGGGCAGCGGGGGTGATGCCTCGGGCCAGGTCGAGGACGAGTCGGGTGGCTAGCTCGGCCATGCGGCGCAAGGGTTGGTGGACGGTGGTGAGGGTGGGGCCGACCCATTGGGCGACGGGGAGGTCGTCGTAGCCGACGACGGACAGGTCGCGGGGGATTTCCAGGCCGAGTTCGCGCGCCGCTTGGTAGACGCCCAGGGCACCCATGTCGCTGCCGGCGAAGATTGCGGTGGGTCGGTCGGGTAGCTGCAGCAGCGCGAGCGCTTCGCGATAACCACCGGCCACTCCGAAGTCGCCGACTCGGATCAGCTCCGGATCGACCGTGAGCCCGGCCGATCGCAGGGCGTCGGTGTAGCCGTCGACTCGTTGCCGGGAGCACAGGACGTCGACCGGTCCGCCGATCACGGCGATCCGGCGGTGGCCGAGGCCGGTCAGGTGCTGGGTCGCCATCCGGCCGCCGTTCCAGTTCGCCGAACCAATAGCCGGTACGTCGGCCGCAACGTCGCCCACCGGGTCGACGACCACAAACGGAATCCGCCGCGCCTCCAACTGCGCCCGTTGATCCGCATCCAGGTCCGAGAACACCAGGATGGCCCCGAGCGGCCGCCGGTTGAGCACCGACTCGATCCACTCCTGCCGCGGTCGCCAGCCACCGCCACACTCGGACAGCACCAGTTCGACGCCTTCGGCCCGACAGACCTCTTTGACGCCACCGATCAGCTCGATCGCCCACTCGCCGCCGAACTGGCTGAACACCAGGTCGATCATCGGGCTGGTCGTCGGACCGGCCGAGCGGCGTCGGTAGCCGTGCTGCTGGATCAGCCGCTCCACCCGGGCGCGGGTCTCCTCGGCCACGTCGGAGCGCCCGTTCAGCACCTTCGAGACCGTCGGCACCGACACTCCGGCCATGCCTGCGATCTCCGCGATCGTCACCCGGTCCGCCGTCACGGGCTTAGCCTATCGCTCCCGGACCCGAAACTTTCGGACCCAACGATGCCGGGTTGAGACGAAGCCCACGCCGGTGTGGTGTGGTGCACTCCCCGCGGATAGGAAGAATGGGGGCCATGCTGCAGCCGTCGCGGGAGGTGACTCCCTACACCGAGCTGGATCGGGCCGCCTGGGCGGAACTGGCGGACACCACCACCTCGCCGCTGACGGCCGAAGAGATCGAGCGGCTGCGCGGCCTCGGCGACGAGATCGACCTCGACGAGGTCCGCGAGGTCTACCTGCCGCTGTCCCGGATCCTGTCGCTCTACGTCCGGCACGCGCGGGCGCTGCACGAGGACACCGAGAGTTTCCTCGGCAAGCCGGCCGCGACCCGGACGCCGTTCGTGATCGGGATCGGCGGATCGGTTGCCGTCGGCAAGTCCACGACAGCCCGGTTGCTGCGCGAGCTGCTGGCGCGCTGGCCCGAGCACCCGCGGGTCGCGCTCGTCACGACCGACGGCTTCCTCTGGCCGAACGCCGAGCTGGAGAAGCGCGGCCTGATGCTGCGCAAGGGATTCCCGGAGTCCTACGACCGCAAGTCGCTGCTGCGCTTCGTGGTCGAGGTGAAGTCGGGCATGGACGCGGTCGAGGCGCCGGTCTACTCACACCTGCACTACGACCGGATGACCGGCGTACGGACCACTGTCGAGCAGCCCGACATCCTGCTGCTCGAGGGCCTCAACGTGCTGCAGCCCGCGCCCCGGCACGCCGATGGCAAGAGCGGCCTCGCGGTCAGCGACTTCTTCGACTTCTCCGTGTACGTCGATGCTGCCGCCGCCGACATCCGCTCCTGGTACGTGCACCGCTTCCTCAAGCTGTGGGAGACGGCCTTCCGCAACCCGGAGTCCTACTTCGTCCGGTACGGCGAGCTCAGCCGCGAGGAGGCCGTGAAGAAGGCCGAATCCCTCTGGGACGGCATCAACGGCCCGAACCTGCGCGAGAACATCCTTCCGACCCGCTCCCGCGCCACCCTGGTGCTGCGCAAGGGTCAGGATCACGCGGTCCGCTGGGTCCGCCTCCGCAAGCTCTAGCTCTGGTTGCCGGGCTGCCGGCCGGTCTGCTCCTGCAACTCGTCGATCAGCCGCGACGCATCCGCCTTGGTCAGCTCGTCAGGTACGTCGACACCCGCCTCCTGCGCGAGTGTCGACAGGTACGACGCCTGCGGACCGGTCATCGGCTCGTCACCGGTGGTCCACTCCTCGGGGTCCTTGTCCGGTACCGGATGCACAGTCATGATTCCTCCGCTTCGAACGAACGCTCGGTTATGAGGCGCCTGGTACCCGGCGCTTCAGGTATCCATGCATCGTCCGCAAAGTTTCCGCGGTAGCCACAGCGTCACTGCGCGCATTGCCGTGCCGGCCGTCGGAGCTGTAGAGCCCGGGATCGGTCGACAGCGGGTGATCGGTGAGATTGATGTGGATGGTGCCGAGCTTCTCCGCGAGGGCGGCGGTCCGGTCGGACAGCATCCGCATCCGCTGCCGAAGCCCTGGACGCAACCACTCCGCGACCGCCGGGCTGTACGAAACGTCGAACATCCCCAGCGTCATGACCACTGCGCCGGCGTCCTGCAGCGTGGTGATCATCTCGGTCAGTTCGCGATCCACTCGATCCGGATCGTACGTCGCCGGGAACGCATCGTTGCCGCCGCCAACCACCAGCGCCAGATCGGGGCCGAAGGCAACCGCCGGTACCAGCTGGGTCGCGAGAATCTCCCGGGTCCGCAACCCACTCACGCCCAGGTTCAGATAGGCGATCGGGCCGAGTTCGTGCGCGATTCGGTCCGCCCACTGCAGATCGCTGTAGCCCTCGACCGGCTCGCACAGCCCTTCGGCCACGCTGTCCCCCAGTACGACGAAGCGCCGCCAAGGGTGACCGGCGAGCAGTTCCTCGCTCTCACCCGGTTGAAGACAGTACGGATCGGTCACCTCGTTCATACCGCCTCCACGGGCGCCGGCGCGTCGAGGATCCGGCCCGGCCCACGCCGTACCAGGGGATAGACGCTGACGATCAGACAGACGATTCCGGAGCCGATCAAGGCCGGGAACAGCCCGAAGCCGCTCACCAGCTCCCCCGCGATCAGCGCGCCGAGCGGCAGCCCGGCGAACGACGTGGCCGCGACCAGCCCGATCACCCGCGCCTGCAGATCCTTCGGGACATGCTCGTAGAGGACCGCGCCGAAGACCGGGTTGATCGCGGCGATCCCGATGCCGGACAAGAACGTCACTGCCGCCACCAACTCCAGACTGTCACTGAGCCCGAGCACGAGAAGCCGCGGACTACCGCCGATGAACGCACCGAGCGCGAAGGTCAGATAGCGCGGCAATTTCGTTGCCCAGACGGCGAAGCCGATGCTGCCGAGCAGCGCTCCGGCCGCGAAGGCGCCCAGCGTCAGGCCGAGGCCGGCCGGGGAACCGAGTTCGTCGGCGACCCAGACCGGGATGAAGACCGCCGTACTCGCACTGGCGAAGATGTTCATGGTGAAGGTGGTGATCAACATCGTCGCCAGCAAGGCATCACGCCGGACGTACGAGAAGCCGACAGCCAACGAGCGGAAGTACTTGTCCGGGCGGGATGCCGACACCACCTCCGGCGGCCGGACGAACCCGCCGATCAGCAAGCCACACACGAGAAACGTGACGGCGTCGATCCACAACACCGACACCGCGTCCGTCCAGTAGATCAACAGCCCACCCAGCGGTGCGCCCAGCAAAGTCGCGCCACGCGCGAACGCTTCGTGCAGCGAGGTGATCCGGATCAGCTGCACGTTCGCCGCCTCGGCCATCGGCCGAACCAGCAGATCCTTCGACCGATCAGCAGCACCCCGCAGACCACCCGCGACCGCAACCAGCACCAGCAGTACGGCGAATCCGATCGTCGCCAGGCCCGCGATGGCGGCCACCGCGAGAGCACTCGTCAGGTTCGCCAATACCGCCGTACGACGGGGGCCGAGCCGGTCGATCACCGGTCCGGCCATGATGCTCACCACGATGTACGGCACCAGCTCGACCGCCGCCACCAGCCCCATCCGCGCGGCACTACCGGTGGTCACCAGCACCAACCACGGAATCGCCACCATCGTGATGCGGCTGCCCACCGCGGACAACACGTCCGCGACGAACAGGATCACGAGTCCACGACGGGCTGTCATGAGGGATGCAGTTCGGCGTAGAGCTTGCGCAGGGCAACCTTGTCGACCTTGGCGATCTTCGTCAGCGGCAGCTCGGCCACGAAGTCGACAGCGGCCGGAGCCCACATCTCGTTCAATTCCTGAGCGACCCAAGCTTGCAGCTCGTCAGCCGAGACCGCTGATCGCGTGACCACAAAGGCATGCACGGCCTCCCCCACCACGGGATCCGGCACGCCGATCACCGCCGCCGTACGGACAGCTGGATGACTACCGAGGACGTCCTCGATCGGTCGGCAGAAGATCGCCCAGTTGCGGCGGGTGGTGACGATCATGTCGTGCACCCGGTCGACCAGGAACAGATTGCCGTCCGCGTCCAGGTGACCGAGGTCGCGAGTTCGCAGCCAGCCGTCGACCAGCGTCTCCGCGGTCAGTTCCGGCTTGCCGAGGTACCCGGCGAACGTGAGCCGGCTCCGCACCCACACCTCACCGTCCTGCCCCGGCCCCAGCACGTTCCCGTCGTCGTCGCGGATCTCGAGCTCGACATCGCCGTACGCCGTCCCCGCGGAGGCGAGCCGCTCCGGATGCGCAGGGTCCTCGGTCAACCCGGGTTGCGCGGTGACCACGACGGCCTCACTGAGCCCGTAGACGATCCGCAGTACCGGCCCGAACCGCGCGATCCCCTGCCGCAACCGCGCCGGAGTCGCCGGACCGGCACCGATATTGAGCATGAACAAACTGCTGCAGTCGAAGTCCTCGCCACCCGGATGATCGAGGAGTTCGTACAGCATCGGCGGCGTCACGTACGTCGACGTGATCCGCTCGGCCGACACGGTCCGATAGAACTCGTCCGGCGACCAGGTGTCGGTCAGGAACAACACCCCGCCGGTGAACAGGTTGAAGAAGCTGGTGATCTGGCCACTCGCCAGCCACAACGGCGATCCCGAGTAGTGCCGCAGCAGCGGAAACCCGTTGGCCACAAAGGCTGCCGCCAACTCGAGGATCTGCTCGTAGAACGTTTGCGTGTGATGGACGAGCTTCGGATCCCCCGTCGTACCGCTCGTCTGCAGCACCGAGTCCGGGGCCGGAACCTCTCCAACGACATACGGTGTTGACGGCACACGACCGACCAGCTCGTTCAGCCCGTACGCCGGCATCGGCGCGAGCGCGGTCGCGAGTTCACTCCCGAGCTCCGCGGCCTCGTCGTACACGAGGGCATCCGCGTCCGCGAGCACCGCGAACCGGTCGATCTCCCGACGCGACGTGATCGGCGCGCACCACAACACGCGGCAGCCGTGGAGGTGCAGCGCGAGTTGCAGCGCCGGGGCGTCGAAGCAGTTCGCCGCCATCACCAGCACCTTTCCGCCCGGGGCGATCCCGGCATCACGCACTGCCGCGGCGATCCGCAGCACGTCCGCGCTCAGCTCGCCGTACGTCGCCTGCCGGGTGCCGCGGACCAGCGCCGGCCGGTCGGCGAATTGCGCGAACAACTGCAGGACCCGGTGCACGTAATTACCGGATCTTTCGGGCAGCACGAATTCAGGCGGCATTTAAATAGTTTCCCCTCGCCACGAACGGCCACCCCCGGCCGTGGCCGCGACTCTACTGGACACCCCAGCGCCTGACCAGAGCCGAAAACCCCGTGACACACAGGGTTTCGTCGCTCTCCGGAGCCACCCGATCACGACAGCTTCCGGGCGAAGGTATACCCCTGCGAACCGGGGGTACGAAACCTCCGCTAACCGCCACCCGGAGCAATCGAAACAAGCATTTGCCGATGCATTGACCGACTCGAAGAATGCGTAATACGTTCCGAGGCGATTCCATTCCGCCGGGAGGTCCGTCCATGCATGTTCCGAAGCAATGGCGCGCGGTCGCACTGACTGCCGCACTGACTCTGGCCGGGTCCACCCTGGCCGGCGCGAGTTACGGCGGTGGCGGTCACCACGCCAATGCCTGGGTCGGCACCTGGGCCACCGCCGTCACGCACGGCAACGCGACCGGTTCGACGAATCTGGGCCTGACCGACCAGAGCGTTCGGCTCGTCGTCCGTCCGAGCGTCGGCGGTGACAAGATCCGGATCCGGCTGTCGAACATCTACGGCGAGAAGACCGTCACCGTCGGTGCGGCGACCGTTGCCAAGCCCAACAAGGCAACGCCGGAGCAGTCCGATATCGACCCGGCCACCCTGCGCACGGTGACCTTCAACGGCTCCGGTACAGCGTCGATGGTGAAGGGCAGCGAGCTGCTCAGCGACCCGCTGAACTTCCCGCTGGGCAACCTGGACGACCTCGTCGTCAGCCTCTACTTCCCGGAGAACACCGGCCCGACGACCTTCCACGGCTCGTCGCTGCAGGAGAACTTCGTCGGCCCGTCGAACCTGGTCACGCAGTCCGGCGGAGCGGCGTACACGCTGACCCGGCGGTGCTGCTTCTTCTTCCTGTCCGGTGTCGACGTCCAGCCCGAGAAGTCCAAGGGCTCGATCGTCGTGCTCGGCGACTCGATCACCGACGGCACCGCCAGCACGTTCAACGCGAACAACCGCTGGCCGGACCAGCTCGCCGAGCGGCTGGCCGCGACCGGCGACCCGTTCCCCGGCGTGCTGAACGCCGGACTCGCCGGCAGCCGGCTCAACCACGACGGCACCGAGCCGTCCGACAACGGCGCGTTTCCCGGTTTCAACGAGGTCGGCGTGAACTCGCTGGCGCGGCTGAACGAGGACGTGTTCGCGCAGACCGGCGTACGCACTGTCATCACCGAGCTCGGCGTCAACGACATCTGGATGTCCGACGACTCCGCGGCCGAGATCATCGGCGCGCTGCGGCAGGTCAACGCGCAGGCCAAGGAACGTGGACTGCGCAGCCTGGTCAGCACGATCACGCCGTTCGAAGGCATCGGCGGGACCGACAGCTGGACGCCGGCCAAGGAGTCGACCCGGCAAGCGGTGAACAGCTACCTGCGGTCGAGCCGCGAGTTCGACGGTGTCCTCGACTTCGACAAGGTGCTGCGCGACCCGGCCGCGCCGAGCAAGCTGAACGCGCTCTACGACTCCGGTGACCACATCCACCCGAACGACGCCGGCTACCAGGCCATGGCCGCGTCCGTGCCTTTGAAGCTGGTGCGGTAAGCCATGCCTTCTCGGAGCAGAAACGACTCTCGGTCCGCCGCTGATGTCGTCGCCGCCCTCGGCTCCGAACAAGGCCGCCGTGATCCGATGCCGCTCTTCGCGGAGCTGCATCGGATCGGCCCGGTCTGCCGGCTCAGCCCCGGCACCTCGCCGTACGCCTTTGTCATCAACGGGTACGACGCTGCCCAGGACGCGCTGAAGGACACCCGGTTCCACCGGTTGCTGACGGCGGATCCGGATCCGCAAGACCCCGTACTGCGCCATCTCGGCGGCTCGATGATGTTCCGCAACGAGCCGGATCACCTGCGGATGCGCAAGGTCTTCCAGGCGGTGCTGACACCGCGTCGACTGGTCGGTTTCGAGCCGGTGGTCGACGCGATCGTCGCCGAACTGCTGGCCGGCCTCGGCGCCAAGCAGCAGGTCGTGGACTTCACCGACTTCGCCTACCGGCTGCCGATCACGGTGATCGGTACGTTCCTCGGGATCCCGCGCTCGGATCTCGGCTGGTTCAAGGACCGCACGCAGCGGATCGACGAGTACCTCGATCTCGGCGGCAAGGAACCGGAGAAGCTGGCGGCCGCGAACCAGGCCGCCGAGGAACTCAACGACTACTACGCCCGGATGATCTCCGAGCGCCGGCTACGACCGCGCGACGATCTCGTCGGCTCGCTCGTGCACGCGCTGGACTCCGGTACGTCGGGGATCGACGAGCAGGAATTGATCGACAACCTGCTGGTGCTGGTGAACGCCAGCTTCGTCACCACGATGAACCTGCTCACCAACGGCCTCGAGCTGCTGCTCGCGGAACCTCCGCTGATTGACGCCCTGCGCGAAGATCCCGAACTCGCGGCGAGCTACGTCGAGGAGATCCTGCGGCATCAGAGCTCCGTGCAGCTGATCAGCCGCAAGGCGTCGACCGACATCGAGTTGGCTGGTCAGGTGATCTCCGAGGGCAGCTTGGTCCTGATCCTGCCGGGCGCCGCGAACCGCGATCCGGCCAAGCATCCAGACGCTGATGTTTTCGATCCCGGCCGGGACGATCTGCAGCATCTGTCCTTCGGCGCCGGTCCGTTCTTCTGCGTCGGAGCCGCGCTGGCCCGGATGGAAGGCCGCGCGGCCTTCGGGCAGCTGTTCCGCCACTTCCCCTCGCTGCGCCTCGCCGGGGAACCCGAACGCAGTCCTAGCCTGCTGTTGCGTGGACATCGATCCATGCCGATCCGATTGGGGTGAGCTCATGCCGCTGGACCCGCAGGTGGAGGCGATGCGCGCCGAGCGCCAGGCCCGCGCCGTACCGCAGCTCTACACCCAAACGCTGACCGAGGCCCGTGCCGCCGACCTGGCGTCGATCCAGGCCGCCGGCGGTCAGGCCGAGCCGGTCCACTACGTCGAAGACCTCTGTACGGATGCTGGTCTGCCGCTCCGGTTGTATCGGCCGGACCTGGCCGGGCAGTTGCCGACGCTGATCTACTTCTTCGGCGGTGGCTGGACGCTCGGCAGCATCGACACGGCTGACGGCATTACGCGGCGGCTGGCGAACGCCGTACCGTGTCAGGTCATCACTGTCGGGTACCGGCTCGCGCCCGAGCATCCGTTCCCGACTGCCGTGCACGACTGTCATGACGCCACCCAGTGGATCGCCGCTCATGCCGAGAAGCTTCAAGTGGATCCGGCCAGGCTGGTCGTCGGTGGCGACAGCGCCGGCGGAAATTTGGCAGCGGCAACGACATTGCTTGCCCGGGACAAGGGTCCGGTGCTGGCCGGGCAACTGCTCGTCTACCCGAACACCCGGTACGGCGCGAACACGCCGTCGATGGTCACCGGCAACGACCCGTACCTGTTCAACAAGACGTCGGTCGGCTGGTACTGGGATCACTATCTGACCGACCCTGCCGACGGCCTCGATCCGCTCGCCTCGCCCTTGCTCGCCTCGTCCCACGAAGATCTTCCGCCGGCCCTGGTGATCACGGCGGAGTACGACCCGTTGCGGGACGAAGGTGAGTTCTACGCGGAGAAGCTGCATGCCGCAGGGGTGCCGACCACGCTCAGCCGGTACGACGGGATGGTGCACGGGTTCTTCGCGATGGCGGGCATCCTCGACGGCGGGCGGCGAGCCACCGCCGAAGCCGCCGCCTGGCTGAGCCGAATCTTCGCCCATGGCTGAGGCGTTGGCCGATTACGAACAGCTCGCCGGATTGCCTGCCGCCGTCCACGACTTCGTTGCCGGAGGCAGCGGTGCGGAGCTCACGCTGCGCCGCAACCGGTCCGCGCTGGACGCGATCACCGTGACCCCGCGGGTGCTTGGTGGTGTCGAGTGTCCTGACACGACGACCACGATTCTCGGTACGCCGGCCGCGCTGCCGGTCGCGGTCGCGCCGATGGCGTATCAGCGGTTGTTCCATCCGTCGGGTGAGCTCCTGCTGGCTGCCGCTGCTGCCAACGCTGGGATTCCCTACGTCATCAGCACGTTGAGCAGTGTGCCGTTGGAGAAGATCGCTGCGGTCGCGCCGTCGTGGTTCCAGCTGTATTGGTTGCGCGACCGAGACGCCGTCCGGAGGTTGATCGATCGGGCGAGCTCGGCGGGGTGCGAGGCGTTGATGGTGACGGTCGATGTTCCGGTGATGGGACGCCGGTTGCGCGACGTACGGAACGCCTTCGCTCTGCCTGCGGAGGTCAGTGCGGCCAATCTTGTCGACAAATACACAGAGGCACATATGGCGCAGGGTGGCGTCTCCGCGGTGGCCGCGCACACGGCGACCGCGTTCGATCCCACGTTCTCCTGGCGTGACCTCGAGTGGGTGCGATCCGTAACCGAGATTCCCCTGCTGGTGAAGGGCATTCTGGATCCCCGAGATGCGCTGGCCGCGGTCGACGCCGGCGCCGACAGCGTGGTGGTGTCGAATCACGGCGGCCGTCAGTTCGATGGTGCACCGGCCTCGATCGATGCCCTCGGCTCCGTCATCGATGCGGTCGGCAAGGACTTCCCGGTGCTGCTCGACAGCGGGATTCGCGGCGGCACCGACGTACTGAAGGCGCTCGCGGTCGGGGCGGCCGCCGTACTGGTCGGGCGTCCGTTGCTGTGGGCACTCGCCGCCGGTACGCCGGACGAGGCGCTCACGCTGCTCGGCCGCGAACTGCGCGACGCGATGCTGCTGGCGGGATGCGCGGACCTCGCCGCGGTCGCCGAACTGGTGACGGGAAGGAACTGATGGCCGACCTCGACCTGTCCGCACTGCACGGATCGCTGACCGATCGCGCGCTGAACTCGATGAACTTCCTCAACGAGATCTCGCATCACTACCCGGACGCGATCTCGCTGGCCGCGGGCCGGCCGACCGAGGAGTTCTTCGACCTCGACGACGTACCGCGGTATTTGGGACTGTTCGCCGCGCATCTGCGCTCGGAAGGTCTCGACGAGGCAGCGGTGCGGCGAACGATCCTGCAGTACGGGCGGACCAAGGGCATCGTGCACGAGCTGGTCGCGCGCAACCTCGCGGTCGACGAGGACATCCAGGTCGATCCCGAGGCGATCGTCGTCACGGCCGGCTGCCAGGAGGCGATGCTGCTCACGCTGCGCGCGCTCCGGGCCGATGCGTCGGACGTGCTGCTGGCGATCTCCCCGGCGTACGTCGGGATCACGGGCGCTGCTCGCGTGGTCGACCTGCCGGTGCTGCCGGTGCCTGACCTCGACGATCTGCCGGCCGTGGTGAAGGCTGCCCGGGCCGACGGCCTGCGTCCGCGTGGGTTCTACGTCATGCCTGATTTCGCGAATCCTTCCGGTCTGAGCATGGATCTGGCCACACGGCATCGCTTGCTGTCGCTTGCCGCCGCTGAGGATTTGCTGCTGCTCGAGGACAACCCCTACGGCCTGTTCCCCGCTGCCGGCATCGATCGGCTGCCGACGTTGAAGGCGCTCGACACCTCGCGTCGCGTCGTCTACCTCGGATCTTTCGCCAAGACCGGTTTGCCTGGAGCTCGGGTCGGCTACGTCGTCGCCGATCAGACCGTCGGCGATGGAGGTCTGCTCGCCGACCAGCTCTCGAAGCTGAAGAGCATGGTGACCGTCAATACCTCGCCGATCGCGCAGGCTGTCATCGGCGGCAAGCTCCTCGACTGCGACTTCAGCCTCAACACCGCCAACCAGCGCGAGCGCGAGATCTACGCCGACAACCTGCGTGCGCTGACCGACGGTCTCGCCGAACGCTTCCCGAACGGCGAGATCAGTTGGACTGTTCCGTCGGGCGGCTTCTTCGTCGTCGTGTCCGTGCCCTTCACGGTTGACGATGCATTGCTCACTCGATCCGCTCAGGACTACGGCGTGCTGTGGACTCCGATGAGCCACTTCTACGACACGGATGCACCGGTCAACGCCCTTCGGCTGTCGTGCAGCGCGGTGACGCCTGCTCAGTTGCGGTTGGCTCTCGACCGTCTGACCGCGTTCATCGCCGACCAACTGGTCCTCTCCGGGCGGTCAGAACTGGACCTGTAGCTAAGACCGGTCCGGTCCTAGCGTTGGCGGTATGACGACGTGCGACGTACCGATCGAGCGAGCCGCCCCCTTGATCGGTGGACAGTTCACCCGGTTGCTGGTGATGGTTCTCGGGTCCGGACTCAGCATGTACCTGCTGACCTCGGTGGTCCCGCTCTACCTGGCGGCGCACGGCTCCGGCGGCATCGGTCCTGGGCTCGCGACCGGCGCGATGATGCTGTCCGCGGTCGCCGTCGAGCTGCTGGTTCCGCGGATGCTCGCTCACTGGGGGTATCGCGTCGTACTGGCGCTTGGGTTGGTCCTGATGGGCGCGCCCGCGTTGGTCCTGCTCACGACGTCGTCGCTGCCGGTCGTCGTACTGGTCTGCGTGGTTCGCGGCGCTGGCCTGGCCATCAACGTGGTCGCCGCCGTCGCGCTGATCGCCGAGCTTGCGCCAGCTCACCGACGTGGTGAGGCGCTCGGTGTGTACGGCGTGGTGGTCGGCGTACCGGCGGTGGTCGGTCTGCCGCTCGGCGTCTACCTGACCAACGTGATCGGCTTCAACGCGCTCTTCGCGATCGCCGCCGTCGTTGCGCTGGCCAGCCTCACCCTCACGACCGGCATCCCCAGCCATACCAGCACCGAGGAGACCCACATCAAGGTCCTCGGCGGCCTCCGTGGCAGCGGCCTCCTGATGCCCGCTCTCGTCTTCGCCGCCGTCACCCTGGCCGCCGGTGTCAGCATCACCTTCCTCCCCCTTGCCGTAGGCAACCACTCTCTAGCCGCCACTGCCCTGCTCCTCCAAGCCGTCACCGCTCCCGGTGCCCGCTGGCTAGCCGGCCGCTACAGCGACCGCCTCGGCCCCGCCCGCCTGCTCCCTGTGGCCCTCACCCTGTCCGCCCTAGGCGCCGCCGGCTTCATCCTCATCAGCCACCCCCTGGCCATCCTCACCGGCGCCACCCTCTTCGGCCTCGGCTTCGGCGCCGCCCAAAACCTCACCCTCACCCTCATGTACAACCGAGCCCCCACCTCCCGCTACAACCAGGTCAGCGCCCTCTGGAACCTCGCCTACGACGGCGGCTGGGCCCTAGGCGCCCTAGCCTTCGGCGCCGTGCTAGCCGGCACGACCTACCCGGTCGCCTTCGCCCTAACCGCCGCCGTAGTAGCCGTCGCCATCATCCCCACCGTCGTAGCCAAGAACACCCAGTAGGAACCCCGCACAGCCCGTCAGCCACAGGCAACCGGCACGCCGCGGCGGGCGATCAGCCACAGCGGAGGTCGCCGGCCGAGGCTGTGCGTACGGAAGGACTGGTAGTAGTCGCGGATCGGGCCGCTCGGCACGCTTGGCACCGACGGCCGATCGGCCGAACCGACCACTATTAACAGTTCGTCGGTACGGCTTAGGGGTGTAGGAGGAGGCCGCTGGTCAGGGCGCCTTGGGCTACGTTGACTACCGGGCCGGCGCCGGGGACGGCAAAGCGGAGATAGGCGCCGGCGGGGGTGCCGCCGAAGAGGTAGGGGGCCAGACAGAAGGGGACGTCGTCTTCTTTCACCGCGCCGGTTGTCATGTCGACGAACTGCATGGTGAGGCGGTCGACGGGGACGTACTTCTGCAGGATGTAGCCGCCTTCGGCCAGCGCCTCGTCTAGAGCGTGCTGCCATTCGGCTGCGGTCACCTCGGGACCGACGACCACGCCGACACCGCCGTAGGAGCCCGACGGCTTCAACACGAGGTCGTGCTGGTCCGCGACGGCCTGAGAGCGCAGCGCGGCGGCCAGCACCTGCGTTCGCGGCACATGACGGCGCACCACCTCGGCGTCGGCCGGGTCGAGAGTGTCGAGGTCATCCCAAAGCCACGCGAAGATCGCCTTGCTGGCAAGCAACCAACTGGCTGTCGGAGTGAAGATCCGGACCGCGCCCGTCTGCACGGCCGTGCCCAACGCATCCAGGCCGGCGCTCGGCTTCGTGCCTTGGGGCACGAACATCCGCAGTACGGCGTCGATCGGCCCGTCGTCGACACAGAGCCGGCCGGCGTCGTCAAGGGTCAGCCACTCGACCGGATACACCCGCATGTCGAGACGCAGCTGCCGACCGCGCTCCGTGAATCCTTCGAGCAGCTTGATCATCGCCAGCCCGTCCTGCGAGCCCGGATAACTACCGGCCGTCGTGAACACCATCGCCAACCGATCCTGCCCCGACAGCGACAGTGACGACCGCACCGCCTCGTACCGCGCGTCGACCGCCGACGGCGGCGCCGTGAGCCCGACCGCCTCCAGCACCGGATCACCCGCGTACGCCGCAAGGAAGCGGGCCGCGATGCCGTCGGAGTCATGCGCACCGCCGAGGGCGCTGTCGATGTTTGCCTCAACCATGTACGGCGTTCCGTCCGCAAGCAGGATGTCTGCGCGGACACCGCCGAGCAGGTCCTCGGTCAGCGGAAGATCCTCGTCGAGCAGGTCGATCGCCCCGACCGGCATTTCGAGCGCCTCCCGGAGCTCGCCGGCCGTCGTCGCCCGCTGCCGGCACGCGGCGAGGATCAATCGGGAGACAGTCGCCGAGATCGCCGTGAACTCGTCGTACACCGAGGCAGCCATGATCGGCGGCCGCAGCGGCCGCCACTGCTTGTTGTGCGTCGCGACGCCGTCGTACACCGTCCGCCACGCTTCGGTCCCCCGGGCGATCAGCGCCGTACGCGTTGCCTCAGGCAACTGGTTCCACAGATCGGTCACGACATCTCCAGGAGGGTCTTGAGTAGCTGCTCCCGGCCGGGTTGAACCGCACGATCGAGAGCAAGGGCGAAGGGAAGGACAGCGCCGTCCGGACGGGTCACCCGGCGCGGCGGCGCGGTCAAGGTGCAGTTCTCTGCAACAACAGCCAGTACGTCGGCCGCGAAGCCGCTCGTCCGGTTCGAGTCGTCGATGACGACCAACCGTCTGGTCTTCTGCACGGACGCAACCAGACCGGCCACATCGAGCGGATAGACCGTGCGCGGATCGAAGACCTCGACAGAGATCCCCTGACCAGCCAACTCATCAGCAACCGCCAAAGCGTCGTGCACCAAGTGGCCGAGGGCAACAACCGTCACGTCGTCCCCAGCCCGAGCAATCCGCCCGACACCTAGCGGAACCGGGGCCAACGCCCCAAAATCCACGTCATCCCGAACACCCAGCGCCGCAGAAGGAGCGAACACCACGACCGGATCGTCATCACGGATCGCCGTCACCAACAACCCATAAGCATCAGCCGGCGTCGCCGGGACGACCGTCTTCACCCCAACATGAGCGAACAGCGAGTACGGATGATCCGAATGCTGACCGGCCCACCCGGTCCGCGACCCCGACCCCGGTACGACGTACGTGACCGGCACTTTGCACTGCCCACCGGTCATCAGCGAGAACTTGTGCGCCTGATTGGCGATCTGCTCGAACACCAGGAACAGCAACGACGGAATCTGGAACTCGATCACCGGCCGCATCCCCACCAGCGCCGCACCGGTGGCAAAGTTCGTGAACGCCTGCTCGGACAAGGGCGTGTCCAGCACGCGATCACCGCCGAACCGATCGAACAACCCCGCCGTCAGGTGAGACGCGGCAGCACGAATGTCCTCGCCGAGCACGAACACCGCCGGGTCCCGCTCCAGTTCGTCACCGAGAGCCCGGTTCAACGCCTTCAAGTACGACAGCTTGGGCATTCAGACCTCCCCGGCGTACAGGTACGAGAGTGCGGCGGCGGGGTCTGGGTGGGCGCTACCCAAGGCGACCCCCGCCGCCGCCTCCAGGAGAGACTCGACCTCGGCGTCGACGGCCGCCCGATCCGCGGCCGTCAGCCGTGCGCCCTGGATCTCCACTGGACACCGCGAACGCCCAGTCGTGATCTCTTCGGCCGAGCGATAGGTGAGCCGGGACCGGTGCTCGAACGTGTGGTGCGCGTCGAACCGGTAGGTGACGCACTCCAGGAACGTCGGCCCCTTCCCGGCCCGGGCCCGGGCGACCGCCGTACTGGTTGCCTCCAGCACCTTCTCGGGATCCTGCCCGTCGACGGTGAACGCCGGCATGCCGAACGCGCGCGCCCGGGCGGTGATGCTGCCCGCGACCGCGGACGCGACCGGCATCGTGGTCGCGTAGCCGTTGTTCTCACAGACGAAGACCACCGGCACCTGCCAGAGCGCGGCCAGATTGAACGCCTCCAGCAGCATGCCCTCGTTCATCGCGCCGTCCCCGAAGAACGTCGCGGCGACCGAGTCCTTGCCCTGCTGGCGTAAAGCCCAGGCCGCACCGGTCGCGATCGAACCGGCTGCGCCGACGATCGCGTTCGCACCGAGGATGCCAAGGCTGAAATCGGCGGCATGCATCGAACCACCCCGGCCCTTGTTCAGCCCGGTTTCACGACCCATCAGCTCGGCCAGCAGCCCGGCCGGATCCGCACCGCGCGCGAGCACGTGCCCGTGACCACGATGCGTACTGGTCATCACGTCGTCCGGGCCGAGCGCGGCACAGACTCCGGCCGCGATACCCTCCTGGCCGATGTACGGGTGGATACCGCCGACGATCTCTCCGGACCGCACGAACTCGATCGCCCGTTCCTCGAATCTGCGGATCAGCCGGACGGTCCGGTAGAGATCTCTGCTCATGAGAGTCAGACCGTCGCCGGGGCGGTCGTGACGACGGCGGCGGTGATCGCGTCCCAGAGCCGGGCGCGGGCCGCGAGGGCGGTGTTGATGGTCTCCGCGCAGGCGTCCCACTTGGCCTGGTCGTCACCGCACAGGTCGGCGACCATTTGCATGGCCATCGGGGTGTGGAACTCCCCGTCCACCTCGATGTGCCGCTCCAGGTAATCGACGAAGGTGTTGAGCTTGTTGGAGCGCTCGTTGACTGCGACGACCTGGGTGAACATGTCCGGGATCAAGTCCTCCCGGCCAAAGGCGAACGCCGCCGCCTGGCAGTGCACCGGCGCGTTCTCGATGATTCCCCACGTGGTGCCGGCGAAGTCGATCGAAGCCTGCGGTACGCCGGCCGCGGCCAGCGACTCGACCACCGGAGCGCCACCGCGGAGCAGCTCGATCAGCTTGTCGATCGCGCTGGTGTCCGCGCCGGCCTCGTGCATGCCGTTGACGTACAGCTCGAAGTGGCTGATGAACGCGGGCTTGCCGTCGTCGCCGCCCAGCTCGTCGCTCTCCTCGACCATCACGATGTCGTTGATCAGCCGCCGGCTGCTGCGGTGCTCGGTCGGGATCCACGGCACCGTCACACAGGTGAGTTCGCGCTGCAGCGATTTCAGCAGGGACATGAAGTCCCAGACCGCGAACACGTGGTGCTCCATGAAGGTGACCAGCGCCTCGTGGGTGTCGAGGACGGCGTACAGCGGGTGCTGGACGACCTTGTCGCGAGCCTCCGAGACGGCCTTCTCCAGCTGCTCGATCCCGGGGTGCGTCTGACCCCAGTCGTAACGTGACATGGCAGTGCTCCTTCTAGCGGTCGGCCCAGAGCGTTGGGCAGTACTCGGGGTCGGCGTAGTCCGGCCGCCCGTCGGAGGTTCGCCGGACCAGGACGTCGTGGTTGTACGCCGCCGTGGTGCCGTCGGAGAGCGGGAACTCGCGGTAGCGGTTGTCCCCGTCCTGCAGGTGCAGCGAGATCGCCCGGCGCGGGCGGTCGCTGACGTTCGCGCCGCTGCCGTGGTACGTGCGGCAGTGGTGGAAGTTCATGTGCCCGCGCGGGATGGTGATCGGCAGCTTGACCACCTCGGCCCCGTTGTACGCCGCGTTCTCGGCCAGCATCTGGTCGAGTTGCGAGCGGTCCCGCTCGGCGAAGTGCCGGACGACGGTGTCGTCGGAGCCGATCTCCTTCCACCGGTGACTGCCGTCGACCATCGTGATCGTGCCCATCTCCGGCGGGCAGTCGTGGAACGGGATGAACGCGGTCAGCATCCGGTCCGAGGACGAGGACGACCAGTAGTGCTTGTCGAAGTGCCAGGGCACGATGTTCGACGGTTCGCCCTCGATCGGCGGCTTGTAGATCAGCGTGGACTGGAAGATCCGGATCTCGTGCGTCTGCGCGAGCCGGGCCGCGACCGCGCCGATCAGCGGCTTGCGGAGGATCTTCGCCAGGCCGTCGTGCTCGTAGTGCACGTAGTCGTTGTGCCGCTGGACATCGCCCTTCTCCGGCGTCCAGTAGGCGAGCTTGGGCGGGGCCGTCGGGAGGGTCCGGTCCCGCTCACCGGCGTAGTACCGCTCGCTCGCGTTGACGAGCTCGTCGGTCTCGTCGTCGGTGAGCAGCTTCTTGGACAGGTACCAGCCATGCTCGTTGTAGAAGGCAACGTCTTCGTCGGACGGAAGGAGTTCGATCTCCTCCTCCGACAGTTTGAACTCAAGCGTCATGTGCCAGCTCCCGCTCCTTGGCTTCGTACAGGGCTTTGATGTTTCCGCTGCCGAACGTCATCGCCCCGCGGCGCTCGATGATCTCCAGGAAGAGCGTCCGCCGGACGTGCATCGACTCGGTGAAGATCTGCAGCAGCTGACCCCAGTGGTCGCGGTCGACGAGAATGCCGCGCTGCTTCAGTTCCTCGATCGGCGTCTCCACCTCACCGACGCGCTCGGCCAGCGCGTCGTAGTACGTCGACGGCGTACCGAGGAAGTTCACGCCACGGTCGGAGAGCGTGCTGACCGCCTCGACGATGTTGCTGGTCCGCAAGGCGATGTGCTGGACGCCGGCTCCCGCGTGCCAGGTGAGGAAGTCGTTGATCTGACCGGGCCGGCGACTCAGGTCCGGCTCGATCAGCGTGAACGTGACGTGCTTCGACGGACTCTGCACCACCTTCGAATCCATGCCTTGCCCGGCGACCTCGATGTACTCCTCGAAGATCCGCGGGAACCCGAACACGTCCTCGTAGAACTTGGCAGTCGGCTCGAGCTCGCCGGACGGCACGCAGATCGCCAGGTGGTCGATCTCGCTGAACAGCTTCTCGTCCGGTACGCCGGTCGGCCCGGTCAACTGGATCCGGCCGGGCAGGAACTCGCGCCGCGGCCCGTGCCGCTCCACCAGCCGGTGGATCACGTCACCGAACCCGGCCACCTCCGCGACCACCACGACCGCATCCCCGGCCTCGAACCGCTCCGGCGCTCGCAGCCCGGTTGCGCCGCGGGCGGTCAACTCGCCGTACGCCGCCGTGGCGTCGTCAACCTCCATCGCGACGATCGCGACGCCGTCCCCGTGCCGCTGCACGTACTCGGCGGCCGGGTGGTCCGCAGCGAGCCCCGACGTCAGCACGATCTGTACGGCGTCCTCCCGCAACAGCAACGACCGCTGGTCCGGCAGCCCCGTCTCGGGCCCGCCCTGACCGTGGATCTGCAGCCCGAACGCATGCCCCAGATAGAACGCCGCCTGCCGAGCGTCGCCCACGTACATCTCCACGTGGTCGATCCCGTAAATCTCCATCTACGCCTTCTCCTCACTTGATAGCTGTCGCTGCTTCGGCGTACTGGCGGTGCCGAGGAGCAGGCTGACGTTCTGGCCGCCGAACCCGAACGAGTTCGAGACGGCGTACTCGAGCGGGATCGCCCGTGGTTCCTTGCGGACGTGATCCAGCGGGCAGGCCGGATCGGGGTCGTCCAGGTGGTACGTCGGCGGCGTCAGGCCGGTGTTGATCGCCAGTGCGGCCGCCGCTGCCTCGACGACCCCGGACGTGCCGAGCATGTGTCCGGTCAACGCCTTCGTGGAGCTGACCGCCGGCATGTGGTTGCCGAAGGCAAGACCGATCGCGACGGACTCGGCGACATCGCCGAGCTTCGTGCTGGTGCCGTGTGCGTTGACGTAGCCGACCTGCTCCGGCCGGACGCCCTTGAGCGCCATTCGCATGCAGGCGGCTGCGCCCGTGCCGTCCGGTCGTGGTGCGGTCGGGTGATGCGCGTCCGAGTTGACGCCGTACCCGGCGACGTCGGCGTACCCGCTCGCACCTCGGGCGGCGGCGTGCGCCGTACTCTCGAGGACCAGCAGTCCTGCGCCTTCACTCAGGACGAAGCCGTTGCGCCGCAGGTCGAACGGTCGGCTGGCCTCGGTCGGATCGTCCCAACCGCGCGTCAGGGCTCGCGCGTTGGCGAACGTCTCCGCGAAGGTCGGGAACAGCGGCGCCTCACTCGCCCCGCACAGTACGACGTCCGCCTCGCCGGCGCGGATGATGCGCACCGCGTCCGCGATCGCCTGCGCTCCGGACGCACAAGCCGTCCCGACCGCCGACGTGTAGCCGCGCGTCCCGAAGCGGATGGCGACCCGCGCGGCCGGCATGTTCGGCAGGATGCCGGTCAGCAGGTAGGGGCTGACGGCAACCTTCCCCCGCTCGGCGCGGGCCAGCACCTGGCGTTCGAGCGTCGCCATGCCGCCGACGCCGCCGATGATCACGCCGATCCGCTCGGGATCGACGTTCTCCCCCATGGTCAATCCGGCGTCGGCCAGCGCTTCCTCGGCGACCAGCTGCGCGAGGATGACGGTCCGGTCCATCACCTTGCCGTCCGGCCCAGACGCGATCTTCCCCGCATCGAACTCCGGCAAGAACCCACCGAGCTCGACCGACTCCGCCACCGGATGTCCTTCCGGCGGCCGGCTGATCCCGGATCGTCCGTGCAGCAAGGCGTCGTACACATCTCGAGCGCCGCGCCCGACAGGGGTGAGCATCCCCATCCCGGTAATCGTCACCCCGGTCATGAGCGGGCCTCTCGTAGCGCGACCTTGCGGACCTTGCCGGTCACAGTGACCGGCACGTCGTCCGCGCCGACCACCGTCACGCGACGAAGGATGGCCGCGACCTCCGCACCGACCGCTGCCTTCACGGCTTCGGTCCGATCCACCTCGGGGGCATCCGGGGTGAGCTCGAGCAGTACGTCGGCGGCGTACTGACCGCCTTCGGCGACGATCACGACCGTGCAGTCGGCGACGTCCGGCATCGCCGCGAGGATGCGCTCCTCGGAGAACGACGTGTAGAGCTGCGGACCGTCGAACCCGGCCACCGCGTCCGGAATCCGATCGAGATGGAAGTAGTGACCGGTCTCGTCCCGATAGACGAGGTCACCGGTAACGAACCAACCGTTTAGTCGGAAGCGGTACGTGTTGACCGAGTCGTTCCAGTACCCCGGTGACACCGTCGGCGAGCGGAAGCCGAGAATCCCCGCTTTCCCCGCAGGCAGCTCCTCGCCGGTCGAGCTCAGCACCGTCGCCTCGGCGAACTCGTACGGCTTCCCGATGCACCGCCCGTAGTGCTCGGACTCGATCGTGTGCGTGATGTGGAACCCGTTGTGGCCCATCTCGCTGGAGCCCAGCCCATCGATGAAGTGCGACCCCGGAACCGTCACCCGACCGTCCCGCGTCACCGTCTCCCGGCTGCCGACCGCGACCAGCTTCCGGATATGCGGCTCATGCGCACAGTCGCCGGTGTTGAACCACATCCGCACCGAGTCCAGCTCGTGCTTCGAGAGATCGGAACGAGCCAGCCCGGCCCACGTCACCGCGAACCCGTAGACCGCATGCGGCTTCCACCGCTCGATCTGCCGCAACACGACATCCGCATCCTGGCTCGACAGCAGCAGCATCTCCGCGCGATTGCCCAGCACCTGGTTGACCATCAGGATCGTCGCCGTGTGCGGGATCGGCAGCGCGTTCAGAATCCGGTCGGTGCCCTGCGCCTGCGGCATCGTGAGCAGGTGCTTCAGAGCGGCGTACAGAGTCGTGTGCGTGTGCAGAACCGCCTTCGGTACGCCGGTCGTGCCGCTCGTGTGCGTGATCACCACCGGGTCGTCGCGGTGGTGCCGGTAGTGATCCGGCGCCTTCGCCGGATCACCCGCACCCAGCTCCCGCGGCTCCGCCAGTACGTCGGTCTCCAGCAACTCCTTGTGGTTCGCGTCAGCCAGTACGGCGGTCACCCGCAGCCGCCGGATGTATTCGTCCGCGATCGCCGGCGCCATCTTCCCGTTGAGCAAGGCCGGAATCGCGCCGATCCGGGTCAGCGCCAGGAAGCTCAGCACGATGTCCTGCGCCTCGGTCGCCCAGATCGCGACCACGTCCCGCCGCCCGATCCCGTGCTCGTGCAGCCACGCCGTACGGGCTTGAACCCGCTCGTCGAGCTCGCCGAGCGTCAGCGGATGCTCAGCCGCGAAGTTGTCGACGGCCGTGTCGAAGGTCAGTCCCGGACCGTTCAGATCGGCGCCCTGGGCAATCACCGTCGCCAGCACGTTGCCCGTGCCGATCGCCGGATCCGCCGCCAGTCGCGCCCGCCATCCTGCCTTCATTCCGCTCCCCCACTCACGATTCGCGCGGACGCCTCATCCGCTGTCACCTGCACGATCAGCACCTGATCCGCGTCGCCGTCCCCGATCAGCAACGCGGCCTCGTCGAACCCGCCGTCGGTCACACACACCACCGGCCCGCGCAGGTCCCACTTCGCCGCGATCCAGCCCGCGATGCTGTTCGGCACCGACTGGAAGAAGAACAACGGCCCCACTCGTTTGCCCAGCGCAACCAACCGCTCGACCGCGTCCGTACTCACGCGATCCCCGGTCGTCACAATCACCACACCAGTCGTCCCGCCCAGTGCGCCGGCGCGCTCAAGGCAGCGCTCGGCCGCGGCGGCCGCCAACGGGTTGAACGCCGACTCGACGAACCCCGGCACTCCCGGCGGCAGGTCGTCACCTGGCTCGGGCCACTGCGCCTCGGCCAGCACCACCAAGTCGTGAACCTCGATCACACCGTCACCACCAAAGCCGTGTTGGCGCCTCCGAACGCCGAGTTCACCGAGACTGCGATCTGGGTCTGCACACTCCGCGGTGCATCGAGGATCAGGTCGACCGCGCACTCCGGGTCGCTCCCGAGGAACCCGGCGTTGACCGGCAGCTTCCCTTCCAGCAACGCCTGCACTGTCACCACGAACTCGACGACTCCGGACGCCTCCAACGCGTGCCCGTGCAGCCCTTTGGTGGAGCTCACCGGCGGGCTCTTCCGGAACACCTGCTTGATCGCCGCCGCCTCGGCCTGGTCGCTGAAGACCGTGCCGGTCGCATTCGCGTTCACATAGCCCACCTGGTCCGCGGACACCCCGGCACGCTGGAGTGCTCGCCCGAGCGCCGCTGCGAGCCCGCGTCCATCCGGTGCGGGCTGGCAGGGATGGTGAGCGTCACCTGCACGCCCCCAGCCGGCCAGCCGGGCCACACCGCTGCCCGCCTCAAGTACTACGGCCGCAACACCGTCACCCAGGAGGGTGCCGCGACGCTCCGCGCTGAACGGTCGTACGACGTTGTCCGAGGCCAGTGCGCGACCAGCGTCGAAAAGTGCGAACTGGTACGGCTCCACCAGATAAGCACCGGCGACGACAACCCGCTCCGCCCGTCCACTGCTGATCAACGCCGCCGCGTCGGCCAACGCCGTACTGCCGGACACACAGGCACTCGTGTAGATCCGGGCCGCACCGAACTCACACTTCGGCGGCGCATGCATCGCCAGCAGCAGCGGCGTCGTACTGCGATCCACACCGGCCTGCGAGCACGCCGTGGCGATCGCGAGGTCCAGCTCCTCTTCCAGCGTCCCAGCCTCGGCAGCCAGTGCGGCGTACCGGACCCGCAGTGCGCCGGTGTCGAAGCGCCGTACCTCGGCGAACGCGGGCACACCGGACAGCTGCGCCTCGGGACCACGTCCGAGGGCAGTCAGCACGGAGAGGCCGGTCACGGCGACCGGTCTGGGGTTAGACATGGCTGGGCAGCACCTCAGCCAGTACGGCGACAGCCGCGTCGATCGTGGTCATCCGCTCGAGCTGCTCGTCCGGCAGCTCGACGCCGTACCGCTGCTCGACCTGATGGACCAGCCAGGCCAGTTCCATCGAGTCGATTCGCTCGGTACCCGGCGGACGCTGACCGAGGCCGGCCAGCCAGTCGATGATCTCTACCCGCCCGGGCGGGGGCTGGGTGGTCATCAGACCTGCTGTGCGACCCGGCCGGCCACCTCGGTGGTGAACTCGCCGACCGTCATCAACGCCAACTGCTCGGACTCGTCGTCGGAGAACCGGACGCCGTACTTGTCCTCGACCCGGACCGACAGGTCGGCCAGCGCGAGCGACTCGAGGTCGACTCCGGCCGGGCCGAGCGTGGTCTCGTCGTCGATCCCCTCGACGTCGTAGTTCATGTCTTCCAGTTGCGCGATGACGAATGCGCGAACCTCGTCCTTCATCGGGTTACCTTCCTTCTGTGGCTGCTGCTGGTTGTGTCGAGATCTGGACGGCGCCGGCCGGTGACGACTCGCGCGCCACCGCCCACGCTCTGCTGCTGTCGCTGGCCGGAACCCTCGTCGCCGATCCGGTACTGCGGCACACCGCGAACGGCCGGCCGGAGATCGACGGGCTGGCGGTGAGCCTGAGCCACAGCCGCTCGCAGGTCGCGGTGGCCGCACGTCGTACCGGCACGGTCGGGATCGACCTCGAGGACGTGTATCCGCGGTCGGTGAGCGACCTGGCGCGTCGTTGGTTCGATGCCGACGAGCTGGAGTGGACGGCCGGCGACCTGCTCGCCTTCTTGCGGTTGTGGACCGCGAAGGAGGCTGTCGGCAAAGCGCTCGGTGTCGGGTTGCGGGACTCTGGGCTGCGTCGGCGCGTTCCGTTCGACGACGGGCCGGTCGAGTCGGTCCCCGGTCTGTACGTCGTTCGCCTGCCGCTGGAGGACGCCGTACTGGCGGTGGCTCTTGATGATCCTTGTGAGATTGTGCTGACCGAGCATCACGGCACCGCCTTGCGCAGCACGGTGAGGTCCCGGACCAGCTTCCCGGTCGTTGTCCGCGGCAACTGATCGAGCACGTGCAGGGTCCGCGGCCGCTTGTACGACGCCAGCCGCTGGGACAGCTCAGCCTCCAGCCGGGCGGTTTCCCGGCGTTCGCGCAGCTGCAGATAGGCGGTGATCGAGCCGTCGAACACGACGACCGCGGCCTCGACCCCGGGCAGCGTGCCGAGCGTGTACTCGACTTCGGTCAGGTCGACCTTCAGCCCACCGACCGACACCTGCGAATCCAGCCGGCCCTTGATGCTGACCAGCCCCGTGTCCGGGTCGATGACGCCGGCGTCGCGGGTCCGCAACCAGCCGTCGGACCAGCGGGCCGGATCCGACAACCCCAGGTACGGCGATTCCTTTCGGGCGATCTGCAGTTCACCGTCGACCACCCGGACGTCGATCCCGGGCGCCGGGCGGATCGCGGGGCGGTGCCGCCCGAACAGGTCGGTGCCGATGACACCGACCTCGGTCATCCCGTACATGTTCCCGAGCGGAACGCCGTACTTCTGCTCGAACGCGTCCGATACCGACTGCGGCACGAGCTCGCCGCCAGTAGTCATGCGCTTGAACTGCGGCAGCCATCCCGGCTCCTGAACCGAGGCCAGCAAGCCGATGTGGAACGGTACGCCGAGGACAGTGGCCGGTGTGGTCTCGGCCGCGATCGCATGCACGATGGCGTCACCGGTGAGCCGCGCCGGCGGGACGAGCTCGACACCGGCATGCAGCCCGTAGAGCAGACCGCCGACCAGACCGAGCACATGCACCATCGACGGCAGCAGAATCAGTCGCTCGTTCTTGGTGGGAACTCCGTCGATTTGGGTGTACCGGTGGACCTCCTCGACCAGGTCCTCGGCGGTTCGGCCGATCACCTTGGACGGGCCGGTCGATCCGGAACTCAGCTGTACGACGGCGTGCGTCGTACTGGCTGGGTGGCCGGAGTAGCTGGCCAGATCCGCACCGACGTCATGGAACGTGCGCAAGCCGGCGGCCACCGGCCGGTCCGCCGACACCACGACCTGCGGCACGAGGCGCTCGATAGCCCGCCGTACCTCGTAGTCGGTCAGGCGGTGGTCCAGCAGGATCGCCTGCCCACCACTGCGCCACACCGCCAGTAAATAGGTCACAAAAGCCATCGAGGGCGGTAAACGTAAAGCCACCGCACCACCCGGCCTAAAACCGGACTGGGCCAGTTCTTTTTGCCGCAGCTGAATCAGCGCGCGCAGTTTCCCGCGTTCAATGGCTTCCGGCAACCGAAAACAAACGTCTGTTACCGGTCCCGCCAGCAGTACATCGTCGACCCACTCCGCACCCAGCGCGGTTCCGGGCGCGACGACAGACTCGTCCATGGCCATCCGAGCTCCAAAGCCGTTGTACACAAAGGATTCGAAGGCCAGCACCCCCACCAAGGCCTGGCGATGACTGGACGATACGACACGATCACACAGCCGCGCTATGGACCAGAAGTAGTGGTCCCATCACGCGAAGCAACCCCTCAAAACAAACGCTCCACCCCGCCAAAAACAAACCGGTGGGGTTTATCCTGGAGGTTAGAAATGGACTACCCTCAAGCGGCGTCGAAGGGTTCCCCGCAGGTGTCCGGGGACGGCATCCAATGGACACCGAAACTTTTTTCGCCGGAAACATCTCCGGCGCCGGATCATCCGGCTCTGCTTTGATGCCGTGGACCAATCAGGAGTTGCCGACTCTCGTCACTCGGCGAGCAGCGCCGCTCGGTTCGCCACGATGTAGGCGACCGCCGCGCGATATCCGCCGGCATGATCCTCGTCCCGATGCACGTCGAACGCCGGATTCCCGGCCTTCACCTGCTGCTCGATGTTCGCCGCATGCCCCAGCAACCGCAGCCCGGCCAGATCCACCAACTCGGCCGGCTCGACCCCCAGCCCGTACGCCGCACAGAACAACCGCAACCGCCGAGCCCGATCCGGCTCCTCGTCCCACCCGAACGGCTCCAACCACGCCGGCGGATGAAACGGCACGAACTGATGCGCGGCGTACGCGAGATCCCACCGCCGGTTCGACGGCCGCACCGTGTCCCAGTCGATGATCCCGACCACCTCGGTCCCCTCGAACACCAGATTCCACGGCGCCAGGTCATGGTGCCCGATGCAGTCCACCCGCACCGGCGCCGCCACCTCCAGATCCCGCCACTCCCCGTCCACCGCCACAAACCCTGCCGTCGCATCATGCAACCGCCGAACCGCCCGCGCCACACTCACCAACGCCGCATCAGACCTGATCTCCGCCGACAACGGCGGATACCCAGCCACCCCGGGCAAGTAGGTCAGCGTCTCGGTCTCGCCTTCCACCCCCACCACCCGAGGCGCCAACTCGAACCCCACCCGCTCCAAATGCCGCAACAACGCCAACGAGTTGGCAGTCCCCCTCCGCCGCACCACGGTCTCCCCCCGCCGTACCGGCTTCGAAAACCGCCCACCACCCAGTTCCTCATCCACCCCCAAACCCAACCACGCCCCGAGGTAGTGCGTACCGACCGACTGGTGATGGGTCACATGCCCGGCAGGTCGCCAGGCGTAAACCGCCGGCAGCGGCCCCCTAGCCAGCCACCCATCACCAGTCCTTCCGTACGGCAATAGGAACGGATATCCCCTCGTAGTGCCGGTTCTCCGGCCTGAGACAGAGGGGAGAAGGGGCAACTTCGTGCGTACGGACGGACTGTTAGTAGTCGCGTCCGCGGCCGGTCGGCAGGCGTATCGCCAACGGCAGGACCGCCAACCGAGCCACTATTAACAGTTCGTCGGTACGGCTGTTGGCCACCGGTCCGGTGCCGGGGACGGCGAGCGCGGGAGCCGGCGGGAGTACCTGCTGCCCACATCCATTCCCGAGCAGCTGCCCGGCTCACCGCAGGGCTCTCGCGCTCACTACCGCTCCACGGTCACGCCTTGCGTGCTGCGCGGAGGCGTCAGAAGGACTGTCCGCCGGAGGCGGGGCTAGGCGTGGGCGTTGAGGGTGGTTAGGGCGGTGGCTACTCGGCCTTGGGCGGAGTTGAGGGCGTCTCGGGCGGTGGGGATGGGGGCGCCGGTGAGGAGGTGGACCAGGGCTGGTTTCAGTTCGCCGTCGGCGGCAGCGAGGGCTGATTCGCAGGCTTGGCGGTCGGCGCCGGTGGCTTCGGCGAGGATGCGGAGCATGCGCTGGCGGAGTTTGGCGTTGGTGGCGACGAGGTCGACCATCAGGTTGGACCAGGTGCGGCCGAGCTTGATCATCAGCGTGGTGGAGAAGGCGTTGAGGATCATCTTCTGAGCCGTGCCCGCTTTGAGGCGGGTGGAGCCGGCGATCACCTCGGGGCCGGTGTCCGCCGCGATGACGATGTCAGCCAGCGGCGCGAGCGGCGCGTCGGGGTTCGAAGTGACCAGGACGGTCGCGGCACCGGCGGCGCGGGCGGCTTTGAGCGCACCGGCAACGTACGGCGTGCTGCCGGACGCGGCGAGGCCGATCGCGATGTCGCGGGCGCTCACCGGAGCAGCGTCGTCGGCGCCGCCTTGTTCGGAGTCTTCGACGTTCTCGACGGCGCGCAGGAGCGCTTCCATGCCGCCGGCGTGATGAGCGACCACCAGACCATCCGGCACGTGGAAGGTCGGAAGCAGTTCGGCAGCGTCGAGGACGGCCAGCCGGCCCGACGTACCGGCGCCGAAGTAGTGCACGCGGCCACCGCGGCGGACCGCCTCGACGGCGCAGTCGACGGCCTCGGCCAACTGCGGGAGGACGGCCGCGACAGCACCCGCGACCGAGGCGTCCTCGGCGTTCACCATGCGCAGGATCTCGGTCGTACCCACCGCGTCGATAGCGAGCGTGCGGGGATTGCGCTGCTCCGTCGGTGTGGTCACAGTGTCGATGTTAGTTTTCTACTGAAGGATTTTCAATTCTGTTCATCGTTGACAGAAATGGTTGACGTCACGGTCTGTGTCTGACCGGTCTCAGTCCGAGCCCTTGAGCCGGTGCCCACGGACCGACGTCGCGGTCTCCTCCAGCGCCTTCCGGGCGTCCGGCAGCACCTGCTGCGCGACCCCGATGAACAGGCAGTCGATCACCGTCAGCTGCGCGATCCGGGACGACATCGCCCCCGACCGGTACGTCGTCTCCCGCGCGGCCGTGGTGAGCATCAGATCGGCGGTCCGGGCCAGCGGGGAGCGCGGGAAGTTGGTCACCGCGACCGTGGTGGCGCCGTGCTTGGCGGCCTCCTCGAGCGCCTCGACGACCTCGACCGTCACACCGGTGTGCGAGATCCCGATCGCGACATCGTTCTCGCCGAGCAGCGCGGCCGACGGCAGCGCCATGTGGACATCGGACCAGGCGAAGGCGACCCGGCGGATCCGGTGCAGCTTCTGCTGCAGGTCGAGCGCCACGAAGGCGCTGGCGCCGAAGCCGTAGATGTCGACGCGCGGCGCGTTCACGACCGCGGTCACCACCTTGGCCAGCGCGTCGACGTCGACCTGCTGCGCGGTCTCGCGGACGGCGCGCTCGTCGGCGAACGCGACCTTGCGGACCACGTCGTCGAGCGAGTCACCCGGCTCGATGTCGCCACCGACCTCGGGCCGGATGTTCTCCGTGGCCGACTGGGCCGCCAGCTGCAGGCGGAGCTGCGGATAGCCGGGGACGCCGATCTGCTTGCAGAACCGGATGACCGTGGTCTCCGAGGTGGACGCCACCTCGGCCAGTTCGGAGATCGTCATCGCAGCCACTCCGCCCGGGTCCGCGAGGACCGCGTTCGCCACCCGCTGCTCGGCCGGCGCCAGCGCGGGCATCACCGCGCGGACTCGGACCAGCAGCGGCCCCGTGGGTTCTGGAGAGGTTGTTGAACTCATGACAGCCACGGTACGGCGACTATGCACCAAAGGGGATCAGCGACGCGAAAGTCTCCAACCTGTTGCCGTAAATGACTCCGGCGACCGTTCTCCGTCGAGAAGAACATCACGACCGCTCGTGATCTTCACACCATCGACGTAGACACCGCGGCCTTGGTACAGCGGATCGGTCGTGTACCGCCAGCGCAGCGAACGCTCTCCAGCGGCCAGTTCAGCCGTCACTTGATGCCAATGCCGGTCGCCGGACCCGCTGATCGTCCCGTCGGTATCGATCACCGAACCACGGTCCCGCACTGTGAACGGCACCTTCGTCCAGGTCGCGCCGTCCACCGACGTCTCCAGATACAGCAGATCCGAGTCCTCGGTGTCCACGAACAAGTCGAACGCCAGCTTCGCCCCACCAGCCGGTACGGCGACCTTCGTGGCGAGCGTCGTCGTCGCGGCATCCGTCGTACCGGAGAACCAGGCGTCCTTGCCATGCCGCGGCCCGACGCCCAGCGCCAGCGCGAGTCCCTGCGCGACCGCCCGCCGGGCCGGGTTGTTCGAGCCCCAGTTGCGGCTCGGGTGCACCCGGTTGGTGAGCAGGATCGCGAACGATCGCGAGTCGAAGTCGATGACCAGCGACGTCCCGGTGTAGCCGGTGTGCCCGGCGGTGCGCGGCCCGGACAGGCCGGCCATGTACCACCGCTGGTTCAGCTCGAAGCCCAGACCGTGGTCGTTGCCCGGGTAGGCCTGGTTGAAGTTGGTGATCATCGCGGTCACCGAGGATTCCTTGAGGATCCGGGCCCCGCGGTAACTGCCGCCGTTCAGGAAGGCCTGAGCCAGCACCGCCATGTCGTCGGCGGTACTGAAGACGCCCGCATGCCCGGCGACCCCGTCCAGCGACCAGGCGTTCTCGTCGTGCACCGAGCCCCAGACCATCCCGCGGGCGGGTGCCGTCTGGTACTCCGTCGCTGCGATCCGGGGCTTCTTGCGAGGATCCGGGTTGTAGCCGGTGTCGCGCATCTGCAGCGGTTTGGTGATGCCGTCGGCAACCAGTTTGTCGAGCGTCTTGCCGCTCACCCGGTGCGCGACCTCGCCGAGCGAGATCAGGTTCAGGTCGCTGTACAGGTACGTCGTGCCCGCCGGGCTGGTCGGCTTGGCGGTCAGCGCCATCTGGAGTCGCGATGCCGCGTCGGGCCGCGAACTCCACAACGGCAGCCACGACGGCAGACCGGTGGTGTGCGTGAGCGCCTGCCGCACGGTGATCGCGCCCTTGCCGTTCTCCGCGAACTCCGGCACGTACTTCGCGATCGGCTCGTCGAGCCCGACCTTGCCCTTCTCGATCTGCTGCAGCACCACGATCGAGGTGAACAGCTTCGAGACCGAGGCCATGTCGAAGATGGTGTCCGGGCGCATCGGGATCTGCTGGTCGGCCGGCAGCTCCGTCCCGCTCCCGTCGGCATACTTCAGCGCGAGTCCGGTCGCCTGCCGCGTCACGATCCGGCCGTCGTGCCCGAGCAGCGTCACCGCGCCGGCGTACAGAGGTTTCGCCGTACCGGCGGGTTTGGTCCAGGCCTCGACCTGGGCCAGCGCGGCGTCGATCGGGGCCGGATCCAGCCCGGCGCGCTCCGGCGTCGCGTCACGCAGCAGCGTGGTCTTCGGCGCGTAGCCGTCATAAGGCTGGTCGAACCGGCCGGATTTGTTGCCGTGAGCAACAGCAGGGGAAGTCATCGTCAGCATCACCGCAGAGGCTATCGTGAGGGCAAGGCCGCGCTTCACCGGCGCGGTCCCTTGTAGAGCAGGTACTTTGCCCGTCGCGCGGTCCACGCGTCGGTCTCGGACTTCCAGGCTGCCACGATCTCCTCGGCGGTAGCATCCGCCAAAAGCATGGTCCGGAACCGGTCGGATCCGGTGAGCAGGTCGATCCAGCGGCCGGGCGGGGTCTCGGCGCGCCACGCGAAGCCCGGGTACAGCTTCCGCGCCTCCACGATCATGTGCGTCGCGGCCGTGATCGCCTCGACCTTCGAGGGGTCGGTGATCTGCACCTGGACGCCGCCGCAGAGCACGTTGGCGTTCTTGCTGATCGTCGGTGTGAAGTAGGCCTCCCGGAACGCGACGCCCGGAATGTTCTTCGCCTGCAGTGCCTGCGCCCAGCGGTAGTCCACGTACGGCGCGCCGATCAGCTCGAACGGCCGGGTCGTCCCGCGGCCCTCGGACATGTTGGTCGCCTCGAACAGGCACATGCCCGGGTAGAGCAGCGCGGTGTCCGGCGTCGGCATGTTCGGGCTCGGCATCACCCAGGTGAGCCCGGTGTCGGCGTACAGCTGATCGCGCGTCCAGCCGCGCGCCTGGATCACCTGGAGCTCCTTCAACCGGGCGCCATTGGTGTCGATCGGCAGGTATTCAGCGTTGAAGATCCGGGCCAGCTCCCCCACCGTCATGCCGTGCTGCTGGATGATCTCCCGCTTGCCGACACCCGAGGTGTAGCCGGGCTTCAGCATCGGGCCGCGCGCCGATCCACCGGTCGGATTCGGCCGATCCAGTACGACGAAGCGCGCGCCGGTGCGGACGGCGGCCAGCATCGCCTCGTACATGGTCCAGATGTAGGTGTAGAACCGCGCGCCGACGTCCTGGATGTCGAAGACGACCGTCTCGACGCCGGACTTCGTGTAGAGGTTGACCAGCTTGTCCGCGTTCGCGCCGTAGGCGTCGTAGACCATGATCCCGGTCCGCGGATCGACGTGGTCGCCCTCGGAACCGCCGGCCTGCGCCGAGCCGCGGAAGCCGTGCTCGGGCCCGAAGACCGCGACCACGTTCACCTTCCCGGAGGCATGCATGACGTCGACGACGTGATTGAGGTCGGGCAGGATGCCGGTCGGGTTGCTGATCACGCCGACCTTCTGCCCGGCCAGCGCCTTCCAGTCGTCCTTGGCCAGCACCTCGGCCCCGGTCATCACCTTCCGGCCACCTCCTCCGCCGCCGTGCGCTAGCGCGGTGGGCGCGTCGAGCAGCGGCGCCGCGGCGATCACACCGGCGCCGGCAAACAGAGTGCGTCGTTTCATCGTCACCAGCTCATTCCGTGGCCGAAGGGATACAGGGGTGTCTGCGGCTGACCGGCGACCGGGATGTCGACGGGCAGCTTGCCGGTCGGCCGGATCTCGCCGTACAGGGCCTTGGCCAGCGATTCCATCGAGACCGCCGCGTAGCCGTAGGTGGCCAGGAACGTCGGCGCGGCGTCGAAGTACGCGATGTCGTACGGGTCCTGGACCGCGACGACGATCACGGGTTTGCCGGTGGCCAGCAGGTCGTTGACCAGCTTGCGTTGCTTGCCGAGCTTGTCGGTGACCTTCGAGTCCCAGGCCTTCCGCGTCAGGACGACGGTCACGTCGTTCTCGGCCGCCTTCGCCACCGAGCCGGCGATGGCGGTGTCGCTCGGTGCCGCGCCGGTCTGGGCGACGGTGGTCACCGCGCCCCGTTTGCTCAAGCTGTTCGCGAGGTTCTGCGTGGTCGAGACACCCCAACCGGTGACCAGGATCTTCCGCGGGGTGTTGCTCAGCGGAAGTGTCTTCGTGTCGTCCTTGACCAGCGTGATGCTCTTGTCGACGATCTGCTGTGCCGTGGCCAGGCTGGCCGCCGGTCCCATCGCCGCGGGCACCTTGGCGACATCGACGTACGGCTGGAACAGAACGCCGTTCTTCAGCTTGAGCAGCAGGATCCGCAGCAGGCTCTCGTCGATCCGCCGCTCGCTGATCCGCCCGGACCGGACCGCATCCAGCACCGCGTTGAACTGCACCTCCGGCGCCGGCGGCAGCAGCAACTGGTCGACCCCGGCCTCGATCGCGCGGACCGCGGCCTCGGCATCGCCGTACTGCTTGCGGACGGCGGCCATCTCCAGGCCGTCGGTCACGATCACACCCCGGAACCCGAGCTGTTTGCGCAGCACGCCGGTCAGGATCGGTTTGCTCAACGTCGCCGGATCACCGGACGGATCCAGTGCCGGTACGACGATGTGCGCGGTCATGATCGAGTCGATCCCGGCCTTGATCGCCGCCTTGAACGGTGGCGCGTCGATGGTGTTCCACTGCTCGAGCGTGTGGTTGATCGTCGGCAGCGCGGTGTGGCTGTCGTCGACCGTGTCCCCGTGGCCGGGGAAGTGCTTCGCGGTCGCGGTGATTCCGGCGTCGCGCTGGAAACCCTGGACCTGCGCGGCGGTCAGCTCGGCGACCAGCTTCGGATCGCTGGAGAACGAGCGGGTGCCGATCACCGGGTTGAGCGCGTTGACGTTCACATCGGCGTCCGGCGCGTAGTCCTGCCGGATCCCGATCGCCTTGAGCTCGCGGCCGGTGATCGCGGCCGCCGTCCGGGCGTCCGTCGTACTGCGGGCCGCGCCGAGCGCCATGTTGCCGCCGAACTGCGTGGCCGGTGGCCCGATCCGGGTCACGACCCCTTGCTCCTGGTCGGTGGCGATCAGGAGCGGCACATGCAGCCCGGTCCCGATCGCGGCCTGCTGGAGCTGATTGGAGAACGTCGCGACCTGGGTCGGGTTCTGCACGTTGCCGCGGCCGTCGAAGTAGATCCAGCCGCCCGGCTTGTACTTCGCGACCACCTCGGCCGGCGTGGCGACGCCGTACAGGGTGGTGTTGCGGGCGTCGGGCTGGTTCGCGTCGGGTCCGTAGGCGAACAGCACGAAGAGCTGTCCGACCTTCTCCTCCAGCGACATGTGCTGGATGGTCGCGACGGCCTGCGCGAGACCGGGCGATTGAGGCGGTTCGGCAGCGGCCGTCATCGACACTCCTGCCACGGTCGTGGCCAGGGCGAGCCCGGCCAGGCTGAGGCGGCGAAGGATGGGAAGGGCGGGCATGGCGGACCCCCAACAGTAAGTGAATTACAGACGCATCCCCCAATGGCGAAAGTTAACCACAACCCCGCCACAGTGGGTCAAGGGGAAACTACTGCTCGCCACCGACAGTAATTGGCGGACGCACCACGAGCACCACGACGATCGCCGCCATCAGCACCGCCGTGATCAGGAACGGCACCGGAATGATCGGGTCGAGAAGCACCAGCAAAGCCCCCACCGGTACGACGATGTTCACCACCCGATCGGCGTTCTGGCGCAAAGCGATCCACCAGATTCCGAGCACAAAAACGGCGATCGGCACGGTCACCGTGAACGACGCGACGAACTCACTGAGCTTGCTGTGATGCGTGATGACATCGATCTGCACCTCGACACCCGCCGAGAACGCGCCGGCCGCGGCGAACACGAAGTAGTGCACATAGCCGTAGCGCAACGAGTTGGTGAACGACGTGATCGCGCGGTGGTGCGGCGGCCAGAAGTAGATCCACCACAGCGCCGCGGTCACGACCAGAGTGAGCACTGAGACCGCAATGAGCGGTGCGAGCCGGTCGTGCTCGTGGACCGCGTCGATGATCGCGTTGGCCGAGGCCAGCAGGCTCTCACCGAGCAAGATCAAGGTGAACAGGCCGTACCGCTCGGTGATGTGGTGCGGGTGCCATGGCGTCGGCTTGCCTCGGCGCTCCGCCAGCACCGGCACCGCGAGCTCTGCGATGACGAACAGCACCCAACCGAGCGTGGTGACCTCGTGCGGCAGGAACAGCAGGATGACCCAGAGCACCTGGACCACGGCGATCCCACCCGCGTAGTACTGCGTCACCCGCCGGGTCTCCGCGGAGGCCTGGGAGGCACGCAGCCACTGCGCGATCATGGCCACCCGCATCACGACGTACCCGACCACAACCACTCTGAAGTCGTTGTCGGCGAAGACTCGCTCGATGCCGGCCGCCAGCACGAGCACACCGCTCATCTGGACGATTGTCAGCACCCGGTAGAGCCAGTCGTCGGTCGCGAACGAGGTGGCGAACCAGGTGAAGTTCATCCACGCCCACCAGATCGCGAAGAACACCATCACGTAGGCCAGCAGCCCGTGCGCGATGTGGTTCTCGGTGAGGGCGTGGTGCAGCTGGGCGGCCGCGATACTCACCGCGACCACGAAGACCAGGTCGAAGAACAGCTCCAGCGTTGACGCGACGCGCCCCGGCTCGTGCGGGTCCCGCGGGCGCATCGGCGTCAACCGCAAGCGTGGAGTGCTGCTCGTCGTCATGCCTCCAGAGTCTTCAGTACGTCCGGCCAAGACTCCAAGCAGGCTCGCACAGCACTGTCTGTCGCAGTAGCGATCGCCTCGGCATGCGCAGCAGTCAGTACGTCGGCAATCCGCACCGGCGCACCCGTAGCCGCAGACTGTACGGCGGCCTCGACCATAGCCACGCTGATCACGTTGGAGTGCGCCTCCGACTGCGGCACAGTGCCCGAGCGAACCGCAGCAACGAACTCGGCCAGCGAACCGGCGATCTCCTCCGGCTCATCCGTCAGCTCCGCCACCACTGCCTCGCCCGACGCCAGTTCCACGGTCGGTGCGTTGTCACCGTCCCAGTACGCCGTACCGCCCGCCGTACTGGCTCGCCAGTGACCGTTCCACGATGTCTCGAGACCCGGTGCGCACCAACTGCCGTTGAAAGCGAACCGGGTGCCGTTGGCGAAGGCAAACACTGCATTGGCAGCCGCATTGCCCTCGAACCAGCTCCACTCCGGGTTGTAGGACTCGCAGTACACCGACACCGGCGCAGAACCGATCAGTTTGCGAGCCAGGTCGAACTGGTGGATCGCCATGTCGATCAGCAGCGGCTCGGCCATCCGTTCCCGGAAGCCACCGAAGTGCGGCGCCTTGAAGAACTCGCACGACAGCGACCCGACCGCTCCCAGCTCAGCGATCTGGCGGGCGAACGCGTTGCCGGCCCGGAAGTACCGCCGGGACTGCGAGACCATCAACAGCTTGCCGCTGATCTCCGAGGCGGCCACCATCTGCAGGCACTGCCGCACACTCTCGGCCAGCGGCTTCTCCGACAGCACCGGCAACCCGAGGCCCAATGCAGTAGCACTCACGACAGGGTGCGCGGCCGGAACCGTCACATCCACGACCGCATCGGCACCGGCCGCCAGCTCGTCGATCGACGCCGCCACGGGCACGTCGCCGTACCCGTGCTCGTCGGCGGCCTGGCGGGCCAGCGCTACGTCCAGATCAACAAGCCCCACCAGCACGACGTCCGGGTTCTTGGCGATGTTGCCGAGCCAGGCGCGCCCCATGCCGCCTGCGCCGACCTGCAGCAGCCGTAGCGGCTCAGGCATCGACCGCCTCCTCGATCGGGCCGCCGTAGCCGTGCCCGTTGAAGAAGTCGCCCGTCTCGTACCGCAGCAACGTCGGTACGGCGCGCTCCGGCCGATCCGACTTCGCCCAGGCGACGCCGTTCGCGATCACCCGGCGGATGTCCTTGTGGTGGTAGACCGGGAAGTCCTGGTCACCGGGCGAGAAGTAGAAGATCTTCCCGTGTCCCCGGCGGAACGTGCAGCCGGACCGGAACGCCTCGCCGCCACTGAACGTCGAGATGAAGATCAGCTCGTCCGGGACCGGGATGTCGAAGAACTCGCCGTACATCTCCTGCTGCTCGATCTCGATCGGATGCGGCACGCCTTGGGCGATCGGGTGCGTCGGGTTCACCGTCCAGATCAGCTCGCGGTCCTGCTCACTGCGCCAGCGCAGCGTGCACGACGTACCCATCAGCTTGCCGAAGATCTTCGACCAGTGGCCGGAGTGCAGGACGACCAGTCCCATGCCGGCGAGCACGTGCTGGTACACGCGCTCGACCACCTTGTCCTCGACCTCGCCGTGCGCCGCGTGCCCCCACCAGACCAGGACGTCGGTGTTCTCCAGCACCTCCTCGGTCAGGCCGTGCTCGGGTTCGTCCAGAGTCGTGGTGGAAACGTCGGCGTCGAGGTTTTCGCGGATGCCGGCGGCGATGGTGCTGTGCATGCCGTCGGGATAGATCTTCGCGACATGCGGCTCGGTCTGCTCGTGCCGGTTCTCGCCCCAGACGAGTACGCGAATCGTCATCTGTCGATGTCCTTTTCGAGGGGGTTACTTGACCGCTCCGCCGACGGCGCCGGCGGCGATGTACTTCTGGGCGGCGATCAGCAGCACGACGGCCGGGATCGCCGACAGGACCGCGGTGGCCATCACCGCGTTCCAGTTCTGCACCTGAGTCCCCAGGTACTGGTAGATGCCGAGCGTGACCGGGCGGACGCCGCCCTTGGTGGTCAGCGTCAGCGCGAACAGGAAGTCGCTCCACGAGAACAGGAAACTGAACAGTCCCGCGGTGATCAGGGAGTTCCGGCTGATCGGCAGCACGATCGCGACGAAGGCCCGGAGCAGTCCGGCGCCGTCGACCCGCGCGGCCTCCACCAGCGACGGCGGCAGCGATTGCATGAACGACCGCAGGATCAGGATCGCGAACGGCAGCGTGCTGCTGAGGTTCGCGACGATCAGCCCGGGAATCGAGTTCAGCAGGCCGATCCGTTCGTACGCCGTGTAGAGCGCGTTGGCGATCACGATGCCCGGAATCATCTGCGAGATCAGGATCGCCAGCAGCCCGATCGACACCCAGCGGGAACGGAACTGCGACAGCGCATAGGCACAAGGCGCCGCGATCGCCAGACTCAGCACGACCGTCCCGGTCGCGATGAGCAAGCTGGTGACGAGGTTGCCGCCCTGCTCGCTGAGCGCCCGCCGGTAGCCGGCGAAGCTCGGATCGAGCGGCAGAAAACCGGCCGTCAAGGTGTTGCCGGACGGTTGCAAGGACGCGTTCAGCATCCAGTAGACCGGGAAGAGCATCACGCCCAGGATCACGACGCCGATCACCGTGTACGCCGCGCGCCGGGTGGCCGAATCTGTCATCTCCAGGCCTCCTTACTCGTCGACGGCACGGCGGGTGCCGCGCAGGTAGAAGATCGCGAACAGGAACGACAGCGCGATCAGCAGGTTGCTCAGGGCCGCGCCCTCGCCGAACTTGAAGTCCACGAAGGACCGCTCGTACGACTGCGTCGCCAGCGTCTGGGTCGCGTTGGCCGGGCCGCCGCCGGTCAGACCGAGGATGATGTCCAGCACCTTGATCGTGTAAACGACGCCGAGCATCAGCACGACGCTGGCCACCGAGCGCAGGTTCGGCCAGGTGATGTGCGTGAACGCGCGCCACCCGGTCGCCCCGTCCAGCTGGCCGGCCTCGTACAGCTCGTCGGGGATCTCCGCCAGCCCCGAGTAGAGCAGGGTGACGTTGAACGGGATCCCGATCCAGATGTTCACGCCGATCACCGCGATCAGCGCCACCGACGGCGAGTTCAGCCACGGGACCGGCTGGTCGATCAGGTGCAGGCCGGTGAGGGTGCGGTTGAGGATGCCGCTGTCCTGCTCGAGAATCGAGCGCCAGGTGGCGCTCGACACGATCAGCGGCAGCAGCCAGGGCAGCAACAGCAGCGACCGCAGCAGACCGCCGAGGGGGAACTTCCGCCGGAAGAACAGCGCGAGCGCCAGGCCGATGGCGAACTGGAAGGCGATCGAGCCGATGGTGAACAACGCGGTGTTCACCATCGCCTGCGAGAACAGCTGATCGCTCACCATCGCCGAGTAGTTCTTCAGCCCGACGAACGGCGCCTGCCCGGTGAAGAACGTGCGCAGACCGTAGTCCTGCAGGCTCATCACCAGGTTCTTCACGACCGGGTACCCGAACAGCGCGGCCATCGCGAGCGCGGCCGGCAGCACGAACAAGACCTTGGTCAGGTTCTCGCCCCGCCGGCCCCGCTGTCGTCGTACGGCGACCGTCCGCGTCAGTGTCGCCTGCGCCATGTCAGCCGCCCGAGGCCTGCTTGAAGGCATCCTGTGCCGAGGCCTTGCCGGTCAAGGCCAACTGGATCGCCTGGTAGATCACCTTGGCGGCATCCGGCCACTTGTCGCCGAGCTTGCCGGTCCGGGCGCGGGCCGTCTTGACCTGCTCGGCGAACGCCTTCATCGACGGCACCTCCTTGGCGTACTGGTCGAGCAGCGCGGTCCTGGTCGGAAGGGTGAAGCGGGCCTTCGCCCAGGCCAGCTCGTTCTCGTCGGAGTTCAGGCACTTCACGAAATCGGCGGCCTTCTGCTGCTTGGCCTGGTCCTTGTTCAGCGGGACCGTCCAGGCTTCACCGCCGAGCGGCGCGACCGGGGTCTGATCCGGCTTGTTCAGCGGGAAGGTGACGGTGTCCCACTTGATCTTCGGGCTCTCCTGCAGCGCCGGGATCTGCCACGGGCCGTTCACCATCATCGCGGCCTTGCCGGCCACGAACTGGTCCTTGGCGTCGCCCTGGGTCCAGTTGATCACGCTCTTCGACGCCGAGCCGGACTGGACGAGATCGACCCACAGTTGCAGGGCTTCGGCCACCTGCGGGCTCTTCAGGTCGGTCTCGTCGCCGCCGTTGGTCCACATCGCCGGCAGGAACTGCCACGACCCTTCGTACGTCGCGTTGGCGTTGAACGCGATGCCGTAGCGGCCGGGCTTGGTCAGCTTCTTGGCGGCGGCCTTCAGCTCGTCCCAGGTCTTCGGCGGCTGTACGCCGGCCTCCGCCAGCATGTCCTTGTTGTAGAACAGCGCGAGCGTGTTCGTCACCGGCGCCAGTCCGTAGAGCTTGCCGTCGTACGACGTCGCGTCGACCATGCCCTGAATGACGCCGTCCGCGTTCAGCCCGAGGTCGTTCAGGGGCGCCAGGGCGCCGGTGGCCGCGATCTGCTGGACGTCGGGGTTGTCGAGCATCAGGACGTCGGGCAGTGTCTTCGAGGACGCCTGCTGCAGCACCTTCTGGATCAAGGTGTCACCAGGCACCGTCTCCCGCTGGATGGTGACCCCGAGCTTGGTGCCACAGGCATCGAGGCCCTTCTGGACCAGCGCCTTGTCGGGGTCGTTGTTGTAGTAGTCGAGGACGGTCAGGCTGGTGACCGTACTGCCGGACGACGTACCGCCGCCGTTTCCGTCGCCGCTCCCGCCACACGCCGCCAGGGCGAGTGCCAGGGCGATCGCACCCGCCAGTACGGCGGTCGGCCGCTTGCTGCTCATCACATCGGACTCCTTGCACAGTTGCCGGTAAAGCGCTTAACTCCGAGGTGAAAGGACTATGTTCCTTGGGTCACAGTGGTGTCAAGAGTTCACAAGGGGGCGACTTCGATGGTCACCATGCGCGACGTCGCGGAACGCGCGGGCGTGTCGATCGCGACGGTGTCGTTCCTGCTCAACGACACCAAGCCGGTCACGCCGGCGACCCGGGCGCGGATCGAGGCTGCGATGGCCGAGCTCGGCTATCGGCGGAACGTGGTTGCTCGTGCGCTGGCCAGCCGGCGGACGCGGATCATCGCGATGGCCTATCCCGCGCTTGAGCACCGCTTCGGGATGTCGACGGCGGAGTTCTTCACCGCTGCGGCTGAGCGGGCTCGCGCGAAGGAGTACCACCTGGTGCTGTGGCCGGTGGGCAACGACGGCGTTGAGCTGCGAGAGTTGCTGGGTCAGGGCTTGGTCGACGGCGTAGTACTGATGGAGGTCCAGCTGGCTGACCCGCGGGTCGCGGTGCTCCGGGAGACTGCGATGCCGTTCGCGTTGATCGGCCGGACGACTGAGCTCGATGGGCTGGCCCACGTGGACATCGACTTCGACGCGACGGTCGAGGCCGCGGTCGAGTATTTGTACGGGCTTGGGCATCGCTCGCTGGCGTTGATCTCGGGCGACCTGGCGGATCCCCGGTTCCACGACTACGGGCCGTGGGTTCGGACAGAGGCGGCGTACCGGCGGGTGGCGGGCGAATACGGGCTGCGGATCGTGGTCGAGCCGTCGTCGGATACGCCGCGCGGCGGCCGCGAAACCGCTGAACGCCTGCTGGATCAGCACCCCGAGACGACCGCGATCCTGGTCGCGAACGAGTACGCGACGCTGGGCGTCGTCTCCGCGTTGAGGCGCCAGGGGCGTGATGTGCCTGGCGATCTCTCGGTGCTGTCGCTGTTGATGGTCCCCGAAGTCGCCGCCCTCAGCGACCCCGAGCTCACCTACCTCCGGACCCCCGGCTCCGAGCTCGGCCAACTCGGCATCGAAGCCCTCATCCGCCAACTCGAAGGCGCCGCCCCCCTCCCACCCCAGCTAGTCCCCGCCACCCTCCACCCCGGCAACACCGTCGGCCCCCCACCCACCTAGCCCTCGCAGCGCTCGCCGGCACACCCCCATTTGGTGGGCTGACCCACGGGAGTGTGGGTGGGCTAGCTGCAGGCGGTTGGCCCACCCACCACCGCGTGGGCTTACCCACCAAATGGCTTGGCGACTCGGCCGGGGTGGCAGGGCGTGGACCCGGGCGGGGTGGCACGGGCGTGGACCCGGGCGGGGTGGCACGGGCGTGGACTCGGGCGGGGTTGAGCGTCGGGAAGGACAGGTGGTGGTTGGCTGGTGGGGCTGATCGGCAGCGCGCTGAGCGTGCTCGCGGGGCGTCGCCAAGGACACGTAGTAGTCGCTCCAACCACCTCCACCAGCAACCCGCTGAGCGTGCAGCCCACCCCGCGCGCGACCTACTACGTGTCGTTGCCGACGTCGGTTCCATCCCAGAGCGCGGCGACCATCGGCCGGTGCAGGTCCGATCGGCGGACGCACAGGCCGATTCGGAGTTGCTCGAGAGGGAGTTCGGTTCGGCGTTCGACTAGGCGGCCGGAGAAGGTGGAGGTGTCGAGCACGAGCCGGGGGACGATGCCGATCCCGAGTCCGAGGTCGACCAGCGCCAGCAGGGCTTCGTGGCCGTCGGGCTCTGCTGCGATCGAGGGTCGCAAACCCTGTCGGCGGAACCAGCGGAACGCGGCCTCGCGGACCAGTCCGCGCGCAGGAACGACGTACGGGCTGTCTGACGGCACGCCTGGAGCGCTGACCAGGATGAGGTCGGTCGTGGCGATGGTGCGGCTGACCAGGGTGCCGGGGAGTCGTTGGGGGATGCCGGCGACCGCGGCGTCGACCTCGCCCTCGTCCAGCCGGGCCAGCGCCATCGCAGCGTCGCCGGTGCGGATGTCGAGGCGAATCTGCGGGTGCGCGGAGCGGAGTGGAGCCAGCAGATCAGGGAGGAGGGCTTCGCAGGCGGTGACGGTGGCGAAGATGCGTAGCTCGCCGGTGAGGTCTTGCGGTACTTCGGTACCGGCGCGGTAGTCGTTCCACAGGCTCAGGACTTGTTCCGCGTACGCCGTGAAGCGGCGGCCGTCGGCGGTGAGGACGACGCCGCGCGGGCCGCGATCGAACAGGCGGCTGCCGGTGCGGGCTTCGAGGCGCTGGATGGTTCGAGTCAGGGTTGCGGCGCTGACGTGGGACTCGAGGCTGGTGCGGCCGTAATTGAGCGTGCGGGCGAGATGCAGGAACAGTTCGAGCTCGCGGTGATCCATGTTTCACCTCCCGCAACGCTGCGATGCGAATCTTGCGCTTGCTGCAAGAGTAGGTCCGGTCTTCACTGAAAGACATGACCACCATCGACTCGACGGTCTTCACGACCGAGACCATGACGGTGCCCGGCGGTACCGAGACCATCCTCCGCGGCGGCCGTGACCTGTTCCCGCTGCTCCCCCGGGCCTTCCACGGCATCAGCAGGATCGGCGTACTCGGCTGGGGACCGCAGGGGCGGGCGCAGGCGCTCAACCTGCGCGACTCGCTGGCCGGGACCGGCATCACCGTGTCGGTCGGCCTCCGGCCGGGCTCGACGTCCGCAGACGACGCTCGCGCCAACGGGTTCACCGAGGAGAACGGCACCCTCGGCGAACTGCTGACCGTCGCGGCCGAGGCCGACCTGGTGATCCTGCTGATCGCCGACGCGGCGCTGGCCGCTCAGCACGAGACGATCTTCCAAGCGTTGAAGCCCGGCGCCACGATCGGCCTGTCGCACGGCTTCCTGCTCGGCCATCTGCAGGCGAGCGGTCGCGACTTCCCCACCGGTCACCCGGTGATCGCGGTGTGCCCGAAGGGCATGGGCGATTCCGTACGGCGCCTCTACCAGCAAGGCGCGACCGTCAACGGCGCCGGGATCAACGCGAGCATCGCCGTCCACGCGGACCCGGACGGCCATGCGACCGATCGGGCGCTGGCGTGGTCGGTCGCCCTTGGGTCGCCATACACGTTCGCCACCACGCTGTCGGCTGAGTACCGCTCGGACATCGTTGGGGAGCGGGCGATTCTGCTCGGTGCGGTGCATGGGCTGGTCGAGGCGCTCTACCGGTATTTCCGGCTTGAGGGGGCCGACCCGGTGACGGCGTACGAGCGGTCGACGGAGGCGGTGACCGGGCCGATCGCACGGACGATCTCGGCCGCCGGGCTGCCCGCCGTACGGGCTGCGTTGTCGGGCAAGGATCAGGAACTGTTCGATCGCGCCTACAGCGCGGGTTATCAGCCGGCTCGTGACCTGGTCGCCGAGATCTACGATGAAGTTGCCGAGGGCACCGAAATTCGGAGCGTCATCCTCGCGGAGAGCCGCCTCGCCACGCGGCCGATGACCGCGATCGCGGGGAGCGAGATGTGGTCGCACAGCGCGGAGGTGCACGCCCGACGCGGAGCGGCAACCGCCATCGATCCCGTCACCGCGGGGTTGTTCGTGGCCACGATGACGGCTCAGGTGGACGAGTTCGCGGACCGCGGGCATGTGTGGTCGGAGATCGTGAACGAGTCGATCATCGAGGCGGTCGATTCGCTGCTGCCGTACATGCATGCTCGCGACGTCGCCTACATGGTCGACAACTGTTCGCGGACGGCCCGGCTCGGCACCCGGCGCTGGGGTCCGCGGTTCCAGGCGGCGTACGAGCAGCTCGCACTGCCGGCCCTCGACGCCCCGGCCGATCCGAAGGCCATCGACGCCTTCCTCACCAACCCCGTCCACGAGGCCCTCGCCGTCGCCGCCCAGCTCCGCCCGTCAGTCGACATCTCCGTGTCCTGATGTGACTGGCCAGGCACCCAAATGATGGGTTCGGCACCCGCATTCAGAGTGCAGAACCCCCGATCTCCGTGGCTAGGCAGCCAAATGCGGCGGTGGGGAGGGGAAATGCGGCGGCCCCGGAACCAGTGAGGTCCGGGGCCGTCGGCGGTGGTTCAGAGCTTCAGCGAGGATTCGACCACGTCGGCGAGCGAGTGGGCGATCTCGTCGGCCAAGTCGGAGGACTCGGCCTCGACCATGACGCGGACCAGCGGCTCTGTGCCCGAGGGGCGCAGCAGGACGCGGCCGGTGTCACCGAGGCGCTTGGTGGCTTCGGCGACGGCGGCCTGGACGGTCGCGTCGCTCCCGGCGCGGGCCTTGTCGACGTTCTTCACGTTGACCAGGACCTGCGGGAGCCGGGTCATCACGCCGGCCAGGTCGGCCAGTGACTTCCCGGTCTGGGCGATCCGGGCCAGCAGCATGACCGCGGTCAGCGTGCCGTCGCCGGTGGTGGCGTGGTCGGACAGGATCACGTGCCCGGACTGCTCACCGCCGAGCTTGTGACCGCCGGCCTTCATCGCCTCCAGTACGTACCGGTCGCCGACCTTGGTCTGCTCGACCGCGATCCGCTCCCGGACCATCGCCTGGACGAACCCCAGGTTGCTCATCACGGTCGCGACGACGGTGTCGTTGGACAACCGGCCGCTGTCGCGCATCGCCAGGGCCAGGATCGCGAGGATCTGGTCACCGTCCACCAGTTCACCGTTGGCGTCGACCGCCAGGCAGCGGTCGGCGTCGCCGTCCAGGGCGATGCCCAGGTCGGCGCGGTGGCCGATCACCTCACGCTGCAGACCCTCCAGGTGGGTGGATCCGCAGTTCAGGTTGATGTTCAGGCCGTCCGGCGCGGCAGCGTACGTGATCACCTCGGCACCGAGCCGGCGCAGCGTCTCCGGAGCCGTCAGCGAGGCGGCGCCGTTGGCGCAGTCGATGACGACCTTGACCCCGTCGAACCGGTTGGGCGCCGAGCGGACCAGGTGCGAGACATACGTCTCGAAGCCCTGCCCGTCGTCGAGCACACGGCCGACTGCTCCGCCGGTCGGGCGCTGCCACTCCTCGCCGACCCGGACCTCGATCGCGTCCTCGATCTTGTCGTCGAGTTTGATCCCGCCGCGGGCCAGGAACTTGATGCCGTTGTCCGGCATCGCGTTGTGGCTGGCCGACAGCATGACGCCGAGGTCGGCACCGGTCGAACCGGTCAGATAGGCGACGGCCGGGGTCGGCAGTACGCCGAGCTTGAACACGTCCACGCCGGCGCTGGCCAGTCCGGCCACCACAGCGGCTTCCAGGAACTCTCCACTGGCGCGTGGATCCCGCCCCACAACGGCGCGTGGCCGGTGCCCTTCGAAGGCACCGGCCTCGCCGAGTACATGAGCTGCCGCGACCGAGAGGTCGAGCGCCAGCTCCGCGGTCAGGTCCACGTTTGCCAGGCCACGGACTCCGTCCGTACCGAACAAACGCCCCATCAGGTGATCAGCGCTTGCTGTACTGAGGAGCCTTGCGGGCCTTCTTGAGACCGGCCTTCTTGCGCTCCTTGATCCGCGCGTCGCGGGTGAGCAGACCGGCCTTCTTCAGACCGGGCCGGTTCGCCTCCTCGTCGGCGGCGTTCAGGCACCGGGCCACACCCAGCTGCAGCGCACCGGCCTGGCCGGTGATGCCGCCGCCGTTGATCCGGGCGATCACGTCGTACGAGCCCTCGAGGCCCGCGACGACGAACGGCTCGTTCACGTGCTGCTGGTGGACCTTGTTCGGGAAGTAGACGTCCAGCGGCTTGCCGTTGACGGTCCACTGACCCGTGCCGGGCACCAGGCGGACGCGCGCGACGGCCTCCTTGCGGCGGCCGGTGGCGCCGGCCGGGTTGATCACCGCGACACGCCCCGTCTCGGCGCGCTGCTCCGGCGACGGGTTCGTCTCGGAGGTGTAGGCGACCGGGCCCTCGCTGTCGATCGGGACCTCGGGGTCGAACTCTGCAGTCTCGGTGGTGATGTCGCTCACGCTGAAAATCCTCGTTTACCTGGCTCGTCGATCGCTTACTGGGCGATCTGGGTGATCTCGAACGTCTTGGGCTGCTGGGCCGTGTGCGGGTGCTCCGGACCGGCGTAGACCTTCAGCTTGGTGAGCAGCTTCCGGCTCAGACGGTTCTTCGGGAGCATGCCCCAGACAGCCTTCTCGACGGCCTTGCGAGGGTCCTTCTCGAGGATCTCGCCGATCGGCGTGGCCGTCAGACCACCCGGGTGACCCGAGTGGCGGTAGGCGAGCTTGTCCGTGCGCTTGTTGCCGGACAGGCTGACCTTGGAGGCGTTGATGACGACGACGAAGTCGCCGCCGTCGACGTGCGGAGCGAACGTCGGCTTGTGCTTGCCGCGGAGCAGAGTGGCGATCTGAACGGCGAGCCGACCGAGCGTCACATCGGTAGCGTCGATCACGTGCCACTCGCGAGTGACGTCCGCAGGCTTCGGGCTGTACGTGCGCACGGTCGTTGACCTTCGTTTCTCAGAGGTTGACAAAACAAGTACGTCGGCGAGCGGTCCGCCGGACAGGATTGAACCTCTTCGGGACCTGAAACGCACAACAGCAGCCCAGAATACCGGCGTACGCCACCTGGGGTCAAAGTGAGCCCAGGTCCGATCGGGACCCCGGCTTGGAAGCAGCAGAGGACCGCACTAGTTTAGCGGTGAAGATTGCAGTCCGAATCGCGTCCCGCCGGCTGATATACACCCTCACTCACCCAGGCGATGACGCCAGCTTCCGAAGAGGGCATCGTGACCGAACAGTCGCTCACCGTCCGGGACAACCGGACCGGCAAGGACTACGACCTTGCCATCACCGATGGCACTATCCGTGCCGCAGATCTCAAGCAGATCAGCGCAACCGACGGAGACGGTGGCCTCGCCACCTACGACCCCGGCTTCGTCAACACCGCCTCGACCCGGTCCTCGGTCACCTTCATCGACGGTGACAAGGGCATCCTGGAGTACCGCGGCTACCCGATCGAGCAGCTCGCCGAGCAGTCGAACTACCTCGAGGTGGCGTACCTGCTGGTGAACGGCGCGCTGCCGAACAAGGCGGAGTACGAAGCCTGGGTGCACGACGTGACATATCACACCTTCGTGCACGAGAACCTGAAGACCTTCATGCAGGGCTTCCGGTACGACGCGCACCCGATGGGAATGCTGCTGGCCTCGGTCGGCGCGCTCTCGACGTTCTACCCGGAGTCGCGGGAGATCTTCGACGAGGAGTCCCGGGCCCTGCAGATCCGCCGGCTGATCGCGAAGATGCCGACGCTGGGCGCCTTCTCGTTCCGGCACGCGCAGGGCAAGCCGTACGTCTACCCGGACAACGAGCTCAGCTACGCGGCCAACTTCTTGTCGATGCTGTTCAAGATGAGCGAGCCCAAGTACGCCGCCGACGACCGGCTGGTGCGCGCACTGGAGATCCTGTTCATCCTGCACGCCGACCACGAGCAGAACGCGTCCACCAACGCGGTCCGCGCGATCGGCTCCACCCAGGTCGACCCGTACTCCGCGGTGACCGGTGGCATCGCCGCCCTCTACGGCCCGCTGCACGGCGGCGCCAACGAGGCGGTGCTGAAGATGCTGCGCCGGATCGGCTCGGTCGACAACGTGCCGTCGTTCATCGAGGGCGTCAAGAACGGCGAAGAGCGGCTGATGGGCTTCGGCCACCGGGTCTACAAGAACTACGACCCGCGCGCCAAGATCATCAAGAAGGCCGCCGACGACGTCTTCGAGGTGACGGGCATCAACCCGCTGCTGAAGATCGCCGTCGAGCTGGAGAAGATCGCGCTCGAGGACGAGTACTTCGTCTCCCGCAAGCTCTACCCGAACGTGGACTTCTACTCCGGCCTGATCTACGAGGCCCTGCAGTTCCCGCCGGAGATGTTCACGGTGCTGTTCGCCATCCCGCGCACCTCGGGCTGGCTGGCGCAGTGGCTGGAGTCGCTCGGCGACACCGACCAGAAGATCGCGCGCCCGAAGCAGATCTACACCGGCGCCCGCGGCGTCCAGTACGTCCCGATGGGCGACCGCTAGTAGCTCATTGGGAACGGCCCCGGTCCGGCGTATCGCCAGGGACCGGGGCCGTTGCTGCGCTTCTGGAGCTACGACGCGCCGCCGGCCGCCGCCGGTTCCGTCGTGATTTCGGCGATCCGCTCGCGGGCTCTCGCCATCGCCGCGTGGTCGACGTAGTCCCGCGACTCCACGATCTCGCCGTCGCGCACCCGCAGGACGAAGACACAGGGCACGTGGAACGACTCGTCGGAGCCTTTGACCGTGCCGAGGTAGGCGAACTCCCCCACGATCACCTCGGGGTCCTCGGTCCGGTGCACCACGATGTCCACCGCCTCGAAACGCACGAGGGGGTCCTCCGGGGAGTCCTCGCCACCACCGAAGTGGGCGCGGAGCTCGGTGCGGGAGCGCAGGGGCTCCGGGCGGTCCGGATGCATCGGATGCCGTACGTCGGTCTGTTCGGCGTACAGCTCGGGGAGACCGGCGTACCGGCCGGCGGCGACGCCGTGGACCAGGGTGCGGAAGACCTCTTCGGGAGTCATGGACGGAGCCTAGAACGGAGTGGGGTTCCGAAGAGTTGGCTTCGTTTACAACCAAATGGGTGTTTCAGAGCGTCTCTTCCTACGAGGCACGGGGGTTGCCACGAAGGAGAGGGGTCTGGGGTGCGAGCTGATGCGCGGGACAATCGGGCGCGAATTCTGATGGCGGCGGACGAGGTGTTCGGCCAGTCGCCGCACGCGTCGACCGACGCGGTGGCCAAGTTGGCGGGGGTGGGTATCGCGACTGTCTTCCGGCATTTTCCGACGAAGACGGATCTGCTGGAGGCGGTCCTGACCCAGCGCTTGGAGCGGTTGCGGCAGCAGGCGCTGACGCTGGCGGCCGGGGAGAACGCCGGACGCGCGTTCTACGCGTTCTTCAGCCAGGTGGTGATGGAGTCGTCCGCCAAGCTGGCGGTCGGTGAGGCGCTGACCGCTGCGGGTGTCGCGGCCGGTGAGGATGCCCGGAAGGCGGCAGCCGGGCTGCGGGAAGCCTTCGGTTCGCTGCTGTCCGAGGCGCAGCGCACTGGCGCGGTGCGGCGCGACGCCGGCCTGCCGGAGGTCTACGCGCTGCTGATCGGCGCCTCCCGAGGCGCTACGACTCGCAACGTGGACCCGGAGGTCCGGAACCGCATGCTCGGCCTCGTGTACGCCGGTCTGCGCCCTGCTGCTGCGTGAGACGCCGACGCAAGCTCGTCCTGCTGGGCCTACTGGTCTTCGCACTGCTGATTCCCGGCACCTACGCGCTCTCGCTCCGCCTGCAGTACGCCGGTGAGCCGTCGGCCCGCACTCGGAACCATGACGCGCTCTGGCTCGGCCATGCCTGGGTCGATGGCCGCAAGACCGCAGCCGACGTCACCGCGTTGGCCAAACGACTGCAGGACACAGGTATCCGCGACCTGTACGTGCACACCGGTCCGCTTGAGCACGACGGCACGCTGGACCTGGCTCGCGTGTCGCCACAGGCGCGCTGGTTCACGACCGCGATGCGCGCGGCAGCGCCCGACGTACGGGTGCAGGCTTGGCTCGGCGACGTCGTACAGCCGGGCAAGAATCCGGGCATGGATCTCGATGACGCAGCTGTGCGGACGCAGGTGGTCGCCTCGGCGAAAAGCGTGCTGGCACAAGGGTTTCAGGGCATCCACTACGACTTCGAGCCGGTGCGGTCCGGCTCGCGCGGCTACCTCGCCGTACTCGACGAGACGCGCGCTTTGGGCGCACCGCTGTCCGTGGCGGCGCACCAGATCGACCCGCTCTGGCAGCTGCACCGCATCCCGATCGACAAGTGGTGGTCGCAGGACTACTTCCGTCAGGTCGCCGAACGCGTCAACCAGATCGCAGTGATGTCCTACGACACAGCCATGCCCTTGCAGTCCCTCTACGGCGGCTATGTCGCCAAGCAGACCAAGCTGGCGCTAGAGGTCACACCACCCGGCACAGACCTGCTCATGGGTCTGCCGGCGTACTGGGAAAGCAACCCCTCCCACTGGGGCCACGCCGAAACGGTCGCTGCCGCAGTCCGCGGCGCCAGCCTCGGTTTAGGTGATTCACCGCGCCAGAACTTCGGCCTGGCGATTTATGTGGACTTCACCGCCACAGAGGACAACTGGACGGCGTACCGCGACGGCTGGCTAGGTCAGTAGCAGCACGGCCGCGCAGACGGCCGCCAGCACGCCATCGATCAGCAGAATCGGCGCAACGCGCCGGCTGGCCGTCGCAGCCGCCAGTCCGTCGTGTGAGCGCAGTCGGAGCGCCTCGAACACGCGAGCTGCGCCCTGGATCTCGTCAGCAGCAATGCCGCCGACAACAGACCAGTCCTCGCCGGTCTCGAGATCCAGGCGGTCCTCCGTCACGTCGACCGCCCGAACCGACCGCCACGGCACGCTGCGCTCGAACCAGCCGCTGCGGATCCACACCTCGGACGTCGTGGCGATGACTCGGTAGAACACCTGGCTGCCTGCGAAGTGGACGAGATTGACGCCCAGCACGGCTGCCGCGATGCCGGCGAACTTGTCGTCCAGCCAGATCGGCAACACCCACGCAGCAACCGGTGTCAGCACCAGCGCCGCAACCCAGGCAGGCCGTTCCCACCACTCGCCAGGCTGCAGCGGCACCTCCCACGGCAGGTCCGGAAGCTCCTGCGCAGCCTCGATCTCAGGCTCAGCACGCTCGGCATGCACCGTCGGCTGGTCCGGGAGACCTTCCACGGACTCCGTGCGCCAGAGCGCGTTACGGGGCGCCCGCAGCGGACCGGTAGACCGCAATACCTGCTCTCCGAGCACGAACGTCGGCCAGCTGCCCTCGGCCAGCTCACCAACCAGCAGCGCCTCACCGCGGTACTGGCGCAGCGTGCCTTCCCACTCCCGCCGCAGCCGAGCCGGCGCCTCTTCCTCTTCCTCGTCCAGTACGTCGAACGCTGCGGCCAGCTCCGCATCGCGCTCGTCATCGTCGAGCTCGAGGTCCACGAACCCCAGCAGTACGGCGCCATCGGCCGACCGCACCGCGAACGCCATCGACGCGTCCGGCTCGAGCTGAACCGGTAGCCCCTGCCCGGTCCACGACCGACGCGGCCGAGCCCGACGCAGCTGCAGGTCGCGCACCACAAACAGCAGTGCCAGCACCCACGCACCACCCCCCACCGTGTACCACCAGGTGTTGTCGGCGAGCTCAGCACGCGGCCGCAGCCAGTCTGGATCCGCAGGGTCGACCAGCACCGGAACGCTCGCGCCGACATCGGGCGGGTCGGTCATGGTGGTGGTGTGCGTCCAGCCGTTAGGCAGCTTGAGTACGGCGTCTCCGTCATCCGTCACTCGGTCGACCACGGCCGTCTGCTCGACGGCTCGCCGTAGATGCGCGTCCTCACGCTGGTCCTGCCAGCGCATCACGAACAGCGCCGCGACACCGACCACCACAAGTGCACCGGCCACCAGAATCCGAGCCGTCACCCCGACGCGCTCAGCCGCCGGGATGCTCACCGGCCGCCGCGCTACGCCGCCGACCAGCCTGCGCTGCCTTCTGCGGCTGGCGAGCAGCCACACGAGCATCGCGGCGCAGACAGCGCCGTACAGGGTCCAGGCGGTCCGGGCGGCCTCGCCGTCGTCGTACTGGAGGTCGAAGGCCAGGAACAAGACCCCGGCACTGGCGGCCAGGATTGGCTGCCACCACCACAGCACCAGGGAGGCGAAGCAGACGATCATGACCAGCGAGAACACCCGATCCGGACCGCACGGATGCTCGAGCGAGCAGGCGGGTTCAGCGATTGCCGATGCAACGACGGCTGCGAGCCAGCCCGCCGGCAGCAGCCAGCGGTAGAGCCAGCTCGGCACGACGGCCCGAAGCCATCGGGCCGCGATCTCGCGAGTCATTGCACGACTGTACGGCTCAGCGCGCCCGCTGGACCCGACCTTCGTCCCAGACCGGCTCGTCGGATTCGTAGACGGTGCCGTCGGCACCGAAGACGAGGTGGCGATCGAAGCCCCGTGCGAACCAGCGGTCGTGGGTGACAGCGAGAACCGTGCCGTCGAAGGAGTCCAGGCCCTCCTCCAGCGCCTCGGCGGACTCCACGTCCAGGTTGTCGGTGGGCTCGTCGAGCAGGAGCAGGGTGGCGCCGGACAGCTCGAGCAGCAGGATCTGGAAGCGCGCCTGCTGGCCGCCGGAGAGGCTGTCGAAGGTCTGCTCGGCGGCGTGGGCCAACTCGTAGCGGTCGAGCTTCCGGGAAGCCAGTTCGCGGCCCATGCCGTCGCGATGGTCGTCGCCGCGATGCAGGATCTCCAGCAGTGTCTTGCCGACCAGCTCCGGGTGCTCGTGGGTCTGGGCGAACCAGCCGGGCCGCACGCGCGCACCGAGCTTCACAACGCCGGTGTGCGCGACCGGCGCGATCGGTACCTCGCCGATCGGCTGGTGCTCGATGTCCGGGTCGGTACCGCCGTTGGCGAGCAGGCGAAGGAAGTGCGACTTGCCGGACCCGTTGGACCCCAGTACGGCGACGCGTTCGCCGTACCAGACCTCTAGGTCGAAGGGCTTCATCAGACCGGTCAGCTCGAGTCCGGTGGCGACCACTGCCCGCTTGCCGGTGCGGCCGCCGGTCAAGCGCATGCTGACCTTCTGCTCGCGCGGCAGCTCCTGCGGCGGGCCGATCTCCTCGAACTTGCGGAGCCGGGTCTGTGCGGCCTTGTAGCGCGAGGCGAGGCCGTCGTTGTACGCCGCTTTGACCTTGTACATCTGCACCAGTGCCTTGAGCTTCGCGTGCTCCTCGTCCCAGCGCCGGCGCAACTCCTCGAACCGCTCGAAGCGGTCCCGCCGGGCGTCGTGGTACGTGCGAAATCCGCCACCGTGCGTCCAGGCGGTGTTGCCGGCCGCACCGAGCTCCACAGTGATGATGCGGGTTGCTGTGTTGGCCAGCAGCTCACGGTCGTGGCTGATGTAGAGCACCGTCTTGTCGGTGGTCCGCAGCTGCTCCTCGAGCCACCGCTTCCCCGGTACGTCGAGGTAGTTGTCCGGCTCGTCCAGCATCAGTACTTCGTCCGGTCCGCGCAGTAGGGCCTCCAGAACCAGGCGTTTCTGCTCACCACCGGACAGCGTCTTCACCTCACGCCACTGACAGCGGTCGAACGGGGCTCCGAGCGCAGACATCGTGCAGACGTCCCACAGCACCTCTGCGTCGTACCCGCCGACCTCACCCCAGTCGGAGATCGCCTGCGCGTACTTGAGCTGGCTCTTCTCGCTCTCGTCCTCCATCATCACCAGCTCGGCCTTCTCCAGCGTCGCCGCCGCGTGCTGGATCGCCTCCGGCGCCACACTGAGCAGCAGGTCCCGCACGGTCGACGAGTCCCGCACCGAGCCGACGAACTGCCGCATCACGCCGAGGCCGCCGGAGCGCGCGACACTGCCGCTGTGCGGCTTCAGGTCGCCCGCGATGATCTTGGTCAACGTGGTCTTGCCGGAGCCGTTCGCCCCGACCAGTGCGACCTTCGCACCGTCCGCCACCCGGAACGTGACGTCGTCCAGCAGCACCCGCCCGTCCGGCAGCTCGAACCCGATGCCGGCGACTTCTACGTGACCCATTCCCCCAGTCTGACCGGCCGACCCGTCAGCAGGCGAACGGATATCCCGTCACCAGTCCTTCAGCGCATCCAGGTACGTGCTGCCGGCCGGCCGCACCGAGCCGGTCATGAACAACTTCAGCGGCGCCGCGAAGAGGCCGTAGGTGTGGGTGCCGGTGAAGAAGCCCGGGGTGTTGCAGCCGGTGTACTCCACCCAGATCTCCCGGATGCCGTCGGCCGTGGTGAAGCGCAGCACGATCGCCTCACTCGGCTGAGCGGTCTGCGGTGCGCACTTGAAGACGGGCAGCTGAGAGTTCATCTCGGGCAGCACCTTGATCGCATCGACCACCTGCTGTGCGACTTGCGGGCTGTAGGTCTGCTGCCCGAGCAGTCCGCCGGCCTTGAGGTTGTAGCGGCACGCCAGCAGCCCGGACACCGGCGTACTGACGTCGAGTCCTGTCCCAGCCGGTACGGCGTTCGTCGCCGGCGCCTTGAGGATCGGATGCGCGGCCGGACACCCGGTTGGCGCAAGCGGCTGCGTAGGAACGGCCTCCGCGGTGCGCTCTGGCTGGCTGACCGCGACACCGCTCTTGTCCTCCGCCGCACCGCCCGCCGAGTCGGAGCTCGAGCTGGGCGAACCGAGCAACCCGTTCCAGACGCCGCCAACAGCAACCACGGCGAGCACAGCAGCAGCCGTCGACATCACTGCCTGCCGGCGCCGCCGTACGCGTCGCCGGGCGACCGACGCCAGCCCGCTGCTCGGCAGCTCTGTACCGTCCGCCTGGCTCCGGAAGGCCGAACTGAACTTGGGGCCGAGCTCCTGCTCAGGGTCGTGCTCAGGCATCCTCGGCTCCTTCCTTGCTCAGTGTGGTCTTCAGTGCGGCGAGCGCGCGGTGCACATGTGACCTGGCGGTCGCCTCCGCGCAGTGCAGCAGTACGCCGATCTCGGCGTACGAGAGTTCTTCGTAGAAGCGCAGTACGACGGCTGCGCGCTGCTTGTCCGGCAGCGTCGCGCACAGCGCCCAGACTGCCTCGGACTCGGCTCTGGCCGTCGCACCGTCCGGTGCGGCGGGCGCACTGCGGACGGGGTCCTCGACAGGTGCCTCGCGACGGCGGAAACGTCGCCACCAGGAGATGTGCGCGTTCACCACCATCCGCTTCACGTAGGCCTCCGGGTCGTCGGCGCGACTGACCCGTGCCCAGCGGGCACAGGCCGTCGTCAGCGCGTCCTGGACGGCATCCTCGGCCAGCGCCTTGTCGCCGGTGAGCACATAGGCGAACCGCATCAGTGCGTCGGCCTTCTGACCGACCCACTGCTCGAACTCGATCGACTCCGATCGCGCCTCCGCTGCCGCCAAGGCTGCCTCCATAACCCTCAGGACGGCGTCGGACCCGCGTTCGTTGCACGCAGTACCCGGAACCCCTTGGCACTGCCGATCCGCTCGCAGGGATAGCCCTGCTCGGTCATCCAGCGCTGCAGCGAGTCGCCGCCGAGGTTCTTGCCGACCACGAACCATGCCACGCCGCCGGGCGCAAGGCGAGCAAGCCAACGCAACAACATCTTGTGCAGCTCTGGCTTGCCGATATGGATCGCCGGGTTCGACCAGATCTGGTCGAACAGCAGGTCTCCCGGTACGTCGTCCGGCAGCGCGGTGTGGACGCGGTCCGCAACACCGGCCGCCTTGGCGTTCTCGGCGGTCAGCTCCAGCGCCCGGGTGTTCACGTCGACCGCCCACACCTCGGCACTCGACTCCACGGCCAGTGCGCAGGCGATCGGCCCGTAGCCGGTTCCCAGGTCGAGGAACGTCCCCGTGCCCGTCGGTGCGGGCACCTCGCGCAACAGCACCGCCGTACCGATGTCCAGACGGTCTCTGGAGAAGACTCCGGTCGCCGTGGTGAACGTGTAGTCGCGTCCCCAGATCCGGCCTTCCACAGTACGGCGGATGTCCGCCGAACCAGGCTCCGCCGAGAAGTAGTGGTCAGCCACGCTGGTGTACCTCTCCCCTGACCTGTCGGGCCTGCCGGGCCCGCGCGGCCAGCTCGTTGTCCGCCGGATACCGCACTTCTTCCAAGGTGAGCCCATGAGCGGGCACCACCGCCACTGCCGAGTCCCTAGTGCGGGTTTTGAGCACCGCCCCGGGCCAATCGATCTCTCGACGCCCGTCTCCGACCGGAATCATCGAACCCACCAGCGCCCGCACCATCGAGTGACAGAACGCATCCGCGATCACTGTCCCCTCCAACAGCCCAGGCGCCGTGCGCCGCCACGAGTACTCCAGCAGCGCCCGTACGGTGCTCGCGCCCTCCCGCTTCTTGCAGAACGCCGCGAAGTCGTGCTCGCCCAGCAACTGCGCCGCCGCCGCATTCATCCGCTCCACATCCAGCGGCCGGGGCACCCGGAGTACGTGCCCGCGCGTCAGCGGGTCCCAAGCAGCAGCGTCATCACAGAGCCGGTAGACGTACCGCCGTGCCACCGCGGAAAACCTCGCGTCAAAGCCCTCTGGAGCCGCCGTCACGGACGTAACCACCACATCCGCAGGTAGCACGCCGTTCAGCGCTCTCAAGAGCCTGTGCGGCTCCACAGCGGCTTCCGAGTCGAAGTGCGTCACCTGACCACGGGCGTGGACGCCGGTGTCCGTACGACCGGCGCACGTCACCGCCACGCGCTCGGGCAACCGCAGTACGGTCTGCAATGCGTCTTCCAGCGCGCCCTGCACGGTCCGGAGACCATCCTGACGGGCCCAGCCGTGAAAAGCCGTCCCGTCGTACCTGAGGTCTATCCGCCAACGCACACGGCAATCTAACGCAGACAGCGCCCCTCACCGTGAAGTGAGGGGCGCTGCCGTGGTGCTGAGACTTACTTGTCGTCCTCGGTCTCGCCGGCCTTGGCGAAGCCCGCGGCGACGGCGTCGTCCTCGGTCTTGAACCAGACCTCGGCGACCGTCTGGTCGTACCAGGGCGACTCGGTGGTGTGGTACTTCATCGAGTTCTCGTTGCCCTTGATGGTGAAGCCCTCCGGCGCCGAGCCGTCGGCCAGCGGAGCGGCCGAGTTCTCGAACTTGCCGGCCTCGACGTCCTGGACCTCGGTCTCGACGACCTTGTCCTCGACCTTCGGCTCCGCCTTCTTGGCCGGGGCCTTCTTCGCGGTCTTCTTGGCCTTCGAGGACTCCGACAGCGCCTCGACGAGCTCGATCTTCACCATCGGCGCGTTGTCACCCTTGCGCGGGCCGAGCTTGATGATGCGGGTGTAGCCACCCGGACGGTCGGCGTACCGCTCGCCGATCTCGGTGAAGAGCACGTGCACGACGCTCTTGTCCCGGATCCGCTTCATCACCTGGCGGCGGGAGTTCAGGTCACCACGCTTCGCCTTGGTGATCATCGACTCGGCCAGCGGCTGCAGGCGCTTGGCCTTGGCCGCGGTGGTGGTGATGGCGCCGTGCTCGAACAGCGACGTCGCGAGGTTGCTGAGGATCAGCTTCTCGTGCGCCGGGCTGCCGCCCAGCCGGGCACCCTTGGTGGGGGTAGGCATCTCTTACTCCAGAGGGATTCAGGCCCGAAAGCAGGCCCGGGGTGGGTGTCAGTACTGCTCGGTCTCGGCGAAGCTCTCGTCGTCGTCCTCGGACTCCGTGCCGTAGGCCTCGGCGGCCGCACGCAGGTCGAAGCCGGGAGGCGAGTCCTTCAGCGACAGGCCCATCTCGGCCAGCTTCAGCTTGACCTCGTCGATCGACTTGGAGCCGAAGTTCCGGATGTCCAGCAGGTCCTGCTCGCTGCGCGAGATCAGCTCACCCACGGTGTGGATGCCCTCACGCTTGAGGCAGTTGTACGACCGGACGGTCAGCTGCAGGTCCTCGACCGGCAGCGCCAGGTCGGCGGCCATCTGCTCGTCCACCGGGGACGGGCCGATGTCGATGCCCTCGGCCTCGACGTTCAGCTCGCGGGCCAGACCGAACAGCTCGACCAGCGTCTTACCGGCCGACGCGACGGCGTCGCGGGGCAGCATCGACGGCTTGGTCTCGACGTCGACCACGAGGCGGTCGAAGTCGGTGCGCTGCTCGACACGGGTCGCCTCGACCTTGTAGGTGACCTTGAGGACCGGGGAGTAGATCGAGTCGACCGGCATCCGGCCGATCTCGGCGTCCGCGGACTTGTTCTGGATCGCGGACACGTAACCGCGGCCACGCTCGACGACCAGCTCCATCTCGAGCCGGCCCTTCTCGTTCAGCGTCGCGAGCTTCAGGTCCGGGTTGTGCACCTCGACACCGGCCGGCGGCGCGATGTCGGCGGCGGTGACGTCACCGGGGCCCTGCTTGCGCAGGTACATGGTGACGGGCTCGTCGTGCTCGGAGGAGACGACCAGGTCCTTGAGGTTCAGGATCATCTGGGTGGCGTCTTCCTTGACCCCGGCCACGGTGGAGAACTCGTGGAGGACCCCGTCGACCTTGATGCTGGTGACGGCGGCACCGGGAATGGACGACAGCAGGGTCCGGCGGATCGAGTTACCGAGGGTGTAGCCGAAACCCGGCTCCAACGGCTCGATGACGAACCGGGAACGGTGCTCGTCGACGACCTCTTCGGTCAGGGTGGGGCGCTGTGCAATAAGCAACTTCGTGTTCCTTCGCTGTTCGCGACGACCACTATTTGAGGCCGCGAGAGGGTGAAGAACACCGAATCCGGCCGGCGGCCTGAGCCACCGGCCGGAACCGGATCAGTTCTTCGAGTAGAGCTCGACGATCAGGTGCTCGGAGACCTGGGTGTCGATCTGCTGCCGGGTCGGCAGCTGGTGCACGAGGATCCGCAGACGCTCCGGCATCACCTCGAGCCAGGCCGGAACCACACGCTCGGCGTGCGTCTCCCGGGCGATGATGAACGGCGTCGTCTCGGCGGACTTGGCCTTGACATCGATGATGTCGTGGGCCGCCACCCGGTACGACGGGATGTTCACCTTGATGCCGTTCACCGTGAAGTGACCGTGCGTCACGAGCTGACGGGCCTGCCGACGCGTCCGGGCCAGGCCCGAGCGGTAGACCACGTTGTCGAGACGGGACTCCAGGATGATCAGCAGGTTGTCACCGGTCTTGCCGGAGCGCCGCGAGGCCTCCTCGTAGTACCGGCGGAACTGCTTCTCCAGAACGCCGTACGAGAAGCGGGCCTTCTGCTTCTCACGGAGCTGGAGCAGGTACTCGCTCTCCTTCGGACGGCCGCGGCCGTGCATACCCGGGGGGTACGGACGACGCTCGAACGCCTTGTCGCCACCGACGAGGTCGACCCCGAGACGGCGCGACTTCTTGGTCATGGGTCCGGTGTAACGGGCCATGGTTAGTTACCTGCCTCTCTCTGGATCAGACCCGGCGCCGCTTGGGAGGGCGGCAGCCGTTGTGTGCGGTCGGGGTGACGTCCTGGATGGTGCCGACCTCGAGGCCGACGGCACCCAGCGAACGGATCGCGGTCTCACGGCCGGAGCCGGGACCCTTCACGAACACGTCGATCTTGCGCATGCCGTGCTCCATCGCGCGGCGCCCAGCGGCCTCGGCGGCCATCTGCGCGGCGAACGGGGTGGACTTGCGCGAACCCTTGAAGCCGACGGTGCCCGCGGAAGCCCACGAGATGACCGCGCCGGTCGGGTCGGTGATCGTCACGATCGTGTTGTTGAACGTGCTCTTGATGTGCGCGTGGCCGGCGGCCACGTTCTTCTTCTCCTTGCGGCGCACCTTCTTCGCGCCGGCCGCGGTGCGGCTCTTGGGAGGCATAAGTCAGTTGCTCCTGGAAAGATCGAGGGTCATCCGGGTCACTTCTTCTTCTTGCCGGCGATCGCCTTCTTGCGACCCTTGCGGGTGCGGGCGTTCGTCTTGGTGCGCTGACCGCGAACCGGCAGACCACTACGGTGCCGGCGGCCCTGGTACGACCCGATCTCGATCTTGCGGCGGATGTCCGCGGTCACCTCACGGCGGAGGTCACCTTCGATCTGGTAGTTGCCTTCGATCCAGTCGCGAAGCTTGACCAGCTCCTCGTCGCCCAGCTCGTGGACGCGCTTGTCACCGGAGATCCCGGTGGCTTCGAGCGTCTTGAGGGCGCGGGTGCGGCCTACTCCGAAGATGTAGGTGAGTGCGACCTCGATGCGCTTGTCGCGCGGCAGGTCGACTCCTACGAGGCGTGCCATGTGGCGGTGTTCCTTTCGTCGGCAGAGGTGTGGTGGCGCGCCGCGTCCTTGCCCGCCTCGGTGACGGTCGTGCTCACCGGCAAGGCCCCGGCCTCTGTTCCGGGGGCAGCGTCCAGCGACGTTCTGATGCTGGACGAGCGTGCGCGCTGTGGTGCGAAAAGTGCCGTGTCCTGCTGAGAAGAGCTGGTCAGCCCTGCCGCTGCTTGTGCCGCGGGTTCTCGCAGATCACCATGACCCGGCCGTGACGGCGGATCACCTTGCACTTGTCGCAGATCTTCTTGACGCTCGGATTGACCTTCATCGAGCTTCTTTCTTCGACAGGTGTTGGTGGTCGTGTTACTTGTACCGATAGACGATGCGACCCCGGGTGAGGTCGTACGGCGACAGCTCCACGACGACCCGGTCCTCGGGGAGAATCCGGATGTAGTGCTGCCTCATCTTGCCGCTGATGTGCGCGAGCACTTTGTGCCCATTGGACAGCTCAACACGGAACATCGCGTTCGGCAGGGCCTCGACGATGGTGCCCTCGAGTTCGATAACTCCCTCTTTTTTGGGCATGTCCTCGCACTTCTGTAGACGTGACTGACTATGGCTCGAAAAGAGCCAACAACCGAGTGTACGTCAGTAGCACACCCGAAACCCAATCGGCCCCCAGTAGCCATACTTACCGAAAGGTTAGTACCCCACATTATAGTGGGTACTTGCCCGATCCGAAGGGCCGCCCGCAGGGTGGCTGACATGAAGACACCAGTCACCGTTCTCGGCCTCGGCACGATGGGAACCGCCCTCGCCCGGGCCTTCCTGAGCGCCGGCCATCCGACCACCGTCTGGAACCGCACTCCCGGCCGCTCCCCCGAACTCGACGTACTGGGTGCCGTCCGCGCGGTCACTGCGGCCGAGGCGGTCGCCGCCAGCCCGCTCGTGGTCGTCTGCCTGCTCGTGGACACCACTGTCCGCGACACCCTCGACGGCCTCGACCTCACGGGCAAGGTGGTCGTCAACCTCACCAACACCACGCCCGACCAGGCCCGCGGCCTGGAGGCCACCACGGCGGGCGCCGCCTACCTGGACGGCGGGATCATGGCCGTCCCCGCGATGATCGGGGGCCCGCACGCCTTCATCCTCTACAGCGGCGACGCCCAAGCCTTCGAGCAGCATCAGCCCGCACTCGCCGTACTGGCTCGTCCCGTGTACGTCGGCGCCGACGCCGGCCTGGCCGCTTTGTACGACATCGCGCTGCTCAGTGCCATGTACGGAATGTTCGGCGGCGCCCAGCATGCGCTGGCCCTGATGGGCAGCGCGCAGGTCCCCGCCGCCGAATTCACCGAACAGCTGCTGCTCCCCTGGCTGACCGCCATGCTGGGATCGGTACCGCGGATGGCGGCCGACCTCGAGAACCCGCCGGAGACCGGTTCGGCCGGATCCAACCTGGCCATGCAGGCAGCGGCGTACCACAACCTGATCGACACAGCAGAAGCCCAAGGCGTCGACCCGATGCTGCTGAGACCGATGGGCGAGCTGCTCCAGAAGGCCGTCGCCTCCGGTCACGGCGACGAGGACCTGGCTGCCCTGATCAGGTTGATCGCGTAGCCGCCCACTGCTCGCCCTCACGCCACAACTGCTCAGGCATCAGGTCCAGCAGATCGCAGGCCGCATCGAGCTGGGCCAACGCCGTAGTGGTGTCCCGGTACGCCGGGAGGATCGCGACGAACCGGCGTCCCTCGCAGCTGAAGCCGAACGGGGCGACGCCGGCCAGCACCTCGACCGCACGGGGATGCAGCAGCGCCTGAGCGTGGTCCTCGCGGCCGTTGAAGAGGTCGTAGCGGGTTGGGAGACCCTCGATGTCCAGACGCAGCGGAAGCAGGCCTGCAGCCGCCACCGCCCCCAGCCCGGCCGGCAGCACCTGAAGTGGCGGCAACGGACGGTCGACCTGCAGATCAAGAAAGTCGAAACCGAGATTGCGGCGCCGGACGCGGTGCCGGAACTCACCGGCAACGAACTCCCGGCCGCGGTGCCGCCCGGTCGTCACCTCGGCGACCGAGGCCCGTGGATCCAGATCGAACGGCGGGAACGGCCAGCGCTCGAGCACCTCCGGCCCGGCGGCCGACATCCGCCAGCCGAGCTCGCGCGCTGCTCGCGCCCACGCTTTCTGCAGCCGTACGTCGGCCGCCCGCATCGCCAGCGTGAACACCACCAGCACCGCGAACCAGCCGAGCATGAACCAGCCCACCCACCGTGGTTCCACCAGCAGCCCGACGATCACCAGCGGTACGGCGACCGCGAACCAGATCACGTAGACGAGCGCGGATCCCTGCCGTAGTTGCCAGGTGAGCGCGGGCCGGAGCTGCCGGCTCAACGGCGCTTTCCGAGATTGCCCAGGGCGATGAAGGCCCACGGAATCATCAGCCACACCGGCCAGAAGTGCGGCCAGTGCCCGCTCGAAACCCCGATCACGAACCAGATCACCACATTGATCGCGACGATGCCGGTGAAGCCGCCGCCGAGCGCCAGCAGCCCGTTGTTGCGCCGCGGCTGCACTTCCTTGGTCGGGAACTCACCCGGTGCCGGCGCGGGCTTCTGGTCCTGAACGACGGCAGGAGTCTGGTACGTCTTCGTCGGCGGCAGGTCGCGCACCAGCGGCTCGAGCTCGCCGTACGTCTGAACCTCGTACAACTGATCGAGACGCGACGAGAACTCGGGCTGATCCAGCCGGCCGTCGGCGAACGCGTCCCGCAACCGGCCGGCGATCTTTTCCCGGTCGGCTTCGGTGAATCGCTGATGCGGCTGGTACTGAGGCATGTCTCAAGTGTGCCTCAGCACGGGACCGCGCGCGTCCCCCGATGGACGGACGCCGCAGGTCGTCGTACCGGCTGACGGGTCAGTCGGCCAAAGCGCCGCAGGTGACGCCGAGCTCGGCCAGCTTGGCCGCGCCACCGTCGAGAGCGGTCAGCACCCACGGACCCTGCGGAGTGAGAGTGAACGTGTGCTCGGTGTGAGCGGCCGCGCGACCGTCGTCGGTCACCACGGTCCAGTCGTCGTCGAGCGTGTGGTTGTCCTGCTTGCCCAGCGTCAGCATCGGCTCGACCGCCAGGGCGAGGCCCTCGACCAGCTTCGGGCCGCGGCCCGGCTTGCCGAAGTTCGGCACGTTCGGCGGCTGGTGCATCGCCGAACCGATCCCGTGCCCGACGAAGTCCTCGACGATCCCGTACGACGAGTTGGCGCGCACATGCGCCTCGACCGCCGCGGAGATGTCGGTCAGCCGGCCACCGAGCTTCGCGGCCGCGAAGCCGCGCCACATCGACTCCTCGCAGATCCGGGCCAGCTCGAGCAGGTCGTCGCCGACCGTGCCGACCGGCACCGTGATCGCGGCGTCGCCGTGCCACCCGTTGACGATCGCACCGCAGTCGATCGAGATCAGGTCGCCCTCGGCCAGCACCCGCTCACCGGGGATGCCGTGCACGATCTCGTCGTTCACCGAGGCGCAGATCGAGCCGGTGAAGCCGTGGTAGCCCTTGAACGACGGCGTCGCGCCGGAGGACCGGATGTTGTCCTCGGCGATCGCGTCGAGCTCACCGGTGCTGATCCCGGGCTTGACCGCGTCCCGGAGCAGCTCCAGCGTGCGGCCGACCACCAGGCCGGCCGCTCGCATGGCGAGGATCTGTTCGCGGGTCTTGATCTCGATCCCGCGGTCCTTGAAGATCACAGCGTTCTTCTCTGCTAGTCGGTCAGCGACTTGAGGGCCGCGATCACGCGCTCGCTGACCTCGTCGATCTCGCCGACGCCGTCCACCTCGACCAGCAGCCCGCGCTGACCGTAAACGGCCAGCAGCGGCTTGGTCTCGGCGGTGTACACGTCCTGACGGTGCCGGATGACCTCTTCGGAGTCGTCCGAGCGGCCGTCGGTGTGGGCGCGCTTGGTCATCCGGTCCACCAGGACGTCGATGTCGGCGACCAGCGCCACCACCGCGTCCAGCTTGTGGCCGTGCTCGGCCAGGATGCCGTCCAGCGTGCCCACCTGGGCGAGCGTGCGCGGGTACCCGTCGAGCAGGAACCCGTCCCCGGCGTCGGCCTCCGACAGCCGGTCGCGCACCATCGCGTTGGTGACCTCGTCGGGAACGTAGTCCCCGGCGTCCATGAAGCGCTTGGCCTCGAGCCCGAGCGGCGTCTCGTCCTTCACGTTCGCTCGGAAGATGTCGCCGGTGGACACGGCCGGGATATTCAGGCGTTCCGCAAGCACCTTTGCCTGCGTGCCCTTGCCCGCCCCGGGCGGACCCATCAGCAACAGTCTCATCAGCGCAAGAACCCTTCGTAGTTGCGTTGCTGCAGCTGAGACTCGATCTGCTTCACCGTGTCCAGGCCCACGCCGACCATGATCAGGATCGACGTACCACCGAACGGGAAGTTCTGGTTCGCACCGGCCAGGACCAGGGCGATCAGCGGAATCAGCGACAGCACGGCCAGGTAGATGGCACCCGGCAGAGTGATGCGGTTCAGCACGTAGCCCAGGTATTCCTCGGTCGGCCGGCCGGCCCGGATACCCGGGATGAAGCCGCCGTACTTCTTCATGTTGTCCGCGACTTCCTTCGGGTTGAAGGTGATCGAGACGTAGAAGTAGGTGAAGAACAGGATCAGGGCGACGTACGTAGCCATGTAGATCGGGTGGTCGCCCTTGACCAGGTTTCCTTGGATCCAGATCGCCCATTTCTTGTCCGCCTGGAACTGACTGACGAGAACTGGGAGGTACAGCAGACTGGAGGCGAAGATGACCGGGATGACACCGGCCTGGTTCACCTTCAGCGGAATGTAGGTGGAGGTCCCGCCGAACATCTTCCGGCCGACCATCCGCTTGGCGTACTGCACCGGGATCCGGCGCTGCGCCTGTTCGATGAAGATGACCGCGGCCATGATCACCAGACCGACCGCGAGCACGATGAAGAAGGTCGCGAAGCCCTTCTGCTTGCGGATGCTCCACAGGTTGGTCGGGAAGGTCGCCACGATCTGGGTGAAGATCAGGATCGACATACCGTTACCGACACCACGGTCGGTGATCAGCTCGCCGAGCCACATGATCACGCCGGTACCGGCGGTCATGGTCAGCACCATGACGGTGACGTGGAACCAGTCGTCCTTGTACAGCAGCGGCTCGGTGCAGCCCTGGAACAGCCGCCCCGGGGTCCGGGCGAGCGCCACGAACGCGGTCGACTGCAGGATCGCCAGACCGACGGTCAGGAACCGGGTGTACTGGGTGATCTTCGCCTGACCCGCCTGGCCCTCCTTCTTCAGCGACTCCAGCCGCGGGATCACCACGGTGAGCAGCTGCAGGATGATGCTGGCGGTGATGTACGGCATGATGCCCAGCGCGAAGATCGCGAGCTGGAGCAGTGCGCCGCCGGAGAACAGGTTGATCAAGTTGTACAGATTGGCGTTCGCGCCAGTCTGGGTTCCCTTGATACACGTGTGCAGCGACTGGACGTTCACGCCGGGGGCCGGCACGACGGAGCCGATCCGGAAGATCACGACGATGAAGAGCACGAACAAGATCTTCCGGCGCAGGTCCGGAGTCTTGAACGCGTTGGCAAAGGCGCCTAACACCCTGTCCTCCCACATGTTTCCTCTGCCCCGGGCAGGGCAAGGGTCTGGCATAGCAGCCGGGCAAGAGACGAACCAGGGCCCGTCCGACCGGTGCAGAGTATCAAGCACCGGGCGTTACGAGCCCTGGACCGCATGTCACACCTCGGTGGTGGTCCCCCCGGCGGCCTGGATCTTCTCCAGAGCCGACTTCGAGAACTTGTGCGCCGAGACCTGCAGAGCGACGGTCAGTTCGCCGTCACCCAGCACCTTCACCGGCTGACCACGACGGACCGCGCCCTTGGCGACCAGTTCGGCTACGCCGACCTCGCCACCTTCGGGGAACAGTTGTCCGAGCTTGTCCAGGTTAACGACCTGGAACTCCACTCGGTTCCTGCTCTTGAAGCCCTTCAGCTTCGGGAGCCGCATGTGCTGCGGCATCTGGCCACCCTCGAAGTACTCGGGGATGTTGTTACGGGCCTTGCTGCCCTTGGTACCGCGACCGGCGGTCTTGCCCTTGCTGCCCTCACCGCGACCCACGCGGGTCTTGGCGGTCTTGGCACCGGGCGCCGGGCGCAGGTGATGAACCTTCAGCGCCATGTCAGTCGACCTCCTCGACGGTGATGAGGTGGCGAACCGTGCGGACCATGCCACGCACCTCGGGACGGTCCTCGTGGACGGCGCTGTCGCCGATCCGCTTGACGCCCAGGGTCCGCAGCGTGTCGCGCTGGTTCTGCTTGCCACCGATGCCCGAACGGATCTGCGTGACCTTCAAGCGTGCCATCAGGAAGCCACCTCCGCCCGCGCCTTCAGCAGCGCTGCCGGAGCGACGTGCTCGACCGGCAGGCCACGGCGCGCGGCCACGGCCTCCGGGGTCTCCAGGGCCTGCAGCGCGGCCACCGTGGCGTGCACCACGTTGATCGCGTTGGAGGAACCCAGCGACTTGCTGAGGATGTCGTGAATGCCGGCGCACTCCAGTACGGCGCGTGCCGAGCCACCCGCGATCACACCGGTACCGGGAGCGGCCGGACGCAGCATGACAACGCCTGCGGCCTTCTCGCCCTGGACCGGGTGCGGGATGGTGCCCTGAATACGCGGCACCTTGAAGAATGCCTTCTTGGCCTCCTCGACGCCCTTGGCGATCGCCGCGGGCACCTCCTTGGCCTTGCCGTAACCCACACCGACGGTGCCTTCGCCGTCGCCGACGACCACGAGGGCGGTGAAGCTGAAGCGACGACCACCCTTCACGACCTTGGCAACACGGTTGATGGCAACCACGCGCTCGATGTAGGCGGTCTTGTCAGCTGCCGCACCACGACCACCGTCGCGGCCACGGCGCTCACCACCGGCGCCGCCTCCGCGACGCTGCTGGCCTCCGCTCATTTCGAACTACCTTCTTCCTTGTGTGTCGCCATCAGAAGCCGAGCCCGTTCTCACGGGCGGCGTCGGCCAGTGCCGCGATCCGGCCGTGGTACTTGTTGCCGGCCCGGTCGAAGACGACCGAGTCGATGCCCGCGGCCTTGGCCCGGTCGGCGATGAGGCCGCCGACGGTCTTGGCCTTGTCCGTCTTGTTGTCCGTCGCGCCGCGCAGGTCGGCCTCCATGGTGGAGGCGGAGACCAGCGTCTTGCCGGCCACGTCGTCGATGACCTGAACGAACAGGTGCTTCGACGACTTGGTGACCACCAGGCGCGGGCGGTCCGGGGTTCCGTTGATCTTCTTCCGGACCCGGATCTGGCGACGCAGTCGCGACGCCGTCTTCTTGGCGGAGTGCTTGTTGTGACGCAGTCCGATCGCCATGGGTTACTTACCAGCCTTTCCGACCTTGCGGCGGACCTGCTCGCCGGCGTACCGCACACCCTTGCCCTTGTAGGGCTCGGGCTTGCGCAGCTTGCGGATGTTGGCAGCGACCTCGCCGACCGACTGCTTGTCGATCCCGATCACCGAGAAACGGGTCGGGGCCTCGACGTTGAACGTGATGCCCTCGGGTGCGTCCACGGTGATCGTGTGGCTGTACCCGAGCGAGAACTCCAGCTGGGTCGGTCCCTTGGCCAGGACGCGGTACCCGACGCCGACGATCTCGAGCTTCTTCTCGTAGCCGTCCGTCACGCCGGTCACCAGGTTGGCGATCAGGGTGCGGGAGAGGCCGTGCAGTTCCTTGCTCTTGCGCTGCTCGTCCGGACGCGAGACGGCGATGGTGCCGTCCTCGTCGCGGGCGACCGCGATGGGCTCCGCAACAACGTGCGAGAGCTGACCCTTGGGACCCTTCACGGTGACCGTCTGGCCGTCGATCGTGACGTCGACGCCGGACGGGACCGTGATCGGGAGCTTACCGATGCGAGACATGAGAGTGGTCCTCCTTCCGGTTCTTCGTCACCAGACGTAGGCGAGGACTTCCCCGCCAACGCCCTTGTGCTTGGCCTGACGGTCGGTCAGCAGTCCCTGGGAGGTCGAGATGATCGCGACACCCAGGCCACCGAGGACCTTCGGCAGGTTGGTCGACTTCGCGTAGACCCGCAGGCCCGGCTTCGAGATCCGGCGAACGCCCGCGATGGACCGCTCCCGGGTCGGGCCGAACTTCAGGTCGACGATCAGGGTCTTGCCGACGGCGCCCTCTTTGGGCTCCTCGACCTTGTAGGAGGAGATGTAACCCTCCTGCTGGAGGATGTCGGCGATGCCCTGCTTGATCTTGCTGTACGGCATCGAGGTCGACTCGTGGTACGCCTGGTTGGCGTTGCGCAGACGCGTCAGCATGTCTGCGATCGGGTCGGTCATTGTCATGGCCTGGGGCCTCTTTCCCGCCGTGGTTTCGCCGTCCGGCGACCTACGGTGACTAGATGGTGAAGGGAGAAAAGATCTGGGGTGGAGACGGTCACCAGCTGGACTTGGTCACGCCGGGCAGCTCGCCCCGGTGCGCCATCTCCCGCAGGCAGATCCGGCAGAGGCCGAACTTGCGGAAGACCGCCTTCGGCCGGCCGCAGCGCTGGCAACGGGTGTAACCGCGCACCGCGAACTTCGGCGTCCGGGCCTGCTTGACCTTCAGTGCTGTCTTCGCCACGTCAGTTCTCCTTGAACGGGAAGCCGAGTGCCCGCAGCAGGGCCCGGCCCTCGTCGTCGTTCTTGGCGGTGGTCACCACGGTGATGTCCATGCCGCGGACCCGGTCGATGCGGTCCTGGTTGATCTCGTGGAACATCACCTGCTCGGTCAGACCGAAGGTGTAGTTCCCGGTGCCGTCGAACTGCTTCGGGGACAGACCGCGGAAGTCGCGGATCCGGGGCAGCGCGAGCGACAGCAGCCGGTCGAGGAACTCCCACATCCGGTCGCCGCGCAGCGTGACGTGCGCACCGATCGGCATGCCTTCGCGCAGCTTGAACTGGGCGATGGACTTGCGGGCCTTCGTCACCTGCGGCTTCTGGCCGGTGATCGCGGCCAGGTCCTTGACGGCGCCGTCGATCAGCTTGGAGTCACGGGCCGCCTCGCCGACGCCCATGTTCACCACGATCTTGGTCAGGCCGGGGACCTGCATCACGTTGGCGTAGCTGAACTCCTCGTTCAGCTTGCCGACGATCTCCTCGCGGTACTTCGTCTTCAGCCGGGGCAGAACCCGCTCGGTCGCTGTCTCGGTCATCAGATCTCCTCGCCGGTACGCCGCGCGATCCGGACGCTCCGGAAACCGGAGTACGTCGAACCGTCGGGGCGCCGCTTCTGCACCTCGACGCGGTTGTAACCGACGCGGGTGGTCACCTTCTGCTTCTTGCCGTCCTTCTCGACCTCGACCAGAAGCATCACGTTGGAGACGTGGATCGGGGCTTCCTGGGTGACGATGCCACCCGTGGTGCCGCCGCGCTGGGCCTGCTGCACCTTGGTGTGCTTCTTGACCCGGTTCACGCCCTCGACGATGACCTTCTCGGCATCCGGCAGGACCTGAATGATCTTGCCTTCGAGACCCTTGGACTTACCGGCGATCACGCGGACCTGATCGCCCTTCTTCACGTGCAACTTGCGCTGTGCAGCCATCTCAGAGCACCTCCGGTGCGAGCGAGATGATCTTCATGAAGCGCTTCTCGCGCAGCTCCCGGCCGACCGGCCCGAAGATACGGGTGCCGCGCGGCTCGCCATCGGCCTTGAGGATCACCGCGGCGTTCTCGTCGAACCGGATGTAGGAGCCGTCCGGACGCCGGCGCTCCTTCACGGTGCGAACGATGACGGCCTTGACGACGTCGCCCTTCTTGACGCCGCCACCCGGGATCGCGTCCTTGACGGTGGCGACGATCGTGTCACCGACACCGGCGTAGCGCCGACCGGAGCCACCGAGAACGCGGATGCAAAGAATTTCCTTTGCGCCCGTGTTGTCGGCGACCTTCAGTCGCGACTCCTGCTGGATCATCTGTTGATCTCCTGGTTGTCTCGCTGGTTCTCATTCACATGAGCCTTGCGGAACGAATAATTTCGATTGGTTGCCGGACCCGAAACGCAGGCCGGAACGCTTACTTGGCCTTCTCGAGGATCTCGACGACGCGCCAGCGCTTGGTCGCCGACAGCGGCCGGGTCTCCATCAGGAGGACCCGGTCGCCGATACCGGCGGCGTTCTGCTCGTCGTGTGCCTTGAGCTTGCTCGTGCGGCGGATGACCTTGCCGTAGAGCTTGTGCTTGACCCGGTCCTCGACCTCGACGGTGACGGTCTTGTCCATCTTGTCGCTCAGCACCAGACCCTCACGGGTCTTGCGGCTGGCGCGCTCGGGGGTCGTGCTCACGGTCTCGTCCTTCACGTTCTCGGTCATGCCTTGGCCTCGGCCTTCTCGGTGTCGTCCGCAGCGTCGGTCTCTTCGACCTCAGCTGCGGCAACCGGAGCGTCGACCTCTTCGGTGATGCCGAGCGCACGCTCGGTCAGCACCGTGTAGATGCGGGCGATGTCCTTACGGACGGCGCGCAGCCGGCCGTGCGACTCCAGCTGTCCGGTGGCAGCCTGGAACCGGAGGTTGAACAGCTCCTCCTTGGCTTCGGCGAGCTTGCTCAGCAGCTCGTCCCGGCCCAGGTTCCGCAGCTCGGCGGCGGTCAGGATAGCCATCAGTTCTCACCTGCCTCTCGGGTGATGAAGCGGCACTTCATCGGCAACTTGTGAATCGCGCGGCGCATGGCCTCGCGGGCGACGTCCTCCGGCACACCGGAGAGCTCGAACATCACGCGACCGGACTTCACGTTCGCGATCCACCACTCCGGCGAACCCTTACCGGAACCCATCCGGGTCTCGGCCGGCTTCTTGGTCAGCGGGCGGTCCGGGTAGATGTTGATCCAGACCTTTCCGCCACGCTTGATGTGCCGGGTCATCGCGATACGCGCGGACTCGATCTGCCGGTTGGTGACGTAGTGGCTTTCCAGCGCCTGGATGCCGAACTCACCGAACGCCAGCGTCGTACCGCCCTTGGCAGCGCCGGAGCGCTTCGGGTGGTGCTGCTTGCGGTGCTTGACCTTGCGGGGGATGAGCACGGTTCAGCTCTCCGTTCCGGTCGTCTCGGCGGGCTTGTCGGCCGCGGGAGCAGTCGCCTCGGCGACCGGAGCCGCGTTCCGCGCGTTGTCCCGGCCACCGCCGCTGTTGTTACGGCCACCACGGTCGCCGCCACGGTCACGGTCGCCACCACGGCCACCGCGGTCGTCGCGACGGGCGGGCCGACGCTGCTGGGTGGCGGCGCGGGCCGCGGCCTGCGCTTCGCGCTCGGCCCGGGAGCCGGCCACGTCACCCTTGTAGATCCAGACCTTCACGCCGATCCGGCCGAAGGTCGTGCGGGCCTCGTAGAAGCCGTAGTCGATGTCGGCGCGCAGCGTGTGCAGCGGCACCCGACCCTCGCGGTAGAACTCCGAGCGCGACATCTCCGCGCCACCGAGCCGGCCGGAGCACTGGATCCGGATGCCCAGGGCGCCGCCACGCATGGTGGTCTGCATCGCCTTGCGCATCGCGCGGCGGAACGCCACGCGGCCGGACAGCTGCTCGGCCACACCCTGTGCGACCAGCTGCGCGTCGACCTCGGCGTTCTTCACCTCGAGGATGTTCAGCTGCACCTGCTTGCCGGTGAGCTCCTCCAGGCTGCCCCGGATCCGGTCCGCCTCGGCGCCGCGGCGACCGATGACGATGCCCGGACGGGCAGTGTGGATGTCGACCCGAACCCGGTCACGGGTGCGCTCGATCTCCACACGGGAGATGCCGGCGCGCTCCATGCCCTTGCTCAGCAGCTTGCGGATCTTGACGTCCTCGCCGACGTAGTCCTTGTACAGCTTGTCGGCGTACCAACGGCTCTTGTGATCGGTGCTGATGCCGAGACGGAACCCGTGCGGGTTAACCTTCTGTCCCACGTCAGGACTCCTTCTTCTCAGCGGTGGCCTTCTTGGCTGCCGCCTTCTTGGCGGTGGCCTTCTTGGCCGGCTTGTCGGCTGCGTCCGACTTCTCGGCAGCCTTCTTCGCCGTCTTCTTGGCCGGGGCCTTCTTGGCAGTCGCTGCCGAGGCCTCGTCCGCCTTCTTGGCGGTCTTCTTGGCCGGCGCCTTCGCGACGGGCTCCTCGATGACGCGCGGCTGCACCACAACGGTGATGTGGCTGGTCCGCTTGTCGATCCGGGTGGCCCGACCCTGGGCGCGGGGGCGGTGACGCTTCAGCGTCGGTCCCTCGTCGACCAAGATCTTCGAGACGATCAGCTCGTCCCGGCTCAGGTGCTCGGTGCCCTCGGCGTTCGCCGCGGCGCTGTCGACGACCTTGTACACGGTCGCGGCAGCGGCCTGCGGGGCGAACTTCAGAGTGGCGAGTGCGTCGTCGACGCCCACACCGCGCACCAGATCGGCCACGCGACGCGCCTTCATCGGCGTCACGCGGACGAAGCGCGCGACCGCGAAGGCCCCGGGCTGCTCGCCCAGCAGGCTCTCGCGACGGGCACTGACGGCCCTACGCTCTTGAACGCTCATGATGTTCGAATCTCTCCGTAGGTTGCTTTCGCGTCGTCAACTGACCAGCGGTCAGCGACGCCGTGACTTCCGGTCGTCCTTCTCGTGACCCTTGAACGTCCGGGTCGGGGCGAACTCGCCGAGCTTGTGCCCGACCATCGCGTCCGTCACGAACACCGGCACGTGCTTGCGGCCGTCGTGCACCGCAATCGTGTGGCCGATCATGTCCGGCACGATCATCGATCGGCGGGACCAGGTCTTGATGACATTCTTGGTGCCCTTTTCGTTCTGCACCTCCACCTTCTTGGCCAGGTGGTGGTCGACGAACGGGCCCTTCTTCAAGCTGCGTGGCATTCTGGCCGGCTCCTATCAGCGCTTCTTGCCGGCCTTGCGGCGCCGGACGATCATGCGGTCGCTTTCCTTGCGGGTACGGGTACGGCCCTCGGGCTTGCCCCACGGGGACACCGGGTGACGTCCACCCGAGGTCTTACCCTCACCACCACCGTGCGGGTGGTCGACCGGGTTCATCGCGACACCACGGACGGTCGGGCGCTTGCCCTTCCAGCGCATCCGGCCGGCCTTGCCCCAGTTGATGTTCGACTGCTCGCCGTTGCCGACCTCACCGAGGGTGGCGCGGCAGCGAACGTCGACCATCCGGACCTCGCCGGACGGCATCCGCAGGGTTGCCATCCGGCCCTCCTTGGCGACCAGCTGAATGCTGGTACCGGCGGAGCGGCCCATCTTGGCGCCACCGCCCGGACGCAGCTCGACAGCGTGGATCGTGGAGCCGACCGGGATGTTGCGCAGCGGCAGGTTGTTGCCGATCTTGATGTCGGCGGCCGGGCCGTTCTCGACGACGGTGCCCTGCTTCAGGTTGGTCGGGGCGAGGATGTAGCGCTTCTCGCCGTCGACGTAGTGCAGCAGTGCGATCCGCGCGGTGCGGTTCGGGTCGTACTCGATGTGCGCGACCTTCGCCGGCACGCCGTCCTTGTCGTAGCGCTTGAAGTCGATCAGGCGGTACGCACGCTTGTGGCCGCCACCCTGGTGCCGAGTGGTGATCTTGCCGCTGTTGTTGCGGCCACCCTTCTTCGGCAGCGGGCGCAGCAGCGACTTCTCAGGGGTCGAACGGGTGAGCTCGACGAAGTCGGCCACGCTCGAGCCACGACGGCCCGGCGTTGTCGGCTTGTATTTGCGGATACCCATTACGACTGGCCTCCGAAGATATCGATGCGGTCGTCACCCTTGAGGGTCACGATCGCCCGCTTGGTGTCCGGGCGCTTGCCCCAGCCCGCACGCGTGCGGCGGCGCTTGCCCTTGCGGTTCAGCGTGTTGACGTCGTTCACCTTGACCTTGAACACCTTCTCGACCGCGAGCTTGATCTCGGTCTTGTTGGCGTCGGGAGCGACCTCGAACGTGTACTTCTGCTCGTCCAGCAGGCCGTAGCTCTTCTCGCTCACGACCGGCCGCAGCAGCACGTCCCGCGGGTCCTTGTTCACTCCGTGGCTCATGCTTCAACCTCCTGCTCGGCCTCGGTCGACGTTGCGACGGCCTTCACGGACTTACCTTTGGGTGCGCCGGCGACGAAGCTGTCCAGAGCGGCCAGGGTGAAAACCACCGAGTCGCTGCACAGCACGTCGTACGCGTTCAGCTGGTCGGCCGCGATCAGGTGCACGTGCTGCACGTTGCGCAGGCTCAGCCAGGTGCTGTCATCGGCGCGGTCCACGACGACCAGGGCCTTGCCCGGGTCGGTCACCTGGGCCAGCACGTTGAGTGCGCCCTTGGTGGACGGGGTCTCGCCGTCGAGGAAGCTCTCGACCACGAAGATCCGGCCGTCACGGGCCCGGTCCGACAGCGAACCGCGGAGCGCGGCGGCGATCATCTTCTTCGGGGTCCGCTGGCTGTAGTCACGCGGCGTGGGGCCGTGGACGACGCCACCACCGGTGAACTGCGGCGCGCGGGTCGAACCCTGACGGGCGCGACCGGTGCCCTTCTGGCGGTACGGCTTGGCGCCACCACCGGACACCTCGCCACGGCGCTTGACCTTGTGCGTGCCCTGACGGGCCGCGGCCAGCTGCGCCACCACGACCTGGTGGATCAGCGGGATGTTGACCTGGACGTCGAAGAGCTCGGCCGGAAGCTCGGCGGTGCCCTTCTTGGTGACCTTGTCGCCCTTGACGGCGAGAACGTCGACGGTGCTCACTTGGCAGCCCCCTTCGCGGCGTTGCGGATCAGCACGAGGCCGCCCTTGGGGCCGGGAACGGCGCCCTTGAGCAGGATCAGACCGCGGTCCGCGTCGATGGCGTGCACGGTGATGTTCTGCGTGGTGACCTGCTCGTGGCCCATCCGGCCCGCCATCTTCAGACCCTTGAAAACCCGGCCCGGGGTGGCGCAGCCGCCGATGGAACCCGGCGAGCGGTGCTTCTTGTGGACACCGTGGGTGGCGCGCAGACCGTGGAAGCCGTGCCGCTTCATCACACCGGCGAAACCCTTGCCCTTGCTGGTGGCGGAGACGTCGACCAGCTCGCCGGCCTCGAAGGCCTCGGCCTTGATCTCCTGGCCCAGCGTGTACTCGCTGGCGTCGGCGGTCCGCAGCTCGAGCAGGTGCCGCCGCGGCGTCACGCCGGCCTTGTCGAAGTGACCGCGCATGGGCTTGGTCACCTTGCGCGGGTCGATGTCGCCGAAGGCGATCTGGACGCCGTCGTAGCCGGCGTCGGCCGCGGTCCGGACCCCGGTGACGACACACGGGCCGGCCTGGATCACGGTGACGGGGACGACTCGGTTGTTCTCGTCCCAGGTCTGGGTCATGCCGAGCTTGGTGCCCAGCAGCCCTCGCGTGTTCTTAGTGGAAGTGCTCATCAGCTGTTCGCGTCCCTCAGAGCTTGATCTCGATGTCGACGCCCGCCGGCAGGTCGAGCCGCATCAGCGAGTCGACGGTCTTCGGCGTGGGGTCGATGATGTCGATGAGCCGCTTGTGGGTGCGCATCTCGAAGTGCTCGCGGCTGTCCTTGTACTTGTGCGGCGAGCGGATGACGCAGAACACGTTCTTTTCCGTCGGCAACGGCACCGGGCCAGCAACCTTCGCACCAGTACGCGTCACCGTGTCGACAATCTTGCGTGCCGAGCTGTCGATGACCTCGTGGTCGTAGGCCTTCAGCCGGATGCGGATCTTTTGTCCCGCCATCGCTTCGCTTCGTCCTTCTCTATCGTCAACGTCTACGTTGCTCCGACCCCCGCGGTCGGGTGTGTCGCGTGCGCGGAACGCGCGTGACTCACCGCTTCTTCGACCAGGGCTTGGGGATCGGGGCTCGGTCTCGGACCGGGCCTCGGCATGGTCTCCGGTCCGGCGCACCAGCCAGATCTGCGATCTGGGGCGCGCCCCGGCAACCTCGCCTGAGCAACCTGAATATTGTGCCAGAGATCAGCGCCGAAACGCCAATCGGGTGGCTCTGAACCCGATCCCCAGCCCACCTGAGCGGGGATCGGGCGCAAAGCAGAGGTCCGCGAGGCTCAGACTGCGAGCCCTCGCGGACCTCGTGAGATCACTTGATGATCTTGGTGACCCGGCCGGCGCCGACGGTGCGGCCACCTTCACGGATCGCGAACTTCAGGTTCTCTTCCATGGCGATCGGCTGGATCAGCTCGACGTTCATGTCGGTGTTGTCGCCCGGCATGACCATCTCGGTGCCCTCGGGGAGGGTGACGACGCCGGTCACGTCCGTGGTGCGGAAGTAGAACTGCGGGCGGTAGTTCTGGAAGAACGGCGTGTGCCGGCCGCCCTCCTCCTTCGAGAGGATGTAGACCGAAGCCTCGAAGGCGGTGTGCGGGGTCGTGGTGCCCGGCTTGATGACAACCATGCCGCGCTCGACGTCCTCGCGCTTGGTGCCACGAAGCAGCAGACCGACGTTCTCACCAGCCTGGCCCTCGTCGAGCAGCTTGCGGAACATCTCGATACCGGTGACCGTGGTCGTCTGCTTGGTCTCACGGATGCCGACGATGTCGACGGTCTCGTTGACCTTGACGATGCCGCGCTCGATCCGGCCGGTGATGACGGTGCCACGACCGGTGATCGTGAAGACGTCCTCGACCGGCATCAGGAACGGCTTGTCGACCTCGCGCTCCGGCTGCGGGATGTAGGAGTCGACGGCGTCCATCAGCTCGATGATCGACTCGCCCCACTTGGCGTCGCCCTGCAGCGCCGGGTGAGCGGCGACGCGGACGATCGGCGCGTTGTCGCCGTCGAACTCCTGCTCCGAGAGCAGCTCGCGAACCTCGAGCTCGACGAGCTCCAGGATCTCCTCGTCGTCGACCATGTCGCACTTGTTCAGCGCGACGACCATCGCCGGCACGCCGACCTGACGGGCGAGCAGCACGTGCTCACGCGTCTGCGGCATCGGGCCGTCGGTGGCGGCGACGACCAGGATCGCACCGTCCATCTGGGCCGCACCGGTGATCATGTTCTTGATGTAGTCCGCGTGACCCGGGCAGTCGACGTGGGCGTAGTGCCGCGCCTCGGTCTGGTACTCGACGTGCGCGATGGAGATGGTGATACCGCGCTGACGCTCTTCCGGCGCCTTGTCGATCTGATCGAAGGCCGACGCCTCGTTCAGGGTCGGGTACTTGTCGTGCAGCACCTTGGTGATCGCCGCGGTAAGAGTGGTCTTACCGTGGTCGATGTGACCGATGGTGCCGATGTTGACGTGCGGCTTAGTCCGCTCGAACTTCGCCTTAGCCACTGGGGCCCTCCTGAAAAGTGTTGACTTACGCCGTACGCCGACGCGCTGTGGGTTGGTTGGACCGGAGCGAGATTACTCGCCGCGGGCCTTCTTGATGATCTCTTCCGCCACGTTCTTCGGAACCTCGGCGTAGGAATCGAACTGCATCGAGTAAGAGGCCCGACCCTGGGTCTTCGACCGCAGGTCACCCACATACCCGAACATCTCGGACAGCGGCACCGTGGCTTTGATAGCCCGGCTGCCACCAGGTCCCTCGTTCATCGACTGGATCTGGCCACGCCGCGAGTTGAGGTCACCGATCACTTCACCCATGTAGTCCTCGGGGGTGATCACCTCGACCGCGAACATCGGCTCCAGGATGACCGGATTCGCCCGACGGGCGGCATCCTTGAAGGCCATCGAACCGGCGATCTTGAACGCGAGCTCCGAGGAGTCCACGTCGTGGTAGGCGCCGTCGGTCAGCGTGACCTTGACGTCCACCATCGGGTACCCGGCCAGGACGCCGAACTCCATGGCTTCCTGCGCGCCCTCGTCCACCGACGGGATGTACTCCCGGGGGATGCGGCCACCGGTGACGGCGTTGACGAACTCGTAACCGCCCTCGCCACCCGCCTCGGCCGACGTCGGCTCGATGTTGATGATCACACGCGCGAACTGACCCGAACCACCGGTCTGCTTCTTGTGCGTGTAGTCGACCTTCTCGACCTTCTTCTTGATGGTCTCGCGGTAGGCCACCTGCGGCTTGCCGACGTTGGCCTCGACGCGGAACTCGCGCTTCATCCGGTCGACCAGCACCTCGAGGTGCAGCTCACCCATACCGGCGATGATCGTCTGGCCTGTGTCCTCGTCGGTCCGGACCTGGAAGGTCGGGTCCTCCTCGGCGAGCCGCTGAATCGCGACGCCCAGCTTCTCCTGGTCGCCCTTCGACTTGGGCTCGATGGCGACCGAGATGACCGGAGCCGGGAACTGCATCGACTCCAGCACGACCGGCTTGGCCGGGTCGGCCAGCGTCTCACCGGTGGTGGTGTCCTTGAGACCCATCACGGCGACGATGTGGCCGGCGCCGATCGAGGCGATCTCTTCACGCTTGTTCGCGTGCATCCGGTAGATCTTGCCGATCCGCTCCTTGCGCCCCTTGGTGGGGTTCAGGACCTGCGTACCGGTCTCGAGCTTGCCGGAGTACACCCGGATGAAGGTGAGCTTGCCCAGGTGCGGGTCGGCGGCGATCTTGAACGCCAGCGCCGAGAACGGCTCGCTGTCGTCCGGCTTGCGCAGCACGACCTGCTCGCTGTCCTTGACGTCGTGGCCCTCGATGGCCGGAACGTCGAGCGGGCTGGGCAGGAACGCGTTGATCGCGTCGAGCAGGGGCTGGACGCCCTTGTTCTTGAACGCGGTGCCGGTCAGGACCGGGGTCAGCTTGGAGGCGATCGTGGCGCGGCGGATGCCGGCCATGACCTGCTCCTGGGTGGGCTCGGTGCCCTCCAGGTACAGCTCCATGATCTCGTCGTCGGCCTCGGCCAGCGTCTCGATCAGCTTGTCGCGCCACTCGGCCGCGATCTCGGTGTGGCTGGCCGGGATCTCCTCGACGGTGTAGTCCTCACCCATCGTGGTCTCGCCGCGCCAGGTCAGCGCGCGCATCCCGATCAGGTCGACGACGCCGATGAAGTCGGACTCGGCGCCGATCGGCAGCTGCAGCACCAGCGGGGTCGCCGCCAGCCGGTCGACGATCATGTCGACGCAGCGCATGAACTCCGCACCGGTGCGGTCCAGCTTGTTGACGAAGCAGATCCGCGGTACGCCGTACCGGTCCGCCTGGCGCCACACGGTCTCGGACTGGGGCTCCACACCGGCGACACCGTCGAAGACCGCGACCGCGCCGTCGAGGACGCGCAGCGAGCGCTCGACCTCGACCGTGAAGTCCACGTGTCCGGGGGTGTCGATGATGTTGATGGTGTGGTCTTTCCAGGTGCAGGTCGTCGCGGCGGACGTGATCGTGATGCCGCGCTCCTGCTCCTGCTCCATCCAGTCCATCGTGGCAGCGCCGTCGTGGACCTCACCGATCTTGTACGTGATACCGGTGTAGAAGAGGATCCGCTCGGTCGTCGTCGTCTTGCCGGCGTCGATGTGCGCCATGATCCCGATGTTGCGGACCTTGGCCAGGTCGGTGGTGATTTGTACGGCCACCTCGGTGGTCTACCTCTCGATTCTGTCTTGCGTAAAAAGTGTGAGTGCGGAGGTCCGGAGCGGACCCCGGATCACCAGCGGTAGTGGGCGAAGGCCTTGTTGGCTTCGGCCATCTTGTGCGTGTCCTCGCGACGCTTGACCGAGGCACCCAGACCGTTGGAGGCGTCCAGGATCTCGTTCATCAGGCGCTCGGCCATCGTCTTCTCGCGACGGGCGCGGGAGTACGACGTCAGCCACCGCAGGGCCAGGGTGTTCGACCGGCCCGGCTTGACCTCGACCGGCACCTGGTAGGTCGCGCCACCGACGCGGCGGCTCTTCACCTCGATGCTGGGCTTCACGTTGTCGAGCGCGCGCTTGAGCGTGATGACCGGGTCGGTGCCCGTCTTCGTCTTCGTGCCCTCGAGGGCCGTGTAGACGATGCTCTGCGCGATCTGCTTCTTGCCGTCCACCAGGATCTTCGAGATCAACTGGGTGACGAGCGGCGAACTGTAGACCGGGTCGATGATGACCGGCCGCTTCGGGGCGGGACCCTTGCGCGGCATTAGCTCTTCTCCTTCTTCGCGCCGTAACGGCTACGAGCCTGCTTCCGGTTCTTCACACCCTGGGTGTCGAGCGAACCGCGGATGATCTTGTACCGGACACCGGGCAGGTCCTTCACACGACCGCCACGCACGAGCACGATCGAGTGCTCCTGCAGGTTGTGGCCGACGCCGGGGATGTACGCGGTGACCTCGATGCCGCTGGTCAGGCGGACACGCGCGACCTTGCGAAGGGCCGAGTTCGGCTTCTTCGGCGTGGTGGTGTAGACGCGCGTGCACACACCGCGACGCTGAGGGGAACCCTTCAGGGCGGGCGTCTTGTTCTTGGACACCTTGTCCTGGCGGCCCTTGCGGACCAGCTGCTGAATGGTGGGCACCGCGTAGGTCTCTTTCTGTCGTCCGGCTTTCTGCTCATGCTGTTGTGCCTGACCCCCGCGGTCGGGTGTGTCGCGTGCACACGGGCGTACCGGAGCCGTAATCTTTCAGACTGTCGGCAGGAGTCCCATGCCACGCGCGCAGACCCAAATGGTGCGAGGGGCACGCATGACGGCCCAGGATGACCCGGGCACGATCGTTAAGACTAGCGGCTGCCTCCAGCACGGTCAAAATGACTGACTGCACTGTGGTGAGGCTGAACCGCTGTTCCAGTCTACAGGCTCCGCGGAGTACCTCTCACCGCCCCGGCAGCAGGTATCACCGCCAGACCAGTCGAGACCTGGATCGGCGCCGCTTCCGCGGCGCCGCCGACCGTCCACCAGCCGGATGACCGTCTCAGGAACGCCTTCTCAGGAGCGGAACTCGACGTCGGTGATGAGTCCTTCGGAGACCCGGTACAACGCGATCCTGGCCACCGGCTCGCCGGTGTCGTGGGCCACCTGGTGCTCGACCACCCACTCGCCGACCATCAGCTTCTGCACCACTTCGGTCTTGCACCGGCCGGCGTCGAACATCGGCCGGTAGAGCTCGCGGAGGAACCGCCGGCCCTTGAGATCGGTGCCGTCGGCAAACGAGATCCGGGCGGTCGGCGAGTACATCGCCAGGAACGCCTCCAGATCGTGCGCAGCGTACGCCGAGTGCTCGCGCCCGACCACGCGGGCGGCGGGAGTGTCAGCCGCGCCGAAAGTGCCGGAGATCGAGCTCAGGACGTCCTCAGTCTCCGGCAGTTGCGCCCTGGCGGGTGCGGCAACTTCCGGCGAGGCAGCTGCGGCCTTGGTGGTGGCGGCTTCCGCACGAGCGGCCTCGGCCGGCGCGGCCTTGACGGCAACAGTCTCCGCGCGAGCGACCTCGACCGGGAGGGCTTCGGCGGCCGGCTTTTCCTTCACCGGCTCGGGTTTCGGCTTCGCCGGCGTACGCCGCGCGGTAGTGGTCGTCGTGGCGGTCCTGGCCTTCGGTGGCGGGACGAGGAGGTCGCCCTGGGGTCCCGGCTCTTCGCCCAGATGGGCGATCGCCCAGTCCAGAGCCTTGGTGACGGCGGCGCGTGATTCTTCGGTGTGGTCGAGCATGTCGAACCCGTGGTGCCCTTTCGGTACGTCGATGATGTCGAGCGCGGCGCCACCCGCGGAGACGAACTCCGCCACGGGGCCGGCGAGCTCATCCCGCTCGAGCCCGACCCTGGTGAGCAGCACCGGCAAGACTTTGCCCAAAACATTTCCCACCCCACCGCCCCGGTCGTGTTTGCCGACAACTTCGGCAGCGTTGACCAGATCGTCGACACCGGGCGGGGTGGCGAGCAGCGGATAGGTGAGGGCGACGCCGCGCAGCCAGTCGGGGCGGCTGTCCAGCCACTCCCCCGCCAGCAGCCCGGCGCCGGAGAAGAACCACAGCACGACCCGGTCCGGGTCGACGCGCGGATCAGAACGCAGTACGCCGATCGCTGCCTCCACCTCATCGGCGGCGGTGGACAACTGGTCCAGGCCACGGATCAGGCTGTGATCGACGACCGCGGCCACCGCTCCACGGCGAGCGGCGGCGGTCGCATATCCCTGGTAGACCGGCCAGTCGCGAGGGGTCACCTCGAGATCGGGCGGCGCGGGACCACCGTGCACAAAGAGAATCGCGCCGGTCCGGGCGCTGCCGGCCGGGCGGTAGAGATCGAGCTCCCCAAGCCTGTCGACCCCGACATCAGGCCCGTCCGCAACGCTCAGGACGAAGGGCCGCAGGTAGGCCGGAAGATCCGTCATGCACCAATCTTGGACTATGCCCCGGACACTTTCAGCCGCCACCCCGAGTGTCTCCGCGATCACGATCCGAAACGACCGATTTCCCTTACCTGCAAAGCCGTTCGAACCACCCCAAAGAGCAGCCCACCATCCCCCGGCAAGCCCGCCGCTCTTTGTGCACCCAGCTCATCTTTGAGACCCCACCGACCACTCCGAGCCCGCGAAATTGACTGGTGGGTGCCCAAAGTCGGATGTCGTGCACAAAGAGAAGGAGACCCACCTCTGGGGGTGGGGCGTACGGGGGGCGGGAATGGCGCGAGGGCGGCACCCCCCGGTGGGGAGTGCCGCCCTCGGCGGAGTGACTCGAATCAGTTCTGGTACGAACCGAGGTCGAAGTCGTCGAGCGGGACCGACTGCCCGGCGGACGGGCCGAAGTCGTAGTCGTACGACTCGTAGCCGACCATCGAGTACATCGCGGCCTTCGCCTCCTCGGTGGGCTCCACCCGGATGTTGCGGTAACGGTCCATGCCGGTACCCGCCGGGATCAGCTTTCCGATGATGACGTTCTCCTTCAGACCGACCAGGGAGTCGGACTTGCCGTGGATCGCGGCCTCGGTCAGGACGCGGGTCGTCTCCTGGAAGGAGGCGGCCGACAGCCACGACTCGGTGGCCAGCGAGGCCTTGGTGATACCCATCAGCACCGGGCGACCGGAGGCCGGCGTACCGCCCTCGGCGACCACGCGGCGGTTCTCACCCTCGAAGAGGATGCGGTCCGCGAGCTCACCCGGCAGCAGGTTGGCGTCACCCGACTCGATCACCGTGACCCGGCGCAGCATCTGCCGGACGATGATCTCGATGTGCTTGTCGTGGATGGCCACACCCTGCGACCGGTACACGGCCTGGACCTCGTCCACCAGGTGCTCCTGCGCCTTGCGAACACCCAGGATCCGCAGCACTTCCTGCGGGTCCGGCGTGCCCTGCATGAGCTGCTGACCGACCTCGACGTGCTGACCCTCTTCGATCAGCAGGCGGCCACGCTTCGAGACCGGGTAGGCGACCTCCTCGGAACCGTCGTCCGGGGTGAGCACCAGCTTCCGGGTCTTGTCGGTGTCCTCGATCGAGATCCGGCCGGCCGCCTCCGAGATCGGCGCCTTGCCCTTCGGCTGACGCGCCTCGAACAGCTCGACGACACGCGGCAGACCGTGGGTGATGTCATCACCCGCGACGCCACCGGTGTGGAAGGTACGCATCGTCAGCTGCGTCCCCGGCTCACCGATGGACTGGGCCGCGATGATACCGACGGCCTCACCGATGTCGACCGGCTTGCCGGTCGCCAGCGAACGCCCGTAGCACTTGGCGCAGGTACCGGTCTTGGCGTCGCAGGTCAGCACGGAGCGGACCTTGACCTCCTTGACCCCGGCCTCGATCAGCTTCGCGATCGAGACGTCGCCCAGGTCGCTGCCCGCGGTCAGGACGATCGAGCCGTCCGCACCCGCGACGTCGGTGGCCAGGGTGCGTGCGTACGCGCTGGTCTCGACGTTCTCCGCGTGCACGACGACGCCGTTCGGGCCGTCCTCACCGATCTGCTTCGGCAGACCGCGCTCGGTGCCGCAGTCCTCCTCGCGGATGATGACGTCCTGCGAGACGTCCACCAGACGACGGGTCAGGTACCCCGAGTCGGCGGTCCGCAGCGCGGTGTCGGCCAGACCCTTACGAGCACCGTGGGTGGCGATGAAGTACTCGACCACCGACAGGCCCTCGCGGAAGTTGGCCTTGATCGGACGGGCGATGATCTCGCCCTTCGGGTTCGCCACCAGACCACGCATACCGGCGATCTGCCGGATCTGCATCATGTTTCCTCGGGCGCCCGAGTGGACCATCATCCAGATCGGGTTGTGCTTCTCGAAGTTCTCTTCCATCGCCTTGCCGACCTCGGCGTTGGCTCCGGTCCAGATCTCGATCAGCTCCTGACGCCGCTCGGACGAGGTGATCAGACCCCGCTCGAACTGCTTCTGGACCTTCTCGGCCTGCGCCTCGTACCGCGCCATGATCTCCGGCTTGGACGGCGGCGTGCTGAAGTCGTCGATGGACACGGTGACACCGGACCGGGTGGCCCAGCGGAAACCGAGGTCCTTCAACGCGTCGAGGGCGTGCGCGACCTCGACCTTCGTGTACCGCTCGGCCAGGTCGTTGACGATCCCGCCGAGCTGCTTCTTGCCGACCTCGAGGTTGACGAACGTGTAGTCCGCCGGCAGCGTCTCGTTGAACAGCGCCCGGCCCAGCGTGGTCTCCAAGGAGAACCCGCCGTTGGAGAGCACCTCGGAGCCCTCCGGCGCACCCGCGCCGGTGAGCCGCAGGGTGATCTTGGCCTGCAGCGACAGCTCACCGCGGTCGAAGGCCATGATGGCCTCGGCCACGGAGCCGAACGCCCGGCCCTCGCCCAGCGCGCCGTCCTTGAGCATCGTCAGGAAGTAGATGCCGATGATCATGTCCTGCGTCGGCATCGTGACCGGACGGCCGTCGGCCGGCTTCAGGATGTTGTTCGTCGAGAGCATCAGGATCCGCGCCTCGGCCTGGGCCTCGGCCGACAGCGGCAGGTGCACCGCCATCTGGTCACCGTCGAAGTCGGCGTTGAACGCCGAACAGACGAGCGGGTGGATCTGGATCGCCTTGCCCTCGATGAGCTGGGGCTCGAACGCCTGGATGCCCAGTCGGTGCAGCGTAGGCGCGCGGTTCAGCAGCACGGGGTGCTCGGTGATGACCTCTTCCAGCACGTCCCAGACCTGGGCGCGCTGACGCTCGACCATCCGCTTGGCGGACTTGATGTTCTGCGCGTGGTTGAGGTCGACCAGCCGCTTCATCACGAACGGCTTGAACAGCTCCAGCGCCATCGCCTTCGGCAGACCGCACTGGTGCAGCTTCAGCTGCGGGCCGACCACGATGACGGAGCGGCCGGAGTAGTCGACGCGCTTGCCGAGCAGGTTCTGACGGAACCGGCCCTGCTTGCCCTTGAGCATGTCGGACAGCGACTTCAGCGGCCGGTTGCCCGGGCCGGTGACCGGACGGCCACGGCGGCCGTTGTCGAACAGTGCGTCGACGGCCTCCTGCAGCATCCGCTTCTCGTTGTTGACGATGATCTCGGGCGCGCCGAGGTCGAGCAGCCGCTTGAGGCGGTTGTTCCGGTTGATCACCCGGCGGTACAGGTCGTTCAGGTCGGAGGTGGCGAACCGGCCACCGTCGAGCTGGACCATCGGCCGCAGGTCCGGCGGGATGACCGGGACGCAGTCCAGGACCATACCCATCGGGCTGTTGTTGGTGGCCAGGAACGCGGTGACGACCTTGAGCCGCTTCAGGGCACGCGTCTTGCGCTGGCCCTTACCGGTCTTGATCGTCTCGCGCAGGTTGTCCGCCTCGGCCTTCAGGTCGAAGGTCTCGAGCCGGCGCTGGATCGCGGCCGCGCCCATCGCCCCGGCGAAGTACTTGCCGAAGCGCTCCTTCATGGCGCGGTAGAGGATCTCGTCACCCTCGAGGTCCTGGACCTTCAGGTTCTTGAACCGGGTCCAGACCTCGTCGAGGCGGTCGATCTCGCGCTGCGCACGGTCGCGCAGCTGCTTGACCTCACGCTCGGCGCCTTCCTTCACCTTGCGGCGAACGTCGGCCTTCGCGCCCTCGGCCTCGAGCTGGGCGAGGTCCTCCTCCAGCTTCTTCATCCGGGTCTCGATGTCGTTGTCGCGCCGGTTCTCGAGCTGCTTGCGCTCGACGTCGGTCCGGCCCTCCAACGACGCGAGGTCACGGTGCCGTGCCTCGTCGTCGACGTCGGTGATCATGTACGCCGCGAAGTAGATGACCTTCTCAAGGTCCTTCGGGGCGAGGTCGAGCAGGTAGCCGAGTCGCGACGGGACACCCTTGAAGTACCAGATGTGGGTGACCGGCGCGGCCAGCTCGATGTGGCCCATCCGCTCGCGGCGCACCTTGGAGCGGGTGACCTCGACGCCACACCGCTCGCAGATGATGCCCTTGAAGCGAACGCGCTTGTACTTACCGCAGTAGCACTCCCAGTCCCGGGTGGGACCGAAGATCTTCTCGCAGAACAGGCCGTCACGCTCAGGCTTGAGCGTCCGGTAGTTGATCGTCTCCGGCTTCTTGACCTCGCCGTGCGACCACTGGCGGATCTCATCCGCAGTGGCCAGGCCGATCCGAAGCTCGTCGAAGAAGTTCACGTCGAGCACGATGTGTTATCTCCCGTAAAAAGTTGGTCTGAGAAAAGTCGGCTGTTGATCGAGAGCGGCAACCCGCTCAGACCTCCTCGACGCTGTTCGGCTCCCGCCGGGACAGGTCGATACCCAGTTCCTCCGCAGCACGGAAGACGTCCTCTTCGCTGTCGCGCATCTCGACCCGGCTTCCGTCGGACGAGAGGACCTCGACATTCAGACACAGAGACTGCATTTCCTTGACCAGAACCTTGAAGGACTCCGGGATACCCGGCTCCGGGATGTTCTCGCCCTTGACGATCGCTTCGTAGACCTTCACGCGACCGACCACATCGTCCGACTTGATCGTCAGCAACTCCTGCAGCGCGAAGGCGGCACCGTAGGCCTCGAGGGCCCACACCTCCATCTCGCCGAACCGCTGACCACCGAACTGCGCCTTACCACCCAGCGGCTGCTGCGTGATCATCGAGTACGGACCGGTCGAGCGGGCGTGGATCTTGTCGTCCACCAGGTGGTGCAGCTTCAGCATGTACATGTAGCCGACGCCGACCGGCTCCGGGAACGGCTCGCCGGAGCGACCGTCGAAGAGCCGGGCCTTGCCGGTGCTGTTGACCATCCGGTCGCCGTCGCGGTTCGGCAGGGTCGAGCCGAGCAGGCCGGTGACCTCTTCCTCGCGCGCACCGTCGAAGACGGGGGTGGCGACGTTGGTCATCGGAGGAGCTTCGCCGGCGCCGATCTTGATCAGGCGCTGCGCCCACTCCTCCTTGCTGTCCGGGTCGACCTTCCAGCCGCGGCTGGCGACCCAGCCGAGGTGCGTCTCGAGGACCTGACCGACGTTCATCCGGCCGGGCACGCCCAGCGGGTTCAGGATGATGTCGACCTGGGTGCCGTCCTCCATGAACGGCATGTCCTCGACCGGCAGGATCTTCGAGATGACGCCCTTGTTGCCGTGGCGTCCGGCGAGCTTGTCGCCGACGGAGATCTTGCGCTTCTGGGCGACGTACACCCGGACCAGCTGGTTCACACCCGGCGGCAGCTCGTCGCCGTTGTCCCGGTCGAAGACCCGGACCCCGATGACGGTGCCGTTCTCGCCGTGCGGGACCTTCAGCGACGTGTCGCGGACCTCGCGCGCCTTCTCACCGAAGATCGCGCGCAGCAGCCGCTCCTCCGGGGTCAGCTCGGTCTCACCCTTGGGCGTGACCTTGCCGACCAGGATGTCACCGGTGGTGACCTCGGCGCCGATCCGGATGATGCCGCGCTCGTCCAGGTCGGCCAGCATCTCGTCGGAGACGTTCGGGATGTCCCGGGTGATCTCCTCCGGACCCAGCTTCGTGTCGCGAGCGTCGACCTCGTGCTCCTCGATGTGGATCGAGGTCAGCAGGTCCTGCTGAACGACGCGCTGCGACAGGATGATCGCGTCTTCGTAGTTGTGACCCTCCCACGGCATGAACGCCACGAGCAGGTTCCGGCCGAGGGCCATCTCGCCCTCGTCGGTGCACGGACCGTCGGCGAGCGGCGAACCGATCTCGACCCGCTGACCGGCGTCGACCAGCGGACGCTGGTTGATGCAGGTGCCCTGGTTCGAGCGGCGGAACTTCGCCAGCCGGTAGGTCTGGTAGGTGCCGTCGTCGGCGGCGATCTCGATCAGGTCGGCCGAGACCTCCTTGACCACACCCGCCTTCTCCGACACGACCACGTCACCGGCGTCGACCGCACCGCGGTACTCCATGCCGGTACCGACCAGCGGCGCGTCCGAGGTGATCAGCGGCACCGCCTGGCGCTGCATGTTCGACCCCATCAGGGCGCGGTTGGCGTCGTCGTGCTCGAGGAACGGGATCAGGGCCGTCGCGACCGACACCATCTGGCGCGGGGAAACGTCCATGTAGTCCACGTCCGCGACGAGCGCGAGCTCGACCTCACCGTGCCGGCGACGGACCAGCACGCGGTCCTCGGCGAGCCGGCTGTCGTCGGTCAGCGCGGCGTTGGCCTGCGCGATGACGAACCGGTCCTCCTCGTCCGCGGTCAGGTAGTCCACCTGGTCGGTGACGAGGCCCTCGACGACCTTGCGGTACGGCGTCTCGACGAAACCGAACGGGTTCACCCGGCCGTACGACGCGAGCGAGCCGATCAGACCGATGTTCGGGCCTTCCGGGGTCTCGATCGGGCACATCCGGCCGTAGTGCGACGGGTGCACGTCACGAACCTCGAAGCCGGCCCGCTCACGGCTCAGACCACCCGGGCCGAGCGCGTTCAGACGCCGCTTGTGCGTCAGACCGGCGACCGGGTTCGTCTGGTCCATGAACTGCGACAGCTGCGACGTACCGAAGAACTCCTTCAGCGCCGCCACCACCGGACGGATGTTGATCAGGGTCTGCGGCGTGATCGCCTCGACGTCCTGGGTCGTCATCCGCTCCCGGACCACGCGCTCCATCCGGGCCAGGCCGGTGCGCAGCTGGTTCTGGATCAGCTCGCCGACAGTACGCAGCCGCCGGTTGCCGAAGTGGTCGATGTCGTCTTCCTCGACGACGATCTCACCGGTCGGCGCGGGCAGCTCGGTCTTGCCCTCGTGCAGGGCGACCAGGTACTTGATCGTGGCGACGATGTCGTTGATCGTCAGCACGGCCGTGTCGTGGGTCTCGTCGCGACCCAGCTTCTTGTTGATCTTGTAGCGGCCGACCTTGGCCAGGTCGTAGCGCTTGCCGTTGAAGTAGTAGTTCTCCAGCAGCGCCTGTGCGGCCTCGCGCGTCGGCGGTTCGCCCGGACGCAGCTTGCGGTAGATGTCCAGCAGCGCGTCGTCCTGCCCGGAGGTGTGGTCCTTCTCCAGGGTGAGGCGGATCGACTCGTACTCGCCGAACTCCTCGAGGATCTGCGCGTCGGTCCAGCCCAGGGCCTTCAGCAGGACGGTGACGTTCTGCTTGCGCTTGCGGTCCAGCCGGACCCCGACCATGTCGCGCTTGTCGACCTCGAACTCCAGCCACGCACCGCGCGACGGGATCACCTTGGCCGTGAAGATGTCCTTGTCGGACGTCTTGTCCGGTGTGCGCTCGAAGTACACACCGGGCGAGCGGACCAGCTGCGAGACCACGACACGCTCGGTGCCGTTGATCACGAAGGTGCCCTTGCGCGTCATCAGCGGGAAGTCGCCCATGAAGACGGTCTGGCTCTTGATCTCGCCGGTCTCGTTGTTCATGAACTCGGCGGTGACGAAGAGCGGCGCCGAGTAGGTGACGTCACGCTCCTTGCACTCGTCGACCGTGTTCTTCGGCGGCTCGAAACGGTGGTCGCGGAACGACAGCGACATGGTGCCGCTGAAGTCCTCGATCGGGGAGATCTCTTCGAAGATCTCTTCCAGGCCGGAGGGGCCGGACAGTTCGGTCCGTCCTTCGGCCTCGGCGGCGGCCACGCGGGCCTGCCAGGTTTCGTTACCGACCAGCCAGTCGAAACTGTCCACCTGCAGCGCGAGCAGATCGGGAACCTCGAGAGGCTGCGCGATCTTCGCGAAGGAGATACGGCGGGGAGAGCCGGAAACGTCGGAAATGCTGTCGGACTGGGGGTTGCGCGAGGCGACCAAGGGGCGTCCTTCCACGGGCTCGCAAAGTAACTTCTGTGTGGCACTTGCGGTGCTGGTGCTGTGGTTCGTAGAGCGCAGGCCAAACCACCCCAGTCAAGTCGAGACCCGAGCCGAGGTGGGAGAAAGGCAGCGCAAAGCAATAGGCTACCCGATAGAGGCAAGCCTGTCCAACGGGGTCCGATAGTTTGCCTTCGGACCACCCTCTCCGTCAAGGACCGACCCGGTGTCTCCAGTGGGTAGATCACCCACGAGCCTGCCGGCGCCCTCCTGGTGCGGAGTCACAAAGAGACTACAGTCCGGCGATCTCCTGGACCAGCCATCGGCCGTCTTTTCGGACCATCGTGAACCGGGTCCGGTTCAGGTCGACGCGGGGCTTACCCTGCGTGATCGTGCTGGTGGTGGTCTGATTGACGAAGATGATCAGCGTGACCCGGTCGGCGTCGCCGTCGCGGACCCCGACCTCGCGAACCTCGGCCTTCACCGTCGCCTTGGACTTGGTCGCCAGCTCGCCGGCCACCTTGGCGGTCTCGTCGAACTTGCCGGCGAACTCCGGAGTCATCGTGGCCCGCGCCGCAGCGAAGCTCTTGCTCAGATCCCGGTAGTCGTAGCTCAGGGCGGTCTCGGCCGCCTTCCGTCCGGCGGCGGCCGCCTGGCCACGGGCATCCTCGGCCTGCTTGCCCTGCCACGCCTTGACCCCGAGCACCGCGGCCACGGTCAGCACCAACACGATCAGCACCCCGAGGACGGCGTACAGAACGCCTCCGATCGGGGTCTTTTCGCTACTTTCAGTAACCGCTTCGCTTTCCTCAGGCTCCGCAACAGGGACCTCTACGGCCTCGTCTGTGTCCTGAGTCACATCCTCGCGAGTCTCCGGAACCACGCCCGTACGGCGCTGTCCGGCGATCCGCGGGCGGTTACGCGGCCGGTCCGGCATCAGCCCACCACCTGCAGGTCAGCGGTCAGCCAGCGGTCCTTCTCGCGCACCATGTCCAGCTTGATCCGGTACCGGCGCTCGACCCCGTCGGTCGACGCGGTGTTGGTGACGAGAGCGTTCACGATCACCAGCACCTCGGCCGAGTCCTTGTCCCCGGAGACCACGCCGGCCTCCTTCACGTCGCCCTTCGAGGTGGCCTTGTTGGCCGCCACGTCGGTCTTCACCGCCTGGATGCCGGACTCGAACTCCTGCTTGAACTGCCCGGTCGAGTTGTCCAGCACGCGCTGGGAGTCCGCGTCCCAGGTCTGGTAGTCGTAGGTGGTGAAGTCCAGCGCGAGCTGCCGCGCCGCCTTCATCGCGCCCTCGCGCAGCGCCTTGTCCTGGCTCTGCTTCTGCAGGGCGATCACCGAGAGAGTCGCCGCGGCGAGCGCGATCACCAGCAGGACGCTCAGCGCCCATGCCACGATCAGTCTGCCCCGCCGGGAGTTGCCCGAAGTCACTTGCCGGTCACCGGTCCGAGAATGAGAGCCTTCCAGGAGTCGCTGCCGAGCAGCTCCTGCTGTCCACCGGTCGAGCCGAGCACCATCTCCGGCATCCCGCCGGAGCCGCCCGCCTCGCCGGTCGCCGGGTCGTAGCCGATGCCGTACCCGACCCGGTTACGGTCCGGACGCGACGACGGGCTCGGCGCGTTCTGCGCACCCCGGACATTCGTGCCGGTCGCCGGCGACGCCGTACAGGCTGCCTGCTTGGCCTTGATGTCCGTGGTGTCCTGCGGCACCCGCCAGTTGTCCTTGGAGTAGCCGGCCCGGCAGGCCGGCGGCGTGAACCCGAGCACCAGCCCGAAGTGCGCGTCGTAGTGCCCGGTCCCGGGGTCCTTCGCGGGTACGACGTACCCGCCCATGGAGACCGCCGGGTACACCACGAGCAGCTGTTCGACGGCGTCGAGCCGGACCGCGGTCAACTGGTTCACCGTCAGCAGGTTACCCAGCAGCACCGCGATGTCGGCGCGGTTGTCCTGGATCAGGCCGGTGAGCTGGGTCGACGCGGCCGAGCCCTGGTCGATCACCTTGCGCAGGTTCGCGTCCGAGCCGACCAGGGCGTCGGACAGCAGCGCGAGGTTCTTCGCCCAGGTCTTGATCGCGTCGCCGCTGGCCACCTGGGTCGCCAGCACGGTGTCGCCGTCGTTGATCAGCTTGATCGTCTGCAGGATGTTCGCGTCGGCGTCGTCGATCAGCTTGCCGGAGCTGTCGATGATCCTCTGCAGGTCGGTCCCCCGGCCCTTCAGCGCGGCCCCGAGCTCCTTGACCGTCGTCCGCAGGCTGTCCTGGTTCACGGAGTTGACCAGCTGGTCGAGGTTCAGCAGCAGCTCGGTGGTGTCGATCGGGATCGCGGTGTTCTCCCGGTCGATCCGCGAGTGGTCCTTCAGGTACGGACCCTCGTCGCGGCGCGGCTGCAGATCGACGTACTGCTCGCCGATCGCGGACCGGTTCGCCACGACCGCGAGCAGGTCGTTCGGGATCTTGCTGGTCTTCTTGTCGATGTCCAGGTCGACCAGTACGCCGTCCGGCAGCAGCTCGAGCTTGCCGACCCGGCCGACCGGCTGGCCGCGGTACGTCACCTCGGCGCCTTCGAAGATGCCGCCGGACTCGGCGAAGCTGGCGCTGACCGTGTAGTCCTGGTCGAACAGCAGCTTGTCGATCTGCGCGTAGCGCGCGCCGACGAACGCGATCCCGACGACGGTGATCAGCAGGAACACCATCAGCTGGATCCGGACTCCCCTGGTGATCACTTCACCACCCCCGGCATCAGTGCACGGGCCAGGTCGGGATCGAACCCGGCCCGGTTGAGCTTCGGGCCGCAGACCGGCAGCAGGAGTACGGTCACACAGGTCGTGGCGATACCGGTCGGCTTCACCGTCGGCTTCGCACCCGGCTTGGTCGGCAGGTGCACCGGAAGGCTGATGTTGCCCGTCGGCAGCGCCGTCGGGCCGACCGTCGGCAGATCGAGGCCGATCAGGCCCTTGAGCAGCTTCTGGGTGTTGACGTCCAAGGTGATTCCGAGGTTCGTGTAGTCACCCTGCACACCTCGCGCCGCGGCGTCCGGGAACGGATAGGTGAAGAGCAGCTCGAGCGACTTCGGCAGGTTCTCCCCCGCCTCGGCCAGCTTGGTCAGGATCGGGTACAGCGACTGCAGGTTCGCGACCAGGTCCTTCTGCGCGGACGTGATCACCCGGGTCGCCGTGCTGCCCAGAGTCGACAGGGCCTGCAACGTCTTGACCAGTGCGGCCCGCTGCTTGTCCAGGGTCGCGATCGACTTCGGCAGCGAGTCGATCGCGGTCGCCAGCGTCTCCTTCTGGGCGTTCAGCTTCTTGGCCAGCGCGTCGACCGCGGTGATCGCGGTGACGATCTTCTGCTTGTTCTGGTCCAGGGTGCCGACGAACGTGTCGAGCTGGGTGAGCACGCTCCTGATGGCCGGCTCGTTGCCGGTCAGTGCCTTGTTCAGTTCCTGGGTGATGATCTGGAGCTGGGCAACACCGCCGCCGTTCAGCAGCAGCGAGAGTGCGGCCAGGACCTCTTCGACCTCGACGTTGCTGGTCGTCCGGGACAGCGGGATGACCTCGCCGTCGTCGAGCCGGCCGCGGGGCGCTTCCTGCCCGGTCGGCTGCGCCAGCGACACGAACTTCTCGCCGAGCAGGCTGGTCTGGCGGATCGTCGCCCGCTCGTTGTCGGGCAGCTCGAGACTCTTCGGCAGCCGGATCCGGACTTTGGCGACGTACCCCTCGAGCCAGACCTTGTCGACCGTACCGACCGTGACGTCGTCGACCTTGACCGTCGACTTCGGCACCAGGTCCAGGACGTCGGCGAACTCGACCGTGACCGTGTACGACGGCCCCTTGATCTTCGCGCCACCGGGCAACGGCAACGAGTACACGCTGAAGTCACACCCGGTCAGCGCCATCGCCATCGCGAGCGCTCCGGCCACAACCGCCGTACGGCGTCTCATCGGACCAGTCCTCCGAGCGTCGGGTCGACCGGGTCGGGGCTGGTCGGCTTGGGCTTCTCAGTACCGCCGGCCGCGGCCCACGGCGTACCGGCGGGCCCGCCACTCGCCGGAGCGCTACCGGTGAGCTGGCTGAGCAGCGGCAGCTTCGGCAGCGAGTCGAGCACCGGCTTGAGCAGTGAGCAGGTCGAGAGCGGCCGGTTCACCTGCAGCAGCAGCGAGCAGATGAACGACGACGGGTTGTCGAGCTGGGCCAGATTGATCCGCTGGTCCAGCGTGCCGAACTGCGGGTTGTAGACCCGGGCCAGGTTGCCCAGGCCGAGCGGAGCGGCGTCGAGGATCTCGGCCAGCGCGGCCTTCTCATTGACCAGGATCTGGGAGATCTCGGTGGCGCCGGAGACGGTGTTCTTCACCAGGGCCCGATTCTCCTTCACGAACGTCGCCACCTCGCCGAGCGCGGTCGCCAGCAGCGACAACGCGGACGTCAGGTCCTTGCGCTCGCCGGCCAGCGTGGTCGACGTCGCGGCGAAGTTGGTGTTGAACTGCTTCACCAAGGCGTCGTTGGCCGCGAGCGCGGAGACGAATGTCTGCAGCTGCCGAATCGTCGAGAACAGGCTCTGCGAGTTGCCCGCGAGCGTCCCGGTCAGCTTGGAGACGTCGGTGATGGTCTGGTTGAGCTTCGCGCCCTGACCGTTGAGGTTCTTCGCCGAGACGTCGAGCAGCCGCGACAGGGCACCCTGGTCGTTGGCGCCCTTCGGGCCGAGCGCGACGGACAGGTCGTTCAGGCTCTGGTAGATCTGGTCGAGCTCCAGCGGGACCGCAGTGCGCTCCAGCGGGATCTGCGCCCCGTCGGCCATCACGTCGCCCTTGGAGTACGCCGGGGTCAGCTGCAGGTAGCGGTCGGCGACGATCGACGGCGCCGCGATCACGGCCTTCGCCGTGGCCGGCACCTTGTGCTTGGCCTCCCACCAGAACTTCACCCGGACCGTCCGCCCGGCCGGCGTCACGCTCTCCACCTGGCCGACCTTGATGCCGAGGATCCGGACATCCGAGCCCGGATAGACCGAGACCGCCCGCGGGAAGTACGCCGTCGCCGACACCCGCTCGGGATTCGGCCACAGCGAGATCACGCTGACCGCGAGGATCACCACGACGACCCCGATCGCGATCAGCCGGGACAGCGAAGAGACCTTGGTCATCGTCCGCCTCCCAGGATCGGCGGGAGGCCGAGATCGACCTTCGGCAGCGGCACCTCAGGCACGGGCACCAGGTTCTGCAGGTAGACGTCGAACCACGGCCCGGTGCCGAGCGTGTTGGTGAAGACCCGGACGAACGGCGCGAGTCCCTTGATACTCGCGTCCAGATCCTTCTGGTTCTTCAGCAACACAGCCAGTACGGCGTTCACCTTCTGCAGCGTCGGGCCGAGATCCTTGCGGTTCTCCCGGACCAGCGCGGTGATCTGCGCGGAGAGCTTCTGCGTCGACACCAGCAGTTGGTGGATCAGCGCCCGCCGGGCCTGCACGGCCTGGAAGACGGTGTTGCCGTCCTTCATCAGTTTGATCAGCTGCTGGTTGCGGTCGGCAAGCACCTTGGTGACCGTGTTCGAGTGCTGCAGCAGGAGCTTCAGCTGCTCGTCGCGCTTGGCCACGTTCCGCGACAGCCGGGACAGGCCGGTCAGCGAGGCCTGCACCTCCTCCGGCGTGTTCTTGAACGTCGCCGAGAGCGTGTCCAGGGCCTTGGCCAGCTGCGCGGTGTCGATCCGCTCGGTCGTGTTCGCGAGATCCGAGAACGCGTCGACGACGTCGTACGCCGAAACCGTCCGGTCCAGCGGAATCTCGGAACCGGCCTTCAGCTCGCCGTTGCCGGACGGGTTCAGCTTCAGGTACTTCTGCCCGAGCAGCGTCTTGATCTTCATCTCGGCGCCGGTCTGGTCACCCAGCTTCACGCCCTTGTCGACGACGAAGTCGACCCGGACGTGGGTGCCCTCGAGCTCGACCTTGCGGACCTGCCCGACCCGGACCCCGGCGACCCGGATCTCGTCGTTCGGCTTCAGCCCGCCAGCCTCGGAGAACTGCGCCGAGTACTTCGTCCCGCCGCCGATCAGCGGCAGATCCTGCGCCTTGAACGCGGCCAGCATGATCAGCCCGATCACCGTCAGGCCGATGACGCCGATCGTCACCTGGTTCTGTTCGCGGAAGGGCTTCACGGCTTCTTGCACCTCGCCGAGTTGTTGTCGTACGACACCGGGATGCGGGTGCCCAGCGGCAGCGTGACGTTGCCGTCGAAGTTGCACAGGTAGAAGTTGAACCACGAGCCGTACGACGCGGTGCGGGTCATCGTGTTCAGCTTCTCCGGCATGTAGTTCAGCGTCTTCACCCAGATGCCCTGAGTGTCGTCGAGCGTGGTCGCGACCGTGCGCAGGCGGGCCAGGTCGGCCTTGATCGGCACCCGGGTCTGCTGCAGCAAGCCGGCCGTCTTGGTGTTCAGGGAGTTGATCGAGCCGAGCGAGTTCAGGATCGGGTTCACGTCCTGGCTCAGGCCGGTGATGAACTGCTGCAGGTTGACCAGCAGCTGGGAGAAGTTCTGCTGCCGCTGCGAGACGATCTGCAAGGTCGAGGTCAGGTTCGTGATCAGGCTGCCGATCACCTCGTCGGCGTCGGCCAGCGTCGTGGTCAGCGAGGCGGTCTTGGCCAGCAGTGACTCGATCGTGCCGCCCTCGCCCTGCAGCACCTTGATCACCTCGAACGCGAACTGGTTCACGTCCGCCGGCGTCAGCGCGGTGAACAGCGGCTTGAAGCCGTTGAACAGTACCGACAGGTCGAGCGCCGGCGCGGTCCGCTCCTTCGGGATCAGCCCGTTCGCCTTCAGCCGCTCGCCACCGCCGACGCCGTCGGTGAGAGCGACGTACCGGTTGCCGACGAGGTTGCGGTAGCGCAGCGTCGCCTTCGTGGAGGTGTCGACGACCTGGTCGGAGTCGACGCTGAACGTCACCATCGCCAAGGTGTTCTGGTAGAGCGCGATCTTGTCGACCTGCCCGACCTTCACCCCGGCGATCCGGATGTCGTCACCCTTGTTCAGCCCGACCGCGTCGGTGAAGACCGCCCGGTACTTCGTCGTCGCGTTGAAGGTGATGTTGCCGATCGTCACCGCCAGCAACGCGGTCGCGATCGTGGTCACCACGACGAAGATCGACAGCCGGACGATGTCCAGCGAGGTCTTCTTGTCCAAGAGCTTGGTCACTTGAGATTCACCTGCCCGCCACGCAGCAGTGGCCCCACGAGGAGCGTGGTCAGATCGGGTACGTCGCTCGCCGGGACGCCCATCGCCGGTGCGACGACCGCGTCGACGACCTTCTGCTCGGCCGGCGTACCGACGCCTTGGGTGTCCATCGCGAACCCGGGCATCGCGCGGTTCAGGGTCAGGTTCAGCGGGAACCTGGTCAGCTTGTTGTGATCGCCGATCACGCCGTCGTCACCGGTGATGTACGGCGCCGGGTTCTGCTGGTTGTACGGCCCCGGCTTCGCGCCCGGGTGGCTGTAGTTCTTACCCACACAGGTCGGACCCCGGTGGTCCTTGTACGCCGGCAGTTCGTTCGGCTCGTACGGCGTCGGCTGGTTGGTGATCAGCTCGAGGTTGATGTTCAGCCGCCCGTCGCGGAACGTGTCGTTCAGGATCGGGGTGGTGTCGGTCATCACCTTGAGGAAGCACGGGAACTCGGGCGAGTAGCGCTCCAGCAGGTCCAGCACCGGCCGGCTCACCTCGCCGAGGCGGATCACGCGGTCCTCGTTCTGCTTCAGGAACGTGTCCGTCGTCGAGGAGAGTGTCTGCACGTCGACGAAGAACTTCTGCAGCTGCTGTTCCTTCTCGACCACCGTGTTTCCGGTGATCGTCAGGTTGCGCAGCGCCCGGACGAGATCCGGCGTCGCGTCGCCGTAGATCTGCGAGACCTGGGTGAGCTTGGTCAGCGCCGCCATCAGCTTGGGGACGTTCGGGTTCAGCTTCTTCAGATAGGCGTCGAGCTGGGTCAGCGTCCCGGCGATCTCGGTACCGCGGCCCTCGAGCGCGGTGGCCAGCGTGTTCAGCGTCGCGTTCAGATCCGCGGGGTCGACCGCCTGCAGCAGCGGCAGGGCGTCGTTCAGCACCTTCTCGATCTCGATGCCGACCGCGGTCTTGTCGCGGGCGATCACGTCACCGGCCCGGATGTGCCGGCCCGCGGCACCACTCGGCGGCACCAGCGCGACGTACTTCTCGCCGAACAGGGTCTTGGGCAGGATCCGCGCGCTGACCGCGCTGGAGATCTCGTCCACCTGATCCGGCTTCAAGGCGAGTTTCACGGTCGCCTCGTCGCCGTCGGTCGACGTCCCGACCACCTCGCCGACGATGATGCCGCGCAGCTTCACATCGGCATGCTCGTTGAGCTGCAGACCGATGTGGCTGGTCTTCAGCTCCACGTCGACGGTGTCGGTGAACACCTTCGCGTAGAACGCGTACGTCAGCCACAGCAGGAAACACAGCACGCCGATGAAGACGACGCCGTACGCCTTGTGCGGAATCTTGTTGATCATCCGGCCAACCTCACCGTGGTCGTCGTACCCCAGATGGCCATCGAGAGCAGCAGGTCGACCACGTTGATGACGACGATCGACGTACGGACCGCGCGGCCCACCGCGACGCCTACACCCGCGGGACCGCCGCTCGCGTGGTAGCCGTGGTAGCAGTGCACCAGGATCACCAGCACCGAGAAGACGAGCACCTTGCCGAACGACCACAGCACGTCGCCCGGTGGTAAGAACAGATGGAAGTAATGGTCGTAGGTCCCGGTGCTCTGCCCGTAGAACGTGGTCACGGTCAGCCGAGTCGCGAAGTACGACGAGAGCAGACCGACGACGTACAGCGGGACGACCGCGATCAGGCCGGCGATGATCCGGGTGGTGACCAGGAACGGCAGCGACGGGATCGCCATCACCTCGAGGGCGTCGATCTCCTCGCTGATCCGCATCGCGCCGAGCTGCGCGGTGAAACCGCAGCCGACGGTCGCGGCCAGCGCGATCCCGGCGATCAGCGGGCCGATCTCGCGCGTGTTGATGTAGGCGCTGACGAAGCCGGCGAAGGCCGACGTACCGATCTGGTTCAGCGCCGAGTAGCCCTGCAGGCCGACCTCGGTCCCGGTGAAGAAGGCCAGGAACGTGATCACGCCGACGGTGCCGCCGATCACCGCGAGCGCGCCGGTGCCGAGCGTGACCTCGGCCAGCAACCGCAGGATCTCCTTGCGGTACCGGGTGATCGACTTGCCCGACCAGGCCAGTGCCTTGATGTAGAAGGCGAGCTGCTCACCGAGCCGGTCGAGCGAGTTCAGCGGCTTCTTCACCAGGACGTCCATCAGGGCCGACATGTCAGGCCCCCTTCGGCGGGACGAGCTGGAAGTAGATCGCGGTCATCGAGAAGTTCGCGACGAACAGCAGCATGAACGTGATCACGACCGACTGGTTCACGGCGTCGCCGACACCCTTCGGACCGCCGCCCGCGTTCACACCCTTGTACGACGCGACAACCGCCGCGATGAACCCGAAGACCAGCGCCTTCGCCTGGCCCTGCCACAGGTCGGGCAGGTGGGCGAGCGCGGTGAAGCTTGCAATATAGGAGCCTGGAGTCCCGTCCTGCAGGACGACGTTGAAGACATAGCCGCCCATCACGCCGACCACACTGACGAAACCGTTCAGGAAGAATGCGACCAGCATCGTCGCCAGCACCCGCGGCACCACCAGACGCTGGATCGGGTCGATCCCGAGCACCATCATCGCGTCGAGCTCTTCGCGGATCTTCCGCGCACCCAGGTCCGCGCAGATCGCCGAGCCACCGGCGCCCGCGATCAGCAGCGCGGTCGCGATCGGCGACGCCTCCCGCACCACAGCCAGTACGGCGGCCGACCCGGTGAAGGCTTGCGCGCCGAACTGCTTGATCAGACCGCCGACCTGCAACGCGATCACGGCCCCGAACGGGATCGCCACCAGCGCGGTCGGGATGATCGTCACGCTCGCCACGAACCAGGCCTGCTGCAGGAACTCCTTCAGCTGGAACGGACGACGTACCGACGCCCGCATCGTGTCGAGGGCGAACGAGAACAGCGAGCCGGCGTGCTTCAGCGGGGCGGTGGCGCTCAGGGTCACGGAACCCCCACCACAGAAGTGGCGAAGGAACCGGGCGGCGGGGTGACGCCGTTCTCGCGGCACCAATCGCCCGGCGGGCGCTGGGTCGGACGCAGCAGGCCGCTGCTCGGCAGCTGCTGGATCGGGATCGGCGGCAGCGGCGGCAGCTCCTGGTCGGCCTCGCGGGCGAGCTCGTCGGCGTCCTTCTCCTCGGACATGCCGATCGGGCCGACGCGCTGCGCGTTCAGGAACTGCCGGACAACCGGCTCCTCGCTGGACAGCAGCATCTCCCGCTGCCCGAACATCGCCAGGTGCCGGTGGTACAGCAGCCCGATGTTGTCCGGAACGGTGCGCGCGGTGTTGATGTCATGGGTGACGATCAGGCAGGTGGCCTGGGTCATCTCGTTCAGGTCGATGATCAGCTGGTTCAGGAACGCCGTCCGGACCGGGTCCAGACCGGAGTCCGGCTCGTCGAACAGCAGGATCTCCGGCTCCAGCACCAGCGCGCGGGCCAGTCCGGCGCGCTTGCGCATACCGCCCGAGATCTCGCCGGGAAGCTTGCGCTCGGCACCGACCAGGCCGACCATCTCCATCTTCTCCATCACGATGGAGCGGACCTCGGACTCGGACTTCTTGGTGTGCTCACGCAGCGGGAAGGCGACGTTGTCGTACAGGTTCATCGAGCCGAACATCGCGCCGTCCTGGAACAGCACGCCGAACAGCTTGCGGATCTCGTAGAGCTCCCGCTCGCTGCAGGTGGCGATGTCGGTGCCCTCGATGAAGACGTGCCCGCGGTCCGGCTTGAGCAGACCGATCAGGGTCTTCAGGAAAACGGACTTCCCCGTTCCGGACGGGCCCAGCATCACGCAGATCTCACCGGCCGGCAGCGTCAGGGACACATCGCCCCAGATGAGCTGGCTGCCGAAGGACTTGGTGAGACCTTCGACGCGGACTTCTACGCCCACCTGGCCCTCCTATCGGCTCTGCCTCACGGGAATGATTCTGCTGGCCCCGAACCGACGAGTACTGAGGTTCAAACGAGGGGGCAGTGGCCTAGGTTACGCACGAGTACGGTTTTGCGTAACCCCTAGCTGTCAAGCGATTGCGATCCTAGCCAGACCGAAATGCGAGAAGGGCGGCCTCCCTGGGGAGACCGCCCTTCTCTACGCATTCGTTACGTTCACTAGCGGAACGTAACTGAGGTCACTTGAGCGTGACGGTGGCCCCGGCGCCCTCGAGGGCCTCCTTGGCCTTCTCCGCGGCAGCCTTGTCGACCTTCTCCAGGATGGCCTTGGGGGCCGACTCGACCAGGTCCTTGGCCTCCTTCAGACCAAGGCTGGTGAGACCGCGCACCTCCTTGATGACCTGGATCTTCTTGTCGCCGGCGCTCTCGAGAACGACGTCGAACTCGTCCTGCTCCGCGGCCTCTTCGGCCGGGGCGCCCGGGGCGCCCGGAGCGGCGGCAACGGCAACCGGGGCGGCGGCGGTGACGCCGAACTCCTCCTCGAAAGCCTTAACGAACTCCGACAGCTCCAGCAGGGTCAGTTCCTTGAACTGGCCGAGGAGCTCTTCGGTGCTGAGCTTCGCCATGGTGGCGGTCCTTCCTTAGTAACTGTCGATCACTGAATGGGGTGGTGCAGTGAGATACGCCTCAGCTGTCAGCTGCGGCGGTCTCCTCGGTGCTCGCCTCGGCAGGTGCGTCGACCGTGTCCTGCACGGTCTCCTCGGCCGCGGCCTCGGGAGCCGAAGCCCCGTCCGCCGGCAGCGTGTCCTGCAGCGCCGCGAACAGGCGCGCGGCCTGCGACAGCGGAGCAGCGAACAGCGACACCGCTTGCTGCGGAGCCGCCTTCATCGCACCTGCGAGCTTCGCGAGGAGAACCTCACGCGACTCCAGGTCAGCGAGCTTGCTGATCTCGTCAGAGCTGAGTGGCTTGCCGTCGAGCACTCCACCCTTGATGACGAGAAGGGGATTCGCCTTGGCGAAGTCACGCAGCCCCTTGGCCGCAACCACCGCATCGCCCTTGATGAAGGCGATGGCCGACGGACCCTCGAGCAACGAGTCGAACGACTCGACACCCGCGTCCTTGGCCGCGATCTTGGTCAGCGTGTTCTTCACCACGGCGTAGTTCACGTCGTCACCGAGCGCACTGCGCAGATTCCGCAGCTGCGCCACAGTGAGTCCGCGGTACTCGGTCAGCACGGCGCCGTTCGAGCTACGGAACTCGTCCGTCAGCTCTGCGACAGCGGCTGCCTTGTCCGGCCTCGCCATGGGGTCTCCTTCGTTTGGCTTTCTCGCCGAAGACCCCAAGAAAAGAAGAACGCCCCTGCGCAGGCGCAAGGGCGTGAACATACGAACTACACTCACACTTCTCGTCACCTACGCGGGCCGCCCACCTGAGTGGGACCTTCAGTCGCTCGAAAGCGACAACCAGCGGTCTTCGGCAAGGTTCATTGTGCCTGACCGTTGCGCTGTGTCCAAATCGGCGGTATCCAGCGGTGCATCGCGGCCGCCGCGGCCAGCCCGGTGCCGGCCATCACCATGACCGCCGGCCCCAGCCCCAGTACGGCGGTTGCGCCGGCGAGCAGTAGTGGGCCGGAGCCGTTGCCGGTGTCGGCGAACAGTCGGAACGCCCCCAGGAACTGGGCTCGGCCGACTGCTGGTGACGCGTCTGCGCCGAGCGTCATGATCACGCCGGCGCCGAGGCCGTTGCCGACGCCCATGAGCAGCGCGACCGCTGTCAGGGTTGCAGCGGTGTGAGTGAGCGGGAGAAGAAGGTGCGCTAGTCCCAGGACGAGCATGGACGGGACTGCTACCCACTTGCGGCCCATGCGGTCCATGACCGAGCCGGCGGGATAGAAGAGCAGCATGTCCACCGCACCGGAGAGTCCGAAGATGATGCTGGTGGTTTGGGCGTCCAGGCCGATGTGCAGGGCCCAGAGCGGTATGACGACCTGACGCGACGCCCGTACGGCGCCTACCAGGAGTGCACCGGTGCCGAGAGTTCGCAGTACCGGCAGGTGCTCGCGAATGACGGTGATGGTGGACTGCGCGGCGACCGGCCGGCGACCGCGGACGTGCTCGATGTCCGGCAAGCTCACCAGCACCACACACGCCAGGGCGGCGCCTGCCAGGTGGACCCAGTACGCACCGTCCGTGCCCAGGAAGCGCATGACCAGTGCGCCAAGGAACGGGCCGATGAACGAACCGATGCGTTGCACACCACCCAGCGTGGAAAGCGCCCTGGCACGCAGCTCGATCGGTACCGCTTCGCTGAGGTAGGCCTGCCGAGCCAGCCCCCAGACCGATCCGGCCAGCCCGGTCATGCCGATCGCGATGGCCAGGCCCCAGACGGTCGGAGCAAGTAGACAGGCCACCAGTGCAAACGAAACCAGGACTGTCGCGCCGAGCATCGCGCGCCGCTCACCAATTCTGTTGGTGAGCGCTCCGGCCGGGATGTCGCCGATGACCTGCCCCAGCCCGGCCGCGGCCACCACGACTCCGGCAACCGCCGGGGTGGCGCCCAGGTGCGTCGCCGAGACCGCGATCACCGGGGCGATCGCACCCTGGCCAATGCCGTAGAGCAGAGCAGGTACGTAGACCGAGGGCGCGATCTTCAGCAGTGCGGCGGGACCAGCCATCAGCGTGCACTCGCTTGTTCTCTGGCCCGCTCTCGTCCCGCTGTGGTTGCCCCGAGCAACTCCGACACCTTCCAAGCAGCCGGGACCAGAAGGGCCCCGCACTCGAGGAGGACCTCTGCGGGCATCCGCAGCTCTGGGCCTGAGATGGACAGACATCCGACGACCTGGCCGGAGTAATCGAAGACGGGAGCAGCGACTGAGCAGATGCCCGGCGTCCGCTCGGTCATGGAGGTGGCGAACCCGCGCTCACGGATCTCCGCGAGCTGTGCGGCCAGCATCTCCGGATCGGTGATGGTGTCCGGTAGTACCTGCTCGAGAGGCTCGGAGAGGACCTCCACCTGGCGCTGCCACGGCGAGAACGCGAGCAGGACCTTGCCCGGGGCGCCCTGCGGCAGCTTCAGCGGTACGCCGAATTCCGTGTACGTGCGGCGCAGTTGGTGCCGGCTCTCCACCTGGTCGAGCACCATCCGGTGACCGCTCGGCAGGAGCTCGTGCACCGCCGCGGTCTCTCCGGTGCTGTCGCGGAGCTCCCGCAGTACGGGCTGGGCGGCATCGCGCAGAGTCGCGGGGATCCCACTGGTGTGGGCGAGCTGTACGACCAGCGGACCGATCGCGTAGCGCCGCTGAGCGGTCTGGCGAATCAGACCATTCTCCAGCATCGCCAGGAGCAGCCGATGCACTGTGCTGGTCGACAGCCCGGTCGCACGGGAGAGGTCGCTGATTCCGAGATCGGGCGTCCGGCCGTCGAAGCAGCGCAGGATCGCGACCGCGCGATCGATCGACTGCACCGAACCTCGGAGCTGCGTTTCCTGCATTGCAGGATCATATCCCGCATTGCGGGATATGATCCTGCGGGGATTCAGCTCAGGACGGCCAGCGCGTCGATCTCGACGAGCATGTCCGGCAGCGGCAGGCCGGTGAAGACGGTGGTGCGCGACGGCAGGACCCCGCTCGGTGTCCGCGCGGAGACGAACTCGGCGTACGCCTCGTTCATGGCGCCGAAGTCGTCGCGGGTGGTCAGGTAGACGCGCAGCATCACGACGTCGTCCAGGCTGCCGCCGCCGGCCTTGAGGATCGCCTCGATGTTCTGCAGGACCCGAGTGGTCTGGGCCTTCACATCGCCGACGAACACGAACTCGCCGGTCGCCGGATCGACCGAGCCCTGCCCGGAGACCTGCAGGATGTTGCCCTTGCGGACGCCCTGCGAGAACACCGGCATCGGTGCGGGTGCGTCAGTGGTGGAGACGGCGGTCTTGTCGGACATCAGGTCGGACACCTCTCAGTTGTAGTCGGCGCTGATCGCCTGGGTAGTGGCGAGCAGCTCGGGCAGGAGCTCGAGCACCTGCTCGTAGTTCAGCAGCACATCCGGCACGGAGACCGACACGGCGCCGATGATGCGGCCCGCCTGGTCCTTGACCGGCGCACCGATGCAGTTGATGAAGGACTCGTGTTCGGCCTTGTCCTGCGCCCAGCCGCGGGTCCGGACGAGTTCCAGCTCGTCTCTCAAGGAATCCGGCTCGGTGATCGTCTGCGGCGTGAACACGTGGTAGTCCAGCGACGCCAGCACCGCCTCCCGCTGCCGCTTCGGCTGCGCCGCCAGCAGGACCTTGCCGACCGCTGTGCAGTGCAGCGCAGCCGGTACGCCGACCTGCGAGTACATGCGGACAGTGCGCACACTGTCGAGCTTGTCGATGTAGATGACCTCGCCGTTTTCCCATGCCGCGAGATGCACGGTCTGGCCGGTCTTCTGGTTCAGCTGTCGCAGATGCGGCGCTGCCACTTCCCGTACGACGTGTTGCTCGCGAGCCGCATCCGCCAGCGCGAACAGGCGGGATCCCAACCGATAGCGGTGCGCCTCATCCCGCCGTACGAAGCGGTCCGCCTCCATGGTTCGCAGCAGCCGAAGCACCGTGGTCTTGTGAACGCCCAGCTCAGCAGCGAGCTGATCCAGCGACCGCTCCCCCTCGCCCAGGCTGGCAAGGATCTGCAGCGCTCTTGCGAGGCTCTGGCTCATAGCTTCGCCGCCGCCCACTCGTCGTCGGCAACCTCGAGCAATTCCTTGAGTGCACTGTCCAACGGCGCCGCGTGATCCTCCGGTACGGCGAGCACGGCTGCGGCATTCAGATGACCGAGTCGCAGTCGCTGCTTCATCGGCAGCTCCTGCAGCGTCCCAGCCAGGAAGCCGGCCGCGAACGCGTCGCCTGCCCCCACCGGCTCGACCACCTGGACAGTCAGCGCCGGAACCTCGGTACGGCGACCGTCCGGCTCCAGCGCCACCGCGGTGTGCGCATCGTTCTTCACGACCAGCGTGCAGTCGCCGCCGAGCAGTTTGTGCAGCTCAGCGGGGTCATTGGCGCCCGCAAACACCAGCGCCTCGTCAGCGCCGATCAGCACGATGTCGGCTGCCCGCAGCAACCGCCAGAGTGGCTCCGGATCCTTGTCGCGCCACAACACCGGCCGCCAGTTCAGGTCGACGCTGAGAACGAAGTCTCCGCGGAGTTCGTCGAGCATCCGCGCGGTGTCATCGGACAGCGCCGCCGTGATGCCGGTCGTGTGCACGATCCGGGCATTGGCGAGCCTGTCGGACACCTCCCGCCGCTGCAGGAAGGCTGGGCTCATCGCCGAAGCTGCCGAACCGGTGCGGTAGTAGTGCATGCGTGAGCGACCGTCGATCGACTCTTTGACGTAGAGCGCAGTCGGCCGCGTCGGGTCGATCTCCACGCCGCCGACCTCGACTCCACGCCCGCGCAGGTCGCGCAGCACCTGCCGACCGAAGCCGTCGTCCCCCAGTCGCGACATCCAACTGGTCGGCACGCCCAGACCAGCCAGACCGCCCGCCACATTGCACTCCGCGCCACCCACCGACCGGCGAAACGTCTCGACATCCTCAAGCGGTCCGGCGGCGCCCGCGAGCATGATCATCGCCTCGCCGAGGCATACGACCGCGCTGGGCGGGACTTGGTCGCCGGCCGGCTCCGTCTCGGTGCGCGAGTCGGGCATCTGCGCTCCTGGGTCCGGGGTGATGGGATGGGTGTGAAACAGCGGTCGTTGACGCAACTTCGAGCGCGATGCTACAACCGTCAGGTCAGAATGTGCAATGAACGTTGCGTATTCTGCAACTAGACCCAGAGGACCTCGATGCCTGCTTACGATGCTGCCGCCATCGCCGCGCTCGCCGACGAGCGAGTGAGCCGCCGCGACCGCGTGCTGCCGCCTGCCTTCTGGGGCCGAACCATCGCCGAGGTCGTCGCCGAGCGCCCGCGCCTGTCTCAGCTGCCGACGCCGTTGATGACGCTGTCCGCGCCGGGAGTGCGGCACAACATCGACACGCTCGCCCGCTGGTGTGCGCACCACGGAGTCGAGCTCGCGCCGCACGGCAAGACCACGATGGCCCCCACGCTGTGGGCCCAGCAGCTGGACGCGGGTGCCTGGGCGATCACGCTCGCGAACGTCTTCCACCTCGCCATCGCCCGCCAGTTCGGGATCCGCCGGGTGCTGATCGCGAACTCGGTCGTCTCTCCGCTGCAGCTGCGCTGGGTCGCGGACGAACTGGCACGCGACCCGGAGTTCGAGGTGATGGTGTGGGCCGATTCCGTCCGCACGGTCGAGATCATGGAGGCCGCGCGGTCCGCGCACGTCGGTCCGGATGCGCGACCGCTCGACGTACTGGTTGAGCTCGGTGCTCCCGGCGGTCGGACCGGCGCCCGGGACCTGGAGACCGCCGAGGCTGTCGCCTCTGCCGTGACCGAAGCGTCGACGTTGCGGCTGGTCGGAGTGGCGGGCTACGAAGGTGCCGTCGGCAGTGGCGTCGAGGAGGCCGGACTGAGCGCCGTACGAGCGTTCTTGCGGGACATGGCCGAGCTGCACGCGCGACTGGGCAAGCTGTACGACGAGGATGTCACGCCGATCGTCACCGCCGGTGGCAGTGAGTACTTCGAGCTGGTGGCCGAGGTACTGGGACCGCTCGACGACGCACGGGTCGTCCTGCGCTCCGGCGCCTATGTGTCGCACGACGACGGTTTGTACCGGCGGGTGTCCCCGCTGGGCCAGTCGCCGCGCACCGACGGCGAGCAGCTGGTCGCGGCGATGCACGGATGGATGCGGATCACCTCGCAACCCGAGCCCGGGCTGGCGATCTTCGACGCCGGCCGACGGGACTTCCCGGTGGACCAGGACATGCCGGAGCCACAGCTGATCCGGCCGCGCTCGGACGGCGAACCGGTGCTTCCGGCGACCGGGATGACGGTGACCAAGCTGAACGACCAGCACGGCTACCTGCGCTTCGGCGAGGAACCGGTGGTGATCGGCGACGAACTGCGGGTCGGCCTCTCGCACCCGTGCACGGCCTTCGACAAGTGGGGGCTGATTCCGGTCATCGATGACCCGAATGCCGCCGACCCCGTTGTCGTCGACCTGATCCGGACCTATTTCTGATGGCTGCCCTCCCCAACATCCCGGGTTGTTCGACCGAGAGCGGACGGAACCGTGGCTGAGCTGCTGATCACCGGGGCGACTGTCCTGGACGGCACCGGCGCCCCGGGATTCGCTGCCGACGTCGCCGTCGAGGGCGGCCGGATCGTGGCTGTTAGCAACGATCTGCCGGCCGCCCGGCGGACGATCGACGCCACCGGACTGGTGCTCTCGCCCGGCTTCATCGACATGCACGCGCACTCCGATCTGCAGATCCTGGCGACGCCGGACCACACCGCGAAGGTCAGTCAGGGCGTCACGCTGGAGGTCCTCGGTCAGGACGGTCTGTCGTTCGCGCCGATCGACGACCCGACCAGGGCCGCGATCCGTCGCCAGATCGCCGGCTGGAACGGTGAACCCGACGACTTCGACTTCTCCTGGTCCACGGTTGCCGGCTATCTCGACCGGCTCGACCAGGGGATCGCCTGCAACGCGGCCTACCTGGTCCCACAAGGCACGCTGCGGATGATGGTGGTCGGCACCGAGAACCGCCCGGCCACCCCGGCCGAACTGGCCCGGATGATCGAGTTGCTCACCCACGCACTGCGCGACGGCGCGGTCGGGATGAGCAGCGGCCTCACCTACACCCCAGGCATGTTCGCGACGACTGACGAACTCGTCGAGCTGTGCCGCGTCGTCGCCCAGTACGGCGGCTACTACTCGCCACACCAACGCTCCTACGGACGGGGCGCCCTCGACGCCTACGGCGAGATGGTGGAGGTCGCCCACCGCTCGGGCTGCGCACTGCACCTGACGCACGCGGTGATGAACTTCGGCCCGAACCAGGGCCGTGGCGCCGATCTGGTCGCCATGATCGACAAGGCACTCGGCGACGGTCTCGACGTCACCACCGACACCTATCCCTACTTGCCGGGGGCAACAACTCTGGCGGCGATCCTGCCGAGCTGGACAGCGGAGGGCGGCGCGGATGCCCAGCTGGACCGGCTGCGCGACCCGACCACGCGATCCCGCATCGCGCACGAGATGGAGCAGGTCGGCTCCGATGGGTGCCATGGGTGCGTGATCGAGTGGAACACCATCGAGATCGGCGGCGTCCGGAACCCCGCCCTCGCTGACGCCGTCGGCCGGACGGTCGCCGAACTGGCCGCCACCCGCGGCACGCCTGCCGCCGATGTCTTCTTCGACCTGCTGCTCGCGGACGACCTCGGCACCTCGATCTTGCAGCACGTCGGTCACGAGGAGAACGTGCGCACGATCATGCAGCACTCCAGCCACACCGGCGGCTCCGACGCGATCTTGGTCGGTGGCAAACCGCACCCGCGCTCGTGGGGCACCTTCCCCCGCTACCTGGGCCGCTACGTCCGGGAGCTCGGGGTCCTCGAGCTGGCCGACTGCGTCCATCACCTCACCGGCCGACCGGCCCGCCGTCTGCGTCTCACCGACCGCGGACTGGTCCGCGAGGGCTACCACGCCGACCTGGTGCTTTTCGATCCCGAGGCCGTCCGGGACACCGCCACCTTCGACAACCCCCGTCAGCAGGCCGAGGGCATCCCGTATGTCTTCGTCAACGGTGTTCCCGTCATCGACGACGGCCACCGAACCGATGCGCTGCCCGGCCGGGCCATCCGCCGTACTGACTCTGGATCGGCTACTGATGTCTGAGAGGACCTCGCTATGACCACCCTGGATCTGCTGCGCGCCGACCGCGTGCTCACTGTCGTGAGAGCACCGGAGATCGCCGATGCCCGGGATCTCTGCGCTGCCTTGGTGTCCGGCGGCATCCATGTCGTGGAGCTGACCTACACGACGCCGGACCTGCCCCGGCACCTGGAGCGGGCAGCCTCGACAGCCGGTGAGACCGGCGCGGTGGTCGGTGCCGGAACTGTGCAAACCGGCGCACAGGCGCAGCAGGCGATCGATGCGGGCGCACAGTTCTTGGTGACGCCGGGCCAGGGTCCGGAGGCCGCGGCGATCGCGGAGGCGGCGCGGGCGGCCGGCGTACCGGTGGTGCTCGGCGCCTTCACACCGTCCGAGGTGATGACTGCGCTCGCGCTGGGCTCGGCTGCGGTCAAGATCTTCCCCGCGCACCAACTCGGGCCGAAGTACTTCAAGGATCTCAACGGCCCGTTCCCCGGCGTTGCACTGATCCCGTCGGGCGGCATCAACGCGGGCAACGCCCGGGACTACCTGGACGCCGGAGCGCTGGCCGTCAGCGCGGGCACCGACGTGGTCTCCCCCGCCGACGTAGCGGCGGCCGATTGGCAGGCGATCACGGCGAAGGCCAAGACCTTCGTGGCCGCGATCAGCTGACGTCGATGCTGCCATAGCTGGTCCGCAAGAAGAGGCGATGGGTCGAGTCCGGGTCGTTGATCGGACGGATCTCCGTGGAGCCTCGCGCCGCGACCGCGTCAATGCTGTACGTCGTCGTCCCCGGCACCCGCACCGAGATCGAACCATCGCTGGCGGTGGCTGTCACCTGCGCCGGCGGATCTTCGAACTGCATCGACAGCGAGCCCGAGCGGGCATCGACCGACACCTGCTGACTGCGCATCCGGTTCATCGACACCGACCCCTGGCTCGCGTCGACCTGAACGTTCGCCGCGAGTCCCGAGAGACTGAGCGAGGTTCCCTCGGCCTTGGCCTGCACGACGGCGTTGGCTGGGACCTCGACGGTGAGGTCGACCGCGCACCGGGCTTCCGGGCAGGTCGTCCTGACATCCAGCACGCCATCGACGGTCTGGACCTCGACCTTCGGTTGCTGCGCCGCATACGTGCCGTCGACCATGACGCGCACTCGATCGCCGGACCCACCGATCACACTGGTCGGAAGGTCCGAGAAGATCCGAACCCCCTGCGGCCCGGCCGCGAACGTGGACGAGTAGTTGAAGGGCAACTTGCCACGGATCGTCGCCACCGTGACCGCCGCACCAGCGACCACCAGCAGCACCAATGGCACGACGCCGATCAGCAGCATCCGCCGCTGCGCTCCAGTGAGGGCCATCAGCTGTCCAGAAACCGCAGCACGGCCAGCACCCGCCGGTGCTCCCCGTCGGTCGACGACAGCCGCAGCTTCTGGAAGATGCTGCTGATGTGCTTCTCGACGGCGCCTTCGCCGACCACGAGGGCCTGCGCGATGCCGCCGTTCGACTTGCCTTCTGCCATCGCCCGCAGGACCTCCTGCTCACGTGGGCTCAGCGCGGCGAGTGGATCGGCTTTGCCGGACCGCACCAGCAACTGCGAGATCACCTCCGGGTCCAGCGCCGCACCGCCGTCGGCCACGCGACGCAGTCCGTCGAGGAACTGGTCCACGTCGGCCACTCGATCCTTCAGCAGGTACCCGACCCCGCCCGGGTTGCTGCCGATCAGCTCGCTCGCATACCGCTCCTCGACGTACTGCGAGAGGACGAGGACGCCGGTCTCCGGATACTGCTCGCGGAGCACGAGCGCGGCTCGCAGTCCCTCGTCGGTGAAGGTCGGCGGCATCCGCACATCCACCACGCAGACATCCGGCCGGTGCTCAGCTACTGCTTTGAGCAGCTCGTCACCGTCGCCGACCGCCGCGACGACCGTGCAGTCCTGCTCTTCCAGCAGCCGCACGATGCCCTCGCGGAGCAGCACGGAATCCTCCGCGATCACGACTCGCAGGCTGGTCATTCGCACGGCACCTCCGCGACGAGGACGGTCGGACCGCCCGGTGGACTGCTGAGACTGAGCCGGCCGTCGACCCCGGCCACCCGGTCGGACAACCCCTGCAAACCGGTGCCGCCGTCGGGATGCGCGCCACCCCGGCCGTCGTCGGTCACCTCGACCCGCAGCAGGTTGCCGGTCCTGGTGATCCGGACCTCGGCCTGAGCCGCATCGGCGTGTTTGGCGATGTTGGTCAGGGCCTCGGTGACGACGAAGTAGGCGATGGACTCGATGGTCAGCGACGGCCGCGGGTCCACGTCGACACTCACGCGGACCGGAACTGGAGACCGCGCGGCGACCGCGGAGATCGCGGCGTCGAGCCCGCGGTCGGTCAGCACCGGTGGATGCAGGCCGCGAGTGAGATCCCGGATCTCCGCGATCGCCTGCAGGGCCTCGGAGTGCGCCTCCTCGATCAGCGAACGCACGGCCGGATCCCGGTCGCCCAACCGGTTCTTCGCGCGGCCCAGTGTCATCGCCAGCGAGACCAGTCGCTGCTGCGCACCGTCGTGCAGATCGCGCTCCATCCGCCGCCGCTCGGCCTCAGCCGAGTCGACCACCTGCTGCCGGCTGGTGACCAGCCGACTGACCCGCTCGGTCAGCGCCCCGGTCTCGTCTCCACCGAGATAGATCCGGGCGAGATGCCCGTCCAGCGCGGACGCGGTCCGCATCAGCACCGGCGAGAGGAAGACCAGGAAGACCGCGCCGAGGACCGCTGCCACCATGGCCTTGTTACCGGTGTCGATCACGAACGGTCCCAGCTGGGCGCGTCCCGCGGCGAAGTCCGCGAAGTAGAACGGCAGGCCGATCAGCACCGGCGGGATCGACCAGGCGATCACGATCAGCAGCAGCCAGGTGGTTGCTGCCGGCAACAACAAGACGTAGTAGAGAAACTGTCGCCACAAGTTCGGATCGGTGATCGCCCGCCGGGCGTCGACGCTCCGGCTGCCGGAGGGCTCCGGCGGATGGAGTGGCAGCACCTCCTGACCCCGGGTGAGCCGTGCCCGGGCCCGCTCCCATGCTGCCAACGCGTAGACCGCCCGGGTCGCGGCGGTGGTCAACGGCACCCCGACGAAGGCCAGCGGCCAGGCGAGCACCGCCACACAGATCGATGCCAGGGCCAGCAGCCCGGAGGTCAGCACGACCACTGAATCACCGAGCAGATGAATCGTTGCCAGCCACAAGTACGCGGAGCGCCACAGCTGCCACGGGCGCCGGGGAACCGGACTCGCGATCGTCGTCACCCGAACCACCTCCCGTGTCTGTGCTGCTGTGCTGGTTCGTTCGGTCGGGCTCAAACCTACGTGGCTGCCGAGGGCACCGATATGAGGACATCCCCCGAACCGAGTTCGGGTTAACCCCACCTCCGGTTCGTGGGTTTGCCTCAATGTGCGGGAGGGGCCCGCGACGGAATGCTCGAAGCCATGACGACGACATTCCCGCAGCCTCCGCTCTCCCCGCCTGTCGGCCGGCCGCTGACCGTGCAACTCGGCGACGCGATCGACGACCGGGTCGCCGAGGCGCTCGACGACTACATCGCCGAAGGCCGCCTGGACGGCCGGATCCGCCCGCGCCGCTCCCCCGGTGGTCTGGCCGCCCTGGTCGCCGCGGGCGTCGCTGCCGTGTTGTTGCCGTGGTGCCTGATCCTCGCGGCAACGCTGCCGAGCACCTATCAGGCCAACCACTGGAAGCTCACCTGGATCGGCCTCGACGTGCTGACCGCGATCGCCGCCGGCCTGACGGCGTACCTGCTGCACACGCGCAACAAGTCCGCCGTCCTGACCGCGATGGCCGCCGGCACCCTCCTGCTGACCGACGCCTGGTTCGACGTCAGCACAGCAGGAGCCGGCTTCGATCTCACCCTCGCCCTGGCCGAGGCTCTCCTCCTGGAGATTCCGTTGGCCGTGTGCGCCTGGGTGGTCGCTGCTCGCGAGCTGCGGCGTTAGACGCCCTGGCCGATCAACTCGAGGACGGGGCCTTCATGGAGAGCTCGGTAGACCTGGTCGCGCAGGGCGTTGGCTTCGGCGTCAGTGAGGGTGCGGTCGACTGGTCGAAGGACCAGCCTGACCAGGAGGTTGCGTTGTCCGGGAGTGAGCTGCAACCGCGCGCGAGCCGCCGGTGGCAGGTCGTCATAAGTCGTCTCTCCGAGGACATCGAGCGACTCCGCAGCATCCGCGTTCGGGCCGAGCGCATCGCGCACCTTGTCGCCGAGAACCTCCGGCGACACGTCCGCCTCCGCACTCACCACGACCGACAGGTCCCGGCGGACCGGAGGCATCGTCGAGACCGGCCGGTAGGGCAACAGGTCGAGCATTTGACCGGCGACCCGCGGATCCGCGGATCTGAGCAGCCGGATGTCCTGGATGCCCTTGCGCAGCATCAGGAGCCGGTCCAGCCCGGGGCCCATCGCCAGACCGGTCCAGCTGCCGTCCAGACCGGCCTTGCGCAGGACGTCCGGCGCGGCCACCCCGCACTCACCGATCTCGATCCACTGGTCGCCCAGCAGGACGTCGATCTGCCGTCCATGGATCGTGTAGGGATGCACGGCGGGCACGGTTCGATAGGTCTGCCCCGGCAGCACAGTCTCAACCAGCTTGGCGATCATGGCTTCCAACTCGGGCTCGCCGAGTGTGACGGTGCGACTGATCCGCCACAGGTCGAGCTGATGTGGTGTTCCGGTGTGCTGCCAGTCGACAGAGTCCCGGCGGTAGCAGATGCCCGCACAGATCATCAGGACGTCGGACGCATCGGAGCCGGCCAGTTCACGCAGCGCGGGCGGGATCATCGCCGAGGTGTGACTGCGCAGGACCTCGGTCTCCGAGGCATAGCGGGTGTAGCGGGCCTCGCGGGTCACCGCGCCGGCGGCGTACCCGAGGTTGTCATAGTTGTCGGCCAGGCTGACCACGGGATGGTCGCGCCGGGTCCAGATCTCCGTATAGGGCCACGCGTCGGCCAGTGCGGTCCGGATCGAATCGACGATCAGCTGGACAGCATGTGGGCCCTGAGCCGGATCAGTGAGATCGCGCAGGGACAGGGCAGAGTGCAGTTCCTCGCGAGTGAGGACGGACATAAGTATCTCCAGGAGGTGACGGTTCGACGGGGGTCTTCACACCCCGGTCGGCCACGGTCACCTCAGGAGAGAGCGCAGCAGCAGCTCACCCCGTCGGCACCGTTGCGCCGGCCGGGGCGAAGAAATCGCCGCCCGTACTGCGTCATGCCGTCAGTCTACCTCCTCGTCGACTTGCCTAACAGGTCAAACAGCTTTAGGTTGTTAGAGAGAGGTGATACCGATGCTCTACCAACCGGAACTGATCGGCGGTCACGTTGCTCTCGACCTGCTGAACACGATCTCCTGGCGGCTGGAGCCGTCTCGTACCGTCGACCGGATCGCTACCCCCGAGGCGCTGGCGACGTGGTGTGCGGCAGTAGGCCTCAGCGCAGACAGCGAGCTCGAGCAAGTAGCTGCTGTGCGCACGACCGTCTACGACGTTGTGCTACCCATCGCTCGCGGGGACGGCACCGGCGATCTGCGGGAGTTGCAGGTCTTGCTGGCCGATGCCGTCCGACGAGCGACACCTGCGGGTCCGCGGCCGCTGGACTGGACAGGGGCCGACCTCGTGGACGAGCTCGTGCTCGTAGCCGGTCGCCTGCTGGAGCGAGAGGACTTGAGCAAGCTGCGGGAGTGCCAGGACGGTGGCTGCGGATGGCTGTTCCTCGACCGCAGCAAGAACGGATCCCGACGGTGGTGCAGCTCGGGCGACTGCGGGAATCGCGCCAGAGCCAAACGGCACTACGAGCGGGTTCGCGCCGGGCGGCAAGTATGAAGGGCCGCGCAGCGTTGACCGTGCTGCAGGATCGGCGGGAGGAGTTCCTCGACGGGATGCGGCTGGGCCTCGGCCCCGGTGCTGCCGCGTTCGTGCTGGCGTTGAGCTTCGGCGCCGAGGCGGTCGCGCGCGACTGGGGGTTCGGGCTGCCCGTGCTGTTCTCGATGTTCGCCTGGTCGGGGTCGGCGCAGTTCGCGTTGCTGACCTCGCTGACCGGCGGATCGGCGGTCGTCGCGGTGACGTCGGCGGTTCTGATCAACGCTCGCTATCTGATGATGAGCTTGGCGCTCAACGACAGCCTGCGCGGCGGCAGGCTCTCCCGGGCACTCCAGGTGCAGGCCCTCTGCGACGCGTCCTTTGTTGTTGCCCACAGCACCAAAGGTGGCTACGACATCGTCCGGCTCGTGGGCGCGAGTGTTCCGCAATGGGTGCTCTGGGCCGCCGGCACCGCGGTCGGCGCACTGACGGCGCCGTCCCCTGACCTGATGCAGCGCCTGGGACTCGACGTGGCCTTTCCGGCCTTCTTCCTGATCCTGGCGCTCGACGAGCTGCGCCGATCGAGGCGCGCCCTGGTAGCCGGACTTCTCGGCGCCTCGGTCGCTGCCGCGCTGCTCTTCGTCACCACTCCGAGCTACGCGTTGCTGGGCGCGATCGCGGCGGCACTGCTCGGCCTTCTCCCCGAGAAGGAAGGAGAACAAGCATGAAGCTCTGGTTGTCCGTAGCCGTAGTGACCGTCATCAACTGGCTACTGAAGGCGAGCGCTCCCCTGGTCATCGGCGCCCGGAAGCTGCCACCTCCGGTGCTGAGGCTGACAGCTCTCACCGCCCCGGTTCTGCTGGCGGGCCTGATCGTCACCGAGCTCGGCGGTGAGCATTGGCAGGATCTCGAGTGGACGAAACTGGTCGGTGTCGGCACCGCCGGTGGCTTGTGCCTGGCCAGGGTGCCGATGTTGCTGGCCGTCGGCGGCGGCATCGTCGTCACCGCGCTGATTCGTCTCAGCCTGCGCTAAACAAGCCGAACTGTCCGTAGGCGCTGAAAGGATGCCGCCATGGAACAGGTACTAGGTCGACCGGAAGCCTCCGCGGCAGTCCAGGAATCTGGGTGGCGCTACATCCTGGGCACGTTCCGGACGTCGGTCGTGGTCGGATCATTGGATCAGGCGATCGGCTTGGCAGCAGACGCTGTCGCGGCGTGCGGCGACGACGCCGATCAGCACCTTCGAATAGATGCCCGCCCTGATCGCGTCGTCTTCACGCTGCAATCGGTGCAGCACGCAGCGACGACGACTCGGGATGCCGAGCTCGCGCATCAGATCTCTGGCGCGGCGGACAGAGCTGGGCTGGTGACGGAGCCCGAGATCGGACCGGAAGCACCGCGCTCCGTCCAAATGCTGGAGATCGCGATCGATGCGATGGACATCGCCGGGATTCGGCCGTTCTGGAAGGCGGTGCTGGGTTATACCGACGAGGCTGGCTCCGAAGGATCAGAGGACCCGCTCGTCGACCCGGTCGGGCAGGGACCGGCCATCTGGTTCCAGCAGATGCAGGAACCACGTCCGCAGCGCAATCGAATCCACTTCGACATCTCGGTTCCGCACGACGAGGCACCGCAACGCGTCGAGGCAGCCCTGGCGGCAGGCGGCCGGCTCGTCTCCGCGACTCGGGCCCCCGCGTTCTGGGTGCTCGCCGACCTCGAAGGGAACGAAGCCTGTGTGACCACCTGGCAGGGCCGCGACGGCTGAACTCGTCGTACGCCCCTCGATCGGCGATCAAAATGCGGGTGTCGCTCCAGCAGGCCGGGTGCGACGATGGGCCGCATGCGATGGATTGATGCGTTGGAGGGGGCGGCCGCCGAGAAGTTGCCGGAGGCCGTGCATCGTTACTACCGGCAGGGTTCGGCCGGGGGGATCAGCGTCGGAGAGGCGGTCGCCGCCTGGTCGTCGTACCGGTTCCGGCCGCGGGTGCTGCAGGACGTGTCGACGATCGAGCTCGGTACGACGGTGCTCGGTACGCCGGTCGCATCGCCGGTGCTCGTCGCGCCATCGACTCTGCAGCGCCTCGCTGATCCGGACGGCGAGCTCGCGATGGCGAACGGCGTACGGGAGGCTGGTTCGTTGCTCGGCGTCTCCAGCAACGCCGGGACGCGGTTCGCCGATCTCGGTGCGACCGGGGCGCCGTGGTGGCTGCAGATCTATATCGTGCGGAACCGCAGCATCACCGAGCAGATGCTGGACGCTGCCGTCGCCGGTGGCGCCAAGGCGATCGTGCTCACCGTCGACACGCCAGTGGTCGGTCGCAAGGAGGACGACGGTCCGGTGGTCTGGTCGTACGTACAGCCAGGTCAGCTGCGGATCAACGTGCCCGAAGGTGACTGGACCGACGAGGACCTCGACAAGGCCGACAACCTCACGCCTGACGTGATCGGCTGGCTCACCGAGCGCACCGGACTCCCGGTCGTCGTGAAGGGCGTGCTGCGCGGCGACGACGCCAAGCGCATCTCCGACGCGGGTGCGGCCGGCATCATCGTCTCCAACCACGGTGGTCGCCAGCTCGACGGTTCGATCTCCACCGCCCAGGCCCTCCCCGAGGTCGCCGAGGCGCTGGCCGGAACCACCACCGAGCTGTACGTCGACGGTGGTATCCGCCGCGGTGAACACATCCTCGCCGCCCTCGCCTTGGGCGCCAAAGCAGTCTTCGTCGGCCGCCCGGCCCTCTGGGCCCTGGCCGTCGAGGGTCAACTCGGGGTCACCCGTCTGCTCACCGAACTCGCCGAAGAGCTGGAGCACACCCTCCAACTAGTAGGCGTCCCCCGCCCCGACGCCCTGACCCCCGACCTGGTCGTCCCCCACACCCGCTAGCCGGGAAACAGCAAGGCCCCGGGAGAACCCGGGGCCTTGAGTGTTCTTGCTGCCTGTGGATCAGGCGTCCGCGTTCTCCTCGAGGAGGTTGCGGGTGGCGCTCGGGTCGACCGGGACACCGGGGCCCATGGTCGTCGAGAACACCGCCTTGCGGATGTAGCGGCCCTTGGAGCTGGCCGGCTTCAGTCGCAGGATCTCCTCGAGCGCCGCGCTGTAGTTCTCCACCAGCTGGGCCTCGTCGAACGACGCCTTGCCGATGATGAAGTGCAGGTTCGCGTGCCGGTCGACCCGGAACTCGATCTTGCCGCCCTTGATGTCCGTGACGGCCTTGGTGACGTCCGGGGTGACCGTGCCGGTCTTCGGGTTCGGCATCAGACCACGCGGGCCGAGGACGCGGCCGAGGCGGCCGACCTTGCCCATCAGGTCCGGGGTGGCGACGACGGCGTCGAAGTCGAGCCAGCCCTCGGTCACCTTCTTGATCAGGTCGTCGTCGCCGACGAAGTCGGCGCCGGCGGCCTTCGCGGCCTCCGCCTTGTCACCGGTGGCGAAGACGAGGACCCGTGCCGTCTTGCCGGTACCGTGCGGGAGGTTGACGGTGCCGCGCACCATCTGGTCGGCCTTGCGGGGGTCGACCCCGAGGCGCATCGCGACATCCACGGTCGAGTTGAACTTCTTGGAGCCGGCGGCCTCCTTGGCCAGCCGGATCGCCTCGAGCGGGGTGTACAGGTGATCGAAGTCGATCTTGTCCGCGATTGCGCGGTAAGCCTTGCTGCGCAGTGCCATTGCTTGTTTCCTCTCTGGGATGTGGTCTTCGGGCGGCGCTACGCCCTGCCACAACTACTTGGTGCTACGGGTGCTGCCGGGGCGTTCAGGCCTCGACGGTCACACCCATGGAACGAGCGGTGCCCTCGATGATCTTCATCGCGGCGTCGATGTCCCGGGCGTTCAGGTCCGGCATCTTGGTGGTGGCGATCTCGCGGACCTGGTCCTTGGTGATCTTGCCGACCTTGTCCTTGTGCGGGACCGGCGAGCCCTTCTGCAGACCGGCGGCCTTCTTGATCATCTCGGGCGCCGGCGGCGTCTTCGTGACGAAGGTGAAGGAACGGTCTTCGTAGATGGTGATCTCGACCGGGACCACGTTGCCACGCATGGATTCCGTCTGGGCGTTGTACGCCTTGCAGAACTCCATGATGTTGACACCGTGCGGGCCGAGCGCCGTACCGACCGGCGGGGCGGGCGTCGCTGCGCCGGCCTGGAGCTGCACCTTGACCAGGGCAGCGATCTTCTTCTTGGGAGGCATTCTGTCGGGTCCTTAGACTTTCTGGATCTGGTTGAAGCTGAGTTCCACCGGGGTCTCCCGGCCGAAGATCTCCACCAGCGCCTTGATCCGCTGTGCGTCGGCATTGATCTCCGTGATCGTGGCGTGCAGGGTCGCGAACGGCCCGTCCACCACCATGACCGAGTCGCCGACCCCGAAGTCGGCCACCTCGACCTTCTTCTTGGCCGCCGTCTTGGCGGGTGCGGAGCCGGCTTCGGCTGCCGCCGCTTCGGCCGCCGCGACGACGGCCGGAGCGAGCATTTTCTCGACCTCTTCGAGGCTGAGCGGGACCGGCTTCTGGCTGTTGCCGACGAAACCGGTGACAGAGGGCGTGTGCCGCACCGTCGACCAGGACTCGTCGGTCAGATCCATCCGGACCAGGACATAACCGGGGAGGACGGTGCGCTTGACCATCTTGCGCTGACCGTTCTTGATCTCGGCGACCTCTTCGGTCGGCACGACGATCTCGAAGATGAAGTCCTCCATGTTCAGGGAGTTGATCCGGTTCTCGAGGTTGCCCTTGACCCGGTTCTCCATCCCTGAATACGTGTGCACGACGTACCAGTCGCCGATCTGCGACCGCAGCCGGCTGCGCAGCTCCTCGAGCGGGTCGCCCGGCTCCGCGGGCTCCTCGTCCTCGTCGACCGCCGCGGCGGCGACCGCCAGGGCGTCCTCGTCGGCGTCGTCGTCCGCGCTGGAGAAGACCACCGCGTCGACGGTCGGCTCGGCCTCGGTGCTGTCGTCGGCCGCGGTCTCGCCGGCCAGCTCCTCGGCGGCGTCATCGACGTCGTCCTGGGTCACGACCTCGGCCTGCTCGGCCTCGTCCGCGGCGGGGACCACCACGACCGGCTCGTCGTCGGAGTCGTCGGTCTCGGCGGGGCCGTCCTCGGCCTCGTCGTCGGCGGAGTACTCCGGCACCTCGACGGCGGCCTCGTCGGTCTCGTCGTCGGTGTCCTCGTCGTCGAGACCGGCGAACGGGTCGTCGTCATCGTCGGCGAACAGGTCGTCGTCGTCCTCGACGGTCGTGGTCTCGTCGAAGTCGAGATCGAGGTCGTCGTCGGAGTCGGATACGTCGAACTCGTCCTCGAGCTCAAGGACCTCGTCGTCGCGCTCTGACACGTCGTACTCCGTCATCTGTGGATCGGTTCTGGATCTGGCGTCGGGGACGGGCGGTGGCCCGGCGCCCCGGCCTTGCGTGGGCGGTGTCGGCCTCAGCCGAAGATCTTGAGTACTGCCCAGCCGAAGGCGAGGTCGAGGACCGAGACGATCGCGATGACGAACACCACGAAGGTCAGCACCACCACGAAGTAGGTGGACAGCTGCTTGCGGGTGGGCCAGACGACCTTGCGGAGCTCGGCGACCACCTGGCGGTAGAAACGCAGCAGGCCTCTGCCTTGCTTGCCTTCCGCAGGCTTACCGGCGCCGGACGGTGCCGGGGTGCGCGTCTCCGTCACGACCTACCTCTTTCGCTAGCGGCGGCCTGACCGGCCCTGCGCCGGTCAGGATGTGCAGGGCACGAGGGACTTGAACCCCCAACCTTCGGTTTTGGAGACCGATGCTCTGCCAGTTGAGCTAGTGCCCTCTGCAATCCATCCGGACGCCGCACAGGACCTGAACTCGGGCATGCCGAGTCAGGGCCATCAACGCCCGGACTAGAAGAGTGTACGGGTTCGGAGCCACCTGGTCGAACTCGGCCTGTCGGCGTCGTCCTGCCTGCTCCTGACCCGCACAGCCCCCGAACCGGGCGCCGTACCGCGACCAGAACCATACAGCCTGCACGGGGACACAACGGACCGCACCCCCTGCGTGTTCCCCGGATCACACCGGTCCGGGTCGCGATATTTCTTCCGGGCCCCGCCGCGGCGAGTGCCAGGATGGCGGTATGAGTTCCAGGATCTCGGCGCGGATCGGCGCCATCAGTGAATCGGCAACCCTGGCGGTGGACAGCAAGGCCAAGGCGCTCAAGGCGGCCGGCCGGCCGGTGATCGGCTTCGGCGCCGGTGAGCCGGACTTCCCGACGCCGGACTACATCGTCGAGGCGGCGGTCGAGGCCGCCCGGGATCCGAAGAACCACCGCTACAGTCCGGCCGGCGGGCTGCCGGAGCTGAAGCAGGCGATCGTCGAGAAGACCAAGCGCGACTCGGGGTACGAGATCGAGGCCGCGCAGGTCCTGGTCACCAACGGCGGCAAGCACGCGGTCTACAACACGTTCGCGACGCTGCTCGATCCCGGTGACGAGGTGCTGCTGCCGGCGCCGTACTGGACGACGTACCCGGAGGCGATCCTGCTGGCCGGCGGTGTGCCGGTCGAGGTGCTCGCCGACGAGTCGCAGAACTACCTGGTCACCGTCGAGCAGCTGGAGGCCGCTCGGACCGAGAAGACCAAGGCGCTGCTGTTCTGCTCGCCCTCCAACCCGACCGGTGCGGTCGACAGCCGCGAGTCGATCGAGGCGATCGGCCGCTGGGCGCTCGAGCACGACATCTGGGTGATCACCGACGAGATCTACGAGCACCTGACGTACGACGGCGTCGAGTCGACGTCGATCCCGGTCGTCGTACCAGAGCTGGCGGACCGGACCGTCGTACTGAACGGTGTGGCGAAGACCTACGCGATGACCGGCTGGCGGGTCGGCTGGATGATCGGTCCGAAGGACGTCATCAAGGCCGCCACCAACCTCCAGTCGCACCAGACCTCGAACGTCGGCAACATCGCTCAGCGGGCCGCGATCGCCGCCCTGACGAACGATCTGAGCGCCGTCGAGGAGATGAAGGTCGCCTTCGACCGGCGCCGCCGGACCATGGTGCAGCTGCTGAACCAGATCCCCGGTGTCGAGTGCCCGACGCCGACCGGTGCGTTCTACGCGTACCCGTCGGTGAAGGGCCTGCTCGGCAAGGACATCAACGGCCGTACGCCGACAACGTCCGCGGAGCTGGCCGAGATCATCCTGGACGAGGCGGAGGTGGCCGTCGTACCGGGTGAGGCTTTCGGTGCGCCGGGCTATCTGCGGCTGTCGTACGCGCTGAGCGACGAGGACCTGGCCGAGGGCATCGGCCGGATCACCAAGCTGCTGAGCTGATTCGCCCGGGTGCCTGCCCGCCTGGATTTCACCGGTCGGGTAGGGACTCTGTAACCTTCGGTAATGACGCAGCGTGACCTGCGGGTGCTGCCGAAGGCGCATCTGCATCTTCACTTCTCCGGCTCGATGCGGCATCTGACGCTGGTCGAGCTGGCGGACAAACACGGGGTCCGGCTGCCTGACGCGCTGCGCACCGAGTGGCCGCCGGATCTGTCCGCGGCCGACGAGCGGGGCTGGTTCCGCTTCCAGCGGCTCTACGACATCGCCCGCTCGGTGCTGCGCACGGAGGACGACGTACGGCGTCTGGTCCGGGAGGCGGCCGAGGACGATCGCGCGGACGGCTCCCGGTGGCTGGAGATCCAGGTCGACCCTTCGGGGTATGCGAACCGCTTCCACGGCATCACCGAGTTCACCGACCTGGTACTGGACGCGGCTCGCGACGCAGCGGAGTCCACCGGTATCGCGGTTCAGGTGATCATCGCCGCCAACCGCACCCGGCATCCTCTGGATGCCCGCATCCTCGCCAGGCTCGCCGCGCAGTACGTCGGCCGTGGTGTGGTCGGCTTCGGCCTGTCCAACGACGAACGCCGCGGTACGACGTCGGAGTTCGCACCGGCCTTCCGGATCGCCCGCAACGCCGGTCTGCTCGCAGCGCCGCACGGAGGTGAGCTCTGCGGTGCGGGAACTGTGCGGACCTGCCTCGACGAGCTCGGCGCCGGCCGCATCGGTCACGGCGTCCGCTCCGTCGAGGACCCGGAGCTGCTCAAGCGCGTGGTGGACGCTCAGGTGGCGCTGGAGGTCTGTCCGGCGTCCAACGTCTCGCTGGGCGTCTACAGGCACGCCGAGGACGTCCCGCTCCGCCGCCTGTACGAGGCTGGTGCCCGGATCGCACTGGGCGCTGACGACCCGCTCCTGTTCGGTTCCCGGCTGGCTGAGCAGTACGAGACGGCTCGCACCGTGCACGCCTTCACGGACGAGGAGCTGGCTGATCTGGCGCGTTCCTCCATCCTGGCCGCGACCGCACCGCCCGACGTACAGAAGTCGCTCCTCACCGACATCGACGACTGGCTCAAGCCCCCCGCCGACGCCTCGTCGTACTAGTGCCGACCTATCTGGCTCGGCACGGGCAGACCGAGTGGAACCTCGCCGGCCGCCGCCAAGGACGGCTGGACTCACCGCTGACCGCGCTCGGGATCCAGCAAGCCCAGCGCAATGCCGAGTCGCTTCGGCACGAGCACGTCGAGTCGATCTACAGCAGCCCTCTCGGTCGCGCTCAGCGAACCGCGCGCATCATCGGCGACGCCCTCGGACTCGCCGTCCAAGTGCTGCCGGACCTCGCGGAGCTCGACCACGGTGCTTGGTCGGGGCTGACTTCGGTAGAGATCGACGCTCGCTGGCCGGATGAGCGAGCCGCGCGGGCGAGATCGAAGTACACCTACCGGTTTCCCGGTGGCGAGAGCTACGCGGACGCCGACGCACGGATCGCCAAGGTGCTGGCGAACATCGAGGTGCGTGGTGCGCTGATCGTGTCGCACGAGATGGTCGGCCGCTTGCTGGTACGGCGGTTGGCCGGGCTCGGCGTGGACGCGGCGATGCGCCGGGATCATCCGTCGGACGTGGTGTTCCGGGTGCTCGAGGACGGCCGGATCGAATGCGTGGAGAGTGCCGGGTAAATGCCTCGCGGGTTCCGCTTCAGGGCATTGTGAGGGGTGCTGACGGCGACGAAGATTGCCGCATGACGGCTACCAAGATCTTGTTACCCGAGGACGAGCTGCCGACCCGGTGGTACAACGTTCTGCACGACCTGCCGACGCCACCGCCCCCGGTCCTCCATCCAGGGACCGGACAGCCGGTGGGGCCGGAGGACCTGGCGCCGTTGTTCCCGATGGACCTGATCATGCAAGAGGTCTCCCAGGAGCAGTACATCGACATCCCCGGCGAAGTGCTCGATGTGTACCGGTTGTGGCGACCGAGTCCGCTGTACCGGGCACACCGGCTGGAGAAGGCGCTCGATACGCCCGCCCGGATCTACTACAAGTACGAGGGTGTCTCGCCGGCCGGTTCGCACAAGCCGAACACGGCGGTGCCACAGGCCTACTACAACGCCAAGGCGGGCGTCCGGAAGCTCACCACCGAGACCGGCGCGGGGCAGTGGGGCACGGCGTTGGCCTTCGCCTGTGCGCAGTTCGGGCTCGAGTGTGAGGTCTGGCAGGTGCGTGCGTCATACGACCAGAAGCCGTACCGGCGGGCGATGATGCAGGTCTTCGGGGCGACCGTGCATCCCAGTCCGTCCGATCTGACCGAAGCCGGACGGAAGATTCTGGCCGCGGATCCGAACTCCACCGGCTCACTCGGGATCGCGATCAGTGAGGCGGTCGAGGCCGCGGTGCAGTCGCCGGAGCTCCACTATGCGCTCGGTTCGGTGCTCAACCATGTGCTGCTGCACCAGACGATCATCGGCGAGGAGGCGCTGATCCAGCTCGCGATGGTCGGCGAGACGCCCGACCTGCTGGTCGGCTGCACCGGCGGCGGTTCGAACTTCGGCGGTCTCGCCTTTCCCTTCCTGCGGGAGAAGTGGGCCGGCCGGATGTCGCCTGTGGTCCGCGCGGTCGAGCCGGCGGCCTGTCCGTCACTCACCCAGGGCACGTATGCCTACGACTTCGGCGACACCGCCGGGCTGACCCCGCTGATGAAGATGCACACCCTCGGCCACGACTTCGTCCCGGACCCGATCCACGCCGGCGGCCTGCGGTACCACGGGATGAGCCCGCTGGTCAGTCATCTCTACGAGACCGGCGAGATCGAGGCCGTCGCCAAACCGCAGTCGGAGTGCTTCGCCGCCGGGCTGCAGTTCGCCCGGACCGAAGGCATCGTCCCGGCGCCCGAACCGACCCACGCTCTCGCGGCCGCCATCGAGGAAGCCTTGCGCTGCAAGGAATCCGGCGAGGAGAAGGTCATCCTGACCGCCCTCTGCGGGCACGGCCACCTCGACCTCGCGGCGTACGACGCCTATCTCAGCGGCACCATGACGGATCGCAACTGGGACGACGCCGACCTCCAGTCCGCCGTCGCGCAAGCGCTCACCCGTCTCCCGGCGATCAGCTAGCCGCCGCGCTTCCACCAAGGCTTGGGCTGCTTGCCGACCGCCGCCAGCCAGTCGGCCGGTACGGCCCAGCCCTTGGCCTGGATCGCATCGAAGAACGCCACCTTCAGGCTCTCCGGCAACCAGTAGGTGGCGCTGACCGCATCCGCCACCTCGAAATACGTCGTACGCCGCCCTTCGCCCCACACAGTCGCCAGATTCGAGCAGTGCGCCAGCCGCACGTAGTCCCACCGTGCCTGCGGGTCCGCCAGGTCGTACTCGCGCTCGATCGACCGGAAGAACCCTTTCACCGGCGGCTCCGCCTCGATCGCCTCGATCAGCCCCTGCACGAGCGCCCGATCGTCCGTCATCTCGTCCGGCAGCCGCAGGCCGAACGGATCAAGCACCGCCGACTCGAGCCAGGGTTGCCCGACCTCCAGGAAGACCTCCAGCAGCGCGAATCCCTCCTCGCCCCGCCCGAACCGTCCCAACTCAGCACGCAACGTCGTCACAGCTTCCTCGGCCACCCCACGACCTTATTTCACTGAGGGAAGCCCTCATCTGCCCCGGGATGCCCCGGCGTTCACGCTCAGCCGTCGTACCGGCTGCCCCGATCTGCCCCGCGATCAGGGCAGAACGTCACTTTTTTCGGTCAGGGCCGCATCTCCATCGATGAAAATCGGGGCATCCTGGGGCATTCCAGGGCATCGCGGGGCAGATCGTTCGCAGGCCCGGTTTTCCTCGTTGCAGAGAGTGTTCGCAGACCTACAGTTGCCGCCATGCCAGCCGCCAATGACCTGTTGCGCAGCGCAAGAGAGCGCACACCCTCTCGGCGCGCACCCGGCGAATACATGTCCCGCGTCGAGCTCGCGGAGGCCGTCTGTGCGTGGCTCTGGGAGACCACCGAGGTTCGCTACGAACTCGACGGCCACTACATCGCGAAGCTCGAACGGGGCGCGGTTCGCTGGCCCGGCGCCGCCTATCGCTCCGGCCTGCGCTACGTCCTCAACGCCGCCTCCGACCAGGAGCTCGGCTTCCTCCCACCGCCCGGCACACCGGCCAGCGAACTGGAGCTGACCCCGCCCTCGACGCTCGGCTTCGACGAAGAGGTCGGCAGCGCCGGCGACGAGTCGATCGCGCTGCTGACCTTCGCGGAGGAGTCGAACGTCGGCGAGCTCACGGTCGAGCAGCTGCACGCGGACATCGAACGCATCTCCCAGCTCTACCTGCGCAGCGCCACCAAGCCGCTGTTCGAACGCAGCCGAGCGGTCCGGGATCGGGCCTTCGTCCTGCTCGCCGGACGTCAGTCACCGAAGCAGTCCCGGGATCTCTACGCCGCCGCCGGCTGGGCGATCACCTTGCTGGCCTGGATGTCTGTCGATCTCGGCCGTCCCGAAGTGGCCGAGAGTCACGCCCGGACAGCGTGGGCCTGTGCCGAGGCGGCGGACCACAACGAGCTCCGCGGCTGGATCCGCGCGACGCAGCACACCGCCGCCTTCTGGCAGGACGAGTTCGTTCGCGCCGCCGACCACGCCGAGGACGGCCTGCGGTACGCCAAGGGAACGTCGCGCCGCTTCCTGGCCAGCGCCCTGGCGGTCGACCTGGCCCGCTCGGGCCGCCTCAGCGAGGCACGCAAGGCGCTGATCGTCGCCCAAGAGATCCCAAGCATGCCGTCGATCCCCGAGCTCGGCGGACCGTTGCTCTGCACACCGGAACGCGCCGAGGGCTTGTGGGCCAATGCCCAGCTGGCCTTGGGCGACGCCCACGAAACGCTCGTGCACGCGGACCGGTCGGTCGCCCGCTTCGAGGCCCGGCCGCATGCCCTGCGCAACTCGGGCTCCGAGCGAATGGTCAGACTCCAGCAGGTCCAGGCCTATCTGACCCTCGGCGAGCTCGACGCGGCCATCGTTGCCCTCGAGCCCATCTTCGACACCGCCCTGGAGTACCGGGTCCGCCCACTGATTCACCGGATGGGCGAGATCGCCGTGATGACCGCGCCGTACACGGGTGTCGCGCGCGCACGACAGCTCCGCGAACGGATCCGGGAGTTCGTCTATCGCCCCGATCTTCCCGGCCGGCGACTGCCCGCCTCGCAAACCCTGATCGCCAAGGAGTCCTAGCTCATGTTCGACGACGTCCGCGATCACTGGTACTGGCGTCCCGGCTGGCGGGAGGGACGGTCGTTCTACACCTGGCACATCACCTTCCGGTACGCCGCCGCGCTCGCAACGCTACGCAGCAGCTACGAGCCCCTGCTCTCCTCACTGCCCGAGCTCACGCCGGTCCCCCGCCAATGGCTGCACCTCACCCTCCAGGGCGTCGGCTTCTCTGACAAGCTCAGCCCAGCCGACCTCGACTCAATCGTCACCGCAACCCGCCGCCGCCTCGAAGCAGTCGAGCCATTCAGCGTGACCGTCGGACCGGCCATCGTCGACGTCGAGAGCCTCCAGCTACCGGTCCGGCCGGCCGACAACCTTCGTCGACTCCGCATCGTCCTCCGCGATGCCATCAAAGACGTCTGGGGCGAGGACTCACTCCCCGCCTTCCCCGACCTCAACCCACACATCTCCCTGGGCTACTGGAACCGCGCCGTACCAGCAGAGCCACTGCGCGACCGCGTCGCCAAGTTCGGGGACCAGTCCACCCAGCTCTACCTCAACGAGGTCAGCTTGATCGATTTGAACCGCGACCAGCTTTGCTACCAATGGACGCCGTACGTCACGCTCGGCCTGGGCCGGCCCGCATGACCGACGACAGCACAGCCCGCGTGATCCGCGCCCTGCTCGACTACCGCTCCATCTGGACCACCCATGACCTGGTCGAGCTGAGCCAAGCCTCAGCCCCCGAGGTACGTCGAATCGTCGACGACCTGCAGTCGCAGTCGCTGGTCGATCGCCGGCGCGGCGGCATCATCGGCGTACCGGACTGGGCGTCCCTGCTCACCCGCTGGGCCACCACCAACCCCCTGCCGACCAGCACCACCCGCTGGCACGCCCCCGACGACCTCTTCGACCGCCTCGCCACCAACCCGCTCAAGTACGCCGTCACCGGCGCCCACGCCGCCGCCTTCTGGACCGCAACCCCCACCACCGACGACGTGGTCATCTACACCCCCGACGCCCAAACCGCCGCCACCGCCTGGGACCTGACCCTAAGCCCCACCGGCACAGTCCTCCTCACCGAACCACCCACCGACGTCGTCTACCTCCGCCGCCGCAGCACTCCCACCGGCCTCCGCCTAGCCGCCCCCGCCCAAGTCCTCGCCGACCTCCTCACCACCACCAACGGTCTCCCCACCCCCACCACCGACGCCCTGTTCCTCTGGATGCACACCCACCTCTTCGAATGGCGCTACTGACCTCAACTCCGGTACGGCGATCTGCGCGGCTCGCCGTACCGTCCGATTGCCCCACCGGCATCAGACGATGACGCCGCCTGCCGGGCCCGGCCAGCGCACCGTGCTCAAGGCGCACTACGAGCGCATCGGCACCGGCCCGGTCGCTTACCTGGACGAGACCTACCACGTCGAGCGGGACGGTAGACCGCGCTTCTACGTGATGGCGGCCGTCGTCGTGCTCGAATCCGATCGTGATCCCCTGCGCAACGAACTGGACGAACTCGTTCCCTCAGGGTGGTGGCACACCACCGACGCACTACGGTCCGAGGCCGGCCGGGCCTACGTCCGAAGGCTGCTGGGCACCTTCCAGCAGCCGGACGAAGCGTGCGTGATCGTCGACCAGGTCTCGATCGAAGCAGCCGACGACAAGGACGGAACCCGTGCTCGTGGAGCAGTCCTCGGCCGGCTCATGACAGCTCTTCACACCGCGGAGTACGGGAATCATCCCCCGGTCGGGCTGACAGTCATCGAAGAGCACCGGGTTGCCCGCATCAACAACTACGACCGCGCGGTCCGAGCAAAGCTGATCTCATCGGGGTCGATCCCTCAGACGATGGCACTGGTGTCGGTGTCGCCTGGGTCGGAGCACCTTCTGTGGCTGCCCGATCTTGTCTGCAGCGCCTACCGGCAGCAGAAGGTGCATGCCCGCGGCGATCTGTTCGCGGTGATCGAGGACCTCGCGCACGTCGTCCGGCTCGCCTAGAAACAGCAAACCCCCGGCTGCCGTAGCTACACCGAGGGCCAACCTGGCTCACTGCCCGAGGGAAGGAGCCCAAGCCTTTGCTGTTCATCAGCCTACTAGGGCGTGTGGACAGAGTCCAACCGCCTCAGAGGGTGCAGTTCACCAGGACTGGTTCGTTGACGAGGGTGATGGCGAAGGCTTGGTGGACTTGGGATTGGACGTGGGTGGCCAGGGAGAGGAGGTCTTTGGCGGTGGCGGTGCCTCGGTTGGTGAGGGCGAGGGTGTGTTTGGAGGAGACGGCGGCGGGGCCGAGGGTGAAGCCTTTGGGGATGCCGGCGTGCTCGATGAGCCAGGCGGCGCTGGTTTTGGTGCGGCCGTCGGGCTGGGGCCATTGGGGGGCGCCGGCGGGGACCTCGGCGGGGGTGGCGAGGAGGGGGTTGGTGAAGAAGGAGCCGGCGCTCCAGGTGTCGTGGTCGGCGGCGTCGAGGACCATGCCTTTGCTGCGGCGGAGGGCGAGGACGGCTTCGCGGACGTCGGTCATGGGGGCGCGGGCGCCGGGGTCGACGTCGAGGACGCGGGCCAGTTCGGCGTAGCCGATGGGGGCGGAGAGGTTGCCGAGCTTGAGCTGGAAGGCGACCTCCAGTACGACGTAGCGCTCCGGGGCGGTCTTGAACATCGAGGTGCGGTACTCGAAGCCGCAGTCGGCGGCGAAGATCGTGCGGACCTTCGACTCGACGCGGTCCCAGACGCGGACGGAGGCGATCGTTTCGGCGACCTCGTGGCCGTAGGCGCCGACGTTCTGGACGGGGGTGGAGCCGGTCAGGCCGGGGATGCCGGACATCGACTCAAGACCGCTCCACTCCTCGGCGATCGCGCGCTGGACGACGGCGTCCCAGTCCTCGCCGGCCTGGATGTGGATCATCGCGCCGGAGCAGGCGTCGGCGTCGACCTTGATGCCCTTGGTGGCGATCCGGATCACGGTGCCGCGGAAGCCGTCGTCGCCGATCACGACGTTGCTGCCGCCGGAGAGCAGCAGGACGGGCTCGTGGGCCGCGTCGGCGTCGCGGACGGCGGTGATCAGCTCGTCCTCGGTGGTCACCTCGACGAGTTTGTCGGCCGGGCCACCGATGCGCAGCGTGGTCAGGTCGGCCAGCGGTACCTGGGTTCTCACGAGACGCGCACGACCGCCCGGGACCGGCCGAGGACCTTCTCGCCGCCGCAGTGCGCGGTGATGTCGAACTCGGCGAGGCCGTCGGCGACCTTGTCCGCCTTCGCCTCGAAGGTCACCTGGACGCCGTCCTCGTCGTCCGGTACGACGACCGGCTTGGTGAACCGGACGCCGTACTCGACCAGGTCGGCGGGGTCGTCGAGCCAGTCGGTGACGACGCGGACCGCGGAGGCCATCGTGAGCATGCCGTGGGCGATCACGCCGGGCAGGCCGAGGGCGGCCGCCATCTGGTCGCTCCAGTGGATCGGGTTGAAGTCGCCGCTGGCGCCGGCGTACCGGACCAGGTCCTCGCGGCGGAACGTCACGGTCAGCGCGGGGAGGACGTCGCCTGGGGTGATGGTGCTCATGAGTCCGCCCGGTTGTGCGAGATCGTGGAGGTCGAGGTGGCGATCGGCTCGCCGTCGACCGTGGTGAGCGCGGTTTCGTACATGATCACCTCGACGTCACCGGCCTTGCGGACGGTGGTGATGGTCGCGGTCGCGGCGATGTCGTCACCGGCCTTGATCGGGCGGGTGTAGCTGAACTTCTGCGCGCCGTGCACGATCCGGTCGAGCCGCAGCCCGAGCTCCTTGTCGTTCAGCAGCTGCTCGAGAGCCCGGCTGCCGAGCATGAACGCGAACGTCGGCGGTGCCACCGCGTCGTCACCGGTGTACGCCGGGTTGTCGTCGCCGATCGCGGCGGCGAACTCCCGGATCTTCTCCCGGCCGACCTGGTAGGACTCGGCGGCCGCGTAGCTCCGGCCGACCATCGTGGCGTCGATCGTCATATCGGGAGAGCCTACTGGCAGACTGGGACGCCCGGCGCCGCCACCCGGGGATTACGAGACCCGACTGGGGAAGGTCGAACGTGACGGCAGTAACGGCGCTGGGCAGGTACGCGCCTCGGTATAAGCTCGAGATCGGTGCTCCGAGCGGCTCGGAGTGGCTGCGGGTGGACCACCTCCTGGAGCAGGACTCTCCGGAGCTGACCGAGCTGCTCAAGCGGGACAATGACGCGAGCGGCCATGTCTCGGCCCATGCGAACGCACTCAGCCTGATCTCGTTCTACGCCGGTCGCGCACCGGCGGCCGCGCTGCTGCTGTGGGCTCTCGAGGGCCATGTACTCGACATCCGGCCGCAGAATCTGTGGGTAAGACCACACGACGGCCATGGCCTGGCCGCGGTCGCCATCCGGTCCGCCGACTACCTTCCGGGCGGTCTCGAGACCCTGTACGACGTTGTGCTCCGCCAGCACCTACTCCCGCTGTCGGAGGAGCTGCATCGTCGTACCAGGGCTGGTCTGCGGCAGGTGCTCGGTGGAGTCGCGGCCGGCTGCGCCATGGCGTTCTGCGCGGCGACCCGGGAGGAAGAGACGATCAGCCCGGACTTCCTGCTGGAGCGCTGGCAGACGTTCGCGGCCAAGGCTCCAGGCGGGCTGGGCAAGCTCGGCGACGTGGAGCTGGCCGGCGGAAAGCTGGTGTACCTGCGGAAGACCTGCTGTCTCTACTACACGAGCGAGTCCGGCGACGGAGCGCTCTGCGGCTCCTGCTGTCTCACCCCGCGCGACGAGCGGCTGGCGGCGTACGAGGCCGGCCGGCCGATCGTGACGGTCTAGAGGACAGCGAAAGGGCCGCCCCGGTTACCCGGAGCGGCCCTCGCGAAAGATTGCTGAGATCAGCGGGTCTCGCGGTGATCCGTGTGGTCGTTGCAACGCGCGCAGTACTTCTTCATCTCCAGACGGTCCGGGTCGTTACGCCGGTTCTTCTTGGTGATGTAGTTCCGCTCCTTGCAGACCGTGCACGCCAGTGTGATCTTCGGGCGGATGTCGGTTGACTTGGCCACTGCTGCCTCTTCTGATCAGGAGTGCGCAACTTGGGTGATCGCACTCTCAGGTACTGCGTTGGTGGGTAGCGGGGGCGGGAGTCGAACCCGCGACACCACGATTATGAGCCGTGTGCTCTAACCACCTGAGCTACCCCGCCGGGTGAGTTCGTCAACTCATCCGGCGCACCGGACGAGTTGTCGATCTTCGAGCCCCTTTACGGAATCGAACCGTAGACCTTCTCCTTACCATGGAGACGCTCTGCCGACTGAGCTAAAGGGGCGGGCCGAGGAGAGAGATTACACGGTCTGCCGCCTCGATGTGAAATCGAGCCAGGCGCACTGTGTGCCCCCCTCTGTCCGACTCGGAAATCATACCGGGTCCCAGGGAGTGCTTTTGACCAACCCCCGATGTCGAGATCGGTCCGGCGGCTCCGACGTAGCGGTGAAGGCATCCAGCGACGAGAGGACGATCAGATGACCGCGCTACCGGCAGTGGTTTCGGCCGAGGAGTGGGAGCAGGCCCGGGCCGAACTGCTCGCGGCCGAGAAGGTAGCGACCCGAGTGCAGGACCAGCTGGCGGCGCAGCGACGCCGGCTGCCGATGGTCCGGTTCGGCGAGTACACGTTCCAGTCGCCCACCGGCCCGGTGACGCTGCTGGAGCTGTTCGGCGAGCAGCAGCAGCTGGCGCTCTACCAGTTCATGAACGTCGGCCCGAAGCGCTTCTGCCCCGGCTGCACGAATTTCACCAATCAGGTGACATATCTCGAGGGGCTGGCGAGTGACGGCGTGGCCTGGGCGACCGTCTCGGACATGCCGCTCGACCAGATGAGCGGCTACTGGAAGAAGCAGGGGTGGACCGTCCCCTTCGCCTCCTCAGCCGATACGACGTTCTCTGCCGACTGCGGAGCCGGCGGCGGCTTCCTGCTCAGCGTGTTCCTCCGCGACGGCGACACGGTCTACCGCACCTACTCGACCGGCCAGCGCGGCGTCGACCGGCTGATGTTCGTCCCCAACATCCTCGACCTGGCGCCGTACGGCCGGCAGGAGGAGTGGGAGGACTCCCCCGCCGGCTGGCCGCAGCACCCGACGTACGGTTAGTTCCAGACCCGCGACAGGTACGCCGAACGCAGTACGGGCATGACGTCTGTGACGAAGGTCTCCACCGAGGCGCGGTGCTCGGCCTCGGGGAGGCCCGGCACCTCCAGCGAGACGCCAGACAGCTCATGCCTGAACGCCTCCTGGTAGCGGCCGAACTTGTCGATCACCTGCTCCGGCGACCCCACCAGCACGGACCCCTGCTCGAGAAACTCCTCCAGCGTCGTGAACGGGAGCTGGTTGTGCCGAGCACCAGGTGAGTCCATGAACGCGTCGAAGATCGGCCGGTAGCCATCCAGCGCGTCCTGCGAGCTCTTGCGAACGTAGAGCCCATTGAAGCCCGCACCGACTACCGCATCGGCCGGATCGCGGCCGTACGCCTCCCAGCGCTCCCGGTAGTGCCGGATCAGCGCCGCGTACTTCGCCAGTGGGTGGAACCCGTTCGCGGAGAACAGCGGGTCACCGAAGCGCGCCGCGAGCTCGGTGGACTCCTCCGACGAGGCCGAGCCGTGCCACAGCGGGATGCCATCACGACGGAAGGGCCGAGGCTGGGTGGTGGCATCGACCAGGTCGGGGCGGTACTGACCGGACCAGTTCACTCCGGTCTCTCGAAGCAACCGCCGCAGCAGCTCGTACTTCTCCCGGTTCCGATCCCACTGTCCGTCCAGGTCGTAGCCGAACAGTGCGTTCTGGTCCGGGTCGTTCCCTTTACCGATGATGATGTCCAGCCGCCCACCGGACAGCTGGTCCAGCGTCGCGTAGTCCTCTGCGACGCGCACTGGATCCAGCAGCGACAGCACAGTCACTGTGGTGAGCAGTCTGATCCGAGAGGTCGAGGCGGCGAGGTAGGACAGCACCACGGGCGGCGACGAGGAGATAAACCGCTGCGCGTGCCGCTCCCCCACGCCGTACCCGTCGAAGCCGAGCTCCTCGGCCCACTGCGCCTGCCGGACCACGTGCTGAAAACGCTCGTACGTCGTCAGCTGCACACCACTGATCGGGTCCGGCGAGTTGTCGATCAGGGTGTAGGTACAGAACTTCACCGGACCTTCTTCTCGCCGGCTGTGACCGGCAGACCGAGCTGGTTGCCGGTCACAGGCGCCGGGCAGGTGCCGAACGCTGTGAAGGCAAAGGGCAGGTTGATGGCACGGTTGAAGTCGATCAGCACCGAGCCGTCGGCCTCCACGACTCCAGTGGTGACAGTGCGCCAGGGCGCGGTCTCGGAGCCGTTCGTGCCGTCATGGAACGACAGCGAGAGCCGACCGTCCGAGGCGGCCGTCGCCACCAGCTCGTACGCCGCGTCGCCCAGCGCGAGGTGGACCGTACCCACCGCAGTGACGTGCTGACGCAGGTCGTCGCGTGCCGTGGACACCTCGACCCGCTCCGGAGCGCCGTACGGCGTGTACCAGCCGCGCACCACCCACTGCGGATCCAGCGGGTACGTCGGTACGCCGGCGAACCCCTGTCGTGTCGCGGCACCGGGGTCGCGCTGGCGGACGGCGTACCGGCCGCCTCGGAGCACCAGCTCGACCAACCGGTTACCGAAGAACAGCCAACTGAGCGAACCGGCCTCAGCAACTGTGGCGGACACAGTCCCCGCTACCGGCACACCGTTCAGCGTCAAGGAGCCGTCAGCGGTGACATGCGCCCGACCGTCGGCCACCCACCACTCTCCGGGCAGCCCGGACAGCGCTGTGGGCTCAGGACTCAGCCAGTCGAACCCGACGATCGACAACCAGCCATAGTCCGTGTTGAGGTCCTGCTCACGCGCCGCGTGCCAGGTACTCCAGTCCTGCTCCAGATCCGACACAACTGTCATGAGGCCAGGTCCTTCCGGGATTCACGGTGCGCTACTTCGGAGCGGACCAGGGGGATGACATAGCGGCCGAAGTCGACCGCGTCGTCGTAGATGTCGTAGCCACGGGCCGAGAAGATCCGGATGCCCAGGTCGTAGTAGTCCAGCAGCGCCGCGGCGATGGTGTCCGGCGTACCGACCAGTGCGGTCGAGTTGCCGCCACCGCCGGTCAGACCGGTCGGGCCTGTCCACAGCGCGCGGTCGTGGCGCTCCCCCGCCGCGACCGCCTTGAGCAGTCGCTGGGAGCCGGCGTTCTCCGGCGTCTTGGAGCGCAGCCGGGTCAGACCACCAGCTTGGACGTCCTTGATCCGGCCCAGGATGCGCTCGGCCTTCTCCCACGCGAGCTCTTCGGTCGCGCCGATGATCGGCCGGAACGCGATCTGGATCGTCGGCCGATCCGCACGGCCGGCCCGCGCTGCTTCGGCATCGATGGTGGCCAGCTGCTCGCGCGTCCCAGCCAGTGGCTCACCCCAGAGCGCGAAGATGTCCGCCTCGGCCGCACCGACGGCGTACGCAGCTGCCGACGAGCCACCGAAGGAGATCCGCGGCCGCGGCTGCTGGACCGGTTTGATGTCCGCAACGAACTGCTCGAACTGATAGTGCTTGCCGGCGAAGTCGAACCGTTCGTCGGAAGTCCAGGCCTGCTTGAGGATCTGGATGAACTCCTGCGTCCGCCCGTAGCGGTCGTCCTTGCTCAGGAAGTCGCCTTCGGCCGCCTGGTCCGCGGTCGAACCGCCGGTGATGACGTGGACCTCGAAGCGCCCGCCACTGATGTGGTCGAGCGTCGCGAAGGTCTTGGCGGTCAGCGTCGGGTAGGCGACGTTCGGCCGGTGCGCGACCACCAGGTTGATTCGCTCGGTCCGGCCTGCGACGTACGCCGCGACCTGCGCCGGATCGGGAGAGCCGGAGTGGTACGCGAACAGGATCCGGTCCCAGCCGTTGTCCTCGTGGGCGCGCGCCAGCTTGGTGGTGTACTCCAAGTCGAGCGCGCCACCGGTCCGCGGCTCGACCTCACTGGCCGGGTTGGTCCCGGCGATGCCCAGGAACTCAACTGGCATGGCGTTCTTCCTTCCGTACGGCGGGTGCGAGCAAGGTGAGCAGGTTCCGGGCGACGGCGTCGTTCTGCCGGAAGCCGGGACCGTTGAAGTGCGGACGAGAGAAACCGGAGGAGCCGGCCGAACCCGAGACCGACGGCCCGAGCAGGAACAGCCGCGGATGCACGGAGCCGTCGGCGCGAATCGCGCGGCTCTGCGCGTCCGCCTTGAGTTGACCGCCGCCGAGACTCGTCCCGTCCGCGGCGAACAGTTCGTCGGCCGCGAGCGTCCCGTCGGCGAGCAGCCCGCGCAGCAACGGGTCCGTAGCAGCCAGTACGTCGGGCCGCGGCAACCGCGCCTCGACGAAGGCGCGAGCCTGGATCGTCCCAGGGACTGCCGGCGACCGCGCCACGAAGTGGTCGTTGTCGATGGCAACTTCGAGATCAGGGCCGGCGAACCGGACGATCCCGGCCCGGTGCAACGCGAGCAGCTCCTCGAGCCGGCGCGGCGGCGGACCGCTCGCCACGAACGAGAAGAACCCATGCCACTCGGTCTCGACCCGCCGGACGCGGTCCTCGTCCGAGAGCCGTCCTTCGGTGATCGCGACCGACAGCACGCTGTAGATGCTCAGCAGTGCGTTGAAGACGGCCAGGTCGGCCGAGTACTCGGGGTTGGCACGCCGGCGCAGGTCGTTCTCGATCAACTCCGTCAGGAACTCCTCGAAGGAGAACCAGTCATCGAAGAACCGCCCGCGCAACGGCCGATCCACCTCCGACCGAACGAACCGATCCAACGGATCCGGTACGGCGTCCGCCACCGCAGCCACGAATTCCGGGGCATCGGGCAACGACCTGTCGAGTACCTTCTCGAACGCAGCCCACTCCCACCGAGTCCGTTCCGGGTGCGCGGTGAACAACTGCTGGTAATGCGCGAAGGCCAGTTCCTTGTCGATCAGCGGCTGCAACTGAGTATCGAAGTCGAGCACTCCGTTGCCGAGGGCATCAAGCGCGGCCTTGGTCAGGTAGCGAGTCGGCACCGGCTTGCTCCCGGCAACTGTGTAGCCGAGTTTGGCGTGGTACGGCACGCCGCGCCGCGAGCCGACGTACAGGATCGGTTCGGCGCCGGACGGGTGATACGTGAGTGCGCCCTCGTTGTCGTCGTACCAGCCGCCGCGCGCTTCGGTGAGCAGGACCATCAGGTCGATGAAGGCCTGGCCGAAGCCGCGCACGATCACGCGCTCGCGGGGCTGCAGTCCACCGAGGTCGACGTCGGCGGTGTAGCCGGGTGGGATGTAGGTGAGACCAGCCGCTCTGGCGCGGGCGGCCCAGGCTTCTTCCGATGCCGTCGGCAATCGATCGAGATACCCGAGAGCCAGTACGACGAGGTCCGCCTGAATCTCGTGGCCCGACGCGAGGATCACCCGCTGATCGGGCGTGAGTTCGACGGCTCGCTCGAGATGCGTGGTGACCGTGGCCGGCAGGTCGCGGACGACCCGCTCCCAGACCCAGGACAGGTACTCCGCCTGGACCAGCCGGGGCGGGAAATCCATCGGACCCGGCTGCTCGATCCCGGCGCGTTCGAGGATCGTCGCGCCCGCGCCGGCCACCCAGGTCGCGAGGTCCGGGCCCGGCGTGATCGGGCCTTCGCAGTCGACGGACTCGTCGGTGAAGATCGTGACGTCCGAGGTCATCGAGTTCATCCACAACAGTCGGGACTGCTCCCGCCGCCAGATCCGCCCGCCACCGGCAGGGAACGGGTCGACGACATGGATCTCGACCGGACCGTCGCCGAGCAGCTCACCGGCATTCGCCGCGAACCGCTCGAGGAGGCCGACCGTGCGCGGGCCACCGCCGACGAACACCACGGTCGGCCGGCGGTGGATCGTGCTGACACTCATTGGGAAAGACCTAGGTGCGAGCGGAGCGTCGTACCGGTGTACTCGGTGCGGAAGACGCCGCGCTCGCGAAGCAGTGGCACGACGCGGTCGACGAAGTCGTCGAGGCCGCCGGGCGTCAGGTGCGGGACCAGGACGAAGCCGTCGGCCGCGTTCTCCTGGACGTGGCGGTTCATGTCGGTGGCGACGGTGTCCGGGGAGCCGATGAAGGTCTGCCGGTTCTGCTGGTTGATCACCGTCTGCCGCAGCGACCAGTTGTTGGCCTCGGCCGCTTCGCGCCACTCCTTGACGATCGAGGCCGGGTCGTTGAAGCCGGTGCGGCCTTGAGTGACGTTCGAGCCGATGACCGGGTCCTCCTCGGGGAGCGGTCCGTCCGGGTCGTACGCCGACAGGTCGCGGCCCCAGATGAGTTCCGCGAGAACGATCGCCGTGGGACCGGAGACCTGCTGCTCGCGGATGTGCCGTGCCTTCTCGACCGCCTCGGCGTCGGTGTCGGCGACGACCACTGTCACGGCGGGCATGATCTTCAGCGATTCTTCGGTGCGGCCGTGTTTGGCGAGGCGGTCCTTCACGTCTTTGTAAAAGGTCTGCCCGGCCGCGAACGAGCCGTGCCGGCTGAAGATCACGTCCGCGCCCGAGGCCGCGAAGTCGCGGCCTTGATCGCTGTCGCCGGCCTGGATCACCACCGGCCGCCCTTGCGGCGACGGTGGCAATCCGAACCGGCCCCGGATCCCGAAGTGCGCGCCGTCGTCCGCAAAGGCCCCAGTGCCTTCACGGGCGAACATGCCCGCCTCCTGATCCAGGACGAGGTCCTCGTCACTCCAGGAGTCCCACAGCTTCCGGACGATGCGGAGCGATTCCTGCGCCCGGACGTAGCGGTCGGCCTTGTCGAGGTAGCCGCCACGGCGGAAGTTCTCGCCGGTGAACGCGTCCCACGAGGTGACGACGTTCCAGGCCGCGCGTCCGCCGGAGAGGTGGTCGAGGGTGGCGAGTCGTTTGGCGAGTTCGTACGGCTCGTTGAACGTCGAGTTGACGGTCGCCGCGAGGCCGAGATGCGTGGTGACCGCGGCGAGAGCGCTGAGCACGGTCAGCGATTCAGGTCTGCCGACGACGTCGAGGTCGTGGATCTGGCCTTTCACTTCGCGCAGCCGCAATCCTTCGGCCAGGAAGAAGAAGTCGAACGTACCGCGCTCTGCCGTTGCTGCGAGGTGCCTGAACGACGCGAAGTCGATCTGCGAACCGGATTCGGGGTCGGCCCACACCGTGGTGTTGTTCACCCCCGGGAAGTGCGCCGCCAGATGGATCTGCTTGCTCATCGCGCCCCCTCCGCAAACCGGTTCACCGGCCGAGCCAGTCCGAGCCGACTCCGCAACGTGGTCACCCGCTCAGACTTGTTTGCCTGCAGCAACGGCAGCAGCCGGTCCGCGATCACCGGTACGTCGAGCTCCAACGAGGCCGGCCGGAAGTGCACACCGTCAACACCCAATGCCTGCCACTCGCGGATAAGTTCAACCAGCCCGTCCACCCCACCGACGTAGTCGAATGCCAGCCCATCCGCCCGACGCTCTGCCGCCACCGGATCCTCATCCAGCAGTACGCCGATCGAAACCAGCACCAGCGGTCCCCCACTCCCCGCCGCCGGCTCCCCCGCGCGGATCGCCTGCACGCGGTCCGCGAGGTTCTCGATGCCTGGCAGCAGCACCAACTCCGCGTCTGCTGCGGCTTCCAGAGCTTCCGGGGTGTTCACCCGGACTGCCGTGAGCGGGTGGCCTTGCGGGGGCCGGGGCACGATCGACGGACCCTTGATGCTGAAGGTGGGCGACTCGTAGTTGACGTAGTGGAGGCGGTCGCGGTCGATGAAGCGACCGGTGGGGGCGTCGCGGATGATGGCGTCGTCGTCCCAGGAATCCCACAGGTTGCGGCTGACATCCACCACGTAGCGGGCTTCGCGCCAGAGGTCTGCGGTGGGAGCGGGGTCGCGGCGGCCTATGACAGCTGCTGCTTCGGCGGAGGTGGAGACGTCGGCGACCCAGCCGCCGCGGCCTGCGGAGACGTAGTCGAGGGTGGCGACCGAGGCTTGGACGTGGAACGGCTCGGTGTGAGTGACCGTGATGGTCGGCAGCAGGCCGATGCGCGACGTCGCGGGTGCGATCCGAGCCGCCAAGCCAAGTGCATCCAGCCGGACACTCACCGCGCCGGGGACGTCCGCGGGGGCTTCCAGCGTGTCCACGAAGGTGGCGATGTCGATCCCGGCGGCCTCCGCACGTTGAACAGCACGCAACGCCAGCGAACCCGTGAGGATCGCCCCCGGGTCGACCTCCGGCCCACGCCACGCGCCGAGATGCCCGCCGGCGCCGTCGATCTCGAGGGAAGTGATCAATCGACTCATGAGGCCACCTTCAGAGCGCGGGTGAGGTCTTTCGTGAACGGCAGCGGACCGATCGACTCCGGGTCGGCGTCGACGTCGAACTGCGGTTCGAAGCCGACGGCTCGGTAGAGCGCGGCAGCCTCCGGCTGGCGTGGTCCGGTCGTCAGATAAAGCTGCCGGTAGCCGAGATCGACAGCCGCCTGCTCCAACTCCGCGAGCACGCGACGCCCGAGCCCTTGCCGCCGATGCAGATGCGACGTCCACATCCGCTTCACCTCGGCCGTCTGGTCGTCGTACCGGCGAATCGCCCCGCCGGCCACGGTCTGGCCGCCGTACCGGAGGAGGACGAAGGCGCCGCCGCTGTCGGCGTGGAAGTCGGTGGGTGGGACCTCGGTGAGCTGGGTGTTGTCGTTCGTCTGTCCGTAGCGGGTGCTGTATTCGACGACGAGATCCGCGAGCAGCGGCGCCGCCTCGGGGTCCTCGGGTCGAGCCCGCAGCACCTCGATCGCCGCGGCCTGCACTGGCGGACTCTCGACCGGCTCACCGCCTTCAACGGTGGTCAGGAACGCCTCGGTCACCTGGTACAGCGGCACCGACGCGACCTGATCCAGCAGTACGCCGCCACCGTCGTACAGGTTGATGTGTGACGACAACACGAACCAGCCCTGCGTGATCGCGCTCGGACCAAGACTCGACAGCACCGGCCGCAACGCGTAGTCGATCACCAGCACGTGCGCGGGTGTCCCACCCGTTGCCAGCGGCAACACCGTCTTACCCTTCAGCGCGTACTGCGGCAGCAGGTCCAGGAACACCTTGAGCAGACCGGCGTACGCCGCCTTGTACACCGGCGTCGTGACGACGACGGCGTCGGCAGCCTCCAGCGTCTTGACGGCCGCCGCGATACCGGGGTCGTGCGCATCGCCGTGCAGCAACGGCGCGGCCGGGAGGTCGCGGAGCACGATGGGGGTGACCTCGTGCCCGTGACTGATCAGACGCTTGGTGACGTACTCGAGGACGGCGTCGGTCCGGGACGGTACCGACGGGCTGCTGGAGATCGTTGCGATGGTCGCCATGTCGCTCCTACTTCTTCGGGAGTCCGGGTGGGTTGACCAGGGACTTCGGGACGGCTTCGCCCTGCAGGCCCCACTTGGCCAGCACCTTCGCGTAGCTGCCGTCAGCGATCGCCGCGTTCAGCGCGTCGGCCAGCGGCTTGGCCAGACCGTTGTCCTTCTTGGTCATCACCCCGACGAGGCCCTGGATCGGGTAACCGGACGAGACCGTGCCGACGATCTCGGTCTTGTGCTGCGTCGCCACGTGGTACGTCGCGTTCGGGTTCGGACCGAGGTACAGATCGATCCGGCCGGACTGCAGCGCGAGGAAGGTGTCGGCGGACTGCTGGTAGTACTTCAGCTCAGCGGGCGGACGCCCGGCGGCCGCGTTCTGCTTGTTCCACTCCAGGAGAATCGCCTCCTGCAGCGTGCCCGAACTGACCGCGACCTTCTTCCCGGAGATGTCCGCTGGGCCGGCGATCTTCAGGCCGGAGCCCGTCTTCGCCTCGAAGGCATGCAACCCGAGCCGGTACGTCGCGAAGTCGTACTTCTCCTTGCGCAGCTCGGAGACGCCGATGTTGGAGATGCCGACCTGGTACTTGCCGGAGTCGAGTCCCAGGAACAGGTTCTCCCAGCTGGTCGTCTGCACCTCGGCCTGTACGCCGAGCACGCTGGCCACGAGATAGGCGATGTCGATCTCGACACCGATCGGTGTCTTGTTGTCGTCGGCCGTGAACCCGAGCGGCGGCTGGCCACCACCCGCCGAGCCGTTGCCGACGACCAGCTTCCCGCTCGCCTTCACCGCCTCCGGCAACTCGGCCGCGATCGCGTCCACCTTGGAAGACGTGATGTGCGCCTGCTTGCCGGACGTGTCGAACGACACCACAGACGCGTCCGTCTTCGGCGCCTCGGCCACCGGATCGGCGCAGGCAGCCAGCGACAACAGCGCAATACCGACCAGAATCTTCTTCAGCATGGTTGTTCCTCAGTCCGTGATCGGCAGGCCGGGCGGGTTGATCTCGGACTTCTCCACCGCTTCCGAGCCGACGTTCCAGCGATCTAGGACCTTCGCGTAGCTGCCGTCGGCGATGGCCGCGTTCAACGCCGCCTGATACGCCTTGACGAGGCCGCTGTCCTTCTTCGTGGTCGCCGCGATCAGCCCCTGCAGGGTCGGCCCGGCGCCGGAGAACTTGCCGATCGACTCCGTCTCGCCACCGGTCTTGATGTGGTACGCGATCGACGGGTTCGGTCCGAAGTACCCGTCGATCCGGCCCGAGCTCAGCGCGAGATACGTGTCGGTGTTCTTCTGGAAGTACTTGATCGTCGCCGCCGGCAGCCCGGCCTTGATGTTCTGCTCGTTCCAGTCGACCAGGATCTTCTCCTGGTTCGTGCCGGACCCGACCGCGATCGTCTTCCCGGCGATGTCCTTGCCGGAGGTGACCCGCCAGGTGCCGCCCTTCTTCGCCTCGAACGCGATGTCGTCCTTGCGGTACGTCGCGAAGTCGTACTTCTGCTTGCGCTTCTCGGTCACGGTGATGTTGGTCAGCCCGACGTCGTACTTGGCCGAGTCGAGCCCGACGAACAGGTTCTCCCAGCTCGTCACCTCGATCTGCGGTGTCAGGCCGAGCTCACCGGCGAGCAGGTAGGCGATGTCGATCTCGAGCCCGATCGGCGTCTTGTTGTCGTCGGCGTAGAAGCCGAGCGGCACACTGCCACTGCCCTGCCCGCTCCCGACGATCAGCGTGCCGCGCTCGCGGATCTTCGCCGGCAGCAGCGCGGCCGCCGCCTCGTTCTTCTTCACCTCGACCCGCTTCTGGTCGGCCGACGTGTTCACACCACCGGTCTCGGCGGCCACGTTGGTCGTCGGGTCTCCGGCACATGCAGTTGCTGTGAGCAACAAAGCGATGGCCAGGATCAGGGGACGTCTCATGTCAGTTTCCTCAGAGGACTTTGGAGATGAAGGCGCGCGTGCGCTCGTGGACGGGGTGGTCGAGCACCTGCTCCGGCGGGCCCGACTCGACGATCACGCCGCCGTCGATGAAGACCACCGTGTCGGCGATCTCCCGGGCGAAGCCGATCTCGTGCGTGACGACGACCATCGTGGAACCGTCGCGGGCGAGCTCCTTGATCACATCGAGGACTTCACCGACCAGCTCCGGGTCCAACGCGCTGGTCGGTTCGTCGAAGAGCAACACCTTCGGCCGAAGCGCCAATGCACGGGCGATCGCGACCCGCTGCTGCTGGCCGCCGGACAGTTGCCGCGGATACACGTCGGCCTTGTCGCCGACACCGACCCGCTCCAGCAGTTCGCGGGCGACCGGCTCGACCTCGCTGCGCTTGCGCCGCTGCGCGGAGACCGGCGCCTCGACGACGTTCTGCAACGCGGTCAGGTGACCGAACAAGTTGAAGTTCTGGAACACGAAGCCGACCTGCGACCGCTGGTGCAGGATCTCCCGCTCACGCAGCTCGTAGAGCTTGTCGCCGCGCCGCTTGTAGCCCATCAACTCGCCGTCGATCCGGATCAGCCCGCGGTCGACCTTCTCCAGATGGTTGATCGACCGCAGTAGCGTCGACTTCCCCGAACCCGACGGCCCCAGGATCACCGTCACCGTGCCGGCCCGGACCTCGAGATCCACTCCCTTGAGGACCTCGAGCTCACCGAAGCTCTTGTGCACGCCCTTGATATCGACCATCGCGCTCATCGCTCGGCCCTCGCCAGCACCCGTCGTACTCGCTGGATAGGTGTCGGCGGCAACGATCGCGCCGTACCGCGGGCGAAGTGCCGCTCCACGTAGAACTGGGCGATCGACAGCAAAGTGGTCAGCACGATGTACCAGACGGTCGCGACCATCAGCAGCGGTACGACGCGGCTGTTGCGGCCGTAGATCACCTGCACCTGGTAGAAGAGTTCGGGGATCGCCATCACCGAGACGATCGAGGTTCCCTTGAACAGACTGATCACCTCGTTGGCGCCGTTCGGCAGGATCGACCGCATCGCCTGCGGCAGCACGATCCGGAAGAACTGCCGCAGCTTCGGGATCCCCAGTGCGGCAGCGGCTTCGGTCTGACCAGCATCGACCGAGATGATCCCGCCGCGAATGATCTCCGCCGCGTACGCCGCCTGATGCAACGCCAACCCCAGTACGGCGGCGCTGAGCGGACCGAACAGGTTGTTCGTACTGAAGTGCACGAACTCGGGTCCGAACGGAATGCCGAGGCTCAGTTCCTGATACAGGTAAGCGATGTTGAACCAGAACAGCAGCTGCACGATCAACGGGATCGACCGGAACGCCCAGATGTAGCCCCAGGCAACGACCTGCAGGAACGGACTGCTGGACAGGCGCATCGTCGCCACGACGGCACCGAGCGCGAAGCCGAGCACGGTTCCGTAGACGGTCAGCTGGATGGTCACCCAGAGCGCCGAGAAGATCGTCTTGGTGGTGAAGAACTGGAAGAACGTCGGCCAATCCCAGCCAGGGTTGGTGACGAGCCCGTGCACGAACATCGCCAGCAGGGTCAGAACGACCGCGACCCCCACCCAGCGCCAGGGGTGCCGGCGACCGATGACGGGCAGATCGGCATCACCCAGTACGGCGGCGGCCGGCGGATCGGAGGTGTCCTGAACGGAGGTGAGCGAAGTGGTCGACACGGGCTTCTCCCTGGCGGTGGGCAGGCTGACGCGGGCACGGCGGCGCGGACGTCCGGACGGGGACGCCTCGGCGGTGCGGAAGGGGCGGAAAAGGGCAGGCGGAAGTGCGGTCAGCGCCGACAGAGAGCGCTGGAGACCCGCAGCAGGTCGATGTGGAGGCGGTAGTACGGCAGTGCGCGCGTCATTCCCGTCTCCTCCGTTTGCCACTGAAATCTGCGGACTCACTCAGTATGGGACGAACTTGAAAGATCAGTAAGTTGGTCGACAAACCTCTCAATATGTGGACGCCTTATAACGGCTCCAGCGGGTCCCTCCGGACCACTTCGCGGGTGATCCCGGTCACGCGGTAATCACCGTTTCAATCAGGTGCTTGCACGCCTGAGCAGGTACGAGGCGAAGGATGGCAGTCACTGAGCGTGGCTGAATTCCGAGATCTGGTTGCAATCCGCGTTTGAGCGTCCCGTGACCTGCTCGTTATGGTCGTTGAGCTACCGAGCAGTCCGCTCGGCAGCTATCCCCACTTGGAAGGCCCTCGTGTCCTCTCAACCTGTGGCCAAACACCGTTCGAAGGCCCGTAACAAGCAACGAAGTAGCACCCGCCGGACGCAGCTGGTCGGTCTCACCGCCGCCCTCGCCGCGACCGCGGGCACCATCGGATTCACCGCCTCGATGGGCGGGACCTCCACGGCGAGCACCGGACTGAGCCCCTCACAGGCCGACGCTCTCACCGCGGCCCGGGTCGACCGTCGCGACGTCGGTTCCCGCGACACCTCCCGGATCGACCTCTCGCTGGCCGAGGCCAAGGCGTACCAGGAGCGTGCCGCCCGCAGCACCCTGACGGCCCGTCGTGCGCTGGCGCTCTCCGCCGCGAAGGCGAAGTCGGCCCGGATCGCCGCCGCCAAGGCCAAGGCGCTCGCCGAAGCGAAGGCCGAGGCGAAGGCGGCTGAGCTGGCGAAGGCCGCCGCAGCCGCCAAGGCGCGGGCCGCCGCTCCGCGGATCGTCCTGCCGACCACCGGCTACCACCTGACCGCTCGCTTCAACCAGGCCGGCGGCCGTTGGGCGCACAACCACACCGGCCTCGACTTCGCCGCCGCCTTCGGAACTCCGGTGCGAGCGGTGATGGCCGGCGAGGTCATCCAGGCCGACTTCGAAGGCGCCTACGGTCGCCAGGTGAAGATCCGGCACGCCGACGGCACCGTGACGTCGTACAGCCACATGTCCGAGTTCGACGTCTCCGTCGGCGACAGCGTCTCCGCCGGTACGGCGGTCGGCGCGATCGGCATGACCGGCAACACGACCGGTCCGCACGTGCACTTCGAGGTGCTGCCCGACGGTCAGAACCCGGTCAACCCCGAACCGTGGCTCCGCGCCCACGGCGTCACCCCGTAGTACGTCAGAGGGTCTTCGCCATGGCGAGGGCATCGATCAGAGTGCCCTCGATCATGAACTCGTCATGGTAAAGACCCTCGACGACGAAGCCGTGCCGTTCGTAGAGCCGCCGCGCGGCCGCGTTGACGGCATGCACGTTCAACGAGAGTTTGCGCGCTCCACGGCGACGCGACTCGTCGATCGCGGCCGTGATCAGCGTGCTCGCCACACCCCGGCCGCGCGCCGAGTGCGCAACAGCCAGGCCGTTCACCGCCAGTACGCCGGTTCCCTCGGGGAACGGGTACTTGTCCTGCAACCGCAGGTATCCGACGACCGCCCCGCCGTACTCGGCGACGAGGTGGACCTCCGGCCCGCTCCGCGCGAAGAACGTGTCGCCCAGCCCGTCGGTGAACGACGGAAATCCCGACGAGGCATCCCAGGCCGACCGCTCGATCTCCAGCAACGCCTGGTCGTCGGCCTGAGCCGCCCAGCGCACCTTCACCTCACTCATCTCCCCATCCTCACCCGCCAGGCAGGTCATTCCGAATCCGGGTGAAAGACTGCGAGCCGTGCGAACCCAGGTCGTGACGACGGAAGACCAGGCCGAACTGAAGCAGTTCTTGGAGGACGCCGATCTGACGCTGAGCGGGCTCGACGATCCCGGGGTGCTGGTCTGGATCGACCGTGACGACTCCGGGGCGGTCATCGGCAGTACCGGCTTCGAGCTCAGCGCCGACCGTGACCACGCTCTGATCCGGAGCGTCGCCGTACATCCGGATGCGCGGGGCGGAGGCTACGGAACCGTCCTGGCCCGGTTCGCGTTGGACGAGGCAGCTCGCCAGGGCGCAGGCTCGGCGTGGCTGTTCAGCCGGCGCTCCGGCCCGTTCTGGCAGCGGCTCGGCTTCGAGCGGGCCGACCGCGACGCACTAGCCGCGGTGCTGCCTGACACCCACCAGGTCCGCCTCTTCACCAAGACCGGCCAACTCGAGCGCGAGGTCGCCTGGTCCCGCCCGCTTACTCCGCGAGGTCTGCCGGCGGGAGAGTGACGGTGACGGTGAGGCCGCCGTCGGGATTCGGGGTGAGGTCGAGAGTGCCGTGGTGGGTTTCGACAATGCGGGCGACGAGAGCCAGGCCGAGGCCGTGGCCGGCGCCGTAGCGGTCCTTGGCGAACGGTTCGACGAAGGTGCGGACCTGGGCCGGATCGAGGACCGGGCCGGTGTTGCGCACGATCAGCCGGCCGGGAGACAGCGCCAGCGTGACCGAACCACCAGGGCCGAGGTTGTGCCGGATGGCGTTCTGCACCAGGTTGGTGACCAGTTGGTGCAGCAGGATCTCGTTGCCCTCGACAACCGCCTCGGCCAGGGCGGTCTCCACGGTGATGCCGGCTGCGCGCGCCTCGGACGTCAGTACCGGGAGCGCCGTACGGACGACGGCGGAGAGGTCGACCGGGTCGAGCTCGACCTCGCGGTTGTTCAGCGCGGCCAGACTGAGCAGCGCCTCGACGATGTCGATCCCGCGTTGGTTGGTCTCTGCCAGCCGTTTGACCAGCTCCGGTACGTCCTGGTGCTCCGGATCGGCCTGGGCGACATCGAGCATCGTCTTCATCACGGCATGGGGAGTGCGTAGCTCGTGCGAAGCGTTCGCGGCGAACCGCCGGTACTGATCGAACGACGCCTGCAGCCGATCGAGCATCGCGTCGAACGTGTCCGACAGATCGGTGAACTCGTCGCGGATTCCGGTCAGCCCGATCCGGTGATCGAGCGCGCCGGTCGCCGCCCGCTGCGCCGCGGCGGTGATCTCCTGCAGCGGCTTCAGCATCCGCCCGGCCAGGAACCAGCCGCCGACCAGCCCGATGATCGCCAGCAGCCCGATCGCGTATGCCGACAACTTCACCGTCAGATCGAGAATGTCACCCCTGGTCGGGACCGGCCCCTGGTCCCGAGGATTGGCGGGGGTGAACGGATAGTTCGGCACGATCCGGAAGACCAGCCACAGGATGCACGCCATCACAGCACCGGCGACGACCAGCAGCCCGGCGTAGCTCAAGGTCAGCCGCAGCCGAACGGTCAGCCGCGGGCGCCAGGTGATCAGCCCCTGATCGCTCACGAGCCCATCCGGTAGCCGACTCCGGGCACGGTGTGGATCACCCAAGGATCACCGAGCCGCTTGCGTACGGCGGAGATCGTGATCCGGACCGCGTTGCTGAACGGGTCAGCGTTCTCGTCCCAGGCCTTCTCCAGCAGCGTTTCCGCGCTGATCACGCCACCGCGTGCGGTCATCAGGACCTCCAGGACGGCGAACTGTTTGCGGGTCAGCTTCACGTAGCGGTCGCCCCGGTACACCTCGCGCCGGAACGGGTCGAGGCGGACCCCGGCGTACTCGATGACGGTCGGCGTTGCCGCGGAAGGGCGCCGGACAAGTGCTCGGAGCCGGACGATCAGCTCGCGCAGCTCGAACGGTTTGGTCAGGTAGTCGTCGGCGCCGAGCTCGAAGCCGGCCACCTTGTCGTCCAGGTCACCGGCCGCGGTCAGCATCAGCACCCGGCACCCGATGCCCTGCGCAACGATCTGCCGGCAGACCTCGTCGCCGTTCGGTCCGGGGATGTCCCGGTCCAGGACGACCACGTCGTAGTCGTTCACCGTCACGGCCTCCAGCGCCGCGTCGCCGTCGAAGGCCAGGTCGGCCGCGATCGCCTCCAGCCGCAGCCCGGCCCGGAGCGCCTCGGCGAGATAGACCTCGTCCTCCACGACCAGCACCCGCATACCGACCATTGAAGCAGGCCGGACGTATCGAAAACGTATGCCGAAACGTAGACGCTCCGGCAACATCGGCTCAAGTGAACTGTTCGGCATGATCGAAACCACACCTCGTCGCTCCAGGGCCCTGATCGGGCTGGCGATCGTTGCCGCGGTCACCAGTTTTGGTCTGTTCGCCTGCTCCGCGGTCTCCACGTCCGGTGGGCTCGACACCCCGCCGCCCTCCGGTACGCCGCGCGGCAAGTCCGGTGGCGGCAGCAGCCTGCCCGGTTCCGCGGACGGCAAGCTGCCGTCGGGAACCAGCGCCTTCGACACCGATCTGCCGGGGGTCGCCAACCTCGACCCGAAGCTGCGCACCGCGATTCAGAAGGCGGAGCTCGAGATGAAGGCGGACGGCATCCCGATGCAGGTGACCACCGGCTGGCGGAGCAAGAAGTACCAGATCGAGCTGATGAACAAGGCGATCAAGCAGTACGGCAGCCGCGAGAAGGCGCGCAAGTACGTCGCGGACCCGGACGAGTCGCACCACGTCACCGGGCACGCCGTCGACATCGGCCCGACCGACGCCGACGACTGGCTGATTCGCAAGGGCAACAAGTTCGGCCTGTGCCAGACCTACTCCAACGAGATCTGGCACTTCGAGCTGGTGACCACGCCCGGCGGCGACTGCCCGCCGATGACCACGCCGAGCTAACGCGGTTCTTCCGGCGGATCCGGCAGTACGGCGAGCGGCCGTTGCACCCAATCCACGTCGTGCCAGCCGCCCAGCTTCCAGCCGATCTTGCGGTAGGTCCCGATCGGCTCGAACCCCAGCGCCTTGTGCAGCCCCACGCTGGCGTCGTTCGGCAAGGTCATCCCGGCGACCGCGGTCCGGTACCCGCGAGCGATCAGCCGCTCGAACAGCGCCTCGTAGAGCGCCCGCCCAGCTCCGGTACGACGGCGGCCGAGCTCCAGATACACGCTGACCTCGCACGACCACCGGTACGCCGCTCGTGGCTTCATCGGACCGGCGTACGCGTAACCGGTCAACTGGCCGGCGTCCTCGGTCACCAGCCAGGCGTGCGTCTCCAGCGCCTGCTTGATCCGCGCGCCCATCTCCTGCGGCGTCGGCGGCTCGGTCTCGAACGTGATGGCGGTATCGGTGACATAGGGCGCGTAGATCGCCGCACAGGCTGCGGCATCCTCCGGGCCGGCATCTCTGATCATGTAATGATAGTAGCCATAACTGTCGCTATAGTGGCAAGCGTGGATCTCTCCGACTCGCTCGCCGCGACAGTGCACGCCGCCCGAATCGCCCAGGACCTGTCCGTGAACGCGCTCGCCGAGCGCTCGGGCGTCTCCCGCGCGATGATCACCAAGATCGAGCGCGGCGAGGCCCAGCCGACCGCGGTCCTGCTCGGCCGGCTCTCCGGGGCGCTCGGGATGACGCTGTCCGAGCTGGTCGCTCGCGCCGAGCACACCGGCGACCTCCTCCGCCGGGCAGCGGATCAGCCGGTCTGGACCGACCCGGCCACCGGCTATCAGCGCCGGGCGCTGTCCCCCGTGACCGACGGGCCGCTCGAACTCGTCGAGGTCGAGCTCCCGCCGGGCGCCTCCGTCTCGTATCCGGCGGACGCCTACATCTTCAAGACCCAGCAGTTGTGGATCCTCGAGGGTCGGTTGGAGTTGCACGAAGGACAGGAGGTGCATGAGCTGGACGCCGGTGATTGCCTGCAATTAGGCGCACCGGCCCCCACCACCTTCCGCAATCCGACCGACACCTCCTGTCGTTACGTCGTTGCGCTGGTCAAGTCGCGCACCTGAAACCACTTCGCCAGCGCGGCCCGCAGCCCTTCGTCGTCATCGGCCTCGTCGGCGGCCCAGGCGACGTACCCGTCCGGCCTGATCAGCATCGCGACGCTTTGCTCGCTGGTGCCGGTGACCAGATCCACGCCGCCACCGGCATGGGCTGCGTACGGCGACCCGTCGAGCAGGTCGAGTAGGACCGGCCGGCCGGAGCGGAGGATCTCGGCGAGGCGAACACCGTCCACGGTCAGGTCGGGAACCGAGCGGCCGATCAGCGGATGCGGACCCTCGAAGTACCGGATGTCGGCGCCGGAGATCAGATCGGCGATGTGCTGGACGACCGCCGGCTTCTCGAGCAGCTCGGCGAAGACCTGGCGCAGCGCCGTGATTTGGGGGCCTGGGGCAACCAGTGCGGACTGGGCCTGGGTCTGCAGAACGACCCGTTCGCCGACCGGGCGGCGCTCGGACTCGTAGGTGTCGAGCAGCCCAACAGGTGCTCGGCCCTGGACTTCGGCGGCCAGCTTCCAGCCCAGGTTGAGGACATCCTGCAGGCCGAGGTTCAGTCCCGGACCGCCCATCGCCGAGTGCACGTGGGCCGCGTCGCCGACCAGCAGGACCCGGCCCGCCCGGAACCGGTCGGCGATCCGCGTGTTGCCGCCGGCATTGCGCCGTACGAACGGGGTTTCCTGGGTCAGTGGGAGATGAACGCCAAGCACGCGGTCGACGCTCGCCTGGAGCTCGTCGAACGTCATTTCCTCCTCGGGCGCCGCGTCCCACTCCGACGTGCTCACCAGGGCCGGCCGCCCCGGGAACGGCGCGTACACGAACAGGCCGCGGTCCGACCGGTGATGCATGTACGGCGGTACGTCGCCGTACCCGGGGATCCGCAGTACGCCGGTCCTCGGGTCGAGGTACTCGGCGGGGACCGTGGCGTGGCCGGCGCGGGAAACCGTCTGGTCGTCCGTGACGCCGACAAAGTCGATGCCGGCGAGTTTGCGGGTGAGACTGCGACCTCCATCGGCGCCGACCAGGTACTTAGCGCGCAGTGTGTAGTGACCATCAGGACCGGCGACCTCGACGGTGACGCCGGTGTCGTCCTGGGTGAACCCGGCCAGCTCGTGACCGCGGCGGAGCTCGGCGCCGAGCTCGACCGCACGCTCCTCTAGGACAGCTTCGATCTTCGGCTGCGGTGACGGCAGGATGTAGATCGGGTTGTCATCGATCAGCCGCAGGGGCAGGCGCATCGCGGCGAAGATGTACTCCGGCCGCGGCTGCGGTCCCCCGGGCGATCCGCCGAGCGGCTCGGCGAGACCGCGGCGATCGAGGGCCCGGGCGACCTGGCCGACCAGGCCGTTCGCCCGCTGCTCGTTGCTGCGTTCAGCGAGGCGTTCGAGGACGATCGGGTGGACTCCGGCGAGCCGGAGCTCGGCGGCGAGGAGCAGGCCGTTCGGCCCGGCTCCGGCAATCACGACATCGGCATCCATGGCAGTTCTCCCTTTCAAGGGCAGGACTCAGCACCCCGGCTGCTTGCCAGGGGTTCAGAGGTGAGATCTAGGAGGGTTCGGGCAGACCGGCGGTAATCCGGTCCAGGACCTCGTGGAACAACTCGAACATCGGCCGCGGCGGATCGGCCCGCAGCCACTCGTGCGTCGCGGCCAGCTGGGCAGCGCCGACGACCTCGGCGACCAGGCGCGGATACACGCCGGTGGTGCCCGTCCGCTCTGCCACCACGGCGGTCAGCTCGTCGATGACGGCCGCCTGAGCCCCTGCGAGCGCACCCTGCAGCGCGGGCTCGGTGACCATCAGCCGCACGCCGGCCAGCCAGTTCTCGTCCGGCAACAGCTGGCCGGAGTTCTCGCTGTCCCCGAGCTCGAAGCCGGCGTTGACCGCGACCCGGATCGCGTCCCACAACGGCTCGTCGGCCGGTCGCGCCCGGAGCGCGGCGTTGACCGCCAGCCCGCGATCGACCTGCCGAGCGGCGATCGCCTCGGCCTTGCCGGCGAAGTAGTTGCGGAAGGTACGCAGCGAGACCCCGGCCTCGGCCGCGATCTCCTCGATCCGGACGTTGCTGTAGCCGCGTTCGACCACCAGCCGGATCGCCGCCCAGCTCAGCGCGATCCGGGTCTCCCGCTTCTTCCGCTCCCGCAGCCCTTCGGTCATGTCCTCGACTCTACACAATTTTGCCTTTTAGGCAAAGATGCCTTTTCGGCAACTTTCTTGGACTTGTCCTGTGCGGCGGTGCCGCCGTGATTGGCTGGCCCCATGACGCTGGTCTGGGTGCTGACCCTGCTCGGGATCATCGGGCTGCTGCTGTTCGACTACTTCTTCCACGTCCGGTCCGCGCACGTGCCGACCATCCGCGAGGCCGCGGTCTGGTCCAGCCTGTACGTCGGGATCGCGCTGCTGTTCGGGGTCGGGACACTGATCTTCGGCGGCTCCGCGATGGGGTCGGAGTACTTCGCCGGCTACGTCACCGAGAAGGCGCTGTCGGTCGACAACCTGTTCGTCTTCCTGATCATCATGACCAGTTTCCGGGTGCCTCGGGAGAACCAGCAGAAGGTGCTGCTGGTCGGCATCGTGGTCTCGCTGATCGCGCGGGCCGGCTTCATCTTCCTCGGCTCGGCGCTGCTGAACACGTTCTCCTGGGTGTTCTACCTGTTCGGGATCGCGCTGCTGCTGACCGCGGGCAACATGCTCAAACCGGAGACCGAGGAGTCACACTCGGCGCAGAACATCGTCGTCCGGCTGGCTCGCCGGATGTTCCGGACCAGTCCCGACTTCGATGGCGACAAGCTCTTCACGACGATCGACGGCAAGCGGCTGATGACGCCGATGCTGCTGGTGATGGTCGCGATCGGCGGGACCGACCTGATGTTCGCGCTGGACTCGATCCCGGCGATCTTCGGCCTGACTCAGAACGTCTTCGTCGTCTTCACCGCGACTGCGTTCAGCCTGCTCGGCCTCCGGCAGCTCTACTTCCTGCTGGACGGCTTGCTGGACCGGCTGATCTACCTGTCCTTCGGGCTGGCCGTCATCCTCGCCTTCATCGGCGCCAAGCTGATCCTGCACGCGTTGCACGAGAACAACTTGCCGTTCATCAACGGCGGTGAGCACATCGAGGTCGGCGAGATCAGCACCGGACTGTCGCTCGTGGTGATTCTGGTCGTGCTGGTGCTGACGATCCTCGCGTCGCTGTTCAGCACCCGCGGGCGGACCCAGACCGCGATGGCCCACATCCGCCGCGACGCGACGGCGTACCTGGACGAGGAGTACACCGACGATCCGGGTGAGCGCGAGCGGATCTTCCTTCGCCTGCTGCGCGCCCGCGACCATATCGTGGCCCTGGGCCCCAAAGCCCGCCAGCAGGTCAAGAACGAGCCGGAGCTCCTGGCCCTCTGCCACCAGGTGGCCGAAACCCACGCCACGCTGCACGAAGGTCACACCAGGGGCTACATCCAGCCCTAACATCTCTTCGCTACTAGGGTGGGCGGATGCAGCGGATCTCGACGCGGAACGCCCGGTTCCAGGTGTGGCAGTCGTACTTGGGCAATCGGAACAAGCGGCAGCGGGCCGGCGAGTTCCTCGTCCACGGGGTGCGGCCGATCTCGCTCGCGGTCGACCACGGCTGGCCGATCCGCGCTGTCATCCACGACGCCGCCCGCCCGCTCTCCACCTGGGCTCGCGAGCTGCTGACCCGGTTGCCCGGTGTCGAGCGCATCGCCATGGAGCCTGCGCTGCTGGCGGAGCTTGGCGAGAAGGACGAGCCGGAGCTGATCGCGGTCGTGGAGATGCCGGCCGACGACCTCGACCGGATCCCGGTCGGTCCGGACTTCCTCGGTGTCGTCTTCGATCGCCCGACCGGCCCCGGCAACATCGGCTCGATCATTCGGTCGGCCGACGCGTTCGGTGCTTCCGGCGTGGTTGTCACCGGGCATGCCGCCGACATCTACGACCCGAAGGCGGTGCGCGCGACCACGGGCTCGTTGTTCGCCGTACCGGCGGTGCGGGTTCCTTCGCATCGCGAGGTGATCGACTGGGTACGCCGTACTGACGTGCCGATCGTGGTCGCGGGGACGGACGAGTCGGGCACGGTCGACGTCTTCGACTTCGACTTCACGCAGCCGGCGCTCGTGCTGATCGGCAATGAGACCAACGGGTTGAGCTCCGCCTGGAAGGAGGCCGCGGACGTCTTGGTGCGGATCCCGATCACCGGCGCCGCCAGTTCGCTCAACGCGGCCAACGCGGCGACCGCCGTACTGTATGAGGTCTCGCGGCAGCGTTCCCATTCGTTCAAGACGTCGGTGCCGCCCGCGCTCTAACGTCGTCGGCATGCGACCACAACCCATGATCGCCGTGCGCGATGTCGAGAAGAGCAGTTCCTGGTACTGCGCGGTGCTGGGCGCCGTGAGTGGCCACGGCGGACCGGAGTACGAGCGGATCCTCGTCGACGACGTACTGGTGCTGCAGTTGCATCGGCTGGACGTCTCGCATCATCACGGCACCTTCGGTGATCCCACGCAGCCGCTGGGGAACGGCGTCGCGCTGTGGTTCGAGACCGACGATCTCGGGGCGGCGGCTGACCGGGCTCGTGCGCTCGGCGCCTCGGTGCAGACCGACGTCCATCACAATCCGAACGCCGGCCACGACGAGCTGTGGTTGCGCGATCCGGACGACTACCTCGTCGTCCTCGCGTCGGTGTAGGTCAAGCAGTGCAAAGGATCTCGCCGTGCAGGATCGAGATCCAGCCGTCCGGCCGGGTTGCCCAGTCCCGCCACGCCGCCGAGATCCCCTCCAGCGTCGCCTCCGGTACGCCGGCCACCCGCGCCTGATCGGCCATCGCCGACTGCAGGATGCGGTCGGCCCACATGCCGCCCCAGAACGCCCGGCCCTCGGGGTCGGCGAAGGTCCAGTTGCTCGCCGTCGACTCGACCTTCACGAACCCGGCCTCGAGCGCCCACGACAGCAGCCGCCGACCAGCGTCCGGCTCGCCGCCATTGGCGCGGGCCAGCTGCTGGTAGAGCTCCATCCACTCGTCGAGCTCGGGGAGCGTCGGATACCAGGCGAAGGCGCGGTAGTCGGAGTCGCGAGCGGCGACGATTCCGCCGGGTTTGCAGACTCGGCGCATCTCGCGCAGTGCCTGGACCGGATCCGCGACATGCTGCAGCACCTGGTGCGCGTGGACGACGTCGTACGTGTCGTCGGGGATGTCGAGCGAGTGGACGTCGCCGACGACGAACTCGATCTCGAGGTCCAGTTCGGCGAAGGTCTCGCGGGTGATCGCAATGGCCTTCTCGGTGGCTTCCAGCGCCGTCGTTCGGCCCGGTTCGACCAGGCGAGCGAGATCGGCGGTGATGGTGCCCGGGCCGGCGCCGATGTCGAGCAGCGACATCCCGGGGCGCAGATGCGGGAGCAGGTAGCCGGCCGAGTTCTCCGCGGTGCGCCAGCTGTGCGAGCGCAGTACCGACTCGTGATGGCCGTGTGTGTACACGTTGTTCATCCCAGGCTCCTTTGCCTTCGCTCCGACGCTTCACCGTAGCTCAGAGTCTTGCTTTATGAGACATATCGTCTTACATAGCGATATAACTATCGTGTCCGGATCTGGCCAGACCCAGGAGCGGTCCGCGAGTCAATCTTGAGGAGCTACCAACGACCCTTCAGGAGGAAATGCGATGTTGGCCAAGGTCTTCCCCATCCAGCTCAAGCCCGGTAACCAGGCGCTCGCCGAGGAAATCGTCCGCGAGTTCGCGCCGCTCGGACCGGGTGCCGAAGAGGGCACGCTGTCGTTCCGGGTCTACCGGCACCCGGCGAACCCGGACTACCTGCTGTTCGTCGAGCACTTTGCGGACCAGGCGGCGTACGACGCGCACACCGGCTCGGCGGCGTACAAGGAACTGATCGCCGGCCGGTTCGCCGACCTGATCGTGGAGTTCGTCGAGCACGACCACGAACTGCTGGTCAGCCTGTGAGCACTCAGGCCGAGCAGGCCCGGCGGCTGCGCACGCTCCACGCGCAGCCGCCGCTCGTCCTGCCGAACGCGTGGGATGCCGGTTCGGCGCGCGCCATCGAGGCGGCCGGGGCGTCGGCGATCGCCACCACCAGCGCCGGGGTCGCCTGGTCGCTGGGCGTGGCCGATGGCGGCGGACTCAGCTTGGAGGCCGCTGTCGGTGCGATCCGTGCGATCGTCGCCGCGGTCTCAGTGCCGGTCACCGTCGACATCGAGGCCGGGTACGGCGATGTGTCGGCGGCAGTGACCGCCGTCCTCGAGGCGGGCGCGGTCGGCGTCAATCTCGAGGACAGCACCGGCGGCGTCCTCGACGAACCGACCGTTCACGCCGAGCGCATCCGCGCAGCCCGCGCTGCTGCGGTTGCCTATGGCATCGACCTGGTCATCAACGCACGGACCGACACCTACATGTTCGGTGACGGCACCGGCACCATGGTCCGTGCCCACCTGTACGCCGACGCTGGGGCTGATGTCCTGTTCGTCCCGGCCGTGGTCGACGCGGCAACCATCCGCATGCTGGCCGCCGACTCTCCGCTGCCGCTCAACGTGATGGTCGGCCCCGGCGCTCCGTCGGTGCCGGAGCTGGTGACGTTGGGCGTGACTCGAATCAGCGTCGGACCAGCCATCACGGCCCGCGCCTACGCGCTGGCTACCGCCGCGGCGACCGAGTTGCTGAAGTCCGGCACCTACGACGCCTTGGCGTAGCTACCTATCAGGTGGTGAAACGCAGCCAGAGACCTCCAGGGGCTGAGATGTCCGGCGTCGCCGTCGAGCGGCCAGGCATCTCGGCCCCCGAGGCGCATCACCACCAACTGCGCCGCCTTCCGGCTCACGCCGGGTATCTCAGTCAGTCGTCGCGCCAGCTCCTCCGGTTGCCCGCAGTCGAGCATGATGTTGCCCTCAGCAACCTCCTGCGCGAGCGCCGCGATCGGCTCCACGCCTGTCAGCGCCTCCGCTGCTGGAAACAGGTGCGTGAGCCCATAGCCCAGCCCCGGTGCGGCAATCCCGTGCACTTCAACGATCTTCCGCAGTACGTCGTCCGCCTCGGCCGCCGGCAGTTGGTCCCGGATCACCGCCTGAACCGCCACCTCGAACGGCCCCCAAGCCCCGGGCACCCGGACGCCGGGCCGGGTCGCGATCAGCGGTCTCAGCCCGTCGTCCTGCTCGAGGAACTCCCGGGCTCCGCTCAGATCCGTCTCGAGGCCAACCAGGCACGCGGCTCGGTCAACCACGTGAATGACGCCTTCCCAGAACGGCAGATGTGCCTTCAACAGCAGGTGATCCGCACCGCCCGGACCGATCTCCAGCAACCCCGGCTCGCCGTCGAGAGTGATCGTGCGTCGGTAGACGCCGCCCGCCACCGACTCGACACCTGGAATCGCGGTCGCCTCGAGGAAGGCGCTCATCGCCTCCCAGTCGTACGGCGGTGTGAACGGCATGCGCAGGCCAAGACCGCCGTCTGCGGTCAGCCGATCGGTCTTACGCCGACGCTGGCGCAGCTCCTTCGGCGATGATCGGAAGACCTCTTGCATGGCCCGGTTGAACTGCCGCAGACTCCCGAACCCGGAGGCGAACGCGATCTCCGCGATCCCGAGCTCGGAGTCGTCCAGCAGTCGCCGGGCGAAATGCGCCCGGCGCGACCGCGCGAACTGGTCCGGCGTCACGCCCAGATGGTCGTGGAACATCCTGCGCAGATGCCGCGCCGACACCCCGATCCGGTCGGCCAGCGCCGCCTCCCCTGCCTCGTCCAGCACCCCCGCGATGATCAGCTGCACCGCCCGGCAGACCAGCTCCGGCGCCTCGTCGGCCACCGTCCCCGCCACCCGATACGGCCGGCACCGTAAACATGCCCGGAACCCGGCCGCCTCCGCCGCGGCCGCCAGCTCGAACGTCCGCACGTTCTCCGCCAGCGGCTTCGCGCCGCACCCCGGCCGGCAGTAGATCCCCGTCGTCCGCACCGCCGAATACATGGTCACGCCGTCACCCCCAATCCCAAGCCCTCATACCGCAACGCTAATCCTGCCCACCGACAGTTTTTCGAGCGCCACAACGACAGGACGTAGGTCCCCACCATCACCCGCGGCCACGCTCAGCACCACCGACCGAAGTATCGATTCGGCGCACACCTCCTGTCCTTCGGCGGATTTCCGTTGGCGGCCCGGCGCTGGGATGGCTAAGGTGCGGCGGTGCATTCGAAGCCGATGGTCATCGTCGTGAGTGGTCCACCCGGGACCGGCAAGACGACGTTGGCGCACAGGGTGGCGAGCGCGATCGGCTGCCCGGCGATCTGCCGGGACGAGATCAAGGAGGGGATGGTCCACGCCACCCCCGGCTTCGTCCCTGGCCCGGGCGATCCGCTCACGATGCGGACACTGGCGACCTTCTTCGACGTGATCGGTCTGCTGGTCGGCCGCGGTACGACGATCGTCGCCGAAGCCGCGTTCCAGGACCGGGTCTGGACACCGGGACTCAGCCCGTTGCTCGGTCGTGCGAACCTTCGCATCCTGCACTGCGTCGTACCCGCCGAGGTCGCACTCGACCGCATCACCGCACGCACCGCGAGCGACCCGCGACGAGCCGCACACGAGGATTCGCAGATCACCGCCGAGGCACGGCTCCGGACCCACAACGCCTTCCAGGCCGTGGATCTGCCGGTTCCCAGCCTCACCGTTGACACCTCGATCGAGGACTACGACCCAACGTTCGCCGAGATCCTCAACTTTCTGTCCTGACGATCAAGGAGGCGATCGAAGAGTGACCACCTGGAAGCTCGGTGACCACACGGCGCACCGGATCGGGTTCGGCGCGATGCGGCTCGATCCGGCCACCGGCGTCGCCGTACTGCGTCGTGCTGTTGAGCTCGGAGTAGACCACTTGGACACCGCGGCCTTCTACGGGCCTGCGAACGGGTTGATCCGCGAGGCGCTCTCGCCGTACCCGTCGGAGCTGTTGATCGCGACGAAGATCGGCCCGGGGAACCATCCTGAGCGCGGTTTCTACCAGGCCACCACCGCGGCCGAGCTCCGCGCACAGGTCGAGGACAATCTGCGCGCGCTCGGCGTCGACTCACTCGGCCTGGTCAACCTCCGTGTCGCGGACGACTCCGGCTCGCTCGCCGACCGGTTCGCCGTACTGGCTGCGCTGCGGGACGAGGGACTGATTCAGCACCTCGGCATCTCCAACGTTCGCGTCGATCACTTGCACGAGGCGTTGGCGATTGCTCCGGTCGTCTGCGTTCAGAACAACTACTCCGTCGAGCTCCGCGTCGACGACCCGCTGATCGACCTCTGCGCGGCCAACGGCATTGCCTACGTCCCGTTCTCCTCGATGGTCGGTCCGCCGACCCCAGCCATCCAAGCCATCGCCGACGCCCACGACATCAGCCCGCAACAGGTTCGGCTCGCCTGGACCTTGCACCGTTCGGCCAACATCCTGGCCATCCCCGGCACCGGCAAGATTCCTCACCTCGAGCAGAACCTCGCCGCCGCCGACATCCAGCTGACTCCGGCCGAGCTAGCTACCTTGGCTTGAGATCCGTGCACGGACGGCCGGGACCACCTCGTTGCTCCAGCGCGCGAGCTGGACGTCGAACGGTTCGGCTCCGCGCGGGAAGAGGGTGAACCCACCGGCGCCGTACTCGAGGATCCCGCTGGTGAGTTCGTCGACCCACTGCTCGCTCGATCCGCCGATCCACAGGCCGTCGTCACCGCGCGTACGGCGTACTGGGGAGCTCGTGATCTCGCCAGGGAAGTTGTAGATCGTGGCGACGTCGCTCGGCTTGCGGCCGACCGAGAGCGCGGCCTCGTCGATGATCGGGCGGGACCAGCGGTACCGCTCGCTCAGCCAGTCCGCCGCGTGGCCGGGGATCCAGCCGTCGGCCTGACGTCCGGTCGCGGCCAGCGACTTCGGGCCGTTCGACCCGGTCCAGATCAGCGGCGCCGCGACGGCCGCTGGGCGAAGCTTGCCGATCGGGTAGTGCTTGGTGGGCTGCGGCTGCCCGCCGTCCGACATCCCGCGGACGAGCTGCATCGCTTCCTCGAAGGCCTCGACCGCAGCCGCCGGCCGAAGCTCCGGGACGGCCATGGTGGTGATCTTGTCCCACGCGCCACCCGCGCCAAGACCCAAGATGAAGCGGCCTTCCGACAGCGCGGCGAGCGAGGTTGCGGTCCGGGCCAGCACCGGCGCCGGGCGCAGCGGGAGATTGGTGACGTTGACGAACGCCGACAACCGCGTCGTCCGGCCGAGCAGTACGCCGATCGTCGCGTAGCCGTCGAGCAGATCCGCGACGTACGGGTGATCGGAGACGCTGACGTGATCCAGGCCGTCCCGATCCGCCTGCTCGGCCAGCCGCAGCACCGTACCCACGTCGCGCACTCCGGCCGGCGAGCCATATCCGAACCGCATGGTGATCCTCCTGAAGTAGTTCGTAGAGCTAAACAGTAGCACTACGAAGTATCAGGCGTCCGGACTACACTGGATCACATGGCGACGAAGACGGCTTCCGACACCGAGCTGACCGGTGCTCTCGTGCAGCTGATGCACCTCCTCCAGGACCTGTACGCCGAGACCAGCCGCCCGCTCGGCCTCACCCCGCAGCAGGCGCACTTGGTCTGTGTCCTGCTGATGGGCCCGCAGGGCATGACCGATCTCAGCCGCATCCTGAGCATCGAGCGGTCCACCCTCACCAACATGGTCGACCGCCTGGAACGCCGTACTCTCGTCGCCCGCATCGCGCACCCCACCGACCGCCGCGCCTGCCAGATCGACCTCACCGACGCCGGCCGCGACCTCGCCAACCAAGCCCACGAAGCCGTCACCGCGCGCATTACCGAGCTGACCACCGTCCTCCCCGCCACCACACGAGCCAACCTGACCGCCACGCTGCAGACCCTGCTCGCGCAGGGCTGAGGGTCAGCTTCGGAACGGACAGAGCGCGGACCGCCACAGCATCACAATTGGCCGGTCGTCAGCGCGCCAGGCGGGAGATCCCGCGGATCGAGCGATTGTGATGGCCTGGCGGTCCGGGTTAGCGGCGGCCGCCGAAGGTCCAGGGGTGAACCTGCGCGAGATCGGCGTCCGCTAGGGCTGCGGCTGCTACGGCATCCGGCGCTTCGAGCAGTACGGCGCGGCCGAGGTGCTCGTCGGCGTCGAGAGCCAGGAGGTCGCCGTACAGGATGAGGTGCGGCGAGGTGAGCGGGCGCGGGGCGTCGTCGGTGTGGACGAGGTAGCGGTGGTAGCCGTCGACCGCGTTCGCGAAGTCCCACATCGTGGCGCCGGTGTGGTTGCGGAACCGGGTGATCAGGACGGATTCGAAGACGCCGGCGCGGTAGTAGGGGTCGTCGTACGCGAAGGTCTTGACGGCTTCGAGCGTCGGCAGGTCGATGATGTGCAGGCTGCCGGTCGTGTCTTCGCCATCGGGCGTGAGCGTGGGGCCGCGGGCGATCAGCTCGGCGGCGTACCCGTCCATGAACGCCCAGTGCTCCGGCGTCAGGCGGCCTTTGAGCTCGCCGGCGCCGGTCCGATCCCGTCCGTACACGAAGTACTGCACGGGATCGGACCTTAGCGGGTTAAGAGGTCGTCGCGGCCAGGTGCAGCCGCAGGATGGTGTCGTAGTCGAGCACCTCGACGCCCTCGGCCGCCTTCAGCTGCGCGGCGTCGACGACGTCCGCCGAGCCGATCACCACGAGCTTCCGCGGAGCGGTGATCTCCACGCCGTACTTCGTGCTCGCGAAGGCGCGGTTGTCCGCGTCGTCGAAGTACTCCGTGACGCGCGCGAGCTGCGCCACGCCGTCCGCGAGCGTCGTCGTACGGCGGTGCTTCTTGCCCTTGACGCCGTCGGCCAGCGGAAGCCGCAGGTCACCGACCACGTGCGAACCGTCGGCCCGCTCCAGAACGAAGTCCGGAGTCAGCGCGACCTCGTCGCCGCTCTGCCACTCCAGGTGCGGCTGGCGGATCAGCTTGGTCGCGTCGAACGCCGTCAGCAGGAAGTCCTCGTTGGCGCTCAGGAACTGGTCGACCGTCGAGTTCGGCACCTCGTGCGCGAGGTAGGTACTCGCGAAGACCGCGCCCTGCAGGTCGGCGCCGTCGTCGGCCCGCGGCACGCTGAGCGTCCCGACCGGGTCGGTGTGCGGCGCGGCCGCGGCGAAGTTGCGCAGGAAATCGAGGTACTTCTCGGCGGGCTCCGAGCGGTGGATCGCCAGCGCGAAGAACACCCAGTGCGCCCGCAGCGCCGAGCCGGCCGAGTGCACCAGCAGCGTCCGGTCAAAGGTCGAGTAGTTGCCCGGCGCGAACTTCAGCAAGTCGTCACCCGGCCCGGAGAACTCCTGGCCGATCATCGCCCGCACGCCCGGGAACCGCGCCTCGAGCTCACGACGGCCGTCGTGGGTCGCCACGGTCGCGTCCTTGAACAGGTTCTCGCCCGGCAGCGTCACCACGGCCGAGTCCCCGCTACCGACGCCGAAGTACTCCTCGACGCTCGCGACCTTCTGCCGCCGTACCTCCAGACTGCGGTACTCCCGGCTGATGCCGACCAGCTCCACGATGTTCCAGTCCGGCGTCTCCGTCAGGACCAGCATCCGCGGATACAGCAGCGGACCGGCCAGCTCCCGCCGGTGGCTCACCGGCAGGTGCCCGCTGATCTCCCGGAGGTGCTCCCCCCAGAACTGCGCGTTCACCTTCACGAACTCAGTCGGCTTCATCCCATCCCTCTCACACTTGTGCTCACCAACGCCAACCCTGCCCCGCCCGGCCGGTATTCCCAACCCTAGAGTCCTGCTCATGATCCCCTGGCGGCTGCGCCCCGCGACCCCGGCCGACGTCGAACCCCTCGCCGAGCTCCGCGCCGTCGTACTGCGTGCGGACCTGGAGCGCCTCGGCCGGTACGACGCCGTCCGCGTCCGCCAGCGCTTCCGCGACGGCTTCGACCCGTCCCACACCTGGGTCATCTCGGCCGACGGAGTGTTGGCCGGTTGTATCGCCCTCCGGCCGGCCAGCGACGGTCCGTGGCTGGAGCACTTCTACCTGGAGCCCTCGTTCCAGGGCCGCGGCCTCGGAAGCGCCGTACTGCGGCAGGTCCTGGACTCGCACGACGGTCCGCTGCGGCTCAATGTGCTCCAGGGAAGCCCAGCTCGCCGCCTGTACGAACGCCACGGCTTCATCGTCGACTCCGAGGACGACGTCGACATCTTCATGACCCGCAAGGCCTAGCGGGGCGGGCCGGCCGCGATGCGCTCGCGAACCTGCTGCATCCGCTCGGCGGAGTGGTGCGGCATCTCCCAGCGCGTCTCCAGCCACCAGGTCGCACCTGCTTCGCCCCAGGGCTGAACCGCCGTGGCGTCCTGCGACTCGCCCTCGGCGATGACGTCGACCTCAGCTCCCCGCTCACTCAGCCACGCCTTGAGTCGCGCCAGCTCGGCCGGCGTGTCCTGCCCGGGCGCGAACTGCGGCAGGACACCGTCACACCTCAGTACGCGCCGCATTGACTTCGGCCGCGGCCACACTCCGACGACCCAGATCGGAATCCGGTCCTGCACCGGCCGCCCCACCCGGGCCAGATCATCACGCTCGCAGCTGTATTCGTAGTACTGGCCGTGGTAGCTGAGGCCGCCACCCCACAACTCCCGGATCAGATCGATCCCCTCATCGAGCATCGCCGCACGAGCCCGCAGCTCCAACTCCTCGCCCGTCCGCGGCAGATCCGTCTCCGTCGCTCCCACACCCACCGCCAACGTCGCCCGCCCGCCGGACAACTGGTCGAGCGTCGCCACCTGACTGGCCACCTTCCAAGGGCGTCGCCACGGCAGCGGCGTCAACATCGTCCCCAACCGAATCCGCTCCGTCTTCGCCGCCACCGCGCACAGCAGACCCCACGGATCCACGCCGTACGCCGCCTCCCAGACGAAGACGCCGTCCCAACCAGCCTGCTCAGCCAGCACAGCCTGCTCCAACTGCTCAGCCGCAGTCCCACCCGGCAAGATGAACCCGTATTTCATCTCTTGGTTCTAACTCCACCCACCGACAGTTTCAGATTCCGGCGGTAGAGCGTCCGGATTGCGGTGTAGACCAGAGGGATGGTCCTTCCCGCTGAAGTGGTCACGCCGGTGCGGATCGAGGTTCGGCCTGGGCATCACCTCGCCGTACGGCGTCGTGGGGAGGGCGGTGTACCGCTCCTGCTGCTGCATGGGTTCCCGTGCACAAGCTTGATCTGGTCACACAACCTGATCCCACTCGCCGAGGCCGGCTTCGACGTCGTCGTACCCGACCTCCGCGGGTACGGCGACTCCGACTTCGCGCCGGACGGTTTCTACGACTTCAACGCCTTCAACACCGACCTGACCGGTCTCCTCGATCAACTCGGCTGGACCCGCGCAGTCGTCGCCGGCCACGACCTCGGCGCGATGATCGCCATCGACCTGGCAACCCGTCACCCCACCCGCGTCGACCGCCTCGTGATCCTCGACGACTCCATGCCTCAACTGGACTTCCCCGATCTCCCGCCCATCGACCCCAAGCCCGCGGTCTACGACTACGTCCGCAATCAGGGCCTCCATGCGGACGCTCTCGTTGCCGACCTGGCCACGCCATCTCTGCGGCGTCGCTACATCGCCGAGTTCTACGGCCACCGCCTCTGGTGCCCGCCAGACGCTTTCTCCCCCGAGGACCTGGAGTTCCTGACCGCGCCGTACGCCGATGCTGCCCGCCTGCGCGCGTCGTTCGCCGACTACGAGGTGGTGATGGGCACCCGCGCCCTATCAGCCCCCGAACTCACCGACCAGCCGGTCGACCACCAAACCCTCATCCTCGTCGGCACTGACCAGGTCACCCTGCGCAACTACGTGGAGGAACGCTGCGCCGTGGCCTTCCCCCACGCCGTCGGCCCATTCTGGCTCAAAGGCGCCGGCCACTTCCTCCCCTGGGAACGCCCGACGCACGTCAACCGAGCCATCCACTCCTTCTGCGGCGACCTCCTACACTCCCGACCATGACCACCTTCGAGCGCCCCGAGCCCCCACTCGCAGCAGGCGAGACCGAGTCGCTCATCGGCTCCCTCGAGTACCACCGAGCCACCTTCGCCTGGAAGTGTGCCGACCTGGACGCCGCCGGCCTCGCCACCACCGTAGGCGCCTCCTCCATGACGCTAGGCGGCCTCCTCAAGCACCTCGCCTACTACGAGGACCACTGGTTCTCCCGCCGCATGCAAGGCAACAAACGCCACCCCCAATGGACCGGCGTCAACCCCGAAGAAGTCTGGACCGTCCACGAAACCCCGGACGCCCTCCACGCTCTGTGGGAGGCAGCCGTTGCTCGGTCCCGCACCCAACTAGCCGAGACCCTGGCGAACGGCGGCCTCGACCAACCCGCCCGCCGCAGCTTCCCCAACGGCGAGACCCCCTCGGTTCGCTGGATCCTCCTCCACATGATCGAGGAATACGCCCGCCACAACGGCCACGCCGACCTCCTCCGCGAATCCATCGACGGCCTAGTCGGCGAATAGTCCCCAAAGCAAGAGCCCCCGACCGCGTCTCCGCAGATCGGGGGCTCTCGTGCAGCCTGTGGCGGGTGCAGGGTTCGAACCTGCGTAGGCATAAGCCGACAGATTTACAGTCTGCTCCCTTTGGCCACTCGGGCAACCCGCCAGGGTGCTGCCGGTTCGTGAACCGGCGTGGGAGACGATACAACAGTAGGTGCCCCTGACGGCAAATCGGAAAGGAAGTGCCCATGGCTTCGGAGTCCTCCTTCGACATCGTGAACAAGGTTGAGCGGCAGGAGGTGGACAACGCTGTGAACCAGGCGGCGAAGGAGATCAGCCAGCGGTTCGACTTCAAGAACGTGGATGCGCAGATCGAGTGGAGCGGTGAGTCGATCGCGATGCAGGCGAGCACCGAGGAGCGGGTGAACGCCGTGCTGGACGTGTTCAAGGACAAGCTGGTGAAGCGGCAGATCTCGCTCAAGGGGCTGGATGCGGACGAGCCGAAGTTGTCGGGGAAGATCTACAAGATCACCGCGACGATCGCGGCCGGGATCACGCAGGAGAACGCGAAGAAGCTGTCGAAGCTGATCCGCGACGAGGGGCCGAAGGGCGTGAAGGCGCAGATCCAGGGTGAAGAGCTGCGGGTGTCGAGCAAGAGCCGGGACGATCTGCAGGCCGTGCAGGCGCTGATCAAGGGCCAGGACCTCGACTTCGCGGTGCAGTTCGTCAACTACCGGTGAGGTCGTGCAGCAGGAAGTGCAGGACGACGTCGCCTGACTGATCGGTCCACAGCGCTGTCGCGTCCAGCACGGCGGCGGACACCACCCGGGCCTCCTTCACGAGATCCGGGTGGCTGTTGAACGACGGCCAGGAGAGCACGGGGTAGCCGTGCGCGTCGCCGTAGTCGCGGACCTTCGGCATGTCGCCGACCGAGGCCGGCGGGAGTGAGTCGTTCGCCCAGGACCACAGCCAGCTGGCCTCGGTCAGGCTGACGGTGCCGATCAGTGTCAGGCGGGCGGTGTGGAACACGCTGCCCGCTCTGGACCAGCTGATGGCGGCCTGCTCGAGGTCCCAGTTGTACTGAACGTCGTCACCGAGCTGCTCGACCAGCTGCTCCTGTCGGGCAGCGGCCTGTGTGGTCGCCTGCTGGACGACGCGCTCCCACTCGTGGTGTTCGTGGTTCATCCGCGGGATCGTGCCAGGTGACGGGGGCCAAGGCCCGTTCGGGCGGGCATGCTGGGCGTGTGGGCGACACTTTGCTGCGGCGCTGGCTGTACGACGACTTCGGGCTGGATGTGGTGGATCTCTCACCGGTGGGCTACGGGGCTGACCTGGCGGCGCAGGTGTGGAGGGCCCGTACGGCGACCAACGTGTACGCCGTGAAGTGGAGCGGAGCCGGGACGAACACCGGGCACCAGGTGGCGGCGTACCTGGGTGATTGCGGGCTGCCGGGGGTGCCGGAGGTCGTGCGGACGGTGGAGGGTGGGTTGTGGACCTTTCACGGGAAGAAGAAGCGGCTGACGGTGACGCCGTGGATCGACGGGGCGCGGGCCGCTGAGGTTGGCCTGACGGTCGAGCAGTGGGCCGAGTACGGCGTACTGCTGCGGCGGGTGCATGACGCGGAGCCGCCAGTGCGGTTGCGGGAGGCGTTGCCGAAGCGGAGCCACATTGATGCTCGGGTGCCGAAGGTGGCGGCGGAAGTGCGGGCCAGGCTGGCGCAGGTGCCGGAGGACGAGGTTGAGGCGGAGCTCGGTGCTCTGTGGGCGGAGCATGTGGAGACGATCGAGGTACTGCTGGGTGGTGATCCCCCGGCGCCGACTGGGCCGCGGGTGGTGTGCCATGGGGATCCGCATCTGGGGAACGTGCTCGTCGCGAAAGACGGGCTACAGCTGATCGACTGGGACGACGTGATCCTGGCACCTCGTGAGCAGGATCTGATGTTCATGCTGGGCGGAATGGGCGACGTCGGGCCGACGTCAGGCGAGCAGCTTGTGGCGTTTCTGAGTGGCTATGGACCGCATGAGATCGATCAGGACGCCGTTCGGTACTACCGGCACATCCGGGCTCGCGAAGACGTGGTGCTGTGGTCGCACCAGGCACTCACCGGCCCGGACCGGGAGGAGTGCGTCGCCATCACCCGCGGCATCCTCACCAAGGGCCTCGCCGCCTTGGCGGTCAGCTCACGCTAGTACGTGTCGTTGGCGACGGTTAGGCGTGGCGGACCCAGATATTGGGTTCTACGTAGGTGCCGGTGTTGGCTTCGCGGTCGATGTGCAGGACTGAGAGGCCGGCGGGGATGACGTAGGGGCCGGATGTCGGGAAGGGCATGTCGGTCCAGGACTCCCAGTCGGCCACGGTGCCGGTGATGGTTTGGGAGGCGGGGGCGGGGGTTAGGACGGTGGCGCCTAGGCGGGTGTGGGTGCGGAGCCAGGGGTCCAGGGGGAGGCCGTCGGGGCGGCTCCAGGTGGCGTAGGTGTCGATGGGGGTCAGGGGGTAGCGGGGTTTCCAGGTGGGGCGGAGGGGCGCGATCACTTGGGGCAGGTCGGCGGCTAGGGCTCGGTCGCGGACTGCGGTGATCATGGCGGCGGCGGCGCCGCGGAATTCAGGCAGTACGGCGGCGGCCATCAGCACGAAGGTGTTCGGTACGACGCCTTCCTCGTACGACGTGACCGCGCGACCAAGGGTGTCCGTGTACCCGGCGGGAAGGTCGGCGATCGTGCCGTCCCAGGCGATGGTGACGCCCCAGCAGCCGGCGGCCAGGCGGTCGCCGGACAGGAAGTAGAACTCCCAGTCGCTGAAGTACTCGGTCCGACGCGCGTTCCATTGCTTCGCGACCGCGTCGTGAAAGATGAATTCGGGCCAGCCCTCGGCAAACCGTACGGCGGCCTCGTCGTCGTACTGCGGGCCGTCGGCCGCCGGAATCAAGGTGAACACGCCTCGCACGCTAACCGGCGTCAGGGTCGACGCTTGACATTAATTCTGAGTGGACTCATTATTGAGGCTACTCAGACAAGAGGAAGGCGTCATGCGAGCGTTTATGGTGGAGCAGTACAAGGGACCGGTCCGGGAAGCGGAGGTCCCCGAGCCGGTCGTCGGCGAGCACGACGTGCTGATCGAGGTGCGCGCGGCCGGGCTCAACCAGCTGGACGAGAAGATCCGCCAAGGAGAGCTCCGGCAGGTCCTTCGGTACGAGCTGCCGCTGATCCTCGGCCATGACGTCGCCGGGACGGTGATCGCCACTGGCAAAGCGGCGAAGATCTTCACGCCAGGCGACGAGGTCTACGCGCGTTCCAGCAGGATCGGGACGTTTGCGGAGCGGATTGCGGTCGCCGAGGAGGACCTCGCCCGAAAGCCGGCCGGCATCACCTTCGAGGAAGCGGCGTCGCTCCCCCTCGTGGCGCTGACCGCCTGGCAGGCACTCGTCGAGCGCGCCAATCTCCAAAAAGGCCAACGCGTGCTCATCCACGCCGGAGCCGGCAGCGTCGGCACGATCGCGATCCAGCTCGCCAAGCACCTCGGCGCCACCGTGGCCACCACGGTCAGCGCAAAAGACGCCGACTTCGTTCGCGAACTCGGTGCCGACGAGATCATCGACTACCGCACCCAGGACTTCGAGCAGCTCCTCACCGGGTACGACGTCGTCCTGGACAGCCTCGGCGGCGACAACCTCGCGAAGTCGCTGAAGGTACTGCGTCCCGGCGGCAAAGCGATCGGTATCGCCGACCCGCCCGACCAAGCCTTCGCAAAAGAAGTCGGCGCAAACAAACTGCTCCAGCTGGTGATGGCCGTCCTCAGCCGCCGGATTCGCAAACAAGCACGGCAGCTGGGCGTGACTTACGAGTTCCTCTTCATGCACGCCACCGGCAACCAGCTCCGCTCAATCACCGAACTCGTCGACAAGGGCGCACTGCGCCCGGTTGTCCGGCGCGTCTTCGGCTTCGACCAGACCGTGCCGGCGATGCAGTCGCTGGCCACGGGCGGCAAGACCGTCATCAGCAGAACAACACAAACAGGAGAATCAGCATGAACGTCATCACGGCTTACAAGGACGCGCCCACCCGGACAGTCGACGCCGGCGGCGTCACGTTCGCCTATCGCGAGCTGGGCCCGAAGGGCGGCGTCCCGGTCGTCTTCTTCGTTCACCTCGCCGGGAACCTGGACAACTGGGACCCCCGCATCGTCGATCCGATCGCGAAACAAAGGCACGTGATCACCTTCGACCAGCGCGGCGTCGGGGCGTCGACCGGCACGGTGCGGGACACGGTCGAGGCGATGGCCGACGACGCCTACACGTTCGTCACGGCGCTCGGATTCGACACGATCGACGTCTTCTCGTTCTCGCTCGGTGGCATGGTCGCGCAGGCCCTGGTGACGAAACACCCGGAGCTCGTCCGCAAGCTCGTTCTCACCGGCACCGGGCCGGCCGGCGGGAAAGACATGGACAAGGTCGCCGGGGTGACGTACTACGACATCCTGCGGGCGACGCTCACTCGCTCGGATCCGAAGGAGTTCTTGTTCTTCAACCGCGACGCGACGGGCAAGCTCGCGGGCCGCGAGTTCGTACAGCGCCTCCAGGAGCGCAGCGCGAACCGCGACAAGCCGTTCGCGCTGCGCGGACTCCAGACGCAGTTGAAGGCGATCAAGAGGTGGGGACGCTCGACGCCGGCCGACCTCTCGACGATCACCCAGCCGACCCTGATCGCGAACGGCGACAACGACCGGATGGTGCCGTCGAAGCTGTCGACCGACCTGCACCACCGGATCAAGGGCTCGGAGCTGATCATCTACCCTGACTCGGGGCACGGCGGCGTCTTCCAGTTCCACGAGAAGTTCGCCCCGGTCGCCGTGGAGTTCCTCGGTCAGTGAGCACGGAAGGACGGCAACCATGCCACCTGTCGGACGGCGCGAGCGGAACAAGCAGGAGAAGCTGGACCGCATCACCGCCGCCGCCCGAGAGCTCTTCACCGAGCGCGGCGTCGACGAGGTAACCACCCAGGAGATCGCCGACCAGGCCGACATCGGCGCCGGCACGTTGTTCCTCTACGCCAAATCCAAGGGCGAGCTCCTGCTGCTCGTGCAGAACTCCCTGTACGTCGAAGCGCTGGCGGACGGCAGGTCCGCAGCCGAGCGCACCCCCGACGTACTGGATGCGGTGATGGCGATCGTCGGCTCGGTCGTGAACTGCAACCGCAAACAGGTCGACAACGGCCGGACCTATCTGCGCGAGATCGTGTTCGGCGATCCCGAGGAGCCGCATCACCGCGATGCGCTGATGCTGACCGTGCAGACCGAAGAGGCAATCGCCGACGTACTGCGGCGGGACGAACGAATCAGCACCCAGGACGCCGCGACGCTCGCGCACATCGTCTCCGCGATCATGTTCCTCAGCATGGCCGCGACGATCAACCGCGCCAAGTCGGTGGACGCCGTGGTGCAGGAGATCAAGGACCAGGTTCGCGTTCTGCTCCGCTAGGCGTTCAACCGGATAGAGCGCGGGGAGGCGCCCAGTTCGCGGTGGCAGGCCTTGTTGAAGGCTTGCAGGTCGGGGATGCCGACGGAGGCTGCGACGGCCGGGATGGACAGGGTCGAGGCGGTGAGCAGGTGCCGTGCCCTGGTCATCCGGCGGTGGCGGATGTAGGCGATCACCGTCGAGCCAGTCTCAGCCTGGAAGAGGCGGGTCAGGTGATTGTGCGAGACGCCGACCGCGCGGGCCAGCGCGGGGACGGTGAGCGGATGCGCGAGGTTCGCTTCGATGTGAGCGACGGCGGTGGCGACCGCGGGATGCCGCGGATCGCCCAAGGGCGCTGCGGCCAGGTCGGCCAGCCGCCAGAGCAGCGTCCAGATCTCGGCGGTGACCTGAGCCGAGCGCGACGGCGAGGCTTCGATCGCCGACCGCAGCAGACCGGTCAGCAAGGGCGCCGCGTCCCCCGCATCCTGGACGACGGGCAGGTACGACGGCTCGCCGACGGCAGCCGGCCGGAAGTGGGCATACAAGTGTTCGGAGCGTCCGCGGTAGTCGAACTGCACCAGCGCCCCGGCCGGCGTGAGTGAGACGAAGCCCGGAGCCACCGAGTACGTCGTACCGGCGACGGTGAGATCGGCCGAGTACGAGTAGAGGTGCAGCTGCCAGAGGTCGGGGAGCTGGAAGACGTCGCGCAGCGATCGGGTGCCGTGGATTCCGGAGCCGACGTTGACAACCTCCGGCGGCGCGGCTAGCGGCAACGCGATCATGGTGAAAAATTACCACCAGTGGTGATCACAACCCACGCGAAGCAACGATAAATCGACTTAGCGTTGTGGAGTAGTAACCACCACCCCCGAGAGGGAGAACCATGCCCCATCCGCATCAGAAGAACCTGCTCAGCTCGGTTCAGATGGCGCATTTCGTGGCGACGGGGTCGCTCCGGATGGACGCCGTCGTACCGGACGAGATGAACCGGCAGGCGATCGAGGTCCTCGACAACGGCATTCCCGGCGTCCCCTACGGCACCCCGCTGTCGGAGGCGTTCGTGGACAGCGAATTCGTCCAGCGGCTGGTGCAGCTGCCGGAGGTGGCCGGGGCGATCCACAGCCTGGTCGGTCCGGAGCCGACGGTCGACCACCACGCCGTGCACATCCGCAAGGCGCACGAGGGCGAAGCGCAGAACCTGCACGGTGACGCGATCATCGACGTCCGGCCGGACGCGTTCGACGTACAGCTCATGTACTACCCGCAGGACGTCACGCTGGAGATGGGCGGCACGCTCAGCGTCCCCGGCAGCCACCTGCGCCGGACCAACGAGTCCGACACCGGCCGCTACCAGAACCTGCTCGGCCAGACTCGCCTGGTCTGCCCGGCCGGCACCGTCCAGTTCCTGCACCACGGCATCTGGCACGGCGGCCGCAAGAACGACAGTGCGATCGACCGGTACATGTTCAAGATCCGCTTCAACCCGACCGTGCGTCAGGTCCGGCTGTGGAACCTCGAGGACCTGTACGACGAGCAGGTGGCGCGCGAGCTGTCGCAGACGTTCCCCTGGTACGAGGGCGCAACCGGACGGCTGGAGATCTACAACCGCGTGAAGCTCTGGCAGGCCCTCACTGGTGACGACACCTTCGATCCGGACTACTGGGTGACCCGGGTGTCGAACCGCCCGCAGCGCGTGGTCTCCCAGCGCAGCGTCAACCCCCACGCCAAGAAGGTGATCGCATGACTGCCCCAGCAACTGAGACCGCCCAGCAGACCGTGCGGCAGCAGGTGCTCGTGCTGTACCTGGCCTCGTCCGCTCTCGACGCTCGCGTCGTCGGCTGGTCGACGTACGACGGGACGGGGGTGACGACGCCGACAACAGGGGACAGCGACGTACCGCCGTACGCGAGCGGGCTGGACGCGTTGAAGGACGGCTGGCGGTTGTTCCAGGCGGCGCAGCTGCTGCCGCCGCAGCCGGGACACGAGTACGACGTGTCGTTCCTCAAGCACGAGTTCTTCTTCGAGAAGCTCGTCACCGTTTGACCGCACGGGAGCCATGGCATCGGTAGCATCCGGTGCCATGGCTTCGTCGTATCCGCCCCCGCAGCTCGGTGCTCCGATCAAGCGCAGCCGGGGACCCATCGTGCTGTTCGTCCTGCTCGTGGTGGTGCTGATCGCGGCGCTCGCGGGGATCGCCGTGATCGTGGTGAAGAACGTCGGCAGCGACGAACCCGAGGCGAAGCCGGCCGCGGCCGGCACGGTGCAGTTCCGGCGGGTGCTGAAAGTCCAGCCCAACGGATGCGCCAAGGCACCGGTCGTCGCGAACGTGCTGTGCGATGCGGACGGGACCAGGTACACCGTGGGGAAGACCGAGCTCGACGGCACGCATGTCACCGCCGTGCAAGCGGCCGCGGACCCGCAGGGCATCGGGTGGCTGGTGACACTGAAGCTCGATGCCGAAGGCACCAAAGCGTTCGCGACGCTGACCGGTCAGCTGGTGAAGAGCAAGCCGCCGACCAATCAGCTGGCGATCGTGGTCAAGGACCGCGTGGTGTCGGCGCCGATGGTTTCGGCGCCGATCACGGAGGGGCGCGTACAGATCGCCGGCAACTTCACGTCCAAGCAGGCCAAACAACTGGCCGCGGACATCACTGGTTAGACCGGCAGGACGCAGACCGGCTTCGGCCAGCTCGTCGGGTCACCGGCCGGCTCCAGCAGCCCGTCGGTGATCGTGAAGGTGGCAATGGTGTCGGAGCGCTCGTTCGCGGCGTACAGCAGCGAGCCGTCGGTGCTGAAGGCCAGGTGGCGAGGCCAGTTGCCGCCGGAGTCGATGGTCTGCACGAGCTCGGCCGAGAGACCGTCCGAAGCGACGGCGAAGACCGCGATCGTGTCGTCACCACGGTTGGAGCCGTACAGGAAGCGGCCGTCGGCGGAGATCAGCAGCTCGGCGGGGTAGCTCTCGCCGGGCGAGTCGGCCGGGCGGGTGGACAGCGTCTGCACGACCTGCAGAGCGCCCTTGGCGTAGCTGCAGACGCTCAGGGTCGAGTCGAGTTCATTGATCACGTACGCCGCGCCGCCGCCCGGGTGGAACGCCAGGTGCCGCGGCCCCGCGCCCGGGTGGATGTGCAGCAGGTCGACCGCTTCGAGATTGCCGGCCGCGGTCAGCGTGGACGTGTAGACGGTGTCCGAGCCGAGGTCGACGTCGAAGACGTACTCACCGAAGAAGACGACCTGGTGCGCGTGCGGCCCTTCCTGGCGCTCCTCGTTCGGGCCGGTGCCCTCGCGCTGCACGATCTGGGTCGCCGTACCGAGGGAGCCATCGGCGCCGATCGGGTGGATCGCGATCGAGCCGGAGCTGTAGTTGGCCGAGAGCAGGTACTTGCCCGTCGGGTCGATGCCGAGGTGGCACGGGTGCATGCCGCCGGTCGGCTGGTCGTTCAGGAACTCCAGCCCGCCGTCGGCCCGGATCGCGAACGCGCTGACGCGGCCGGAGTCCTCCTCGTTGGTCGCGTACAGGAACCGGCCGTCGGCCGACCGGACCAGGAACGACGGATCGGCGGTCGCCGCCGCCACCGTGATCCCGTCCAGCGTCCCGAACCCGATCCCCTCGCCGCCTCCCGGCTGACTGGTGTAGCTCCCGACATAGATCTGCTCAGCGGTCATAGCCCCTACCCTGCCAGGTCACTCAGCGTCGGGCACGCCGGTGTCCATGCCGTAGAGCGCCGATCCCCAACCGAGGTCCGGTACGAGCACCTGCCAGCCCAGCCGCCGGTACAGCCGCGGTGCGGTCCGATCGTCGGCGTACGTCGTCAGCAAAGCCTTGCGATGCGGTAGTCCGGCCATCAGTTCGGTCATCAGCGCCGCTCCGATCCCCTGTCCTTGCGCCTCCGGGATCACCGCCAACTCGACCACCTCGAAGTGCCCGCCGATCCACTCGGCCGCCAGCTCGGCCGGAACCGCCGCGATGATCCGATCCGACCACCACTGCCCAGGCCAACCGGTGAACCCGTAGGCGAATCCCACGACCTTGCCGTCCGTACGGGCCGCGACCAGCCGGAAGTCGTCGCGCGCCGCGTGTTTCGGCAGCTGCTCGGTCGCGAACCGGACCGCGTCGGCGCGTTCCTCGGCCGCGAAGGCTGCGGCGAACACTTCGCCCAGCTCTGCTGCGATGCCTAAAGCTGCAGTTCGATCCAGAACAGCGATCATGGCCTCGATGCTGACATAACCTCGAACGCGTGGACAGTGCAGCCCTTCTCCGCCGGATCGGCGTCGAGCACGACGAAAAGCCCAGCCTGGAAGGGTTGACGCGCCTGCACGAGGCGTACGTCGACCAGGTCCCCTACGAGTCGATCCAGTACCAGCTCACCCCCGGTACGCCGCTCGATCTCGAGGAGACCGCTCGCCGGATCATCGCCCGCGAGACCGGCGGCTACTGCTTCCAGCTGAACGGCGTACTCAGGCTGCTGCTCACCGAGCTCGGCTACCGGGTGACGATGCACCGCGGAGGCGTCCAGACGCCGAATCTGCCGGGTGACGTGGACGGCGGTCATCTTGTGCTGACCGTGCGCGGAGTGGCCGAGGATCCGGAGCGGGTGTGGCTGGTCGATGCCGGTCTCGGCAACGGGCTGATCCATCCGACGCCGCTCGAGGCGGGTGCCTTTCATCAGAGCCCGTTCGATCTGACTCTGCGGCGGTCGGAGAAGACCGCCGGCTGGCGGATGGATCACGATCCGCGTTTCGGTGTGTTCGGCATGGACTTCGAGGACGCACCGGCCACGCTCGCCGACTTCGCCGGCCGGCACGCCGAGCTGTCCGGCGACCCGCAGTCGCCGTTCCGCCGGACGGCCTCGGCCTTCCGGCGCAAGCGCGACTCGATCGTCGTACTGCGCTCAGTCAGTCGCGTGGAGACGTTCGGCGATCATGTCGACGACAGCATCATCGAGAACCAGGCCGACTACTTCGCGGTGCTCGCCGACGAGTTCTTCCTGCCCCTCCCCCAGTACGACGGCGCGCAACGCGACCAGCTCTGGCGTCGCGTCTGGACGCAGTACGAGGACTTCCTCGCCCGGACCACGTAGCAGTCAGCGCCGGGCGTGCCGGATCTTCAGCCGGCCGAACCCCATCGCCCCGGTGATCCGGATCGTCGGTCCGCCGGGGCCGGTGGGCTGCCGCGGCTTGTAGCGGACGTCCTTCCAGCCGGTCTGCAGTCCCTCGAGCTCGACGATCGCATTGCGCGGAACCGTGATCCGCCCCTTGCCGGTGCCGAGCTGCAACTCGAGGTCGACGACGGACTCCTCGAAGATCGCCTTGGACAGATCCAGGTGCACTCGGCCGAAGGCGGATTCGACCTTGAGCTTGCGTGGCACCTTCCACACCCCACGGCGGTGGATGCGTCCGCCCGCGGCGCCGATCGTCGCCGTGGTGGCGGGGCGCTCCGCCGGGAGCGCGGTCAATGCGACCTCGAGTTCGTTGTGGGCCTTGGCGGTCAGCACCTGGTGCAGGCGCTCGTCCAGCTCCTCGTGCGAGATGAACCCTCCGGTGTACGCGTTCTGCAGGCGCTGTACGGCGCTGTTGCGGTCGTCGTCGCCGACCAGTCGTGACGGGTCATCAGGGTCCACCGATTCAGCCTAGCGGCGGGTGGAGATCACCATGATGACTGTGTCGCCTTCGGCTGCCTTGAGGGTTGCGCTGTGGGTCGGGCCGTTGCCGTTGCTCCAACTGACGTAACCACCCAGGCCGCTGAGGCTGACGTAACCGCTGCCGCTGGTGAGCCGGACGCCGCCGTCCTTCACGGTCGCGGTGTTCTTCTGGCCGCTGAGGGTGAGGACGGCGTGCTTGCGGATCAGCACCTCGCAGTTGCCGTCGTTGCAGGCCTTGTAGTTCTGGCCGTCCTTCGCCGTGGGAAAGGCGGAGGGCGGTGAGGTGGACGGCGGTGGGGTGGTGAGGGTGGACGGAGGTGGGGTGGTGAGTGCTGATGGTGGGTTGTTTGCCGTCGGCGGGGGTGTCTTTTCCGCCGCGCCGCCGCATGCTGTCACCACCGCCAGCGCTACCGGCAGCATGAGCGCGACAACTCCACGTCTGATCACCCGACCGACACTAACCATCGCGGCAGACATCCACCGGGCGTTGGCCGGAAGGTGTCAGGTGGCCAGCGCGAACAGCGTGCTCGGCAGCACCGACGCCACGACAGCAACTGCGGCGAACAGGGAAACCATCACAACGGCCGGCGTCTCGATATCCACCGAGAACGGATCGTCAGCGGGCAGCAGGAACAGCTCAGCCACCCAGCGCAAGTACACCGCGAGCCCGATCATCACGTTGATCGCCATCACGATCGCCAGCCAGCCAAGGTGTCCGTCGATCACCGCCTGGAACGCGGCGAACTTGGTGAACAGACCAGCGAGGCCCGGCGGCAAACCAGCAAGCACCACCAGGAAGAAGATCAACGCCACCGCAAGCCCCGGCTCGGACCGAACCATCCCGCGATAGTCCGACAACAGCCCGCTCGGCCGATGCCGCTGCACCACCGCCACCGCACCGAAGGCGCCAAGCGTGACCACGACGTACGCCGCGAGATACCCGACGACCGCCTGTGCGTCGCCGACCGCGAGCGGGGCGAGCAGGAAGCCGACCTGACCGATGGACGACCAGGCGAGCAGCCGCACGGCTTCGCGCTGCCGCAGCGCGGCCAGATTGCCGACCGTCATCGTCACCGCGGCCAGGATCGCGATCACCAGCCGTAGATCCGAACCGTCCGGCGCGATCCCGGTCACCACCAGCACGAGCAGTCCGGCGACCCCGGCCGACTTCGACACCACGGCCAGGAACGCGGTCACCTCGACCGGAGCGCCGACGTACGTGTCCGGAAGCCAGGCGTGGAACGGCACGGCCGCGATCTTGAACGCGAATCCGACGACCACGAACAGCCCGGCGGCGAAGGCGACTCGGCTCAGGTTCGCGTCGAGACCGTTGAGCCGGTTCGCGATCGTGGTCAGGTAGAGCGACCCGGTCACGCCATATAGGTAGGAGATGCCGAAGAGCATCACCGCGGTGGACAGCACCGACACCAGGAACGCCTTCAGCGCGGCTTCGGACCCGCGGCGATCGCGGCGGAGCGCGACCAGCGCGAAGCTCGGCAGCGACACCACCTCGAGTCCGATCACGACCGTCGCCAGATCACGCGCACCGGCCAGCGTGGTCGCGCCGACCAGCGCGCTGAGCAGCAGGAAGTGGTACTCGCCGACGGGGATGTCGGCCGACAACAGCCGGTACGCCGACAATCCGACGACCCCGAGCCCGCCGAGCAAAAGCACGCCCCACAAGCCCGCAGTCAACGGCTCGAAGACCAGGCTGCATTCGGCCGGCCCTTCGACCACCGGACGGCAGAACGCCGGTTTGAAGTCGTCACGTTGCGCCCAGACGAAGACCAGCCCGAACAGGATCACCGCGCCGGTCAGCAAGGTGATGACGGTATGCCGGAGCTGCGCCGGAGAACTGCGCCAGAACGCGTCGATGAGCAGCACGGCCACCGCGCCGAGCGCCAGCACCAGCGGTACGGCGATCGCCTGCCAGTCGGTCCACGTGAGCGTCACAGGCTCCCCCACTGGTGCAGAAGCAGGCCGGGCCAGACACCGAGCAGCACGATCAGCACGATCAGCGGCGACCAAGTGATCAGCTCGATCCGGCTCAGGTCGACGGCGAAAGCTGACGCCGGATTCTCGGCCGGGTCACCCTGGCAGAGGTTGCGGACCAGCCGCAGGAAGTACGCCGCGGTCAGCACGGTCCCGATCCCAGCCACCGCCATGAAGACGAGATAGGTTGCCCGCGGCAAGGAGGTCGCCGGATTGTAGGCGCCGAGCAGGATCAGCATCTCGCCCCAGAAGCCGGCCAGCCCGGGCAGGCCGAGCGAGGCCAGACACGCGAACGTCAGCAACGCTCCGATGCGCGGCAACCGTGCGTACAGGGCGCGACCGATGGTGCGCAGGTCACTGGTGTCGTGGCGGTCCTTGATCGCGCCGGCCAGGAAGAACAACAGGCCGGTGATGATGCCGTGGGCGATGTTCGCGAACAGGGCGCCCTTCATACCGGCGTCCGAGAGCGAGGCGATGCCGAGACCGATGAAGCCCATGTGACCGACGCTCGAGTACGCGATCAGGCGCTTCACATCGGTCTGTCCGAGACAGGCCAGCGAGCCTGCGATGATCGCGACGGTCGAGAAGCCGGCCAGGTACGGCGCGATCGTCACGGTCGCGTCGGGCAGGACCGGGACGAGGATGCGGATCAGGCCGTAGGTGCCGAGCTTCAGCAGTACGCCGGCCAGGATGACCGAGCCGACCGTCGGCGCCTTCGCATGCGCATCGGGGAGCCAGATGTGCAGCGGCCACAACGGCACCTTCACCGCGAGCCCGACCGCGATCAGCAACGCGGCAGCGAGCGGTACGCCGTGCCCGCCGAGCACCGGAGAGTTGGTGAGCTGCATGAGATCGAACGTGCCGGCCTGCCGATAGACGAGCAGGAAGCCGAGCAGCATCAACGCGGAGCCGAACACGGTCATCAGCACGAAGGTGGTCGCGGCCCGCTTACGCCCGGCCCGGTCGTGGTCGTCGCCCCAGATGTCGATGATCAGCCACATCGGGATCAGCACGATCTCGAAGCAGACGAAGAACAGGACGAGGTCCATCGCGGAGAATGCGCCGATGACGCCGGCCTCGATCACCAGCAGCAACGCGATCAGCGACCGCAGCCGCCCAGCCCGCGGGGTGACCTTCAGCGAGTAGATGCAGCAGAGGAAGGTCAGCAGCGCGGTCAGCACGATCAACGGGAGGGAGATCGTGTCGATCCCGATGTGGAAACGCACGTTCAGCGGCGGGATCCAGGGAACGTCGGTGACGGCACGGACCGGGTGGATGGTGTCGCCAGGCCCAAGCTGAGGGTCGCCGTCGAGTTGGCTGCTGTAGGCGAACCAGCCGCCGGAGCGCGGCCAGAGCAGCACCGAGCCGACCAGCACGAGTCCGGAGACGACCGCGCCGTACGCCGCCGCCAACCGGTCGCCGAGCTGGATCGGCAGCGCCCAGAGCGCCAGCGCGGCCAGCAGCGGCAGGATCAGAATCGCGAGCAGGACGCCGACCTCGAAGCTGTCCCGAGCGGTGTGCACGGTGATCATCGGGCGATCACCCCGGCAAGGATGGCGAGGGCGACGACGCCGACGACGGCTCCGGTCAAATAGGTCTGGACGTTGCCGGTCTGCAGGAGCCGGAGGCCTTGGGAGGCGAGGGTTCCGGTGCGGCCGGCGGCTCGCACGTAGGCGCCGATCACGTCGCGATCCCCCAGCACACTCAGTTTGGACAGCCACCGCACCGGCACCACGAACAGCCCGTGGTACGCCCGATCCATCCCGAACTCACGCTCCAGCACGGTCGGCCGCGGGTCCGCGCCACGCGACCACAGCGAGTACGCCGGAAGTACGCCGAACAGCACGAGAACCGTGGAACCCAGCGCGATCACCCAGTTGAGGTGCAGACCGTCGACGTACCCGAGGGCGATCGCGGCGACCGCCAGCAGGACGAGCGGGCCGAGCATCAGCCAGGACGCGTCCTTGAGCTTCGAGGTGTCCGGGTCCTCGAGATCCGCCATCGGGTCGTCCTGCTCGAACGCACCGATCGCGCCGGCCAGCGCGGGCGTCCGGAAGAACACCCACAGCCAGAGCCGAGCGCAGTAGAACGCCGTGAACGCCGCGGTCAGCGAGACCGACGCCAACACGACCCAGCCGATCGCCGAGCCGTCCGCGTGCGCATGGTCCCAGGCGGCCTCGAGCACGGTGTCCTTGGAGAAGAACCCCGCAAACCCCGGTACGCCGGCCAGTGCCGCAAGGCCGACCGTCATCGTCACGAAGGTCACGGGCAGCGTCTTCCGCAACTTGCCACGGCGCGTGTACCGACGGAGGACCACGAACGCAGCGCTCCCGACCTGATGCAGCAGCACCCCGGCGCAAAGGAACAGCAGACCCTTGAACGCGGCATGCGTGACCAGGTGGAACAGCGCGGCGTGCCGCCCCTCGCGGGTCCCGAGCGACAGGGCGGAGAACATGATCGCGAGCTGGCTGACCGTCGACCAGGCCAGCACCCGCTTCACCTCGACCGCGTTCATCGCGCAGAGTGCGGCGAACAGCATCGTCACGCAGGCGATCACCGCGAGCACGGTCATCGTGGTCGCCGAAGCGGAGAAGACGTCGTACAGGCGGGCGATCAGGAAGACACCGGCCGCCACCATGGTCGCGGCGTGGATCAGCGCGCTGACCGGGCTCGGACCGGGCATCGCGTCCGGAAGCCACGTCTGCAGGGGGACCTGAGCCGACTTGCCGACGACGCCGATCAGAAGCAGCAGCGTGCCGGCCGTCAGGGCGCCGGGCGAGACCCGGGCCGGATCGAGCTCAGAGATCCGGAAGGTCCCCGCGCCGACCCCGAGCACGAAGATGCCGAAGAGGAAGCCGACATCGCCGAGGCGGGTCATCAGGAACGCCTTGACCGCGCCGGAGCGGGCGTCGCGACGCTCCCAGTAGTGACCGATCAGCAGATACGAGCAGGCGCCCATCACCTCCCAGCCGATCAGCAGCAGGAACAGGCTGTCCGAGACGACCACGGTCGCCATCGCGGCGGTGAAGAGCGTGACGAGCGCGTGGTACGACGCTGCCCGCTCGTGCAGGTAGCTGAGCGAGTAGACCTGCACGCAGGTCGCCACGACTCCGACTACGGCGAGGAGCAGCACGGTCAGGTCGTCGGTGCGGACCGCGAACCCGATGGTCAGGTCGCCGATCTGCGAGTTCAGGAACGAGGCCTGGTCCGGAGCGGCGCCGTACAGGAGGGCGGCGATCAGTAGCAGGAGCAGCGAGAAGCCGACGCCGGCCACCCGCCAGACGGTCGCGATCACGTCGTGGTCTCCTCGTGCTCGACCAGGTCGCGGGCGGCGTCCGCGTCGACGTGACCGTGGCCGCGGAACAACAGCAGCACGATCGCGAGTCCCAGCCCGATCTCGGCCGCGGCCAGCGTGATCACGAAGACCGCGAGCGTCTGCCCGGTGGCCAGGCCGTCCAGGTGCCAGGCGTCGAACGCGACCAGGTTCAGGGTGACCGCGTTCAGCATCAGCTCGAGCGACATCAGGAGGGTGACCGCGTTGCGGCGGGACAGGACGCCGTACACGCCGAGGCAGAACAGGACGACCGCCAGCAGCAGCGGGAGGACCAGCGGCATCTCAGTCCTCCTTCTTCCGCTGCGACAACGCGATCGCTCCGATCAGCGCGGCCAGCAGCAGCACCGACAGGATCTCGAACGGCAGCACCCAGGTCTTGAAGATCGACGTACCGACGGCGTTGGCGGAGCCGGCCGGCACAGGCTCGATCTTTTGGTTGCCGAAGGCAAATACCACGCCGGTGCCGAGCAGCAGCGCGAGGACGACCGCGACGGCGGCCGCGAACGGGCTGCGCGCGGTGGTCAGATTGGGCAGTGGATTCGTCGGGGCCTTGGTGAGCATCAGTGCGAAGAGGACCAGTACGACGATGGCGCCGACGTACACGAGGATCTGGACGAGGGCCACGAACTCGGCCCGCAGAGCACCGAAGCAGCCGGCGACCGCGCCGAGCGTTACCACCAGCCACAAGGCCGCGTGCACGATCCGGCGCGACGTCACGACCATCACGGCGGTGGCCACTGCCACCGCACCGGCGACAGCGAAGAGCGCAGTGGTCACGCCTCGCCCTCCGCGGCGGTGACGGCCGGCCCCGGATCGATCGGTTGCGGCGCCGGGACGGTCCACATCCACTCGCGCAGGCGATCCTTCTCGTGCGTGAGGTTGCGGAGCTCGGTCTCGGCGTACTCGAACTCGGGTGACCAGAACAGCGCGTCGAACGGACAGGCCTCGATGCAGATCCCGCAGTACATGCAGAGGCTGAAGTCGATCGCGAAGCGGTCCAGCACGTTCCGGCTACGCTCGCGGGCCTGCTCCCCGACCGACGGCGCCGTCTCGGTGTGCGAGTCGATGTAGATGCACCAGCTGGGGCACTCGCGCGCGCAGAGCATGCACGACGTGCAGTTCTCCTCCATCAGCGCGATCACCCCGCGCGACCGCGGCGGCAGCTCCGGCTGGACGTCTGGATACTGCTCGGTGACGGACCGACGGCCCAAGGTCTTCGCGGTGACCTTCAGCCCATCGATCAGACCCTTGCCCGGTACGCCCACGCTCCACCTCCCCGTCGAGTTCCTGTTCTAGCAGGACACTAGTCGGTTCCGCCCCGATCCGGTGCGACCAGCTCACTTTCCAGGCGGGCTGCGACCTGACGGTAGCGGCTCACCGGTATCAGGTGAACGCCGTCGAAGGCGCCGGAGTCACGGATGCGGAGAATCTGCTCGCAAGCGTGGTCGACCCCCGCGTCCCGGTCCTTCTCGACGGCTGCGACCAGGCTGTCGGGGATGGTGAGCTGCGGCAGCGCGGCCAGGTTGCGGGCCATCGCCGGACTGGCCAGCACCATCACCCCGGCGTAAATCGGGATGCTCAGGTCGACGGACTCACGCCACCGCAGCAGCTCGTCGACGTCGTAGCTGATCTGGACGAACAGGAAGTCCGCCTCAGCTTTCCACCGCGGTACCGGCCGCAGCCGCGTAGTCGCACCCACCTGGAACGGCTTGCAGCCCGGGTACGTCGTCTCGCGGGTCTGCTCGATCATCGCGCGCACCGTGAGCTGGCTGGTCCGGGCGCCCTCGGCCGGGTCGTCCCCGTGCACGAACAGGAACTGCTCCACGCCGTACGCCGCCGCCGTCAGCAGGTCCCGTCGGAAACCGAGCAGGTTCCGGTCCCGTGAGTTCAAGCAGGCGATCCCGCGCGACCCCATCGCCTGCACCTCGTTCGCCACCGCGACGCTCGACACGGTCGCCCGCCCGATGTGGTTGTCCGGGATCAGGAACGCGTCCGCGATCGGACTCATCACCCCGATCTGGTGCCGCACCCGCTTCAGATCCGGCCGCGTCGGCGGCTCCACCTCACAGATCAGCTCGAATCCCGGCATACCCGCGACCCTAATACTCGGGCATGGTGTTGGAATGAGACGGGATCGGCGCTTGCGCGTCGCGATCGGGATGGCCGGCGCAGCGGCCTGCCTGGCCGTGGGGATTGCCGTCATCACCGGTACGCCGGTCCTGGATCGCCACGAGCCGGCCCCAACGCCGGTTCCACCCCCGGCGCTGGTCACGGCACCCACGAGCGACGGCATGCCGACCGCCCCGGTCAAGCCGTCCGCGAACGACTACGTGCTGAACGGCATCCGCTACCAGGCGCGGGTGGCCGGCGCCGAACTGCAGGTCGCCAAGATCGATGATCGGCCGTTGTCGTTCACCTGGACCCCGACCGACACGAAGGTCGACTTCCGGGTCTTCTGCACGATCCCCGGCAACGCCTGGGCGAGCGGCGTGGGCGCCGTCGTACTGCGGCTCCGCGAGAAGGCGATCACCACGCGAGGCTGCGACAACGTGTCCGATCCGCTGCCCGGTGAGCGGTTCGGCGCCGTACTCCACGAGAACCTGGGCTTGCGGGTCGGTGAACCGGTCCAGCTGGCCGCAACAGTTGTCGATGGCAACGGCCGGGAACTGACACCACCAGGGCTGCTCCTCGGTGCCGCCGTCTACACCCGTGGTGAAACCCGAGCCGTCGATCATCGCTTCAACGACATCGAGCTGCCGGTCTTCGCACAGTTCCACGGCCGCACCTATCGCCTGGCCGAGGGCCTGGCCAAGCAGACCTCCACCGACTGGTTCGACGCGATCGTCGAACTCCGAGGCCCGGCGTTCGAGCCGTACCTCGTGGTCTGCGGTGTGCACGGCAGCGCGAAAGCACACTCCCTGGAGCTTGCGGGCACGCCGGGCGGCCAGTCGTACGAATTCGTCCCGGCCGACGGCCCGGCCTCCGGCCTCTACCTCGCCCCGGTCCACCCCCAGGCCGCCGGCCCGGTCTTCATCCGCCAGGTCGGCCTCCGGGTCGTGTCCGGGGAACTGTTCCTGGCTCTCTACACGCAGTACGAGTGACCCGACAGTGAGCAAAAGCGGTCAAGAATGACGGGACCGCGGATCGGCAGGATCTAGGTATGGATCTGTTCGTGACGTTGGTCGACGTGGTCGGCGAGAGTTTGGACGACCCGTCCGCATCCGGGGCCGAACTGGCGCGCCGGTTGCACCTGTCGCGGTTCCACTGCGACCGGATCGCGACGGCGGTGGCGGGTGAGACCCCGATCGCGCTGCGGCGGCGGTTGCTGCTGGAGCGAGCGGCGTACCAACTGGCCGGCACCGGCCGGGGAATTCTCGACATCGCGATCGATGCCGGGTTCGGGTCGCACGAGGCTTTCACGCGCGCGTTCTCGCGCTCGTACGGGACGACGCCGAAACAGTGGCGCCGGCAGCCGACGCACCCGTTCTTCCTCGAGGCGCCGAGCGGGGTCCATTTCCATCCACCGGCAGGTCTCCGCCTGCCGGCCCGACGAAAGGTCACCAGCATGGACATCGTCACCGGTCTCGCCGAGCACCACGTGAAGCTGCTCGGCGAGCTGATCGATCGCGCCCGCGACATCTCCCCCGAGGTTCTCGACGAGGAGCTCGCCGCCCCTGATCTCGACGAACCGCCGATCACGCCGCGGCGGATGCTGGACCGGATGGTCTGGCAGCTCGAGATGTGGCTCGCGGCCGTGGCCGCCGAACCGTTCGAGTTCCCCGAGAGCGGCCGGGCCGTGTCGCTGGGGCAGCTCCGGGACCGCTACGAGGCGGCGGGTCCCCGCTTCCTCGAACTGGTCCGCCTGGTCGGCGCCGAGGGAACGTACGACGAGACCTTCGTCGATTCCCTTTGTTCACCGCCCAGGGTGTCCACCTACGGCAGCATGATCGGCCACGTGCTCACCTTCGCCGCCGTCCGCCGAACGTTGGTCGTCGACGCCTTCGTCAAGGCCGGCATGACCGATCTCGGGTTCGGCGATCCGGCGCCGTACCTCGCCCGGTCCTGATGCGGCCGCGCTAACTCGGGTCGGCCGGGAGGGAGACGGTGATCTCCAGACCACCGGCCGGCCGCGGTACGCCGGTCACGGTTCCACCGTGGGCCTCGGCGACGGACCGCACGATCGACAAGCCCAGTCCGGCGCCCTTCCCGCTCACCAGGCGTTCGGCGCCGAGCCGGTAGAACGGCTTGAACAACGCCTCGACCTCGTACGGCGGGATCTCCGGGCCGGTGTTGGTCACCTCGACCTGCACGTGGTCACCAGTGGTCCGCGAGAGCACCCGGACCCATCTCTCCCCCGCAGTCAGGTTGTGGCGGATGCCGTTCTCCACCAAGTTGTGCACGAGGCGTTCCAGCAGCAGCGCGTCGCCTCGGGCCGGTGCGTCGCCGGGGCCGCGGATGATCTCGACCCCGGCCGCGGCAGCCTCCGCGCCGAGTTGGCCGGCGACGTGGTCGACGACGTCGGCGAGGTTGACCGGGTAGACCGTCGTCAGCTGCTTCTCGGAGTCCGCCAGGATCAGGAGTCCATCGATGAGCTGCTCGTGGCGAGCGTTGATCGTCAGCAGGCTCTCGCCCAGTTCCCGTACGTCGGCGGACGCGGTCCGGCGGTGCATGGCCACCTCGACCAGGGCGCGGCCGAGGGTGAGCGGCGTCCGGAGCTCATGCGAGGCGTTGGCGACGAAGCGGCGCTGACCGTCGAAGGAATGGTCGAGGCGCTCGACCATGGTGTCGAACGCGTCCGCCAGGTTCTTCACCTCGTCGTCGGGCCCGCGCAGCGCGATCCGCTCGTGCAGTGCGGCCGGTGAGGCTGCGATACGGCGAGCAGTGTCCGTGACGCGGTGCAGCGGTGCCAGCACACGTCCGGCGACCAGCCAGCCGAAGCCGGCGGCCAGTGCGCCGACTGCGACCAGGGCGATGCTGCCCTGGGTCAGGAGCGACTTGGTGGCCGCCTGCCGCACCTGCTCCCGTTGCTGGCGCATCGCCTGCTCAGCGGCCGCACCGGTGATCACAGTGCCGTCTTTGGTGGTGGCGAACACCTCGTTCGGCTGGAGCGGCTTCGCGGTCGCACCTGCCGCCGGCGGGCTCAGATACGTGCCCTGCACGATCACTCGGTACTGCTGCCCGAAGTTGGCGCCGAACAGCACGTAGGTCAGTCCGAGCAGGAGTGCGCCGGCTGCCAGGAACAGACCGCCGTACAGGAGAGTCAGTCGGCCCCGGAGTGTCAGGGGATGCGGTAGCCAACGCCGGTGACGGTCTCCACCAGACCTGGCTCGCCCAACTTCCGGCGCAGCTTCAGGATGGTCAGCCGCACCACTCCGGTGAACGGATCCACGTGCTCGTCCCATGCCTTCTCCAGCAGTTGTTCGGCCGACACCGTCGCGCCATCGGCTCTGAGCAGTTCGGTGAGTACGGCGAACTCCTTCTTCGACAGCGGTACATAGCGACCGTCCCGGAACACCTCGTGCCGGGCCGGATCCAACGTGACACCGGCCCGCCGCAGTACCGGCGGGTCGGCCGGGCGGCTGCGCCTGCCCAGCGCGAGCACGCGCGCAGCCAGCTCGGCGAAGGCGAACGGTTTGGTCAGATAGTCGTCCGCGCCCAGACCGAGCCCGAACACGCGGTCGGTGACCGACGCCGCCGCGGTCAGCATCAGCACCCGAGTTGTCGACCCGGACTCCACCACCTGCCGGCACACCTCGTCGCCATGGACGACGGGGATGTCGCGATCCAGCACCAGTACGTCGTACTCGTTCGTGGCCAGCCGTTCCAGCGCCGTACCGCCGTCTGCGGCTACGTCGACGGCATGTGAGTCGTCGCGCAGCCACTCCGCGATCGCCGCCGCCAGCAGCGGCTCGTCCTCGACCACCAGTAGGCGCACGTCCCCATGATCCCCGACGGGCAAGTTTCCTCCGCGTTATCGCTCGCGAAAACAGTGGGGAAACGCCCTGCCGCGAAAGCTGACGTCACAACCCGAGCAAGAGGAGATGTGATGCGCAAGACGACACTGGCGGCCGCGGCACTGGCGGCGGTCGTACTACTGACCGGCTGTGGCGCGAACGAGCCGGACAACCAGGTTGCGTCGGGCTCCGGCGCGTCCCAGGGACAGCCGACCGCGCCCAGTAGCGCCTCGCCCAGCCTGAGCCCGGGCGAGCGCGCGGTGAAGTTCACCCAGTGCCTGCGCGAGAACGGGCTGAACGTGCCGGATCCGGAGCCGGGCAAGCCGCCGATGTTCAAGTTCGACTCGAAGTCGGGCGTCTCCCGGGAGCAGGTCGACAAGGCGATGGAGGCGTGCCGGCAGTACAACCCACAGGTCGAAGGCGAGGCGAATCCCCAGCAGGAGGAGAACGGCCGCAAGCATGCCGAGTGCATGCGCAAGAACGGCGTGGAGAAGTTCCCGGACCCCAAGCCGGGCCAGCGCGGCATCATGATCGGCCCGGAGGTCGGTGAGGACCCCGACTTCCCGAAGGCACAGGAAGCGTGCCAGAGCATCCTGGCGGCGCGCTGATGCGCCGAGTACTGACGGCTACGGTCGTCCTGGCCGCCGGGGGCGCGCTCAGCGCGTTCCTGGTGAACCGGGGCGACGCCGGCCAGGCGCCGAACCAGACCGCGCAACTGCTGCCGGTCAACACCGACAAGGTCACCCAACAGACGCTCAAGGACACCGAGACCGAAGACGGTGAACTCGGCTTCGGTGAGACGGCCACCGCGGTCAACCGGGCCGCCGGAACGATCACCAGCCTGCCGGACAGCGGTCAGGAACTCCGCCGCGGCAGCACCGTCTACAGCGTCGACAACAAACCCACCACCCTCCTGTACGGCGCTCTCCCGGCGTACCGGCGGCTTGCGGACGGGAGCGAGGGGCCGGACGTCCGGCAGCTCGAGCAGAACCTGCAGGCGATGGGCTACACGGGTTTCACCGTCGACGACGAGTACACGTCGCTCACCGCCGAGGCTGTCGAGGAATGGCAGGAGGACCTCGGCGTTGACGAGACCGGCGTGGTCGAGCTCGGCGCCGTCCTCTTCGCTCCGGCGCGGATCCGCGTGCACAGCGTGCAGGCGCAGGAAGGTTCGCCGCTCGGTCCCAACCAGCCGGTCCTCACCTACACCGGGACGACGAAGGCGGTCACCGTGCAGCTGGATGCCGCCGACCAGCGGCTCGCGCAGCTCAAGGCGAAGGTCGGAATCACACTGCCGGACGGCAAGACCGTCGAAGGCCGGGTGGCGAAGGTGTCCACCGTGATCATCCCGGCCGAGAGCCCGGACAAGGACCCGGAGACCAAGATCGAGGTGATTGTTGCCATCGACAACCAGACGGCCGTCGCGTCCTGGGCGCTCGCCTCCGTCGACGCGACCTTCACCGCCTCCGAGCGCAAGAACGTGCTGACGGTCCCGGTCGCAGCGCTGGTCGCCCTGCGCGAGGGCGGCTTCGGCGTCGAGGTCACCGACGGCACGGCGTCGTCGTACGTGCCGGTCAAGACCGGGCTGTTCGCGAGCGGTCAGGTCGAGGTCAGCGGCGCCGGGATCAAGGCCGGCACCGTGGTCGGGATTCCTAAATGATCGAACTGACCGAGGTGACGAAGGTGTATCCGGGCGGGGTGACCGCGCTCGGCGGCGTCAGCCTGCGCATCGACCGCGGCGAACTGGTCGCGATCGTCGGCCCGTCCGGCTCCGGCAAGTCGACGATGCTGAACGTCCTCGGCACCCTCGACCGCCCGAGCTCCGGCACCGTCCGCATCGACCGGTACGACGTCGCGCGGCTCTCCGACGCGGGTCTGTCGGCGTTGCGGGCAACGCGCATCGGGTTCGTGTTCCAGCAGTTCCATCTGGCCTCCGGCGTTCGGGCCTTGGACAACGTGGCCGACGGACTGCTCTACTCCGGCCTCCGCTCGTCGGTACGGCGGAAGCGGGCGGCGGCCGCGTTGGAGCGAGTCGGACTCGGCCATCGCATGGACCACGAACCACATGAGCTGTCCGGCGGCGAGCGACAACGGGTCGCCGTGGCACGCGCGGTCGCGGGGGAACCCGCCGTACTGCTGGCTGATGAACCGACCGGCGCATTGGACTCCGTGTCCGGTGCCGGCGTGATGGAGCTGCTGCGCGACCTGCATGCCGGCGGTACGACGGTTGTCGTCATCACGCATGACCGCGACATCGCCGCGGCGCTGCCGCGTCAGGTGCGGATGCGCGACGGCCTGATCCTGGAGGAGACATGAGTGAGTTGCGACCGGCTCGACTCGGCCTGCGCGACGTCGTCCGGGTCGGCGCGGTCGGGCTGCGGACCCGGCCGATGCGGGCCTTCCTGTCCGCGCTGGGGATCGCGATCGGGATCGCCGCGATGATCGCGGTGGTCGGCATCTCGTCGTCCTCGCGGGCCGAGCTCGACGGTCAACTCGATGCCCTGGGCACCAATCTGCTCACGGTCGCACCGGGCGTTCGGCTGACTGGCGAGCAGGCACAGTTGCCGCTCACCGCGGAAGCCATGGTGCGCCGGATCGCCCCTGTGCAGGCCGAGTCGGCCGTCGGAACGGTGGACGGCGCTTCGGTCTATCGGACCAACAAGATCCCGGTCGTCGAGACCAACGGCATCATCGCGTACGCCGCCCGCCCGAACCTGCTGGACACCGTCGGCGCGACCGTCCGCAGCGGCAAGTGGCTCGACGCGGCGACCGGGCGCTATCCGGCTACCGTTCTCGGCGCCAGTGCGGCCGAGCGGCTCGGGGTCACGCGAGCGGGTCCGGACGCGCAGGTGCTGATCGGCAACGTCTGGTTCACCGTGCTCGGCATTCTCGAACCTGCTGCGCTCGCACCGGAGCTGGACGCGGCCGCGCTGATGGGCTGGCAAGCCGCGGGCAGCAAGCTCGACTTCGACGGCCACCCGACCACGATCTATACCCGCTCCGACGACGCTCAGGTCGAGGCCGTGCGATCGGTGCTCGGGGCAACAGCCAACCCGGAAGCACCCAACGAGGTCGAGGTCTCGCGGCCGTCGGACGCCCTCGCCGCGAAGCAGGCCGCCGGTCAGGCGTTCACCGGACTGCTGCTCGGGCTCGGCGCGGTCGCCTTGCTCGTCGGCGGGGTCGGCGTCGCGAACATCATGGTGATCTCCGTCCTGGAACGCCGCTCCGAGATCGGCCTGCGCCGCTCCCTCGGCGCGACTCGCGGCCAGATCCGCACCCAGTTCCTCACCGAGTCGCTGCTGCTGTCGGCGCTCGGCGGCCTCGGCGGGGCCTTTCTCGGGACCGCGGTCACGACGGCCTATGCGTCGTACCAGAACTGGCTGACGGTCATCCCGCTCTGGGCGCTGACCGGCGGCATCGCAGCGACTTTGGTGATCGGCGGCCTGGCCGGCCTCTACCCCGCCATCCGCGCCGCCCGGCTCTCCCCGACGGAGGCCCTCGCCACTCCTTAGGCGGTGGTGAGGCGGTGCAGGTGCTCGTCGGAGAGCTGGAGTTGCACGGCTGCGAGTGCCTCGTCGAGTTGGGCGAGGCTGGAAGCACTGAACAGTGGGACGACCTGTGGCCGGTGCAGCGTCCAGGCGAGGACAACTTGGCTGGGTGTGGCACCGACCTCGTGGGCGACGCGGCGGAGTTCCTCGAAACGCACGTACGCCGAGGCATGGGCGTAGCCGCGGTCGGCGGGAAGCGGGCGACCGGCGTACGCGCCGCCGAGGAGCGAGGCGTAGGCGACCAGCGTCAGGTCGGGATGCTCGGCGAGGTAGTCGAAGTGCTCGACGTTCGCCATGGTGACGAACGGCGAACCGAGGCGGAGCTGGGTGGGGACGGTGGGGTTCGGCCAGAGGTACGTCGAGTGCTGCTGGATCACGGAGTACGGCTCGACGTTTTGATCAGCGGCGTACCGGCGGGCCTGTTCCAGCCGCCAAGCCGCCGTGTTGCTGCAGCCGACCAGGTCGACCACACCACTCGCGGCGAGCCGGCCGAAGGCGCCGACGGTTTCGTCCAGCGGGATGGAACGGGCGTCGATGTGTGCGTAGTACAGGTCGATGCGATCGGTGCCGAGCCTGGACAGGCTGCCTTGGACCGCGCTCGCGATCGTGTCCGCGTTCAGACCCTGCCAGTGCTGGTCGGCGGGGTCGCCCGGAACGGTCGAGCGTGCTCCGACCTTGGTCGCGATGACGAGCTGGTCGCGGTTGCCTCGGTCGCGCATCCAGCGGCCGAGGAGCTCCTCGCTCTCGCCGCCGTCGCCGTGCCACTGGTTGTAGTTGTTCGAGGTGTCGATGAAGGTGCCGCCGGCCTCGACGAACCGATCGAGGATCGCGTACGCCGTCTCCGGGGCGGTGGTGGTGCCGAAGTTCATGGCGCCGAGGCAGAGAGCGCTGACCGGCCTGCGAGCGGCGAGAGTCCGTTGGATCATGCTGAGCGACTCTGCCTGCTGGAGCGCGCTCTAGGTCAAGACGACGCCGATACCGGTGATCGCGAGCTGGGCGAGGGCGACCGGGACCAGGACCTGCCAGGCGAGCTTCTGGAGCTGGTCGGCGCGCATGCGGGGGAAGGAGACGCGGACCCAGATGACGGCGAAGGCGACGACGGCGGTCTTGAGGATGGTCCAGATCCAGCCGATCGAGTCGGGGCCGGGGCCCGACCAGCCGCCGAGGAAGAGGACGGCGGTGAGGGCGGAGAGGATGACGATGCCGGCGTACTCGGCGAGCAGGAAGAGCGCGAAGCGGAGGCCGGTGTACTCGGTGTAGGGACCGAAGATCACCTCGGAGTCGGCGACTGGCATGTCGAAGGGCGGGCGTTGGAGCTCGGCGAGACCGGCGATGAAGAAGACGATCAGGCCGGGGAGCTGCCAGAGCAGCCACCACGGGTTCCAGGCGTCGGCGATGCCGGTCAGGCTCAGGGAGCCGGCGGCGACGGCGACGCTCGCTGCGGACAGGACGAACGGGAGCTCGTAGCTCATCAGCTGCGCCGCGACCCGCAGCCCGCCGAGCAGGCTGTACTTGTTGCCGCTGGCCCAGCCCGCCATCAGTGAACCGAGGACGCCGACGCTCATCACTGCGAGCACGAAGAACAGACCCGAGTCGAGATCGGCGCCGACGATGCCGGGCGCGATCGGGATCGCGGCCAGCGCCGCCATGTACGGCAGGATCGCGACGAACGGCGCCCACTCGAACACCCGGCGATCCGCCGCCGCCGGGACGACGCTCTCCTTCTGGACGAACTTCACCCCGTCGGCCACCAACTGCGCCCAGCCGTGGAAGCCACCGGCGTACATCGGGCCGAGCCGTGACTGCATGTGCGCCATCACCTTGTGCTCGGCCTGACCGACCACCAGCGGCGCCACCAGGAAGGCGACGATCACGCCGACCACCCGCACCACGAACTCCAGCATGACCGCACCCTATCGACTCCTGCTTGACCTGAACCACCGTTGAGGTCAGAGGGTGGGCGTCATGAGCACAGTTCTTGTCATCGGAGCCACCGGCCGAGTGGGCCGTCATGTCGTCGCCGGGCTGCTGGCCGCGGGGGTCAGTGTCCGCGCGTTGGTCCGTACGCCGTCGGCTGCGGGGCTGCCCGCCTCGGTCTCGGTGGTGGCGGGTGACCTGCACGATCCAGACGCGGTACGACGGGCTGCAGTCGGCGCGGACGCGGCGTTCCTGTTGTGGCCGTGGTACTCGGCAGAGGGTGCTGCGGCTGTGGTGGCGGAGCTGCCTCGGCGGGTCGTGTACCTGTCGACGCTGGGTGGGGGTGGGTTCTGGGGTGAGATCGAGGAGCTGCTGCGGTCGCGGGACTCGACGTTCGTGCGGCCGAGTGGGTTCGCCGTCAATACGTTGGCGTGGGCGGAGCAGATCCGCGCTGGCGTCGTACGGCTGCCTTACCCCAAGGCCGCCCGGTCGCTGATCCACGAGCGCGATATCGCGGCGGTCGCCGTACTGGCGCTGCTCGACGATCACCACGTCGGCCAGGCTTACGAGATCACCGGCCCCGAGACCATCACCCAGGAAGACCAGATCGCCACCATCGCGGAACTCACCGGCACCCCCATCCGCATCGAACCCCTCACCGACGACGAAGCCCGTCAGGAGATGCTCGCCCAGGGCGCCGATCCGCTGCTCGCCGACAGCGCGGTCACCTACTGGTCCACGCTCGTCCACACTCCCGAGCCCGTCACCGCCACCGTCGCCCAGCTCACCGGTCGCCCCGCCCTGACCTTCGCCAGCTGGGCCCGAGACCACGCCGCCGACTTCGGTGGCGTACATAAGGACTGGTGATGCGCGTGGCCGGCCGTGCGTGAAAGCGCTTAACCGCGGCAAATCTGGCGGCAGGCGTGACGTAGTAACAGTCCGTCGGTACGCGGTCAGGTGAGCGGGAGCTGGAACCAGGCGCCGATTTCGTGGCGGCCGGCTCGGAGGGCGGCCGTGCGGGCGCCTTGGTTGGCGGCGTGGATGGTGCCGATGAGGATGTGGTTCGGGTCGGGGAGGGCGGCGGCGAGGAGGCGGCTGAGGTGGGGGCCGTAGGCGTTGCCTCGATGCTTGCGGGTGAGGATCAGTTCTCGGACGACGTAGGCGGGGAGGCCTAGGGAGTCTTCGGGTTTGATGACGGCGGCGGCGTAGCCGGCCCATTCGCCGTGGACGATGACGTCGAAGAGGAGGCCCTCGTCGGCTGCTTCCTGCAGGTCATCGAGGTCCTGGATGCTTGCCTCTTCGACGTGATGCGGGTGCTCGGCGTCGACATCGGCGTACGCCTGCTGGGCCTCGGTGTAGTGGTCGACGGTTGCGGTCTGCTGGAGTTGCAGGCCGCTCGGTACGTCGGTGGGCCGCAGCTCGCTGATGGGGGCGGCGAGGAAGCGGCGGTCGGGCTCGGTGCCGGGGAGTTCGGGTCGGCGCTCCAGAGCCGGAGGTAGCGCGGGTTGTGCACGCCGTACAGCTCACGAGCGGTCGCCGCGAGCGCCGGGAGATCAGCTGGTTGCGGCGAACGGGTCATCGCGGTGGCGTCGACGAACGGCTTCGTGCGATCGCCGCCCTTGAACCGCATGCTGAACATCGCCGTCAGGTCGCCGGCCGGATGCCAATAGTTGAGCATCGACTCCGGCGTTTGCCCCGGTGCGAACCGCTCGGCCCGAAGCTCGGCGATCTCAAGCGAGTTCGCGAGCAGGATGTCCGGATCCTCGTGCATCTCCGTCAGCAACCGCAGCCGCGTCTCGTCATCCACCCACCCACGAGTCAACGGATGCTGCCGCTCGAGCGTGGACCCGGCCAACTCAGCCGCACTAATCGCCATATCGGCGATCCTCATCCCGCACGGGGTCAGTCTGTCGGTGTCGTGTCGGGAGGCGCGGCGTCCGCAGGAGGAGTCGGCTCAGGCGGAGCGCCATCCGGGGTGGGTGCGGCTTGTTTGCGGGTACGGCGTTCGCCGGCGGCTCGGCGGGGGCGGGCGGGGGCTGAGGCGGCTTGGGCGGGGGCCAAGGGGTCGGGGGCTGGGGAACCGGGTGGGCGGGGGCCCCAGGAGTCGGGGTCGGGGACGCCGGGTGGGAGGGTGCGGCGGCGGCTGGGGGCGCCGGTGGTGGGGGTGGCGTGGTCGGATTCGCCGGGTTCTTTGGCGCCGGGCCAGGGCTTGGCGACGCGGGCGGCGAGGATGAACTCCTTGCGCAGCGGGTTGCCTTCGAAGCCGTCGGGGAGCAGGAGCGGGACGAGGTTCGGGTGATCGTCGAACGTGATGCCGAACATCTCGAAGGTCTCGCGCTCGTGCCAGTTGGCGCCGGCGTACAGGTCGGAGAGCGTGGCGAGGTGGGGGTTGTCGCGCGGGATCAGGGTGCGGACGAGGACGTGGTCGACGTGGGCGCCGCCCCAGAAGTCGGCGAGGTGGGTCACGACGCGGAAGCCGTCGGTGAGTTCGTCGGAGGCCGAGAGGAAGTCGAAGAAGGTGAAGCCGACGCTGTCGCGCAGGACCTCGTGGGCGGCGACCCAGGCAGCAGCCGGTACGTCGATCGCCGTGGGACCGAAGCTGGCCGCGGCAACTGCTTCGATGCCGGCGGTGGTGAGCGCGTCGAGAGCGTCGCTCATTCGGGGAGCACCAGGTCGCGGGTGAGGGCGGCGGCCGACGGTTCGTCGTACCGGTCGGCGAGGCGCTCGCCGGCGATCTTCTCCTGCAGCTTGAGGATGCCTTGGAGCAAAGCCTCCGGGCGCGGCGGACAGCCGGGGACGTAGACGTCGACGGGAATGATCTGGTCGACGCCCTTGGTCACGCAGTAGGAGTCCCAGTACGGGCCGCCGGAGTTCGAGCAGGAGCCGAACGAGATCACGTACTTCGGCTCCGGCATCTGGTCGTAGAGCCGCTTGATGGCCGGCGCCATCTTGTCGGTGACGGTGCCGGAGACGACCATCAGGTCGGCCTGCCGGGGACCGGGCGCGAACGGGATGACGCCGAGCCGGATGAAGTCGTGCCGTCCCATCGACGCCGCGATGAACTCGATCGCGCAGCAGGCCAGGCCGAAGTTGAACACCCACAGGGAGTACTTCCGGCCCCAGTTCAGCAGGTACCGGACCGGGGTGGGCGCCAGCTTGGCGAGCGCGCCCACGGCCGGGCGCACGGCCGGCAGCGGCAGGTCGGTCTGGGACATGGGGTCAGCCTAGTCCGGCGATCTCTTCGGCGAGGATTTCCGGGTACTCGAGGGGGGCGTAGTGTCCGACGCCGTCGACGAGGCGGAGGCGGACGTCGCTGAAGAAGTCGTCGAGCCGGTCGGACCACGCCCGCGGGAACAGCGGGTCGAACTCCGGCCACAGTACGACGGTCGGCACGTTGATCCGCTCGTACGACGCGGGCGCCGTTTCGGCCGCGGAGACGGCGACTGCTCCGGCGCCGCCGCGATACCAGTTCAGGGATGCGGTGAAGGCGCCTGGGACCGAGTAGACCTCGACGAGGTGGTCGATGTCGGGCACGTAGTCAGGGCCGGACCAGTGCTGCCAGAAGTGGTTCAGGTAGGAGCGGACGGCGTCCGGCTTGCCGTCGATCAGCTCCTCGATGAGCGGCAGCCGGTGGAACGACTGGTACCAGAACTCACGCTGTGCGTGCTCGGAGAAGACCCGCTTGCCGATCCCGGGAAGCGGCGGCGCGACGACGAGTCCGTCGATCAGCTCGGGTCGCGTTCGCGCGATCGCCTGCGCGACCCGGCTCCCGACGTCGTACCCGGCGAGCACCGGACGGTCGAGACCCAGCTCGTCGATCAATCCAACGACACTGCGCGCCTGCCCTGGTGCGCCGTATTGGCCGGGATCACCGGAGCTTCCCGAAGAACCACCGAAACCACGCAAGTCCGGTACGACGACCTCGAAGCCACGCTCGACCAGGATCGGCGCCAACACGCGGTAGTCGGTGCGGTCCCCCGGCCAGCCGTGCAGCAACACCACCGCCGGACCTTCTCCGGCACGGTCGTACTCGAGCTCGAACCCGTCCACTGCCGCGCTTCGCATACCTTGCATTCTCGACTACCGTGATTGAACAGGACTGAACAGGTTCATTCCCCCAGGAGACGTGTATGTCCGAGCAGGTGGAGACCCGCGGGTTCAGCGTTGAGACCAACGGGCTGAACGTGATCGCCGACGAGGACCGGAAAGGCCGGCCGCGACAGCTGTTCTGGCCGTGGTTCGGGGCGAACGTGTCGGTGCTCGGGCTCAGCTATGGCGCGTTTGTACTCGGGTTCGGGATCTCGTTCTGGCAGGCGGTCGTGGCCGGCGCCATCGGGATCGGGTTCTCGTTCCTGCTCTGCGGGCTGATCGCGCTCGCCGGCAAGCGCGGTTCGGCGCCGACGATGGTGCTCAGCCGCGCGGCCTTCGGTGTTCGCGGCAACAAGCTGCCGTCGCTCGTCTCCTGGTTGCTGACGGTCGGCTGGGAGACCGTGCTGACCATCCTCGCGACGCTGGCCACGGCGACCGTGTTCGAGCGGCTCGGCTGGGGCGGTGGCACGGTCACGAAGGTGATCGCGCTGCTCGTCGTCGGCGCGCTGATCGTCGTCTGCGGCGTCCTCGGCTTCGACCTGATCATGCGGGCGCAGACGATCATCACCGTGGTCACCGGCGTACTGACCGTCGTCTACATCGCGCTGGTCGCGGACAAGATCCACTGGAGCGCCGTTTCCGCACTCCCGAGCGGTTCGACCCAGCAGGTGATCGGCGCGCTCGTCTTCGTGATGAGCGGCTTCGGCCTCGGCTGGGTGAACGCGGCCGCCGACTACTCGCGCTACCTGCCGCGCCGCTCGTCCAGCCGCGGTGTGGTCGGCTGGACAACGTTCGGCGGTTCGGTGGCGCCCGTCGTACTGCTGTTCGTCGGTCTCATGCTCGCCGGTTCCTCCAAGGACCTCAGCAAAGCGATCGGCGCCGACCCGATCGGTGCGCTGGCCGCCGCGTTGCCGACCTGGTTCCTGGTCCCGTTCGTGATCGTCGCCGTCCTCGGCCTGGTCGGCGGCGCTGTCCTCGACATCTACTCGTCCGGTCTGGCCCTGCTGTCGATCGGCCTGCCGGCTCCCCGGTACGTCGCCGCGCTGATCGACGGCGTGGTGATGATCGCCGGGACGATCTACGTGGTGTTCTTCGGAGCTGAGTTCTTCGGTCAGTTCCAGGGCTTCCTGATCACGCTCGGCGTCCCGATCGCGGCCTGGTGCGGGATCATGCTGGCCGATATCGCCGTCCGCCGCCGCGACTACGCCGAGCGCGACCTCTACGACCCGATCGGCCGGTACGGCGATGTCCGCTGGCTGCCGGTGCTCACGATGATCGTTGCCACCGGCATCGGCTGGGGCCTGGTCGTCAACACGTACGCGTCCTGGCTGACCTGGCAGGGCTACCTGCTGGACCCGTTCGGCCTCGGCGCCAAGGACGGCGCCTGGGCTTACGCGAACCTCGGCGTCCTCGTCGCACTGGCCCTCGGATTCGTCGTCCAACTGTTCGCCGGCACCCGCGCCGTCCGCCGCCAGGAGGCCGTCGCCTAGATGCAGACCGAGGCCTCCCGCACCCCACCGCCCCGAGCCGAGGGGCTCAAACACGAGCGCGTCGCGGCCGTCCTGGATCGGGAGATCCGCGCCGGGCTGGTACGGCGTGGCGCCCGCCTACCCGGTGAGGTCGAACTGGCCCGCCGGTTCGGCGTCAGCCGGAACACGGTCCGCACGGCACTGGCCCAGCTGACCGAGGACGGCCTGATCAGCACCCGCACCGGCAAAGGCTCGTTCGTCATCTTCGACGGCCGCCCCCTCGACGGCCGCCTCGGCTGGACCCACTCCCCCGCCGACCCGGACCTCGAGGTCGAGCTGAGAACCATCCGCATCGCCCACGAGCACACCTCACACCGCTCCGACCGGACCGAGAAACTGATCGTTATCGAGCGGCTGCAGCTCACCAAGAGCAAGCCGATCGCCTGGGAACGCAGCTGGATCCCCGTATTGGAGCCCCTGCGCGATCTGCCGAGGCGCGGTCTGGTGAGCGACTCGATCGCGCTCACGCTGACCCGCGCCGGGCTCCACCCCGACCACTGCCAGCAGCGGCTCCGCGGCCACACGCTCGACGCCGACGAGGCCAAGCTGCTCAAGCGTCGTACCGGCGCCTGGTTCCTGCGCACCGAGCGGACCAGCTGGACTGCCGACGACCGCTTCGCCGAGTACGCAGAGTGCTTGCTCGACCCCTCCTACTTCGAGCTGACGCTGGACTACGGAACGGCCTGAGTCCGGCATAGGGAGTTGTGCCGATGCGGCCCTCCTCCTCAGACGAGCACTCTCTGGTCATGTCCTTCCTCACACCAGAATCGATCCAGGCCGAGACCCGGTACCGCCAGGAGAAGCTCCGGCGCTCGTACCAGCGTCCGCTCTGGTTCCAGCGCAAGCCGAAGACGCAGCGCCCTGAGCCCTGCGCCCCCGAACTCCGCGCCCGCCCAGCGATGTGAGCACCTGCCCAGGCACCTCCTAGGTGCCGGTCCGGGCTCCCTAGGACCCCCTAGGGAGCCGGGATAGGGAGGAGTTCCGATGTGCGGAGCCACCTCAGAAGACCAGAGTTACTGATGTCGGCAGGAAGCCGGCGACAACCAAGGAGAACCCCATGTACACGAACGAAACGGTCAAGGCCGAGGTCAACTACCGCCGCGAGCGCCTCGCCCGTGACTTCCGGCAGCACCGGACCACCGGAGCCCGCCGGACCCTGAACCACCTGTTCGGCCGGAAAGCCTGAAGGGAGGTACACCATGTTCATCACCGCACAGTCGATTAAGGCAGAGACCGCCTACCGCCAGGAGCGCACCAAGCGTGAGTTCCGCAAGCTGAGCCGCCGGACCCGCCCGGAGCAGGCCGCCAAGCCCGCTCCGCGGCACGCCCGCCGATCCTTCACCACGGCCGCATGACCGCCGTGACCAGCGCGCGGACCGGGCCCGCCAAGGCCGCCGACGCGATCACCGGCGCCGTCCCCGAGCGGATACTTCCGCTCCGGGACGGCGTTTTTGTTGCCGGTGGCGCTGATCGGACGGGATGCCGTCGATTTGTGTCGGCTCCAGGGGCGAAGATGGACTCCGTGCCCTGGACCTCGACACCTCTCGTCGGCCGCTCGACCGAGATGGCCGCCCTGCTCAGTGCCGTCGACGACGCCAAAACGCGTCGCGCCGGTGCTGTTCTCCTGTCCGGTGACGCCGGCGTCGGCAAGACCCGCCTGCTCGACGAAGTCGCCACCGGAGCCCACGAGCGCGGCTTCGGCGTCCTCGTCGGGCACTGCACCGACTTCGGCGAGGCCGGTCTGCCGTACCTGCCGTTCTCGGAGATCTTCGGCCGGCTGGCCGGTGAGCGGCCGGATCTGGTCGAGAGCGTCCTGACGAACTTCCCGGCGATCGGCCGGCTGCTGCCCACGCACCGCCTGATCGGCGCCCAGCCGGTGCCGCAGGACGGCCCGCTGGACCGCGCCGCGCTCTTCGACGCGGTCCTCGGCGCGTTCACCGCGCTGTCGACCAGCGAGCCCCTGCTGGTGATCGTCGAGGACGCCCACTGGGCCGACGACTCGACCCGGGACCTGATCGGTTTCCTGCTCACCCGGCTGACCGCCCAACGTCTCACGCTGGTGGTCTCGTACCGCAGCGACGACCTGCACCGGCGGCACCCGCTGCGCCGCCCGATCGCCGAGTGGTCGCGCAACCCGCGCGTCCGCCGGGTCAACCTGTTGCCGCTGGACGCGACCGAGGCGCGGTCACTGCTCGACTCGCTGCTCACCGAGCCGCTGCCGGAGTCCGACGTACGGCGGATCCTCGACCGGGCCGGCGGCAATGCGTTCTTCACGGAGGAGCTGGTCGCGGCCTCGTCGATGGGCGACAGCGCCGCCGTACCGCCTGATCTGGCCGATCTGCTGCTGGTTCGGCTCGACCCGCTGTCCGACGAGGCGCGCCAGGTCGCGCGGGTGATCGCGGTGGCCGGCCGACGGGTTCCACACACGTTGCTGACCACGGTCGCCGGGCTGCCCGACAACGAGCTGGATCTGGCGTTGCGCGAGTTGATCGACGCGCACATCATCGACGTACCGGGCAATGCCAGCTACTACTTCCGGCATGCCCTGCTCGCCGAGGCCGTGTACGACGATCTGCTGCCGGGCGAGCGAGTGCGCCAGCACGCGGCCTATGTGCAGGCACTGAAGGACCAAACCGTCGCCGGTACGGCGGCTGAGCTGGCCGGCCATGCGACGCGGTCCCATGATCTGGCGACCGCGTTCGAGGCCAGAGTGCGAGCCGGCGAGGAGGCGATCTCGGTCGCCGCGCCGCAGGAGGCGCTGAAGCACTACGAGATGGCGCTGGAGCTGCTGCCGAACGCGGGCACAGACAACACCATCGACAAGACCTGGCTGATCGCCGAGACCGCGATGGCGGCCACGCTCTCGTCGCAGCACCTGCGCGCGCTCAAGCTGCTCCGTAAGGCGCTCGCCGATCTGCCGGCCGACGCGCCCAAGGTGCAGCGGGCCCAGCTGCTGCTGCCGCTGGCCGATATCGCCCTCGTCATCGACCAGGACCAAGAGGCGAGCGAGGCAGCCACGCAGGCGCTCAAGCTGGTCGCCGACGAACCGTCGACGGTCTTCAAGGCCCAGATCGCCGCGCTGTACGCACGGGTCTCGGCCGGGCTCGGCCGCTCGATGGAGGCCGAGCGCTGGGCGCACAAGGCGCTCGAGATCGCCCGTGAGGCCGGCGAGGAGTCGGCCGCCGGGGATGCCGGGATCACGCTCGCGCAGCTCCGCCGCCGGGCCGGCGATCCCGCGACCGCGGCGCGGCAGATGGAGGAGGCGGCCGTCCGGGCGCAGCTCGCCGGGGACGCCGCTGCCGAGATTCGGAGCCGGTTCCTGCTCGGCTCGATCCAGTACGAGGAGAGCGACCTCCAGTCGGCGAAGAACACCTTCATCGCGACTTGTCAGCGGGCCTCCGAGCTCGGTCGGCAGTGGGCGGCGTACGGGTTCGATGCTCGGCGGATGCTGGCGCTGACGCAGTTCACGCTCGGCGAGTGGGACGAGTCGACGATGACCACCCGGGTGGATTCCAGTACGCCGGCCGCGTCGGCGGCCGCCTTGCGGAGCGTCGAGTTCAACGTGCGGGGCGGGCGCGGTGACAACGGGGTGGCCGAGGAGCTCGAGCTGCTGCGGAAGTGGTGGCAGCTGGATGTGCTGACGCCGATCATCGGACTGCAGCCGGCTGTCGACGCGTACCGGCGGCTGGATCGGCCGGCTGACGCAGAGAAGCTGCTCGCGGACGTGACGGGCTTGTGCCAGGACATCTTCCAGACCGAGTTGTTCACCGCCCAGGTCCGCTTCTCGGCGCTCGGGCTGCAGGTGCTTTGTCACCGCGCGGTCGGTGAGCCGTCCGCGGCGAAGGAGCTGGTCGCCCGCGGTGCCGAGCTGGTGGCGACCGGGCAGACGACGGCCGAGAAGGGCCTGCCGCCCGGGCGACTGCTGGGTGTTGAAGGACTCGCCTGGTTGTCGCGGATGGAGGCCGAGTGGGAGCGGCTGCGATGGCTGACCGGGATCGACCCGCCTGCCGCCGAGGAGCACGTGGCTGTGTGGCGGCGGACCATGGAGGCCTTCGGGTACGGGAACGTGCACGAGCAGGCGTGGTCACGGGCCCGGCTGTCCGATGCGCTCCGTGCGGCCGGCAAGGTCTCCGAGGCGAACGAGCAAGCGTTGCTGGCAGCCGAGACCGCGAGGGCGCTGGGAGCCAAGCCGCTGCTGGCCGAGCTCGGCGGGACCGAAGGGCCTGGTTTGGGCGGCGGTGCGTTGACCGCGCGCGAGACCGAGGTGCTGAAGCTGCTGGCCGAGGGCCGGACCAACCGGCAGTTGGCGCGCGAGCTCTACATCAGCGAGAAGACGGTCAGCGTGCACGTCTCGAACATCCTCGGCAAACTCGGCGTCCGCTCCCGCACCGAAGCCGCCGCAGTGGCGCGGCGAGACGGGCTGCTGGACTGAGGCAAGCGCATGACCCAGCACGAACAGTTGCCTACAACAAGCGGGTGACTCAGCACGGATCGTTGCTGCATCGAACGACTGACCTACCACACAGAGTGCACCGCTCACGATCGGCGCTGTGGGGGGCATCGATCATGAGCGGTGCTGGGCGGAACCCGGTGTGGGGACCGGGCGCTCCGTTGATCTGGCGGGCCGAGCCGCCTACCCGTGCCTTCGATGCCGGCCGGGGTCATGCGCGACGCGGTGGGAACGGCGACGCGCAAGCTCATCGGTGGGGGCGGCAGGCGCCGGACGCTCGACCTGGGTGATGTCGTCGAAGACGTGCTGGGCGCGCCGCATCCGCGAGGCCAGGAACACGATCAGGGCGACCGCGACGACGCTGATCAGCACCCAGAGTTGCCAGCTCATCTCGTCACCACCCTCCACGTGTGTGGTACCCCCGCGTAGTCACGATAACCACGAATCGACCTGTTGGCGACAGTGCGGACGCATTCTGTTATGAGCACGGCGATCATCATCACGGTTGTTGCTGCACGCAATCACAAGCGGTGACGAAGCAACTATTTCGACACCGGCTGAAGGTGACGATCTGTCACCTTCAGTGCGACGAGATCCGTCATGCCATCACTACGGAGGGCAACGAAAATCGGTTCAGGCGACGGTCGAGAGCAGTGCGGTCAGGTTGCCGCCGATGACGTTGCGCAGGGTCGTTTCCGGCATCCCGCGCCGCTGCAGGGCCTCGGTGACCAGCGGCATTCCGGCCGGTCCTTCCAGACCCGGCACGTAGACGCCGGCGTCGAGACCCTGGATGATCACCGGCCGGTCGCAGGCCGGGATCTTCTCGTCGAACACCTCGGCGACGAAGTCACTGCCGAACCCGACATGGTCGGCGCCGGCCACGTCGACGACGTACTCGAGATGCTCGGCCAGGTGGTCGATGGCCGGCTTCTCCTCGGTCGTGAGGAAGCCGGCGAAGAAGTTCACGCAGACCACGCCGCCGGTCGCGGCAATCGCGCGCAGCTGCTCGTCGGTGAGGTTGCGGTGGTGGTCGCGCAACGCGAAGGCGCTCGAATGCGAGGCAACGATCGGTTTCCGGGCCAGCTCCAGGATGTGCTCGACGCTGGTCCGGCCGACGTGCGAGACATCGATCAGTACGCCGAGCTCCTCCAGCAAGCCGACCGCCTCAACCCCGGCGTGGGTCAGCCGACCGCCCGTCGCGTCCTCGCCCGAACCGTCGGCGAGCGAACTGCGGCCGAAGTGTGTGAACGACACCATCCGGACCCCGAGCCGCTGCAAGGTCTGGAACAGCTCCAGGTCGTTGTCGATCTGCGGGCAGCCTTCCAGAGCCAGCACCAGCGCAATCTTCCCGGCGGAGTTCGCGGCCGCGATGTCGCCGGGCGCCGTACAGAGGACGACCTCGTCCGCGTTGCCTTCGGCGATCCGGTGCGCGGCCTCGATCATCCGCAGCGTCTCGCGCATCGCGCCCTCGGGCCGGAACTCGTCGTCGATGAAGACCGGCAGCACCTGTACGTCGATGCCGCCCGCACGCAACTGCGGGATCCACCGCTCCCGGAAGTACGACGACCAGACCGCCTTCGGCCGGCGCGCGACCAGCATCAGCAGGTCGTTGTGCGCATCGGCGACGATCGCCTCGCGGTGCAGAGCGTTCATCAGGTCCACTGGATGACTCCCTTGCGGTAGGCGTAGAGCAGCCCGACCGCGACGAAGGCGAGGAAGACGAACATCTCGATCAGCGTGGCGACGCCGAGCGTCGCGAAGACGGTCGCCCACGGGAAGAGATAGACCGCGTCGACGGCGAAGATGACGTAGAGATACGCGAACAGGTAGTACCTGATGTGGACCTGCGCCCAGCCCTCGCCGACCGGGTCCACACCCGACTCGTACGTCGTCAGCTTGCCCTCGGTCGGGTAGGTGACGGTCAGCGCCTTGTTCAGCGCGAACGCACCGATCAACCCGACCAGGCCGAGCGCGACCACCGCGGCGACGACGCCATAGCTCTCCGACACAGGTCGAAGCTTAGTTCGTGCAGAGCAGGTACGCGTCGACCGAGATGTAGGGGCCGTAGCCGGACTGGACGTCGGTGGCCTGCAGGCGGAGCCGGGTGACGCCGTCGATCGCGGCCGCGAGGTTGCCCTCGGTCTCCTGCTTCTGCCGGACCGAGGCGATCGCCTTCGCTCGCGGACCGTTGTGGATCGAGAGTCGCGCCGTACCGTCGGTCAGGTTGCCGAGCCAGGTCTTGAAGTGCCGGCAATCGGTCGAGTCGACCTCGCCCCAGACGTAGCCGCCCTTGTCGGCGAGCAGATCCGCCTCCGAGCGCCGCGGTCCTTCGGACGGCGGGATGACGGTGAGCTGCGGGTTCGCCTTCCCACCCGAGGCAAGCACGCCGCGCTTGAACAGCCCGCGCCAGACGTAGTGCTTGAAAGTGATCGGCTTCGAGGTCGACGCCGCGTACGGCGCCTGCGCGTAAATGTTGAGGCGATAGTCGCGGACCGAGCCCGGCTGGGTGACCTTGATCGTCACCCCGGTGCCGACCGAGAACCCGTGGCCGATCTCCTGCCATTTCTTCGTGGTCGGGATCCATTGGTGCAAGCGGATCCGCGTGCCCTTCGCCGGGGCCGGCGTGACCGTGCCGGTCACCGTGATGACCCCGGTGGTCGCGTTGGTGGTCTTGATGCCGGTGAGCTTCACGTGCCGGGCCGGTGCCACGGCAGCCGCCGGCAGTACGGCGGTCGCCGTACCGTCGGAGTGGTCGGCGCCGGACAGGCTCAGAGCGCCACTGGAGGGTGCCGCCGGTGCCGCGCAAGCGGTCAGAGCGAACAGCAGACAGGTGAGCGCGACCACGGGACGACGAACCATGGAGACACCCTGCCCCCTGGTGCTCCACCTCCGCAACCGAGCGGCTGCTCAGGGTGACTCCCGCTGCACAGATACCGGCCTTTTAACAGCCTGTCCCAGGCTGTGGACCGGCACGCCTTCTCCGTGGTTCCGTTCGAAGGGCGAACTAATATTGGGGTTACCGCCCTGCCCTGGGGGGACCGGTACCGCTCACGAGGCGGGCCGCCGGCCCAAGCGCCGACTTGGAGATGAACAGAACAGTGACCATCGAGGTCAAGCAGCTCGACCGCGTGGTGATCCGCTTCGCCGGCGACTCCGGCGACGGGATGCAGCTCACGGGGGACAGGTTCACAGCGGAAACGGCATCGTTCGGCAACGACCTGTCGACGTTGCCCAACTTCCCCGCGGAGATCCGGGCACCAGCCGGGACTCTGCCGGGGGTCTCGTCGTTCCAGCTCCACTTCGCCGATCACGACATCCTGACGCCGGGCGACGCCCCCGACGTACTGATCGCGATGAATCCGGCCGCCCTCAAGGCGAACCTCAAGGATGTCCCGCGGGGCGCGACGGTGATCGTCGACACCGCGGACTTCAGCACCCGGAACCTGAAGCGGATCGGGTACGACGCCAATCCGCTGGAGACCGGCGAGCTCGAGGCGTACCACGTGGTCGCGCTGAACCTCACCGGGATGACGGTGGAGTCGGTCAAGGAGTTCGGGCTGACCCGCAAGGACGCGTCCCGGGCCAAGAACATGTACGCGCTCGGTCTGGTCTCGTGGCTGTTCCAGCGGCCGGTCGAGTCGACGATCACGTTCCTGGAGACCAAGTTCGCCGGCAAGCCGGCCATCCGGGACGCGAACATCGCGGCCTTCCGGGCGGGCTACAACTTCGGCGAGACGGCCGAGGAGTTCTCGGTCCGCTACGAGATCAAGCCGGCCGTGATGCCGACCGGCACGTACCGCAACATCTCCGGCAACCTCGCGCTGGCGTACGGCCTGGTGGCGGGCGCGCAGCGGGCCGGGCTGCCGATGGTGCTCGGCGCGTACCCGATCACCCCGGCCTCCGACGTCCTGCACGAGCTGTCGAAGCTCAAGCGATTCAACGTGACCACGATCCAGGCCGAGGACGAGATCGCCGGGGTCGGCGCCGCTCTGGGTGCGTCGTTCGGCGGCGCGCTCGGCGTGACCACGTCGTCCGGGCCGGGCATCTCGCTGAAGTCCGAGACGATCGGTCTCGGCGTGATGCTCGAGCTGCCGCTGGTCGTCTGCGACATCCAGCGCGCCGGGCCGTCGACGGGAATGCCGACCAAGACCGAGCAGGCCGATCTGCTGCAGGTGATGTTCGGCCGCAACGGCGAAGCGCCGCTGCCGGTGCTGGCCGCCCAGTCCCCCGCGGACTGCTTCGCGATCGCCGTCGAGGCGATCCGGATCGCGGTCACCTACCGGACGCCGGTGATGGTGCTCTCCGACGGGTACCTGGCCAACGGTTCCGAGCCGTGGCAGATCCCGTCGGTCGAGTCGCTGCCGACGATCGATCCCAACTTCACGACGGCTCCCAACGCGACCGACGCTCAGGGCGCGGCGACGTACCTGCCGTATCTGCGCGATCCGGAGACGCTGGCGCGAGCCTGGGCGATTCCCGGTACGACGGGGCTGGACCACCGGATCGGTGGTCTGGAGAAGGAGGACAAGACCGGCAACATCTCCTACGACCCGGCCAACCACGACCTGATGATCCGGACCCGGCAGGCCAAGGTCGACGGGATCGCTCGCACGATCGAGCCGCTGCAGGTCGACGACCCGGACGGTACGGCGAAGGTGCTGGTGCTCGGCTGGGGATCGACGTACGGGCCGATCGGGGCCGGTGTCCGCCGGGTGCGTGCGGTCGGCGGGAAGATCGCGCAGGCGCACCTGCGGCACCTCAACCCGTTCCCGTCGAACCTCGGAGACGTGCTGCGGAGCTATGACAAGGTGCTGGTCCCGGAGATGAACCTGGGGCAGCTGGCGATGCTGCTGCGGGCGAAGTACCTGATCGACGTCGTGTCGTACGCACAGGTCCGCGGCATGCCGCTCGGCGCGGCCGAGCTGGCCGAGGTGATCGGCAACCTGGTCGAGGAGACCGAGGGGATCGACGACGACGCGCGGCACTTGGGCGTGGCGGCGGCGAACCTGACGCATTGGGACCACCTGGAGGGGGCGCGATGACCACGGTTGATCTGGGGCTGCCTGGCGGCCTGCGCGGAGTGCCGGTTGCGGACGCACCGCAGAACCGCAAGGAGTACGTGTCGGACCAGGAGGTTCGCTGGTGCCCGGGGTGCGGCGACTACGCCGTACTGGCTGCTTTTCAGGGGTTCCTGCCGGAGCTCGGGATCAAGCGCGAGAACGTCGCGATGGTGTCCGGGATCGGCTGCTCGTCGCGGTTCCCGTACTACTTGTCGACGTACGGCATGCACTCGATCCACGGGCGGGCGCCGGCGATCGCGACCGGGCTGGCGACGGCTCGGCCGGATCTGAGCGTGTGGGTGGTGACCGGTGACGGCGACGCGCTGTCGATCGGTGGCAACCACTTGATCCACACGCTCCGGCGGAACGTGAATCTGAAGATCCTGCTCTTCAACAACCGGATCTACGGATTGACCAAGGGTCAGTACTCACCGACCTCCGAGCCCGGCAAGGTGACCAAGTCGACCCCGATGGGTTCGGTGGACACGCCGTTCAACCCGGTCTCGCTGGCCCTCGGCGCCGAAGCCACCTTCGTCGCCCGCACCGTCGACTCCGACCGCAAGCACCTCACGTCGGTCCTGCGCGCCGCCGCCGAACACCGCGGCACGTCGTTCGTCGAGATCTACCAGAACTGCCCGATCTTCAACGACAACGCCTTCGACGCCTTCAAGAACCCCGACACCCGCGACGACGCGATCATCCCGCTCGTCCACGGCGCCCCCATCCGCTTCGGCACCGACGGCCACCTGGGCGTAGTCCGCGACGGCTTCGCCTCCCTCGCCGTCCGCGAGGTAGCCGACCTCCCCAACGGCGAAGCCGACCTCGTCATCCACGACGCCCACACCCCCGACCCCGCCTACGCCTTCGCCCTCTCCCGCCTCACCGACGCCGGCGTCCTCCACCAGGCTCCCATCGGCATCTTCCGCCAGGTAGACCGCCCGGCGTACGACGACCTCGTCCGCCAGCAGATCCACACCGCCACCGAAGCCCAAGGCCCCGGCGACCTCCAGTCCCTGATCACCGGCGCCGACACCTGGACCGTCGACTAGGAGTCCCCATTTGGTGGGCTGACCCACCGCGTCGTGGGACAGCCCACCGCATGCGGTTGGCCCACCCACAAGCCGGTGGGCCCGCCCACCAAACGCCGAACGACGGCCGCGGCTTGGGGCGGACCGCCGGCCCATCACAATCGGGGGCCGCGCGCACGTCCGCCGGACCGGCCCCACTCAGTAACGCGTTGAAAAGGGCGGTTGCGGGCGGCGGTTAGGCGTGGATGGGGTAGGCGCGGCGTGGTTGGTGAGTGTTGGCGGTCCGCCGGGTGCGCGGCCGTTGGCGGTTAGTCGGGGTCAGGTGCGCAGGAGGTCGGTTAGTACGGCGCCTGCTGGGCGGTTGAGGTGGGTGGCGGACAGGCCTGCGGCTTGGGCGCCTAGGACGTCTAGGTCTAGGTTGTCGCCGATCATGAGGGTTTCGGCGGGGTCGACGCCCAGGGCTGCGCAGGTTTGTAGGTAGGACTGGGGGTTGGGTTTGCTGACGCCCAGAGACTCGCTGGTACAGACGACGTGGACTAGGTCGGCCAAGCCGATGGCTTCCAGTTTGGCGGTTTGTTGGGGGGTGCTGCCGTTGGTGAGGACGGCTACGCGCCAACCGTTGCTGTGGGCAACTTCTAGGGCCGGGCGGGCATCGGGGAACGCTGACCAGTTGGTGCGGTAGAGGTCGAGGAAGCGGGCGAAGAGGTCGTCCTGGGCGGGTTCGGTGGTGGGGACGGGATGACCCAGCAACGGGAGGAACTCGTGGAGGCGGGCTCGGCGTTGGCCTTGGTGGGTGAGTTCGCCGGTGAGCCAGCGGTTGAAACAGCGGTCCTCGATGGCGAACCACTGGGCGAGCAGCTCGTCCGTCGGGGTGCCGCCGAGCTCGGGGATCCAGACTCGTACGGCGGCGTCGGCGGAGCCGGTGTGGTCGAAGAGGGTGTTGTCGAGGTCGAAGATGACTGCTTTCACGCGCGGACCACCGAGTCGCGGTTGAGTTCGCGGTGGTTGGCGTAGCCCGACAACGCCAGCGTGAGATCCAGTTCGGCGAGGAAGCAGCGGAGGACGTGTTCGACGCCGGCCTGGCCGGCCAGGGCGAGGCCGTACAACAAAGGCCGGCCGAGGAGGACTGCCTTGGCGCCCAGGGCGAGTGCTTTGGCCGCGTCCGCGCCCGTGCGTACGCCGGAGTCGAACAGGACCGTCATCTGCTCGCCGACCGCGTCGGCGATCGCGGGGAGCGCGTCCAGGGCGGCGATCGCGCCGTCGACCTGGCGGCCGCCGTGGTTGGAGACGACGAGGCCTTCGAAGCCGTGTTCGGCGGCGAGTTTGGCGTCCTCGACGGCGGTGATGCCCTTGAGGACGATCGGGCCGTCCCAGTTGTCGCGCAGGAAGCCGAGGTCGTCCCAGCTCAGGCCAACGTTCGGGAACATCTGCGCCCACTGCATCACGGCCGCGCCCGGGTCCTCGGAGATCGGCTTGGCGAGTTTGGCCTGGAAGGCCGGGTCGCTGAAGTAGTTCGCGAGCCCCTCACCCTTCAGGAACGGCAGGAACCCACGATCCAGGTCGGCCGGTCGCCAGCCGATCGTGCCGGTGTCGAGCGTGACGACCAGTACGCCGTACCCGCTGGCCTTGGCGCGCTGCAGCAGGCTGAGGCAGACGTCGCGATCGGTCGGGTAGTACAGCTGGTACCACTTGCTCTTGGCCTCGATCTGCTCGATCGCGTGGCTCGCCTGCGTCGAATGGGTGTAGGTGAGGCCGAGTGTGTCGGCGGCGCGCGACGTCGCCAGCTCACCGTCGGGGTGCGCGAGCGTCTGGACACCGATCGGTGCGATCAGCACCGGCGCGGGCATCGCCGTACCGAGGATCGTGCAGCTCAGGTCGCGCTCGACACTCCCCCGCAGCATCCGCGGTACCAACCGCCAGCGGTCGAAGGCCGCCAGGTTCGCCCGCGCCGTCGCGCCGTTGCCCGCGCTCGGCACGATGTAGCCCATCGCCTCGGCGGTCAGCGTGCCGGCGGCCTGGGACTCCAGCCGGGCCAGGTCGGTCGTGATCTCCGGCTTGGTTCCTTGCAGCATTCCCTGCAGGTAGAGCTGCAGCTGAAAATCACCGAAGTTGGCCATGCCGGATGCTTTCACGCCGGCCACCCGACCTCAACCACACCGCTCCAGCGAGTGCGAGCAGTCCGCAGAGCCAGGCGAACCAGTCATCCCAGGCGGTGTACAGCGTGTGCACGCGGCCCGGATGAAGCTCGCCGACCAGAACCGCCGAGGCATCGGCGGGAGCTTCCGTCTCGCCGACCACCCGACCGTGCGCATCGCTCAGCGTGAGCCGGCCTTTGCTCCCGTCGCGAGCCATCGGCAGACCGTTCTCGATCCCTCGCAGCAACGCCATCCGGCTGTGCAGCCATCCGTCGTTCTCGAAGTCCAGCGCCGGTACGAGCAGCAGGCCGACATCCAGCTTCCCGTAGGAGCGAGCGAGCGCCGGGAAGTCGAGGTCCTTGCAGATCATCAACCCCCACCCCTCGTACGTCGCCAGCCGGTCACCCGACTCATACGGCTCCAGACCAGGAATCAAGTGGTGCTTGTCGTACGACGTCGGCGCAGCACCGTCCGGATGGAAGATCAACGCCCGGTTCCGATCCCCGTCGCCGAGCACCGTCACCCCGACCACCAGCTCCACTTTGTTGCTGCTGGCAAGCTTCTGGAAGAAGGCTGAAAACCCAGGCAGCGCGGCGATCTGCACATCGACCATCTTCTCCGGCAGCAACACCACCCGCGCACCACGCCGAGCAGCATCAGCGATCAGCGGCTCGTAGCGCCCAACGATCGCCGGTCCACCCGCCGCCGGCCAGCCCGCGTCATCAGCGCCTTCGGCCGACAGTACGGCGATGCGTACCGTCGCAGGCGGAGGCGATTGATGCAGCTGCACAACGCCGTACAGGCAGACCGCAGCAGCCACGCCGGCGAGGAGCAGGAACCGACGAGCCGCGAGACTCGCAGCACCGAACAGCAGCAGAAAGCTCAGTCCCCAAGGGCCAGCCAGCGACACGATCTGATTCACAGGCCGAACATCAGCCTGGGTGTACGCCAGGCTCGTGAACGCGCCATGCGGCGAGACGACAGACACCACATAGTCGAGCGCAGCCCACAAACCCGGTACGGCGATGGCGGCGATCAGCGGATGCCCACACACCACCAGCGCCCGGAAGAACAACGCGGTGACCGTGAACAGCCCGGCCATCAGCAACAAGAAAGACAGCGCGACGACCGGCAACTCCAGATCGTCGAGCAGGTAGGGGGTCAGATTCATCAACCCCAGCAGCCAGCCGGCGAAGGCCGTCAGCGCAGCCGCGCCAACCCGCAGATGGGGCACCACGAGCAGCACCGGCAGCGGCGCCCACCAGATCAACGCGGGCAGCGTCGAGAGCCCGGAACCGAAGTACAGCAACGCACCGGTCGCCAGCGCCGCGAGGACGCCGTACCACCTAGAGACGGATTTCATTGATGATCCTTTCGCCCAATCGCAGGCACAGCGAGCGGAACGCTGCGTCGGGCATACCGATGCGAGCACCGTGGTGGAGTTGCAGGAGACCGTGCAGGAGCGCGGCGAACAGCAGCGCGGTCTCCCACAGGTCGAGGTCGGGGCGGAACAGCCGCTGCTCGATCCCGAGCGTGATCGCGTCGGCGACGAGGTTCAGCGTGGGCGACCGACGAGCCGCGAAGTCGTCCGGGAAGGTGCGCGCCTGATCCCGCCGCTCCACGAACATGTAGGCGTACAACCGCGGCTGGGCGAGCGCGAAGTCGACGTGGTCGGCCAGCATCTCCCGCATCTGCTCGTCGGCCGCGACCGGCCTGTCGGCCGACTCCCAGCGCCGTACCAGCTCCGCGAAAGCCGCGTCGGCGATCGCATTGAGCAACGTCTCGCGGTCGGGGAAGTACTGGTAGATCGCCATCGGCGTGATGCCGACCGCGGCCGCCACCTTCCGCATCGAGACGCCGTCCGCGCCGTGCTCGGTAAGCAGGTACGTCGCGGCGGCCGTGATCCGGTCCTTCGTCGTCACTTCGCGCATGAGCATCATTAAAGACCGCATTCCCTATACGGCGTATAGGGAATGCCCCTGACCCGACCCCCATGACACCTGTCAGCGCGGCATCGGGACGGATCGCATCCGGCGACGCGACCACCGCCGGTCACCGTGGAAGCATGACGAAACGAGCCCTTCCCGCCCTCGGACTCTTCTTCCTCGCGCCCCTGGTCGCCGAGTTCGTCCTCGGCAATCTCCCGATCACCGCGCTCTTCGCACTCGTCGCCCTGGCCCCCTTGTACGGCGGCGGCGCCGTACTGATCCGTGAAATCGTCCGGCGACGCGGCGGGGGCTATCCGAGCGTGGTGCTGCTCGCCCTCGCGTACGGCGTCCTCGAGGAGGGCGTCACGACGATGTCGCTGTTCAACCCCAACTACGCCGGCCTCCGGCTGCTCGATCCCGGCCACCTCGACGCGCTCGGGATGGGCGGCCCCTGGACCGTGTTCGTCCTGGGCCTGCACACCGTCTGGAGCATCACCGTCCCGATCGTCGTGATGGAGTCGATCTCCCGCCGCCCCCGCGAACCATGGCTCGGCAAACTCGGCCTCTCCCTGTACGCCGTCCTGTTCGTGCTCGGCGTGGTCGCCAACAACGCCTTCGCGATCGCCAACGACCCCTTCGTCGCCGAACCGGGCCAGTTCGCGGGCGTCGCCGTGGCGATCGTCGTACTCGTCGCCCTGGCGATCCGGGTCGGTAAGCGCCCGCGCCTCGAGCTGGCCGGCGCAGTCCCGCCGATCTGGATGGCCGGAATCACCGGGCTCGTCCTGAGCTCGGCCTGGATGCTGTCCGACGACCTGATCAATGCGCCCTGGCTCAAGACGGCGGTCGTGCTCGCGATCGACGGACTGGCGACCGCGTTGCTGCTCACGTGGTCCCGGCGCACGGCGTGGACCCAGCGCCACTCCCTGGCCGTGGCAGGTGGGGCGTTGCTGACCTACGTCTGGCACGCGTTCCCCGAGTCGCCGGTGTCCGCGGCATCCGCAACGACCGACCTGATCGGCAACATCCTGTTCGGGCTGGTGGCGGTGGCCGTCCTCGTCTTCGCCGCTCACCGAAGCCGAGCCGACTCCTGACAATCCAGTGGCAAGTTTCTGGGAGCTGAAGGCGGGGTTTTGCGACACTCAGGTGTGACTAGACCCGCACTGTTCGCCTTGGCCACGGGTGGGTTCGCGATCGGGACCACCGAGTTCGTGACGATGGGGCTGCTGCCGCAGATCGCGGACGGCGTGGGGATCTCGATTCCGGCCGCCGGTCACGTGATCTCGGCGTACGCGGTCGGGGTCGTGGTGGGCGCACCGGTGATCGCGGCGCTCGGAGCGCGGACCGGCCGGAAGCGGCTGCTGCTCGGGCTGATGGCTTTGTTTGTCGTGGGCAACATCTTGTCGGCGGTGGCGTCGAGCTACGAGATGCTGATGGCGGCGCGATTCATGACCGGATTGCCGCATGGCGCGTTCTTCGGGATCAGCGCGGTGGTCGGCGCGGCGATGGTGCCGGTGAACCGGCGGGCCTGGGCGGTCTCGATGATCATGGTCGGACTGCCGGTGGCGAACATCATCGGCGTACCGCTGACGACGTTGATGGGCCAGAGCCTCGGCTGGCAGGCGCCGTTCCTGGCGGTCGGTGGACTCGGGCTGCTCACATTGGTGGCGGTCTGGTTCTGGGTGACGCCGCAGCCGGTGGGCAGCGAGACCAACCTGCACAGCGAGTTGAGCGCGCTGGCCCGGCCGCAGGTGTGGATGGCGTTGCTGGTCGGGATGGTCGGGTTCGGCGGCATGTTCGCGACCTACTCCTACATCACCCCGACGATGACGGAACTGGCCGGCTTCTCCGCGGCCGCGGTCACGATCGTGCTGGCGACGTACGGCGTCGGGATGACCTGCGGCACGCTGATCGGCGGCCGGCTGGCCGACCGCGCCCTGATGCCCAGCCTGTACGGCGGCCTGATCGCGGTGACCGTGGTGCTGGGCGTGTTCGGGTGGATGGCGCACACGAAGCCAACCGCGCTGATCGCGGTGTTCGCGATGGGGTGCTCGGCGAGCATCCTGATCCCCGCGCTGCAGACCCGGCTGATGGACGTCGCCCACGAGGGTCAGTCGCTGGCCGCGTCGCTCAACCACTCCACGCTCAACATCGCCAACGCGCTCGGCGCCTGGCTCGGCAGCGTCGTTCTGTCGGCCGGCTATGGCTACGAATGGCCGAGCCGAGTCGGTGCGGCACTGGCCGTCGCCGGGCTGGTGTTCGCGGTGATCTCGGGCCGGATGGACCGCCGTACGGTGAAATCAGGGGCGAACCAGGTCATCGCCTGACCGGATCGTTGGGTATCACCTGGTTGGATCGGTGTATGGCGACTATGACGTTGAGCGCCGCCGATCAGGTACGGCGACGTGGGCTGCGGCAGATGCGACTCGTCGCGGTGTCGTTGCTCGTGCTGGCCGCGGTCATCTACGTGGTCACGCTGCATCGCGACGGCGGCTGGGGCTACGTGAACGCGGCGGCCGAGGCAGCGATGGTCGGTGCGCTCGCGGACTGGTTCGCGGTGACTGCGTTGTTCCGGCATCCGCTCGGGTTGCCGATCCCGCACACCGCGATCGTGCCGACGCGCAAGGACATGCTGGCGGAGAGCCTCGAACAGTTCGTCACCGAGAACTTTCTCTCCGAGGAGGTGGTGACGGAGAAGATGAAGTCGGCCGACGTGAGTCGCCGCGCCGGTGAGTGGCTGGCAGCCGGCAACCACGCCGAGCGGATCGTCGCCGAGGGCGCGCGGACGATCGGGGCGGCGCTACCGAAGCTCGGCGACGAGGACGTGACCGCGTTCGTCCGGGGCTCGCTGCTGCCGCGGTTCGTCCAGGAGCCGCTGAGCCCGATCGCCGGCCACTTCCTCGAGTCGGTCGTCGACGACGGGGCGCATCACGCCCTCTTCGATCTGCTGATGATCGAGGCCTACGACTGGCTGAGTGACAACCGCGAACTGCTGGCCGATGTCGTCGGGCCGCGGGCGCCGCGGTGGTCACCGATGTGGGTCGACCGGCTCGTGGTCGACCGGATTCATCGCGAGGCGCTCGCCTGGCTGGCCGACGTACGGGACACGCAGGATCACGCGGCCCGGAAGGCCGTCGACCGGCTGCTGCGCAAGCTCGCGGTCGACCTGCAGAACGACCCCGACACGATGGCACGCTTCGAGGCCTTCAAGGCGCGGATGCTCACCCACCCCGACATGGGGTCCAGCCTGACCGCGGTCTGGGACTCGTTGCGTACGGCCCTCATCGACTCGATCCAGGACCCGGCCAGCACGCTCCGCGTCCGCGGTGTGAAGGTCATCCAGGACCTGGGCGGGCGGTTGCAGGACGACGACGTACTGCGAGCGAAGGTCGACACGCGGGCCGCCGAGGCCGTCAGCTACGTCATCCGCACCTACGGCACCGAGATCGTCTCCGTCATCTCGGACACGATCTCCCGCTGGGACGGCCGCGAAGCGTCGGCCCGGATCGAACTGCACGTCGGTCGCGACCTGCAGTTCATCCGGATCAACGGCACCGTGGTCGGCGCCCTTGTCGGGCTGGTGATTCACACGGTCACCCAGCTGCTGTAGGTCAGATACCGCAGTTCGGTGCGTCCCAGACGTTCGAGCTGCGGATGTCGACGTGGGTGTGGTCGTTGTGGCCGGGGTAGCCCGGGCCGAAGATGCCGCCGAAGCCGTGGTTGCGAGCCTGCTTGGCCAGCGTGCACAGCGACTGCGACCCGACCAGATCGGCCGCGCGGCCGTACAGGTGCTGGCTGTTGCTCGCACCGCCGACGGAGTTGTTGCACGGCGTACTGCGGAAGCCGCTGGTGACATTCATCGGCTGGTCGCCGAGGGCGTGCCGCATGGCTTCGAGCTGCCACATCGTCTGCAGCGCGTTCGCCTTGGTGGCCGCCTCGCCGAGCGGACCGCCGTCGTACCCGGAGCCGCCGCAGCCGTCGTCGAGCTCGGCGTAGGTGAAGTGGATCGGGGTGCAGTCGTCGTCCTGCAGCGCGTAGAGCTTGGTGAACGTCGCCGGTCCGGCGATCCCGTCCGCAGTCAGCCCGTACGCCGACTGGAACCGTTGGACCGCGGCCTTCGTGGCCGGTCCGAATTCGCCGTCGGTGGCGAGGTGTGCGCCGTACCCGGGATAACCGGCGACGCGGATCTGGAGCTGCTTCACATCGGCGCCGGTCATGCCCTGACTGAGCGAACGACCCCACGTGTAGCAGCCGTCGGCGCGGGCCTCGGTGGCGGTGACGAACTGGGTGGTGACGGTCGCGGTCAGCATCGCCGCGAAGAGCAGCAGCATGGCGACGATCCGCGGCAGCGGACGGCCGGTGAGGCGGGACAGAAGCTGGGACATGACAACCTCCGGGGCGGTGAGGGACTTGTCTGAGGCCAGCATTGCGGCAAGATCCACCGGTTGACCAGGTCTCGGAAGAAACTTTGTGCCGAACAGGCAACCAAATCCCGGGGACACCTGGTCAGGCAGGATGTGACCATCAAGGACAGCGCGCTCACTGTGCGTGCCGGAGAAACGGGGCTCCAGGTGACATCGAGTGAAGCATTCGACGCCTTCGTCGCCGCTCGCTCCGGCCGCCTGCTGCGGACGGCGTATCTGCTCACCCATGACCATGCGTTGGCCGAGGACCTGGTCCAGACCGCCCTCGCCAAGGCGTGGTTCGCGTGGTCCCGGATCGAGCGGGACAACCCCGAGCCGTACGTCCGCAAGATCATGGTGAACACGTACGCCTCCTGGTGGCGACGCCGCTGGCACCACGAGATTCCCAGCGACGAACTCCCCGAGACCAACCCCGCCGCCGGCCCCGAGTACGAGGGCGACCTCTGGCTGGCGCTGCAACGGCTCCCCCGCCGGCAGCGCGCCGTCATCGTCCTGCGCTACTACGAGGATCTGACCGAGGCCGAGACCGCCCGCATCCTCGGCACCACCATCGGCACCGTCAAAAGCCAAGCCAGCAAGGCCGTGGCGAAACTTCGCCTGGATCCTGCCCTCCTCTCCGGCTCCCCTGCCACTCAGGAGACTCCCCGATGAACCTCCAAGACCTCCGCACGGAACTGACCGCCCGCGCCGAAGAGGCCGCCGAACGGCAGCCCGACCTGCTGCCCGGCGTCCGCACCAAGATCCGGCGTACGAAACAACGCCGTACGGCGACCGCTCTCGCCTCGGTCGCGGCCATCGCGGTGCTGGCCGTCGCGGTGGTGCCGGGCGTCCTGAACACCTCCACGCCGGAGCCCGCCACTCCGCCGGACTACGTGCGGAACGGCCAGACCGTCCCCGGCATGATCAACGGCGACAAGTTGCTCAAGGCATGGATCGGCGACCCGAAACAGAGCAAGTTCTCCTTCAGTTGGACGCCCACCACGAACAAGATCGCCATCTACGCTGCCTGCGATTCCGTCGGCTATGCACTCCCCACGGAGGTCCGAGTCACGATCGGCGGCCGGTACCTCGGCTCATCGGTCTGCCACGACGGAACCACCGACTCGGAGACCGTCCCGCTCGGGACGTTCCTGGCCGACTCCCCGCTCTGGCTGACCGCGCCCGTCGGCAAGGCGACCACAGTCTCTGCCGAGGTCGTCGACATCGAGAGCGGCAAGGCTCAGACCTCAAGCCGGCCGATCCGGCTCGGCATCTACTCCACCACCGACGCAGCACGGGTCGGCAACCCAGCGCCGCCGGCACCCGGTCCGGACGACTTCCAGCAGGACGGCATCACGTACCGGAAGAAGATCGGCGGCGACACTCTGCTCGGGGCCGGCGTCGCTGGGCCGGGCAGCTCCGAGGTGCGGTTCAAGTTCACGTCCGACGGATCATTGCTGAAGCTCCGCCCGTTCTGCACCGCCACCAACGGCCCGGTGAACGGGAACAGCCCCTACATGCTCCAGATCAGGTTCAACGGCAAGCTCGCGACGGAGATGACCTGCACGAGCACTTCGCTCGATGCGGGGAACTCTGACACGGCTGCCGGCAACGACCGCGCACCAGTTGGTCAGGTCGAGGTGACGGCGCGGCTGATCCCGACGGACAAGAACAGCCCGCCGGTGCCGACCGACGGCTACCTCGCCCTCGGCGTCTACACCCAAGGCCCGAAGCGGGTCGTCGGCGGCGTCAGCCTCGACGAACGCATCGAGGCCGGCGGCGTCAGCTACCGCCTCAGCACCGTCAAGTCCGCGCCGGGAACCGCGAAGCAGGTCGAGATCGACACCCCGGCCAACCAGAACTTCGTCCTCGCGTACGGCGGCGCCGGGCTCGGCACCGCCGGGACGCTCCGCGCCGAAGCGCGGGTCGGGACCGCGACCGCGGGCGGCATGCAGGTCGAGTCCGAGAGTCATGGCGACCTCGGAGTCTCAAGCGAAACCGTGGTCGCCCAACCGGCCACCAAAGCCGGGATGGTGCTCACCGAGGGCAAGCCGACCGGCGGCACGCTGGTGATCGCGATCTACCTGCCGGTCTGACGCGCGCGGCCTGCGCGCCTGCTTACAGCCAGGCGTGCAGGTCGGCGGCGTCCTTGATCAGCTGCTCGGGGTCGTTGTCGGGCACGAACTCCAGCAATGCATTCAGCTCCCGCGGGTCGGCGGCGAGCTTGGCCAGCACCTTGCGCCACAGCGACTCGCGGGTGGCCAACGGACGGCGGGTGCCGTCCGGGTCCCAGGAGAAGACGTGGACCGTGGTCAGCCAGGGCAGCAGGGCATCTAGTTGCTGGAGGCACTCGTCGTCGGGCATGCCCACCGGCGGCTGCCAGTACGTCGTGAGGTTCGGAGCGCCGACATCCATTAGCAATGTGATCGTCGAGTCGACCTCGTCGGTGAGCGTGTTCCGGTGGAACTCGAGGGCGATCTCGATGCCGGAACCGGCAGCGACCTCGGCGAGCTCCGCGAGACCGCGGGTGACGGCCATCCGGTCGCCGACGCCGGCTTCCGCCGTACCGACGGTGCCGGCCCAGACGCGGATACGGGAGGCGCCGAGGGCTTCGGCGGTGGCGACGGTGGCGCGCATCTGCTCGCGGTCGGCAGCGCCGGCCCGCAGGTAAGAGCCGTAGGCGACAGTCTGCAGGCCGTGCACCTCGGTCAGGTTCTTCACCCGGCGGGCGGCGACCAGATCGCCGAGGGGCACGTGGATGTCGCCGCCCCATTCGATCGCCTTCAGGCCCGCCTGTGCCGCGACCTCCACCACCTCGTCGGCCGGCAACTGACGGAACGTCACCGAGACCAGTCCGGTCCTCACACCCACGCGTGCCTCCTAGTGTCCTGCGTCGGACGTTGTTCGAGTGATTGCGGTGTCCAGGTGCGTGCATCGCGGTGCCGGAGGGGCGGCCTCGATGCTTTTCCATCGTGGCTGGTCCTCCGGTGCCGTGAGGTGCGTGCCTGGGCGCCGCAAGCGCCGAAGAACGTCCGACGCAGGACACTCAGTTCACTCCTCTATCCAACCTCATCGTCTCAAGTCATGAGCAAAGCAGTTGGATGCAACTGACTGGCGGACTTAGAGTGAAACGTGCCAGATCAGCGAAAAGGGTTCATCTACGGGTTCACCGCCTATCTGATGTGGGGCCTGTTCCCGATCTACTGGCGGCTTCTCGATCGCTCCGGCGCCATCGAGCTGCTCGCCCACCGGATCGTCTGGTCGCTGCTCACGATCGCGGCCCTGGTCGTCGTACTGCGCAAGTCCGGTCAGGTGAAGGCGCTGCTGCGGCAGCCGCGCAAGCGCTGGGGGCTGATGGCGGCCGCGGTGCTGATCTCGGTGAACTGGGGCACGTACATCTGGGGCGTGGTCAACGGGCACGTGGTCGAGACCTCGCTCGGCTACTTCATCACTCCGCTGTTCGCGGTCTTCCTCGGTGTGGTCGTGCTCAAGGAGCGGCTGCGGCCGGCGCAGTGGGTCGCGCTCGCGATCGCGTTCGCCGCGGTCGTCGGCCTGGCGATCGAGAACGGCCGGCCGCCGTGGATCGCGATCCTGCTGACCTTCTCCTGGGGTTTCTACGGACTCATCAAGAAGAAGGCCGACGCGGGCGCGATCGAGGGGATGGCGATCGAGTCGGCGACCGTGGTGCCGCTCGCGATCGCGGCGATCGCCGTACTGGGGGCGCAAGGCCACTCCACCGTCACGGATCACGGCTCCGGGTACTTCGTCCTGGTCTTGCTGACCGGTCCGCTGACCGCCGTACCACTGCTGTTCTTCGGCGCGGCCGCGACCAGGACCTCGCTGACCACACTCGGCCTGCTGAACTACGTCGCGCCGATCCTGCAGTTCCTGTGCGGCGTCCTGCTCTTCCACGAGCACATGTCAGGGATGCGCTGGGCCGGGTTCGGCCTGGTCTGGCTGGCGCTGGCGATCTTCACCTTCGACGGACTCAACCGGCGGCGCCGGAGCATCGCCCTCGAGCGCGCGGCCCTGGCCACCTCCGCCGTCTAGCTTGACCGGAGCTATTCAGGACATCTAGTATCCAGGTTATGAAGATGAACGAGGGCGTCGAGTGGGCGATGCACAGCTGCGTGAACCTCAGCTGGATGCCCGGCCAGGCGGTCACCGCCAAGCGACTCGCCGCCTTCTACGACCTGCCCACGGCGTACCTGAACAAGCAGTTGCAGGCGCTCGCGCGGGCCGGGATCGTGTCGTCGATCTCCGGCCCCAAGGGCGGGTTTCAGCTGGCTCGGGATCCACGCAAGATCACCCTGCTCGACATCGTCGTGGCGATCGACGGCGCCGACGACGCGTTCCGGTGCACGGAGATCTTGAAGGCCGGGCCGGGCGCGAGCCCGAAGGCCGACTACGTGAAGACCTGCCAGATTTCGCGGGCGATGCGTGCGGCCGAGCTCACCTACCGGCGCGAGCTGGCCGGCCAGACGATCGCCGACATCGCCGACCGGGTGCTGGCGGAGCACCCCGACGCTCCGGACAACACCCGGTCGCACTTCGCCAACCTCAAGGTCTGAGGTTTTGTCTTAATTCTGGATATTTGACGTCTACAATCTGAGGAGTTTTCCATGACGTTCACCAAGCCTGTTCTCGTCCGCGCGGCCGACGGCGAGGTGCTGTCCGCGAGCGGTGTGACGCTGCTGGCCGACGTACCGGAGACCGGTGGGCAGCTGACCAGCCACCGCTCGGTCTTCCAGCCCGGCAAGGAGGGTGCTCCCCCGCACCAGCACCACGAGGCGTCCGAGCTGTTTTTCGTCCTCGGCGGGCAACTGCGGGTGCTGCTCGACGACGAGCTGCTGGTGCTCGACCGCGGCGACTTCCTCGTCGTACCGCCCAGCACGACGCACGCCTTCGAAGCAGCCGGTACGTCGGACGCCGAGGTGCTGTTCGTTCTCACCCACGCGAAACCGCGCTTCGGGTACTACCGCCTGCTCGAGCAGGCCTACCGCGGTGACACCGACTGGGCCGAGGTCGCCGCCACCAGCGACCTCTACGACAACCACTACGCGGAGAGCCCCACCTGGGCCAACCGCTGACTCAGCTCTGCTCGATGCCGCGGTCTGGCTTGGCGGTGGTCTTCTGCTGGGCCGCCGCCGCGGTAGCCGCCGCCGTACGGTCGGCGGTGCCGGCCGTGGGCGAGACGGGCGCACCGGAGTTGCCGAAGGCGGTCTGGAAGGCGCGCATGGCGTCCGGGTCGACCGTCCGGCCGGACGGCAACGTCACTTGGCCCTTGATCTCCGCAGCCTCCGACAGGGCTGCCAGCACGATCTCGTCCTGCTTCAACTGCTCAGCGGTCGGCGGCGCCCCGGGACCCGCCTCGGGGGCGTTCTGCGGCAAGGCATAGATGTCCGGCGCGGTCCCGCCCAGACGGGACGGGACCAGATCGCTGTACCCCTGGGCGACGTACTCCCAGGCCTCGTCGCGACGCTCCTGCTCCTGCTGCCCGTCCAGGATCGCGTCGAACTCGACATCGGCGTACACGGTCGGCCTCCCGCCGCCCACGGTCTTGTAGCCGTCCAGCTGGTACACAGTGGTGTTCGGCCGCACCGGCATCGGTTCGTCGTCGTAGAACCTGTCCCCGAGGTCGGGCTGCTCGATCTTGGTGCCCTTCCCCGCCAGGACGGTACGCCGAGTCTCATCGACCCGGATCGTCCCACCGCGCTGGTACTCCAGCTGCGCACTCTCGAACTTCGAGACCGAGTAGTTGACCTGCCCACCCCGCGCGAGGTGCTTGTGCACGAACTTCAGATAGATCGGCAGCGTCACCGCCGGATCGTTGCTGAACTCCGGCTCACTCTTCCGAAACCCGAACGCCATCCCCCCAGGCTAGGCCGCAAAAGAGTCACCCACCCCAACCAGGCGCCCACCCGCACCCCCTACCCCACGCCCAGGCAATTTGAGGGGATATCCGTCGAACTTCACCCTTCTCCGGTCAAATTTTGAGGGGAGAACCAGCACCTTGAGGGGAGATCCGTTCAAATGGCGCGAGGCGGGCGGGGCGGCCCGGGGAGCTCAGACGGAGCGGGTGACCACCAGGTCGCAGAGGGAGTCGAGGGCTTGGCGGGCGGGGCCTTCGGGGAGGGCGGAGAGGAGCCGGCGGGCGTCGGCGGCGCGGCGGCGGACGTCGTCCTCGGCCTGGGTGAAGGCGGGGTGGGCGCGGAGCAGGTCGAGGGTCTCGGCGAGGCGGGCGTCGTCGGACAGGTCCGAGTCCAGGAGCTCCAGCAGGCGGGCGTCGTCGGGGTTCGACGGGTCGGCCTGGGCGCGGAAGATCAGGACCGGGAGGGTGGGGACGCCTTCGCGGAGGTCGGTGCCAGGGGTCTTGCCGGACTGGCCGGAGTCGCCGGCGATGTCGAGGATGTCGTCGGCGAGCTGGAAGGCGACGCCGATCTCCTCGCCGAAGGCGCGGAGCGACTCCTGGACCTCCTCGGACGCGCCGGCGAAGCGGGCGCCGAAGAGGGCCGAGGTGGCGATCAGGGAACCGGTCTTGTCGGCGACGACGGACAGGTAGTGCTTGAGCGGGTCCTGGCCTTCGCCGACGCCGAGGGTCTCGCGGATCTGGCCCTCGACCAGGCGGCCGAAGGTGCGCGCCTGGATCCGTACGGCGTCGGGACCGAGATCGGCGACCAGGTCGGAGGCGCGGGCGAACAGCCAGTCACCGGACAGGATCGCGACCGAGTTGTCCCAGCGGGCGTTCGCGGTGGCCGAGCCGCGGCGGAGCGCGGCCTCGTCCATCACGTCGTCGTGGTGCAGGGTGGCGACGTGGGTCAGCTCGACCACGACGGCCGCCTTGACGACCTCGTCGCGGTGCTGCTCGACAGCGGCCGGGCCGAACTCGGCGCCGATCAGCACCAGCAGCGGACGGAACCGCTTGCCCCCGGCAACCATGACGTGCTGGGCGGCGGCGGTGACGAACGGCGCCTCGGACTCGGTGGAGTCACGCAGCGCCTGCTCCACCGATTCCAGGCCGGCCCGGACCCGGGCTTCGAGCGCCTCGTCGGCGAACGCGAAGCCCAGGCTCTCGGCCGGCAGCGGGGTCGGACTCAACGGATGAACTCACCCGCGCGGGCCGCCAGCTCCAGCACCGGTCCGGGGACCAGGCCGAGAATCACTGTGGCGGCGAGACCGAGGGCTACCGCGGTCGTGGTCTGCCAGCCCGGCAGCGCCACGTCGGGCGCGTCGGCCGGCAGGTCGGAGAAGAACATCAGCACGATGACGCGGACGTAGAAGAACGCAGCGACCAGGCTGGACAGTACGGCGACGACGACCAACGGCCACGCCCCACCGGTCCAGGCCGCGCTGAAGACCGCCCACTTGCCGGTGAAGCCCGCGGTCAGCGGGATCCCGGCGAACGAGAGCAGGAAGAACGCGAAGATCCCGGCCAGCAGCGGCGACTTCTTGCCGAGCCCGGCCCAGCGGGACAGGTGCGTCGCCTCGCCGCCCGCGTCGCGGACCAGCGTGACGACCGCGAACGCGCCGATCGTCGAGAAGCCGTAGGCGACCAGGTAGAACAGCACCGCCTGGGTGGAGGTGATGCCGGTGTGGACACCGCTGCCCGCCTGGGCCAGGCCGACGAACGCGGTCAGCAGGAAGCCCGCGTGCGCGATCGACGAGTAGGCCAGCATCCGCTTCACGTCGGTCTGGGTGATCGCGACGATCGAACCGATCACCATGGTGAGGATCGCGACGACCCACATCATCGGCGCCCAGTCCCAGCGCGAACCGCCGAGTGCAACGTAGAAGACCCGCATCAGGCCGATGAACGCGGCGATCTTGGTGCAGGCCGCCATGAACCCGGTGACCGGCGTCGGCGCACCCTGGTAGACGTCCGGCGTCCACGAGTGGAACGGTACGGCGCCGACCTTGAACAGCAGGCCGACCCCGATCAGACCGGTTCCGGCGAGCAGGATCGACTCCGCGCCGGTGTCCGTGGCCAGTGCGTCCGCGATTCCGCCGAGCGACATCGTGCCGGCGTACCCGTAGAGCAGCGCGATCCCGAACAGCAGGAACGCGGAGGCGAACGCGCCGAGCAGGAAGTACTTCATCGCGGCTTCCTGCGAGATCAGCCGGCGACGCCGGGCGAGACCGCAGAGCAGGTACAGCGGCAGCGAGAAGACCTCGAGCGCGACGAACAGCACCAGCAGGTCGTTGGCCGACGCGAACAGCATCATGCCGCCGACCGCGAACAGGGTCAGCGGGAAGATCTCGGTGTGCTCGATCCGGGCCGCCGTACCCTCACGCTCGGCCTCGGACCCCGGTACGGCGGCCGCCTGGCCGGCGAACGCGGACAGGCCGCCGTCGAGCGAGCGCTCGGCGAACAGCAGCACGCTGATCAGCGTCAGCGCGAGCAGGATCAGCCAGGTGAACAGCGCCGGGCCGTCGACCGAGATCGCGCCCTGGGCCGCGATCAGTTCCTTGTTGTCGTTGATCAGCAGTCCGGTCAGCACGCCGGCGGCGACGATCGCCACCACCGTGATCGCGAGCTGCGCGACGTGCCGCAGCGCGCGCGGCAGGAACGCCTCGACGATGACGCCGACACAGGCCGCACCGAACACCACGAGCATCGGCATCAGCTCGGTGTATTCGATCTTCGGCGCGACGAAGTCCGCCGCCGGCAGGATCAGGCCGATCACTTCTGTCCCTCCGTCACGGGGATCTCCGGCGCCTTGTCGGTGACCCCGACGCGCTGCATGGTCGATTCGACCGCGGGTTTGATGATGTCGACGATCGGCTTCGGGAAGATGCCGAGGCCGACGATCAGGACCACCAGCGGAACGATCGCGAGGATCTCCCGCTTGTTCAGGTCCTTGAGCTTCTCGATGCCGTCACGCACCGGCCCGGTCATCGTGCGTTGGTACATCAGCAGGATGTAGAGCGCCGCCAGCACGATGCCGAACACCGCGATCACGGCGATCACCTTGTGCTTGCTGAACGTGCCGGCCAGCACCATGAACTCGGAGATGAACGGCGACAGACCGGGCAGCGCCAGGCTGGACAGACCCGCGAACAGGAAAGTTCCGGCCAGCACCGGGGCGACCTTCTCGACCCCGCCGTAGTCGGCGATCCGGGCCGAACCGCGCCGCGAGATCAGGTACCCGGCGACCAGGAACAGCGCCGCGGTCGAGAGACCGTGGTTGAACATGTAGAGCGTCGAGCCGGTCAGCCCCTGCGACGTCAGCGCGAAGATACCCATCACGATGAAGCCGAAGTGCGAGATCGAGGTGTACGCGATCAGCCGCTTGATGTCGGTCTGGCCGATCGCCACCAGGGCGCCGTACAGGACCGAGATCAGCGCGAGCACCAGGACCACCGGGGTGGCCCACTCGGAGGCGTTCGGGAACAGGCCCAGGCAGAACCGGATCATCCCGAAGGTGCCGATCTTGTCCAGGATGCCGACCAGCAGCACCGAGGTGCCCGGCGTCGCCTCACCGGCGGCGTCCGGCAGCCAGGTGTGGAACGGCACCATCGGCGCCTTCACCGCGAAGGCGAAGAAGAAGCCGAGGAACAGCCACCGCTCGGTGTTCTGGCCGATGTCGAGCTTGATCAGGTCACTCAGCAGGTACGACGGCTCGCCGGCGCGCGCCGAGATCACGTAGAGGCCGACCACCGAAGCCAGCATCAGCAGACCGCCGAGCAGCGAGTAGAGCAGGAACTTCACCGCGGCGTACGAACGCTGCGGGCCGCCGAAGCCGCCGATCAGGAAGTACATCGGGATCAGCGTGGCCTCGAACAGCACGTAGAACAGGAAGACGTCGGTGGCGGAGAAGACTCCGATCGACAGTGCTTCCAGAGCCAGGATCCAGGCGAAGAAGGACTTCTCCGACCAGCGGCCCTTGTCCGCGTCGTTCCAGGACGCGATCAGCACGATCGGCGTCAGCAGCGCGGTGAGAACCACCAGCACGATGCCGACACCGTCGAGACCGAGCGCGTAGTTCGCCCCGAAGGCCTTGATCCAGGTGTGCGTCTCGTTGTACTTCTCGGCGCCGTTCTGGTGGTAGCCGACCGCAACGATCGCGGTCAGCACCAGGGTGACGAGCGAGAAGCCGAGCGCCACCTGCTTGGACAGCAGCGCCTTCGCCTTGGGCACCAGCATGGTGACCAAGGCGCCCACGAAGGGCAGCAGCAGTAGGAGGGTCAGCCAACCGATTTTCACGACAACCTCACCGCGAGGAGGGCGACGACCACGAATGCGGCGCCGAAGACCATGCTGAGTGCGTACGAACGGACGAAGCCCGTCTGGAACCGGCGGAGCCGGCCGGACAGCCCACCGAAGAGTGCGGCCAGCCCGTTGACCAGACCGTCCACACCGCGGTTGTCGAGCCAGACCAGCGTCCGGGTGAGGTACTGGCCCGGACGCATCAGGACCGCCTCGTTCAGAGCGTCGCCGTACAGGTCACGCCGGGCGAGGACCGTCAGCGGCGAACCGGCCGGGGCCTCGCGCGGGATGTCCCGGCGGTACTTGAGCACCGCGATCGCGAGACCGACGGCGACCACCGCGAGGGTGATCAGCGTCATCACGATCGCCGGCAGCGGCAGGTGGTGCTCCTCGTGCGCCCCGACCACCGGCTCCAGCCAGTGCTCGATCCAGTGCCCGGCGAAGTACAGCGCGCCACCACCCAGCGACAGCGCCGCCAGAATGATCAGCGGGACCGTCATCACCTTGGGCGACTCGTGCGGGTGCACCTCGTCGTCCCAGCGCTTCTTGCCGAAGAACGTCATCAGCATCACGCGCGTCATGTAGAACGCGGTGATCCCGGCGCCGAGCAGCGCGCACAGACCGATCACGATGTTGTCCGCGAACGCGGCCTCGATGATCTTGTCCTTGCTGAAGAAGCCGGCGAACGGCGGGATGCCGAGGATGGCCAGGTAGCCGAACGCGAAGGTGACGAAGGTGACCTTCATCGAGGTCCGCAGGGCGCCGTAGTGCCGCATGTTCACGTCGTCGTTCATCCCGTGCATGACGGAACCGGCGCCGAGGAACATATTGGCCTTGAAGAAGCCGTGCGTGATCAGGTGGAAGATCGCGAACACGTAGCCGGCCGGGCCGAGGCCCGCGGCCAGCATCATGTAGCCGATCTGGCTCATCGTCGAACCGGCGAGCGCCTTCTTGATGTCGTCCTTGGCGGTACCGATGATCGCACCGGCCAGTGCGGTCACGGTGCCGACGATGACGACCGCGGTCGAGGCGGCCTCGCTCTGCTCGAAGATCGCGTGCGAGCGGACCACCAGGTAGACGCCCGCGGTGACCATGGTCGCCGCGTGGATCAGCGCCGACACCGGGGTCGGGCCTTCCATCGCGTCCAGCAGCCAGGACTGCAGCGGCACCTGCGCGGACTTGCCGCAGGCGGCCAGCAGCAGCATCAGGCCGACCAGCGTGGCCCAGGTGCTCGACATTCCCTCGGCGCCGGCGTTCACGCTCGTGAAGGCCGAGGAGCCGAACAGGGCCCACATGCTCATCACGGCGAGCGAGAGGCCGATGTCACCGACCCGGTTCACCACGAACGCCTTCTTGGCGGCCACCGCGGCCGAGTTCTTGTGCTGCCAGAACCCGATCAGCAGGTACGACGCCAGACCGACGCCCTCCCAGCCGACGAAGACCAGCAGGTAGTCCGCCGCGAGAACCAGCAGCAGCATCGCCGCGATGAACAGGTTCAGGTAGGCGAAGAACCGGCGCCGCCGGGCGTCGTGCTCCATGTAGCCGATCGAGTAGATGTGGATCAGCGAACCCACACCGGTGATCAGCAGCACGAACAGGATCGACAGCGGGTCGATCAGCAGCGTGAAGTCGACCTTCACGTTGCCGACGGTGAACCACTCGAACAGGCGAACCGTCTCGGACCGCTCCTCGCCGTGCAGCCCCTGCATCTGGAAGAACAGCAGGACGCCGCAGACGAACGAGGCCAGCGACGCCGCGGTGCCCAGCAGGTGACCCCACGCGTTGGTGGCCTTGCCACCCAGCAACAGGATGCCTGAGGACACCGCCGGAATCGCGACCAGCAGCCACGTCAGCTCATGACTCATCGGTTTCAGACCTCAGTACTTGAGCAGGTTGGCGTCGTCGACCGAGGCCGAACGACGGGTGCGGAAGATGGCCATGATGATCGCCAGGCCGATCACGACCTCGGCCGCGGCCACCACCATCACGAAGAAGGCGGCGATCTGGCCGTCGAGGTTGCCGTGCTGGCGGGCGAAGCTGACGAACGCCAGGTTCGCCGCGTTCAGCATCAGCTCGACACACATGAACACGACGATCGCGTTCCGGCGTACCAGCACACCCAGTGCGCCGATACTGAACAAGATCGCAGCAAGCACGATATAAGGCTCAGTGCTCACAGCTTGTCCTCCTTGCCGAAGCCGCTCAGGTCGGTGCTCTCAGCATCGGAGTTCACCTGGTCACCGGGGTCGCCCTCGGTGATCTCGCGGACGGTCTCGATGTCCGTGCGCTCCTCAGCCTCGGGGAACACGGTGCCACGAGCCTGCAGGACGCGCGAAACCGAGGTCGGTGCGATCGATCCGTCGGGCAGCAGCGCCGGCGTGTCGACGGCGTTGTGCCGGGCCAGTACGCCGGGAGTCGGCAGCGGACCCGGGTGGATCCCCTGCTCGGCGTACTTGCGGATCCGCTCTTCGGCGTGGTCGCGCTGGGTGCGCTTCTTGGTCAGCCGCTCGCGGTGCGCCAGCATCATCGCGCCGAGGGCCGCGGTGATCAGCAGCGCCGAGGTGACCTCGAAGGCGAACACGTACTTGCCGAACAGCAGCTGCGCGATGCCCTTGGGGTTACCGTCCGGCTGCGCGTCGGCCAGGCCGATCGGGTTGCCGTAGATGCCGTTGCCGACCGCGGCGACGATCAGGATGCCGAAGCCGAGGAAGGCGATGCCGGCGAGCAGCCGCTGACCGCGAATCGTCTCCACCAGGGAGTCGGACGCGTCGACACCGACCAGCATCAGCACGAACAGGAACAGCATCAGGATCGCGCCGGTGTAGACGATGATCTGTACGGCGAACAGGAACGGCGCGTCCTGAGCGGCGTACTGGACGGCCAGGCAGATCATCACCGTCGCGAGCAGCAGCGCGGAGTGCACGGCCTTGCGGACCAGCACCATCGCGATCGCGGCCAGCACCATCACCGGGGCGAGCAGCCAGAACGCGACCTGGGAGCCGACAACCATCGGGATCACTTCGCGTCACCACCCTGGGTGGAGCTCTCCGGGTGCTTCGCGGCGCTCTCCGGGACCACGGCCGAGGCGGTCAGGCCCAGGTAGTAGTCGGTCTGGGACTTGCCCAGCTGCATCGCGTGCGGCGGCTCCTGCATACCGGGCAGCAGCGGCGCCAGCAGATCCTTCTTCTCGTAGATCAGCGAGGCGCGGCTGGTGTCGGCCAGCTCGTACTCGTTGGTCATCGTGAGCGCCCGGGTCGGGCACGCCTCGATGCACAGTCCACAGAGGATGCAGCGCAGGTAGTTGATCTGGTAGACGCGGCCGTACCGCTCACCCGGGGAGAACCGGCCCGAGTCGTCGGCGCCGTCGGTGTTGTCCGCACCCTCGACATAGATCGCGTCGGCGGGGCAGGCCCAGGCGCACAGCTCGCACCCGATGCACTTCTCCAGACCGTCCGGCCAGCGGTTCAGCTGGTGACGGCCGTGGAAGCGCGGTGCGGTCGGCTTCTTCTCGAACGGGTACTCCTCGGTGAACACCTTGCGGAACATCGTCCGGAAGGTGACCCCGAACCCGGCTACCGGGTCCCAGAGGGACTCTTTGACACTAGCCACGACTGCCTTCCTTGCTACGACTGTCGGTCTCGCTCGGGCGCGGCGTACTGACGAGCGGTGGTGGTACCGGGTACCCGCCGGCGAAGGCGTCGAAGTCCTTGCCGTCGGCAACCTCGGTGGTCGGGTCGGTCTTGGGCTTGCTCGGGAGCACCATGCTGATCAGCGCCAGGACGACGACGATCGCCGCGGCGACCAGCAGCGTGGTCCGGCTGAAGGTGGTCTCCCGGCCGACCGCGCGGACGGTGGCGACCAGCAGGATCCAGCCCAGCGAGACCGGGATCAGGATCTTCCAGCCCAGCTTCATGAACTGGTCGTAGCGCAGTCGCGGCAGCGTTCCGCGCAGCCAGATGTAGAAGAAGATGAAGCCCATCAGCTTGCCGAAGAACCACAGCACCGGCCAGTAGCCGGAGTTCGCGCCGTCCCACAGGGAGATCGGCCAGGGGGCCTGCCAGCCGCCGAGGAACAGCGTGGTGGCCAGCGCCGAGACGGTCGCCATGTTGATGTACTCGGCCAGGAAGAACATCGCGTACTTGATCGAGGAGTACTCGGTCAGGAAGCCCGCGACCAGCTCGCCCTCGGCCTCCGGCAGGTCGAACGGCGCCCGGTTGGTCTCACCGATCATCGAGATCACGTAGATCACGAACGACGGGAAGAGCAGGAACGCGTACCAGCCGGGGATCGGGATGTCGACGGCGCCGAACAGGCTGACCGTCTGGTGCTGGCTCTGCGCCGCGACGATGTCCGAGGTGGACATCGAGCCGGCGAACAGGAACACCGTGACGAGCGCCAGGCCCATGCCGACCTCGTAGGAGATCATCTGGGCGCTGGAGCGCAGACCACCCAGCAGCGAGTACGTCGAGTTGGACGACCAGCCACCGAGCACGATGCCGTAGATGCCGATCGAGGCGATCGCCATCACGTACAGCACCGAGACCGGCAGGTCGGTCAGCTGCAACCGGGTGTAAGTGTCGGTGAACGGGATCTTCACGGTCGGCCCGAACGGGATCACCGCGAAGGTCAGGAAGGCCGGGACGGCGACGATCACCGGTGCCAGCACGTAGACGAACTTGTCCACGCCCTTCGGCATCAGGTCTTCCTTGAGCATCAGCTTCACACCGTCGGCCAGCGACTGCAGCAGACCCGCGGGTCCGTGCACGTTCGGCCCGATCCGGTGCTGCATCCGCGCCACCACCCGGCGTTCCCACCAGATGTTGAACAGCGTCAGCAGGACCAGCAGCACGAAGATGATCAGCACCTTGAGGCCGATCACCCACCACGGGTCGTGGCCGACCCCCGCATCCGGCGGGGCAGCCAGCGGAGTCATGATCATGCGTTTCCTCCGGCGATCGTCACGATCGATCCGTGATCGGCGTGCAGCGAACGACGTACGTGCGAGTCGGCCGAGTTGGTCGGCAGCCACACCACGTTGTCGGTCATCGGGGTGATCGCGACCGGGAGCCGGACGGATCCGGCGTCGGTGCTGACCACCAGCTCGTCACCGTCGGCGAGACCGACGCGGTGCGCGGTCGTCACCGACAGCCGGGCCACCGGCTTGCGCGCGGTCGCCGTCAGGTGCGGCTCGCCGTCGCAGGCGCGGCTGTCGTCGATCAGCATCCGCCAGGTCGCCAGGCGGGTGGAGTCGAAGGCGCCGAGCGCGGGACCGGCCTGGTACGTCGGCTCCTGGGCACGGTCACCGTCCCAGCGGCCGAGCTCGTCGTACTCGCGCTTCGCACCGGCCGGCGTGGTGAAGCCGAGCGGGGTGTCCATCTCCTGGGCCAGGGCGGCCAGGGCGCGGACGTCCGGCATCGCGGCCGGCACCTTGAGGACGACCGGGAACGGCCGCTCGCGACCCTCCCAGTTCACGAAGGTGCCGTCCTTCTCCGCCGGCGGAACCACCGGGAAGACGACGTCGGCGTGCTCGGTCACCTGCGAGTTGCGGACCTCGAAGCTGACCACGAACGGCGCGGCGGCCAGCGCGGCCAGCGCCGCGGCCGGGTCCGGCAGGTCGTCGATCTCGACACCCGCGACCACCAGCGCGTCCAGCGACGGAGCCGAGGCCAGGATCTCGGTCAGGTCCTTGCCCGGCGTGGCCGGCAGGCTGTCGACACCCCAGGCGGCCTGCAGGTCGACCCGCGCCTGCGGGTCGGAGACCAGGCGGCCACCCGGCAGCAGGCCCGGCAGACAGCCGGCGTCGAGCGCACCCCGGTCGCCCGCACGCCGCGGGATCCAGACCAGTTGCGCACCGGTGTCGAGCGCCAGCCGCAGCGCGGCCGAGTATCCACCAGGGACCGCGGCCAGCCGCTCGCCGACGATGATGATCGAGTCCGCACCGAGCGCGGCCTTGACGTCGCCGCCCAGGTCGGACAGTACGGCGGCCTCCGTGCCCGGCGCGGCCGGGACGACGAGGCCGTTCAGCTTCTCGACTCCGCGGGACGCGAAGGCGGCGACCGTGAACACCTTGGTGCCGTGGGCCTTGACCGCCTTGCGCAGCCGCAGGAACACCGACGGCGCTTCCTCTTCCGGCTCGAACCCGGCGAACAGCACCGTGCCGGCCTTCTCGAGGTCGGCGAACGTCGTACCGAGTCCGGTGCCGGCCACCGCGGCGGCCAGGAAGTCGGCCTCCTCGGCGGAGTGCGGCCGGGCCCGGAAGTCGATGTCGTTGCTGCCGAGGGCGACCCGGGCGAACTTCGAGTACGCGTAGGAGTCCTCGAGGGTCAGCCGGCCACCGGTCAGGACGGCCGCGTTGCCGCGGGCCGCGGTCAGCTTCTCCGCGGCGAAGGTCAGTGCCTCCGGCCACGACGCCGGCCGCAGTTCGCCGTCCTCGCGGATCATCGGGTGGGTCAGCCGGTCGCCGGTGCTCGCGTAGTTGAACGCGAACCGGTCCTTGTCCGAGATCCACTCCTCGTTGACCTGCGGGTCGTCACCGGCGAGCCGGCGCATCACCTTGCCGCGCCGGTAGTCGACGCGGATCGCGGCGCCCGACGAGTCGTGCTCGGCCACCGACGGCACCGACACGAGGTCGAACGGCCGGGACCGGAACCGGTACGCCGCGCTGGTCAGCGCACCGACCGGGCAGATCTGGATCGCGTTGCCGGAGAAGTAGCTCTCGAAGGGCTCCTTCTCGTAGATGCCGACCTGCTGCAGCGCACCGCGCTCGACCAGCGCGATGAACGGGTCACCGGCGATCTGCTCGGAGAACCGCGTGCAGCGCGCGCAGAGCACGCAGCGCTCGCGGTCCAGCAGCACCTGGGCCGAGATGTTGATCGGCTTCGGGTAGGTCCGCTTCGCCTCGTGGAAGCGGGACTCACCGCGGCCGTTCGTCATCGCCTGGTTCTGCAGGGGGCACTCGCCGCCCTTGTCGCAGACCGGGCAGTCCAGCGGGTGGTTGATCAGCAGGAATTCCATCTGCCCGTGCTGCGCCTTGTCGGCCACCGGCGAGGTCACCTGCGTACGGACCACCATGCCGTCGGCGACGGTGATCGTGCAGGAGGCCTGCGGCTTCGGCATCCCGCGGCCGTTGCCGGCGTCGGTGATCTCGACCAGGCACTGGCGGCAGGCGCCGACCGGGTCGAGCAGCGGGTGGTCGCAGAACCGCGGGATCTGGACGCCGATCTGCTCGGCGGCCCGGATCAGCAGGGTGTTCTTCGGAACCTTGACCTCGATGTCGTCGATGGTGACGGTGATCAGGTCGGTCCGCTCCACCTCCGCGCCGGCCGGCGGGTTCGCTTGGATCGTCATGCGTGGGCTCCAGCGGTAGCGAAGACAGTGCTTGCCATCGGGTCGAACGGGCAGCCGCCCTCGGCGAAGTGCGCCAGGTACTCGTCCTTGAAGTGCGCGATCGAGCTGGTGATCGGCGCGGTCGCACCGTCGGCCAGGGCGCAGAACGAGCGGCCGGTGATGTTCTCGCTCAGGTCGAGCAGGGTCTCCAGGTCCGCTTCGGACCCCTGGCCCTTCTCGAGCCGCTCGAGGATCTGCACCAGCCACCAGGTGCCTTCACGGCACGGGGTGCACTTGCCACAGGACTCGTGCTTGTAGAACTCGGTCCAGCGCAGGACGGCGCGGACCACACACACGGTCTCGTCGAAGATCTGCAGCGCCTTGGTGCCCAGCATCGAGCCGACCGAGCCGACACCCTCGTAGTCCAGCGGGACGTCGAGGTGCTCGGCGGTCAGCAGCGGCGTCGACGATCCGCCCGGCGTCCAGAACTTCAGCTGGTGTCCTTCGCGGACACCGCCGGCCAGGTCGATCAGCTCGCGCAGCGTGATGCCCATCGGCGCCTCGTACTGGCCCGGGCGGGTGACGTGCCCGGACAGCGAGTACAGCGTCATGCCCTTGGACTTCTCGGTGCCCATCGAGGAGAACCAGTCCGCGCCGTTCTTGATGATGGCGGGAACAGAGGCGATCGACTCGACGTTGTTGATCACTGTGGGGCATCCGTACAGACCGGCGACCGCCGGGAACGGGGGACGCAGCCGAGGTTGACCACGCCGGCCCTCGAGCGAGTCGAGCAGCGCCGTCTCCTCGCCACAGATGTAGGCGCCGGCGCCGGCGTGCACGACGACGTCCAGGTCGTAGCCGGTGCCGAGGATGTTCGTGCCGATGAAGCCGGCGTCCTTGGCCTCCTGGACCGCCTGCTGCAGCCGGCGGATCACGTGCAGGACCTCACCGCGGACGTAGATGAACGCGACACTCGCGCGGATCGCGTAGGACGAGATGATGACGCCCTCGACCAGCGTGTGCGGCGAGGCCATCATCAGCGGGATGTCCTTGCAGGTGCCCGGCTCGGACTCGTCGGCGTTCACCACGAGGTACTTCGGCTTCGGGTTGTCCTGCGGGATGAACGACCACTTCATCCCGGTTGGGAAGCCCGCGCCGCCACGACCGCGCAGACCGGAGTCCTTGACGGCGGTGACCACGTCGGCCGGCTGCATCGCCAGCGCCGTCCGGAGGGCGTCGTACCCACCGGTGCGCTGGTACGACGAGAGCTGCCACGCGTTGATCTGGTCCCAGTTGTCGGACAGTACCGGGGTCAGCATGGTCAGTCCTCCTTCCGCGAATCGTCGCCGTTGACCGCTTGGGATTCCTTGCCGGGCTGGTCTTCCGGACGCGGACCGGCGGCAGCCTCCGGGGAGACCGTGGTCTCGGCGGCGCGGCCGTTCGAGCCGTTGCCGTTCGGTGCGGTCCAGTTGCGCTCGCGGGCCAGCCGGAGACCGGCCAGCGACGCCTTGCCACCGGTCGGGCCCTCGTCGGCCCGGCCGTCGGGGAAGCCCGCCAGCACCCGCTCGGTCTCGCGCCAGCTGCAGATGGTGGCGCCGCGCGGCGACTTCACCTCGGCGCCCTCGCGCAGGTCGTCGACCAGCTGAGTGGCCGACTCCGGCGTCATGTCGTCGAAGAACTCCCAGTTCACCATCATCACCGGCGCGTAGTCGCAGGCGGCGTTGCACTCGAGGTGCTCGAGGGTGATCTTGCCGTCCTCGGTGGTCTCGTCGTTCCCGACGTCGAGGTGGCTCTTCAGCCGCTCGAAGATCAGGTCGCCGCCCATCACCGCACACAGCGTGTTGGTGCAGACCCCGACGTGGTAGTCGCCGACCGGACGGCGCTTGTACATCGTGTAGAAGGTCGCCACCGCGGAGACCTCGGCGCCGGTCAGCCCGAGCACCTCGGCACAGGCCTCGATGCCCTCCGGGGTGACCCGGCCCTCGACCGACTGCACCAGGTGCAGCATCGGCAGCAGGGCGGACCGGCCGACCGGGTACCGGGCAGCCAGTTCGCGCATCTCCGCGATCGTTGTCTCGGTGATCGCGGAGTCACCGGTGCTGTAAGGCACCGGCTTGTCGGTCGCGGTCGCGTGGTTCTCAGCCATCTATCGGTCCACTCCACCCATTACCGGGTCAAGGCTGGCGACGGCGACGATCACGTCGGCCACCTGTGAGCCCTCACACATGATCGGCATCGCTTGCAGGTTTGCGAAGGACGGGTCACGGAAGTGCACCCGGTACGGCTTCGTGCCGCCGTCGGAGACGACGTGGCAGCCCATCTCGCCGCGCGGCGACTCGATCGCCACGTAGGCCTGACCGGCCGGCACCCGGAAGCCCTCGGTGACCAGCTTGAAGTGATGGATCAGTGCTTCCATCGACTCGCCCATGATGTGCTTGATGTGGTCGAGCGAGTTGCCCATCCCGTCGCTGCCGACGGCCAGCTGGCTCGGCCAGCCGATCTTCTTGTCGGCCACCATCACCGGGTCGCCGTCCATCTTCTCCAGCCGGTCGGCGCACTGCTCGATGATCTTCAGCGACTCCCACATCTCCTGCAGCCGGACCCGGAACCGGCCGTACGAGTCCGAGCTGTCCCAGGTCGGGACGTCGAAGTCGTAGGTCTCGTAGCCGCAGTACGGCTGGGTCTTGCGCAGGTCGAGCGCGTAGCCGGTCGAGCGCACCGTCGGGCCGGAGATGCCCAGTGCCATACAGCCGGCCAGGTCCAGGTAGCCGACGTCCTGCAGCCGCGCCTTGAAGATCGGGTTGGCGTTGCAGAGTTCGGCGTACTCGGGGAGGTGCTTGTTCATCCAGGTGATGTACTCGCGGATCTTGTCCAGGGCGCCCGGGGGCAGGTCCTGGGCGACGCCGCCCGGCCGGATGAACGCGTGGTTCATCCGCAGGCCGGTGATCAGCTCGAACAGGTCCAGCGTCATCTCGCGCTCGCGGAACCCGATCGTCATCACGGTCAGCGCGCCGATCTCCATGCCGCCGGTGGCGATGCAGACCAGGTGGCTGCTGATCCGGTTGAGCTCCATCAGGAGCACCCGCATCACGTTGGCCTTCTCGGGGATGTCGTCCTCGATGCCGAGCAGCTTCTCGACCGCCAGGCAGTACGCCGTCTCGTTGTAGAACGGCGAGAGGTAGTCCATCCGGGTCACGAAGGTCACGCCCTGGGTCCAGGAACGGAACTCCATGTTCTTCTCGATACCCGTGTGCAGGTAGCCGATGCCGCAGCGGGCCTCGGTCACCGTCTCACCGTCGAGCTCGAGAATCAGCCGGAGCACGCCGTGCGTCGACGGGTGCTGCGGGCCCATGTTGACGACGACCCGCTCTTCGGGCTCCTCGCCGAGGCCGGCCACGACCGAGTCCCAGTCCTGACCGGTGACGGTGAAGACCTTGCCCTCGGTGGTGTCCCGGGTGGTCGCGTAGGGGTCTGCGTGTGTTTCGGTCATCAGTTGTACGACCTCCGCGTGTCGGGCGGCGGGATGACGGCGCCCTTGTACTCGACGTCGATGCCGCCGAGCGGGTAGTCCTTGCGCTGCGGGTGCCCCGGCCAGTCGTCGGGCATCTGGATCCGGGTCAGTGCTGGGTGCCCGTCGAAGACGATGCCGAAGAAGTCCCAGGTCTCGCGCTCGTGCCAGTCGTTGGCCGGGTAGACCGAGACCACCGACGGGATGTGCGGGTCGCTGTCCGGGCAGGACACCTCGAGCCGGATCCGCCGGTTGTGGGTGATCGAGAACAGGTGGTAGACCGCGTGCAGCTCGCGGCCGGTCTCGTTCGGGTAGTGCACGCCGCTGACGCCGGAGCAGAACTCGAAGCGCAGGGCCTCGTCGTCGCGCAGGTTCTGGCAGACGGCGACCAGGTGCTCGCGGGCGATGTGCAGGGTCAGTTCGTTCCGGTCGACGACGACCTTCTCGATCGCGTCCGCGCCGACCAGGCCCTCGAGCCGCTCGGTGGCGCCGTCGAACCACGAGCCGTACGGCTTCGGGGTACCGCCGGGCAGTGCGACCTGACGGCGCAGGCCGCCGTACCCGGAGGTGTCACCGGTACCGCGGACACCGAACATGCCCTGTCGCTGGTCGATGACCTCGGCTCCTGGCGTCTGAGCGTCGCCGGCCTCCGAGGTCGCCGGAAGGTTCTCCGGCTGGTGGTCACTCATCGAAGCAGACCCTTCATCTCAAGCGTCGGGGCCGCCGTCAGCGCGGTGGCCTCCTGCTCGGCCTGCAGCGCCTTCTTGTGCGCGCCGAGCTTGCTGTGCTGGATCTGGTCGTGGATCTTCAGGAAGGCGTCCAGCAGCATCTCCGGCCGCGGCGGGCAGCCGGGCAGGTACATGTCGACCGGGACGATGTGGTCCACGCCCTGGACGATGGCGTAGTTGTTGAACATGCCGCCCGACGAGGCGCAGACGCCCATCGCCAGCACCCACTTCGGGTTCGCCATCTGGTCGTAGATCTGGCGCACGACCGGAGCCATCTTCTGGCTCACCCGGCCGGCCACGATCATCAGGTCGGCCTGCCGCGGCGACGCCCGGAAGACCTCCATGCCGAACCGGGCGGCGTCGTAACGCGGCGCACCGGTCGTCATCATCTCGATCGCGCAGCAGGCCAGCCCGAAGGTTGCCGGCCACAACGAGGCCTTGCGCATGTAGCCGAGCAGACCTTCGACGGTGCCCAGCAGTACGCCGGCCGGAAGCTGTTCTTCTAGACCCATATCAGTCCCACTCCAGTCCACCGCGACGCCACACATAGGAGTACGCGATGAAGACGGTGACGATGAAGATGACCATCTCGATCAGCCCGAACAGCGCCATCTGGTCGAAGGCCACCGCCCACGGGTAGAGGAAGACGATCTCGATGTCGAACACGATGAACAGCATCGCGGTGATGTAGTACTTCACCGGGAAGCGGCCACCGCCGACCGGCTGCGGCGTCGGCTCGATGCCGCACTCGTACGAGTCGAGCTTGGCCCGGTTGTATCGCTTCGGGCCGACCAGCGCACTCACGGTGATGCTGCCCAACACGAAGAGCGCCGCGAGCACACCAAGAGCGAGGATCGGTACGTAGGGGTGCATCGCTCGGTGCTCCCTCCTTCAGCCGGTGACTTGTTGGTTGTTCGGTTCAGCCAGCACTTTGTTACCAGTACCGGCGTGACTCAGCTCACTCGCCCCGCCGATCAGGCGGCGGGGGCGACCTTCGTGAGCCCGTTGATGATCTTGTCCATCACGTCGCCGTCGCGCGGGTCGGTGAGGTTGGCCAGCAACTTCAGGGTGAACTTCATCAAGGTGGTGCGCGGCAGACCGTACTTGGTGCAGAGCCGCATCACCTCCGGGTTTCCGATCAGCTTCACGAAGACCCGGCCCAGCGAGTAGTAGCCGCCCCACTCCTGCTTCAGCGCCTTCGGGTACGCCGACAGCGCACGCTCACGCTGGTTCGGCTGCCGGTGCAGCGCCTGGGCGGCGACCTCGGCGGCGAACATCCCGGACTCCATCGCGTACGGGATGCCCTCGCCGTTGAACGGGTTGACCATGCCGCCGGCGTCGCCGAGCAGCATCAGGCCGCGGGTGTAGTGCGGCTGCCGGTTGAAGCCCATCGGCAGTGCCGCCCCGCGGATCGGGATGGTCTGGAACTCGTCGCGGAACTGCCACTCCTCGGGCGTGTTCTTCAGCCACGCCTTCAGCAGGTCGGCGTAGTCGACCTTGCCGAAGGCATCGGAGGTGTTCAGGATGCCGAGACCGACGTTGACCGTGCCGTCGCCCATGCCGAAGATCCAGCCGTAGCCGGGCAGCAGCAGCTTCTGGCTCGGCTGCTTGGGGTCGTCGGCCCACAGCTCCAGCCAGGACTCGAGGTAGTCGTCGTCGTGCCGCGGGCTGGTGAAGTAGGTGCGAACGGCAACGCCCATCGGGCGGTCGTCGCGCTTGTGCAGGCCCATGCCGATGCTGAGCCGCGACGAGTTGCCGTCGGCCGCCATCACCAGTGGCGCCCGGAACTCGATGTCGGCGCCGGCCCGGCGGCCGTTGTCGTCGACCGGCTTCGCGGTGACGCCGACGATGTGGCCCTTGTCGTCGAGGATCGGGCCCGTGACGTTGGTCCGCTCCCGCAGCTGCGCGCCGGCCTTGACCGCCTGCCGCGCGAGCAGGTCGTCGAAGTCCATCCGGTTCCGGGTCAGGCCGTAGTTCGGGTGGCTGGCCAGGTCCGGCCAGTCGAGCTGCAGGACATGCCCGGCGCCCTGGATCCGCAGACCGTAGTTGCGGATCCAGCCGGCCTCTTCGGAGATGTCGATGCCCATGTTGATGAGCTGCTTGGTCCCGCGCGGGGTCAGCCCGTCACCGCAGACCTTCTCCCGCGGGAACGCGGTCTTCTCCAGCAACAGGACGTCGAGCCCGGCGTTCGCCAGGTGGTACGCCGCGGACGAACCTGCTGGTCCGGCGCCGACGACAATCACGTCCGCGGTCTCGGCCTGGGGCCCTGCCGACACGTCCTGGCTCATCTCATCCCGACCTGAAAGTTGGGGGCTCGCGGCTCGTGAAGGGATTCACTAAGCCTGGTCATCCGACAGTCTAGGACTGCCTGACGCGGACACGAAACTCGCCCCAACCGCCTTGTGGGCAAGCAATTTACGTGCGGGTTTCCTTGCGTAATTAAGCCGGTTTCACAGCCCGGTGAATGGCGACCAGACCACCGGTCAGATTGGCCCAGTTCACCCGGGTCCAGCCGGCCGCCTCGATCGTGCGGGCCAGCGGCTCCTGTGGCAGCCACGCCCGGGTCGACTCGGCCAGGTACTCGTACGCCTCGGGGTTCGTCGACACCAGCTTCGCCACCGCCGGTACGGCGCGCATCATGTACTCGAGGTAGACGACGCGGAACGGCTTCCAGGTCGGATGCGACTGCTCGAGAATCACCAGCCGCCCGCCGGGACGGGTGACCCGCAGCATCTCCTGCAGCGCGACGGTGACGTCGTTCACGTTTCGCAGGGCCCACGAGATCGTCACCACATCGAACGTCTCGTCGGCGAACGGCAGCCGCAGCGCGTCCCCGGCGATCAGGTCCAGCTCGGGGTGGTTGCGCTTGCCGACCCGGAGCATCCCGACCGAGAAGTCGCACGACACCACCTCGGCCCCGGCCTCGCGCAGCTTGATACTCGAAGCACCGGTCCCGGCCGCCAGATCGAGGATCTTCATCCCCTTCCGCGGCGCGATCTCGGCCAGCGTCGCCGGCCGCCAGACCAGCTTCTCCAGCCCCATCGTCGCCACCGCGTTCGTGCGGTCGTACCCCTCCGCCACGTTGTCGAACATGGCGGCCACGGCGGCCGGGTCCTTGCTCAGATCTGCACGCGTCACCACCCCAGTCTCCCGCACCCCTCCCCCCACCCCATCCGATGGGTTACCCCACGAGCTTGTGGGTTCCCCACCCGCATGCCGGTGGGGAACCCACAACCTGATGGGTGGACCCATGAGAGGGCGCGGCGACGCGAGGTTCGTCACGGGTCCGACAGGCGCTGAAATTCGCTGGACATCGGACGGTCGTACGCTTGCATCTCGTGGGTGCATTAGCGGCCGTCGTGATCCGGGGCCTGAGCGCTAGCGAGGAGTGGTTGCGTGAGCTTGTCTGACCCGGTCCGATCCGGTCATCTGCCGGCGCCGCAGTTGGTGGTCCGCAGCCAGCCGGTCGAGGGTGTGGCGAAGCAACTGATCGACCATCTGCCGGCCGAGGGCGGCCTGAGCTGGGTCCGCCGTGGCGACGGTCACATCGGCTGGGGCGTCGCGGCTCGTCTCGACGTTGCTGGCGGCAACCGCTTCCAGGACGCCGTGCTGTGGTGGCAGCAGCTGGTCGGCGCGGCCGTGGTGCGCGACGAGATCGGCGTACCAGGGTCGGGACTGGTCTGCTTCGGGTCGTTCGGTTTCACCGACTCCGACCCGGGTGAGCTGGTGGTCCCCGAAGTGATCGTCGGGCGTCGTGGCGGCACGACCTGGGTGACCACGATCTCCCCCGCTTCGCTGGCCGCACCGCCCGATCTGGTCACCCACGAGGCCTCTCCCGTGTACGACGTGACGTTCTCCGACGGAGCGCGGTCCGGCACGGACTGGTCGAGCATCGTGGCCGACGCCATCAAGCGGATCACCTCCGGCGAGCTGGAGAAGGTGGTGCTCGCCCGCGACCTGATCGCGATCGCCGAGCAGCCGATCGACCTGCGCTGGCCGCTGCGCCGGCTGGCCGAGGCCTACCCGAACTGCTGGACGTTCTCCGTCGACGGCCTGATCGGAGCGACCCCCGAGCTGCTGGTACGCCGGGAGAAGGGCCTGATCACGTCCCGCGTGCTGGCCGGCACCATCCGCCGTACCGGGGACGACGCGCACGACCTGGCGCTGGCCGCGTCGCTGGCGCGGTCGTCGAAGGACCTGGAGGAACACGAGTTCGCGGTCCGGTCAGTGGCCGATGCGTTGAAGCCGCACTGCAAGTCGATGAACGTGCCGGAGACCCCGTTCGTGCTGCACCTGCCGAACGTGATGCATCTCGCGACCGACGTCGCCGGCGTCGCCAACAACGGCGCGTCCGCCCTCGGCCTCGCCGCCGCCCTGCACCCGTCGGCAGCAGTCTGCGGTACGCCGACCGACGTGGCGCGCGACCTGATCGGCGAGATCGAGGGCATGGAGCGCGGCCGCTTCAGCGGACCGGTCGGCTGGATGGACGCCGCCGGCGACGGCGAGTGGTGCATCGCGCTGCGCTGCGGTCAGGCCGACCCCACCGACGCCCGCCGGATGCGCCTGTTCGCCGGCGCCGGCATCGTCGCGGGCTCCGACCCGACCGCCGAACTCGCCGAAACGAACGCCAAGCTGGTTCCGATGCGAGACGCACTAGGAGACTGACTGTGAAGCTCACCAAGTTCGCGCATGCGTGTGTTCGGTTGGAGAAGGACGGGAAGACGCTGCTGGTCGACCCGGGGTCGTTCAGCGAGGACGCGGTGTTCGAGCGGGCGGACGCCGTACTGGTCACGCATGAGCACCAGGACCACCTCGACATCTCGCGGCTGCAGGCCCTCGACGTGCCCGTCTACACCAATGCCGGCGTCGCCGCGCAGCTGACCGACCTGGGCGACCGCGTCCAGGTCGTCGGAGGCGGCCAGTCCTTCGACGCCGCCGGCTTCGCCGTCACCGCCTACGGCCAGGACCACGCCGTCATCCTCCCCGAGTGGGGCGTCCCCTGCGCCAACATCGGCTTCCTGATCGACGACGCCGTCTACCACCCCGGCGACTCCTTCACCCAGCCCGACCGCGCCGTCCACACCAACCTGGTCCCCATCTCCGGCCCCTGGTTCGCCCTCCCACCGGCGGTCGACTACGCCCGTGCGGTGAAGGCCGAGCAGCTGGTCGGGATCCACGACGGCCTGCTCTCCGAGATCGGCCTCGGCATGATGCCCCGCTTCTTCGACACCGACGACCGCCCGTACCGGAAGCTCGCCCCGGGCGACTCCCTCGACATCAACTGAACGCGTAGCCGACGAAGTCCTGGACGGGGCGGTAGCCGATCGCGGCGTAGATCTTGTTCGAGGTCGGGTTGGTGAGGTCGGTGTTCAGGCACACCTGATCACCGGCCGCGCGCAGGTGCTGGGTGACGTGGGCGGTGAGAGCGCTGGCGTAACCACGGCCGCGGTGGGCCGGCGGGGTGTAGACCGGCCCGACCCGGACGGCGCCGAAGACCGGGCTCTGGTGACCGACCATCGTCACGACCTGGCCGTCGTTCTCCCAGACCCAGAGGCGCTCGCGCTCCACCCGTTGCAGCAGCCACCGGCGGTCCACCACGGAACCTTCGCCTGGGTGACCGACCTCCTGGCGATAGGCGCTGAACATCGGCGTCACCGCCTCAAGATCGGCCTCGGTCGCCAGCCGTGGCGAGCCGTCGGCCTGCTGAGCGACGAAGTCGACGAGCACGTGCAGCCGGGAGCGGTCGGCAACGGCGAACGACCGGCCGGTCCGCGCGCCGTACTGCTCGGCGAACAGCTTCGCCGACGCCTCGGTCCCATGCACGCCGATGGCCTTCGGCGCGGCCTCAACCAGTACGTCGACCACCGGCGGCACGAGCTCGGCCGGCAGACCGGCCAGCTGGATCCCGCGCAACGCCGTACTGATGGCGACTCCGACCACCTCGTGCGAATCGGAGTGCACGGAGACGAAGACCGGCGGTTCAGGATCGTTCATGATCCCGCGGACCCGATCGGCGACATTGGTCAGGAGGTTGCTGTTGATCAGCGGATCGCGTTGCAGGTAAGGAAAAACGAGCTCCTGGAACGTCGCCGCGTCATCCGTCGCCCGCGCGATCACGCGGTGAACTCGAGGACGACGAAGTCGGCGAGGGGGCGGTAGCCGGCCTGGTGGTAGATCTTGTTGGAGGTCGGGTTGGCCAGGTCGGTGTAGAGACAGGCTTGGTGGCCTTCGGCAACGATCTCGGCGGTGACGTGGCTGGTCAGCGCGCCGGCGTAACCGTGGCGGCGGTGCTCCGGCGGGGTGTACACCGGACCCACCCGGCAGACGCCGAAGATCGGCCGGTGGTAGCCGACCATGCTGACCGGCTCGCCGTCGACCTCCCAGATCCACATCGTGTTCTCGGCCAGCCGGTACTCCGCCCAGTCCCGGGTGTCCTCACCCAGCTCCGGAAACCCGTGGCGGCCCCAGGCGGCGACCACGTCAATGTCCTCGGACTGCATCAGCCGGGCGACGCCGGTCTCGGCAGTCAGCGCCGTATGCGTGACCAGCTTGTGCAGCCGGGTTCGCATGGCCTCCTCCACCTGCCCGCCGCGTCGCTCGCACCAGCGCTCCGCGAACCGCTCAGCCGCGGCCGCGTCACCGGCGACCCCGCCCGGTACGACCTCGTCGTACAGGCCTTCGGAGACCACACCGTCGTACAGCTCGAGGAACTGGTCGGTCACCAGGTCCGTGAGGTCGGGGCGCAGCGATCCCAGGTACACGCCGCGGCCCGCGGTCCGCATCGCCACGCCGATCACGTCGTCGTCGTGCACGGAGACGAAGTACGGCGGGATGTCGTCGGCCGGCCGGACGCCGGTGGCCCGTTCGTGGACGTTGCTGAGGATGACGGTGTTCAGCACCGGATCCTGTTGCAGGAAAGGGAAGACGAGTCGCGAGAAGTCGGCCGGGTCACTGGTGACTTGGACGTGCATGGTCGATGAGCCTACGCCTGTCCGAGTCCTCCCGGCGAGCGGATTCCGGTAGGGGAAAGTCCACCCCTGCCAGGGAGTGACACCCATCGAGTGCGGACCGGATCACGGCGAGTGTTGGGGCAAGCCACTCCGACGGAAGAAGACCGCCATGATCACCAACAGACGCCCCGCCACGCACTGGGCACAGCACTCGCCGTGACTGTCGGCACGCTGCTCGCGGCCGATCCGGCAGCAGCCACGCCCGCTCCGCGCGGACCGGTGGTCGTGACGGACAAGGGCGCCGTCCGCGGCCAGCTGACCAACGGCGTGCGGGAGTTCCAAGGCATCCCGTACGCCGCTCCGCCGGTCGGCGCGAATCGCTGGGGCTCACCGCGTCCGGCGGATGCCTGGCGCGGCCTGCGCGACGCGACCAGCCCGGGCGCCTCCTGCGCGCAGAACGCCGGCCTGTTCGGTGAGAAGGCGAGCGTCAGCGAGGACTGCCTGTTCGTCAACGTGACCAGCCCCCGGCAGGCCCGCAAGCTGCCGGTCATGGTGTGGATCCACGGCAGCGGCTTCCGGAACGGCTCTGGTGCGCGCTACCGCCCGTACGACCTGGTGAAGCGCGGCGACGTGGTCGTCGTGACGATCAACTACCGCCTCGGCATCTTCGGCTTCCTCGACCACCCCGCACTAGACGGTACGACGGCCCGGAACCGCTCCGGCAACTTCGGACTGGAGGACCAGCAGGCCGCACTGCGCTGGGTGCAGCGGAACGCGGCAGCGTTCGGTGGCGACGCGCACAACGTGACGGTCTTCGGTGAGTCAGCCGGCGGCATCAGCACCTGTGCTCAGCTGGCCTCCCCGGCCGCCGCTGGGCTCTTCCAGCGCGCCATTGTGCAGAGCGGTCCGTGCACGGTGAACAACTGGTCGGAATGGGACGGTTCGCCCAGCTGGAGCACCAGCTGGCTCCCGCGTCCGCGTGCCATGGCGGAGACCCAGGGGTTGTCGGTGGCAACCGATCTGGGCTGCACTGACGCCGCTACCGCAGCGGCCTGCTTGCGCGGTCTGTCGACAGAGGCGCTGCTCACCAAATCGGAGTACGGCTTCGCACCTGTGTACGGCGGTGGCGGCGTACTCCCGCTGTCGCCCGTTGAGGCTCTGACCAGCGGACGCTTCAACAAGGTCCCGGTGATGCAGGGGATGACTCGCGACGAGTACCGGACGTTCGAGGCCGCACAGCAGCAGTACGGCGTCCCTCCGATGCAGGACGAGTCCGAGTACGCCGCACGCGTCGCGGCGTACGTCGGCACGGCGAACGCGGCGGAGGTCCTCGCGCACTACCCCGCCAAGAACTATGGCTCACTCAGCGAGGCTTGGTCCGCTGTGGTCACCGACGCCAGCTTCGCGCGGTCAGTGACAGAGGTCAGCCGGGCACTCCGCCGGCAGGTGCCGACGTACTCCTACGAGTTCGCCGACGAGCAGGCGCCCTGGGTGGCCAACAGCCCGCAGCCCACCTTCCCGACTGGCGCGTTCCACGCCGGTGAGCTCCAGTACCAGTTCGAGACCGACTACTTCGCCGGTCGGCAGCTCACCCGGTCGCAGCAGCAGCTCGCCGACCAGATGACTCGCTACTGGACCCAGTTCGCCCGCACCGGTACGCCGAACGCCGCCGGCTCGCCGCACTGGTCGCCCACCGACGGCAACACCGTCCAGAGCCTCGCACCCGGAAAGAACGCCGTACGGGCGACGAACTTCGCCGCCGATCACCAGTACGCGTTGTGGCAGCGCCTCTACCGCTGAGAATTACACTGCGAAGATGTCCACCACGCGGTTGCTGCTGCTCGGGATCGTCCGGATCTTCCAGCCGGCCTACGGGTACCAGCTGCGCCGCGAGCTGCTGACCTGGAACGTCCAGGACTGGGCGAACATCAATCCCGGCTCCATCTACACCGGCCTGCGGACGCTGGCCAAGCACGGCTACCTGGCCGAGCTCGAGGAAGGGCCCGGCCACCGGCCGGGGCGGACGTCGTACAAGCTCACGGCGGACGGCGAGACCGAGTTCTTCTCGCTGCTGCGGCACCACCTGTGGACCGTGGACGGCTTCCACCCGGACCGGATGCAGGCGGCGCTGAGCTTCCTGTGGACCCTGCAGCGGGACGAAGTACTGGCCGCGCTGGACGCGCGGATCGCCCAGATCGAGACGCATCTGAAGGCGGCGCCGTTCAACGAGCGGCAGATCCAGGCCGATGCCGGAACGCCGAACCAGGTCGTCGAGATGCTCCGGATCAGCGCCGCCCGGGAGCGTGGTGAGCTGGACTGGACCCGCGACTTCCGCGACCGGGTGGCGAACGGCGACTACTCGTTCGCGGGCGAGCCGCCGGACTGGACGATCGACCCCAGTCTCGTCGCGCAATGGCGCGACGACCCTTCCTGATCACCGCCTCCGCCGGCCGATGTCAAGGCCTCACCGCCCGTCATTCAACATTGACTATTCAATATTGATTGAGCAGACTGGCTACATGATGATCGAAGCTCGCGGACTCGTCCGCACGTTCAAGACCCGGCGGGGGCCGGTGCAGGCGGTACAGGGGGTGGACCTGGCGGTCGCCGATGGCGAGATCGTGGGTTTCCTCGGGCCCAACGGGGCCGGTAAGACGACGACGATGCGGATGCTGGCGACCCTGATCCAGCCGACCAGCGGCACCGCGACAGTGGCCGGGTGCGACCTGGCGAAGGACCCGGTCGGCGTCCGCCGCCGGATCGGGTACGTCGCGCAGAGCGGGTCCACGCTGCCCGAGGCGATCGCCGGTGACGAGGTCGTCGACCACGCCCGGCTGTACGGCGTACCGAAGGCCGACGCGATCACGCGTGGGCAGCAACTGTTCGAGGAGCTGGATCTGCCGGGGCTGTGGCGGCGGCAGTGCAAGACGCTGTCCGGTGGGCAGCGGCGCCGGCTCGACATCGTGATGGGGCTGATCCACGACCCCAAGCTGATCTTCCTGGACGAGCCGACCACCGGTCTCGATCCGCAGGCCCGCGCGAATCTCTGGGAGCACATTCGCGGTCTGCGGGAGCGCGGCGCGACCATCTTCCTGACCACGCACTACCTGGACGAGGCGGACGCGCTCTGCGACCGGATCCTGGTCATCGACCACGGCAAGATCGTCGGTTCGGGCAGTCCGGAGGAACTCAAGCAGCAGGTCTCCGGTGACGGCGTACGGCTCGACCTGGCCGAGGCCGCGCAGGCACCGGCGGTCGCGAAGATTGTCGCGGAGCTGGACGGCGCTGTGGCCGTCGAGACCGACGGCACGACGGTGAACTTCCGGATTCCGCGGGGCGGCTCGGTGCTGCCGGGGCTGCTGCGGTCGATCGATGCCCAAGGCATCGAGCTGGAGGGCGTCGAGGTGCACCGGCCCACGTTGGACGACGTGTTCCTCACCATGACCGGTCGCTCGCTGCGCGACGAGGACGCGACCGCGCCGGCTGCCAAGGAGGTCGCGGCATGAGCGCCGACCTGCTGACCCCGTCGCGCACCAACAACGTGCTGCGCGAAACCTGGATCGTGTTCAACCGGGCGATGCGACTGTCGCTGCGGAACCCGATGTGGTCGATCCTGATGCTCAGTCAGCCGTTGATGTACCTGTTCCTGTTCGGCCCGTTGCTGAAGCCGATCACCGCGCAGATCAGTCAGGGCGCGACCACGAACGCGTACCAGGTGTTCATCCCCGGTCTGATCGTTCAGCTCGGCATGTTCGGCGCGATGTTCGTCGGCTTCGGCCTGATCGCGGAGTACCGGGCCGGTGTGATCGAGGCCGACCGGGTCACGCCTGCTTCTCGCATCGCCTTGATGGCAGGGCGTGTACTGCGTGATGTGGTCGTACTGGTCGCGCAGTCCGTGCTGCTGCTCCTGGCCGCGCTCCCCCTCGGTCTGCGCGCGCCATGGAAGGGCGTGCTGCTGTCGCTGGTGATCGTGGCGCTGCTCGGCGCGACGTTCGCGTCACTGTCCTACTCAGTAGCGCTCATCACCAAGAGCGAGGACGCACTGGCTCCGCTGCTCAACGGCATCGCCATGCCCTTGCTGCTGCTGTCCGGCATCCTCCTGCCGATGCAGATCGGTCCGACGTGGCTGCAGCGGCTCTCCGACATCAGTCCGCTCAAGCACGTGGTCAACGGCGTCCGGGCGATGTTCCGCGGCGAGATCGCCAGCAGTGCTGCGCTCTGGGGACTGTTCTGGGTGGTGCTGCTGACTGTCGTCGGACTGGCAGTCGGTGCCCGGACCTTCAAGAAAGAATCGGCTTAAGTTCATCAGGGCGTCGCACGGCCGGGCTAACCTCCGGCCGTGCGCTCGCCGTTGATCCGTGGAGTGGTGGGCTCTGTTGTCGTCGCCTGCACCAGCCTGGTGACCTCAGTGGTGCCCGCGTCGTCGTGGGTGATGTCGTTCCCGATCACTGGTGAGCTGCGGACCACACTGGCCGGCCGGATGATCGCACTGGCCTTCATGGTGGCCGGGCTCGGCCTGATGGCTTGGGCGTGGCTGGAGGTCGGCCGCGACGTCATGGCGGGACAGCGACCGCGCTTGGTGCGGATGGCGACGTACTGGAGTCTGCCGCTGTTACTGATTCCGCCACTGTTCAGCCGGGACGGTTGGAGCTACGCGGCCCAGGGCGCCTTGGTGGCTGAGGGTTTCGACCCGTACGCCGTCGGTCCGGCCGCACTGTCCGGTCCGATCGTCGAGGCGGTCGACCCGCGCTGGATGGAGACACCAGCGCCGTATGGACCCCTTCCTCTCGCGTACGGCGGTCTGGTCGCGCACCTCACCATGGATCCGTACATACTGATGCTGGCGCACCGCCTGCTGGCAGTGATCGGCATCTTGCTGATCGCGTGGACCGTGCCGCGGCTCGCCACCGCCTGCCGGGTCGATCCGACGTTCGCAACCTGGCTGGTGATCGCCAACCCGATGCTGCTCATGCACGGCATCGGTGCTGCGCACAACGACATGCTCATGCTCGGTCTGGCCTGCAGTGCCTTCGCACTGGCCCTCACCGGCCACTGGGGTACGGCGGCTGTCGTGGCCGGCGTCTCCGCCGCGGTGAAGCTTCCCGGTGGGCTCGTGGTGATTGCCATCGCCGCTGTGATGAGTCCGCTGGCCGGGCGGCTGTCGCGGTTCGCCAGCCTGGCCATTGCGGGCGTGGTGTCCGTCCTGACGCTAGTGACGGTCGGTGCGTTCACCGGTGTCGGCTCAGGCTGGCTGAACGCGCTCGACGTACCGGGGCTGGTTCGGTCGCCGTTCTCGATCGCCAATCTGGTCGGCGACGCCACCTCCGGCATTCTCGGCTTGCTGGGCCAGGACAGCGCCGCCGAACAGTCGCTGCAGGTCGTCAAGCTGGCCGGAATGCTGCTGGCGGTCACGCTGATCGCCGTACTGAGTTTGCGGTCGTCAATCCATCACGCGGCGCGCGCTGTCGGCCTAGCGCTGCTGGCGATCGTCCTGCTCGGTCCGACCGCCCATGACTGGTACTTCCTGTGGTGTCTGCCGTTCCTGGCCGTCGCTCGGCCAGGGCGTCGGATGGTGACCACCATTGCCACAGTCAGCGTGATCTTCACGATCGCTGCGCCGCTGAACTCCTCACTGCGCGGTGCGACGGTTCCGATCCTCACCACGACCGCACTGGTGATCGCCGTGGTCGCACCGCTGCTCAGTCGAGTGCGGACGCTACTACCGCAACCAGCTCTGCAGCCAAGGGTCGGTGCGCCGAGCGCGGCACTCGAGCTTCGATCACTTCAACACCTGCCACCGTCGACGTCAGTGCGGCCTGTAGATCCGCAGCGGTCTCCACCAGCCGGTACGGCGTCCCGCTAGCAGCGCACAGGGCGCCGAGATCGGTGTTGTGCGGCGTACCGAAGACGCGCTCGAAGTGCGACGCGTGCGTCGGATCACCCTGCTCCAGAGTGGAGAAGATGCCGCCGCCGTTGTCGTTGACCACCACGATCCGCAGGTCCGGCCGAGCCTCGTCGGGGCCGATGATGAGCCCGTTCGCGTCGTGCAGGAAGGCGAGATCACCGATCAGCGCGTACGTCGCTCCCGCGTTCGCGAGCGCGGCGCCGATCGCGGTGGAGACGGTGCCGTCGATACCGGCCAGACCGCGGTTGGCGATGGTCCGGATCGGGACGACCGGCGCGAGGTCGAGATCGCGGACCGGGTTGGAGGAGGCGACCACGAGCATGCCGTCGGCACCGGCGGCCGCACCGACGATCGCGGCGATCGCCGGCCCGGCGAGCCCGTCGGCGAGCAGCTTGTCGATCGCCGGGCGGGCTGCTTGATCTGCCTGCTGCCAGCGTTCCAGCCAGTTGGTGACATCCGGTCCGGCGACCTCGAGACCGGTGACGACGGCGGCCGCGCGGCGCGCCGGGTCCGGCCACAGCCCGGTCGGCGCGACCACGATCACCTCGACGTCGGCGCGCGCCAGCAGCTTGGAGGTCGGCCGGGACAGCGTCGGGTGCCCGAACACCAGCACCCGCTCGATCTCCCCGGCCAACTCACTTGCCTGCAGCAACAACCGGTAGGCCGAGATCACGGCCGGACCGATCCTCGAGCGGCTGGACGGTTCGGCGAACAAGGGCCAGTGGCCCGCCTCAGCGGTCAGGCGCGCCGCCTGCGACGCACCATCGCCGGCCACGACCACGGTCTTCGGTCCGGGCGACACTGTCGACGGCTGACCGGCTGCGGCGTGCACAGCGGTCCATGGCCCAGTGCTGCGGCCGTTCAACGGCTCCGGCCAGTCCTCGCCGCCCGTCGGTACCAGCGGCTCGGCCAGCGGGCAGTTGAGGTGCACCGGCCCCGGATCGGCGGACCGAGCACCTGTGGCGTTGGAAACGGCACGGGCGACCTGTGAGCGCCAGTAGGCGACCTGGCCGATCTCTCGGACCGGAGTACCCAGCTCGTGGAACAGTCGCACGGCTGAGCCGAACACCTTGAGCTGATCGGTGGTCTGGTTCGCTCCAGCACCACGCAGCGCGGGCGGTCGGTCCGCACTCAGCACGATCAACGGCAGTCCGCTGTGCGACGCTTCCAGGACTGCCGGGTGCAGGTTGGCGACCGCCGTACCGGAGGTGGTGAGCACTGGCACCGGCAGACCGGTTCCACGGATCAGGCCGATGGCCAGGAAGCCCGCCGTACGCTCATCGATCCGGACGTGCAGCCGCAGCCGACCGGCCCGGTCCGCCTCGGCGAAGGCGAGTGCGAGCGGGGCGCTGCGCGAGCCTGGGGAGACCACGGCCTCCCGGACTCCGCAGCGGATCAGCTCGTCGACCACCACAGTGGCGAACGCAGTGGACGGGTTCATCCGGCACTCCTCTGTTGCACTCGGGTCAGGCGCTCTTCCCACACCGCGGTTCGCTCCGCATCGGCCCTGTTGGCGTCGAGCTGGTCAGGCTGCACTCGCTTGACCTTCAAGAAGCCGTCCACCGGCAGTAGGGGCTCGCTGGTCACTTCACTAGTGAACATCGAGACGGTGGCCAGGCCACAGGCGTACGGGAGCTCCGGCAGCGCGGCTGCGAGCGCTACTCCGGCGGCTATGCCTACCGAGGTTTCCAGTGCGGAGGAGACGACTACCGGGAGACCGATCTGTTCCGCGATCTCCAGGCAGGCGCGGACGCCGCCGATCGGCTGCACCTTCAGCACCGCGATGTCGGCGGCTTCGAGCTTCTTGACCAGTAACGGGTCCTCGGCTCGGCGGATGGACTCGTCCGCGGCTACCAGCACGTCGGTGCGACGGCGTACTGCGGCTAGGTCCTCGACGGCGGCACAGGGCTGCTCGACGTACTCCAGGGTGAAGCGGTCGAGTTCTTTCAAGCTGCGGAGGGCCTCGTCGACGGACCAGCCACCGTTGGCGTCGATGCGCACCTGACCGTTGCCGATGGCATCGCGCACGGCTTCGACTCTGGCCATGTCGTCAGCCAGCGTCTGACCGGGCTCTGCCACCTTCACCTTGGCGGTGTGGCAGCCTGATGCCCTGACGATCGCTGCGGCCTTCTCGGGATCCACCGCCGGCACAGTGCAGTTCACCGGTACGACGTCGCGTAGCGGCGCCGGCCAGCCGTCGTACGCGGCCTCGTGGGCAGCGCGCAGCCAGGAGACCGAGGTGGCGTCGTCGTAGTCGAGGAACGGACTCCACTCCGCCCAGCCGGCTGGGCCCTCGAAGAGCATGCCCTCGCGGACAGTGATGCCGCGGAACCTGTTCTTGAGGCCGATCGAGTAGGTGATCACAGCAGCGCCTGCCGATCGACCTTGCCGGAGGCAAGCATCGGGAGCGCGTCCAGGCGGCGCACTTCGCGCGGGGCCCATGTCCGGGGCAGCACCTCGGCGACGAAGTCGCGCAGTTCGTCGAGGCTTGGTTCACCGACGACGTACGCGACCACTCTGGTCCCCCACTCCGCATCCGGCACTCCGACGACCGCGGCGTCCTTCACGTCGGGGTGCTCGAGCAGTCTGGCCTGCACGGTCGGCAGGCTGATGTTCACTCCCCCGGAGATCACTACGTCGTCGATGCGGCCAGTGACTCGGAGTCGACCGTCTACAAGCTCACCGCGGTCCTGCGTGCGAAACCAGCCGTCCTGGAGCACCTCGGACTGCGACCGATAGCCCGAGAACAGCGTGTTCCCCTTGATCAGGATCCGCCCGTCGTCGATGGCCAACTCGGTGCCCGTCAACGGCAGGCCGTCGTACACGCAGCCACTCCCGGTCTCCGTCATCCCGTAGGCCGGGATCGCAGTCACCCCGGCTGCTGCTGCCTGAGCCCGCAGTGGGGCCGGCGTGGGCGCACCACCGATGATGATCGCGTCGAACGACCGCAACGCGTCCACCTCGGTCTCCAGGTACCGGGCGAGCTGCGTCGGCACCATCGCGGTGTAGCGGCGCTCGGCAGTCATGGCGGCGGCGGACTCGCTGAAGCTGCCGCCGAGCAACACCGGCGTCTGACCTGCCAGCACAGAGCGGGTGAGGATCTGCAGCCCACCCACGAAGTACGGCTTCATCGGAAGCAGCCACTGCCCCTGTCCGCCGAGTCGCTCGTGAGTAGCCTCGGCTGACGCGATCAGGGCAGCCCGGGAGAGCACCACGCCCTTCGGCTCGCCAGTGGACCCCGACGTGGTCAGTACGACAGCGCAGTCGTCGTCAACGGGCTGGTCCGGGGCGACCGCGCGTACTACTCGTGCCGCTGCCGCCGGGTCGTCCGGGACGGGCGCGAAGGGCGCTCCGCCGTCCAGTACGGCGGTCAACGCGCGGAGCACGGCGTCCGGCGTACCGGGGACCAGATGGAGGGTAGACATAACAGTCCGAGCGTACGGCTGAAAGAATCACTGCCCATGGCCACCCCTGCGCAGTGGATCGAAGGCGCGCGACCCCGCACACTCCCCGCCGCCGTCGCTCCCGTCCTGGTCGGAACCGGCGCCGCGGCGTACCTGGACGCCTTCGTCTGGTGGAAGGCGCTGCTGGCCCTGGGGGTTGCTCTGACCCTGCAGATCGGGGTCAACTACGCCAACGACTACAGCGACGGCATCCGCGGCACGGACGAGGTCCGGGTCGGCCCGCTGCGCCTGGTGGGCTCCAAGGTCGCCACGCCGGGACAGGTGAAAACCGCAGCGTTCACCTGCTTCGGTGTCGGCGCCGTACTGGGCATTGTGCTGTGCGCGACCTCCAGCTGGTGGCTGCTGGTCGCCGGTGCCGCCTCACTGGTCGGTGCATGGTTCTACACCGGCGGCAAGCGTCCGTACGGGTACCGCGCGCTAGGCGAGGTCAGCGTCTTCCTGTTCTTCGGACTGGTCGCCGTACTGGGCACGACCTTCGTCCAGGCCGAGAAGCTGAGCTGGGTCGCAGTGGCCGGCGCAGTGTCGGTCGGTGCGATTGCCTGCGCGCTCCTGGTCGCGAACAACCTCCGCGACATCCCCACCGACACCGTGACCGGCAAGCGCACGCTGGCCGTCGTACTCGGTGCTGCGAACTCACGGAAGCTGTACGCCGGTCTGATCGGGCTGGCGTTCATCCTGGCGATCGCCTCTGCTTTCGCGACCCCCTGGGCGCTGCTGGCCTTCATCGCCGTACCGCTCGCAATCAAGTCGACCCGCACCGTGCTCGGCGATGCCGTGGGCCCCGCACTCATCCCAGTGCTGCAGGGCACCGGCCTCACCGAGCTCCTCTATGCAGTCGGGCTCACGGTCGGGCTGTTCATCGCGTCATAGTCAGGCAGCACCAGGGCGTTGTGCACCTGCGTGCGATCGTCGCGCCGGACTGTCTGACCACGGAGTGCTTCGTTGCGGGCATCCAGCAGGTCCTGTGTCGTCGGAGCCAGACCTGACTGCCCCTGCTGAACCAGGGCTTGGTTCTGCTCGACGAATCCACGCACCCGCTGCTCATACGAAGTGAAGGCCTCGGTGTGGTCCGTGTGCGTCGCCAGCTCGCCAGCCAGTACGTAAGCGCCGACCAGAGCGACACTCGACCCCTGACCGGACATGAACGACGTCGCATAGGCCGCATCACCAACCAAAGCGACCCGTCCGCGCGACCAGCCCGGCATGTGGATCTGGCTGACCACATCGAAGAACATGTCGTCCGCGTTCCGCATCGCCTCCACCAGCCGCGGCACGTGCCACGTCTGCTCCGGGAACTTGCTGGCCACCAGCTCCCGCTGCGCCTGCGGGTTCCGGAAGGCGTCGTACGGCGGCTCCTCCTGCCGGAAGGTGAGGAAGCCGTGGACCAGCTCGTCGGGCTCATGCGCGTTGAGCGCTGCGCAGCGGCCGGGCATGTTCCAGATGAGCGCCTCGTGGTCGAGGCCGAAGTCGTTCGGCAGGGTGAAGCCCGCGAAGGCGAAGCCGATGTAGCGGTGGTAGTTCTCCTCCGGACCGAACACGAGACTCCGCGTGTTCGAGTGCAGGCCGTCGGCGCCGATCACCAGATCGAACGACTGCTCGGCACCGCTCTCGAACCGGACATCCACCCGGTCACCGCGGTCGTCGAGCCGCGCGATCGAGTCGCCGAACCGGTAGTCGACCCGATCCCGAGTCGCCGCGAAGAGCACATCAGCCAGGTCTCCCCGCCGTACCTCCAGATCGAGGCCTTCCTCACCACCGGTCATCACCTCCGGCCGCAGCGACGCGATCAGCCCGCCGTCCGGCGCAATGAACGAGATCCTGCGCGAGTCGACGTGCGCCTTGCGCAGCTCGGGCAACAAGCCCATCCGCTCGACGACTTCCCGCGCCGTACCGCGAATGTCGATCGCGTAGCCGCCACCGCGGAGCGCGTCGGACTTCTCCACCACGGTGACGTCGAAGCCGTACTGGTCGAGCCAGTAGGCGAGGGCCGGGCCGGCAATGCTGGCGCCGGAGATCAGCACGCTGCGAGTCATGATGCATCCTCCGAGAGAGATAGGTACTTTAGGTATCGATCTCCTTCAGCATATACATACCTAAGTTAGGTAATCAATTGACCCGCGACGACGACCTGCTCGACGTGCTCCCCCGGCTGACCCAGCTCAGCGCCGCCATCAGCCGCGGCCAGCTCGCCCAACGGGCCACCGACGCGACCGGCCTCAACCTCGACCGCCCCGGCATGACGATCCTCGTCACCCTCGCCAACGCCGGCGGCCCCCTGCGCATCGGCGAGATCGCCGACCGCATGCAGGTCGCCGGCCCCCACATCACCCGCCAGGTCCAGGCCCTCGAACAACGCGGCCTCGTCCAGCGCGTCACCGACCCCCACGACAAACGCGCCAGCCTCATCGAACCCACCCCCACCGGCGCCGAAGCCGCGACGACTTACCTCACCACCGTCCTCGGCTTCTTCCGCGAGGTAGTCGCCGAATGGCCCGCCCAGGACCGCGCCGACCTAGGCCGCCTACTCGGCAAACTAGCCGACGACATCACCGCCCGACTCACCTAACGCCGAAAGCAAATCCCGATGCGATCCGATCAGGAAACATCCCCATCGTGATCGATGAGCGACATTCCGGAGACCAGAGCACGGGCAGCGTCGGCGAAATACTGGTCGTCGGCCCCAGGAGCAAGACCCAAGGGGACACCCTGGCCGAAGCCGACGAACGCGCCTGGGCTCGTGTCGGCGACCCCGGCGAAGACCTCGGCCCAGGTCGGGACGAACGTCGCGGTCAACGGTTCAGTCACCGGCGCTCCGGCCCGCTGTGCGACCCACCTGCAGCGGCTGTACGGCGCCACCCAGTGGCGGACCGTGAACTCGGCCAAGGTGCGCGAGAGCGTCCGGTTCACCCTGACCGCGACGCCGTCGTACAAGGGCAGGATCCCGTACCGCGTCCAGTTGCCGAACTGCTACCGCTTCGTCACGGCCTACAGCGAGAATTTCAGCATCACCGGTCTGTGATTCCGGTCCAGTCTTGCGCGGGGAAAGTGTCACTCTGAAGTCATGTGGACCCGACATCTCGTGGCCACGCTGCTCGCCGCGCCCCTCGTGGGCGCGGTGCTCAGCGGTACGCCGACGGCGCTCGCGGCGCCGAATCCCGATCTGACTGTGCACTCGGTCACGGTCGACAAGACCCGCGTCGCGGTCGCCGGGCTGAACACGGTCCCGGTCACGATCACGGTCAAGGCCTCCTACAACTTCAGCGAACCCGAACCGCCGCCCGGCGGCTTCACGCTCTACGCGATCCTGCAGCGGTACGGGGCGAACGAAGGACCACTCAACGACCTCTACTCCTCGCCGCTGACAGTGGTCGACGGCACGGTCCGCAACGGCACCTGGCGCGGCAAGGTCGACGTACCGTCCACCGCCAACGGCACCTTCGAGATCTTCGGGCTGAAGGTCGGCCGGTTCGACCCGGCCAGCGGTGACAACACCGATCCCACCACCTACCCGAACCCGGTGCGGATCTCGGTCTCGGGCCAGCACGTGCCGCGGATCACCGCCCGGGTGACTCCGAACCCGGTCCCGCCCGGAAAGCCGTACTCGGTCCGCTGGTCGGTGATCGACTCGGCCACCAAGCAGCCCTACGGAACCCGCCTGAAGGTCCTGCTCGGCAACGACAACGGCTGTGTCGAGCGCGTCGGTACGGCGGGGACCGTGCTCACCGACACCGCCGGCTACATCACCAAGTCGTACGCGGCCGCGGACGCCGACTTCCTCAACTGTCTGCTGCTGCCGGGGACCCAGGCGCCGGTCGGCGGGCTCAGCATGCGGATCCCGCATCCGAGCGTGGTCACGGCAACGCCGTCCAAGGCCAGCGCGCCGGTCGGCACCATCGTGCTGGTCAACGGCACCGTCGCCGGCAGTCCCGCGGGCTGCCCGGTCAACCTGCAGCGTCTGTACGGCGCCTCGCAGTGGCGCACCGTCGGTACGGCGAGTGTCCGGCAGAGCGGTCGCTTCACGCTCAACGCGCAACCGGCGTACCGGGGCAGGATTCCGTACCGTGCCCAGATGGTCGCCTGCCGCAACTATCTGACCGGCTACAGCAAGGTCTTCCACATCACCGGCACCTGATGGGTTCTGGTCCACCCGCTGCGCCCGATCGCGCATTTCTTCGGCGCGGTTCTTGGCGGAGCGGGCGGACCGGCGCACTCTCAGGGGTATACGGATGACACGAGTGATTGCGGCGCTCCTCACGGCGCCGCTGGTGGGACTGGTACTGAGTCATCGGCTCGGAACAGCGTGACGCCAGGGTCACGCAACAGCCGCGGACGAAGCCCGGAACACCATCCACCGACCACTCCTGAGCGTGGAATCCTGCATTTAACGCCGGAAACCTATGCCTACCTGGTCGGTTGCCGAGCGCAACGACAAGCGCGACCGACGGGAGTTCTTGCATCAGATGCAACTCCCGTGCTTCCTAAGCCGATAAGCAGCCATTTGTCAGCTGCTACTTACCAGCAGGGGCCCCAGCGGTCCGCTCGCCCACAACCCGATCCGGTGCCGAACCGCGCCGGCCCCGGACGCTTTCGAAGGGGTGGGTGGGAGCGACGAAGGAGCGGGGAGCGCGGGCGGCAGCCCGCCCAGGTGCGCGGCAGCGCACAGGTCCCGGGCGGTAGCCCGGACAGGAGAAGCTACTGCGGTTCGTTCCATTCGCCGGTGGTGGCGAAGGTTTCGAGTGTGGCCAGGTACGGCGTGATGTCGATGCCGCTGGTGCGGAGCCAGGCTTCGTCGTAGTAGGTGTTGCCGTAGCGTTCGCCGCTGTCGCAGAGCAGGGTGACGACACTGCCGCGGACGCCGGTACGGCGCATTTCGGCGGCGAGGCGGAGTGAGCCCCAGAGGTTGGTGCCGGTGGAGCCGCCGACGAGGCGGCCGGTGACTCGGGAACAGAACTGCATGGCGGCGATCGAGGCGGCGTCGGGGACGGCGATCATGCGGTCGACGACGCCGAGGACGAAGGAGGGTTCGACGCGGGGGCGGCCGATGCCTTCGATGCGGGAGGGGCGGCCGGTGGCGAAGTCGTTGTCGCCGGACTCGAAGGCCGGGAAGAAGGCCGAGTTCTCGGGGTCAACGACGGCGACCGAGGTGTCGTGGCGCTGGTAGCGGACGTAGCGGCCGATGGTGGCCGACGTACCGCCGGTGCCGGCGCCGACGACGATCCAGGTCGGGACCGGGTGCTGTTCCAGCGCGAGCTGGTCGAAGATCGACTCGGCGATGTTGTTGTTGCCGCGCCAGTCGGTGGCGCGCTCGGCGTACGTGAACTGGTCCATGTAGTGGCCGCCGGTCTCCTCGGCGAGCCGCTTGGCCTCGCCGTAGATCTGGCCCGAGCGCTCGACGAAGTGGCAGCGGCCGCCGTAGAACTCGATCAGCTCGATCTTCTCCGGGCTGGTCGAGGCCGGCATCACCGCCACGAACGGCAGCCCGAGCAGCCGGGCGAAGTACGCCTCACTGACCGCGGTCGAGCCGCTGGACGCCTCGATCACCGGCGTCCCCTCGCTGATCCACCCGTTGCACAGTGCATACAGGAACAGCGACCGCGCGAGCCGATGCTTGAGCGACCCGGTCGGATGGACGGACTCGTCCTTCAGATACAGGTCGACCCCGGTGACAGCCAGCATCGGAAACACGTGCAGATGCGTGTCCGCGCTCCGGTTCGCATCCGCTTCGACGATCCGGATCGCCTCGGACACCCAGGCGCGCGCCTTGTCGTCCCGACGATCCACCTCACGACATACCCCGCTGTCACTCATGCGCAGCAGGCTAGGTGCTCCGTCAAGAAATGGGTATTCCGAGCGGAGGACATCAGCTCTCGGCGCGCTCCGGAGGCTGATCGATGTTCTGCTCCCGCTTGCGCTGCTCCGACCGCAGCCGCTCGACCTCTTCGACGAGCTCCACGAGCGCCTCCTGCTCCGGCTTCCCCTTGTACCGGCCGATGCCCAAGTTGAAGCAGTTCCGTTCGTACTCCACGGCGTCGGCCGTCTGCTGCAAGTAGAAGCTTCGCTCGCGGAACTTGAAGTAGCCGGTGAACCCGGCTGCCAGCCCGACGGCGAACGTCGTACCGACTCCTGCCCACCGTAGGGCCTGGTCGGCCAGCGAGAGGCTCGAGACCGCGGTCGCCGCCAGCGAGCCGACGATCACCGTCGATTGCAGGTAGTTGTTGATGCGACGGTAGTACGCCGCGCTCCTGCGCAGCGTCTCGAGCTCAGCGTCGAGCTGGTCCCAGTAGGCGTACTGTCGCGGCAAAGTCTGCCCCGCCAGGCCGGCCAGCAGATGAGCCTTTCGCTCCCGGCTCACGGCCAGCTCGAGCTCCAGCTCTTCCGGAGCCGGCGGCCCATCCGTCTCCGAGCGGCTGAAGCCGTAGAACGCCAGCCACAGCAGCATGGCTGCGATGGCCACTCCGATTGGCCAACCGATCAGCCGCTTGTCCACACCGAAGTCCGGTGCGATCTTGAGTGCCAGCGCGCCGAAGGCTGCGAGCGGGAGTCCGATGATCGCCAACCGGGCTGCGCGCCGAGCTACCCGCGCCTCCCGCAGCTGTCGTTCGAGGGTCAGCAGGGTCCGGTTGATCTCCAGCAGGTTCTCGACACCGGTTGCCACGAGCTCTCCCCATCCGACCGTCCACGCCGACCCGCAACCCTAACGGGTCGGCGCTTCACGGGTGGCTCAGCAGTCGCGGATGCGGCTGTAGCCGGCGGGGCCGGGGTAGGCGACCCAGGTGCTGGTGCCGAAGAGGGCGGGTACGACGGTGCCGTCGTGGATCTGTTCGTAGTGGAGGTGGGGGCCGGTGACGTTGCCGGTGTCGCCGACGCGGCCGATCTGGGTGCTGTCGGTGACGGTGGCGCCGACCCCCACGGCGCGGCTCTGCAGGTGGGCGTAGAGGGTGTGCCAGCCGTCGCCGTGGGCGATCTCGATGTAGTTGCCGTAGCCACCGGCGTCGTACGCCGAGCGCACGACAGTGCCGGCCGCGCTCGTCTTGACCGGCTTGCCGAGGTCGTCGGTGCCCGAGCCCCAGTTGAGGTCGACGGCGTAGTACGACGGGCTGTGGCCGGAGCGGCTCGCGCCGGACCACGTCTCATTGCAGCGGAACGGCACTCGCAGCAGCGGCCGCGCCAGCGGCGTCATGGCCGTGCCGGCCTTACCGGTCTGCAGTGCGGCCCGCTGCGCCATGTAGCTGCCCGGGGCCGGTGCAGCATCCTGTACGGCGCCGGCGGAGGCCGCGGGCGTGAGAGTCAGTGCGGCCAAGGCGACGGCCGCACCGAGGGCGGATCGGATCATGTGGTCCTCCAGGGGCGGTGGAGAGTTGTCTGGCTCCAGCGTGATTGCCGGAAGTGGCAGTGACGAGCATTCCGGCCAAAGTCGGTCAGACCCCTGGATCGAGCTACCTTGGGACGCACACGCCGACCTGTGGGGGAACGATGACCAACAACGACGACCGGCCGACCAGGACCAGGGTCACGCTGACGGACATCAGTTCGCGGGCGTGGGAGCACCCGGCGGACCGGGGCGCGCTGGTGGCGCTGCGGCAGCTCAAGGGCTTCGACTTCGTGCTGCGGAAGATCTCCGGGCTGATCGACGAGCGCGCCGTGCGGCTGCAGTTCCTCGGGTCGGCGATCCGGGTCGACGAGCGCCAGTTCCCGCGGGTGCACCGGCTCTACACCGAGGCGGGCAGCACGCTCGACGTACGGCAGCTGCCGGAGCTCTACATCACCAACAGCCCGATCTGGAACGCTTTCACGATCGGGTTGGACAAGCCGATCATCGTCGTGAACAGCGCGCTGCTGCAGGGGCTCGACGAGGAGGAGCTGCGGTTCATCCTCGGGCACGAGCTCGGTCACGCGCAGAGCGGTCACGCGCTCTACCAGTCGCTGCTGTTCTGGCTGATGCGGCTGACCGGCGCGATGAACTGGATGCCGATCGGCGCACTGGGCATCCGGGCGATCATCGCCGCGCTGCACGAATGGTCGCGCAAGGCCGAGCTGTCCGGCGACCGCGCCGGACTGCTCGCCGTACAGGACCCGGCTGTTGCGCTCCGCGTGCAGATGAAGCTGGCCAGCGGCGGTCAGCTCGCCGAGCTCGACACCACCGCGTTCCTCGCGCAGGGCACGGAGTACGAGAGCTCCGGCGACCTGCGCGACAGCGTGCTGAAGCTGCTGCTGCTCGAGGCGCAGTCGCACCCGCTGGCGGTCATCCGTGCGCACGAGCTGCGGCGCTGGGTCGACGAGGGCGAGTACACGACGATCGTCTCCGGCGACTACCCCAAGCGCCAGGACGACGCCGACGCGTCGATGTCGCAGGAGGCCAAGAACGCGGCCAAGTCGTACAGCGACGCCTTCGCCCGCTCGCAGGACCCGCTCGCCAAAGTGCTCCGCGACCTCGGCGACGGCCTCGGCGGCGTCCGCGACTGGGTCTCCGACAAGCTCCGCCCGCCCCGCTAAATCGGTGTCGCCGGACCCGCCGGGCGGGAGATCCTGAGCTCATGATCGAACTTCAGGAACTGAGCTCCGACGACTGGAAGGTCTGGCGCGACCTGCGGCTCGCGGCGCTGGCGGAGTCGCCGTACGCGTTCGGGTCGACGTCGGCCGACTGGACGGATGCGCCCGAGGAGAAGTGGCGGGGCCGGCTGGACATGCCTGGCGCGCGTAACGTCGTCGCTCTGCTCGACGGTACGCCGGTCGGCATGTGCAGCGGGATCCCGGGCGAAGCCGAGGGTGAGGTCGAGCTGATCTCGATGTGGGTCGCGCCGGCCGGCCGCGGGAAGGGTGTCGGGGACCGGTTGATGGCCTGGGTCGAGGAGATCGCCCGCGCGGCCGGTGCGCACACCCTGGCCCTGGCGGTTGCTGAGGGCAACGACAAGGCGATCGGCCTGTACGAACGCAGCGGGTACGTCGTGGTCCGGAACGAGGAGGAGATCCTCGGCGACCGGGTCCTCAAGCATCACGTGATGCACAAAAGCCTGTAGCACAAGAGAAAGGCCCGCTTCCCCCCTCCCGGGAAGCGGGCCTTTCAGCCTTGCGGGGCGATCAGCCCATGTGCACCGGCGCGTTGCTGTCGGTGGCCAGGTCCTTGTGCTTGATCGACAGGCCGATCAAGGTAATGATCGCCGACCCGAGGGCCAGGAACGTCGACCAGAGGAACGCCCGGGTGAAACCGTGCGTGGTGGCGACCGCGGTGAACTGGTTCTTCAGCTGCTCGAGCTGCTCCGGCGACTGCCCGGCCTCGGCGGCCTTCTGCAGGCCCGGGGCCAGCTCGGTGAACTTGTCCTTGATCGCGTTGGCGGAGATCGTGCCGAGCAGCGCCAGGCCGATCGCACCACCGATCTGCTGGACCGTGTTCAGTACGGCGGAGCCGACGCCCGAGTCCTCGTTCGCGACGCCGCTGACCGCGGTCAGCGTGAGCGGCACGAAGATCAGGCCCATCCCGAAGGCGAGCAGCAGGATGAACGGCAGCAGGTGCGTCCCGTACGACGAGTCCACCTGGAGCCGGCTGAACCCGAACATGCCGGCCGCGACGAACACCCCACCGGCGCCCGCGATCCAGCGCGGGTCCATCCGGGAGACCAGGGCCGACGCGGTCTGCGCGGCGGCCACGATGCCGACACTGAACGGCAGGAACGCGAGACCGGTCTGGATCGCGCTGTAGCCCATGATCATCTGCACGAAGATGCCCAGGAAGTAGAACATCGAGAACATCGCCGCACCGACGATCAGCATCACGAAGAAGCTGACGCCACGGGTCCGGTTCGCGAGGATCCGGAACGGCATCAACGCGTGCCGCGAGCGCGCCTCGATGAACAGGAACAGTGCGATCAGTACGACGCCGGCGCCGATGAAGCCCAGCGTCAAGGTGTCGCCCCAGCCCTCGGAGCCCGCGCGGGTCAGACCGTAGACCAGCGAGGTCAGACCGACGGTGCCGGTGATCGCGCCAGGCAGGTCGAACTTGCCCGTCTGCCGCGCCGACTCCCCCAGGTACCGGAACGCCAGTACGGCGACGATCAGGCCGATCGGCGTGTTGATGAAGAAGGTCCAGCGCCACGACAGCTCGGTCAACGCGCCACCGAGGATCAGACCGACGGCCGCACCGGCCCCGGACATCGCGGCGTACACGGCCATGGCGCGGTTGCGCTCCTTGCCGGCCGGGAAGGTGGTGGTGATCAGTGCCAGCGCGTTCGGCGAAGCGGCCGCCGCGGCGACGCCCTGCAGGATCCGGCTGGCGAGCAGCACGCCCTCGCTCTGGGCGATACCGCCGACGAGCGACGCCGCCCCGAACAGGACGACACCGAAGATGAACACCTTGCGGCGGCCGAGGATGTCACCCATCCGGCCGCCGAGCAGCAGCAGACCGCCGAAGGCCAGCGCGTAGGCGTTGACCACCCACGGCAGCGAGGCGTCGGTGAAGCCGAGGGCCGTCTTGATGTGCGGCAGGGCGATGTTGACGACGGTGCCGTCCAGCACCACCATCAGCTGCGCCATGCTGATCAGGGCCAGCGCGATCCCCAGGTTGCGGTGCCCGTGAGTGGGCCCGTCAGTGGGCCTGTCACTGGGCACGGAGTCGACCGGGCGATCACCCTTGACGACGTCTTCGGACATGAGATTTCCCCTTTTGCGCATACGTGTTGCCGATGCGCCGACCAGCCCCTCGCCGGTCAGCTCGCCTGCGACCCCCGGGCCGCCGGCAGGATGATGTTGTCGATCACTCGGAGGATCAGATCCTCGGTCGGTTGCTGGCCGAGGATGTAGGCCTGGTGCACGATCACGGCCGGCAACGTCACCGAGAGCATCTCGATGTCGATGTCGGGCCCGATCTCGCCGCGGGCGACCGCCCGCTGGTACACCCCGACGCTGATGTCCTGCCGCGGCGCCAGGAACCGCTCCTGGAACGCCTTCTGCAGGTCGGTGTCGCGGTGCAGCGCCGTCACCAGGCCGGCGATCACCGACATCGGCAGCTCGTCGGTGAACCCGCCGTCGCCGCACGACATCGCGATCAGGTCACCGCGGAGGCTGCCGGTGTCGACGTCCTCCGGGATCGGGCAGCCCTTCGCCCGGCTGATCGCGTCGACGACCAGGTCGGCCTTGGTCGACCAGCGCCGGTACAGCGTCGCCTTGCTGGCCTTCGCCATCGTGGCGACCGCGTCCATGGTCAGCCGGTCGTACCCGAGCTCGGCCAGTACTGCGACGGTCGCCTCGAGGATCTCCTCCTCGCGGCCCCCTTCGACCCGTGGCCGCTGGCGCGCAGTTTCGATCATCATCACCCTGAGTAAGCGTCTGATTGCAGATAGAACGAAACCGTTTCGTTCTATCCATCACGGTACGCCTCAAGTGAAGAAATGCACAAAGGATTTCCGGAAAAGCCTCCGAGTGGCATGCGTCACTCTCCGTACCACTCGATGCAGTGGTACGGCGTCAGGAGCGGCGAACTACTGCTCGTCGTCCTCGGCGGAGCGGGCCGACTCGATGCGCTGGGACATCTTCCCGGCGCGGTGCTCGATCTTGCCGGCCAGCCGGTCGCGGGCCGCGCGGAGCACGAAGATCGACAGGATCGAGGAGATGATGAGGGCCACCAGCAGCAGTGGGAAGACCCCCAGCTGCTTCTGCAACGGGAAGTACAGGACCGCGAAGCACAGTGCGAACAGACCGGCCCGCAGGCCGGTGTAGATGGCGAATTCCTTCATCTCACAGCCCCGAGTAGGCGTGGAAGCCGGACAGCAGCAGGTTCACGCCGATGAAGTTGAACAGGAAGACGAACCAGCCGGCGATCGCGACCCACGCGGCCCGGCGGCCACGCCAGCCGGCCGTCGCCCGCGCGTGCAGGTACCCGGCGTACACGACCCAGGTCACCAGCGACCAGACCTCCTTGGGATCCCAGCCCCACGCGCGACCCCAGGCGTAGTACGCCCAGATCGGCCCGGCGACGAGGACACCGAAGGTCCAGAGCGGGAAGGCGAAGGCGTGCACCTTGTAGGCCACCGCGTCGATCGCCGCGGACGACGGGACCCGGCGCAGCGCGGCCGGCATCGGCTTGCCATCGGTCGCACGCCGCTCGGCCCGCGACTTGATCAGGTACAGGGCGGATGCCAGCCCACCAACGGTGAATCCACCACCGGCGATCGCGGCCGCGGACACGTGGATGACCAGCCAGTACGAGTGCAGCGACGGCAGCAGGTCACCGGCCGGTACATAGAAAGCCAGTACGGCGAGGCCGAGCGTGCCGGCGATGACGAACGTGACGCCGAGACCCAGCCACTGCAGCCGCTGACGCTTGAGCATCACCAGGTAGACAGCGGCCACCGCCAGCGAAGCGGTGATCGAGAACTCGTACATGTTGCCCCAGGGCACCCGCCCGGCGGCGAGACCGCGGGTGAGCACCCCACCCGCGTGCAGCACGAAGGCCAGCAGGGTCAGCAGGACGCCGATCCGGCTGGCCTGCTCGGCCCGCACCGACGGAGTCTCGGGGACCTCAGGCTCGACCGGAACATCCGGACCGCCCGCACCGACCAGGACCTTCTCCTCGGCCTTGCGGGGCACCCGCAGGCCGGCGGCCCACTCGGCCGTGTGCGCCAGCAGGGCGATCGTGTAGATGACTGTGGCGGTCGGGATCAACAGATTCGACAGCGACGCCAGCGTGGACGAATTCATACCTGCTCCTGCTTCTTGATGGCCTTGCCGATCGCTTCGAGCTCGTCGCCGATGCCACGCTCCGGCCCCCGGTCCAGGCCTGCGACCTCGACCACGGTACGCCCGTCCTCGGTCCGGACCCGAACCCAGGTACGGCGCGGGTGGATGAACAGCGACGCCATCAGCCCGAGGATCATCAGCACCAGCCCGGCCAGCGCGACGTACAGGCCCGGGGTGTGGCTGATCTGCAGCTTCACCCACTGGGTGTAGCCGTCGAACGTGATCGAGCCGGCCTTGTCGGGCAGCGTCAGGCTGTCACCGGGCTTGAGCTGGAACCGCAGCTTGTCGCCGTCCTTCTGGAACTGGGTCAGCTTCGACTTGTCCAGCTGGTAGACCGACTCCGGCTTGCCCGTCTCCTTCTGGGGCCGGCCGTAGTACCCGGTCATCACCAGCATGGGGTTGAGATCAGACGGGAAGACCGAGCGCGGACCGAGGTTGTCGATCAATGCGCTGGGCAGGAAGTATCCCTCGAAGCCGAGCGTGACCGGCCGCGCGTCCGGGGCCTTGATCACGCCGAACGACGAGAAGTTGCCGTCCTGCGGGAGGAACGGTGCCGGTCCGGAGAACGCGACCTGGCCGGAGCCGTCCTTCACCGTCACCTTCGGCGCGTAGCCGTGGCCGAGCAGGTAGACCGTGCTGCCGTCGAGCTTGAGCGGATGGTTGACCTGCAGGTCGTAGGACTTCTGCGGCCCGTCCGGCGTCTCCTCGTAGGTCAGGCCGGCGTTGAACTCGCGCGCGGCGCCACGCTGCGGCCCGTCCTCCTGGAAGGTCGCCTTGAAGCTGTTCACCTTCAGCAGGAACGGCGGCAGATCGTTCTCGGTGTCGAATGCGGCGCCCGACGTGAAGTCGTCGTACTGGGCCAGCGAGTTGGCAAAGCCGTTGCCCACGACAACCAATACGGTGCCGCGGTAGCCGAACAGCGATCCCCAGGCGACGCCGATCAGCGCGACGATCAGTGAGAAGTGGAAGACCAGGTTGCCGGCTTCGCGCAGGTAACCGCGCTCGGCGCCGATCGCGCCGTCGTACGACTCGACCCGGAAGCGGCGCCGGCGCAGCTCGCTGCGCGCAGCCTCCAGTACGACGTCGGCGTCGTCATCGACGGTGAACGACTCGTAACCCTGCAGGCGGTTGAGGTTGCGCGGCGGCTTCGGCGGGCGGGACCGGACGGCCTTCAGGTACACGCCGAGGCGCGGCACCACACAGCCGATCAGCGAGATGAACAGCAGCAGGTAGATCGCCGAGAACCAGGCCGACTTGTAGACGTCGAAGAGCCCGAGCTTGTCGTAGAACGGGCCGAGCTTCGGGTGCAGCTCGAGGAAGTCCGCGACCTTGATCGGGTCGACCCCGGTCTGTGGGATCAGCGATCCCGGGACGGCGCCGAGCGCGAGCAGGAACAGCAGCACCAGCGCGGTCTTCATCGACGTGAGCTGCCGCCAGGTCCAGCGCAGCCAGCCCTTCAGCCCCAGCGCCGGCAGCTCCGGCTGCCCGTCCGGGCTGGAGCCGGCCGCGATCCGATCCTGTACTTCGGTCATCTCACACCGCCGACCCGAAGTTGGCCACCCATTGCCGCAGGTCCGCGGTCATCACATCCCAAACTCCTGTCAGCAGCAGCAGACCGACGGTGATCATCAGTACGCCGCCGATCCGGATCACCAGCACCTGGTGCTTGCGCACCCACGCGACCGCGGCCAGCATCCGCCGGAAGGCCAGCGCGGCCACGATGAACGGAATCCCCAGCCCGAGGCTGAACACCAAAGCCAGCAAGGCGCCGCGACCGCTACTGCCTTCGGTCGTCGCCAGCGTCATCACCGTGCCGAGCGTCGGGCCGATGCAAGGCGTCCAGCCGAAGCCGAACAGCACACCGAGCAGCGGCGCGGCCGCGATCCCGACCGCCGGGACCCGGTGCACCCGCAGATCCTTTTGCAGGAAGCCGAATCCGCCGAGGAAGGCGAGGCCGAGCACGATGGTCAGGCCGCCGAGGACCTTGGTGATCACGCCCTGGTGCTCGAGCAGCAGGTCACCGGCCTTGCCGAACACCACACCGGTCAGGATGAACACGGCCGAGAAGCCGGCCACGAACAACGCCGTACCGGCGAGCATCCGGCCGCGCTGCTTCGAGCCCAGCTCGGCCGCGGACAATCCGGTCACGTAGGACAGATAGCCGGGGAGCAGTGGCACGACGCACGGCGAGAAGAACGAGATCGCTCCGGCCAGCACCGCGATCGGCAGTGCCACCAGCATCGACCCCGTCATGGCGTCGGCGAACCACTGACCCATCAGCTCAACCAGCGTCCTTGACCATGCCGAGCAACGTGTCCTTGGTGATCCGCGCGATCGCGCGGGCGGCGACCTTGCCGTCCTTGTCGATCACGAGCGTGGTCGGGATCGCGTTCGGCGAGATCTGGCCGCGGAACCGCAGCAGCGCCGCGCCGGACGGGTCGTACACACTCGGGTACGGGATCTTGAACTCCTGCTGGAATCGCTTCGCCGGGGCCGGGTCGAGGTCGCGGGTGTTCAGTCCGACGAACTGCACCGACGGGCCGAGCTCTTCCGCGGCCTTCGCGAAGTCCGGCGCCTCCTGGCGGCACGGCGGGCACCACGAGCCCCAGACGTTCAGGACGACCACCTTGCCGAGCTGGTCGGACAGCGTCCACTTCTTGCCGTCGAGCGTGTCACCGCTCAGCGCCGGGGCCGGCTTGCGGTCGGCCTTGGCGAAGACCGACACGTTGCTGCTGCCGCTGACGAAGCCGGACTGACCCTGCCTGTCCTGCGCGGAGTCCTGCCCGGTCGTGCACCCCGCGACCAGCAGCACTCCGGCGATCAAGAGCGTCGTACGGCGGAACTTCATCACGCACCGCCGACGAACTTCTTGGGGTTCTTGACCGGCAACAGGTCCTTGGCCGGTTCGGAGTAGCCGACCGAGACGATCGACTCACCGTGGAAGGTGAACGAGGTCAGGCTGGCCAGGCTGCACTGCCGCTTGCGCGGGTCGTGCCACAGCCGGCGGCCCTCGATCGCGGACCGGACGATCCAGATCGGCAGCTGGTGCGAAACGATCAGCGCCTCGTGCCCGGCGGCCTTCTGCCGGGCGGTCTCGATCGCGTCCCGCATCCGCCGGACGATCTGCTGGTACGGCTCACCCCAGGACGGCTTCACCGGGTTGCGCAGCAGCCACCAGGCGCTCGGGTTCTTCAGGGCGCCGTCGCCGACCCCGAACTTCTTGCCCTCGAACAGGTTGGCCGCCTCGATCACCCGCTCGTCGAGATCCGGGGTGATCCCGAACACCTTCGCGATCGGCTCCATCGTCTCCTGGGCCCGCTCCAGCGGCGAGCTGACCAGGTGCACGACATCGCGGTTCTTCACGTGCTCGGCGACCCGGTCGGCCATCGCACGGCCGAGGTCGGACAGGTGGAAGTCGGGGATCCGGCCGTAGAGCACGCCGGTCGGGTTGTGCACCTCGCCGTGACGCATCAGGTGCACGACCGTCGTTTCGGTCACTGCTTGCCTCTCAGTTCTGTACGGCGGCCGCTGCGGCGGCTGCGGGTGCAAGAGCGGACTCGATCTCGGCGAGCCCGTCGTCGTCGATCGCGCTGCTGACGAACCAGGCCTCGAACGCGCTCGGCGGCAGGTACACCCCGCCGTCCAGCATGGCATGGAAGAACGCAGCGAACCTCGGCAGCACCTGCTCACCGGCATCGACGAAGTTCGTGATGACGCGCTTCTCCTCAGACTCCACGAAGAAGACGCTGAAGAGGTTCCCGGCGGCCTGGATGACGTGCGGCACACCTTCCTTGTCCAGCGCGGCGCTCACCAGGCTCTGGATGGTCAGTGCGGTCCGGTCGAGCTTCGCGTAGACCTCGTCGGTTGCCAGTCGCAACGTGGTGAGTCCGGCGGTGGTCGCGATCGGGTTCCCGGACAGGGTGCCGGCCTGGTAGACCGAGCCCTCCGGGGCCAGGTGCGCCATCACGTCGGCGCGACCGCCGAACGCCGCGGCCGGGAAGCCGCCGCCCATCACCTTGCCGAACGTCATCAGATCGGGGCGGACACCGTCGACGCCGTAGTAGCCCGACTTCGTGATCCGGAAGCCGGTCATCACCTCGTCGGAGATGAACAGCGCGCCGTTGTCGGTGCAGGTCTTCGCGAGGAACGCGTTGAAGTTGTCCTGCGGCGGGACCACGCCCATGTTGCCCGGCGAGGCCTCGGTGATCACGGCCGCGATCTGGTCGCCGTACTCGGCGAAGGCGGCGGTGACGGCGGCCTGGTCGTTGTACGGCAGCACGATCGTGTCCGCGGTGGTCGCTTCGGTGACTCCCGGCGTACCGGGGATACCGAGCGTGATCACGCCGGAGCCGGCCTGGGCCAGCAGCGCGTCGACGTGACCGTGGTAGCAGCCGGCGAACTTCACGATCTTCGCCCGGCCGGTGAACCCGCGGGCCAGCCGGAGCGCCGACATCGTCGCCTCGGTCCCGGACGAGACCAGCCGCACCTTGTCGACCGGCGTACGGGCGACGATCTCCTCGCCGAGCAGCACCTCCGGCTCGGTCGGCGTCCCGTACGACGTACCGCGGGCGACCGCGGCCTGGACGGCGGCCGTCACCTCGGGGTGCGCGTGGCCGAGCAGCATCGGGCCCCAGGAGCAGACGAGGTCGAGGTACCGGTTGCCGTCGACGTCAGTGATGTGACTTCCGTCACCCTGAGTCATGAAGCGCGGCACGCCGCCGACGGCGCGGAACGCGCGGACGGGAGAGTTGACTCCGCCGGGAGTGACGGCCGAGGCCCTGTCGAAGAGTGCGGCGGACTGTTCTGTGTGGTCGGGCACGGCCGCCATTCTCCCCGACAGACCAGTGCGTCCGGTGGGCGGGCGGCAGGATTGCCGCTCCCAGGGGGTTCACAGGCGCGTTGTTACGCGCCAGTATGGGTACCCGGTGACTGCACGTACATGGTCGGGGTCCGGCGCGTAACCCACGCAGCGGGGCGGACGTTGTACCTATCGCGACGGTTGACCGGGCAACGACGAAGGACCTGTTCGCAGCGTGGGGCTGAACAGGTCGATGAGTCACGGAGGGGATCATCGATGGCGAAGGGCAAACGCCGCGCCACAGCAAACGGGTGGCGCTCGGTCGCGCCGCTCATCCCGCTGGCGTTGTTCGCGAGTGCGTTCACCGTCAGCGCGACCGACGATCCGGCGGTCGCCACGGCGTCGCTGGAACAAGGCCTGTCGGGTAAGGACTCGGTCGTCGTACCGAACACCCCGATCGCCGAGCCGGCCAACGTGCCGGTGCCGGGCGTCGTGGGCCACGGCGTCGAACCGGGCGAGCCGGCCAACCAGGTGGTGTCCGGCCTGTCCCGCAACGGCATCCCGAAGGCGGCACTCAAGGCGTACTCGCGGACCCAGCAGCTGCTCGGGCAGGCCGATCCGACCTGCCATCTGCCGTGGACGCTGGTCGCCGCGATCGGCCGGGTCGAGTCGAACCACGGCCGCTTCGGCGGCAGCATGCTGAACAGCAAGGGCGTCGCCGTACCAGGGATCTTCGGACCTCGGCTGGACGGCACCCGGACCGCCAAGATCAACGACACCGACGCGGGCGCCTTCGACGGCGACACCGCCTTCGACCGTGCCGTCGGCCCGATGCAGTTCATCCCCGGCACCTGGCGCTCGATGGGTGTCGACGGTGACGGCGACGGCGTCCGGAATCCGCAGGACATCGACGACGCGGCGATGTCGACCGGCGTCTATCTGTGCTCCGGCAGCACCGACATGGCGCGCGCCGACGACCTCACGAAGGCGCTGCTGCGCTACAACCACTCCACCGACTACGCCAACCTGGTGATGAACATCGCCAAGGCGTACGCCACCGGTAGCTGGATCGCAGTCGGCAACGGCACCGGCGACCAGGGCATCGAGCGCGCCGGCGACCAGATCGGCGACCCCGACGTCGACGCCCCCGCCGACAACAACCTCCCGCAGGCCAACGACCAGCAGACCTACCCGGTCGTCACCCCGACCACCGGCACGGTCGAGCAACCCGGCAAGCCCGGGACCAACCCGACCAAGAAGCCGCCGGCCACCACCAAGCCGACCAGCAAGCCGACGACCACCAAGCCCCCCACGACGAAGCCGACCCAACCCGGCACACCGTCCCCCAAGCCCCCGACGACGTCGCCGAAGCCCCCGCCCCCCGGCGTGGCCACCCTGCAGACCACCGTCGGCCTGATCGTCGGAACCGTCGGCTCCACCGTCACCGAGTTGTCCAAGGCAACGACGTACTGCCAGTCCGAGATGAAGAAGGTGACCATCACCAAACCGACGCAGGACCAACTGCAGAAGTGCGTCACGGCCTACCAGACCGGCGGCGCCAAAGCCGTCGACCAGGTCATCCGCAACCTGCTGTCCCTGCTAGGCCTCCTGGGCGTCCTAGGCACCGGAATCCTCGGCAGCTGACCCCCACCCCCGACGGCGCGCCTGCCCCCACCCCTCCCTAGGCGCGCCTGGCGACGCCACGGAGCTACTCCCCCCCAGCTCCGTGGCGTCGCCCTTTTGTTGTGTGGGTGCGGCGGTTGCCCGTCAGGCTTGGAGGGTTTCTCCGTCGCGGAGGCGGCGGTGCTCCAGGTCATGGGCGGCGAGGTGGTTGGCGGCATGCTCGGCGCGGTCGGCTTCGGGGTGGTCGGATCGCCAGTGCGGAACGATGCGGTAAGGCACCAGGCGGAGGCAATCCGGGGCGACGGTTGGTGAGTAGCCCTCCGGCAGCACCGTCGGGTCGTCCATGAGGTCGATGCCTTGCAGGTCGGGGCCGGCGACACAGGCACCGGCCGAGTAGCCGCCGTACGTGAACTCGGGCCGATGCGATTGCTTGTCGATGGCGTCGCGCAGGCGAGCCTGGGTCATGGCGCGGGCCAGGACGAAGGCGTTGCCGCCTAAAGCCCAGACGAGGTCGAGGCTGTTCAGGCGTTCGGGGAGTTCGTTGGACGCGGCGAAGTAGTCGCGAAGATCGAGCTCCTCGCAGGAGTAGCCGAAGCTGTGCAGCGTACGGCGCTCGCGGTCATAGTCGCGCGCACGTGAGTCGCCGTACTCGTCGAGTGCGTTCAGCACGATGCCCGCCTTGGCGGTGACCAACTCGGTAGGCAGCACAGGCGGTCGACTGTCAGGTGAGAGAAACCATGAACTCAGCAAGAGCTTCATCAGCAGCAGCCTAGTAACCAGGAGGCGTTCACCCGAACGACAGGAGGTAGTCGTCTGCGCATATCCCCAGCCCCACGGGCGGCGGCCTTAAGGTCTTCCGCATGCCGCTCACCGAGATGTGTTTGTGCTACCTCGTCGTCCGCGGGCCGGACGGGACGATCTCCGACGTACTGCTCGGGCGAAAGAAGACCGGCTTCGGGACCGGCTACATCGTCGGCCTGGGCGGTCGCCTCGAGCCCGGAGAGACTGCACGGGCCGCCACTGTCCGCGAAGTGATGGAGGAGTCCTCCGTGGCGGTCGCCGAGTCGGACCTGAGCGAGCACGCCACCGTGGTCTTCCGGTTCCCGGCCCGCCCGGACTGGGACTGCCGCCTGACCGTCTTCGTCAGCGACCGCTGGCAAAGAGAACCCCAGGAGTCAGACGAAATCGCACCCCAGTGGTACTCGGCTGACGCGCTCCCCCTCGACCTGATGTGGGACGACGCGCGCTACTGGTTCCACCGGGTCCTGAACGGCGAACAGTTCGACGGTGACATCGTCTTCAACGACGACTGCCGCACCGTCCGCCAAGCCACCCTGACCCCACGCCACCCGACCAAGGGGTGACCCGGCACCGGTTCGGTGTCGGGAAGGACACGTAGTGGTGCTTCAGCAGACGGATTCGCAGCCGGCCTGAGGCGCGGGATCGCCGTTCAGCCCGACTACTACGTGTCCTTCCCGACGCATGGCATGCCGCGGAGATCAGGCGAAGCGCTTGGCTACCTGCTCTACGCGGTCTACCAGCGACAGGTCGTAGGCGAGGCCGGGGACGTAGAAGATGATGTAGTCGGCGCCGGCTTCGAGGGCGGCTTCGACGCGGTTGGCGATCTCGTCTTCAGTTTCGATCTTGTTGTCGTTCGAGAAGCGTTCCCAGTCGAGGGGGCCGCGGGCCTTGTCGGTGGCGAGTTTGGGGTCGTCGCCCTTGTCGATGGGGAAGACGTTGATACCGGTGGACTTGACGATCGAGTCGTAGTCGCGGCCGAGTTTGTCGCAGTGCTCCTTCAGTACGGCGACCTTTTCGCGGATCACGTCGGGGTTGCCGCCACCGATGTTGGCGGCGTCGCCGTACTGGGCGACGAGTTTGAGGGTGACCTGGGGGCCGCCGCCGCCGATCCAGAGCTTGGGCTTGTTGTTGCCGGCGCCCTTGGGGAGGTTGATCGGGCCGTCGATCGAGTGGTACTTGCCCTGGTAGACGGGGCGGTCCTCGGTCCACATCTTGTGGATGATCTCGGTGGCTTCGCGGAAGGCGGCCATCCGCGGCTTCACGTCGGTCCACTCGTAGCCGTAGGCCTTCCACTCGTGCTCGTACCAGCCGGCGCCGATGCCGGCGTACAGGCGGCCGTGGCTGGCGACGTCGACGGTGGACGCGATCTTCGCGTACAGCGCGGGGTTCCGGTAGCCGTTGCAGCCGACCATCTGGCCGATGTTGACGCGCTGGGTGTCGCGGGCCAGGGCGGCCGTCGCGGTCCAGCACTCGAAGGTCGTGTTGTCACTCGGCTCCGGCACCGTGTGGAAGTGGTCGAACAGCCAGATCGAGTCCCAGGACTGCTCGTCGGCCCGCTTCGCCACCGCCGTCATTGCTTCCCACTGCTCGACGGGATCGGCGATCTGCGCCAGATCCATTTTCCAGCCCTGCGGCACGAACAAACCAAAACGTGTAGTCATGGTTTTATCCTTTCCGTCCGGCCGGGCGCGGGTCCATCACTCTGAGCGCTGAAATTGTTCTCAATCGGAGCACCAGAACTTCTGAATCTTTCGCGGCGTCGTAACGGCAGCACCCCGAACGAGGAGGAACTGCCATCAGCAAGTTCGACGAGCTCTTCCAGCTGGCCGCTGTCGGTGATGCTGCCGGCTGACGATCCGCAACTGGATGCGTTGACCGCGGACGCGGCGGGGATCGCCGGGGCATGGCATTGGCAGACGGGACAGCTCGGGTCGGCGCACTTCACGGTACGAGCGCTGGAGGGGTATCGGAGCGAGGTGCCGGTCGGGGATCCGGCGTGTGCGCGATATCTCCAGGCGATGGCCAGTACGGCGGGTGGTCCGTTCCGGATGCGGGTGACGGGGCTGACGCTGACGCCGGGGTCGGTGATGGCATGTGCTGAGCCGGTGGACTCGGCGGCTGACGCGTTCATGGACGAGCTCACGGTGCAGCTCGGCGAGGATGCGTGGTTCGAGCAGGGGCGACGGGACATCTGGTACGTGAACCTGCTGCACTTCACCGGCGATATCCCCGAGCCGGCGAAGCTGATCGACTGGGTGGCGGAACGGCGGACGATGGAGCCAGTCGAGATGGTGGTCGCCGCAGCTGAGCTGGTGCGGTTCCGGCTGGTCGGGGGCGAGCGGCCGCACATGCGGCCGGTGGCGTTGTGAGCGAACGGTTAGCCGATGGTGAGCGTGCTCGGCGAGCCTGTTCCCGTTCTGGCCCGCCACGCCCGGCGGACCTGAGGAAGGAGCCACGATGTCCACGTTCCGTAAGTCTGCTGCGCTCACTGGTGCACTCGCCGCCGGTGTCCTGGCGGTGTCCGTCGCCACCACCGGCATCGCGTCAGCCGCCACGGTGAGTGGCGGTTGGTACAGCACCAGCGGCGCCTGCTACCAGTCCGGCAAGAACATCACCGGCAACCCGTCCAGCCCGTACGAAGGCTGGTCCTACACCTGCACCTACAACCGTGACCACGAAGGCAGCTCGGACTGGCACCTGGTCCTCAGGGGCTGAGCAGCACTCGCCGGCTACCCGCGCTCCTGACCCCACGGGGTGTCAGGGGCGCGGGTATACGTGCGCCCGATCTTGTCCGAGAATGTGGCGTGTACTTTCGCGTTCTCGGACCGGTCGAGGTCGTCGACGAGCCCGTCGCTCTCGGCAACCGGGAGCGGCTCGTACTGTCGATGCTGCTCGTCAACGCCGACCGCGTCACGCCGTCCGACCGGCTGATCGACACCCTGTGGTCGCGACCCCCGCGGTCCGCCCGGCAGCAACTGCACAACCTCATCGCCCGGCTGCGCAGCAAGCTGGACGCGCCCGGAGCCCTGATCGTGACCCGTCCGCTGGGTTACCAGCTCGCTCTCGCCGACCACGAACTCGACCTGCACTCCTTCCGGCTAAACGTCCTCCGCGGGCGGGAGCATCTGCAGTCCGACCGGTACGACGACGCCCGGGCCGAGCTGGGAACCGCGTTGTCGCTGTGGCGCGGGGACGCCCTCGCCGACCTGTCCGGTGACTGGGCCGCGGCGACTCGCGAGTCGCTCCACCGCGAGCGGGTCGCGGCCGGGGAAGCACTCGCCCAGGCGCAGCTCGCGACGCACGACCACGCCGGCGTTCTCGAGTCGGTGGACATCCTGCTGGCCACCGATCCACTCCACGAAGGCCTGCACGACCTTCGGTTACGTGCTCTGGCCCGGAGCGGCCGGCGGACCGAGGCTCTCGGCGCCTACCAGGAGCTGCGCCGCCGGCTGGTCGACGAGTTCGGCGTCGAGCCCGGCCCGGATCTCCAGGAGACTCACTGCAGCCTTCTGCGGGACGTCGACCCGCCGTTGGCCTCTCCTCGTCACGTGCCCCGGCAGCTGCCCCGCCCGATCGCGCTGGCCGGACGGGACGAGATCCTCGGCGAGCTGACCGAGGTCCTGCGGACGCCTGAACCGCGGCCGGGCACGGCGCTTCTCGTCGGAGCCGGCGGCATCGGCAAGACATCGCTCGCGGTCGTTCTCGCCGACCGCATCCAGGACGGGTACCCCGACGGCACCCTGTACGCCGAGCTGGACGGCACCTCGCATGTTCCACGGGACCCCGACGAGATCATCGACCGGTTCCTCCGCGCGCTCGGCGCCACCACTCCCCCGCCCCACGTCGGCCGCGAGGAACGGGTGGCGCTCTATCGCAGTGCGATCGCGAACCGCCGCGTGCTGGTCGTCCTGGACGACGCCCTCGATGAACGACAGGTCCGCGACCTGCTCCCGCCGTCGCCGCGCTCGGCCGCGATCGTCACCTCACGTCACCGGCTCGCCGGCCTCGACGACGTACTTCGCCGCAATGTGCCGGCCCTGTCGACCGAGGTCGCCGTCGAGCTGCTGCGGGCAGGCCGTGACGTCACCGAGCCGGCACCTGAACTGGCGCGGTCTGCCGTGCAGCTGTGCGGGCACCTCCCGCTCGCGCTGATGGTCGTTGCGGCCCGGCTGGCTTCCGGTGTCGTCGATCTGTCCGAGGTGGTCGAGCATCTCAGCGAGGAACACATCCGTTTGGACGAGCTCGCGATCGGAGACGTCGACGTTCGGGCCAGCATCGCGCTGTCGTATGACGGGCACCTGTCCGCACCCGCGCAGCAACTACTCAGGCGGGTCGCCGCCGTTGCGGTGACGACTTGGCCGGCGTGGTTCGCCGGCGTACTGCTGGACGACGACGTACTGCTCGGCTCACGGGCGCTGGACGAGCTGGTCGACGTCCATCTCGTCGAGCCGTGCGGTCGTGATGCCGCGGGACAGCTCCGGTTCACCCTGCATCCCTTGGTGGCCGCCTTTGCCGGCGAGCGCGCTGCCCGCGAGGAGGACGCGAGCGCTGTCGCGGGTTGTCGCCGTACGGCCGCCTTGGCTTGGCTGGGGCTGGCTTCGCAGGCCGACGACGGCTTCGGTCACGGACTGCGCCCAGTGGTCGGTCCGGACGGCACCACGATCCCGGCAGGTCTTCCGCCGCACCGGGTCTCCGTCGCGGCGGAGCAACCTGCAGCCTGGTTCGACGCGGAGATCGGCAGTATCCGCGACCTCGTCCACGCGCTGAGCCGCGCCGGTGAGCTCGATCTGGCGGCTGCCCTCGTACTGCGTTCGGACGGCTACCTGGTGGTCCGCGGCGAGACGCACGTCCGTGCGGAGCTGCTGCGGCGGGTCGTCGACTGTTCGGACCTGGTACTGCGCTGGGGCGTCCTGCGATCGTTGTTCCACACCGCCGCCGAGGCCGAGCGGTTCTCCGAGCTGGCTGAATTGGCGGAGTCGCAGCTCGTCGTCGCCCGCAAGCTCGATGCCGGGGCAATGGAGCAGAACGCCCTGGTGCAGCTCGGCTGTGCACTGCGCGAGCTCGGTCGCTTCGAGGAGGCGACGGCACGATTCGAAGAAGCCTCGTCCGGTGCGATGGCACGCGACGACACCATGATGGTGGGCCTGGCGCACGGACACCTCGGCGTCCTGCTGGCCCGCACCGGACACCCGGCCCGTGGCGCCGCGCTGGTCGCTGAGAACCTGGAGGTTGAGCGGGCACGCGGGCCGTCTCGGCGGCTGAGCATTTGGCTCACCACGTACGCCGATTGCCTCGCACTGACCGGCGATGTCGCGGCAGCCGAGCGGGCGTTGAACGAGGCCGAACAGCTCGCCAGGAGTTTGGACGATCGCAACGTGCTGCTCGGCGTCGCCCAGAGCCGAGCGGCGATCGCGCTGCGCGCCGATGACATCGACCGCGCCGAACAGATCCTCGACGACAGCTCGTCGTCGAGCGGCCCGAGCGCACCGGACTCGGAGCCGACCGATCTGAAGTGGCGACTGCGCGCCGACATCCTGCTCGCCCGTGGGCGAGCGGCTGAGGCGGCCCCGTTGCTCGAGCGCGCCCTGCTCCGGCATCGGCACGAGGGCGTACAGCTCGAGGTCGCCCAGGAGCTGGCCCGGCTCGCTGCGCTTCACGCGGCCCTGGGCGAGCAGGACCGAGCCATGCAGGAGCAGTCGGAACTTGCCGGCCTGCTGCGAGATCTCGGGATCGGTGTCGAGGATCTACAGCTTCCCCCGGTCGTTGGCCGGCACGGAGATGTTCCATGAGAGCGCTCTAGTTCCGGAACCGCCGTCCCCTTGCTTTAGCCGCCGGGAGCGCCCAGAGTCGGGCGCGACGCGGGCGCGCGCCCGCGCTTGAGCTCAGGAGAGTCGCCCATGCCCAGGTGGCCAGTTGCCAATAGATCCAGACGGCGGACGGCGGTGGTCGCAGCGGTCGCGCTGCTGGCCGGCACGCTCGTGGCCGGGCCGGCCGTCGCCGTCGACCCGTCCCCGCTGACGCTCGCCGCCTTCGAGGGGGCCGAGCCGTTCGCCTCACCGCCGAACCCCGGCATCTTCGGCTGGGGCAGTGACGCCGACGACCCACCGACGATGGAGCTCCAGGCTCGCGCCGACGCCCCGGCAGGCGGCTCAGTCCTGCACGGTACGTACAACATCAGCGGGTGGGGCGGTTTCAGCCACGACATCACCTACGACCAGAACCCCGGGAACTGGTCGGCCTTCAAAGGCATCCGGTTCTGGTGGTACGGCCAGAACCCCGCGCAGACCGAGCCCGGCACCGGGAAGCGGATCTTCTTCGAGATCAAGGACGGCGGTGCGAACGCCGAGGCGTCGGAGCTGTGGAACACCAGCTTCACCGACGACTGGCAGGGCTGGCACCAGGTCGAGATCCCGTTCAGCGATTTCGTCTACCGCGGTGACTACCAACCGGTTGGTGGCATCGACCAGGTCCTGGGCCTCACGCAGATGTGGGGTTACGCGTTCACCATGCCGGGCGGTGCGCCTGGCGAGTTCCAGATCGACCAGGTCGAGACCTACGGCAAGGCTGACCCGGCCCTCAAGGCCAGCGTGAGCACCGACGCCGAGGTCTACCCGGTCAAGGAGGGCGGCAGCGCCCAGGTGAAGGTCGCGGTCACGACCACCGGCAGCGCGCCGCTCGAGGAGCCGGTCACCGTCGCCTACACCGCCGGCGGCGGGACCGCCAGTGCCGACGACTTCACCCCGGCGACCGGCACACTCACCTTCCCAGCCGGTACGGCGTCAGGCGCGACCCAGACTGTCACGGTCGCGACGCGGAAGGACCGGACCGCCGAGGTCGCCGAGACGATCCCGCTCGAACTGACCGTCACCGGCGCCAAGTCGCCCGCGACCCAGCCGGTCGTGGTGATCGACGCCCACGACCTGCCGTACCTCAACCCGAAGCTGCCGGTGCAGAAGCGGGTCGACGACCTGCTGTCGCGGATGACGCTCGCCGAGAAGGTCGGCCAGATGACCCAGGCCGAGCGGAACGCGCTCAAGTCCCGCAGCGACATCGCGACGTACGCGCTCGGTTCGTTGCTGTCCGGTGGCGGCTCGGTGCCGACGCCGAACACACCGGCCGGCTGGGCCGCGATGATCGACACCTTCCAGCGGACCGCGCAGGCCACTCGCCTGCAGATCCCGCTGATCTACGGGGTCGACGCCGTGCACGGACACAACAACGTGGTCGGTGCGACGATCCTGCCGCACAACATCGGCCTCGGCGCGACTCGCGATCCGGATCTGGCTCGCCGTACCGGTGAGGTGACCGCGACGGAGGTCCGCGCGACCGGCATCCCGTGGGACTTCGCGCCGTGCCTGTGCGTGGTCCGCGACGACCGCTGGGGCCGGGCCTACGAGGGGTACGGCGAGGACCCGGCACTCGTGGACGCGATGGCCACCGTGCTCACCGGCATGCAGGGCAAGGCCGACGGCAGCCAGCTGAAGAACAAGGACCGCGTGCTGGCGACCGCGAAGCACTACGCCGGCGACGGCGGTACGACGTACGGCTCGTCGACGACCGGTAGCTACACGATCGACCAGGGCGTCACCCAGGTCACCCGGGAAGAGCTGGAGCGTCTGCACCTGGCACCGTTCAAGAAGGCGGTCGCGCTCGGCGTCGGCACGGTGATGCCGTCGTTCTCGAGCGTCTCGATCGACGGCGCAGCGCCGGTGAAGATGCACGGCAACGCCGAGCTGATCAACGGCGTCCTGAAGGACCGGATGGGTTTCAACGGCTTCGTGATCAGCGACTGGGCGGCGATCGACCAACTGCCCGGCGACTACGCGAGCGACATCCGGACCTCGATCAACGCCGGTCTCGACATGATCATGGTGCCGTCGCGGTACCAGGACTTCACGCAGGGGCTGACCGCCGAGGTCGGCGCCGGGCGGGTGCCGCTGAGCCGGGTCGACGACGCGGTCCGCCGGATCCTCGGCGAGAAGTTCAAGCTCGGCCTGTTCGAGAAGCCGTACTCCGACCCGGCCCAGCTCAACCAGGTCGGCACCGACGCACACCGGGCGGTCGGTCGCGAGGCCGCGGCCAAGTCCCAGGTGCTGCTGAAGAACGAGGGCAACTTGTTGCCGTTGGCACCGACCGCGAAGGTATACGTGGCCGGCAGCAACGCCAACGACCTCGGCAACCAGATGGGTGGCTGGAGCATCACCTGGCAGGGCAAATCCGGTGCCACCACCACCGGTACGACGATCCTGGACGGCATCAAGCAGGTCGTACCGACGGCCACCTTCAGCGCGGATGCCACGGCACCGCTCGAGGGTCATGACGTCGGTGTCGTCGTGGTCGGCGAACGCCCGTACGCCGAAGGTGTCGGCGACGTCGGCAACGGTCACGACCAGGTGCTGTCGGAGGCCGACAAGGCCGCCGTGGACAAGGTGTGCGGCGCGATGAAGTGTGTCGTGCTGACCGTCTCCGGGCGGCCGCAGGTGGTCGCCGACCAGCTCGGCAAGATCAACGCGCTGGTGGCGTCGTGGCTGCCGGGCACCGAGGGCGCCGGGGTGGCCGACGTACTGTTCGGGAAGAAGCCGTTCAGCGGCCGGCTGCCGGTGAGCTGGCCGCGGACCGAGGCTCAGCAGCCGTTGAATGTCGGCGATGCGTCGTACGACCCGCAGTACCCGTTCGGGTGGGGGCTGACCACGCAGGCGGCGGCTCGGCAGAAGCTGACCGATGCCCGGAACACCTTGCTGCGCAAGCATGATCCGTACGCACTGGCGGCCGGTGTCGCGGCTTCGGTGGCGCTGCAGGTCAAGGACTGGTCGGGGCCGCAGGCAACTATCGCCTTGGCCGCACTGGAGCAGTCCGCCAAGTACCTGGATCGCACCAAGGTGGACAGCTTCGCCGAGGGTGACGCCGTGGTCGGCGCTGCCCGATGGATCGCGCAGAACAAGATCGGTCAGAACCTGACCGAGCCAGTGTCGAAGCTGACCTCGGACGCCGAGCACTCGGCGCTCTCCGGGCAGCTCGCCACCGCCGTCAGCAAGCTCACGGCGGCGTACAAGACGAAGTAGGTCGATGGCAGGGGCGGGTCACACCGCCCCTGCCACCACCGTGCGGGAGCGGAGTCTGCGGAGCATGCGGGCGTCTTCGAAGCCGACCGCGCGGGCGGCGGCCTCGATCGTCGTGCCGTGGCCGATCAGGTGCTCGGCTCGCTCGACGCGAAGCAGTTGCTGGTAGCGCAGCGGGGTGAGGCCCGTTGCCGCGGTGAACATTCGGGTCAGGGTGCGTTCGCTGACACCGACCTGATCGGCGAGATCCGCGAGCAGCAGGCGTTCGGCGTACCGGGCGTCGATCACGTCCTGGACCCGATGGGCGAGATCGCTCAGGTGTCCGCGGTGCCGCAGCATCACGCTCTCCTGCAACTCGTCGCCGTTGCGGCGGGCATAGACCACCATCTCGCGCGCGATCCGGGCGGCAGCCTCAGCGCCGTGTGCGCCCGCGACCAGATGCAGGGCGAGGTCGATCCCACTGGCGATGCCGGCGGAGGTGATGACGCGGTCGTCGACGACGTACAGGACGTCGCGGACGATCGAGGCGCGCGGGTAGCGGGCGGCCATCATGTCGGTCAGGTCGTGGTGGGTTGTGTAGCGACGGCCGTCGAGCAGACCGGCCGCACCGAGCGCGTCAGCACCGGAGCAGACGCTCGCCACCGAGCCTCCGGCCGCATGGTGATCCCGCAGCCGCTGGCTGGTCTCCGGACCGATCGGCGGCACCGGCAGCAACCGCGGTGATCGCCACCCCGGTACGACGACCAGGTCGTCCGGACCGAGCTCCGGCCAGTCCTGCTGGGTCTTCAGCGGCACGCCTTGCGCGGTCATCACCTCGCCGGATTCGGCCACATAGGTCAGCTCGTAGCCGTACCCGAGGGTCGCCGCCGTCGAGAACACCTGCGCGGGCCCGGCGAGGTCCAGCAGATGCAGCTTCGGCACCAAGACGAAGACGACCCGAATGCTCCCCATCCGGTCAGGATGGCACGGGTACGCCGGTGAGTTCGTCCAGCGTCCGGATGGTGGCGAAGCGGCCGGCCAGCGCGTACTCGGTACGTTCGGTGACCGCCTCGGCGGACAGCGTCCGGGGGTCGGCGAGGATCTCCTCGACGGTCGCGTCGGCGGGGAGCGACCAGTGCGGCAGCGGCATGGTCGCAGTGGCCTCGGTGACGAACACGACGTCGTACCCGAGATCCGAGGCGAGGCGGGCGGTGGTCTCGCAGCACTGCTCGGTGCGGATGCCGCTGACCACGACCCCGGTGACGCCGTGCTGAGTGAGGAGCTGCTGCAGATTCGTGGTGGTGAAGGCGTTGTGCGCGGTCTTGCTGAGCACCGGCTCGCCCTCGATCGGTTCCAGGCCCTCGATCAGGCGGACATGGCCGGTGGCCGGGTCGAACGTCGTACCGGTGCCTGGTTCGGTGTGCAGGACCCAGACGACGAGGTCACCGGCGGTCCGGGCGGCGGCGACCAGCCGGCCGACGCGGTCGGCGATGTCGGGGTGGTTGACGATCTGCCAGCTCGGGCGGACCCGGAAGGATTCCTGGACGTCGACGACGAGAAGTGCGGTTCGGCTCATGGCTCCATCGTCACGGATCGTCGCCGCTCTCGGCAGGCCTGATCGCGGCGGGCACCGGACCGATCCGGTCAGCGCTGGGCAGAGGCTTTCACAACGTTGGAGAGGTCGGACGAATTCACACCGTTCCGAACTATTCCAAACACTGCGCCGAGATGCTTACAGTGCGCGAGGCGGCACTGGAAACGCTCCCGCCGCCCGCCCGTCAAGACACAGTCATCAGTGAGGGGAATGCGATGCCCGATCACCTGCCTCGCCGTCAGGTACTCCGGACGGCTGGAGCACTCGGCCTGGGCGCGGCCGCCGCCGGAGCCCTGACCAGCACTGCGGAGGCGTCCAGTACGCCGGATAGGTTGGCCTCCATGGGTGCACATCACGGCAAGCTGGAGATCCGCAAAGACCCGTTCGGCACCACGCCGGACGGCCGGAAGGTGGACGTCTACACCTTCACCAACGGCCGGGTCACCATCTCGATGCTGACCTGGGGCGCCACCATCCAGCGGGTCGAGACGCCGAACCGGCGCGGCCGGGTGGAGAACATCAGCCTCGGCTTCGACAACCTGCCCGACTACGCGGCACTCAGCCCGTACTTCGGCGCCACCATCGGCCGCTACGGCAACCGGATCGCGAAGGGCCAGTTCTCGATCGACGGGACGAAGTACCAGATCCCGGTCAACAACGGCGAGAACGCACTGCACGGCGGCACCATCGGCTTCGACAAGCGGGTCTGGTCGGCGAAGACCGTGCAGACCGCCAAGGCGGTCGGGGTGGCCTTCACCTACATCAGCCCGGACGGCGAGATGGGCTTCCCTGGTGAGCTCACCACGACCGTCACCTACACGCTCGACCGCGAGGACAACCTGCGGATCGACTACCACGCGACCGTCAAGGGCAAGCCGACGATCGTCAACCTGACCAACCACGTCTACTTCAACCTCGCCGGCGAAGGCAGTGGCTCGATCGACGACCACGTCCTGCAGCTGAACGCGCCGAAGTACACGCCGGTCGACGAGGGCCTGATCCCGACCGGCGAGATCGCCCCGGTCGCCGGCACCCCGTTCGACTTCACCAAGCCGACCGCCATCGGCGCCCGCCTCCGCGGCGACCACCCGCAGTTGGTCGTCGGCCGTGGCTACGACCACAACTTCGTCCTCGGCGGCCAGCCGGGCCACGACGGCATGCGCTTCGCGGCCCGTTTCTGGGAGCCCGAGGAAGGCCGCACGGTCACCGTCCACACCACCGAGCCCGGCGCCCAGTTCTACAGCGGCAACTTCCTCGACGGCACCTTCCGCGGGATCGGCCACAAGGCCTACCGCCAGGGCGACGCCTTCGCCTTCGAGACCCAGCACTTCCCCGACTCCCCCAACCACCCCAACTTCCCGTCGACGGTCCTGCGCCCCGGCCAGACCTACAAGTCCACCACCGTCTACACCTTCGGCACCAAGTAACTCAGGCGGACTTCGAGCTACCGGCGTCGATGAGGTAGTCGGCGCCGGTGATGCTCGCGGTCAGCGGCGAGCACAACTGCACCACGAGCGCGCCGACCTCACTCGGCTCGATCAGGCGGCCGGTGAGCATCCCCGACTGCTGCGGAAGGGCCGCGAGCAACTGCTCCTGCGGTACGCCGAGTTTGGCGGCGAGCTGACCGCCGTACCCGTCGGGTGAGGTCCAGAGCGCCGTCCGGACAGCGCCGGGCGAGACCGTGTTGATGCGAACGCCCTGCGGACCGAACTCCTCGGCCAGCGCCTTGCCGAAAGCGGTCAGCGCTGCCTTGGCCGTCGTGTACGGCACCGGGCCACCGGACGGCACTCGCGCCCCGACGGACGAGACGTTGACGATCGCGCCGGCCTGCCGAACCAGGCTCGGCAGCGCGGCCCGGGTCACCCGGACAGTGGCGAAGTAGTTCAGCTCGAAGATCGACTGCCAGGTGGCATCGTCGTAGTCCAGGAAGCCGGCACCGAGCTCAGCCTCGCCGCCACCCAAGTTGTTCACCAGCAGATCCAGCTCGCCGACCTCCGCGAGCGCCGCCGCCACCGCCTGCTCAGGCCCACCGGCCACGGCGAGATCAGCCTGTACGACGAATGCCCCGGTCGCGCGGAGTTCCGGCGTACTGGTCCGGGCGACCGCGACCACCCGAACCCCCTCCGCCGCGAGTTGCTCGACCACGGCCAGGCCGATCCCCCGGCTCGCCCCGGTCACGAGCGCTGTCTTGTCCTTCAACTGCAGATCCATCGAAAGCCCCTTACTCGCATCTCCGTTGACTCAGTCAACGTACAACTTGCATCACGAATGTCGCAAGTAGCATCTGAACTGCATCTGCCAGGTAATCTGGCGACATGAGCGAGACCAGGTTGCGAGCGGACAGCGCGCGGACCGTGCAGACGATCCTCGAGGCGGCCGAGCGCACCCTGAATCGCAAGCCGACCGCGACGATGGAAGAGATCGCGGCCGCCGCCGGCGTCGCCCGTACGACGGTGCACCGCCGCTTCGCCACCCGCGAGGCCCTGATCGCCGCCCTCGCCCTCTGGGCCGCCCAGCAGATGTCCGACGCCGTCGACGCCGCCCGCCCGGAAACCACCCCGCCCCTGATCGCCCTCTACCAGGCGACCGCGAACGCGCTGGCAGTCAAGCTCTCCTGGGGCTTCGCCACCAACGCAACACTTGCCCCAGGCAACGAAGCCGAGCGGATCCAGGCCGGCATCGTGGAACGCTGCGATCGCCTCTTCGAGCGCCTGGCCGACGCCGGCGGCCTCCGCCCCGGCGTGACCTCACTCTGGGCCCGCCGCGTCTACTACGCCCTCATCCACGAGGTCTGCCAAGATGCCGCCGCCCACCCCGACACCCCTTTCGACGCCGACGCCGTAGCCACTCAACTCGTCGAAACCCTCCTCCACGGCGTCGGCACCCCGGGCACCACCCTCTAACGCCGCCAGACCGTTCCCTGGCCGATCCGCCTTCGCAGGATCAGATGCTGCGGTGGATCACTTCCAGGGTGAGGATGAGGTCGCCGCGGCCTTCGGCGCGTAGGTGTGGGATGCCGTGGGCCGGGACGCGGAGGCGTTGGCCGGTGGCTGTGCCGGCGGGGACGCGGACGCGTTTGACGCCGTCGAAGGTGGTGACGTCGATGATGCCGCCCTTCGCGGCTGTCGCGGCCGGGACCTGGACGGTGCAGGTCAGGTCGTCGCCGTCCCGGCCGAAGACGGGATCCTTGCCTTCGGCAACTTCTAGGAACAGGTCGCCGGCCGGGCCGCCGCCGGGGCCGGTCTCGCCTTCGCCGGAGAGCCGGATCCGGGCACCGTCGTACAGGCCCTTGGGGAGGCTGACCGTCAGGGTGCGGGTCGTGGTGATCCGGCCGTCGCCTTCGCACTGTAGGCAGGGATTCTCGATCAGGGTGCCGAAGCCCGTGCAGTCCGGGCAGCCGCGGGGAGCGGGCGCCGCCGGGTCCTTCGGGCCGAAGAGGTCCGCCATCAGATCCGCCGTCCGTTGGGCGGCGAGTTCGCCGGCGCCGGAACACTTGCCGCACCTGGTCACGATCGAACTGGGCGACGTGCCGAGGCCTTTGCAGGCCGGGCAGGTGGTCGGCCGCTCGACCGACACCCGCCGCTGACCACCGAGCACCAGTTCACGGATCGGTACGTCGAGGCGCAGCAGCATGTCTTCGCCACGGCGCGCCCGCCGCTGCGGCCAGATCCGATCATCGGCAGGGGCGCTGACCGTCGGCTCCGGCGTCCGGATCCGCTTGTTGCTTGCGAGCATCACCCGGTACTCGAGCTTGGCGAAGAGTCCCGGAGTTTGCTTGGCACCGGACCGACGGAGGCGCTCGAAGACGTGTCCGTAGAGCTCGTCGACGCCGATGTGGCCGTCGTTGTCCCGATCGGCCTCACCGGTGGCGAGACCGTGGATGATCGCCTCGGTGAACAGCGACGGCTCGGGTGCGAGCTCGACCACGCCCTTGCTCTCCCAGGCGTACTCGGTCCGTTTGGAGGCGGTCATGATCGCGCGGCCGCTGCCCTCCATCTGGTCCACGGAGTCGACGCCGACCGAGCCTTTCATCCCGGGCAACGCGGCGCCGCTGTAGCAGCAGTCGAGCATCACCACGATCGACCGGGCCAGGCAACGGTCCATCTGTTCCTTGAGGAAGCTCGCCGAGACCGCGGTCGATCCGAGCAGATCCGGGTCGGTGTCCGCCGCCGCGAAGTAGAGGTTGCCGCGATCGTCCTTGATGCCGTGGCAGGACAGGTGCAGGACCAGCAGGTCGTCGAGGCTGCGGTTCAGGAAGAACCGCTCGATCGCGCGCAGGATCTGGCCGGCGGGCGCGTCGAGAACCTTCCGCACCTGGAACCAGCCGATGTCCGGATCCTCCAGCACCGCGCCGAGGCGCTCGGCGTCCGCGGACGGTGTGCGGAGGCCGGTCAGCAGCTCGTTCTGGTAGGCGCCAGTGGCGATCAGCAGGGCGTCACGAATGCCGGCCATCGGCACCCTCGGCCGGCAGGTCCGGGAACAGTCGCCGCACCAGCCGCTCGTCCTCCTGGGCCGAACCGCCCTTGAGCTCCACCCGCTCGCCGTTGCGCTCGATGATCACGACCCGTCCGGCCCGGCGTTCGATGAATGCGCGCAGAACCCGCAGCGAGCCGGTCACGAACGCGGTCGCGGCCGCCGTACTGGCCAGGCTGACGACCAGCGTGCCGACCGCCACCGGATCACCCTTGCCACCGGCTGGAATCGCGCCGCCCCGGTCCAGCCGTACATCGCCGATACCGGTCTCCAGCAGCTCGCGCCGGATCACCTGGGCACGGTCCTCCAGGATCTCGTCGTCGATCCCAGGCTCGCTGATGAGCAGCTTGAGCTCCGCCATGCGTCCCCCTCCGGTACGACCGATGGAAGGGTCACGATAGCGAGTGGCGGGAGGGTACGAACACCTCCCGCCGCAGGCTCAGTTCGGGGACGAGGTGGCGACGCCGTTCTCTACGTCGTACTGCTGGATGAAGCGGGCGGCCATCGGCTCGCTGGAGGCGATGGCGGCGGCGAGGGACTGGGCGGTGCGCTCGCGGTCCTCGGGCCAGTCGGCCAGCAGGGCCCAGGCGCGGGCGCGCAGCTTCTCGAGAGCGGTGGGCTCCGGCTCGTCGTCGCCCTTGGGTGACGAGTCGGCAGGCTTCGGGTCCTTGGCCTTCGCTTCCTTGGCGTCCTTGGCGGTGGTGATCAGGGCCGGCGGCTCGTTGTCGCTCGGCTCGGCGAACGGCGACGGCGCGGCCGGCTTCTGCACGACCGGCTCGACCTTCGCCTTGGGCGCGGTCGGCTTCAGCTTGCCGTTGGCCTGGCCGTTCTTGACCACGTGCTCGCTGGAGTCCTCGACCACGACGGCTTCGGCGACCGACTCGTCGGTGCTGCGGTCGTAGGGCAGGTAGTCCACGGCCATCAGCTCGCCGGTCATCGCGGCATCCCAGGCGCCTTCGTCGCGCAGCGAGACGCCGGTGTCGGAAGCGCGGATCTGGCGGGCTCGCGGGGCTTCGCCCTCGACGACCCAGACGGCCGCGCGCAGGTCGGGGTCGGGGGCCGGCTCCGGCTCGGGCGGCGGCGAGATCGCCTTGGTCAGCTTGTTGGTGATGACCTCGTAGTTGATCCGGTCCTCGAGCATGCCGGCCAGCCGGTCCGGGTCGTACGTCGTCTCGGCGATCTTCGCGAGGCGCTCGTCCTGGTGCTCGGAGCGGATGTACTCCGCGACCGTGCTCGCGATCGCGTCGCGGCGGGTCTTGTTGCGGATCTGGTGCCGGGCCGCGTGCAGGCTCTCGTAGAGGCCGTAGCCGTGCTCGATCGCCAGCGACCGCGCCTGCCACGTCACCTTCGGCTCACGCAACCACTGGACCACGCCGTACACCGGGGCGGTGGTCATCATCTGGCCGGCGCGACGCAAGGCGTCGCGGCGCCGGGCCGAGCTGTGGATCAGCCAGAGCACATAGGCGAACGCCGACAGACCGCCGAAGCCGAAGGCCAGGAAGCGCTCCTCCGGCCGCCAGTGCCCGACCACGTTGAAGACGACCGCGATCACGGCGGCGAACAACGACATCGCCCGGTACGCGTAGGCCGTCTCACCCTTGCGGCGGCGCAGGTCGGCCAGCGCGGCGGTGGCGACACCACCGAGCTCGAGGACCGCCACTGCCGGAGTAACGAGGACGATCTTGAGGAACGTCGAGAAGCCGGTGTCCGGCCACGGGATGTGCGTGACGCCCGCCCACACCTGACCGACGAGGGCGGCCGCGGCCGCGGTGGCGTAGAAAGCGTAGGCGACCTTGTCCGCCCCGGTGAGGGGTACGTTCGCCAGTTCGCCAGTACTGGTGTTGCTGGTGTTCTCCTGCAAGACGTGGTCTCCTGACCGGTTTGGGCACTCCGGCAGTTCCGTCGCGGACGGCGGGGCTGACTGGTACGGCGGCACGAGGCTACCGGTTCCCGGCCCCGAAAGGGGAGGCGAATCCGGAAACGTCTCGAACCTCCCCAATACCCTCGCCTTTACACGTCCGAAAGGCAAACTCGACAAAGTCACGAAAGCGGCGGAGGAAAACCTGCTTCGCCGTGACGAGTCGGTGTACGGACAAACGGTCCGCAGTACTAAACCCAGGGTGCGCCGAGTTCACTGAACAACGCGAGCTCGTCGGACGCGCGATCGATCCACTGCTCGACGTCGCGCACGATCGGGTGCCGCTCCGCGCCTTCGCCTTCCCAACGGACACAGGCATCCGGGATCACAGCCGGCTCGTCCGCCAGCCGAATGGCCTCGACGACGCGCGTGAATCCACCGGTCGCCGCGAACGAACAGTAGAGCGGTACGTCGCGGTCGGCGCGATGCTCGATCAGGTTCTGCAGCAGGTCGCCCCGCGGCAGGGTCTGCCGTCCGCCCGGAAGTTCGAGCGTGTCCGTCGTGTAGTTCAGTACGGCGCGTCCCCGCGAACCGTGGACGATCACCGCGGGGTCGACGTGCTCGGCCGCGCACAACGTCACCGCGATCACGATCGACGTACCGCGGGTGGTGGTGATGCGAACGGTCGAGGTGTCGTCGGACTCGATGTCGTTGGCCCGGAACAGGTCGGTCTCCACCGAGCGGATGTCATCGACGCCGGTCGAACCGTCGAGCAGGAGAGCGGCAGCAGTCGAGTGCGCCAAGGGATTCGTGACCGCGCCGTCGACCACGGCGACGCCGTTCAGCGTCCGGCGGCCGGCCCAGGGCGCGCGGTCGAAGTAGCCGGCCTTGCGCAACCACTTGCCGGTGGCACTGATCCCGCGGATCTCGCCGAGCTCGCCGTCGGCCATCAACTGCGCGAGCTGCAGAGTCGCCGCCGAGGCCTGCGCCTGGAAGCCGACCTGACACGCGCGGCCGGTCTCGTCGAGCACCCGGGACAGGTGCTCGAACTCGGCCAGGGACGCGGTCGGCGGCTTCTCCAGCAGTACGTCGGCGCCCGCCCGCAGCGCCATCTCGGCGAGCGGCACGTGCGTCTGGATCGGCGTACTGATCACGACGACGTCGACTTCAGTTGCCTCTAGCAACTGATCGAGCGACCCGAAGACCGGGACGTCGAGACCGTCCGGCGGGTTCGGGTCCGCGATCCCGACCAGCCGGCCGCGTTCGAGGGCATTCCGGACGTGGGTGGCGCCGTGGCCGCGCACTCCGGCCACGGCAATCCTCTTCGACACTACTTGAGCTCTCCGTTCACCTCGTCGAGGAACTGCTGCGCTGCTTTGTCCGGCGCGAGCCGGCCGAACAGGACCTCGGTGGTGTAGCGCTGAATGATCTTCTCCACCTGACCACCTCCGACCGGCGGCGCGGGCGACGGCTCGCCGAGTTCCTTGCCGATCTCCTCGATGAACTTCGCCGAGGCGGCGTCGGCGGGCTGCAGCTTCGGGGTGATGGCGGCGCGGATCTCGGTGTTCGGCGGAACCCCCCGCTCGGCCAGCAGGATGTTGCCCGAGACCGGGTTGTTGGCCAGGAAGTCGACGAACTTGGCCGCCGCCTCCCGGTTCTTCGACCGCGAGGAGATCGACCAGAACATCGAACCCTTGTAGTAGGAGCCGTTCTTCGCCGCCTGCCCGGTCGTGCTCGGGATCCGGAGCAGCTTCAGCTCCTGGCCGGAGGCCTTGCTGAAGGCGTTCAGCTGGTTGCTCCAGCCGAAGCTCATCGCCACCTTGCCGGTGGCCAGCGAGGTCTGGTCCAGCGACGCGGTCATGTCCTGGGTGATGGTCTCCGCGGACGGGATCGCCTTGCTGTCCCGCAGCTTCAGCACGTACTCGAAGAACTTCGCGGTCTGCCCGGCCGAGACACCGACCTTGCCGTCCGGCGTCCAGAGCGACTCACCGTTCTGGCGGGCCCACAGGTTCAGTCCGGCCTCGTTGGCGCCGATGACGCCGGTGCCCCAGCCCTTGCCGTTGAGCTTGCTGGTGATCTCGGCGGCGGTCTTGCTGTAGTCGTCCCAGGTCCAGGTCTTGTCGTCCGGGATCGCGACACCGGCCGCCTTGAAGACCGCCGGGTTCGCGAGGACGGCGAACGAGTTGATCCCGGCGTTCAGCCCGAACAGGCCGCCGTCGAACTCACCGGCGCCGAGGGTGTCCGGCTTGAACTTGTCGGTCTTCAGGTCGCCGGCCTTCTTCAGGTCCAGCAGCGCGCCGCGATCGGCGTACTCGCGCAGATACTTCTCGTCCATCTGGATGACGTCGGGGGCGTCGTTCGCGGCGACGGTGGTGGCGAGCTTGTCCCAGTAGCCGGCCCATTCGCCGTACTCGCCCTTGATCTTGATCGTCGGGTTCTCCTTCTGGAACGCGTCGATCGTCTTCTGGGTGAGTTTGGTGCGGGTGTCGCTGCCCCACCAAGAGAAGCGCAGCGTCACCTCGCCGTCCTTCGCGGCCGGTCCGCCGGAGTTCCCACCGCAGGCGCTCACAGCGAGCAGGGTGGAGACGAGTGCGGCGGCGGCCAGTGCCTTGAGACGTGTCATGGCAGGCTCCTTACTTACTTGATGCCGGTGGTGGCGATGCCCTTGACCAGGAAGCGCTGGCCGAGCAGGAAGGCGAGGAAGACCGGGACCAGCGACACCACCGACATCGCGAACATCGAACCCCAGGACGAGCTCGAGGTCGCGTCGACGAACGATCGCAGCGCGACCGGGACGGTGTACATGTGCGGGTCGGTCAGGTAGATCAGCTGGCCGAAGAAGTCGTTCCAGGTCCAGATGAACGTGAAGATCGTCGTGGTGGCCAGGGCGGGCACCATCAGCGGCAGGATCACCCGCAGGAAGATCCCGGCCCGGCCGCAGCCGTCGATGGTGGCGGCCTCGTCCAGCTCGCGCGGGATGCCGCGGATGAACTGCACCATCAAGAAGACAAAGAACGCGTCGGTCGCCAGCAGCTTGGGCACGATCAGCGGCAGGAACGTGTTGATCCAGCCCGCGTGCGAGAACAGGATGTACTGCGGCACGATCACCACGTGGATCGGCAGCATGATGCTGAGCAGCATGATCGCGAACCACATCTTCTTGCCGGCGAACTCGAGCCGGGCGAAGGCGTAGGCCGCCATCGAGCAGGAGACCAGGTTGCCGAGGATCGAGCCCAGGACGACCACCGCGGAGTTCAGCAGGTAGCGGCTGAACGGCTCGGTCAGTGCGTTCCAGCCGGCGCGGTAATTCTCTATCCGCAGGTCCTTCACCAGCAGGCCCGGGTCGCGGAAGATCTCGTTGCCCGGCCGCAGTGAACTCACGACCATCCAGATCAGCGGGTACAGCATCACCAGCGCGGTGGCGATCAGCGCCAGGTGGGTCAGCACGGTCCGGGGGCGCAGCTCAGTTCTCATAGAACACCCAGTACTTGGAGACCAGGAAGTTGACCCCGGTGAAGATGGCGATGACGACCAGCAGGAACCAGGCCATCGCCGAGGCGTAGCCCATGTCGAAGTTTCCGAAGCCGCGGTCGTACAGGTAGAGCGTGAAGAACATCGTCGAGTCCGACGGTCCGCCGCTGCCTCCGGAGACCACGAAGGCCTGCGTGAACGACTGGAACGCGTGGATGATCTGCAGCACCAGGTTGAAGAAGATGATCGGCGTGATCAGCGGCAGCGTGATCCCGAAGAATCTTCGCAGCGGTCCGGCGCCGTCGACTGCCGCCGCCTCGTAGTACATCGTCGGGACCTGGCGCAGGCCGGCCAGGAAGATCACCATCGGCGACCCGAACGTCCAGACGTTCAGCACCACGAGCGTGCCCAGCGCCGTACTGGGGTCGGAGATCCAGCCTTTGCCCTCGACGCCGACCAGAGAGAGCACCTGGTTGAGCAGGCCCTCGGTACCGAACACCTGCCGCCACAGGATCGCGATCGCGACGCTCGAGCCGAGCAACGACGGCAGGTAGAAGACCGAGCGGTAGAACGCCATCCCGCGCACGCCGCGATCCAGTACGACGGCCAGCAGCAGCGCGATTGCCAGCTGCAGCGGGACCGAGACGAAGACGTAGGTGAAGGTCACCCGCAACGAGTTGTGCAGCCGCTCGTCCGACAGCATCCGGCTGAAGTTCTCCAGCCCGATCCACTGCGGCGCCTGGATCAGGTTGTAGTCGGTGAAGGCCAGGTAGAGCGAGGCGATCATCGGCCCGATCGTGATCAGGAAGAGCCCGAGCAGCCACGGCGACAGGAACAGATAGGCGGTCAGGTTGTCCCGTCGCCGCATCGATCCTCCTCCTCCATGGAAAGCGCTTGCCTTGTGTGCCGGTCAGCATGCCGGGAAAGCGGTTCCGGGACAAGAGGTCGAAGCGATTCGACGTGGCCGGATCCGGACACCTGCAAGACTGTTTCCGTGAGCTTTCATGCGGCGGTTTTCATCGCCACCAGCCTCGACGGATTCATTGCCCGCGCCGACGGTTCGATCGACTGGCTGACCGAGCGCGGTGAGCAGGCCGGAGACACCGGGTACGACGAGTTCATGGCGCCGATCGACACCGTCGTACTGGGCCGGAAGACCTTCGAGAAGGTGCTCACGTTCGGCTTCTGGCCGTACGAGGGCAAGCACGTCGAAGTCCTCAGTACGACGCTCGATCCGGGCACCGACGAGCGGATCATCGTGCACCGCACGCTCGACGGGTTGGTCGAGACGCTCGAGGACCGCGGCGCCCGGCGGATCTACGCCGACGGTGGCGCCGTCATCCGGACGTTCCTGCGGGCAGGTCTGCTCAACGAGCTGACCATCACCACCGCGCCGGTGCTGATCGGCTCCGGGCTACCGCTGTTCGGCGCTCTCGACCAGGACATCACGCTGGTGCACAACGCGACCCGGACCTTGAAGGCAGGCTTCGTCCAGTCCGACTACACCGTGGTGCGCTAGCCGCCGTCAGAGGTCGCGGAGGCGGGAGCTGATCTCCGACTCCTTGGGCTTGTGCGCTTCCTCGGTGGCAGCGGCCTGGTGCTGCTGTGCCGACCGCGGGGTCGGGTTCGCAGCGGCGTGGAAGGCGCGGGCCAGGTCCGCGGATTCGGCGGCGGCCTGGTGCGAGTCGACGCGGCTGTCGTCGAAGGCTTCGTTGAGGCTGTTGAGCCCGCTACGCGTCTGCATCAGCTGGGTGTCGGCACCCTGCGCGGCAGTGGTGATGCGGGCGGCGGCAGCCTGGCGGTCGTCGACGTGGACGCTGGAGTTGATCAATGGGTCCAGGGCCTCGCGGGCCGCGACCAGCCGACGGTCGGCGCTGTCGATGCTCTCACTGAAGTTGCCGACGGCCCGGTCCAGCGAGTTGAGCTGGTGCGACAGCCGGTCCATCGCCGCGTGGTCGTGCTGGACGGGCAGGGTCGACAGCTCGGTCAGAGCGTCCCGACCGGCCTTCAAGGCGCGCGCGCCGTCGCCCACGCGATCCCGGACCTCGTCGATCCCGCGTCGGCCGGCGCGCAGGCGCTGGTCGGCCTGGTCAGCCAGTTCCTGCGCGTTGCGCTGGAACGGTCGCGGCTCCTCCGCGAACTGAACCCGCTGGGCCTGGACCGGAAGCTCGAAGACTTCCTGCTCACTACGCCGCAGATAGGCATCGACATCGCGAGTGACGTCGGCCGCCTGCAGGAGTGACACCCGGGCCGCGTTCAACGCGTTGGCCGCGGTCTCGGCGAGCTGAGCGGCCCGCTGCTGCACCCGCTGCTGTTCCTGGGCCGGCGTACTCATTTGCCGTCCGCCGTCTCGTCGAGCGCCGCGCGCAGCGCTGCTTCGGCGCCCTGAAGGTCGGCGCGGGCAGCCTGCAGTTCGTCGCGAGCTACCTGCAGGGCCTCGTTCGGCTGGTCGGCCGGATCCGTCGTAGACACGCCAACACCTTAACCGGCCTGCAGTTCGCGGAGGGCGGCGTACTGGGTGCGAGTGGCGAAGCTCGGGTTGCTCATCTGGGGCTGGCGAAGGACTTCCAGCTCCGCGAGCGCCGGGTGCGCTCGCACGACCTCGCGGGCAATCGGTTCGGCGAGGAACTCGAGCGACACCGGTACGACGTACTTCGATCGCAGCTCTCCCGGACCGGTGACGTGACCGGCTGCCCAGACGCCCCCGGCGGAACCGCTGACCCAGAGCAGGATCGGCTGGCCGGCCTCGAACAGCTCCGTGCGGTAGCTCTTCTGCACGCACCAGCTGGTGACGCCGGAATCGATCAGCCCGGCCACGTCGGTGACCTTCGGATTGCACTTCAGGATCCAGGCGCCGAGGTTCTCCCGGCTGACGCGTCGCCCGGACGAGGACGGCAAGGCTCAGCGACGCCCGAGCAGGTCGACGGCCTCGGCGGCCCAGTAGGTGAGGATCTGGTCCGCACCGGCCCGCCGGATCGACGTCAGCGTCTCCAGGATCGCCCGCTCGCGGTCGATCCAGCCGTTCGCCGCGGCGGCCTCGACCATCGCGTACTCACCGGAGATGTTGTACGCCGCGACCGGCACGGTCACGTGGTCGCGCACCTGCCGGAGGATGTCGAGGTACGGCAGTGCGGGCTTCACCATCACGATGTCGGCGCCCTCGGCAACGTCCAGGTCGACCTCGCGGATCGCGTCGCGCGCGTTGGCGCCGTCCTGCTGGTACGTCTTGCGGTCGCCCTGGAGGGCCGAGTTCACGGCCTCGCGGAACGGTCCGAAGAAGCTCGACGCGTACTTCACGGCGTACGCCATGATCACGGTGTCGGTGAACCCGGCCGCGTCCAGCGCCTTGCGAACGACGCCGACCTGGCCGTCCATCATCCCGGACGGACCGACGATGTGCGCACCGGCCGAGGCCTGCGCGACGCCCATCTCGGCGTAGATCTTCAGCGTCGCGTCGTTGTCGACCCGGCCCTCGGAGTCCAGTACGCCGCAGTGGCCGTGCGAGGTGAACTCGTCCAGGCACAGGTCCGACATCACCAGCAACGAGTCGCCGGCCTCGCTGACCGCGTCCCGGATCGCGACGTTCAGAATGCCGTTCGGATCGAGCGAACCCGACCCGACCTCGTCCTTCTCCTCGGGTACGCCGAACAGCATCACACCGCCGAGCCCGAGCCGTGCCGCCTCGGCGACCGCCTTCCGGGCGCTCTCGCGGGTGTGCTGGTAGACGCCCGGCATCGACGCGATCGGAATCGGATCGCTGGCGCCTTCCCGGACGAACATCGGCAGGATCAGCTGCCGCGGCTCGATCGTGGTCTCCGCGACCAGTCTGCGCATCGCCGGCGACTGACGCAGCCGACGCGGCCTCACATCCGGGAATCCAGGCATTTCAGCTCTTTCGACGCGATCCTGCACGACGTTCGGAGGGGCGGGTCACGGGCTCGCCCGCTTCCACCATGGTGTCACGCCGGTTCGCACCGAACCGGGCGAGTGCGTCGGCCAGCTCTTCGGCGGACGGCGCATCGGCCATCGCGTCGACGCGCAGGCCGTGCTCCTCGGCCGTCTTCAGCGTGGCCGGGCCGATCACCGCGATGACGGTCGAGGCGTGCGGCTTGCCGGCGATGCCGACCAGGTTGCGCACGGTCGAGGACGAGGTGAAGACGACCGCGTCGAACTTGCCCGACTTGATCGCCTCGCGGGTCGGCGCGGGCGGCGGGGCGGCCCGCACGGTCCGGTACGCCGTGACGTCGTCGACCTCCCAGCCGAGATCGGTCAGGCCCGCGACCAGGGTCTCGGTGGCGATGTCGGCGCGCGGCAGGAAGACCCGGTTGATCGGGTCCAGCACCTCGTCGAACGGCGGCCAGTCCTCGACCAGGCCGGCGGCCGACTGCTCACCCGACGGCAGCAGGTCGGGCCGGATGCCCCAGGCGGCGATCGCCTCGGCGGTCTTCTCGCCGACCGCCGCGATCTTCAGGCCGGAGAACGCCCGCGCGTCCAGGCCGTACTCGTCGAACTTCTCCCGGACCGCCTTGACCGCGTTGACGGAGGTGAACGCGACCCACTCGTAGCGGCCCTCGACCAGCCCGCGGATCGCCTTGTCCATCTGCTGCGGGTTGCGCGGGGGCTCCACCGAGATCGTGGGTACCTCTTCCGGCATCGCGCCGTACCGGCGGAGGCGGTCCATCAGCGGACCAGCCTGGTCCTTGGTGCGCGGCACCAGGATCCGCCAGCCGAACAGCGGCTTGGTCTCGAACCAGGACAGCGCCTCGCGCTGCTCGACCACGGCACCGACGACGATCACGGCCTCGCCGACGACCTTCGCGGCCCGCAGGTCGGCGACGATCGTGTCAAGCGTGCCGATCACGCTGGTCTGCGCGGTGGTCGTGCCGCCGACAGTCGCCGCGACCGGGGTCGAAGCGTCGAAACCGGCCTCAATGAGCGCAGCCACGGTGTCCTTGAGGACATCGGTCGCGTTCAGCAGGACCAGCGTCTGCTTGGCGTGCAGCCGGCTCAGGTCCAGCTTGGTCTCGGCCAGGTCGAGCACCGTGACCTCGCGGTCGTTCTTCATCGTCAGCGGAATCCCGGCGTACGTCGGGACCGCGCTCACCTCGCTGACGCCGGGGATGACGTTGAAGCCGATGCCCGCCTTGCGGCAGGCGGCCGCCTCTTCGGCGCCGCTGGAGAAGGTGAACGGGTCACCGGTCAGCAGGCGGACGACGTTCGCCGCCGACTTGGCCGTCTTGACCACCAGGCGGCCGCGGGCGGCGACGCGCAGCGCGCGGCTGCCCTCGGCGCCGGAGCCGTCGATCACCTCGACGCCCGGCTTGCAGTACGCCAGGAAGGCGTCGTGCTCCGGACCCTCGACGACGACCGCGTCCGCGCCGGCCAGGACGTCGCGTCCGGCCAGCGTCAGCAGCGAGGGGTCACCCGGGCCGACGCCGACGAACGTGACGTGCCCCAGCGGCTTCGGCTGCTTGGCCGCACTGCTCGCGGCAGCCTTCGCCGGCACAGTCGGAGGTGTCGCGGATGTCGCGGTGGAGGCTGCTGTCTGTGCGCTGCTCACGTCTGCCTTCGCCCTCGTCCTCGTGGTGCTTGTCTTCTTGGCTGTCGTCGTGCCCTGTGCCGGTGGTGTCATTCGCGCTCCAGCAACTCGTTCGCCAGCGCTACGCCGAGAGACACCGGATCGTCCACCGGCCCGTTCGCGGAGAGCCGCCGTACGCCGTCGTCCTGGCCGAGCGCGCCCCGGAGCCAGAGCTCGGGGCCGTCCTCACCCTCGACCACCTCGGCGAGCGCCCCGACCGGAGCCGAGCACCCTGCCTCGAGCGTGGCCATCATTTGCCGTTCCGCTGTCACCGCTGCCCGGGTGGCCGGGTCCTCCAGCGGAGCCAGGGCGGCCAGCACCGCGGTGTCGTCCGCCCGGCACTCGATGCCCAGGGCACCTTGTCCCGGCGCGGGCAGAACCTGAATCGGATCCAGGGTCTCGGTCACCTCGGCGAGCCGTCCCAACCGGGACAACCCTGCCCTCGCAAGCACCACCGCGTCCAATTTGCCATCGGTGACGAGGGCGATCCGGGTGTCCACGTTGCCGCGGATCCCGGTCATCTCCAGGCCCAGGCCGAGTGCGTCGAGCATCGCGACCCGGCGGGCCGAGCCCGTCCCGACCAGTGCGCCCTGCTGCAGCTCACCGAGGGTGAGCCCGTCGCGGGCGATCAGTACGTCGCGCGGGTCCTCGCGGACCGGGATCGCGCCGAGCGTCAGGCCGTCGACCGGTGTGGTCGGAAGATCCTTCAGCGAATGCACCGCGATGTCGATCTCGCCGGCCATCAACGCGTCGCGCAGGGCACTGACGAAGACGCCGGTGCCGCCGATCTGCACCATCGGGGCCAGATTGACGTCGCCGGTGGTGACGATCGGGACCAGCTCGACCTCGTGCCCGAGTCCGCGCAGCTGGTCGGCCACCCAGTTCGCCTGGGCCGTCGCCAATGCGGACCGCCGGGTTCCCAGTCGGATCATGCGTGCTCACCTCCGCGCGCCTTCGGCGTCGTCACCGCGTCGACCGTCGCCTGGTCGAGAGCGAACAGTTCGCGCAGCGCGTTCGCGTACGTCGGTCCGCCGGGGTCGGCGGCAAGTTCCTTCACCCGAACCGTCGGGTTGTGCAGCACCTTGTCGACGACCCGGCGAATCGTCCGGGCCACCTCCTGGCGCTGGTTGTCGTCCAGGCCGGGCAGCCGGCGGTCCAGCCGGGCCAGCTCGGAATCGACGAGCTCGCCGGCCATCGTCCGCAGCGCGACCACGGTCGGCGCCACCGACGCGGCCCGCCGGGTGGCCTCGAAGACACCGGTCTCCTCGGCGACGATCCGCCGTACGTCCTCGATGTCCTGCGCGCTGCCGCCGGCGGTCCCGGCCAGGTCGGCCAGCCCGACCAGCGTGACGCCGGGAATCGTGGCGGCCGCGGGCGCGACATCGCGCGGCAGCGCCACGTCGAGGACGCCGAAAGCCCTTCCGTCACTGGCGTTCCGGATCATCTCTTCGGTCAGCACGACGCCGCGGGCACCGGTGCAGGAGACCACGAGATCGGCCTCGGCCAGGGCGTCGGGAACGTTCGCCAGCTGGATCGCCGTACCGCCGATCCGCTCGGTCAGCAGGACCGCGCGCTCATAGTTGCGGTTGGCAATGATCACGCTCGCGGCGCCGCCGTTGAGCAAGGTCTGGGCGGCCAGCGAGGCCATCGATCCGGCGCCGACGACCAGGGCGCGGCGGCCTTCGAACCCACCGACCGCCTCAAGGCCGGCCGAGACGACCGAGCGGCCGGCGGCGTCGATGCCGGTCTCGGCGCGGGCGCGCTTGCCGACCCGCAACGCGTGCTGCAGCAGGGCGTTCAGGTCGGCGCCGATCGTCTCCAGGTCCTGACCGACCCGGAGCGTCTGCTTCACCTGACCGACGATCTGGCTCTCGCCGACGATCATCGAGTCCAGCCCGACGGCGACCTGGAACAGGTGCGCGACCGCGCCCTCCTCGAAGTGCACGTAGAGGTGCTCGGCCAGATCGATCAGCGGTACGCCGGTGATGTCGGACAGGATCGCGGTGACCTCGTCCATGCCCGCGTGGAAGCGGTCGACGGTCGCGTAGACCTCGGTGCGGTTGCAGGTCGCCAGTACGGCGGACTCCGTCACGGCCGGCGTGTTCTGCACGGCCAGCGCGAGCTTGGTCGCCGCGTCCGTGTCCAGCGCCACTCGCTCGAGCACGTTGATGTCCGCGCTGCGATGGCTGATCCCGACCACGAGATAACTCATGCGCCGACACCTCCGCCCACCGCGGGGAGATCGGATGCGAGACCGTTGGTCGCTGGTAGCTCGGGCACCTGGGGGAGCGCCACCTCTCCGGACTTTCGTTGTTCGTGGTACGCCAGGATCTGCAACTCGATCGAGAGGTCCACCTTGCGGATGTCGACGCCGTCGGGCACGGACAGCACCACCGGCGCGAAGTTCAGGATGCTGGTCACCCCGGCCGCGACCAGCCGGTCGCAGACCTCCTGGGCCGGACCGGCGGGGGTGGTGATGACGCCGATCGAGACCCGGTCGGTCTCGACGATGTGCTCGAGCTCGGCGAAGTCGCGGACCTCCATGTCACCGATCCGCTCGCCGACCAGCTTCGGGTCGGCGTCAAGCAGGGCGACGATCCGGAAACCGCGAGTACCGAAGCCGGAGTAGTTCGCGAGCGCGTGGCCCAGGTTTCCGATCCCGACGATGACGACCGCCCAGTCCTGGGTGACGCCGATCTCGCGGGCGATCTGGTAGCGCAGGTACTCGACGTCGTAGCCGACGCCGCGGGTGCCGTAGGAGCCCAGGTAGGACAGGTCTTTGCGGAGCTTCGCGGAGTTCACCCCGGCCGCGGTGGCCAGGTCCTCACTCGACGCGGTCGCGATACCACTGTCCGACAGCGCGGTCAGCGCCCGCAGATAGACCGGCAAGCGCGCGACAGTCGCCTCGGGGATGCCGCGTTCGGTTCTCGTCGGCGGGCCGGGACGACGGCTGCTGGCACGCGTCACAATTCTCCTGGGGGGTGGTTCTCATCAGCCGCGTTCAGTACCCTGCGGCTCCTCTTACTCTAGGAGCTTGTGAACGTGAGAACAAAATCGGCGAACCCCAGGGTGACCGACAGCACTAACCCTTGAGGGCCTTCCGCAGCCTGGCCGGGTCGACCCGCCAGAAGTCGTGCTGCTTGCCGTCGACGAAGGTGACCGGGATCTGCTCGCCGTACTGGGTGAACAGCGCGTCGTCCTGGGTGATGTCGACCTCGGTCCACTCCACGCCGAGCTCGGCGCAGACCGCCGCGACGATCGCCCGGGCGTCGTCGCACAGGTGACAGCCGGGCTTGCCGTAGAGCGTGACGCGCGCGCTCACCGCTCCGCCCGGAGCCGGCCCTTGGCCACCTTGCCGGTGACGGAGTGCGGCAACTGGTCGACGACCTCGATCTGGCTGGGGCACTTGAACCGGGCCAGCCGGGTCGACGCGTACGCCGCGACGGCCTCCGGATCGAGGGTGACCCCGGCCTCCGGGACCACGAACGCCTTGATCGCCTCGCCGGTGTCGTCGGACGGTACGCCGATCACCGCGGCCTCCAGGACGCCGTCGGCCCCGACCAGGACGTCCTCGACCTCGATCGGGAAGACGTTGAAGCCGGAGACGATGATCAGCTCGCGCAGCCGGTCCACCAGAAAGAGGTCGCCGTCGGCATCCAGGAACCCGACATCACCGGTCCGGTACCAGCCCTCGGCGTCCGGACCGTCCACACCGTCCGACCAGTAGCCGGAGAAGAGGTTCGCTCCGCGGATCAGAATTTCGCCGGGGTCGTCGCCCTCGACGTCCTCACCCTGCTCGTCGGCGATCCGGACCTCGACGTTCGGCAGCGGGCGGCCGACGGAACCGGGCTTCGGCTCACTCTCGCCCAGCGTGGTGGTCACGCCCGGGGACGCCTCGGTCAGGCCGTAGCCCTGGTGCACGAAGAGGCCGGTCTCCTGCTCGAAACGGTTGGCCAGGCCGCGATCCAGCGCCGAGGCGCCGGTCAACACGACCTTGACGCCGGAGAGCGCCGTACGGAGATCTTCGCGGGCCAGCAGCGCGTGCAGCGCCGGCGGGGCGAGCGGCAACCGGGTGACTCCGTGCCGCTTGATCAACTCGAGGGTGTGCTCGGCGTCGAAGCGCTGGTCGATGACCAGGGCGGCGCCGGTCGAGACGGTCCAGCCGAGGACCGCGTTCAGGCCGAAGGCGTGGAACATCGGCAGGATGCCGAGCACCACGTCGTCGGGGCCCATTCGGTCGGGGCCGAGGCCGGAGAGATTCTTCACGTTGGCCGCGAGGGCGCGATGGGTGAGCATCGCGGCGCGCGGATCTCCACTGGTTCCGGAGGTGTAGAGAAGGACCGCGAGTGTCTCCGCGTCGATCGTCGGCTGTAACACAGCGTCACCCTGGAGGTCGCCGGGTCGCACCGTGCGGATCCCCTCGACGACCCCGGACAGGTCCGCGTCGGTGACCGCGAGACGGGCCCCGGAATGCGCCACGACGGTCGCCACCTCGGGCTTCGTCAGTCCGGTGTTCAACGGTACGGCGACCAGTCCGGAGCGAAGAACGCCCAGGTAGGACGTGACGAACTCGATGCTGTTGGCAAGCAACAGGATGACCCGGTAGCCGGGCACCAGACCGGCCGCGGCGAACCCGCGGGCAGCGGTCTCGACGGCCTCGTCGAGCTCGGTCCAGGTCAGTCGCCGGTCGCCGTCGACCAGCGCGAGCCGATCCCCGTGACGTCGCGCTGTGTCACGAAGAAGGTCCGCGAAATTGAAGTCCACCCGCTGAGTCTGCCATGGCCACCGGAGCGTCACCGAGCACCCGGCACGCACGGAATGGTTGCAGCAGAGCGTGACGGGAGATATACAGGTGAACTCGTGGATGTGCTTCTGCTGAACCTCACACTGCAGAAACCCGTCCATGACGGGGAGACCATGCGCAAAACCCCGACAGCAGGCTGCATTGCGTCATCAGGTGGTGACGGGAGCAGTCCGCTGGCGCATTCGTGACGATCGACCGACGGGAAGGCGGCACGCCGCCAGCTGTTGACAGCGCGTACTGGAGCCGTAACGCTCAGTGCTCGCCGTGCCTCAGTTGAGTGGCCATGCGCGGATGTGTCAGACGACGTGTCTTTCGAACGGGGAGAGAACTTGACGACGCCGGAGCCAAGTCCGGACGGGATGAGACGGGCCGAGCTCGTCGATCGCGCTCAGGCAGGTGACGTCGGAGCCTTCGGTGAGCTCTACGACGAGTATTCACTCACCGTCTATCGCTACATTTACGCTCGAGTGTCGTCCTCGGCACTCGCCGAGGACCTGACCAGCGAGACCTTCGTCCGGGCGCTGCGCGCCCTGGACTCCTTCCGCTGGCAGGGCCGGGACTTCGGCGCCTGGCTGGTGACGATCGCCCGGAACCTGATCACCGACCACTACAAGTCCGGCCGGGTCCGGCTCGAGGTGGTCACGGACGAGATCGAGACGCACGACCGGCAGACCGAGGGGCCGGAGGTCGACGTACTGGCCGCCGCGACCGCCGAGGTGCTCCGGGACGCCGTCGCCGGCTTGCCCGACGAGCAACGCGACTGCCTGACCATGCGGTTCTTCGCGGGTCTGTCGATCGCGGAAACGGCCAGGGCGCTGGAGAAATCCGAAGGCGCCGTCAAGCAACTGCAACTGAGGGCCGTCCGGCACTTGGCGAAGGTTATCCCGAAGGACTTGAGGTGAGACGGATGACAACGAGCGTCTTCCGTAACCCGTCAGGGAGTTTCATCGTTCTCCCTCGTGAGGACCTGTCGGTAATCCCGACTGGCCATTGAGGAGAACGAGATCCATGAGTGACCTACACAGGGCTCGAGCGCGCGCGGAGACCTTCGCGCACGCCGTCGATCACGGGCCCCGTCACTCTTCGCGACTGAGCGATGACCCGGAGTTGTCAGAGGCTGTAGAACTCGTCGGACGGCTGAGGACCGCCGGCGCAGTCGCACCCCGACCGGAGTTCAGCGCCGAGCTACGGCACCGCTTGCTTGAGCAGGCGGCCGCCCGCGCGGCGACCAGCACTCCGACCGTTGTGCGCAGCCTTCCCGACAGCTCCGACGACCCGCCGAGTGGCGAGGACGTCGACGCGTCCGTGACAGATATCCGCCATCGTCACGGCCGGCGCATCCGGCTCGTGGCCAGTACCGCCGCGCTGGTGCTGCTGGGAGGTGGCATCGGTTCTGCCGCTGCCGCTCAGCAGGCGATGCCCGGCGACACTTTGTACGGGATGAAGCGCAGCATCGAGAACGTGGCGACCAATGTGGGGATCGGCGACGACTCCCGCGGCCGGCGCGAGCTCGAGCACGCCAAGACCCGGTTGTCCGAGGTCCAGGCGCTGGCCGGTAACGGCGGCTCCGCGGCCACCATCAACAGCACGCTGGACCAGTTCTCGCTGCAGGCCCGCCGAGGCGTGACGCGCCTGGTCGCGTCGTACCAGCAGGACGGCGACGCGAGTTCGATCGCGGCGGTCGCGACGTTCATCACCAGCGCCCGCCAGGGGCTGGGCGAGCTGGCGCCGAAGCTGCCACCGGAGTCGCTGAAGTCGGCGGTCGAGGCCCTGGCCACGATCGACGAGCTGGCCCGGCACAGCAGCACGGCCTGCCCGAAGTGCGACAAGCCGAAGGCGCCGGCGAACCAGCCGGTGCCGACCACCGTCGAGCAGTCGGCGCGGCCGACCGGCGGCAACCTGAAGACCCCACCGGCCGGCAAGGCGTCCACGGTCCCGACCGCCAAGCCGACCACCACCCCCACCAAGGTGCCGAACACGACGCTCGTCGAGAAGTCCGAAGGCCCGCCACCGAGCAGCCTGAAGACTCCCCCGCGCCCGTCCGGGTCCCAGCCGACCGGAACGCCTTCGGGCACCCCGACCGGCTCCCCCTCGAGCACCCCGTCCTGGCCCTGGCCGTTTCCCAGCCTGAGCCTCCCCCCGCTGATCAACGTCCCGGGTGTCCTGCAGACCCTGCTCCCACCCTGGAAGTAACCCAGCACCCCAGAAGCCCGGCCCCCCAGGCCGGGCTTCTTCTTTGTTCTCAGCCGCCCACCTTGTGCACCCACCAACCACGTCGAGGCGGCGTGGATGGTTGATGGGTGCACAAAGACGCGATCCGTGCACAAGGGTGGGTCGGCTGCTCTTTGGGCTCGACGTGGCGCCCACTCGGATGGGGAGAGCGTCGTACGGCGAACTTTGGGCACCCATCAACCACCGTCCGGTCGCGGAAGTGGTCGAACCGCGCCCAAGGTGTCCGCGGCACGTCACCTTGAGCACCACTCGACCATCCCGGCGGGGTCCTCGTGGTTGGTGGGTGCACAAAGGTGGGCGGGCTGCTCTTTGTGCGCGAGGCGACCAGCGGTCCGACGGCAGAGCACCGTACGGCGGACCTTGAGCACCGGTCAACCACGATCCGCCGACGGAAGTGGTCGACCCGTGCCCAACGTGTCCGCGGCACGCCACCTTGAGCACCACTCGACCATCCCGGCGGGGTCCACATGGTTGATGGGTGCACAAAGGTGGGCGGGCTGCTCTTTGTGCGCGAGGCGACGAGCGGTCCGACGGCAGAGCGCCGTACGGCGGACTTTGAGCACCGGTCAACCACGATCCGCCGACGGAGGTGGTTGAACCGTGCTCAACGTGGTCGACGGACCTCGCCTTGAGCGTCGCTCGACCACGGCACGCTTGGCGAAACGGTCGAACCGTGCCCAAGGTCGTACGGCGCGGGCGCAGGCGCGGTGTGCGCGGACGCGGTGGGCGTGAGAGCGGCGGACGTCGTACGGCGCCATCGCGGGCGCGGTGTGTGGCGCGCCGGGCGCGGTGGGCGCGGGCGCGGCGGGCGTCGTACGGCGCGGGCGCGGTGCGAGTGAGCGCGGTGTGCGCGGACACGGTGGGCGCGGGTGCGGAGTGCGCGGGCGCGGTGGGGGTGGGCGCGGTGGGGGTGGGCGCGGGGCGGGAGTGCGGGTGACATTTGAGGGGTCGGCCGCGGTGGGGGTGGGTTGTACCCCGGATTTTGCTGGTGCAACCCGCTAGGTCGGGGTTGAGCCCTGATACGTGGGGGCGGGGTCAGAAGAAGACGCTGCGGCGTTGGACGAGGAGGGTGTAGAGGGTTTGCTGGATGGTTTCGCGGACCTGGTCGGTCACGTTGAAGACCAGCATGGGATCGTCGGCGGCGCCGTCGGGGAACTCGTCGGTGCGGATCGGTTCGCCGAACTCGATCAGCCACTTGGACGGCAGCGGGATCAGGCCGAGGGGGCCGAGCAGCGGGAAGAACGGCGTCACCGGGACGTAGGGGACGCCCATCAGGCGGGCCAGGGAGGAGAGGTTGCCGACGAGCGGGTAGATCTCCTCGGCGCCGACGATCGAGCACGGAACGATCGGTACGCCGGTCCGCATCGCCGCGCTGACGAAGCCGCCGCGGCCGAACCGCTGCAGCTTGTAGCGCTCGCTGAACGGTTTGCCGAGGCCTTTGAAGCCCTCGGGCCAGACGCCGACCAGGTTGCCCTGGCGGAGCAGGCGCTCGGCGTCGTCGTTGTTCGCGAGCGTGGCGCCGCCCTTGCGGGACCACTCGCCGACGAACGGCGTCCGGAACACCAGGTCGGCCGCGAGGGTGCGCAGCGGGCGATTGGTGTGGTCGGCGACGATCAGCTGGGTGATCAGGCCGTCGAGCGGCATCGTGCCGGAGTGGTTCGCGACGATCAGCGCGCTGCCGCTGTCCGGGATGTTCTCCACCCCGCGTACCTCGACGCGGAACCACTTCTCCGCGAGCGGCCGCAGCATCGGCAGCAGGATCTGATCGGTCAGGTCCGAGTCGAAGCCGAACTCGTCGACCTCGTACTCCCCCGACAACCGCCGGCGCAGGAACGCGAGCCACTCCGCGACCCGCCGCTCGCCGTCCGCGCCGAACATGTCTCGCACGACCTTCTCCAGCGCCGCGAAGTCCAGCCCCGCGAGGCCCGCGAGCGCGCCAAGGTCCGGCAACCGCCCCTGAGTCCGCGTGCTGCTCCGGTCGGTGCCGCCAGGCTGGGACGTGCTGTCGGGCTGGGAGCTGCCGCCGAGCTGGGAGATGCCGCGAGCCCGGTCGGTGCCGCCGGACTGGGAGGTGCGGCCGGATTGGGAGGTGCTGTCCGCGGTCGAGGTGCTCTGGCCGGCGGGGGACGGCAGCTCGGTCACCGTCTCGTCTACCGCGCTCGGCGCGTTGGTGTCCGGCTCGGCGGGCTTGGCCTTCGGCTTCTTCGACCGGCCGGCGTTCGGGCCGGCGAGTGCGCGGGCCGCGGCGGAGGGCGTCGTACGGCGGCCGCTGCCGCGACCCGGGCGGCCACCGGAGCCGATCGGGATGACGTCCGCGTCAGCCACGGAGTGCTCCGACGCCGGTGGTGAGCAGCGAGGCCAGCTGGCTGGTCGCGCCGGGGCCGAGCGAGCGGCGGAACTCGTCGAACGCCTCGGCGGTGGTGAACCGCGGCTCGAACCCGAAGGTGCTCCGCATCCGCGTGGTGTCGACGACCCGGCCGTAGGTCAGGAAGGTGATCTGGTCCGGCGAGAAGTCAGCCAGCCGAGCACGTCGTACGACGGCCGCCGTGCTGGAGGCGGTGAACGACGGCAGCCGGAGAGCCGGGCGGCCGAGCCGCCGGATCGCCTGGGAGAGTGCGAGCACGCCATCACCGGCGAGATTGAAGGTGCCGGGCAGGTCGTTCACCGTGGCGTGGTGGATCGCCTCGACGCCGTCATCCTCGTGCAGGAACTGCAGGCGCGCGTCGTACCCGAACACTGTCGGTACGACGGGAAGGCCGAAGTAACGCGTGATCGGAGAGTCGGTCTTGGGGCCGATCCAGTTCGCCATCCGGAGCGTGGTCACGCAGACGTCAGGGCGGCGGCGGGCGAACCCGCGCACATACCCCTCGACCTCGACGGCGTCCTTGCTCAGGCCGGTCTGATGGATCGCCCGTGGCGCCATCTCCTCGGTGAACATGGCCGGGTCGCGTGGACCCGCGCCGTACACAGTGGTCGACGACTTCACCACCAGCTTGGCCACGCCGGACGCCTTCTGGCATGCGGCGAGCAGCTGCATGGTGCCGATGACGTTGATCTCCTTCATCGACGACCGGCCGCCGGCACTGCCGGGGGTGGCCACAACGCCCGTGTGGACGACAGTGTCGACGCCCTCGGCGGCAATCACCTTCGCGATCACCGGGTTACGGATGTCAGCACGCACGAACCGGACTCGGCCCAGCTCGGCGCGTGGCGGAACCACGTCGATGCCGAGGACCGTGCCGATCGACGGATCGTCGGCCAGCCTTCGGGCACAGCGAGCACCGGCGTCTCTCGAGACGCCGGTCACCATCACTACCTGTGCCACGAGAAACCCCCAGCCAGACAGCAGCAACCCCACTGAGCGCCGCGCCGCCTCAACATCAACGGGGCGCGGCGGGAAACTACTACTTGCCGAGCTTGCGGCGCTGAACCCGCGTCTTCTTCAGCAGCTTGCGGTGCTTCTTCTTCGCCATACGCTTGCGGCGCTTCTTGATTACGGAACCCACAGTGGACCATCCAAACTCAAAGAGAACGTCGGCAAAGCTTACCCGTACGTCACCTCGTGGACCTAAAGCGGGCCTTGGATAGGGTGGAGATCACGTCTGGGGAGGCTCGTATGAACAGTGTCACGAAGGCTCGGTACGACGGTCTGGCCGACTGGTACGACGATCGGTTCGTGACCGGTGCGGAGCCGCATCAACCTGGCCTGCTCGAGCTTCTCGGCGAGGGCTCCGGCCCCTGCCTGGACATCGGCTGCGGCACCGGCCGCAACTTCGAGACCATCCGTGCGAGCGGCCGTGAGGTCGTCGGCCTCGACTACTCGTCCGACCAACTCCGCCTCGCGCGCACCCGCACCGACGGCCCGCTGATGGTCGGCGACGCGGCCGCACTGCCGTTCCCCGATGAGTCCTTCGACACCGTGATGGTGATGTGGGTCTCCACCGACGTCGACGACTTCGGCGCCGTAGTGCGGGAGGCCGCTCGGGTCCTGCGACCAGGCGGCGTCTTCGTCGAGTACGGCGTGCATCCGTGCTTCAACGGACCGCATGTCGTCTACAACGAAGACGGCGGCCGCACGGCACACCCGACGTACCGGCAGTCCGGCTGGCACGAGCCCGCGCCTTGGTGGGGCGAGGACGGCATCCGCCGGCAGATCGGGATGAGCCACGTCCCGCTCGCCGACTACCTCAACGCCTTCCTCACCGCCGGCCTGACCGTCCAGCGATTCATCGAGCCCGAAGGTCCCCCTGTCCCGCACTCGCTCGCCGTCCGCGCCACCAAACCGGCCTAGTCTGGTTCTATGGCATCCGCGATCTTCCTCGGCGGCACCGCCGTCGTGCTGGCCGGTCTGACCTGGTTCGCGCGCTGGGCGAAGGGGCGTGGCAGCGGAGGCGGCCTCGCCGGCGCCGTCGCGGCGTACGAGGAGGCCTACCGCCCCACCTCACACCACGCCCACCAGGAACAGCGCAGTGCCGCCGATCGCCAGGCCGAGGCCGGCTCGCCCGACGACCTCTAGAGATAGTCGGCGACGGGACCGAGGGTAAGAAGCCCGGACTGTCCGCCGGCTTGTTCGTCTGCGGCAGGAGCCAGTACGGCGCGCGCCCGGGCCAGCGTGTGCTCGTCCCCACCGGCCTTGGCTGCGCGGGCGATCAGCGCCCAGTGCAGTTCGAGAAAGAGCCCCGGAGGTGGGTCCGGAGTGGTGGCAACCGGGTTGATCCACGGCGCGTGCGGGCCGTAGTCAGCCTCCGGGACCGGCATTCCGTGGCGGATGGCTTGAACGGCGAGCGCCAGCGGGAGAAGACCGGCATCGAGGCCGGGCATCGCAGTCGCGGGGTAGCGCTCGGCCGCGAGCCAGTAGGCGGCCGGCGTGTCCGCGCGCAGAGCGTCGTACCAGCGGGTGAAGACGGTGACCAACGGCGAATCATGCCGAGCAGCAAGCTCATCAGCCGCGGCCGAATGGTTGTCGGCGGCAACATAATCGCCGACGGCACAGGCCGACTGCAGGCGGATCAAAAGCCCAAGGATCTCGTACGCCGGAAGCGCGTGGCGGGCCGCGAGCGCGGCCAGCTCGGCACCGATCCGATCACGCTCGCGGGACTGTCCGGCCCGGCGGCAGGACTGGATGAAGACGCTGTTGAGCGCGAAGGCAAGCACCGCAGGATCGTCGAGCGTGCGCGCGATCCGCTCGGCCTCTCGCGCGGCTTCCAGTGGTCGCGCCGCGCTGGAACCCCTTGATTCCAAGGCGATCGTGGCCAGCAGCCGAGCTCGCATCGTCGGGTGATCCTGAGTCGGCAGCACGCGTTCGGCGGCACGGACGATCGCCGCGGCCTGCGCTTCGTCGTCCGACCGCGTCCAGATCGCCGGTACGTCGTACGCGCCGATCACGCGCGCGACCAGATCCGGATCGCCGAGTTCCTCGGCCGCCGTGATCGCGGCCAGTCGATGCCGTCGTACCTCGGCGAGCTCGCCGGTCACCGCGAGACTGCGGAGCAGACCGACCGTCGATTCCAGCTGGGCGCGCTTGCCCGCACTGCGCTGATAGGCGGCTGCTGTCGCAGTCCAGACCGAGGCAGGCTCCACGGCTTGGTTGAGGATGTCCTCCTCGAGCCGCGTCAGCGCCGGGCCGGGGTCGATGCCGAGCTGCGACACCAGCATCGCGCGGGCACGCCGCAGTACGGCGAGTGCATCAGCCTGCCGACCAGAGCGGTACAGAGCGAGCGCTAGTAGCCGCCAGCCCTCCTCACGCCACGGATGCTCGGTCACATGGGCGTCCAGCTCAGCCACCGCCTCACCACCGAGCCCCGCCGCCAGCCGCGCCTCCCCGAGCCGCTCCACCGCTTGCAACCGCAGCTCGCCGAGCCGGGCCCGCTCCCCCTGCGCCCAGTCCTCATCAGCAAACTCGGCGTACGCCGGACCGCGCCACAACCCCAGTGCAGCCTCCAGTTCCGCAACCGACGCCGAGGCGTTCGCCGCCTGCTCGAAACGCCACGCGTCGACAGCAACGGTCCGCAACGCGTACCCGGGCCCCTCAGTCACCAACAGCTGCGGCTTAGCCCGCGGTGCGCGCTCCGGCTCCAGCGACCGGCGCAGTGCCGCGACAAACGTCCGTACGGCGCTCAGCGCACCATCTGGCGGTTCCAGCCAGAGGTCGTCCACCAGACGCGTCGCGGGTACCACTCGGCCCCGCGCCACGATCAGCCGCGCCAGAACCGCCCGATGCCGCGGCCCTTTAAGCGCAACCGGCTGCCCCGCGTCGTCCCAAGCCACCACCGGCCCGAGCACCCCGAACTCCACCCGCTCACCGTAACGTGCTCATCCAGCGCTCATCCGCACCCGCAACCCTGGCCGGGTGAAGATCACCGGATTCGACTACCACCAGCTCCCTGGCGCCGACGGCGTCACCCTCAACGTCGCAGTCGGCGGCACCGGTACGCCGGTCGTCCTGCTGCACGGATTCCCGCAGACGCACCTGATGTGGCGGCACGTCGCCGCGAAGCTCGCCGCCGAGCACACCGTCATCTGCCCCGACCTCCGCGGCTACGGTGACAGCGACAAGCCGCTCGACGGCTACGCGAAGCGCACCATGGGCGAGGACATCGTTGCCGTCGCCCACGCGCTCGGGCACGACACGTTCGCCCTGGCCGGCCACGACCGCGGTGCCCTGGTCGCGTTCCGCACGGCGCTCGACCACCCCGAGGTGGTCACCCACCTGCTGATCCTCGACGTACTCCCCACCCTCGACATGTGGGACGTCATGCACGGCACCACCGCCGCCGTCGGCTTCCACCTCTACCTGATGGCCCAGCCCCCCGGCCTCGCCGAGACCCTGATCGCCGGTGCCTCCGACACGTTCTTCGGCCACTTCCTCGACATCTGGACCAAGGACCCCACCGCGATCCCCGCCGACGTCAGAACGGCGTACCTGGAAGCGTCCCGGGCCGCCATCCCATCGATCGTCGCCGACTACCGAGCCTCCGCCACCATCGACGTACAACACGACACCGAAGACCTCAAGGCGGGCAACAAGCTCCAGATGCCAGTCACCGTCATCCAGCAAGACTGGGGCTCCGCCCTAGGCTTCGACGCCGCCGCACTCTGGAGCGCCTGGGCCCCCGACCTCACTCACCAACTCACCACCGCCGGCCACTTCATCGCCGAAGAGTCCCCCGACGAGGTCGTCACAGCGATAACCCACCTACTCACCCGCTAGTCGTTCCTTGCGTGGAGGTAGGCGGCGGAGGCGGACAGGTCGGCGAGGGGCGGGGTGGTCAGTAGGCGGCCGTTTTGTTTGACCGGGGAGCCACCTACCAGGACCGTCTCCACGTTGCCGGGGTGGGCCGAGGTGACGACGGTGGCTACCGGGTCGTGGAGGCCGCCGGCGAGGTTGAGGTCGCTCGCACGGAGCAGCATCAGGTCGGCTTCGTTGCCTATGGCAAGGGAGCCGACGGGAAGACCGAGCGCCTGGGCGCCGTTGAGCGTCGCCTGCTGGAGAACCTCGGCGGCGGTGAAGGTGTCGTGGCCGAGGGCGAGGACCTCGCGCATGACGCTGAACATGTCACCGGCGGCACTGGCGACGGTGTCGATCCCAAGACTGATCGGTACGCCGGCCGCGCGCAGCCGGCCGGCGACCGCCGTACCGAGGCCGAGGCGCGCCTCGACAAGCGGTGTGACCGAGACGCTGGCACCGGACTCGGCGATCAGTTTGAGTTCGGCGTCCGGGAGATTGTTGCCGTGCACGTAGAGAGTGTTCGCCCGCGTCATACCCGCATCGCGGAGCATGGCAATCGGGGTCGGGGCTAGCTCGCTGCTGCTGATGTGCACGACGATCGGGAGCCCTAGCTCGTCGGCCAGCGCCCAGTCGGCGCGGACGGTTTCGAGCGGCACGTACGCCGGTCCGATCGCGGCGACCGCGAAGCCGATCCGGTCCGAAGTCCGCCCCAGCAGCCGTCGCAGGCCGGCGCCGTCGACCGCGCCGCCGCCCAGCGGCGTCGGACCGAACCCGAAGACCGCACGGATTCCGCTGCGCTCCAACGCGTCGACCGCCGCGTCGGCATGCTCGGCCGAACCCTGGACATGCGAATAGTCCTGCACTGTCGTGATGCCGCCGTCCAGGCACTCGAGCGCGCCAACCAAGTTGCCGACAGCAACATCTTCGGGCCGGTACCGCGTTCCTGGGCCGCCGAGCACGCGCTCGAAGTACATCCCGAGGTCACCGTCGACCGCGATCCCCCGGAGCGCCGTCTGCCACAGGTGCCGGTGCGTGTCGACGAACCCGGGCAGCACGATCCGGTCCGTCGCGTCGATCACCTCCGCGCCCTCGGCCGCCAGCCCCGGCCCGACCGCGGCGATCCGGCCGTCCTCGATCAGTACGTCGACCTCCCGGACCGTCACCTCCGGCGCGGTGTCGATCACCAACCCGCCCTGCACCACTGTCCGCATGGAAAACTCCTCACTAGAAAGCTTTCCTGAAAGCTATCACCAAAGACATCTAGACTGTCAACCATGACGCCGGATCGGGTGGACGAGTTGCTGGCCGCGTGGCAGCGCGAACTGCCGGACGTGCTTTATCCGACCAGCGAGCTGACCAAGCGCCTGATGTTCCTGAACAACGCTCTGACTGAGGCGACCCGGCAGGTGCTGCGCGAGCTCGGACTGACCACCGCCGAGTTCGACGTGATCGTTTCGCTGCGGCGATCGGGAGCGCCGTACCGGCAGAAGCCTTCGGATCTCAGCCGGAGCCTGCTGCTGTCGTCCGGCGGCACCAGCAACGTGGTGAACCAGCTCGTCCGCCGCGGCCTGGTGGTCCGGGAGCCTGATCCGGACGACGGGCGCGGCACGCAGATCCGGCTGACCGAGGCCGGCGTGAAGACCGCCGAGGAGGCGGTCGCCGCGGGCGCCGCGGCCCACCACAAGCTGTGGGACCACCTGCCCGCCGAGGTCGTCCGGGAAGCAGCAGCGGCGCTGCGGAAGCTGACATGACGAGGCGGCCGGTCCCTGAACGGGATCCGGCCGCCTCTCTCGTGGTTATCCGGCCTGAAAGAAGGCGCCCTTGAGGTAGTCGTGCACGGCATCCTCAGACACCCGGAACGAACGACCTACCCGCACCGCGGGCAGTTCACCGGAGTGCACCAACCGGTACACCGTCATCTTGGAGACGCGCATGGCCGTGGCAACCTCTGCCACGGTCAGAAACTTCACCTCTGCGAGCGGCTGCTCACCACCGGACTTCTTTGATGCCATTTGCGCACCGCACTTCCAGCACGGATCGTGCGCCGGCTTCCCCTCCGGCACCTCCGTCCGTGCATGTGTCGAGGGTAGTGGCTGTTGGTGCGAATGGGAAAGAGGGGGACTCGTGTGACTCGATCCTGTGACGAACTCAGTACGTCGGGTCAAGGCCCAAGTACGGGAAAGCGACGTCCCGGGTGGCCTTGATCGAGCGGTCCAGCCAGGTGTTCGGGTTGTAGCCGCCGGACCAGTCGACGTACTCCGGGTCGCGGCCGTCCGTCATCCGGTGCGGTGCCACCCGGCCGAACCGGATCTGCACCTCTTCGCGCCAGGCCTCCGGGACCGGCGTCTGCGGGTCGATCGGCTTGCCGGCCACGATCGCCAGCAGGTGGCTCCAGGCGCGCGGGACGACGTCGATGATCGCGTAGCCACCGCCGCCCGTGGCGACCCACTTGCCGCCGGTGACCTCGTGGGCCAGATCGTGCAGCGCCAGGTACGCCGCTCGCTGGCCGTCGACCGTCTTGGTCAGATGAGCGAGGGGATCCTCCACATGCGAGTCACACCCGTGCTGCGTGACCAGGATCGACGGCTGGAACGCCCGAACCACGTCCGGCACGATCGCGTGGAACGCGCGCAACCAGCCGGCATCTCCCGTCCCAGGCGGTAGTGGGATGTTCACCGCAGAGCCCAAAGCATCCGGTCCGCCGATCTCACCGGCGCTGCCGGTGCCCGGGAAGAGCGTGGTCGGCGACTCGTGCAGGCTGACCGTAAGCACGCGCGGGTCGTTGTAGAAGACCTCCTGTACGCCGTCCCCGTGGTGCACGTCGACGTCGACGTACGCGACTCGCTCCGCGCCGTTGTCGAGCAGCCACTGGATCGCGACCGCGGGGTCGTTGTAGACGCAGAAGCCGCTGGCCCGGTTCGGCATCGCGTGGTGGAGGCCGCCGGCGATGTTCGCCGCGTGCAGCACCTCGCCCTCCCAGACCGACCGTGCGGCCTCGACACTGGCCCCGGCGATCTGGGCGCTGACGTCGTGCATCCCGCGGAAGCAGTACGTGTCGTCGCTGCCCAGCCCGTGGTCCAGATCCACTTCGTCGGGATTGTCGCCGGCCCGTTTGACCGCCTCGACGTACTCGGCCGTGTGCACCGTGCGCAGCAGTTCATCGCTCGCCACTGGCGCCGGCACGATCGGGAGGTGGTCCAGAATGCCGAGCTGTTCAGCCAGCCGGATGGTCAGCTGCACCCGGATCGGACTCATCGGATGCCCGCGCCCGAAGTCGTACTTCGTCAGCCCATCCTCATAGACCAGTCTCGCCTCACCACTCATGGATCCGACCATAGCGGTCCGCCTGATTGTTCGGGGTCCGTCGAAAGGTTTGCCGGGGTCCCGGCGGCGGCCGACGATCGAGGCGCCACGTTCGGCCCGCCCATCTGGAGGAGAACCCTCATGCGTGCGATCACTCGCGCACTGCCCGCCCTGCTCGGCGCCGCGGCCCTGGTCGGGAGCGCCGTCACCGCCGCGACGGTCACCGGCGCCACGACCGCGCCCGCCGACGACGGTCCCGCCGTACCGATCGTGCGGGCCACCCCGACCAAGATCATGCCGCTCGGCGACTCGAACACGGCCGGCGGCGACGCCCCCGGAGCGGCGTACCGGGTCGATCTGTACGAACTGCTCAAGGCCGACGGCCGGCCGATCGACTTCGTCGGCTCGGTCACGTCCGGTCCCACGACGCTCGGCGACCGCAACCACGAGGGGCACGGCGGCTGGACCATCGGCCAGATCCAGGGCAGCGTGACCGGCTGGCTGAACACCTACACGCCGGACGTGATCACGCTCCAGATCGGCACCAACGACATGTACGACGATGCCTCGGCCGGCGCCGCGCCCGGCAAGCTGTCGGCGCTGATCGACAGCATCACGACCACCCTGCCGAACACCAAGGTGTTCGTGAGCGCGATCCCGCAGCTCGCGGACGCCAACCACTACAGCCGGGTCGCCGCCTTCAACTACACGATTCCCGGCATCGTCGCGGCGAAGGTTGCCGCCGGCAAGCAGGTGTCGTATCTGGACGCCAACTCGGGCCTGTTCCAGCCGTTCGACTTCGTCGACATGTGGCACCCGAACTACGGCGCCGCGTCGAAGGCCGCGGTCCGCTGGTACAGCGCGCTGACCGGGGTCCAGACCACCCGGTACGAGGCTGAGCAGTCCGCGAACGCCGTGATCAGCGGGGCGCCGACCAAACGCACGCAGATCACCTCGGCCTCCGGCGGCGCGAAGATCGGCTACATCGACCTGCCGGACAGCTTCGTCAAGTTCACCTTCCAGGTCGGCACCGCGGGCACGTACCGGATCCGGGCCCGGGGCGCGAACGGGATGGGCACCGAGTGCACGCACAACGTCAGCGCCAACGGCGGCACCGCGGTCGCGATGAAGTACCCGTCGTACGGGTGGGATCTGCTCGGTACGTCGGCTGTGGACCTGGACCTGAAGGTCGGCACCAACACCGTCACCTTTGGCAAGGGCGAGTGCTACACCGAACTGGACGCGATCGACATCAGCCTGAAGCCGACCGCCTAGAGGGTCTGCGACATCAGCGTGAGCGGGCGCGTCGGGTCGTAGAACGTCTCGACGCGTCCGGTCGGCTCGAAGCCGGCCCGACGGTAGAAGGCGGCGGCCCGGGGCGCGGCGTCGTACACCCAGAGGAGCAGGCGCTTGTAGCCCTGCTCCCGGGACCAGACCACCAGCTCGGCGGTCAGCGCGTCGGCGACCCGCTGGCCGCGGAACTCCGGGTCGACCCACATCGACAGCATCAGCGCGGCATCCGGATCGCGCTCGTCCGGTCCAGCGGGGGCGCCGATCACCATCCCGGCGGGGCGCGCGTCGGATTCGGCCAGCAGCGACACCTTGTCGGTGGCCCGCAACCGGGAGCGCCAGTCGGCCTCGGTCAGCGCCACGGCGTCGCCGTACGTCTGGTAGAAGGATTGCGGCGCCTCGAGCAGGGCGCTCAGCCGGACCTCGCGCAGGGTTTCCCAGTCGTCCTCGGCCAGTCGCCGCACCCGCACCGTCATGACCTCATCCTGACAAACCCGATTCGGCGGGCGGCGCAACACCCCTCCCAGGCTGCGCCGGCCCGCCCGAGCGCTGGGTCAGCAGCGGGTCCAACGATCGGTTCATCGGGGCCGGACTGCAAAGCGTTACAGATTTTGCAGAACAAGTGCAGCGATCGCCGATCGTGAGCTAATCTGAACCCGTGAACACGAATCTGCAGCAGTGGTGGGCCGTCTAGGGCGGTCCCCCGGCGTTCACACGCATCCAGAGGCCGTCTCGCCGAGACGGCCTTTTTTGTGCGCTCGGTGAGGTGGGCTCGCACCCTCACCGAAAGGCACTGTCATGACCTCGCTCTCCGGCATCACCCCGTCCGGCCGTCTCACGCTCGGCAACCACCTCGGCGCCCTGCGGCGGTTCACCGATCCCGACGGGTTCTACTTCGTCGCCAACCTGCACGCGATGACCACGAAACACGATCCACGCCGGCTCGCCGCGCTCACCAGAGAGTGCGCGACGCTGATGCTGGCGGCCGGCATCCCGCCCGGCGCGGTCTTCGTCCAGTCCGACGTGCCGACGCACGCGCAGCTCGCCTACCTGCTCGAGTGCACCTCGTACGTCGGTGAGCTGTCCCGGATGATCCAGTACAAGGAGAAGGGCGGCCGGCCGATGACCCGGGCGTCGCTGTTCACCTATCCCTGCCTGATGGCCGCCGACATCCTCCTGTACGGCGCCCAGCGGGTACCGGTCGGCGGCGACCAGGACCAGCACGTCGAGCTGGCCCGGGACGTCGCAGTCCGCTTCAACCGAGAGTACGGCGAGACCTTCGTCGTACCGGAGTTGCACAAGGCCGCGCTGGCGACGCGGATCAAGGACCTGGCCAACCCGACCGCCAAGATGAGCAAGTCCGACTCCGACGACGCGGTCGGCACGATCCGGCTGCTCGACCCGCCGGACGTGATCCGGCGCCAGGTGATGCGGGCCGTCACGGACTCCGAGAACGAGGTCCGCCATGACGAAGCGGAGAAGCCTGGCGTGACCAACCTGCTCGAGATCCTGGCCGCGTGTACGGACGGCGACCCGACCGCGCTGGCGACGGCGTACTCGTCGTACGGCGATCTCAAGCGGGACGTGGCCGACGCCGTACTGGCGGTTATCGAGCCGCTGCAGAAGGAGTACGCGCGGCTGGCGACCGATCCCGGCGCGATCGACGCATTGCTGGCCGAGGGACGCGATCGGGCACTTGAGGCGAGCGAACCCCGACTCCGGGCGGCGATGCGAGCGATGGGTTTGGCAGGATCGATGCCATGAAGATTCGTGCCGCCACCTTCAACCTCCGCAACTCCTCCGCCCCGGACGGCGAGAACGCCTGGCCGCTGCGGCGGGACGCGGCGGTGGCGGCGATCGAGCTTCTCGATGCCGATGTGGTCGGGCTGCAGGAAGTGCTGCCCGACCAACTCGACTACCTGCGGTTCCGGTTCCCGAAGTACGAGATCGTCGGCGCCGGGCGGGACGACGGGATGAGTGCCGGCGAGCACTCGTCCGTGCTGGTCCGGCCCGGTGACTGGCGCATCGAGCGCTCCGAGACCCGCTGGCTCTCCGACGACCCCGGTACGCCGGGCTCGGTCGGCTGGGACGCGGACCTGACGCGCGTCGCGACGCTGGTGTGGCTACGGCACCGCAGCGGTACGACGATCGGCGTACTGAACACGCATTACGACCACGCCGGCGAGGTCGCGCAACTGCAGTCGTCGCGGCTGGTCGCCAAGTGGATCGCCGGTGACGTGCCGTGGATCGTGATGGGCGATCTGAACGCGACGCCGGACTCACCGCCGCTGAAGGCGCTCACCGACGCCGGGCTGCGGTACGCCGTACCGGCTGATGCCGGCGGCAGTTGGCACGACTTCACCGGCGCCGAGGACGACGACCGCATCGACCACATCCTGATCACGCAGGCGTGGAGAGTGACCGAGGCAGCCGTCTCGCACTTCCGGCCCGGCGGACGGCTGCCCAGCGATCACTGGCCGGTGATGGCCACGCTGTCGCTCTAGAGCTTGGCGAAGACCTCTTCGCGGAGGCGTTCGAGGGTTTCGAAGCGCTGGGCGCCGGAGCCGAACCAGTGGTCGGGGACGAGGATCTCGTCGATGCCGGCGTCGGCGTACTGGGCGACGACGTCGAGGACCTCCTGGGCCGAGCCCATGATGACGTGCAGGCCGCGGGACTCGAAGTTCTCCTTGCGGGCGGCGGCTTCGGTGTCGCCGGGGGCGATCACCTCGAGGAAGGTCTGGGCGGAGCGGCGGACGGTCTTGGGGTCGCGGCCGATCCGTTCGCAGTGCTCGGCGAAGACCTTGCCCTTGTGGGCAGCGAGGTCGGGGCGCCCCCAGTGGTTCCACTCGTCGGCGTAGTTGGCGACGATGCCTAGGGCAACCTTTTCGCCGGCGGCGCCGATCAGTACGGGGAGATGTGCCGGTTTCGGCTCGAGCGGTGCGTCCTTGAGCTGGTAGTACTTGCCGTCGAAGGTCGCGCGCTCCTCGGTGAGCAGACCCTTCAGCACCTGGCAGGCCTCCTCGAAGCGGGCCAGCAGCTCCTTGGTCGGCGGCAGTTCGATGCCGTAGGCCTCGTGCTCGTTGACCTGCCAGCCGGCGCCGATGCCGTAGACGAAGCGGCCGTTGCTCATCTGGTCGATGGTCGCGGCCGCGTTGGCGGCGACGGCCGGGTGCCGGTAGGTGTTGCCGAGCACCATCGACCCGATCCGCACCCGCTCGGTGCGCACGGCCAGGCCGGCGAGCAGCGCGAACACCTCGTTCACCGGTGCCGACAGGTCGTTGTTGTCGTTCTTCATGAAGTGGTCGGCGATCCAGACGCCGTGCCAGCCGGTGCGCTCGGCGTACTCGGCGCCTTCGAGTACTTCGGTCCAGGTCCGGCCGGCGCTCGGCCACAGAGAAAAGTCCATGGCCTCGACTTTAAATCGTCAGACCAGGTGCCAGCGCAGGAGGAAGGCGCCGATGGACAGCACCAGGTAGAGCAGCACGAGCAGGGCGCCGATGCCGGGGCGCGGGGTAGCGCGGCGGGCGGGGCGACCGGCGGCCTGGCGGCGCAGGGCTTCCATCACGGCGGCGACCTCGGCGGTGCGGTCGGTGGGGATGCCGTTGATCTCGTTCTCGTCCTTGTCGCGGGTGAGCACGACGTTGTCGTCGCCGACCTCGATCTTGTCCACGTCCTGCCAGGGCAGGCTGCGGATCAGCATGCTGGTGCGGGCCTTGAGGGCGGTCGGCGTCAGCATCACCCGGTACAGCACGACGCCGCCGGCGATCCGGACCACCGAGGCGCCGATGATCGTCAGCAGGAAGACCGCGAGGATGTCGCGGGCGCCCATCCAGAGCCACGAGTTCAGCGCCGGAATGGCGATGAACGGGATCACGAACAACGCCCAGGCCCACCACGGCGCGGGATCCAGCGGCACCCGCCACGGCAACTGCGGCAGCTCGGCCACCGGCTCCGGAGCAGGGCTCAGCTGCTCGGGGCTCTGCTGCTCCGAACGATTACCCATGGGCGGACCCTAGCCGATTCAGCACGCCAGTCGCACCGCAGGTGTTACTCGGCGGCGAGATCGCGCGAGCGATTGCGGGCCGCCTCGATCGCGGACAGGAACGCCGCGCGCACCTTGTGGTCCTCCAACTCCCGTACGGCGGCCGCCGTCGTACCGCCCGGTGACGTCACACGCTCGCGCAGCACGGTCGGGTGTTCACCGGTCTCCCGCAGCAGTTTGGCCGAGCCGAACAAGGTCTGGACGACCAGATCGGTCGCCGTGGTGCGCGGCAGGCCCATGTGGACGCCGGCCTCGATCATCGACTCGACCACGAAGAAGATGTACGCCGGTCCGGACCCGGAGATCGCGGTCACCGCGTCCTGCTGCTTCTCCGGCACCCGGACCACCCGGCCGGTCGCGGACAACAGTCCCTCGGCCAACGCCAGGTGGCTCTCGTCGCAGTGCGCGCCCCGGGAGATCGCGGCCATTCCCTCGTCGACGAGAGCCGGGGTGTTCGGCATCACGCGGACGACAGCAACGCCTTCGGGCAGCCGCGACTCGATGAAGCTGGTGGAGATCCCCGCGGCCAGCGACACCACGGTCTGCTCGGGCTTCACCACGGGAGCGATCTCGGCCAGCAGCTCCGGCATGTCCTGCGGCTTCACCACGAGCACCAGGGTGTCCGCCTTCGCGGCCGCGTCCAGGTTCGAGACGACCTCGACGCCGTACCGCTCGCGCAGCTCGGCCGCCCGCTCCGCGCGCCGCTCGGTGATCAGCAACTGCTCCGGTCGTCGCCCGGCCCGGATCAGCCCCGACAACAACGTCTCGCCCATCACACCGGCCCCGAGAATGGCCACCTGGTCTGTCATGCCCACACAGTACTGACGATCCGCCACGCACTCCGATCATTTGTCCACGGACAGGACATAGGATGTCCTCTCCGTCCCTCCGCCCCCGCGTAAGGAACCGCCCATGCGACTTCGTCGTACCTTCGCCCTCGCCGCCGCCGTGCTGCTCCCGCTCACCGTAGGCCTCACCGAAGCCACCGCCGTCCAGCCTCCCGCGCCCGTCTCGACGGTGATCACCGCCGACGACGACGCGGACGACGTCGAGACGACCGCATCCGACCTCACCCACCCGCTCCGGGCGACCAACTCCGGCCAGCCCAACTACCTGACCTGCCGGGACTACGGGTACGGGCTGGGTGAGCACTGCTTCCAATGGGAGGGCGATGTCTCATGGGTGCGGGACCTGGCAGAGAACGGGTGGGCGACGGTCTTCCACATCCAGACCAACTACGGCAAGGACCGGTACTGCCAGGCGCCGAGCAAGGCCGATGGCTGGGGTTACTGCAACTACGACCACCGGGAAGGCAAGTGCGTTCGCTGGCGCCTCTACGAGCTGAAGGACGGCGTCACGCGCAACGGCACCCTGTTCAGCCCGTGGTACGGGACCGAGTACGGCTCGCCGTGCTGATTACTTCTTGCTGATCAGCGAGCGCGCGAAGAACTGCAGGTTGGCGGGGCGCTCGGCCAGGCGACGGACCAGGTATCCGTACCAGTCCTCGCCGTACGGGATGTAGATGCGCATGGTGTGGCCGAGACCCGCCAGCCGAAGCTGCTCCTCGGGGCGGATGCCGAACAGCATCTGGTACTCGAAGCTGCCAGGGAGGCGGTTGGCGCGGTCGGCGAGCGAGCCGGCGATCGCGATCAGCCGCGGGTCGTGCGAGGCGATCATCGGGTAGCCGGCGCCGTTCATCAGGATCTTCAGCGCGCGGACGTAAGCCTTGTCCACCTGGCGCTTGTCCTGGAACGCGACCGACTCCGGCTCCTTGTAGGCGCCCTTGCACAGCCGCACCCGGGAGCCGGCGTGCGCGAGGTCGCGGCAGTCGGCCTCGGTCCGGCGCAGGTAGGCCTGCAGCACCGCACCGGTCTCCGGGAAGTCCTGGCGCAGCTCGCGCAGGATGCCCAGCGTGGAGTCGGTGGTGGTGTGGTCTTCCATGTCCAGCGTCACCGTGGTCCCGGCGTTGCGGGCGGCGTGGCAGATCGTCCGGGCGTTCTCGAGAGCGATCTTCTCGCCGTCACCGGGCAGCGCCTGGCCGACGGCGGACAGCTTGACCGACACCTCGGCGTTCTTGGTCAGGCCGGCTTCGGAGAGCTTGCGGAGGAGCTCGAGATACGCCTCGACCGTCGCGGTCGCCGCGGACAGGTCGGTGACGTCCTCGCCGAGGTGGTCGAGCGTGACGTTCAGGCCGTTCGCGACCAGCTTCTCGGTGGCCAGCACGGCCTCCGGAGCGGTCTCACCCGCCACGAACCGCGACACGATGCCACTGGAGACCGGCATGGCCGACACGGCCTTCTTGATCTGGGGGCTGCGGGACATGCCCAGCAGGACTCGCCGAAGCACTTCTGTTCTCCTCCTCAAGCCACCCGGCCCCGTATGCCAGTGGTGTCTGCAGGTTACGCGCCTGAACCGGACGCTCCATAATCCTGTGTCCGGGACCACACCAGTGGCGTACTGGTTTGCTCACGGAGTGTGGTCGCTCCCTCGGCGAGGGAGGATAGGACGTATGCCCATCTTCAAGCGTCGCAAGACGGCCGTCGCGGAGGCCGACCCGATCGGCGCGTTCTGGACCTGGTGGACCTCGACCGGCGCGACGCTCGTCGCCGACGCGATCGCCCGGAAGGAACCCGCCGACATCGGCGCGACGCTGAGTGAATGGGTGAACCGCATCCACCCCGAGCTCGACTGGGAGCTCGGGCCCGGGCTGCACGCCAAGCACGCCCTCATCGTCACCGCGGCCGGCAACCCCAGCCGCCGCGCGACTGCCCGCCGCTGGCTCCGCTCGGCACCTGCCTCGGACCACCTCTGGGAGTACGCCGACCTCCGGCGGCCGGGGCCGATCAGCACGATCCAGTTCGAGGGGCTGCCCGCCGTACCGATCGAGGAGGCGGTCGTCGAAGTCGACCCGGACGCGTCGGCGATCCACGTCGGTGTCTACCACCCGGCGTTCCCCAAACTCCCGGTCGAGGTGCGGCAGCGGGTCACGTTCCTGATCCTCGACCTCGTGCTCGGTGAGGAGATGGTCGAGACCTGGATCGGCGCCATCGACACCCTCGACACCCCACCCGCCGACGCCCGACCGATCGGCGCGCTGCTCCCCGCCGTCGCCGGCTTCGCCGCCGAACACACCCTCGAGGACGGCAGCCCCGCCTGGAAGATGCTGGAAGGTACCCGCGACGGCCACCGCCTGATCGCCACCGCCGAATACCCGCTGCGCTCCATCCGCCGTCCGCACCTCGACACCCACGTCGAGATCTCCATCGGCTACCCCGTCGTCCGCGAAGACGGCCTCCCCGAGTCCGACATGCTCGACGAACTCCGCGCCTTCGAAGACCACCTCACCGACCGCCTCGGCGGCTCCGGCAACCTGCTGGCCCACGAAACCTCCGCCGGCACCCGCCTCCTGCACTACTACACCGACGGCACCACCCCCGCCGCCGCCCAACTCGAAGCCGCCACCCCCGGCTGGCCCCACGGCAAGGTGACCGTCACCACCACCAAAGACCCAGCCTGGGACAACGTCTCCCACCTGTCCGGCTGACGTCGCTTAGGCTGCTGGGGCCGATCCGGAAACGTAGGAGGACTTGTGGGACGTCGTCGGGGGTTGCTGGCGGTCATCTTGGCGTTGGGGTTGGTGGGGGCGGGGAGCCTGCCTGCTGATGCTGCGTCGGTGTTCTCGCCGGGTGCGGCGGGGGCTGGGGATCCGTACTTCCCGGACATGGGGAACGGCGGGTACGACGTCGGCCACTACGACATCAACCTCGCGTTCGACCCGAAGACCAAGGCGATCAGCGCGACGACGACCGTGACAGCCCGGGCCACGCAGAACCTCTCGCGGTTCAACCTCGACTTCCAGGGGCCGTTGAAGATCAGCAGGCTGACGGTCAACGGGCGACCGGCGGCCTTCACGCGCACCGGCGCGCAGGAGCTGGTGATCACGCCGGCAAAGGGCTTGCGGCGTGGGACTCCCTTCAAGGTCTCGGTCTCGTACGCCGGTGTCCCGCAGAAGATCGATGATCCGGCACTCGGGATCTCCGGCTGGGCGGCGACGAAGGACGGCGCGGTGGCGCTGAACCAGCCGATCGGGGCGGCGACCTACTACCCGGTGAACGACACGACGGCGGACAAGGCGACGTACAGCCAGACCGTCACCGTGCCGACCGGTCTGACCGTGCTGGCCAACGGCGAGCCCGGCCCGACGACCAAGCAGCACGGGAAGACCACGTTCCGGTGGCGGATGAACAAGCCGATGGCCAGCGAGCTCAGCATGCTTGCGATCGGCAACTACAACGTCACGCACGGCCGCCTCAAGGACAAGCGCCAGAACATCACCGCGATCGGCAAGTCGATCGACACCAAGGCCGGCCAGGGTGCGCTGTTCAACCGGACCACCGCTCAGATCGTCGAGTGGGAGGCGTCGTTGTACGGGCGGTACCCGTTCGACTCGACCGGGGGCATCATCGCGGACGTCGGCGTTCACTACGCCCTGGAGACGCAGGGCCGCCCCGTCTACGACCAGCGCAGCAGCAATGTCAGCGGCGGACTGCTCGCGCACGAGCTCGGGCACCAGTGGTTCGGGGACAGCCTGACGCCGATCCGCTGGTCGGACATCTGGCTCAACGAAGGCTTCGCCACCTACTCGGAGTGGCTGTACCAGGAGAAGTTCAAGGGCGTCCCGGCGCAGAAGAGCTTCGAGGAGGCGTATGCCGGCGAGGACAACTGGACCGGCAAGGTGGCCGACCCGGGCCGCGACCAGATCTTCGACGACCTCGTCTACACCCGCGGCGCGATGACACTGCACGCGCTGCGGCTGAAGATCGGCGACCGGGCCTTCTTCCAGCTGCTCAAGCAGTGGCCGACCGCCCACCGGCACGGCAACGTCTCGACCCAGACCTTCATCCGGTACGTCGAGCGGCTGACGCACCGCGATCTGAGCAGCTTCTTCCAGACCTGGGTCTACCAGCCGGGAAAGCCCACGCTCTAGGCATGCAACCCGGCTCACCGGGCTTTCCGTCTTGAGGGGGACATTGGAGAGTGGGAGGCGCGGATGAGCGAGCGGGACCAGGCGTTCGTCGAGTTCGTCGAGACGGCCAATCCGTCGCTGCGAAGAACGGCGTACCTGATCAGTGGGGACCGGCACAAGGCTGACGACATCGTGCAGGACGCGCTGTACAAGCTGTACCTGCACTGGCCGAAGATCAATCGGGTCGGCAATCCGTTCGCGTACGCACGGCGGATGGTCGTCAACGCCGCGTACGACGGCGGCCGGCGACCGTGGCGACGGGAACACTCGATCGCCGACGTACCGGACCAGCCCGTCGCGACGGACTTCGCCTCCGGGCACGCGGACCGCGACGAAGTGCTGGCCGCCCTGCGCACGCTCGCGCCCCGGCAACGCGCCTGCGTGGTCCTGCGCTACTACGAGGACCTGTCGGTCGAGCAGACCGCCGAGGTGCTCGGCTGCTCCGAAGGCACGGTCAAGAGTCAGGCCGCCCGTGGCCTCGAAACTCTCCGCAAAGCCATGAACCGGCGACCGAGCCCGGCGCTGTGAAGGAGGACCTCATGTACAACGATCCCGAAGTCAGCGCTGAACTGCACCGCCTCGCCGAAGCCGAGCCGCTGCCCGACTTCGACACCAACGCAGTCCTCACCCGAGGCCATCGCGGCCTTCTCCGCCGCCGGCTTCTCGGCGCGGGCGGCGCTGTCGCCGGTGTCGCGGCCATCGCGCTGGCAGCGAGCCTCCTACCCACCATCAGCTCCGCGAAGCAGGACCCTGGCGTGGCGGGCACCGAGAACTCACAGTTCGAAGCGGTCCCCGGCGTACCGCGCGGTGAGGACGGCGCCGGACAGCGGATCGACAAGGCCGAGGCCAAGCGACGCTGCGCGCTGCGTTACCCGGGCGCCACTGGAGACCTGGCGGCCAAGGAGTTGCGGTCCGTTCGCACCCTGATGTACGACTTCCGGCCCACCTCGGCGGACAAGGGCGGGCGGAGCGTCACCATCGGCCCGGACGGCAAGAAGGGAGGTCCGCTCTTCAGCTGCACCGTTCCCGGCGGGGACAAGCCCTCGGCTGCCCTGGTGGCCGCCGCCGAGGCGGACCCGTTGCCGAAGACAACAGCCGGCCAGCTCCGGAACTGCTCGGTGGCTGCCTGGACGGACATGACCAAGTGGAATGTCGTGGCGGCCGAACGGCTGGACACGAGCAACCTGAAGAACTATCGCGGATTCAGCCGCGCGCAGCTCGTCGCCGTCTCACCCTCGGGACGAACGGCGATCGCCTGCGAGCTGCCGCAACGGGACATGCCGCCCAGTGGCTTCGGCTGGGGAGTCTTCGCGCTGAAGCTCGACGACCTCGGCACGGACACGCCCCACATGGAGTGGCCGGACGGACACAAGGGCACGGATATCGCCACGATCATCGGTGAAGGCACCGACTGCGAGGGAACGGTCTGCGGCAAGTCGATCCCGACCGGCTGGGGCCGGACCTCCGTGGACGCGGCCAAGATCGTCGTCCAGATCGGGACCGGGCCGAAGTTCGACGTACCGGTCAAGGACGGCTGGTTCGCCTTCGCGAAGTTCGACCAGAAGTCGCACGACGACAAGACCGACCACCTGACCGTCCGCGCCTATGACAAGGACGGGAAGCTGCTCAGCAAGATCTACCCGGAGCGCTAATCCACGACGCCGGCCCGGAACCACCCGGGCCGGCGTTTTTCTATGCGGTACGGCGTCTCAGCGTCGCGGCGCCGAGTCCGAGCGCGGCGAGGATGAAGGCCGCGACAACGAGCAGGTCTCCAACCGGACTGTTGCCTTGAGCAACTCCCACGACGGCGTCGACGGCATAGGACAAGGGCAGGACAGTGCTCACGGCATGCAGTACGCCGGGCAGGTGGTCACGGGGAAGCAGCAGACCGCACAGCAGCAGCTGCGGGATCATCACGGCCGGCATCAGTTGGACCGCCTGGAACTCGGTGGCGGCGAAGGCGCTCGCGAACAGGCCGAGCGCCGTACCGAGGACGCCGTCCAGAACTGCGACGACGCCGAGTTGCCAGGCGGCGCCCTGGATGTCCAGATCCAAGGCATACAAGGCGATCGAGACCACCACGAGAGCCTGTACGACGGCGATCAGCGCGAAGGCGAGAGCGTAGCCGAGCAGGAAGTCGAGCTTGCCCATCGGCAGCGTGAACAGCCGCGAGAGCGTGCCGCTCGACCGTTCGCGCAGGGTCGCCACCGACGTCACGATGAACATGATGATCGACGGGAAGACCGCCAGGAGCGGACCGCCGACGCGGTCGAAGGTGGTCGGCGAGTCGATGAACATCCACCACATCAACGTGACCAGCAGCGCCGGCATCACGATCAGCATGGCGACCGTGCGGTGATCGCGGCGCAGTTGGGACAGCACTCGTCCCGCAACAGCGAACGTCACTCGTAGCGTCATCGCGCCTCCGCCTTCCGGTCGATCAAGGTCAGGAACGCCTGCTCGATGTCCTCCGTGCCGACCGCCGCCAGCAATGCCTGTGGCGTGTCGTCGGCGAGCAGTTCACCGTCGCGCATCAGCAACAACCGATCACAGCGCACCGCCTCGTCCATCACGTGACTCGAGACGAGCAGCGTCACCCCGTCGGCCGCCAGCCGATGGAACAGTTCCCAGAGATCGCGCCGCAGTACCGGATCCAGCCCGACTGTCGGCTCATCCAGCACCAGCAACTCCGGCGTTCCCAGCAGCGCAGCCGCCAGCGAAGCCCGCGACCGCTGCCCGCCGGACAACCGATCCACCCGTACGTCGGCATGCGAGCCAAGGTCCACCGCATCGACAACCCGCGCGACGTCCGAGGCCGGAGCTCCGAGCACGGCCGCGAAGAAGCGCAGGTTTTCGACGACTGTCAGATCGCCGTAGACGCTGGGTTCCTGCGTCACGTACCCGATCCGCGACCGCAGCCCGGCAGCGCCGGCCGGGGAACCGAGCACCGACACCGAGCCCGAGACACGGGCCTGCAGCCCCACGATCGCGCGGATCAGCGTCGTCTTCCCGCAGCCCGAAGGCCCCAGCAGCCCGGTCACCGACCCGGTCCGCAGATCGAAGCTCAGCCCGCGCAAGACCTCCCGCTCGCCGCGCACCACCGCGACGTCCCGGCAACTCACCGCGTTTTTCACCATGTGATGAATTAACCCACCACGAAGGCCCGGTGGCAAGACCTCAGACCACGGCGTGTCCGGTAGCGGCGCTCAGCCCGTCGAGCGCGGGGTCGCCGTACCGGCGGCGGAGGTCCGCGAAGGTGGCCGCCTTGTCGGCGCCCCAGCGGCTGACGATCACCTCGTAGCTGTCGCCGCTCACGAAGACCGGCGGGGTCCGCTTGCTGTGGAACTTGTCGGCGTACATGACCAGCTCCTCCTCGCGCGTCCGCGGTACGTAGTCCGCCACCGGAATCGGCAGCTCCTGACGCAGTACGTCGTCCCGCGTGATCCCGACACCGGTGTGACACGACGCGAACCGGCAGATCTGCTCGGGAAACCCCAGTCCAGCAAGGGTTTCGTGGCCGAGGACGCCGTGCCGGATGTACGGCGTACCGGCGACGCGGTAGACACCGACATCATGCAGCAGCGCACCGGCGCGGACGAGATCGGTGTCGACGTCCAGCCCGGCGAAGAGCTGCTCGGCCAGCGTGCAGACGATCTGGCAATGCGTGGAGACCGACTCGAAGGCAGCTCGGGTCGGCGCCATGTCTCGGTGAATCGCGAGGATCTCGCGGTCGGTCGGGATCACCCGGTGAGGTGGTGCTGAAGAACGGGTGCGAGGCGGTCAATCAGAGTCTGCAGGTCGGTCGAGGCGACCGGCTCCAGCTCGATCAGGTAGCGGACCATCGCCAGGCCCATCAACTGCGACGCGACCAGGCTGACTCGCAGCGCCGCGTCGGGCACGTCCAGTGCCGTGGAGACCGGCTGCAGGATGAGCTGGGTGATCCCTTCGCGCATCAGCCGCGCGACCTCCGCACTCCCCGCGACACTGCGGACGATCGCTCGCATCCGCTGCTGCCCGTCCGGCGATTCCCACACCCCGAGGAACACGGTCGCGATCCGGCGGCCGAGCTCGTCGCGCGGCCCCTCGACGACGGTGCCGGCGATCTGGCGCGGGTCGACCGGCAACGCCATCGCCTCGATGAACAGCTCGTCTTTGCTGTCGAAGTAGTGGTGTACCAGCGCCGCGTCCACCCCGGCCTCGCGGGCGACCGCGCGGATCGAGGTGGCGGTGAATCCCTTGTCCGCAAAGGTTTTCCGGGCCGCGTCGAGGATCTCACCGCGGGTGTCCGGTCCGCCGGGACGGCGCCCGGAACGACCGGGCCGGGCCGCGGGCGCCTCCGCCGTACGGCGGGGAGTCACGGAGTGAGCTCCGAGATCTCCCCCTCCGGGGTGACGGCGAACGAGGAGCGACGCGACCCCCGAATGCCGTGCTTGTCCGAAATGAAGTGCTTCCGGGTGAACTCGAGCGACTCGATCAGATCGACCTCACGCTCGGCCCGGCTGGTCGCGCGCCGGGTGTTGATCTCGATGATGATGTGCCCGCGGAAGTCCTGGTTCGCCAGCGTGGCCAGCAGGTCGGCGGCGCGTTGGGTGCCGCGGCCGGGGACCAGGTGCTCGTCCTTGGCCGATCCGGTGCCGTCGGTGAGGTGGATGTGCTTGAGCGTCCGGCCCATCGCCTCGGCGAGCTCGACGCAGTCCTGCTCGGCGGTCGACGAGTGCGACAGGTCGAGAGTGGTGTGCGCGTAGGTCTGCTCGGTCGGGTCCCAGCTCGGCGCGTACGCCTGCAGGCCCTTGCCGGGCGCACGCCACGGGTACATGTTCTCGACCGCGAAGATCACGCCGGTCTCGTCCTCGAGCCGCGCGATCCCGTCGACGAAGCCGCGGGCGTAGTCGCGCTGCCAGCGGAACGGCGGGTGCACGACGACGACATCCGCGCCGAGGTCCTTGGCGGCGGCAGCGGACCGCTCCAGCTTCTCCCACGGATCGGTCCCCCAGACCCGCTGGGTGATCAGCAGGCAGGGTGCGTGGATCGCGAGCACAGGCAGTTGGTGGTAGTCGACGAGCCGCTGGATGGCGTCGATCTGGGTGCTCAGCGGGTCGATCCCGACCATCACCTCGACGCCGTCGTACCCGAGGCGGGAGGCCAGCTCGAAGCAGCTCGCGGTGGTCTCGGGGTAGACCGAGGCGGTCGACAGGCCGATCTTGGCGGCGGTGTTCGCGGGCATCGGGCTCACCGGGGCTGCAGCTGGTCGAGCTGGGACAGAATGACGCCCTCCCGCAGGGCCCACGGGCAGACCTCGAGTGCGGACAGATCGAACAGATCCATGACGGCGTCCGCGACCAGCGCGCCGGCGACCAGCTGCGACGAGCGACCGGCGGAGACGCCGGGCAGCTCGGCCCGCTCGGCCGCCGACATCTTGATCAGCTTCGGTGTCCACTCGGCGAGATCGTCGCGGTTCAGCGTGCGCGGTACGTACGGACCGTCGTCGGACGGCGCCGCACCACAGATCCGGGCCAGCGACCGGAAGGTCTTGCTGGTCGCCACCGCCCGCTGCGGCTTGCCGGCCCGCAGGACGCCACCGGCGACCGCGGCCATCTCCATCCGGATCCGCTTCCGCAGCGCCTTGACCTCGTCCTTGTCCGGCGGGTCCTGGTGGACACCCTCACGGGTCAGCCGGCCGGCGCCGAGCGGCACCGACACCGCGACCGTCGGCTCCTCGTCCGACCCGGCCGCGATCTCCAGGGATCCGCCGCCGATGTCGAACACCGCGAGCCGGCCGGACGACCAGCCGAACCAGCGCCGTACCGCGAGAAAGGTCAGCCGCGCCTCGTCCACGCCGCTCAGCACCTGCAGGTCGACCGAAGCCTCCGAGCGCACCCGCGCCAGCACCTTCTCGCCGTTCGGCGCCTCGCGCAGCGCGGAGGTCGCGAACGCGAGCACCGACTCGCAGCCCTTGTCCTCGGCCAGCTCCGCGGCGCCGGCGATGAACGCCACCAGCTCGTCGGCGCCCGCGTCGGCGATCTTGCCGTTCTTGTCCAGGTGCTCGGCCAGCCGCAGCTCGGTCTTGTGCGAGTACGCCGGCAGCGGCGCGGCACCGCGGTGCGCGTCCACCACGAGCAGGTGGACGGTGTTGGAACCTACGTCGAGTACGCCGAGCCGCATACCCAACAAACTACTCGACCCGGGGCGTAACAGTTGTTTCGGAGTTGCCGTTCGCAGATCTCACAGCTGGGCGCGTACGCTGCACGGGTGCCTGAGGTTTCTCTTGATTTTCCCCGTGCGTGGGTGGAGTTCACCGATCCTGACGACCCGGATCAGGTGTTCCGCTGCGACCTGACCTGGCTGACGTCGAACTGGACCTGCATCTTCGGCGGTGGGTGCGCCGGGATCTACAAGGGCCGGCCGAACGACGGCTGCTGCACGCTCGGCGCGCACTTCTCCGACGACGAGGACGAGAACCGGGTCAAGGCGTATGTGAAGGAGCTGGGCAAGGAGGACTGGCAGTTCCGCAAGGAGGGCAAGCGGAACGGCTGGGTCGAGACCGACGACGAGGGCGACCGGAAGACCCGCGTCTTCGACGGTGCCTGCATCTTCCTGAACCGCCCCGGCTTCAACGGCGGCATGGGCGGCTGCGCGCTGCACGGCCTGGCCCTGAAGAAGGGCGTGCACTTCGTCGAGACCAAGCCCGACGTCTGCTGGCAGCTGCCGATCCGCCGGACGTTCCGCGAGGTGGAGCGCCCGGACGGTACGACGTACACGGAGGTCGGCATCGGTGAGTACGACCGGCGCGGCTGGGGCCCGGGCGGTCACGACCTGAACTGGTACTGCACGGGGAACACCGAGGCGCATATCGGCGTCGAGGCGGTCTTCGAGTCGAGCAAGGTCGAGCTGCAGACCCTGATGGGCCTGAAGGCGTACGACGTCCTCGCCGAGCTCTGCAAGCAGCGGCTCGAAGCGGCCAGGCCGATCCTGCCGCACCCTGCGTCTAAGTGATCTGCAGCCGGCTGATCGCTTCGAGAGTGGCCTCCAGCGCGGTGTAGCGCGGCCGGAAGCCGAGCAGCCGGGCGGCCTTCTCCATCGAGCAGTGCGGGCTGTGCGCGATGTGGTCGTAGGTGATCTGGGCGTCCTGTTCGGAGACGCCCTCCTTCCACTGCTCGAACGGCAGGAACCGCAGCCGCACCTCCTGCCCGAACCACGCCGCCACGGCCTCGGCGTACCCGCGTAGGGTCATCGCTCCGTCGGCCACCGCGTGGAAGCTCTCCCCCACGGCTGCGGACCGATTGGTCAGGGCCGCCAGGAAGACTCCGGCCACATCGGCCGCATGCACGTGCTGGACCGTCTCCAAGCCGAGGTTCGGCAGCACCAGCTCCTCACCGTGAGCGAGCTTCTCGTACACGGCCAGGTCGAGGTTGCCGGCCGGGTTCACCGGCGCCCAGCCAGGCCCGGTGATGTGACCGGGATGGACGATCGTGGTCGGCACTCCGCCGCGGCGGGACTGGTCGAGCAGGTAGGTCTCGATCGCCGCCTTCTGGATGCCGTAGTCGCCGAAAGGCGCTCGGGGCGCGTCCTCGCGGGTCGGTACGGTCGCGCTCGGGCCGTGCACCCAGATCGTGCCGCAGTGCAGCAGGTGGTGCACCTTGCCGCGGAGGGCCTCGACGAGCTGCCGGGCGCTGTCCGGGGTGAAGCAGATCAGGTCGATGACCACGTCCGGCGCCAGCGCGGCGACCCGGTCCCCGAAGGTCCCGGCGCTCTCTTCGGCTGTGCGGTCCGCCGTGACCAGCTCGACCCGGGACCACGCCCCGTCCTGCTGGTACGGCGTACGGCCGCCGCGGGTGAGCACTGTGACCTGGTGACCGCGGCGAACCAGCTCCGGGACCAGGTAGGTGCCAATGTGTCCGGTGCCTCCGATGACAACGATCTGCATGACATCGACCCTAACGACACGCAGATGCGCACCCAACCGGGTTGTTTGGGGCCAGAATGCTGGCATGCGTCTGGATCATCTGTCGTACGCAGCCGGCCCCGACGGGTGCCTGGCGACTGTCGAGCGACTGTCCGCGCTGCTCGGTGCGGAGTTCGTCGACGGGGGTGTGCACCCGCGGTTCGGGACGATCAACTACATCCTGCCGCTGGAGAACGACCGGTACATCGAGGTCGTCGACGTCCTCGACCACCCGGCCTCCGACAAGGCGCCGTTCGGTCAGGCGGTCCGGGCCCGCAAGGAGCTCGGCGGCGGCTGGCTCGGCTGGGTGGTCGCGATCCGCGACATGCCCCGGATGGAGCGCCGGCTCGGCCGCGAGTCCGTCCCCGGCAACCGGCACCGTCCCGACGGCGTGAACCTGACCTGGCGCCAGATCGGTGTCAAAGGCCTGATCGCCGACCCGCAGCTCCCCTTCTTCATCCACTGGGACGACCTCACCCAGCACCCCTCGGTCGGCGGCAAGGACCTCCGCCTGACCGCCCTCGAGATCGCCGGCGACCCGCTCCGCGTCACCGACTGGATCGGCCACCCCGCCGACCACCTCCTCGACGACCTCGACGTCCAGTGGGCCGGCCCGAACGGTCAGCCCGGCCTGATCGCCGCCCACTTCCAAACTCCGAACGGCGTCGTACGGATCTAGTGGATGTCCTCGAGCTCGGCGAGTGACGTCTCGAGGTGTCCGAGGAGCCGTTGCAGGTGCGGGACGGTACGGCGGCATCCCACCAGGCCGAAGTGCAGCTGATGGTCGTAGCTGGTGACGCTGATGTTGAGCGCCTGGCCGTTCATCACGATGCTCGCCGGGTACATGCCGAGCAGGCGAGAGCGGTTCCAGTACAGCGGACTCTCGGCCGGGCCGGGCACGTTGGAGATGACCAGGTTGTACGGCGGGTTGGTGAGGCCGGCGACACCCGGTAGCACCGCGGGGGGACCGGCGACGGCGAAGCCGAGTGCGCCGACCAGCAGGTTCTGCAGCGGACTGAGCTCGGACAGGACACCCTTGCTGTACGACGTCGAGGCCGTGATCCGCTTGATCCGGCGCTCGGGGTCGGCCTCGTCGGTCGCCAGGTCCGCGATCAGTGTGGACAACGCGTTGCCACCGCCGGGCGCATCGTCCTTGCCGCGCAACGACACCGGCACCATGGCCGTCAAGGCCTTGTCAGGTAAGGCGTTCTGCTCGATCAAATAGTTGCGCAAGGCACCTGAACACATCGCGAGCAGTACGTCGTTCAGCGTGGCGCCGGTGATCACGCGAACCTTCTCCAGCCGCTCGATCGGCCAGGACTGCGCGGCGAATCGCCGTGCACCGGTGATCGACTGGTTGAAGATCGTCCGGGGTGCCTGGAACGCCACGGACGAGTGCTCGTGCAACAAACTCTTCAGTCCGACGGGCGTGAGCCCAGCGACATTCGCCAGCACCTTCCCGACATCACCTACGGTGCGGACAGCACGACCCGGCGTACGGCCCACGGCGGCCAGCAATTCGGTGGCAGTAGGAACTCCGCCGCCGCTCCTCGCGCCAGACGCCTTCGCCGGCAGCGCGTAGGTGGCCGGCATTCCCGCCCGCGTCGGATCCGTGGTGAGCGTGTCCTGCATCCAGCGGAGCGCCGTCACACCGTCGATCATCGAGTGGTGCATCTTGCTGTAGAGGCCGAACCGGCGCCCCTCGATGCCCTCGATCAGGTGCATCTCCCACAGCGGCCGGTGCCGATCCAGCAACGTGCCGTGCAGTCGGCTGGTCAGCTCGAACAGCTCACGGAACCGCCCCGGCCGCGCCAGCGCGGACAGCCGGACGTGGTACTCGAGATCGATCTCGGCATCCTGCTCCCAGGACCAGTAGCCGAGGTCGAGCGCGCGGTTCCGGACCCGCCGGGAGAAGAGCGGATTCACCTCGGGCGCGGCCAGGATGTCCTGGTACAGCCGGGAGACGAACTCCCGCGACCCCTCCGGAAAAACCTGATCGCGACCGGCGCCTTCCGGCAACTCGAAGAGCATCAGCCCGCCGACATGCATCGGCTGCTCCCGGCTCTCCCCGAGCAGGAACATCGCATCGAGTGGTCCCACCGCGGTCATTGCGCCTCCGCTCGCCGTCTATCCCAGCTAACAGTGCTGAGGGGAATTTAGTTATCCCCTCAGCAACTGAAGCATCAGGAAAGATAGAGGGTGTCTGGGGATCACACGCCGTAGCGAGCAAGTGCTCGGTGCGGTGGCTCGGTGCGCTGGGGCGGAGGCCTCGATGTTTTTCCATCGTGGCCTTTGCACCAGTGCGGCGAGGTGCCGTGCCGAGTGCTGCGCAGTAGGTGTGGGATCCCCAGACACCCTCTTAGTCCAACGGACGGTAGTTCACACCAAGCGCCTTGATCCGCGCCAGGTGCGGACGCAGCCGGCCGAGGAACTCGTCGTACGAGACCTTGGGTGAGCCCCAGGCGCGCTCGGCGAGGGCGGACAGGCGCGGGAGCAGCATGTAGCCGACCTGCTGCTCGTCCTCCATGTACTCGGTCCAGACGTTGCACTGGGCGCCGATGACGAGGGCGGCCTCGTCGTCGCTCAGGCCGGGCGGGATCACCTCGAAGTCGTAGACCTTCTCCAGCGGGATGTAGCCGCCGATCGCGAGCGGCTCGGTCGCCGGATCGCCTTGGTAGTAGTCGAAGTAGACCGACTCGCACGGCGTCATCACCGTCTGGTGGCCGGCCTTGACCGCGACCTCGCCCCGCTCGGCGCTGCGCCAGGCCATGATCACGGCGTCCTTCGGGCAGTCGGTCTCGACCATCTCGTCCCAGCCGACCAGCCGGCGACCGGACTCCTTCAGCACGACCGCGACCTGCTCGGTGAACCAGCCCTGCAGCTGCCCGGCGTCGTCCAGCCCGAGGTCGGCCTGCCGCTTCTGCGCGTCCTCGGCCACCCGCCACTGCACCGACGGGCACTCGTCGCCGCCGAGGTGGATGTACGGGCTCGGGAAGATGTCCAGCACCTCGCGCAGCACTGTCCGGACGAACTCGACGGTCTCGTCGTTCACGTTCAGTACGTCGTCGCTGATCCCCCAGACCTGCCGCACGGTCAGCTGGTTCTCGGGGAAGTTGCCGAGCTCCGGGTACGCCGCGATCGCCGCCTGCATGTGGCCCGGCAGGTCGATCTCCGGGACCACGGTGATGCCGCGCTCGGCGGCGTACTCGACGATCTCGCGCAGCTCGGCCTTGGTGTAGAAGCCGCCGTGCCGGGTGCCGTCGTAGCTGAACTCGGTCTGGCCGTGCGACATCTTGCCGACCATGGTCTCGTCCCGCCACGCCCCGACCTCGGTCAGCCGCGGGTACGCCTCGATCTCGACCCGCCAGCCCTGGTCGTCGGTGAGGTGGAAGTGCAGGGTGTTCAGCCGGTGCAGGGCGAGCACGTCGATCACCTTGAGCACGAAGTCCTTCGGCATGAAGTGCCGCGCGACATCGAGCATCACCCCGCGCCAGCTGAACTGCGGCGCGTCCACGATCCGCACCGCCGGCACGGAGAGCTTGCCGTCCGCCGCCGGCTCCGCCGCGTCGAGCAACTGCCCGTACGTCGTCTCGGCGTGCCGGAGCGCGTCCTCGGAGCCGGCCGTCAGCCGGGCGCCGTCCGCGGTCACCTCGATCCGGTACTCGGTCTCACCGAGGTTCTCCACCACGTCGCGGGTCGCCTCGGCGACCGGGTCCGCGGTGATCCAGCGGGCGTCGTCAACGGTGAGTTCGCGCGGCGCGGGGACGATCGCGATGTCGGGCATCGGTGGCTCCAAACCAGGCAGGGGTATTTATGCAACCCTATTCTAAAATTAAAATCGCTGCCCTGTCAGGGTGAGACAGTGACTCGGTGACCGCCGACCTGCAGCGAACGACCGTCCGGACCCTGATGGTGAGCAACGTGCTCGGTGGAGTGGCGGTGGCGAGCGGGTTCGCCGTCTCCGGGCTGCTGGCCGAGCGCATCTCCGGTTCGACGTCGATGGCCGGTCTCGTCGCCACGTCGACCACGCTGGGTGGCGCGGTGCTCGCCGTACCGTTGGCTCGGCTTGCGCGGTCCAGGGGGCGCCGGCTCTCGCTGGCGACCGGCTATGTGATCGCCACGGCCGGTGCGGTGCTCAGCATCGTCGCTGCGCAGATCGACTCGCTTGCTCTGTTGCTGCTGGCCGGGTGCATGTTCGGTAGCGGCTCTGCCGCCAACCTGCAGTCCCGGTACGCCGCTACTGACGCAGCGGACCCGGCACGCGTCGCACGGGCGCTGTCGCTGGTCGTGTGGGCCACCACGATCGGCGTGGTCATCGGACCGAACCTGACCGGCGCAGGTGGCGCTGTCGGTGACTCTCTCGGCATCCTGCCGCTGGCCGGTCCCTATGTGTTCTCGGTGGTCGCACTGGCGCTGAGTCTGGTGACGATCTGGTTCGGACTCCGCCGGCTGCCCCGACCGCAGACCGCTTTGATCGAGCGCCAGCCGCTGCTGCTGACACTCCGGCACGTCATGGCGATCCCCCACGCCCGGCTGGGGTTGCTGGCGATCGCCACGGCGCATGCGGTGATGGTCGGCGTGATGTCGATGACCTCGGTGCACCTGCAGCACCATGGCGCATCGCTCACGATCGTCGGCTTTGTGATCAGCGGACACGTCGCAGGGATGTACGCACTGTCGCCGGTGATGGGCTGGCTGGCCGACCGGCTCGGCCGCATCCCCACCATCGGCATCGGGCTGGCCATTCTCGCCATGGCGATGACCGTGGCCGCTCTAGCGGCGGACAGCGCCCACTGGCTCACCGCGACCGCACTCGTCTTGCTGGGGCTCGGCTGGTCCGCCTGTTTGGTGGCTGGTTCCGCTCTGCTGTCGCGGTCGGTCCCGGACGACATCCGCACGTCAGCTCAAGGACTCTCCGACCTCACGATGGGCGCGCTAGCTTCGCTCTCCGGTACGGCGGCCGGTCCGGTGCTGGCGCACTTCGGGTTCCACTGGCTCGCCGTACTGTGTGGGCTGCTGCTGATCCCGGCCGCCCTGCTCGCTGCCACGACCAAGCAGTCCATAGGCTCTACCGCGTGAGCATCGCGGAAGGTGGGATCCCGAGTCCCAACATCTGGCACCACCCGAAGGTCTACGAGATCGAGAACCGGGCCGTCGACCCGGACGGCGTCATCGAGCCGGCCATGCGCGCGATCCGGGACTGGGCCGGCTCCACCGTGCTCGACATCGGCTGCGGAACCGGCTTCCACCTCCCGCGCTTCGCCGCAACCGCGGCCCGGGTGATCGGCGTCGAACCGCATGCCGGGCTGGCCGAGGCCGCGCGTCGCCGTACTCGTGATCTCCCGAACGTCGAGGTCCGCCAGGGCACCGCGCAGCGCCTTCCCGTGCCGGACGCCTCCATCGACGTCATGCACGCCCGCTGGGCCTACTTCTTCGGACCGGGCTGCGAACCTGGGCTGGCCGAACTCGATCGCGTCATGCGCCGCGGCGGAACCGCCTTCGTCATCGACAACGACGGCAGCCGGTCGACGTTCGGTCGCTGGTTCAGTTCGGCGTACCCGATGATCAAGGCTCCCGAGGTCGAGCGCTTCTGGGCGAAGCACGGCTGGCAACGCACGTCACTCGACATGGGCTGGCGCTTCGAGACCCGCGCCGACCTCGAGTCCGTCATCCGCATCGAGTTCACCCCCGCGGACGCCGACCGCTTCATCGCCGAGCACTCGGGTGTCGAGGTCGACTACGCGATCAACCTCTGGAGCAGGACCTACTGAACCGGTTCTGAACCGACACCCCCGTTGGAGTTGCGGGATCGCCGATCGCTGCAGAAGGGTTGGGGGACGAGCTCGGGAGGCGCCAGTAACGACATGGACGGTCTGCTGCTCGAACATGTGCCAGGGCTGCCGGAGCAGCTTCAAGTCGACATCGGCGAGCAGCGAGCGGTCGTGGTGCCGTCGGCTGCGGACCGGCGCCGGCTCGCCGACCTCGTCACCGGGGCAGAGGATCCGCCTGCGGGCGTCGTCGTCCGAGCGGGTGGGCCGAAGCGACTGGTGCGGCTGGTGCCGGCCGAGGGCGGACTGTTGCCGCATCTGACAGTGCTGGGCAACATCGTGCACGGGCACAAGGCGGCCGGCCGACTCACCACGAGAGAGGCTCGGCAACAAAGCCACACCAGGGCGACCAACTGCGGCGTCGAGAACCTGCTGGACCGCTACCCACACCAATTGACCCCCGGTCGTCGCAGACTGGCCGGTGTGGCTCGTGCGCTCGCCGCCCACCCCCGCGTGCTCCTGCTGGAGGACGCGAACGGCTTGCCGACCTGGGGATCGCTGCTGGCGATCAGCAGCAACCCGGATCTCCGCTCCAGCGCAATCCTGCTGATCACGACCAGCGCTGCGCGCACAGCGGGCTTTCGCTATGAGGAGTAGTCGCAGAGCGGTCCTCGGCGCCGCTGCATCCTTGCTGGTCGCGGGCTGCTCGGGTGATGTGCTGGGCCTGCGCCGCAGCGTGCGGGTCGCCGTGAGCTGGGGCGGGCAAGAACTCCGGGCGTTCCACCGAGTGCTCGACAGTCTCGGCGACCTCGACTACACCGTCGACGTCGTGCCACTCGGTGACGACATCTCCAGCGCGTTCGGCGCTCGCAGCACGCGTCCCCCGGATCTGGTGATGCTGCCGCAGCCCGGTCTGGTCCCACGTCACCTGCGCGATCTGGAGCCGATGCCGGCCGACCTCGCCAGGCGGTCCGCGCTCTGGGACGAGCTCCTGGTGCACGGCGGGACGACGTACGGCATTCCGTTCAAGACAGCGCACAAGTCTGCGATTTGGTACCGACCGTCGGTCTTCCGGGCGGCCGGCCTCCAACCACCTGCGTCCTGGTCGGACTGGCTGACGGTCAACCGGACCCTGGCACAGGCCGGTATCAGGCCGCTGTCGCTGGCTGCCGGGGACGGCTGGGTGCCCACCGACTTCTTCGAGAACGTGCTGTTGGGCATTGCTCCCGCTGTCTATGCAGGGCTTGCGAAAGCCGCCGCTCCACGTCCGTCGCGACAGCCGCAGTTCGCTGCGGCTCTGCGGTTGCTAGGGACGATGTGGTCGGCTCCTGGCGGTCTCGCGGGCGGAGTGCAGCGTTCGCTCGTACAGCAGTTCCCGGACGCGATCATCGAGGTGTTCGGTCACCGCAGAGCCGCCATGGTCCTGGCATCCGACTTCGCCGAGCCGGTGGTGCGTCAGTTCGCGGCGGATCCGAAGGACGTCGGGCTCTTCACCTTCCCGCCCCTCGCCCCGGGCGCACCTGCACCAGTGGTGGTCGGCGCCGACGTGATGGTGCTGCGGAAGCCCGCCGGCGACGACGCCCGCGACCTCGTCCGGCGGTTGGCCGCACCCGCCGCCGTGGACCCCTGGATCAAGGAGGGCGGATTCCTGACCGACGTACGGCTCAAGGGCTACTCCCCTGAGCTCACGCGGCTCGCGGAACAGCTGGCCTCTCCTGGCGAACTGCTGCAGTTCGACCTGTCCGATCGGCTCGGCCGGCTCGGCGACACCAACGGGCTGCGGCGCGTACTGACGAACTTCCTCGTCAAGGTCGGCGGTCGCGGCCCCGCTGTCCTGCCCGAAGCGGTGGACGCGGCTGTCGACGAGATGCGGGAGGTCGAAGGCTGATGGACCTGGAGACGAACGGCCTGACGCTCGAGGTCGTCGGCCGCGAGGTCAGCGGGCGCCCGGTTCCCGGCCGCCCCCGGCGACCGGCCGGCCCGTATCTTCTGGGTCTACCGGCCCTACTGCTCAGCTGCGTGCTGCTGATTCCGATCGGTGTCACCGTGGTGACAGCGTTCCGCACATCGGACGGCTTCGGCTTCGGCAACTTCGCAGTGATGGGCGATCCGGCGGCACTGCATGCGGTGCGCAACAGCCTCCTCTGGGTGCTGGTCGCCTTCGGGCTCGTCGTCGTCGGATTCTTCCTTGCACTGGTGAGCTATCGACTCCCCGGACTGACACCCTTCCTGCAGCCGGCGTTGGTGGTCCCGTTCGCCGTGTCGGTCCTGGTGTCCGGCGTGACATTCCGGCTGCTCTTCGATCCGGCGCCGGAACGCGGGACTGTGACCGCGGTGTGGTCCGCACTGTTCGGATCGAGTCCGGTTTGGCTCGGGCCCGGCCTGTTCTGGCTGGTGCTGGTGTCCGCGTTCGGCTGGACCTGGCTCGGGTACGTCGTCTCGCTGTTCCGCGCCGGCCTGGACGCGATCCCCGACGACGTCACCCGGACGATCGCGGCGGAAGGTGTGACCGGATGGCGCCGCCTGTGGGCCTTGGAGATCCCACTGCTCCGGCCGATCACCGGGGTCGTCACACTGACGGTGGTGGTCGCGGCGGTCCGCATCTTCGACCTGGTGCTGATCGCCGTCCCGGGGCCGATGCAGCAGTCCGCCGACGTCCTCGGCCTGAACTGGTGGCGTGCCACCACGAGCGGCGACCCCTCCGGGCGTACGGCGGCACTCGGCGTCGTGTTGTTCGCGATCGTGGCCGCCGTTGGGCTGATCGGAGTCCGCGGGCTACGGCGTCGGCGCTGGGCGATGCCGGTACCGGTGAGCCGCCAGGACCCGGCCTTGGGCCGGCCGAAGCCCAGCAGGAGAGCGCGGCGCATCGGGTGGACCGCCGGCCTCGTCGTCAGCCTGGTCTGGATCTTTCCGGCCGTGGTGCTGGTCGCTACCGCGCTCCATTCGCAGCGAGCGGCCGGGCTGCGGGGCTGGTGGTCGCCGTCCGGTCTCGGGTTCTCGTCGTTCGCCGATGCCGCGAACGCGGGCCTGCTCCGCGCCCTGCTGTCCACCGCGCTCATTGCCGCCGCGGCCACGGCGGTCCTGCTGGCAATCGCCGTACCGACTGCCTACTTGGTGGCATGGGGCGGCTTGCCGACCTGGTTGGGGCGTGTGGTGATGTCGGTGTTCGTCGTCCTCGCTGTGACGCCTGTGCAGATGTACGCCGCTCCCCTGCGCGACGCGATCGGGGCCGCGGGGCTCGCCGGGTCGCGGGTCGCCTTGGCTCTGGTGCATGCGGCTGCCGGTCTGCCGTTCGCTGTGTTGTTGTTGCGGTCCGCGTTCGCGGCCGCACCGCCGGCGCTGGTCTCTGAGGCACTACAGGGCTCTGCGCGGCAGAGCGCCGTACTGGCGACGGTTCAGCGGACGTATCGGCCGGCACTCATCGCCGTTGCGGTGCTGGAGTTTTCGATGGTGTGGAACGACTTCATCGTCGGCTTCCTGATCAGTGGTCCAGGTACGACGCCGTTGTCACTGGTGTTGTGGGGTGAGGCTCGTCAGTTCGCGGCGTCGAGCGGGACAGTCGCAGCAGCCGCCGTCGTCGCATCTGTGGTGCCGGTGGTGCTGTTGCTGACGTTCTGGTCGACAGTCGTGCGCGGTCTGACCACTGGGAGCAAGCCGTGACGGACGCCGAGCAGAAGCCTGAGCAGGCGTCCTTGGGGCGTCGGCTGGGGTTTGCGATCGGTGCACTCGCCACTGGTCTGCTGTCCGGGCTCGCATCGGAGCTGCTGACGCAGAGCCTCGACAGCGGCGGCTGGATCCAGCGGATCGGGATCGCGCTGACTGCGGTTCTCGGCGTCATCGCGATCGTCTACAACGCGCCGACCGTGCTGAACGCGATCCGCCGGGCCCGTCGCGGGCGAGTGGTCACCACGTCGAAATTTCACCCGGCAGCAGAGGAGGCCGAACAGTGGATGGTCGCGCTCGGGTCGAAGAGCGGCGGCATGGACGCGGCCGAGTGGTACGCGATGAACGCGGATCGGCTGCGAGTGGTGCTTCGGTCCAGCAAGCCGGGACCGGAGAACGCTGACGACCTGGCCCGGATCTGCGATGCGCTCGAGCTCTGGTACGTCCGCCAGGCCGATCCGGAAGCACTGCTGGAGCTGAGTGAGTTCCTCAGGACGGTCGGTGAGGGATGCGGACGGAACGACCTGAAAGAACTCGCGGCGGCCCGGGCGGCGACGGCGTACCGGATGACGGGCGATCTGCGGTCGGCCACCTTGTGGCTCGGGATCTCGAGCGAGTTGGCGACCAGCGGCCGCACGGCCGCCGCGATGACGACGCGCCGGCAGGTGGAGCGGGCGCTGTCGAGTCTGCACCGGGCAGCCGGGACATCCGCGGGCAGCGATCGCGACGAAGCCTTGGAGAACGCCCGGAACCGGCTGGACGACGCGCGGATGCGACGGCCCGGACCGGACCTGGCGGCCGAAATCACGATTCTCGTCAACCTCGCAGTGGTTCAGTTGTACCGCCACGACGCCGAAGGTGCGGTGGACCATCTGCACGCGGCCATCGGCCGGGCCACGGCCGCCGGCGATGTCAGCGGCGAGGCGCACGCGTCCGAACTGATCGGCGTGGCCGCGTGGATGCGGCGGAATCCGCGCGAAGCCGAGGGTTGGTGGAAGCATGCGGCGCAACTCAACGCGGACATCGACGATCGGGAGGCCCAGGCCCGTTGTCTCCAGCACCTCGGCTCGGCGCAGGCCGTCGCCGGCAACCTGCAGAAGGCGGCCGAGTATCTCGCGGACAGCGCCGGACTCCGAGCGTCGGACAGCCCGTTGCTGACGAGGTACCTGAAGGAAGTCGGGGACGCCTCGTCCGCACCGCCGAGCCCGGACCCGGCCCCGCACCTGCCCTGGCCGGCCCGGTTCCGCAGTTGGCTCCGCGATCGTCGCTCGCACTGAGGTTCTGCGGTTTTGTCCGACGTGCCAGCTAGGTTGGCGGGTATGGCGAAGGTTGTTACGGCTAAGGGGAAGTCCGCGTTCGCGTGTGCGGAGTGCGGGTGGACCTCGGCGCGCTGGATCGGGCGGTGCGGCGAGTGCCAGGCTTGGGGGACGGTGCAGGAGGTCGGGGCGGCGAAGTCGGCCCGGATCTCGGCCGGGCCGGTGACGTCGCCGGCGATGCCGATCGCCAAGGTGTCCGCTATCGAGGCGGAGTCGCGACCGACCGGGATCGGCGAGCTCGACCGGGTGCTCGGTGGTGGGGTCGTTCCGGGCGCGGTGATTCTGCTGGCCGGTGAGCCCGGCGTCGGCAAGTCGACGCTGTTGCTGGAGGTGGCGGCGCAGTCCGCGCGCAGTGGGCAACGCACGCTGTATGTGTCCGGTGAAGAATCGGCAGCTCAGGTGCGGTTGCGGGCCGGCCGTACCGATGCGCTGGTCGACGAGTTGTACCTGGCGGCCGAGACCGACCTCGGTGCGGTCGTCGGTCAGGTGGACGCAGTCGAGCCGGCGTTCCTGGTGATCGACTCGGTGCAGACGATGGCGCATCCGGATGTCGATGGAGCGCCTGGCGGAGTCACGCAGGTCCGCGAGGTCACCGGCGCGCTCGTGCGGCTCGCGAAGGAGCGGCACATCGCGGTTGTCCTGGTCGGCCACGTCACCAAGGAAGGTGCGATCGCCGGTCCGCGGATGCTGGAGCACTTGGTCGACGTCGTGCTCGCGTTCGACGGTGACCGGCACTCCGGCTTCCGGATGGTGCGCGCCACCAAGAATCGCTTCGGCCCATCCGACGAGGTCGGCTGCTTCGACATGGTCGACACCGGCATCGTCGAGGTCACCGACCCAACCGGTCTGTTCGTCTCCGAGCACGCCGAGCCGGTCGCCGGTACCTGCGTGACCGTGATGATGGAGGGTCGCCGCCCACTGCTCGCCGAGGTCCAGGCGCTGGTCGGCCCGTCCGCCGCACCCCAACCCCGCCGTACGACGTCTGGTCTGGAATCGCAGCGCGTCGCGATGGTGCTCGCGGTCCTCGGCAACCGCGCGGGCCTGAAGCTGCACGACCAGGAGGTGTACGTCGCGACCGTCGGCGGCGTGAAGATCACCGAACCGGTCGCCGACCTGGCTGTGGCGATCGCGGTCGCCTCCTCGGTGATGGATCGCCCGATCCACCCCGGCCTGGTCGCGATCGGCGAGGTCGGCCTGGCCGGCGAGGTCCGCCGCGTCGGCGGCCTCGAGAAGCGCCTCGCCGAAGCCGCCCGCCTCGGCTTCACCAAGGCGATCATCCCCGCCGACGTCCCCAACCGCAGCAAAGACCTGAAGCCGATGGACATCCAGGCCAAGTACGGCCTGCGCACCTTCGCCGCCCCCGACCTCCCCTCGGCCCTGCTCGCCGCCGGCCTCACCTGACCCCCGAGGTTCCCCCCTTTTGCTGGGCTCACCCACCGTCGCGTGGGTGAGCCCAGCCGCACGCGCTTGGCCCACCACCTTCCACCTGCTGTCAGCGCGACCGAAGCCACCGTGCCGAGTGCGATGAGTCTCCACTCGATTGTGGCCTGTGTGCTGTTCTCCATCGATTACCGACGGCACACTCGCCACATTCGAGATGGACTGCTCGTTGCGCCACGGCCACTGAAGCCACCGTGGCGAGTGGGGTGAGTTGCCGCCGAGTGTGGCTTCCGTGTCGCCGGCAAACGGTTGCTGGCGACACGGTCCGCACAGTCGGCGATCGGGCTGCCCCCCGATGAGGGTGCGAGTGAAGCCACCGTGCGGGGCGGGTGGCTGCGGGGGCTGTGTTCCTGGCCACACCTGGGCGCGAGGCGTGAGACGCGGGATGCCGTGACCGTGACGGGGGAACGTACTCTGGGGTAGCCCGCAGGCGGGGTTCATCGACGAGCCCCGCGCCCCGCCCGGCGTACGCCGGATGACCGCAGGAGCACACCAGATGACCGGATCCAGAGTTGTCGCGCTCGGCCACTACCAGCCCGAGCGGGTGCTGACCAACGCCGAACTGGCGACCATGGTCGAGACCAACGACGAGTGGATCCAGAGCCGCGTCGGGATCAAGGAGCGCCGGATCGCAGCGCCGGACGAGTCGGTCGACGAGATGGCCTGGCGGGCCGCCGCCAAGGCGCTGGCCAACGCGGGGATAGACAGCGCCGAGATCGACTACGTCGTGGTCGCGACCTGTACGGCGATCGACCGGTCACCGAACATCGCGGCCCGCGTCGCCGCCCGGCTCGGTCTCGGCAACCCGGCCGCCCTCGACATCAACACCGCGTGCTCCGGGTTCGCGTACGCGCTCGCGACCGCCGACCAGGCCATCCGCGCCGGGGCGGCGACGAAGGCGATCGTGATCGGCGTCGAGAAGCTGAGCGACTGGACGGACTGGACCGACCGCACCACCTGCGTGCTGATCGGCGACGGCGCCGGCGCGGCGGTGCTGGTCGCCAGCGACGAGCCGCAGGTCGGCCCGGTGGTCTGGGGTTCGGTGCCGGAGATGTCGGACGCGGTCCGGATCGAAGGACGCGACGGCAAGTTCCAGCAGGCCGGACTGAGCGTCTTCCGCTGGGCCACCACGCAGCTGCCGGAGATCGCCCAGCAGGTCTGCGAGAAGGCCGGGCTGAAGCCCGAGGAGCTCGGCGGCGTCGTCCTGCACCAGGCGAACCTGCGGATCATCGAGCCGCTGGCCAAGCGCCTCGGCGCGGTCAACGCGGTGGTCGCCAAGGACGTGGTCGAGTCCGGCAACACCTCAGCCGCGAGTATCCCGATCGCCTGGTCGAAGCTGGTCGAGAAGCGCGAGATTCCGTCCGGCGCGCCGGTGCTGTTGTTCGGATTCGGCGGCGGCCTGAGCTACGCCGGACAGGTCGTCCGCAACCCCTGACGCAACAGGCGTCACCAGCTTCCGACCCCGGTTCACGCGGGAATCAGGTACTGCACGGTCCAGATGCACTTGCGCGTGCACGCGCAAGTGCAAGGTCAAGCCGACCGGAGCTCCCCGCGACCGCGGTCCGCGGGGACTTAGCACCCATGACCCGCGGACAACCGCATAGACTCACCTTCCGTGGCCCCGAACACCGACAAGAACAGCACCGGCGCCCGGATGCGCGCGACCCTCGCGGCGGTGGCACCCGGTACCGAACTGCGTGAAGGCCTGGAGCGGATCCTGCGCGGTCGCACCGGCGCCCTGCTCGTCCTGGGCCACGACAAGGTCGTGGACTCCATCTCGACCGGTGGCTTCGAGATCGGCGTCGAGTTCACCGCGACCGGCCTGCGCGAACTCAGCAAGATGGACGGCGCGATCGTGCTCGACCGCGATGCCACCAAGCTGATGCGGGCCGCCGTGCACCTGATGCCGGACCCCTCGATCCACACCGACGAGACCGGCACCCGGCACCGCACCGCCGACCGGGTCGCCCGGCAGACCGGCTTCCCGGTGATCTCGGTGTCGCAGTCGATGCACATCATCGCGCTGTACGTCGACGACCAGCGCTACGTCCTCGAGGACTCGGGCGCGATCCTGTCCCGGGCGAACCAGGCCCTGGCCACCCTCGAGCGGTACAAGCTGCGCCTGGACGAGGTCTCCGGCACGCTGTCGGCGCTGGAGATCGAGGACCTGGTGACGGTTCGCGACGTGGCCGCGGTCGCGCAGCGGCTCGAGATGGTCCGCCGGATCGCCACCGAGATCGACGGCTACGTGGTCGAGCTCGGCACCGACGGTCGCCTGCTCACCCTGCAGCTGAACGAGCTGGTCGCGGGTGTCGCCGGTGAGCGTGAGCTCGTCGTACGGGATTATCTTCCGCCGGCCAGCGGCCGCAAGGCCAAGACGGCGGACGACGTACTGCTCGAGCTGGACGCGGTCAGCCCCACCGACCTGCTCGACATCGGCCAGGTCGCGCGCGCCCTGCAGCTCGGCGGCGCGGAGCAGCTCGACGCCGCGGTCACCCCGCGCGGCTACCGCCTGCTCGCCAAGGTCCCCCGCTTGCCCGGCGCCGTCATCGACCGCCTGATCGAGCACTTCGGCCACCTGCAGAAGCTCCTGGCCGCCAGCATCGACGACCTGCAAACCGTCGAAGGCGTCGGCGAGAACCGCGCCCGCACGGTCCGCGAAGGCCTCTCCCGCCTGGCCGAGTCCAGCATTCTCGAACGCTACGTCTGACGCTTCGCACCCAAGCGGCCCCTACCTCGTCGAGGTGGGGGGCCGCTTGCATTGGTGGCCGAGCGCGAGTAATACTCCAGGTGGAACATTTCGTACGGAACAATCCAGACGGAGGATCATGGCGGAGCTGACCCCGTTGGCCATCTCGGTGCTGGCGCTGCTCGAGGAGCGGCCGATGCACGCCTACGAGATGTACCAGCTGCTGATCAGCAGGAAGCAGGACCGGATGGTCAAGGTCCGGCCCGGCTCGCTCTACCACACCGTCGAACGGCTGGCCGGTCAGAACTACCTCCGCGCGACCGGCACCGAGCGGGCCGGCAACCGGCCGGAGCGGACGACGTACGAGATCACCCCCGAGGGCAGCGCCGCGCTGACCGAGCGCGTCGAGACCGCCATCGAGACCTTCACCTACGAGTTCCCACTGTTCCCCGTTGTGCTCAGCGAGGCACACAACCTCGAGGCCGACGACGCCGTACTGCGGGTGCGCCGCCGGATCGCGCAGATCGAGGAGCTGCTGGCCGAACTGGACGCATCACTGGAAGCCGCGCGCCAGAAGGGTGTTCCGGAGGTGTTCTGGATCGGCGGCAGCTACATACGCCACCAGCTCGCCACGGAGCGGGAGTGGCTCACCACCTTCACCGACCGGATCGAGAGCAAGGACTTGGAATGGCAACCGCGCGACAAGAAGTGAGGCCGTGGCCGGCGCTGTGGGCGCTGGTGGTCGGGTTCTTCATGATCCTGGTCGACTCGACGATCGTGTCGGTCGCGACCCCGGCGATCCTGAACGACTTCGGCACCGACGTCGGCAACGTGATCTGGGTGACGAGCGCCTACCTGCTCGCGTACGCCGTCCCGCTGCTGGTGACCGGTCGTCTCGGCGACCGGATCGGCCCGAAGAAGATGTACCTGACCGGTCTGACCGTGTTCACGCTCGCCTCGTTGTGGTGCGGACTCACGTCGTCGATCGCGATGCTGATCGTGGCCCGCGTCGTCCAGGGGCTGGGCGCTTCGATGGTCACGCCGCAGACGATGGCGGTGATCACCCGGATCTTCCCGCCGGACCAGCGCGGCAAGGCGATGAGCCTGTGGGGCGCGACCGCCGGTGTGGCCGTCCTGGTCGGCCCGATCCTCGGTGGCGTGCTGGTCGACGGCCTGGGCTGGCAGTGGATCTTCTTCGTCAACGTGCCGGTCGGCGTGATCGGGTTCGTGCTGGCGATGCGGCTGGTTCCGGACCTGCCGACCCACGAGCACAAGTTCGATCTGCTCGGTGTCGCGCTGAGCACGATCGGCCTGTTCCTGCTGGTGTTCGGCATCCAGGAAGGCCAGAAGTACGACTGGGGACAGATCACCGGCCCGATCTCGGTCTGGTCGCTGATCATCGCCGGCCTGGTCCTGCTGGGTGCGTTCGCGTTCTGGCAGTCCCGTAACCGCAACGAACCTTTGTTGCCCTTGGCCCTTTTCCGGGACCGCAACTTCTCGCTGGCCAACCTCTCCATCACCACGGTCGGCTTCGCAGTGACCGCGATGGCGTTCCCGCTGATGCTGTACGCGCAGGCGGTTCGCGGTTTGAGCCCGACCAAGGCGGCACTGCTGCTGGCGCCGATGGCGATCATCTCCGGCGCGCTGGCGCCGTTCGTCGGCCGCCTGGTCGACACGACGCCACCGCGGTTCATCGCCGGGTTCGGGCTGGCCTGCGAGGTAGGAGCGCTGTACTGGCTGAGCCAGATCATCTCCCCCGACCTGCCGATCTGGCAGTTGTTGTTGCCGATGGCATTGATGGGTGTCGCGAACGGCTTCATGTGGGCGCCGCTCGGCAGCACCGCCACCCGGAACTTGCCGATGCACCAGGCCGGTGCGGGAGCCGGCGTCTACAACACGACCCGGCAGGTCGGCGCGGTCCTCGGCAGCGCGGGCATCGCCGTACTGATGGAGTCGCGGCTGGCGCACTACCTGCCCGCGATGGGCGGCGGTGCGCCGGGCGGCGAGGGGTCGGCGGCGGGTGGGAAGTTGCCGGAGGCCCTTCATCAGGGCTTCAGCGATGCGATGGCAGATTCGCTGATGCTGCCGGCCGCCGTCCTGCTGATCGGTCTGGTCGCAGCCCTGCTCTTCGCCACGCCCGTACGTCGGCAGCCGGCGGCCGCGGCGGCGTCAGGTGATCGTGAAGGCTTGCGCGGTTGATTCCCGGCCGGAGAACTCGGCCTTGACCACGTAAGTCCCCGGTTTGGCCACCGGCTGTCCAGGCAGGCAGCCGGGGCCGGACCGATGCCCGGTCCAGGCCACCGGGGTGACCGCGTCTTTGCCCTTGGCAACAACCAGCGTCGCCTTCGGAATCGCTTGCCCACAATGGCTTGTGGTCCAGATCAGGTCGTTGCCGGAGGTGATCGAGACGGTCAGCGCGTCCGCGTCGACGGTCGCCTTGCACTCGTCGGAGACCGCGGTCAGCCGGACCGCGAAGTTCAGCGCGGCGCCGGAGGCGATCCGGCGGACGGCCGGAGCCACCTCCACCTTGACGTTCCCCGCGGTGCACTTCACGTCCTGAGGCGGCGGCGTCTTGGAGGGCTTGTCGGTCGGCTTGTCGCTCGGCTTCGGGGTGGGCGTCGGTGTTTTCGACGGTTTGCCCGACGGCAGCGGAGTCTGCGACTTCTGAGGATCGTCGACAGCTGCCGACTTCTTCGGGTCGTCGCCGCCCGGGAACAGTTGAGCGATCAGAATGAACAGCAGCACCAGCACGAACAGCACGAGTCCACGTCGGAACCAGTAGACGCTGGCGGGCAGGTGCCCGACCGGATGGAGCAGGCTGCTCATGCTCGCACCCTAATATCGGCTCTGTGCTCGACCAGTCAGGCTCGCCGCTCGCATCTGCAGCTGCCGCTCTTCACACCCCGGTTCTGCAGTGGTACGACGCCAACGCGCGCACACTGCCGTGGCGGGACCCCAGTGCGAGTCCGTGGGCAGTCATGGTCAGCGAGTTCATGTTGCAGCAGACACCGGTCGCCCGCGTGCTCCCGGCGTACCAGAGGTGGTTGGAGCGGTGGCCCACACCGGCAGACCTGGCCGCAGAGCCGCCAGGCGAGGCTGTACGGGCGTGGGACCGTCTGGGCTACCCCCGGCGCGCACTGCGCCTGCACGCGGCAGCACAGGCGATTGTGGAGCGCCATGGTGGTGAGGTGCCGGACGACCACGCCGCACTGCTCGCTCTGCCCGGCGTAGGCACCTACACCGCCGCTGCGATCGCCTCGTTCGCGTTCGGGCAGCGCCACGCCGTTGTCGACACCAATGTCCGGCGAGTGCTCGCCAGAGCTCTCACCGGCGTCGCACAGCCGACCATCTCCCCCACTGCGGCCGACCAGCGGCTGGCCGTCACAGCTCTCCCCAGCGACGTCCCCACAGCCGCCCGCTGGGCAGTTGCCTCGATGGAGCTCGGCGCTTTGATCTGCACAGCTCGTACGCCGAGATGCGGCGACTGCCCGATCCGCAGCCAGTGCGCGTGGGTGCTGGCCGGGAGTCCGCCGTACGAGGGTCCGCCGCGCAAGGGCCAGACCTACGAAGGCACCGACCGCCAGGTGCGCGGCCGGCTGCTCGCGGTGCTGCGCGCCGAGCAGGGCGCCGTACCGAAGAAGGCTCTCGACGCCTGCTGGCAGGACCAGGCCCAGCGGGAGCGCGCCCTGGACGGTCTGGTCGCCGACGGTCTCGTGGAGCCACTACCGCGCAACAGGTACCGGCTACCGGCCTAGCCGTGCAGGGTGGGCCGGGAGATGAGCTCCAGAGTGCTGCCGTCCAGCGTCCGGCTCTCGATCAGCTCGAGGTCCAGGTCAGCCACGCCCGCGAAGATCGGAGCGACCCCGGTCTGTCCGGCGATGGCCGGAAAGACCGTTACCTGGACGCGGTCCACCAGTCCAGCGGCCAGCAGTGACCGGTTCAGCGCCAAGCTGCCGTGTGAGCGCAACGGCACGTCGGACTCTTCCTTGAGCCGAGTGACCGCGGCGATCGCACCGTCGGTGGCGATGGTGGCGTCCGGCCAGTCCAGCGGACCCTGCAGTGTCGACGACACCACGGTGGCCGGCAGATCGCGCATCTGCCCGACCCAGGGGTCACAGGCCTCGACGATGCTCGGGTCGGCCAGCATCTCCGCGTTCGTCAGGTACGTCGTCGCTCCGAAAACCATTCGCTGCTTCTCGGCGTACTGAGCGGAGCGGTGCGCCAGGAACTCGGGGCCTTGCTTGCCGAAGTAACCGCCCCAGTCGCCGGTGTGGGCGCCGAAGCCGTCGAGGGTGGAGAAAACGTCGAAGGTGTAGCTCGCGGTCATTTCAGGTGCTCCTCAGCAGGTTGGTGTGGCTTTGCCTCACCCCTGCTACGAACCCGCCGACGGCTTTTCGACAATGCAGAAGAGGCCGGTCCCGAAGGACCGGCCCCTGCTAGGTCGTGCGTCAGTTCTTCTTGCTGCTGGTGCTGGCTTCGGCGTCGTCCTCGGCCAGCAGGTCGAGCGGCAGCGCCGGAGTGCCGGACAGCGTCGCCAGCATCTGGCGGACGTTGGTCAGCTGCGCGTTGATGCTGTCCCGGCGCTGGGTCGCGGCAGCGAGCTCACGCTCGGACTCGGCGCGGATCCGCTCGGACTTGTCCTTCGCGGCGGCGACGATCTCCTGGGCCTGACGGTTCGCGTCGGCCAGCTGCTGCTGGGCCAGGCGCTCCGCCTCGGACCGGGCCCGGTCCGCCTCGCGCTGCACCTGGGCGGCGCGGTCGGTGACGGCGGCGAGCTGCTGCTCGGCCAGCGCCGTCCGGGCGGCGAACTCCTGCTCGACCTTGCCCCGGCGCTCGGCCAGCGTGGTCTCGAAGGCAGCCGCGGCCTGGGCGGACTTGGCCCGCTCCTGCTCGTACAGGGCCTGCGCCTCGGACCGGCGGGCGGTCGCGTCGCGCTCGGCCTCGTCGCGCATGTCGTCGGCCTGGGTCCGGGCCTCCTCGAGGATGCGAGCAGCCTCCGCGTCCACCTCGCTCTTCCAGTCCAGGGAGTACTGCTCGGCCTCCTTGCGGACCTTCTTCGCGTGCGCCTCGGCGTCGGCGACGATCGCCTCGGCATCGGTGCGCGCACGGGTCACCAGGTCACGGGCCTCGTCGTCGGCCAGCGACAGGATCTTCGCGACCCGCTCACCGAACTCGGTGAACGTCGGGGCACGGTCCTTGTTGTCCTCCTGGGCGGAGATGACGGCCGATTCCGCGGCGTCGGTGCGCTGCTGCAGCTCCTGGACGTGGCGCTGGAGCTGCTCCGACTGCTGCTGCAGGGCCGTCAGCGAGGTGGTCAGCTCACGGATGTGCTGGTCCACCTGAGCGGGCTCGTAGCCACGCAGAACGGTACGGAACGGGGTTGGGCTTTCACTGCTCATGTTTTCCGATACTCACTTCGATGGGTGGGTGGATCACACATTGTCACTGACAAGGATCTGACTGTCACGTCCTCATCCTGATTCCCCCGTGGAACCCTCACTGGAAGACATTCCACCACCTGGGCGGAACCCTGGTACAGCGAGTGCCTCGATCACACCCGAAAGCTGGGTGAGCTCCTTGGTGATCTCGTCGCGGCGCTGATTCAGTGCCGCGACCCTCGCCTCGGCATCGGCGAGAAGTTTACGGGCTTGGGCGCGCAGTTCGTCCGCGTGCTCCCGGGCCTGCGCCTCGAGCTGCTGAGCCTCGGCGCGGGACTTGCGAATCAGCTCGTGCGACTGGCGCTGGGCGTCGGCGAGATCCTTGGCCGCGCGCTCGCGCAGCACCTGGGTGCTGGACTGGGCCTCGGTCTCCCGGCGGACCGCCCGGTCGACGATCTCCTTCGCCTCCAGCTCGGCCGCGGCCTTCACCCGATCGGCCCGCGACTGCGCCTGGGCGGTGACCTTCTCGGCCTCCAGCCGGGCCGCGGACAAGGTCGCCTCGGCCTGCGCGGACGACGACTCCAAGGTGCTCTCCGCGAGCGCGGTCAGCTCGGCGTTCTCCTTGGCGATCGCTTCCTGGGTCTGCTTGAGCCGGCTGGTCGAACGGCTGACCACGCGGCGCAGATGCGCCCGCTTGCTGAGCAGCAGCTCGTTCGCCTGGGCCGCCGCCTGCTCGCGGATCGTCTGCGCCTCGGCCTCGGCGGTGGCGATCAGCTCGTCGACGGTCTTCCGGCTCCACTGCGTCTGCTTCTCGGCCTCGGCCAGCGCCGTCTCGGCCGCCTTGTTCGCCTCGTCGACGATCCGCTGCGCCTCGGCGGCCGCGTTCCGCCGGTCGGCCTCGATCGAGTCGACGACCAGCTTCGCCTGCGCTCGCGCGTCGGCCATCAGCCGCTCGTTGGACAGCTCGGCCTCGGCCTTGCGCTCGGCCAGCTCGGCGACCGCCTCGGCCCGGAGCTTGTCGACCTCCAATGAGATCGCGGCCAGTTTGGCCCGCTCGGTCTCCTCGAGCTCCGCCGTACGGCGCTCCAGCTCGGCGCGGTTCTCGCCGCGCAGCCGCTCGATCTCGGCGTGGGCGGCGGCGATCTCAGACCGCGATTTCTCCCGGGCAGCCTCGACCTCGAGCTCGACCGCGGCCCGCAGCTCGGCGGCCTCGGTCTGCGAGCGGGCGATCAGCTCCGCCTCGTTCTGTACGGCGGCCTGCGAGACCAGCGCGGCTTGCTCGCCGGCATCGGCCACCAGCTGCTGTGCCTCGCGACCGGCGCGGTCGACCATCAGCTCGGCCGCTTCCCGAGCTTCGCGGGCGGCGACGAGGAGTTCGTCGGCCTCGTCCTTGATCCGAGTCGCCTCGGCCTCGGAGCTCGCCTTCAGCTGGGCGGCCGCGGACTCAGCCTCCTGCTTGACCCGAGCAGCTTCAGCCTCGGCTTCTTGCTGGATCCGGGCGGCCTCAGCCTCAGAACTCCCCTTGAGCTGGGCAGCCGCGGCCTCCGCTTCACGCTTGACCCGCGCAGCCTCGGTCTCCGCCTCCTGCGTGACCCGAGCGGCTTCGGCTTCGGAACGTTCCTTCAGCTCAGCAGCCGCGGCTTCAGCCTCGGCCGTAACCCGAGCAGCCGCGGTCTCCGCCTCACGCGTGACCCGAGCCGCCTCAGCTTCCGAGGTCTCCTTCAGGCGGGCAGCTTCGGTCTCCGCCTCGTGGGTGACCCGGGCGGCCTCGGCTTCGGAGCTCTCCTTCAGCCGGGCAGCGGCGGCTTCGGACTCGTGCCTGACCCGGGCAGCTTCGGCTTCCGAGCTTTCCTTCAGCTGGGCGGCCGCGGACTCGGACTCTTGCTTGAGCCGGGCGGCCTCGGTCTCCGCCTCATGGGTGACTCGGGCGGCTTCGTCCTCGGCGCCTTGGATCCGGCGGTCGGCCGCTGCCTGCGAGTCGGCTCGCAGCTGGTCAGCGGTGGCCTGGCTCTCGGTTCGCAACTGCTCCGCGAACGACTCGGAGTCGTTGCGCCGCTTGGCGACTTCCTCCGCGACGGCGGCTCGCAGCTCTTCCGCGGCGCGCTCGGCTTCCGCGGTCATCCGCTCGGCTTGCGCTGTCGCCTCGGACCGGACGCGCTCCGCCTCGGTCGTCGACTCGACCCGGAGCTTCTCAGCCGCCTCGGCCGCCTCCCGGCGTACCCGCTCGGCTTCCGCGGTGGACTCGGACCGGAGCCGCTCGGCGGTCTCCTCGGCCTCGGACCGGACGCGCTCGGCCTCGGCCTCGGACTCCGTCCGCAGCTGCTCGGCTGCGCGCTCGGCGTCGTTGAGGAGCCGTTGCGCCGACGAGTTCGCGTCAGCGCGGAGCTTCTGCGCCGCCGCCTCGGCCGACGCCCGGAGCTGCTCGGTCTCGGTCCGGACGCGCTCGGCCTCCTCGCGGGCCAGGTCGTTCTCGTACTCCGCCTGCTCGCGCAGGGTGTCGGCGATCCGCTGGGCGCGCTCGAGCACGCCGCCCGCTTGCCGCACACCAAAGGAACCGGTGTCGACGACCGGTTCCTGAGTCAGGGGCAGACGCGGCGCGTCCATGCGACGAGATGATTCCATCCTCGGCCCCCTTTCCGACAGTCCGGGTCCCATCAACGTGGTCACAGGGTTACAACGCGGTACGGGGGTGCCAGGTAACTTCTTTTTCATGCCGCTGCGCGATCTCCCCACCGAATCGCAGGCGGCAGCAGCACTGATCCGTACCGAACTGCTCACGCATCGTAGGACGATACGGCGTACCGGCAAACCCGGTCTCGCGCTTGCGTGTCTCGCCGCCGGCGCGGTGTTCGCGGTCCTGTTGCCAGGCCCGGCAGGCACAGGCTGTTACCTCTGGCGAGCCACCACCCAACCGGTCGGCGGCCGGTCCGCGGCCCTCGCACTGCCGGTCGCGATCGTGCTGCTGATCCTCGCGGATCGCTTGTCTGCCGAGAGTTTCGACGTGCGACGGCACGTCCGCGGATGGGGTACGGCGGTGGTCGCCGCGGTCACCATGGCGGCCTGGACCGGATTCGTCCAGCAGGGCCGGCCAAGCTGCTCTTTCTCACCGGCTGTGATCGGAACCCTGGCCTGCGGAACGCTGGCCACTGCAGTCGCGGGCTACTGGGCAACCCAGTTGATCCGGCGCCCGATGACACCTCGGCGAACACTTCAGGACGACTTGCCGGATCCGTCCGCTGAGCCGCTCAATCAGTCCGAATTGCGGGCACTCTTTGTCCAAATGCTCGATCGGGTCGAGAGTTGGGCCCCGATCCGGACCCGGCTGATGCCGTTCACGACCGGGACGCTCGCCGTACTGATCGTGGTTTCAACTGTTCTGCCCTGGCGTGAACTCCGGGACCCGGTCGCGGTCGGTCTCGCGGACGCCGGGCTGGTCCGAGTCCAGCTGTGGGAGATCCCGTCGGCTCGGGTCTGGGCGCTGATCATCTGCGCGCTCGCCGTCGCTATGCTGGCCACGCGCGGACTCGTACGCCGCCTCGCGGGCGTCGGCTGTGGGTCTGCCACTGTCGCCGGGCTGGCCGCACACCTGCTCTGGCTACCGCCCACACTGCCGAACGGCGTCGGCTATCACCCAGGAATCGGAGCATGGACCGCACTGGTGCTTGCGGTCCTTCTGATCGCTGTAGGGCTGATTGGCGGTCGCCCGCTCGTTTGGCTCGGCAGCATCGGCGCAGTCGCCGGACTGCTGACTCCGTCCGCGACAGGTACGACGTACACGCCGGAGCCGACGGTAGGCGTGCCGCACCGAATGCTGGACCTGGATAGCGGCCAACTGGTCGACCGACTCGGGATGCGAGTCGCCATCGGCACCTCTGACCCACTCGACTCGTTCGCGAGCACCCTGGACGGTTCGCCCGGCCAGTGGCTGCTGGGCCGGACAGGTTCGGAGAGCTCAACAGTCTTCGCGTACGACGATGGTGTGGCGCTGCCGGAGGTGACGCTCAACCACGGCGCCACCGCACCGGCGCTGTGGGGTGTCAGCGACAACCACCTGGTGTTGCTGGCCGGTGGAGCACGCGGGAAGCCCTGGGCGATCCTGTCGGTCCCGCTCGACCTCGCTCAGGCGGACATCAGCCTCAGCCACAAAGACCCGGACGGGCAGTACTACGTGACGCCAGGCGTGGAGGTCTTGGCGTCGGGTCTCGGACCAGCCCTCAGCCATCGGAACGCAGACCGGTCGATTGTCGTGTGGGGTGGCTCTACCACCTGGCAGATCCCGGCCAACCAGCTCCGGCCGGGCATGCGGTTGCAGGACTTCGAGGTCACCCGGGAGCCGGCGCACCGGGCAATGCGGTGTCCAGCGGCCCAGACGGTACGACGGCCTGGCGGACAAGCGACACCGGTCTCGCCATGGCCCGTCGAGGCGGACCGCCTCAGCAGCTGACCGGAGTCGCTCCGGCCGGCTGCCTGTTGAGCAGGGATGCCGCCAGCTCGTCCCTCACGGTGGATGCGTTCGCGATCGACGTACGAGGCAATGTGTGGCTGGGCGGAGGTGCACCGACGTCGGTGATCACCCCGGACGGCGTACTGCGCAAGTTGCCTGGTGGAGCGGATGGCATCAGCAGTATCGAGGCACGACCGGACGGCTCGGTGCTGCTGGGCACCTCACCGGGAGGTGGCAGCCAGATCCTGCAGATCCCGGATGCGGCGAGCGCGGCATCGACGTACCCGCCCGCGCCGGAACCGGAACCCCGCTGCGACCGACGCAAAACACTCCGCGGTACGACGACCTTCCGCGCGACGGTGCTCCCTCCGGTCGAGACCGTGGATCCGCACCAAGGTGCGCCGGGCGTGAGCACGCAACTCGGACTCGATGCCGCCGGGAAGCTCGTGCGCATCCGGCTACCGCTGGCCGCCCACAGTTGGGCGCCCGACGGCCAAGGCGGAGTGTGGTGGACCCTTGCGGATCCCGACCGCGCCGTACATCTAGTGCGCGGCCGGACCACGGTCCACCGCAAGCTGGACCTCTACGGACCGAACGGCGTACGACGGGTTGTGGTCAACGGTGAGCTACAGCCGCTCAGCGATGCACCCGGGACCTGGTTCACCGGGCCCGACGGCAAGCTCTGGGGGTACGACGCTCTGCACCTGCTGCGGATGGACGCCGGCCGGGTCACCGTGCTCGCCGGTCCGGAGCAGGGTGTGCCACAGGCGGCTGAACAGGTCACCGTGATCGGCCAGGCGCTGTACTTCCAACTGGGCAATGACCTGGTCCGCTTGGAGACCACCCGATGAGTGACTTCCCGGATGAAGAGCTGCCGAGGCGGCTGGCCGCTGCCGAGCGGCAACTGGACATCGCCGAGCACCGCTGGTTCGCCCGAGCCGGACTGCTCGCAGCACTCGCCACCGGACTCACGCTGCTTCTCCCCTGGACCTACAGCCGCCGACTCGGACTCTCTGTCTGGCAACTGGGCGTCGAAACCCAGCCGCAGTTGGCCCTCACCTGGCTGGTCGGTCTGGTCGCCACTGCTGTGTTGCTCGTCCTCAAACCAGGTCACAAGTCCCAGGCAGCAGCCGGCATCGTCGCAGTGATCACGCTGCTGTTGCTGGCCGGCGCCTACCAAGCTGGTCAGCTGGAAGCACTGGGCGACACCTGGGCCGGCCCCGGCCCGGCCATAGCCCTCGTCACCACCACCTGCTGGCTTCTCACCACCGCAGCCCACCTGCTCAGCCACCACCCCCACCTGCACCACCCGCACGGTAGCGGCCGGGAGTAGTGCCGATCACCGCGGTGAAGGCCTCGATGAACCCACTGGGATTGGACCATCCACAGGCATGAGCGACCTCGGTCGTGGTCCGGCCATCGGCCAGCAGGACGAGCGCATGACAGATGCGGAGCTGTGTTCGCCACTCGTAGAACGTCATCCCGAGCTCGTCGTGGAGCAGCCGGCTGAGAGTCCGGGCGCCCGCTCCGATGGTGCGCCCGAGCTCGGCCAGCGACCTGTTCTCGGCAGGGTCCTCGACGAGGAGCCTGGCGATGGCCTGCAGCCGGTCGTCGGCGGGGTCGGGCAGGTGCAGGTGCAGCTCGTCGGCGTCCCGCAACTCGTCGACCAGGACACGTCGGAGGCGGGCCTCGGCACCGGCGTCATAGCTGTGCTCATTCGTGAGCGCGAGGATGACTTCGCGGGCCAGAGCGGAGGCGGTGAAGACCACCGGCTGCTCGGATAGTCGACGAGCCAGCGAGACCGGCAGGAACAGAATCCGCATGTCCGTCGAGCTGTGCGCCCGATGGGAGTGCTGGAACCCGGCTGGTGTCCACGCGACCCGATTGGCCGGCACCACCGACGTACCGCGGATTGTTCGCACCGACAGTACGCCGCTGGCGGCGTACACCAGGTGGCCCTGGGGATGGGAGTGCAGCGAGCTCACGCCGCCCGAGCGCCACAGGTGAACACCACCCGACGGCCACAGCCGAGATGCCTCGGGACTTTGGCGGGCATCGGGCATAACTTGGCATCCTACCGGTGGTCGGCCACGGTCGGCAGCGGCCACAGTGGACGCATGATGCGAGCTGCGGTGTGTGTACGGGCCGGTGGGCCGGAGGTACTGGAGATTCGGAAGGTCCCAATTCCGGCCGTTCGAGCCGGGTGGAGCCTGATCGAGGTCAAGGGTGCGGGCCTGAACCGCTCCGAGCTCAGGACCCGCCAAGGACACTCGCCGAGCGTGACGTTCCCGCGCATCCTCGGGATCGAGTGCGTCGGTGTCGTGGCGGAGTCCACTGATCCACGGCTGCCCGTGGGGAGGACGGTGGCGGCCGTGATGGGCGAGATGGGTCGCGCGTTCGACGGCGGCTACGCGGAGTACGCCGTACTGCCGAACGAACTGCTGATGCCGATCGCCACGTCGCTGCCGTGGGAGGTGCTCGCGGCGCTGCCCGAGACCTACCTGACCGCGCAGGGCTCGCTGGACGCACTCGGAGTCGCCCCCGGCGATCGCCTCCTCATCCGCGGCGGTACGTCGTCGGTCGGGATGGCGGCCGCGTCGATCGCGACTGCCCTCGGGGTCGAGACCGCGGCGACCACTCGCCAGCCGGTCAAGCTCAGCGGGCTGCACACCACCCACGCGTTACTCGACGACGGTGGTTCGGCGGCGGCCGCCGTACGGGGTCTCTGGCCGGACGGACCGGACCACGTCCTCGATCTCGTCGGCGCCCGGACGGCGCTCGATTCGTTGCAACTCGTACGACGCGGCGGCAGCGTCTGCGTCTCGGGGTCGCTCAGCGGCTGGCTGCTGAGCGAGTTCGAGCCGATCGCCGCCATCCCGTCGGGCACCAAGCTGACGTCCTTCCACAGCAAGGACATCGCCGGCAACGTCGCGGCATTGCAGCAGATCGTCGGCCAGGTCGAAGCCGGCGCCTACCGCCCGAACCTCGACCGGACCTTCGGCCTGGGCGAGCTCGCCGACGCGCACGCCTACCTGGAATCCGACCAGGCGACCGGGAAGGTCGTCGTCCTCCCCTGAACGGCGAAGGGCCCCACGCCGGAGCGTGGGGCCCTTCGTACCGCTTGCTGGTGTTACGAGTCCTGCAGGCCCGAGGTGCCACCGGCCGCGAGGTCCGTCAGCTCCAGGTCGGAAGCGCCGGACTTCGGCGTTCCGGTGAAGGTGAAGTACTCACGCAGGCCGTCGGCGTCGACGGTGTCCTCCGGTGCGACATCGACCACGACGATCTGGCCGGGCCGCAGCTCCCCGAACAGGATCTTCTCGGCCAGGACGTCCTCCACGTCGCGCTGGAGGGCGCGGCGCAGCGGACGGGCGCCCAGGACCGGGTCGAAGCCACGGTCGGCGACCAGTGCCTTCGCCGCCGGCGTGAGCTCGATGCCCATGTCCTTGTCCTTGAGCCGCTCCTCCACCTGGGCCAGCATCAGGTCGACGATCTTGACGATGTCGTCCTTGCTGTGCTGATGGAAGACCACGATCTCGTCGACCCGGTTCAGGAACTCCGGGCGGAAGTGCTGCTTGAGCTCTTCGGTGACCTTGGACTTCATCCGCTCGTACGAGCCGGAGGTGTCCGAGGTCTGCGAGAAACCGAGGGCCCCCTTCGAGATGTCCTTGGTGCCCAGGTTGGTCGTCATGATGATGACCGTGTTCTTGAAGTCGACCACGCGGCCCTGGGCGTCGGTCAGGCGACCTTCGTCCAGGATCTGCAGCAGCGAGTTGAAGATGTCCGGGTGGGCCTTCTCCACCTCGTCGAACAGCACGACGGAGAACGGCTTGCGGCGGACCTTCTCGGTCAGCTGGCCACCCTCTTCGTAGCCGACGTACCCAGGAGGCGAGCCGAACAGCCGGGAGGCCGTGTGCTTCTCCGAGTACTCCGACATGTCGAGGCTGATCAGCGCGTTCTGGTCGCCGAACAGGAACTCGGTCAGCACCTTCGACAGCTCGGTCTTACCGACACCGGACGGGCCGGCGAAGATGAACGAGCCGCTCGGGCGGCGCGGGTCCTTCAGACCGGCGCGGGTACGACGGATCGAGCGCGACAGCGCCTTCACCGCGTCCACCTGGCCGATGTACTGCTTGGCCAGCACCTTCTCCATGTCCAGCAGCCGCGAGGACTCCTCCTCGGTCAGCTTGAAGACGGGGATACCGGTCGCGGTGCTGAGCACCTCGGCGATCAGCTCCTCGTCGACCTCGGCGACGACGTCCATGTCGCCGGCCTTCCACTGCTTCTCCCGCTCGGCCTTCGCGTTGATCAGCTTCTTCTCGTCGTCGCGGAGCCCCGCGGCGCGCTCGAAGTCCTGAGCATCGATCGCCGACTCCTTCTCCCGGCGCACGTTCGCGATCTTCTCGTCGAACTCGCGCAGGTCCGGCGGAGCCGTCATCCGGCGGATCCGCAACCGGGCCCCGGCCTCGTCGATCAGGTCGATCGCCTTGTCGGGGAGGAACCGGTCGGAGATGTAGCGATCGGCCATCTGCGCGGCGTTCACCAGCGCGGCATCGGTGATGGTCACCCGGTGGTGCGCCTCGTAGCGGTCGCGCAGACCCTTGAGGATCTCGATCGTGTGCGCGATCGAGGGCTCGGCGACCTGGATCGGCTGGAACCGGCGCTCCAGCGCGGCGTCCTTCTCGACGTACTTGCGGTACTCGTCGAGGGTGGTCGCACCGATCGTCTGCAGCTCACCGCGGGCCAGCATCGGCTTCAGGATGCTCGCCGCGTCGATCGCGCCCTCGGCCGCACCGGCCCCGACGAGGGTGTGGATCTCGTCGATGAACAGCACGATGTCACCGCGGGTACGGATCTCCTTCAGCACCTTCTTCAGGCGCTCCTCGAAGTCACCGCGGTAGCGGGAACCCGCCACCAGGGCGCCGAGGTCGAGGGAGTAGATCTGCTTGTCCTTGAGCGTCTCCGGGACGTCGCCACGGACGATCTGCTGAGCCAGACCCTCCACGATCGCCGTCTTGCCGACACCCGGCTCACCGATCAGGACAGGGTTGTTCTTGGTCCGCCGGGACAGCACCTGCATGACCCGCTCGATCTCGGTCTCGCGCCCGATCACCGGGTCGAGCTTCGCCTCACGAGCGGACTGGGTGTAGTTCCGGCCGAACTGGTCGAGCACCAGGGAGCTGCTCGGCGCCCCCTCGGTGGTGGCGCCACCTGCGGTGGTCGGCTCCTTGCCCTGGTACCCGCTCAGCAGCTGGATGACCTGCTGCCGGACCTTGTTCAGGTCCGCACCGAGCTTGACCAGGACCTGCGCTGCGACACCCTCACCCTCGCGGATGAGGCCGAGCAGGATGTGCTCGGTGCCGATGTAGTTGTGACCCAGTTGCAGGGCCTCGCGCAGGGAGAGCTCCAGCACCTTCTTGGCGCGGGGGGTGAACGGGATGTGCCCACTCGGTGCCTGCTGCCCCTGGCCGATGATCTCTTCGACCTGGGAGCGAACGGCCTCGAGCGAGATACCCAGGCTCTCGAGAGCCTTGGCGGCGACACCTTCACCCTCGTGGATCAGGCCGAGCAGGATGTGCTCGGTCCCGATGTAGTTGTGGCTGAGCATCCTGGCCTCTTCCTGAGCCAGGACGACTACCCGACGGGCGCGGTCCGTAAATCGTTCAAACATCGCCAAAGCGCTCCTTGCCTCAGAGGAGTCGGACGTGCCGTGTGGGCCGACCCCCGTACATGCATGCTAGTCCCCGGTACCGACAAGCTCGCTCTGGGCGAACAAACAATCACTGTTGGATCGGACACCCGGGGCGCATCACAAGGGAACAACCCCGCGGATCTCCAGGGTGTTCCCGCCTGACCGCGATCGGACAGCGTGTTCGCCACCAGCGAATTTCTCCGATGACTGCCGGGTCAGGCATCACCCGCACCGGCCGATCGTGACAGGCCGTCCACACTCTGAAACAACCGGAATGCGGACGGTCCCGATACCCCAAGGGTACCGGGACCGCAAGAAGCTCGCCGAATTACTTGGCTTCGTTGTAGGCCGCGCGCACCTCGGCCGAGATCCGGCCGCGCTCGCTGACCTCGTAGCCGTTCTCCTTGGCCCAGGCCCGGATGTCGGCGGAGTCCGAGGCGGACCGGCCGCGACCGCGGGCCTTCCCGGCGGCGCCGCGGCGGCCGGCCACCCGGCGGGCCGAACCGACGTACCCGGCGAGGGCGTCGCGCAGTTTGGCGGCATTCTTCTTGGAAAGGTCGATCTCGTACGTCGTCCCGTCCAGCCCGAAGGTTACGGTCTCGTCGGCCTTACCGCCGTCGAGATCGTCCTCGAGGACCACCTGCACCCTTTGCGCCATCGATGACAATCCTTCCTGCACCCGTCACCGGGCACAATCCCCTGCCGAATTGTTTGCACCTGATTTGTACCGCACAAACCACCCGCTTGTCATTCTCCGGCCGGATTGTTCCGCAAAGTGGCGTGGACCGGCCGTGACCTTGCGTATTCAAATAGCCCCAAAAAATGCAGTGGGCCGCGGATGTGCTATGCAGCATCCACGGCCCGGTGCGGGAAATCGCGGTGAATCACTCCGGCCGGAGCAGCGGGAACAGAATCGTCTCCCGGATACCGGCGCCGGTGTAGAGCATGATGAGCCGATCCAGACCCATCCCCATGCCACCGGCCGGCGGCATTCCGAACTCCATCGCGCGCAGGAAGTCCTCGTCGAGTTCCATCGCCTCGGGATCACCGGCGGCGGCCAGCAACGACTGTGCCACCAGGCGATCGCGCTGGATGACGGGGTCGTTCAGCTCGGAGTAGGCGACCCCCAGCTCGACGCCGTTGACGAACAGGTCCCAGGCCTCGACCAGGCCCGGGATTTCCCGGTGCGGCTTGGCCAAGGGCCGCGCCGACTCCGGATAGTCACGAACAAAGGTGGGCTGGATGAGAGTGTGCTCACACAGCTTCTCGAACAAGTCGACGGCGATCTCACCGGCATTCCGGCCGGGCTGCAGCTCGACCTCGTGCTGCTCGGCCAACTTCAGCAGTGCGGCCAGATCGGTGGTCTGGTCGACACTCTCGCCAACAGCTTCCGACAGCAGCCCGAAAAGCGTCGCGTGCCGGAAGGGCTGGGTGAAGTCGATCTCCGATCCGTCGCGCGCGGTGACGGTGCTGCGACCGATCGCTTCGCCGGCGTTCCGGATCAGCTCCTGGATCAGTTCGGCCATCGTGTCGTAATCGCCGTACGCCTGGTAGGCCTCGATCATCGAGAATTCCGCGGCGTGGGTGGAGTCCAGGCCTTCGTTGCGGAAGGTGCGGCCGATCTCGAAGACCCGGTCGACGCCGCCGATCATCGCGCGCTTGAGGTCGAGCTCGAGCGCGATCCGCAGCTTCATCTCCTGGTCGAACGCGTTCAGGTGCGTGCTGAACGGCCGGGCCGCGGCACCACCGTTGGTGAGCTGCAGGACCGGTGTCTCCACCTCGATGAAGCCGTGCGCGTCGTACGTCGCCCGCAGCGACTTCAGTACGCCGGCCTTGGCCCGGACCATGTCCCGCGCTTCCGGCCGCACGATCAGGTCGACGTACCGGAGCCGGACGCGCGCCTCCTCGTTCAGCGGCTTGTGCTCGTTGGGCAGCGGGCGCAGCGTCTTGGCGGCCATCTGCCAACCGGTCGCCTGCACCGACAGCTCGCCCCGGCGGCTCGTCACGACCTCGCCCTGGACAGCCAGCAGGTCACCGATGTCGACGAGCTGCTTGAAGCGCGCCAGCTCCTCCTCACCGACGTCGGCGAGCGAAAGCATCACCTGCAGCTCGGTGCCGTCACCCTCACGCAGCCGGACGAAGCAGAGCTTGCCGGTGTTGCGCAGGAAGATCACCCGGCCGGCCACCGACACCTGCTCGCCGGTCTTCGTGTCCGGCTCCAGGTCCTGCCCGTCGTATGTCGCGCGCAGGTCCTTCAGCAGGTGCGTCCGCGGTACCGAGATCGGGTAGGGCTCGACGCCTTCCGCCAGCAGGCGGTCACGCTTCTCCCGGCGAACCCGCATCTGCTCCGGCAGGTCGTCAGTCGGGTCCACGTGTGTATCAGTCATGAGCCAAGGCTAGTGACTGACCGCCTCCACAACCGAATCCTTTGTTCGCACCACCAGTACGGCGGCCACTCCGGCACCCAGCACGCAGACGAGTCCACACGCCACGAACGTCGACCGCGGCCCGAGCAGCCCTCCGATCAGACCACCGAGCGGCAACGCGATCAGGCTGCAGCCCCGGACCGTTCCGGAGAGTGCGGCGACCACCCGGCCACGGACCGCATCCGCGACCCGAGTGACGATCAACGTGCTGACGGCGGAGTTCAGGAGGCCGGCACCCAACCCAGTGACCACCGCGCCCAGCACCAGCACAGCTGCGCCGCCAGAGACACCCATTAGCACCATGCCGACTCCAATGGCCGCCATACCGGCCAGCACCGCCCGAGAGCGGGAGGTGCTCGACACCAGTCGACCGCTACCCCAGGCGCCGATGATCGTGCCGGCACCTTGAGCCGCCAGCAGCCATCCGTACCAAGCGGCGCTCAGACCGATCACGTCCGTCGCCAGGAAGACCTCCACCACGTTGACGGCCTCACCGACCAGCACGAAGCCCCATAGACACAGCAGCAGGATCCGCAGCAGCGAGTCGTCGAACAGGCAGCGCAGTCCGGCCATGAATGCTCCCGGCTCCCGAGCCACTCCCGGCTCCGGCCGCCGCCGCGTCCGCACCAGACCAGCGACGACCGCGAGCAGCCCGAAGGTGGCCGCATCCACCAGCAGTGCGTCCCGGCCACCGATCCACCCGACCAGAACGCCACCCACCGCGGAGCCGACCAGCATGGCGACACCGATCAGCGCCTGACTGGTACCGGTCGCGCGTCCGATCAGGTCCTCCCCCACGATCCGCGGGATCAGCGCACCCCAGCAGGGCCCTGCGACTGCCTGTCCCACCTGCAGCACGCAGACCAGACCGACAGTGCTCACCAGGTCATGGCTGAACGCCACCGCGACGCCGGCGACCGCCTGCAGCAGCGTCGCCGCGACCAGCACCACCCGCGAGTCGTAGCTGTCCACGATCCGCCCGGCCACCGGAATCATCACCACGGTCGGTACGGCGAACGCCAGCAACAGGACCGTGATCGCCCCGGGCCCGCCGTACTCCTTGACGCGGAGCATCAGAGCGATCATCGCGATCGCATCCCCGGCGTACGAGACGGCGCGGGCGGGCAGCACCAGCCGGATGTCCCGGTGCGACCACAACGAACTCTGAAAGGTTTGCTTCATAAATGTGAAGTAAACCCTTCACATCTGCTGGCGTCAAGGCCGCCGAGGATCGGTACGCTGACGCCGTGGCCGAGAAGAAGCAGGTCGTGCTCACGGATCCGCGGGCGATCCGGGCACTGGCGCATCCGGCCCGGCAGCTGGTCATCGACGAGCTCTACAACGGCCGGGTGCTGACCGCGACCGAGTGCGCGGAGCTGGCCGGGCTGACGCCGTCCGCGATGAGCTACCACCTCCGGTCGCTCGAGCGCTGGGGCATCGTCGAGCGCGCCGAGTCCACGGACGGCCGGGAGCGCCCCTGGCGGGCGCCGGCCAAGGGACTGGTCATCCCGTCGCAGTCGACCGCCTCCGGGCGGATGGCGAACCAGGCGATGATGCGGGTCGCACTGGACCGGATCCTGCAGCTGTTCGCCGACATGCCCGGTGACGACCCGTGGGACGACATCAGTGCGATGAGCCGCTCCCGGCTCTGGCTGACCCGCGATGAGACCGAGCAGTTGGGCACGGAGCTACAGGAGCTGGTCGACCGCTACCGCAAGGGCCGGACCAAGGAAGACCACCCCGAGGGCACCCGTGCGGTCCACACCCTGTTCACCGTCGTGCCGTCCGGCGAAGCACCGCGACCCTGAATTTCCCCCGAAGTACCTCCCAGGTCAGCTAACCGGTTGCCGACCGATGTCACTATGGGTACATGGGGGAAGCGCTCGCAATCGCGATACCGACCGGTGGGCTGGCAGTCGTGGCGTACCTGGTGGTGGGACTGGTCATCGGCGTCGAGAGCATGGGAGTGCCCTTACCCGGCGAGACCACGCTGATCGCCGCCGCGCTGCTGGCCTCGCAGGGCGACCTGCGGATCGAGTTCGTGATCGGGGCCGCCGCGGCGGGCGCGATCGTCGGCGACTCGATCGGCTACTACATCGGCCGCCGCGCGGGCCGGAGCCTGTTCGACCGGCTCGGCCGCCGGTTCAAACACTTCTCGGCCGACCGGATCGCCCGCGCCGAGAAGTACTTCCACCGCTACGGCGTCTGGACGGTCTTCTTCGGCCGGTTCGTCGCCCTGCTGCGGATCTTCGCGGGCCCGATGGCCGGCACCCTGCGGATGCCCTACCCGAAGTTCCTGATCGCGAACGCGGCCGGCGGTATCGCCTGGTCGGCCACGATCGGGATCGTTGCCTTCCACATCGGTGACAACGCGGACAAGATCTTCGGCCAGGTGTCGGTCTGGGCGCTGGTGGTGATCGGCGTCGGCGCGGTCGCGGCGTACGCGTACTACAAGATCCGCCGCCGGCACCGCCCCGCGGAGCTGAGCCTCGAGCCCGAGTCCGCCGAGGCCTAAGGCCGGATCCGTAGGTCCAGCTTCGGGGTGGTCAGCCCGTCCATGTTCCGGCCGCCGGAGGCAGCCTTGGGCAGCACCCACCGGTACGAGTAGGTGCCCACAGCACCGATCTTGAAGCCGAAGACCGCCTGGCCGCGGCGCAGTGCCACGAGCTTCACGGACTGCCACTTGCGGGTCTGCCGGTTCCACAGCTGCAGAGTCGCCACCGAGGTGTAGGCCGGCGCCACTCTGGCGAAGATGGTCACCATCTCGCCGCGCTTCTTGTTGTTGCCGCCGAGGTACCCACCGGCCAGCAGCCGGACCACCGCACGCGTGAAGACGGCCGGAGTCGCCGACTCGCTCGTCAGTACGCCGGGTTTGGCGTACGAACCCGCCACGACCTTGTACGGCCGACTACCAGCAGTGACAACCGGTATGTCGTAGTGCCCGCCGGCCGTGGTCTTCCCACGAGCCACCGGACTCCAGCGCGCCTTCGGAGTGACCTGGGTCAGCACAGTCAGCGGAATACCCGCCGAGGTGGTCTGCTGCAGTGCGCAGGCCGTCTCAGCAGCGCAGTACGTCTCCTGCAGCACCACCCGGCCGCGCACCCGCATCGGCAGGCTGTACTGCGCCAGCGGCGGCACGAACACTGTCGCCGTACTGGTCAAGCCGACCACCTGGCCGCCGACAGAGCTCGACCACTCGTTCTCGGTCCGCAACTGGAACAGGTACGGCGGCTTGATGCTGTTGATCACCTGCCGCTGCGAGGTCGTGGCCGGGCCGATCGGTGTGGGCTGCGATCCCGGCCGGCCGATCATCGGCACATACTTCTGCGCCTTCGGCCCCTCGACGTCGAGCGGGTCGTTCGGCGTGAAGTCCGGCGGCGCGGCCGGCACAGCCCAGCGGATCAGCGCACCGCGCCCTTGCGCGACGGCGAACGCCGAGTTCGGCCGGACCGGGCCGTCGGTGTCGAAGACCGGCGACTTGGCCGGCTTCCCGGTCAGCCCCTCTTTCGTCGTCCCGTTGGTGACGACGACGCGGTAGTTGCCGTCCGGCGGGAACGCGGTGGTCGGGATGTCCCAGCTGTTCGGCTGCGTCGCCGGCAGGTACTGCACGTACGACGGCCCTTCGCTGAGCACACCCTCGATCGTGATCCGGTTGGGTGCGTCAGCGTCCTTCCAGGTGACTCGAACGGCGTTCTTGCCGTCACCGGCCCAGGCCACCGACACGGCCGACGGGGACGGATCCGCCGTACAGGCGGTCAGGACGGATGCACTGGTCACCATCACCAGTGCCACGGCGAGTATCCGCCGCACAAAGACCACCTCGTTCCAGCTGCCTCACAACCGACGGGCTGCACGATACCGTGGAGAGTTACCACCACAGGGGGATGACCAAGGGGGGAACATCATGGCGTTCATCGCACTACCGGAGAACAAGGACTTCCTCGAGGCACACCGCGCCCCGGCCGGACATGTGCCGAACTACGTCCGCACCTTCGCTGCCCGGCCGGCCGTCTTCGACGCCTGGCTGCAACTGAACGCCGCGGTCAAGGCGTCGATGGACCTCCGCCGCTACGAGATCGCGACGTTCGCGGCAGCCACCGCGCTCAAGTCGAGCTACTGCAGCCTCGCGCACGGGCAGCTCCTCGCCGACAAGTTCTACACCTCCGAGGAGGTGACCGAGCTCGCCACCGCGACCGCCTCCGACCCGGTCGACCGCGCGGTGATGGCCTTCGCCCGCAAAGTCGCGCTGGCTGCCGACACCGTCACGCAAGCCGACGTGGACGAACTCAAAGCCGCCGGGCTGACCGACGACGACGTACTGGACGTCGTACTGGCGGCAACCGTCCGCTGCTTCTTCTCGAAGACCCTCGACGGCACCGGCACGCAGCCGGACTCCGTCTTCAACGTACTTCCGGAGGGCCTGCGGGCCGCACTCACGGTGGGCCGGCCGATCGAGAGCTAGGCGTGGTTGCGCGCGAATGCCTGGTGCAGACCGCGCAAGGTGAGCAGGGGCTCGTGCTGGACCGGTGTTGTGAGGTCGCGCAGCAGTAGCGACGCCAAGGCACCGGTCAGTACGACGGGGGTGTCCGGGGCGAAGGACTGGTCCGCACGGATCCGATCGACCAGTCCGTCGACCATGGCGGCGAAGCCGTGCACAGCGCCGGACTGCAACGCTTCGACCGTATTCTTGGCGACCAGCGCGCGCGGCCGGACCAGCTCGACCCGGCGGAGCTGGGCAGCCGTGTCACCCAGCGCGTCGGTCGACGTTTCGATGCCCGGGGCAATCACTCCGCCGGTGAACGCACCGGCTGCGTTGACCACGTCGATGGTGATCGCCGTACCGACGTCCACGACCAGGCACGGAGCGCCGTACAGCTGGACTGCGGCGAGGGCATTGGCGATCCGATCTGTGCCGACCTCGCGCGGGTTGTCGACCAGGACCGGCAGTCCGGTCTTGACACCCGGCTCCACCACCACACTCGGCACGTTCCGGTAGTAGCGGGTGACCAGATCGCGCAACTCGTGCAGCACCTGCGGTACGGCGGAGCAGACCGCGATCCCCGACACCGGCGCCTCACCCGCAAGCAGTCCCTGGATCAGCACCGCCCACTCATCCGCCGTACGGCGTGGGTCCGTGCCGACCCACCAGTGGCGTTTGACCGTGCCTTCGAACACCAGCCCCACAAGGGTTCTGGTGTTCTCGACGGCGACGGCCAGCAGCATCAGACGGCCTTGAGGTCCAGCGCGATGTCCAGCACCGGAGCGGAGTGGGTCAGCGCCCCAACCGCCAGGAAGTCCACACCGGTCTCAGCGACCTCGCGGGCCCGGTCGAGCGTCAGCCCACCGGACGCCTCCAGCTTGGCCCGGCCGGCCACCTTCTCGACAGCCTCCCGCAGCAACGGGACATCCATGTTGTCGAGCAGGATCAGCTCGGCGCCGGACTCGACCGCGATCAGTGTGTCCTCGATCGTGTCCACCTCGACCTCGATGGAGATCTCCGGGAACGCCTTGCGCACCAGCTGGAAGGCCTCAGCCACCCCACCGGCCGCGATCACATGGTTGTCCTTGATCAGCGCGGCGTCCGACAGCCCCATCCGGTGGTTGCGGCCGCCGCCGCAGCGGACGGCGTACTTCTCCAGTGAGCGCAGCAGCGGCATCGTCTTGCGGGTGTCCCGGATGACCGCACCGGTGCCCTCGACCGCGTCCACCCAGCGACGGGTCAGCGTGGCCACACCGGACAGGTGGCAGAGCAGGTTCAGCGACGTCCGCTCGGCGGTCAGCAGTTGCTGCGTCTTACCGCGAATCGTCATCAGTACGTCGCCCCGCCGTACCGATGCGCCATCGGCGACCGAGTGCTCGAGCTCGACCTCGCCGGGGGCGGCGACCTGCCGAATCACCAGTTCGGCAATCTCCAGCCCCGCGACCACGCCGTCGCCCCGGGCGACCAGCTCGGCGACCGAGACCTGGTCCGGGTCGACCGTGGCGGTCGTCGTGACGTCCACACCACCGGCAAGGTCTTCCTCGATGGTGGCACGCACGAGGTCACCGACCCACTGCCGATCGACGGTGTCATCCATGCGGGTGCTTCTCCTCTGACTTCTGGGGAACGAAGGTCGTTCCAGGGCGGGAACGCTCGCCGTCGGCGAGCAGTCCGAGGTCCAGATTGCCTGACCAGTGCTGGTCGTCGCGATCCGGGTGGTCTTCGCGCCAGTGCGAGCCACGGCTCTCCTCGCGCGCAGTAGCGGCAGCGATCAGGGCCGAGGCGACAGTCACCAGATTGGTCGCCTCCCAGCCCGGAGTGCCCGGCTCACCAGCCGGCTGCTCGATCAACGTGGCCAGTGCCTCACCGGCTGTGGCCAGACCGGACGCGCTCCGGATCACTCCGGCTCCGACCGTCATGACCCGCTGCAGCTCCGGTACGACGTCCGCGTCGACCAGACCGGGGACGCGGGCATCGGCGGCCGGCTCACGCAGCTCAGGCAGACCCTTGGCCAGGTGAGCGGCGATGCGGTGCGCGAAGACGAGTCCTTCGAGCAGGGAGTTCGAGGCGAGCCGGTTGGCGCCGTGTACACCGGTACAGGCGACTTCACCGCAGGCAAACAGACCTGGCACCGAGGTCTGCCCGTTCAGGTCGGTCCAGACCCCACCGGACGAGTAGTGGCAGGCCGGCGCGACGGGGATGAGCTCGCGCACCGGGTCGATACCGTGCGAGCGGCAGGACGCCAGGATGGTCGGGAACCGCACGCGCCACTTCTCGTCACCGAAGTGGCGGGCGTCGAGGTACATATGATCCTTGCCGGAGGCAAGCATCTCGCGCATGATCGCCTTCGCCACAATGTCGCGTGGCGCCAGGTCGGCCAGCTCGTGCTGCCCTTGCATGAAGCGCTTGCCCTCATGGTCGACCAGGAACGCGCCCTCACCGCGGACTGCCTCGGAGACCAACGGCTGCTGGCCTTTCGCGCTCTTGCCCAGCCACAGCACGGTCGGGTGGAACTGCACGAACTCCAGGTCGCGCACCTTCGCGCCGGCGCGCAGTGCGAGCGCCATCCCGTCACCGGTCGAGACGCTCGGGTTGGTAGTGGCGGCGTACAACTGGCCGAGCCCACCGGACGCGAGGATCACCACGCGGCTGCGGATCGCGCCGATACCGTCGAGCTGTCCCTCACCCATCACATGCAGGGTCACACCGGCGACAGCGCCGTCCGCCGCGCGCAGCAGGTCGATGACGAGCGCATGCTCGATCAGCCGGATGTCCGGCGCCCGCTTCACCGCAGCGACCAGCGCCCGCTCGATCTCCGCACCCGTCGCGTCACCACCGGAGTGTGCGATGCGGTTGCGGTGGTGCCCGCCCTCACGGGTCAGCGAGATCTCACCGTTGGCCAGGAGATCGAACCGCGTGCCCAGGTCGATCAGCTCGCGAACTGCGTCGGGCCCCTCGGTCACCAGCGCCCGTACGGCGTCCGGGTCGCACAGCCCGGCTCCTGCGACCAGAGTGTCCTGCAGATGCTCTTCCGGAGAGTCCTCGGGACTGAGGGCGGCAGCGATACCGCCCTGCGCCCACTGGGTCGAGCCGGAGGCGACAACGTCCTTCGTCACCACCAGCACCGTCCCGAGCTCCCGGGCCTTGAGCGCGGCGGTCAGCCCGGCAATGCCCGAGCCGATCACCACCACGTCCACTGTGTCGGTCCAGCCGGGCTCCGGAGCAGCAAGCCGTTGCGGGACTGCGGGTGCGGTCATTCAGTGACCGTATCAACCAAGTTCATCGCAAGGTGATGGAAATGTTGTCAATGAGACGAGTCTGACCCACGCGGGCAGCGATCAGCATCCGCGCTTCGCCGGGGCCGATGACCGGGCCCAGGTCAGGCGCCCGGAGTGCCAGGTAGTCGACCTTGACCGAGGGCACCGCCTCGAGCTCCGCGTGCGCAGCGGCCAGTACGGCGTCCGGTCCGTTCATGCCGGCCTTCGCTCCGGCCGTGAGAGCGCGGTAGAGAACCAGGGCCTCGTCACGCTCGGTCTCGTCGAGGTACCGGTTGCGTGAGGACATCGCGAGACCGTCGGGCTCGCGAACTGTCGGCACCGGCACGATGTCGACGTTCCAGTCCAGGTCGCAGACCATCTCGCGGATCAGCGTGAGCTGCTGGTAGTCCTTCTCACCGAACAGCGCCAGATCCGGCTGAGTCAGGTGCAGCAGCTTCGACACCACGGTCAGCACGCCGCCGAAGTGGCCAGGGCGGACCATGCCCTCCAGCTCGTCGGCCAGCGGGCCGGGGTGCACGGTGATCGAGGGCTCGTTCGGGTAGAGCTCGTCGCGCGACGGGTTGAAGACCAGGTCGACGCCCTCGTTCTTCGCGATCGCCAGGTCACTGGCCAGCGTGCGCGGGTAGCGGTCGAAGTCCTCGGTGGGCCCGAACTGCAACGGATTCACGAAGATGGTCAGCACCACGCTGCCCTCGGGGCCCACCCGTTCGCGGGCCTCGGCCAGCAACGCCGCATGTCCTTCGTGCAGCGCGCCCATCGTCATCACCACCGCCCGTGGCCGGACCGCCGTCGCCGCCCGCAGTTCGGCCTTCGTCTGGGTGAGTCTCATCGCGGTGCCTCCCCTGTTCGATACCGCTCCAGCACCTCGCCGAACCGGGCTGCCGTGCCCGCGTCCAGCCGTCCGTCCGCCAGTGCCAGGTCCACGGTCGCCGCGGCGAGCTCGGCATACGTGCTCGCGGTGCGTCCGTGGAGTCCCGTCAGATGTGCTGCCACCGTTTCGACATCGCCCCGGGCGATCGGCCCGGTCAGCGCATGATGACCGGATCGCAGCGTGTTGTCGAGGGTTGCCGTCAGCAGTGGCCGGAGTGTTGCCGAAGGATCCGCGACACCCGCCTCCCGCAGTACGGCGAACGCCTGGGCGAGCAAGGTGGTCAGGTGGTTCGCAGCGTGCACCACACCGGCGTGATAGCGCACCCGCTCCTCTTCGGCCACCCACTGCACCTGTGCGCCGAGCGCCTTCACCAGCCGCTCGACAACGTCCCGAGCGGCGTCCGGCGCGGTGGCAGTAAAGACCACGTTCCGCAGCTCGACGGCGTCCACACCGGTGAACGTCATCGGCGGATGCAGCGCCACCGGGGTGGCCGGTAGCCCTTGGAGCGGTGTGAGTCCATGGGCACCCGACAGATGCACGACGTACTGGGCGGTGGTGAGTGGGAGCTCGTGCGCGACGGCAGCGATCGCACCGTCCGGCACAGCCACCAGTACGACGTCGGCCCGGCCCGCCACCTCGTCGGGCGGCAGCACAGGCACATGCGGAAGCAGGCGGGCGGCGCGTTCACGTGACGCGCTCGACCGCGCGGAGACTCCGACCAAGGGATACCCGGCGGCCGCCATGGCTGCTCCCAAGGCGGTTCCGGCCCGGCCGGCTCCGATCAAGCCGATCCGTTCCATCACTCAACTCTCTTCGTTCCAGTCCCGCGGTGGGGTACCAGACGATCTCCCGGTCAGCCTAGGCGATGACAGGATGGTGTGGTGACCGATGAATGGGCCGCCCGGACCGAACTGACCGCGATTCTGATCACAGTGCCCGAGCTGGCGGCGTACACGGATCGGTGGCGTTCGGTGTCACGCTCCAGCGCTCGGCCGCACGTGCCGCTGACGGAGCTGATCCCGCCGCACGTCACTGTGCTGGTCCCGTGGGTCGCGGAGCCCACAGCGGAGGATGTGGAGCGGCTGCGCGCCGTCACTCGGTCCGTGCAGCCGTTCGAGCTCACCTTCCCGACTGCGGGCCAGTTCCCGAACGGAACCGCCTGGCTGCGGCCGGAGCCGTTCGACGAGGTGAGTGCGCTGCTCAAGGCCGTCTTCGCGGCCTTCCCCGACTGCCCGCCGTACGGCGGTGAGTTCGCGGAACCGCACCCGCACCTGACCATCTCTTCGTCCGCCCAGGGCGGCCCCGGCGTGGTCGCCGAGGCCCAGGCCGCACTAGCCGCCGAGCCGGCGCCCGTGGTCCAGCTGACCGAGCTAGGCCTGTGGCGCGAGGACAAGAACGGCGTCTGGAGCCAGTTCGACGCCGTACCGCTGGGCGGATGACGTACCGCACCGCCTGGCAGCAGGCCCTCTACGGCCCGGACGGCTTCTACCGGCGCGAGCGCCCGGCCGCGCACTTCCGTACGTCGGTGCACGCATCGGAGCTGTTCGGCCAGGCCATCGCTCGTCTAGCGCGACAGATCGGCGCCGATCGAGTGACCGACATCGCGGCCGGCTCCGGCGAGCTGGGTCGGGTACTGCGGGCCGAAGGGCTGCAGGTGGTCGAGATCGAGCTGGACGATCAGCTGCCTGCCCGGCTGACCGGACTGGTCGTGGCCAACGAGTGGCTCGACAACGTCCCGTGTGAACTGGCCGAGTGGGATGAGGACGGCGTACCGCGTTATCTGACGGCTGACCTGACACTGGGTGACGTTGTACAGGGCAACGATCTGCAGTGGTTGCAGCAGTGGTGGCCTGGCGAGCCGGGTGATCGGGCGGAGATCGGTCTGTCGAGAGACGAGGCTTGGGCGGCCGTGGTTGCGCGACTCGACCACGGTGTTGCAGTGGCGATCGACTACGGGCACACGGCGGACGACAGGCCGCCGTACGGGACTCTGACTGGTTTCCGCGGAGGTCGCGAGTGCGAGCCAGTGCTGGACGGCAGCTGCGACATCACTGCGCACGTGGCGCTCGACTCACTCGCAGCGGCTGTCGGCGGCGAGATCCACACACAGCGCGCGATGCTCACGCAGCTTGGCGTTTCGGCCCAGCGTCCGCCTCTGGACCTGGCTACCAACGACTCGGCCGCTTACCTGGCCGCGTTGTCCGCGGCAGGTGAGGCGGCCGAGCTGCTGGACCCGTCAGGACTCGGCGGGTTCGGCTGGGTCGTGAGTCACTCGCCGGCCAGCAACGGGTCGTTCTCCGAGCGGTAGCGGGCGTAGACCGGGTCGGCGAGGGGCGTGGACAGCTTGCCGAGGTTGGTGATCGGCGTGCTGGTGCCGGTGGCGTGACCGATGGAGTAGACGTACGCCGAGTTGGTGTCCTTGTCGATCGCGGTCAGCAACGTGCCGGTGCCGCAGCTGTTCGCGACCAACGTCTCGAAGCCCTGCCAGGTGGAGCCGCGGACGGTCTTCACGACGGGCTTCAGCGGCGTGGTCGACGGGATGTGGATCGTCTCCAGCACACCGGCCTTGGTGGTGGCCAGGAAGGTGTCGTACGTCGCGGTCTGGCTGATCAGCGTCATCGCCTTGATGTCCGAGAAGCCGGCGACGGAGGCGACGGTCTGGAAGCCGTTCGTCCAGCGGAACAGCACACCGTCGTTCCGCAGCCCGTAGCGGGCGTTGCGGGAGCCCGTGGCGGCCCCGGCCCAGGACTCTTCGATCATGCTGAACTTGTCCCAGTTGATGCCGACCTTGGTCTCCTTGTGCTCCCACTGACCGGTCGACTCGGAGTAGACGTCACTCACGGCGTACAGCGACGTGCCAAGAACCACGTAGGCCTCGACCGAGGCACCGGCCACATCCGCGCTCCAGCTCCAGTTCGAGGAGAGCTTCGCGGCACCGGCGGCGAACTCGTGCTGCGGGGTACCGGTGGCGCTGGTCGGCGGCGTGGTGCCGGTGACGGTCACGCCCTTCGTGTCGCCGTTGCTGGTGATCGCGTGCATGGGCACGGTGCAGGCAGCGGTCGCTGCGGCGGTCGCCGTTCCGGAGGTCGCCACGGCCAGGCCGCCCAGCAGTACTGCGGACACGGCCGCTGCGGAGATACGCGTCGTCAAAGTCTTCATGCTCACCACGATGCGGACTAGCCCACAGAAGTTACGACTGATCCGGACGAGTGCTCTCAATGGCTTGTCGGGCTTGCCGTGCCTGGTGTGCCTGCGCCTGGGTCAGCCAGGCAGCCTCTTCGGCCGACCGGTGCAGGGCGACAGCGTTGGTCGGACCGAGCGGTGTGTCGATGTGTACGTCGGCCAGGCCGAGGCGCTGCTGGAGCGGCCCCTGGGTCAGTCGGACGGACTGCGTCTTGTGGTGCAGCACGATCGACGTACGGCGACTGATCCAGCCAGCGGTGGTGACGAAGACCTGCTCGTCGGCGCCGTAGGCCAGGTAGCGCCAGCCGATCGGGCGCAACCACTTGGCGCGCTCGGGGGCGCGCTGCAGGTCGATGGCCTCCAGATTGAAGCCGGGGAGCACGCGCATGAGCACTGCGGCGACCTCGCCGCGCTCGCCGACCGGGAGCAGCTGCGCGCCTTCGAGGCGGTCCTCGCCATCCTCCTGGCCACCCGCGACACCTGCGATGTCCAGCTCGACGCGGGACCAGCCCAGCAGGCGCCAGATGAGCGGCTCGGTGATCAGGAGCCCCTGCACACGTCCCGGCGGGATCGTCTGGCGCTGGACGTCGAGCAGGCCACGCTTGGTGCGCAGTCCGTGGTCTGTCTGGGAGAGGGCGAAGCCATAGTTGCCGATGACCTGTTTCCAGATCGGCTGGACGACACCGAGCAGCAGGGGCAGACCGGCGAAGAGTCCGACGTGGAAGTCGAACACCATGGTGGCGACGATCAACCAGATCAGTGCGCCCGCACTACCGAGAACTGTGGACGACAGCAGCGTCGCACCGAGCAGGCGCTTCGTCGGGACGACCAGGAGCGCCTCCGGCTCCTGCTGCTGCTCCTGGTCCTGCTGCTGAACCGCCTGCTCGCCCTTGGCCCGGACCAGCAGGACGGTGCGCAGTTCCCCAGCCTCGGCGTACTTGAAGTAGCTCAGCTTGCCGTCGCTCTTGCCGCCACCCGCCACGTCCATCCGCAGCTCGGCCATGCCGAGCAGGCGCGCCACGAAAGGCTGCGCCACGTCGATGGCCTGGATGCGGTCGAACCGAATGATCCGCGTACGCCGAAACAGGAAGCCGCTGTCGACGCGGATCGCCTCGTCGGTCAGCTGCCACTTGGTGAACCACCAGGACAGTGCACCGAGCAGGATGCCACCGACCAGTACGCCGACCAGTCCGAGCCCGGCGATCTCCAGATTGCTCCGCAGACCCTCGTTGTTGACCAGGGCGACCGCTGCGACCGCGAAATATCCCCAGCCCTTCACAAACGGCGTCAGCGGGTGCAGGCGAGCACCCACCTTCTCCACCACGGGCTCGGTCACAGGCCCCACGCCTGCGCCTGGCCGAGGGCGGACAGCCGGTCACGCAGCCGGGCAGCCTCGTCCGGGTGCAGACCAGGGATCTTGGCGTCGGTCGCCGGCGTGGCCGTGTGCAGCTCGACCGTGGCGATCCCGAACGCGCGCTCCAACGGCCCGGCGGCCACGTCCACGAACTGCATCCGTCCGTAGGGCACGACGATCAGCTCGCGGAACATGATTCCGTGGCTGACCATCAGCTCGTCCTCGCGCTCGGCGTACTTCCACGAGCGCTGGTTGCGGCCGATCAGCACCCACGACCACCCGAACGCCGCGGCCACCACGACCAGCCCGAGTACGCCGTACAGCCAGCCCAGGGTGAGTCCGAGCGCGAGCAGCACCGCGATCCCGAGCACTCCGGCCGTGATCGCCGCACTGACGCGCCGAACCGACGCGAGCTGCGGTGAGACCGGCGTCCAGCTGACATCGGAGGGTGCAAAGAGATCGTCCACGGACCCAGCCTGTCACGATAGGGGGTATGAGCGTTGAGAAGGTCGTGGGTGTCGGGGCCGGGGCGGCCGGATTCGACCCGGCGTTCGAGCGGGGTGGGACCGGCGACGGGTCGCAGTTGGCGACCACCGACATGGTGCTCAACATCGGACCGCAGCACCCGGCGACGCACGGCGTACTGCGGTTGCGGCTGACGCTGGACGGCGAACGGATCGCCGGGTGCGAGCCGATCGTCGGCTACATGCACCGTGGTGCGGAGAAGCTGTTCGAGGTCCGCGACTACCGGCAGATCATCGTGCTCGCGAACCGCCACGACTGGTTGTCGGCGTTCGCCAACGAGCTCGGCGTCGTACTCGCGGTCGAGCGGATGATGGGACTGGAGGTCCCGGTCCGGGCGGTCTGGCTGCGGACGCTGCTCGCGGAGCTGAACCGGATCCTCAACCACCTGATGTTCCTCGGCTCGTACCCGCTCGAGCTCGGCGCGATCACGCCGGTCTTCTACGCGTTCCGCGAGCGGGAGACCATCCAGGGCGTGCTGGAGGAACTCTCCGGCGGACGCATGCACTACATGTTCAACCGCGTCGGCGGCCTCAAGGAGGACCTCCCGTACGGCTGGCTCGGCCGGACCGCCGACGCCTCCGCCGCGGTTCGCAAGCGGCTCCCCGACATCGAGAACCTCATCCTCGGCAACGAGATCTTCCGCGCCCGCACTGTCGGCATCGGCAAGCTCTCCCCCGAGCTCGTCGCCCAGTACGGCGTCTCCGGCCCGATCGCCCGCGCCTCCGGCGTCGACGCGGACCTGCGCCGCGACGAGCCCTACCTCGCGTACGGCGAACTCCAGGACGTGCTCCGGGTCGTCACCCGGCCCGACGGCGACTGCTTCGCGCGCTTCTGGGTGCTGCTCGAGCAGGTGAAGGTCGCACTGGATCTCGTCGACGCGTGCCTCGACAAGCTCTCGTCGATGCCGGCAGGCCCGGTCAATGTCCGGCTGCCCAAGATCCTCAAGGTCCCCGAGGGCCAGACCTACGCCTGGACCGAGAGCCCGCTCGGCATCAACGGCTACTACCTCGTCTCGCGCGGCGACAAGACACCCTGGCGGCTCAAGCTCCGCTCCGCCAGCTTCAACAACATTTCCGCGCTGCCCGCGCTCCTGCCCGGGACGATGATCCCGGACATGATCGCGATTCTCGGCAGCATGTTCTTCGTCGTCGGCGACATCGACAAGTAGTACGTCAGGCCTGGAGGTCCTTGACCGGCGGACGGTGGGCGGTGGCGATCAGCTTCTCGATCTCGGCGGCCGGGGCGGGCTTGCCCGGGTCGTTGTAGCCCTCGCCGAAGATGCGTTCCAGCGAACTGCCTTCGGGCAGGTAGGGGTCGACGTACACGGCCGTCTCGCGCTCGTGCCGCCAGCTCTCACTGAGCGGGCCGACGTCGACCGCGTCCCAGCCGAGCTTGTCCAGCAGCTCGATGACCGTCTTCCGGGCTTCTGCGTCGTTGCCCGAGACCGGCAGCGCACTGCGGTCGTCGGCACCGGCGGGCCGGGCCAGGTTGAGCAGGTGGACCATTGCGATGTTGTTGAAGGCCTTCACCGTCCGCGACTCCGGCAGGTGCCGTTGCAGCAGGTCGGCGGTGTTCACGGTCTCGTTGTCGAGCTCTTCGATCCGGCCGTCACGACCCGGGTAGTAGTTCATGGTGTCGATCACGATCTTGCCGGCGAGCGGCTCGACCGGGACCTCGGCGTACCGGCCGAGCGGGATCGTCACCACGACGAGGTCTCCCGCCTCGGCGGCCTCCACGGCCGTCCCGGCCCGCACGCCCAGCTCGGCGGCCTTCTCCCGCAGACTCTCCGGCCCACGCGAGTTCGCCAGTACGACGTCTATTCCTGCCGCGACCGCCAGCTTCGCCAGCACGGTCCCGATGTTTCCACTTCCGATGATGCCCAGCGTCGTCATACCGACTGACAACCCACGACGTGGCTCAGGTATTTCAGATCCCCCGTACGCCGGCCTCCACGATCAACTCGGTGAGTTCGTCGACGAGGCCCGGGGCGACCGCGTACGTGCCACGCGAGGCCGGTGAGTGCTGGCTGCCGTCAAGGTCGAGGACCTGCAGCCCTGCCTCGCGACAGATCGCGACCCCGGCCATCGTGTCCCACGGCTTGTTCGAGTACATGATCGTCGCGTCGAAGAAGCCGTTGGCCGTCCACGTCAACGCGGTGGCCGCCGTACCGATCATGCGCAGGCGCTGCACGCGCGGGACCAGCAGGTTGTGCAGCTCGGTACGGCGCGGGTTGTGCTCGGCCGCGTTCGGGCCGATCGCGTAGTCGCCCATCGCGATCAGCGCCTCGTTGAGCGTCGTGCACTGGCTGCCCTGGATGGCCTTGCCGTTACAGGTCGCACCCAGGCCCTCGGCCGCGGCGTACCGGGTGCCGAGCGGCGGGTGGTCGATCACTCCGGCGACCGCCCGGTCGTCGACGATCAGGCCGAGCGAGATCGCCCACAGTGGCGCACCGTGGACGAAGTTGACCGTCCCGTCGATCGGGTCGAGGACCCAGCGGGTGCCCTCGGTCGGGCCGCCCTCCTCCTCGCCCTGGATGCCGATCTCCGGCGTCTCCCGCTCCAGGAACTCGCGGATCTTCCGCTCGACCGCGAAGTCGACCTCGGACGCCATGTCCCGGTCGCTCTTGAAGGTGAGCGCACCCGGTCCGCGGGTGTCCGTCACTGTCCGTCCTTGGTCGACGGCAGCCTGGGCAACTTTCAGCAGTTGAGCGAGATCCACGCCCTCCAACCTACCCGACGCCGGGAAGCGCTTACCTGCAATCAGGAAGCGGCGAGACCGCGCAGCTTGAGGTCGACCACCGTGGGCGCGTCGGCGTGCGAGTGTTTGTCGCCTGCGGCAACGACCGTGGCGACTTCCTCGTCGATCTTGTCCAGGCGGGCGTCGATCTTGTCGAGCCGGCGCTGCATCAGGTCGACGAACTCCGCGTTCTCGACCACGCGCGCGCTGGTGATCCGCGAGTACTCCTGCGCGACCTGGGCGCGTTCGTCGGAATGCGCGAGCCGCTCGACCAGCAACTGGTGGCGGAACAGCACCGAGGCAGCGATCGCCACCGCTACCGCAGCAATCGCTGCAGAGCGGAGAATCCAGGTGTTCTGAGTGAACAACGCAACGCTGACACCGAGACACACAACGATCAACAGCGCGTTGGCGACGGTGAGAACGGTGGTCCTGGTTCGACGGCGGCTACCCCTTGACCCCATGGACCGTCATGTTAGGCGGTCTCGTCGGGGTCGTCGGGAATACGACACGCACGTTCCAGCAACAATCCGGCCGTGACGACCAGCACTGAGATCACGACGGCGAGGCCGGCCATGATCACCCTGTTACGAGGTCCCGAGGCACTCACGCCTCGCAGGAAGGATAACGCGAACCCTCCGTACACACCGGTGCACAACGCGCCGACGAATGCGCTCGCCTTCCCGATCAGCAACAGGAACACGGCGCGCTGCGGTTCGACCCGCTCACGCCGTACCTGAACTCGCTGCTGGGTGTTGCGGGCCGCGGCGAAGAGCAACGCGGCCAGGAACGCCCAAGCGACCAGCGTCAGCCAGGAGACCGCCGGCGCGACCCCGCCACCGGCCTCGATCGCCTTGACCATCGTGAAGCCGACCGCCGCACCGAGGACGGCGATCGCGATCAGCAGCCGCCGAGACGTCGGCCGGACCGACCCCGGACGCCGCGGCTCCTGGCCGGAACCAGGAGCGGAGGAGGACTCGGGACCGCCGGCGGCCACTACTGGAGCTCGAGCTCGAGCTTGGTCACACCGTCGGTGCCGACCTTCTCCAGCAGCTCCGTGACCGGACCGTGCCCGGGCAGGACAGCGTCCGGCTCGATGTCCAGCCACGGCGCGAGCACGAACGCCCGCTCGTGCGCCCGCGGGTGCGGGATGGTCAGCTCCTCGGACTCGATCGTCTTCTTGCCGTAGGTGATCAGGTCGACGTCCAGCGTCCGCGGCGCGCCCGGCACGCTGCGCTCGCGACCGAAGGCCTGCTCGATCGCGTGCGCGCGGTCCAGCAGCAGGTCGACCGACAGCGTCGAGTCGGCGAGCAGCACCACGTTCAGGTACGGGCCGGACTCGTCCGGGCCACCGATCGGCTGCGTCTCGTAGACCGGCGAGACATCGACCACGACGACGTCCGGGGTGTCCCGCAGCGCGTCGATCGCGCCCTGCAGGTTCGCCTCACGGTCGCCGAGATTACTGCCGAGCGACAGGATCACCTGGCGAATCGGCTTGAGGCCACCGCTCAGGGTGTCCGCGTCGATGACGTAAGGACTTGGGGTCTCGGTCACGAGGATTCTCCGGCTCTGCGCTGCACGGTCAGGACAACGTCGTCGAACGGCACCGAGATCGGCGCCGAGGGTTTGTGGATGGTCACCGCGGTCGCTGTCACCCGCCGGTCGGCGAGACACAGGTCGGCGATGCGCTGGGCGAGGGTCTCGATCAGGTCCACCGGATCGCTCTCGATCGCTTGGTGCACCTGCTCGGCCACCACGCCGTAGTTCACGGTGTCGGCCAGGTCGTCGGAGGCCGCGGCTTGACGAGTGTCCAGCTCCAGCCGGACGTCCACGACGAACTCCTGCCCGTCGGCCCGCTCGTGATCGAAGACCCCGTGGCGTCCGAAACCGCGGATACCCCTGATCTCGATCACGTCAGGAGGGGACACGGGACCGCTCATTCCGCCTCCTCCTGTTGACCCCCAGACGACAGTACCGGGGAGGCATGGTGGATCCACAACCGCCAGCCGCTGGAAGTTCTGCGGAAGACGTTGGTCGCGAGCGCCTTCCCACCCGCGAAACCTTCTTCGGGAGCACCTTCGCCCGACGACAGGACATTCTCCGTACACGTGACGTAGGCCACGTCTTCATCCACCCGTACCTGGACGTCGGTGAGGAAGAACTGGATGTACGGCGTGTTCGCGAAGATCATCGCCCAGGCCCGCATCATCTCGGCGTACCCATAGATCGCCGCGTTGCCCGGATGGATGCAGACCGGATCCGGTTCGGGCAGCCAGACGGCCGCCATCAGATCCAGGTCGCCGGCCTCGAACGCGTTGTAGAACGCGGTGTTGGCGGTCAGCACGACGTCCTCGACGGTCGCACCCCGCGCACCTTCGCTCGGCCGGGAGCTCCCGGGTCCGTCCGTCATACGGTTCCCCATCTCTTCGCCACTCGGACCGCGTCCGCGCTGGGGGCCACCGCGTGCGCCCGGACACACCAGGCTCCCGCGGCGGCGGCCAGGGCGGTAACGGCCGCGCTCGCATCGTCTCGTCGTACGGCCGGTCTGGGTTCGCCGGTCTGTTCGTCGGCGAGCAGCCTACCGAGGAACGCCTTCCGGGACGCACCGATCAGCAACGGCCGGCCCAGTACGGCGAATTCCCGCAGCCGGCGCAGGATCTCCCAGTTGTGGTCCGCGTTCTTCGCGAACCCGAGACCGGGGTCGAGGGCGACCCGGTTCAGGTCGACGCCGGCGGCGCGCATCGCGTCGAGCCGCTCGCCGAGCTCGGCGATCACCTCGGCCACCACGTCGCCGTACTCGGCCTTGTTCTGCATGTCGATGGAATGCCCGCGCCAATGCATGCAGACGTACGGCGTCCGGCGCTCGGCGACCAGCGCGAGCATCTCCGGATCGGCCTGGCCGCCGGAGACGTCGTTGATCATCGCGGCGCCCGCGTCCAGTGCCAGCGCGGCGATCTCGGAGCGCATCGTGTCGACCGAGATCAGCGCGCCCTCGGCGGCCAGCGTCTCGATCACCGGCAGCACCCGGCGGATCTCCTCGGCGGGCGTCGGCCGCTCGGCGCCGGGCCGGGTCGACTCACCGCCGACGTCGAGCAGGTCGGCGCCCTCGGCCAGCAACTCACGGCCGTGCTTGATCGCGGCGGCCGGCTCGAACCACTCACCGCCGTCCGAGAACGAGTCCGGCGTCACGTTCACGACGCCCATGACGAGACTCCGGTCCACGACCGGCAGCCCGTCCACGTGACCCCACGTCCCGATTCCCACCCGCCCACCGTAGTGGGCCGGTGGGACACACGGGGAATCAGCTACCGAGGACCAGGCTGGTCTGGGTGCCGCGGAGGGCTTCCTCGATCGGCTGCGAGTAGGACTCGTTCGGCCGGTTGGACTTGTCCAGGCACTTGCCGTCGATCAGCGCGGCGCCGCTGGTGATGCCCTGGGCGTAGTTGCCGGTCATGTTGGCGCCGCCGGAATCACCGGACTCGACGCAGGCCGTGTGCTGGAACAGGCCGCGGACGATTCTGTTGTTGCCGTAGTTGACCGTGACGTTGTTGGCGACGATCCGGCCGCAGGTCCAGCCGGTGCTCTTGCCCGACTTGCACAGCTCGGACCCGACCGTGGGACTCGCCGTCCCGTAGACCGCGACACTGCCGGAACCCCAGCCCTCGACGTACCCCTGCTGGTCCCAGCCTTCGATCACGTCGACGCTGCCGAAGTCGTTGTCGGGGAAGTTCGAGGTGAGCGTCTTGCCGAGGATGTAGCCGTTCCGCGAGAACGACGGCCGGCCGGCCGTGCAGTGCCCCGCGGTCAGGAAGACCCGGGTGCCCTTGGCGGTCCGGGCGTTGAAGCCGAGTGAGCAGACGTAGCCGGTGTTCTTGTCGACCTGGAACCCGCCACGCAGGCTGAAGTCGTCGGCCGTCGTGGTCACCTTGCCGTAGACGGTCCGCACGGTGACCTGGTCGCCGTGCTCCTTGGCCCGCTCCACGAACCGCTGCGTGAACACGTCGTGCGCCCCCTGGGGAACGTTGACCACGACCGTGCCGGTGATCGGATCGACGTACCAGGAGCGGACCTTGCCGGGCCGCGACTTCACGGCCAGCCGGTTCAGCTCGGCCTGCACGGAGTTGAGCTCGGCGGCGGTGAAGCGCACCAGCTTGGGAACCGCGCCGGCTGCTCGCACGAGCTCGGCCGTCGCGGCATCCGACACCGCGACCACCAGGTCACCCGCACTGTCGTAGTAGCTCCCGACCGCACGTGACCCGAGCTCGCTCTGCAGCGCCTCAGCGGTCAGCGAAGATTTCTGCGCAGGCTTGCCGATCAGTTTCGTCGGCTCCACCCGCGGCCCCGGCGCGACCCGATGCTTGGCATCGTCCGCGGTGGCCCAGTTCGCCGCCACCAGTCCCGCCGCTGTCAGTACCGCAGCGCCGGCGAGTGCGGCGCCGACCCGATAACGCCCCGACATTCCTTGTCCTCCTCACCACCGGCGCCCGCTCCCCGTCGATCGAACGCCCTTACGGAAAGTAACGGCATCGGAACGGAATGTCCACAGCTACCAGCTCACAATCCCAACGACCGAACCCCCGCGGGAGCTACGCCCTCCTCAAACAACACGGTGGCTTCGCTGGCGCACTGGAGGACATCGCATCGAGTGTGGCCACCAGGCTGCTGGAAAGCCCTTACCAACGACCATCGCCTCACACTCACCCGCCAACTCCCCACACTCACACGGTGGCTTCAGTCGCGGGGCACGGCGGCTTCGGTCGACTGCTTGCCGTCGAATGTGAGAGGAGCGTCGCCGGAAACCGCTTACCGGCGACACGGTTCTCCCACTCGACGGGTGACTCCTCCCACTCGCACGGTGGCTTCGGTCGCGGGATGGGTTGTGGCACTCAGCCGACGATGAGGCTCATGGCTTCGGCTCGGGTGACCGGGTTGCGGAGCTGGCCGCGGACGGCGGAGGTGATGGTTTTGGCGCCGGCTTTGCGGACGCCGCGCATGGTCATGCAGAGGTGTTCGCACTCGATGACGACGATCGCGCCGCGGGGTTCGAGGAGTTCCATCAGGGACTCGGCGACCTGGGTGGTGAGGCGTTCCTGGACCTGGGGGCGTTTGGCGTAGACGTCGACCAGGCGGGCGAGTTTGGACAGGCCGGTGATCCGGCCGTCGGGGTTGGGGATGTAGCCGACGTGGGCGACGCCTGTGAACGGCACCAGGTGGTGCTCACAGATGCTCCAGACCTCGATGTCCTTGACCAGGACCATCTCGTCGTGCCCGAGGTCGAACGTCGTACTCAGCACGTCCTCGGCGGTCTGACCGAGCCCGGCGGTGATCTCGGCGTACGCGCGAGCCACCCGCGCCGGGGTCTCCTTCAGCCCGTCGCGGTCCGGGTCCTCCCCGATCGCGAACAGCAACTCCCGGACAGCCCGCTCGGCCCGCGCATGATCGAACTTCGGCGACGTCATTGCGCCAGCCTAAGCAGAAGCCCCGCCATCCGGGTGGATGGCGGGGCTTTGGTAGCTCAGATCACTCGTGTGACGGCGGGGTCGGGCCGCCACCGTAGTTCGGCGGCTTGACGGCCTCGTCGGGGCCGACCGAACCACCGGGCAGTACGTCGGACAGCGAACCGTTCTGCGAGGCCGGCGACGGCAACGGCATCACCGGCGGCTGGTCGGACGGGATCCGGGTCGAGGACCCGGTCCAGGCCGGCCGGCGGTCCTTCTTGACGATCGGGCCGAAGATCTCGGCGATCTGGCCCTTGTCCAGGGTCTCCTTCTCGAGGAGCTCCTCGACCAGGTGGTCCAGCACCGCGCGGTTCTCGACCAGGATGTCGAAGGCTTCCTGGTGCGCGTTCAGGATCAGCTTGCCGACCTCCTCGTCGACCGCGGCCGCGATCTCCTCGGAGTAGTTGCGCTGGCTGCCCAGGTCGCGGCCCAGGAACGGCTCGCCACTGTCCTGACCGAACTTGATCGCGCCGAGCCGCTCGGTCATGCCGTACTGCGTGACCATGGCCCGGGCGAGCGCGGTCGCCTTCTCGATGTCGTTGCTGGCGCCGGTGGTCGGGTCGTGGAAGACCATCTCCTCGGCGGCGCGACCACCGAGCATGTAGGCCAGCTTGTCGAGCATCTCCGAGCGGGTGGTCGAGTACTTGTCCTCGTCCGGCAGCACCATCGTGTAGCCCAGCGCGCGACCGCGCGGCAGGATCGTCACCTTGTGCACCGGGTCGGAGTGCGGCAGCGCCGCGGCGACCAGGGCGTGACCGCCCTCGTGGTACGCCGTGAGCACCTTCTCCTTGTCCGACATCAACCGGGTACGGCGCTGCGGGCCGGCGATCACGCGGTCGATCGCCTCGTCGAGCGCCTTGTTGTCGATCACCTGCATGTTCGAGCGGGCGGTCAGCAGGGCCGCCTCGTTCAGCACGTTGGCCAGGTCGGCGCCGGTGAAGCCCGGCGTCCGGCGCGCCACCGCGGTCAGGTCGACATCGGTCGACATCGGCTTGCCCCGCGCGTGCACCTTCAGGATCTGCTCACGGCCCGGCAGGTCCGGCGCGTCGACGGCGATCTGCCGGTCGAAGCGGCCGGGCCGCAGCAGGGCCGGGTCGAGGACGTCGGGCCGGTTGGTGGCCGCGATCAGGATCACGCCGCCGCGGACGTCGAAGCCGTCCATCTCGACCAGCAACTGGTTCAGGGTCTGCTCGCGCTCGTCGTGCCCGCCGCCGAGGCCCGCGCCACGGTGCCGGCCGACGGCGTCGATCTCGTCGATGAAGACGATCGCCGGGGCGTTGGTCTTGGCCTGCTCGAACAGGTCCCGGACGCGGGAGGCGCCGACACCGACGAACATCTCGACGAAGTCCGAACCGGAGATCGAGTAGAACGGCACGCCGGCCTCACCCGCGACCGCACGGGCCAGCAGGGTCTTACCGGTACCGGGCTGGCCGTAGAGCAGCACACCCTTGGGGATCTTGGCGCCGACGGCCTGGAACTTGCCGGGCTCCTGGAGGAACTCCTTGATCTCGCCGAGCTCCTCGATCGCCTCGTCACAGCCGGCCACGTCGGCGAACGTGGTCTTCGGGGTGTCCTTGGTGATCAGCTTGGCCTTCGACTTGGCGAAGCTCATCACCCGCGAGCCGCCGCCCTGCATCGAGTTCATCAGGAAGATGAAGACCACGGCGATCAGCAGGAACGGGATCAACGTCTGGAACACCTGGCCGATGAAGCTCGGCTTCGGGTTCTCGACGTTGTACTTCTCGATCTTGCCGTTCTGGTACAGGTCCTGCAGCGACGTGCCCAGCGAGGGGGCCTGACCGTCGACCCAGAACGCCCGGATCTTGGTGCCGTCGGCCTTCTCGACCCGGATCTCCTGGTCGGGATCGATCAGGGTGATCGTCTTGATCACCTTCTGGCCGGCCGGGGCGTCGGTGGCCTGCTTGATCACCTTGACGACCTCACCGGTCGGTTCGGCCTTGTACCCGGTCGAGCCGGTCAGGAGCTGCCCGATCACCAGCACGCCGAGGAAGGCGAGGATGATCCAGAACAAAGGTCCACGGAAGATGCGCTTCACGTCCATGATCGAGGCCTACGCCCCGTCCCTCCTAGCTCGGCAGGCCCGGGTTTCGCGGGCTTGAGACGGTACTACCAGTCCAAGTGTCTCGTGCCGGGCAAGCCTGCCGACCACGAGGGTCACCGAACGACGGTACGACCTGTTGTACAGGCTGTCACCAAGTTCAGGAGTAGACGTGCGGCGCCAGCGTCGCCACACAGCGCAGGTTGCGGTACTTCTCCGCGTAGTCCAGGCCGTACCCGACGACGAACTCGTCCGGCAGCTCCAGGCCGACGTACTTCACCGGGACCTGCATCTTGGCCGCACCCGGCTTCACGAACGCCGTGCACAGCTCCAGCGAGGCCGGCTTGCGTGACTCCAGGTTGCTGACCAGCCAGCTCAGCGTGAGGCCGGTGTCGATGATGTCCTCGACGATCAGCACGTGCCGGTTGGTGATGTCGGTGTCCAGGTCCTTCTGGATCCGCACCACACCCGACGACTTGGTCCCCGACCCGTACGACGAGATGGCCATCCAGTCCATCTCCACGTGCCGGGTGAACGACCGGGCCAGGTCGGCCATCACCATCACCGCGCCCCGCAGGACGCCCACCAGCAGCAGGTCCTTGCCCTGGTAGTCCTCCTCGATCCGCCCGGCCAGTTCCCGCAGCTTCGCCAGGATCTGGTCCTCGGTGTAATGGATCTGGGTCAGGTCCTTCTCGATGTCCGCCGCATCCACGAGCGTCAGCCTGTCATATCCGGACCGAAGATTATGAATCCGCCCCGGCGGACGGCACGGACACCTTGGGGCAGGTCGATCCAGCGCTGACCGCGCCAGTCGGTGATCAGCGCGTCGACGGCGGCGACGTGGCCGGCGTTCAGGTCGGTGGCCTTGGAGCCGGCCTCCAGCGCGGCCTGCCGGAGGACTCGCGTGCGCAGCGCTGCGGGCTCGTCGGCGACCATCCCGACGTCACACTGCACCTCCCCGTCAGTACGTCGTACTGCCGTCTCCGCGAGGTCCGCCGCCAACATGTCGAGGGCGTCGGCGTCCGCCCGGAGCAGTCCGGCCGTCCGGGCCAGCGCTTCGACGACACCAGGCCCCAGAGCCTCTGCGAGCGCCGGCAACACCTCATGCCGGACTCGGACCCGTGTGTACGTCAGATCGTCGTTGTGCGGGTCGTGCCAGGGCCGCAGACCGGCTGCAATACAAGCTGCGGCGGTAGTGGCGCGCGGAACCTCCAGAAACGGCCGCCGGAGCAGTCCGGCGACCGCGGCCATCCCGGCCAGCGATCTGGCCCCGGAACCGCGTCCGAGCCCCAAGAGAACAGTCTCGGCCTGATCGTCCCGCGTATGCGCCAGCAGTACGACGTCCGCTCCGAACTCATCAGCGGCAGCCCGCAAAGCGTCGTACCGGGCGGTGCGAGCAGCGCCCTCTGGACCGCCCTGCCGGCCGACCTCTACGGCGCGGACCTGGACCGGATCGAGCCCTAGCCCACGACATTGCTCAGCAGCGATCTCCGCGGTCTGTGCGGAGTCCGGCTGCAGACCGTGGTCGACGATCACGGCGCCGGCCCGCAGTCCCAGCTTTGGCGCCTCAAACGCGGTTGCCGCGGCAAGGGCCAATGAGTCGGTCCCACCCGAGCAGGCGACCAAAACGGTCGTCCCGGCGGGCAGGTCGGACAGTGCGGCCCGCAGAGCCTCGCGTGTGCGAGCGACCGCGGGATGCAGGCGGCCGCGGCGCTCGGCCACCAGTTCCTCCGCGGTGTGGCGGGCGGACTCAGCCGTGGAGTCGGGAGACCCAGGCATCGGGGTTCGCGATCTCGTTCTTGGTGGGCAGCGTGTTCGGCCCGGTCCAGACGCGGTTGAACCCGTCCATGCCGACCTGGTCGACCACGCGCCGTACGAAGGCGGCACCGTCCTTGTACTGCTTCAGCTTCGCGTCCAGTCCGAGCAGCTTCTTCAGCAGCTGGTCCAGCGGGTTCCCACCCTGGCGCCGCGAGGTGAACTTCGAGCGGATCGCGTCCACCGTCGGAATCACCGACGGCCCCACCCCATCCATCACGAAGTCCGCGTGGCCCTCCAGCAACGACATCACCGCGGTCAGCCGGTCCAGCACGGCCCGCTGCTCCGGCGACTGCATCAGGTCCACCAGGCTCAGCTCAGCCTCACCGCGCACCGACCGTCCCAGCCGCTGCACGGCCTCCCGGAACATCGCCGCGTACGCCGATGCGTCCAGCTCGGCCTGGTCGAGGAACAGCCCGATCTCCGACCGCAGGTGGTCGCGCAGCCACGGAACCGCCGTGAACTGCACCCGGTGCGTCTCCTCGTGCAGACACACCCACAACCGGAAGTCCCGCGGTACGACGCCCAGCTCGGTCTCGACCTGCATGACGTTCGGAGCGACCAGCAGCAGCCGGCCGGTGAGGTCCGGACGGGCAGGATCAGGCTCCGAGGGGTAGAACGGGTCGAACTGACCGAGCACCCGCGACGACAGGAACGCCAGCAGCGCACCGGCCTCGATCGCGGTCACCCGGGAGCCGACCGCGGACGACAGCCCGCCGGTCCGCTCGGCCTTCTCGCGCAGCTTGTCCGCCAGCGGCTGCATCACGGTCCGGAAGCCGTCCGCGTTGGCCTGGACCCAGCCGGGCCGGTCCACGATCACCACCGGCGCACTGGCCGACGTGGCCTGCAGACCGGTGAACTCACGCACGTGCTGCTCGGAGTCGGCCGCGAACTGCCGCAGCTCGGCCACCACCTGGTCCGCCTCGGCCCGAGTCACCACCGGCCCCGGGCGCAGCAGCTTGCGCGCCACACCGGTCGCCAGCTGCCAGTCGACCATCTCAGCCGCAGTCTCGCCGTTCGCGGTACTCATACATCGACCCTAGTCGCAGAGGGCAAGCTCAGCAGCCGCAGTTGGCCAAGATTGCGGCGGCTCGGTCCAGTGCGGCGCGGGCGTCGAGCGTCTTGGGCACCGGAACACTGTCACTGGCCACGGCGAACGCGAGCAGCGTGCCGCTCCGCGTCCTGACCATTCCGGCCAGGCTGTGCACCCCGGTGAGCGTTCCGGTCTTCGCGCGGACCATTCCGGTGCCCGCGCCCGCCGTACCGGCTCCGAAGCGCTCTTCGAGCGAGCCGCTGAAGCCTGCGATCGGCAGCCCGGTCAGAAGGTGCCGCAGCTCCGGGTGGTCCTTCGACGCCGCCATCCGGATCGCGCCGGCCAGCAGGTCGAGCGGGACCTTGTTTGTCCGGGTCAGCCCGCTGCCGTCATAGATCTGCGCCTTGCCGACGTCCAGACCGAGCTTCGTGAGCGTCTCCTCGACGCCAGCGACGCCACCGACGTACGAGCCGCCGTGTTTGGTCGCCAGGCCGACATGACGCAGCAGCACCTCGGCGCCGTCGTTGTCGCTGTGCAGATTCACGTACTCGACGATCTGCCCGACCGTCGGCGACTGCACCTTCGCCAGCTCCTGCGCACCGGCCGGTGCGACCTTCGGCTTACCCGCTCCGGCGACCTTGATGCCGCTGGTGGCCAGCAGCTTGGCGAAGACACCCGCGGCGGCCTGCGCCGGCGAGTCCGACCGCTTGGCCATCCCCCGCGCGATCCGGCCCTCGTCCACCCACAGCGCCGACGTCCGGGCCGCAATGCCTTCGGGGAGGTAGTTCGCCTCCCACTTCGCGTTTCCGGCCGGACCGGTGAACAGCGACGCGTCGTACCCGAGGGTGACGCTGGTGACTCCCTGCGCCTTCAGCGACTTCGCCGTGCTCGCAGCCAGCGCGGCCAGCGTCGCTCTGGTCGGGTAGTCCCGGAGCGACGGCTTCGCCGCCAGTAGCGGGTCACCGCCACCGACGAGCACGATCGACCCGTTCCCCGCGCTCACCACCTTCGTGGTGAACCGGTGCTCCGCGCCGAGCGTCGACAGCGCCGAGACAGTGGTCAGCAGCTTGAGCGTCGACGCCGGTGTGTACGGCAACGCCGTACCGGCCGAGAACACGACCTTGTCGTGGTCCACGTCGTACACGTAAACACCGCGGTGCTTGCCCAGTGCCGCGTCCGCCAGCACTCCGGCCAGCGCCTTCTGCACACCGACCGTGGTCGGCGCCGCACCCTCCGGGACCGCCGGAGCGAGCACAGCGGGCGCGGAAGTCGGTACGGCGTTCGCTCCGCCCGCGAGCCCGAGACACAGGGCTGAGGCGAGCAGCGTGACGAACGCCGCACGAGGAGGACGGGCCACCGGGCTGCTCCTGTCATTAGGTCGGTCCGAACCGTGACAGTATCTGCCGTATGGAGTTCGACGTCTTCATCGAGATCCCCAAGGGCACCCGCAACAAGTACGAGCTGGACCACAAGACGAACCGGCTGCGGCTCGACCGCACCCTGTTCACGGCCACTCAGTACCCGTCCGACTACGGCTTCATCGAGGAGACGCTGGGTCAGGACGGTGATCCGCTGGACGCACTGGTCCTGCTGTCGGAGCCGACCTTCCCCGGCTGCCTGATCAAGGCCCGGGCGATCGGCATGTTCCGGATGACCGACGAGAAGGGCCCGGACGACAAGGTCCTCTGCGTCCCCGCCGGTGACCCGCGCCAGGAGCACCTGCGCGACATCCACCACGTGCCGGAGTTCGACCGCCTCGAGATCCAGCACTTCTTCGAGGTCTACAAGGACCTCGAGCCGGGCAAGTCCGTCGAGGGCGCCACCTGGGTCGGCCGCGCGGACGCCGAGGCCGAGATCCAGGCCTCCTTCGATCGTCTGAAGACCGAAGGCCACTGACCGCTGCACCTGACCGCCGGCCCGCGACAGCGGCGCCGGCGGTTTCTCATTCGCCGCTGACCCGGCTGAGCAGCCCGAGCAGCACCTTGCGCTCCGCCGCGGTGAGCGGCGCCAGCAGTTCGTCCTCGGCCGCGTAGATCAGCCGGTCCATCACCACCAACTGCTTGCGACCGGCCGCGGTGAGCTCGACGATCTTGCGCCGGCGGTCGTCCGGGTCGACCCGGCGGCCGACGTACCCGACCTCTTCCAGCTCGTCGAGCACGGTCACCAGGTCGCTGCGATCGAGCGCGATCCGGTCGGCCAGCGTCGCCTGGGCCGCGGCGCCGTCGGCGTCCAGGCTGGCCAGCACGTGGTAGTGCTGCGTCCGCACGCCCGCCTCGACCATGTGCTGCCGGATCAACCGCTGCGACTGCTGACTCGCCCGCCCCAACGCCCACAGCACCCGGTCGGAGAGGCGGTGGTTCGGCGACTTCTGCACCTGTCCACTCTAGAACTCCTGCGCTATCGTGGGTGTCACCCATTATTTCTAGCTCCCACGATCTGGAGTACTTCATGCGTGCAGTGCGCTACCACTCCCACGGCGGCCCGGAGGTTCTGCAGCTCGACGAGGTCGAGATCCCCGCGCCCGCCACCGGCGAGGTGCTGGTCGAGGTCGAGGCGGTCGGGGCCAACGCGATCGACGCCCTCTTCCGATCCGGCAACAGCCCCTGGCCGCGCCCGCTCCCCGGCAGCCTCACCGGCGAGGTCGTCGGCCGGATCACCCGGCTCGGTCCGGACACCCCACCCGGTCTCGCGATTGGCGACCGGGTGGCCGGCGTCTCCGAGGACGCCTTCGCGGACCACGTCGTACTGGACACGGCGTTCCTAGCGACCATCCCCGACGATGCCGACGCCGGGGCCGCGACGATGATGTCGATGACCGGACCGCTCGCCCTCCGGCTCCTGGAAGCAGGCCGGATCCCAGCCGGCGGCACTGTCCTGATCCAGTCCGCCGCGGGTGGCGTCGGCCACTTGGCCGTCCAGCTCGCCCGCTCGTTCGAGCCAAAGCTCATCATCGGTACGGCGTCCTCACCCGACCGGCTCGACTTCATCCGCTCACTCGGCGCCGAGGCGGTCGACCTGACCGATGCCGATTGGCCGGACCAGGTCCGCGCGCTGGCGCCGGACGGCGTCGACACGGTTCTCGACTCCGTCGGCGGCACGATCTTCGATCAGGGCCTGGCGCTGATCCGGCCGCTCGGCACGATGGTCACGTACGGCGCCATTTCCGGACAGCTGCCGACCGTTCCGGCCTCTGCGCTGTTCGGCCTGCAGTCCGTGACCGGGGTGTCGATGATGGCCTGGCGAACTGCCCGGCCGGACGCTGCCCGCAACGACATCGCCGAGGTGACCCGTCGCTGGCAGGCCGGAGACCTGCGCCCGGCCGTCCACGCCAGCTACCCGCTGGCCGACGTACAGGAGTTGCATCGGGCACTCGACGCCCGCGTCGCGCTCGGCCGGCTGATCGCCACCACTTAAGGTTGGAGTGTGGAGCTCCGGCAGATGCGGTACTTCGTCGCTGTCGCGGAGGAGCTCCACTTCAGCCGGGCCGCCGAGCGGCTGTACATCTCCACACCGACGCTGAGTCAGCAGATCAAGCAACTCGAGCGTGAAATCGGTACGACGTTGCTGATCCGGCACAGCCGCGGTGTCGAGCTGAACCCGGCCGGCCAGGTCTTTCTGGCCCGCGCCCGGGAGACGATCCAGGCGGCCGGGCTGGCACTGAAGGACACCCGGCGGGCGGCAGGGCTGGATGAGCCGGTCCTGCGGCTCGGCCTGCTGAACGGCGTACCGGGATGGTTGCCGGCGGCACTCGAACAGCTCGCGGCCGAGCGGTTCCCGGAGAGCACTGTCACGCTGGAAGCCGGCACCACCACGGACCAAGTTCGAATGCTCGCCGCCGGCGAGATCGATCTCGGCCTGGTCCGGACGCCGTTGACGTTGCCGCCAGCAACCATCTGCGAGGAGCTGGCCGAGGAAGAGCTCGGCGTACTGATGGTTGCCTCGCATCCGCTGGCGACCGCCGCCGAGGTCACCATCGACGACCTGGCCGGTCTCGAGCTGATCTGGATTCCCCGCGCCGCTGCCCCCGAGTTCCACGACGACGCACTCCAACGCCTGGGCGGCAACTTCCGTTTGAGCGATATCACGATGAGCCACTCGCAACTCCGCTCCGCACTGCAGGTACGACGGGCCGCGATCAGCCTCGGCTCGCGCCGCGCGGCGACCCCCGACGTCGTCTGGCGCCCGATCGCAGGCCGTCCGCTCATCGCCCGGTACGCCGCGATCTGGCGCACCGACTCGCACAACCCGGTGCTCCAGGCAATGACCGTTAGCCCCGGCCTAACGCCCGTGAGGCAACAAGTCGTGGAGTACTGACGCCCGTCCTGATTGGCTCGACGACATGCGCAAAGAACACGTAGTTATCGTCGGCGGCAGCTCCGGAATGGGTCGCGCCCTCGCTGCGGAACTCGTTGCCCAAGGCAGCGAAGTGACCGTCGCCGGACGCTCTCCCGATCGACTCGCCGCTGTCCAACGCGACCTCGGCGTACGGACTGTAGCGATGGATCTCCTGGTCGAGGAGGACATCGCCAGGCTCTTCGCGACGACCGGCCGGATCGATCACGTCGTCACGACGGCCGCCGATGTCGGCGGCGCCTACCAGCCGATCAGGGAGTACGACGTGAACTCGGCCCGGCCGGCGATCGGCTCCAAGCTGTTGGGCCCGCTACTGCTCGCCAAACACGCCGCGCCCGTGCTCGAACCCGGCGGCTCGATCGTCTTCACGTCGGGCATCGCGGCGTACCGGCCGGGACCGGGCGCATCGTTGCTCGCGGCACTCAACGGCGCACTCGCGTCGCTGGCGGCGGCACTCGCCGTCGAGCTCGCGCCACTGCGGGTCAACGTGGTGTCGCCCGGCTGGGTGGACACTCCGATCTGGCAGGACGTCGCGGGCGACGCCGCTCCGGCCACTCTGGCCGCGATGGCAGCCCGCTTGCCGGTCGGCCGGATCGGCCGCACCCAGGACATCGCGGATGCGATCATCGCCTTGCTACGCAATGGATTCATCACTGGCACCGTCCTGCACGCCGACGGCGGACACCGGCTGGTCTAGGTTGATTTGCTGACAGCAATAGCTCACGGACGGCCGAAGAAGTCCGGGGGCTCCCAGTAGTAGACGCTCTGGATCTGCACCGGCTTGCCGGTGCGCGGCGCGTGGATCATCCGGCCGCCGCCGAGGTACATCGCGACGTGGTGGATGGTGCCGGGATCGTTGGGGTCGAGCGCCCAGAAGATCAGGTCGCCCGGCCGCAGCTCGTCCTCGTCGATGTGCCGGGTCTGCTCGTACTGCGCGACGCTGTAGTGCGGCAGCTGGATGCCGGCCCGCTTCCACGCGCCCATCATCAGACCTGAGCAGTCCCAGCGCGACGGGCCGGTGCCGCCCCACAGGTACATGTCGCCGAGCTGGGAGAGCGCGAAGCTGATCGCCGCTCCGGCGCCGCGGCCCGAACCGCCGTTGCCACCATTGCCGCCGTTGCCACCGCCGGGGCGGTGGTGCTTCGGAGGCTTCTTGTGCGGATTCTTCTTGCCCTGCTCGCGTTCCCGGGCTTCCTCGGCCCGCTGCCGCGCGAGCTCGCGGGCCCGCTCAGCTGCCTCGCGCGCCGCGATCTTGCGGCGCAACTCGGCGGCCCGCTTCGCGGCGAGTGCGGCGGCGCGCTGTCGCGCAAGCTCCTCGAGCCCCCGCTGCCGCTGTGCGGCGACCTGGACGGAAGTGTTCTGCAGGACGGCCAACTGAGCGATCGACTGCTGCCGCTGGACACCCATCGCGGTCACCGCGGCCGACTGCGCGGCCTCGGCAGCCTCGGCCACCTTCTTCGCCTTGGCGGCCTCTTCGGTCGCGTGCTTCACCTTGATGACGGCCTGGTCGGCCTGCACCTTGAACAGGTTCGTCACCACCTGGTTCGCCGAGTAGCGCAGGTACGAGCCCTGCATCGCGCTCGACACGGTGTGCGCCGTACCGGCGGAGTCAAGCAGCTGCTGCGGCCCTTCGGCGGTGAACAGCGGCGCCAACTTCGCGATGTCGCCACCACCCTGGTACGACGCGACCGCGAACCGGCCGATCTGCTGCCGCTGAGTGTTCAGGGTCTTCTCGGCCTTGGCCGCCCGGTCAGCTGCCTGCGCGGCGTCTTTCTTTGCCTGCTGCAACCGATAGACGGCACCGTTGTAAGCCTCGTCGGCGATCCCGGACTGGATGCCGAGCTGCTCGAGCCGAGCCTCGGCCGCGGCCAATTGCTGCTCGATCGCCTTGACCTGTCCCGCCTTGTCCGCAGCCGCTTCCTTGGCCCGGTCGACGGCCGCCTGCGACGGGATCACCGGAGGCTTCGGCTTCGCCTGCGCCTGGATCGGAACGACCACCATCATGGAGCCGGCCAGACAGACCGCCAGCACACCGGAGAGCCCTGCTCTGCCGGTCTTCCCAGTGCCGCGCATCTGGTGTTTCCTTCCGCCCGGTCACGGCACCCTTCCCTGGCCCCGTGAGCGCTTTTGGTCCTCCTGGACCACATACGTGACACTAGTTGCCTGCAGCCCCATTGGGAACACTTTTCACAGAAGTATCTTTGTTTCACCTGCGTGTCGACTTGACAAACTACAAGCTTGTAATTCACGCAAAAGCGCCCACCCGACCGAAGTCGGATGGGCGCAGTCGCCGAACGGACGGGTTCAGCGAAGGGTGAACGAGGCAACCACCGGCAGGTGGTCGGAAGCCAAGCTCACCGGGACAGCAGCCTTCGTGGGGACCAGCTGCGGGCTGTGCAGCTGGTAGTCGATCCGGGCGGTCGGGTTGTCCGCCTCGATCGTGTAGCCGGGGCCGGCACCGACCTCGGTCCAGGTGTCGTCCAGGACCGCGGTCAGGGTCTTGATCTCCGGCGCATCGGGCCGCGCGTTGAGGTCACCGACCAGCAGCGTCGGCTTGCGTGACGTCCCGAGCAACTCGACCACCTTCCGCGCCTGCTCCAGCCGCTCCGCGTTGTTGTTGCTGGTCAGGTGCGTGTTGGCGAACCGCAGCTCCGCGCCCCGGACCTTCACCGTCGCGACCGCGAGTCCGCGCTGCTCACCGGTCGGATAGAGCGGCAGCAGCGTGTTGGTGAAGTCCTTGATCGGGTACTTCGACAGGATCGCCGTACCGTACTGACGGCGCGGCTCCCCCGGGTTGAGCGGCGGCAGGTCGAGGTTCGCGGCGTACGCGTAGTGCATCTTGAGCCGCTGCGCGAACCAGGCCGGCTGGTCGACCCAGTTGCTGCGCTCACTCCAGTGCCGGTCGACCTCCTGCAACCCGACGACCTCGGCGCCGTTCTTCTCGATCAGCGTCGCGATCCGCTCCAGATCGAGTACGCCGTCGATCCCGGCACCGTGGTGGATGTTGTAGGTCATGACCGTCAGGTCCCGGCCCGGCCGACCGCGATCCGGCTCGGCCGCGGCCATTCCCGGAATCGTCATCAGCAGCGCGACCAGCCCGACCAACGCACGCTTCATCGGCCGACCGCCAGTCGCGCGACCGCGCCCTTCGCGCCCGACGCCCAGCAACCGGCCTGCCGGCCGTGGCCACCGCACTCGACGCTGTCGAAGTTGCCGTCGGAGAACTGCTTCCAGCTCCGGCCGCCGTCGGTGCTGACGTCACTTCCGGACGGCCCGACCGCGACCACCGTGCTCAGCGACCACGGCACGAACGTCGATCCGCTCCGGTATCCCTTCGGCGCCTTGTCGGGCGGGACCAGCTTCCAGGTCCGGCCGCCGTCGTACGTGACCGATGCGGCCTTGACGGCCTCGGTCGGCTTCAGGAAGTCACCGCCGACCGCGACACCGAAGAGCGGTCCGCGGAAGGCGAGGCTGAAGATGCCGGCCGCTTCGCCACTGGCCATCGGCGAGTCCGCGACCGTCCAGTGCCGACCGCCGTCGAAGGTGCGGAACACCCGCGGCCGATCACCGCCGCCGGTCGCGAACCACGCCGTACGGCCAGGTCCCGCCACCAGGCAGGTCCCACTCGCGGCGAACGCGAACTCACCGGGCAGTGCTGCCGGCATCCCGTCGTTCGGCTGCACCTTCCACGACTTGCCACCGTTCGAGGTCGCGGCGATCCGGAACTTCCCGTCCACCGGGTCGCTCAACGCGAGCCCGTGACCGCCACCGTTGAAGGCCATGCAGTCATAGAACGCATTCGCGTCGGTGTTGCGGAACGTTTCGGTCCACGTCTTGCCGGCGTTCACAGTCCGGTAGACCCGCGAGTCCGTCCCCGGACCGATCGACAGGATCACCGCCCGCTGAGCGTCGAACGCCTGCACATCGCGGAACTGCAGCGCCTCCGCACCGGCCGGGCTCACGTTCTGCCAATGCCGACCTCCGTCGACAGTCCGCAGTACCTGTCCCTGGGTCCCCCCGACCCAGGCCACGTCCTTGCTGACCGCCGACAATCCGCGGAACTGCGCCGTACTGCCTGTCGGCGTCACATCCCACCGGTACGACGGTCCGCCGGTCGCCTGGGCCGGTACCAACTGAGAGAGCACCAGCAAACCTCCTGCCGCAACTGCGGCCACACGCAGGATTCTCATGGGCCGCAATCTAGTCTGCGGTCAGGCTGTCGTCAGCTTGAAAGACTGTCCAGTGCCGCCATTGCAGGTGAATTGGACCAGCTGGGTCTGGTCTGCGGTCGATCCGCCGGGCACGGTGAGGCATTTGCTGGTGTGCCGTACGACGAAGTGGAAATAGCCGCCGCCTTCGGAGACTGCTTGCCACTGCTGGTTGGTACCTCCGCCGTACGTCCACAGATGGAGACCCGCGTTGTCGTCGAGCGACACCCCGCTCACGTCGATCACCTTGGTCGCGTCGTTGCGGTTGTTGACGCGGGTGAACCCGTCGGTGGTCGGCTGGAACTGGAAGTGCTGTGCGGTGGTCGCGTTGCAGCTGTACTGCTGGATGACAGTGCCGTTGGCGGTGCCGGCGGCCCGGGCGTCGACACACTTGCCGTTGGCCTTGTTGGCGACCGAGTACCAGGTGCCGGGCGCCGGCTGCTCGACCGGCGGGACCGTCCCGCCGCCGCCACCGAGCCACTTCAGCGAGTCCATCATGAACTGGTTCTGGGCCGGGCTGTCGAACGTCGACGAGGTCCTGGTGTTGGTCTGGTAGTTCATCGCGTTGTGGCCCCAGTTCGCGTAGATGACCTTGAAGTTCTTGTTGGTCCACGCGATCGGGTAGTAGCCCGACGTCCAGATGTTGCCCTGCTGGCTGCCGACCGGGAAGCTCGACGGGTCGATCGAGGCGAGCACCTGGATGTTCGGGTTCTGCCGCAGGTCGTTCTGCCAGCTGTACCACTCACTGACCGACGACCGGAACGTCGCGCCCGTGTTCACCAGTGCCGGGTGCGAACGATTCTCGGTCCGCAGCGTGACCGCGGACGGCAGCCAGGTGTTCGAGTTGAACCGGCCGGTGCCGAGCAGCGTGTTGTTGAACCACGGCCAGCCCTGGCTCGCGTCGTTGTAGTTGCTCACATGGAAGCCGAAGAAGGCGCCGCCGTTCTCCATGTAGCGCTGGAACCCCGTCTGCTGCGACGAGGCCCACGGCCGGTTGTCCAGGAACATCACCACCTGGTACTGCGAGGCCTGCAGGGTGTTCAACCGGTTCCAGTCGTTGGTCGCGGTGTAGGTGAAGCCGTTCTGCGCGCCGAACTGGGGGAAGCGCTGATTGGCCTCTTTCACCCAGTCGTTGTGCGCCGCGTCCTCGGTGTTGCCGTCGTAGAAGGCGAGGACATTGAAGGTCGCTTGAACGTGAGCCGTCGCCGTCGTCGTCAGCCCGGCCACCAGCAACAGCAGCGCGAGGACGAAAGCGGGCAGGCGGAAGCGAGCGGAAGGCATGGGGCGGTCCTTTCCGGAGAGTCGATCCCGGAATGGGCATTCCGCGATCCAGGACTTAAATTAACTCGCTACGAAAGTCCTGTCCAGAGCTCATCGCCTGACTTCCCAAAACACTCAGCAACCGCAGTTTCTCCGCACTCTCACTGCCCGGCTCGGCGGTGAACACGACCAGCGTCTGCTGCTGGTCGGCGTTGTTGATCACCTCGCAGTAGAGCTCGAACTCGCCGACGACCGGATGCCGGAAGCGCTTGGTCCGGCTGTGCGGCGGCACCACCTCGTGCTCCTCCCAGATCGCCGCGAACTCCGGGCTGAGTTTCTGCAACGCCGCCACGACCGAGGCGGCGTACGACTTGGGGCCGTCGGCAGTGGCGACCTGGCGCAGCATCGAGACCAGCAGCCGGCTGTGCCTGCTCAGCTCCGGCTCCTGATAGAGCGTGCGAGTCTCCGGATGGACGAACCAGCGATAGGTCTCGCTGCGTTCCATCCCCTCGAAGTTGGTCAGCTCACCGGCGAACGCGACATGAGCCGGCGTCTGCGCGAGCGCCTCACCGCACCGGTTGACCAGCAAGGCCGGGGTGTCCTGCAGCCGGTCCATGATGCGCAGCATCCCGGGATCCACATGGCACGCACGCGTCGTCCGCGGCGGCACACCGTGCCCCGCCAGCACGAAAAGATAGTCCCGCTCCTGCAGCGTCATCCGCAGCGCGCGAGCGATCGCCCCGAGCATCTCCACCGACGGCTGCGGTCCGCGGCCGCCTTCGAGCCGGCTGTAGTAGTCGGTCGACATCGACGCCAGTACGGCGACCTCCTCGCGCCGCAGTCCCGGCGTACGGCGTCGTCGGCCGCGCGGCATCCCGACGTCTTCGGGCTGCAGGGCCTCCCGGCGCTTGCGGAGGAAATCGGACAGGTCGGCGTACTCCATGACTCCAGTGTCCTCGCCTGCCCACGGTTATCCACTGCTAGCCGAGCAGTGGCTCCACCGGGCCTGGTTGCCGACGGCATCCGCTTCCAGGCTGGAGCCATGAAAACCACTGGCAACACCATCTTCTTCACCGGCGGTACGTCGGGCATCGGCCTCGAACTCGCCCGCCGTTTCCGCGACCTCGGCAACACCGTCATCATCAGCGGCCGCCGCAAGGACCTGCTCGACCAGCTCGCCGCCACCGACCAGCTCGAAGGCGTCCTCCTCGACGTCGCCGACCCGGACTCGATCGCCACCGCGTTCGCCGACGTCACCGCCCGTCACGACGTCAACGTCCTGATCACAATGGCCGGCATCATGCAGTCCGAGAACCTCCAGGACCCGGCCCACCTCGCCACCAGCGAGGCGATCGTCGACATCAACCTGCTCGGCACGATCCGGACGATCACGACCTTCCTGCCCTACCTCCAGCAGCAGGCCGACCCGGTCGTCATGACCGTCTCCTCCGGCCTAGCCTTCGTCCCGCTCGCCCTCACCCCGACGTACAACGCCACCAAGGCCGCGGTCCACAGCTACACCCAGAGCCTCCGCCTACAACTCGCCGGCACCAACCTCCAGGTCATCGAGCTCGTCCCACCCGCCGTCCAGACCAATCTCCTGGACGGCGCCGCCCCCGACCCCACCTGGATGCCCCTCGACGAGTTCGCCGACGAAACCATCACCCTGCTCCAGCAGCACCCCGACGCCGAAGAAATCCTCGTCGACCGAGTTCACTTCCTCCGCGCCGCCGAACGCGAAAACCACTACGCCGAGGTCGTCACCGCCCTCAACGCCGGCCACTGACCGGTAGGGACGAAGGAAAGGGCGGACCGCCAACACTCACCAACTCTGTGCAGCCGGGTAGGTTCACGCTCAACGCGCCCCGCTCAGACCAACCAGAACCGGGTTGATGAGTGGCACAGGTCCGCCCCGCCCGAGCACCACATGGCTTCGCTGTGCCACCTAGTCGGCCAGCGCCTGCTCGATCCGCTCGACCTTCGCACTCAGCTGCCCGGTGAACCCCGGCCGGATATCGGCCTTCAGCACCAAACTCACCCGAGGCGAAACCGCGGCCACCACCTCGACCGCCTCCTTCACCACCGCCATCACCTCGTCCCACTCGCCCTCGATGGTCGTGAACATGGAGTCGGTTCGGTTGGGCAGGCCTGACGCGCGAACGACGCGGATCGCAGCGGCAACGGCATCCGACACCGATCCGTCCGCACTGGTGGCGACAGCCGGTGCAACTGAAAAGGCGACGAGCATTCTCGATCCTCCGATTGGTTCTCAGGTCTCAGCCGTCATCGCGGCGCTTCTTTTCGAAGAATTCGGCATCGTTCCAGGTGACTGGTTGGGCTCCGACGTTCGGAACGTCGAGATGCGGTTCGTCAGACTGGACTAGACACAACATGCGTGTTCCGGTCAGGGCGGCGCGGCGGGCACAACCTGCGTAGATGTCGAGCAGGGCCCAAGCAAGGTCCTTGTTGCGCTCGAAGAACTGATCGAAGCCGTCGAGCACCAGGACAAGTCCGGTGTCGTCGTCACTTAGGCCAAAATCGCCCAGGGAGACGCTGTACAAACAATCGCTCAGGGCGTGGAGGTTGCCGCCGTAATACTCCGGGAAGTCGAGTAGGGCGGCAAGATCTCTATGCATATCTGTGTCTGTGTGCCAGCTCGAGGCCTGCCCCCGCACGATGCGGTAGCCATGCTCCTCGAGCCAAGTGACCGCCTTGGCCAGCACCGACGGGCTCCAGAACATCGTGACGAAGCCATCAGCGGCCAGCCGGTAGTCCAGTGGATGGGAGAGCTCGTCTGCACGATCGAACGCTGCCATGTCAGCCGCGCTCTCCCATCACCAGATCGGTCACACGTCTTGTTTACCAGTTGCAGCTTCCTCGTCGGCGCGGCGTTCGGCGCCGGTGGTGGTGAGGAGCGGCTTCTCCTTGATGAAGACGACGGCGATGAGGGCCAGTACGGCGAAGGGGACCGACATCAGGAAGAGGTCGGCGGTGGCGTCGCCGTAGGCGTTCTCGACGACGGTGCGGACGGCGTCCGGGAGCTCGGCGATGTTCGGTACGGCGCCGCTGCCGCCGGACGAGCTGCCGCCGGGGTTGAGGGTTTCGGCGATCTGGTTGGCGAGGATGGCACCGAGGACACTGACGCCGATGGTGCCGCCCATGCTGCGGAAGAAGCTGACCGCCGAGGTCGCCGCACCGAGCTCACGAGCCGGTACGTCGTTCTGCGCCGCCAAAACCAGGTTCTGCATCACAAGACCGATGCCGATGCCCAGGACGAGCATGAAGCCCCACAGCACGTACTTCGAGGTCTGGGCGTCGATCGTGCCGAACAGCGCAAGGCCGATCGGCAGCAGGACGCTACCGGTGACCAGGTAGACCTTCCACTTGCCGGTCTTGGTGATCAGGCCACCGGCGACCGTGGAGGCACCCATCATGCCGATGATCAGTGGAAGGCTCATCAGGCCGGCTTTGGTCGGCGAGTAGCCCTGCGCGATCTGGAAGTACTGCGCGAGGAAGACCGAGCCGCCGAACATCGCGACACCGACCAGCGCACTGGCGACGATGGCCAGCGTCACCGTGCGGTTGCGGAACAGGTCCATCGGGATGATCGGCTCAGGGTGCCGCTTCTCGACGAACACGGCGATCGCCAACGCGAGCAGGGCCGCGCCGACGAGCACGAAGCTCCAGACCGAAACCCACTCGAACTTGTTGCCGGCGAACGAGGACCAGACCAGCAGCGTGCTCACGCCCGCCGTGATCAGGAACGCGCCCCACCAGTCGATCTTCACTTCACGACGCACGGTCGGCAGATGCAGCGTCCGCTGCAGCAGGAACATCGCGATCAGAACGAACGGCACACCGATCAGGAAGCAGGCCCGCCAGCCCAGCGGCGAGTCGACGAGGAAGCCGCCGAGCAGCGGGCCACCCACGGTGGCCGACGCGAAGACGGCACCGAAGATGCCGGAGTACCGGCCCAGCTCACGCGGCGGGATGATCGCGGCCATCACGATCTGGACCAGCGCCGTCAGACCGCCGCCGCCCAGACCCTGCAGTACGCGGCTGCCGAGCAGGACCTCGATGTTCGGGGCGGAGCCCGCGACGAGTGACCCGACCACGAAGAAGCTCAGCGACAGCTGGAGCAGCAGCTTGTTGTTGTAGAGGTCGGCGAGCTTGCCCCACAACGGCACGGTGGCCGTCATCGCGAGCAGCTCGAGCGTGACGACCCAGGTGTACGACGATTGGCTCGCCCCCAGGTCGTGGATGATCCGCGGCAACGCGGTCGACACCACGGTGCCGGCCAGGATCGCCACGAACAGCCCCATCATCAGACCCGAGATGGCCTGCACGGTCTGCCGCGGCGTCAGCGTCGCGACCGGACCGGTCCCCTCGGCCGAGGTGGTCGTCATGAATGACCTTTCTGATAGTCAGGATCGATGCCCTGGGCAAGTAACTGGAAGGCGGCGTCGACGAGATCGCCGGGCGCGGAGTCCGGAGCGTCCTTGTGCAGCTCGACGGCGACCCGGCAGGCCGCACCGGCGGCACTGACGATCAACCGGGCGCGGAGCGGTTCGCCGATCCGCGCGGTCAGGGCGGCCGACAGCTGCCGCTCGTCGTCCATACTCGACAGCATCAGGTGGTAGAGCAGGCTCGGCGAGCTCATGATCAGCTCTCCGCGCCGGCTCAACTCACCTTCGTCGAGCAGGTCCCGCAGTACGTCGTGCACGATCGTCGACATCGTGGTCAACGGCGACTGATCGGCCGGTGCGGTCGCGATCAGCTCGAGCGCACGCTCGAGGTGCGCGGGATTGCGCCCGAGGATCGCGTACTCCTTGTGCGGGAAGTAGTTGAAGAAGGTCCGCACCGACACGTCGGCCGCCTCGGCGATCTCCTCGGCCGTGACGTTGTCCGGACCCTTCGCCAACGCCAGCCGCAGGGCGGCCTCCGCCAGCGCCGCCCGCGTCTGGAGCTTCTTGCGCTCCCGTAACCCACCCTCGCTCTGTCCCACCGGACCAGCGTAGGCAGGTTCTTGCAGTCACTGCAAATTATTAGTCCTGCAATTTTGCACGCCTGAACTGTGGCATCGCCAGAATGTTGTGCGGATAAGGCAGCGGCTTGTCGCCGGCCTCGGTCAGCCGAGCCACCTGGTCGTCGCTGAGGCGCCAGCCGGTGGCGCCGAGGTTGTCGCCGAGCTGCTCCGGCGTCCGAGCGCCGATGATCGGCGCGGTCAGCCCCGGCCGCTGCAGCACCCACCGCAGCGCCACCTGGGCAGGCGTCTTGTCGACCTCGTCCGCCACCGAACGCAGTACGTCGAGCACTCGCCAGGTCCGGTCGTTGTCGTGCGCATCCCAATCCTCCTGGCCACTCCGGCTTCCGGCCGGCGGTCCACCCGCCTCCTTCCGGTACTTCCCGGACAGCCACCCACCGGCCAGCGGACTCCACGCGATCACACCGACGCCTTCATTGACGGCGACCGGGATCAGGTCGTGCTCGGCATCGCGATCGAGCAGGTTGTAGAGCGGCTGCAGGCTGACATACGGCTCCAGCCCGCGATGGTTCGAGAGGTCGATCGCCTTCTGCAGTTGCCAGCCGGTCAGGTTGCTGGCGCCGATGAAGCGGACCTTTCCGCTGGTCACCAAGGCATCGAGCGTTGTCAGGGTCTCCTCGAGCGGGGTCGCATCGTCGAAGACGTGGATCTGATAGAGGTCGATGAAGTCGGTCTGCAGCCGCCGGAGACTGGCCTCGACCCCGGCCAGGATGTGCTTGCGGCCGGCGCCGCGGACCGGCAGTCCGGGCCCGGCCTCGCCGTACACCTTGGTCGCGATCACCAGCCCGTCGCGGTTCTGATTCTTCAGCCAGCTACCGATGATCTCCTCGGAGACTCCACCGGAATACGTGTCGGCCGTGTCGACGAAGGTGCCGCCCGCGGCCACGAACTCGTCCAGGATGCGATGTGCAGTCGGTTCGTCGGTCCCGGGTCCGAAGGTCATGGTGCCGAGGCACAGCTCGCTGACTTCCAGGCCGGTCCGTCCGAGAAAGCGCTTGTCCATGCTCGCCAAGCTAGCCGCCGATCGGGCCGACATGCCGGTTCCGCTGCGGCCGCGTAGTTGCTCGATTACGGTGCGTCAGTGACTTTCGAGACCTCTCCGTCCACAATGTCCCGCCGCCGGTTCGCCGGCCTGACCACCCTCACCGCGGCCGCCGCGACCGGCCTCACCCGGATCGGGCCGGCCGAAGCTGCGCCGTACGTCCCGGCCCTCGTCGTCGGCACCGGGTACGGCGCCGCCGTCACCGCACTGCGCCTCGGCGCGGCCGGGATCCGCACCACGATGATCGAGATGGGTCAGCTCTGGAACACCGCCGGCCAGGACGGCAAGGTGTTCTGCTCGACCCTGAACCCGGACCGTCGCTCGATGTGGTTCCACCGCCGGACCGCGGCACCGCTCGACACCTTCCTCTGGCTCGACGTCGTCAACCGCGACCTCGGTACGCCGTACGCCGGCGTGCTGGATCGCGTCGACTTCCCGAACATGGGCGTGTACGTCGGCCGCGGAGTCGGCGGCGGCTCCCTGGTGAACGGTGGAATGGCGCCGACGCCGCAGCGCAAGTACTTCGAGAAGATGCTGCCGCAGGTGGACGCGGACGCGATGTACCGACGGTATTTCCCGCTCGCTCGCCGGATGCTCGGCGTGAACACGATCGACCCGCGCTACCTGGAGCAGACACCGGTCTACAAGTACGCACGGGTCTCCCGGCGGCACGCCCACCAGGCCGGCTTCCGGACGAGCGTCGTACCGAACGTCTACGACTTCAACTACCTCCGCCGCGAGGAGAAGAAGCAGGCACCGCGGTCGGCATTGGCCGGCGAGGTGATCTACGGCAACAACCACGGCAAGCAGTCGCTGGACAAGACGTATCTCGCCGACGCACTCGGCACCGGCAACGTCACCATCCGAACGCTGACCCGAGTGACCACGATTCACCAGCAGGGCAAGGGCTATCTGGTCGGTCTCGAACAGATCGACGTCTGGGGCAAGGTCGTGAAGCGGAGCCAGATCTCCTGCGGCGCGCTCTTCCTCGGCGCCGGCAGCATCGGGACCACCGAACTATTGCTCAGGGCAAGAGAAACGGGCACACTGCCTGACCTGCCGGCCGCGGTCGGGACCGGCTGGGGTACCAATGGCAACGTGATGACGGCTCGCGCCAACCACCTCTGGGACCCGACCGGTCCGCTCCAGTCGACGATCCCGACCCTCGCGATCGACAACTGGAACGACCCGAAGCATCCGTCCTTCGCCGAGATCGCCCCGCTCCCGGTCGGTCTGGAGACCTGGGCCAGCCTCTACCTCGCGATCACGGTCAGTCCCGAGCGCGGCCGCTTCACCTACAACCACAGCACCGACCGCGCCGACCTGCACTGGTCCGCCGGCCAGAGCACGCCGTCCCTGCGCTCTGCCCAGTTCTTGTTCGACAAGATCAACAAGGCGATCGGTACGACGTACCGGCGCGACCTGTTCACCGGCAACCGCGCCTTCGCCGCGGACTTCTGTTACCACCCGCTCGGCGGCGTACTGCTTGGCAAGGCCACCGACGACTACGGCCGCGTCCGCAACCACCCGAACCTCTACGTCACCGACAGCTCCCTGATTCCCGGCAGTCTCGGCGTCAATCCCTTCGTCACCATCACCGCCCTAGCCGAGCGCAACATCGCCCAAGTCCTCGCCACCGACCTCAAGCGCCGGTAGAATGTGTGAAAGCCTCCGACGCAGACTTCCTGTGGTCGGAGGCTTTCGCGTATGACGACTCTCTTGTATCGAGCCGCGATCCACGACCTCCGCGGCGATGCCGTCCTGCCGCTCAACCTGCTGCGCGACCAGCACCCGGATCTCTACGAGCGCGAGGTCGGGAAGTACGCCCACCGCCCGGCCGCGATGCGCGACCCGGTGTACCCGCTGGGCTGCACCTGGACCGACGTCGTGTTCCTCTCACCGGTCCACCCCGCTCCGCTCTTCGAGGCCATGCACGAGTCCGGCCGCATCGGCCGCGTAGTCCTCGACTACTGGACGCTCGACGCCGAGCGCCTCGACCCGGCCACCACCTGCGTCCTGCTCAAGCGCCACAACGCCTCGCCGCAGCCCCCTGAGGACTTCATCCCCTACTCCCCCGCAACCGTCGCGACCCTCACCGAACCCTCCGAGAAAGCCTTGCAGCGGCTACGAACCCTCAACGCCACCGAGCCGCTGTTCCCCTGGGCCGACATCCCGCACATCCTGCACCGCGGCCCCATCCCGGTCAGTCTCTTCCGCACCCGCGACGGCGTACAGCCGTGAGGCCTACCGAGCCGAACTCGGGACGCCTTGGACGCTCTGCCGGAAGGCCAACGGCGTCTGGCCGGTTCGCTGCACGAAGTACTTGGCGAACTGCGTCGGCGTTCGGAAGCCGAGCTGCTGCGAGATCTGCGCGGCGCTGTCGTCGCCGTGCGCCAGCAGTCGCTTGGCTTCGAGGACTACCCGGCGATCGATGAACGCCTTCGCACTCATGCCCGCGGCCGCCTGGGTCGATCGGGTCAGAGTCTTCGCCGAGTAGCCCAGGGAGCGCGCGTAGTCCTCGACGCGCCTCGTCCGGGTGAAGTCACTGTCGACCGCCGACCGAAAGCTCCGGTACGCCGGATCCGCGGCGACCGTATGCTCGGCCACCGGTGCCGCGAGGTGCGTCAGCCGCAGGACGAGCACCGCGAGCAAGTGCCGAAGTGTGGCCGCGTGCGACTCCAAGGGCATTCGGCCGAGCGCCCGGAACTCGAGTGCGAGATGGTCGAAGGCCATCCGCACGCTGACGGCATCCGCTGCCGACGGCTGCCGAAGCACCGGCAGGTCCGGGTCGTCAAGCTGCACATTGCCGGCTGTCTGCGCATCAAGGTGACTCGGCTGGAACAGCACGAGGCCTCCCGTCACCCCGGTCAGCGCGCCCCATTGCTGCAGCTGACCGGGCCGGACCCACAGCCAGGCGCCCGGCGTCAGCTCGTAGGTCTGGAAGTCGACCATCTGCTGCAACAGGCCCTCGGTGACCGTAATCAGCTGATGGAAGTGCGGCCGCGCGAGCCGGTGCGAAACCACGCGTCCGGCGAGTTCACTCAGCGACATCACTTGGACGCCGACCGGCGTACCCGGTGGTGCCGCGAACGGCAGGTCCGGAATCTTCTGTCCGCTTTTGACCATCATCAGTCCTGATACTCACACAGCGGGCGGGTGGATCGCTCCTAGATTTCAGTTGTCAGCGTCCGAAAAGGACCTTCACACCACAGGAGCTTCCGATGAGCGCGAAGAAGATCGTGATCCAGGCGACGACCGAACTGTTCGGCGCGAAGGACCCGTCGGCGGTGGACCGCTGGGTCGCCGCCGACTACCGCCAGCACAGTGCCCTTGCCACCGACGGCCCTGCCGGACTCCGGGATCTGGTCGCCGGCCTCGGCGACGACGTCCGGTACGACGGCGCCCGGGTGCTGGCCGACGGCGACTTGGTCGCGTTGCACGGCGTCTACCACGGCTTCGGCCCCGAGCCGCTGGTCGGTTTCGACATCTTCCGGGTCGATGCCGACGGCAAGCTTGCCGAGCACTGGGACGCCCTCACCCCTCAGATCACCACGACCGTCTCCGGCCGCACCCAGGTCGACGGTCCGGCCACCGTCACCGAGACCGCGCAGACCGAGGCCAACCGCGCACTGGTGACCGAGTTCGCCGAGCGGGTCCTGGTCGGCGCCGACTACTCGGTCCTCACCGACTTCATCTCGACCGAGACCTACGACCAGCACAACCCGGAGGCCGCCGACGGCCTGGCCGGCTTCGGCGCCGCCGCCGCCCGGTGGGCCGTACAGGGCAAGAACCTCGTCTACAAGACGATCCACCGGGTGATCGCCGAGGGCGAGTTCGTACTGCTCCAGTCGGAGGGCGAGTTCGGCGTACCGGTCGCCTACTACGACCTCTTCCGGGTTGCCGGCGCCAAGATCGTCGAGCACTGGGACGTCATCGCCCCGATCCCGGCTGAGCTCCCGCACCCGAACGGACTTTTCTGAGCCTCGGCCCCCTGGCTGTGACCGGCTCCACCGACGGCCGCGGTGGAGATGCATAGCATTCCTATGTATATTCGAGATGTGGACCTGAACGAGCTGGGTGTCGAGATCGTGGTCGCGTCGGCGCGGTTGACGCGGATGGCGAGCCGGGATGTGAGCGCCTTGCCGCATGCGGCGATGCGGCTGCTCGGGCGGCTGGACGAGCTGGGACCGACCCGGATCAGCGACCTGGCCAAAGCGGATCGGTGTTCGCAGCCGACGATGTCCACGCTGGTGCAGCGGCAGGAAGAACAAGGGTGGGTACGGCGTGAGCCGGATCCCGCCGATTCGCGCGCCAGCCTGATCAGCCTCACGAAGACAGGCCTGACCGAACTGCAGCGCGCTCGCCGGGAGGCGGGCGCCGCGGTGGCGGCCAGACTTCGTCACCTTCCGGCAGCCGACGTCGAGACCCTCGAGCGCGCGGCCGCCGTGATGCACACAATTCTCACCCTCGACGTTGTGGAGGATGCTCCCCAGTGAGCTCGTTCTTGAAGCAACCCAAATCGGTCTGGGCGGTCGCGTTCGCCTGTGTGATCGCGTTCATGGGCATCGGCCTGGTGGACCCGATCCTGAAGCCGATCGCCGAGCAGCTGCACGCGAGCCCGTCCCAGGTCTCGTTGCTCTTCACCAGCTACATGGCGGTGATCGGCCTGGCGATGCTGATCACCGGCGCGGTCTCCAGCCGGATCGGCGCGAAGCGCACGCTGCTGATCGGTCTCGCGATCATCGTCGTGTTCAGCGCGCTGGCCGGCCTGTCGAACTCGATCGGCATGATCGTCGCCTTCCGCGCCGGCTGGGGTCTCGGCAACGCGCTCTTCATCGCGACCGCACTGGCCACGATCGTGAACTCCGCGGCCGGCTCGGTCGCCGAAGCGATCATCCTGTACGAGGCCGCCCTGGGAGTCGGCATCGCGGCCGGTCCGCTGGTCGGCGGTGAGCTCGGCACGATCTCGTGGCGAGGTCCGTTCTTCGGTGTCGCGGTCCTGATGACGATCGCCTTGGCCGCGACCGCGTTCCTGCTCCCGGCTACGCCGCCCGAAGCCCGCCGTACGTCGATTCTCGAGCCACTGAAGGCTTTGCGGCACCGCTCGCTCGCCACGGTCGCCGTCACCGCACTGCTCTACAACTTCGGCTTCTTCACGCTGCTAGCCTTCACGCCCTTCCCGCTGGCGATGTCCGCCCGGCAGATCGGGCTGATCTTCTTCGGCTGGGGTATCGGGCTCGCGGTCACGTCGGTCTTCGTGGCGCCGCGGTTGCAGTCCTGGTTCGGCACGCTGCCGGTCGTGATGACGTCACTGCTGCTCTTCGGCGCCGACCTCGCGGTGATGGGCATCTTCGCCCATCACAAGGCAGTGCTCGCGGTCGGCGTGATCGTGGCCGGCCTGTTCCTCGGCATCAACAACACCCTGATCACCGAAGCCGTGATGGGCGCAGCCCCGGTCGAGCGCGGTACGGCGTCCGCGGCGTACTCGTTCGTCCGCTTCTCCGGCGGCGCCGTGGCGCCATGGCTGGCCGGCAAACTCGGCGAAGAGGTCAACATCCAGCTGCCCTTCTACGTCGGCGCCTTCGCCGTAGTCCTCGCAGTCGGCGTCCTAGCCACCGGCTGGAAGCCCCTCGCCCACCTCCGCGCCCCCGCCAACCACTCCAAGGCCGAAGCCGAAGCCCTCACCGCCGCCGACGCATAACCCCACCCACACCCAAAGACACGCCCACCCACCCTTGGGCACCAAACCTCACCTTGTGCACCCACCAATCACTTCCACGGCGGATCCATGGTTGATGGGTGCACAAAGCACGCTCACCACCCCCACCCCACGCCCACCCACCTTTGGGCGCGAAGTGCGTCGTTGTGCACCCACCAACCACTTCCACGGCGGATTTGTGGTTGGTGGGTGCACAAAGTGGTCCACTCGGGCGCGCGGACTTCGATTTCCGTAGACGGTTCGCGCGGTTAGGGTCGGTGGGTATGACGACGACAGCGTGGCCCCTGCTTCGTACGTACACCGGGCGGCAGTTGCGCCGGATCGCCCTCCCGCTCGGCGGGATCGGGACCGGAACGGTCAGCTTCGGCGGCCGCGGCAACCTGCGCGACTGGGAGATCGTGAACCGCCCGGCCAAAGGCTTCCACCCCGGTACGGCGTTCTTCGCGATCCGCACCGAGTCCGCGGACGGGGTGGTCAGTACACGCGCCGCCGAAGGCCCCCTGGACCTCAGCGACTACGAAGGCGCCCACGGCAGTGCCGCCCAGAACCACGGCCTACCTCGCTTCCGCGAGGCCACCTTCGGTACGGCGTACCCGTTCGCGCGACTGTCGTTGCGCGACGACGACGTCCCGGTGGAACTCGCCGTCGAAGCGTTCACGCCCTTCGTCCCGACGGATGTCGAGGCGAGCTCCTGGCCGGTCGCCGTGCTCCGCTTCGCGGTCACCAACCCGACCGATCAGCCTGTCACGGTGTCTTTGGCCGGCTCGCTGGAGAACTTCATCGGTCGCGACGGCACCACCGATGTTGCTGAAGGCAACTACAACACCACGGCCACCGGAAGCATGGGCGGCGAGTCGCAGGAGATGCGTGCCGACGGGGTGTTGCTCCGCAGCCGTGGCGTCTCCCTCGATGCCGAGCAGTTCGGTTCGATCGCACTCGCCGTACTTGACGGGCAGGACGTAACCCGCCGTACCGGCTGGGCCGATCGCACCTGGGGCGACAGCCTGCTCGACTTCTGGGACGACTTCAGCGCGGACGGCCGCCTCGACGAGCGCATCAGCGAGTCCGAGACTCCCATCGCCTCCGTCGCCGACCGCCGTACGGTCGCGGCCGGAGCGACTGAGCGCTTCACCTTCCTGCTCGGCTGGCACTTCCCGAATCGGCGCGCCTGGGAGAAGCCCGACCACGTCGGCAACCACTACACGACTCTGGTCGACGATGCCTGGGCCGCGATCAGCCGCTTCGCACCGCAGCTCGAGACGCTGGAGCGCCGTACCGTCGCCTTCGTTTCGGACTTCCTCGCCAGCGACCTGCCCGACCAAGTGAAGGAGGCCGCGCTCTTCAACCTCAGCACCCTGCGCACCCAGACCGTCTTCCGCACACCGGACGGCCGGTTCTTCGGCTGGGAAGGCTGTTCGGATCGCGTCGGCAGCTGCTTCGGTAGCTGCACCCACGTCTGGAACTACGAACAGGCGACGCCGTACTTGTTCGGCGAGATCGCCCGCTCACTCCGCGAGGTCGAGTTCGCGCACGCCACCGACGAGCAGGGCCTGATGAGCTTCCGCGTCGGCCTGCCGCTCCAGGAGGCCCAGGACTGGCGGGTCGCCGCGGCCGACGGCCAGCTCGGCTGCCTGGTGAAGCTGTACCGCGACTGGCGCCTCAGCGGCGACGACGAACTGCTCGTCAACCTCTGGCCGGCGGCTCGACGCGCCCTGGAGTTCTGCTGGATCGAGGGCGGTTGGGACGCCGACCGCGACGGCGTCATGGAAGGCTGCCAGCACAACACCATGGACGTCGAGTACTACGGTCCGAACCCGCAGATGCAGTCCTGGTACCTCGCGGCGCTGCGCGCGTCCGAGGAGATGGCCCGCTATCAAGGCGACGAGAAGCTCGGCGACGAGTGCCGCCGGCTCTTCGACCAAGGCAGCGCCTGGATGGACGAGCACCTGTTCAACGGCGAGTACTACCGGCACGAGATCCGCCCGCCGGCCTCCGCGGACGATGTCGCACCCGGCCTGCGTGAATCGATGGGCGCCGCCGACCCGACCCATCCTGAGCTGCAGCTCGGCGATGGTTGCCTCGTCGACCAATTGGCCGGCCAGTACCTCGCCCGGATCGCCGGCTTCGACTCGCTCCTCGACACCGAGCACGTGCGGACGACCTTGGCGAGCATCCTGCGGCACAACCGGCTTGAGGGCTTCCACGGGCACTTCAACCACATGCGCAGCTACGTGCTCGGCGACGAAACCGCCGTACTGATGTGCAGCTATCCGCGCGGCAACCGCCCCGAGCGCCCGTTCCCGTATTTCAGCGAGGTGATGACCGGCTTCGAGCACATCCTCGCGGTCGGCCTCATCCAAGAGGGCCTGGTCGACGAGGGCCTCCGGGTGATCAGCGACATCCGCGCCCGGTACGACGGCGAGCGCCGCAACCCGTACGACGAAGCCGAGTGTGGTCACCACTACGCGCGGGCAATGGCGAGCTGGGGCGCGGTGGTGGCGCTCACCGGCTTCGACTACGACGGACGCACCGGCGTGATGCGGTTCGCCACCTCCGGCACGCACTTCTGGTCGACCGGCAACGCCTTCGGCACGCTCGACACCGACGGCCTGCACGTCCGCGAAGGCAGCCTCTTCCTCACCTCACTCAGCCTCCCGGGCGCCCCGCCGATCGCCGTCACAGCCGACACCCTCACCGCGGGATCAACGCTCCCGTTCCACTGACCGGACCCCTTCCACCACCTGATCGTCCGCAGCATGCGCACCCCCACCCGGCATTTCGCTGCCTAGCCACCCAGTTAGGGGGTTCCGCACTCTGGTTACGGGTGCCAAACCCCCAATCTCGCTGGCCAGCCAGGCAAATGGCGTCAGCGGGCGGCCAGTAGGGCGATGGGGCGGTGCTTGGTTGCCTGGTGGGCGGTGAGTGCGGCGGCAGCGCCGACCACCAGGAGGGCGGAGGCGAGGATGAAAGCGAGGAGCCGCCAGGGGATCGCGACGGCGGCCATGCCGTAGGGACCGGCGGCGATTCCGGCGAGGGCAGCACCGGCGACCACAGCACCAAGGAGTACGCCGGTCAGCACGACCGTGACGGACTCCGTCAGAGCGACGGCGACGACCTGGCGCCGAGTGAGCCCGGCCATCCGGGCCAAGGCGAACTCGCGGCGCCGGTCCGCGGTCGACATCACCACCGCATTCACGACAGCGATCGCAGTGAAGATGCCGGCCAGCCCCATCAGCGCAGCGAACAGTCCGGTGTTGTTGCGCTGCTGGGCGTCACCCCGCGCCTTCGCCCACTCGCCGACCGTCTGGACTTCACCCGGCAACCCCTTCGCCACGATCGCAGCATCGATGCCTGGAGCAACCTTCACCAGCGTTTCGGTGCGACCACCGGCCGGCAGCAACGACCGCGGGACGAAGAAGTTCTCACTGACGTCCAGCGTCTCCGGCATCACGGCGACGACCTTCACGCTGACCTTCTTCTTGCCCATGGCAACAGTCAGCGTCGATCCGAATTTGAACCCCTCGGCCGCCATCCCCGGCCCGATCGCGATCGTGTTGCCGGTCAGCTTGTCCAGCGACCCTTTCCGCGGCCGCAACGCATGCGTCTGCTGATACGCGGCCGGATCAATCCCGACCGCCTCCGAATACACAGTGTTCTTCTTCCCCCGCGACACCACCACCGGTACGGCGGTCTGCGGCGAGACGACCGCGATCCCGGGACCGACCGCGACCGCCCGATCGACCACCAGATCGGCCGTGATCAGTCGCTCCTGCTCGACTCCGACCGCCTTCGCCTGCGAGCCGAACGTTCCCCACAGCCCGACGACCAGCCCGACGAGCACGATCAACGGCGCCGCGGTCGCGGCACTCCGCCGTACGGCATGGAGGACGCCGGCGCGGGCGAGGTCCGCGATCAGATGACCGCGCAGAACCGCCGCTGGCAACCGGCCGGCCCACGGCACAACGATCGGACTGAGCTGGCTGAGCGCAACCGATCCACTGACCAGCACCATCAGCCCGATCAGCAGACCGGCCACCAGATCCCGCGCGGCCTGAGCGGTGATCACCATGGCTACCGTCGCGGCTGCCGCCGACAGCCCCCAGAACCAGCGCCACCCCGTCATCACGCGCTGCGATTCACGACTCTCGGCCAAGGCCTCCAGCGCGTTCACCCGAGACGCCCGCCACGCGGCCGCCAGTACGCCGGTCAACGCCGTACCGACGCCAACGACCGCCGCGACCCACATCGCCCCTTGACTCCACGGTGCGGCGAACCACTCCGGCAACATGCCCAGCTTGATCATCAGCGCCGACTGGACCTCCGTTGCCACCAGTCCGAGCGGCACACCGATCGCAGAGCCGAGCAAACCGAGCAGTGCGGCTTCGCAAAGCAGCATCAGACACAGGTAGCCGCGCTGCGCCCCGACCAGTCGCAGCAGCCCCAGCTCGCGGCGGCGCTGCACCACAGTGAAGCCGAACGTCGTACTGACGATGAAGACGGTCAGAAACACCGCAAGCATCACCGTCATGCCCAGGAGCGTTCCAGCGCCCACATAGCCCTCACGGATCTGCGCACGCTGGTACGCCGACAGTCCGGCCGGCAACACCGGATGCCCAGTGGCGGCGAGCATCTGAACGCCAGACTGAACCAGTCCGACGCCGAGAGCCACAGCGACGACCGCTCCGGCGAACAACTGCCATCTGTCCCGCACCGCACCGACCGACAACCTGAGCATGCCTCAACCCAACAGGGATCCACCGTGGATCGCCCTGGCCCGCAGACCCCGCTTGGGGTAGCTCACGCGCTACCGCAGTACGTCGAGCAGCGCGGCGATGTCGGCGCGGTCGACCTCGCGGGCACCGATCAGGCACTGCAGCAGGAGGCCGTCGAGCGCGGCAACGAGGAGTTGGGCCTTCCGCGGATCGGCCGTGAACGTGCGGGCGATATCGGTCATCGGCTCCAGCCAGGCTGCTGCCGCGGACCGCAGTTCGGGGCGGCGAGCGGCGTACAGGTAGAGCTCGTAGAGGGCGAGGGTGCGACCGCGGCGCCGGACGAGGTTGTGCTCGATCAGCCGAGCGAGTTCATCGGTCGGGCGGGAGCCGAGCTCGCTGCCCCAGCCGTGCAGTTCGGCGGCCAGATCGTCTGCCGCCCAGGTCAGCGTGGCGACGAGCAGATCGTCGAGCGTCGCGAAGTGATAGGTGATCGACGCGACCGAGACATCGGCCTTGGCAGCGACTGCTCGATGGCTGACACCTGCGACTCCGTCGCAGCGGATTACCTCGACGGTCGCGCGCAGAAGCTCGCTCCGCCGCAGCTCACCGCGCTTGCGACGACCGTCGACACCCCGCCTGACCTGCATGAACGGCAAACTACCAGGACACCTGTACGGATTGTTTTTGGCTCTGAGAATCACGGGATCGGCCGCGCTCCGGCCTCTAGGCTTCGATGACGTGACAACCAATGAGCTGAGTACGGCGATGCGCCGGGCGCTGAAGCGGGCCGATGACGGCAAGACCCTCGACCCGACCGAGGTGGAGGTGCTGCTCACCGCCACGGGGCCGGCGCTGACCGCCTTGATGGCGACCGCCGCCCGGGTCCGCGACCAGGGCCTGGCCGATGCGGGCCGGCCGGGGATCATCACGTATTCGAAGAAGGTCTTCATCCCGCTGACGCGGTTGTGTCAGGACCGCTGCCACTACTGCACGTTCGCGACCACGCCGGGCCGGGTGCACGCGCCGTACCTGTCGCCGGACGAGGTGCTGGAGATCGCGCGCCAGGGTGCGGCACTCGGGTGCAAGGAAGCGTTGTTCACGCTGGGCGATGCGCCGGAGAAGCGGTGGGACGCGGCGCGCGTCTGGCTGGAGGAGGCTGGGTACGACAGCACGCTGGACTACGTCCGGGCGATGTCGATCCGCGTGCTCGAGGAGACCGGGCTGCTCCCGCACCTGAACCCGGGCGTCATGTCGTGGCAGGACCTGCAGCGGCTGAAGCCGGTCGCGCCGAGCATGGGCATGATGCTGGAGACGACGTCGCGGCGGTTGTTCGAGGAGAAGGGGCAGCCGCACTACGGTTCGCCTGACAAGGATCCCGCGATTCGGCTGCGGGTGCTCGAGGACGCGGGGCGGTCGAACGTGCCGTTCACGACCGGTCTGCTGATCGGGATCGGCGAGAACCTGGCCGAGCGGGCCGACTCGATCTTCGCGCTGCGCAAGATCGCGCGGCAGTACAACGGGATCCAGGAAGTCATCATCCAGGGCTTCCGGGTGAAGCCGGACACCGCGATGCGCAACGACGCCGACGTACCGCTGGACGAGTGGCTGGCCGCGATCGCCGCCACCCGGATCGTGCTCGGCCCGCGGGTCCGCGTCCAGGCCCCGCCGAACCTGGTCGACCTCGCCGAGTGCCGCGCGCTGCTCGACGCCGGCGTCGACGACTTCGGCGGCGTCTCCCCGCTCACCCCCGACCACGTGAACCCCGAGCGGCCCTGGCCCCAGATCGACGACCTGGCCAAGGTCACCGCCGATGCCGGTTTCGTCCTGCGTGAGCGCCTGACCGCGCACCCGGAGTACCTGCGTGAGCCGTGGCTCGACCCGCGCCTGATCTCGCACGTCGAAGCGTTGGTCGACCCCGAGACCGGCCTCGCGAACGAAGCCGCCAAGCCGGTCGGCCTGCCCTGGCAGGAACCCGACGGCGGCTGGGACTCCGTCGGCCGCACCGACCTGCACACTGCCATCGACACGGAGGGGCGTCGTACCGAGACGCGCTCCGACTTCGACGCCGCGTACGGCGACTGGGACGTCATCCGCGAAGACGTAGCCGCCCGACGCTCCGCCGAAAGTGCTCCGGAGCGCATCGACGCCGACGTGAAGGCTGCTCTCGCCGCCGCTGCGGACAACCCCGCCGGGCTGACCGACGCCCAAGCTCTCACTCTGATGACGGTGACCGGACCGGCGCTCGACCACCTCGCGAAGATCGCGGACGATCTGCGCAAGGAGGTCGTCGGGGACGACGTCACCTACGTGGTGAACCGGAACATCAATTTCACCAACGTCTGCTACACCGGCTGCCGGTTCTGCGCGTTCGCCCAGCGCCGTACCGACGCCGACGCCTACTCACTCTCGATGGACGAGGTCGCCCAGCGGGCCGAAGAGGCCTGGGTGATCGGCGCCAGCGAGGTCTGCATGCAGGGCGGTATCCACCCCGACCTCCCCGGTACGGCGTACGCGGACCTGGTGCGGGCGATCAAGGACCGCGTCCCGCAGATGCACGTCCACGCCTACTCCCCGATGGAGATCGTCAACGGCTCGGTGCGCACCGGCCTGTCGATCGAGGAGTTCCTGATCTCCGTCAAGGAGGCCGGCCTGGACAGCATCCCCGGCACCGCGGCCGAGATCCTCGACGACGACGTCCGCTGGATCCTCACCAAGGGCAAGTTGCCGACGGCAAGCTGGATCGAGGTGATCAGCACCGCGCACAAGGTCGGCCTGCCGTCGAGCTCCACGATGATGTACGGCCACGTCGACGAACCGCGGCACTGGGTCCAGCACCTGCGCACGATCGCTCAGGTCCAGGACGAGACCGGCGGCTTCACCGAGTTCGTGCTGCTCCCGTTCATCCACCAGAACTCGCCGATCTACCTGGCCGGCGTCGCCCGCCCGGGCCCGACGTACGACGAGAACCGCGCCGTCCACGCGATGTCGCGGATCATGCTGCACGGCCGCATCGACAACATCCAGTGCTCCTGGGTCAAGCTCGGCGTCGACGGCTGCGTCGCGGTTCTGAACGGCGGCGTCAACGACATCGGCGGCACTCTGATGGAAGAGACCATCAGCCGAATGGCCGGTTCCAAGCACGGCTCCCGCAAGTCCATCGAAGAGCTCACCGCGATGGCCACCGCCGCCGGCCGCCCCGCCCGCCAGCGCACCACGACGTACGGCGAGGTCGCCCCGCGCTCGAACACGCTGCTGGAACTCGCCTAGGCAATAAGAAACGCCGGCCGCGCCGGGTGTCGGTCGCCACCTCACTGGCGACCGGCACCGCTGATGGCGCGACCGGCGTCCTGCTGTTGCCCCGAGAGGGCAGTCGGCCCGAAGGTGGGCGGGTCCGTCATCTCATTCCGAGACCGGCAGGGGAGGTACATTTCCGGTCGCGGACGGGAGTACGACGTGTTCCGCCTGGAGCCTGTGTCCGCGACCCGTCCGTCGCTGACAACAGAACGTTGTCACGGCGTCGCTCGAACCGGCTACTGCTCGGTTCAAACATTTGCATTGCCTTTGAACAAGACAACGCTGAGTGTTTTTCCAACTACTCTGCGTCTATCTGTTGCCTTCCGCAACAACAAGACGGGACCCGCCAGGGGTCAGTACGGGTAGGTGTCGTCGCGACGGGTCGGGTCGAGGTCCCAGAGGGAGAACTCGACGATCTTGTGCGATTCCTCGCCGCCGGCCGGCTGGAGTCCGGACTGGTCGTAGTCCTTGGAGCCGAGGCCGTCGAGGTAGCAGAGCAGCTCGAAGGCCGACTGCGCATCCTCGATGTCGTCGACGACCTCTTCGTTCTGCGCTTCGTCGGCGCGGCTGCGGACGTAGCGGACGAACGCCTCGGGGTCCGTCACCACGAAGTCGTAGCGCGCCTGGTAGCTGAGCCGGACTCCGTCCTCCGGCAGCAGCACCTCCTCGAGCTCGTCCAGGTCGTCGCCCGCGACGATCTCCCGGTAGTCCTCGGGGTCGTCGAAGTCGTCCGGGCCGAGCGGCATGTCGTCCAGCTCGTCGGGGTCGTAGGAGTCGATCCCGAGGAAGATGTCACCCCAGCCGCGCTCGTTGACCGCGTCGGCCAGCACCCTGGACTGGACGCGAACGTTCTCGATCGCTGTGGTGGCCCGCAGATCGTGCAGGTCGAGGGCATCGGCCTGCTCCAGCAGCACCCGGGCGAGTTCGCGGGCGGCCTCGGCAGCCGACGCGGGTTCGATCGACTCACTCATGCTGTGACGGTACAACCATCGGCACCTCCACCGCCGCGCCCGGTACGCCGAAGGCCTCCACCAGGTCGATCGCGACCGGCCGGACGACGCCGCACAGCTCGTTGACCAGGGCAGTGATCGCCTTCGAGCGACCGGGCGACAACCGCCCGTGCTCGAGGTACCAGGCGCGCTCGGCCTCGATGGTCGAGAGCGCGTGCAGGTCGTACACGTCCTTCAGCACGCCCCGGAGATCCTCGGGCGCCCGCGCGACCGCCTTCTGGAACGCCTCCAGCACCACCCGGTCCACATGCGCCCGGCCGGCCGCGATCACATGGTCCTGGCAACGGTTGAAGACGTCGAACGCCTCGTCTCCGGCGTCGATCCCGGCCTTCAGCCGGCGCGCGACTCCGGCCAGCATGTGCTGCTCGCGGAACCGCAGCAGCCCGGAGTGATACGCGTCGTCACGTAGCCCGGCGTCCGGATCACTCGTATCGTTCCGGTTCGGTACGACGTCGCGCAGCCGGTCGATCAACGGTCGCAGCGCCGCCTTCTCGACCGCGATCTCGACGGCCTGTGCCGCGATGAACCGGGCGGTCCCGAGCGGATCCAGCTTCCCGAACGACTCCCGGTAGTCGGTCAGCAGCCCTTTCGCGACCAACTGCAGCAGGACAGTGTTGTCCCCCTCGAAGGTGGTGAACACATCGGTGTCCGCCTTCAGCGTCGCCAGCCGGTTCTCCGCCAGGTAGCCGGCGCCACCGCACGCCTCCCGGCAGATCTGGATCGTCTCGGTCGCATGCCAGGTGCCGAGCGCCTTCGTCCCCGCGGCCTGCGCCTCCAGCGCTCGACGGTCGTGCTCGCTGCTGCCGTCGCCGAACACGCGGACGAACTCCTCGACCAGCTCGGCCTGAGCGAAGTGCAGCGCGTACGTCCGGGCCAGCAGTGGCAACAGCCGGCGCTGATGCATCCGGTAGTCCAGCAGCAGCGTCTCCTCGTTGCTCCCCGGCGCACCGAACTGCCGTCGCTGCGCGGCGTACCGGATCGCGATCTCCAGGGCGACCTTGCTCGCCGTGATCGCGGCGCCGCCGACCGACACCCGGCCCTGCACGAGCGTGCCGAGCATCGTGAAGAACCGGCGATCCGGATTCTCGATCTCACTGTGATAGTTGCCGTCAGCATCGACCTGCGCATACCGGTCGAGCAGGGCCGCGCGCGGGACCCGGACGTTGTCGAAGACGATCCGTCCGTTGTCGACACCGTTCAGCCCGAGCTTGGGGCCGCAGTCGGACAACGTCACGCCGGGCAGCGGCGTACCGTCCTCGTCGCGGATCGGAACCAGCAGACAGTGCACGCCATGGGTCTCGCCACCGACCACGAGCTGGGCGAACACGGCCGCCATCCGCCCGTGCCGGGCCGCGTTGCCGATGTAGTCCTTGCGGGCTGCCTCCGACGGGGTGTGCACGACGAACTCACCGGTCACGGCGTCGTACGTCGCCGTGGTGCCGAGCGCCTGGACGTTGGAGCCGTGGCCCGTCTCGGTCATCGCGAAGCAGCCGAGCAAGCGGCCGCCGATCGCGTCGGCGAGATAGGCCTCGTGGTGCCGCTCGGTGCCGAGGTGCAGGATCGCACCGGCGAACAGGCCGAACTGCACCCCGGCCTTCACCATCAGCGACAGGTCGCCGAAGGCCAGCGTCTCGAACCCGGCGATGTAGCCGCCGAGGTCGCCCTCGCCGCCGAACTCCTTGGGGAAGCCGCGGGCCGGATGTCCCTCCGCCGTGATCGCCTGCAGCATCTCCAGCACGGTCTCGCGATACTCGTCGCGCGGCTGCCGCACGGCGAACTCGAACAGGTCGGCGTTCGCCGCCAGGCCGGCGCGCACGACGTCGCGGGCCGCCTTGTGCGGCCCGTCCAGGTAGTCCCGCATCCCCGATGTCTCCATACCAACAACATATGCGGATCGGGTCCCGATTTCTGTGACGAATTACGGCTTGTGGACAACTCGAGACACGGGCTCCTCAGACGCAATTGCGGCAGTATGCTGGCTGGCGTGCCGAATTTGCGGATCAGTGAGGCAGCAGCCCTGCTCGGTGTGAGTGACGACACCGTCCGGCGCTGGATCGATCAGGGCCGGTTGCCGTCGGTTCAGGACGGCGGCCGGATGGCCGTCGACGGGAAGACGCTGGCGGCGTTCGCCCAAGAGTTGGCCGAGAGCCCCGAACCCGGCAACACCAGAGCGGCCTCGGCGCGCAACCGGATGCGCGGGATCGTCACCCGGGTCGTCAAGGACGGTGTGATGGCTCAGGTCGAGATGCAGGCGGGCCCGTTCCGGGTGGTGTCGCTGATGAGCCGCGAGGCCGCCGACGAACTCGGCCTGGAACCGGGCGTCGTGGCTGTCGCCTCGATCAAGTCCACGCACGTCGTCGTCGAGATTCCGGAGGCCTGATGCTCCGCCGTACGGCGTTCGCCGCGCTGGCCGCAGTCGCCGCCCTAACCGTGGCCGCCTGCCGAGCCGACCAGCCGGCCGGCTCCAAGACGGTCACCGTGTACGCGGCGGCGTCGCTGACCGGGACGTTCACCCAGCTGGGCAAGGACTTCGAGGCAGGGCATCAAGGCGTCAAGGTTGTCTTCAACTTCGCCGGCAGCTCGGCTCTGGCGCAGCAGATCAACCAGGGCGCACCGGCTGATGTGTTCGCCTCCGCAGCACCGAAGAACATGGATCAGGTGACGGACAAAGGCACTCCCACCGTCTTCGCGACGAACACGCTGGAGATCGCCGTACCGAAGGGCAATCCGGGCAAGGTCACCGGCCTGAAGGACTTCACCGACCAGGACAAGAAGATCGCGCTCTGCGCCGCGCAGGTGCCGTGTGGCGCGGCCGCGGCCAAGGTGTTCACAGCGGCCGGTCTCACGCCGCAGCCGGACAGCCTGGAGCAGGACGTGAAGGCAGCGCTCACCAAGGTCAGCCTCGGCGAGGTCGACGCAGCCCTGGTCTACAAGACGGATGTGCTCGCGGCGAAGGACAAGGTCGACGGTATCGAGTTTCCCGAGGCTGGTAAGGCGATCAACGACTATCCGATCGCCACGCTGACCAAGGCGCCGAACGCGGACGGCGCCAAGGCCTTCGTCGACTACGTCCTGTCTGACCAGGGCAAGGCGGTTCTGTCCGCCGCAGGGTTCGACGTACCGTGAGCCGGCGCAGCAGGAGAACGACGGGCCGGCTGCCGCTCGTCCTGCTGCTGCCTGCGTTGCTCGGTCTGGCGTTCCTGCTGATCCCGCTGATCGGACTGTTGGCAAAAGCGCCATGGTCAACGCTGCCGAGCCGCCTGTTCAGTGCGGAAGTCTGGACGGCACTGCGGCTCTCTCTGGTCTGCGCAACCTCCGCCACCGTGCTGTGTCTGTTGCTGGGGATCCCGCTGGCTTGGCTGCTGGCCAGAGGTGAGCTCCCGGGCCGTGGACTCATCAGGGCGTTGGTCACCGTCCCCCTGGTGTTGCCTCCGGTGGTCGGCGGTGTTGCGCTGCTTCTGGTGCTCGGACGACGCGGACTGGTCGGCGAGCACCTCGACACCTGGTTCGGCTTCTCGTTGCCCTTCACAACAGCCGGAGTGATCGTCGCCGAAGCTTTCGTCGCGATGCCATTTCTGGTGATCTCGGTCGAGGGCGCACTGCGGGCCGCGGACCCTCGCTACGAGGAGGCGGCCGCCACTCTCGGCGCCGGTCGCTGGCTGACGTTCCGCCGAGTCACACTGCCTTCCATCGCGCCCGGTGTCGTGGCCGGCACCGTGCTGTGCTGGGCCCGCGCGTTGGGGGAATTCGGAGCCACCATCACCTTCGCCGGCAACTTCCCAGGCCGTACGACGACCATGCCGCTGGCCGTGTACCTGGCACTCGAGACTGATCCGGATGTGGCCGTCGTACTGAGCTTGGTGTTGTTGCTCGTGTCGGTCGTCGTACTGGCATCGCTGCGCGAGCGCTGGATCAGTGGTCTGCGATGACCCTGTACGCCGACCTCCGGGTGACCCGTGGCTCCTTCGAGCTCGATCTGGACCTCGCCATCGCTCCGGGTGAAGTGGTTGCGCTGCTGGGACCGAACGGCGCCGGCAAGAGCACAGCGCTACGCGCAATCGCCGGGCTGCTTCCACTGGACGCCGGACGCATCGCCCTAGACGACGAGACTTGGGACGAGCCACCCCGCACTTTCCGCGCACCGGACCGGCGCCCGATCGGCGTGGTCTTCCAGGACTACCTGCTCTTCAACCACCTCTCCTGCCTGGAGAACGTAGCCTTCGGCCTCCGCGCCCGCGGAGTCGACAAGCACCAAGCCCGCACCGAGGCTGCCCGCTGGCTCGAGGCCGTCGGCCTCTCCTCTTACGCCCGTACGCGCCCCCGCGCGCTGTCCGGCGGTCAAGCCCAGCGAGTAGCCCTCGTCCGCGCTCTGGCGACCAGTCCCGACGTACTGCTCATGGACGAGCCGCTGGCCGCCCTCGACGCCGGCACCACCCTCCACGTCCGCGCAGAACTGGGCCAGCACCTCGACCGCTTCCCAGGCCGCACTCTCCTGGTCACCCACGACCCGCTGGACGCCATGGTCCTCGCCGACCGGCTAGTGATCATCGAGAACGGTCGTGTAGTCCAGTCCGGCACCCCTGCCGACATAGCCCGCCACCCCCGCACCGACTACGTAGCCCAGTTAGTAGGCCTCAACCTCTACCGAGGCACCGCCGACAGCACCACAGTCACGCTCCCGACCGGCGGCACCATCACCCTCGCCGAACCAGCCCAAGGCCCAGTCCACGTAGCCTTCCCACCCACCGCCGTGAGCCTCTACCCCAGCCCGCCCACCGGCAGTCCCCGCAACACCTGGCCCGCCACCGTCGTAGCCCTCGAACAACACGCCCACACCGTCCGCATCACCCTGGACGCCACCCCCACTGGCCCGGCAACTCTCCTGGCCGACATCACCCCGGCCGCATTGGCCGACCTCTCACCCGCTCCCGGCCAGCCCCTTCACGCCACCCTCAAAGCCACCGAGGTCACCACCTACCCCGTCTGAGCCGTCACACGAACGTATGAACAAGGCGAGACGAGGCATCCGCGGGGAAGTTACGCCTTGTGATGCCACTGCCACGAATTGACATCTTGTAACAGCGCGTTTCACGCTCAGAACGCGCAGTGAGGTAACAAAGAGTGATTACTTACCCACTCGTAGTGTGTGCATTCTTCACACGAGAGTGATGACATCGTGCACTACGCCAGCCCCTCTCACGCCGCCCAAGATGGCGGGGCACCGAGAGAGGGGGGTGAACGTGGATGCGTGATGGAACGCACGAGAGTTACGAGTTCTACTGCTTGGCAGACCGGACGTTCTACGACACACCCACCAATCGCGGTGTGCAGCATCCGGACTTCGAGCCGGCCACCCGGGCGGTGCCCGAGGGCTGGCAGCATGTCGCCGGCGACACCTGGATGCACTACGCCCCCGAAGGTCTGCAGCTGCCGTCGCAGGGCTGGAAGATCCACGTCTCGGCTCGGCTCGCCGATGTGACCCGGACGCTCGAGGCCGTGTGGGCGTACTGCGTTCCCCGCGGCATCGCGTTCAAGTTCCTCCGCAACGAAGCCGTGCTGGTGATGGCGAACTCGAAGGCCGCCCCGCGCGGTTCGAGCGGCAAGCTGGTGACGATCTACCCGACCGACGAGGCCCAGCTGGAGCTGATCCTCAAGGAGCTCGACGACGTCCTCGACGGCGTCCAGGGCCCGTACATCCTGAGCGACCTGCGCTACGGCCAGGGCGCACTCTTCGTCCGGTACGGCGCCTTCGTCAGCCGCTTCTGTCTGTCGCCGAGCGGCGAGCGCGTGCTCGCCCTCGAGAACGAGCACGGCCAGCTGGTGCCGGACCATCGCGGCCCGACCTTCAGCATCCCGCCGTGGGTGCCGCTGCCGGACTTCCTGAAGCCGCACCTGGAGGCCCGCAACGCGGTCTCCACCAACGATCTCGCGTACTCGATCGAGAGCGTCATCCAGTTCTCCAACGGCGGCGGCGTGTATCTCGGCCACCACAAGGAGTCCGGCGACCGGGTCGTGCTGAAGGAGGGCCGTCCGTTCGCGGGGCTCGACCTCGCCGGCCGCGACGCCGTCACCCGGATCGCCCACGAGTACGACATTCTCCAGCGGCTCGACGGCCTGGACGTCGTTCCGAAGACCTATGAGCAGCTCGAGCTCGGCGAGCACCACTTCATGGTGCAGGAGCACATCGACTCGGTCTCGCTGCAACGTGAGCTCGTCAGCCGTTATCCGCTGAGCAAGCCCGACGCGACCGAGGCCGACAAGGCAGCCTTCGCCGAGTGGGCGACGCACGCTGTCGAGCAGGTCGGCCGAGCGGTCGCCCAGCTGCATGAGCGCGGTGTCGTGTTCTGCGACCTGCATCCGGACAACGTGCTGCTCGGCGCGGACGGCCGGATGGTGCTGATCGACTTCGAGGTGGCCACTCTCGCCGCGGACAAGGCGCGCTCCACACTGGCCCACCCCGGGTACGCCGCACCGGTGGACCGCCAGGGCGTCGAGGTGGACGGTTACGCACTGGCCTGTATCGGGCTCGGCGTCTACGCGCCGCAGACCACGATCCTGCTGAATCTTCATCGTGGCAAGGCGTTCCAGCTCGCCGAGATGATCACCGAGACCTTCCCGGTGCCGAAGGCAACGATCGATGCGGCGGTCCGGACCGTGGTCGGCCCCGAGGTCACGAGCGACCCGGAGATGGCCGAGCTCGCACTGCCCGGCCAGGCCGAGTGGAGCGACGTCCGCGCCGCGCTGACCAAGGCGATCGTGGCCTCGGCGACGCCCGAGCGCACCGACCGGCTCTTCCCCGGCGACATCGCCCAGTTCCAGGGCGCCGGCGGTGGGATCGACCTTGCGAGCGGTGCCGCCGGCGTCCTCTACGCACTGGCCAAGTCCGGTGCCGGCCGCTTCGAGCAGTACGAGGAGTGGCTGCGCGAGCGGAGTCTCACCACCGCGGCCGGCCCCGGTCTGTACGACGGCTTGCACGGAGTGGCGCACGTCTTCGACGAGCTCGGTGACCGCCAGCTCGCACTGGATCTGGTCGAGCGCACGCTGGCCGACGACTGGAGCACCCGCGAGCTCGGGCTGCACTCGGGCCTGGCGGGTATCGGCCTGAACCTCCTGCACTTCGACACCGAGCCGGCCCTGCGCGCCAAGGCCGTCCGGGTCCTCGATCTGGTGGCCGACCGCCTCGGCGACGTCGACGACGTACCGGAGCTCAGCGGCGGGCAGTATCCGCACGCCGGCCTGATGTACGGGTCGTCCGGGCCGGCGCTGCTGTTCATCGAAGCGTTCGAGCTGCTGGGTGACACCGGTCTGCTCGACCTGGCCGAGATCGCGATCCGGCAGGACCTCCGGCGGTGCTCGGTCTCGCCGGACGGTGCGATGCTGCAGGTCAACCAGGGCTGGCGAACCTTGCCGTACCTGGAGGAGGGGTCGGCCGGGATCGCGCTCGCCCTCGCCCGCTACCTCAAGCACCGCCCGAGCGACGAGTTGACCGCGGTGCTCGCGCAGCTCGAGCGAGTGGCGCACTGCTCCTTCTACGTCCAGCCAGGCCTGTTCATGGGTCGCGCCGGTCTGCTTCTCACCGCAGCCTCACTCGGTGCGCAGCAGACGACGGTCGACGACCTGGTGTACGGACTCGGCTGGCACGCGATGCCGTACGCAGGTGGCCTCGCGTTCCCTGGTCAGCAGCTCCTTCGCTTGTCGATGGATCTGGCGACCGGATCGGCCGGCGTTCTGCTGGCCCTGGGATCGGCACTGCACTCGGTGCCCACGTCCCTCCCGTTCCTCGGACCTCCCCAGTGGTCCGAGTCCCCATCCCTACTAGTTGATTCGAAGGAGGTGTAGAACATGGCACTTCTCGACCTTCAGGGTCTCGAGACCCCGGGTTACGGCGGCGGCCACCACGGCGGCGGCTCCACGCTGACCGTGCTCGGCTGCGCGTCGCAGACCCCGAGCAACCTGAGCCTTCTGCTCTGCCACTGATCGGATCCTGGGTGACCAGGTTCCGTTAAGGCCCTGGGTGGGCGGCATACCCACCCAGGGCCGCACCTGTCTCCCGTCCGGTCTGCTTCATCCGACCGAAGGAGCTCCGTTGTCCGATTCCGTGCAGTCCTATCCATGCGCCGAGCGGCTACCGCTCGTGGAGCAGGTGCACGGCCACACCATCGCGGATCCCTACCGCTGGCTCGAGGACGCCGAGTCCTCCGAGACCAAGCGCTGGCTCGCGGCCCAGGACGAGCTCTGGCTGAACCATGCGGCCACGCTGTCGGGCCGGTACCAGTTCCGTCACCGGGTGAAGGCCCTTTCGAACGTCGGTACCGTCTCCACGCCGTCCTGGCACGGCGGACGCTGTTTCACGCTCCGCCGCGACCCCGGCCGGCAACACCCGGTCCTGTACGACGGCCGGCGCGCGATCCTCGACCCGATGGAGCTCGATCCCTCCGGGCTGACCACGCTGGACGCCTGGCAGCCCTCGCCCGACGGGTCTCTGGTCGCCTTCCAGCTCTCGCGCGGCGGGACCGAAGAGTCCGTCCTGTACGTCCTCGACGTGGACAGCGGCGACCTCGTCGGCGAGCCACTGGGCGGCTGCCGCTACTCACCGATCGCCTGGCTGCCGGAAGGGCAGTCCTTCTACTACGTACGTTTCCGGCAGGTCCGCTGCCGCCACCTCGACGTCGCCGACGACACGGTCGTATTGTCGGCCAAAGCGTCGTACGGGTTGGAGCTCAGCGCCGACGGTCGATGGCTGACGATTTCTGCCGCGCGTGGCGCGGCGAACGACCTGTGGCTGCAGGATCTCGAGAGCGACGAACCACCACGCCCGATCCAGCAGTGCATCGACGCGCTGACCGTGATGTCGGTCGGCCCCGACGGCCGGCTGTACGTCGTCACCACCAAGGACGCGCCGACCGGCAAGATCTGCGTCGGCGATCCGAACAATCCCTTGCTCTGGCAGGACCTGGTCACCCCGGACGTGCCGCTGACCGGCCTGGCGATCCTGGACGACGCCCTGCTGCTCGCGAGCCCGACCGGCATCGCCGTACACGACCTGCGGACCGGCGCGCACGTCAGCGATGTCGCCCTGCCCGGGATCGGTTCGGTCAGCTCGCTGACGACGCTTCCTGACGGCGGACGCCAAGCCTGGTTCAGCTACACCGACAGCGTGACGCCGTCTGCCGTCTACTGCTACGACCACACCACCGGCCAGGCCACGCTCTGGTCGCAGCCTCCAGGTGTGGCAGCGGAGGCCGAGTCGCAGCAGCTCGTCGCGACCAGCCCGGACGGTACTGAGGTCCAGCTTCTGGTGATCGCCAAGCCCGGCAACCACGGGCCGCGGCCGACACTCCTTTACGGGTACGGCGGATTCGGTCAGACGCTCACTCCGACGTACTCGGCCTTCGCGCTCGCGTGGGTCGAAGCCGGCGGTGTCTTCGTCACGGCAACCACGCGTGGCGGCGGTGAGCGTGGAACCGAGTCGCATCGGGCCGGGACGCTGGATCGCAAGCAGGATGTCTTCGACGACTTCATCGCCGCCGCCGAGCATCTGATCGCTACCGGCTGGACGACGACCGAGCAACTGTCGCTGTGCGGCGAATCGAACGGCGGCTTGCTGGTCGCGGCCGTGCTGACCCAGCGGCCGGAGCTGTTCGCGGCCGCGGTGTGCTCAGCGCCGCTGACGGACATGCTGCGTTACGAGCTGTCCGGTCTGGGCGAGCGCTGGGTGCCGGAGTTCGGTTCCGCGAAAGACTCTGCGCAGTTCGAGAACCTCTTGTCCTACTCGCCGTACCACCAGGTCAGCGACGGCGTGAAGTATCCGGCCGTGCTGTTCACGGTGTTCGGCAACGACACTCGCGTTGATCCGCTGCACTCGCGGAAGATGTGCGCGGCGTTGCAGCATGCGACCGCGAGCGAGGCGCCTGTTCTGCTGCGGCTGGATCCGGAGGCCGGGCATGCCGGTGGCTCCGCGAGTCAGGGGATCGGTCTGGCAGCGGACATGCTCGCGTTCCTGGCGGAGCGCACCGGCCTCGGGCTTTCGTCATGATCACGTTCACGTCGGTAGCGAAACGCGGTCGCGGCTGGTTGCCGCTGATCGGGCTCAACGCACTGATCGGGAGTGCCGTAACGCTTGCGCTGCCGACGATCCTCGGCCGCTCGGTCGACTCGATCGTCGCCGGGACGGGGTACACCCGCTGGCTGATCGCAGCGGTTGCCGTCATCACTCTCGGCATCGTGGCCAGCCTGATCGATGCGTTCGCGGGTGCCGCATGCGTTGCCGAAACGACTGCCTGGCTGCGGCATCGCCTCGTCCAGCAGGTCGTCCGCGGTGGTCCGGAAGGTCGTCGTGGCTTCGAGACCGGCGACCTGGTCACGCGGGTCTCCGCCAACGCGACCGACGCCGCGCAGGCCGGTCCCGCGGCGGTCACCGCGATTGCAGCCATCGCGCCGCCGATCGGCAGCCTGGTGTTGCTCGCGCTGATCGATCCTTGGCTCGCCGCCGCGTTCTTCGGCGGTGTCGTGCTGGTCGTGCTGGTGCTGCTGGCGTTCGCGCGGCGGACCGCCGATGTGAGCCTGGCCTATCAGGAGACGCAAGGCCGGATCGCCGCTCGGCTCTCTGAATCGCTGACCGGCATTCGCACCATCGCCGCCGCCGGGACGACAGCGCGCGAGGAGCAACGCATCCTTGGATTGCTGCCTGAACTGCACAAACAAGGTGTTGTCACCTGGCGCATCCTGGCTCGCTCCGGCGCACAGGCCGCAGTCGTCGGTCCGCTGGTGCTGGTCGCTGTGCTGGCTGTCGGCGGCCTCCAGCTCGTCGCTGGCCGGATCACCGCCGGTGAGCTCTTCGCCGCCTCGCAGTACGCCGTCCTCGGCGCGGGCCTCGGCACGCTGACCGGCGTGATCGGTGAGATCGCCCGGGCGAAGGCCGGTGTCCACCGTGCCGCCGAGGTGGCGGCGATCCCCACCGTGCCACATGGTTCGCTGACCCTGCCGGACGGAGCCGGGCACCTCACGTTCGACCACATCAGTGTGGTGGCCGACGGGAACGTCCTGCTGAACGACGTGAGTTTCGATCTGCCAGGTGGCATGACGGTCGCGGTCGTCGGCGCGAGTGGCGCCGGCAAGTCCGTGCTCGCCGCGGTCGCTGCCCGGTTGCGTGATCCGTCCACCGGGCATGTCTCGCTGGACGGCGTACCGCTGCAGGCTGTCAGTCGGCACGCGTTGCGTCGCGCCGTCGGCTGCGCCTTCGAGCGGCCGCAGCTGGTCGGCCGGACGATCGGTGAGGCGATCGCCCCGGACGCGATCAGTCCCGTGCGGACCTTGGCCGCAGCGCGCGCGACCCACGCGCACGACTTCGTCAGCCGACTGCCCAACGGCTACTTCACTTCGTTGCGCAGGGCCCCTATGTCCGGCGGCGAACGGCAGCGCCTCGGCCTGGCCCGTGCCTGGCCGGCCAATCGCCTGCTGGTCCTGGACGACGCCACCTCGAGCCTCGACACCGCGACCGAGCGCCAGATCGGCCGCACCCTCACCGAGGACCGCCAGCACCGCACCCGCCTGATCGTCACGCACCGCCCGGCCACCGCCGCCCGCGCCGACCTCGTCGTCTGGCTCGACCACGGCCAGGTCCGCGCCGTAGCGCCCCACGCCGACCTCTGGAACAACACGTCGTACCGAGAGGTCTTCGGGTGAAACGAGAGCTTCGATATGGAGCTCGGTCGTTGCGGCGGCGGGCTACGGTCAAGCTGGTGGCTTGGTCCGTGCCGGAGATCCTGCCGACCGCGATCTACGGCGTTGCGGTAGCGCGGGCGACCGACAGCTTTCTCGCCGGGCAGGCCTGGCAGGGCATCGCGTGGCTCGGCGGGCTGGTGGCTGCCGCGGGTCTGGGCGCGGCAGGTGCCCGGCAGGTTTACAGCAGGCTCGGTGATCTGGTCGAGCCGGTGCGCGACGACCTGGTACGGCGGGTTGTCGCCGGCGCACTGCGGACCGGAGACGACAGCGCGGTCGCGCGGCTCAACCGGCAGGTCGAGATTGTCCGGGACACGTTCGCCGGACTGGTGCTGGTGATCAGGAGCTTCGCGGTCACGCTGGTCGGCGTACTGGCTGGGCTCTTGTCGTTGGCACCGATGGTTGCCGCCTTCGTCGTACCGCCGTTCCTCGTCGGCTTCGCGCTCTCGCTGGGAGTCCTGGGCATGTCGGCCGACCGGGTCCGCGCATCGCTGCAGGCCGACGAGGACCTGGCGGCCGCGGCCGGCATGGTGTTCGGTGGAGTTCGCGACATCACGGCGACCGGCACCGAGGAGTACGCCGAGTTCCTGGTCGGCGAACCGATCGAGGCCCATGCCGCGGCGGAGCGGGCGCTCGCCAAGGTCTCCGCGCTGCGGACGTTGTGTTTCGCGGTCGGTGGTTGGCTGCCGTTGCTGATCCTGCTCGCGACCGGCCCGTGGCTGGTCGGGCGCGGGGTGAGTACCGGCACGCTGCTCGGCGGTCTCACCTACGTGCTGATCGGGCTGCAACCCGCGCTCGGCCAGGTGATGGGTGCGTTGGGCGACAGCGGCCTGCGATTCGTGATCACCCTCGGCCGAATCCTCGACACCAGCCGCCCGGACGATCCGGTTCGACCGGTGGATGTCGTCCATGGACACCACGTGGACGCCCACGGGCTGACCTTCGCGTACGGACCCGCGGCCGAGCCCGTGCTCGACCGGCTCGACCTGACCATCCCCGCCGGTGACCATCTGGCCGTGGTCGGTCCGAGCGGGATCGGGAAGTCGACGCTTGCCGCGCTGGTCTGCGGCATGCTGACGCCGACGGGCGGCCGATTGCTGCTGGGCGGCGTACCGCCGACCGAGCTCACCACCGAGCGGCTGGCCGAGACCCGCGTCCTCATTCCGCAGGAGGCGTACGTCTTCAGCGGGACCGTCGAGGAGAACCTCACCTATCTACTCCCCGACGCAACACCCACCGAGCTGGCCACTGCCATCGACACCATCGGCGCGACCGCGCTGGTCGAGCGAATAGGCGGGCTCGACGCGACCGTGAAGCCCGCCGATCTTTCCGCAGGTGAGCGGCAACTGCTCGCCTTGGTCCGCGCCTACCTCTCGCCGGCGCCACTCGTCGTACTGGACGAGGCGACCTGTTTCCTCGATCCAGAGGCCGAGCGGCAGGCCGAGGAAGCGTTCGCGCGTCGTGGCGGGACGCTGGTGGTCATCGCCCACCGGATCAGCTCAGCACTGCGAGCACGCCGCATCCTCGTGCTCGACGGCAACAAGGCGGCCCTCGGGACGCATCAGGCCCTGATGCGCAGCTCCAGCCTGTACCGCGATCTGCACGGCAACTGGGACCCGATCGTCAGCCAGCTTCAGGCAGATCAGACGCGGGCAGGTCAGACGCGGGCAGGTCAGATCCAGCCGGCGTCCTGAGCCTTCCGAATGGCCTCGATCCGGCTGCGTGAACCGGTCTTGGCGAGAATCCTGGACAGATAGTTCCGCACCGTGCCCGCACTCAGACTGAGCGTGCGCGCGACCTCCTGCGCGGTCGCACCCGTGGTGACTTGCCGGAGCACCTCGCACTCGCGATCGGTGAGCGGGTTGTCACCGGCCTTGAGCGCCGCCACCGCAAGCCGCACATCGACCACGGGAAGCCCCTTCGCCACGTCCCGAACCGCCTGAACCAGCTGGTCCGTGGTCGCGTCCGTCGCGATCAGCCCGATCCGCGGCGCCTGCTTGACCAGCGCCAGGCTCGTCGCGGCGATCGCCTCGTGATCGATCAGCACCAGCACCCCGCGGTCGGGGGTGAGCTTGCGGCACAGCTCCTCGATCCGGATCCGTCCGGGCAGTTGTGGATCGAGCAGCACGACGTGCGGCCGTCGGCCGGCCACGTGGAGAACGTCCTCGGAGCGGTCCAGCTCCGCCACGACCTCCATGTCCGTCTCGCCTGCCAGCACCGCGGCCAGTGCGCCTCGCACCATCGTGCCGCGATGGCCGAGAGCTACTCGGATCACCGCATGCCCCCATCACGTCCGTCGCCTCATCTGCCGGCCAGCCGCCGCACATGGCGAAAACCAGCTGCCGGACGGCGGTGCCCGTGTTTCCATCAACGAGTGAACTCCGGAGATGACACGCACGAATCCAGCCGCTGCCCCGGCTGCCGGGTCGAGCTACCGGTGACGCAGTGGCCGGACACGCCGCGGTACAACGCCTCGCCGGCGTGCCTGAAGGTGGCCGGTGACCTGCTCGGATTCGAGGTCGAGCACCAGGTTCGGCTCGGCTACCTGCACCAGCTGCGCATCGACGCGTACGGCGGCCAGCATGTGAGAGTCGGCGCTCCGCGGATCGGACCGGTCTTCGCGCTGAACGGTCTCTACATGTTCCTCGAACGCGGTTCTGGCAACCTCGACGTCCGCACCGCGCACGGCATCATGGCGAACTCGTTCGACGACTGGCCCGAGCTGACGCCACCCGCGTCGGTCGGCCGGCTGACGGCGTCCGACGTACTGGCCGCGGGCGGTCCCGAGCAGGTTGAGAAGGCAATTCTGACCTGGGCCGACGAGGTCTGGCAGTCGTGGCCCGAGACCGACCGCGCGGTGATCCGGAAGCTCACGATCGACCTCGTTCCGGAGCGATATTTCCGACACTGAAACCGATCGGTTTATGGCCCGGAAACCGTTCTGTTGTTGGGCTTTCGGTACGTCAAGGGAGAGAAAAAATCGGGGCAGATCCCGATCTGGCCTTGCGCTCCACGCGCTCGTCCCACAGGATGACTTCCATCGCGTCGTGACCTGGACGTGATCATCCGGACTCCCTTTCGTTACCTGTCCGGGTGCCCCCTCCCCTGCCTGGGGGGCTGGTGTCCTCCACCATGCCCAAGCTCACGAGGAGCGCCTTACCGATGTCCAAAGCCCGACATGCGCGCCCCCGGCGAAGTACCCGCCGGGTGGTCCGGACCCTCTCCGTCGCCGGTCTCGGCGCCGGGATCACCGTCGCTGCCACCGGCGCGGCGTTCGCGACCGACTACAAGGTGAAAGCCGGAGACACGCTCTCCGAGATCGCGCAGGCGACCGGTGCCGACTGGCACCAGCTGGCGAAGATCAACAACCTGAAGGACCCCGATCTGATCCTGATCGGCCAGACCCTGACACTCGACGGCACCCCGAAGGCCACCGCGCCGAAGCAGCGGGTCGCGCCGAAGTCGAAGGTCGTCACCAAGAAGAAGATCGTCTCGAAGCAGACCGTGCGCAAGCCGCGGACCAACCGCTCCGCGGAGCGCCCGTCGAACGGCGGCTCCGTGAGCATGAGCGCCGCCTGGCGCAAGGTCGCCAACTGCGAGTCCAGCGGCAACCCGCGCGCCGTCAGCCCGAACGGCAAGTACTTCGGCCTGTTCCAGTTCGACAAGCAGACCTGGCGCAGTGTCGGCGGCAGCGGCAGCCCCGCGCAGGCCTCGGCGGCCGAGCAGCTGATGCGCGCGAAGAAGCTCTACGCGCAGCGCGGCAACTCACCGTGGCCGGTCTGCGGACGCTTCCTGCCGTAGTCGGCGGGCACTCCTCCCATCCCCTCAGGAGTGAGTGATCACGAGCATCTCGTCGGCGCCCGCCTGGAACTCGTAGGGAACCTTGCGGGTCTCCCAGCGGACGTCGGCGAGCTCGTCCAGCACCTCCGGCAGGAACGGCACCGGCTCGCCCGTGCCCTGAAGCACCAGCGGGAACACGCGCACCTCGCCACTACTGACCCGGACCAGCTCCCGCAGCGCGGCCAGATGCCAGTCCCGGTCGAACGTGTCGGCCCAGGTGAACAGCAGATGCGAGCACAGCGCCAGCTCGAAGCGACCGTCTTCGAACGGCAGCTCCGGCAGCCGGCCCGCGACGTACCGATCGGGTGCCTCGCCGATGTCCTGCAGGAAGCGGTCGGCCGCCTCCAGCCGCATCTCGTCGCGGCGCGCGGGAGCGCCGTACCAGCTCCAGACGAACTTGTCGGCGTGCGTGTCGACGATCTCGCTGCCGACCGGCAAGCTGCGCCGGACGGTGTCGACGAGCTCCGGCATCGACAACTCGTACGCCGGGTCCACGGCCACCACGTCGACCCCGCGGGCGGCGGCTTCAGCGGTGAAACTCGATCCGCCGGCCGAACAGTCGAGCACCGAGGCAGGTAGTTCGGTCAGGTCGAACATCGCCTCGTACTCGGCGTACGAGCGGGACGTGACTAACAAGGATCCTTACCCTTCAACGGTTTTCCTGAGCCGGCGATCAAGGGCCGTGGCCCCCGCCGCCAGAGCCAGGAACAGTACCGCGACGAGCAGACAGTTCAGGATCACCTGTCCATATCCGAGCTCGGTGACATCGATGAACGGATAGGGGTAAAAGCCGACGAACTCACCGCGGATGAGCGTGAAGGCCAGCCACAGCAGCGGGAACACGAGCGACCAGCCGACGATCCGCAGGTCCGTCCTTCCGCGAGGGCCGAAGAGCGCCCACCCCAGTACGCCGAGCACCGGGGTCGCTGTGTGCAGCAGGAAGTTCGCGACCGCCGCCCAGCCGGTCGGATTGTCCGAGCCGGCCAAGACCAAGTGATAGACGATGCCGGTCACCGCGATGCAGAGCACGCCGTTCAGCCGCAGCGTCTTGACCAGCGTGCTGCGGGGATCCAGCAGCACCGTCGCGCCGAGCAGGATGTTGGACTGGATCGTGAAGTAGGCGAAGACGTTGAGCACGCGCTCCGGGTTCTCCGTGAAGAAGCCCTCGTGCCCCTGTGCTGTCACGATCAGCTGGATCACGATTCCTGCCAGCACAGCCGCCGCGGTGACCCAGAACCAGACCCGCCCGATCGTCGTCATGGCCGCAATCTACGACGAGCGGACCGGCCGGTCCGGGATATCAGGCGACTTGCTTCGTCTTCGGCGCCGCATCGTCGGCGGAGTCGCCGTCGAAGCTGTAGCTGAACGAGACGATCGCGTCGATCACCAGCACCACCGTCCAGCCCCACGCCGGGCCGAGCGCGGCGTCGTACCCCTTCCCGGACAGCAGGCCAAGGGCGATCATGATGCCGACTCCGACGACGTACGCGAGCAGGTGCCGGAACCACCCAGCACGCTCGCGGCGGGCGCGCTCCCGGCCGCGCTTCGGCGGCTTCACCGGCCGCGGCGCGCCGGCGAACCGGTACGCCGCCCAGCCGTCGGCCCACTTGAGCGTCTGATGACCGAAGCCGACGCTGACCCCGATGAAGATCGCCGCCAGTGAGTGCTTGAACGACGGCTCGCCGCCGCGGTGGATGTCGATCACGCTCGCGACCAGCATCACCACGTCGACCAGTGGAACCATCATCAGCAGCACCATGCCGACTCTCGGCAGCCGGAAGAGGTAGCGCGTCGCCATCCCGGCGGCGAGCAGGACCCAGAACCCGATCTCGCACGCAGCGATCACAGCGAGCAGCACAGCGGTTCACCCCTCGTTCGTTTTAGTACGACCGTGTTGTGAAACGACGATAACACAGGTGTGCTAAAAAGGGCCCATGCCGAAGATCGTCGACCACGACGCCCGCCGCGAAGAGATCGCCCAGGCTCTGTGGCGGGTGGTCCGCCGCGACGGGATCCGCGCCGCGTCGGTCCGCACCATCGCCGCCGAGGCGGGCTGGTCCGCCGGCGCCGTGCGCTACTACTTCCCCGATCAGGACGGTCTGCTCAGCTTCGCGATGGAGCTGGTCTCGCGCCGGGTCGGCGATCGGATCACCGCGCTGACCGCGCGCGGTGGCGCGAAGGGCAGCCCGACCGTCGTCGTACTGCGTTATCTGGAGGAGGCACTTCCGCTCGACGCCGAGCGGAAGGCGGAGTTCGACGTCTGGCTCGCCTTCATGGCCCAGGCCCAGGCCGAGTCCGGCGCCGGCACCTTGCACGACACCGTCGAGACGGTGCACAACGGGCTCCGCGAACTCTGCGCCGAGCTGGTGAACGCCCTGGCCGAGGCCGGTGCACTGCGCGACGGTCTGGACCTGCGGTTGGAGGTGGAACGTTTGCATGCCTTGATCGACGGTCTCGCACTGCATGCGGCCATCCAGCCGAACCACACCACGGCGACTCGGCTGCGGCGACTGCTTCGCCTTCACATCGACTCGCTGCTGAGCGAAAAGCCCTTACAAACCAAGGATTTCTCGTCCACAGAACGACAAGTTCGCCGGAAACCTGACTAAACCTCCGCCAGGCGTGGCACCATCACCAGCATGGAGTCCGCTGGGGTGATCGTCGTCAGCGGAATCATGGCTGCCGGGAAGTCCGCGGTCGCCCAAATGCTCGCCGAGCGCTTCGAGTACGGCGTCAACATTCCGGGCAATCTGTTCCGCCGGATGATCGTCAGCGGGCACGCCACGATGACCGACGATCCGGCCGAGGCGCAGCGCCAGATGCAGCTCGGTTTCCGGCTCGCCTGCCAGGCCGCCGACTCGTACGCCGAGGCCGGTTTCACCGTCATCCTCCAGGACGTCGTGATCGGCGAGCTGCTCCGCGAGTTCCTCGACGGCATCCGCACCCGCCCGCGCTACCTCGTCGTACTGACGCCGCGGCCCGAGGTCATCTCCGGGCGGCTCGGCGGCTCGTATCACCTGGTCGACGAGCTCGACTACGAGCTGCACGCCTTCAGCCCGCGGCGCGGCCTCTGGCTCGACAACTCCGACCTGTCCGCCGCCGAGATCGTCGACACCATCCTCGGCCGGCTCGACGAGGCGCGCTTCGACTGATGGCGAGCTTCGCTACCCGGGGGTAAGTTGGCGGGATGGCGACCACGGTACGGCGGACCTCGTGCAACCTGTGTGAAGCGATCTGCGGAGTGCTGGTGACGGTCGAGGACGGCCATGTCACCGACATCCGCGGCGACGAGTCGGACCCACTGTCCCGCGGCCACATCTGCCCGAAGGCGGTCGCGCTGCGCGACCTGCAGGAGGATCCGGACCGCCTCACCACTCCAGTACGGCGTACTGCGGACGGCTGGCAGGAGATCGGCTGGGAGGCGGCGTACGAACTGGTCGTGAGCAAGCTGACCGCGATCCAGCGCGAGCACGGCCGGAACTCGCTCGGCGTGTATCTCGGCAACCCGAACGTGCACAGCCTCGGTGCGCTGACGCACATGCCGACGATGGTTCGGCAGTTGCGTACGCGGAACAAGTTCAGTGCCACGTCGATCGATCAGTTGCCGCAGATGCTCGCGTCGTACCTGCTGTACGGGCATCAGTTGATGATCGCGGTGCCTGATATCGACCGCACGTCGTACCTGCTGATGCTGGGCGCCAACCCGCTCGCGTCGAACGGCAGCATGATGACCGCGCCCGGCTTCGGGCGGCGGATCAAGGATGTGCGCAAGCGCGGCGGCAAGGTCGTGGTGATCGATCCGCGCCGTACCGAGACCGCGGCGGTCGCCGACGAACACCACTTCGTCCGGCCGGGGACCGACGCGGCTTTCCTGCTCGCGCTCATTCATCAGGTGATCGCTGACGGCAATGCGCGACCGGCGCCGTACGTCGATGGGCTGGCGGCGGTGGAAGCAGCAGTCGAGGAGTGGACGCCGGAGCGTGCGGCCGCGCTGACCGGGATCGACGCGGACGTGATCCGGCGAATCGCCGGTGAGTACGCGACCGCGGGACGTGCCGCCGTCTATGGACGGGTCGGGGTCTCGACGCAGCAGTTCGGCGCGCTGTGCCAGTGGGCGATTCAGGTGCTGAACATCATCACCGGCAACCTGGATCGGCCGGGCGGCACGATGTTCCCGCGGCCGGCGGTGAACGCGCTGATCGGACTCGGGCGTGGGCATCTCGGCGCGTGGTCGAGCCGGGTCCGCGGGCTGCCGGAGTTCGGCGGCGAACTGCCGGTGTCGGTGATGGCGGAGGAGATTCTGACGCCGGGCGAAGGGCAGATCCGCGCGATGGTGACGATCGCCGGGAACCCGGTGCTGTCGACGCCGGACGGCCGGAAGCTCGACGAGGCATTCGAGTCGCTCGAGTTCATGGTCGCGATCGATCCGTACATCAACGAGACCACGCGGCACGCCGACGTCATCCTGCCCCCGGCACCGCCGCTCGAGCGCGAGCACTACGACGTGATCTTCCACAACCTCGCGGTCCGCAACACGGCCCGCTGGAACGACGCCGTACTGGCGAAGCCGGCTGCGGCTCGGCACGACTGGGAGATCTTCCGCGACCTCGGCACCGCGCTGGTACGACGTACGCCGCTGAGCCGGCGGCGACTCGTCACGGAGGCGCGACTGCGATTGGCGCCGCGCCGGATCGTCGACGTGGGACTGCGGATCGGCCCGTACAAGCTGTCACTCCGCAAACTGCGGAAGTCACCCGGCGGAATCGACCTCGGCCCGCTGCAACCAGCGCTGCCCGGAGCCCTGTTCCACAAGAACAAACGGATCAACCTCGACCAGCCGCTGATCCTCGCCGACCTCGATCGTCTGTCCGAACTGCCGGTGACAGCTCCCGGCGAACTGCTCCTGATCGGCCGCCGCCACCTGCGCAGCAACAACTCCTGGATGCACAACTCGGCCCGCCTGGTGAAAGGCAAACCCCGCCATCACCTCCTGATGCACCCCACCGACCTCGCCGACCGCTCCCTCAGCACCGGCCAGCTCGTCACCATCACCTCCGCCGCCGGCGCCCTCACCGTAGAAGTTGCCTCCAGCAACGACATGATGCCCGGCGTGGTCTCCCTCCCGCACGGCTACGGCCACACCCGCCCCGGCGTCCACCTCGCCATCGCCACCCAACTCCCCGGCATCTCCCTCAACGACCTAACCGACGCCGCCCTCACCGACCCCATCTCCGGCACCGCCGCAGTCAACGGCCTCCCCGTCACCGTCACCGCCTAACCCCATTTGGGCTGGCTGGGCAGCCACCTTGGGGGTTAAGCACCGTGAATACGAGTGCACAACCCCCGAACTCGCTGGCGAGGCACTCAAATGCGCACCCCCAACCCCGAGCCGGTGCGGGCGCGCGTCGGGGGATCCGCATTTGGCTGGCTGGGCAGGCGAATTGGGGGTTAAGCACCGTGGATATGGGTGCTTAACCCCCAATCTCCGTGGCTAGGCAGCCAAATGGTTAGGGCGGGGGCTGGGCGGAGGAGTCTCGGATGATGAGGAGGGGGGTGGTGGGGGGATGGGCGGGGGTGGGGGTGCGGTCGAGGAGGGCGAGGAGGCGGTGGGTTACTTCGGCGCCGAAGGCGACGATGTTGTGGGACATGGCGGTGAGGCGGGGGTGGGTGATGCGGCACAGGGTGGAGTCGTCCCAGGCGACCAGGGTGACATCACGCGGTACGACGGCGCCGAGGCCTTGGACGACCGCGAGACCGGCGACGGCCATCAGGTCGTTGTCGTAGATGATCGCGGTCGGTCGCGGGTCGGCGGCGAGTAGGTCGCGAGTGGCGGCGGCACCTTGGTCGGCGGAGTAGTCGGTGTGGATGACGTTGGTCTGCAGGCCGTAGCGGCTGCTCGCGGCGGCGAAAGCGCGGTCGCGGATCCAGACATCGCCGTACTCCGGGGGTCCGGCGACTCGGGCGACGCGGCGGTGGCCGAGGGAGGCGACGTGGCCGACGGCGGTGTGCATGGCGGCGGTGCCGTCGGTCCAGACGCAGGGCAGGCCGTCGGCCAGTTCGGGGTCACCGACCAGTACGGCGGGCAGCCCGAGCTTGCGCAGCAACGGGATCCGGGGATCGGCGACCCGGAGGTCGACCACGATCACTCCGTCGACGCGGCGTTCCGCGGCCCACTTCCGGTACGTCGCGAGCTCGTCGTCCAAGTTGGTCACCACCTGAAGGGCCAACGCGTACGAGCGCTCGGCGAGCACGGACTCCACACCTCCCACGAAGCCCATGTAGAACGGCTCTTCGGTCAGGGTCTGCGCGGATCGCGCCAGCACCAGGCCGAAGGTCTCACTGCGTGCCGCGGACAGCTGACGGGCGGCACGGTTCGGAACCCACTCCATTTCTTCGGCGACTCTCAAGACCCGCGCACGGGTAGCCGCGGAGACTCCGGGCTGGTTGTTCAGCGCGTAGGACACCGCGCCTTTGGAGACGCCGGCGCGGCGTGCGATCTCCTTGATGGTGACTCGGGGCACAACAAACTCCTCACGGGCGGCCGGACCGCTGACGGTCGGTCCGGAATCCTCCAGTGTGCGCGCGTTTCCACGCCGTGTCACCAAGTGGGCGCAGAGAGTGACCCTATTGGTCGCATATCGGAACTCGCCGGTTCCGGTCGCGTTCGTTCGAGGTCTGGGCTGACCCTAGTCGGGGCGACCTGCTGTGGGATACGGTTGCCAGCGTTACTTAACCGGTTCGGCTACCACACCGGTACGGCGGCTCCAGGGCAGCGGGCGCGGTGCCGGTCACGAGGAGAAACCCATGGTCGCAGTGGACAACCTGTCCCTCCAGTTGTACACGGTCCGGCACAAGCTCGAAGAGGACTTCGACGCCACCCTGGCCCGGATCGCCGAGATCGGCTTCACCAAGGTGGAACCGTTCGGCATCCCGGCGAACGCGGACCGGCTGGCCGAAGCGCTGCCCAAGCACGGTCTCTCGGCGCCTACCACCCACGCCGGCCTGCTCAAGGGTGAGGCTGCGGCGATCTACGAGGCCGCCACGAAGCTCGGCATCGGCACCGTCATCGACCCGCACGTCGACCCGGCCCGCTGGCTGTCGGCCGACGACATCAAGGCGACCGCCGAGGCCCTGAACCAGGCGTCCGTCGAGGCCGCCGAGCACGGCATCACGGTCGGCTACCACAACCACCAGTTCGAGTTCGAGAACAAGATCGACGGCGCCCACCCGCTGGAGATCTTCGTCGACCACCTGAACGAGAACGTGATCCTCGAGGTGGACACCTACTGGGGCGTCGTCGGTGGCGGTGACATCCCGGCCCTGCTGAAGAAGTGGGGCGACCGCGTCAAGGCGATCCACGTCAAGGATGGCGACGGCACGCTGAACAACAAGGCCCAGACGGCAGTCGGCGACGGCACGATCGCGATCGCCGACATCCTGGCCGCGGCCCCGCAGGCTCTGCGCGTGGTCGAGCTGGACGACTTCACCGGCGAGATCTTCGACGCCGTCGAGGGCTCCTTCAAGTTCCTGACCGGAGAGGGCGCACCCGCATGACCGCTGTCGGCGTAGGCGTGATCGGCGCCGGAGTCATCTCCGACGCCTACCTCAAGAGCATGCAGAGCTTTCCCGACCTGAAGGTCGTCGCGATCGGCGACCTTCGGCCCGAGGCCGCCAAGGACAAGGCGAGTGAGTACGGCGTCGAGACCCACGGGGCTCCCGAGGCCGTGCTGAACCACCCGGACGTCGAGATCGTGGTCAACCTGACCATCCCGGTCGCGCATGTCGAGGTGGCCCTGGCAGCCGTTGCCGCAGGCAAGCATGTCTGGAGCGAGAAGCCGTTCTCGCTCGACCAGGAGAGCGGCCGCAAGCTGCTGGCGGCCGCGCAGGACGCCGGGCTCCGGCTCGGCTGCGCTCCCGACACCATCTTGGGTCCGGGTCTGCAGGAGTCGCGCCGGATCATCGAGCGTGGCGAGATCGGTACGCCGTTGACCGCGCTGACCCTGATGCAGTCGCCCGGCCCGGAGTCGTGGCACCCGAACCCGGCGTTCCTGTTCCAGGAAGGCGCCGGCCCGCTGTGGGACATCGGCCCGTACTACCTGACCACGCTCGTCCAGCTGTTCGGCCCGGTCGCAGCGGTGGCCGGCATCGGGTCGAAGTCGAAGGAGAAGCGCACGATCGGATCGGGTCCGCTGGCCGGCACCGACTTCGACGTGACGGTTCCGACGCACGTCAGCGCGCTCGCGAAGTTCGAGTCGGGGCAGTCGTCGCAGAGCATCTTCAGCTTCGACTCACCGCTGCCGCGGCACGGGTTCGTCGAGATCACCGGCACGGAGGCGACCCTCGCCGTACCGGACCCGAACGGGTTCGACGGCGAGATCAAGATCCGCCGCCGGGGTGCTGAGGACTGGGAGACGCTGACCACGACCGAAGCGACGGCCCAGCGCGGTACCGGCGTACTGGAGATGGCTCGCGCGATCCGCGCGGACCGGCCGCACCGGGCCAGCGGAGCGCTCGCTTTCCACGTGGTCGACGTGATGGCCTCCATCACCGACTCGATCGACACCGGTCAGTTCGTGGATGTGACCAGCACAGTCGAGGTCGCCCCGGTCCTGGAAGAGGACTGGGACGTGCACGCGGCGACTTTGTAAAGTTGACCTGGTGAACAAACTTCAGCTGGATCCCCGGTGGACCGTCGTGTTCGCCGGGGACTCCGTCACCGACGGCGGTCATCGCACCGATCCCACCGGATTGGGAAACACCTATGTTCGCGACATCGCCGAGGACCTCGGCGATGATCGGCCCCGGATCGTCAACGCCGGGACCAGCGGCAACCGCGCGAAGGACCTGGTCGCGCGGTGGTCCACCGACGTCCTGGCCTTCGAGCCGTCGCTGGTGTCGATCCTGATCGGCATCAACGACACCTGGCGCCGCTACGACAAGAACGACCCGACCCCGGTCGAGGCGTACGAGGCGTCGTACCGGCAACTGCTCGAGCCGCTGCAGTGCCCGCTCGTGCTGGTCGAGCCGTTCGTGCTGCAGGTGAAGCCCGAGCACGCCGAGTGGCGCGAGGACCTCGACCCGAAGATCGAGGTCGTCCGGAAGCTTGCCCGTGAGTACGACGCGATCCTGGTACCGGCCGATGTCGAGCTCAACCGGCTCGCGGCCGAGGTCGGCCCGGCCACGCTCGCCGACGACGGTGTGCACCCTTCGGCCGCCGGCCACGAGGCGCTCGCCGACATCTGGCAGCGGTACGTTCTCGCTCCCTGAATTGCAGCTCCCGGACTTCGGTCTGGGAGCTGTAGTTTGTCCTGACTAAACCGGTTCACGTCCTTCTGGAGTCCGCTGTGACAGCTCGCAAGAATCTGACCACCGAGGGTGGCGCCACCTGGACCCTCCAGGCGGTCGCCGGGCCGGTGCCCGAGGCCGACGCCGGGGTGCTGACCACTCCGGTCGCGGCAGCCGTGCCTGGTGAGGTGCACACCGACCTGCTCGCGGCCGGCCTCATCCCCGACCCGTTCGACGGGGACAACGAGAGCAAGCTGGCGTGGATCGGCTCGACGGACTGGACGTACCGGACGACCTTCGACTGGGACGCGGACGGGCACGTCGTGCAGGAACTGGTGGCCGACGGACTGGACACGGTGGCGACCGTGACGCTGAACGGAACCGAGCTCGGCCGGACCCGCAACCAGCACCGCGGTTACCGGTTCGACGTCACCGGTCTTCTGGTTGCTGAAGGCAATGAACTGGTGGTCGCGTTCGAGGCTCCGGTCGAGGCGGCACAGCGGTTCGCCGAGTCGCTCGGGCTCTGGCCACACACGAACAAGCATCCCTACAACGCGATCCGGAAGATGGCCAGCAACTACGGCTGGGACTGGGGCCCGGACCTCGCGACCGCGGGGATCTGGAAGCCGATCCGAATCGAGTCCTGGAGCGGTGTCCGTATCGACTCGGTCCGTCCGTTGGCAAGCGCGGACGGCGTCCTCACGACGCATGTGGCACTGGCGTGGAGCACAGGCGCTGCCGAGACGACCGTGACCGTCGAGGTCGGCGGGACGACAGCCACAGCAACGGTTGCCCCGGGCACCGAGAGCGTCGTGCTGACGAACACCGTCGCCGACGTCGAGCTCTGGTGGCCGCGCGGCCATGGCGACCAACCCTTGTACGACGTGACCGTTACCGCGGGCGACGACACCTGGACCGGCCGGGTCGGCTTCCGCGACATCACGATGAACGTTGCCCCCGACAAGGACGGCGGACCGTTCGTCCTGTCGGTCAACGGCAAGCCGATCTATGTCCGCGGCGCGAACTGGATCCCCGACGACGCGTTCGTGACCAGGCTGAACCGCTCGACGTACGAGACGAGCATCCAGGACGCGCTCGACTCCGGCATGAACCTGCTGCGCGTCTGGGGCGGCGGCATCTACGAGACCGACGACTTCTACGACATCTGCGACGAGCAGGGCGTGCTCGTCTGGCAGGACTTCCTCTTCGCCTGCGCGGCGTACTCCGAGGAGGAGCCGTTGTGGAGCGAGGTCGAGGCCGAGGCGCAGCAGGCCGTCACCCGGCTGAGCAAGCACGCCAGCCTCGCCGTCTGGAACGGCAACAACGAAAACCTCTGGGGGTACGTCGAGTGGGGCTGGCGCGCGCCGCTGGCCGGGCGCAAGTGGGGTGAGGGCTACTACTTCGACCTGCTGCCGAAGATCGTCGCCGAGATCGACCCGCGGACGCCATACTCGGCGGGCAGCCCGTACTCGTACGACCACTTCATCCACCCGAACGACGAGCGCAACGGCACGATGCACATCTGGGACGTGTGGAACCAGGTGGACTACTCGACGTACCGCAAGTACAAGCCGCGCTTCGTGTCGGAGTTCGGGTTCCAGGGCCCTCCGGCCTGGTCGACACTGACCTCGGTGGTGCACGACGAACCCCTCGACCCGTACGGCGAGCAGATGCTCGTGCACCAGAAGGCGTTCGAGGGCAACCTCAAGCTGGAGCGCGGTCTTGGTGATCACCTGCCGATGTGGAAGACGATGGACGATTGGCACTGGACGACGCAGCTCAATCAGGCGCGGGCGATCATCTATGGGATCGAGCACTTCCGCAGCCTGTTCCCGCTGAACACCGGCGCGATCATCTGGCAGCTCAACGACAACTGGCCGGTCGTGTCGTGGGCCGCGGTCGACGGGCACGGGATCCGCAAGCCGTTGTGGTTCGCCTTGAAGCGCGTGTACGCCGATCGCCTGCTCAGCGTGCAGCCGACCGCCGACGGGCTGGTCGTTGCCGCGCACAACGACTCCGACGAAGCGTGGTCGACCAGGGTCACGCTGACCCGGCGGGCGACCGGTCCGGGCGGCGAGGTGTTCGCCCGCGAGAGCATCGCTCTCGAAGTAGAGTCCCGCTCCGCCACGCTGAACACGGTGCCGGTGTCGCTGATTTCGCTGGACTCGACCACCGAGTATCTAGAGGTCCGCGCGGACGACGGCACGACGGCGTACTGGTACTTCGTCGAGGACACGAAACTGCAGCTCGCGCCCAACGCCTACACAGCTGAGGTCACCCCGACCAGCGACGGGTACGACGTCACTGTCACGGCGACCGCGTTGGCCAAGGACCTGGCGCTCTTCCCGGACCGCCTGGACCCGGCTGCGCGGGTGGATTCTTGCCTGATCACCCTGTCGGCCGGCGAGAGCCACACCTTCCACGTCACCGGAGCGAGCGCTCCGGCTGAGGTCGGCGTACCGGTGCTGCGCTCGGTGAACGATCTGCTGACCGGAGAGTGAGCCATACTGGGCGATTGTGACTGGGGCACGGGGAATCGCACTGCTGCTGGCTGCCGTACTGATGATGTCCGGCTGCGCAGAGGAGGAGCCCTCGACGGGTGTCGTGCCACTGAGTACGACACCCACGCCGACTCCCCTGCCCAGCTCGCCCACACCCAGCGCCACTCCCCCGCCCAGCTCACCGACGCCAAGTACGCCTACGCCGAGCGGCCGGCCCGGGGAGTCGCACAACAGCAACCTGATGCCGATCGTCGACCACGGCCCGCGAGACCAGAAGCGGGTCGCCCTGACCTTCGACGCCGACCTGACAGCAGTCATGCGGAAGCGGCTGCTGAGCGGCAAGGTCACGTCGTACTACAACGCCCAACTGATCACTGAACTCCGCACACTGAAGGTGCCGGCCACCATGTTCCTGACCGGCATGTGGATGGAGCAGTATCCGCAGGTCACCCGGGAGCTGGCCGGTGACCCACTGTTCGAGCTCGGCACGCACACCTACGACCATCGCGCCTTCACCAAGCACTGCTACACACTCGGCACGGTCCCGCGCGCGGAGATGCTGGCCGACGTCCAGAAGGCAGTCAAACAGCTGGACCAGCTGGACCGGCAGGCCACCCGCTGGTTCCGGTTCCCCGGCGGCTGCTACGACGGTACGGCGTTGCACGAGCTGGCCCCGGCCGGAGTGACCGCAGTGGGGTTGGACGTACCGGGTGCTGACGGTTTTGCGAAGTCACCGAAGCCGATCATCAAGCAGGTGCTGTCCCACGTGCAGAACGGCTCGATCGTGGTGCTCCACATGCACGGCGGCGACAACGCGCCGTACACGGACGAGGCAGTCGTTCCGATCGTGAAGGAGCTGCGCGCACGGGGCTTCCAGCTGGTCACTGTGACTCAGCTCATGAACGGGAACCGCTGACATGACCACCTCGTCAGTCTTGAGGTGAACATCAGGCGGATGCGGAGTGCCGGCATCACGCTCGGCCTGACCGCGCTGGTCGCGGCCACTCTCACCGGGTGCTCCAGCGACGACGACACCGCCGACTATGCGGCGATCTGTGTCGATCCGCAGACGGAGACCAGGGTCGATGACAGCAACTGCAAGGACGAGCGGGAGTACCACGGCTCGGGCGCAGGGTTCTTCTGGTTCTACATGGCGACTCGGAGCTCTGCCTACGTACCGCCCATCGGTGGCAGGTACTACAGAGGCAACGGTACCTACACCGTCCCCCGAGAGCGGGACGACCGGACAGGAGGCGGCGGCAGTGGTGGTTCGCCGACCATCCAGCGTGGTGGACTGTCCAAGAGCGGTGGCGACATCGGCACCGTCTCGCGTGGTGGCTTCGGCCACTCCAGCCATGGGAGGTCCGGCGGCTGATGTGGCGGCACACAACTAAGCCGCGGTCTGGCTGGCGCGACAAGGTCGTCCAGCAGGGACTGGTGTTCCCGATGACCGACATGCCCGACGGCTCCGAACGCCCGTACTGGAACGAGAGCGCCTGGTACGAGGTGACCATGGACGAGGTGCTGCACCTCGAGAGCGTCACCGAGGAGCTCTATGCGATGTGCCGGCACGCAGCCGAGGTGATGGCGACCGGTGACCGGTTCTCCGACACCCAGCTCGGTCTGGCGCCCGGCACCCTCGCTCTGGTCCAGCAGTCGCTGAAGCGCGAGGACCTGTCCATGTACGCGCGCTTCGACCTGGCCTGGAACGGCACGCACCCCAAAATGCTGGAGATCAACGGCGACACCCCGACCGGACTGGTCGAGTCCGCAGTGATCCAGTGGAACTGGCTGGAGGACGTCTTCCCGGACGCCGACCAGTGGAACTCGGTCCACGACCGCCTGGTGCAGTGGTGGGCCCGCCAGCTCGCTGCGGGTCGTCTGCCGGGCAACGAGGCGCACTTCTTCCACTCCGCCGCCGAGACTTCCGGTGAGGAGGAGATGACGGTCGCGTACCTGCGCGACACCGCCGCCATGGCCGGACTGGCGACGTACGGGCATCAGATCGAGGACGTGGGCTGGGACTCCGCGCAGCGCGCCTTTGTGGACTGGGGAAACCGACCGATCCGGACGGCGTTCAAGCTGTACCCGTGGGAGGACATGCTCGACGAGCAGTTCGGCCGATTCATCCTGGCCGGCACGGAACGCCAGCCGGTGCAGTGGATCGAGCCGGTCTGGAAGACCATGCTGTCCACCAAGGCGATCCTGCCGGTGCTCTGGGAGCTCTACCCCGACCACCCGAACCTGCTGCCCTCGTACTTCGGACATCCGGGCGACCTGACCGAGTGGGTGGCCAAACCGCTGCACGGCCGTGAGGGCAGCAACATCGTCATCCACACCGCCGACGAGGACCACACACAGGACGGTCCCTACGACATGGAGACCATGGTCTACCAGCAGTGGCACCCACTCCCGTCGTACGACGGGAACCAGGCCGTGCTCGGCAGCTGGATCGTCGACGGATCCGCTGCCGGCATGATGGTGCGCGAGTCCGACGGGCCGATCACCGACTACTACGCCCGCTTCGTCCCGCACGCCATCGGCACCAGCCCGCGCCCGGACGCCGAGACCGTGCAGCGCTGGCTGGCCGAATAACTAGATGTTGATGGCGACGTACTTGGTCTCCAGGTACTCGTCGATGCCGACCGAGCCGCCTTCGCGGCCGAGGCCGGACTGCTTGACGCCGCCGAACGGCGCCGCGGGGTTGGAGACGATGCCCTGGTTGAGGCCGATCATGCCGGTCTCGAGGCGTTCGGAGATGCGCAATGCGCGGGTCAGGTCGTTGGTGAACAGGTAGGAGACGAGCCCGTACTCCGTGTCGTTCGCCATCGCGACGGCTTCGTCCTCGGTGTCGAACGCGGTCAGCGGGGCGACCGGGCCGAAGATCTCCTCCTTCTGCAACCGGGCGTCCCGCGGTACGTCGGCGAGCACGGTCGGCGGGAAGAAGTATCCGTTGCCCTCGGCAATCGATCCGCCGGTCAGGACGCGGGCGCCGCGGTCGACCGCGTCGTCGACCAGGTCCTTGACCTTGTCCCGCTGGGCCGCGTCGATCAGCGGTCCGACGTCGACACCGTCCGCGGTGCCGCGGCCGACGGTCAGGGCGCTCATCCGCTCGGTGAGCCGCCGGGAGAACTCCTCGAGGACGGGCGACTCGACGTAGATCCGGTTGGCCGCCGTACAGGCTTCGCCGCCGTTGCGCATCTTCGCGAGCATCGCGCCCTCGACGGCCTGGTCGAGATCGGCGTCGGCGAAGACCAGCAGCGGCGCGTTGCCGCCGAGCTCCATGCTGGTCCGCAGCACCTGCTCCGAGGCTTGCTCGATCAGCTTGCGCCCGACCTGCGTCGAGCCGGTGAAGGACAGCTTGCGCGCGCGGCCGTCGCGGATCAGCGGCTCCATCACGCCACCGGAGTCGCTGGTGGTCAGGACGTTCAGTACGCCGGGCGGCAGGCCGGCCTCGGTCATCAGCTCGGCCAGCTTCAGCATCGACAGCGGCGTCTGCGCGGCGGGCTTGATCACCATCGTGCAGCCGGCCGCGACCGCCGGGCCGATCTTGCGGGCGCCCATCGCGGCCGGGAAGTTCCACGGCGTGATCAGCAGACACGGGCCGACCGGCTGCCGCATCACCAGGAAGCGGCCCTTGCCGTTGGGTGCGACCTGGTAGCTGCCTTCGATCCGGACTGCCTCTTCGGCGAACCAGCGGAAGAACTCGGCGGCGTACGCGATCTCACCCTTGGACTCGGCGATCGGCTTGCCCATCTCGAGCGTCATCAAGAGCGCCAGCTCGTCGGTGCGCTCGGTCATCAGCTCGTAGGTGCGGCGCAGGATCTCACCGCGCTCGCGTGGCGGTGTCGCAGCCCAGTCGGCCTGTGCTGCTACCGCGGCGTCCAGTGCGGCCACGCCGTCTGCCGGACTGGCATCGGCGACCTCGCACAGCGTCGTACCGGTGGAGGGGTCCTCGACAGCCAGCGTGCGGCCGCCTTCACCTGCTCTCCACTTGCCCCCGATGAACAGCTCAGTCGGACATCCCTCGACAACGGCCTGCTCCTGGTCCATGTACCCACCATAGGTCGCCGTCAGGCAGTGGCAATGAGCGGCGGAGCGTGCCGCGGGACCGTGCGGATCGCACGCGTCAGACCGGCTGCGATCGTGCGCAGGATCGACGACCGCACCAGCCCGTCGAAGGCGAGCGGGACGAGCATGAGCTCGTCAGCCGTCGTACCGGCGACCAGACTGCCGAGTGCCGAGACCACGGAGGTCCTGGAGCCGACCACATGTCCCGGGTCGTCCAGAAGCCGTTCGGCGCGACCCCGCTCGCGTCCAGTCAGTGGCGGCTCCAGCAACGCCATCAGCTCGGCTGTGGTCGCGCGCGGCGAGGCCACACTGAGCCGCGTCTTCACTCGCACGTATTCAGCGAAACGGATGATCGCCTCTTCTTCCGTGTCCGCAGCGACCACTCCGATCGTCACCGCCAAGTAGGGCTTCACCGTCGGCCCACTGGCCTCGAAGTGATCCCGGTACGCCGCCACCGCCGCACTGGTCATCGCCGTCGCACTGTGGTGCTGCACCACGACCGGCAACCCCCGTACGGCGGCAACCGCGGCCGCACCGGGGTGATCGGCGCACACGAGCACCGGCGGCGGCAGCCCGGCCAGTGCCAGCCGCACATCGCCCACAGGTGCGCGACCGGGCATCCCGTCCCGGAGGAACCCGCACAACTCGTCGAGTCGCTGCGGGAACGTGTCCCGGGCGCTACCGCCGAGCGCGGCCGCCGTACTGGGTGCGTGGCTGAACTGCTGGCCCACACCGAGATCGATCCGGCTCGGGTACGCCGCAGCGAGCGCCGCGAACTGTTCGGCGATCACCAGCGGCTGGTGGTTGGTCAGTAGAACGCCGGCCGAGCCGAGCCGGATCCGATCGGTCCGTGCTGCCAGAACTGCGGCGAGCACAGCAGGTGCTGCGCTGCCGACGCCCCGGACGCCGTGCTGCTCCCCCAACCAGAACCGGCGGTAGCCGAGGTCGTCGGCAGCCTGTGCAACCTCCGCGGTCTCCCGGAGTGCGGCCGCAGCCGACTGACCGGGCAGCTGCGGAACGGTGTCCAGCACCGAGTGCGCAGACACCGGCAAACCAGGAGCGACGGGAGATAGCACCTGCTCACCGTCGCAGCGCACGCGCGTTTTCACATGGGGGTCCTGCCCCCATGTTTTCGTCCGACGTTCCGGCGAAAGATGGGGGCGCCGATCCCTTGCCGTCTGCCTGACCTGTCAGGCAGTGTTCCCGGCATTCCTTCCAGAATTCGCGGCAGAGGAGGCCAAGGACGAGTGCAGAAGCAGAACTGGGAGCCGTAGTAGCGCTCCCCCACTGATCCGGCCCGCCTTCCACCAAAGGCCGGCCGGGCGCTGCTGCCGCGGGGTGATCAACCCCCAGTCGTCGCCCCGCGGCAGTTGCCCTTCGTTGTCATCCCCCATCCCCTGTCCGGCCGAGAAATATGGGGGCCCGATACCCATGTCGAGCACCGACTGCCGATGGCAGCCTGAGCGCATGCTCAGCTCAACCACCGCGAGTCCGCCCCGGACCGATCAGCGCGACAGCGCCTGGTGGTCCGCCGCACTGCGGCCGGACGAGCAGTCCGGCGCGATGCCGGCCTGGGCCCAGTACGTCGAGCGCAGCACCGCCGCCCACCCGTGCCCACACCCGGTGGCAGTCGGCGACGATTGGCAGCAGGCCTTCCTGGAGTGCCTGCAGCCGCTCCTCACCGTCGCCCGCGACGACCTGACCACCGCCGGCCACACCGGCGTACTGACCGAGCAGTTCCTGAGCCGCCTGGGCCTCCGCCTGGTCAAACTCGCAAGCCGCACCCTGGTCCTGGAACTGGCCCGAGCCCGCGACCGCGGCGAACTCGTCGGCGCCACTCCCGCACTGCGCTTCCTGAACTTCACCCACCGGCTCGTCGGAGGGAGCGAGCTGGCGGAACTCCTGGCCGCCTATCCGGTGCTGGCCCGGGTCCTGGGCGAGTCGTGCCGACAGAGCATCGAGGGTCACCTCGAACTGCTGGCACGACTCGCCGAGGACCGAGAGTCGCTCGTCACCGGCCTCCTGGACGGCCGCGATCCCGGCGCTCTGGTCTCCATCGAGACCAGCGGCGACGCTCACCGCGGTGGCCGCTGCACCGCCATCCTCATCTTCGCCGACGGCCGCCGCGTCGTGTACAAACCGCGGCCCCTCGACCTCCACGGCCACTTCAACGAGTTCGTCGACTGGCTGAACAGTAAGACCGGTCTGGACCTGCAAACAGTCCGCCTGGAACGCCGTACCGACTATGGCTGGCTGGAGTTCGTCACCGCCGCCCCCTGCCCCGACGCAGGCGCCGTACGCCGCTTCTACCACCGCCAAGGCGCGCTACTCGCGTTGCTGTACGTCCTCGACGGCACCGACATGCACTACGAAAACCTCATCGCCCACGGCGAACACCCGGTGCTGGTGGACATCGAAACGCTGTTCCACCCGTCCCCGACTCCGCCTGGCACGACCGGGGGCGACCCGGCGAACCGGGCACTTCGAAGCTCGGTCTCGCGCACAGCCTTGCTGCCGCTTCTGCTTGTCGGAGAAGGCGGTTCGGTGGCCGACATCTCCGGGCTCGGCGGGGACGCCGCAGCGACTGCCTCGTTGCGTGTCGAATGGGCGGATGCCGGGATGGATTCGATGCACTTGGTCCGAGTGCCCGGCATGGTCGCCGGCGCGAACAACAGGCCGACGCTCGGCGGCGCAGCGATCGAGCCACGTGACCATGAGACCGCCCTACTGATGGGCTTCCGCGACGCCTATCAAGCGATCGCCCGCAACCGCGGAGAGCTCCTCGGACCGAGCGGCATGCTGGCCCGTTGCGCATCCGACCAGGTGCGCCTCGTGCCCCGCAACACCAGCTTGTACGCGGGCCTGCTCGACGAGGCCACGCATCCGAACGCCCTTCGCGGAGCCGACGGGCGGAGCCAGTTGCTCGACCTCCTGTGGGAGGCCGATCCTTCTTTGCACCGTCTCGTCCCCCACGAGCTGGACGACATGTGGGCCGGAGACATTCCGCTGTTCACGGTCCAGCCAGGCAGCAGCGACGTCTGGGCGTCCGACGGCACCCGCCTGCCTGGTGTGCTCGCCGCCGCCGGACTCGCCAAGGTCGAGCAGAAGATCGCAGCGCTGAGTGATGTCGATCAGCACCGGCAGCGGTGGCTGATCTCGGCGACCCTGGCCACCCGGCCCGAACCGATCGTCCACAGGAGCACGACAACCCGGCAATCGCTCGGCACCGCGGGCGCCGACCCGGACGGCGTACTGGCAGCCGCCACCGACATCGCCGACGAGATCATTGCCCAGGTCATCGGTCAAACCGGCGGTGCGGCGAACTGGATCGGACTGGAACTCCTCGACGACAACCATTGGGCAGTGCGGCCGATGGGCGCCGGACTCACCAACGGCTACACCGGTACGGCGCTCTTCCTCGCCCAGGTCGGCGCACTGACGGGGGAGAGCAAGTACTGCGAGTTGGCGCGCGATGTCATTCGCCCCGTCCCCCACTTGCTGGAGGCGCTCGCCTCCGACCTGGAATCGACGCAGCTGATCGGCCCGGGACTGCACGGCCTCGGCGGCATCAGTTACGGACTGGACCGCTTGTCCTCGCTCCTCGGCGACGCCGAGCTGTCCACCTGGCTCCGCGCAGCACTCGGCCTGACAAGTCAGCTCACGCTGGACCCGACGGAGTTCCCGACGTACGCCGAGGGCGCGGCCGGCGGGCTCGCCGCCATGCAGGCGATCCGCGACGTACCGGCTGCTGCCCGGCTCGCTCAGCGCTACGCCGACGACCTGGTCCAGGTCGTCGGCAACGGACAGGCCGCACCCCGCGCAGGCTTCGCCCGCGGCTACCAGGGCATCGCCTGGGCACTCGGCCGGTACGCCGTCCCTGGCGACAAGTACGCGGCCGCAGCCTCGGCCGCAGCCGATCTAGACCGCAATAGCCAGAACCCCAGTCCTGGTTGGTGTTCCGGCGATGCCGGCACCACCCTGGCTCAACTGGCGGCAGGAAAACCCGTGGACCTCGAAATGTATTTGAGGACCGCCTCCGAACGTCCGGTACTCGCAGACCTCAGTTTGTGTCATGGCGAGTTCGGCGCGGTCGAACCACTGGCGTGGATCGACCGAAGCGAACACCCAGCCGTTGAGGGGGTACGGCAAACCCGTATCCGGCTGGTGCTCGCTGCACTACAGCAGTACGGACCACAGTGCGGTACACCTCGTGCGGTTCCATCTCCAGGTCTGCTGACCGGTCTGGCGGGAATCGGCTACGGGTTGCTCCGGCTGGCGTTCCCAGAACGCGTGCCGTCCGTGCTGTTGCTGGAATCAACCACCGGATGGCGGCGCACTGCAATGCGCTGACATTCACACAGCACAGGGGAGAACCGCATGACCGCCCAGAACCACGACTTCCAGAACGACGAGTGTCGCGACCACGCTGACCAGGCCGCGACCGAGACCGATCCGCTAGGCCCGATCGCCCTGCCCACCCGCCTCCGGATCGGCGCCAGGACACTGGCCCTGACCGGTGTGGTCGGACTGTCAGGAGTCGCCGTCGCGATGGGATCGTTCGATTCCGTCACCACCACGGTGATCAGCACCTGAGCGATTCGCTGCGGTACCAACAGCACGCCCACGCTCCCGGGCACCTCGTGCGGTTCCGTCTCCAGATCTGCTGACCGGTCTGGCGCGAATCGGCTTCGGGTGCTCCGGCTTGCGTCCATTCGGCAACAGGAGAAGAAACATGTCCGCCCAGAACGACAACTTCCAGAACGACGAGTGTTCCAGCCAGGCCGATACCGAGACCGACCCCCTGGGCCCAGTCACCCTGCCGACCCGCATCCGGATCGGCGCCCGGGCGATGGCTCTGACCGGCGTGGTCGGTTTGTCTGCGTTCGCTGCCGCCGTCACAGCGGTCTGCGATCCTCAGACGACAACGTCGGTCAGCCATCACTGACCTCCGTCCAGCGAGCGTTTGAACCAGTGGGGTCGGCCGGACGTCTGTCCGGCCGACCTCGCCGGTACCGCTGCGGTATCAGCAATCGGTGATTACAGTGGCCACCATGCAGACCCGTTCGCCCAGGGTGGTCGGCAGGAACTCGGAGATCGACCAGCTCCTTCAGTTGCTGGCCACAGCACGCGCCGGGCACGGGGGTGCCGTTTTCCTGGTCGGCGAGCCTGGAATCGGCAAGAGCCGCCTCGCGGCGCTCGCTACCGCAGATGCACTCGACCATGGGATGGCCGCACTGCGCGGCCGGGTCGGCGCACTGGGAACGATGGTCGCTTTCCGCCCTTTCACCGAGGCGCTGCTGGCCCTGATCCGGCGCGGCGAGATGCCGGACCCGGACAGCCTCGGGCCGTACCGGCAGGTGCTTGGACGACTCGTCCCTGACTGGGACGACGGGACCGCCCACGACGCAACGGCCTCACCAGTAGTGCTCGGTGAGGCCGTCCTCCGTCTCCTCTCGTTGGTCGGCCGTGACCGCGGCTGCCTCCTCGTCCTCGAGGATCTGCACGACGCGGACCCGGAGACGATGGCCGTCGTGGAGTACCTGCTGGACAACCTCGAGGACCAGCAGATCGCGCTGGTCGCGACAGTGCGCCCGGATCGTTGCCACGCAACGGAATTGGCCAGGATCGCCGCGCAACGCGGCTCGGCCGGCCTCCTCGAGCTGCAGCCGCTCCAGCCCGCCGAGGTTGTCGAGCTCGCGGCCGCCTGCCTCGAGGTTCCGGTCGACGGTCTGCCGGACGAGCTGTGTCAACGTTTGTGGCAGGACAGCGCCGGCGTCCCGTTCATCGTCGAGGAACTGCTCCAGGAAGCCAGCCGGTCGGGGCAGCTCCTGGCGCGGCCGGACGGCAGCCTGCAGATGATCGACGGGCTCCGCACCAACGTACCCGCCGCAGTGGTCCGGAGCATCACGAGCCGCACCGATCAACTCGGCAGTGAGTCTCGCGACATTCTCGTCCTGGCCGCCGTGATTGGGCACCGGTTTCCACTGAGCGTCGTCCGCAAGGCGACCGGGACCGACGAGCGGTTGCTGCTGGCAACCCTTCGTGCAGGCGTCGCCGCGCAGTTGGTCGGGCCGGACGAACCGATTCCGGACTGGTACGCGTTCTGCCATCCGCTGACCGCCGATGCGCTGCTGGCCGGCCTGACGCCGACCGAGCGCGCCAAGCTGGCTCAACGGTGCGCGGACGCGATCGAGGAACTGCATCCCGGTCTGCCCGGCGAGTGGTCTCCGATGGTGGCCGAGCTGACCGAGACCGGCGGCGATCTGGGCCGTGCGGGCCGACTGTTCGCACAGACCGGCCGACGGTCTTTCGACGAAGGCTCCACCAGCTCTGCGGTCAAACTTCTCGAGCGCGCGAACAGGCTGCTGGCAGCCGACCCGGACCTCGAGCAGCGCGCGGAGGTGCTGGGTTTGCTTCTGGTGGCCTTGAGAACGGTGGGGCAATTCGACGACCTCGCCCTCCACGCAGCCGCTGTCGACGACATGGCTGACCGCAATCTCGACCACCGCAAGGTGGCCGGGCTGCACGTGCACCTGGCATTCGCCGAGTACGCGGCTGGTCGGCAAGCGGCGGCAGAGACCCATCTGGCCGTGGCCCGGACGTTCCTCGGCAGCGGCGCGGACCCCGTCGACACTGCGCCGGTCGACATCCTGGCCGCCAATCTCGAGCTGGCCCGGACGAACCCCGGCCGCCTGCGTACTGCGACCGAGCTGGCGACCCGGGCCGCCGCGGCCGCCGAGCAGGCAGACCTGCCGGACGTCGCCTGTGAAGCCTTCCAGCTGCTCGGAATGCTGGCTCGAGAGCGTGATCTCGACGAGTCGATCGACTATTTCCGGCGCGCTCGCCAGGTCGCCGAAAAACATGGAATGGCGCTGCAGCGAATCCTGGCGCACGTTTACGAGGGCGGCAGCATCTGTCTGGCCACCGGCAGTGTCGCGGAGCTGGAGCGAGCTCGGCAGCAGGCACTGCGCATCGGTGCGATCACGCTGGCCTACGAGGTCAACTGCATCCTGGCTCTGCAGGCGGTCCTGCGCGGGGAGTACAGTCTCGCGGCCGCGACCATCGACGAGGGTTTCCAGGTGACTCGCCGGCTCCGGCTGAACGGGACAGCGACGTTCTTCCTGGCATACCGAGGGATTCTCGAAGCCCATCGGGGCCGCCGGAGCGCGATGGAGCAGTCGTTGGAGGAGGCAACCGGCCTGGCCCGTGACAACATGCCGTACGAGTTGCCGGTCTCGTACGGGCTCGGCCGGACCTTCTGCGCGCTGCTGGAGGAGAACCGGGAGCTCGCCGAGTCCGACATGGCGCAGGCGCTCGCGTACGACGCCCAGAATCCGACCACGTTCCACACCTCCGGCAAGAACGGTCTGGCCCTGCTGCTCGGCGTACTGGCCGGCCGGAACAGCTGGCCGCACTTCGAGGCGCTCGCCGATAAGGCAGCGAGTGGGATGCGCTGGAACAAGCAGTTCGTCCAGATGGCTCATGCCGTTCTGCTGGGGCGCGACGGCCAAGCTGACGCTGCGAGCGCCAAGATGACCGAGGCCCTGGAGACATCGTCGCTGTTCCCGATGGCTCGGCACCTCGGGATGCGATTGGTGGCCGAGCCGGCGCACGCCGATGGCTGGGGCGACCCGATCGGATGGCTGCGGCAGGCCGAAGAGTACTTCCACGACGCGAATGTCCAGCCGGTAGCCAGCGCGTGCCGCGGATTGCTGCGCCAGCTTGGGGCGACGGTTTCGCAGCGGCGGACCGGGAGTGACCAAGTCCCCGCGGATCTTCGGCGGTTGGGGATCACCACCCGGGAGTACGAGGTGTGCCGGCTACTCGTCGACCGGATCGGGAACAAGTCGATTGCTTCACGTCTGCACATCTCGCCGCGAACGGTGGAGAAGCACGTTGCCAGCCTGATGACCAAAACCCAACAGCCCGATCGGGAGGCGTTGAGCAGTTTCGCGCGGACCGTGCTGCAAGACTGACCTCAGAACGTAATTTATGAACGCTCGCTTTGTATATAGAGTGGGCGGGTGGCAGGCAAGGGGTCGGACATGAGCAAGGGAACGGTCGGCGGCGGCGGTACGACGATGCTGCGGCGGATCAACGTGGCCGCGGTTCTGGACGCGGTTCGCCGGTCGGCACCTGCGCCGCTGCGTGTTGCCGAACTGGTCGAGCGGACGGGGCTGGCCAGACCTACGGTCGCGCAGGCTGTCGACGAGCTGCTGGATGCGGGCTGGTTGCAGCAGCACGGGCCGGATTCGGCGGATCGTTCGCTGGGGCGGCCGGCGATCCGGGTGTCGTTGCGTGGGCGCGCGGCGCCGGTGCTCGGGCTGGATGTCGGTCCGCACCGGGTGACCGTGGGTGTTTCCGATCTGGCCGGTCGCAAGCTCTCGCTCGTACGGCGTTCTGGTCCGGGCTGGACCGCGCAGGAGTTGCTCGGGGTGATCAGCGAGGTGATCACGGAAGCGCTGGCCGAGGCCGAGGTGCCGGCGGATGACATCGCGGCGGCGGTCGCGGCGAGCCCGGGCATCGTGGACGAGCACACCGGTCGCGTCCAGCTGGTACCGAGTGTGCCGGGCTGGTCCGCGATCGACCTGATCAAGCACGTGCGGAGTCTGCTCGACTGCCCGGTCATCCTCGACAACGACGCGAACCTGGCCGCTTTGGCGATCGCGGCGGCTCGGGGCGGCACGGGGACGCTGCTGGCGGTTCAGTGGGGTGAGCGGCTCGGTGCCGGCATCGTGATCGACGGCCGTCTGCACCGCGGGACGGGTGCGGCCGGTGAGATCGGCTTCATCGCGACCGCGCCGGACGACGTGATCAACCCTGAGGACAGCCGCGGGCCGCTGGAGCGTGCGGTCGGCTCGGAGGCGATCGCCACCCTTGGCCGCCAGGCTGCGCTCGACAACCCGGGTTCTCGGTTGGCCGAGCTCGGTGGTGACCAGCTCGACACGGCGGATGTCTTCGCCGCCGCGGCTGAGCGGGATCCGGTGGCTCAGGCGGTCGTGCAGCAGGTCGCTCGCGACTTCGCTCGCGCGCTGGCGCCCGCCGTACTGGTTCTGGATCCGACTGCTGTGGTGATCGGTGGCGGTGTGGCTCGAGCCGGCGCGGTGCTGCTGGACGCCATCTCCGACCAGCTGCGGCTGCTGACGCTGAACCACCCCAAGCTGGAGCTGTCGGCCTTGGCCGAGGATGCGGTCGTGACCGGTGCGATGCGGATGGCGCTCGACGAGGTCTGGCAGCGCAAGCTCCCGACCCCGACGCTGACCAGCACCACCTAGGAGCGAACCGCCGCGGCGATGGCGTCGGGGCGGTCGACATGGACCAGGTGGGCCGAGTCGGTGAGGACTTCGACGCGTCCGGACAACGCCGCGGCCAACTCGCGTTGACCGGCCAGCCAGTCGTCGGCACCACGCTTCGAGGTGCCACCGGTTGCCACCAGCAACACCGCCGGTACGCCGCCGCTCCCCGGAAGTAGCTTGCCCACCGCAACGGCCGCCAGCCAGCTCGCAGTCAATTCGGTCCAGAACCGTTGCCAGGAACGAGAATCGCCGTACAGTCGTCGCCCGGTTGCCTTAGGCAACGGATCCTGTCCGGCAACACTCCCGAGCTTGACGATCTGCCGACGCACCGTCGGACCGAGCAGCTTCGGCAAGCCAACCAGGCCGAGGAAACCAAGCGCCGCCCGGATCACCCGGTCCCCGGCCGTCCCCGGATAGAGCCAGCGCTGCCCCGTCTCCGACGGCAACGTCGAGTCGACCAGGACCAGCCGCACGACCTCGTCCGGCCGCGTCAGCATCCAGCGCAGCGCCGCCAGCCCGCCGATCGAGTGCCCGATCAGCCCGACCGCAACTCCGGCCGGCACGCCGGCGGCAGCCCGCAGTACGGCGGGATCCGCGTTCACCGGCGTCTGCCACGGATCGATCACGTGCAGCTCGATCTCCGGCAGCAGCTCGCGGACGCGCGCGAACTCCTCCGCTGTCTCGGCCATCCCGGGCAGCAGAATCCATGGTGTCGTCATCGCCGGAAACCTCGCTTCAGAGCGGGAAGCAACACCGCCAGCAAAACACAGACGAGCAAGATCGCGACGCGTTGCAGGATGCCCGGCGGGTGCAGGTCGTCCCCGCTGAGCACCTCCAGCCCGGTCTCCAGGCCGAGCCAGGTGTTCGTCACCACCACCGCTCCAGCCAGTACGGCGACCACCCGGCCCCAGGCGCCGCCCCAGCCGATGCGGCGCAGGACGAGGATGGCGAACACGCCGACCGCCATCGTCCCGAGCCCGGCGAGCGTCGAGGTCACCTCGTGCACGACCAACTCCGCACCCTCGTGCCCGTGCGCCTCCGCCAGCCGGCACGCCTCGCTGGCCGACGGCGCACAGTCCATCGGGAAGAACGAGTCGAACAGCGTCCCGAGGCCGAAGACCGCCGTACTGATCATCAGGCCTTTGACGTCGCGGTGGATCCGCGCCGCCGGCCGGGACAGGATCGCGGCGACCAGCACGAGCACACTCGCCCCGAGATCCATCGCCCGCGCGAACAGGCTGGTCGACTGGTCGCGCGCGCCCAACTCGCTGAGGAACGACGTGTGGACGTTCAGCGGATAGCCCGCGGCGGCCTCGAGCAGCAGGCTGCAGTAGAGGATGCCGGCGGCGATCATCAGGTTCCGGGTCAGGCGGTACGGGAACCCCTCGGGGACGGCGAGCATGGCCGTAAGCCTTCCATATGACCCAAGGCTGTGACTGTCGCCTCAGGTATACCCGGAAGGTAGAGCTAGCACGACCGAAAGTTCGGCCCCGGGAGTGGGATGATCGCAGCGTGCGGTCTGAACAGTCGAAGGTGATTCCGGCGTGGCAGCACCGCGCTGCGGTGTGGGTCGGGCGGGTCGTCGTGCTCGCGTCGATCTGGTCGTTCCTTGCAATTGTGTTGCATTTGTTCGCCCCGGCCTATGTGAGACGGGTCGACCAGGCGTTCGACTTCTTCGGGATCCCGGCCGGGCACACGTTCTTCCCGGCCGTTTATCTCGCCGTCGTCGGCAGTGCGCTACTGCGCGGGAAACGCGCCGCGTTGCTCTGGGTGCTGTGGGTGTTCGAAGGGTTGTGGCTGCTCGGCCTGATCGCGTTCGTCGCGTTCAGTACGGTCAAGCTGACCAACCCGGAGTCGGACTGGATCGACGATCTGGACCGGATCACGATCAAGGATCTCGAGTTCGGCATCCTGCAGGTCGTCGTGGTGAGCGCGCTGATCGTGCTGCTGTGGAAGATCCGCGGCGCGTTTCCGGCCCGGCTGGCGCCGGGCAGCCGGCGGCTCGCGATCGGCGCGCTGATCACCGGCATGCTGATCTCGGTCGCGGTCAGCGTCACGCTGACCCAGATCTTCCCGAACACACTGAGCGGGCAGCGGCAGAAGATCGGCTGGGCGGTGGTGGCCGCGTTCGGTCAGCAGCACAGCAAGCTCGCCGGTCACCAGGGGCACGGGTGGGTCGGGCTGGTGGTCAGCGCGATCTCGGCCGCGTCGCTGGTGCTCGCGTTCGCGATCTTCCTGCGATCGGCCCGCCGGGTCCGCTACCTGACCCAGCCGGAGGAGCTCGGCGTACGCCGGTTGCTGCTCGAGAGCGGTGAGCGCGATTCCCTCGGGTACTTCGCGACTCGCCGGGACAAGGCGGTCATCTTCTCGGCGGCCGGCGACTCGGCGATCGCCTATCGGGTGGTCAACGGGGTCAGCCTGGCCAGTGGTGATCCCCTCGGTGATCCCGCGGCCTGGCCCGGTGCGATCGAGGCCTGGACCGAGGAAGCCCGGCTGTACGGCTGGTCCCCGGCGGTCGTGTCGGCCAGCGAAGAAGCGGCCCGCGCGTACGTCGACGCCGGGTTGCGGGCGCTGGCCATGGGTGACGAGGCGATCATCGACGTCGCCGACTTCAGTCTCGAAGGCCGCACGATGCGGCCGGTCCGGCAGGCGGTGACGCGGGCCCAGCGGGCCGGCTACCGCGCCGAGGTGGTTCGGCACGGCGACCTGTCCCCGGAGGCTCTCGCGCAGTACGTCGAGCTGGCCGAGAAGTGGCGCGGCGGCCAGACCGAGCGTGGTTTCTCGATGGCGCTGGGCCGGCTCGGCGATCCGGCCGACGCGCGCTGCGTGATGGTGATCGCGCGGGACGCCGACGGCGAGGTCCGCGGTCTGCTGTCGTTCGTGCCCTGGGGTGTACGCGGAGTCTCGCTCGACCTGATGCGTCGCGATCCGGAGTCCGTGAACGGGCTGATGGAGTTCATGGTCACCTCCCTGGTGGAGGCGTGCGGTGACCTCGGTCTGCACCGGATCTCGTTGAACTTCGCGATGTTCCGCGAGATCTTCAGTGACGCCGAGCGGGTGGGCGCGGGCCCGGTGCTGCGGCTCACGAACGCACTGCTCACCGCCGCTTCCCGCTTCTGGCAGCTGGAGAGCCTCTACCAGTCCAACGAGAAATACCTGCCCCGTTGGTCGCCGCGACTGATCTGCTACGCCCGCGGCGTCTCGCTGGCCCGGCTGCTGCTGGCCGCCGGGACCGCCGAAGGCTTCCTCCCCGCGCCCCGGCCGTGGACCCGGGTCGACCAGGCCACCAGCAGTGAACGGCACGCGATTCAGGCCGGCGACGGTGAGCGGTTCGCCGCGACCGTGCGTGAGCAGGAGGAAACCCTGCTCCGGCCGACTCTTCCGGAGCGCAAACTCACCGAGCAGGAGCAGATCCGCCGTACCAAGCTGGTCGGACTTGTTGCTGCCGGCATCGATCCGTACCCGGTGTCGGTGCTGCGGACCGAGACGATCGAGCGGATCCGCGAGCTGCACCAGAACCTGCCGCCCGATCACCACACCGGCCACACGGTCTCCGTCACCGGCCGCGTACTGCGGATGCGGAACCACGGCGGTCTGTCGTTCGCGCAGATCCAGGACGGCCTGGTCCAGCTGCAGGTGATGCTGTCCGCCGATGCGTGCAGCGATGCGGCGCTCGACCACTGGCGACGACTCGTCGACATCGGCGACCACGTCAGCGTGACCGGCGAGGTCGTGACGAGCAAGCGCGGCGAGCTGTCGGTCGCGGCGACCGAGTGGATGATGGCGGCCAAGTGCCTGCATCCGTTGCCGGACAAGCAGAAGGGGTTCACCGACCCCGAGGCCCGGGTGCGGCAGCGACACATCGACCTGGTGATGAACCCCGACTCGCTGCGGATGATGCAGCAGCGCAGCGCCGCCGTCCGCGCGATGCGGAACGGCTTCGAGAACCGCGGGTTCATCGAGGTCGAGACGCCGATGCTGCAGGCGGTGCACGGCGGCGCCAACGCGCGGCCGTTCCAGACCCATATCAACGCCTACGACACCGACCTGTTCCTGCGGATCGCGCCGGAGCTGTTCCTGAAGCGGCTCAGCGTCGGCGGGCTCGGCAAGATCTTCGAGCTGAACCGAAACTTCCGCAACGAGGGCGCGGACGCGACCCACAACCCGGAGTTCACCTCGGTCGAGGCCTACCAGCCGTACGCCGACTACCACGTGATGCGCGAGCTGACCCGGGAGCTGCTGATCGAGGCCGCGACCGCGGTCTTCGGCAAACCGGTCGTGCAACGGCCGGACGGCGAGATCGACATCTCCGGCGACTGGCCGGTCATCACCGTGCACGACGCGGTGGCCCGGGCGACCGGCGTACCGGTGTCTGCGGATACGTCCGTGGAGACGTTGCGGGAGCTGTGCGTCAAGCACGGGGTGCACACGACGTTCGAGCTGAGCGCCGGCGAGCTGGTGCTGGAGCTGTACGACGAGCTCGTCGAGCCGCACACGACGCTGCCGACGTTCTACACCGACTTCCCGCTGGAGACGTCGCCGCTGACCCGGACGCACCGGACCGAGCCGCGGCTCGCCGAGCGCTGGGACCTGGTTGCCTTCGGCGCCGAGATCGGTACGGCGTACTCCGAGCTCGTCGACCCGGTCGAGCAGCGGCGGCGGCTCACCGAGCAGTCGCTGAAGGCCGCGGCCGGCGATCCCGAGGCGATGTCGCTGGACGAGGACTTCCTCAGCGCGCTCGAGTACGCGATGCCGCCGACGGGTGGACTGGGCATCGGCGTCGACCGGGTGATGATGATGCTGACCGGCCAGAACATCCGCGCCACGCTCGCGTTCCCGTTCGTCCGCCCGGCCTCGCGCGATTCTTAACGTTGCACCGGGTCGTCCCCGGTGGGTCGGCCCCGTAGCCTGGAGCAGGGCGCGGGGCTGGGCTTACTGGGGCGGGGTTGATGAGGCAGGTTGCGGTAGTTGGGGCGCTGCTGTGCGTCACGGCGGGATGCGCGGGACCGCTGGTCGACGGTGGAACACCACCGACGCCCGTCGGTGGCTCGTCGGCCGTCGTTTCGTCAGTGCCCCAAGGGACGCTGGGGCAGGCGGCGTACCAAGGTGAGTTGAGCAAGGCGGAGAAGTCGCTGGCGCCGAGTCTGCGAGCGCTGGCCGGCGCACAGACCGCCGAGGGCCTCGCGCAGGCGATGGGTGATGTGTCGAAAGCGCTGAACGCCGCCTCCGGGCGGCTCGCCGCGTTGACGGTCGAGGGGCGGCTGAGCGCCGTACACCAGTTGCTGCAGGACCGGATCGGGGTGGCGGCGTACAAGCTGTCCGATCCGGAGCAGGCCGAGCTCGACGCGCGCTGCGGTGGCGGGCCCTACACCTCACAGAAGGTCCAACGACAGTTGCGGGCCGACCTCGCGCCGGCGCTCGTGGCGTTGACGAAGCTCAAGCTCGCCTTCGGCGGGAGGCTGCCGAACCCGGGCAAGGCACCCAAGCTGGTCCGCCCGGAGAACGCCGAGACCCTGGTACGGCGAGGGCCGGCCGGAACCGGACGGTTGTCGATCACGAACGGTACGGCGAAGGATGTCGTGATCTCGGTCGTCACCGACGGGAAGCCGCCGCGGGAACCGCATGTGATGACGTACATCCGGGCCGGCAAGGCGGCCGCGATCACCCGGATCGGCGGGGCCTACCACCTGTACTACAAGAGCGGTGCGGACTGGAACACCGAGCGACGGGCCTTCGCGACGGGGTGCTCGTTCCTGAAGTTCGACCAGGCGTTCGGGCCGGACAAGTCGTGGAAGATCGACCTGCGCCCGAGCGTGACCGGCAACGCGTCGACCAGTGAGGTCGAAGCTTACTGAGGCTATGTGACATTGGTTGTGTCACGATGGGCACATGAGTGCAACCGCGAGCGTGACCGTGGCCGGTGTCCCCGGAGTCGAGGTCGCCTACACCCGCCAAGGCTCCGGCGAACCGCTGGTGCTGCTGCACGGCATCGGTCACCACTGGCAGGCGTTCGACCCGGTCCTGGACCAGCTCGCCGAGCACCACGACGTGATCGCGCTCGACTTCCCCGGCTTCGGCGCGTCCCCCGACGTTCCCGTCGGCGTACCGGACGAACTCGACAGCCTGGCTCACACCGTCGACGCGCTCTGCAAGTCACTCAACCTCGACCACCCGCATGTCGCCGGCAACTCCCTCGGCGGCCTGGTCTCCCTGCGCCTCGGCCAACTCGGCCTGGCCCGCTCGGTCACCGCACTCTCCCCGGCCGGCTTCTGGTCACCCCGCGAGAACCGCTGGGCCATCAGCCTGCTCACCAACCTCCGCCGCGTCGCCCGCCGTACGCCGGAAGCCACGGTCCACCGCCTGTCCCGCACCCCCGCCGGCCGCCGCGTCCTGACCGGCACCATCTACCACCGCCCCGCCCTCCGCTCCCCCGAAGCCGTCGTCGCCGAGTCCCGCGCCCTCCGCGACTGCGTCGCCTTCGACCGCGTCGCCGCCCACGCCCGCCGCGGCACCACCTTCGAAGGCGACGTCCCCGACGTACCGGTCACCATCGCCTGGGGCACCCACGACCGCATCCTCTTGCCCGTCCAAGCCGCCCGAGCCCACCTCCAACTCCCCCAGGCCCGGATGATCCCCCTCCTGAACGCCGGCCACGTCCCCATGAACGACGCCCCCGACCTGGTCACCCGAACCATCCTGCAAACGACCGCGAAGAGCTGACTTCAGAGGTCGTCGGGCAACAGCCGAAACGCCTTGTGCGGAGTGAGCGGCCGGACCGCACGAAAGTCGCGTCGGTCGAGCGTCAGGATGCTGTCGGTCCGGTAGTCGGCGGCCAGGCAGACAGTGACTGCATCGGCAAGATCGAGATCCAGATCGGCGTACCGATCGATCACATCCAATGCCGTCGCCAGCGTCTCGGCTCCGACATCCGGGATGTGAAAGCGCAGCTTCGCCACTTGGTCCTGGAGCAGGTTCAAGATCGTCGTCCGAGCCTCGCGCCCCAGCCGCGCCCGGGACAGATGATCGACCTCGGCCAGCACCAGCGGCGACAAGATGACCGTCCCTGCCTCTTGCAGCAGTCGTCGGCACAGAGAAGCTTCCGGAGCATTGCGGTCGAATGCCGCGATGATGCCGGAGGTGTCGGCGAGCAGCATCATCAGGCGGTACGCCGGACTACTTCCGCACGGATGTCAGCCTTCGTGACCGGCTCACCGCTGCCTTCGAAGGTCGGCCAGTCGAGCGGCTCGTCCCACACCCGATTCGCCATCGCCGCCAGGTGAATACCCTCGCGAATGATCTCGGCCTCCGAAATACCCCGCCGACGTGCTGCTTCCTTGATCAACGCCAGATCCTCGGAATCGGCGTAGACGTTGGTGCGCTTCATCGACATGTACCAACCCTAACACACGTACCTGTTACGTACTCCTCCAGAGCAGTACGGCGGCGGTGGTGATGGCGGCGAGGCCGAAGGCTAGGGGCCAGGTGGTGTAGCGGGTGGTTTTGCGGCGGTCCTCGCGGTCGTAGTCGAGGTCGAGGGTGTAGACCGTGGGGTCGGTGCGGGCGTAGTGGAGGGTGAACTCGCGGCCGAGGGATTGGCCTGGGTTCGGGAAGTGGTCGAGGGGCTGGACGAGGACGGCGCGGGCGTCGGTGGTGGTGAAGGCGACGACGGGGGCGTGGTTGATGATCTCGCTGCCTTCGCCGTCTGTGTGGACGTCGGTGGTGACCGCGACGACCCGGGCCGGTACGGCGACCGCGTCGGCGAGGAGGTTGCCGCGGATGCGGGCGAAGTGGGCGTCGCGACCGAAGAGGCCGATCAGGATCGCGAGAACGCCGGTGCCGACGATGGCCCATTCGTAGCCCCAGGCGATGCCTGCGTGGATGACCAGGCCGACCAGCAGGATGACGAGCATGAGCAGCGGAAAACCGCGGCCGTCGCGATCGGAGTCGTCGAGAGCGATCCGGAACTTCTCCGGCCGGCCCTTCGGATAGTGGACGGCGACCTCGCGACCGATCCACGCCGCCCGGAGCGGAAAACCGTGTTTGCCGCCGGTGTTGGACAGTCTGAGCTCGCGGCCGGACCCGGGGTCGCGGAAGGCGACGGTGACCGGGATGCCGCCGTCCTTGCTGTCACCGTGCCCGGGTGACTCCAGGTCGACGATCCGGCCATTCACCCACTGGGCTCGCTGTGCCCGCGTCACTCCCGCGAACGACAGCAGATACCCGACCACCGCCAGTCCACCCGGCAGCACCCACCAGTAACGCAGCACGTCAGCATTCGATCACGTTGACGGCCAGGCCGCCACGAGAAGTTTCCTTGTACTTGATCTTCATGTCGGCGCCGGTCTCGCGCATCGTCTTGATCACCTTGTCGAGCGTGACCACGTGCACGCCGTCGCCGTGCATCGCCATCCGGGCCGCGTTGATCGCCTTCACCGCGGCCATCGCGTTCCGCTCGATACAAGGGATCTGCACCAAGCCGCCGACCGGGTCGCAGGTGAGGCCGAGGTTGTGCTCCATCGCGATCTCGGCCGCGTTCTCGACCTGTTCCGGCGTACCGCCGAGCAGTTCGCACAGACCGGCCGCCGCCATCGAGCAGGCCGAACCGACCTCGCCCTGGCAGCCGACCTCGGCACCGGAGATCGACGCGTTCTCCTTGTACAGAACGCCGATCGCCCCGGCCACCAGCAGGAACCGAACACAACCATCGTCGGTTGCCCCCGGCACGAACCGCCGGTAGTAGTGCAGTACGGCGGGAATGATGCCCGCGGCACCATTCGTCGGGGCGGTGACGATCCGGCCACCGGACGCGTTCTGCTCGTTGACCGCGAGGGCGAACAGGTTGACCCAGTCCATCACCTTCAGCGGATCGACCGACCACGGATCGCGGGTCAGCTTGGCGTGCAACGCGTGCGCGCGCCGGGGCACCTTCAGACCACCGGGCAGCACGCCCTCGGTCTCGCAGCCCTCCTTGACGCAGTCCTGCATCACCTGCCAGATCTTCTGCAGGCCGGAGTGGATCTCCTCCTCGGTCCGCCAGGCCAGCTCGTTGGCGAGCATCACCTCGCCGATCGACAGCCCGGACTCTCGGCAGCGGTCGAGCAGCTCGGCGCCGCTCAGGAACGGGTACTTCAGCTCCGTGCTGTCCGGCACGATCCGGTCGCCGGCGGCCGCGTTCTCGTCGACCACGAACCCGCCGCCGACCGAGTAGTACGTCCGCTCCCGCAGTACGGCGCCGTCCGCGTCGCGCGCCACGAACGTCATCCCGTTCGGGTGGTACGGCAGCGCCTTGCGGCGATGCATGATCAGGTCGGTGTTCTCGTCGAACCGGATCTCGTGGGTGCCGGCCAGCCGCAGCCGGCCGAGCTCGCGGATCGTCTCGACCCGGGCGTCCACCGAGTGCGTCGCGACAGTCTCCGGGTCTTCACCCTGGAGCCCGAGCAGCACCGCCTTGTTGCTGCCGTGGCCGTGCCCGGTCGCACCGAGCGAGCCGAACAGCTGCGACTCGACCCGGGCGGTCGCGGTCAGCAGACCCGCGTCGCGGAGGCCGAGGACGAACGTGCGGGCCGCTCGCATCGGGCCCACGGTGTGTGAGCTCGACGGGCCGATCCCGATACTGAACAGGTCGAAGACACTGATCGCCATGACGGAGGTCCCTTCCGGTCGACGTTGACCGATTGGTGTCCTCCCCGCTCTGTCAGGCTGTTGCCTTTCAGAGGTGCCTCGCCCGTACGGTGAAGGTGCCTGAGAGATTCTTGGGGAGAGTTGCTCCTACGGCGCCCGGCTCAGGTGGCCGGGTCTCTCCCGCACGGGTTCATGCGGCTGTTGAGTTAGCTTCCGGACGCGACGGTACGGCGGCCTGCTGGCTGCCGTCAATCCGGCCGGTGCGCAGGTCGGGAGGGGCGGGCTGGCGCCGTAGCGAGCAGGTGCCCGGTGCGGTAGCTCGGTGCGCGGGGGCGGAGGGTTAGATGCGGAGCATCTTGCCCTTTGCACCCGTGCGGCGAGGTGCCGTGCCGGGTGCCGCGCAGTAGGCGTCAGGCCGTCCCTCCCGACCTCTAGCCCAGATCTCGAAGAACCAAGTGAACAGCGGCGGAACACTGGCGGCCAGCGCGGCCAGGGTGACCGGCCACGACCAGCGCAGCGGGCCGCGGACGAGCAGCACGGTCACGACGTACACGACGAAGATGCCGCCGTGGATCGGGCCGAAGATCTTCACGCCGAGCTCGTTGTCGGACAGCACGTACTTGAACAGCATGCCGATCAACAGGCCGGTCCACGAGATCGCTTCAGCGATCGCCACCGTCCGGAACCACCGTGAGTGTGTCATCGCCGCCGACCCTAACAAGTCCCCCAAGCCCACGCCGGGGTGGTCTAAGGGGCTGTCCCCGATGTGGTGAGCAAGCGGTTGCCGACAGGATCGGCAAGATGACGAACTTCAAATTACTGCACAGGACCGCCGCGTGGGGTGCGGTCCTGACAGTCACGGCGGCCGGCCTCGCCACCGTGCCGGCCGCGGCCGCCGCACCGACAGTGCACTGGACCGCTTGCAAGGCCGAAGGCAAGGACGACCCCGAGGAGGTCAAGGGCTCGGAGTGCGCCGTACTCCAGCTCCCCATCGACTGGCGAAACCCGAGCGGCCCGACCTTCGGCCTCGAGATCGCCCGTCGGACGGCCAAACAGCAGCGCGTCGGCGTCCTCATGTTCGGTCCCGGCGGACCGGGCGACTCGGGCGTCGACCGGATCAAGACCGGGATGGATCGCTTCAGTCCCGAGCTGCAGAACCGCTTCGACATCGTGAGCTTCGATCCGCGTGGCATCGCCCGCAGCAACCCCGTCAAGTGCACCAGCAGCCTGTACGCCGCGATGCCGTCACCGCTCGTCCGCGACCAAGCCGAGTTCGACGCGCTGATCGACTACAACCGCCGCCTCGCGGCCGACTGCCGTCAACACACCGGCCCGCTCTACGACCACGTCGACACGTGGCAGACCGTCCGCGACGTCGATGCGATCCGCCGTGCACTGGGCGAGCAGACGATCACCTTCCACGGCAGCTCGTACGGCACGCCCCTCGGAGCGCAGTACGCCGAGACCTACCCGAACCGAGTCCGCGCCGTGGTCTTGGAAAGCGTCCTCGACCACAGCCTCGCGACGCCGCGCCAGTTCCTCGATCCGCAGGCCGTGTCCGTCCAGGACTCGTTCGACGAGTTCGTCAGCTGGTGCGACCGGACGACCACGTGCGCCCTGCACGGCCAAGACGTTCGCGCCCGCTGGGCCGAGCTTCGCAGCACAGCGGACAACCCGTTCATGGCATCGTTCGCGGTCTTCCGGATGCTCTACGCCCCGCAGTGGAACGCACTGGCGACCACCCTGCAGAAGGGTGTCATCCCCACGCCGCCACCGCCGACCACCGAGCTCGTCGCCAACACGCTCGTCCCGTTCTGCCAGGACTGGAATCTGCGCGTCGGCTCCTATCGCGAGTACGCCGCTCTCCTCGACCGGCTGGCCCGCAACAACCCGGACATGCCGTACCCGGGTCAGTTCATGGCGATCTCGCTCTGTCTGGGCGCGCCGCCTGCCAACAATCCTCAGCACCGGCTCGACGTCGACAACCTTCGGACGCCGATCCTGCTCTCCAACGCCCGCCACGACCCGGCCACGGCGTACACGATGGCGCAGAACGTGCAGCGCCAGCTGGGTCGCGACGGCGTCTTGCTCACCTACGACGGCTGGGGTCATGGCAGCTACAACAAGAGCCCATGCATGACCACGACCATTGACCGCTACCTCGTCGACCGCAAGGTTCCCCAGCGCGGTACGTCGTGTGCCGCCGTACCGCCGACGGGCTGACGCTCAGACGGCGATGCCGTGGATCTCGAGAACGCGGTACAAGTGGTCGCCGCGCCGAGTGCGATCGGACAGCGCGATCAGCTCGGCGCACGCGGCCTCGAGGGCCTGCGCGTGACTGCGGCAGTGATCGGCGTACCAGAAAGGGTTGTCAGGCTGAGGATCGTCGACATCATCGATATCGGCGTACCAGTGCCGGTCCCCGTAATGCACCACCCTGACATGCAGATTCATCATCACTCCCCAAGTGATCCCCCGGTGTCGGAATTCGGCCGGCGCGTGACCGCGGCCCCCCACTGTCACGCGCCGGGCCGAGTTCGACCCTCCCCGACGACTACATCGTGTTGCCGCCGGAATGTGTTACTAGACGTCACCAATAATTTTAAGTGATCGTATGACTACTTTCCGTGCAAGTGTTTCTGGGTCCACTTTTCGAGGCCGTCGGTGTCGATCGGCAGCGCCTCGGTGAGGATCTCCAGCCGGTCCGCATGCACGACCACGTTGTCCTCGATCCGGATGCCGATCCCGCGCAGTTCCGGCGGCACGGTCTCGTCGTTCGGGTGGAAGTACAGCCCAGGCTCGACCGCCAGCGCCATCCCGGCCTCGATCTCACCAGCGAAGTACGTCTCCGGCCGGGCCGCGTCACAGTCGTGCACGTCGAGCCCGATGTAGTGCCCAGTGCCACAGACGATGAACCGCCGGTGCTGCTGACCATCCGGCCCCAGCAACTCGTCCAGCGACACGTCGAGCAGACCCCAGTCCCGCAGCCCTTCGGCCAGTACGACCATCGCCGCATGCTGGAACGCCCGGTACGGCGCTCCTGCCTTCACAGCATCGAGAGCCGCCAGCTGAGCCTTGTGTACGAGGTCGTGAACCTGCCGCTGTGCTGCCGTGTACTCGCCGGTGGCTGGGAACGTGCGGGTCACGTCTGCCGTGTAGAGCGTGCGCGTCTCGACTCCGGCGTCGAGCAGGATCACGTCACCCTCGTTCACCGCACCGTCGTTGCGGACCCAGTGCAGCACCGGCGCATGCTTGCCAGCGGCAACGATCGACGCGTAGCCGACACCGTTGCCCGCCGTCCGGGCGCGTCGGTCGAAGGTGCCCTGCAGCCAGCGCTCACCACCGCCGCGGATCGCCTCGGGCAACTCGCGCGCGACATCCTGGAACGCGAGCACGCTCGCGTCGACCGCATCCCGCAACTGGTCGAGCTCCCAGTCGTCCTTGATCCGGCGCAGCTCCGAGATGGCCTGCCGCAACGCGTTCCCGTCGTACGGCGAGGTCCGGACCAGCGCGTCGAGCATCGGATCGACGCCAGGCACCGACAGCATGGCCGGCACCGCGCCGCGGAGCGCGGACGGCAGCTCCTCGATCGGACGGCAGGCGATCTGCAGCGCCTCGGACCAGTCCTTCAGGCCCGGCACCGGGCCGATCCACAACTCACCGTCGCGCGCGTTCGCGAAGAAGTCCGCCTCCTCCGGCCCGGCCGCCTCTCGCAGGTACAAGGTGGCGTCGCCGTCGGCCGACAGCACCAGTACGGCGCCCTCCGCCTGACAACCGGTCAGCCAGACGAAGTCGCTGTCGGCGCGGAAGTCGTAGTCGGTGTCGTTGGAGCGGACCGGCGCGTGGCCGGCACCCAGCGCGATCCGGCGGCCCGGCAGCGCCGCGGTCAGTTTGCGCCGATGCTCGGCAGCCGCTTCGGCCAGCCCGGCGGGCACGCTGACGGACCGGTCGACCGGCCCCCAGCCGCGCGCTATGGACTCGCGGAAACCTGCTGCGTCGATGGGGCGATACGACTTGGGCGTCTGGTCGGTCCGCTCGTCACTCATACCCTCATCAACTCAGGTCGCGCCGGGGCCGCGCAACCCCTTATCGGGCCCGGAAAGCCTCGAGGATCGCGATCTCGGATTCGAGCAGATACTGGTGCAGGTTCGCCGCGGCATCGTCGTACCGGCGGGCCTCGAGCAACTCCAGCAAAGCGCGGTTCCGGGCGATGTACGGCTCGTGCAGTTCCCGCGGTGTCGCGATCACATGGAAGAGGAGTCGCAGCTCCGCGAGCAGCCGGCCGGTCATCGCGTCCATCCGGGCACTGTCGGCCAGGCCGATCAGGTGCTGATGGAACCGCATGTTCGCCGTACCGACGGCCGGCCAGCGGTCCGCGCGCGCCGCGGCCTCGGCCGCCTCGACGTCGTCGTGCAGCGGTTCGAGCCGGGCGTCCGGCAGTTCGGGGTCGCGCTCGGCGAGACCGCGCACCACGTCGACCTCGAGCACGCGGCGCAGCCGGTACAGGTCGACCACGTCGGCTTCGTCGAGCTCCGGGACGAAGACACCGCGGTGCAATTTGTAGATCAGCAGACCCTCGTGGGTCAGCAGCCGGAACGCCTCGCGCAGCGTGTTGCGGCTGACCTCCAGCACCTCGGTGAGTTCGACCTCGGACAGCTGGGCACCGGGCGGCAGGGCGCCTTCGGTGATACTGCGGCGCAGGATGTCGGCGGCCCGCTCGGCGGAGCTACTGCGGTCGAGCCGCGCGACATCCGCCGCGACCGTCCGCAACCACGCCTGCCGGCTCCCGTCGGCCTCACCCGTGCTCATGGCAGGCATCATCGCCTACTTCAGGTCACCGCGAAAGTAGAACAAGCCTCTTGCAGGATTGTTGAACAATCTCTTAGCATGACGTATGGACCTCAACGCAGACCTCGGTGAGGGATTCGGCTCCTGGGCGATGGGCGACGACAGCGCACTGCTCGATGTCGTCACCAGCGCCAACGTGGCGTGCGGCTTCCACGCCGGCGATCCCTCGATCATGCGCCGGGTGACCGGTCAGGCGGTCGAGCGCGGTGTCGCCATCGGCGCCCATGTCGGCTACGCGGACAAGGCCGGGTTCGGCCGCCGGTTCGTCGACATCGAGCCGGCTGCGCTGCGCGACGAGGTCGTCTACCAGATCGGAGCCCTCGACGCGTTCGCCCGGATCGCCGGGGACCGCGTCCGCTACGTCAAGCCGCACGGCGCCCTCTACAACACGATCGGCCATCACGAGGCGCAGGCGGCCGCAGTCGTGGGCGCGGTCGCCGACTACGACCGCACTCTTCCCGTGCTCGGTCTGCCCGGCTCGGCCTGGCTGCGGCTGGCCGCCGAAGCGGGGCTCACAGTGGTTCACGAAGCCTTCGCCGATCGGGCCTATACGCCTGAAGGCACGCTGGTCTCCCGGCGCGAGGCCGGCTCGGTGCTGCACGACGCCGACGAGATCGCCGCCCGCTGTACGGCGATGGCCACCGGCCGGCCGATCACTGACAGCGCGGGTGGTGAGCTGACGGTCGATGCCGCCTCGATCTGCGTGCACGGGGACACACCGGGCGCGGTCGGCATCGCTCGCCGGGTTCGGGCCGCACTGGAGGACGCCGGCGTCACGCTGAGTCCGTTCTGATGCGCATCTTGCCCGCGGGCGATTGCTCATTGCTGGTCGAGCTCGACGACCTCGACGAGGTGCTCGGCTACTACGCCGCGCTCGTCGCCGACCCGCCGCCGCACGCTGTCGATATCGTCCCGGCCGCGCGAACCGTGCTGGTCACGACCACCGGCAGCCTCGACATCCTGCGCAATCATCTGCTGGACGTGCAGCCGTTGAGGGCAGCCCGCAGCGCCGGAGAGCTGCTAGAGGTCCCGGTCGTGTACGACGGCGCCGACCTGGCCGATGTCGCCGACCTGCTCGGCTGCACCGTCACCGAGGTCGTCGAGCGGCACACCGGCGAGGACTGGACCGTCGCGTTCTGCGGCTTCGCTCCCGGCTTCGGCTACCTCACCGGTACGGCGGACTGGAACATCCCACGCCGTTCGTCACCACGCACCAAGGTCCCGGTCGGCGCGGTCGCCCTGGCCGGTGAGTTCAGCGGCGTCTACCCACGGGAGTCGCCCGGCGGCTGGCAACTGATCGGGCACACCGACCTGAAGATCTTCGACCAGCAACGCGATCCGGCGGCCCTGTTCCACCCCGGCCGCCGGGTCCGCTTCGTCGACGCGGGGCGCGGATGATCACCATCCTGGAAACGGGGCCATTGGCAACTATTCAGGACCGGGGCCGGATCGGTCAGGCGGCCCTTGGCGTCCCGGCCTCCGGTGCCTGCGATCCGGCGTCGTACGCACTAGCCAACCGGTTGGTTGGTAACGACCCCGGTGCCGCAGCGATCGAGATCACCTTCGGCGGTCTCGTGCTGCACGCCGACACCGACCTGACCATCGCGGTGACCGGCGCCCCGTGCACCGGCGTACCGCTGAACGCGCCTTCCCTCCTGCGGGCCGGCGAGGTCCTGCGATTCGGTCCGCCGCGCTCCGGTCTGCGGACGTACGTCGCGGTTCGCGGCGGCATCGACGTACCGGCTGTGCTGGGTTCGCGTTCGACCGACCTGCTCTCGGGCCTCGGCCCGGCGCCCTTGCAGGCCGGCGTTTCGTTGCCGATCGGCCGAGCCTGCGGACCGATGCCGGGCGTCGACCTCGCCCCGGTCGCCGACCCCGCAGCCGGCACCGTGGCCGTCCACGTCACCGCGGGACCTCGCCGCGACTGGTTCACCGATGCGGGCTGGTCGTCGTTCCTCGGCCAGACCTACGAGGTCAGCAGCAACAGCAACCGGGTCGGCGTCCGCCTCGACGGCACCCCGCTGGAGCGCTCGCGCGACGGCGAACTCTCCAGCGAAGGCATGGCCCTCGGCGCGATCCAGATCCCGCCGTCCGGCATCCCCGTGGTCTTCCTCGCCGACCACCCGGTCACCGGCGGCTACCCGGTGATCGCCTACGTCGCCGCCGCGTCCCTGCCGGCCTGCGCCCAGCTACGACCAGGGCAGCCGGTCCGTTTCACCCTCTGATCAGGACGGCCACTTGTACGTCGGGCAGGGCGGCGGAGTCGGGTTCGCCGGGCCTTCCGGCGTCCTGGTGCCGTCCTTGTCGACCTTCTGCCACTGGTGGGTACAAACGAGCGGCTTGGGCGGGTTGGCACTGGAGTAGACCTCGCGACCATCGGCGTCGTACGCGCGGAACACGAAGTCCGCCAAGTCGGGATCGTCGGCGTCGTACAGGCCCCAGCCGACCCGGCCGACGGTCGGCGCGAACCAGAATCCGTCGGTCAGATAGGCGTCGCGTTCCGGCTGCCCCTTCGGCTGCATCGTGACCCGCTGCACCGATCCCGCGAAGACGCCCGCGTTCCGGGCCACCCGCCGGACCTCCGACGGCAGGTCGCCGCCCGGTTGCCGGATGCTCGACTCGCTGATCGCACCGCCCGCGGTCCGGGAGCAGAGCCAGTAGCCGTCCGGCTCCGTCGCCGGGTCAATCACGGGCGGTACGCCGTCCTGCCAGACGTCGGCCCTGCCCTTGGCGATCAGCCAGGTCTTCACGACCTTCGGATCCTTCACATCGACGAACTCGAAGGCCCGCACCGGCTGGTACGAGCGGAACGGCCGCGGCAGCTGCTTGACCGTGATCCGGTCGGCCTCGGCCAGGCATTGCTGCTGCAACGCCGCGGTGTCGGCCGCCGACAGGTCCCGCACGACCGGCTCACCGGCCCCGGCGACCGGCGTACCGGCGTCGTTCTTCTGCAGCGCCGGTACGACGACGGCCAGGCCGGCCGCGACCAGCAGCACCGCAGCAGCAGCGGCGACCGGAACCAGCGTCCGACGCGGCGTCCGGGCTGATTCGCTGTCGAGCTCGGCCAACAGGTCGGCACGCATCCGTTCGTGCTGCGCCGGCGGCAGCGGGCGGTCAGGGCGGCGGTTGAGCAGCTCTCTCATGACAGGTCCTCCAGGGATTCCGTACCGACAGCGACGCTCAGGTCGCGAAGACGTTTGCGAGCGCGCGACATCCGGGACTTCACGGTGCCGAGCGGGATGTCGAGGGCGACCGCGGCGGCCGCCGCGTCGAGGCCCGACCAGAAGCAGAGTTCGACGATCTCGCGTTCGTGCCGCGGCAGTTTGCGCAGCAGGGCCCGCAGGCGCTTGGCCTCGCGCTCGTCGTCGATCCGGGCGGCCACGTGCTCGGCATGGTCCGGCTCGTCGCCGGTCGGTGCCTGGCGCAACAAATTGAGCCGCCGGAAGTGTTGCTTGCGCCATTCGTTGCGCAGCACGTAGTCGGCCGTCCGCAGCAACCACGGCAGGGCCGAGTCGTGGACGAGAACCACCTCGGCCCTTCGTCGCCAGGCATGCAGGAACACCAGCGACGTCAGGTCCTCGGCATCGCTCCACGACGCGATCCGCCGGAAGACGAAGTTGTAGACCGCCTTGGCATGCCGGTCGAACAGCGCTCCGAACGCCTCGGTCTCCCCCTCGACCGCCCGCCGCCAGAGCTCGCCGTCACTCATCGTCGTCGGCAACCCCTCAGGTCTCCCAGCCAGCGCTGTCGTCACGCCATCACCTCCAGATCGTCCCCCATCGGGGGTTCTCACTGGGTATGTGTCGTGAAGCGCCGGCCGGGATCCCGGGGGGTGGTGGGTCAGTTGGGGTAGACCGCGATCTCGTCGACGAAGATCCAGTCCGCGGCGACGCCCTGCGAGTACTTCTCGTACTCGACCTGCACGTACCGTCCCGTGGCCTGCACCGGGAACCGGAACCACTGGGCCGAGGAGACCCCGCCGGAAGCGACCTGCGTCACCGCGTCCGGAGTATCACCGACCGAGATCCGCACCGTGTCCGGCGAGTACTTCGTCACCCCGTCGAAGTTGTCGTGCACCTCGACCCGCCCGATCGACTTCACCGAGCCCAGATCCACGGTCACCTTCGCGCTCCCCGTCGTACCGACGGCGAAGGTATAGCCGTAGTTGAAAGTGTCCTCGTGGTGCCCGGCAATCACGCCGTCGGTCGACTCCTTGGCGCCGGTGTCGGGGTAGTTGGCGTGCGGTGGCGAACTCTTCGTGTACGACGCGCCCGCGGCGAGGTTGGCCGGGCCGGTGCTCGCGTACGCCTCGATCTCGTCGACGAGCATCACCGACGCGTCCCCGCCGTACGCCTTGGTCAGGGTCACCTTGAGATAGCGGGCGTTGGTCGGGGTGAAGTCGAACTGGTACCAGATCTTCGACCGATCGTTCGGCGTCCCCGGGAGGTATCCCTTCTGCGCCCAGGTCGTGCCGTCGGTGCTGGTCGAGATCGTCAGCTTGTCCGGCCGGTACGACGGATACTCCTCGTACGCGTGGATCCGGGCCTCGTCGAGGGTGCGCACCGACCCGAGGTCGAATGTGACCGTCGCGGTCGTCTGACCGGCGCCGAATCCGTAGGTCCGGCCGTCGTCGTGGGCGTCGGCCAGGACACCGTCGGTCGACTCGATCCCACTGTCCGGCTTGTTGTTCGGCACCGGGTTGACGGTGTAGGTGCGACCGCCCAGCACGTTCTGCTTCGCGAGCGGACTACCCGCCGCCACCACGCCGTTCAGCCCCGATACTCCGCTGCTGAAGTCGAGCCGGACGTACCGCGCCTTTCCGTTGATGCCCGCGAAGGCACCGCCACCACCGGTGTACGCCGTGCTCCAGCGAGTGCCGTCGTACGAGACCTGCACCGAGTAGTTGCCGGCCGCAACTCCGGACCAGTTCAGCTGCAGACCGTCGAGCTGCACCTGCCGCCCGAAGTCGAGCTGCAACCACTGCGCACCCGTACCACTCGGCTGCCAGCTAGTCGCGTCGTCCCCGTCGACTGCCTTCGCAGCCTCGTGGCCGGCAGCCGCACTCGATGCGGTCGCGATGACGTTCCGCGCCAGGTCGGGAGCGATCGGCGTACCGGCTGCCGCGTCCAGGGCGATCCGCCGGATCCTTGCCTGGTAGCCCGTGTCCGGGCTGTACTTGTCCGCTGTCTGGGTCAGCGCGGAGGCCAGATCCCTTGCCAGCTTGAGATTCCGCTTCCCGACCAGGTTCAGCACCTCGTAGTCCTCGATGCCGTCCCGGAGCGACTCGTACCGGATCGTCGACTGGATGGTGTTGTTCGCGACATCGGGCCAGACGATCTCGTGGTCACCCTTCGACTCGGTGTCGTCGAGCTTGGCCAGCCAGCCGTTCATCGAGTAGTGCAGGTAGCCGTTGGCGCCGCGGGAGTAGGCGTACCACGGAGTGAGGCGCTGGTTGAACTGCGGCTGGTCGATGAAGCGGTTGAGGAAGTTGCCGACCGGGATGTTGCAGTTGTAGAAGTACAGATCCTTGCCTTGAGCCCGCAAATTGTCATAGGTCGCCCGGTTGCCGTCGTAGTTGAGCAGGTTCGGGACCATCACCGACATCGTCGAGGCCAGGTTCGACGCGGTCGGCTCGTGGAACGCCGCGTCACCGATCCGGACGTCCGGCCAGTGCGACCGCATCCGCTGCGCGATCCCCCGGTACGCCGTCTCCTCGGCGTCGCCGACCGGCTCGTCACCGACGTGCATCCAGTACTTCAGGCTCTCGGTCCAGCCCTTGGCGTCGAGGTGCTGCTTCAGCTGCGGGATGAACTGGTCGATGAAGTTGTTCGCCTTCGCCGAGTTCCAGTTCACGTAGTTGCGGCGGCCCTTGCCACCGCTCCCGTCGATGATCTCGACCTCGCGGACGCCGTCCTGCGGACGCCCCCAGTTGTAGGTGTCGGCCGAGACCCAGAAGCCCTCCAGCCGCTTCACCACGCCCCGGTCCAGCATGAACTGGACGACCTCGTCGATCCGGCTCCAGTCGAAGCTGTAGACGCCGCCGGCGTTGCTGTTGTCGGTCACGGTGGTGTTGCCGTCGACCAGCATGTTCACCAGTGGCAGCGTGAGCGTGTTCGTCCGGTGCCGCTTCAGCTGGGTCGCGACCTTGTCCATCAGATCCCAGTACTGCGCGCTGTACCGCGGGTACTTGTAGGTCTGCTCCATCGTCTGCCCGTCCGGCGCCCAGGAGATCTCACCGAAGAACACGTTCCACAGCGTCGTCTCGAACGTCTGGTCCTTCGGGTCCGGCAGCGTCACCGCGCGGACGTCGACCGAGATCGGTACCGCGACCTCTCCCTTGCTGGTGGCAACTTTCGCCGTACCGGTGTAGACGCCGCCGGCCGTGCCCTTCGGGACCGCGGCGGTCACCCAGATGGACTGTGTGGTTCGCGGCGCCACGGTCGCGGTCCGCGCGTTGGACAGTGGATCCGGGAAGTCGCCGGGCGCCTTGCGGACGGGCGGATACATCTGCTGATTACCGAAGCCGGTGTTGCGGTTCAGGTACTTGTAGTCGACGAAGGTGTACGACAGGTTGCTCGCGGCCAGCGACTGCCCGCCGTTCGTGAGCGCGGAGAACGTGACCCCGTCCACGGTGAACCCGGCGGCCGAGCGCAGCACGATCTGAGCGCTCTCCTCCTCGTTGATCGCAGTGTCGAGGGCGATCGCGCGTCCGGACTCCTTGCTGGGCAGAGTGTCACGGAACACGCTGGTGCTGGCGGGCTCGGTCCAGTAGTCGATTCCGGGTGCGGTCTGGACGGCGGCACGCGCCGGCGGCGTACCGGCTTGGGCGTTCGGAGCGAAGGCCACGGCGGCCACCAGGGCGGCAATGACGAGACGGCGGACTGACGGCATGCTGGGTCCTTCCGGGGGCGGCCATCTGATGCCGTCAACGATCTACGGCTACAGCCGAAGTGGTCCAGCAACCCGTTTAGACCATTCCACCGAATTCGTATATCCGCCTGATCAAACCGCCTGGAAGCGACGCTTGTACTCCGAGGGCGTGGTGCTCAGATGCCGGGCGAATGCTCGCCGCAGCGTCTCGTCGCTGCCCAGACCACTGTGCCGGGCCGCGGACGTGATGCTGTGTCCGTCGAGGATCAGTTGCTGCGCCCGGTCGAGCCGAACACGCTCGATCCAGCGGCCCGGTGTGGTCTGCAGCTCAAGCTGGAACAGCCTGGTCAGATGCCGCGGACTGACCGCGACCTGTTGTGCGAGCGTTGGCAGGCTGTGGTCGGCTGCCGGATCAGCGATCACGGCCGCGGTCGCTTGGCGCAGCGGATCGCTCTTGGCCGGCGGGGTCGCGATCGCGGTCGAGAACTGTGACTGCCCGCCCGGACGCTGCATGAATACGACCAACTCACGTGCGACCTCGCGGGCGACCTCCGCACCATGGTCGGCCTCGAGCAGCGCCAGCATCAGGTCGATCCCAGCGCTGATGCCGGCCGAGGTGACGTACTGGCCGTCGGTGATGTGCAGCGCGTCAGGCTCGACGTGGACCTTCGGATGTTGCCGCGCGAGGGTTGCGGCATGCCGCCAGTGCGTGGTCGCTATCCTGCCGTCCAACACTCCGAGCGCGGCGAGCACGAAGGCCCCGGTGCAGACGGAGGCGACCCGGCCCGCCCGATCCGCCAGTACGGCGACGGTCTCGCGGAGGTCGTCCGGGACATGCTCGGCGAGGTGATCGGCACCGGCGATGACCACGGTGTCGACGTAATCGACCTCCCTCGGAGCGACCGTGTCGGCCAGCGTCAGACCGGTGGATGTCCGCACGGTCCCGCCGGTCGGCGAGACCAGGACCGTCTCGTACCGCGGGGTGTCGCGGTTGGCCTGGTGCAGGACCTCGAGCGGCCCGCTCACGTCGAGCAGCGTCACGTCGTCGTACACGACGAACGCCATCCGGCGTGTCCGAATCTGTGGTTCACCTGGCCTTTTGGACATGGCAGCAGCGTAGCCGGACCCGCCAACCTGAAGGCATGACCGAAGAGATCGCCGGTATCAAGATCCCCGACAGCACCATGGCCCGCGAAGCCACCGAACTGGTCCGGGACGCCGCCACCCCGCTCGTCTATCACCACTCCCGCCGGGTCTACCTGTTCGGCGCCCTCCGCGGCCTCGCCGACGGCCTCCCGTTCGATCCCGAACTCCTGTACGTCGGCGCCCTGTTCCACGACCTCGGCCTGACCGAGCGCTACCGCCGTACCGACCAGCGCTTCGAGATCGACGGCGCCGACGAGGCCCGCCGCTTCCTCGCGTCGCACGGCGTCCCGGTGTTCGAGGCCGACCGGGTCTGGACCGCCATCGCCCTGCACACCACGCCCGAGATCCCACTTCACATGGCCCCGGAGATCGCGCTCGTCACCCGCGGCGTCGAGTACGACGTACTGGGCCTCGACTACGACTCCCTGTCGGCCACCCAACGCGCCGCCGTGGTCGCTGCGCACCCGCGCCCCGACTTCAAGCCGCAGATCCTCGCCGCCTTCACCGAAGGCCTCGTCGACCGCCCCGTCACCACCTTCGGCAACGTCAAGGCCGACGTACTCGCCCACTTCCAGCCCGGCTACCGCCGTACCGACTTCGTCGAGATCATCCAGAACTCCGCCTGGCCCGAGTAGCAGGTCGCTTGTCCGGCGGCCTCGGGCAGGTAAGGATGTGCGGTATGACGGAGAGTTCTGGGATCGACAGCACAGTCCCGCCGAGCGGTACCGGCTGCGCGGAGTGCCTGAGCAACGACGGCTGGTGGTTTCACCTCCGCCGCTGCGCCGAATGCGGCCACATCGGCTGCTGCGACTCCTCACCCGCCCAGCACGCCTCGGCCCACTTCGCCGAGACCGGCCACCCCATCGTCCGCAGCTTCGAGCCCGGCGAAGACTGGTTCTGGCACTACGGCGAATCCCAGTACTACGACGGCCCGGCCCTCGCCGACCCCCAGTCCCGCCCCGCCGACCAGCCAGTCCCCGGCCCCGCCGGCAACGTCCCGAGCGACTGGCAGAACCACCTCAACTAGCTACAGCACGAAACCGGTGGGGAACGGGTCGTCGGGGTCGAGCAAGTAGTTGGCGGTGCCGGTGATCCAGGCTCGGCCGGTGACGGTGGGTACGACGGCTTGGTGGGGGCCGACGGTGGTTTCCTCGACGAGGCGGCCGGTGAAGCGGGTGCCGATGAAGGACTCGTTGACGAAGTCGGTGTCCAGGGCAAGCTCGCCACGGGCGTGCAGCTGGGCCATCCGGGCCGACGTACCGGTGCCGCAGGGAGAGCGGTCGAACCAGCCGGGGTGAATCGCCATCGCGTTGCGTGAGTGGGCGCCGTCGAGGCCGGGTGCGGTGAACTGGACGTGTTTGCAGCTGTGGATGCCGGGATCGAGGGGGTGCACCGGGCGGTCGGCCGCGTTGATCGCGTCCATCAGCGAGAGGCCCGCGGCGAGGATCTGATCCTTGTACGCGCGGTCGAACGGAAGGCCGAGCTGCTCCAGCGGCAGGATCGCGTAGAAGTTGCCGCCGTACGCGAGGTCGTAGGTCACCGGACCCAGCCCGGGCACCTCGACCACGGCATCCAAAGCATGACTGTACGACGGGACGTTCCGCAGCGTGACGTGTTCCGCGCGACCGTTGCTCACGGCAACGTCTACCACGACCAACCCGGCCGGGGTGTCGAGGCGGACGACGGTCACCGGCTCCTGCACCTCGACCATGCCGGATTCGACGAGCACGGTCGCGACGCCGATCGTGCCGTGACCGCACATCGGCAGGCAGCCGGAGACCTCGATGTAGAGCACACCCCAGTCCGCGTCGGACCGGGTCGGCGGTTGCAGGATCGCGCCGCTCATCGCCGCGTGACCGCGCGGCTCGTTCATCAGGAACAGCCGCAGCCCGTCGAGATGCTTCATGAAGTACTCGCGCCGCTCGGCCATCGTCGTACCGGGGACGACTCCGACCCCGCCGGTGACGACCCGGGTCGGCATCCCCTCGGTGTGCGAGTCGATCGCGGAGATCGTCCGGACGGACCTCATCGCAAGGACCCCACAGCCTTCTTCATGTCCTGCTCCAGTTGTGCGACGTGCTCGGGAACCAGCGGGCCCCGCGGCGGGCGGCAGGGGCCGCCGTACCGACCGACGTAGTCCATGCCGTACTTGATCGCCTGCACGAACTCGACCCGCGAGTCCCAGCGGAACGCCGCGACCAACGGCTCGTACAACGCCCGGGCCTCCTCCAGCTTGCCTTCCAGGGCCAGGTCGTACAAGCGGACCGATTCGGCCGGGAACACGTTCGGGAAGCCGGCGAACCAGCCGGTCGCGCCCATCAGCAGCGCCTCCAGCGTCAGGTCGTCCGCCCCGGCGATCACCGCGAGGTCCGGAGCCAGTTCGCGGATCTCGAGGATCCGCCGCACGTCACCGGAGAACTCCTTGACCGCGACCACGTTCTCGATCTGCGCGATCTCCGCGAGCAGCGCCGGCGTCAGGTCGACCTTCGTGTCGATCGGGTTGTTGTAGACCATCACCGGCAGTCCGGCCTTCGCCACCTCGGTGAAGTGGTGGATCACCTCGCCCCGGTTCGCCCGGTACATCGTCGGCGGCAGGCACAGTACGCCGTCCGCGCCGTCCTCCGCCGCCTTCTCCGCCCACGCCCGCGCCTGGTGCGCCCCGACCCCGTGCACGCCGACCACGACGACGCCATCGTTGCCCACAGCATCGATCGCCGTACGGGCCACCGCCCGGCGCTCGTCATCACTCAGCGACGAGTACTCCCCGAGCGACCCGTTCGGGCCGACGCCCCGGCACCCGTTCTCCACCAGCCACCGGCAGTGCTCCGCATACCGATCCAGGTCCGGCCGCAACCCCGCCGGCGCCCCCGCATCTTCCAGATAGGGCAACGCCGTCGCCACGATCACGCCGTCCAGCTTCTCCGTCACAACGTCTCCTCAGCCTCTGCCAGATCGCCCAGCCGCACCGGTACGGCGATCGGTCGTTTCATCGATGTCTTCTCGCCCAGGAGCTCCGCCACATTGCGTGAACAGACTCGCCCTTGGCACAACCCGAGCCCCGCCCGGCTACTCAGCCGCGACGCCCGCCCCGCAACTCCACACTCGGCCACGGCCTCAACCTCACCGCGCCGAACTTCCTCACACCGGCAGACGATGGTTTCGCCGGTACTCCAACTCCGCCACCCGTCCCGAACCGGATACGCCCGCGCAAGCGCACCCGCAAACCGCCGCAACCGCGCAAGCCGCTTGTCCCTCAGCCCTGCCGTGAGCGCCTCCTGCGCACTCTCATTTCGCGCCGCGCCAGCGTGTCGCGCTGCAGCCGCCCCGGCGATCTCACCTTCGGCGGCTGACAGGGCTGCGCCTCCGATGCCCGTCATCTCACCGGCGGCGTACACACCCGGCGTACTGGTCTCCTGCGATCCATCCACCACCACGGCCAGCCCGTCGTCGGTCAGCTCGCACCCAGCCGCAACCGCCAACTCCAACTGCGGAGTGAACCCGAAGCCCACGCACACCGCATCGCACTCGATCCGCCGTTCCGAACCCACCACCGGCTTCCACCCCGAGTCCAACCGGACGACCGTGACAGCCTCCACCCGATCAGTCCCGTGCGCCTCGACCACAGTCCACCCATGCCGAAGCGGAACCCGATGCCGCGCCAGCGTGCTCGCATACCCCGCCAACTCCCACACCTTGCCCACAGCAACCAACGCGTCAGGCGCCCACCCGCGAAGAACCGTCGACAACCGATTGGCCTCGAACAGCCCCACCACCGACGCACCCACCCCGACCAGCGATTCCGCGACCGGCAGCAGGAACGGCCCCGTGCCCGCAACTACCACCCGCCGCCCCACCGCGATCCGCTGCCCCTTCGCCAACGCCTGCGCCGCACCCGCCGTGTACACCCCCGGCAAATCCCAACCAGGAAAGGGCAAAACCCGATCGTAAGCACCAGTAGCCAGCACCAGTGCCTGCCCGTCAACAGCAAGCACCGACCGCCCAGCCGCGTCCGCCGGACCACGCTGCACCCACACGCGCAGCCCCTCGACCGCCCACACCGAAGACTCCGGCAGATACGTGATCAGCTCATGCGACAGCACCCGCTCGCCACTGAACGACTTCCGCCGTACGCCGAACTCCGGCGCAGCCTGCCGATAGAACTGCCCACCCACAGCACGCCCAGCGTCGACAAGCACCACCGAGGCGCCACCATCAGCAGCAGCCAAGGCGGCAGCCATCCCCGCCGGCCCGGCCCCCACGACCACAACATCAGCTGTCAGCGACTCGCCAGCCGAACCACCAGCCCCACCTCGAGGCAACACGGCCCCAGCCTGCGACCGAATCTCATCCCCGGCAGACACAGTCCGCTGACAAGCCCGCACATCCGAAACCCCGTTCACCACAACCAAGCAGTCGTAGCAAGCCCCGATCCCACAGAACACACCCCGCGGCCGCCCATTACCTCGCGTCATCCGCCAAGCCTCCTGCCCCCGCGCAAGCATCACCCCGGCAACTGTCTGTCCGGCAACCGCCTCCACCGGCTCACCATCCACAGTCACCGGTACGACGTCCTCAGATTCATGAGCGAAGTACGCAGTCATCCGGAGATCACCGCCTCCCGATCCACGCGGAACGGCTCAGCTGCGACATGCGGGGCCAACCCCAGGAACAGCTCGGTCATCAACCGTCCGGTCGAAGCCGCCAACCCGATCCCGGCACCCTCATGCCCGGTCGCATGCCACAACCCCGGCACCCGCGGATCGGCCCCGATCACCGGCAGATGATCAGGCGCATAAGGCCGAAACCCGCCGTACGCGCGCATCACCGCCACCTCGGCCAGAAACGGAAACAACCCCACGGCCTTCCGCGCCAGCTCGCGCAGTACCCGAATCCGCAGCGACTCGTCGAACCCGACCCGCTCCCGGCTGGATCCGATCAGCACCGTCCCAGCCCGCGTCGACTCAACCACCGTCGATGTCTGCAGCTCGGCGTCCCCACTCCCGACCGCACCCACATAGTCAGCGTCATAGACCTTGTGCCGCACACACTCCGGCAGCGGCGCGGTCACGAGAATCATCCCGCGCCGCGGCAAGACCCGAATCGGCGCTCCGGCCTCCGCGCTGAACGCGCCGGCCCAAGGCCCACAAGCATTCAGTACGGCGCCACACGCGATCACGCCCGCGGTCGTCTCCAGCCCGATGACACGCCCGGACGCAGACCGCCGCACTCCCAGCGCGGTCACCCCCGACCGAACCTCACCGCCCCGCTCACGAACTGCGGTCAGCAAGGCCGTTGCCGCCAGCACCGGTTGCACCTGCGCGTCGTCCGGATAGTGCACCCCGACCGTGACCCGACGCGTCAGCAACGGCTCCAGCTCGAAGGCCTCGGCCGCCGAGATCACCCGAGCATCAACACCGGCCGCCTGCTGCTTCGCCGCGAACGCCCTCAGCGGCGCGGGATCGCCGGTCGCGACGACCACGCCGCCCTTGGCTTCCCACTCGACGTCGGCGGCTCGCTCCGGCAGCCGCGCGAGCACGGTCTCCCATTCAGCGCGCGATGCCAGCGCCAGCTCGAGCTCCGGACCCGGCTCCTTGTCCGAGACCAGCACGTTCCCTTCGCCGGCGGCCGTCGTACCGGAGGCTGGTCCGTCGCGGTCGATCACCAGCACCCGGACCCCGGCCGCCGACAGCGCCTCGGCACAGGCCGCGCCGACCATCCCGGCACCCACGACCACCACGTCGGGCAGCACGGCGACCTCCTCGCGAAACGTTCATTAAACTGAACGATTTCGAGAGTACGACGCCGATCGGCCCGCGGTCAATCAGCTGAGATGCGGTCCCGGCCCGGTCGGAGCGGCATCCGGCGGGTACTCCAGCAGCAGGACCGAGCGCACCGGCCCGTCCACCGCCTCGTACTCGTGCGGCCCACCCGCCCGAAAGGCCAGGTAATCCCCCGGCCCGAGCTCCTCGGTCCGCCCCCGCGAGGTCACCCGCAGGCGCCCGCTCAAAACTACGTGGTGCTCGATCCCCGGATGACCGTCCGAATGCTGCACAGCGTCTGGCCGTACGTCCTGCGTATAGATCTCGAACAGCCCACCAGCCGGCTCCAGCCGCCGCAGCATCCGCAGATCGATCGCCTCCCCGGACAGCACCTCGACCTCCGCCGCCCGCACGAGGACCAGATCAGCCGTCGGGGCGTCGCTCAGCAGCGCCGAGACCGGCACGCCGAGAGCGTTCGACAAACTGAACACCGTCTCGATCGTCGGATTCCCGCTCCCCGACTCCAGCTGCGACAGCGTCCCCTTCGCGATCCCCGAGCGCCGAGCCAGCTCGGACAGCGAGATCCCCTGCTCGTCGCGGCGCGCCCGCAGGTTCGCGCCCAGCACTCGTCCCGCACCCATCGCCGCCACACCGGGAGCTTAGAGGGTGTACCGAAGGACTGGTACTAGGCGGCATTCAAGCGGCCGGCGACGGCGATCCACGCCCTGCGACCCAGCGCGGACCACGCGCACTAACAGTCCGTCGGTACGCCGTTCACGGGATCACCCGTTGGCGGCGGAGCTCGGCGAAGATGCTGAAGAACATCTCGTCGGTGGCGATGTACTCGTGGAAGCCGGCTCGCCGGGCCTTGGAGCCGTCGGCGAAGAAGTCGTAGTCCCAGCCGAAGACGAAGTCGGCGAACGGCCAGGAGGAGACCTCGGCGAAGGAGGTTGCCGCCAGGTCATGGGTCGCCTGCAGCTGCTTCCAGACCGGTTCCTTGTCGGCCATGACATCCTGCAGCGACATCTGCAGCGGCGGAGCAACCTCCATCTCGAACCAGCGGGCGATCTTCGGCCACAACTCGCTCCAGCGGAACAGGTCACCGTTCGCGATGTTGAACGCCTGGTTCGCCGCGGCCGGTGCAGTCGCCGCCCAGACCGCGGCCTTCGCCAGCAGGCCGGAGTCGGTCACTTCCAGCAACGTCTCATAGGCGCCCGGCTCGCCCGGGAACCGCAGCGGTACGCCGAGTTCCTTCGACAGCGAGGCGTAGACGGCGATCGCGACCGCGAGGTTCATCGGGTTGCCCAAGGCAACACCGCCGACCACGGACGGCCGCAACGCCGACCAGTTCCAGGCCTTGCCGACCTGACGATGCTCGAGGAAGTTCTGCTGATCGACATTGAACTCCGGCGGCAGATGCGGCGGATCGTCCTCCCGCGCCGGCGTCTTGAACGGGCCCAGATGAGCGCCGTACACCTTGTAGCCCTGCATCAGACTGACGTGCCGCAACCCCCGCGCCACCGGCTCGATCGCATCGACGACGTTGACCAGCATCGCCAGATTCGGCGCCACCAGCTCGGCCCAGGTCGGCCGATCCTGATACGCCACGTAGAACACGTGCGTCACGTCGGTCAGCTCGGCCAGCTTGACCTGCGTGTCGTCGGGATCCAGCAGATCCACCGCGATCTGCCGCACCTTCCCCGGTACGTCGACGCCTCCGCGCCGCGAGAGTCCGATCACTCGCCATTCCCCCGATGCGGCCAGATGCTCGACCAGATTCGTCCCGATGACACCTCGCGCACCGACCACCAACGCCACATTCTCCATGCCCAACAGCCTGTCTGACCTGCACGGATAACACCAAGGCATAGTTTTCACCGGAGTCATAAGCTGTGCTCATGACGACTCTGCGGCAGCTCGAGTATTTGGTCACCGTCGTGGACACCGGCTCGTTCACCAAGGCCGCCGAGCAACTGCACGTCACTCAACCGGCCCTGTCGCACCAGATCCGCGCCCTCGAGCGCTCTGCCGGCGGTCCGCTGCTGGAGCGCCTGCCTCGCAACGTCCGGCCCACGGCGACCGGTCGCGCGATGATCCCGCACGCCCGGGCCGCGCTGGCCGACGCCTACCGCGCACACTGCGCCGCCCGCCAGGCGGCCGGTCTCGAGGTCGGCGAGCTCCAGATCGCCACGCTCTACTCGATCACCTTGGGCGTCCTTCCGGCCGCCCTACGCCGCTGGCGCCAGGCCTATCCCGGCGTCGGCATCCGCCTCTTCGAACACCGTCACACCGACGAACTCGTCGAAGCAATGTCCGCCGGCCAGGCCGACCTCGCGATCGGCCCCGAACCCATCGATTGGCCGGGCGAACTGCACTCGTTGGGTTCCGAGGACTTCGTCGTCGTGGTCGCCGCCGACGATCCAGCGGCCGTCGGCGACACGGTCGGATTGACCGACCTCGCCGACCGCTCGTGGGTTCACTACGCTCCGAGTCACGGACTGTCCGACGTACTGGATCTTGCTTGTGCACAAGCAGGTTTCGAGCCGCGGATCGCCGTACGGACCGAACAGACCGCCGCCGCACCGGCCCTCGCCGCCGCCGGGCTCGGTCCCGCGCTGGTCCCGCAGAACATCCTGCCCGCCTCGTACGACGGCCACATCCTGCGCCCCGAACCGCCGATCACCCGCGGCCTGACCGCCTACACCCGCGGCACCCCGGACGCACTGGCGGCAGCCTTCATCAAGCTCGTCAGCTGACCGACAGCGGAAGCTTGTCCAGGGCGGCGACCAGTGGGGCGAGCTCGGGGAGCTCCGAGGCCTTGCGCAGCGCCTCGGTCAGTACGGCGTCGTGCGTCGGCTGGGCCTGGTCGAGCAGCTCACGACCGGCCTCGGTCACCTCGGTGTAGATGCCACGGCGATCGGTCGGACAGAGGTAGCGCTCGAGCAGCTTGCGGTCCTCCAGGCGGCTCACGAGTCGCGTGGTCGCGGACTGGCTGAGCACGACCGCGGTCGACAGTTGGTTCATCCGCAGGTGGTGCTCGTCCTGCCGGGCCAGCACGTCGAGCACGCCGTACTCACTCACGGAGAGACCGTGCTGCTTCTGCAGTGCGCGCTCCAGCTCGTCCTCGATCCGGGCGTGCAGAGCGGCCAGCGTGCGCCAGCCCTGTGCCCGCGCCTCGGCAGCGTCGTCCGGTAGTCCCACGGCTCCTCCACTTGAACTTTACGATTGCATGCGCCATCATGGCGCTTATGCAATAACCCGCGTGTACAACTATCGCGCACGCCGGTAACAGTCACAAGACTACATTCGACGGGAAGAAGGAACATGCCTGCGGCGCTACTCGCTCTGGCGATCGGTGCGTTCGGGATCGGCACCACGGAGTTCGTGATCATGGGGCTGCTGCCCGAGGTCGCGACCGACTTCGGGGTCAGCATCCCGTCGGCCGGCCTACTGATCTCCGGTTACGCGCTCGGTGTGGTGGTCGGCGCTCCTTTGCTGACCGCGATCGGCTCCAAGGTGTCCCGCAAGACCGTCCTGATCGCGCTGATGGGCGTGTTCATCGCCGGCAACCTACTCTCCGCGGTCGCGCCGACGTACGGCGTACTGATGACCGGCCGGATCGTCGCCGCTCTGGCACACGGAGCCTTCTTCGGCGTCGGCTCGGTGGTCGCCGCTTCGCTGGTACCCAAGGCCAAGCAGGCGAGCGCGATCGCACTGATGTTCACCGGACTGACGGTGGCCAACGTGCTCGGCGTCCCCGGCGGTACGGCGCTCGGTCAGCAGTTCGGCTGGCGGTCGACGTTCTGGGCGGTGACGGCGCTCGGAGTGATCGGACTGCTCGGGATCGTCTTCCTGGTCCCGCGACAGGACACGGCTGAAGGCCCCGGCCTGCGCGTTGAACTGGCCGTCTTCAAGAACGTGCAGGTGTGGCTGGCACTGGCGATGACCGCGCTCGGGTTCGCCGGAGTGTTCGCGTCGTTCACCTACATCGCGCCGATGATGACCGAGGTGGCGGGCTTCTCGGCCGGCGCGGTCACCTGGCTGCTCGTGCTGTTCGGTGGCGGTCTGGTCGTCGGCAACCTGCTCGGTGGCAAGGCGGCGGACCGCTCGCTGATGCCGAGCCTGTACCTGATCCTCGCCTTGCTGGCCGCCGTCCTGGTCGTGTTCGTCTTCACCGCCCACGCCAAGGTGCCGTCGGCCATCACCATCGCGCTCTTCGGCGCCGCCGGGTTCGCGACCGTGGCTCCGCTGCAGAAGCGGGTCATGGACAAGGCCGCCGGCGCTCCGGCGCTCGCGTCCGCGGCCAACATCGCCGCCTTCAACCTCGGCAACGCGATCGGCGCCTACCTCGGCGGCCTGACCATCTCGCACGGCCTCGGCTACACCGCTCCCAACTGGGTCGGCGCCGCGCTGGCGGTCGCCGGGCTGACCGTCGCTCTCGTCTCCGGAGCCCTCGACCGGAACTCCCACGCACTGGTACCCCAAGGAAGCTACTCATGATCCCGACCGTGAAACTCAACAACGGCGTCGAAATGCCCCAGCTCGGGTACGGCGTGTTCCAGGTGCCCGACAACGAGACCACGACCGCCGTGACCGCGGCGCTAGAAGCCGGCTACCGCAGTATCGATACAGCGACGGCGTACCAGAACGAGGCCGGCGTCGGGAAGGCACTGGTTGCCTCCGGCATCGATCGTGACGAGCTCTTCATCACCACCAAGCTGTGGAACGCCGATCAGGGCTACGACAATGCCTTGCGAGCCTTCGACCGCAGCCTTTCGTTGCTCGGTCTCGAATATCTCGACCTCTACCTGATCCACTGGCCCACCCCCGAGCGTGACCTGTACGTCGACACCTGGCGCGCGCTGGAGAAGTTGCAGGCCGACGGCCGGGTCCGCGCGATCGGCGTCTCCAACTTCCAGCCGCATCACCTCGACCGGCTCGCCGAGGTCTCCGGAATCACGCCGGCGGTCAACCAGGTCGAACTGCATCCGTTCCTGCAGCAGCACGACGTCCGCGCGTACGGCGCCGACTTCGGCATCCGCACCGAGGCATGGAGTCCGCTGGCCAAGGGCGGCGCGCTGCTGGCCGACCCGGTCATCCGGGCGCTGGCCGCGAAGCACGACCGCACGCCGGCCCAGATCGTCCTGCGCTGGCACCTCCAGCTCGGCACCATCGTCATCCCGAAGTCCGTCACCCCGGCCCGGATCAAGGAGAACCTCGACGTCTTCGACTTCGTCCTCTCCGACGAGGATCTCGCCGCGATCGCCCCGCTCGACCGCGACGAGCGCACCGGCCCGCACCCGGACACCTTCAACGTGGCCTAGTGTTTCGCGTAGTACCGCGCGACGGCATGGAAGGACTTCTTCGGTTCCCAGCGGTACGGCGACGCCGGGTCCGAGGAGGTCCGCCGGATCACCTTGCAGAGGCTGAACGCCGCGATGTCCTCGTCGTGCGGGCGGTCGTTCGGCCGATGCGGGGCGTCGGGTGAGATGAACGTGTACATCGAGGCGCCGAGGAAGCCTTCGTCGGCGAAGACCTCGAGCATGTTCACCAGATGGTCGGCCTGCGCCCGCTCGTCCCGCACGTACTGCGGCGGGATCACCGGCTCCGGACCACTGAAGTCGACGATGTCCCAGCCCATCCCGCCGAGCTGCGGCGCCCCGGTGAACGTGCAGCAACCGAACTCCAGCACCAGGATCGGCTTGCCCCACCGCCGGAACGGCGCCAGCTCCTTTGTGTGATCCGCCGGATCCTCGTGGTAGCTGTAGTAGTCCAGCCCCACGATGTCGAACAGCGACCAGTCCACATCCTCGAGATCGTGCGCGGCGCCGTACGTGATCCGGCCGTGAAAGTGGCGCCGGGCAACCTTCACCATCTGCGCGGTGAAAGCCCGGAACTTCCGTTGCAGCTCAGCCATGTCGAACTCACCCGCGGTCAGATAGGCGACCCGCTCGAAGAAGTCCGCCCCCGGCACGATCCCCGGCGTGAACAACATGAACTCGCACCCGACCACCAGAATCACCTCCGGCCCACCCCGCCGCCGCAATCGTTCCGCCGCGACCGCCACCTCCCGCAGCTTCGCCAACGCATCCGCCTGCGGCTCGTCGAACGACCGAGGTTGCAGCGAAACCGCCATCCCGCGCCGATGCACCTCGGTCGCCGTCTCCATCAACCGCTCGACGCTGCTCCCGTAAACACTCACCCAGTTCGCCCGCAACCGCTCCCTGATCGCACGAACCTCCCCAGCCATCAGCTCCCGGCTCCACCGCACCCGGCTGTCGTCCCCCAAGAACCCGGTCCCACAGTCGTAAGCCACGCCCTTCAGCTTCAACCCGCGCCGCCCACCGACCCCGGGCTCGGCGCCACCTCCCGCACCAAAGGCTCGCCCCGCCGAACCAACGGTGGTCACCAGCCCAAGAGCCACCGCCCGCCGCAGGAACTGCGCCCGATCGATCCGCGATTCATCCATGCCCCGAGTCTTCGCCGACCGGCGGCACCTTTGGTCCGTCAGCCGCCAAACTTTGGTTGCGAGCACACCGTCCCAGAATCTGACACACTGTTTCAGTGCGTGCAGCAGACGAACGAACAGCCCTCGGTTCCGTATGGCTCCGGACCGAAGCAGAGGCGACCCGCGCCCCGCTGACCCGCGAGCAGATCGTCCGGACCGCGATCGAGCTTCTCGACCGCGACGGTCTCGACGGCTTCTCGATGCGGAAGATGGCGACCGCGCTCGGCACCGCCGCGACCTCAGCCCTCTACTGGCGGATCGCCAACAAGAACGACCTGCTCGAGCTGGCGGTCGACGAAATCCTCAGTACGGCGCTCACCCCGCCGACCGCCGGCGACTGGCGCGACCACCTCACGACCGCGTGCACAGCGGCGTACCGGGCGTTGTGGGAGCACCCGTGGGCGCCGCAGCTGCTGGCAACGCATGCCGGCCTCGGGCCGAACTACCAGGCCTTCACTGATCAGCTGGTCACGATCCTGGCCGGCGCCCGCTTCAAGGGTGAGCATCTCGACTCAGCCGTCTCGGCCGTCTTCCACTACCTGATTGGTTCAGCGGTCACCGACTCCGCCTGGTCGGCGATGGTTCGGCGCAGCGGACTCACCGAGCGTCAGTGGGCGAACAAGGCCGGCGACCAGCTCGGCGTCGGCGCCGAAAGTCTCGCCGCGTACCTCAACCGGGCCAACCGGGCCGGCCCCGAAGCCCGGTTTTCCGCGGGACTCCGGGTGATTCTGGTCGGTCTGCGCCCGAGGCAACTTTCCTGACCTTCGTGACACAGGGATGACCCGTCACCACTGTGCCCAATCAATCGCTTGCGCTACTGGCTGTCGCCGTACAACTCTTCTCGGTTACCGGGTCCGCTCCGCTTGAGTGGCCGGCTCACGGGGCCGGCCACTCACTTCTCATGCCTTTCAGAGATCCGCCAAGACGGACTGGGGATTCTCGAATGCATCGGCCACGAACCGCAGGAAGCCGGCGGCCGTCCCGCCGTCGCAGACCCGGTGGTCGAACACCAGCGACAGCTGCGTCAGCTTGCGCACCGCGAGCTCGCCGTTCACAACCCACGGCCGGTCGATGATCCGTCCGACGCCGAGGATCGCGACCTGCGGATGATTGATGATCGCCGCACTGCCGTCCACGCCGAAACTCCCGTAGTTGTTGAGCGTGAACGTCCCACACCCCAACTCGTACGGCGTCAGCCGCCCCGCACGCGCAGTCTCGGTCAAGCGCTTGATCTCCCGATCCAGCCCGCGCGCCGTCAACTGATGCGCATTGGCCACCGCCGGAACCACCAGCCCACGCTCAGTCTGCGTCGCCAGCCCCAGGTTCACCCCGTCGAACTGAACAAGCTCTTCCCGCTCCGTATCCACAACCCCGTTCAGCTCCGGATACTTCGCCAGCCCCGCCACCACGAACCGAGCCATCAACGCCAGCAGCCCGGGCCCCGAATCAGTTGCCGACCGCAACGACTCCCGCAGGTCGAGCAGTGCGGTCGCATCCACGTCCACCCACGTCGTAGCCTCCGGAATCTCCCGCCGGCTCCGACTCAGAGTGGCAGCCACCACCTTCCGGAACCCGCTCATCCCCTCCCGCCGCAACTCCGGCAGGCCGGTACGAGCGTCAACTGCGCCAACGGCCGCAACCACAGGCTGCGCGCTCTCACGAGCACCCACGGCACTTGTGGCGCTCGTGCCACTGCCTGCGGCTCCCGCAGCACCGGCCGGCGCCGCCGCATCCAGCTCAGCCACAGGGACCGGGCTCTGGCTAACAACATCCACGGCGGCAGCGGCGGAACCACGCACGACCTCATCCGCCGCATGGCCACCAGCGCGAGCGATTGCCAGCTCCACGTCCCGCCGAACAATCAGCCCATCCGCGCCGGACCCGACCACCGTCCGCAGATCCACGCCGGCATCGCGTGCCAACCGCCGTACGAGGGGTGAGACCACGCGCACCACCCGCGACTCGACAGGAGCGACAGAACCACGCGGCTTGCGCCGACGTCCAGCAGAGCTGGTTTCCCCCGTCCCATAACCGATCAGAACGTTCCCCGACCCCGCGCGCTCCTCCTCACGGTAGGACGCACCACCACCAGCACCAATCGTGATCAACGGCTTCCCCACAGGAATGACCGTCCCGACCTCACCGTGCAGTTCCTCGACAACCCCCGCATAAGGCGACGGCAGCTCAACGACAGACTTCGCGGTCTCGACCTCGGCGACCGGCGTATCCACCGCCACCACATCACCCGCGGAGACCAGCCACCGCACGATCTCGCCCTCGGTCAGCCCTTCGCCGAGGTCCGGAAGCAGGAACGTGTTCACGAGTCCTCCCACTGCAGATCGTCAACAGCGTCGAGGATCCGGTCCACGCCCGGCAGCTGATACTTCTCCAGCTTCGGCGGCGGATACGGAATGTCGAACCCGGTCACCCGCCGCACCGGCGCCGCCAACGAGTGGAAGCACCGCTCCGTGACGCGAGCAACGATCTCCGACGAGACACTCGCAAACCCACTGGCCTCGGCAACAACCACAGCCCGCCCAGTACGCCGTACCGCCGCACACACCGTCTCGTCGTCGAACGGCACCACCGACCGCAGATCCACGACCGTCAGCTCCCGCCCTTCGGCCGCGGCGGCCTCGGCGGCCTCCATCGCCACCGGCACCGAAGGCCCGTACGCGATCAGCGTCGCGTCCGCCCCCTCCCGCCGTACGACGGCAGTCCCGATCCCCGGCACCGGCTCGGTCAGATCGACCTCTTCCTTGGCCCAGTAGAGCTTCTTCGGCTCCATGAACACCACCGGGTCAGGCCATTCAATTGCCCGACGCAACAATGTGTACGCATCCGCAACGGTGCTCGGGGCAACAACCGTCAACCCGGGAGTGTGCGCGTAGTACGACTCCGACGAGTCGCAGTGGTGCTCCACCCCGCCGATGCCACCGGCGTACGGCATCCGGATCACCATCGGCAGCGCGACCCGCCCACGCGTCCGGTTCCGCATCTTCGCCACGTGCGACACGATCTGCTCGAACGCCGGGTACCCGAACGCGTCGAACTGCATCTCGACCACCGGCCGCATACCGTTCATCGCCAGCCCGACCGCCATCCCGACGATCCCGGACTCGGCCAACGGGGTGTCGAAGCAACGATCCTCACCGAACTCCGCCGTCAGCCCGTCGGTGATCCGGAAGACGCCGCCGAGCGCCCCGACGTCCTCACCGAACATCAGCACGGAGTCGTCAGCGGCCATCGCGTCCCGCAGCGCCTGGTTCAGTGCCTGTGCCATCGAAATCTTCTGGTGCGTCATGGTCTCAGGCCTCTTCTCGTGCCAGCTCGTCCCGCAGGAACGCGGCCTGCTCGGCCAGCTGCGGCGTCGGTACGGCGTACAGGTGGGTGAACAGGTCCTCCGGATCCACACTCGGTTCCGGCATCAACCCGTCACGCAACTGCTGCGCCACCTGTGCGGCCGTCTGCTCAGCCCGCTGCCGTACGGCGTCGTCCAGCAGCCCGGCTTGCGTCAGGTACGCCTCGAGCCGCTTGATCGGGTCGCGCTCGAGCCATGGCGTCACCTCGTCGTCCTGCCGGTACCGCGTCGCGTCGTCGGCGTTCGTGTGCGCCTGCACGCGGTACGTGTGCGCCTCGACCAGTTGCGGCCCTTCGCCGGCTCGCGCCTTGGCAACTGCCTGCCCCAGTACGGCGAGCAGCCCGGCCAGGTCGTTGCCATCGGTCCGTTCGCCGGGGACGCCGTACCCGATTCCCTTGTGGGCAATGGAAGGCGCGACGGTCTGCTTGGCGAGCGGCACGGAGATCGCGTACTCGTTGTTCTGCACGAAGAAGACGACCGGCGCCTTGAAGACCGCAGCGAAGTTGAGCGCCTCGTGGAAGTCGCCTTCGCTGGTCGCACCGTCACCGCAGAGCGCCATGACGACGGTGTCCTCACCCTTGAGCCGCGCCGCGTGCGCTACGCCGACCGCATGCGTCAGCTGCGTCGCCAGCGGCGTGGACTGCGGTGCGACGTTCCGCGCGTACGGGTCGTAGCCCGAGTGCCAGTCGCCGCGCAGCAGCGTCAGCGTCTCGATCGGGTCGACGCCACGGCTCACGATCGAGACGGTGTCGCGGTAGGTCGGGAACAGCCAGTCCCCGTCCGCCAGCACCATCGAGGCGGCGATCTGGCAGGCCTCCTGCCCGTGTGACGACGGGTAGACCGCCAGCCGGCCCTGCCGGACCAGGGCGCTGGCCTGATCGTTGATGCGGCGCCCCTTGATCAACTCAACGTAGCCGTCGATCAGAGTCTGCTCGGTGGGCAGCTCGTACGACGAGTGGTCGTGCAGAACCCCGTCCTGGTCGATCAACCGGACTGGTTCGGCGGAGGGGAGCAGTTGCTCCTCGACGGTAGTCATGAGCCCTCCAGGCGCAGGAGACGGACGGTGGCCACATCGTCGTCCTTCTGGCCATTCGGATCCAGACCTGGGAAAATGCCGAGACAACTGGCGTTTTCGATCGCAATTTGGAGTGCAAATGTCCCAGGACGAGATCCCGCACCAGGCCGGTCCTGGACGGATGGTCATCGCTCCGGCGCTCGACGAGATCGACCGTCAGATCGTGGAGGCCCTGGGGCGGGACGGACGGCTCTCGATCCGCGCCCTGGCCGAGCAGGTTCACATCTCCCGCGCGAACGCCTACGCTCGCGTCGAGCGGCTCACCAGCACCGGCACCATCACCGGTTTCACAGTCACTGTGGACCCGCTGAAACTGGGGCTCGCCACCTCCGCGTACGTCACGCTCAGTCTCCGGCAGAGCTCCTGGCGCTCCCTGCGCGAACAACTCCAGGCCATCCCGGAGATCAAGCACATGGCTCTGGTCGGCGGCGACTTCGACGCCATCCTGCTCGTCCGGGCAGCCGACAACGAGGGGCTGCGCCGCGTGGTCCTCGAGAAGCTCCAGGCGATCCCAGAGGTGCTGGGCACCCGTACAGCCCTCATCTTTGAGGACTTGGGCACGCTTTAGCAGCCGCAGGACTTCCGGATGATCAGCTCGGTCGGGTACGCCGTCGGGCGGCCGACCGTCCCCTCGACCAGTTGCCGAACCACCTCGGCCGCCATGCGCTCCACCGGCTGCCGCACCACGGTCAGCGGCGGCCAGCAGTACTCCGCCTCCGCCGTACCGTCGAACGCAACCACTGCCACGTCCTCCGGCACGCGCAAGCCGGCCTCGCGCACCGCTCGCAGGACTCCGATCGCCTGCAGATCCGAGCTCGCGAACACCGCAGTGGGTCGCTGAGCTATCAGCTCCTGGCCCGCGGCATAACCACCCTCTCGGCTGAACGCGACCCGGACCACCGGTCCGTCTTCCAGTCCCGCAGCACGCAGCGCGTCCCGCCAGCCACGCTCCCGCTCGCCTCTCCCACCGATCACCAGCGCAATCCGCGTGTGACCGTGCCACAGGAGGTGCTCGACGGCTCGACGTGCGCCTTCGCGGTAGCGGGGACGCACTGAGCTCACACCGGGCAGCAAGCGGTTCACGACGACTACCGGCACATCTGCACCGCCCAGGTCAGGTGCTTCAGCGGGTGTCACGAGGACCAGTCCGCTCACCTGCCGAGCCAGCAACTGCGCCACCTTCGTCCGCTCGGTCTCCGGGTCGCCGTCAGCGCTGGTCTGCAGTACGACGTACCCGCGCTCAGCTGCTGCCTTGTCGATCGCCTTCGCCAACTCGGCGAACAGCGGGTTCCCGCCGTCCGGCGTGATCAGACCGAAGGTCTGCGTGCTCCCGGTCCGCAGTGCGCGCGCTGTCGCGTTCGGCCGGTAGCCGAGCACCCGGATCGCTTCGAGCACCCGCTCCCGCGCCTGGGGCGACACCGCCCGCGGCCCGTCGTTCACGACGTAACTCACGACTGCGGTGCTGACACCGGCGTACCGGGCGACGTCGTTACGGGTGACTGGGGACGGCATGAGCAGATGGTACGGCCGTTGACCCTCCGGCAAGAGCCTTGTTAGCCTCGAATCTACACGAGTAGATCTTCTCCTTGAGTAGAGAGGCCGCCGCCATGGCCCGCCGCTATGCCGTCGCCGGAACCGGATCCCGCGCTCGCGAGTACGTCCGCGCGATCTTCCAGGACCACCCCGCCGAGGCCGAACTGGTCGCCCTGCTCGACCCCAACCCGGGCCGGCTCGCCTTCTACCAGCAGTACGTCGAGGAGTTCGGTGGCGGGCCGCTTCCGCAGTACGGCGCCGATGACCTGGAGCGGATGGTCAAGGAGCAGTCCGTCGACCGCGTGATCGTCACCAGCCCCGATTACACGCACGCGGCCGTGGTCTCGCGGCTGCTGCGGGCCGGCGTCGATGTGATCGTCGAGAAGCCGCTGACGATCGACGCCGAAGGCACGCGTCAGATCGCCGCAGCCATGGCCGAGTCTGGCAAGTCCGTCGTCGTGACGTTCAACTACCGCTATTCGCCCCGGAACAGCGCACTACGGCAACTGATCGCGGACGGCTCCATCGGCACGGTCACCAGCGTCGAGTTCCAGTGGGTACTCGACACCCGACACGGGGCGGACTACTTCCGCCGCTGGCACCGCGAGAAGCGGAACTCCGGCGGACTGCTTGTCCACAAGGCCTCTCACCACTTCGACCTGGTCAACTGGTGGATCGCCTCCGAACCAGCCCGGGTCTTCGCCTCCGGCGCACTGTCCTTCTACGGCGACCAGAACGCGGCAGCCCGCGGCCTCGGTCCGCGTCCACCCCGCGGCACGGTCGACAACGCCGGGGACGACCCCTGGCTCCTGGACCTCCGCGTCGACGACGCCAACCGTCGCCTCTACTTGGAGAGCGAGAAGTACGACGGCTACCTCCGTGACCAGGACGTCTTCGGGCCGGGCATCACCATCGAAGACAACCTGGCCGTCATCGCCGAGTACACGAACGGCGCCCGGCTGAGCTACTCCCTGAACGCCCACTCGCCCTGGGAGGGCTACAAGGTCGCCGTCAACGGCACCGAAGGCCGCGCCGAGCTCACCGTCGTCGAACGCGCGGCAGTAGTCGACGCGCACATCGACCCGAGCTATCCCGTCGGGAATCTGATCACCGGGGACATCCGCTCGGACGGCGAGCATCTGGTGCTCCAGAAGCACTGGCACGAAGCGGTAGAGGTGGAAATCCCACGCGCCGCCGGCGGCCACGGCGGCGGCGACCGCCTCCTCTACGCCGACCTCTTCCAGGGCCCCGGCGACGACCCCCTGGCTCGTGCCGCCGACATCAACGACGGCATCCGCGCCGTCGCGGTAGGCATCGCCGCCAACCAGTCCCTCAGCACAGGCCAACCGGTGGTCGTCGCCGACCTCAACCTCGGCCTCGGTCAGTAGGCGCCAGGCCGGTAGGTTCCGAAGGTCCACTCGTAGCCTTCGGGATCTGCCACCCGGCAGCGGTAGTTCCATTCGCTCGCGGCGGGCTCCCAGATCGACTCCGCGTCCGCCGCGATCGCGGACCTGTACGTCGCGTCCACCTGATCCTGGCTGCCGAGAGCGACGTATAGGCCGTGCCCGACGGTCTCTTGTTTTCGCGCCGGGCGGTCGTAGCCCGCTCTGTCGGTGAAGAGGGTGAAGGCGACGCCGCCATATCGCATCTCTGCGTGGGCGATGCCGCCCTGATCATCCGGAAACTCCGCAATGGTCTCGAAGCCGAAGGCGCGCTCGAGCCAGCGGAGTGCGCCGGCCGCGTCGCGGTAGCTCAGGTAGGCATGAAGGGTTGCTGTGCTGGCGTTGTGCTCGTTCATGCCGCTCAGCATCACGGGTGTTGCGGACACTTGCCGTCCGCTACTTGGCCGAGTTCCGGGTGAGTTCCTGTCCAGTTCCTGGGAAAGGGCAGCTGGGTACCTGGTCCGGGCCGGATCGGTCGATGAGGATGGGACGCATGGGACAACCAGTGGTGCTGATGCCGAAACCGATGCATGCCGCCGTCGCCGAGGGGCTGAGCGGTCACTGCGAGCTGATCCGGTTGTGGGAGGAGAGCGACCCTGACGCGGTCCTCGCCGCCCGCCGCGACGAGATCGTTGCCGTCGCCACCGGTGGGACGACGATCGATGACGCGTTCCTGGACCGGATACCCGCAGCACGGATCGTCGCGAGCTTCGGTGTCGGCTACGACCACATCGACGCGGCCGCGGCCGCTCGGCGGGGAGTCGTCGTCACCAACACCCCTGGCGTCCTGGACGACGAGGTCGCGGACACCGCGCTCGGGCTGCTGCTCATGACGGTTCGCGAGCTACCGCAGGCCGAGCGTTACCTGCGGGCCGGCAAGTGGCAGCAGGACGGCGCGTATCCGTTGACCAAGGCAACGATGCAGGGACGTCGCCTGGGTATCCTCGGCCTGGGCCGGATCGGGCAGGCGATCGCGGACCGGGTGACGCCGTTCGGGCTGTCGGTTGCCTACCACAACCGTAGCCAGAAGGACGTCGACTATCCGTACTACCCGACTCTGCTCGAGCTGGCCCGCGACGTCGACACCTTGATGGTGGTGATCCCCGGTGGCGACTCCACTCGCCATCTGGTGAACGCCGAGATCCTGGAGGCGCTGGGGCCGGACGGCATCCTGATCAACGTCGCCCGGGGTTCGGTCGTCGACGAGCAGGCGCTGGTCGACGCATTGCGCTCCGGCACGATCGCCGCGGCCGGGCTCGACGTCTTCGAGCACGAGCCGAAGGTTCACCCCGACCTGCTCACCCTGCCGAATGCGGTGCTGTTGCCCCACGTCGGCTCGGCCACCATCCCGACCCGCACGGCCATGGGCAACCTGGTCGTCGAGAACTTGCTCAACTGGTTCGCCTACGGCACCGCCCTCACTCCGGTCCCGGAGTCTCAAGGGCTCTGAGGTCAGGTGGCGGGGAGATCCCAGATTCGTTCGGTCTCCCAGGCGTACTCCCAGGCCTGGATATCAGGAGGCTCAATGCCCAGACCCGTCAGGATGGCGCAGACCTGCTCGCGATGGTGGTTCGCATGATTGAGCGCCTGCGCGATGAAGATCCCGAGCCGCGTTCCCCGCGTGTTGTTGTCGACGATCAGCACCCGCTCCACGTCGATCGGCTCCGCGAGGAACTGCTCCCACAGTGCGCCGGCTTCGTCGTTCCACCGCTCCAGCAGGTCGAAGCCGGCCTTCTCCGCACTGTCCACGAAGTCGAGCGGCCGGTCCGCGATCCGCCGCAGATAACTCCCGTCGCACCGCACGATGTGATCCAGCGTCGCCACGATCCCACCGAACGTCCCGACACCGGTGACCTCCAACTGCTCAGCCGTCAGTCCCTGATCCCGGCAGAACCGGATCAGACTCCTGGTCGCCCAGTTGTTGTGCCGGATCGGATCCCGCAGTACGTCGTTCTCGCCCATCCCCTCAAGCTAGCCCGCCACCCCGCCTCACCGAACCTCATTTTTCGCCTACCAGGGGACAGTTCCGGCGTCGTCGAAGAAGCCGCCGCGCGGACCGTCGTCCGGCAAGGTTGCCAGCCTGATCGCGATCGCGGCGCCGTCCTCGGGTGTCCGCAGCCCTTGGTGTCCGTTGAAATCGGTCGCGACATACCCGGGACAGGCAGCGTTCACGATGATGTTCGTCTCGGCCAACTGGCGAGCGTAGACGGCCGTGATGCTGTTGAGCATCGACTTCGACGGCGTGTAGGCGGCCAGGATCGGGCCGGTCTGCAGGGTCAGCGACCCCATCGTGCTCGACAGGTTGACGATCCGTGGCGCCGCCGCCTGGCGGAGCAGCGGCAGCATGGCGTTGGTCACCCGGACCACGCCGAAGACATTGGTCTCGAGTACCTCACGGAGCACCCCGAGGTCGAGCGTTGTCGGGTCCTGGGCACCACCATCGATGCGGCCGGCGATGCCGGCGTTGTTGACCAGCACATCGAGCCCGCCCACCGTCTCCGCCACTTCCTTGGCAGCCGCGGCGACGCTCTCGTCGGACGTGACATCGAGCGCCACGCCGATTGCATCGATCCCGGCAGCACGCAGCTGGTCGACGGCCTCCTTCCGTCGGGCGTCGTCGCGGGCTCCGATCACGACCCTGAAGCCGATCGCCCCGAGGCCCTGAGCGATGGCGAGACCGATTCCTTTGTTCGCGCCGGTGACCAACGCGGTCTTCATGTCATTCACAGCGCCCATGCTTGGCTCCCCGCACGCTCCGCGTCCAAGACCGATCGGCTCCGCTGTGATACCTCACCGGTATCACAGCACGTAGGCTGGTGGCGTGGACGATCTCGAGACCCGCGAGCTGCGCTACTTCGTCGCTGTCGCCGAGGAGCTGCATTTCGGCCGCGCCGCCGATCGGCTCGGGATCGCCCAGCCACCGCTGTCCCGGGCCATCCGCAAGGTGGAGCACCGGCTCGGCGTTCAGCTGCTGGCCCGGGATCGCCGGGGCGTGGCCCTGACCGACGCCGGCCGAGTGCTGCTCGACGAGGCCCGGACGGCTCTAGACGCCGTCACCGCCGCGGCTCGACGGACCCGGCGTGCCGCGGATCCGCGGCGACCATTGGTCCTGGCGACGAAGGCCGGCGCCTCGCACGAGTTGCTCCAACGCCTTCTCGATCTGCTGGCCGAGGACGCCCAGGCGGCGCCGATCGAGATTCTGCTCTGCGAGGTGGCCGAGCAGGCCGGGCTGTTGCGCGACGGCAGCGCGGACGTGGCACTCATGCACCATCCGTACGACGACCTGGCGGGCTTCGACACGGAGGAGCTCTCCGTCGAAGGGCAGGTCGCGATCCTCCCCGCGAAGCATCCGCTCGCGGCGCGCGACCAACTCACTCTCGCCGAGGTCAGCAACGTGCCAGATCTCCCGATCGCCCGGTGGCCGCAGCTCGACGGAACCTACCCCGACGGGCCCGGTCCAGAGGTCCACACGCAATCACAGCTGGCTCAACTGGTCGCGCTCGGCAGGACGTTGCTCGTCATACCGGCCTCCAGCCGCGCATGGCAGTGGCCCGAACACGTCGCAGTCCCCGTCGTCGATGCACCTGACGTCACCACGGTGATCGCCTGGCGCCCGAGTAGTCGTTCGCAGGAGGTCGCGGCGCTCGTCCGTTCAGCGACCGCCCTCCGCGCCACGGCTTAGGACAGCCAGCACGGTCGGCCAGTGCTCGTGCAGTACGGCGAGGTGCGTGGCGCGCGGGTGGACGACGAGGGTTGCACCGGGGATTCGCTCGGCCAGCCAGTGGCCGTTGCGAACTGAGGCGTTCTGGTCGAGTTCGCCGTACCAAAGGTGCGTTGGGCAACGAATGTCTTCGGGGCGGAAGTCCCAGGCCCGGAAGGCGAGGGCGGCGTCGCGGAGGTAGCCGTCCGGATTCACCAACGATTCCCGTACGGCGGCAGCGATCGCGCGGTCCGACCCGAGGGGGTAGCCGTCGACCTCACCGGTTGCCGCGCGCAGTACGTCGGCGTCGTGCGGGTCCAGTTCGGCCAGGAAGCGCCGTACCAGGGACTTGTCGTCGGGGTCAGCGGGGTTGAGCTGGGAGAGGTAGGTCAGGAAGTCAGGGCGGATCAATTCGACGGCGTCGTCGAGAGAGGAGTGTGCGAGTTGACCGAAGAACGATTGCTGATCGGGGCCGAGGTCGTCGCGGTGGTACGGCGGATTCAGCTCGGGGACGCTCGCCGGGCTCGCCAGCACACCCAAGGCGGTGACGCGGTCGGGATGGCGTGCCGCGCAGGCGACGGCGTACTGGCCTCCGATCGACATGCCCAGCACGGCGAACCGATCGATACCCAAGGCGTCCGCGACGGCGACGACGTCGTCGGCCACCGAGAGATGGGTCGAGGCGTGACTCGTCGAGCGGCCGTAGCCGGGCCGGTTGATGGCCACCAACCGCACGTCGAGCCGTCCAGCCGCTTCGTCGCCCAGGTACGCCGCCTGCCGGGTGTCCGGGCAGCCGGCCAGGAAGATCACGGAGGTTCCGGTGGCGGCGCCACCGTCCCAGAGCTGGATCAGTCGGCCGTCCTGCAGCCGTACGTCGTCGACCGGCAAACCCACTCCCTACGTTGCGGAAATCCTGCCAACGGAACGGCCCCTCGAGGGCTGAGTCGCCGAGGGGCCGAGTCCTGTCGTGCGTGCGGTCAGGTACCGCTGATATTGACCAGCCAGCTGATCCCGAACCGGTCGGTGAACTGTCCGAACTCGTCACCCCACATCTGCTTCTCCAGGGGGACGGTCACCTTGCCGCCCTCGGAGAGCTCCGTGAAGTACCGGCGCAGGTCGTCGGCGTCGTCACCGCTGAGGCTGACGGAGATGTTTCCGCCGGGGCTGAACGACATCCCCTGCGGGGTGTCGCCGGCCATCAGCGTGAAGCCGCCGGGCGTTTCCAGCTGGCTGTGCATCAACTTGTCCGCGTCCGGCCCGCCGGCTCCGAACTCGGCGAACGTGCTCATCGTCAGCTCGCCGCCGAGCACCCCCTGGTAGAACTCCATCGCTTCCCGCGCGCTGCTGTCGAACTGGATGTACGGATTCAATCGAGACGCCATCAGATCGTCCTTCCCCCTGCAAAGCTTCCGGTGAACCACCCTTGGCCGCACAGTAGACCCGCCCGTCGACGGTCCGCGAGACTCCGGACCTATCAATCCCGTTGCGTCACCGACCGGGTGCCCTGTGCTCCCGGTTAGGGTCGGCGCATGATCTTGCGACACATCACCATCGATGCCGAAAACCCCTACGAAATCGGGAAGTTCTGGAGCACCGTCACCGGCTGGCCGCTGGGTGACGGCGACGAGCCCGGCGACGACGAGGTCCTGGTCGCGGCGCCGGCGCCGGTGCCGGGGATGCTGTTCATCCGGGTGCCGGAGCCGAAGTCGGGGAAGAACCGGGTGCACATCGACTGGGTGCCCACCGAACGCACCCGCGACGAGGAGGTCGATCGGTTGCTCGAGCTCGGCGCGACCATCCACGAGGACCACCGCACACCCGAGGGTCCCGGCTGGGTCACCATGCTCGATCCCGAGCAGAACGAGTTCTGCGTCGAGCGCAGTGAGGCCGAGCGCAGCGCCTGATCCAAGAGCCTGACTCCGGAACCCTGCGGCTGTTCTCCAGTTGCCTTGAGCAACTCACAACTTCTTCGACACACCGCGCATCTCTCAGGTGTCAAGAACTTTGGGGAGCTGCTGGGGAAGCAGCCAGTAGCTAGGGGATTCTGTGGTCAGACGTGTACTTTCGCTTGCCCTCGTGACGGTCGGCGTGGGCGGACTCATCGTGTCCGTCCCCGCCGCCACCGCCAACGCCGCAAGCACGGCAGCCGCTGCGAACGGGCACTACGCGTGCCCCGGCTACAGCACCATCGACGACGCCGTACCGCTGAGCGCCGTCATGAACGACACCTTCATCTGGAGCAAGTTCAAGCCGACCAAGGTCGGTGACGGGAAGGGCAACATCAACTGGAAGGCCAACCCGTACAAGAACCCCAGCTGGTACATGTGGTTGCACTCGCTGCGCTGGATCGGCCAAGGCATCACGGCGGCGAGCAACGGCGACAAGGCCGCGCTCACCCATGTGACCGCGATCGCCCGGGACTGGGTGAAGGACAACCCGTACTCCTGGAAGGCGAACGCCGGCGCCCACGAGGCGACGATGCACCGCACGAACGTGCTGCTCTGCCTGCGCCAGGCCATCCTGACGAACCTCAAGGTCACCAAGCTCCCCACCCAGTACGCCTGGCTGGACACGGCGCTGGTGAACCACGCCAGGTTCATGACCGCCTACTGGGGCGGCCCGGGCAACCACGGCACGGACGAGAGCATCGCCCTGTTCGGCGTCGGGTGCACGCTGAACCGCAGCGACTACCTGAAGACCGCGCAGAACCGCTTGGGTACGGCAATCACCACCGCGATCGACGCCCAGGGCGCGACGAACGAGCAGGCCACCGGCTACGCGCAGTTCAACTACTCCCTCTGGGGCCGCGCCGCGAAGGCGATGCAGGACTGCGGCGTCACACCCAGCGCGACGATCAGCACCCGCCGCGCCCTGCTGGCCACCTTCATCGCCCACGCCACCACGCCGTCCGGCATGATGCAGCAGATCGGCGACACCGAGTACGTGAAGACCGGCAACGTCCCCGGTACGCCGATCGAGTACGCCGCCACCCAGGGCAAGTCGGGCAAGGCTCCGGCGGACCGCGTCAAGATCTACTCGGCCGGTTACGTGTTCGGCCGCTCCGGCTGGGGTTCCGCGACCACGCCGTTCGCGAGCGAGTCGGCGTACAGCATCCGGTTCGGCCCGAAGCGCGCGCTGCACGGCCACAGTGACCACACCTCGATCACCTACCAGGCCCGCGGCCGCGACATCCTCGGCGACACCGGCTACGCCGGCTACTCCAACGCTGCCTGGCGCGCCTGGATCGTCGGCCCGATGGCGCACAACGAGATGACGACCCCGAAGCTGGCCGACACGAACCCGGCCACCAAGCTGACCCGTTCCTCGGTCCGGTCCACCGCGGACTTCTACGAGCTGACCGACGCCCCCGCGGCCGGCGTGAGCCGCACCCGCGCCGTCCTCATCCTGCGCAAGCCGGACGTCGTCGTCACCCTCGACCGCGCCACCGCGAAGACTTCACAGCAGTTCCAGACTCTCTGGCACCTGCCGTCCGATCAGCGCGCCACCGTTTCCGGCCGCACCGCCGCGGTCGCCACCAAGGCCGGCGAGAACACCCGCACCGTCCTCATCCAGCTCCCCTACAAGGGCGCCCTCCCGGCCGGCTCGACCCTGGTCAAGACCGGTCAGACCAACCCCATCCAGGGCTGGCACTTCCCGCACATCACCACCCGCAAGGCAGCCTCCACGGTCATCTTCGCCCGCGCCGGCAAGTCCGCGACGATCCTGTCGCTGATCATCCCAGTCCGCGCCAACGGCAAGGTCACCTACAAGACCCGCATGTCCGGCACCACCTACGTCGTCGACCTCACCGTCGACGGTGTCAAGGCCACCTTCGGCATCACCGGCGGCGGCTCCCTGGTCCGGATGTCCTGACGCTCGTGGGCTTCTGGCCGTCCTGGCGGGGTAAGTTAGGGCGGTCGGAAGCTTGAGCTGTGGAGGGCGGGTTGAGTCGTCGGGATGCGGGCCGGGAGCTGTTCGTCGGTCCGTGGAGGCTCATTACCGGCCGCTGGATGGCGCTCAGCGGAGCCTTGACGGCGGTGGCGCTCGTCGGCGGTACGGCGGTGGCGCTCGTCGGCGGTACGGCGGTGGCCGTGGTGCAGGCCTCGTCGGAGGTGGAGCAGCCGCTGGTCACTGTGGCTGCCACTGGAGCCTCGGGTGCGGACGACCGGACGCCGACGCCTCCGCCGGTGAAGCCGAAGCCGACCGCTCCGCCCAAGGCGACGGTTGCGCCGCCGGTCATTCGGCCGACGAAGCCTGGGCGGTCCGGGTCCGGGCAGCTGGGGCCGTGGGAGAACCTGAGCCGGCGGATCTCCAGTGTGGCGAAGATCCGCGCCGCCGTTCGCGGCGACGGGGTGTTCATGTTCGGCGACAGCATCGCCGTACAGGATGGGCCGGCGCTGGAGCAGTTGGTGGCCGCGCAGACCGGTACGCCGGTTGCCGTGCACGACTGGTCGGGGCAGCCGGCGTCGGCCGCGGTGGACGCGCTGGCGGAGTGGTCGCGGAAGTACGGGCTGCCGGACCGGATCGTGATGGCGGTCGGAACCAACGACATCTTCGCGCCGGCGGCGTTCGCGACCGAGGTCGAGCAGGCGATGAAGATCGCCGGGCCGAAGCGGACGGTGTACTGGGTGAATGTGCACGCCAACCGGTTCGGGCTCTCGGCGGCGGTGCAGTCGGCTGACCGGGCCAACAGTGCGTTGATCAACAAAGCCTTGGATCGGGCGGCCGCGCGGCATCCGAACCTGCATGTGGTGCGGTGGTCGGAGTTCCTGAACGCTCGCCCTGGGCAGGTCACGAAGTACCTGCGCGACGGGATCCACACCACGCAGCCGGCTGGGCAGCAGGCCCGGAACGCACTGATCGCGCAAGCGCTGGGAAGCGCCGAGTAGTGTCCGCCGGCCGGAGTGGCGCGCTGCGCTCGCGCCCTGCGGCTGTCGTGGTGGCTGCGGCTGTGGTGATCGGGTCCGTGGCGGTTCCGGACCGGGTCTCCGAGGGGCCGGGCAAGACTGTGCAGCCGGAGATTCAGCAGGCGGCGGCTCCGGTAGCTCCTGTTCAGCGCAACACCTACAGCTGTGCGACGTACTCCGGGATTGAGCGTCCCAACCCGGTGCGGAACCTCTACCGCGACACGTTCGCGTGGGGCACCACACCGCCGTACCGGGTGGGTGACGGGCGCGGTGACGTGAACTGGCGGCTCAACCCGGCTGACAACCCCAGCTGGTACATGTGGCTGCACTCGCTGCGTTGGCTCGGGCAGGGCATCCGGGCGGCTGGTGAGGGCGACAAGCGTGCGCTGCAACGCGTTGACGCGATCGCACACGACTGGGTGCTCGACAACCCGTACCCGTGGCAGAGCGACGCTGGTGCGACGGAGTCGACCATGCACCGGACCAATGTGCTCATCTGCCTGCGCCAGGCCGTGCTGTCCGGACTGCGCGTCACGCGGCTGCCACCGGCGTACAGGTGGATCGACAGCGCGCTGCTGCAGCATGCGCAGTTCCTGCGGCTCAACTGGAGTGGCGATTGGAACCATGGCACCGAGGAGAGCCTTGCGCTGTTCGGAGTCGGGTGCACTTTGGGACGCGCGGATCTGAAGGCGACTGCGGCCGATCGGCTCGCGCAGGGGATCAAGACCGCGATCGACGCGCAGGGGTCGACGAACGAGCAGTCGACGGCTTATGCGCAGTACAACTACTCGCTGTGGGGACGGGCGATCGACGTACTCGGGAAGTGTGGTGTCGAGGCGAGTCCGACGATCAAAGCGCGGCGACAGCAGCTGGCGAACTGGCTGGCGCTGGCGACCAACTCCCTCGGGGAACTGCACCAGCTCGGGGACTCTGAGGTTGTGCGGACAGTACCGGTCGCTGGTACGCCGCTTGAGTACGCCGGGACGTCGGGGAAGCGTGGGACGGCGCCTGCGCAGCGGGTCGGGATCTTCGCGGCTGGGTACGTGTTTGGCCGGACTGGGTGGGGTTCGGAGCGACCGTTCGCGCAGGAGTCGACGTACAGCATCCGCTTCGGGCCTGTACGTCGGCTGCACGGGCATGACGACCACATGTCGCTCACGTACACGTCGCTGGGGCGCGAGGTGCTGATCGACGGCGGGCACTCCGGCTACAAGGGTGACGAATGGCAGCGCTGGGCCCGCGGGCAGTCCGCACACAACGTGATGACTGTGTCCGGGATAGGGGCGTCGGCGACCCGGTTGACGCGGTCGGACGTGCGGGAGACGTCCGAGTACTACGAACTGCGTGATGTGGGGCGGACGCGCGGCGTACTGGTGCTCAAGGATCCCGACCTGATGGTGGTGCTCGACCGCGGGACATCTGCGGTACGGCGTTCGTACGAGACGCTGTGGCACTTGCCTGCCGGGCAGAAGGTCACGCCGTACGGCGCTGGTTCCGTGGTGGCGCAGCGGCCTGGTGACTCGGTGAAGACTGTGCTCCTGCAGATCCCGTACGGCGAACCAACGACGCCAGCACGCGTGGAGTCGACCTGGCACTACCGCACCATCGACAAGCGCAGCGCGTCACCGGTCGTCGGCTTCGCGCGGTCTGGGCGCAGTGCGTCGATTCTGTCGGTCATCGTGCCCGCGCGTGCCGCTGCGGCAGTCAGCTACACGACAAGCCAGCAAGCTGGTCACACACTCGTCCACCTGCAGGTCGGTGCGGCGCGAGTGACCGTTGCTATCGCACCAGACGGCACGCTCACGCGTACGTAGGCGCAGCACCCACGGGACGCCAGCCGGCAGGCGGGTCCTCACCTGTGCGCCCGTCGACCGCCTCCCGGATCAGATCCGCGTGGCCGGCGTGACGCCCGTACTCCTCGACGAGGTCGAACAGCAGCCGCCGCAAACTCGGGTGCCGCCCATCCGGCCAGCTGATGTGCGCAGGCAGGTCCAGCCCGCCCTCCGCCAGCGCAGCAGCCACCCGCTCGCGCGAGCGCTCCACAGCGCCGTCCCACAACGCATAGAGCTCCTCAGGCGAGTCATCGACCGCCGAGTTGAACTCCCAGTCGTTGTCGTCCCGCCACCCGTTGTCAGTCCACGGCTCCCCGATCGGCAGGCCGCGCAGCTTGACGTTGAACAGGTAGTCCTCGTTGGCGGCCAGATGCTTCAGCAGCCCGCCCAACGTCACACTCGACGCCCCGATCCGCACCTGCAGCCCGGCGGCATCCAGCCCGTCCACCTTCCACCGAAACGTCGTCCGCAACCGGTCCAACGCCCCCAGCAGATGCTCCACCTCACTACCGGCCAACGGCGGTTCCCACCACGTTTCGCTCATGCCACGACCGTAAACCTGGTTCCGGACACTCCCCTTCCGGAATCACCTACGCTTGCCCAGATGACCGTCACCAGCCTGGAGATGACCTCCCCGGCCGACCTGCAACCGGGCGCGCCACCACCCTCGCCGGTCACGCTCGACCACGGCCCGCCGGCGGCCGCCGTACGGGACTTGTACAACCGCATCTGGGCGCCACTCGGGCCGAGCGGCCGGTCCGACTGGACGGAAGCACAATGGACCGCCGAGCTCTCCCAACCCGGCATCCACACCTATCAAGCCACCATCCGCGATACTCCTGCCGGCTTCGCCGAGCTCTCCGTCGAAGCGCACGGCTCTGTCGGCATCGTCGTCTTCGGGCTGGTGCCGGAGTTCCAGTCGAAGGGCTACGGCGCTGCCTTCCTCACAGCTGTCACGCGGACCGCTTGGACGCTCAACGCACCCACCACTCGTGTCTGGCTGCAGACCTCGTCCAACGACCACCCACATGCGCTTTGCAACTACGTGCAACGTGGCTTTCGGATCTTCGATCGCCACGACAGGGTGTAGCCATGACGGTGCGACGCTATGGCGGAGTGATGGCCACTTACGACGGCCGGGTCGCGCTGGTGCGCGAGCAGTACGAGACGTGGGACGCGCCGTACTGGAGTCCGCCCAGCGGCAGCATCGAGCTCGGCGAAACGCCGGAAGCCGGCTCAGTCCGCGAGCTGGCCGAGGAGACCGGCCTCAAAGCGCCCGAGAGCTCCCTCACCCTCGTCTGGCGAGCCACCGTCGTCCTCAACGGCGAACTGACCTCCCATGCCTGGAACTACGCCACCACGGTCGACAACGACACCCTCGCCGTCGACGACCCCGACGGAGCCATCCTCGAGGCCCGCTGGTTCCCACCCACCGAAGCAGCCGCCCTCCTCACCCGCCTCCCCTACCCACCTCTCTCCGTCCCAGCAGTCGCCTACCTGCAAACCGGCACACCTCTCGCCTGGACCTTCACCTGCAGCAATACGACGTGGACCTGGACCACCGAACCGCTCAGCGCTTGAGGCGGATTGCTGAGACCAGGAAGAAGATTCCGCCCAGTACGGCGTAGCCGGCGATGTTGGTCAGCGACGGGTTGGCGGCGGAGGCGGTGGCTACGAAGGAGGCGCCGGCCAGTACGGAGAGGCCGCCGCTGAGGATCATCGACCACTGACCGCCGAGCTTGCGGCGACCGAGGCCGACGACGAGCTGGATGAGGCCGGAGACCACGGCCCACGCGCCCCAGACCCGCAACACAGCCGGTACGCCGGACGCTCCCGCGAAGGCGAGTGCGATCGCGGCCACGCTGCTGATGGCGATGTTGACGTACAGGCCGCGAGTGGTTCGTGAGGAGCGGGCGTCGACGACGGCCGCGCCGACGTCGAACAGCGGGTAGAGGACGACCAGTGCGATGCCGACCGCGCCGAGGCGTGAGTGGCTGGCGAACATCAGGACCGCCCAGACGATCGCGAAAGCGAATCGGACGAAGTACAGGCGGCGCAGCGTGGTGGCGAGGCTGCTGGTGGTGGTGTCGAGGGTGGTCACGAGGTGAGCCTTCCAGTGAAGTAGACCGAACGTTCTATCTCTCCACAGTGGCGGACAACCGCTCGCCCTGTCAAGACAGAACGTTCTACCTACGCCTGCTACGCTCGGGCAGATGGTGCAAGCAACCGCAGGCCGGGTTTCCGAGGCGCGCTCCCGGCTCCTCGAGACGGCGACGCGCATCTTCTACACCGAGGGCATCCACGCCGTCGGCATCGACCGGATCGTCGCCGAGGCCAAGATCACGCGGGCGACCCTCTACCGGCACTTCCCCAGCAAGGAAGAGCTCGTCGTCGCCTACCTCAACGCCGTTCACGAGGCCGAGCGCGCCCAGACCGAGGCGACCATCGACAGCGGTCAGCCGGCGGCCGACGTACTGCGATCGATCGCGAAGTCGATCACCGCGGGTATCACCTCCGGTCACTTCCGCGGCTGTGCCTTCCTGAACGCCGCCGCGGAGTATCCCGACCCCGAACACCCAGTCCACAAAGCGGTTCTGGCCCATCGCGAGTGGTTCGCCGACACCATCACCACGCTCTTCGCACAGTTCGGCGACGCGCATCCCGAACCTCCGGCGCGCCACTACGTGATGATGCGCGACGGCGCCATGGCTGCCGGCTGCCTCACCGATCCCGAGCAGGTCAGCGACACCTTCCTCAACGGCGTCGAAGGCCTCCTCACCTACCGAACCGCCGGACATCTCTCACGGTGAGTCCGCGGTCGCTCACACCCAGCACCACGCCAGGCCGTCGGTTACACGCCGTTCACATATGAGCAACGGCTCTGTAATAGCTCGTTGACACTGTCGAGGGTGGCCGGTTCAGGAACACCTGAGGGGACGGCCGCGACGAAGGGACAGTGGGTTGAGTTACAAGGCCGAGTACATCTGGATCGACGGTACCGAGCCGAGCGCGCGGCTGCGCTCGAAGACGAAGATCCTCGCCAACGGCGCTGAGCTGCCGGACTGGGGATTCGACGGTTCGAGCACCAACCAGGCGCCGGGTGACAACTCGGACTGCGTGCTCAAGCCGGTGTTCTCGTGCCCTGACCCGATCCGCGGCGGCGACCACAAGCTGGTGCTGTGCGAGGTCTACCTCGTCGACGGCACGCCGCACCCGAGCAACAACCGCGCCGCGCTGCTCCCGATCGCCGCTCAGTACGCCGACCAGGACTCCTGGTTCGGTATCGAGCAGGAGTACACGTTCTTCCAGGAGGGTCGCCCGCTCGGCTTCCCGGCCGTCGGATTCCCCGCCCCGCAGGGCCCGTACTACTGCGGTGTCGGCGCCGACGAGGTGTTCGGCCGCGAGATCGTCGAGAAGCACCTGGACGCCTGCATCGAGGCCGGCCTGGCGATCTCCGGTATCAACGCCGAGGTCATGCCCGGCCAGTGGGAGTTCCAGATCGGCCCGGCCGGCCCGGTCGAGGTCGCCGATCACCTGTGGGTGGCGCGCTGGCTGCTCTACCGCATCGCCGAGGAGTTCGACGTCGCCGCGACCCTGGACGCCAAGCCGGCCAAGGGTGACTGGAACGGCGCCGGTGCGCACACCAACTTCTCCACCAAGGCGATGCGCGAGGGCTACGACGCGATCATCACCGCCTGCGAGTCCCTCGGCGCACCGGGCAAGGTCGACGAGCACATCGCCGGCTACGGCCACGGCATCGAGGAGCGCCTGACGGGCGCCCACGAGACCGCCCCGCACGACGTCTACAGCTACGGCGTCTCCGACCGCGGCGCGTCGGTCCGCATCCCGTGGCAGGTCGAGGTGGACAAGAAGGGCTACATCGAGGACCGCCGCCCGAACGCCAACATCGACCCTTACACGGTCACCCGTCTGCTGGTGAACACCTGCTGCGCAGCGCTCGAAAAGGCCGGCCAGGTCTGAGGTTCGCTGTACCGAACCGTTGACGTGAACGGGGTCCGGATCTTCTATCGCGAAGCCGGACCCCGGACGCACCCGTGCTGTGTCAGGGCCGACGGTGCGCCGGCTCGTGTGTGTCGTAGTGCTGGCGCGCTGCTTCGACCTTCTCGAGGTTCTGCGACCACTCCGCCAGTGACTGGAACAGTGGCGCGAGGCTGCGGCCGAGGTCACTGATCTCGTACTCGACGCGCGGCGGCACCTCCGGGTAGTACGTCCGGACGATCAGCCCGTCCCGCTCCAGCTGCCGCAGCCGCTGCGTCAGCACCTTCGCGGTGATCACCCCGATCCGCCGCTCCAGCTCGACGAAGCGATGCTTGCCGAACTCGTTGAGCGTCCACAGGATCGGCGTGGTCCAGCGGCTGAACACGACGTCGACGACCGGCGCGATCGGACACGCCTGCACGGGATCCGCTGTGCCCTCGATCACATTGCCCTCGTTTCCCCAGTACTTTCCTCTAGGTACCTACTATCCCACCGCCAGTAGCGTCGTGCCCAGTCAATCGAACGAGGAGCGAAAATGATTGTGGTGACTGGTGCGACCGGGAACGTCGGACGACCGCTGGTTGAGGCCCTGAAAGCAGCAGGCGAGCAGGTGACCGCTGTCTCGCGGCGAGCCGCTGACCACCCCGGGGATCTGTCCCAGCCGGAGACTTTGAAGCCGGCACTCGACGGCGCCGACGCGGTCTTCCTGATGACTCCGCCCGACTTCCTGGCGAACGGCGATCTCGGTGCCGTCCTGGACGTCGTACGAGGAGCTGGGGTCCAGCGCGTCGTACTGCTGTCCTCGCAAGGCGTAGGGACGCAGCGCCACCCGTCGTATCTGGAGGATGCCGTGACGGCGTCGGGCCTGGAGTGGACGATCCTGCGGCCCGGCAACTTCGCCTCCAACGCGTTCCAGTGGGCCGAGTCGGTGCGAACGCGGCGTGTGGTGGAGGCGCCGTACGGCGATGTTCTGCTGCCGGCTGTTGACCCGGCTGACATCGCGGAGGTGGCTGCCGCGGCTCTGCGTGGTGCTGACCACGGCGGGCAGATCTACACACTCACCGGGCCGGAGCCGATTGGGCCGCGGGGCATGGCGGCCGCGATCGGGGAGACGATCGGCGTACCGGTGGAGTTTGTGGAGCTGACGCGTGAGGAGGCCCTGAACCGGATGCTCGGCTACATGCCCGAGCCTGTCGTCGAAGCCACTCTCGGAGCCATCGGCAGCCCGACCGCCGACGAGCAAGCCGTCAGCCCCGACATCTCGCAGGTCCTTGGCCGGCCCGCGCGAACCTTCGCAGACTGGGCCCGTCGCAACGCAGCCGCCTTCGCCTGACGATGACCCCGGTACGCCGTTACGTTCGCCGACGTGACAAGTGAATCCGAACAAGCACGGCTGCTCGAGCGCTTCCAGCTTGCCGCCCAGGCTCAGCAGAGCATCGAGTCCTGGGCGACTGGCGCCCGGATGCTCAGTCTGACCAAGACGCTGCACGAGAACGGCTGGTTCGGGTTCCTTGCGGAACCACGCAGCGTCGACGAGCTGTCCGAGTTCTCGGGGCTTCCGCCGGCTCGGGTCGCCGACATCGTGACCGTCGCGACGGCGTACGAGGTCGTTGAGTCCGAGGCGGATCGGATCCGGCTGACGCCGGCCTTCGAAGCGCTGGCCTCGGGCGAAGCCCCGCTGTTCTTGAACGACATGCTCGACTACTCCATGTTGTCCGTCGGCCATGCCCGAGCGGTCGCGGTCGAACCCGAGCCCCTGCAGCTGACCGAGGAAGAACTGCTTGCCTTCGCCCGCTTCGGCGGCGGACGATCGACCGCGATCACCCAGGCCGTCTACGACCGCTACTTCCTGTCCCACCTACCCGAACTCCCCGAACTGATCCGCACCGAACGCTGGCTCGACGTCGGCTGCGGCATCGCCGGCGCCTCCGTGACCTTCGCCGCCATGTTCCCCGAACTCCACGGCACCGGCATCGAACTCGTCCCCGCCGTCGCCGCCGAAGCCGCCCAGCGCGCGGCCGAACTCGGTGTCTCCGACCGCCTTGAGATCAGATGCTTGGACGCCCAGGACCTGGACGAGCCTGCCGCCTACGGCGTCGCCTTCTGGGCCCAACCCTTCTTCCCTGAACACACCCGCGCCGGCGCCCTCGCCGCGATTCGCCGTTCGCTACGTCCAGGCGGCGTACTGCTGATGCAGGAGATCGCCCCCTCCTCGGAAGCATCAGCAACGCTCCGCCAACTCATCGCTTACGGCCGCGGCATGCCTATCCGCCGTACCGCCGAAGAGCTGGTCACCGAGGCCACCGCAGCCGGCTTCGAACTCATCCGCACAGCCTCCACCGAACGAGGCCGCTACGTCCTCGTCCAGAGCCCCCAGCAGGAGTCATAGGTGGCCTTGTAGGTCTTAGATGCCGACGGCAACAATGGCGACTCCGAGTTAATTGGTGACGTGCGCCGTGTTGTCGAGCCAGTGCTGGGCGAGGCCGGTGTCGCCGTCGATGCTGCCGGCTTCGGTCAGCGGAAGCCTCCGCGTCATGGCCAGCAGCAACGACCCCGCCGAGCCAGTCACCGTCACATCGGCCTGGCCACTCCCAGGCCGCCAGATCGCCCCGTCCGGCCGCCGTTCGACGTACCACGCCTCTGCGATGTCCGTGGCCTGCCACTGCAGGGTCTGGCCGGTACCGCGAATCGCCTGCGCCGACGCGGGCCGCTGCAGCTTCCAGGTCGGCGACGTAAGCATTGCCAGGTGGTTGCTGATGAGCGCTGCCGCGATGTCACCGTCGACCTTAGCGTTCGCTGCGCCTGCCGCGTTGGCTGCGTCGAAGCCATGTACGACCGCCTCGTTGAGCATGCTGGTCATCCAGAACGCCGTACCGGTCCGCCCGTCGCCCGCAGCGTTGAAAACAGCCGCCTCCAACGCCTCATTCGAGCACGCTTCCGCAACCCGCCGAGCCGAGTCCCCCAGCCACACCTCCCACTCGCCAGGCCCCGCAGGCGGCGCGGCCAACTCCGTGGGCAACTGAGTGGGGTCGGTGATCCGACGCTCGACGATCTCCGCGACCCAATGCTGCGTCTGCCCAACATGCGCAACCAGGTCGCCAACGGTCCACTCCGGCGCAGTCGGCACGATCACGCCGGGCCCAGCCGCCACAGCCGCCCCCGCCAACCGCCCCGTGTACTCGACGATCCCCCGCCGAGCCCGCTCCGCAGACAACTCGCTCATGGTTCTTCCCTCTCAGTCCGGTCCGACAGCGCTTCCTTCTGCCTCAGACCCTGCCCGAGCACCCTTACGGTTTCTTTCCGGTCCGTCACCGGCCACCCGAAAGCTTCTCTGCAACGACAGAACCCCCAGGCTGACGCCTGGGGGGTTCTGAAGCTAGCGCTCTCAGCCGATCAGGTTGACGGTCTGCGTCGCCTTGCTCAGGACCTGGTCGAGCGTGCCCTGGTCCTGCGGCCGCCCACCCACGGTCAACTCCACGAGCGCCCGGTTGCCGCTGAACAACGTGTCGGCGTACCGGGTCGTGACGACACGCTGCCCCCGAGCGCCGTCACGGTAGGTGTACTTCACGTCGTAGAACACGACCCGCGGCGGGTTGCCCGGGATCGTCGACGGCGCGACACCGTTCGACTGCGACAGAATCTTCAGGCCCGGGACCTTCTTCAGCGCCGCGGTCTTGCGCGCGACCTGAGCCTTCGGGCTCACCTTCGCGTAGATCGCGTCCACCCGCAGCATCTCGTTCGACCCGTGGCTGAACTTCGCCTCGAACCGGTCGATCTTCGTGAACTTCCACCCCTTAGGAGCCTGCACCGACACGTCACAGTGGTCCTTCGACGTACCCCAGCACTTGTAGCCATAGCTCGGCGCCGCCGCGCTGCTCGGCATCGCCCCAGCCACAACAGCCGCCACCCCCACCATCGCAGCACTGGCCAGCATCCGCACGACAACGTTCTTCTTCATTACTTTGACCCTCCCTCAATGCCGGCCCCTGATGGCCTAACGCGAACTGAGACGCGACCTCCACCGGGTTGGTTGGGACCAATTTCCACCGAGACCAATTCGTGTCATAAGCCAACCCTGCAAGGGATCGGAGGACGCTGGAGGCAGCGAGGTAGCCGATGCCGAGTGGGGAACGTGGCCAACAGCAACCACCGCAGTATCCGGGACCGAGTCGGCCGACCGGGCAGGTCGTGGTGGTGATCTGCGGTGTGGTTGATGAGACGGCCACGAACTCGATCACCTGGGCACCGGGTCTGCGGTCTCCCCCCCAATTCCCATCAATGAGCAATGGGGTTCCATCAACGAGTAAGGGAAGTTTTCCGTAGCGTGATGGAGTTCATAACGAATGGTTCATGGTTGCATCTTTCCGCTTCTCTTTCGGTTGACAGAGGGCAGCTTGGGGCTACGGTGTGCCGCAAGGGGAGTCACAATCCGGGGGGCCGGCATGCTGAAACGTTTCGCGACCGCATTTTTCGTTCTCACTACTACGGTCGTGATGGTGCTGGGCCTGACCGCCTTGCCCGCACGCGCAGCCGAGGGTGATCCTTCGTCCTCCGTTGAGGCGACGTGGACCTGCACCGGTAGCCCGTGCCCGTGGGGCCCTTCGGACACCGCCAACACGGCCGTCTGGCCGGCCGAAGCCGAGCCGGTCCGGGCCCGCTACGGCTACACCCTCTCTCACGACGTGTACGCCACAGCGTCCAAGGTGGCAGGCTGGAAGATCACCATCACATCCGGCAGCGCCACGGTTTACGCAGGCCCGGCCGACGCCTCCCACTCGGCGCTGGCCGCGCTGTCGGCCGGCAACAGCTACACCGTGCCCAGCACTCTGAGCCCCAGCAACCTCGTCAGCGTGCAGGACGGTTCGTCCTTCGCGTACACGATCACTCCCGGCACCCCGACCACGCCGCCGCCGGCCTCCGGCGACAGCTCGGTACTGGCCACCTGGAACTGCACCAGCAGCCCATGCCCGTGGGGCTCGGCGGACAGCACCAACGCAGCGGTCTGGCCGGCCGCGGCCGAACCGGTCCGGGGCCGGTACGGCTACACCGTCACGCACGACGTGTACGCCCCAGCGTCCAAGGTGGCCGGCTGGAAGATCACCATCACGTTCGGCAGCGCCACGGTTTATGCAGGCCCAGCCGACAACTCGCACTCATCGCTGGCGGCCCTGTCAGCCGGCGAGAGCTACACCGTGGCCAGCACGCTGAACCCGTCCGACCTCGTGAGCGTCCAGGACGGCGGATCGTTCCAGTACACGCTCACCCCGGGCACCCCGACCAGCCCGCCGCCGGCCTCCGGCGACAGCTCGGTACTGGCCACCTGGAACTGCACCAGCAGCCCATGCCCGTGGGGGCCTTCGGACACCAGCAACGCGGCCATCTGGCCGGCCATGGCCGAACCCGTCCGGGGCCGGTACGGCTACACCGTCACCCACGACGTTTACGCCCCGGCCCCCAAGGTGGCCGGCTGGAAGATCACCGTCACCTCCGGCAGCGCCACGGTCTACGCAGGCCTGCCCGACGCCTCCCACGCATCGCTGAGCGCACTGTCAGCCGGCACCAGCTACACCGTGCCCAGCACGCTGAACAACAGCAGCATCGTCAGCGTGCAAAGCGATTCGCCGTTCCAGTACACGATCACTCCCGGCTCCCCGGTCGCGCCGGCGCCGGTCTGTACCGACCCCACCACCTGCGACCCGGTCTCCTGGGTCAGTGCCCGCTGGCGCTACGCCGGAACCGGCGAGGACGCCGACTGGTACGGCGGCGTGGTCACCTGGCCGGCCGGCACGGCGTACCAGGGCAACGGCCGTTCCGGCTACAACGCGCGCATCGTGTACTCGGAGTCGGGCGATCCGCTCTATCCGTACATGGGTGCCTGGGCCGACGGGTGCATCGTTCACGTGGTCACCGGCCGGGTCCTGATCATCGAGTGGGAGCGCGGTACGGACGTGTGGCGAGAGACCATCGTCGACGCCGGCGAAGCGCACACCATCTCGCTCAGCGGCCGCGAGAACGGCGCCATGATCGAGACGAACAACAACCTCGAGCCCTTCACGGTCTCGCTGAGCAACTGCACCCCGCGGCCGCTCTCGGAGCCGACCAACCACATCCCGGTGGCGAACGCCGGTGCGCCGCAGTCGGTCGCGGTTGGTACGACGGTGACCCTGGACGGGTCCGGCACTGACGCAGACAACGACCCGCTCACCTACACCTGGACCCAGACCGGTGGACCGGCGGTGACGCTGTCCAGTACAACCGCGGCGAAGCCGACCTTCACCGCCCCGGCCACGGCATCCACGCTGACCTTCAGCCTCGTCGTACGAGACGGCAAGGCCAACAGCCCGGCGGCAACCACCACGGTGACCACCACCCCGCCCAACCAGGTACCGGTCGCCAACGCCGGTACGGCGCAGACGGTCGACACGGGCACCACAGTGACCCTGAACGGGTCCGGCACCGACGCAGACAACGACCCGCTCACCTACACCTGGACCCAGACCGGTGGACCGGCGGTGACACTGTCCAGTACGACGACGGCCAAGCCCACCTTCACCGCCCCCGCCACACCGACCACATTGACCTTCAGCCTCGTCGTACGAGACGGCAAAGCCAACAGCGCGGCGGCAACCACCACGGTGACCGTCATCGCCCCGAACCTGGCCCGAGGCAAGACCGCCACCCAGTCGAGCACCAGCGGTACCGCGGTGGCGGCCCGGGCAGTCGACGGCAATACCAACGGCGTGTTCGCGAACGGCTCGGTGACCCAGACCAACCTCTCCACCCAGCCGTGGTGGCAGGTCGACCTCGGTTCCGCGGCTGCAGTCTCCACGGTCACGGTGTGGAGCCGGACGGACTCGAACCGGATGAGCGCCGGCACGGTGTTCATCTCCTCGACCGACATGACCGGCCGGTCGATGTCCTCGCTGCAGGCCGACGCCTCAGTGAAGGAGATGCCGTTCTCGGCGTTCTCGTCCACCACCAACAGCCTGACCCTCAACGCAGGCAACGCCACCGGCCGCTACGTCCGGGTGCAACTGTCGAGCATCATCGCCACCCTGAACCTGGCCGAACTTCAGGTCGCCGGCACCACCGGCGCCGTGAACCTGTCCACCAACCGCCCGGCCACCCAGTCGTCGACCGACGTCGGCACCGCCGCCCGGGCCGTGGATGGCAATACGAACGGCGTCTTCTCGGCCGGCTCGGTGAGCCGGACGCTGTCCAGCTCACAGCCGTGGTGGCAGGTCGACCTGCTGACCAGTTCCCGGGTCACCAACATCACGGTGCACAACCGGACCGACGCCTCAACCGACAAGCTGAACAACGCGGTGGTCTTCCTCTCCACCACCAGCATGTCGGCCCGGACCTACGCCCAACTGATCGCCGACCCCACGGTCACCAAGCTCAACCTCGGCCCGACACCAGGCGCAGTCACCAGCCTCCCGACCAATACCATCGCCCGCTACGTCAAGGTCCAGTCACCAGCCACCACCGCCGGCGTAATCAGCCTGGCCGAGGTCACAGTGACAGGCACCCAACCCAACTGACACACGACCAGGGGCCTCTGACGAGCCCCCTGACATGCAGAACCCCAGGTCAAGTGCTCCTGACCTGGGGTTTCTTGCTGCTCCTAGTGGAGCCGCCTGTCAGATTCGAACCGACGACCTTCTCAGTACGAGTCCGTTGCCCTGAGCACCAACCACGCCACCAGCCCCGATCTTGAGCAGTGATCGTGCTCAGTCGTCGGGGGGTTAACGGGCTGTTCAGGGTCCTTCGGGGGCACCTCGGGGGAACCGCCTTCTGATCCGTAGGCGAGTTCCGGTGGGTCGTTGACGGCTGTTCAGAGGGGACATGCGGTCGACGACGCGAAGTTGCTGCCAGACCAGGTCAGCCAATGTGGATAATCACGGTCGGCCGTGCACCTCGAATGCGTGCTCTGCGTCATACCTGTCCGCCAGCACGGGGTGAAGTCTTGGACGGCACGCCTGGCTGTAGGCGGCACAATTGCTCCATGCGTCACGGTGACCACGAAGACGACCTAGCGGCGGCGCTTCGGGAAGCGCAGTCTCTCTCCTGGGCAGCGAGAGCTGCGGCAGGTCGTCGTCTCTCGACTTGGCCCGAACACGCGGAGGTGATCCCAGCCCTCCATCGGCTGCTGCTTGATGAGCACGACACCGGAGTAACGCAGGAGACGGCCGAAGCCCTATTGGAGCGTCGGGACCTTCCTGGGCTGCGGGCCGTGCTGAGTGCGCTCTCTCAGGCACAAGACACGGGGACTGCGGACCAACTGGCCGCCGAGGTTGCCTGTGACCCGCGCTGGACCGCTGACGACGGTGGAACTGCACAGATCATCGACCAGCTGTCTACGTTGGCGTGCGACAAGGACCCAGGAGTCCGCGGCGAAGCCCGCCGTATTCTGGGCTCCTCAACGAGTCAGGACGACGCCCATCCCACCAACTGAGGCGACTTCGAGGCATCGCCCGCAGCGTGCCCGATCAGATGGTCTGTCTCCACGGTCCCTGGCGCGCACGATCACCCGCGTCCGTCTGGCTCGGATCTGGTGCTGACCCGAAGGTCGTTCAGCGCATCCTGGGGCCCGCCTCGGCGGCGATGACGATGGACCTCTATGGCCACCTGCTAGACGACAGCCTCTGGGACGCGGCGCAGAAGGTCACCGATCACACCGGGGGCCTCTCGGGGGCCTCGAACGGCTCCCAGGCCGAAACGACAAAGTCCCCAGAGTCAGAAAGTAGCCTCTGACCTGGGGACTCTGGTGGAGCCGCCTGTCGGAATCGAACCGACGACCTCCTCATTACGAGTGCCGCGACGCTCGTCTACCACGGTCTGTGACGACGCAACACGCGCGGCGAACCGCCGCTGGGAGTCCATCGCCATCCATCGTGGTCGACTGTCGTGTTAGCAGGTCTGTTAGCAACAACCAGACTCGGAACTGCACTCCTAACAGCTCTCGGCGTCGCGTCAGTCTCGGTTGTCAACCACGGCCATCCGCGCATGGCGCGGTATAACGATGCTGCAGCCTTCGTAACGGTCAAGGCTGTAATTCGATTAGATGAACGTGAGCGCCGCGGCGAAACCGACTCGCGGCACCGATCCGTGGGGGGTCAGATGTTGCCGGAGTTGCTGGACAACGGGCACCTTCCACCGGGTCGCTATGCAACCTCCCTTCCAGAGATCGAGCAGCGCTTCGTCACGCACAGTCAATTCTCCGACTCTCGCGATCGTCGCGTGATCTGGGCCGGGTTTCTGGACTACTTGGAGGAGTGGCAAGCGGCCCAAGAGGCACTCGGAATCGATGTGCTTCATTCCGTCTGGCTCGCTGGCAGCTTCGTCTCAAGCAAACTGCACCCCTCAGACCTTGACATCACGCCCGTCATCTCCCAGGGCGTCGTTGACGGGGCACGAGGGCAAATCGGCATGAAACGGCTGAAAAAGCTCATCGGTCACCAGGCCAAGCTGATGGAGGCATACAGGCTCGATGTCTTCCCTCTCCCTTGGCTGCCTGTAGTTCACCCGCTCAACACGAGCGTGCAGACCGTGGCCGAGCGTCACTATCTCGCTCGCCGGGGCACCTACGACGACTTTTGGCAACGGATCGGACCGGATGTACCCGCTGCTCCACTCCCCCCGGTGTGTCATGCTGAACGAGGGATGCTGGAGGTGGCCGTGTGAAGAAGTCCACCGTTGACTACTTGCGACTGCGACGCGGAGCCGGTGAAGAGCGATCCCGGCCCGACCTAGACGCCTGGCCGGACATCGCGGGCGACTTTGACGATGTGCTTCACGATGCCTGGATCACGGCAGCGCGCAGGATCGATCCGATGGCATCACTGGAGGCGTTCCTGGAGGTTCGTCTCTCGGGGGATCGGTTCGAGAACGGGGAGATTGATGTTGACCAAGCAGCTAGCCTCTTCCCGGTTCTGAGCCGCGAGGTGGAAGCAGCCTCGACCACACCCGAGCGGTCGCGATTGGCGCTGGCCGGCGTGGCCGTAGGATCCGTGATCCTGGTCTTGAAACCGACGAGCCAATCAGCCCAAGAGAGCGGCGAACAACTCGAAGTGGCCAATGAGGCCGAGGTCGATCCGGCGGTGCGTAAGGTCATGGATCTGCATCGTCAGTTCGGGATTGCGACCGTCACACCAGCTGCAATCTCCTCCGGCTTTCAACGCCCCTTGCTAGACGCCGCAGCCAAGCTGATTTACATGCTGACCGATTGGCAAGCGGAGCTCGCGATGACCTGGCACCCCTCTCACGGGCGACCGGTTAGGTCACAGCTCGACCACCATGCGCAGAGTCGAGCACTGAGCTTCTTCGACCAGTCCAGGCAGACGGAGCGCGCAACCCTTCACGGACAGGTTGTCGAAATGAGCCTAGCCGGTCATTTTGTGATCAAGCCTTCCATCAAAGGTGCCCAGAAGAAGGTCCACGTGAGCACCGAGCGTCTGCGGACGCTCGACCTGAAGCTTGGCGAGACCATCACCGTTGTCGCGGAGCGCAGCCTTGATATAGACCGGGTGGGCAGAGAGGCGAAAGAACGATTCGAGTTCATCCAACTCGGCGATGCTCCGGCGGCTGATGACCTACCGCTTGACTAATACGCGACTCTACACCTGCCCCATCCCCCGATAGCTGACAACCACGGTCAGCGCGGCGCGGGTCAAGAGTCGGCTTGCCGATCCCGTAGGGACGCCATCGGCGCTCTTGATGCGTGTCGTGATGGCCGTATGATCGAGCGGCCAGGGGGACGGGGCCAACCGCCGGCCTTCGTCGAGCTGCTTGCGCCTGGCGGGCGGGTGCCTGTGTCGGATCGGTGGGAGCAGAAGGTGCGCGCGGCGGAGGGCGTCGGCCGGAGGTCGTAAGCCCGGGCCGCGCTGCGCGCCGCTTGCGGCGCGCCTTGATTCTTAAGAGGTCAATCCGGCAGACGGCGCAACGGAGTTGTCCTCCGCCGATTGATGTGCAATACCCGTCCGCCAGGTGATCTGCAACCACGGCAGAGGGGTTCGCGGCGGGCCTTACAGCTGTTGCCGACCGAGCGGTTGCTCGGGTGCGGCCGTAGTCGAAAGAATGTCCGATGAACATCGTGGGCTACTCGGGCCACGGGCCTGCGTCGTCGGGATCGATCCGCGCTAGGGCGGAGATCATACGCTCTAACCCCCACGAGGGGTCGAGCAGCGGCACCCCCCGCTTCCCCCAGTCTTTGTCGATGTCGGCGATCTCATCCGCTAGGTCCTCGTGATCGGACTCAGGCGCCAGCACGGCAACGACTTTACGAGGCCTGAAGACGAAGTCGCCGGCATGTCGCCACTCGCGTTCCCACCAGAACTCTTTCCGAGTGCCGGAAGGGTTGCCCATCTGCTCGATGAATGGCGTAAGACGGAAGATGGCTTGCTTCGCAAGGAGATCACCTTTCAGCCGTCCGAAGCGGCCACGGCTCGCTTCCTTCGCGGCGGAGACCAGCTCATTCACCGGAACAGTGAGCCAGTCGTGGCCGGAGGTGATGTCGAGGTACCAGACTGGGTTGCAGCCCGCGCGGCGCGACGAGGACTTGCTGAAGACAATGCCGTACGGCTTGAACTTCTGCTGACGTCCCCTAATGTCACGGACCATCATCCAGGAGTGCTCCAGCGGAGTCTCCGAGAAGCACACGACGCGCTGGGTTGCACTCGTGTCCTTCAGATAGTCGTCCAGGTCCGCCGCCATCCCTAGAGCCGTTCGAGCGCGGATGGTGCGGTCCTCCAGGAGGCTCAGGAGGTTCTGTCGCGCATCGTACTTCGGCGTGTCACGCGTCAGGTGGACGAGGAACGTGCTCAGATCTGTTCGGCGATGAAGTAGTTCTTCGATCTCGTCTGCCAACGCCCGCTCCTTACTACCTCTAATCGGTCACACAGTCCGTTGGAGGCACACTCCGCCCCGACGATCCCTGTGCCTTTCGGGAACAACGCGAACTCCGCTCGGTCCGGCAGTCGACACGTACTCGATCCTCTGGACTCCCTCGGGGACGAAGGCCTTCACGAGTTCGGGCAACTGGGCTGTTGGTAACAATGTGTCGCATAGTTCCGGGATGTCAACATTGTCCTCATGGAGGCGAGCTACTACGAGGAAATTGCGGGGAGACTCCGCGGGCTCCTCATTCGGCTGGACGATCGGTTGTCAGAGCAGGACAAGGGCTGGACCCGCTGAGTTCATTGACGCCAACGAGTTGGGCTTGGCGCTCGACCAATTGGCACATGGCTTGTCCGAGTACGACCACCCGGTGACGGCGGAGGAACGCGTGGACATGCTCGCGCTCGCGGAGCGGATGCAGATGGGCGACGGCGTATCCCGCGCGCTGTCGTTCTGCCCGGAGCGTTAGCGAGCCTTGCCGGTACCGGCGCAGGATGGACAAGGTTCATGCTCGGGCTCGGTGACGACCTTGCCATCTTTGATGCGGGTCTTCTGCACGACGGTCCATCCCTTGCCGCCGCAGGTGGGGCAGGGCTGGGGAGATTCGGGCATGCGTGATCCACCTTCGGGGTCGGGACATGGCCGCGTCCTTGCCCAGAGGTGTGTGGACGAGGCCAGGGCAAGGGCGCGGGGTGGTGGGCGTGACCGGCGCGGATGCAGGGATCGGCACGCCGGCCGCGCCGGTTAGGGGGTGGTGGCGGGGATGACCCGGCCTCCGATGAGGTGTTCTAGGCGGTTCTTGACCTCGACTGGGCTGCCGATGGCGGCGAAGTGGTGGAGGCTCGGGACGATCACCGTGGTGATGTCGAGGGCGGTGACCTGTTGGACGAGGCCGGTGAAGGCGTCGGAGCTGGTCGCGGGCTCTTCGACGTGGACGTAGGCCAGGGCGTAGCCCCACTCGCTGGCGAAGCCGGCGGCGTCGTTGCGGACGCGTTCGAGCTCGGATGCGGTGATGAGGAGGCTTGCGTTGACGTAGGCGACGGCGGCGGGCTGGTCGGTCACTGCTCGGCTCCGGTGGGCTCGTTGGTGACGCGCAGGCCGGGATAGCGGCGCTGTATGGCGTGCTCGAACCACGCCGCTTTCTCGGGTTCGGAGACGTGGTCGATGATCAGGTGTTCGCCGAACCAGACGCAGACTCGGCGTAGTGGCTGCTCGACGGCCGGCGCGCTCATAGGATCCGGCTCCGCATCAGGACGGGTCTGGGCGAGCCGATCTACCCGGACACGGTCACCCAGCTCATGGGCAAGGTCATCCGGGCGTACAACACCCCCGACCCAAAGGACTCCACGAAAAGGCCGGCTACCCCGCTCCCCCACGCGCGGTTGCACGACCTCCGGCATGTGCACGCCACGTTGCTACTGCTCGCCGGGGTGCCGGTCCACGTCGTCGCTGAACGGCTGGGCCACTCCGACCCGGCCATCACCCTCCGGATCTACGCGCACGTCATGCGGACCCATGCGGCGGGTGTCGCCGGGATCTTCGCCGCAGCGGCTGCTCAGTCGGAGCCTGCTAACACCCCGGACGCGGAGGACGAGGACAGCGACGACGAAGACGGCACGGAGGAGGCCGCCGGGGTGCCCTGTTAGCAAAGCTGTTAGCAAACCGGCCCTCCGAGCCCCACCGCGAGAGCTCCCGGACATGCAGAACCCCAGGTCAAGTGCCTCTGACCTGGGGTTTCTTCGTGCTCCTAGTGGAGCCGCCTGTCGGAATCGAACCGACGACCTTCTCATTACGAGTGAGACGCTCTGCCGACTGAGCTAAGGCGGCGGGTGGTGCCGAGGGACGAGTGTAGCGGGAGGTGGGGGGTGAGATCGAATCGGATCCGGGGGTGGGGGTGTGGGGTGCGGCACGTGGGGGCGGCGGGGCGGATAAAAGGGCGGGAAGGAATTGTGCGGGAAATGCGTTGACTTGGGATAGCGGGGTGGGTGAGACTATTCACCGCAAGGACTACTGACTAGGAGACGATCGTGACCAGGACGCAGAACGCGCGGAAAGCATGGCGGCATCGCCCCATGGCTTTGTCGGCGTGCCTGCGAGCTGTGCGTATCGATGCCTTCTATCACGAGCTCGGCAGTGAGCAGAGCCTGCGTTCGGGCGGTCCGCCTGGGTGATCCCGCGAGGGAGACACCTCAGGAGCCGTCTGGGCCGGGCAACCGGCCGTAGGCGGCTCTTTTGTTTTGTCCACACACGGACCATCGTCGGTGCGCAATGGTTGCGGACCGGATTCCAAACCCGCGTCTTGAGGGTTCGATTCCCTCCACCGATGCATTCTTCGGGTATTTACGGATACCTGTTCGCACAATTGATAATTCCATTGTCAGGCGCCCGCAGGAAGCTTGCTACCGGCCGAGTGGGCGCCACTCACGCTCGTGGCTCAAGTGGAGAGAGCGCCTGCCTACGAAGCAGGAGGTTGCAGGTTCGAGTCCTGCCGAGCGTGCTGTGTCCGAGGCCGAAGTGGGCGAGGCACCGGGATGTGGCCCCGGGGGAAGCGGGTTCGAGCCCCGCCGGACACCCTCTGTGCGTTAGCTCGCACAGAACGTAGTACCTGCGGCTCTGGCCCAACTGGCAGAGGCACCTGGCTTAGGACCAGGAGGTTCAGGGTTCGACTCCCTGGGGCCGCACCGACACCAATTTCACCCGACCTTGCGTGGCGTGGTCGGGCACACTGGAAGGGAGGAGGGAGCACATGAGCGGTGTGATCGTTCTCAACGCGTCGTACGAGCAGCTGCATGTCGTGTCGATTCAGCACGCCATCAGGATGCTGGTGCGTGAAGTCGCTGTCGTCGAGGAAGCTCATGACGGCGCCAGCATCGGGCCGTTCCCCCTTCCGCGGGTGCTGCGGCTGGTGCGGTACGTCGTGACGAAGTGGCGCTATGCGTCCGGGCGGCTCCAGTACACGCGGGCCGGCGTACTGCGGCGTGACAAGCACACTTGCGCGTACTGCGGCCTGAAGGGCGCGACCACGATGGACCACGTCGTACCGCGGTCTCGTGGTGGGCGTGGCGAGTGGCTGAACGCTGTGGCCGCGCATGCCTCGTGCAACGAGAAGAAGGGCTCACGCACGCCCGAGGAGGCCGGTATGCCGCTGTTGTGGCAGCCGTGGATTCCTTCGCGTGCGGAGTTATCGCTCTGATGTGACATCACCTGGTGTCGCGTTGGAGCGCGATGCCAGGTGGGCGACGGTGTCCCACCCTCGGTTCTGACCCGAGGTCCCGCAGGTTCGAGTCCTGCCCTGGCAGCGTCTGGTGCGTCCGGCACCGGCACTGACATGAACAGGGTGAGGAGATGGTCCGCGGCGACACGCGTGCTTGGGACTGGTAGGCCGACAACGAGGGGTGGGAGATGAACGTGGAGTTTCCGGTTGAGCTGAGCGGAGCGAAGAGCTCTACGCTCATGTGGGCTCACGAGTACGAGGTAGGCGCGCAGGCGCTGCAGCAGCTGCGGAACATCGCGGCACTGCCGTGGGTGCATGGGGTCCGGGTAATGCCGGACGTGCATCTGGGGAAGGGCGCCACGGTGGGGTCCGTGATCGCGATGTACCAGGCCGTGTCGCCGGCGGCGGTCGGCGTCGATATCGGGTGCGGGATGGAGGGCGTGCTGACGTCGCTGACGGCGGCCGACCTGCCCGACGATCTGTCCGCCATCCGGTCCCGGATCGAGGCCGCCGTACCGGTGGGGTTCCGGGCGCATGACGAGCCGGTCAGCGTACGGCGGCTCGGGCTGGACCCGCGGGGTTGGGACCGGCTGTGGAAGTCGTTCGGCGAGCTGCACAAGGGCGTGCAGCAGCGCGAGAGCAAGGCGCAGAAGCAGATGGGAACGCTCGGTGGGGGCAACCACTTCATCGAGGTCTGCCTCGACGACGAGGACCGCGTCTGGCTGATGCTGCACTCCGGGAGCCGCAACATCGGCAAGGAGCTGGCGGAGCGGCACATGTCGATCGCCCGGGAGCTGCCGCACAACGCGGATCTCCCGGACCGCGACCTGGCCGTGTTCCTGTCCGGTACGCCGCAGATGGCGGCGTACCGCCGGGATCTCACGTGGGCGCAGCAGTACGCGTCGCGGAACCGCGCGACGATGCTGGCGCTCGTGATGCAGGCGGTGCGGGATTCGTTCGCGCAGGAGGTCCGGTTCGACGAGCCGATCTCGTGCCACCACAACTACGTGGCCGAGGAGACCATTGACGAGCTGGACCTGCTCGTCACCCGCAAGGGTGCGATCCGGGCCGGCGCGGGTGACCTCGGGCTGATCCCGGGGTCGATGGGCACGGGCTCGTACGTCGTCCGCGGGCTCGGTTCGGAGCGGTCGTTCTACTCGGCCTCGCACGGGGCAGGCCGGCGAATGAGCCGTAACGAGGCGAAGCGCCGGTTCACGGTCGACGACCTGATCGCTCAGACCGCCGGAGTCGAGTCGCGGAAGGACGCGGGTGTGCTCGACGAGCTGCCGGCGGCCTACAAGGACATCGAGTCGGTGATCGCGGCTCAGTCCGACCTGGTCGAGGTCGTCGCCCACCTCAAGCAGGTCATCTGCGTCAAGGGCTGACAGGGGCCTGCCGTGCTCAGGGGACACGGCAGGCCACCAAAGGTGAGATCCGCCTGTCGGTAGGGGCAGCGGTTTGCTAAACCGTCGATCGGCTGACATGTCGATCCGTGAGTTCGAATCTCACTCTCACCGCCGAGCAGGAGCGCCACCGTGGGAGAGGTGGGCCGGCCTGTAAAGCCGGTGCCTTCGGGCTGAGCAGGTTCGAATCCTGCCTCCTGCACCACTCCGGCGCAAAGGTGCCCGGAGCAACTAGTTACGAGATGAGAGGAGGACCGGCTATGGCGGGACTCAGGAACAGGAAGCGAGTGCCTGGGGGGCGGACCGGTTCTCCGGTCAGTCAGGGGCATGCGTTGCGGCGGGTCTTGCTGGCGTGTGGGCACGTGCAGCGGGACCGACTGGCGCATCGTGGCGATCACGTCTGGTGTGAGGGCGACTGCTCGGACTGGATGCGGGTCGTCTCGGTGGAGGAGTAAGCGAACGGCGCCGCCATTGAGGTGGATGGCGGCGCCGACAGCGTCGGGTCGTGGTGGACGGTGAGCATGACCGCTGGGTCGGAGGCCCGAGCGTCGAGAAGACGAAACCGTACGGCGTCCGCCGTCACCGAACGCTCGAGCGGAATCAGACGCCGGTGCCCGATCGTGGTGCCGACGGCAACCTCGCTCCAGGAGCCGTCGATCAGCGCATCGACGGCGAACGACGAGACCTGTTGCCCAGCAGCGATGTCCTCACGCAGGCTCACCACATTGAAAGATCCCGGCAGCTCGACCGCGGTGTCGTAGTACGCGCGGATCGCCTCACCAAACGCAGCCAAAGCCCGTACGTCGGGCTCCGCGAACAACCCACGCCGATCCGGCGGAATGTTCAGCAGCAGTACGGCGTTCCGCCCGACCGACTTGCGATAGATGTCCAAGAGCACCGGCAGCGACTTCACGTCAGCGTCCTCAGCCGAGTGGTAGAACCACCCCGGCCGAATCGACACGTCGACCTCAGCGGGATACCACCGGAGCTCGTCAGCGGCGGCCATCTCCGCAGGCCCGGCCACCGAAGCCGCAGACTGCGAAGCCACCATTCGACCGTCAACGAACGGTACGACGCTCCACTCGGTCTCGCGCGCGAACCCGTCCTCGTTGCCGACCCACCGCACATCCGGCCCACCGACCGCAATCGTCGCCTCCGGCGCCAATCGGCGAATCAGGTCGAACCACGCGTCGAAGGCGTACTCCTGCGCCGTACTCGTCGGGTTCGCACCGTCCAGCCACACCTCGGAGATCGGCCCGTACTGCGTCAGCAACTCGTAGAGCTGGTTGAGATAGAACCGGTTGTAGTCGTCCACCTCGTACACGAACTCGCCCACGACGGACGGCACCGCCGGGCTGCCGTTCCCGTAGTAGCCGCCCGGCGTCTTCTCCTGATACAGGTCAGCCGGTGACAGATAGAAGCCCAAGCCCAGCCCGTGCTCGGCGCATGCCGCGGACAACTCCGCCATCACGTCACGCTTGAACGGGCTCGCGGCAACGGTATGCGGCAAATGCTGGCTAGGCCACAAGCAGAACCCGTCGTGGTGCTTCGCCGTGAGGATCACGCTCTTGAACCCGGCGTCGACCAGCACACGCACCCACTGATCGCACGACAGCTCCTGCGGGTCGAACACCGCCGGATCATCCAGCCCGGTCCCCCACTCCAGGTCCGTGAACGTGTTCACGCCGAAGTGCACGAACGCCGTCAGTTCCTGCCGTTGCCAGGCGAGCTGCCGATCCGATGGTCGTACCGCCGACGGATCGATCACCGCAGCACCTTCCCTGGGTTCAGCAGACCGGCCGGGTCGAAGGCCTGCTTGACCCGCCGGTGCAGCTCCAGGCCAACCGGGCCGAGCTCGTCCTCGAGCCAGCGCGCCTTCAGCGTCCCGATGCCGTGCTCACCCGTGATCGTGCCGCCGAGCGCCAGCCCGAGCTCCATCACCGCCCCAAAGGCTTCCAGCGCTCGCGCCTGCGCAGCAGGATTGTCCCGCTCGAAGATGACGGTGGGATGCATGTTGCCGTCACCAACATGCCCAGGGCAACAAATCAGTACGTCGTACTTCGCGCCGATCTCGGCGATCCCGCGCAGCAGCGCGACCAGCTTCGACCGTGGCACCGAGACGTCGTCCACCAGCGTGACGCCCAACGGCTCCAACGCGGGGTTCACCAGGCGACGAGCCTCGAGCAGCATCCGCGACTCCTCAGCGTCCGAAGCCTCGGCGACCTCGACCGCACCATGTGCCGTACAGATCGCGGCAATCTGCGCCACGTCCTCAGCCGCCCGCGGGCCGCGGTCCGACTGCGCGATCAGCAGCGAGCCGACATCCGCCGGCAGGCCCATGTCCCGATAGTCCTGGATCGCGCGCGCAGTCGGACCGTCGAGGAACTCCAGCAGCGACGGCCTCAGACCGGACGCCATCACCGCGGCAGCCGCCGCGATCCCGTCCTCGATGGACAGGAACGTGGCTGCCGCGGTCAGCGCTGTTTCGGGAGCAGGCCGGAGCGTGAGCGTGGCCTCGGTGACCACGCCCAGCGTCCCCTCGGAACCCACGATCAGCCGAGTCAGGTCGTACCCAGCCACACCCTTCGCCGCACGGCGGCCGGTCCGGACGATCTCCCCCGACGCCAGCACCACCTCCAGACCACGCACGAAGTCCGACGTCACGCCGTACTTCACGCAGCACAGCCCGCCGGCGTTGGTCGCGATGTTGCCACCCAGCGTGGACATTTCCCACGACGACGGATCCGGCGGATAGAACAGCCCCTGCTCAAGGACGGCGCGCGACAGCTCGGCGTTCACCACGCCTGGCTGGACGACCGCGACCTGGTCCTCGACGGAGATCTCCAGGATCCGGTTCATCCGCGCCGTCGACAGCAGCAAACACCCGTCGATCGCGTTCGCTGCACCGGACAGCCCGGTCCGCGCGCCTTGCGTCACGACCGGCACGCCGAATTCCGACGCGGCCTTCAACACAAGCGACACTTCGGCTGTAGTCGAGGGCCGCACGAGCACCCGCGGCAGACCCGCCGTACAGAAGGTGGCGTGGTCGTTGCGATGCGACTCCAGTACGTCGGCGTCGTCGACCACCGCGTTGTCGCCGAGCTCCGACCGGAGGCGGGCGACGAACGTGTCACTCATAGATCCTCATCCTGTTCGGCCAGCAGGCGCAGAATCAGCTCGGCCCGGCGGACCCGCTCGCGGCCCAGCGCCTCCGCAGTCGCGGTCAGATGCGCTCCGACCGGGTAGATGTTCGGCGAGTTCCGCAGGCCCATCTTGAGGTAGACGGGCGCCGCCACCTTCACGATCTCGGGTACGTCGTAGAACCGCACGTGACCGCCTTGGTCGTCGGGCACCTCGATATACATATCGATCGGCACCGACGTCACCGACCGGATCTCCGCCAGGACCGGCACCGGAAGATCCGTGGAAACGTTGAGACTCGTGGCACCCAACCGCTCGTACAGCCGAGCAGTCGGTGCGTTCGGCAACGGCATCAACACCGATGTCTTCAGCACCAGGTCAGCGGGCAGCGATCCGTCGACCTTCAGCTGTCCCAGCAGCTCCAGCACACCGATGTCCCCGACCAGCAGACTTCGCACGCCCAGCTCGACCGCCCGGAAGGCGTCACACGGCGACGCAGCAACCATCTCGTTGCCGCGCGCAACGCCTCCGACCGCGGCCGAGACCTTGGCTTGCCCACCGATGTCCCACGCGCCCCGCGGCCCAAGGAACAAGCAGACCTCAACACCGGCCGAGGCGCCGAGCGACAGCATCTCCTCGATCTCGGCATCGGTCAGCATCATCACGCCGCTGCCCTGCGAGACCCGGTCGATGCGCACCCCGCGCGTCGCGGCCTCCTCGAGGACGGCCGCCATCACCCGCGGTCCCTCACACGAAGGGATCTCCACCCGGTACGGCGCTCCGTCCGCGAACGTCGCCGTGGACGCGCCGCCCGAGCGGAAGCCGCGGTCAGCCAGCAGCGCATGGGCTTGGCGAAGGGTCACCATGGTGCAAGCTCCCCCGCAACGGTCAGGTCACTGGCGGCGCCGGTGATCTCGAGGTCGAACCGATCCGCCGCCTCGTCCAGCAGTGCAGGCGTCACTAGCAGCTCGTGCGGAGACAACGTGTCCTTGATCCGCGCCAGCCGCAGCTCGGACCAGTCCCGCCGCCCGCACATCGTGATCGCGGCGAGCACGGCCGCCTCGTCGTCCTCCATCACCATCGGCAGCCGGGACCGGCGAGCTCCACCAGCGCCCGAGGTCAACGCGTTCACATAGCTGGCCTGCAGATCGATCTGTTCAAGTAGCCGGGCCGGCATCACATCGGCCAACCCCAGGCCGGAGGCATTGCCGTGCGAGGCCTCTGACAGAGAGTGCACGGTGATCGCTGCGATGGTCGGCGATTCGAACTCCGGGATGCCGTGCACCCAGCACCGACCGATCACATTCGTGTCCATGCCGGCACCAGACTTGTCCTTGCCCAGCTCGTCCACGACGAGCACGTCCAGCTCGTCGAACGGCAACCGCCCCAACAGGCTGCCGGCCCGTTGCAGCAACGCCTGCTCGGCCGCGCCCGCGATCCCGTCGGCGGGCACGAACTCGACCGCCGCCGTCCGCTCCAGCGCATTCTCCAGAATGCCGAGTCCACCGAGAATCTTGCCTTGCGCAACAACCACCCGGGCGGCCGCCTCGATCGCACCGCCGAGCGAAGGAATCCCACCGGCATGCAGCGACGCTGCACCCGCGTGGTTCCCGAGACCGATCGCGAGGATCTTCGCCAGGCCGCTCTCGATCGGACCGTGGAAGTCGGTGTGCGGCTTGACCCGATTGATCACCAGCACACCGTCAGCGGCCGCGGCGATCGCGTCGTGATGCACCGGCGTACCGTCGTCGAGCTTGCCGATGACCACAGTCTCCATCGTCGCCTCGACCGGACACCCGACGCTCTCCGGAGTGATCCCGAGCCCGGCCAGCATCTCGCGCTGCCCGTCCGCGGTCGCGCCACCATGCGAACCCATCGCCGGTACGACGAATGGATCCGCTCCCGCCGCCGACAGCCAGGCCACGGCCGCCCGAACGACCGCGACGAGATCGTGGATTCCGCGGCTGCCGGCCGTGACCGCGATGCGGGCGCCGGGTGCGATCTGCGCGCGGAGCGGTTCAAGTGCCGCATGGGTAGCCGCCGCCGGATCCTCCACTGATGGCAGGTCGGGTAGCAGCCGACGGATCGGCGTGACCTGCGGAATCACCCCGTCCGGACGGAGCCCACGGATCGCCTCGAACGGGCCCCACCCGGGCCCTGCCGAGCCTTGCGACGGCGTTGACATCAGTGGCTCTGTCTCGCCACGGCCGAGCCGGTCCGGCCCACCAGGAAGTCCAGGTCGCAGCCCTTGCTCGCCTGCGTGACGTGGTCGACGTACAACCTCGCCCAGCCGCGATCCGTCGGTGGCGCCGGCGGCTGCCAGTCGGCACGCCGCTTCTCCAGCTCCTCGTCGGACACATCCAGGTGCAGCCGTCGAGCCGGTACGTCGAGTTCGATCCAGTCGCCGGTCCGCACCAGTGCCAGCGGCCCGCCGACCGCCGCCTCCGGCGTCACGTGCAGTACGACGGTTCCATACGCCGTACCGCTCATGCGCGCATCGGAGATCCGCACCATGTCGTCGACGCCGATCTCGGCCAGCTTGCGCGGGATCGTCATGTTGCCGACCTCCGGCATGCCCGGATAACCCCGCGGCCCCGCATTCTGCAGCACCAGCACGGTGTCCTCGTCGACATCCAGGTCCGGATCGTCGACGGCCAGGTCGTACTCCTCGATGCTGCTGAAGACCAGCGCCTTGCCCCGATGCTGCAGCAGTCGCTCGGACGCAGCGGACTGCTTCACCACAGCACCGTCCGGAGCCAGATTCCCCTTCAGTACGGCGGTTCCGGCGCCGCTCCCGAGCGGGTTGCCGACCGGCCGGATGACGGCCTGGCCCGGCTTGCCTTCCTGACCGGACCAGTCGATGCGCTCGGCGTTGGCGACGTTCTCCCCCATCGTCTTGCCGGTCACCGTGATCGCGTCCGCCTTCAGCAACGGCAGGATTTCGCGAAGGACAGCCGGAAGCCCGCCGGCGTAGTAGAAGTCCTCCATCAGATACTGCCCGGACGGCTGCAGATCCGCGAGCCACGGCACACCGCGGGCCCACTCGTCCATGTCGTCCAGCGAAAGCTCGACGCCGACCCGGCCGGCGATCGCGAGCAGGTGGATGACCGCGTTCGTCGAGCCGCCGATCGCGGCGTTCGCGCGGACCGCGTTGGCGAACGCGTCGCGAGTCAGAATGTCGGACGGCTTCAGGTCCTCGTGCACCATCTCCACGATCCGCCGCCCGGCCTGCTGGGCGATCGAGTACCGCCGCGAGTCCACGGCCGGGATCGCGGCGGAGCCGGTCAGTTGGAGCCCGAGCGCCTCGGCCATACAGGCCATCGTCGACGCCGTCCCCATCGTCATGCAGTGGCCGTTGCTCCGGGACATCCCGGATTCGGCGGCCGCGTAGTCCTCCTCGGTCATCCGGCCCGCGTTCCGCTCCTGCGTGAACCGCCAGACCGCCGTACCGGAGCCGATGTCGCAGCCGCGGAACTTGCCGTTCAGCATCGGGCCGCCGGTCACCACCAAGGTGGGAAGGTCAACGCTCGCGGCGCCCATGATCGAGCCCGGCGTGGTCTTGTCGCAGCCGGTCAGCAGAACCGTGCCGTCAATCGGGTTGCCGCGCAGCGACTCCTCGACATCCATGCTGAGCAGGTTGCGGAACAGCATCGCGGTCGGCCGCAGCATCGTCTCGCCGAGCGACATCACCGGGAACTCCAGCGGGAACCCACCCGCCTGCCAGACGCCGCGCTTCACCGACTCCGCGAGCCGGCGGAGGTGCGCGTTGCATGGCGTCAGCTCGGACCAGGTGTTGCAGATCCCGATCACCGGCCGCCCGTCGAACACCTCCTCGGAGAAGCCCTGCGCGCGCATCCACGACCGGTGGATGAACCCGTTGCGGCCTTGCTCCCCGAACCAGTGGTCGTAACTACGCAACCCGTTCGGAGCCTCCGGCCCGTCCGGTACGCCGGCCTTCTCAGGAGTCGGTACGCCGGTCGCGGGCGGCAGGTCGGCGTCCCGCGGATCGTCGGTCGGCGGCAGATCGGTCATCGTTGCACCTCGTCCGTGGTCACCGTTCCGTTCACCCGGCGGGTGATGCCGAGCGGATTCGCATCCCGCAGTACGGCGGGGAGCACCGCATCGGGAGCGTCTTGATAGGCCACCGGTCGCTGGAACCGGCGGGCCGCGGTCACGCCGACACTCGTGTGAATCGAACCGACCGTCGACGGGAACGGGCCACCGTGGTGCTGGGCCCAGGAGACCGCGACGCCGGTGGGCCAGCCGTTGAACAGCACCCGCCCGGCCCTTGCCGTCAGCAACGGCAGCAGCTCTGTCGCCAGCTCGTTGTCGGACTCCTCGGCGTGCAGCGTTGCCGTGAGGTTGCCGTCGAACGCGTCGATCGCGGCGCGCAGCTCGTCCAGATCGTCGTACTCGACGACGATGGAGACCGGGCCGAAGCACTCCTCGAGGATCTCGTCGCGGCGAGCGAGCAGCTCGGCGACAGTCGTCTGCAGCAACGTGGCCGCACCGGACGACCAGACTCGAACACCTTCGACCTTGTTCAGCCGATCAAGGCCGGAGTCGAAGCCTTCCTTGATCCGGTCGTTCAGCATTGTCGCCTGGGCGACCCCGCCGGCGGCCTCGACCAGTTGGTCCTGCAGACCGTGACCGGCCGGAACGAACAGCAGGCCCGGCTTGGTGCAGAACTGACCGACACCCAGGGTGAAGGAACCGACGTACCCGGCGGCGATGTCCTTGCCGCGGGCATCGATCGCGGCCTGAGTGACGAAGACGGGGTTGAGACTGCCGAGCTCACCGTAGAAGGGGATCGGCTCGGGCCGGGTGACCGCGATCTCGTGCAGCGCCTTGCCCGCCGGGACCGAACCGGTGAAGCCGGCTGCCGTGATTCGCGGATCCTTCAGCGCGACGACACCGACGTCGAAGCCTTGAATCAGCCCCAGCGAACCATCCGGTGCTCCGGCCTCCCGCAGCGCGTCCATCATCACCGAAGCCGTCCGGACCGAGAGCTCCGGATGTCCCGGGTGCGCCTTCACGATCACCGGGCAGCCCGCCGCCAGCGCGGAGGCGGTGTCGCCGCCACAAACGCTGAACGCGAACGGGAAGTTGCTGGCGGCAAACACCAGGACCGGTCCGAGTGGCACCAGCACCCGGCGCAGATCCGGCCGCGGCACCGGCTTGGCCTGCGCGTCGGCGGTGTCGATGATCACCTCGAGCAGCGAACCCTCGACCAGCGCGTCGGCGAACATCCGCAGCTGACCGGTGCTGCGGGCGACCTCGCCGCGCAGCCGCGGCTCCGGCAACGACGTCTCCCGCATCGCGATCGGCACCAGCTCGTCGGCGGCCGCGTCGAGCGCATCCGCCGCGGCCCGGATCCACCCGGCCCGGACGGCGGGCTCCGCGGTCCCGAGCGCGGCCGCGGCACCGGCCGCGTCGGCCAGGGCCTGCTCGAGCTCGGCGGGCGTGGTGTCGGGGGTCATCGCTTCTCCTCAAGGTTCTGTGCGGCCAGGAACGCGAACGGTTCCCGACCGAGTGCCACGGTATTCGTCAAGGTTCCGAGCTGGTCGATGCTGATCGTGATCACATCACCCTCCTCCAACCGGAAGTCAAGTTCGGGCACGATGCCGGTACCGGTCGCCAGGATCACACCGTCCGGAAAGTCGTTCGGCAGGAAGAGCACATCGATCAGTTCCTGCAGATCGCGGATCAGCTTGGCGGTCGACGTCGTACCGGTGAACACCTCGTCGCCAGCGCGGGTGATGACGACGTCGATGGTCAGATCCTTCGCGTCCGCGACCTCCCAGGCCGGCCGGATGCCTGACGCCAGCGCACAGCCGCCGGCGAACAGCTTCGCCTGCGGCACATACAGCGGGTTCACGCCTTCGATCGAGCGCGAGCTCATGTCGTTGCAGACGGTGTAGCCGATGATCTCGCCGTGGCTGTTGGCGACGACCGCGAGCTCCGGCTCCGGTACGTCGTGCCCCGAGTCGACGCGAATCCCGACCGGCTCGCCGTCGGTCACAACGCGCCAGGCAGGTGCCTTCTGGAACAGCTCCGGCCGCTCCGCGGTGTAGACCTTGTCGTAGACGGACTGCTCGGCGCTCTCCTCCATCCGCGCGCCCCGCGAGCGCTCGTACGTGACGCCCGCGCACCAGACCTCGCCACGACCGTCGATTGGCGGCAACCACTTCAGTCCGTCGGCAGGGACCGCCGTACCGGTCTTGGTGACGGCTGTCTGCAGGTCGGCCAGGGACAGCCGGAACAGCTCGGCCATGCTGGCAACACCCTCGATGGGTGCCACTGAGTCACCGGTGCGAACGCCGACGACCGGCCGTCCGGAGGACGACTGGTAACGGACCAAGTGCATGAGTTCACCCTTCACATAGAGGTACCGAGCAAGCCCCGCGTGATCTGGAAGCCGACGTTGCCAGAGGCAACAGCCTTGGGAACGAGTTGGCGACTCGCGACGAGGGCGATCGTCTCCAGCCCGATTCGTGCCTGGTCGGCCGCGTCGCCGGTCGCGACCGCGTCGAGGTCGTCGCCGTACCGCGCGACCGTCTCAGGGTCCTTGCTGAACTCGACGACCGGAACGAAACGCTGCGCCGACAACGTGCCACCGGCAACATGCGCCAGGATCTGCTGTACGCCGGACGCTCCGAATCCAGTCGCCGTTTCCATCCAGTCCGTGCCGGGCATCCGCATCACGTGCCATCCCGGTGCGGCGATCTGCTGCCCGTGCGCGATCGTCGGCCCCACCTCGGCGGACGAGCCGAACGCCGTACGACGGAAGTCGGGGTCAGCCAGCAGCGCGCCACGGGAGGACAGCACGACCGAGCCACCGGAACCGACGATCTCGGCGCCGATCAGACCGAGCGCCTCGGCAGTATCGCCGGTCAGCTGACCGCGCGCCTCCAGGCCGATCGTCAGAGCGCCCAGCGTGCCCTCGTGCTCGACGGGAGCCGGCAGGTCGAAGCTGCTGAACCAGTCCTTCACCTTGTTGCCGACGGCATCGAGACCGCCGTCCGCCTGGATGCTGGCCCAGCCGAACCGCGCCGGATCCTTGCCGGCCCCGACGAGACGGGAGCGGAAGTAGTCGTTGTGGGTCTTCTCGCAGCCGTGTTCCAGGAGCAAGGCCATCCGCGTGTTCGGGTGGAGAAGGTAGCCGAGCATGATCCGGGCGAAGGTCTCCTCCGACGCGCCGCCGCTGCTCCCGCAGCCCTCGGTGTGCGGGAGGGCGACCATCCGGGTGACCGCGTCACCGGCCCATTTCTCGAGTTCGGCCTGCGCAGCAAGGCGAAGCGCGATCTGGCCGGAGCACAGGCTGGTCGGCAGGATGAGCCCGACCGCTTCGGGAAGATCGCGATCGTCAACTCGCAGCAGACGTGCTGGAGTGCGCGTGCTGCTCGTGGTCCCGGTCAGTGGGAGGGCGTCGAGGGGGGCGTCGCGGTCTTCGGCCGGGAGGTCGGCCAGCGCACGACTCTGGCGACCGTCGGTGCTGATCGAGATGCCCTCGCGCGGTCCGCTCTGCCGCCAGTTCCGCCAGATCGAAACCTGGCTGTGGCCGGCGCGCTCACCCGCGCTGGGTTCACCGGACGCGACCCGGACGGTCAGGTCGAAGGTCTCCGCGGTCAGCTGGGCCATCGGCGTACCGGTCAGGTAGCGGCCTGCATCGACGTCCATCTCGGCCTGCAACCGCTCGTACCGCTCACTGGTGGTGACGAACTTCAGCGTCGGGACGAAGGGGAAGTTGGTGATCGAGCCGTTGCCGGTGGTGAAGAAGATCAGGTTGCAGCCGCTGCCGATCTGGCCGGCGACCGACTCGAGGTCGTTGCCGGGGCTGTCCATGAAGATGTAGCCGTTGCCGGGCAACGGTTCGCCGTAGTCGATGACGTGGTCCAGGCGGACCTCACGCGGCAGCTTGCGGGCGGCGCCGATGGACTTCAGCACAATGTTGTAGAGGCCGCGGTACACGTTGCCGCCGGAAGGGTTGCCCTCCGCGGTGTGCCCGTGCCAGCCGACGCGTTCCTTGAACGAGCGGATCGTGGTGAGGAAGCGGCGTGCGGTGGCGAGGTCGCGGACGTTCTTCAGGACGTAGGGTTCCGCGCCGATCAGCTCGTCGGTCTCAGCCAGTACGGCGGCGCCGCCGTGCTTGATCACCTCGGCGCCGACCAGACCGGCGAGCGGATTGGCGGAGATGCCGGAGAAGGCGTCCGAACCGCCGCACTGCAGGGCAATCTTGAGGTCGGCGAGCGGGACTTCGGTGCGCTGTTGCGCGTCGACGATCGGGAGCCAGGGCTCGACCAGAGCGCCGGCTGTGGCGAGGTCGTGTTCGAAGCCGGCTTCGCGGGTGAAGAACGCGTGCGGGACCTTGATCTCTGGGTAGTGGTGCTCGGCCATGAAGTCCTGGATCGCCCGGCCCGACACCACGTCGTCGGGGGTGTCGACGATCAGCACGGCGCCGACGTTCGGATTCAGAGTGAAGCCGGCCAGCGTGGCGAGCAGGAAATGCAGGTTGTTGGGGACGCCGTCCTCACCGCCCTCGGTGTGCGCCACCGGTACGACGCCGTCGCCCGCGGCCGCGCCGTCGAAGCGCCGGGCGAGTTCGGTGACGAAGCCGGAACTGCGGGAGCTGGTCGCCATCAGGACCACGTGGTTGCGGGTGCCGGCCGGGCCGTGCTCGCGGGGGTAGCCGAGGAACGTGCCGGGCTGCTCGACGCTGGTCACCTGCTGGCCGAGATTCAGCGCGTTCTCGTCGAGTTCGAAGGGGTCGAGCGGTTCGTTGGTGGCCGACGGTTCCGCGGGGAGACCCTCGACGCCTCGCGCGGTGACCGCTTGGAGGCTGGTCGGCGTACAGATGTAGTCGCCGGGGCGGAGGTCGCGCGTCGCGCGGGCGAAGGGGGTGTTCCAGGACGTGATCGCCTCGCCTTGGGCGATCCGGCGTACGGCGAAGCGGTGGCCCTCGAGGACGGTGTGCGGGAGGGTGACGAGGGCGCCGTCGAGCTCGACCTGGGTGCCCGCGTCCAGGCGGCGGGAACAGATGGCCGCGTTGTCTTCCGGCTCGGGGAGGACGCCGATCTCCTGGAACTTCACCGTGTCTGCCTTCCGTAGCTGGTACATCCGGCGCTACCGTGGGCCAGATCGTGCATGATGCATGATCCACCCTGCCGAAACGGACCGGCCGGGTCAAGACCGTGCTCAGGATCCGGAGGTGGACGGGTGGAGATCACCGACCGGCGGGTGCTGCGGCGGCAGATGCTCGCCGACGACGTCTACGAGGCGATCAAGACGATGCTGATGGATCACGTCGTCCGGCCCGGGGCGCGGATCTCGATCGACGGTCTCGCGCGCGAGTTCCAGGTCTCGTCGACCCCGGTCCGGGAGGCGCTCGCCCGGCTCGAGTCCGAGGGGCTCGCCGTCAAGGAGCCGCTGAAGGGCTACCGCGCGACAGAGCTGCTCACGCTGGCCGAGTTCGACGACCTCTACCGCTTCCGCCTACTGCTGGAGCCCTGGGCCGCCCGTCGCGCCGCCGAACTCATCACCGAAGAAGGCCGCGACCGCCTGCACGCCGAACTGGCCACCGCCGTCGAACCCACCTCCGTCGACTACGCCGGCTACAAGTCCCTCACGGTCCACGACAACCGCTTCCATACCCTCATCGCCACCCTCTCCGGCAGCGACCAGGTCCGCTTGGCGTTCCAGCGCACCCACTGCCACCTGCACATCTTCCGCCTGCACTACGAACGCGACATCGGCCCCGAAGTCCTCACCGAACACCGCGCGTTGGTAGCCGCAATCACCTCCGGCGATCCGTCGGCCGCCGAAGCCGCCATGACCCGCCACATCGAGAACTCGATGCAGTCGCGCCTCCGCAAGATCTACGAGTGAGCGGTTAGGGGAGCGGGGCGCCGCCGTAGGAGACTTCGTTGCCGTCTGGGTCGAAGAAGGTGGCGTGGCGGACGCCGTTTTCGTAGGTCTCGCGGGTGGCGGGGGCGAGGCCTCGGGAGGCGATGGCGGCGAGGGTGGCGTCGAAGTCTTCGACGAAGAGGGTGTGCTGGGCGTGGCCGGCGTGTTCGGGGACCACCTCGATGTAGAGGTAGCGGTGTTCTGCCAGCTCCCAGACGGCTTCGATGTCGTTGGGGAGGAAGGCCGGTGACGAGCCCAGCAGTTGTTCGTACCAGGCGACGGCGGTGGTGTAGTCGCTGACGGAGATTCCTGCGAACAAGTCCATCGCTGCACGGTAGCGAAGAACACGTAGTAGTGGGCCTCCCGCGGCTCCGGAGCGCGCGGCTGAGCGTGGCCGGCGCCTGGCGGGAGGACCTCTACGTGTCGTTAGCTTCAGGCGGGGGCGTCGCCGTGGTCGGGGATCTCCAGTTGTACGCCGCCTTGGAGGGCGGACTGGTGGGCGTAGATGCCGGGGAGGGTGTAGCGGGCGGAGACCCACGCGTTGATCGGGGGCAGGGTCTTGTCGGCGACGGCCCGGACGAAGTCGTCGGCGAGGAAGTGGTGGGAGCCTTCGTGGCCGTTGTGCAGGCCGTCGAACTCGGACGGCAGGCGGCTGCGGTCGTGGACAGGAGAGAGGCCGGAGCGGAACGCGTCGCGTAGGGCCGGGTCGACGTTCGCCAGGTCCTCGTCGTCGTGCGAGCCGGCCGACGTCGCCATCAGGTGGGTGACGTCCTCGACGCCCTGCTTGGTCTGCCAGAGCGTGGTGGTGGCGAGCTGCTCGAAGCTGCCTTCGGTGCCGAAGACGCGCAGCCGCGACTCCCGGATGTGCGACGGGTAGCCGACGCGGCGCATCTCGTTGGTGCGCATGATGCCGCCGTCGGCGAGCTTGAAGAGGGCAGTGGCGTTCGAGAAGTCGTTGTCGAACTGGCTGATCTCCTTGTCGAAGACGCCGTCGCCGCGGTCGTCCTTGACGCCGATGCACGAGACATGGGTGGCGTGCTGGCCGGTCACCGACAAGACGTTGCCGACGGCATGCGTCGGGTAGAGCATGGGCGGGAAGGAGGCGGTCTTCTTCCAGTCCTCGCCGCCGCTGTACTGGTACGCCGCGTAGAACCCGAGATCCATGTCGTGGACGTAGTCGCCCTCGGCGTAGAACACCCGGCCGAAGTCACCCGCGGCCAGCCGCTGCCGGCAGTAGACCGACGACGGGTAGTAGAAGCTGGTCTCACCCATCATGTAGGTCAGGCCGGTCTGTTCGACCAGCTCGATGATGCGCGCGATCTGCTCGGCCTCGATCGCCATCGGCACCGTCGAGTAGACGTGCTTGCCGGCCTCGAGCGCGCGGATCGCCATCTCGCCGTGCAGCCATCGCTGGGTGAAGATCGCGACCGCGTCCACGTCGGACTCGAGCATCTCCTCGAACGACTGGTAGGTGACCGAGACCCCTTGTTTGGCCGCCAGGTCGGCCGTCCGCTCCGGTACGACATCGGTCAGCCGCACCTCGGACACGTCCGGGTGCGCGGACCACAGCCGCAGGAACGAAGGGGCGAACTGGCCGGCTCCGACGACACCGATGCTGATTCCCATACGACTAGGCAATCACACATTTATGTTCCACGGAAGAACAAATTCAGACGTTGGAACGTGTGAGGCTGTGTGGGTTGTCGGTGGTGACGCCGTCGACACCGAGCGCGACGGCCTGCTCGAGCGTGGCGCCGTCGGGGACCGGCCAGGCGGTCACGGAGAGTCCGGCGGCGTGCAGTTCGGCGACAAGTTCCGAGGTCAGGCCGGTGATGCCGCACAACGCCCAGCTCGCCTCGGCCGCCCGCGTCAGAGCCAGTACGTCGGGAGTCGTGCGACCGAAGATCCGCCCGGTCGTGGCGCCGGGGAACGTGCGCCGGACGGCGAGCAGGATCTCGGGGTGGAACGACGTGACGAGCGTCCGAGCGGCGAGATCGGGGTCGGCGCGAAGTGAGTCGGCAAGGAGCGGAACCGCGGCGGGGTCTTTCACCTCAGCCTGAAAGCGGACAGTTGGAAGTGCGGCGACTACCTCCGCCCAGGTGGGGATCACCTCGCCTTGGCCGGCGTCCAGCGCTCGTAGCTCAGCGAGGGTGAGGGCTGCGACTTCGCCGGTGCCGTTGGTGGTGCGGTCGACGGTCGCGTCGTGCAGGATCACCAGCTCACCGTCGGCACTCACGCGGAGGTCGAGTTCGATCTCGTCGCAGCCGTCGGCGATCGCGCGCCGGAACGACCGCAGGGTGTTCTCCGGTTCGGTGCCGAGGGAACCTCGGTGGCCGGTGATGATCACAGCACTTTCTCCTCGTACAGGCGGCGGACCTCGTCGCCGATCGCGTCGAGCCGGCGGGCGACCGAGCTGAACACCTTGGCGGGTTGAGCGTTGTCGGCGTAGATCTGCTGCAGGCCGGTGTAGATGGCGACGTTCGCGTTGCGTCCGTAGAGGCGGATCGCGTCCTGCTGCCGGGCGTTCGCGAGCTGCGCGATCGCAACCCCGTAGTTGGGTTGTTCGGCAACGAGCTTCTTCAGCTCCGGCACTTCACGCGCGGCCGAGACCACCGGCAGGTACCCGGTCTGGATCGTCCACCAAGCGGAGTTCTCCGGCCGTGCCAGGAAGCTCAAGAACACCGCGGCCGCCTGCTTGCGCTCGGCCGAGATGTTGCGCAGCATCCCGATCCCACCGCCACCAGTAGCGATCCCCGATGCGACCTCCGCCGGTACGAACCCAGCGCCGACACGGAATTTCGCCTTGCTGGTCATGCTTTTCAGCCCACCGGTCGACTCCTGGATCATTGCCACGAGCCCGTTCGCGAAGTCCGTACTCGGACTGCTCGCCATATACGCAAACTTCAGAGAATGGACCATCGACCGCTGCCACTCCCCCGCGGCCACCGCGCCGGCCTCGGCGATCGTCACATCCAGCCCACGCGAATACGATCCACCGAACTGCCACACGTTCCCCTGGAACTGCCAGTCACCGTCAACCTTCGCGAACGCCAACGTCCGCAACGACCGCCCACCGGACTGAACCTTGGCCAGCGACGGCCCCCAGGACTGCAACTCGCTCCACGTCCGCGGCGCGCGATCAGGCAGTCCGGCGGCAGCGAACGCATCCCGGTTGTAATACAGGATCGGCGTACTCCGGGCGAACGGCACACACCAGCTCTGCCCCTTCACGACGTACTCACCGAACAGTTTCGGCTGATACACCGAAGGATCAGCGAGGTACCCGTTCAACGGTTCCAGCGCCTCGTTGAGGAAGAACCGCTCCCACGTCACATCCGACAGTACGGCGAGATCCGGCGCCTGCTTGGCGATCAACGCCGCGGCGACCTTCTGCGCGACGTCGTCGTAACTACCCTGGAACTGCACCTCGACGTACACATCGTCCTGCGACTCGTTGAACTTGGCAACGAGTTTGTCGACGGCCTTCCCGTTCACCCCGCCGTACGACGACCAGAACACGATCCGGACGCGACCGGCGTACTGCGACGGTACGGCGCCGGCTGGTTGCGAGTAGACCGCGTCGACCGACCGATAGCCGCACCCGGCCAGCGACAAGCCCGCGGCCAGTCCAAGGAATCCCCTGCGCCGCATGCTCATCCCTTCAACGCGCCTTGGGTGATTCCACCGACGATGTAGCGCTGGGCGATCAGGAAGATCAGCAGCATCGGCGCGAGCACCAACAGCGTCCCGGCCATGATCGTCCCCCAGTTGGCCAATCCTTCCTCGTCCTTGAGGATCAGCAGCCCGACCGGCAGCGTTCGCATCGAGGCGGTGTTGGTCACGATCAGCGGCCAGACGAAGTTGTTCCACTCCTCGACCGCCGTGATCACCAGGACCGTGACGAGCATCGGCCGCGACATCGGCAGCACGACCCGCCACAGCGTGCGGAGGTGGCCAGCGCCGTCGACCGCGGCGGCGTCCGTCACCTCCGACGGCAGCGTCAAGAAGTGCTGCCGCATCAGGAACGTCGCGAACGCCGAGCCGACGCCCGGAATGATCAACCCTGCATAGGTGTTGATCCAGCCCAACGTTGCCACGGTCAAGTAGTTCGGCAGCAGCGTGACATGTCCCGGGACCATCATCGCGCCGAGCACCAGGAAGAACAGCACCTTCTTGAACGGGAACCGCAAGTACGCGAACGCGTACGCCGTCAGTACGGCGTTGATCACCTTCAACGCCGTACCGACCACGGTGATGATCGTGGAGTTGAGGAAGAACCGGTCGAACGGTGCCGCCTTCCAGGCCAGCGAGAAGTTCTCCCAGGTCAAATGATCCGGCCACCACGACGGCGGCCACTGATAGATCTCGGCCGGCTGCTTGAACGCCGTCGACACCAGCCAGTACAGCGGCCCGAGGAACACCGCCGCCACTCCGACCAGTACGACGTACTGCAGGGCGCGCACCTTCATCGGTAGTGCACCCGCCTCTCCATCACTCGCGCCTGCACGGTGGTGACGACCAGGAGGACGACGAACATGATGATCGACAACGTCGCCGCCCGGCCTGCGTTGAAGGCCTGGAACCCTTCGTTGTAGATCGACCAGCTCAACGTCGTGGTGGCGTCACCCGGACCGCCGCCGGTCATCACCGCGATCACGTCGAAGGCCTGGAAGGTCCCGATCACCGTGGTGATCAGCAGGAAGAACGTGATCGGCGCCAGCAGCGGGAGCTTGATCGCGTGGAACCGCCGCCAGGTGCTCGCGCCGTCCATCACCGCCGCCTCGTCGAGCTCCTTCGGCAAGCCCTGCAACCCGGCCAGGTAGATCAGCGCGGCGAAGCCGGCGTTCTTCCACAGGTAGACGATGACCAGCCCGGGCAACGCCCAGTCGGAGTTGTTCATCCAGTCCGGCGGCTCGGCGCCGAAGGCCAGCGCCCGCATCAGACCGTAGCCAGGGTCGAAGATGAACAGCCAGATCGTCGCGACCGCCGCACCGGACAGCACGTGCGGCGCGAACGCGATCGTCCGAACCGCACCGCGTCCCTTCAACGGCAGGTTGAACAGGAACGCCAGCGCCAGCCCGATCACGAGGCTGCCGGCCACGATCAGCCCGGTGAAGACGACGGTGATCCCGAGCGTCCGGTGGAAGGCTGGATCGGTCAGCGTCCGGCCGTAGTTCGCCAGCCCGACGAACGCCGGTCGCGCCGCGATCATGTTCCAGTCGGTGAGGCTCAGGAACGCGTTGTAGAGGATCGGCCAGTACGCGAAGACCGCGATCACCAGCAGGTTCGGCGCGACCAGGGCCGCGAACAACCAGTACTCCCGTCGCCGTCGCGACCGCAGACCTACCGGATTCTCCCGCACGCCGTGAAATTATCACCAGATCATGGTGACGTATAGAGAATCTTTGTGATTTTCTCGCCTATTTCACAGTCTCAGTCATCATCGTCGTTGCGCAGCCGCACTCCGGTGACGCCGTCGAGCTCGTCGAGCGCCAGCACCAAGGTCTGCAGCGGCGCCCGCCCGTTGAACCGCATCGAGGCCCGCACCTGCTGCCGTCCACCGTCTCGGTGCACCTCCGTGCCGAGCACAGAGGCCTCGAACCCCATCGCCGTCGCGGTGGCGAGAATCGCCCGCAGTACGCCGGCGCCGTCGTCGTACCGGACGGTGACGATGCGCCGCCGATCCGGCGACGGCAGCAACCTGCCGAGCCGCACCAAGGGCCCGACCGCCAGCAGGTGCAGGACAGTCGCAGCGACCGCGAGGACCGGCATCCCGGCCCCACAGGCCATGCCGATCGCGGCGGTCATCCAGATCGTCGCCGCGGTGGTGAGTCCGCGGACGACGTCGCGGCGCATGAAGATCACCCCGGCACCGAGGAAGCCGACACCGGAAACCACCTGAGCCGCGATCCGGGACGGGTCGAGATTCACGTCGGTCCCGAGGACCGCGTCGAAGCCGAATCCGGAGACGAGCGTGAACATCGCCGCCCCGGTGCCGACCAGCGTATGGGTCCGCATCCCGGCGCTCTTCTGCCGCATCTGACGCTCGATCCCGATGATCATCGAGAGCACGAAGGCGATCAGGAGCAGAAGCAGCTCTGTCCAGGTCGTGGAGGTTGCGAGCTTCATGAGACCAGTCCTACCGGATCCCTCCCGGTGAGGTAGGCAGCGACAGCCTCGGCAGCGATAGATCCTGCCCGCAGAGCGGTCTGCCGGGTGGCACCCGCCAGGTGTGGCGTCATGACGACATTAGGTGCGGTCAGCAACCGTGAGCCAGCGGGGAGAGGCTCGACCGGGAAGACATCGAAGGCGGCTGCTCCCAACTGTCCTGATTCCAGCGCATCCACGGTCGCCTCGTAGTCGAGCAGTCCGCCACGTGCCGTGTTCACCAGTACGCCGCCGCGCGGCATCCGCGCGATTTCGGCCGCACCGATCATGCCGCGGGTCTGGTCGGTCAATCGGGCATGCAGGCTGACCACGTCCGACCGGCGCAGCAGCTCATCCAGCTCGACCACCTCGATGCCGGCCAGGACGTGTGCGGGATCGACGTACGGATCGGCGACGACCACGTGTGCACCGAAGGCGAGCATGACCCGAGCGACTCGTTGCCCGATCGCGCCGTACCCGACCAGGCCGACGGTCGCGCCGTCCAGCTCGGACCCGCATTCGTCGTACGCGTAGAGGTCGCTGCGCCACTCCCCTTGCTCCAGCGTGCGATGCAGCCGCGGAAGGTTGCGCAAGGCCCCCATCATCAGAGCAACCGCGTGCTCGGCGGCCGCGACCGCGTTGCGTCCAGGAGTAGAGGCGACCTTGATGCCTCGCTTCAGGGCGGCGGGCACGTTCACGTTGACCGGACCGCCACGGCAGACCACCAGGAAACGCAGGTCCGGCGCGGCATCCAGCACCCGCTCGGTGAACGGACCCATCTGCGTGATCGCCAACTCGACCCCCGGCAGCGCCGCGATCAGCTCGTCCTCGGCATCACTGGCCTCATCCACCTCGGCCACCGCCCCGTACGGCGTGAGCGGCCACGGCAACGTGAGCTCGCGGAAGTCGAACCGCACGCCCGCCAGCGACTCCAGCGCTGAAGAGAGCAGTGAGTTCCGGACGAAGTGATCGCCGGCGAGCAGGGTGGTGACGGTTCTCATCAAGCTCCTTGGATCGGCGCGGGATCGGACCAGCGGGCACGGGCGTTCTCGATCCGGCGCAGGTAGTGGACGTATCCCTCGGCGTAGAAGGCGGCGCGCCCCGGATCCGGATCGACCTGGCGGGTCGACGCGATCCACTCCGGCCCGACGTCATCAGAGGCCGCCCGCCGGGCGCAGATCACCGCACCACGCGCGGCGACCTGTTCGGCGGCCGTCGTGTGCAGTGGCGCATTCAGTACGTCGGCCAGGATCTGCGTCCATTCGGCACTCCGAGCGCCACCACCGCAGACCGTCACGCGCCCGGTCCAGCCAGCCGCCTCCAGGCAGTGGCGAGCGGCGTACGCGATGCCTTCACAGGTTGCCCGGATCAGGTCGGCGGTCGTCGTGGACAGCGAGATGCCGTCGAGCGTGCCGCGTGCCCGGGTGTCGACGAAAGGCGCGCGCTCGCCGGCCTCGGAGAGATACGGCAGCACCGTGACGCCCTGAGCGCCTGGCGGGCTCTCGTCCAGGAAGGCGGGCAGCTGCTCGGTGGTTGCGCCGACCAGGGCGAGCACGCGGTCGAGCGCCGCCGTACCGACCATGGCGGGCATCGCACGCAGCCAGAGACCGGGTGTCCACGTGCCCAGAAACAGGCCGGCCGGTTCGCCGTCGACGGGGAGTTCGCGGGTGACCACTTGGCACGCAAGCGTCGTACCGACAGTCAGTAGTGCATCGCCGGGCGTCTCGACGCCGGCTCCGGCAGCGGCCGCCGGGAGGTCGTAGGGACCGGCTGAAACCCTGGTACCCGCAGCCATCCCGCTGGAGGAGTCCCGCAGCTCGCCCACTGGTCCGCCCGGCGCCACAGGTGCAAGTAGATGGCGCAGATCGCTCAAGCCCGTTGCTGACAAAGCTTCTTCGTCATAGGCGCCAGTCCGCGGATCGAGGAACGGTGCCGACGCATCCGAGACATCCGTCGCACGGACGCCCGTCAACGCCTGCATCACCACGTCCTTGCAGTACGCCGCCGTACCGGCCGCGTCGATCACCGTCGGCTCCTCAGCCAGTACGGCGGCGAGCAGCGGACCGGATGCACCCGGGAACATGCGGTTGCCGGACCGCCGGAACACGTGGTCGGCAATGCCGTCCGCGGTCCACCGCTCGAGAATCGCACTGCTCCGCGCATCCAGCCACGAGATGGCGGGCCGCACCGCAGCACCTTCGGCGTCGACCAGCCAGAGCCCGTCACCCTGCGCGGTGATCGCCAGTACGCCGGGCCTGTCCCCGACCGTCGCGGCCAGCTCACCGACCACCTCGTTGACCGAGGCAACAATCTCGGCGGTCTCGTGCTCGAACCGGCCCACCGACGGCCGTACCAACCTGGTCGGCCGGGACGCCTCGGCCAACGGCCGGCCCTCCGCGTCGAACGCGACCGCTTTGGTCACGGTCGTGCCGACGTCGACTCCGACGTCCATAGGCATCCCCTTCTAGAAGGTGGCGACCTCCACGGTCACACCGTGGTCGCGCAGTGGGCGAATCAGCTCTTCGGGAGTCTTCTCGTCGACCACCACGACGTCGAAGTCGCTCAGTGGCGCGAGCCTGTGCAGGGCCGTGCGCTGCAGTTTGGCGTGGTCGACCAACAGCACCTTGGTCCGCGCCGCCCGCAGCATCGCGCGTTTCACCAGGACGATCTCCTCCTCCTGGTGGAACGCATGCGTCGGCGAGACGGCCGACACCGAACAGAACAGCAGGTCGGTGTGCAGTGCCTCGACGGCCTCCGCACACGGCATCCCGCCGAACGAGTCGTGAGTCGCGGAGTAGATCCCGCCGAGTGCGACCAGCGTGATGTCGCGGCGGCCGGTCAGCGCGGTGATCGCGGGCAGGAAGTTCGTTGCCACGGTCAACGGCGTGATGTCCTCGAGCAGATCGACCAGGGCGAGCGCACTGGTCGAGTCGTCCAGCATCACCGACATCCCGGGCTCGATCATGGTCCGGGCGTACCGGGCCAGCGCGGCCTTCTCGGTCTGCGCGGTGTTCAGCCGGTAGGCGACATTGCTCTCGAACACACTCGTGGGCTGCGCACTCACACCACCGCGATACTTGCGGACCACACCCTGCCGCTCGAGCTCGTCCAGGTCGCGATGCACGGTCATCACGCTCACGCCGAACGCCTCGACCAGGTCGTTCGCCGACACCGAGCCGTGCTCGACGACGTACGCCGCGATCTCCGCCTGCCGCCGCGCGGGGCGGCTCAGCTCACCGTCGGGTTCTGTCGTCATGACGGGTGCTCCATTCGTCCTGCTGGGATGTTGTAGGCCTCGAGTCCCACTGTGCCGTGCTCGCTGCGGAAGCGCACGAGCGCCGCGGGACCGAGCGCAGGAAGAAGTCTGCGGTAGTCGTTCAAGCGAAGGCCGAGCACCCGGCACACCAGCAGCCGGATCAGCGTGTTGTGGGCAACCACCAGGATCTTGCCACCCTCGTGCTTCTGGGCGATCTCGGCGAACACCTCAGCCACCCGATCGGCGGCCTCGACCGGGTCCTCGCCGCCGGGGAAATGGTCACGGACCGGGTCGGCCTCGAACGCCGCGGCCACCGCGGGCGGCAGCTCGGCCAGCCGCTTCCCCTCGGCCAACCCGAAGTCGACCTCGCGCAGGCGGGCGTCGGTCGTCGACTCCAGGCCGAGCACCGAGGCGGTCGGCGCGATGGTCTGCCGAGCACGCAGCATCGGCGAGCACCACAGCGCATCCGGCGCGAAGTCGGTCGCCCACTCGCGCAGGAGCAGCGCTTGCTGCTGACCGACCTCGTCGATCGGCAAGTCGGACGAGCCGGTGTAGCGGTTGCCGTGATGCCAGGCGGTCCGCCCGTGCCGGGCCAGCACGATCGTGGTCCTCATCCCCGGTACCCCCGCGCGTCCAGCTCCGCCACGAAGGCGTCGTGCAGGTCGTCGAGGTGATGAGGGCGCGGCTCGAGGACACGGTCGACGCGCACCATCCGCCGGGCGGTTTCGGTCACGCTGCCTCCGCCGGATGCCGCCAGCACCGCCATCCCGTACGCCGGATCCGCGGCCACCGGCAGCTCGACCGGTACGCCGAGGACGTCGGCGCGGAGCTGGTTCCAGTACGGACTGCGTGTCGCGCCGCCGGTCAGCGAGACGGTTTGAACGGAGTCGGCACCAAGGGCCACCAGATGCTCAAAGGCGAGCCGTTCGACGAATGCGACGCCCTGCAACACAGCGACGTACGTGTCCAGATCACTGTCGATCGTGCCCACGGTGAAGCGCTCAGCCTGCGGTGCGACGAACGGGAACCGCTCCCCGGTCTTCGTCAGCGGATAGATGACCGCGTCGACCGGCCCGGCCTTGAGATCGAATGCATCGAGGTCCGCAGCAGGCAAAAGCTCAGTCAGTACGCCGGCGCCGCTGCTGGACGCGCCGCCGGGAAGCCAGCCGCCGTCGGGGTGGAGGTGGCTGTAGACCGCGCCGGTCGGATCGTCGAGGAGCTTCTCACTGACGCCCTTGAGCACGAGCGTCGTGCCGAGCACCGAGTTCCAGGCGCCCCGAGCCAACGCGCCGGCCGCGATCTGGGCCGCGCAGCCGTCCGTCATCCCGGCGTACACGGGGACTCCGGCAGCCGTTCGCCCAAGCTCGGTGCCCGGCCGGACAACCTCCGGAAAGATGTCGAGCGGCAGACCGAGCGTGTCGAAGGCCGCGGCCGGCCAGCTGCCTGCGACCAGGTCGTAGCCGGTCTTGAGGGCGTGGCTCGTATCGGTCGCGACTGGGTGGCCGACCAGGTGCGCGGCGACGAAGTCAGCACTGTGCATGACGCGCTGATCACTCTCGGCAACCAGATCGAGGATTTTCGGCAGGGCCCACGTGGGTTGCATCGAGGTCGCCCAGCGGTCCGGGTCGGCGTCCACGATGTGGACACGACGGGCGGCCGAGCGGGCGTCGTCGTACATGAGTGCGGGTGTGAGCGGGCGGCCGGCGCGGTCGGTCAGCAGGAAGGTGCCGGAGGTCGAGCAGATCGCCAGGCCCTCCACGCCGTCCGCGGACGGCGTGACCTCGGCCAGGCAGGCGTCGACGGCATCGAGCCACTGCTGGGGATCCTGCTCATGCCGGACGCCATCGCGGACACTGGTCAGCGGCCGGGACCCCCGGGCCAGGACGTCGCCCTCGGGACCGACGAGCACGGCCCGCACGCTCTGCGTGCCGAGGTCGACGCCGATCCAGGCCACGCGAGCTCCCCTCACACTGTTAGGTCAGGTGAGAAGATAACACCGAAGAACGATAAGAAACCAGAACGGCGTGACTCAGGCGTGCATCAGGACGAGCGAGGGGTCGATGACCGCCAGCTCGAGGCGGCCGGCGTCGACGGATCCGAAGACGCCCAACGGGCCACTGACCGGGCGGCCGGTGCGACCGACCCAGAAACCCCAGTCGTCCGGGGCATCCGGCCACTCCGGGTCCGGCTCCCAGCCGGGCGGCGGGCGCCACCCGTCGGCGGGCAGCTCGGGCCACTCGGGGGGCGGATTGAATCGGTACACGGGCGGTCCTTCCCAGATTCCCCAGACATCTGTGCCGTTGATCCAACTGTCTGACTGGTCAACGACCTGGCGCGCCGAAGGTCACGACTAAATCTTCGTAAAGTTTTCCGGCACAGCCACACATCTCACCACCGCGACCACGGCACAGCAAGCGATCGCTCACAGGGCGGACTGCACGTGCACCCGCAGAAGCGGATATCGCCTGATCCACAGGCCTCCCGGTTTATCCACAGCGCCAACGGGCGGTCACTGTCCGTTGCCCTGGGCTTCGTTCCCGAGGTCGGCGAGGCGGTCGCGGACCCGGTGGTGGCTGGTGAGCGTCTCGGCCAGGGTGTAGCCGAGCGAGCGGTAGGCCTCGAAGTCCCATTCGTCGTAGAACTGGTCGCTGGTCGCCCGCCGCGGGAAGTCGGTGTGCCGCGCGGCGTACACCTCGAGGTCCCAGTCGAGCTGCCCCGCGAGGACTGCCTTCACGAAGAAGATCTCGGTCTTGTAGGGCTTGGCGTTCCTCTCGACCTCTTCCGCGGTCTGGGGGTGCGTCGCGATGCCGTAGACCCAGGCGCGGTCCGCGCGGGCCTTCGCGCCGCGGATCATCGGCGACGGGTCGACGTCGATCTGGATGCCGTGGTCCATCCGGGCGGTCGCGATCGCCTCGGCCAATGCGCTGAACCGGTCTTCGGCATCGTTCGAAGCGTCGATCACGATCACCTGCGCCGGCTTGCGGCGTAGTGCCTCCACCAGGCCGAGGTTGTCGTAGTGCCCGCCGTCGGTGACGTAGATCCGCCGGTCGTACATCGACGGCGACCCGACCGCCTCGCGGAGCAGCCGGTACGGACCCGGCTTGTCGATGATGCTGCCGACGTACCGGCTGATCTTCGGGAAGAGCTTCGTGGGCGGCGGGAAGGTATCGTCCACGTTGTTGTTCCAGTACGGGTTGGGCAGCCAGACGCCGAGCCGAGCGTTCAGTACGGCGAGCAGCAGCCGAACCGGCCGAGTCCGCCCGTTCACCCGGCCGGTCAGCGGGCTCAGCGCGGCACCGCTGATCGCCATCGCCGCCGGCACCGTCACCTCCCGCACCAGGACGTCCGACTCCCGCTCGTAGTCGGCGGTATTACGTCGTCCGCCGTCCGGCAGCGACCGGTCCCCGATGATCCCGATGCAGTCCGCATCGAACACGAACGGCACACAGTCCCGCTGCGTCGGCACGAAGTCCGCGTCCTCGACGTTCGCCACGCCCGCAATCACCAGCCGTGGCCCGGTCTGCTGCGGCTTGGCCCATTCGGAGTAGCGGAGGCGCTTGTAGTAATCGATGGCGGCGGCGGAGCCGTTGGCTTTGCGTTCGACGAGGAAGGCGCGGGACAAGCGCTCGCGGTAGAACGAGTGCAGTGACGTGCGGTTCGCGTCGGTGAAGACTTTGATGCCTAGGGCAATCGCTCCGAGGATCACCGCGACTCCCCAGTCGCTGCGGAAACCGCGTTCGGTCGCGTAGCCGCCGGTCCAGCGCAGCAGCACGATCGTCGCGGCCAGCACGATGATCGCCGTACCGGCCCAAGGGGCGAGCTTGGTCTGCGCGAAGGCGAGGAAACGCTCCTTCAGCTTGCCGGACTCCTTGCCTTCCTTGGCGAGACCGTTCCACACCGAGCGGCCGAGACCGATCAGCACCACGACCAAAGCACTGAACGACGCAAGACCCTGTTTGGTCGGATCCACCAACGCCAGCAGGGCGGACGGCAATCCGGTGTCCCCGGGGAGTTGACCGATCAGGTAGAGCCCGCCTGGTACGCCGAGGAGCAGTACCGCGACCGGGACGCCGTACCGGAGGGAGACGCTGCCGATCGAGTTGAGTACCTTGCGGACTACGTCGGGCATCCGAGCCCAGCGGTCCCACACTTTCTCGATCAGGAACATCGCGGCACTGACCGCGAGCAGGCCGATCGAGAGCGCGAGGAAGTTCCAGGAGCCACCGGGTCGCCAGCTCACGAGGATCTCGGTGCCGGCGTCTTCGATCACCCCTTGGCTGCCGAGGAACCAGCCCAGGACCCACGCGATCGAGCGCAACACGATGCCGATCAGCAGCAGGTTGACGATCAGTCCGAACAGGACGGAGAGGCCGGCCAGGAAGACCGCTCGGCCGCCTTGCAGCAGGTACCGCGTCTGGCGGCGGAGGCGCGCGAGCTCGGGTGAACCTTGCGCGAACGGATCCGGTACGGCGCGCCGCAGCACATGGAACGCGGCCGCCGTATAACCGCCGCCACTCACCCCGATCACCGTGGACGCCTTGTCGTAGAAGCCTTGTTCACGCAGGTGTTGGAGCGCGCCGAGGCAGAACGACGCCGACCGGATGCCACCGCCGGAGCAGGTGATCACCAGCTTGCCGGAGTCGGTGTTGTCCACACTCGGGCTGAACCTGGCCGGCGGCTCGATGACGACGCCGTACAGCTTCTGCTGACCGAACCGGCTGGTCGCGAAGTACGAGAACGCGAGGATCAGCCAGCCGACGACGAACGTCACGTGCATCACGTTGGTGAGCCAGCCGGTCGACAGGTCCGCGCAGGAACCGCCGCCGAAGTCCGACCACAACCTGATGTCCTCGGCAACATCCAGGATCGCGGCGAGGAAGACCAGCCACGCGCCGACCGCCGCGAACTTGCGCCAGGACTGGCGATTCAGGAACCGGACGTACTTGTAGCCGCGGTAGGCCGCATAGACATAGGCGACGATGAACGTCCCGTCGACCAGCAACGACAGCCGGCCCGGGATCTCGCAGTCGACGCCGGCCAGGACGGCGTTCCGCATCGGCCACTGCACGACGACCAGCACCAGCGCGAGCTGCAGTGTCCTGGTGAACGTCCGGCGGCGGCCGATCTGCTCGATCGTTGCCTCGCCCTTGGTACCTTCCGATTCCCCCAACATCGCCCCATGATGACGGCGCGTGACGGTCGTCTGCCAGGGGTCGAGACATCTCCGCAGGTATCGATCCGGCTACGCCCCGCACTGTTCGATCCTGATGTGAACCGTTTACAACGTTGGTCAGCGCGTCGTACAACTGACGTTTACAACGTTGGCACAGCGGCTCGGAAGAGGTCCTGCCATGAGGTTCGTCCGCCCCATCCTCAGCACGTTGCTCGCCGCGGTCCTGGTCGGGACCGTCGCGAGCACCGCACCAGCAGCCGAAGTACAGGAGCACGTGGCGATGTCACAGGCGCTGTCACAGACGTTCCGGAACCCGGTGAACCCGTCGGCCGATCCGTCGCTGATGTTCTACAACGGCAAGTACTACGTCGCGACCACTCGTGGCGACCGGATCGGCATCTGGTCGTCGAACAGCCTGGCCACGCTGCTGGTTCAGCCCGAGCAGGTGGTCTGGCGCGACAGCGACGCCAGCCGCAACACACAGATGTGGGCGCCGGCGTTCCGCCATGTCGGCAGCCGTTGGTACATCTACTACACGGCCTCCGACGGCGTGGACGCCAACCACCGCATGTACGTCCTCGAGTCCGCCGGCGACGACCCGCTCGGCCCGTACTCGTTCAAGGCGAAGATCGCCGACTTCGGCGAGTACGCGATCGACGGCGAGCCGATCACCGTCAACGGCAAGCAGTACTTCGTCTGGACCGGACCAGGCCGCGGTCAGGGCGGCCCCGCGCAGCTGTACATCGTGCGGATGAGCAACCCGTGGACGTCGACCGGCGGCCGCGTGGCGATCCCGGCCGACGGCGGCTGCAGCGAGGTCCGGGAAGGACCGACACCGCTCTACGGCAAGGACCGCATCTTCCTCACCTACTCGAGCTGCGACACCGGCAAGCCCGACTACCAGCTGTGGATGAAGAGCCTGGCCAACAACGCCGACCCGATGGTCGCCTCGAACTGGCGCCAGCACCCCGGCCCGATCTTCTCCCGCAACGACTCCACCGGCGTCTGGGGTCCCGGTCACCACTCGTTCTTCAAGTCGCCCGACGGCAAGGAGGACTGGATCGCCTACCACGGCAAGAACACCAGTACCTACACCTATTCCTTCCGCACCTCCCGCGCGCAGAAGATCAGCTGGAACGCCGACGGTACGCCGAACCTCGGCAGCCCGCTCGCCGCCGGCGCCACCCAGACCCTGCCCTCCGGCGACCCCGGCTCCGCGAACTACTGGATCAACGACACCCAGGTCGGCACCGGCCTCAACCAGGTCGAGTACGCCGGCAACTGGAGCTCCGGATCCGGCTGCGGCAACCAGTGCTTCTGGAGCGACGACCACTGGAGCAACGACCCCACCGCTTCCGCCACCATCCGCTTCACCGGCACCCGCGTCGCCCTCCTCAGCGTCATCGACGCCGGCAACGGCATCGCCGCCATCTCCATCGACGGCGCCCCCGAACAACGCGTCGACTACTACAGCTCCATCCGCGTGGGCGAACACCTCACCTATGTCAGCCCGACCCTGCCTTCAGGCGAACACACCCTCAAGATCCGCGTCACCGGCGACAAGAACCCCTCCTCGTCCAACACCGTCATCAGCCTCGACCGCATCGAGGTCTACTGAGAGTTCTCTCACGGGTGTTGTCCGGAGTTCCCGGTACGCTGACGCGGCCCAAACATCCCGGACGAGCGGAGACCCCGTGATTCGAAGAGTCGCACTACTAGCAGCCACCCTCCTCCTGGTCCCAGCTCCCGCCGGTGCCACAACCTCAGCCACCACCGCCTGCACCGACGTCGCCGCCTCTGTTGCGACGGCACCGTTGAAATTCGGTGGCACGCGGATCGGCACCATTCACCTCAAGCGCGACACTTGTTACCGCTACTGGGGATATCTGAAGCTCAACGAACCGCTCGACACGGATTCCCGAGCGACTGCCGGCCTCGTCTGGCAAAACGAATTCGGTCCGCAGCCGGGCATCACCTGCAACTCCCCCGGTGGAAACGGCTTCATCACGACGGGACAAACGAGTTGCTACACCAGGCGCATCTCCCGAGATGATGGAATCTTCACCTTTCAGGCCTTCGCACACGAGGACTTCCAAAACCTGGGCGAAGGCCCCTGGGTGGTCGTCGCCCAGGGCAAGACCGTCCAGGTCAGCGTCGAGGGCCGTTAGTCAACTCACCAGCTGGACCGGCAGCGGTCGGGCGATACCCAGGGCCATCCGGTTTGGCTCGGCGGGCACCTCCCCTGAGAGGATGGCTCAGTGCGGGCGAACCGGGTGGTACTGGTCGGCGGGTTGGTACTCGCAGCCGTGCTTGGCGTCGCCGGAGGCTACTACGCCGGCGTGCTGACCAAGCCGCCGTACCCAGTCGCGTCCGGAGTGCCAGCTCCGTTGGGTGGGGTGTCGGGTCCGACGTCCGAGCCGCCGTTGCCGTTGAAGACGCCGGAGCCCAATGGGCTTAAAGCTTTGAACGACGTCGATTTCAGTTGGCAGACGCTTACCTTCAACTTGGACGATGCGCCGCAGATCCGGCTGAAGATCCGGGTGCCGATCGGCTGGACGAAGAAGGTCTTGACGGAGGGCGACATCAGGTTCCAAGACTCGCGGAACGCGCGCTGGATCCGGATCAAACCGCTCTACCCGATCCTGCAATCCCCGCGTCAGCGGCGGGACCAACAGGTACCGACGCTCCAGAAGTCGGTGCCGCAGGAGAACGATCTGAAGCTTCTCGGGCAGTCCGACGACACCATCACCGGGACGGACGGCGAGCCGCGGCAGGTGTCGACGCTGACCTACTCGTACATCCCCGACACCTGGCTGCGGCCGGTGCTCCTGGAGTACGTGAAGACACCTGGCCACGACGGAGCGAACGTCGAGATCTCAGTCACCGTACTGCCGCAGGACAAGGTAGCGATGAAGCGGATCGCGCGAGAGGCCGCCGAGTCTGTCACCCCGCAGGACTGAGACAATCTCGGTTCGTATTGGTGGAGTTTCACGGAATTGTTACCCGGCTGACGCAACCTTGAGCCGGAGTCCGGGGTCTTCTCCAGTGGAGGGCTTTCTGGGGAGGTGGGGCACGCATGGCAAGTCGGGGGACAGCACTGCTGGCGTCCGCGCTGGTGGCGATGATCGCTATCGGCGGCGCTGGCGGCTATGGCGTGGGTTGGTTGACAGCCCTCGATCGCTCGGTGGCGGCCTCCGGCAAGGCCATGCCGCTCGGACAGGTCACGGCGGCCGGTACTTCAACTCCGATGCCGACCGCGCCCCCGACCGACCCGCGCAATCCTGTGCCGGACGACAGTAGTCCGCTGCAGGTCGACGACCTGAGCTATCGGTCGACGACAGTCGCGGTGACGGGCCGCACGCTCCGATCGACGCTGACGCTCGACGTCCCGGACGACTGGAAGTACGTCGCGCAGGACCCGCCGAACAACGCACGCTTCAACGAGTCGCTCGGGAAGCGCTGGCTGCGGGTCGAAGGTGGGTTCCCCCTGACTCGGCCACCGAGCACCTCGATGGCGGTGAAGCTGAAAGCGATGCTCAAGCTGCAGAAGGACGAGCCGAACCAGCACGTCCAGATCCTGTCCCAGATCGACACGGGTCACAGCGCGACGCTGACCTACCGCTACGTCCCCGACGCTGCGCTGTCGCCGAACCCGATCCTGAAGCTCGTCATCGTTCGCTGGGTCGCGGACGACAGCGGCAAGGTGATGGTCGAGATGAGTGTCACCGGACTACCGCAGGACGAAAAGGCGCTCCGCCAGATCATCGACCGCGCCTCGGACAGCGTGGTGCGCGAGGACAGCACGCTGGCGCCTTCCTAGGTGTCGCGGAGGAACGGTAGTAGGTGGCTCAGGGTCTCCGCTGGGGCTTCTTCGGCTATGAAGTGGCCGGCATCCACCGTGGCGCCGGTGACGTCGTCGGCCCATTGCCGCCAGAGGGCGACTGGGTCGTCGTACCAGTCGGCCACAGCACCTGCTGGGTCCCACAGAGCGAGCACGGGGCAACCGATCCGTCGTACGCCGCGGTCCGCGCGGTCGAGGGCGTCGTCGGTCGTGGCGGCGGCGCGGTACTCCTCGCAGATCGCGTGCACGGTCGCGGGATTCTCGAAGTGCCGGATGTACTCCGCTCGCACCTCTGGCGGGAACGCGTCGCCGACTGACCAACTGTCCAGCAAGTGGTTCACGAACACGTCCGGAGCGCGGCCGATCAGCGTCTCGGGGAGCGGCGCCGGCGCGGCGAGGAACGACCAGACCCAGTAGCCGAGCGCGAAGTCCTTGTCAGCTCGCTCGAACGCGTCCCCAGTCGGTACGACGTCCAGTACGGCGAGCCGTGTGACAGCCGCCGGATCGTCCAGCGCCATCCGATACGCACACCGCGCTCCGCGATCATGGCCGACGACCGCGAAGTCGTCGTACCCGAAGGTTCGCATCAGCTCGACCTGGTGCCGTGCCAGGGCACGCATCGAGTGGTCGCCCGAGCAGGTGCTGTCGCCGAAGCCGCCGAGATCGGTGGCGACCACCGTGAACTCACGGGCCAGCTCCGGCGCGACCCGGTGCCACATCACGTGGGATTGTGGGAAACCGTGCAGGAGCAGGAGAGGCGGACCGTCACCGCCCCGGCGGCCGTGGATGGTCGCGCCGGGGACGGGGACGTCGAACTCGTCGAAGCCTTCGAACATTTAAGCCCGGTACCCACCGGGCCAGGGGGTCAGCAGTCGACCGGCCAGATGGTGCGGAAGATGCTGGAGCGCAGCCGGTAGAAGCGGCGGCGGGTGGACTGAATCAGAGCAGGGGACGGCCGGAGCCGGTCCGTGGCGATACGCACAGGGGTTTCCTCAGGCAGGGTTGAGCACATGCGGGCAGGACGCTCATCCCCCCTGTGGCCTCAGCCGGCGGCTGGCCGGACCGAATTGGCGATTTCCCTCGCCCGGTCGCGGTCGTCACCCGGCATCAGAACCTGAATGAGCAGCGAATCGTTGGTCCCCGTCACAACGATGCGTTGGAGGAGCATACCGCCATCCGGACCGCATCCTGTCCAGAACCGGTCGATGGTCTTGCCGTCGCCCTCGCCGAGCTTGTTCGGGAGTTCCTGGGCGCTGCAGTTGAAGGTGCCGGAGGGGGAGAGTCCGACCTGCTCGGCCGCGACGCCGGTGCGTCCGACGAAGAGGCCGGAGCCTGAACCCCAAGCCTTCTCGCTGATCTGGAGGGCCGGGTACTGCTGGTTGGCACCGGGCGGTCGCCACGGATCCTCGGCGACAGAGTGCAGCCAGCCTCGCGGCACGCTGGCCGCGAAGCCGCCGTACTGCACGGCCACCAACTGCCGGGCGGACAGGTACCGCTGCCCGGCGAAACCGGCGCCGCCGCCGATCACCAGGGCCAGTACGGCGGCGATCACCCAGCGGGCTCGCCGCCGCTTACGTGGTTTCGCGGGCGCCGTGGCCGCGTCGCTGACTCCGGAGGCGATCCCCAGTGCTCCGACCTCGACAGCCTCCGCGTCACGGTCTGCGGAGGCGGCGGCGGTCGCCGTCTCCTCAGGTGCAGTCGTCGGATTCGCCGCGGTCTCGTCCTCCGGCGCGACCGGGGCGGCACCGGCCTTGATGATGGTCGGCTGGTTCTCGTCGCTGAGGGCGGTGGTCTCGCCGTCGTCCGAGGGCTCGGTGAGCTCGATGGCCTCGCGGGTCTGGACCACGATGCCGTGGGTGGTCTCGTCCAGTGCGCCGACGAGCTCCCGGGTGAACGTCGGTACGTCGGGCCAGCGCTTGGTGCGGTCGGGATCGAGCGCGCGCACGATCGCCGCGTCGATCTGCTCCGGCAGTTCGAAGCCGAGCGAGCTCGGGGGCGGCGGGGTGGTCACCCGGCCGGCCGCGCCGAGACCGTCCACCTGGTGTGGCGAGCGGCCGGTGAGAGCGGCGTACGCGACGGCTCCCAGCGAGTACTGGTCGGCGCGCTGGTCGAGGCGCTCACCCATCGCCTGCTCGGGAGCGACGTACGACGGGGTGCCGCCGGGGAGCGTGATTCTCGACACTTCGTCGAGGGACTTGCCGAGGCCGAGGTCGGACAGGACCGCGCGCTCACCGTCGTCGTCGGTGCTGCGGAACAGCACGTTGGCCGGCTTCACGTCGCGGTGCAGCAGGCCGCGCCGGTGCAGCGCCTGGAGGCCGCGGCCGACCTGGACGACCACGTCGACGGCCTCCGCCAGCTGCAGCGGGGCCTTCTTCAGGCGGTCCGCGAGCGTGCCACGGTCGGCGTACGTGAGGACAAGGAACGGCCGGCCGTCCTCGAGCTCGCCCACATCGTGGACCTGGACGACATGCTCGGACTCGACCCGGCGCAGGAAGCGCCCCTCCTCGAGGAACCGGCGGCGGACGGTGTCGTCGTGCCCCCAGTTGTCCGCGAGGACCTTGATCGCCACCTCGGCGTCCAGTTGCTCATCGTGAGCGAGCCATACCGTAGCGAAACCGCCTGAGCCCAGGCGTCGGCGCACGATGTAACGGCCTAGTCTGGTCGGGACCCCCATACAAGGCATTATGTAGTACGGAGAGTCCCTGACCGGGGCCGAGACAGTAAAGGCGCAGATGAGCGAGAGCACCAGCCCGACCGACGAGCTCGCCACGTTGGCCGAGCAGGCCCAGGCGGGCGACAAGAACGCGATGGACGACCTGCTCCGGCTGGTCCACCCGCGCGTGCTGCGGATCTGCCGCAGCGTCCTGCCGTACTCGGCCGACGCCGAGGACGCGGCCCAGGAGGCTCTGCTCAACATCGCGACCAAGATCAACTCGTTCTCGGGCCGCAGCAGCTTCTCGACCTGGGTGCACTCGGTCGCGGCCAACTCGGCCCGCTCGACCTACCGCAAGCTGAAGCGCACCGCCCAGGCCGCGCACAACCCGGAGACGATGGAGAAGCCGGACCCGCGCACCACCAGCGTGATCGCCGGTACCCGCCTGGACCTCCTGGAGGCCCTGGAGACCCTCGAGCGCGACCGTCCCCAGATGGTCACCCCGCTCGTCCTCCGCGATGTCTACGGCCTCTCCTACGAGGAGATCGCCGCCGAGGTCGGAGCCCCGCTGGGCACCATCAAGTCCCGCATCCACGACGCCCGTGAGGTCGTCCGCCCCCTGCTCCGCCCGAAGGACTGATTGCACGAAGCTGCAGGTCGTCCGGCCTGCTGCCTAGCCCCTGCCGGGCATAGCCTCACGGCTATGTCGACGCGGGGGCTGTTTCACAACAGGGACTATCTGAAACTGCTGACCGGTCAGACGGTCAGCTCACTCGGATCGTCGATGAGCGGCTTCGTCTTCACGCTGCTCGGCCTCGCCATCACCGGTTCACCGATCCAGGCCGGCCTCGTCGGTACGGCGGCCTCCCTCGGCTCCCTGCTCGCGGCTCTGCCCGGCGGAGCCCTCGCCGATCGGTGGAGCCGTCGCAAGATCCTGATCGGCTACAGCTTCCTGGGCGCCGTCCTGTTCGGCTCGGTGGCCGTGGCCGGATGGCTGGATCACCTCACCTTGCCGCACCTGATGGCCGTCGGGCTGCTCAACGGCGCCGGCTACAGCCTGTTCATGCCCGCCGAGACCGCGGCCCTCCGGCAGATCGTCGCACCGGAGGACATCAGCACCGCGCTCGCCACCGCGCACGGCAGGCAGAACGTCGCGGCGCTGACCGGGGCGCCACTCGGCGGCCTGCTCTACTCGATCGGCCGAGTGATCCCGATCGCCGTCGACGCGGTCTCGTACCTGGTCATGGCGGTCATGCTCACGCGGATCCGGCACCCGCTGCCGGCCACCCAGCCCGAAGGCGGCACCCACGAGCCGATGCTGAAGGCGATCCGCACCGGGCTGGCCTGGCTCCTGCGGCAGCGCGATCTGCGGACGATCGCGGTGGTCGCGACCCTGCTCAACTTCGCCGCGAACGGAACCATTCTGGTGCTGATCCTGAGCATGCAGCAGCGCGGCGTCCACGCTCCGGTGATCGGGCTGCTGGAGACCGCGATGGGGGTGGGCGGGCTGGCGGGAGCCTTCGCGGCACCCCGGCTGCTGGGCCGCTACAGCACCGGGAAGATCACGCTCGTCGGCTCCTGGGTGATCACAGTCGCCTTCGCGGCGACCGCGGCCAGCACGCGGACCGTCGTACTGATCCTGCTGCCTGCCTTCGCGGTCTTCCTGCTGCCGGCGCTCAATTCCGGGCTGTTCGGGTACCAGATGCTGATCACGCCGGATGCGCTGCAGGGGCGGGCCCAGAGTGCGTTCATGTTCCTGTCGAACGCGGCCGCACCGCTCGCGCCGTTCCTCGGTGGCGTTCTGCTTGGGACGCTCGGCGCGCGGACGGCGTTGCTGATCTTCGGCGGTCTGCTCGCGGTGGGATCCGTCCTGCTGACCATGAGCCGGTCGATCCGCACGATCCCCTTGCTCTCCGAAGTCGAGGCAGCCTGATTTCGGGGGCTCCCGTTCTTGGGGGTGGTGTGCTCAGATGGGGACATGAAGAAGCTCATCAACGACCCTGCCGATGTTGTGAGTGAGGCGCTGGCCGGGATGGCCGCAGCGCATCCGGACCGCCTGCGGGTGGACCACGAGAACCGGATCGTCTACCGCAAGGAGGCGCCGCGGCCGGGGAAGGTCGGGCTGATCTCCGGAGGCGGGTCGGGGCACGAGCCGCTGCACGGTGGGTTCGTGGGGCTCGGGATGCTGGATGCGGCATGCGCGGGCGAGGTGTTCACCTCGCCGGTGCCGGACCAGATGATGGCGGCGACGAAGGCGGTCGACGCGGGCGCCGGCGTACTGCACATCGTGAAGAACTACACCGGCGACGTGATGAACTTCGAGATGGCCGCGGAGCTGGCGGCCGCCGACGCCGGGACCGAGGTGCTGTCGGTGGTGACGAACGACGATGTCGCCGTCCAGGACAGCCTGTACACGGCCGGTCGCCGCGGTGTCGGCGTGACGGTGTTGCTGGAGAAGATCGTCGGCGCGGCTGCCGAAGAGGGTCGCTCGCTGCAGGAGGTCGCGGACCTCGCCCGGAAGGTCAATGACAACGGCCGCAGCATGGGGATGGCGCTGACCTCGTGCACGGTTCCGGCGGCGGGCAAGCCGACCTTCGACCTCGCCGAGAACGAGATGGAGGTCGGCATCGGCATCCACGGCGAGCCCGGTCGGCAACGGTTGCCGTTGGCACCGGCCCGCGAGGTCGCCGCGCTGCTCGTCGATCCGGTGCTGTCCGACCTTCCTTATGGGCAAGGCGATTCGGTCATTGCCTTCGTCAACGGTCTGGGCGGTACGCCGTTGCTCGAGCTCTACCTGATGTACAACGAGGTGGCGCAGCTGCTCGACCGCGCGGGGATCACCGTCGCCCGCTCGCTGGTCGGCAACTACATCACCTCGCTGGAGATGGCCGGCTGCTCGGTGACGCTGCTGAAGGTCGACGACGAGCTGGTGCGGCTCTGGGACGCGCCCGTCAACACGCCGGGCCTCCGGTGGGGCGCATGATCGACAAGTTCACCGACTGGCTGCGTGATTCGGCGAAGGTACTGCACGAGAATGCGGCCTACCTCACAGAGCTCGACTCGGCGATCGGGGATGCGGATCACGGCGCGAACATGGATCGTGGATTCGCAGCGGTGGTGGCTGTGCTGGACGAGACCTCGTTCGAGTCGGTCGACGAGTTGCTGAAGAAGGTGGGGATGACGTTGGTCAGCAAGGTCGGCGGTGCGAGCGGGCCGTTGTACGGAACGTTCTTCCTGCGCTTCGGTACGGCGCTCGCCGGCGTCGAGGTCACGCCGGAGAAGATCGGCGAGGCGCTGCGGGCCGGTGTCGGCGGGATCCTCGCCCGCGGCAAGGCCGAGCTCGGGGACAAGACCATGTACGACGCCTGGGCGCCTGCTCTGGACGCGTACGACGCCGCGGTCGGGGGCGGTCTCGCCGCCGCGCTCGGTGCTGCTGCCGAGGCTGCGGCCAAGGGGCGCGACGCCACCGTGCCGCTCGAGGCGCGCAAGGGCCGGGCGAGCTACCTGGGCGAACGGAGCGTCGGTCACCAGGATCCAGGCGCGACAAGTACCACCCTCTTGCTCGAGTCGGCCGCACGGACGCTCGCATGATCGGGATCGTGGTGGTGTCGCACAGTCACGCGCTGGCGACGGCAGCGGTCGGTTTGGCCTCGGAGATGGTTGCTGAGGGCAAGCGGCCGGTGATCGCGGTGGCGGCCGGGCTGGACGAGACGACGTTCGGCACGGACGCGGTGGCGGTCTCCGAGGCGATCGCGGCGGCGGAGTCGGCGGACGGCGTACTGGTGCTGGTGGATCTGGGCAGTGCCGTGCTGAGCGCCGAGCTGGCGCTGGAGTTCGTCGATCCTTCGCTGGCCGAGCGAGTGCGGTTGACGAGCGCACCGCTGGTCGAGGGCCTGGTTGCGGCGGTTGTGACTGCGTCGACCGGCGCTTCGCTCGAGGCGGTTGCGACCGAGGCTGAGCGCGGGTTGGTGGGGAAGCAGGAACACCTCGGCGACGGCCCCGCGCCGGAGGCGGTCACCACGAGCGGGTCCGGGCCGAGCATCGAGGTTGTCGTGAGCAACCAGCACGGGTTGCATGCCCGGCCTGCGGCCCGCCTCGTCGGGCTGGTGCACGAGTACGACGCTCAGGTGACGGTGACCGATGTGGACACCGGTCACGGGCCGGTCGATGCCGGCAGTCTCAGCATGGTCGCGACACTGAACGCCATCCGTGGGCACCTGCTGCGATTCACTGCGGAAGGCCCGGAGGCGGATGCAGCCCTGGCCGCGATCCAGGATCTGGCCACGGAGAACTTCGGGGACGACGAACCGGCCCGTTTCCCGGCGCGCCTGGGCGCGGCGGAAGGAGACCACGGTGGTTCCGGACTGGACGTCGCGTTCGGTCCTGCGGTGCTGGCCAGCGGCCGCGTCGACGTCAGCGGATACGTTGCTGGCGACAACGAGTCGTCCCGGCTGGAAGCAGCGGTCGAGGCGGTCGCCGAGGAGCTTCGGCGGCTGCGCGACGCGAGTCCGGACCTGGCCGGGATCTTCGAGGCACAGCTGGCGCTGCTGACCGATCGCCAGCAGCTGAAGGAGATTCGCGAGGTACTAGACCGCGGGGCGTCGGCGGTGAACGTCTGGCAGTTGGTGTTCGACCGGCTCGCGGAGCGGTTTGAGGCGCTGCACGACGCGTACCAGCGGGAGCGCGCGCAGGACGTTCGGGCGGTGCGTGATCGGGTGTTGCGACACCTGACCGGCACCACGGAGGACAGCCCGATCGAGATCGAGGCCGATCAGCCCGCCATCCTCGTCGTACCGGAGTTGGATGCGGCGACGGCGGCGATGCTGGACGGACAGCGGTTCGCGGGCGTTGCGGTGCGAGCGGCTGGGGCAACCGGGCACGGCGTGATCGTGGCTCGGTCGCGCGGCATCCCCTTGATCACCGGAATCGGCGACGTGGACGTACCGGCGGGTGCGATCGTTGCCTTCGACAACCGCAAGGGCTCGTTCGAGATCGAGCCCGATGTGGAGCAGGTCCGCGCGACGATCGCGGAGCGCGTGGCCGAGCAGGAGCGAGCGGCCGCGGAGGCCGCGCTGCCGGCCGTGACCATCGACGGCCGCACGGTCGCAGTGCTGGTGAACGTCGGAACGGTGCAGGATGCGCTCGCTGTACGGGGCGCGGATGGATCTGGGCTGGTGCGGACCGAGCTGCTGTTCGGCGGTCGCAGTACGGCGCCAACCGTTGCCGAGCAGGTCGAGGCGTTCCGCGCGGTGGCTGCGGCGCTGCCGGGCAAGCCGATCACGATCCGCACCTGGGACGTCGGTGGCGACAAGCCGCTGCCGTTCCTGCCGCTGGACCACGAGGACAACCCCTTCCTCGGTGAGCGTGGGTTGCGTGCGTTCCGGCGGCGACCGGAGTTGCTGCGCGACCAGCTCGAGGCGGTCCGGCAGATCGCGGCCGAGATCCCCGTACACGTGATGTTCCCGATGGTGACGACCGCCGACGAGGTCGCCTGGGCACTGGACGAGCTCGGACCGCGCCCGGAGGGGCTGAAGGTCGGCATCATGATCGAGGTGCCGGCGGCTGCCCTGCGGGTGGCCACACTGACCGCAGACCTCGACTTCGTCAGCATCGGCACGAACGACCTCACGCAGTACGTCACCGCGACCGACCGGACGAACCCGGCCGTGGCCGCACTGGCGGACGGGCTCGACCCGGCTGTGCTGCAGCTGGTCGACCACGTCGTCCGCAACGCCGGCGTACCGGTGGGAGTGTGTGGTGACCTGGCCAGCAACCCGCAGGCCGCTGTGATCCTTGCTGCCCTAGGGGTGCACGAGTTGAGTGCTATCGCTCCGCAGGTGCCGCTGGTGAAGGCCAGACTGCGGGAGGCCGATCTCAGACTGATCGACACCGCCGCAGTACTGGCCGCGCGCGATGGCGATCAGGTGCGCGCGTTGCTGTAGTAGCGGAGCTCGACCAGGTTGAAGCCGGACGTGCGCTCGGGCTTGGCGGGGAGCGTGTAGCTCTCGCCAGGCTCGAGGTACGTCAGGTCCGGGTTCGCCAGGTCCAGGTCGACCACCAGCGCCGGGTAGGCGCCGGTGTGCCAGGTGTAGGACTCCCCCGCGTCCGGCGTCACGTGTTGCACCCGTACGTCGTCCTCGTCGACGACCACCTTCGCCGGGACCTCACCGACCTGGTCGAAGCCTGCCTCGGCGGTACCGGCGTCGGCGTACGGCTCACCGGACGCTTCCTCGCCCAGGTCGAGCAGCTCGATCAGCCGGTTCAGGTACGGCGCGTCACCGTCGTTGGTGAGCATGTGGACCGGAGACACCGGCCGGTAGACCGAACCGCCCACCGTCTCGCTCAGCTCGCGTGCGGCGCTGCCGTCGAGCCAGTCCATGTGACACGGAGACGTGGAGAGGCAGAGCACGACGTACGGATTGTGGTGCAGGTGCCAGGCCTGCGCCTCACCGGGCGCCAGCGCTACCTCCCAGACGCGGACGCGGGAGTTCTTGAGCAGCACGCGGGTCCCGATCTCACCGAGGACGACCTCGGTGCCGTCGGGGGCGGTGACGGTGGTGCCAGCAGTCATAGGTCTGTCTCCTCGATCGGTCTCTCCATGGCGACGCCGGCGAGCGTCACGCCGTCCGGCATCAGCAACTCGGCCGGCGCCACCTCGACGAAGCCGAAAGCCTTGTACAGCGGCACTCCGGGCAGGGTCGCCATCAGCGCCAGCCGGGTGAAGCCTTCTGCGCGGGCGGCCTCCGTGCATGCGGTCAGGATCGCTCGCGCCAGTCCGCGGCGGGTCCAGTCTTTGCGCACGAACATTGCGCGGATGCGGGCCGGCTCGGTCACCGGGTCCAGCAGTCGCTCGTCGGCTCCCGCCGTACTGGCGTTGAAGAGCTTGTTACGCCGGCTCCAGCCACCGCACGCCACGATCTCGCCGTCGACCTCGTGCACGTAGTACGTGCCGTCGTCGATCAGCACCGGATCCAGTGTGGTGATGTGCTTCGCCGCACTGGCCGTCTCAGCAGCGCTATGGAACGCCGGAAACAGCTCCAGCACCGAAGCACGTCCCAACGCCGCCACCGCAGCGCTGTCCTCCGGCACCGCCAACCGCAACACAGGCTCCACGCCCACAGGCTAATTCACCCTGCGCCGAGCCCAGGACCAGACCAGGTAGTTCCACACCACCGCTCCGACGATGAGCACCAAGCCGAACACCACATCGTCCACGTCCTTGTGGCCGGTGACCAGCGCCAACCCGATCAGCCCGAAGAACACCGACACGATCGACGTGCAGCCTGCCGCCCCTGACCGCCGCCCCGGTGTCGGCTTCCCCTCACTCACCTGCTCTCTCGACGCACGAACCACGGGGGCTAGGTCGCTGTGTCCGCGCACCGCCTGGGTGGCCGCGGCGCCCAGGACTTTGCCCAGCACCGTCATCGGCGACTCGGCGAGCTCCCGGACCAGCTTCAGGCGCCCCATCCCGCCTTCGGTCAAGTCGTACTCGATCGCCCGGTCGTCCTGTTCCACGCGAATCACGAAGGTTTCGTCGATCAGCTTGTCGAGTGCCGCCTGTACGTCGTTCGCCGGCGCACCGGTTCGCCGTACCAGCTCCGCATGAGTCAGCGCAGTGTGCTCCAACTGCTCGACCAGCGCCTGCTCCAGCGCCGGATTGCCGGGCCGTGGCGGCGGCGTCTCCCCGGCCCAGGTCCACGTGAACAGCGGTTCCTTCTTCGGCACCTGCGGCACTTCCCGCGGCTCGCCACGCCACTCCTGCACAGCCCGAGCCTCGGAGTACCCGCGATGACTCCTCAGCCGCTTCACCCCGGTCATCGTCAACCGGAAGGTCGGCGGCTCGGCCCCCTGCAGCTCGCGCGCCACAAACCCCCGCGCAACCAGCGGATCGAGCACCGCCTGTACAGCCGACTCAGCCATCCCAGACCGCCTGGCGAGCTCAGCCAGAACGAGCTCCGCCCCCTCCAGATGCGACAACACCGCAAACTCCAGCGCAGAGTTCCCCACCCCTACTACCCCCTCGTAGCCCCAGGCCCTCATCCTCTCGCAAGACGAGGGCCTGGCGCTGCCCTACTCGAATGCCAAATGCAGCAACCCTCCCGAGTACGTCGGGCGCAGTACCGCCTCGACTCGGACGCACTGCGCGCGTACGGGGGTGAAGGTGGTGGTGTTGAGGCGGTTGGGGGCTACGTCGTACGGCGTGGGGTTGGCGACTGGGCGCCAGGTGGCGCCGTCTAGCCAGAGGACTTGCCAGGAGGCGGGGACTCGGCACTGGCCGAAGCCAGTGTCGTCGAACCAGTACGCCGACACCTGGCGCAGCTCGCGAACCTCGCGCAGGTCGTACTGGATCCACTCCGTTGTGCCGCGGCGGTCCCACCAGGTGAAGCGCGGGATGGAGGTGTCTGCGGAGGAGGACGGTAGTCGGCCGTCGTCGGGGGCCTCTAGGGAGTCGCCGTCGAAGACATGCGAGGCAGTGATGCGCGTACGGCGCTTCCACGCGGTGCCAGTGGTGGTGGCTTGCGGAAAGGCGGTGATGCGGAGACGTGCCGCACCCATGGGGATCAGGGTGACTGTCTCCAGGCGCTCTGCGGTCTTTGCGGGGCTCTGCTGGAGCAGGCCGACCACGTTCTCGCTGTCGGTCTCCCACTGCGGGATGCGGCGAGCCTTGGTGGTGAGCGCCAGCGGCACACCGGCTGTCGTGAACGGGTCCGCTCCGGGCGCGGGAGTACGCCGTACGACGGTGAAACCGGCATCTGGCGCCAGACCGTAGTTCCACGGGGAGTCCGGGTGCACTGCGAGCTCGGGCCACTCCGTCGTACCGCCGATGCGCTCGTAGCGCTCGCTGATCGCCAGCGAGTAGGTCAGCGGGCCACGGTCGACCGAGACCGAGTCATGGTTTTCCGCCCAGCGCCGAGTGCGCACGTACATCGGCAGCACGAGCTTCACGCGGTCGCCGGACCGCCATGCTCGGTCGAGCTTGACCCAGCCGCCCTCAGCACGCACACGGGCCCGTTCACCGTTGACCGACACGGAGTAGCCTTCTGCCCAGCCAGGAACCCTTAGGTACAAGGGGAAGCGCGAGTTGCCCTGCACAGTGAGGTTGATCGTGTCACCGAACGGGTAGTCGGTGTCCTGCACGATGCTGACGGTCTCGCCGCCGCCCACCTTCGCCGTCACCTTGCTGGCCGCGTAGAGCGACGCGGCCAGTCCGTTGTCGGTAGTGGCGAGCCACAGCTCCTGCGCGTAGTACGGCCAGCCCATGCCGTAGTTGTGCGGACAACACCGGTACTGGTGGATGCCGTACTTGTAAGCCAGCATGGCAAAGCCGTTCTGGAACTGCCCGTGCTTGATGGTGTCGTCGAGCTCCACACTGTTCGCACAGGTGATGTAGTGCATCACCTGCTGCTTCGGGTCGTACGACGCAGTGAGTGAGTTGAACGCCAGCTCCTCGCACCGGTCCGCCCACACGGTTTCACCGGTGAAGCGCGACAGCATCTCGAAACTGTGCATCAGCTCGACGATCCCGCACGTCTCGAACCCCTGCCGCGGATCACCGAAGCCCGGCCGAGAGTTCTCGTCCCCGGCGAACCCACCGCCCGGGAACTGACCGTACTGCCCCATCACCGTCGCATAGTTCCGGTACGTCGCCGCCCGGTGCTGCTCGTCACCCGACAAAAGCCAGTACTGCAAGGGCTCCCGGAAGCCCTGGGCCAGGTTGACGTTGTGCCAGGTCGGAATGCCGTTCACGTAGTCCGCCGAGCCAGAGTGCATCTTGGACACCAGGTCGAGCAGCCATGACTCACCCGTGCGGTTGTAGAGCCAATAGGCACTGTCGATGTTGTCGCCCCAGCGGAACGCACCCCACGACCGGTTGAACACCTCGGGCGGCTGCGTGTTCTGGAACCGCAGGTACTTCGTCATGAACGGAATGACGCGCTCGTCGCCGGAGTACTCGTACCAAGACCGGATCGCCGCCAGCAACGGCATGCCCGGCCAGAAGTCCGGTCCGCCCTCCAAGGACGTCCGCAACCGGTCCGGACCGAACCAGCCATCTGCTGCCTGCGTTCGGATGATGCCGTCGATCCAGCGCTGCGCTCTCGTCAGTACGCCGGTGTCTCCGGTGACATAGCCGAGATCGCCGAAGCCGCGGAGCCAGTACGGCAATTCCTCCCACGCGTCCTTGGAGCGGTCGACCCAACCGTTCGTGTCGTACACGAGGAAGTCGGAGATCTCGTCGTACCGGCCGCAGAGGCCGTCGACCTGGAGCTGCAGTTGCTGGGCCAGCCAGCCGCGGGGCTCGATCGCGCCGGGTGGCAGTTTCTGGAACGGCACGGGGCGCAGCGGCGCTCGCTGGGGAACGTAGTGGCCGCCACGGCCGGCCGGTGGGCCGAGTGGGCGGGCGGCTTCGGCGGTGGACGGTTCGACGGCGCTCACGGCTGCCGCCGCGGCCAGGGTGACACCGAGGAAATCACGGCGAGGAAGTCCTCTCGGAAAGGTCATGGCAGTCCTGCTTTCGGGTGATTCGAGGGCGGGCGATCACACCTGCGGCGGAAAAACGGCACACGTTTTCCGTCGCTGCTAAAGTAGCACCATGAAGCGCCCGGCGGTACGGATCACGGATGTCGCGGCGCTCGCCGGAGTCTCGGCCGGGACGGCGTCGAAGGCGCTCAACAACACCGGCCAGCTCAGCCAGGACACCCGAGAGCGGGTGCGGCGTGCCGCGGCTCAGCTCGGCTTCACGCCGGACGTGCGCGGGCGGGCACTGTCGTCCGGTCGCACGTTCACGGTCGCACTGCTGACTACGGACAGCTCCGGGCGGTTCAGCATCCCGATCATGCGCGGCGTCGAGGACGTGCTCAGTGCCGGCGAGCTGGCGACCGTTCTGTGCGACACCCGCGACGATCCGCTACGTGAGCAGAGCTATCTGCGGTCACTGGTCGCCCGTGGCGTCGACGGCATCGTGGTGACCGGCCGTCGGACCGAGCCGCGGCCGCCGATCGACGTACCGCTGCCGGTCGTCTATGCGTTAGCTGCGTCCACCGATCCGGAGGACGCTTCGGTGATCGTGGACGACGCAGCTGGTGCCGCCGCCGTGATCACCCACCTGCGGGCGCTGGGGCGGAGCCGGATCGCCCACGTGACCGGTCCCGCGGATCACCGGTCCGCCGTGGAACGCGCACACGTGATGAGCGCGCCTGAGGGCGAGCCGAAGCGCGGCCCCGCAAGCTCCACGCGCACGAGCGAGCCGTCGGCGGGCGAGCCGTTCGTGGGCGAGCCGCTGTTCGGCGAGTGGAGTGAGCAGTGGGGGCGGCAGGCGACAGACCTCATCCTGCGTGCGCATCCTGACGTCGACGCCATCACCTGCGGCAGCGACCAGATCGCCCGCGGGGTCTGCGACCGCCTGCGCGAGCTGGGGCGCGCCGTACCGGGTGAGATCGCTGTGACCGGCTACGACAACTGGCCGGTGATGGCGCTGGCCAGCCGGCCGCCACTCACCTCAGTGGATCTCCGCCTCGAGGAGCTCGGCCGCCGAGCCGCTCACCTGCTGCTGGACGCGATCGCCGGTACGCCGCATCACGGCGTACTGGAACTCCCGGCGCAGCTCGTGCCGCGAGAGTCCACCCTGGGCGCCTAGCGTCGAGGCTTGTCGCGCCGCGACTGGGACGCCCAGCGGTAGGCGACGAGCGTCCAGAGCAAGGCCGGTACGCCGAAGACCGCGGCGGCGATCTCCCGGCCGAAGACCAGGAAGATCAGCCCGACCAGGACGAACGGCACCGCCGTCCAGACCGCACCCGCGAACACCGCCCAGCGCCAGCGCCCGGCCTGCTTGGGCCGCGGCTGGTACATCGACGGCGCCGGCAGATTCTTGAAGATCGGCTGCAGATCCGCATGCGTCACCGCGTCGTTCAGCAGGTCCACCCGACGATGCAGTTCCAGCTCGTCGAGCCGGCCGACAGCGAACTGCTCGGCCAGCTCGTCGGTACAGATCCGGCGTTCCTCGTCGGTCAGCCGGATGTTCGCCAGCTTGCGCCGGGCCGCGACCACGCGGGCCTCCTGACCGGCCGCCGCAGCCTTGCCCATCAGGTCGGCCGGATTCACCGGACGCCGCTCCGCCATCTGCCTCACCTCGCTTCCTTCGAGTGTGCCAGATGGCGGGAGCGCCGCCTCAGCTGAGAGCTGCGGGGAGGGTGGCGGTCCAGGCTTCGCGGAGCTCGGTGAGCGGGATCTCGAACTGGTCCTGCACGTCGAGGGTGTCGCCGGTGATGACGCCGATCTTGGTGTGCGGGAAGCGGCGCGCGGTGCACATGTCGGTGAACCGGACCTCTTCAGTGCGCGGTACGGCGACGACCGCACGACCGGCCGACTCCGCGAACAGGAACAGGAACGGGTCCAGGTTGTCCGGCGCCCACACCCGTGCGCCGACGCCACCGCGGAGGGCGGACTCGACCAGGGTCTGGGCGACGCCGCCGTCGCTGACGTCGTGCGCCGCGTCGATCAGGCCGTCGCGGGACGCGTTGATCAGGATGTCCGCGAGCTGCTGCTCGGCGGCCAGGTCGACGGCCGGCGGGCGGCCACCGAGGTGACTGTGGACGACGTGCGCCCACTCCGAGCCGGACAGCTCCTCGGCGGTCTCACCGAGCAGGTAGAGCTGGTGGCCCTCCATCTCGCCGGTGAAGCCGATCGGCGTCCGCCGGGTGACGTCGTCGATGACACCCAGTACGCCGATCACCGGCGTCGGCAGGATCGCCACGTCACCGGTCTGGTTGTAGAACGACACGTTGCCGCCGGTGACCGGAATCCCGAGCTCCTTGCAGCCTTCGACCAGGCCGCGGATCGCCTCGGTGAACTGCCACATCACGGCCGGGTCCTCCGGCGAGCCGAAGTTCAGGCAGTCGGTGACCGCGACCGGGCGGGCGCCGGTGGTGGCGACGTTGCGGAAGGACTCGGCGAGCGCGAGCTTGGCGCCCGTGTACGGGTCCAGCTTGGCGAACCGGCCGTTGCAGTCGGTGGAGACCGCGACGCCCAGGCCGCTGGTCTCGTCGACCCGGATCATGCCGCTGTCCTCGGGCTGTGCGAGCACCGAATTGCCGAGCACGTACCGGTCGTACTGGTCGGTGACCCACGACTTGTCGCACAGGTTCGGCGAGGCGACCAGCTTCAGCAGGGTGTCCCGCAGCTCGGCCGGAGTCGTTGCGCGCGGCAACTTCTCGGCGCCGTCGGCCTGCAGGTCGTCCTGCCAGTCCGGCCGCGCGAACGGCCGGTTGTAGACCGGGCCGTCGTGCGCGACGCTGCGCGGCGGTACGTCGACCACGCGCTCACCGTGCCAGTCGATCTCGAGGCGGTTGGTGTCGGTGACCTCACCGATCACGTCGGCCTGGACGTCCCACTTGGCGCAGATCTTCAGGAAGGCCTCGACGTTCTCCGGCGTGACGCACGCCATCATCCGCTCCTGCGACTCGCTCATCAGGATCTCTTCCGGCGACAGCGACGCGTCCCGCAGCGGCACCTTGTCCAGCTCGATCCGCATCCCACCGTCACCGGCGCTGGCCAGCTCCGAGGTGGCGCAGGACAGCCCCGCACCACCGAGGTCCTGGATGCCCTCGACCACGTGCGCCTGGAAGAGCTCGAGCGTGCACTCGATCAGCAGCTTCTCCATGAACGGGTCGCCGACCTGGACCGCGGGCCGCTTGGTCGGGCCGCCGTCCGCGAAGGTCTCGCTGGCCAGGATCGAGACGCCGCCGATTCCGTCGCCGCCGGTCTTGGCGCCGTACAGGATCATCTGGTTGCCGACGCCGGTCGCGTTGGCCAGGTGCAGGTCCTCGTGCCGCATCACGCCGACACACAGCGCGTTCACCAGCGGGTTGCCGATGTAGGTCGGGTCGAACACGACCTCGCCGCCGATGTTCGGCAGGCCGAGGCTGTTGCCGTAGCCGCCGATCCCGGACACGACGCCCGGCAGCACGCGCTTGGTGTCCGGGGCGTCCAGCGGACCGAACCGCAGCGGGTCCATCACCGCGACCGGGCGGGCGCCCATCGCGATGATGTCGCGGACGATGCCGCCGACCCCGGTGGCCGCGCCCTGGTAGGGCTCGACGTACGACGGGTGGTTGTGCGACTCGACCTTGAACGTGACCGCGTAGCCCTCGCCGATGTCGATCACGCCGGCGTTCTCGCCGATACCGGCCAGCATCTTGCCGGCCGGGGTCTCCTGCGGAATCTCGCCGAACCGCTTGAGTTGCACCTTGGACGACTTGTACGAGCAGTGCTCGCTCCACATCACCGAGTACATCGCCAGCTCACAGCTGGTCGGGCGCCGGCCCAGGATGTCGCGGATCCGCTCGTACTCGTCCGGCTTCAGGCCGAGCTCCGCCCACGGCTGCTCGACGTCCGGGGTGCTCTCGGCGTTGGTGACGGTGTCAGTCGACACTTTTGGACTCCTGCACTAGGTGGGACTCAGGTGGAACGGTACTGGGCTGCCCGGTGGTGATCAGATGCGCCACCAGCAGTGGTACGGCGAAGCCGGTCATGATCGCGGGCAGTGCGACCCCGGCGTCGTTCAGGAGCATGCCGACCAGACCACAGGTCGACAGCGCCAGCAGAGTCGGCCGGATCATCGGCAGACTGGTGTAGAAGGACCGGTACGCCGCGAACGGGACGCGCTCGGGGAGCACAGTCGCCAGCATGGCGAGCACCACCGCGACGAGCATCGCCCAGCCGGCCGGACCGTTGAAGAACGCGACGGCCATCTGCAGCTTGCGGATCAGCACGTCACTGACGTCACCGTCGAGCAACCGCGCGACGAACGCACCGAAGTGACTGCGCTGGTCCGCGGGACGCAGGAAGTCGAGGAAGGCGACGGCTGACACGGCCAGTACGCCGGCCACGCCCACACCGATCAGTGCGCGCAATGTGATGCTGCCGCGCCAGGTCAGCCAAGCCATCAGCAGCACTGCCGGGGTCAGCGCGATAATGCCGCCGAAATCGGTTCCCCAGCCCGGCCTGCCGTCCACAACGATCGCGGCGCCGCCAATCGCGAGCACAGCAAGGGCTGCCTGCACCCTGCTCTTGTCGATCAGCTTCTGCGCGGCCCAACCGGCAACGACGAGTGCTGCGACGGCCAGTGTGGCGAACGTCGAGTTCCCGAAGCCGTAGAACCGGCCACCGATCACCGGTCCGTCGGTGAACATGCTGCCGAACTGCAACGGCGTACCGAGCACGCCGTCCACGAGCAGGATCACGTACGCCGCCAGTGCGATGCCTAGGAACGCATAGCGCTTCAGGAGGAGCTGAGTGACGGCTGCGAAGAGCGCACTGATGCCCAGAACCACGCAGTACAAGGAGAAACCAGGTGACGGCCAGCGCCACCACACTGTCGCCGTGGACAGGAACACCGCGATGAAGAAGCCACCCTGGGTGAGCAGCGTGAAAGCGAACGCACGGCGCGAGCGCGGGGTCCGCCTGAACCAGAACCATGCCAGCCCCAGCAACTCGGCCGCCAGGATCGTCATCGACACCGCGACCAGCATCGGCCGCGGCTGCTCGAACCGCTGATTGGTGTCCAGCCGGTCTTCGATCACCGCGGCAGCATCGGTGTGCCGGTCCCCGGTGACGCGGACCTCATTGCCGTCAAGAGGAGCGTTAACAGACGGCGTGAGTGTCGGGTCAACCAGGTGCTGACCCTCGAGCACGGTCGCGGTGATGTCGGTGAGCTGGATCAGCCCGGGCCGTCGCGTCGAGTCGCTGGTCAACCAGCGCGGCTCGCCGCTCGGCCGGAACTGCATCGCCACCAGCGGTTCCTGATGCGCATTGGCGAGCTCCTGGCTGACGCCGACGAGCAGCACCGAGCTACCGGTCGCACGGGCCTGGGTGACGAGCTCGGCCGCCTTCCGCCGGGCCTCCTCGCGGCCTTCCCGCGGTGGCAGCGCACCGGCATCGACGATCGCGTCGTCACAGGTGGTGCCCGCGAGCTTCGCCGGATCGAAGGTCGGGAACCAGTGGTCGCCGACAGTGCCGTTCGCCCGAGCCACTGCGATCGCTGCCCCCGGTCCGAACCCACAGAGCTGCGGCTGGTTGTCGCCGAGCCGGCCCAGGACCGCTCCGGTGTGGTGCTCGGACTGGCGGTCGATGTACGTCTGCCACCCGCGCACCGCGCCGCCCTCAACGGTGGGGGCTTCACACGACGCATCGAGGACGCTGCCCCAGGCGCGGGTGCCGGCGCTGATGGTCAGCCAGCCGTCGACCGGGCACGTGTGCGGCCCGGCCGTCTTCACCGTGATGGAGCCGACGTGCGACTGGTTCACCAGGGCGGTCAGCTCGGGAGACGCCTGGACGTCGGACCAGGTCAGGCCCGGTACGCCGATCACGACGACCTTGGCCGGCAGATCGGCGGGCTGGGCGTTCGCCGTACCGGCGCCGAGGAGTACGACGGCGGTGGCGGCGAAGAGACTGCGGCACAGGAAGCGCCGCAGCCTGGAGTGTCCCATCAGGAGGCGACGACGGCCTTCAGCACCGAGGTGAAGAAGCCCAGGCCGTCCGTGGTCGGTCCGGTGAGTGTCTCGACGGCGTGCTCGGGGTGCGGCATCAGGCCGACCACGTTGCCGCGCTCGTTGGTGATGCCGGCGATGTCGCGGTACGAGCCGTTCGGGTTGCCGAGGTAGCGGGCGACCACGCGGCCCTCGCCCTCGAGGCGGTCCAGCGTCGCCTCGTCGGCGACGAACGAACCGTCCTGGTTCTTCAGCACGATGGTGATCTCGTGGTTCGCGTCGTAGTCGCTGGTCCAGGCGGTGCGGTTGTTCTCGATCCGCAGCGTCTGGTCCTTGCAGATGAACTTGCGGTGGTGGTTCTTGATCAGCGCGCCGGGCAGCAGGTGCGACTCGCACAGCACCTGGAAGCCGTTGCAGATCCCGAGCACCGGGAGGCCCTCGCCGGCCTTCTTGATGATGGTCTCCATCACCGGTGCGAACCGGGAGATGGCGCCGGCGCGCAGGTAGTCGCCGTACGAGAAGCCGCCGGGCAGGACGACCGCGTCGACCCCGTGCAGGTCGGCGTCGCCGTGCCAGAGCGCGACCGCCTCGGCACCGGCCACCGCGGCCGCGCGGCGAGCGTCGACGTCGTCCAGCGAGCCGGGGAAGGTGACGACCCCGACCTTCACTGGGCGTCCTCGACGTGGAGGGTGAAGTCCTCGATCACGGAGTTCGCCAGCAGGGTGTCGGCGGCCTTGCGGATCTCGGCGACCCGTTCCTCGGTCGCCTCACCGTCCAGGGTGATCTCGAACCGCTTTCCCTGCCGGACATCGGCCACGCCGTCGAAGCCGAGCCGGCCGAACGCGCCGTGCACCGCCTTGCCCTGCGGGTCGAGGATCTCGGGCTTGAGCATGACGTCGACGACAACGCGAGCCACTGACTACTCCAGGTCTCGTTCCGGGGTGACGCCTGAATCCTACCGACCGGCCGCCGGATTCCCGCATTCGCGACTATTCACTCAGTACATACACGCGGTGTATAGTCGCTGTCATGGCAACCGCTGAACTCGTCCTCGGCCTGCTCTCCGCAGGCCCCGCGCACGGGTACGACGTGAAGCGCGGCCACGACAGCTGGTTCCCGGACGGGCGGCCGCTGGCGTTCGGGCAGGTGTACACAACGCTCGGCCGGCTGGAGCGGGACGAGCTGGTCGAGGTGGTCGAGAAGACCTCCGGCGGCGGTCCGGACCGGACTGTCTACGCGCTCACCGACAAGGGCCGCAAGCACCTGGCCGACTGGCTCGTCGATCCGGTCCCGCCGGCCTGGGGCAGCGCTGACGAAGTACTGCGCAAGCTCGTGGCGGCCGTCCGCACCGGCGGCGACGCCGCGGTCTTCCTGGCCCGGCAGCGTGCCAGTCACCTGCGCCGCATCCGCGAACTGCAGGAGACCCCGACCGGGCCGGATCCGACCTCCACCATCGTCCGCGACTACATCGTCGCCCACCTCGATGCCGATCTGCGCTGGCTCGACAGTGCCCTCGACCGCATCTCCGAGCAGGAGACCTCATGAACGCTCTAGAGCTGACCGATGTCGCGTACACGTACCGACGCAACACGGCACTGCGCGGAGTCTCGCTGCAGGTCAAGGCCGGCGAGATCGTGGCCATCACCGGTGCCAGTGGCTGCGGCAAGTCCACTCTGCTGCATTGCGCGGCCGGAATCCTGCACCCCGAAGCCGGTTCGGTCCGGCTGGACGGCCAAGACCTGGCGACACTGTCACCGGACAAGCGGGCCGAGCTGCGGCGCACCAAGATCGGTGTGGTGCTGCAGTTCGGCCAGCTGGTTCCGGACCTGCCGCTGATCGACAACGTCGCGCTGCCGCTACTGCTCGCCGGTCACTCCCGCTCCGAGGCCCATGGGAACGCACGCGAGTGGTTGACGCAAGTGGGCATCGAGGACGAGGCGGACGCCGTACCGGCTGAGCTGTCGGGTGGTCAGACGCAGCGCGCCGCGATCGCTCGCGCTCTGGTCACCGGACCGTCGGTGGTCCTGGCGGACGAGCCCACCGGCAGTCTGGACAGCCGGGCCGGCAAGGAACTACTCGACGTCCTGGTCCAGACCGCCCGGTACCGCGGTGCCGCGCTGGTCATGGTCACCCACGACAACCTGGTGGCTGCTGCCGCCAACCGCGAGATCCGCCTGCGCGACGGTCTCGTCCAGCACGAAGTGGCTCTCTGATGAGAGTCGAGACACTGTTGCTACTGGCCCGGTCGCGGACACCCGCGGACCGCAGCCGGGTCCGGCTGAGCGTCGGAGCACTGGGACTCAGCGGGGCGCTGCTGCTCGGGGCTTTCCGGGTCGCCCGGCTCGGATTCGGGCAGGGCGACCTCGACAAATCGGTCTACAGCAACTACATCGCCGAGGCCGGCCTGCGCTCCGGCCTGGTCGCGATCCTCGTCATCCTGGCCACACTGACCGGAGGGCTTGCCGTTCAGGCGCTCCGGCTCGGCACTGCCGCCCGCGAACGGCGGATGACCGCACTGCGGCTGGCCGGCGCCTCCAACAAGCAGGTACGTCGGTTGTCCGTGACAGACGCGGGTATGGCGGGGTTGGCCGGCGGTCTGCTCGCGGGGCCCCTCTATCTGCTGCTCAGCTTGCTCCTGGGTCTCCTGCCGCGGATAGCGCAGGTCCTGCCGGGTGCGAACCCCGTCGACCTCGTCGTCTGGCCGGCGGTCGTCGTGGTGACGACCGCGACCGGCGCCCTGATCGGTGAGCTGCTGCACGAGGACAACCCCCAGCCACGGTCGGAGCAGCCGGACGGCACACCGCGCCGGAGCGGCGTCGCCATCGGGGCGGTGCTGATCGTGGTCGCCCTGCTCACGGCGCCTTTCATCGGCTATGTCGCGACGACAGCGCTCGTGGTCGGGCTGGCGTTCGCCATGCTCCACCTCAACCGGCTCTGGTTCCGGACCGCCGGCCGCCTCCTCGCCCAGTCCGGCAATCCGGTCAACCTGCTGACCAGCGCCTGGCTGACCGCCGACGCCCGATCCGCCGCCCGGATGAGCACCCTGCTCGGCTGCTGCGGCTTTCTGATCGGTCTCCTGATCCACGGTCTGGTCGCCATCGCGGTATCGCCGGGCCTGGAGGAGCAGATGGACTTCTTCGTGACCGGCTACGCCATGGCGATCGTCGGCCTGCTCATGGTGGTCGGAGTCGCGATGGGCGCACTGATCGTCGGTGTCGCCGATCAGCTCGTCGACCAACGCCGTCAACTGGCGTCGCTGACCGCACTGGGTGTCGATGCCCGGTTCCTGCGGCGCATGATCACTCGCCAGATCGCTACCGTCGGCACCCCGGCCCTGGCCGGTGGCGCCGCGGTCGGCATGCTCCTCGGCCTGGAGCGCGTGGTCGGGGTCCCGCTCGCGACCTTCGACCGGATCACCGTGCTGGCCACCTTCGCCGTGATCGTCGGCAGCTGCCTGTTCGGCCTGGCCGGCGGCGTACTGGCCGGCTTCCTGTTGCGTAACCAACTGCGGGATGCACTCGATCCCGAGAATCTGAGGGCTGCATGATGGCCGCCATTCCTGTTCCGCTCTCGGTCCGGCCGGCACTGCTGCTCGGCGTACCGAACCGCATCACACTGGTCCGCACGGTGATCGCCATGGTGATCGCAGCGATCGCGTTCCGCACTCATGACCTCACCTGGCTGGTCGTCGGGTACGCGGCGTACTGGCTGGGCGACATGGCCGACGGTGCGGTCGCCCGGTATCGCAACGAGGAGTCCGAGGGCGGTGCGGTGTTCGACATCGTCTGCGACCGGGCCTGCTCGTTCCTGCTGGCGACCGCCTTCATGGCGTCCTTCCCGAGCACCATCGGGCCGCTGGCGATCTTCCTGGTCCAGTTCGGCGTACTGGACACCATGCTGTCGCTGGCGTTCCTGCTGTGGCGAGGAACACTCAGCCCGAACTACTTCTACAAGGTCGACGCCCCGATCTACCGCTGGAACTGGTCGAAGCCGGCCAAGGCGGTCAACACCGCGGCGGTGGTGATCTCGCTGGTCGTCGCCCACCAGACCGGCTGGCAGTGGCTGCCGTACTCGATCGCGATCGCCGCCTGCGTGGTCAAGGTGGCCTCGTCGTACCGGCTGGTCGCGATCCTCCGGGGCCGGACGCCCGCCGCTCCACGGGCCTGAAATGTTCGTGATTGCTCAGGCAACAGCGCATAACCTCGGGGGCATGTGGGCGTGGCAACTGTTGCTGGCGGTGGGCTTCGGAATCGGGTCCGCCATCATCCCGGTGCTGAACGCCGAGGCCTATGTCCTCGGCGCCGGAGTCTCCGGGGCACTCGATCCGGTGGTGGCGGCGATCGGGGTGTCGGTCGGCCAGACGATCGGCAAGGTCGCGATGTTCCTCGCCGTCCGCTACCGCCCGGGCTACGCGGCGCGGAAGTCCAAGGAGCCGAAGCCGGTCGACCTGGACACCCGCTGGGGCCGGTTCGTGCAGTGGAACCGCGATGTCAGCAAGCGCCTGCTCGATGCGATGAGCGACCGCCGCTGGGGCGTCCCGGTCACCCTGCTGAGCGCCTCCGTCGGCATCCCACCCCTGTACGGCGTCGCCCTGATCGGCGGCGCGTCCCGGATGGGCGTGGTCACCTTCGGCCTGTCCGTGCTGGTCGGCCGCGGCGCCCGCTTCGTCCTGCTGGCGCTCGGTGTCGGGCTGTTCTAGGCCGTGAAGGTGCGGCCGGTCAGCTGCTCGTAGGCCCCGATGTACGCCGAGCGGGTGCGCTCGACAACCTCGTCGGTCAGCGGCGGCGGCGCCTCACCGGAGTGTCGGTCCCAGCCGGACTCGTACTGCAGCCAGTCCCGGATGATCTGCTTGTCGTACGACGGCTGCAGCCGGCCCGGCTCCCACTGGTCGGCCGGCCAGAACCGGCTGGAGTCCGGGGTGAGCACCTCGTCGGCCAGCACGATCGTGCCGTCCGGGCGGGCGCCGAACTCGAACTTGGTGTCGGCCAGGATGATCCCGCGCTCCTCGGCCATCGCCCGGGCTCGCGTGTAGATGTCCAGCGTGGCCGTCCGCAGTACTGCGGCCGTCTCCGCGCCGACGGTCGCCACGACCGCGTCGTACGAGACGTTCTCGTCGTGCTCGCCGAGCTCGGCCTTGGTGGCCGGGGTGAAGATCGCCTCGTCCAGCCGCGACGCCTCGACCAAACCGGCAGGCAGCGGGATCCCGCAGACCCCGCCGGTCGCCTGGTAGTCCAGCAGTCCGGAGCCGGTCAGGTAGCCGCGCGCGACGCACTCGACCGGGAACATCTCCAGCTTCTCGCAGATCACCGCACGACCGGCCACCTCGGCCGGTACGTCGGTGGAGATGATGTGGTTCGGCACCCCGAGCTGCTCGAACCACCACAGGCTCATCGCTGTGAGCACCTTGCCCTTGTCCGGGATCGGCGTGCTCAGGATCCAGTCGAAGGCACTCTGCCGGTCGCTGGCCACCATCAGCAGCTCGCCGGACTCCAGCTCGTACAGGTCGCGGACCTTGCCGGAGTGGATGTGCTTCGCACCGGGGATCTCAGGAGCCTGCGGAGGTGTGGTCACGCCCCGATTGTTCCACTAGCCCTTCCGCCGGAGTGCTGCCGCTCCCCGAGCCACGCTGGACCCAGCCCACACCAGTACGTCGCGTGCCCCGATCGCGAGCGGGTTGTCGAGCTGACCGACCCGACCGATCTGCCGGGACCGCTTGACCAGCTTGGTCGCGGCGGGACGCCGCTCGGCGTCGTACCGGGTCAGTGCGGTGACCGGGTCGGGCGCGGAGCTGAGGTGGCGAGCCAGAGCGCCAGCGTCCTCGATAGCCGTGCAGGCACCGCGGCCCATGTTCGGCGTCATGGCATGGGCTGCGTCGCCGAGCAGGGCGATCCGGCCGGCCGCGAACGGGACCAGTGGCAGCGGTAGGTCGTAGATGTCGTTGTGCAGGGCTGTCTCGGTTGCGGCCAGGACAGTCGGGATCGGGTCGTGCCAGTCGCCGTACCGGCGGATGACCTCAGCCAGATCACCACTCTGGCCGGCCGGCTGATTGGCGGTCGCGTACCAGTACGTGCGCCCGTCGACGAGCCGTGCGACGCCGAAGCGCTGCGCTGGTCCCCACGTCTCGCCGCCGCTCTCCACCTGTGCCTCCGAGACACCCCGGTACGCCGTGTAGCCGGAGTACTGCGGTCCGGCGTACTGCGGGTAGAGCGCCGCACGGATGGCACTGCGGAGTCCGTCGGCCGCCACGACCAGGTCGGCCCGGAGCTCACCGTTGACCAGCACACCGGTCTCGTCCTGCGTCACCGTCTCCACCGGATACCCGGTCCGGACTGTCACCGCAGGACCGAACTGATCGGTGATGAGCTCATGCAACTGCGCCCGGTGGATCATCACCGGCAGCTCGACCCCCAGATCAGCCGCGCCGACCAGCCAGCGACCGCTCGGCTTCCGCAGCCCCATCGGACCGGACAGAGCAGCTGCCTGCTCGACGCCCTTGACTCCGAACTCCGCCAGTACGGCAGCCGCCCCCGGCCAGACCGAGATTCCGGCGCCGACCTCACCCAGCGCGTCGGCGCGCTCCAGCACGGTGACCTCCCAGCCACACCGCTGCAACGCGACCGCCGCGGTCACCCCGCCGATCCCCGCCCCCACCATGATCGCTGTTCCCATGAGGAGGACTCTACATCTGTAGAGGATGGCTGGGAAGTGCGAGACTGACGGCGTGACGAAGCAGCCACCTCTGGGGGCGGACCGCCGGGATGCCATTGCCGACGCCGCGATCCGGCTGGTCGCCACCCGCGGGCTCCGCGGACTCACCCACCGGGCCGTCGACGGCGAAGCCGGGCTACCGCCGGGCTCCACGTCGTACTACCTGCGGACCCGCAGCGCGCTGCTCGCCGCGTGCGTGAACCGGATGCTGGCGCGCGACGTGGACACGGTGGCACCGGCGCAGACCAAGCTCGCTCCGGCCGAACTGGTGGTCGCGATGGTCGTCGGGCTGGCTGCGGAGCGGCCGGCCGATCTGATCGCGCGGTACGAGCTCTCGCTGGAGGCGAGTCGTCAGCCGGAGCTGCGAGCCGCGATCGACGCGGGCGGACGGCAGTTGCGCGAGATGCTCGGTCAGCTGCTCGGACAGCTCGGCGTACCGGATCCGGAGCGCGCCGCGTGGCCGCTGGCGGCGATGCTGGACGGTCTTCTGTACGACCGTGTCGCGGGAGCCGGGTCGACGCTGAGCGAGGCGGAGTTCGAGGACGGCGTACGGCGTGCTGTCGCCGCGGTGCTGGATGGGTTGGTCAGAGGCGGCCGGTGAGCGTCACCCAGGTGAAGTAGCCGGACCCGAGCAGTACGCCGACGTGGCCGAGGAGCGAGAGACCGGCACCCGATCCCCAGGCGTCGCCATGGGCATCCTCCGAATGCTTGCCGCCGCTCGGTAGCCAACGGGCCAGGAGCAACAATCCCACCACGGCCAGCAGCCACCAGCCGGCCAGACCGATCAGCGCGATCGCGCGGCGACCGGTGACGAGGGCAACGATCCACACCAGCAGCGTGAGCACGCCCGCGACGGTGTGAATGCGGAGCAGGGCAGCCGAATATCCGACTGCCCCACTGGCCCGGCCGGTGCCGTCGACAACGGCACCTCCGAGCCTGACGCGCGTCAACAGCACGACGACCGCACCGAGCGCGGTCAGGAACCAGGTGACGTTCGACCATTCCACCCCACGATGCTTACCCCACTCCGCACCGGTCACACCACCCCTTGCCTTCAATTACTCCTGGTGAGGTCGTACACAGTGGAGGTGCCGACCGTTTGAGCCTGGAAGTTTTCGGATACCCAGGTGGAGATCTCGGACGAGATCCCATTGCGACCACCGCCGAAGCCACGACCATTGCTGCCCACGAAGTAGTGCACCTTGCCCTGAGCAACCAACTCTTTGAACTCCGCCAAGCTCGGTGCGGGGTCGGTCCCGTTGAACCCACCGATCGCCATGATCGGTACCTCGGAGGCGATCTGCAGGGGCGCAGCGCCGTTCGCGGTGACTGCAGCGGCGGCCCAGGTGTAGCCCTTGGCGCCTTGCTGCAGCAGTGTCACCAGTTCGCTCGACACGTTGCTGGTGCCGGCACCGCCCAGGAAGCCGCCGCCACCGCCACGGGCCCCCGTCGCCCCTCCCGCCGCTCCGGGTCCGTTCTGGCCGGTCGTGCCGCCGGGCGGCATCTGGCCACCTGGCGGCATCTGCCCACCCGGTCCGCCGCGGCCACCCATCCCGCGCATACCGCCGACACCCGCCGGCCCGGCTGAAGGCAGAGCACCGGCGTGAGCAGTTGCGATCGTGCTCACCGAGTACGCCGTCGGCCCGGCCAACGCCGTCACCGCGAGCAACGTCGCCGTGAACAACCCCACCCGCCGGCCAACCGCTCGGCCCAACCCAAGCTCCGGCACCACCAGCAGCGCACCCACCGCGATCACCCCGGTCACCAGCACCACCCAGCGCAACCACGGATTCCACGCCGGCGTCTCGTTCAGCAGCGCGAAGCTCCATCCCGCGGTCAGCAAGATCCCGCCAGCGAGCGTTGCTCGTGGCAACCATTCCGCCCGGCGCCGCCAGAGCACCGACATCGCCGCACCGATCACAGCACCGATCGCCGGCGCCAGCGCGATCATGTAGTAACTGTGGATAATCCCTTGCATATAGCTGAAAACCAGCCCGGTGACTACCAGCCAGCCGCCCCACAGAATCGCGAACGCCCGAGTCCGATCCGTCCGCGGCGCCTTACCCGCAGCAACAACCAGTACGACGATCGCCAGCAGCGCCGCTGGTAGCAACCAAGCGATCTGCGAAGCGAACTCACCACCGAACAGCCGCTGCAATCCGGTCGCGCCACCCCACCCGGGATTGCCCGCTCCACCACCGACCGACCCAGTCTCGTTCCCGTTCAGCCGCCCAAGACCGTTGTAGCCAAGGGTCAACTCCAGAATGCTGTTCGTCGATGACCCACCGATGTACGGCCGCGCCGACGCAGGTACCAGCTCCACGATCGCGATCCACCAACCAGCGCTCACGATCATCGCGACCAGCGCGAGTCCGCTGTGCACGATCCGCTTCCCGAGCGCGGACCGGCCAGCCACCAGATACGCCAGCCCGAAGGCGGGCAGGATCAAGAACGCCTGCAACATCTTCGCCAGGAACCCGAAGCCGACCAGAGCACCGGCCAGCAGCATCCAGCGCGCCGCGTGCTTCTCGGAGTCGATCGCCCGAGTGACCGCCCACGCCCCGGCACACAGCAGCATGATCAGCAGCGCATCCGGGTTGTTGAACCGGAACATCAGTACGGCGACCGGCGTCAGCGCGAGAATCCCGCCGGCCAGCAATCCGGCATTGGCCGAGAACCAGCGCCGTACCGAGACGTAGACGAAGCCGACGCTCGCGACACCCATCAAGGCCTCGGGAACCAGCATGCTCCAACTGCTGAAGCCGAAGATCCGCCCGGAGAGTCCCATCACCCACAGTGCGCCCGGCGTCTTGTCGACGGTGATGAAACTCGCCGAGTCGAACGCCCCGAAGAACCAGGCCTTCCAGCTCGTCGAACCAGCCTGAACAGCGGCCGCGTAGTACTCATTGGCGTAGCCGTTCTTCGACAGTCCCCAGAGGTACGCGATCGCGGTGAGGATCAGCAGGCCGCCGTACAGGGCCTTGTCGCGGCTCAGCGTAAGTGGCCTGGTGATCACTCGCGGTCTGGATTCGGTCAGTGTCGCCATGTCAATTGCTCCTGAGGTTCGAAGGAGGGCAGGGTGGGTGCGTCGTCGTCGAAGACCCAGGCCTGGAAGAGGCTGAAGCGGACGATGGTCGCGGCCAGGTTGGCGACGGTCAGCACCGTCACCTCGACCACTTGGTGCGGCGCGGAAACCGCTGTGTGCAAGAGCCACAAGGCGCAGGCGGTCAGGCTCCAGCCGATCCCGAAGGTGACGAGACCGCGCAACTGATGCCGCCATCGGCCCTCGACTCCGCGGACGCCGAAGGTGATCCGGCGGTTGAGTGCGGTGTTGCCGATCGCGGTGACGAGCAGCGCGAGCAGGTTGGCGACCTGCGCCGGCATCCCTTGCCGGAGCACGAGATACAGCAGCGCGTACGCCGCCGTGCTCAGTACGCCGATCGCGCAGAACCGCAGTACGCGCGCAGCCAGCGCCGTCCGTGGATCGAGCACCCGCGGCCGCCCGTACGTCGCTCTGATCGGCTCGAGGTCGACCCGGCTCCGAGCGAGTCGCGCGATCCCCCGCAGGTCCTCGCCGACCGTCTTGGCGATCGCGACCCGCGAGTCCAGGTCGTCGATCCAGTCGACCGGGACCTCGTGGATCCGCAGCCCGGCCCGTTCGGCCAGCACCAGCAGTTCGGTGTCGAAGAACCAATTGGTGTCCTCGACGTACGGCAGTAGCTCGCGGGCCACCTCCGCGCGGATCGCCTTGAAACCGCACTGCGCATCGGAGAAGTGCGTACTGAGAGTTGCTCTCAGCAACAAGTTGTACGAGCGGCTGATGAACTCCCGCTTCGGTCGCCGGACCACCCGCGACCCGTTCGACAACCGGGTGCCGATGGCAACATCACTGTGCCCGGCGATCAGCGGCGCGACCAGCGGCAGCAAGGCGTTCAGGTTGGTGGACAGATCCACGTCCATATAGGCGAGCACGTCGGCCGTCGACTCCGACCAGACCTGCTTGAGCGCGCGACCGCGACCCGGCTGTTGAAGCCGGACGACCCGGACCCCGGGCAGCTCGACCGCCAGCAGCGCAGCGATCTCGTACGTCGCGTCCGTGCTGCCGTTGTCGGCGATGCAGACCTCGGCCGGATACGGGAAGGCGGTGTCGAGGAACTCCCGCAACCGCCGGATGTTCGGGCCGAGGTCGTGTTCCTCGTTCTTGACCGGGACGACGATCTCGACCCGTCGCGAAGCACTGGGATGACCTGGTGTCTGCATGTCTTCGAGCCTGTCCGGGCAACCTGTGCCGGTCCCTGCGCACGGCTGGGAGTTGGCTGGGAGTCGCGACATGCGGGGCCGGGCAGGATGCCGACCGGCACCCTAAAGTGGCAGCAACTTCCATTTCTGCCTGGGGGGCACCATGGTCGACTCCGCCGCACAGCGCTTCGCCCGGATCACGGGTGTGGAGCGACCGGCGAAACCGAAGATCCTGATGGAGCGTGCGGTGGTCCTGGGCGCGAGCATGGCCGGCCTGATGGCCGCGCGGGTGCTCAGCGACCACGCCGACGAGGTGCTGATCGTCGAGCGGGACACGACCGGCGACTCCACCGAGCCGCGGCCCGGCGTACCGCAGGGAAGTCAGGTGCACGCACTGCTGCCGGCCGGACATGCACAGCTCGATCGATGGTTCCCCGGTTTCTCCGCGGAGGCCCTGGCGGCCGGCGCTGTCGCCCCACCCCCGGAACAGAGCCTGACCTACATCAACGGCGAGCTCCGCCCGCCGCTGCCGCCGGGAGCGCTCGGCGAACCTCTGATCACCACCCGGCCGTTCCTGGAGGCGATGGTCCGCCGCCGGACGCTCGAGATCGGCAACGTGCGGCTCGTGCACGGCCGGGCCGACGGGATCGAGATCGTCGACGGGCGAGTCACCGCCGCTCGCTATCAGCCTGACGGCACCGACATCGTCACCGTGCCCGCCGATCTGGTCGTCGACGCGACCGGCCGCTCCAGCCGGCTCAGCGACTGGCTCGGCCAGGCCGGCTGGCCGCAGCCGCCGATGTACCGGATGCCGATCAAGCTCAACTACGCCAGCGCGCTGTTCCGGCGCGACCCGAAGATCTCCGAGATCGGTGTCTCGCTCTCGCAGAACCAGCCCGGCAGCGGCCGGCCACTGCGCCAGGGCGGCATCCTCACCGTGGAGGGCGACCGCTGGCTGGTGCTGGTCGCCGGGTACGCCGACGATCGGCCGACCCGCGACATCGAGGACTTCCGGAAGCGCTGCCGCACGGACTACCCGACCGAGTTCGCGCGGATCGCCGAGTACGGCGAACTGATCGGCGAGGTGCAGACGTACCACCAGGCCGACAGCCGGCGCCGCGACTACCACGAACTGGAGCGCATCCCGGCCGGCCTGATCGTGGCCGGTGACGCGGTCGCGTCCTTCAATCCGCTCTACGGGCAAGGCATGACGTCGGCGACACTGCATGCCTCGTGCCTGTCGGCGTACCTGTCCACGAACCCGGATCTGACGCAGCCGGCCCGCGCGTACTTCGACGACGTCAGCGTGGTCGTCGACGTCGCCTGGCAGCTCTCGACCCTGGCCGACCTGGCACTCCCCCACGTGGACGGGCCGTACCCGCGCGGCTATCGGCTGACGAAGTGGTTCTCCAGCTTGATCTTCGCCGCAACCGCCAAGGACAGCGACCTGAACGTGCAGTTCAACCGCGTCACCACGATGCTCGACCACCCGACCGCGCTCGCCCGGCCGGGCTTCATCCTGCGTGCACTCCGGTTCGCGTTGCTACCGAGTACGGCGTAGCCAGAGCAGCCCGAGAACCGGCAGCACCAGCGGCACGAACCCGTACCCCTGCCCGAAGTGCGACCACACCGTCGCATCCGGGAAATCCTCCGGTACGGCGTAACTGAACGCGCCGACCCCGAGTACGCCGATCAGCTCGATGGCGATCGCGATCGTCGCCACCCGCCGGGAGAGCCGGGTCGCCTTGGCCAGCGCGAAGGTCGCCGCGCAGTAGATCACCGCGGCCAGCGCCGAGAGCAGATACGCGATCGGCGCATCCGAGAACTGGATCGCGATCTGCACGCCGGCGCGGGCAGTCGCGGCCAGCGCGAAGATCCCGTAGACGAGGACGAGGACGCGCCCCGGCCCGCGCCGAGTGGCACCCGGATCCGAGTGGGAGGGGGCCGCGCCCGACCCGGGCGTGCTCATGCGACCCAGATCTCGTGCAGGCGGAGCTCCAGCACTGGCACCACAAAGCAGGCGACGGCTAGTGCTCCCGCACCCCAGCGGCTGCTTTCGGCGAGTGCCCAGAGGGCGCCGACCGGCAGGACCAGCAGCGAGCCGATCAGATAGCCGACGAAGAACGGACCGGAGACGTCGCGGTCCGTGCCAACCAGCTGCACGATGCCGACCACGAGCTGCGCCAGCAGACCGACCTCGACCACCCCGAGCACGGTCAGCAGCGACCAGTTGATCCGCTTGTCGCGGGCCGCCAGCACGATGGCATAGGCCATCGCGGCGAGGGACAGCCCGACCAGGGCCCAGGTAAGCGGTGCGAACACGAACTAGAGGATGTCACCCGGGGTGTAGGCGGCGGCCTCGGGGTGGCGCTTGGCGAGCTCGTCGATCTGGGCGACGACCGCGCCGACCTGGGCGACGGCCGCGCCGGTGAAGGAGAGCGGCTCGCCGACGATGCCGACGATCTGCTCCTCGGTGAGGCCGAGCCGGCCGTCCGCGCCGAGGCGGTGGAACAGGTCGTTGGCCGCCAGGCCCTTGCGCAGATCCAGCGCCGTCGCGACCGCGTGCTCCTTGATGACCTCGTGGGCGGTCTCGCGGCCGACACCGTTCTTCACCGCGGCCATCAGGACCTTGGTCGTCGTCAGGAACGGCAGGTACCGCTCGAGCTCACGGCTCACCACCGCCGGGTAGACGCCGAACTCGTCGAGCACGGTCAGGAACGTCTCGAACAGACCGTCCAGCGCGAAGAACGCGTCCGGCAGGGCAACCCGCCGTACGACGGAGCAGAAGACATCGCCCTCGTTCCACTGGTTGCCGGCCAGCTCACCGGCCATCGAGGCGTAGCCGCGCAGGATCACGGCCAGGCCGTTGACCCGCTCACAGGACCGGGTGTTCATCTTGTGCGGCATCGCCGACGAGCCGACCTGGCCCTCCTTGAAGCCCTCGGTGACCAGCTCGTGCCCGGCCATCAGCCGGATCGTGGTGGCCAGGCTCGACGGGCCGGCGGCGAGCTGCACCAGCGCGGAGACGACGTCGTAGTCCAGCGACCGCGGGTAGACCTGACCGACGCTGGTCAGCGTCTTGCCGAAGCCGAGGTGCTGGGCGATGTCGCTCTCCAGCTTGTCCAGCTTGGCCGGGTCCCCGCCGAACAGGTCGAGCATGTCCTGCGACGTGCCGACCGGGCCTTTGATGCCGCGCAGCGGGTACCGCTCGATCAGCTCCTCGAGCCGGGCGATCGCCGCCAGCAGCTCGTCGGCCGCGGACGCGAACCGCTTGCCGAGCGTGGTCGCCTGCGCGGCCACGTTGTGCGAGCGCCCGGTCAGCACCAGCGCCGCGTGATCGGCCGCCAGCTGCCCGAGCCGGACCGCCGTCGCGACCGCGCGGTCCCGGACGAGCTCGAGCCCGGCCCGGATCTGCAGCTGCTCGACGTTCTCGGTGAGGTCCCGGCTCGTCATGCCCTTGTGGATGTGCTCGTGCCCGGCGAGTGCGCTGAACTCCTCGATCCGCGCCTTCACGTCGTGCCGCGTGACCCGCTCCCGGGCCGCGATCGACTCCAGGTCGACCTGGTCCACGACCCGCTCGTAGTCCTCGACCACCCCGTCCGGCACGTCGACGCCGAGCTCCTTCTGTGCTTTCAGTACGGCGAGCCACAGCTGCCGCTCGAGCACGATCTTGTGCTCCGGCGACCACAACCGGGCCATCGACAGACTGGCGTACCGCGAGGCGAGAACGTTCGGGATCCGGGGCTTCACAGGGCTCGACACGCCCCCATTCTCCCAGAACCCCACTACCGCACGGTCAGCAGACCACAGAGCTCACCACTGCAGACCCGATACTGTCCCGGCCCGGCCTCGTCGGGCACCACCAGGACGAAGGGTCCAGGCCCCTGATAGGCCGGAATGACCAATCCGGTGCTCAGCGTGCCTTCCGTCGTCTTCCAGGAAGCCGGCCCGATGGTGACCCCCGGCGCCTGGCCGCGCAGCGCAAACCCGTGCGGTGACTTGATGACCGGATGCATTCCGAACATCACGCCGCGGCTGATGCCGTCGGGGAGGGTCGCGGTGAACCGCTGCTTCGGAGCGACGGTCGCCGGGGTGAGCACCAACTGTTGAGCCGGTGGCGGGGCGGCCGGTACGACGTCGGGCCGGCTCACCACCTGGCTGCCGACCACCGCCACGACCGCGACCGCGAGCGCCGCCGACCAACCCGCCGTACGGCGATGTGTGCGGCTGCGGGCCGTGGACACGACACTCTCGAAGTCGCCGACCGCTTCGTCGGCCCGGCGGTCGGCCAGCGCGCGGAGTTGTTCCTGCAGGTCAGGCATGGTCGTCACTCCTCAGCAACAGGGATGCGGACAAGGTCTCCCGGGCTCGGGACAGGCGCGACTTGACCGTGCCTTCCGCGATGCCGAGCACCTCGGCGACCTGGGCGACGCTCAGATCGCAGACGTAGTGGAGGACGACGGCTTGCCGGGCCGGCATCGGCAACGCGACCAGTGCTCGTTCGAGATCGCCGCCGTACTGGTCGGCCGGATCCGGGGCCGGCGTGGGCGCCAGCCGGTGGAACAGCTGGGTGAACCGGCCTCCGTCGCGATGCCGGTTGGCGGCCAGCCGGACCGCGACCAGGCGCACCCACGCCTCTGGCGCGTCGTACCGGGAGACCTTTCGCCAGCGCGGCACGAGCCGGACGAACGCCTCTTGGACGATGTCCTCGGCCTCGGCTCGCGACCCGGTCAGGAGCGTGATCACCCCGACCAACCGGGGCTGGTGCGCGGCGTAGAACTCCCGCAGCTGGTCGAGCTCTGCCGTCCTCATACCCGCTGACACCCCCGAGCGGCCTGACCGGTTCCATCAGAGTATGACCCTCACTCAGAGTCACTCTGGTGTCATGAAGAGGCTCACGGACTACGAGGCCGCCTGGGTTCTCGGCGGCGCCGAGCGGGTAGCGCTGACCATGTTCGTCACGATGGTGACTGCCGGTCAGCTGGAGGTCGCCTGCAAGCGGCAGCGGGTGAAGGAAGGCGAAGCGCCGCTGACCGCGGCCGAGGGTTCGGCGGCGCTGCGGATCGAGACCGCCGCGCTCGACTTGCTGCCCGAGTCGGGTCTGCCGGTCGACGAGTTCGTCGCCCGGCTGGCCGCCAAACCGGCGATCAAGACGCTCGATGCCGCTCTGTCCACACAGGGCGTCAGCCGGCCGCGCGTGCTGCCGCGGTTCAGCCCGTTGCATCGCGAACTGCGCGAGCAGCCCGCGACCGGCGTACGGCGGGTGGCCGTGCTCGGCGTCGAGGGGATCGAGGACGCGCGGTTGCGCGACATCTTCGAGCATCCGTTGCCGGACACCCCGAAGTACGCGAAGGTCCACCCGATCCGCGACAACACCTTCGACGGGACGATCGGGCCGACGCCCGGCATCATCTACGGGCCGTAGGTCAGACGGTGATCTCGCCGCGGGCGGCCTTCAGCGCGATGTCGGTGCGGTGCTGGGAGCCCTTGATCCGGATCTGGCCGACGGCGGCGTAGGCGCGCTGGCGGGCCTCGTCGAGATCCTTGCCGGTGGCACTGACCGCGAGCACGCGGCCGCCCGACGTGACGAGCTCGTCGCCGTCGAGCGCCGTACCGGCGTGGAAGACGCGGACGTCGTCGCCCTCGGCCTGGTCGACGCCGGAGATCGTGTCGCCGCTGCGCGGGCTGGCCGGGTACTTCTTGGCCGCGACCACGACGGCGACCGCGGAGCCGTTCTTCCAGCTCAGCTTGTCGTAGTCGCCGAGCTTGCCGGTGGCCGCGGCGTGCAGCAGGCCGCCGAGCGGGGTCTTCAGCATCGGCAGCAGGGCTTGGGTTTCCGGGTCGCCGAAGCGGCAGTTGAACTCGATCACGCGCAGACCGCGCGAGGTGAGCGCGAGACCGGCGTACAGGAGGCCGCTGAACGGCGTACCGCGGCGGCGCATCTCGTCGACGGTCGGCTGCAGCACCTTGTCGGTGATCTCGGCAACCAATCCGTCCGGTGCCCAGGGCAACGGAGTGTAGGCGCCCATGCCACCGGTGTTCGGGCCTTCGTCGTTGTCGCCGAGCCGCTTGAAGTCCTGTGCGGGCTGCATCGGCAGCACGGTCGTGCCGTCGGTGATCGCGAACAGCGACACCTCGGGACCGTCCAGGAACTCCTCGATCAGCACCTGCTCACAGCCGGCCGCGTGCGCGAGCGCCTCGTCGCGGTCCGACGTCACCACGACGCCCTTGCCGGCGGCGAGCCCGTCGTCCTTCACCACGTACGGCGGCCCGAACGCGTCGATCGCCTCGGCGGCCTGCTCGGGCGTCGTACAGACGTAGGCGCGGCCGGTCGGCACACTCGCCGCGGCCATCACGTCCTTGGCGAACGCCTTCGACCCCTCGAGCTGAGCGGCGTCCTTGGACGGCCCGAAGACCGCGATCCCGGCCGCGCGGAGCGGATCGGCCAGCCCGGCGACCAGCGGCGCCTCCGGCCCGACGACGGCCAGATCGGCGCCCATCTCGGTCGCCAGCGCGACCACGGCGTCGTGGTCAGAGATGTTGACCGGACAGCAAACAATCGTTTGCCCGTCGTACGCCGGATGCAACACGGCGATGCCAGGGTTGCCCGGGGCCGCCACCACCTGCTCGACCTCCGGGTCCTGGGCCAGCGCCCAGACCAGTGCGTGCTCGCGGCCACCCGAACCGATCACCAAGACCTTCACGGGCGCTCAGCTTAGCGTGCCCTGGTCGTTCCGGCCCCGGGCGGTGTAAGACTGCGCTCTGACTGGAGGTAAACGCTTGACTACCCAAACCGCATCCGGGCGGCGGCCGACACCGGCCTCGCTGCTGTCCTGGCTGATGCTCGCCCCCTGCGTGGTCGTGTTCGCGCTGTTCATCGTCTGGCCGCTCGGCAAGTCGGTCTCGTTGTCACTGCACGGCTCCGACCTCTTCGGCCGGCCCGACGCGTTCGTCGGGTTGCAGCACTACCGCGACATGCTCGGCTCGGCCGAGTTCCGGCACATCCTCTGGGTGACGCTGGCCTTCGTGCTGCTGACCGTGATCCCCGGGGTCCTCGGCGCCCTGATCGTCGTACTGCTGCTCGAGCAGCACATCAAGGGCATCCGGATCTTCCGGACCGCGTTCGCGCTGCCGTTCGCCTTCTCGGTGGCCAGCGCGTCGGTCATCTTCGCCACCATCTACAACCCGGCGATCGGGCTGGCCAACGGCATGCTCGGCAAGTTCGGCGTGGACCGGATCGGCTGGCTGACCGATCCGTCCTGGGCGCTGATCAGCGTCGCGATCACCACGGTCTGGATGAGCATCGGCTACAACGTGCTGGTGCTGTCGGCCGGGATCGGCGCGATCCCCGACGAGATCAACGAGGCGGCCACCCTGGACGGCGCCGGCGGTTTCCGGGCCGCCCGGTTCATCACCATCCCGATGCTCGGGCCGCAGCTGTTCTTCCTGGTCGTCATCTCGACGATCCAGTCCCTGCAGGGCTTCGGCCAGATCAAGATCCTTACCCCTGAGGGCGGGCCGGAGCAGTCGACCAAGACGCTGGTCTACTCGATCTACCACACCGCCTTCGCGAACAACGCCAGCGATTTCGGCGCCGCGTCGGCGCAGGCGATCGTGCTGCTGATCATCCTGCTGATCTGTACGGCGATCCAGTTCGGTGTCCTCGAGAGGCGGGTGCACTACAAGTGAAGCCTGCACGCGTCATCACCTATCTGGTCCTGATCGGGGCCGCGCTGCTGGTGATCTTCCCCGTGTACTACGTGATCGCGGGCTCGGTGATGTCACCCGGCCAGATCTCGTCGTACCCGCCGGATCTGTTCCCGCACGGGATCTTCACCGGCAACTACGAGGGCGCCACGCACTCCGGTACGCCGATCGGCCAGCAGTACGTGAACTCGATCCTGCAGACCTCGGTCATCACGCTGTCCCAACTCATCACCAGCGTGCTCGCGGCGTACGCGTTCGTCTTCATGAAGATGTGGGGCCGGACCGTGCTGTTCGGGCTGTTCCTGGCCACGCTGATGGTGCCGTGGGAATCGATCGTGCTGCCGAACTACCTGACCATCACCGGCTGGTCGATCGGCGGCGAGCGGCTGACCGCGTCGTACGCCGGAACGATGCTGGCGCTGGTGCTGCCGTTCCTGGCGAACGCGTTCGGGGTGTTCCTGCTCCGGCAGTCGTTCCTGCAGTTCCCGCTGGAGCTGCGGGACGCGGCGACGATCGACGGCGCCGGGCACTGGCGGTTCCTGACCCGGATCCTGATGCCGCTGAACAAGCCGGCGCTGATGGCGGTCGGGCTGTACGTCTTCCTGTCCGCCTGGAACCAGTTCTTCTGGCCGTTGCTGATCGGCGACTCGGCATCCCGCCGTACGTTGCAGATCGGGATCAGCCAGCTGAACGACGCGGAGGCGGCCGACCCAGGACTCATCCTGGCCGGCGTCACGCTCTCCATCCTGCCCACCCTGGCCATCGTGATCTTCGGCCAGCGCTTCATCGTCCGCGGGCTGACCGCGGGCGCGATCCGTTGATGTTCTTGAGAGAGGTGACTGTGATGCGTTCTATCCGACGTACGACGTCCGCGTTGTCGGTCCTGGCCGCGCTGGCGCTGGTCGTGGCCGGCTGTGGCGGCAGCGACTCCGGCGGCGATTCCGCCGGATCGGTGGACGCGCCCGACGCGAGCGCGCTCGACAAGGCGACCGGCGTCACGAAGGTCACCTTCTGGCACGGGATGAAGGGCGCCAACGGCGCGGCGATCGACAAGCTGGTCGCGGCCTTCAACGCGGCCAACAAGGGCAAGATCGAGGTCACCGCGGTCTACCAGGGTGACTACGACGACACGATCACGAAGTACAAGACCTCGGTGCAGCAGGGCAACACGCCCTCGCTGGTCCAGATCTACGACATCGGGTCGCGGTTCATGATCGACTCCAAGCAGACCGTCGCGATCCAGAAGTTCGCCGACAAGGACGGCTACACGCTGGACTCGATCGAGCCGAACATCGCGAACTACTACTCGATCGACGGCAAGCTGAACTCGATGCCGTTCAACACGTCGATGCCCTTGCTGTACATCAACAAGGAAGCCTTCGTGAAGGCCGGCCTCGACCCGGCCAAGCCGCCGGCCAACCTCGACGAGATCATGGCCGCGGCCAAGAAGCTCACCATCAAGCAGGGTGGCAAGACCACTCAGTACGGCTTCAACGCCGCCATCTACGGGTGGTTCGTCGAGCAGCTGATCGCGCAGTCCGGAACGACGTACTGCGACAACGACAACGGCCGCAAGGACCTCGCCTCGAAGGTCGACTTCGACGGCGAGCAGGGCGTCAAGATCGCCACCTGGTACCAGGAGATGGTCAAGCAGGGCCTGATGCCGAACACCGGTAAGAAGACCGACGACGCCCAGGCGGTCTTCAAGTCCGGTACGTCGGCCATGCACCTGGAGTCCACCGGCTCACTGCGCGGCTACATCGACGCGGCCAAGGGCAAGTTCACCGTGATGACCGCCCCCTTCCCGCACCTGAGCGCCTCCGACACCGGCGGCCCGATCATCGGCGGCGCCTCCCTCTGGATCGACGGCCCCGGCCACTCCGACGCCGAGAAGCGCGCCTCCTGGGAGTTCGTGAAGTTCGCCTCCTCCCCCGAGCAGCAGGCCGCCTGGCACACCGGCACCGGCTACTTCCCGATCAACTCCAAGGCCCTCGACCTCCCGGCCGACAAGGCCTGGGTGGCGCAGTACCCGCAGTTCACCACCGCCATCACCCAGCTCCACAACACCAAGCCCACCAACGCCTCCTCCGGCTGCATCCTCGGCGTCATGCCGCAGGCCCGCAAAGCCGCCGAAGACGGCCTCGAAAAAGCAGTCCTCGGCACCGACCCGGCCGCAGCCATGAAGGCCGCCGCCGAGTCCGTCAAGCCCCAGATCGACGCCTACAACAAGGCAGTCAAGAAGTAACCCACCAACAGCCGCCCGGGGTCGTCCCGGGCGGCTGTTGCTATTCCCCCGCGCCAGCTACGCCCGCCCCCGTTTGCGCGCTACCGCGCTTCCATCCAGCGCTGCCGCGCATGTGGGCGGGAACATCGGCGGTCTCATCGTCGGCACGGCCGGTACGGCATCCGGTGCCAGGGTGGGCTACGCCGGTGGCATCCCCGGTGCCGTCGTCGGGTTTTTCGTGCGTGGCGGGGTTGGGTACGAGATCGGCGACAAAGTGGGCCGTTCACGCACTGACGAGGATTGACGACAACTGATGAAACTCAAGCCCTGGGAAACAGTCTTCACGGTGGTCTGCGCTGCCGTCGGAATCATCGCCTTCGTCATCCTGCTCATCCGTGGAGAAGGGCTGACCGACAACCTCTCGGTCGTCCTCTTCCTGATGACCATCGTCCTGCTGGCGGTACCGATCACCATCGTGATCGGTAGCCGCATAGGCCTTATCGCCGCACGACTGATCTCGGGGGACAGGCACAAATAAAACGCGTCCCGGCTTGGGTGGAGATCCGCATCGCAACCGCGAGACGCCGCGCCACTGAGGCCGGGTCATGTTCAAGGCGTCCGAACCGTTGACAAGATTTTAACAGCGTGCAAATAATGCTGACTGTGTTAAAGGGTTCTGGTGACTGGCGCGAGGCCCGGCGGGAGAGTGCCCGGGCTTCGGTACTGAGGGCTGCGTGGGGGTTGGTGCGGGAGGACGGGCTGGCGGCTTTGTCGCTGCGGGAGCTCGCTCGCCGGGCCGGGATCACTACGCCGACGGTCTACGCGTACTTCGAGTCGAAGAACGCCATCTTCGACGCGATGTTCGCCGAGGCCGCGCAGGCGTTCGTCGACCTGAAGGCCGGCCTGCCGGTAACCGATGATCCGACCCGGGACCTACTGACCGAGGCAGAAGCCTTTGTCAGGTTCTGCGTCGACGACGTACCGCGGTACCAGTTGCTCTTCCAGCGGTCCGTGCCCGGCTTCACGCCGTCACCGGAGTCCTATGAGCTCGCGATCAGTGCACTGGAGAACACTCGCGAGCTCCTCGCACGCAACGGCGTGCACGATCAGCGGCACCTCGACATCTGGACCGCCCTGACGACCGGTCTGGTCGACCAGCAGGTCTCCAACGAGCCTGGTGGCGACCGGTGGACCCGGCTCGTCGCGGACGCGACCGAGATGTTCCTCGCGCGCTACGCGTCCGGGGAAGCAAGAACCTGAAGGGGGAAACATGTCCACAGTCACCCAGCCCACGCTCCACCATCTGGCCCTCACCGTGACCGATCTGGAGGCCAGCGTCCGGTGGTACGGGGAGGTCTTCGACGTTCATCCGGTGATGGACATTCCGCACCGCGGAGGGGTGGGGCGGATCCTCGCGGACGCGGACCACCGGTTGATGATCGCGCTGCACCGGCACGACACCAACAACGGACGGCTCAGCGCCGAGACGGCGACCGGGCTCGACCATGCCGGTTTCACCGTCGGCACCCGCTCCGATCTCGAGCAGTGGCAGGAGCACTTGGAGGCTCATGGTGTGGTCCGCGCGGACACCGCCGACAAGCCGTTGACCCAGTCGCCGATCGCCGACGAGCCGTACGCCTCGGTGCTCGTCTTCCGCGACCAGGACAACATCCAGCTGGAGCTCTTCGCACCGAACAACGCGCCGAGCGACAGGACGTAGTGCCGAGCCGCCGGCCGACGTGGGGCGGGCTGCGGCCGAGGCGGGAGGACCGTTGTCGCGTCGGGAGCGACACGTAGTAGTGCCGCTCGCGGCCCCCGGGCGCCTTCGCGTGAGCGTGCGCCGGCCTTCACTCGCTGACTTCTACGTGTCCTTGCCGACGGTGTCGTCGTCGCGGTGGCGCGGTGGTGGTTGCGGACGACGGTGGGCCCAGATCACCGCGATCGCGGTGCCGACGAGGGCGACGGCCATGCCGGCGGCGGCACCGAAGCGGGTGATCCCAGGAGGTGACCGCCCACAGCACCGACTGAGCCGCACATCAGGAATGCTGCCCCGCCGATCGTCGTCACATCGCCGCCCTCGCTGAGGTCACGGAAGCGGGTGGCGAGTGGTTTGCGGCGGCTGGAGAACATCAGTAGCTGGGCGCTGATGACCGTGGCGACGAAGAGCAGCAGGGCGTACTTCACTGGTTAGTAGTGCCAGTAGTAGCGGGCGTCGGCGTTCCACGACACGGGGACCGTGGTGTGGTTGGTGAAGGCCATGCCTTGGCCTTTGGCGAGTTCGAGGGTTCGGGAGAGTTGGAGGGAGTAGGAGTGGTTGTTGTCGTCCCACCATTGCTCGAACTGGGTGATGCAGGTTTGGGCGGTGAAGTAGGGGTTGGAGCAGGGGTGCGGGGGTGACCACTTCTGCAGGTGGCGGAAGTTGACGGTGGTGGAGTTGTTCGGGGGTTTGATGGTGCCGGTGGCGTCGAGGCAGTAGCCGGTGCTGGGGATGCTCCACTTGACGTAGTGCTGGCGGCCTTCGGCGGACGGGATGGGCTGCAGGTTGTTGCAGTTGGCGTCGCCGAGCTGCTCCGAGGTGACGCGCTGGATCTGGGTGAGCGGGCGACCGGCGCCGTCGTTGTAGCCGTCGAGGAGGACCCAGTCGCCGGAGCGGATGAAGTGTTCGGCGGACTTCGGCGGCCAGGTCTTGGGGTCGCCCCACGAGATGTCGGACTCGGTGGCGCTCAACGGGGTCCAGGCCCACTGGCCGGCCGCGGTTCCACCGGCCCAGTACTGTCCGGCCGACTTCTCGAACATCAGCGAGTACTCGCCATAATTCGGTACGGCGGCCTGCGCCGTACCGGAGGCGGTGATGGTCAGCGCGACGGCCGCGATCGTCGCCAGAAGTTTTCTCCGCATGGGCTTCGAGGGTAGTGCCGTGCAGGTCCAGGATGAGTAGGCTCCAGCCATGACGGATCCGGTCACGAGCACGATCAACATCCCCAACGTCACCCTCACGTACGACGTCCGCGGTGAGCTCGCCGAGCGCGACCAACCGGTGTTGCTGGTGATCGGCTGCCCGATGGGTGCGAGCGGCTTCCCGACGCTGGCGTCGCACTTCCCGGAGCGGACCGTGGTCACCTACGACCCCCGCGGCGTCGAGCGCAGCGTGCGCACCGACACCGGCGAGCTGAACCCGATGATCCACGCCGGCGACCTCGCCGTACTGATCGAGACGCTGGACGTCGGCCCGGTCGACATCTTCGCGAGCAGCGGTGGCGCGGTGAACGCGCTTGCTCTTCTGGCCAACCGCCCCGACCTCGTCAACACCCTGGTCGCGCACGAGCCACCGCTGGTCGATCTCCTTCCGGACAGCGAAGCCGCGCGGGCCGCGACTGACGACGTCTACGAGACCTACCAGCGCGACGGCCACGGCGCCGGGATGGCGAAGTTCATCGCGCTCGTCGGCTTCGAGGGCGAGTTCCCGGCCGACTACACCGACCGGCCCGCGCCGGATCCGGCGATGTTCGGCATGTCGGCGGAGGACGACGGTACCCGCGACGATGTGCTGCTCGGCCAGAACATCCGCGGGACGACGTCGTACCAGCCCGACTTCGATGCACTGGCCAAGGTCAAGGACCGGCTCGTGATCGGCGTCGGTGAGGAGTCCGGCGGGCAGATGGCCGCGCGCGGCGGGCAGGCTGTGGCCGACCGCCTCGGGCTCACGCCGGTCGTCTTCCCGGGCAACCATGCCGGCTTCCTCGGCGACGAGTACGGGATGCCCGGCAAGCCGGCCGAGTTCGCCGACAAACTTCGTGAGGTCCTCACTGCTCGCTAATACGGCGTTCGCCGCCGACCAGCCGGTGCTCGACAACCTGCGGCCGTGGCGCAGCACCGACGTACCAGCTGTGATGTCGGCGTTCACCGACGCCGACATCACGCATTGGCACGTCCTGCGCATCGAGACCCCGGCCGCGGCGGCGGACTGGCTGGCTCAGTGGCGCGAGCGCTGGGCGGCCGCCGAGGCTGCCGCCTGGGCCATCACCAGCGCCGACACCGCAGTCGGCCAGATCGGCCTCCGGCACATCGACCTCACCAACGCGACCGTCAGCTTGTCGTACTGGATGCTTCCGAGCGCCCGCGGTCAAGGGCTGGCGCCGCGCGCGATCGCGACCCTCGAGCGCTGGTGCTTCGCTCTCGGCTTCCAGCGCATCGCGCTTCAGCATTCGACTCGCAACCACGCGTCCTGCCGAGTCGCCGAGAAGGCCGGCTACCTCCTGGAAGGCACTCTGCGCAGTGCTTGGCAGTTGGCCGACGGCCGTCACGACGCCCACGTGCACGCTCGGACTAGCTCGTAGCGACCTTCGCGTAGGCGCGGACCGGGAAGGTTCCGAGGCCCTCGATGCGGGGTGCGGTCGCGGTGAACAGCGCGCCGATGGGCGGGACCTCGCTCAGGTTGGTGAGGTGTTCGACGACCGCGATCCCCGCTCCGAGCAGCAGCGTGTGCGCGGGCCGGGTGCCGTCGGTCATGTCGTCGATGTTGGCCGCGTCGATCCCGACCAGTACGGCGCCGCGGTCGATCAGCCACTCGGCGCCGTCCCGCGTCAGGAAGTGCGCCTCTTCGACGTACTGCGGTGTCCCGAACCGCGCATCGTCACCGGTGTGCAGCAGGACCGCCTTCCCGCGCACGTCGTACGTCGCCAGCGCGGCCGCGTCGATGCCGAGCCGGCCACTGTCCTGCACCCGTACGACGACCGTCGGCAGATCGGCCGTGCGCTCGAGCCTGAAGCCGGTCAGATCGTGCCCGTCGGGGTAGCGGTGATACGGGCTGTCCATGTAGGTACCGGTGTTCGTCACCATGGTCAACAGGCCGATCTCGAACTCGGTACCCGGCGCATAAAGCTCTCGCGACGCTTCCCTGGTCAGCTGCTTGCCGAAGCTCGGCGCCGGCAGATTCGGCAGCGTCACCATGCCGTCCCGGATCACGTGACTGAGCTCGACGTACGCCGCCCGCCCGCCGCTCGCCGCACCCTCGGCAGCGGGCCCACCGCGCGTGCCTTTGTGGGCGGCCTCGACCACCTCCACATTGCTGAGCTGAACCTCACCAGCCATCAGCAATCCCAGCGAGCCGAGGAAGAGCTCGCCGATCTCCGCCGGCGTGACGTCGGCCGACGGCACGTCGACCAGGAACCCCTGGACCTGCAGTCCACCGCCGTTCGTGAAGGCAACCGTGGCATCGAATCGCGCGCGATAAGTCGGCATGATCGCCATTCTGCGTGACCCGCCGCCGTCCGAGGATGGGGCCTATGCCAAGACTGCCTGGGTTGGTTGTCACCGACCATCTGTTCACCGTTCCGCTGGATCACTCCCGGCCCGACGGCGAGACGATCGAGGTGCTGGGGCGGGAGGTCGTCGCGACCGGCAAGGCGGACGCCAAGCTGCCATGGCTCATCTATTTCCAGGGCGGCCCCGGCCTCGCGGCACCCCGGCCGAGCTCGGCGAGCGGCTGGATCGAGCGCGCCACTCGCGACTACCGAGTGTTGCTGCTCGATCAGCGCGGCACCGGTCGCAGTACGGCGATCACCGCGCGGACCGCGGCCTCGAAGACGCCGGCCGAGCTGGCGGCGTACCTGCGGCTGTTCCGCGCGGACTCGATCGTGCGCGACGCCGAGCTGATCCGCGCGCAACTGAGCCCGGACGAACCGTGGACCAGCCTCGGCACCAGCTACGGCGGTTTCATCACGCTCACCTACCTGTCGCTCGCGCCCGAGGGCCTCAAGACCTGCCTGATCACCGGCGGTCTGCCCGGTCTCGACGCGACCGCGGACGACGTTTACCGGCGCACCTATCCTCGGGTCGTCGCCAAGAACGACGCGTTCTATACCCGCTACCCCGAGGACGTCGAGCGTGTCCGCCGGATCGCCGACTATCTGCGGGATCACGACGTACGGCTGCCGAACGGCGACCAACTCGACGTACGGCGGTTCCAGCTGCTCGGAGTCGGTCTCGGCATGGGCTCGGCGGCCGAGACGCTGCACTGGCTGATCGACGAGGCGTGGGACGGCGACGTACTGGATGACGCGTTCCTGCACACAGTGATGAACAAGACGGCCTTCGGGATCGAGCCTCTGTGGGCGGCCATCCACGAGCTGATCTACGCGCAGGGCGACCACCTGACCAACTGGGCCGCAGCACGACTGCGTCCCGCGGAATTCAGCCCCGATCAGGACCGGCTGCTGTTCACCGGCGAGATGGTCTTCCCGTGGATGTTCGAGCAGATCTCGGGTCTGCGGGAGTTCGCCGAGGCCGCGAACCTGCTCGCCGCCGAGGGCGACTGGCCCCGCCTGTACGACGTCGATCGGCTCGCCGCGAACGACGTACCGGTCGCCGCTGCCATCTGGCACGAGGACATGTACGTCGACGCAGACCTCTCCTTGCAGACCGCCGCCCGCATCGGCAACATCACCACCTGGATCACCAACGAGTGGCAGCACGACGGCGGCTCCGCGTCCGGCGGCTCGGTCCTCGACCGGCTGCTCCAGCTCGCCGCCGATCTGCCACCGGTCAGTGGGGGGTGACCCAGGTCCGGCCGGGCGTCTGGTTAGCTTGGTGGCATGACTGACAAGCCAGAGATCGACTTTCCCGACGGGCCGCCGCCGGCGGATCTCGAGATCACCGACATCACCGTGGGCGACGGCGACGAGGCCGTAGCCGGCTCGCGGGTGAACGTGCACTACGTGGGCGTCGCGCACTCGACCGGCGAGGAGTTCGACGCGTCGTACAACCGGGGCGCGCCGCTGGGCTTCCAGCTCGGCGTCGGCCAGGTCATCCAGGGCTGGGACACCGGCGTCCAGGGCATGAAGGTGGGCGGCCGCCGCAAGCTGGTCATCCCGCCGCACCTGGGCTACGGCGACCGCGGCGCCGGCAGCGCGATCAAGCCCGGTGAGACGCTGATCTTCGTCGTCGACCTGCTGAGCGTCGGCTGACCTACTCCCCCAGGGCCCCCGCGATCCGTCACAATGACGGCATCGCGGGGGTTCTTCGCGTAGATGTACTCATCCGCCTCGCCCAGCGGTCGGTTTGACTGAGAGGCATGACGACGATGGTTGCCACCACGACAGCGCCGGCCACGCACAGCAACCGGATCCGGTACGCCGCCCTGATCGCCAAGGTGCTGCTGTTCGGATTGTTGCTCACAGCCCTCGTCTGGCCGGACCTGAGCGGGATCAAGGGCAAGGCCGCGGGCGCCCGCCTGGTCGTCTACCCGATCGGTGCGATGGTGCTTCCGCTGTGGTGGTGGGCCTACGGCCGCACCCGCAGCAAACTGCACCGCACCTTCCCCTGGCCCGCCGACCTGCTGCTCACGCTGCCCTGGCTGATCGACCTGATCGGCAACCGCCTCAACCTGTTCGACACCGTCGACTGGTGGGACGACGCCATGCACTTCCTGCTCTGGGGCTTCCTCACCGCCGGCGCCCTGCTCGCCTTCGCCCCGCGCAACCTCTCCCGCGGAGTCCTCGCCTTCGTCGCCCTCGGCTTCGGCGCCACCGCCGCCGTCATCTGGGAACTCGGCGAGTACGTCGCCTTCGTCCGCAACTCTCCCGAACTCCAGTCCGCCTACACCGACACGCTCGGCGACCTCGCCCTCGGCACGCTCGGCGCCTTGATCGGCGGCCTCATCTGCTACCAGTTCCGCGCCCGCCCCTAGTCGATCGGCCGGTGGAGAGTCTCGAGCAGGTGGGCCAGCACCGTGTCCGGAGTCTGGATCCAGTCCGCGGTGAGGACGTGATGGACTCGCCAGCCGGTGGCTTTGAGTGCGGCCGGGTGCGTGGTCAGGCGCTCCAGCAGGGTGTCGGCGGAGACTCGGGTCCGGGTGTCGACCAGCACTGCCATCCGGTAGCCGGCGTCGCCGGGGAGCCTCAGCGCCAGGTCGCAGCGGAACACCGAGCTGCCGACGGCCGTCTCGACCTCGACTCCGCGCGCCTCCAACGCTTCGCGCAGTTGCCCGACGACTGCCTCTGTCGTCGGCACCGCGGTCGCCACGGCTCGGCGTACCGGGGTGGTGAACGACGCCAGGGCCGCCTGGGCTGCGGGCACATCGCCTCGTGAAACGGCGTCGGCGTACCCGAGGAAGCGACGCAGGGTGTTCGCTCCGTCATTGTAGGTGTTGGTGATCGCCTCCGGCTCGATGCTGCTCACGACGACCATGTGGTGCCGGGCCCGGCTGAAGATGACGTTGAGCCGCTTCTCGCCGCCGGAGGTGTTGATCGGCCCGAAGTTCATCAGCATCCGGCCGTCCGGCCCGGCGGCGTAGCAGACGCTCATCAGGACGATGTCCCGCTCGTCACCCTGAACGTTCTCCAGGTTCTTCACGAACAGGCCGACGTCCTGCTCTCCGTGCGTGCGCACCTGCTCGGCCTCGTACTGCGCGCCGAAGGCGGGATCAGCCGCGGCCAGCTCGTCCAGCGCGCGCTCGATCTCGGTCTGCTGCGCCTCTGAGAACGCGACGATCCCGAGACTCTTGCCGGTCTGCCGCGCCAGCAACTCCCGGACCAGCTCCGCGATCCAGCGGGCCTCGGCCGGATTCGTCCGGCGCTGGTAGACGCCGTCGGCCAGCCGGACCGAGGTGATGCTCCCGTCCAGCAGGCTGTCGCAGACCTCGGCGACCATCGGCGCGTCCGACCGCAGCAGCCAGGGCGGCGCGACGTTGGCCGGTAGCCGGTCCGGGACCGTCGCCAGCCGGCCCTGGTAGAACGCGGCGTTGCTGAACGAGATCAGCGACTCGGATCGGCTGCGGTAGTGCCAGGTCAGCATCGTCGATGCGAGCCGCAACGCACTGATCGAGAGGAAGCTGTCCTCCGTCAACGCCACTCCGACCTGCTCGGACGACTCGTCCTCGAGATCGTCGCCGGAGCGGACCCGGAAGTACTGCGTCGGTGGCAGCTGCATCTGGTCGCCGACGACGATCACCTGCGGTGCCCGATGCAGCGCCGGAATCGCTTCCTCCACTGGGATCTGGCTGGCTTCGTCGTAGATGACGACATCGAAGTCCGCGGTCAGCGGCAACGTGTCGGAGACCGACGAGGGGCTCATCAACCACACGGGCCGCAGCGTGGCGACCACCGCTCCCGGCGCACCGGAGGCGAGATCGCGGATCGAGCGGTACCGCATCACTTTGCCGAACTCGTGCTCCACCTCGCGCCGGCCGGCCGCGAACTGCTTCTTGCGGGCCCGGTCCTCCGGCGACATCCCGGAGACGCTCAGCTCGGAGTGCCGGAGCTCGGCGAGGAACCGGCGGCGGACGCCCGCGACGATCACCTCGGCCTCGAGCTCGGTCAACTCGTCGTACACCAGGCCGAGCTCGCCAACGATCGCGTCGACCCGCACCGACGGCAGCCGCAGCGCGGCGGCCGACCGGGCCCGCTCCCACTCCGCCGCACAGACGGCGTACTCGAGCTGGTCGGGTGACGCGTCCAATCGCCGTACGGCGGTCTGCACCGCGGCCGGCGCCTCCTGCAGATCCCGCAGGGCCGGACCGACCGCCCGGATGACGGGGTCTGCTGCGGTCAGTCGATCCAGGACTGCGCGCAGACCGTCGACGGACAGCGACTGGTATCCGGCATCCAGCAGCCGTCGCGTTGGCACCTCAGCCTCGTCGAGCAGGTCGGCGAGCCGCTCCAGGCCCTCCGGTACGCCGTCTTGGAGCGCGAACCGCCAGTCCGGCAGCAGCGGGTCCTTGCGCACCGCGGCGAGGCCATTCGCCAGCTCGCGGGGATCGGCGGTCCCCCATTCCTGCCGTTCCCGCTCGGCATGCTCGGCCACGGCAGCCGTCGCCGCGTGCGCGGCGACCAGATCGGTCAACGTCTCGACAACCGAAGGCCGGACTGCCCGCCCGGAATTGTCGAAACGCGAGTGCACCAACGCCTTCACCCGCCGCCAGTCCCCGGCCAGGAAGGAGAAGAGGCCACCTTCCTTGCTCTGGGCAACCTTCAGAGCCGAAGCCGCATCAGCCGGCGACAACGGCTCACTCCAGCCAGCCGCGCCCTGCCAAGCCTTCCGCTCGGTGTCTTCCAGCCGAGTCTGCTCCGCAACCGCCGCCGCCAGCCGCTCGGCCTCCCGCGACCGCGGATCAAGCACCGCTGTCCGGTCCCGCTCCGCGAGCGGCGCCAACAGCCGCCCCACCCCAGCCAGCGCTCCCACCTGCCGCACATCCCAACCCACACCACGCGGCCCAGCCCCGGATGTGTCCGCGGGACCGCCCACCTCGGCTAGGGCCTCGTCCACCTTGGCCCAGGCTGCTCGCACTGTCCGCACCAGCTCCGAGAGATCCGCATCGGCCCAGCGCTCAGCGGCTACGTACGCGAGCGGGCTCCGGGCAAGCACACCACCCGTGGAAGGGTCCGCACTTGCCAGCTCTCGCGCCACCGCGCCGACTGCCTGTCGCGCACTCCACCACTCCGCCGCGCTCGGGACCAGCTCGGACTCCGTGATCCACTGCTGATCCCGCAGCTCGGCAAGCCGGTCGACCACATCCCGGAGCCGTGGCGAGCCGGCGCCCAACGCTCCTTCGAACTCCCCGACCGCCACCAGGAGCCGCTCGACCCGCGCCACCAGAGCATCCCGGCGGTCGGTCAGCTCGTCGAGGTTGTCGTCGGCGGCCAGCCACTCCTCATAGGTCTCCCGCAGCCCGTGGACGAACGCCTTCTTGTCCGCCTGCGAGTCGTGGATCAGCGTGCAGAGCCCGTCCAACCGCCGACTCGCCAGCCGAGCGTGGACGACGTCCAGCGCCGCCCGCTTCTGACAGACGAACAGCACACGCTGCCCGCGAGCCACGAAGTCGGCGATCATGTTGGTGATCGTCTGCGACTTGCCGGTCCCCGGCGGTCCCTGGATCACGAAGCTCTCGCCCCGCTGCGCCCGCGCGATCGCACCCACCTGCGAACCGTCGGCCGGCACGACCAGATGGCGCTCACCGACCGGCAACTCCGGCGGCACGCCGCTGATCGGCCGCGGCAGCTCCGAGAACAACTGCTCGAACGACGCCCCGGTCGCACCCGTCGCGAGCAGCTCGTCGTAGTCCCGGACCAGCCCCAGCGTCCGGTAGTTGAAGTTCGCCAGCGACACCGCGCACAAATCGACGTCCCACGAGTACGGCCCGCCGCTGGTGTCCAGGGAGTACGTGTCGGTCTCGATCGCCGACGGTCGCCGCGGCGTCTCGCCGAGCGCGATCCCGAGCGGCAGCACCTGGGTCGCCAGCTGCGACTGGAAGATCTGCACCCCGAGCGGCTGATAGTCCGAGCGCCGGTACGAGTACGCATACTGCTTGCCGGCGAAGTCGCCGACCGAGCCCCGCCGCTTCCGCCGCTGGTAACTGCGCAGCTTGACGAGCGCCCGCTGCCGGACGAGATCGATCCGCGGCTTCTCCTGCAGGTGCAGCCGCAGCCCTGGCTCGGTCGCCTGAATCTCCTTCGCCAGCCGCTCGTGCAGGACGCCCAGCGCACCACGCTCGGACAGGTCGACGGTCTCCGGCAGGGTGATCCCGTACAGCTGGTGCAGGTGGTGTCGCAGCGTCGGGTTGACCTCGGCGATCGGGTCGGTCACCCGAATCGTGTACGAGTCCCGCACACCGCGCTTCTTCGCCAGCTCCACCTTCACCAGCACCAGCGGCGAAGCCAGCCGGGTCTCCGGATCGTTCCTGAGGTCGTGCCAGCGCAGGAACGCCGGCACCAGCCGCAACTGGTCCTGCCCGTACTCCGTCCGGTCCCGCCGGGCGGTCGCGATCAGCTTGTCCAGCGTGTTCGCGGCGTACGGCGCTTCGTCGTACCGAATCCATTTGCCGAGCGGCTGGGTCTTGCTCAGCAGCTGGGCGGCGAGGTCGTCGCGCCAGGTGAACAGCTGGTCCGGCTCGATGCTGCGGACGTCGAGCATGAGCGGCACCGACGCCTCGGTCAGGTTCAACGTCTGAGCAGTCGGGCGGAAGTTGATCAGCCGGTTCCGCCGGGACAGGTCGAACAGCCGGTTGCGGAGGGCCCCGAGCACCGCGGTCCGCTGGTCGGCCGCATCCCTGGTGACCGCCGCGAGGTCGAAGTCCAGCGGCTGGTCACGGTAGTTCTCCAGCTGGCCGATCAGTGAGTGCAGGTCCTGGGCCCGGCGATGCCGGTCCGGCTCGGCCATCTGCGCAGCGATCGAGACGATCACCGGATGCAGCCCCGGGGCCAGCCGGAAGAAGTTGCCTCGGGCATCTATCAGCTCGGCGACGTCGGCCGGCCGAGACAGGTCCAGACCGCTGCCGAGCGCGAGCAGCAGCTGGCCGAGACTGTACACATCGGTCAGTGGGTCGTGATGGCCGACCACATGCTCCCAGCACTGCCAGCCCGGCAGATGCGTCGGCGCGGTGATCGCGGACGGGACCGGATCGACGACCGTGGTGGTGGCCCGACCGCCATCCTCGCCGAGGTCGAGCTTCTCGGTGCGGTGCGCGACCACCTCGACGGCGACTGCCCGAGGTCCCTGCCGGGCGTCGAGCTCGCGCTCGGCGAGCGTCGGGCGGCCCGCATCCTCGGGCCGGAAGCCGAGCCGGTGCTGGTCGTCGACGGTGAGCCGTCCGAGACCGCGCAGTGGCGCGACCAGACCGCGCTCATGCACCTCGGCCGTCGCACGGAACAACGGCAGCACCGCCGCGAGCAGGGCGTCACTGCCGAGACCGTCCTCGGCGACAGCCAGCGCGACCAGTTCTTCGGCGCTCATGCGGTCACCGCCCCAACCAGCCGCGCCCGATCCGCGTCGCTCCACCCGAGCTCGACTCCCGCGATATCGACGTACCCCTGCAGCCCGGTACGCCGGGCGATCCGGAGCGAGGCGATCAGTCCGTCCTCACCGGTCTCCGGATCGGCCGTGGCGAGGTCGAGCAGGAGATAGGCCAGGTAGCGCTTGGTGGCGTCGGCCACTGGTCTGGGCCGCGGCGGCGGTGCACCATCGACGGGACGCACTGCCAGCGGTTCATCGAAGCGCAGTGACTCACCGGGCACGCCCAGCGGTCCCGGCGGATCGATGAAGCCCGCGGCAGCTGCGGCCACCGCATCGGTCAGCAACTCCTCGGATCGGGCGATCAGCGCCGCGAAATCTCGGCTCACCTCCCGCAGGACGGCCGCATCGAGCAGATCGGGTGCGTCCACGTCGAGTGGTCCGGTGATCAGTGCCTCGACATCGTCGCCGGCCAGCCAGCTCCGCAACGCCCAGGCGCGCACAACCGCCTCGGGATGGGTCGTACCCCGGCTGCCCGAACTCAGATCGACCTTCTCGGCCTGTTTCAGGTACGCCGCGGGGTCGGCGGAACTCAGGCCGGTCTCGAGCTTGAGCAGCGCGCGGATCGTCGTACTGAGGTCGCCGCTTGCGGTCAGCGCGCCGCGGTCGGCGAACAGCTCGGTCGCGAGCGACCACCGTCGATGGGTCTCGAGGTACTGCGCGGGGGTGCGAGCGTCACCGGCAGCGGCGTCGAGCAGGCGGTCGACGGCGAGGTAGGCGCCGTCCTCGCTCTCCCACAACAGCCGGTGCGCCAGCTCGTGACCGATGACCGCGGTCAGTTCGTCCTCGTCGAGCCGATCGAGCAGTGCTCCTTGGAACAGCACGATCGCGGGCCCGGCCTGATGCAGGTACGACGCGTTCGGGGCGCCGTTGAGCTGGAAGTACTCGATCTCGGTCGCCAGCTCGAGCGCCTCGGCCGCGCGCCGGCCCGCCCGGTGCACGATCGGGTGGGAGTCGGCGTCGAGCCGGTAGGCGTTGCGGCGCAGAGTGTCGTCGAGCGTTACGTCGGGAGCACCGCGCAGCGCGGCCCAGGCCTGCTGGTCCTGACGGTGGACAGCCGCGAGGACAGCTCGGTGATAACCCAGGACGGACAGCATGGCGGCAACCCTAACCGGGCCCACCGACGAAAACCGGAGACCGGAATCCGGGGGTCAGCAGGGCGGCGGTCAGCAGGGCGGCGGTCAGCGGTGGTGGGCCGCGGTGGCTCCGCCCACCCCGCCGTATGCCGTGCGCAGTCCGCCCCATTCAAGTCTCTTATGTCTCAGGTACGGGTCGTTGGAGGCGTGGTCGACGTCATCTCCTCGGCCCGGAGCTGCGACTGTCGGCCACGGTCTGTTGGGGTGAGGTGGTGCCAGCGCGACCGAAGCCACCGTGCCGAGTGCGATGAGTCTGCGCTCGACTGTGGCCTGTGTGCTGTTGTCCAACGTTTACCGGCGGCACTGTCGTCACAGTCGAGATGGACTGCTCGTTGGGCACGGCCAGTGAAGCCACCGTGCGGATGCCGGCCGGCGGACGCCCACCACTGTCCAACTCCGCGCGGCCGGTCCGGCACACGCTCAGCGGTCCGTCCCTGAGCGACGAAAGTGCGGGTTGGTGAGTGGCTCAGGTCCGCCCGGAGCCAACCACGATCGCAGGCGCGAGCCCCCGGACCGCGACCGAAGCCACGGTGATGAGTGTGGTGAGTTGCGGTCGAGTGTGACTTCTGTGTCGCCGGCAATCGGTTGCCGGCAACACAGTCCGCACAGTCGCCGATCCTGCTGCCACCGATGGGGGTGCGAGTGAAGCCACCGTGCAGCGCCCCGCGTCGTACCACACACGTTGAGGAGGAGAGGCCCATTTGATGGGTCAGCCCATCCCGAGGTGGGTGGACCAGCCGCATGCGGTGGGTACACCCACAATGCGGCGGGCCAGCCCACCAGATGGGAAGCGGGGGGTCAGCGGGTGGTGGGGCGGCAGATGCCGTTGGCGGCGCCCGAGGCGGCGAGGGCCGCGGCGGCGGGGTTGCTCGGCGAAGCCTCCATCGAGGCGTCCGTGCGAGCCTCCATCGAGGCGTCCGCGCGAGCATCCATCGAGGCATCGCCGGAGCGGTCCGCGTCGACATCCGTGGGGCGGTCCGCCGGTACATCGGTACGGCGGTCCGCCGGTACGTCGGTGGGGCGGTCGGTGCGGGTGGTGTGGCGGCCGAGGGGGACGACCATCGGCGTACCGGCGACCGGGTCGGGGATGATCTTGACGTGCAGGCCGAAGACGTCGTGCACGACCTCCTCGGTGATCACGTCGCCCGGGTTGCCCTTGGCAACGATTTCGCCGTCCTTCATCGCGATCAGGTGGTCGCCGAAGCGGCAGGCCTGGTTGAGGTCGTGCAGGACCAGGACGATGGTGCGGGCGTCGCGCTTGTTCAGGTCGACGAGCAGGTCGAGGACCTCGAACTGGTGCGTGAGATCCAGAAACGTCGTCGGTTCGTCGAGGAGCAGGATGTCGGTCTCCTGCGCGAGCGCCATCGCGATCCAGACCCGCTGGCGCTGACCGCCGGAGAGCTCGTCGATCGGGCGGTCGGCGATCTCCAGGACGTCGGTCGACGTCATCGCCTGCGCGACCGCCTCGTCGTCGGTCTTGGTCCACTGACGGATCCAGCGGGTGCGCGGGTAGCGGCCGCGGCCGACCAGGTCGGCGACGGTGATGCCTTCCGGCGCGGTCGGCGACTGCGGCAGCAGGCCGAGTTTGGTGGCGACCTCGCGGGTCGGGATCGACTGGATGCTTTTGCCGTCCAGCAGCACCGAGCCCTTCGAGGGCTTGAGCAGCCGGGCGAGGGTCTTCAGCAGCGTGGACTTGCCGCAGGCGTTGGCGCCGACGATGACGGTGATCTTGCCGGTGGGGATCTCCACCGACAGGTCGTCGATGATCTGCCGCTGGTCGTACCCGACCGCGAGTCCTTCAGCCGCCAGGCTGTGTCGTGTCACGGGTCGCTCCACAGAGTTCTCCATCTCAGCCACCACTTCCCACCCGGTTCGTCCGAGCCAGCAGGAACATCAGGTACGGCGCACCCACCACGCCGGTGACGACACCGACCGGCAACTGCGTCTCGCCGAACGCGTGCTGCGCGATCAGATCCGACAAGGCCACCACCAGCGCTCCGATCAACGCGGACGAGATCATCGCCGGCCCCGGCGACCGGGTCAGCCGGCGCGCGATCGGCGGACCGACGAACGCCACAAAGCCGATCGGCCCCGCGGCCGCGGTCGCAACCGCAGCCAGCAGTACGCCGACCACGATCAACCCGAGCCGCGAGCTCTCCACCCGCAACCCCAGCCCGTACGCCGTTTCGTCGCCGAGCTGAAGAATCCGCAGCCGGTGCACGAGCCAGACGCAGAGCGGCGCGGTGATCACCAGCGTGACGGTCATCGCCTGCACGTTCGACCAGTCGCGTCCGTTCAGCGAACCGGTCAGCCAGATCAGCGCCTGCTGGGCGATCTCGACCCGGGCCTTGGTCAGCAGGTACGACGTAATGCTGGTGGCGATCGCGCCGATCCCGATCCCGATCAGGATCAGCCGGTAGCTCGACACTCCGTGCCGCCAGGCCAGCACGTACATGATGAACGCGGTGAGGATCGCGCCGACGATTGCGAAGCCGGACACCGCCAGCCCGGTCAGCCCGAGCGTGACGATCGCGAACACGGCGAACGCGCTGGCGCCGTACGTGACGCCGATGATGTCGGGACTGGCCAGCGGGTTGCGGGCGATGCTCTGGAAGATCGCGCCGGACATGCCGAGCGCGGCGCCGACCATCAGACCGGTCAGCGCCCGCGGCAACCGCAGCCGGTTGACGATGAACTCGGTCGCCCGGTCGCCGCCGCCGAACAAGGTCTTCACGACGTCGATCACCGGGATCTTGAAGTCACCGAGCGACAGCGAGACGCAGAACGTCGCGAACACGAGGACCGCGAGTACGGCGATCACCGCGACCGTGCGGGCCTGCCGGACCGCGCGGGCCCGGCTGATCACGTGGATTGCCTCTTCGGCCGTGGTCACAGGTCGGCCAGCTTCCGTCGGCGTACCAGCATGATGAAGAACGGTGCGCCGATGACCGCGGTCACGATGCCGACCTGCAGCTCGCCCGGCAGCGCGACGACCCGGCCGATCACATCGGAGCCGAGCAGCAGGATCGGCGCCAGCACCATCGAGTACGGCAGGATCCAGCGGTAGTCAGGCCCGGTGATCAACCGCGCGACATGCGGGATGGTCAGCCCGACAAATCCGATCGGCCCGGCGGCCGCAGTGGCCGCACCACACAGCAGTACGACGACGACTGCGACGAACAGGCGGGCCAGCCCGACACGCTGACCGAGCGACTTCGCGACCTCGTCACCGAGCGACATCGCGTTCAGCACCCGGCCGCAGACCAGCGACAGCACGATTCCGATCAGGATGAACGGCGCCACCTGGCTCGCGATCTCCGTACCGCGGCCGGCGAGCGACCCGACCGACCAGAACCGGAACTGGTCGAAGGTGTTGACATCGCTGATCAGCAAGGCGGTCGTGAGCGATCCGAGCATCGCTGTCAGCGCGGCACCGGCGAGCGCGAGCTTGACCGGCGTCGCGCCCTCCCGGCCGAGTGATCCGAGGAAGTAGACCGCCACCGAGGCGGCGGCCGCACCGGCAAAGGCCAGCCAGACATAGGACGTCAGGCTCGACAACCCGAACCAATAGATGCCGCCGACAACAAACAGTGCCGCGCCACCGTTGACCCCGAGAATGCCGGGATCGGCGAGCGGGTTGCGGGTGACTCCCTGCATCAAGGCACCGGAGAGTCCGAGCGCGGCGCCGACCAGCAGACCGATGACAGTTCTGGGCACCCGCAGTGAGTGCACGATCACATGATCGGTGTTCGACTCGTCGTAGTGACGGAGCGCATCGATCACTGTGGACAACGGAATCTGCTTCGACCCGATCGCGATACTCAGCAGAACCACCAGCGTGAGCAAGGCGAAACACCCGGCCAGGCCGAGGATCAGCGTGGCCCGCCGGGTCCGGCGCGGGGGCGCGGAACCGGCAGCGGTCGCGCCCGTGGCGGAATCGGCGACGGTGCTGGACGGTGGCATCAGGCTTTCGGAATCCTCTTAGGTAAGGCTAACCTCTACGTGCCTCACAATAGCCTGGCCGTCGTCGAGCGCGCATCCGAGTCTCGTTGGGAGAAACCCGCATGACCACAGTCGCCACCCCGCCGATCGTCTTCGATTCGCTGCTGGTGACCGTTCGCGCCGTCGAAGACCTGAGCCCACACCTGCGCCGGGTCACCTTCGTCGCACCGCGGCTCGCCGAGGCGGTCACCGCCGGCCCCGACCAGCGGATCAAGGTGCTCCTGCCGCCGCCGAACGGCGGCGAACTCAAGCTCCCGACCGGCGAGAACTGGTACGTCGACTGGTGCGGGCAGCCGGAGGCCGAGCGCGTCATCATGCGCACGTACACGATCCGAGCGCTCCGGGCGGATCAGCACGAGCTCGACATCGAGTTCGTGCTGCACGGCGTCGACGGTCCCGCCTCGGCGTGGGCGACGAACGCCGTACCGGGGCAGGAGATCGGGATGTTCCTCCCGTTCGGGGTCGACACCACCAGCATCAAGGGGATGCTGAACTCCGGCGTCGACTACGTGCCGCCGAGCAGCAGCGTCCACCGCGTCCTGATCGCCGACGAGACCGCGCTGCCCGCGTTGGCCGGCATCCTCGAGGAGCTGGAGCCGGGCGTGCATGCGACCGTCTTCGCGCAGGTCCCGGACGAGCGGGATATCAGGCCACTCCCGACTGCCGGTACGGCGGACGTCACGTGGATCACCGCCGTACCGGCCTCGGACGCCGAGCTTCCGTTGCTCGAGGCACTCAAAGCAGCCGCACTGCCCGAGACCGTCGACTTCGCCTGGGTGGCCGGCGAATCCGCGATGATCAAGGCCGTACGCCGTCATCTGGTCAACGTGGTCGGCCTGCCGAAGCCCGCAATCTCCTTCCAGGGCTACTGGAAACGCGGCGAGGCGATCGGCTGATCGCCTCGCCGCTAGCTCAGGCCGGGTTCTCCGCGTGGGTCAACGTTTCCCACGCGACGAACAGGGCGTTCGTACCGGACGGGCGGTTGGCCTCGGTGAGCGCCTGGGTGTTCGCCATCGCGATCCCGAGCCGGGTGTGCAGCGCGTTGTAGCCGACCTCGGTGATCGGGCCGAGGCCGCGGTTCACCGAACCGTTGCACAGCCAGGACGGGACCGGCTCGGCCTGCCGCTCGTACTTGGCCTGGAAGCCGAGTGCCTGCCGCAGGCGCTCGCCGTACTGCGGGTACATGTCGATGCCCTGGATCCGTGCGGTCTCGAGCACGTGGGAGATCGACGAGATGCCGTAGCCGGTGTGGACGAAGTCGCGACAGGTCTCCTGAGTCAGACCGGTGACGAAGGTGCCCTGTCCCTGCCAGTAGCTGACGATCTTGTCGCGGGTGTTGAGGTTCTGGCTCGGCACCGTCTTCGGCAATGCGCCGTCGGACGCGAGGTAGACGTAGGCCGGTGCGCGGTAGCTGAACAGCGAGATCGCCTTGTCGTAGATCGCGCGGTCCTCGAGGAACACCCCGATGCCCTGCAGGGCCTCGATGATGGTCAACTCCCAGTTGCCGTTGGAGTTCGAGCCGTTGATGATCTCGGGGACGTAGACGTTGCGCAGCATCGTGCCGAAGCGGCCGGAGTTCGGCCAGTTTCCGTAGGCGTGCTTGATGATTTCGGCAGCCTTCGGCCAGGACGAGGCGGCCCAGCCTGTCTGCAGCGGCGCGTTGCTGTTGGTGTGATCGCGGATCGTCGCAGACCAGGCATCCATCAGCTCGATCGACTTCTGCGCGTACCGCGTGTCTCCGGTGATGTACCAGATCAACGCGTCCGTGTACGCCGCGATCGCGTCCTGCCGCTCGTCGGTGCACCCGTAGTTCGGCTGCGAGTACGGTCCGCACTCGACGACCGCACGCGGCTTCGCCGTACGGGACAGCGAACCGTACGCGCTGTTCTTGGCCTGGTTGAAGGCGTTGGTCCACGGCTGAGCACCGGCCTGGACCTTCGCCTTCACGAAGTCCAGCTGGGCCCGACTGACGCCGACACCGGGATGCGCGAAGACGGCCGGGGCCGCTTCCGCGGTTTGGGCGGTGACCGCTGGGCTGCTGAGAGCGCCGGCCACCAGAGCGGCGCTCACCCCAGCCATCAGGAGAGGTTTGATTCGCATGGGCGGATTCCTTGCGTCAAATGGGGGCGGAGGACTCTGCAGTCCCCAGAATCCGCAGAGTCTTTTCGGAAGTTTGACGACGGACGGTAAGGGCGTCAACATCTCAGCAGGCATTACTTCACGCTGGAACCAATACCGGTTTCTTCCCAGTTCAGTGGAACAAAGTGAGGATTTGTCCCATGAAAAGACGCCAGTTCCTGACCGTCGGAACCGCAGTCATGGCCGCCCCGGCACTACCCTCCGTAACCACCGCTCCGAGCCTGCCGCGGCGGGCCGACATCATCGCCGTGGTCCGCCGCGTCGCCGATCAGTGGATCGCCACCCACAGCGACTCCGGCGACAACGGCTGGGCCCGCGCGACGTTCTTCAGCGGTCTAATGGCCGCTTACAAGCTGACCGGTGAGGTGCGCTACCTGAATCACGCGCGCGCTTGGGCCGAGCGGCACAACTACGGCATCCCGGGCGGCGTCACGACCCGGCATGCCGACAACCACAACTGCATCCAGACCTATCTCGATCTCTACGAGCTGGAGCCGAGCGCCGACAAACTGACCGCGGCGACCGACACGCTGAGCCGGATGGTGAACAGCACCAAGGTCGACGACTGGTGGTGGTGCGACGCACTGCACATGGCGATGCCGCCGTTCGCGCGGATCGGTCGGCTGCGTGGCGATCCGGCGTACTGGACGAAGGTGTACCAGCTCTACAACCACACCAAGCGGACACGGAAGTTGTGGATCCCGTCGAGCGGACTCTGGTACCGCGACGAACGGTTCCTACCGACCGGAATCCTTTCTCCCACTGGGAAACCGGTGATCTGGTCACGCGGTGACGGCTGGGTCGCGGCGGCGCACGTCAAGACGTTGAAGGCGCTTCCGGCCGATCAGGCGAACGTCGCGGAGTACAAGACCGGCCTGACGCAGCTGGTGAGTTCGTTGCGGCCGATCCAACGCTCGGACGGTTTCTGGAACGTCAACCTGGCCGACCCACAACACCTCCCCGGCCCGGAGACCAGCGGTACGGCGTTCTTCGCGTACGCGGCGGCGTACGCGGTCCGGACCGGATTGTTGCCTTCGGCCACCTATCTGCCGATGGCGGCGCGGGCGTGGAACGGCATGGTGCAGACCGCCGTGCATCCGGACGGTTTCCTCGGTTACGTGCAGAAGGTCGGCGACCGGCCGGAGTCGAGCCAGCCGGTCAACTACGGGTCGACGGCCGACTTCGGCGTCGGCGCGTTCCTGCTGGCCGGCGCGGAGCTGGCCCAGCTGACGACCTGAACCGGCCCGTCGTCAGGGGTGGCCGAGCTGGCTGGTGATGCGTTCGACGACGACGGCCGCCGCGAATCGCGGCGTACCGGGCGGTTCCACATCGGACCACTCGCCGACGTACTTGCGGGCGATCGCCTGCTCGAGCGCCAGCTCCGGATCGGGGACCAGCTCGTCCACCCGCCCGCGCAACTCGAGATAGTACGTCGGCCGCGCCGGGTCGACGATCATGACCGAGATGCGCGGGTTCCGGCGGAGGTTGCGCAGCTTCTGCCGGCCCTCCACCAGACTGATCCGGACCTGCTCGCCGTCCCAGAGGAACCACTGCGGCGTGATCTGCGGTTCGCCCTGCTTGCCGATCGTGCCGACGATCGCGACCGCCGTCGACGACAGCAACTCCTGGAACTCCGCGGGAATCTCCACCTGCGCGACCCTACCGGCGCGCTGGTTCAGCTCAGCTGGCCGGCGAGCTCGGCGGCGCGGATCCCGGCCGCATCCAGCAGCGCGGCCGCGGTCAGCACGCCGATCCCGCCCAGCGGCTGGGCCCGGACGACACCGCGCGCGGCACTGCCGTCGTAGATCATCGTCAGCTGGATCGCGAGTGTGCTCGGGTCCTCCGCGCCGGCCTTGACCAGCTCGCGGTGGAAGAAGTCGGTGAGCTGCTGCTTGAAGTGCCGGGCCACCACCGAACCCGGGTGCTCCGGATCCTTCAGCTCCACGGCGGTCGCGACGTACGGGCAGCCGAGGAAGTTGCCTTCGGCAACACGGTCGTCCTGGCGCTCGAAGACGGCGAGGATCCGGTCCCGCGGCGGCCGCTCGTCCTCCGGGCCGGGGCACACGGCCGACTGCACCTGCGGGCCGCGCGCGGCCAGGCTCTCCGCGATCAGCTCATCCTTGGAGCGGAACAGCTGGTACATCGACTTCTTCGAGACTCCGGCCGCCTTGCAGAGTGCGTCGACGCCGATGTTCACGCCGTCGGTGTAGAAGAGTTCGCCCGCGGCCTCGAGGAGACGTTCGCGGGGTGTCGCCGAGGTGCTCATACGACGAGGGTACCGGCTCGATTTGGAATAAGAAACAGATCGGTTTACGTTAGGAGAAACAGATCGGTTTCCTCATCTCTCAGGAGTCATCATGACCGCACTTGAAGGCGCTGTCGTCCTCGTCACCGGTGGCCAGCGCGGCATCGGCAAGGCTCTCGTCGACGACCTGCTCACCCGCGGCGTCGCGAAGATCTACGCGACGGCGCGCAAGCCCGTGCCGAGCGACGACCCGCGCGTCGTACCGCTGCCGCTGGAAGTCACCGACCCCGCCTCGATCGCGGCGCTCGCCGCTGCGGCGCCGGACGTGACCGTCCTGATCAACAACGCCGGCGTGACCGCGCCGCGGACCTATCTGGACGCGCCGACCGACGAGCTCCGGACGGTCTTCGAGGCGAACTTCTGGGGCCCGCTGGAGGTCACCAAGGCGTTCGTCCCGATCATCGAGCGCAACGGCGGCGGTCACATTCTGAACGCCCACTCCGCGCTCTCCTGGGTCGCCCTGGCCGGTGCGTACTCGGCGTCCAAGGCGGCGCTCTGGCTGCAGACCAACGCTCTGCGGATCGAGCTGCTCGAGCGCGGCATCGGTGTCACCGGGCTGCACATGGGCTACGTCGACACCGACATGACCGCGGCCATCGACGCACCCAAGTCGAAGGCCGAGGACATCGCCCGCCAAGCCCTCGACGGGATCGAGTCCGGCGCCTACGAGGTGCTGGCCGACGACACCGCCCGGGGCGCGAAGGCAGTCGTCTCCCGCGACCTCGCCGAGGCCTACCCGCAGCTGGTGCGCAGCTGACACCGTAGGTCGCTGGGCGCAGGGTTCGGACCGCTGGCCGCACGACGGCCGCTGGACCGCAGCCGCCGGGGGCGGGCAGTCGCTATCAAGGTGACTGACAATCCGCCGCCCCCGGAGGTCCGCCATGTCTCGACGTCTGATCGTCGGAACGCTCGCCGCCACTCTGCTCGGTTCGACTCTGACTGTGCAGGCCGACGCCGTTCTTCCCGCACTCCGTGATCCCGGAGCCGGTTGTACTGCTGCAGCTGTCGGTTTCACGCCGGTACTGCAGCTGACACTGCCCGAACGCGCTGGGTGGCTCGACAAGGAGCTGCCGTACACGCTGGACCGCCGTACCGAGGTCGGGTCGAACTTCGACCGTGTCGGGTACTGCCTCGAGCTGAACGGGCCGGACGGTCCGCAGCGGGTGTGGACTGCGATGGAGCCGTTCTCCAAGGACGCCCGCAACCTCGGGATCCCCACCAAGGCCGGACAGGTCACGCGGCAGCGCGTGGACGATCTTGAGGTCGCCTCCAACGTGCCGGACGTGACCACCGGCCTCGGCCAGACCGGCTACCTGGAGATGTGGCCGAACACGTACGCCGAGAGAAGCAGCACCCAGGTCGCGAACACCTCTCCCATCACGTACGACGTGGACGACAGTCCGACCACTGGTGCGTACGGGTCGTTCCAGGTCTCGCAGGTCGGGCCGACCCGGCCATCCGACCTGGCTGCGAAGACGGTGTTCGGAATCAACTCGTTCACCCAGCCTGCCGACGTACCGCTGTCGATCGGGATCGGGACGAATCCCTCCGGCCAGCCGGACTGGACCTTTGCCGGCAACGCCGCTCGCTACACGCAGCGGAAGCTGACGGCGTACGTCCGGACGGCGGTGGTCTCGTTGTCCGAGGCGCCGCAGGATCGCCAACTGGTTCCGCGGGACACTGCCAACGGAGCCAACGTGCCAGTGGCTGGACGGATCACGGATCCGAACGTCACCGAGGTGCAGCTGCGCGTCTCCAGCAACGGACACACCGACACGTACAGCTCGCAGTCGCGGGATTTCCGCTTCACTCCGCGGATCAACGCGGCACTGCAGGAGTACACCTTCGAACTGCGGGCGCTGGGCAGCGGAATCAACCGAGTGGTCGCTCGACGGACCGGTGTGGTCTCGGGTGACGTGTACGTCATCCAGGGGCAGTCCAATGCGGAGGCGGCCAAGTACAACGGCAATGCGAACGTCGAGGAGTCGCCGTACCTGCGGAGCTTTGGCACTCCGACGTCTGACGCCGAGATCTCTGGGGCCGATCGGGTCTGGCACTACGCGACTGGTGACGTGACTGTGCAGTCCGGCTCGATCGGGCAGTGGGCGATCCGGATGGGCCGGCGGATCGTTGACACCTACAAGGTGCCGGTGGCGATCGTGCAGGGTGCGCACGGCGGTCAGCCGATCAGCTTCTTCCAGCGGAACGACGCCGCCCCGGACGACCTCACCACCAACTACGGACGGCTGCGGACGCGACTCAAGGCGGCTGGTGTGATCGGTCAGGTGCGTGGACTGCTCTGGTACCAGGGCGAGAGCGACAATGACAACGCAGCAGTGCATGTAGCCGGCTTCCGCGCTTTGCTGGCGGACTGGCGCGCCGACTTCGGCAGTGCGACCCGGTACTACGTCAACCAGGTGCGTACGTCGCCCTGCAACAACACCACCAGCATCAACCTCCGTGAGGCCCAGCGTGCACTCGGCGACATCGACGACGTCGTACTGCTCTCTACGAACGGGCTGTCCGGCCACGACGGCTGCCACTACGCGTACCTCGGCGGCTACCGCGACCTGGGCGACCACAACTTCGCGGTGATCGCCCGCGACCTGTACGGCGGTCCCGCCGCCGGCGTCTCAGCGCCGAACCCGGCCAGTGTCACGGCCAGCGGCTCACAGCTCGTCGTCAAGCTGCGGACCGGCGATCCGCTCACCGTGGCGGCCGGTGCGGCTGCGGACTTCCGCGTCGAGGGTTCTGCGGTGACGGTGTCGTCAGTTGCGTACCGGGCCGGCGGCAATCTGGTGCTGACGCTCTCCGGACCGGCAACCGGAGTCACCGCTCTGATCTACCAGAGTCACATCGGCTCCGGACCGTGGATCACGAACGCGGTCGGCAGCGGCCTGCTCGCCTTCCGCCTGCGGGTCAGCTGAGCACGTCGGTGGCGCGGTGAGTGCGGTCGACGCCCTCCAGCAGCATCGTGACACCGTCGGAGTTCTCGGTCCGGAGCGGAAGGATCGCCTGGTACGCCGGTGAGTCGTACCAGGCGCGGGCGTTCGCGTAGTCGGGGAACTCGATCACGATCAGCGTCCCGTCCCACTCGCCCTCGACGTGCTCCGGCTGATGACCGTGCACGATGAAGTGCCCGTCGTACGGGGCAAGGGTGTCGTCGATGCGGGTGAGGTACTCGACGATGTCCGCGCCGACGCGGACGTTCTTCAGATTGGCGATCGCGTAGTGCGTCACAGCTGCCTCCTTGGCGGTTGGTGGTAGCACCAGCCTCGATCTTGGAGGTCGTTCCGGCGATTACCTCTGACGTCATCGTGGTTGGTTGATCTGCTCCCGACGTACAGTCGATGGCATGTCAGTCACAGGGGGAACGCCTTCCATGCCTGCTGGGGAGGTGGAGGAGCGCGTCGGTCCGTACCGGTTGATCCGGCGGCTCGGCCAGGGCGGCATGGGTGTCGTCTACCTGGCGGAGGGACCTGAGCTCCAAGAGGTCGCGCTGAAGGTGCTGCGGCCGCACGTCGCCCACGACGAGACCGCACGCGCCCGGCTGCAGCGTGAAGCGACCACACTGCAGAAGGTGAGCCACCCCGGCGTGGCCGGCATCCTCGACCACGACCTGGAAGCGGAGCGCCCGTACCTGGTGACGCGCTTCGTGCCGGGGCGTCCGCTGGACGAGCAGGTGGAGGACCGCGGACCGCTCACTCCGCGCAAGTGGCTCCCGCTGGCCGGCTGTCTCGCCGAGTCGCTGCAGGCGATCCACCGCGCCGGAGTCATCCACCGCGACCTCAAACCCGGCAACGTGATGATGCTCAACGGCAAGCCGGTGATGATCGACTTCGGCATCGCCCAGGCCGCCGACGACCTCCGGCTCACTCAGACCGGCCTGGTGATCGGTACGCCGGGCTACCTGGCGCCGGAGCTCATCGAGGGCGAGATGGTGTCGGAGTCCGCCGACTGGTGGGGCTGGGCCGCCACGGTCACCTTCGCCGCCACCGGCCGCCGCCCGTTCGGCAAGGGACCGTTCGAAGCCGTGCTGCACCGCGTGCACACCGGCCAAGCAGACCTCGAGGGTCTCGACCCACGTCTCAAGACCCTGCTCACCGCGGCCCTGGCGCCGCGCAAAGAGGACCGCCCCACCCAGGCCGAGATCATGACCGGCCTCACCCGCTACGCCGAAGGCCGCGACGCGCTGCCGCCGCGCGAGACCCCCGCTGCCGAAACCGCCCAGCTGCACCCACCCACGCGCCAGATGACTCGCGTGATGCCTGTGGAGCCGTCGCCCAGCGAGCCCTCGCCCACTGAAGTGGCCAGCCTGGTCCCGCCAGTCATCCCGCCGCTGTCCGCCTTCTCACCCTTGGCCGACAAGGTCCGCGACGCCGCCGCCACCCGCAAAGCCACCCGAGCCGCCGCCGCTGGTCCGGCACTCGCTGGTGGTCCTGTTGCAGGCTCCTTCGGTACTCCGCCGGTGACTCACCCGGCGACCTACAGTCCCGCACCCATCGCGGCTGCTCCGCCGGCGATGCCGTTGCCGTACCAGAGCGCCCCGCAACCAATCGCGCCGTACCAGGCACCGTCGACCGACGTCTCGCCGTACGAGCATCCGCCCGCGAAGCCACGCCGCGCACCAGCCACAGGTCGCCGTACGGCGGTTGTGGTCGGGCTGATGGCCGGTCTGACCGGACTGATCGCGCTCTACCCGTTGCTGGGCACGCTCGCCGCCACTGTGCTCTTCGTGCTCGCCCGAACCGTCGACCGCGGCAGCACCGCACTGATGCGCCGCCGCCAGGTCCGTGGTCGCGCCGGCCGCTCCGACGGAGTCGTCGCCGTGGCGTCCTCCCCGATCCAGCTCGTCACCGCCGGCCTGATCACCCTCGTCTGCCTGATCCTGCCGCTCGTAGTCGGCGTGATCGTCGGCGGCGTCGTCACCGGAGTCGCCGCCACCGCCAAGAGCGTGAGCTGGCAGCCCTTGTCAGCAGTCGGTTTCGGCGCAGCCGGCCTAGCCGCCCTCTTCACCGCCTGGTGGGGCCCCGGCGGCAACTCCCTCCGCCGCGGCGCCCACATCACCGCCCGCAGCATCTTCCGCCCCCGCTGGCTCGCCACGGCAGTAGCCGTCGTCTTCCTCGCCCTCGGCGCCTACACCTTCTACGAAGCCACCCAAGGCGCCGGCTCCGACTGGGCCCGCAACCCCACCGAGGGCGCCACCTTCGAGCAACCCACCCTCGACGACCTCCGCCAAGCCCCCTTCATCCGCGACATCCCCATCATCGGCCTCAACTGACGACGAGGACGCCGGCGGACGGTCAGCTCAGAGCTGGACGATTTGGGAGCGCTCGGGGCCTACGCCGATGGCGGAGATGCGGGCGCCGCTGAGGGACTCGACGGCGCGGACGTAGGACTGGGCCGCCTTGGGGAGGTCTTCGAAGGTTCGGCAGCCGGTGATGTCTTCGGACCAGCCGTCGAACTCTTCGTAGATCGGGGTGGCGTGGTGGAAGTCGGTCTGGGTCATCGGCATCTCGTCGTGCCGGACGCCGTTGACGTCGTACGCGACGCAGACCGGGATCGTCTCGCGGCCGGTCAACGTGTCCAGCTTGGTGAGGACGAAGTCCGAGACGCCGTTGACGCGGGCGGCGTAGCGGGCGATGACGGTGTCGTACCAACCGCAGCGGCGCGGGCGGCCGGTCGTCGTACCGAACTCGAAGCCCTGCTGGCGCAGCCACTCGCCGTCGGCGTCGAGCAGCTCGGTCGGGAACGGGCCTTCGCCGACGCGGGTGGTGTAGGCCTTGACGACGGCCATCACGCGGTCGATCCGGGTCGGCGGGATGCCGGTGCCGGTGCAGGCGCCGGCGGAGATCGCGTTCGACGAGGTGACGAACGGGTAGGTGCCGTGGTCGACGTCCAGCAGGGTCGCCTGGCCGGCTTCCATCAGCACGGTCTTGCCGTCGTCCAGCGCCTTGTTCAGCAGCAGGCTGGTGTCGGCGACCATCGGGCGCAAGCGCTCGGCGTACTGGAGCAGTTCGTCGAGGACCTCGCGGATCTCGACGGCGCGACGGTTGTAGACCTTCACCAGCAGCTGGTTCTTCTGCTCCAGCGCGCCGGTGACCTTCTGCTCCAGGATCTTCTCGTCGTACAGGTCCTGGACGCGGATGCCGATCCGGTTCATCTTGTCCGCGTACGTCGGCCCGATGCCGCGGCCGGTGGTGCCGATCTTGCGGCTGCCGAGGAACCGCTCGGCGACCTTGTCCAGCGTCCGGTTGTACGGCGGGATCAGGTGTGCGCTCGCGCTGATCACCAGCCGGGACGTGTCGACGCCGCGGGCCTGCAGCGCGTCCAGCTCCTCGAACAGTACGGCGAGGTCGACCACGACCCCGTTGCCGATCACCGGCGTCACGCCGGGGGTCAGGATCCCGCTCGGGAGCAGGTGCAGCGCGTACTTCTCGCTGCCGATCACGACCGTGTGGCCGGCGTTGTTGCCGCCGTTGAACTTCACCACGTAGTCGATCGCGGTCCCGGTGTTCCCGAGCAGATCGGTCGCCTTACCCTTGCCCTCATCGCCCCACTGGGCGCCGACGAGCACGATTGCGGGCATCTCAGCCCTCCTCTTCACGCGCCGGCCCGCGGCCCTCACGACGCGCGGCGGCCGGACGCTGGAAACGGTGAAGCCCGGAGACGTTCACCGGCAATTCATCCGGTAACGCACCCAGGCTCTTACGACCGAAGCCTACCGGAACCAGGTCCACCCGCTGTGTCGATCGTCCACAGCCGCCCAACGAACACTTCAAGTAAGTGTTTCATCACCTAACGGGTTGCCAATCTCCGTGATCACGTGCACACTCTTAGTCAGCGGCCCGCCGAAACTGCCGCAGGGGACGGTTCCGGCGGGCCGCTTCCTTATGCGGTGATTGATTCAGCTGAGGGCTTCCGGGTTCGCGTCGAGCCACTCCTGCACCCGCCGGTCGGCTTCCTCGCGCGACACGTCCTCGACCTTGGTCAGGATCGCCCACCGATGCCCGAACGGGTCGATCACCGTCCCGAACCGGTCGCCGGTCATGAAGGTCTGCACCGCCTCGACCGACCGCGCCCCGGCCGCGATCGCCCTCGCGTACGTCGCGTCCACATCCGGCACGTAGTGGACCAGCGACGAGTGCACCCACTCGCCGTTCGGCGCCTGCAGGCCGATCTGCGGCATCTGGTCGCTGAGCTGCAGCATCGAGTTCCCGAACCGCAGCTCCGCCTGACCGACCCGCCCATCCGGAAGGTCCTGCCGGCTGATCACCTCGGCGCCGAACACCTCCTCGTAGAACGCGATCGCCTTCGGGCCGTCCGGGACCGCCAGGTACGGCGTGAGCGAGTGGTAACCGTCGGGAATGGGGCTGACTACGCTGTTTTTGTCGGTGTCGGTCGTCATGCTCTTAGTCAACCCACCGGCAGCCGGACCGGTCTTGTAAGAAAGCGACAGCCAGTGTGAGCACTCCGTCGGACAGCCAACGGGGCATCCTGCACCCGCGGGAGCAGGCCCGGCATCGCGTCCTGCGCCGGCTCGCTCCGGGCCCAGACGCGGCCCGATTCGTCGAGTGGTACTGGATCGTCGAGTGGGATCTCGACGAGCCCTACACCGCCGAAGTGCTGCCGTTTCCCAGCGTCAACGTCACCTTCGAGCAGCCCGGCGGCGCCTTCGTGAACGGCGTCTACACGCGCAAGTTCGAGCGCCGGCTGGTCGGCCGGGGCCGCGTCTTCGGGGTGAAGTTCTGGGCCGGCGGCTTCGGTGCCGTGACCGGGCTCGACGTCGGTTCACTCAGCGACCAGGTGCTGCCGCTGACTGCAGTCTTTCCGGACGGCGACCGGCTGGCAGACCTCGTCTTCGCCGAAGAATCCGACGTACGGCGTCGTGCCGTGTTCGAGGCGTTCTTGCGGGACCACCTCGCGCCGCCAGACCCGTCGTACGAGTTGGTGCGGGAGATCGTCAGCACGATGGCCGCCGACCGATCCCTGGCTCGGGTGGACGAGATCACCGAACGGTTCGACGTCTCGATCCGAACCCTGCAACGACTCTTCCGCCGCTACGTCGGCGTCGGCCCGAAGTGGGTGCTGCGCCGCTACCGCCTGCACGACGGCGCCGAGCTGCTCGCGCGCGGCGAGGTCACCGAGCTCGCCGCGCTCTCGGCCGCGCTCGGCTACTTCGACCAGGCGCATTTCTCGAAGGAGTTCAAACAGCAGATCGGCCTGACCCCGGCTGAGTATGCGCTCCGGGCTCAGGCCGAACGTGCCGTCACCGCCTATCGCTGACGATCGCGAACTCGCTGAATCCTTTCAAAACAGCTCGCGGAGCTCTTGACACCCGCTCCAGGCCGTCCGTAGCGTGCGCGGCGTGAGAAGTTAACGCTTCTTTCCGGTGAATTCACGTCAATCGACGATATTTCCCGAGCTCAGGAGGAACCGTGGCATCCGTATTCGAGCGTCCCGTCAGCCGTCGGCGCCTCTTGCAGCTGGCGGGTGGTGCGGCGGCGGCCGGCACCCTGGCGGCCTGTGGCGGCAACTCCTCCGGCTCCGGCGGCGGACAGCTGAAAGTGATCGGCGCAGGCAGTCAGGAGGCCGGGCTGCGCAAGGCGTTGGAGCAGTACAAGGCGAAGAACGCCGACTTCGACTTCAACTTGTCCTTCTCGCCCGCGGACCAGCTGCAGACCTCGCTCCGGGCGCAGCTGGCGGCCGGCAACGCTCCGGACCTGCACGCGGTCTACCCCGGCAATGGCAGCGCGATGTCGATGGTCCAGCTGAGCAAGGCGAAACTGCTCACGGACTTGAGCGACCAGGCCTGGACGCAAAAGATCCCCACCGGCTTCAAGGGCGCGTACCAGCAGGGCGGCAAGACCTACATCTTCTCGCCCGGTACCAGCGTGCTCGGCGCCATCTACAACAAGAAGGCGTTCAGCAAGGCCGGTGTCGAGCCGCCGACGACCTGGAGCGAACTGCTGACGGTCTGCGAAGCCCTGAAGAAGAAGGGCATCGTGCCGCTAGCACTCGGCGCGCAGACCCCGTGGGTGACGCAGCTGATCAACTACGCCTTGGTTCCGGGCACGGTCTACGCCAAGCAACCCGACTTCGACGACAAGATGGCGGCGGGTTCGACGAGCTTCGCGAGCTCGGGCTGGGCCGACGCGATGACCAAGTACCTCGAACTGCAGAAGCGCGGGTTCTTCAACGACAACCCGAACGGTACGACGTACGAGCAGGCCACCTCGATGGTCGGCACGGGCAAGGCGGCGATGGCCGTCCAGGTCTCCGCCGTCCTGCAGGCCTACCGCGCGGCCGCGCCGTCGCCGGACGACCTCGGGATGTTCCCCTTCCCGGCCACCGACACGGTCGCGGACAACTGGATCCCAGGCGGCATCGTGGTCGGCCTCGCAGTCAGCGCGAAGAGCAAGAAGGCCGAGCAGGCCCGCAAGTTCATCGAGTTCTGCGGACAGCCGGAGACCGTCAGCGCCTGGGCCGAAGCGGTCGCCTGCGTCCCCCTGTACTCCGAGGGCGAGGCCAAGGTGGATCCGGTCCTGAAGCCGTTCCTGCCGTACCTGGCGGACAACAAGGCGGTCCCGTTCATGGACCAGCGCTGGCCGAACGCCGAGGTCCAGCCGACCCACTTCGCCGTCGTCCAGGAGCTGCTCGGCGGCCGGACCACGGTCGACGGCGCACTGAAGAAGATGGACGAGGCCTACCGGAAGAGCGCGTGACCGCGGTCATGACGCCGCCCGTCAAGCCGGCCCCACCGCCGGTACGACGGGTCGGTCGCGGGCGCGGCGGGATCGCGCCGCCGTGGTTCTTCGCGGCACCGGCGCTCCTGGTTTACGCGGTGGTGATGCTCTACCCGAGCATCGTCGGAGCCGGGTCGGCTTTCACGGACTGGTCCGGTGTCGGCGAGCAGCGGTCGTTCGTCGGCCTGGCGAACTTCAAACAGCTCATCCATGACGATCAAGCCCTTGGTGCATTACGAAACACACTGCTGCTCACGGTCGCGATCGTGGTCGTGCAGAACGGGATCGGTCTGCTGCTGGCACTCGGCGTACACACCACCATCAAGAGCCGGATGCTGCTGCGGGTGATCTTCTTCGCGCCGGTGGTGGTCAGCCCGGTGATGGTGTCGTTCCTGTGGAAGTACGTCTACAACCCGGCACCCGACGCCGGCCTCAACGCGGCACTCGGCGCGGTCGGGCTCGGCGCGCTACGCCAGGATTGGTTGGGGAATCCGTCGCTCGCGATCTGGTCGGTCGCGTTCACGGTCATCTGGCAGTGCGCCGGCTACTCGATGGTGATCTTCCTGGCCGGGCTGGAAGGCGTACCGCCGGAGCTGCACGAGTCCGCGATGGTGGACGGCGCCGGGACGGTCGCGCGGTTCCGGCACATCACGTGGCCGCTGCTGGCGCCGGCCGTGACGATCAACGTGATGCTGTCCACGGTCGGCGGGCTGACGCTGTTCACGCAGATCATCGCAATGACCAACGGCGGTCCCGGCTACGCGACCGACACCTTGTCGACGGTGCTCTACAAACAGGCCTTCGTGTTCGGCAAGTTCGGCTACAGCACCGCGGTCGCGCTAGTGCTGGCGATCTTCGTCGCGGCGGTGTCGTTCGTTCAGATCGGCTATCTGAGATCGAGGGAGACGGCCGCATGAGAACGGCGTACCGACCGCGCACCTTCGTCCTGGAGCTGGTCATGGTGGCCGCCGCGGTCGCTTTCCTGTTTCCCGTCTACGCCCTGGTGACGTTGGCTTTCAAGGATCCTGGGCAGATCGCGAACGCACCGCTGTCACCGCCGGACCCGCCGTCGGTGGACAGTTTCGGCGAGGCTTGGCAGTCGGCGTCGCTGGGCTCCGCCTTGCTCAACAGCACCTTGATCACCGTCACCAGCGTGGTCGCGCTGATCATGCTCGGCTCGTTGGCGGCGTACTTCCTGGCTCGGCGGGCCTCGCGGTTGAGCTACAGCCTCTACATCCTGTTCCTGGTCGGGATCATCCTGCCGTTCCAGCTCGGCATGATCCCGCTGTACCAGTTCGTCAGTGACCTCGGTCTGCTCGGCACCTACCAGGGCATGATCTTGTTCTACACCGGGATCCAGCTGCCCTTCACGGTCTTCCTCTACACCGGCTTCATCCGGTCCCTGCCCGCCGACTACACGAACGCGGCGCTGATCGACGGAGCCACTCACCTGCAGGCCTTCCGGCACGTGATCTTCCCGCTGCTGCGGCCGATCACCGGCACCGTGCTGATCCTGAACGCGGTCCACATCTGGAACGACTTCTTCACCCCGCTGCTCTACCTGGGCGGCTCGGGCCGGGAGACGGTGCCGGTCCGGATCTTTGCCTTCGTCAACGAATACACGTCGGACTACGGGTTGGTCGCGGCCGGTCTCGTGCTCGCCGCACTGCCGATCCTGCTCGTGTTCCTGGTCCTCCAGCGCTATGTCATCCGCGGCTTCTCCAGCGGCCTGAAGGGATAGGCGATGACCCACGATCTGAGACCTGCGGTGAGATTGGCCCGGCGCCGGTTCCTCACCCTGACCGGCGCCGCCACCGCGGTGGCGTTCGGAACCAACCTGCCGGGCGCAGTTTTCAAGCCTTCCGGCAGGCTGACCGGAAACCCGTTCACGCTTGGCGTCGCCTCCGGTGATCCGCTGCCCGACGCGGTCGTCATCTGGACCCGGCTGGCGCCGCAACCGTTCGAGCCGCTCGGCGGAGCGCCGTACCGAAATGTCGGGGTCGACTGGCAGGTTGCCGCGGACGAACAGTTCCGTAAGGTCGTGCGCGCGGGCAGGGCCACCGCTCGGCCGGAATTCGCGCATAGCGTGCATGTCGACGTACGGGGGCTTCAGCCTGGTCGTCACTACTGGTACCGCTTCCGCGTGGACGGCCACGTCAGTCAGACCGGACGCACCCGTACGGCGCCCCCGCCCGGCCAGCGAGGCGGGCAACTGACGCTCGGCGTGAGCTCCTGCCAGGCCTGGACGGACGGGTACTACACCGCCCAAGGACATCTGGCGTCCGAGGACGTCGACGCAGTGGTCTTCCTGGGCGACTACATCTACGAGTTCGGCGTCTCCGCGGCAGGCGGGCTGCGTAATCTGACCGATCCGGTGCCGGACCAGTTCCGCACCGAGGCGGACACGCTCGACCGCTACCGGCTGCAGTACGCGCTCTACAAGTCCGATCCGAACCTGCAGGCGGCACACCTCAGCGCGCCATGGATCACCACCTGGGACGACCACGAAGTACAGGACAACTACGCCGGCCTGACCTCGAAGAGCAACGCTCCGGTCGAGGACTTCCTGGTACGCCGGGCCAACGCCTACCGCGCGTACTGGGAACACCTGCCGCTGCGTGGACCTGCTCCACAGGGACCGGACTACCTGCTGTATCGCCGGTTCGCCTTCGGCCGGCTGGCCGAGCTGAGTGTCCTGGACACTCGGCAGTACCGATCGGACCAGGCCGCAGGTGACGGCTGGAAGGCAGACTCCGAAGCGCGCCGCGACCCTGCGCGAGTGCTGGCCGGTCATGCACAGGCGGAGTGGTTCCTGGCTGGTTTGAACCGCTCCCGCGCCACCTGGAACGTGCTGGCCAACCAGGTGATCATGAGCCGGATGGATCTCGACCCCACGCCGGCCGAGCTCTACAACATGGATGCCTGGGACGGCTACGCCACCGAGCAACAGGTGATGCTCACCGGTCTCGCCGCGAACCGTCATCGCAACCCTGTCGTCCTGACCGGCGACGTGCATGCGGGCTACGCGATGGAGATGAAGCGCGACTTCGCCGATCCGTCCTCCCAGACGTACGGCGTGGAGCTCGTGCCGACGTCGTTCAGCAGCGGCGGCAACGGTGTCGATGTCTCGGCCAACGGCCAGAAGTTCCTCGACGCGAACCCGCATCTGAAGCTCGTCAACGAGAAGCGCGGGTATTCCGTTCTCCGGTTCGACGAACGAGAGCTCCGCGTCGACTTCCGCGCGGTGCCGTACATCGACCGGCCCGGCGCACCGATCTCCACCGTCCGTTCGTTCGTCGTCGAGGCCGGTAATCCGGGACTGGAGGCGGTCTGATGAGGCTGCGCTCGTTCGTCGCAGTGGGTGCACTGGTCCTGGCAGCGGTTGGTGTACCTGAGCGATCGTCGTTGACTGTCGCCACTGACGTCGCGCAGGTTGCAGTGACACCGGTGCCGTGTTCGAAGGCCGGCTTCGAGCTGCGCTTCGGCAACACCGGAAAGACTGCCGTGTACGCCGACGCCTTCCTCGAGGCCGGTACGCCGTTGACGCTGTCACGCAAGCTGGTGTCCAGCTATCTGCCGCCGGGCTACACGTTGAAGGTTCCGATCGCCGTCAACGCGCCCCGCGGCACCGCACCGGGCGACTACTCGATCCAGATCAAGGCAGGCGAGCAGAAGGTCACCTTGCCAGTGCACGTCGGCGAGCCGCCGGTGGACACCACCGGCAATCTCGCTCGCTACACGCCGGTCACTGCCTCCAGCGAGCACCTGCCGAACTATCCGGCTTGCGGCGCAGTCGACGGCGACCGCGACTCCGAGCACTGGGCGAAGACCACCGGCTGGAACGACTCGACCAAAGGCAACTTCCCCGACTGGCTCCAGGTCACCTTCGACCAGCCGCAGACCGTCGGCCGCGTCGACCTCTACACCCTCAATTCACGCCAGTACCCGGCCGCCGGCTACGGCCTGAAGGACTGGGACGTGCAAGCCATGGTCGGTGGCGCGTGGCAAACAGTCGCCGAGGTTCGCGGCAATGTGGCCGGACTGACGAGCTCTACGTTCACGCCAGTCGCAGCCACCGCGGTCCGCATCCGAACGCTGGCTAGTAACGAAGGTCCGACGTACTCGAGAGTCGTTGAACTGGAGGTCTACGGGAGCTGACCCGCCTCAGGACCGCCATCGAGGTTGCGAGCAGAGCCGCCGCCAGCGCGACGGCGAAGCCGTACTGCGCGCTGTGGGCGTCCACCACGCGTCCCGCGAACGCGGCGCCCAGGGCGATCCCCGCAGCGCTCCCCGAGTTCATCCAGGTGAAGGCCTGCGTGAGCACTGTCGGTTCCACCGACGACTCGGTCATCACGGCCGAGAGGGTCTGGAACGGCGCGATCGCCAACCCCGGCAATGCCAGCGCAACTCCGACCGCCCACGGGGCCTGTACGACGAGCAGCGGTACGGAGGTGGCGGTCAGAACGGCCAGTACCAGCACGAACTGGTTTTCGACCACCATGCGCCATCGCCGAGCGCCGTAGATCACTCCGGCGAACAAGCTGACCAGACTGGTGATGCTGTACAGCGGTCCGGCCAGTGACGGTGTTCCACGCTCGACTGCATAGGAGGTGACCGACACCTGCATGCTGCCGAAGAAGAGCCCGATTCCGGCAGTGGCGGCAACCAGTGCGAGGAATCGCTTGTGCAGCAAGCGACTTGAGCGCACCTGGTGACCAGCTGCCGCCGGGGGCGGAGCTGTCCGACGCTGAGCCGCCAGGCTGAAGCCGCCTGCCAGCAGCAGGCTGGTTGCCAGCACCGTGCCGGCTACTGGGCTCCACAGCGAGCTGACCAGGCCGACCAGGCCTGGGCCGACCAGGAACGCGACGCTGGTACTCAGAGCCTCAAGCGCGAAGGCTGATGACAACAGACCGGAGCCGCGGAGCGCATAGACCCAGCGGGCCGAAGTCTGCGCACCGACTTGCGGGAGTGACCCACCGGCGAGGACGCCTGCTCCGACCAGCACCCAGAGTGGCGCCTGTCCAACAGCCAGGCCGATCAGCATGGCCATCGCCAGCGCATGGGTGAGCAGGATGATCGGCAGCATCCGGGTCTGGCCGAAGCGGTCGATGAGTTTGGCGACCTGCGGTCCGACCAGCGCTTCGGCGACCGCGAATCCGCCGGTTACGGTGCCGGCGACGGCGTACGAGTCAGTGGATCCGTGGACCAGCCAGACGATGCCGAGGCTCGTCATGGCGATTCCGATTCGAGCTGGTGCAGCTGCGAGGTAGAACTTCCACGCCCCGGGAGTACGGAGTACTTGGGCGTAGCTGAGCCGTCCGGTGAGTGCCGGCACGGTAGAGCCTTCCGCTGCCCGTCGGGGCGGGGGCCGACCGTGGGCGTCCAGCTTCACCGGTCTGCCGAATCCGCCTACAACCGTCCATGTTCGGCAGGAAGCGGGGACGCGCGCCGCCTGCCGGCTCTGTCAACGGGCAGAAATCATCGTTCAGATTGACGTGGTCAGCTTACCGTCTCTCAGCACCGGCACGGAGTGACTCTCGTCTACCTCTGCCGCGATCCGCACGTCTTCGGGATACCCGTACTGCGTGAGCTCACGTCCGCCGGCGCAGTCGTGCAGGAGTGCCGGCAGTTCGTCCGCCACTGCGTCGTACGCCGCTGCTGCTGCTCGGGCCTCCGGTGACAGGCCCTCGCTCTCCAGCGCGCTCAGGAAGCCACCTGCGCCCCAGAGGTCTTCGACAGCCGGTCGGAGCGAGCCGTCGCGCCAGCGCTCCCCGGCCGCGATCGCGACGACCTTCAGAGTCGGGTCCTCGGCGAGGCGCTGGTTGGCCCACTGCGCGGCTGCCAGTCGGTTACGGAGCGAGACCGCGATCACAGTGGCGCCGCTGTCACTGAGCTGCTGCGTGATGGTCGAGCCGTTGGGCGACGGCAGTACCAGCCGGGTGACACCGGTCGCCTGACGGATGGTGATCGGGGACAGGCTCACCTCGCCGGGGCCGGCTTCGGAACGGCCGACTGCGAGCTGGGCGTCGTACTGCTTGGCGTAGGCGACGGCTGTCTCGTCACGCCAGCGGTAGGGGTAGACGTCGATGCCGAGGTCGGCCGCGACCGTGACTGCTGTGGTGAAGGACAGGACGTCGACGACGGCGACCAGGTGTCCGGCAACCACCTCGGCGCCGACCGGACCCCAATCGAAGCCGACGCGGAAACCGTGCTGGGCGTAGGGGCTGGTCATCCGACGCATCCTGCCGTCGGGGTGACCAGCCCAGCAACCCTGTTTCAGGCCAGTACGTCGGCTGCGGTGGGTGACGAGTCGCGCAGGAAGGTCGAGCAGCGCTCGGCCTCTTCGGTCTCGCCGATGATGCCGGCGGCCTTGCCGAGAACGGCCAGGCAGCGCAGGAAGCCGCGGTTCGGCTCGTGCTCCCACGGGACCGGGCCGTGCCCCTTCCAGCCGTTGCGCCGGAGCAGGTCGAGCCCCCGGTGGTAACCGGTCCGGGCGTAGGCGTAGGCCTCGATGGTGTTGCCGTCGGCGAGGGCCGCCTCGGCGAGCGTCCCCCAGGCCAGCGACGAGGCCGGGAAGCGGGCCGCGACCTCGACCGCGGGAGCCCCGGCGGCGAGTTCCGCCGCGGCCGGGTCCACTGGGAGTAATGTCTCGGGTGGGCCTGAGAGCAGATTGTTCAATTCCATAAGCACATCTTCGCCGATCACGCCGCCGACCCGGCACGTGACCGTCTGGCGAAATCCGTTGACCGTTCACCGAGCGGCCACGGATGCTTGAGACCCTTGCGTCAACACCGCCGTGGTTCCCAGCTACGGCCGGAAGGAGGCACCGGATGAGCGTCATCGTCCTGAACGCGTCGTACGAGCCGCTGCACACCGTCTCGGTCCAGCACGCCATCCGGATGCTGGTCCGCGAGGTCGCGGTCGTCGAAGAGGCGCACGGAGAGCGATACATCGGCCCGTTCCCGGTCCCCCGCGTGCTGCGCCTGGTCCGCTACGTCGTCACCCACTGGCGCTACGCCGCCGGCCGGATGAAGTACTCCAAACACGGAGTCCTCCGCCGCGACAAGTTCCGCTGCGCCTACTGCGGCCTCGACAACGCCGACACCATGGACCACGTCCAACCCAGGTCCCGGGGCGGCCGCACCGAGTGGCTCAACGCGGTCGCCGCCCACGCCTCCTGCAACGAGCGCAAGGGCAACCGCACCCCGGTAGAGGCCAACATGCCCCTCCTCTGGCAACCCTGGGTACCAACCCGCGCCGAGCTCGTCATAGTCACATGACGAGCATTTTTTATGCCCGGATCCGGCCTGCCTAGGAGTTCTCCACAGGTTGGAAGTTGTTGGTGGATCGAGGGGGTGATTGCTGCACCTTCTTGGGTATGAATCCTCAACTTGCGGTGATGGCCTGCCTTCGGGGCGGGGTCTTTCGGCGGGCGGATGCCCGGGCTTGTGGTTACGACGACGCGGACATCGACTATCTGCTGGCGAGCGGCGGGTGGCGGCGGATCCGGCGCGGGACGTATGCGGAGCAGCGGGCGTTCGAGGTCGTGACGGAAGCGGCGCTGTACCTGCGGCGCGTGCATCGGGTGTTGCGGGCGGGTGGCGGGCTGGTCTTCGCGAGCCATCAGTCGGCGGCGGCTCTGCATGCGCTGCCGGTGTGGGGGCTGGACCTCTCGACCGTGCACGTGACGGCCACCGGAGGTCGGCGTGGCCGAGTCGGCGGGGTGTATCGGCACATCCGGGATCCGGTCGGCCCGGGCGTGCTGATCTGGAACCGGCTGCCGATGGTGTCCGCGGCCCGGGCCGTCGCCGAGGTGGCGGCGACAGCGCCGACCATCCCGGCGATCGCCCTCGCCGACGCCGCCCTGTACGCCGGTCTCGCCTCCAAGCGCACGTTGCGCCGCGCCGCCGGCCTCCTCGAGTACGGCGGGGATCGGGCGCTCGGCGTCTTCGCGCACTGCCGAGGTTCGGCCTCGGTGGCGGAATCGCGGCTGCGGTTCATCCTCGAGGCGGGCGGACTCCCGGAGCCGGCCGAGGTACTGCCGACAGGTGTCGAAGTACCGGAGCGCGAAGCGGCCCTGTGGTTTCCCGAGCAGCGCACACTGCTCGAGTTCGAGCTCCGTCATCCCTACTGGTGCGAAGAACCCGACGAGGACGCCGAGCAGCCGCCACCCGTTCCAGCCGCGGACGGTCCTCCGCCGGTCGAGACCTGCTGGATCTCGTGGACCGATCTCGACCACCCGAAGGCCGTGCTCGACCGCATCACGAGCACGTTCGCCCGGGCGGCCCGCCGTACCGACATCCGGCACGTGGACTTCGCCCGGATGTGACGAAGGGGCCCGTCGCCGAAGCGACGAGCCCCTCCAAAACCCAGTCCTGCAAGGAGGAACCAGATGTCAGGCGTTCAGCGAGGTGCCGGTGGAGCGCAGGCTCTCGCAGGCTTCCTTGACGCGGTCGGCCATACCGGCCTCGGCGGCCTTGCCCCACGCGCGCGGGTCGTAGGCCTTCTTGTTGCCGACCTCACCGTCGACCTTCAGGACGCCGTCGTAGTTGCCGAACATGTGCGCGGCGACCGGACGGGTGAACGCGTACTGCGTGTCGGTGTCGACGTTCATCTTGATCACACCGTGGTCGACCGCGGCCCGGATCTCCTCCAGGGTCGAGCCGGAGCCGCCGTGGAAGACCAGGTCGAACGGGCGCTCCTTGCCGATCTTGGCGCCGACGGCGTCCTGGATCTCCTTGAGGATCTCCGGGCGCAGCTTGACCGAGCCTGGCTTGTAGACGCCGTGCACGTTGCCGAAGGTGAGCGCGGTCAGGTAGCGGCCGTGCTCGCCGGCGCCGAGCGCCTCGACGGTCGCGAGACCGTCCTCGACGGTGGTGTAGAGCTTGTCGTTGATCTCGTTGGCGACGCCGTCCTCCTCACCGCCGACGACACCCACCTCGATCTCCAGCACGATCTTCGCCGCAGCCGCCTTGGCCAGCAGGTCCTTGGCGATCTCGAGGTTCTCCTCGAGCGGCACGGCCGAGCCGTCCCACATGTGCGACTGGAACAGCGGGTTCTCGCCGCGGGCGACGCGCTCGGCGGAGATCTCCAGCAGCGGGCGGACGAAGCCGTCCAACTTGTCCTTGGGGCAGTGATCCGTGTGCAGCGCGATGTTGACCGGGAAGTTCTTGGCGACCTCGTGCGCGTAGGCGGCCAGGGCGACCGAGCCGGTGACCATGTTCTTCACGGTCGACCCGGACAGGTACTCGGCGCCGCCGGTGGAGACCTGGACGATGCCGTCCGAGCCCGCCTCGGCGAAACCGCGGATCGCGGCGATCAGGGTCTGCGAGGAGCTGACATTGATGGCCGGGTAGGCGAAGCGGTTCTGCTTGGCCTTGTCCAGCATCTCGGCGTAGACCTCAGGGGTGGCAATAGGCATGTCTCGCGGTACTCCTCACAACAAAGTTCCTGTGGGTTGAGCTCCAGTATCGCCGCCGGGTACTTCGTCGTACCCAGCAGCCCGCCTGCCGAGCCGGCCAGGTGGCCGGGGAGCGAACGGCAGCGGAACAGACCAGTTGATGAACAGGACCGATCCAGTTTGTTACAGCTTTCAGGCCGATCCGGAGCGCGGGCCCCGCGGGGTGAGGGCCATGTGCAGCCGGTACCGGTCGGCCCGGTAGGCCGACCAGGACAGCTCGACGACCTTGCGGCCGGCGAAGGTGGTGCGCTCGAGGACCAGCAGGGGTGCCCGCCTGGCCACGCCGAGAACCCGGGCGACGTGACCGTCGGCGTTGTCCGCCCGGACGGTCTGCTCACCGGAGGTGACGACGACGTCGTACTCGCTGGCGAAGACGTCGTACAGGGTGCCGAGCTCACGGCCGAGCAGGCCGGGGAAGAGCGCGGACGGGTAGAAGCCGACCTCGTAGGCCATCGGCGACGCGTCGGCCGTGCGCAGCCGCTCGACCCGGATCACCTTGGTGCCCTTGGCGACCCGCAGTCCCTTCGCGGTCTCGTCGGAAGCCTCGATCTCGGTGGCCGACAGGACCACCGTGCCAGGCTCCAGACCGCGGGCCCGCATCTCCCGGGAGAATGAGGTCAGGTGCAGCTGGGAGTCGACCTGCGGGCCGGTGACGAAGGTGCCCTTGCCGTGCACCCGCTCCAGCGCGCCGGACTCGACCAGGTCGCTGATCGCCTGCCGGACGGTCACCCGGGAGACGTTCAGTTTGTCCACCAGGGCCCGCTCCGAGGGGATCGGGTCCCCCGGGTGCAGCTCGACATCGATCAGTCGTTCCAGCACCGATCGGACCTGGGCCCGTTTCGTCGCCACCATCGAATCTCGATCCTCCAGACCTGGGCGGGCCTCGGGGGTGCCCCGGGACGCCGCTCACTGCTATGGTGCGCAGCATACCTGTTAAGACCAGATAGGACCAGTGATCGCAGTGGTGTCTGTCCCCGCCCCGGCAACCCAGATGGCGCGCGAGATCGCCGAACAGCCGGCCGCTCTGGCCGCGACGTTCGAGCACGTTCTCCCGTTGCGGCACGACATCACGCGGCTCGCCGCGGGTCGCCGCAACGTCATCTTCGTGGCTCGGGGGTCGTCCGACAACGCGGGTGTCTACGGCCGCTACCTGACCGAGATTCACGCCGGCCGGCAGGCCGCGCTGGCCGCTCCGTCGGTCGCGACGCTGTACGGCGCCAACCTCGACCTGTCGAATTCGCTGGTGGTCGCGGTCAGCCAGTCCGGCGCGACCCAGGAGATCGTCGACACCGCGGAGTGGGCCAAGCGGAACGGCGCAGCGGTTGTCGGCATCACCAACGACGGCGACAGCCCGCTCGCCTCGACCGCCGACGTCGCCCTGATCACGCAGGCCGGCAAGGAGCTCGCGGTCCCGGCGACCAAGACCTACACCACCCAGCTCGCCGCAATCACCGTCGCGGTCGACGCCCTGGCGCAGAAGCCCGGCACGCTGGACGCCGACATCGCCCGCGTCCCGGATGCGGCCGCGAAGATGCTCGAGGGTTCGGTCGAGGAAGCCGCCACACTGCTCGCCGGTGCGCACGACGTGCTCGCCAGCGGCCGCGGTCTGACCTTCGGCACCACGCTCGAGGTCGCCCTCAAGCTCGAGGAGACCTGCCTCCAGCCGGTCCGCGGCCTGTCGTACGCCGACCTGAAGCACGGCCCGATCGCGGTCGTCGACGCCGACCTGGTGACAATCCTCGTTGCTGCCGGCGAAGGCCCGGCGCTGCCCGGGATGACCGAGCTGGCCGGCCTGGTCCGCGAGAAGGGCAGCAAGATCCTCGGCATCGGCGGCGACCCGGCCTTCGCTGCGCGTTGTGACGTGAACCTGGTCGGCCCGGATCTCCCCGAGACCCTGGCCCCGCTGGCCCTGGTGATCCCGGCCCAGCGCGTGATCGAGGCTCTCGCCCGCAAGCTCGGCCTCGACCCCGACGCACCCCGCGGCCTGCGCAAGGTCACCCAGACCGACTGATCAGTTTCAGCCTTTCCAAGTAGCGGCCACAACCTGTCCTCTTCTGCTGCGAGAGTAGAGACATCAGCACAGCAGAAGAGGGATGTGGGCAAATGTTGCGAGGCATGGCGACTGTGAGCTTCTACGCGGCGGACGTGAAGGCGGCCCGGGACTGGTACCAGGAACTCCTCGGGGTCGAGGCCTACTTCGCGGTCCCGTCGGCCGACGACCCGCAGTACGTCGAGTTCCGGATCGGCGACTTCCAGGCCGAGCTCGGCATCATCAACTCGAAGTTCGCATCACACACGGTGGACGGCGGTTCGGCGGGGGCCGTCCTCTACTGGCACGTGGACGAACTCGAGGCCTCGCTGGCCCGGCTGATCGAGCTCGGCGCGACTCTGATCGAGGAGATCACCGAGCGCGGTGTGAACACCGGCTTCCGGACCGCCTCGGTAGCGGATCCGTTCGGCAACGTCATCGGCATCATGAACAACCCGCACTACCTGGAGATTCTCGAGTCCACGCGCTCCTGACCCCAGCACCCCGAGGCCCGCGCTCACTGACCAACGGTCAGTCGGCGTGGGCCTCGTCGTAGTCGGACTGGGCGGTGAGGATCGCGGGCATGTTCGTGGTCAGGTAGCCGATCAGGTCCAGCAGCTTGCCGGCCAGTACGGCGCCGGTCGGCGTCAGGCTGTACTCGACCTTCAGCGGGAACGTCGACTGGACATCACGGAGCACCAGGCCGTCCCGCTCCAGCGCCTGCAGCGACTGGGCGAGCATCTTCTGACTCACTCCGTCGACCTGCCGCCGGAGCTCGTTGAAGCGCAGCGGCCCGTGGGCCAGCGCTCCGAGCGCCAGCGCTCCCCACCGCCCGGTCACGTCCTCGAGCACCGGGCGCGACGGGCATGCGGAGGAGAACACGTCGTACTCGATCTCCTGCTCGGTCACCTGCCCAGTGTAGTTCGTCTCGGGAACCAGGTACTTGAAGTTTCTAGTTTCTATTGGTAAGCAGTATCCAGCAGAAACTACAGATACGAGATGGAGTGACCATGGCGATCGATCGGCGTTCCTTGATCAAGAACAGCGGCGCGGTAGGTTTCGGGGCGTTGGCCCTGGCGGCGGTGAACAGCGGCACCGCACTCGCGGACTCCGCCTACCCGGCGCACCTCTCGCCGACCGAGCGGCGGCACCTACGGATCTTCGACGAGCTCGACTTCGAGATCTTCTCCGGCCAGAAGTGGGACCGCCTCGACGAGAGCCACGCCCGGAACATTCGCGTGCATTGGCCCGACGGTCACTTCACCGACGGCATCGACAAGCACATCGCCGACCTGAAGGCGATGTTCGTCTGGGCGCCCGACACCCGGATCCACGAGCACCCGCTACGCCTCGCGACCAACGAACTGACCGCCGTCACCGGGATCATGGAGGGCACCTTCACCCGCCCGATGCCCGACGGCAAGGGCGGCTACATCCAGCCCACCAACAAGCCCTACCGCATCACCATGGCCACCGTCGGCATCTGGAACCGCCACAACACCATGGACGAGGAGTACCTCTTCTGGGACAACCAGTCCTTCAACGCCCAGATCGGCCTCGGCTGACCGAGTACGCCGGGTGCTCAAGGTGGGCGGCTAGAGGTGGCCGCGGTGCTTGAGGGCGGTGGTGATTTGGTCGGCGGCGCGCAACAAGTGCGGGAGGACTTCCGACCTGAGGGAGTCGAGGGTGGAGCGGGAGGCGTGGGCCGAGACGTTGAGGGCGGCGATCACGCGGCCGCGGGAGTTGTGGATCGGAGCGGCGAGCGAGCGCAGGCCGAGCTCCAACTCCTGATCGACCAGCGCGTAGCCGTCAGCGCCGGCCGCCTCGACGACTGATCGGAGTTCGTCAGCTGAGGTGACAGTGCGAGGCGTGAGCTGCTCGGCCTGTACGTCGGACAGGTAGGCACCGAGGTCAGTCGCGGAGAGACCGGCGAGCAGGACCCGGCCCATTGACGTGGGATAGGCAGGCAGCCGCGCACCGACGCCGAGGGCGACAGTCATGATCCGGCTCGTGGGCACCCGGGCGACGTACACGATGTCGGGGAGGTCGAGCGTCGCGATCGAGCAGGACTCGCGGGTCGCGGCGCTCAGCTCTTCCATGTACGGCCCGGCGAGCTCGCCGAGGTCCAGCGAGGACAGGTACGCCCAGCCGAGCGCGAGCACGCGCGGCGTCAGCGAGAACTGACGGCCGTCGGTGCGGACGTAGCCGAGCTGTTCGAGCGTGAGCAGGATCCGCCGCGCGGTCGCCGGGGTGATGCCGACGTCGCGCGCCACCTCGCTCAGCGTCAGCGCCGGCGCCTCGGCGGAGAACGCGCGAATCACCGCGAGCCCACGCTCGAGCCCCTGCAGGAACGTCCCACTAGACGCGTCTCCGGCCACCGACTACCCTACTTTTCGTTGAAAGAAGAACTTTTCGCTCAGCGAAATCATAGTGGAGCCGCACATGCCACGTCCAGTCCCTCTCGACGAAGCGATAGCGACCCACGTCCACGACGGCGACACCGTCGCGCTCGAAGGCTTCACGCATCTGATCCCGTTCGCCGCGGCCCATGAGATCGCCCGCCAGGGCAGACGGCACCTGAAGCTCGTCCGGATGACGCCCGACGTCGTCTACGACCAACTGATCGGCCTCGGCGTCGCGGACGAGCTCGTCTTCTCGTACGGCGGCAACCCCGGCGTCGGCTCGTTGCACCGGCTCCGTGACGCCGTGGAGAACCAGTGGCCACACCAGTTGGTGGTTCACGAACACAGCCACGCCGGACTGGCCAACGCGTACGTCGCCGGTGCAGCGCGACTGCCTTTCGCCGTATTGCGCGGCTACAGCGGTACGGATCTGGAAGAACAGCGGGACATCATCGGCCGGGTCACCTGTCCGTTCACCGGCGAGGAACTGGCCGCGGTGAAGGCAATCAACCCGGACGTGACCGTCATCCATGCTCAGCTCGCGGACCGCGCCGGCAACGTGATGCTGTGGGGAATCACCGGTGTGCAGCGAGAAGCGGTCCTCGCGGCCGAGCGGGCGATCGTCACGGTCGAAGAAGTCGTCGACGAGTTCCCTGAACGCACCGGTGCGGTCGTGCTGCCGGAATGGGTGCTGGCCGCGGTGAGCGTCGTACCGAATGGAGCGTGGCCCTCGTACGCGGACGGCTATTCCGTGCGGGACAACGACTTCTATCAGCAGTGGGATGCGGTGTCGCGGGACCGCGACGCTTTCCTGCAGTGGGCCAAGGAGCAGGACTATGTCTGACAGCGCCGATCTGATGAACGTCGCCGCCGCCCGCGAACTGCATGACGGGGACGTGTGCCTGGTCGGGGTCGGTCCGCCGAACCTCGCGGCGAACCTGGCCAGGCACACGCATGCACCGAACTGCCGGCTCGTGTACGAGTCGGGCGCGATCGACGCGAAGCCGCACCGGCTGCCGCTGTCGATCGGGGACGACGACCTGGCCGCGACCGCGACCGCGGTGGTGTCGGTACCGGAGATGTTCAACTACTGGGTCGGCGCCGGGCGGATCGACATCGGCTTCCTCGGGGCCGCGCAGATCGACCGGTTCGGCAACATCAACACCACCGTGATCGGCGACCACGAGCATCCGACGACCCGGCTGCCCGGCGCGGGCGGGGCGCCGGAGATCGCCGCCAACGCGGGGCGGGTGATCGTGATCGTCAAGCAGTCGCTGCGGACGTTCGTCGAGCGAGTCGACTTCATCACGAGCGTTGGCTTCGGGCCGACGGGGCGCGAGCGGCAAGCACCGGGTGCCGGTCCGACGCTGGTGATCACGGATCACGGCGTACTGGAGCCGGATCCGCAGACCAACGAGTTGACGTTGACTCGATTGCATCCCAGCGTGACCGTCGAGCAGGCTCGTGCGGCCACTGGGTGGGAGCTAAAGGTTGCCGACAGCATCGAAATCGTCCCACCGCCCACCGCGCACGAGCTGGACGTGCTGCGCAGACTGCGTGCCCGCGAGGTCATCCATGCCTGAGAACTTCGTGCACACGTCCTATCCGAGCCGAGTGGTCTTCGGCGCAGGCTCGCTGGAGCAGGTGGCCGCCGAGATCGAGCTCCTAGGAGTACGGCGTGCCCTCCTGATCGCGACCGGATCAGCGCACCAAGCAGCCAATGTGGTCGAGGCGGCACTGAAGGAACGGTTCGCCGGCCGGATCGACGGCGTCCGGCAGCACGTACCGACCGAAGTCGCCGAGGCAGCGCGCACAAAAGCACGCGAGGTCGAAGCCGACGGAGTGGTCGCGATCGGCGGCGGCTCGGCGATCGGGCTGGCCAAGGCAATCGCACTCACCGCAGACGTGCAGATCCTCGCCGTACCGACCACGTACGCCGGTTCCGAGATGACACCGGTGTGGGGTGAGACGAGCGGCGGCAGCAAGACCACCGGCACCGACCTGCGAGTACTGCCGAAGACTGTTGTCTACGACGCCGAGCTCACGCTCCAGCTACCGCTCAACGTGACCGCGGCGAGTGTCGCCAACGCGCTCGCGCATTGTGTGGAAGCAGTGTGGACGGAGAAGGCGAACCCGATCACGGAGACCACGGCAGTAGAAGCCGCGAGAGCATTAGCGGACGGTCTACTAAAGGTTCTTCGAGAGCCGACCGACGCAGACGCCCGCGGCGAGCTGCTCTTCGGCGCCTGCCTCGCCGGTACGGCGCTCGCGTCGGCCGGTACAGGTATCCACCACAAGCTCTGCCACCTCCTCGGCGGAACCTACAACCTTCCGCACGCCGAGACCCACGCAGCAGTACTCCCCCAAGTGGCCCGAGCGAAGGCCCCCGAGGTCCCGCAGGCGAAGCGCCGCCTGGAGGAAGCCCTCCACACCGACGATCTCGCGACCGGTCTCTTCGAGCTGTTCGAGGCAGCGAAGGTCCCAACCAGCCTGCAGACGCTCGGACTCACCCGCGAGCAGGCCAAAGAGGCCGCCGAACGCTTCCCCGGTGACGTCGACGACATCCTCACCAGAGCCTGGGCCGGAACCCGCCCCGAAGGAGCGCCCCGATGAGATCCGCTTACCTCCTGGACGCCGTCCGCACCCCGGTCGGCAAACTCGGCGGCGCCTTGTCCGGCGCCCGCCCCGACGATCTCGCCGCCGTCACCCTGCAAGAACTCGTCCGCCGCACCCCGAGCCTGGACCCGGCCGAACTCGACGACATCATCCTCGGCAACGCGAACGGCGCCGGCGAAGAGAACCGCGATGTCGCCCGGATGGCCGCACTCCTGGCCGGCTTTCCCACCAGCGTCCCCGGTACGACGGTCAACCGCCTCTGCGGGTCCGGCCTGGAAGCCGCGATCCAAGCGGCCCGGGCGATCGAGACCGGCGACGCGAGCTTGGTGATCGCCGGTGGCGTGGAATCGATGAGCCGCGCACCCTGGGTGCTCCCGAAGCCCGACCGAGCCTTCCCCCACGGCAGCCTGCACGCCGAATCGACCTCCTTGGGCTGGCGTTTCATCAACCCGAGGATGCCGAAGGAATGGACGATCTCCCTCGGCGAAGCGACCGAGCAACTAGCCGAGAAGTACGGCGTCACGCGGGAAGCGCAGGACCTGTTCGCCCTGGAGAGTCACGAGAAAGCGGCCAAGGCCTGGGCCACCGGCACCTTCGACGACGAGGTACTGCCGTGGGACCGCCTCACCGAAATCCTCCCGAAGAAGCACACCCCGCTGACCCGCGACGAGTCGATTCGCGACGGCAGTACGCCGGAGTTGATGGCCAAGCTGAAGCCCGCCTTCCGGGACAACGGCACGGTCACCGCCGGCAACGCGTCCACGCTCAACGACGGGGCATCCGCCGTACTGATGGCCGACGAGGCGACAGCACACAGACTCGGAACACCGTTGGCCAGGATTGTCAGCCGAGCAGTGCACGGCGTGGAACCGCAGTACTTCGGGATCGGACCGGTCGAGGCCGCCAACAAAGCGCTGGCCAAGGCAGGTATCGGCTGGAGCGGCCTGACCCTGGTCGAGCTCAACGAGGCCTATGCCGCGCAAAGCCTGGCATGCCTGGGTGAGTGGCCCGACCTCGACCTCACGAAAGTCAACGTGAACGGCGGAGCGATCGCCCTCGGGCATCCCCTGGGCAGCTCGGGTACGCGCATCCTGACCACCCTCGCGCACGAGCTGAAGCGGCGCGGCGGCGGCTACGGACTGGCCACTCTCTGCATCGGCGTCGGGCAGGGCCTGGCGATGGTGATCGAAGCATGAAAGGCACAGCGATGGACTTGCAAGGCGAAGACCTGACAGACGCGGTGGTGGCCAGCTTCGACAGCAGCCCAGCGCCGCGGACCAAAGAGGTGCTGAGTGCGCTCGTGCGGCATCTGCACGCGTTCGCGCGCGAGGTCGACCTCACCGAGGAGGAGTACTTCCTCGCGATCGATTTCCTCACTCGGACCGGACAGATCTCCACCGGAACCAGGCAGGAGTTCGTGCTCCTGGCCGACGTCCTCGGCCTGTCCATGCTGACCGTCGGCCTGGGCAGTCCGGCGACCAGTGGTGCGACCGAGTCGACGGTGTTCGGACCGTTCTTCGTCGAGGGTTCGCCCGAGGTCAAGAACGGCGACGACATCGCGAACGGCGCCCCCGGCGTACCGTGCCTGATCAGCGGCCGCGTCCTGAACACCAAAGGCGAGCCGATCGAAGGCGCGACCGTCGAGACATGGCAGGCCGACGAGGACGGGTTCTACGACGTCCAGAAGGACGGTCTGGCTGGACCACAGAACCGCGGCCACCTCACAACCGATGCCGACGGCAACTATTCCTTCCGGGCGGTGAAGCCGGTGGCCTATCCGATCCCCGTCGACGGACCGGTCGGCGAGCTGCTCCGCGCAGCGGGACGCGGCTGGATGCGTCCCGCGCACATCCACTTCATGGTCACCGCGCCCGGCTACCGCCGCCTCATCACCCACGTCTTCGAAGCCGAAGACCCTTATCTGCAAGCGGACGCAGTCTTCGGCGTTAAGGACTCGCTGGTCACCGACTTCACCGAACACCCCGATGGTCACTACTCCGTCACCTACGACCTGGTACTCGCCGAGGAGCCGCAATGATCACCACCGACGTCCTGATCGTCGGCAGCGGCCCAGCCGGTGGCGCCGCCGCTCTCTTCCTGTCCACGTACGGCGTCGACACCGTCGTACTGACTCGCTACGGCTGGACCGCCAACACGCCCCGCGCCCACATCACCAACCAGCGCACGATCGAGCTGATGCGCGACATGGGCATCGAGGACCAGATCACCGGCAAGGGCACCGCGCACCACCTGATGGGCCAGACCGCCTTCTGCACCAGCCTCGCCGGTGAGGAGATCGGCCGGATCCGCACCTGGGGCACGCATCCGCGCCGGCTCGCCGACTACACCGAGGCCAGTCCGGTGCTGCCCTGCGATCTCCCGCAGACGTTGTTCGAACCGATCCTCGTCAGTACGGCGGCCGCCCGCGGCGCGAAGGTCCGGTTCAACACCGAGTACCTGTCGCTCGAGCAGGACGACAACGGTGTGACCGCCACCGTCCGCGACCGGCTCTCCGGCGAGATCTACCAGATCCGGGCGAAGTACCTGATCGGCGCGGACGGCGGCCGCAGCAAGGTTGCCCAGGACATCGGCCTGCCGATGGCGGGCGCGATGGACATCGAAGGCTCGATGAACATCGTCTTCGAGGCCGACCTCTCCAAGTACGTCGCGCACCGGCCGAGCGTCCTCTACTGGGTACTGCAGCCCGGGGCACAGATAGGAGGGATCGGCGCCGGCCTGATCCGGATGGTCCGCCCGTGGACCGAGTGGCTGATCGTCTGGGGCTACGACATCACGCAGCCCGCGCCGGTGGTCGACGAGGCGATGGCGACCGAGATCGTGCACAACCTGGTGGGTGACGACACGATCGACGTGAAGCTGAAGAGCACCTCGGTGTGGAGCGTGAACCACATGTACGCCGAGAAGGCGTCGAGCGGGCGCGTGTTCTGCATGGGCGATGCGATCCACCGGCATCCGCCGAGCAACGGTCTCGGCTCCAACACCTCGATCCAGGACGCGTACAACCTGGCCTGGAAACTCGCTCTCGTCCTCAAGGACCAAGCCTCGCCACAGCTGCTCGAAACGTACGACGAGGAGCGGACGCCGATCGCCAAGCAGATCGTGGACCGGGCGAACAAGAGCCGCACCCAGTTCGGCCAGATCTTCACCGCCCTGGGCATGACCCCGGACGCTCCGGCCGGCCGAACCATCGATTCCCGCAAGGACGACACCCCGGAAGGCATCGCCCAGCGCGAGGAACTGCGGACCGCGATCGAGCTCAAGGACTATGAGTTCAACGCGCACGGCGTCGAGCTCGGTCAGCGCTATCACTCGGCCGCGGTGATCGCCGACGGTACGCCGGAGCCGCCGTACGAGCGTGATCCGGAGCTGTACTACCACCCGACCACTTGGCCAGGCGCACGCATTCCGCACTGCTGGCTGACTCGCGGATCGGACACCGTCAGCACGCTCGATGTCGTCGGCAAAGGCCGGTTCACCCTGCTCACCGGGATCGGCGGTGAGGCCTGGGTCAAGGCAGCCCAGTCCGTTGCCGAACAGCTCGGCGTACCGATCGAGTCCTTCGTGATCGGCCCGGGCCGCGAGCTCGACGACCTGTACGGCGACTGGGCGCGCGTGCGCGAGATCCCGGATCACGGCTGTCTGCTGGTCCGCCCGGACGCACACATCGGCTATCGCGCGTCCGAGCTCCCTGCCGATCCCGCCGAAACCTTGCAGCAGGCCGTCAATCAGCTCCTAGGCCGCTGACGACTGCCGCGTCTCGGCCGATTGCCGGGCCTCGCGGAGAATCTGGTCGAGGATGGCCGAGATCTCCGCGGTCTCGGCATCCAGCAACGTGATCAGCGCGACCCGCGACGACTCCGAGCGCGCTTCCAAGGCGGCCGCGCTCAACGCGCGCACCGTCCCCAATTCATGGATCAGTTCGTCCCACAGTGAACTCATCAACATCCCCTGTTTTCCCGTCACAAACCCAGTCGGCGCGCGTGAGGGCGCGCCGCCCCACCCGAGGGGCTGACTTTGGTCGAGAAGCCTCACTTCTGTCAGAGGGACAACGCGGCACCCGGCCCGGGGGTTACGCGTTCCGTCAACAATCGCCAGCTCTGCGCCGGAACGGACTCCCCCGCGAAGTGGAATTCGTCGTCGCTGATGTTCAGCAGGAGCAGCACTGAGTCGTCGCCACTGGCCGACCGCAGCGCCATGGTCCGGTTGGCCAAGTGCTCGACCGTCGTCCGGCTCCGCGTCAGCCACCGATTGTTCCGCCGGACACCGATCAGCTCCTGATGCAGCCGGTACGTCGCCTCTCCGGACGGCGCGAGCTCGTCGGGGCGTGAGGGGAACACCGGCCGGATCGCATCGTCGCCGCCGATCCGATCCTCCTTCAGCCCGCGGAACCCCTGCTCGTCTCCGGAGTAGATGCTCGGCACCCCCGCGACCGTGAACAGGATCGCGAGCGCGTGACCGACATGCCGCTCGTCCTCGAGCCGGGTCGCGATCCGCGTCACGTCGTGATTGCCGACGAAGGTCTGCGGCACGAAGGTGTCCAGCAACGCGTCGTGCCGTCCTAGCGCGTAGGCCAGCTCGAAGAAGTTGCCGTCGTTCAGCGAGCTCCAGATCGCCTTCCACAGCTCGTACTGCGTGATCGAGTCCAGCCCGCTCTGTGCGACGTACTCGGCGTAGTCGCCGTGAATCATCTCGCCGAAGAACCAGGCGTTCGGGAACCGCTCCCGCGGCAGGACGTTCCGCCAGAACTCGGCCGGCACGGCATACGCCACATCGAGCCGCCACGCATCTACACCGCGCTCGAGCCAGTACTCCAGCACCTTGGCCACATACTGCGCGACCGCGGGATTGCTGTGATCGAGGGCGACCAGCTGATCGTGGCCCTCGAAGGTGTGGTCCGCCATCCACTCGGGGTGCACGAACGAGCGAGCGACGTGATTGAACACCCCGTCAAGCGCGACCTTCAATCCCCGCTCATGCGCCGCCGCGATCAGCGCGTCGAAGTCCTCGTCGTCGCCGAGTCGCGGATCGATCCGGAAGTGGTCAACAGTGTCGTAGCCATGTGTTTCCGAGGCGAAGATCGGCCCCAGCAACAGGCCGGTACAACCGAGCTCGACGACATAGTCCAGCCACTGGACGATGTGCGGCAGCCGATGGCCAGGCGATGAATCCGCGCCGGTGAAGCCGAGCGGATAGACCTGCCACCAGATCACGTCGCTCATGTGTGCTGCCCAAAGGTGTGCCGGCGGATCCACGCGTGCATGGCGATCGCGGCAGCCGCGCTCGCGTTGATCGAGCGGGTGGAACCGAACTGCGCGATCGAGAGGACCGCCGTACAGATCTTGTGGGCTTCGTCGGTGAGCCCGGGGCCCTCCTGACCGAAGAGCAGGACGCAGCCGGCTGGCAGCTCAAAGGTCTCCAACGGCACTGACCCGGGCAGGTTGTCGATACCGATCACCGGCAGCTCGCGCTCGGCGGCGTACGTCGCGAGGTCGGCGAGCTGCGGGTGGTGACGGACGTGCTGGTAGCGGTCGGTGACCATCGCGCCACGGCGGTTCCACTTCCGGTTGCCGACGATGTGGACCTCGGCGGCCAGGAAGGCGTTCGCAGTGCGGACGACCGAACCGATATTGAGATCGTGCTGCCAGTTCTCGATCGCGACGTGGAACGGGTTCCGCTGCCGGTCGAGGTCCTCGACGATCGCTTCCAGCCGCCAGTACCGGTACTTGTCGACCACGTTGCGCCGGTCGCCGCCGGCGAGCAGCTCCGGGTCCAGGCGGGGGTCGTCCGGCGGGTCGCCGATCCACGGACCCACGCCGACCTCGTTCGGTCCGACCACGTCGGTCCCGCGGAGGTCCTTCTCGTCACGATTGAGCTCCTGCACAGGTTGGGACGCTACCCTGTGCGCGTGCTTCTACAACTCGCGATGCTGATGCCGGACTGGATGGACCCCGAGTTCCTGCTGAACTGGCTGGGCGACTGGGCGCTGTGGGGCACGCTGATCGTCGTGTTCATCGAGTGCGGGGTGCTGTTCCCGATCCTGCCCGGTGACTCGCTGCTGTTCGCCGTCGGACTGTTCATCGCGAAGGGCACGATCGACGTCCCGCTGTGGCTGGCCTGCGTGCTGCTGACCATCGCGGCGTTCCTGGGCAACGTGTCGGGGTACTACATCGGCCGGGTGCTCGGGACCTCGTTGTTCACGAACCCGAACGCGAAGTTCCTGAAGCCGAAGTACATCGTGCAGACCCACGAGTTCTTCGAGCGCTACGGACCGCGGGCGCTGGTGCTGGCCCGGTTCGTGCCGATCGTGCGGACGTTCATCACGATCGTGGCCGGCGCCGGGCGGATGGACCCGAAGAAGTTCTTCCTCTGGACCGGAGTCGGCGCTGTCATCTGGGCGCCCGGGATCACCCTGCTGGGGCACGCGCTGGGCAACGTGGAGTTCATCCACGCTCACCTCGAGTCCGCGCTGATCCTGCTGGTGCTGGTCTCGCTGATCCCGATGGGTGTCGAGATCCTCCTCGCCCGCCGCCGGAACAAGGCGGCCGGCGACGGTGCCGCGAAGCACGCGGCCCCCAAGCACTGAGCGTTACTGGGTTCTCTTACTGGCCGAACGGAAACACCGGGTCCGACCAGATCCAGTCCGTGCTCACCTCACTGAGCACGGCGATGGACACCGGACCCTCGACGAGCGGACCGACCACCTGACCGGACCCGAGCGCACAAGCCACTCGGATCCCGTCTGCCGCCTGGTACCAGACCAGCGCCCCCCGTGGCGCAATCCCTTCGTGCAGAAGGGAATGGTGGTCGAGCCATCGCACCGCGTCGGCCGCGTCGTGCCAGCCGCTGTCCTGCGCATAACCGAACGCCATCCGCTGGAACTTCAACGGCCAGTCCTGCCACGCCGTCGACCCCACCCGCTCCAGCTGCCAGTTCAGCGCCGCCTCGGTCTCCCGCGGGTTCGTCACCCGGCGCTCCACGACAACATCCCCCCAGGCCATAGGTATCCCCCGATCCCCGTTTACCGCCGGCCCCTTGTTGCCGTGCTGGGACTACCTTGCCCGGCAGGTATACAGCCGCCGTACATTGCCTCGTTGTACGGCGCCTTGTACGGCATCAGCCCGCGGCGGCGTCGTTGTCGAACTCGGCCAGCTCGCGGCGGCAGGCCGCGGCTCGAGCGTCGTGACCGGCCTGCTGCCAGACCCGCGCGGCCCGGTCGAAGGTACGGCGGGCCCAGTCCAGTTTGCCGGTCTGCAGGTAGAGCCGGCCGAGGTGTTGCGCGGCCTGACCTTCGACACTGCGATCGCCCAAGCGGCGGCCGATCTCGATCGAGTCGAGCAGCATCTTGCGGGCCGCGGCCAGCTCACCGCACTTCATCAGCGCATGCCCAAGGTCAGCACGCGCCCACGCCGCACAGTGGTCGTCACCGAGACCGGTGAACGTGCTCAACGAGTGCCGTAGCTGCCGGACTGCCTGGTCGTGGCGGCCCTGATGACTCCGCAGCTCCGCGATCCGCCGCCGTACCTTGGCGACGCGATGCACGTCGCCGAGCCGCACGCCGAGCAGGAACGCCTCGGCCAGGTAGCGACCAGCCGTGACCGTGTCACCACGGGCCAGCCAGATCGACGAGGCCGCGGTCCGGGCGACCGCTTCGCCGTTCGCGTTGCCGACCTCCATGAACGCCTCGATCGCCTTCTCGTACTGCGCGAGGCTCTCGTCGGGCCGGCCGCGCTCACGCAGCCAGGTCCCGAGACCGACGGCACTGATCCCGTCGCCGTACCGGTCTCCGACCTCGGCGAAGATCCGCGCCGCCTGCTCGAGGTGGTTGGACGCCGTGTCCCAGTCGTCCTGGTAGATCCCGAGCTGACCGAGGTTGCGATGCATGATCGCCTCGGCCCACCGGTCGCCGGCCGCGATCGCGCTCTGCAGCCCATGCCGGTGCGACTCGCCCCAGTCGTCGAACCCGGCGCGGATGTCGAGATACGGCCCCCAGGCCGAAGCGATCCGCCACGCGTACTCATGAAGACCGTTCTGCGCCGCGGCCCGGATCGCGGGCACGAACGTACTGCGCTCACTGTCGAACCAGGCGATCGCATCGGTCTCGGTGAACGGCGCCGGATCCGGTGACGTCAACGGAGCGGTGTGCTCCAGTACGCCGAAGTATTCGACCGAGAGCGCCTTGTTCGCCCTCCGGATCTTGTTCAGGATCGCGTCGAGCACCGTCGCGACGTCCTTGACCGCTTCGGCCTGCTGGCTCTCGTCGCCGACCCCGATCGCGTGCAGGCGCAGCAGATCGTGCATGCGGTAGCGCGCCGTACCGCGGTGGTCGACGGAGCTGATCCGCACCAGGTTGACCTCGATCAGCCGGTCGAGGCTGCGGCGTACCGAGGCTGGGGATGCGATCGCCTCGAGCGCTCGGGCCGAGAAGACACCGACCGCGAAGTGACCGATCAGCCGGTAGAGGCGGGCCTCTTCCGGGCTCAGCGCGTCGTAGCTCAAGTCGGCACTGGTCCGCACTGCCAGCTCACCGATGCTCAGTTCGTCGAGCCGCGAGCTCTCGTCCCGCAACCGCCGGGCCAGCTCGCCGGGGCTGAGGTCGGGGCGTTGTGCCAGCCGACTGCCGACGATACGGATCGCGAGCGGCAGGTTGCCGCAGGCAGCAAGGATCTCCTCGGCAGCAGAGGTGGTTCGGTCGACGCGACCTGCACCGGCCACGGACTCCAGCAGCGCAGCGGCCTCTCCGTCGTCAAAGGTGTCCAGCGGGAGGCTGTCCGCGCCGGCCAAATCAGCCAGCCGGTTGCGGCTGGTGACGACCACCGCGGAGGCTCCGGTGCCTGGCATCAGCGGCGTGACCTGACTGGCTGTGGCGACATCGTCGAGGATGATCAGCACCCGCCGGCTGGCCAGCTCGGACCGCAGCATCGCCGAACGGCGTTCAGGATCGGTCGGGATCGCGTAGTCGGGCAGGTTGAGGCTGAGCAGCAGATCGGTGAGCGCGGCCGCTGGATCGCGCGGTTGCGTGGCGCCGTGCATGTCGAGGTAGACCTGTCCGTCCGGGAAGTAATCCCGGACCAGATGTCCCAGCCGAACGGCCAGCGAGGTCTTGCCGGTCCCCGGTGCACCTGACACGACCGCGATCGGCGGCCGGACGGGGTCCCGACCGCACACGAGGTCGCGGAGCTGCTCCAGGTGTTCCGCGCGACCGCTGAAGTCCGGCAGATCGAGCGGCAGCTGGCTGGGCGGCCGCACTGGATCAGTGAGCTCCGGCGCGGCCATCGGGCCCGGCGGCGCTTCGGTCGCCGCGCGTTCCGGCGTACTGGTTGCTGCTGGGATGCCAGGGTTCGGCCAGTTGGCGGAGCGGCCGTTCTCCGCGCGGGCTCCGGCCGCTTCCAGCTCTGGACCGGGCTTGATGTCCAGCTCGTCGGCGAGCGTCTGCACAGCCTTCGCGTACGCCGCTCGCGCCTCGCCGACCCGACCGGCCGCGAGCAGCGCGTCCACGAGTCGCCGCCAGAGCTGTTCGTCGTACGGATCGTCGGTGAGCCGAGCACTCAGCAGTACGGCGGCGCCCGCGGCATCGCCGTACTCGAGGCGCAGGTCGAGCAGGCTGTCGACGAGTCCACGGTGCTGGGCCTCGAGCCGACCGAGCGAGCCCTCCCAGGCCGCTGGGACGATCAGGTCCTCCAGTGGCCGCCCGCGCCAGAGCGCGTAGGCACGGGACAGCACCTGCATGGCCTGCTTGCCGTCACCGGCATCGCGGAGGTGGCCGCCCTCGGCGAGGAGCGATTCGAACAGGCTCGCGTCGAGCTCGTCGACGCCGACCTCGATGCTGTAGCCGGCGGCCGAGGTGTCGATCGGGGCCGGCAGTCCGGCGTCCTGCAGCACGCCGCGCAGGGCACGGACGTAGGTGCGAATGTTCGCGGTCGCGGAACGTGGCGGGCTGCTCTCCCAGAGTGCGTCCGCGATCAGGTCCGTGGAGACGAAGCGGTTCGGGTGCAGCAGCAGCGTGGCCAGCAGTTGCCGCGGTTTCGCGGCCTTCAGCGGCTGGCCCTGGACGTGGCTGAGGCGTAGGGGTCCGAGGATGCGGTACCTCGGACTGTCCACTCGCCTGCCCTCTCCACTCTCGAACCGACCCATCGTGGCATCTCGCCACACCGCCCGGGAAGCCCGATGTACGCCGGATGTATCTCACTGCGGCACTGTTGACACCGGTACCGGGGGGAGGCAGGGCCTGGGGCGCGGCGACCGACCGCCGCCGTGTCCCAGGCCCGGCACCGGGAGGCGCTCCGTCAGTGGCCGCCGGTAAAGGGCGGCTGTCCGTCCTGCGGGCTGGGGGAACCCGCAGGCGGGCCGCCCGCCGGCGGTCCCTGCGGGGCGCCGTACTGCGGCTGCCCCGGAAGCTGCTGCTGCGGCTGGTAGTGCGGCGCGTCCTGCTGGCCGGGCATCTGCGGCTGGATCTGGCCCGAGGACTGCACGCCCGGCTGCATCTGCGGCGGCGCCTGCTCACCGGCCACCGAGCCGATCGTCCCGAACGAGACCTGCGGGACCGAGCGGACCGCCTCGTCCTTCACCTCGAAGTAGCCGGCCTTCTCGAACTTGAAGGCGCCCGCCACGACGTTCGACGGGAACGCCTCGATCCGGGTGTTGTAGTCGCCGACGTTGGCGTTGTAGAACCGGCGGCCGGCCGCGATCCGGTCCTCGGTGTCGGTCAGCTCGCGCTGCAGACCGAGGAAGTTCTGGTTCGACTGCAGCTGAGGGTAGGCCTCGACCGAGATCATCATCTGGCGCAGCGCACCCGACAGCTCACCCTCGGCAGCGGCCCGCTGCTCCGGCGACGCCCCCTGGACGTTCACCGCCTGCGAGCGCAGCCGGGCGACCTCCTCGAAGACGTGCCGCTCGTGCGCGGCGAACGCCCGGACGGTCTCGACCAGGTTGGGGATCAGGTCGTACCGGCGGTGCAGCTCGACGTCGATCTGCCGCCAGGACTCCTGGATCAGGTTCCGCTGCTTGACGAACCGGTTGTACGACGTGATCAGCGCGATGGCCAGAATCACGACGATCACCAGGATCGCGATGATGACGAAGGTCATTGGTCCTGCTCCCGAGTGTTGGCGATGCTGGCCAAGACTCTACGGGTTGCGGAGTTCTATCCCGGCGTAGTCGCGCCAGACGTACGGCGGGATCTGGCCCGCGACCTGCTCGAGCAGGGCCAGCCGGTTGAGCACCTCGGTGAGGTCGTGGGCGCCCTTGTCCCAGCCGATCAGCGAGTTGCCCTCGAAGCGCCAGCCGATCTCGCCGCGGGCCAGCAGCAACTCCATCATCCGTGGCGTGATCACCGCGTGCCCGAACCGCTCGTCGTCCGCCTTCACCCGGAACGCCCGGTTGAACTGGTCGCTCTCGAACTGCAGGTCCCGGAAACCGAAGGCATTCGCGACCGCGCCGCCGAAGATGCCCTCGTGGGTGACCTCCAGGTGCGGCAGGGCACCGGGCAGTCCCAGCACGACCACGCCGAACTTGTGCGTGGTCGTCGTACGGCGGCCTTTCGAGTCGGTCGTGTGCGTCTGGTAGCTGTAGTCGAAGGCAACCATCTGGTGCCCGTTGAACAGCCCGGCCAGGACGTTCTTTACCCGCCAGTTGTCCCCCGTCCGGAACGGCGTGCCCTGCCAGCGGCCGGCCAGCGAGTTGTCGGCCGGCGTGTAGGACCAGCCGTACTGTGCCGCGAACCCGGCGAACAGCTCACGGCGCTTCTTCGCCTGGACATAGCTGACATAGGCGATCCCGCCACCGATCAGCAGTCCGAGCAGGACGACCAGCAGGATCAGCCTGGAGTCCACTACAGCCCCAGGTCGTCGAGCCCGAAGACGGTCCTGTACTCCAAACCCTCCGACTCCACCTTCTCCTTGGCGCCGGTGGCCCGGTCCACGATCACCGCGACCGCGACGACCTCGGCACCGGCCTCGCGCAGCGCCTCGACCGCGGTCAGCACCGAACCACCGGTGGTGGAGGTGTCCTCGACCGCGAGCACCCGGCGGCCCTTCACGTCCGGCCCCTCGATCCGGCGCTGCAGGCCGTGCGTCTTCTCGGCCTTGCGGACCACGAACGCGTCCAGCGTCCGGCCCTGCTGCGCTGCCGCGTGCAGCATCGACATCGCGACCGGGTCCGCACCCAGCGTCAGCCCGCCGACCGCGTCGTACTCGAGGTCCTTGGTCAGCTCGAGCATCGCCGGGCCGATCAGCGGCGCCGCGGCCGCGTCCAGCGTGATCCGGCGCAGATCGACGTAGTAGTCGGCTTCCTTGCCCGAGGCCAGCGTCACCTTGCCGTGCACGACGGCCTTCGTCTTGACCTGCTCCAGCAGGGCTTCCCGGTCGTAGCTCATGAGGCTTGAGCTTACTTCTTGGTGACGTGCACCAGTTGGCCGAAGGCGACCGAGCGGTCGGGTGAGTGGAACAGGTCCTGGCAGGTGGTCAGCGTGATGACCGACTTGGTCGCGGTCTCCTGCGGCTTGCCCGGGACCGGATCGAGCACCCAATTGTCGGCCGGCTTCACGGTCAGATCGCGCGGCGACCCGTCCAGCTCGTAGGTGTAGATCGAGTCGGCGGTCTCCACGATCACTTGGTCGCCCTTGCGCAGCTCGAGCAGCTTGCGGAACGGCGAACCGTGCGTGACCCGATGGCCGGCAAGGGCGAAATTCCCCGGCTGGCCCGGCAGTTGCGTCTGCGGGTAGTGCCCGATCCCGCGCGCCAGCTCGCCCTTGCCGATCCCCTCGATGACCGGCTTCTCCCAGTCCTTGCCGAACTTGGGAATCCGCAGCAGGACCACCGGCTGCCCCTCGGCCGGCGTCTTCGCGGCCGGCTTCTTCCACTGCTCACGCAGCGCGTTCTCCGCCTCGCCCATCTGCTGGTTCGAGGTGATCCCGGTCCCGAAGTACTGCCAGCCCACCCAGCCGAGCAGCCCGAGACCCGCCACCAGCAACAGGATCCCCAGACCCCTGACTCCCCGCATGTCGCCAGGGTATGTCGCCCGGCTCCACGCCGTAGCGAGCAGGTGCTCGGTGCGGTAGCTCGGCGTGCTGGAGGGGAGGCCTCGATGCTTTTCCATCGTGGTCTTTCCTCCAGTGCGGCGAGGTGCCGTGCCGAGTGCCGCGCAGTAGGCGTGGGGCCGGGCGACATGCCCTGGTATGCAGTTCAACTGCAAAGGCTGTGTACGACGTGTCGATGGACGCGGATGGTTGCCCGGGACGACGATGTGGGCGTCCTTACAACGGAGGTGTGCGGTGAAGGCGCTGGTCAAGGCTGAGGCGAAGCCCGGTCTGTGGTTGCAGGACGTTCCGGAGCCGAAGATCGAGGCCGACGAGGTCCTGATCAAGGTCCTGCGGACGGGTCTGTGCGGTACCGATCTGCACATCCAGAGCTGGGACGCGTGGGCGCAGAAGAACGTGCCGGTGCCGATGGTCACCGGGCACGAGTTCGTCGGCGAGGTCGTCGAGATCGGGGTCGGCGTCCGCGACGTCGCGGTCGGTGACCTGGTCAGCGGCGAGGGCCACCTGGTCTGCGGCCGCTGCCGCAACTGCCGCGCCGGCCGCCGGCACCTCTGCATCAAGACACGCGGACTGGGCGTCCACGTGGCTGGCGCCTTCGCCGAGTACGTCGCTCTGCCCGCGCAGAACGCGTGGGTACACAAGGACCCGGTCGACCTCGACGTCGCCGCGGTCTTCGATCCGTTCGGGAACGCCGTACACACTGCGTTGTCGTTCCCGCTGGTCGGCGAGGACGTGCTGATCACCGGCGCCGGACCGATCGGCGTGATGGCCGCGGCCGTCGCACTGCATGCCGGTGCGCGGAACGTCGTGATCACGGACCTGTCGGAGTACCGGCTCGATCTCGCCCGGAAGATCGGCGTCACCCGGGCGGTCAACATCGGCTCGGAGACGATCGCCGACGCCCAGTCGAGCCTCGGGATGCGCGAGGGGTTCGACGTCGGGATGGAAATGTCCGGTCAGCCGGCCGCGCTGCGCGACATGCTCGCGAACATGAACCACGGCGGCAAGATCGCGATGCTCGGCCTGCCGGCCGACGAGATCGCGATCGACTGGAGCACCGTCGTCCTCAACATGCTGACGATCAAGGGCATCTACGGCCGGGAGATGTTCGAGACCTGGTACTCGATGTCGGTGATGCTCGAACGCGGCCTCGACCTGACCCCGGTGATCACGCACCGGTTCGGGTACGGCGACTTCGAGCAGGCCTTCGACGTCGCCCGCGCCGGGCAGTGCGGCAAGGTCATTCTGGACTGGACGAGCGAAGTACTGGAGGAGAAGCACTGATGTTCGGGCAGATGCGCGAGGACCTGACCACGACGATCGGCGAGATCCGCGACGCCGGGCTGTACAAGTCCGAGCGGGTGATCACGTCACCACAGCAGTCGCTGATCTCCGTTGCCAGCGGCAACGAGGTGCTGAACTTCTGCGCCAACAACTACCTCGGCCTGGCCGACCACCCCGAGGTGATCGCGGCCGCCCGGAACGCCTTGGACACCTGGGGTTTCGGGATGGCGTCGGTGCGCTTCATCTGCGGTACGCAGCAGGTCCACAAGGATCTCGAGTCCGCGCTGAGCACCTTCCTCGGCACCGAGGACACGATCCTCTACAGCTCCTGCTTCGACGCGAACGGCGGCCTCTTCGAGACCCTGCTCGGCGCTGACGACGCGATCATCTCCGACGAGCTCAACCACGCCAGCATCATCGACGGCATCCGCCTGTCGAAGGCTCGTCGGTACCGCTACAAGAACCGCGACATGGCCGACCTCGAGGCCCAGCTCAAGGACGCCGCCGACGCCCGCTACCGCCTGATCGCCACCGACGGCGTCTTCTCCATGGACGGCTACCTGGCCCCCCTCGACGAGATCTGCGACCTCGCCGAACGCTACGACGCCCTCGTCATGGTCGACGACTCCCACGCCGTCGGCTTCGTCGGCCCCGACGGCGCCGGCACCCCGTCGTTGTTCGGCGTGAAGGACCGGGTCGACATCGTCACCGGCACCCTCGGCAAAGCCCTCGGCGGCGCCTCCGGCGGCTATGTCTCCGCTCGCCGCGAGATCGTCGAGTTGCTGAGGCAGCGCTCCCGCCCGTACCTCTTCTCCAACTCGCTGGCCCCCTCGGTCACCGCCGCCTCCCTGAAGGCCCTGGAGCTCATCGCCACCTCCACCGCCCTTCGCCACCAGCTGGACTCGAACACCGCCCTCTTCCGCACCAAGATGACCGAGGCCGGCTTCGACATCCTCCCCGGCTCCCACCCCATCTCCCCCGTCATGATCGGCGACGCCGCGCAGGCCGCCGTACTCGCAGAAAAGCTCCTGGAGCTCGGCATCTACGTCATCGCCTTCTCCTACCCGGTAGTCCCCCACGGCAAGGCCCGCATCCGCGTCCAGCTGTCAGCCGCCCACTCCACCGAAGACGTCGAGAAGGCCATCGCCGCCTTCATCGAAGCCCGCGCCGCCCTGGCCTGAGCGGACCGCCCCCACTCACCAACTCGCCCAAGCTTTTCCACTCCACGCTCAGCCACCGGCCCGACAACTCCCCGCGGGCCGGTTACTGAGTGGCACAGATCCGCTTCTGACTGCGTTTGTCGGTTGGGTGCGCGACGATGCCTGCATGGTGGTGATGAGTGGGCGAGCGGTCAATCGGGCGACGTTGGCTCGGCAGCTGTTGGTGGAGCGGGCGGATGTGAGTGTGGCCGCGGCTGTTGAGCAGCTGGTGGGGATGCAGGGGCAGGAGGCCAAGCATCCGTACGTCGGGTTGTGGTCGCGGGTCGCGGGGTTTGCGGAAGGCGACCTGGATCGGGCTGTTGAAGCGCGCGAGGTGGTCAGGGGGACGTTGTTTCGGGGGACTTTGCATTTGGTGACTGCGGCTGACTTCCTGCGGTTCCGCGCGACGGTGGCACCGGTGCTGGAGGCAGGGTTGCGGTTGCTGAAGGAGCGGGCGGAGGGGATGGAGCCTGCAAAGGTCGTCGCGGCGGCGGAGCGGATTCTGGCGAAGGAGCCGTTGACGTTTACCGAGGTGCGGGACGCGTTGCAGAAGGAGTTCCCGGCGGTGAACGAGCGGGCGCTGGGGTTCTGCACGCGGATGCTGGTGCCGCTGGTCATGTACCCGACCGGTGGCCGCTGGAGCTGGCCGGCGAATGCGCGGTTCACGCCGGCCGAGGAATGGATCGGCAAGAAGCTGCACCGGAAGGAAGAGCAGGCCGAGCTCGTCACCCGGTACCTGCAGGCATTCGGCCCGGCGACCCCCGCCGACTTCCAGACCTGGTCCGGCCTGCCGAAAGCCAAGCCCGTCTTCGACAGCCTCGACCTCGAAACTTTCACCGACGACAACGGCAAAACCCTGTACGACGTACCTGACGCGCCAAGACCTGATCCCGGCACTCCGGTCCCGGTTCGCTTCCTGCCGGAGTTCGACAACCTGCTGCTCGCCCACGCCAAGCGCGAGCGGATCATCGCCGACGAACACCGCCCGGCCGTGTTCACCAAGAACCTCCGCGTGAAGGCGACGTACACGGTGGACGGCTACGTGGCCGGCCTGTGGACGGCGGAGAAGAAGCGTGGTGTGGCCACTCTCACCCTGACCCCGTTCGGCCGGCTGCTGAAGCGGAACAAAGGCGACCTGGAGCGCGAGGGGACCGCCCTGCTCGGGTTCCTGGAGCCCGATGCGAAGTCCTACGAGGTGGTTACGGGCAGTTGATGAGGTTGTTGTCACACATCAGATGACTGGGCCAGAACCCATCGGCCCGGTGAAATGGATCAATGAACACAGTCCCCTCCATCACTCTGGACAACGGCGTCGAGATCCCGCAGCTGGGCCTGGGGGTCTGGCAGGTCGAGGACGCGATCGTGGCCGACGTGGTCACCACCGCCTTCGAGGCCGGTTACCGCCACATCGACACCGCGGCGGCGTACCGGAACGAGCCCGGTGTCGGCCGCGCGATCGCGGCGAGCGGTCTGCCGCGCGACGAGCTGTTCATCACCACCAAGCTGCAGAACGACGACCAGGGCTACGACAGCACCCTGGCCGCGTTCGACGCCAGTGTGGAACGGCTCGGCCTCGAGTACGTCGACCTGTACCTGATCCACTGGCAGCATCTGAAGAAGGACAAGTACGTCGAGACCTGGAAGGCGTTCGAGCAGTTGTACGCCGACAAGCGGGTGCGCGCGATCGGGGTGTCGAACTTCCACGAGCCCGCGCTGCGGCGGATCTTCGACGAGACCACGATCCGGCCGGCGGTGAACCAGATCGAGCTGCACCCGGCGCTCCCGCAGGACGAGCTGCGCGCGTTCAACGCGGAGAACGACATCGTCACGCAGGCCTGGAGCCCGCTCGCCTCGGGTGAGCTGGTCGGCGACAGCACGCTGAAGGGCATCGGCGAGAAGTACGGCAAGTCGCCGGCGCAGGTGATGATCCGCTGGCACCTGCAGCTCGGCAACGTCGTGATCCCGAAGTCGAAGACGGCGAGCCGGATCCAGGAGAACATCGAGGTGTTCGACTTCCAGCTCGACAACGACGACATGGCCGCGATCGCCGACCTCGAGACCGGGGTCCGCACCGGCGGCGACCCGGACCTCTTTCCCTAAACAGATTCCAGGAAGCGGGCCAGCACCGGGGACCGGTTGTCCGGCGACCAGGCGACGGAGAGTTGCCACAGAGGTAGGTCGTCGGACAACTCGCGGTACACGACCGTGTCCGGGTTGGACGGCGGTGTCGGCCCGATCAACAGTGAGACACCGAGACCGGCCGCCACCAGTGACACGATCGTTTGTACGTCGGCCGCCACCTGCTCGATCCGCGGCGTGAACCCGACCGCCCGGCAGAAGCCGACCAAGGTGTCGTGGACAACCGGCCCACTCGGCCGGCTGTAGAACACGAACGGCTCTTCCGCGAGCTCCGCCAGCCGCAGCCGCTTCCGACGAGCCAACCGATGCCGAGCCGGCAACGCCACCAGCACCGGATCCGACGACACCACCCGCGACGACAGCCCCGGCGCCAACCGCACCACCACTGTCTCGCCCCCTGGCTGAGCACCGACCGCGGGCGCGTTCGGCCGCAGCAGCCCGACGTCGATCCGACCGTCGAGCAACGCCTCCGTCTGCCGCAGCGTCGTCAGCGACTCCAGATCGAGCTCCACTTCCGGGTACGCCGTACGGAAGGCTCCGAGCAGTCGCGGCAGTACCTCGAAGGTCGCCGACTGCACGAACCGCAGCCGCAACGTTCCCAGCTCACCGCGCTGCGTTCGTTGTGCGGCCCGGATCGCCTCGTCCGATCGCCGCAGCAAGTCCTGCGCCTCGGCCAGAAACGTCGCTCCGGCCGCGGTCAGCACGAACCGCTTCCGCACCCGGGCGAACAACTCGACCCCGATGTCGCGCTCGAGCGCCGCGATCTGCCGGCTCAGCGACGGCTGCGTCAGATGCAGCCGCACGGCCGCCCGCCCGACGTTCAGCTCCTCGGCCACCACCACGAACGACCGCAACTGCCGTAGCTCCATAGACCCAATCATGCAGCAGAGACATCAACTCTGCGCAGAAGTTTCATTGGACGCATCACCGTCACGCTTCTACCGTCGAAGACATGTACATCCCGTTCTCCTTCATCAAGGCGATCCACGAAGAGATCCACTCCGCCGAACCGCACGCCCCCGTCCGCCCCCACCTTCCGATGCGGGACCGCGCGGTGATCCGCGGCGTCCGCCGGCTGTTCGACCGCCCCTCGACCGAGGTGTGCCAAGCTGAGGTCCGTGATCGAGGTACGACGGTTGCGGGTCCTGCGCGCGCTTGCTGACCACGGCACCGTGACCGCGGCTGCCGAGGTCCTGCACCTGACCCCGTCGGCCGTCTCCCAGCAGCTGGCCGCCCTCGAGTCCGAGGTCGGCCAGGAGCTGCTCGAACGCCGCGGCCGCCGGGTCGCGATCACCTCCGCCGGCCGGCTGCTCCTCAGCCACGCCGACACCATCCTCGGCGAGGTCGAGCGCGCCGAGGACGCACTCCGGCTGTTCGCCGACGGCTCGACCGGCGAGGTCCGGATCACCGCCTTCGCGACCGCGATCAGCCTGCTCGTCGCACCGACCCTCGCCCGCCTCCGCGACACCAGCCCCGGCCTCACCCTGGTCGTCCGGGACGCCGAAGGCCACCAGGGCATCACTCAGCTCCTCGACGGTGACGCGGACCTCGCGATCGCCGTCGAGCATCGAGGCTCTCCGCGCCCCGACGACCAGCGCCTGACCCGGATCCCCTTGTACGCCGAGCCTTTCGTCGCCGTACTGCCGCCCGAACACCCGGCCGCCCGACACGACTCCGTCGATCTCGCGATGTTCGCGAGCGACGACTGGGTGATGACCGCGCCCGGCAACCCGATCCGTGACGTCGTGCTGCTCGCGTGCGAACAGGCCGGCTTCCAGCCCAAGATCGCGCACGAGTCCGACGACTTCCGCGCCGTCGCCGCCCTGGTCGCCGCCGGCGCCGGCGTCTCGCTGGTCCCGCGACTCGCCGTCCCCACGCCGACTCTCGCCGTGATCCGGCCGCTCCCCGACCCCGCCCCGGTACGCCGGGTCTACGCCGCAGTCCGCCGCAGTCGCGCCGACCACCCGCTGATCACCGCGACCCTCGCCGTACTGACCGAGGTCGCCGACAAGCTCTGATCACGGCCGATCAGGTACGGCGGCGTCCGTCCAGACCGACCGTGGAGAGCCGCGCGATCAGCGTGCGCGGGGTGTAGCGCGCAGCCGCGGCGATCACCTTGTAGCGACGGCTCGGAATCGAGATCGCCTTGCCGCGCATGACGTCCTTCCACGCGGCATCGACCAGCTCGCTCGCATCCAGCCACATGAACGACGGGACGACCGTCTTGTCCATCCCCATCCGCTCGTGGAACTCCGTGTGCACGAACCCCGGGCACAACGCCATCACCGCAACGCCCTTGGAGTGCAGCTCGATCGCGAGCCCCGCGGAGAAGTTCGTCACCCAGGACTTGTGCGCGCTGTAGCTCCCGCGCTGCAGGAACCCGGCGACCGACGACACGTTGATCACCGCGCCCGACCCGCGCTCGATCATCGGCAGCACCGCGGCATGCGTCAGCCGCAGTACCACCCGCACCAGCAGGTCGAGTTGCTTCTCCTCGGCCTCGATCGAGTTCGCCCAGAACGGCTTCTTCTGCCCGAACCCGGCGTTGTTCACCAACACCTCGATCGGCCCGCTCCGGAACCGCTCCTCCACCCGCGCCAAGCCGTCCCGGTCAGTCAGATCCGCCGCCAGCACCTCACAGGAAACGCCGTACCGCTGCGTGACCTCGGCCGCGACCTCCTTCAGCCGCGCCTCGTCCCGCGCCACCAGCACCAGGTCGTACCCCTCGGCCGCCAGCTTGTCCGCGAACGCCCGGCCGATCCCAGCCGTAGGTCCCGTGATCAGCCCAGTCGCCACGTCACTCCTCCCGTCGATGCCATCCCCAGTCTGTCACTACCCTGACCCCGTGCCCCTCGCTGCCGACACCTGGATCCTCGACCTCGACAACACCCTCTATCCCCCGGCCACCGGCCTCGCCGACCAGATGAACGCGCGCATCCGCGCCTACCTGGCCGACCTGCTCCAAGCCGACGAGCCCGAGACCCGCCGCCTCCAGGCCAAGCTGGTCGCCGAGCACGGCACGACCCTGCGCGGACTGATGAACACCCGCGGCATCGACCCCCACGACTACCTCGCCTGGGAACACACCATCGACTACTCCGTCCTGTGCCCCGACCCGGCACTGGTCGCCGCACTCGGCGCCCTTCCTGGGCGGAAGCTTCTGTTCACGAACGGCTCGGCGTACCACGCGGATCAGGCGCTGCCGAGGCTCGGACTGGAGGGGATCTTCGACGGTGTCTTCGACATCGTGGCCGGCGACCTCATGCCCAAGCCGTACCCGGAGAGCTACCAGCGCTTCATCACCAAATTCGCGGTGGCCCCGGAGCGGTCCGTCTTCTGCGACGATCTGGCGGTCAACCTTGACGTCCCCGAACAGCTCGGGATGACCACGGTCTGGGTCTCCGGTACGCCGGTCGCCGGGCCGGCGCCGTACGAGGTGCTCGGCCCGCGGCGGTGGCGAACGTGGGACCTCGCGAGGATGTTGCACACCTTGACATCTGATGACTAAGGCTTGTCAGCTCGCATTTTTGCGGGTTTTGGGTGATTGTGGGCATGAATGGTCTGAGGACTTGCGGGAGGTGGACGATGGCGGCGACCGACACGGCGCTGGCCGGACTACGGCAGATGATCGCATCAGGCGCACTGGGACCGGGCGCGAAGTTCCCGCCCGAGCCCGAGCTGTGTGACCAGCTCGGCGTATCGCGGAGCTCGTTGCGAGAGGCGGTCCGTTCGCTGGCTGCCCTGGGTGTGATCGAGTCCCGGCACGGCTCAGGCACCTACGTGTCAGCCCTGGATCCGGCCGAAATCATCAGCCGCTTCTCCCTCTCGGTCGAGCTGATCCCGCTCGAAGGCGTCCTCGAACTCCTCGAAGTACGACGAGTCCTCGAAGCACACGCGACCGCTTCAGCCGCGGCTCGCCAGGACGCCGGCCTCGCCGACCGCCTCGCCGAGATCCTCGACCGCCTCGAGGCGACCACCGACGCGGCCGAGATCCAGCAGCTCGACGCCGAGTTCCACGGCGCGATCTGCGCGGCCGGCGCCAATCCGACCGTCACCGCTCTCACCGCGGTGATCCGCGGCCGGGGCGGCCACTACCGAATCTTCGAACCCGGCGTCGACTTCGACGCCATCAAACAAACCAGCGACCGCGGCCACCGCGCGATCCTCGCCGCCATCACCCACCGCGACCCCGCCGCCGCGGCCACCGCCGCCTCCGCCCACATCGCCCAAACCGAACTCTGGCTCCGAGCCCTCCGCCCCGACCCCCAGCCCAACTAGCCACCTTGTGCACGCACCAACCATCCCCACGACCCGTGGATGGTTGATGCGTGCACAAAGTCGCCCTGCCGTGGTCGAGGCGTGCACAAAGGTGGCCGGGCTGCTCTTTGGGCGCGGACCGGGGAGCGTTGTCGACCTTGTGCATCCATCAACCATCGCGAGGGCCCGCAGACGGTTGGTGGGTGCACAAAGTTGATCCAGCTGGCTCGGCGGCGCGGATATTTGCGAGATTCTGTCGAGATCTTGCGGTGGGGTGGTCTAGTGCTTAGCCTCCAGGGAGTTCTTCTGGAGGGGATCCGCCAATGTCCCGAACACACTTGCGCGCGCTCGCTGTCGCCCTGACGACCGCGGTGCTCGGCGCCACACTCACCGCTCCCGCGATGGCCGTCCGGCCGGCACCGCGGATCACTCGGGCCGGCCTTGATCCGGCGCTGGTCGCCGGGCGCGGAGCGACGGTTCCGTTCGTTGAGCAGGAGGCGGAGAACGCCTTCTTCACCGGCGAGCAGCTCGGCCCCGGCCGCGAGGCCTACACGCTGCCTGCGGAGGCGTCCGGCCGCACGGCCGTCCGCCTGCAACCACAGCAGTACGTCGAGTTCACGCTGACCCACCCGGCCAACGCGCTGACGCTTCGCTACAGCATCCCGGACGCGCCAACCGGCGGCGGGATCCAGGCGCCGCTCGACCTCACGGTCAACGGCAAGCACAAGCGCACCCTGACGCTCACGTCCGAGTACGCCTGGCTGTACGGGATGTATCCGTTCTCCAATGACCCGAACGTCGACCCGACCCCCGGCTGGTGGAAGCCGGAACCGGATCCGGTCGCCAGGCCTTTCCGGCCGAACCACTTCTACGACGAGCAGCGTGTGCTGCTCGACCGGACGTACCAGGCCGGCGATCGCGTCCGGTTCGCCGTACCGAAGCACACGAACGCCGCCTGGACCGTCATCGACGTCGCCGACTTCGAGCTCGTGAAGGCGCCGAACCGGCAGCCCGCCCGGTCTCTCGACGTACGGCTGTTCGGCGCCGACCCGACCGGCCGCCGCGACGCCGCGCCCGCGATCGACCGCGCCATCGCGACCGCGAAGAAGCTCGGCTGGTCGGTCTTCATCCCGCCGGGCACCTACCAGGTCAACCGGCACATCGTGGTCGACAAGGTCACCGTCCGCGGCGCCGGCAACTGGCACACGATCATCAAGGGCAAAGTCCTGCCACTCGCCGAGCCCGCACCGGACAAGTCCGTGCACAGTGCCCCCGGCTTCTACGGCCGGCGTTCGGGGCGGCGGGGTGGGGAAGGTATTCAACCAGCCGACGCAGGCGGGAGCACGAAGGTCCACCTGGCCGACTTCGCGATCGAGAGCGACGTCCGGGAACGCATCGACACCGACCAGGTGAACGGGATCGGCGGCGCGATCGGCGGCGGTTCGACGATCGAGAACCTCTACCTGCACCACACCAAGGTGGGCATCTGGCTGGACGGCCCGATGGACGGTCTGCTGATCCGCAACAACATCATCACCGACGCGATCGCCGACGGGATGAACCTGCACCTCGGGGTCTCGAACGTCCGCGCCACGAACAACTTCGTCCGTAACAGCGGTGATGACGGACTGGCGATGTGGTCGGAGGCCAACCCGGACGGACTGGCCAACCACGACAACGTCTACGACCACAACACCGTGCAGACGCCGGTCCTGGCCAACAACATCGCCATCTACGGCGGTCGCGACAACGCGGTCACCGACAACCTGGTCGCCGACCCGATCCGCGAGGGCAGCACCCTGCACGCCGGTTCGCGGTTCAACTCGACGCCGTTCGAGGGCAAGCTGACCTTCGCCCGGAACACCACCGTCCGCGGCGGTCCCCGTGACCTCAACTGGAACATCGGTCTCGGCGCCATCTGGCTCTACGCCTTGCAGTCGACGATGTCCGCCGACCTGCAGATCACCGACAGTTCGTTCCTGGACTCGACGTACAACGCGATGATGTTCGTCGTCGACTGGCCGGTGAAGGACACCTACGCGATCAATAACGTTGCCGTACGCAACATCAAGGTGGACGGCACCGGGACCGGCGTGGTGAACGCCCGGGTCGGCGGCTTCGCCTCGTTCGAGAACGTCGACGCCCGCAACGTCGGGGCGCCGTTCGTCAACAACTGCGGCACGTTCCACTTCGATGGTCCGCCGGAGTTCGACGTACGGCTGCTCAGCGGCAACGACGGCGGCTGGTACGGCGCCACCTGGTGCGAGGACCGCCCAGTCGTGATACCGCCCCCGCCGCCGTCGGTCTGGAACTAAACCTCGGCCGTGACCGGCTCGGCCTCGACCACCGGGGCCGAGCGGTTGCGGAAGGCAAGGATCAGGACGACCGCTCCCGCCAAGGTGAAGAATGCGGCCACCAGCGCCGCAGTGTGCATGGCCTGGATGAACGCGTCGTTGGCCAGCGGGATCAGCTGCGGCCGGCCGAGCGTCGCCGCGGCGTGCCGGGTGGCCTCGGCCGATTCACCCGCGGTGTCACGGAGATTCGCCGGCAACGACGGCGCGATCGCGTGCTGGTACGTCGAGGAGACGATCGTGCCGATGACGGCGACGCCGAGCACGCTGCCGACCTGCCGGATCGCGTTGCTGACCGCCGAACCCGCGCCGATGCGATCCATCGGAAGTGTGGCGACGACACCGGCCGTGGTCGGCGCGACCGCGGCTCCGATGGCGAGACCGGCCGCCGTACCGACGAAGGAGAACCACACCAGCGACGTGTCGATGGTGAAGGTCAGGTTCAGCACCAGGCAGAGCGTGAACACGGCCAGCGCCGTACCGGAGACGCGAGCGATCCCGAACCGCGCGGCCAGGCGGGCGCCGAGCGGTGAGCCGAGAACGACACCGATTGCCCCGGGCAACGACAGCAGGCCGGCATGCAAGGGACTGAAGCCGCGAGTCCCTTGCAGGTAGAAGGTCTGGTAGAACGCCTGACCGGTGATCGTGAGGAACAACGCGCCGAGCGCGAGGTTGCCGGCGGCGAAGTGCCGGTTGCGGAACAGGCGGGGATCGAAGCTCGGATCGTGCTCACGCGCTTCGGCGTACAGGAAGGTGGCGATCAGGACGAGGCCGGCAACGATGCTCGCCCAGACCTGCCAGCGGCTCCAGCCGCCGAGGTGGCCGCCCTCGATCAGGCCGTAGGACACCCCGAGCAGGCCGAGCGTGGACAGGCTGAGGCCGCGCAGATCGAACCGGCGTTGCTGCGGGCTCCGCGTGTTCGGGAGGAAGGCCACGGCACCGATCAGTGCGATCGCGACCAGCGGCAGGTTGATCAGGAACACCGAGCCCCACCAGAAGTGGCTGAGCAGCAGACCGCCGAGGACCGGCCCGGCAGCCACGCCGACTCCGGCGGCCGACGACCAGATCGCGATCGCACCGGCTCGCCGTTCGGGAGCGAACGTCCGGCCGAGGATCGCCATCGAGGTCGGCATGATCAGCGCGCCGCCGAGACCCATCGTGGCGCGAGCGAGGATGAGGACGACCGGCCCGTCGGCCCAGGCCGCCCAGGCGGACGAGGCGCCGAAAACGGCCAGGCCGACCATCAGCACCGTTCGGTGACCGTAGCGGTCGCCGAGCGCGCCCGCGGCGAACAAGGCGGTGGCGAACAGCAGCGAGTAGATCCCGATCGCCCACTGGAGCTGACCGGGTGACGCACCGAGCCCCTGGACCGGGTCGGCGAGACGTTCCAGGGCGACGCCCAGGACGGTCGAGTCGATCCAGATCAGCAGCGCGGACAGAACGAGGACGGCGAGCACCCGGCCGGGACGGGTAGGTGGTGGTGAAGCGGACACCGCGTCTCCTATGATTGACAGGACCCTGACGAGGTTTCAGTCTGCGATGATTGACAGGTTCCTGTCAATCACTTTTGTTGCGAATGGCAGAGTTCGGGCGTTGGCAGAATGAGGAGCATGGAAGAACCCGACTACCGCTTCGGCGTGACGTTCCTGGTGCGGCATGCCTGGCTGAACATGCGTTCGGCCGTGGCCGTCGCACTGGCCGACCACGGCCTGTCCGTGCAGCAGTACGGCGCCCTGATGGTGCTCACGTTCCACCCGGGCCACACCGTCGCCGAGGTCGGACGCGCGGTCGGTACGGCGCGGCAGTCGGCCAACGAACTCATGACCGGACTGGAGAAGGCCGGCCTGGTCGAGCGCCGCCCGAACCCGCATGACCGGCGTACCCAGCAGTTGTTCCTCACTCCGGCCGGCGAGGAGCGGCTCGAGGCCGCGGCCCCCGCCGTACTGGCGCTGGAGGCGGAGCTCGAGGCGTCGTTCAGCACCGCCGACCGCGAGACCGCCCGCGACTGGCTGGGCCAGATGGTGCGAGACGCCAACAGCTACTGCGCCGATCGGAGCTAAGGTCGGAGCCATGCGCGGACACGCTGAGCGGTTGAACGGACTGGGCACCACGATCTTCGCCGAGATGTCGGCCCTCGCGGTCGCGACCGGCTCGGTCAACCTCGGGCAGGGCTTCCCCGACACCGACGGTCCCGACTCTCTGCTCGAGGACGCGATCGCCGCGATCCGCGCCGGCGCCAACCAGTACCCGCCCGGCCGCGGCATCCCCGCGCTCCGGCAGGCGATCGTCGACCACCAGCAGCGGTTCTACAACCTGACCTACGACCCCGACACCGAGGTCCTGGTCACCACCGGCGCCACCGAGGCGATCGCCGCCGCCCTGCTCGCCTTCGTCGAGCCCGGTGACGAGGTGATCGCGCTCGAGCCCTACTACGACTCGTACGCCGCCGGCATCGCGTTCGCCGGTGGCCGGCGGGTTCCGGTCACGCTGCGCGCGCCGTCGTACCGGCTGGATCTGGACGAACTCCGCGCCGCCGTCACGCCGCGCACCAAGGTCCTGCTGATCAACACCCCGCATAACCCGACCGGCACGGTCCTCACCGATGTCGAGCTGCGCGGTATCCGCGACCTCGCCGTCGAACACGACCTCGTCGTCATCACCGACGAGGTCTACGAACACCTCGTGTACGACGACCACCGGCACATCCCGCTCGCGACGTACGACGGCATGGCCGGCCGCACCGTCTCGATCGGCAGCGCCGGCAAGACCTTCTCCGTCACCGGCTGGAAGATCGGCTGGGTCACCGGCTCCCCCGAGGTGGTCACCGCCGTCACCACCGCCAAACAGTTCCTCACCTACGTCTCCGGCTCCCCCTTCCAGCCGGCCGTCGCCAACGCCCTTGCCCTAGGCAACGACTACTTCGACACCCTCCGCGGCACCCTGGCGTCCCGCCGCGACCTCCTCGCCAACGGCCTGCAAGACCTGGGCTTCGAAGTCCACCGCCCCGCCGGCACCTACTTCATCACCACCGACATCCGCCCCCTCGGCCACACCGACAGCATCGACTTCTGCCGCCTCCTCCCCGAGCGCACCGGCGTAGTAGCCATCCCCACCCAAGTCTTCTACGACAACAAAGAAGCCGGCCGCCCCTTGGTCCGCTGGGCCTTCTGCAAAAAGGAAGAACTGCTCCAAGAGGCTTTGGTCCGCCTGCAGAAGCTCTAAGTCTCTTGCGAAGGCCGTCACGATCTGTGTAATACTGGTGTCAGCTCCCGGGCGCTGCCCGATGAGAAGTGAGGCTGGGAACCCCTCCGGAGGGTGGGACCCAGCCTTCGCGCTTTCACCGCACCACAATGTCGTGTCTCGTGAGGATCTCGTCGAGCGCCAGCATCCACCGGGGCTCGCCCAAGGTCGCAGCCGTCACCGCTCCGGCGATCGCATCGGGGATCCACAGCATTGGGTTATCCAGCGGGCGGGCGAAGCGCATGACGAGGCTGCCCGGGATCAGCCCCTTGGCACGCGCACTGTCGACCAGACGAATGTCACGCCGATCAGGTACCGGCGATCGAGATTCCATCAAGACGTCGCCGACCCCGAAGTCGGCCAGCTCCTGCAGCAATCGCTCCAGGCAGCAGCGCCGAGCACGCTCCTGCTTCGATCCAAGCATCGGCGCTCCGACAACTACCACCGCGGCGAGATCGATGCTCGCGATCAGCGTTGTGATCAGGTCGCGCCGCTTGGTCGGCTCGTTCGCCCAGTGCAATCGTCCCGCGCGCCCAACCGTGATCGCTCGTAATCTCTCCCCGATCGCCTGGCTCGCCGCCGGATCAGCGATCGCGGCCGCCATCGTGTAGGTGCCGGCCGTCTTGTCACGTCCGACCACGATCGACTCATCAACCCAAGCAGTCAGGGCGAAGTCAGCAGAATGCGAGCTAGGCATCCCCGAATTCTTCCGGAGCACGACAGTTGGTGATGCCGTTTGTCCACAGGTGTCGCGGGGCATCCAGGGGCATCCCGGGGCAGATCGTCGGGGACGCGTGCGGCTAGGGTTCGGCTCAATCGCGATGGCATCGCCGGGGAGGGGGGTGCCATCGCTTGCGAACCAACTGAGGACAAGGACAGAGATATGAGGACTCGTGCCCTCCCAGCCGCTCTCCTGATCGGCAGCCTGGTCGTGGCTGCGGGCGTTGTTCAGGTGACGACGTCGCGCCATGCGGATGCCCAGAGCCAGGCAATCAAGCCTGGTGCGTACGACGTTGCCCAGCTCAACGATCTTGAGGCGATCAAGCAGCTCAAGGCGCGGTACTGCCGGTTGCTGGACACCAAGCAGTGGGGTGCCTGGCGCCAGGTGTTCACGGACGACTTCGTGAGCGACACTTCCGAAGCGGGCGGCAAGGTCGTCAAGGGTGGCGACGCGTTCGTCGCGTACGTGCGGCAGCAGATCGGTCAGCCGTCGCAGACCACCGTGCACCAGGTGCAGGCGCCCGAGATCACGTTGACCTCGGCCACTACCGCGAAGGGGATCTGGGCGCTCGAAGACACCGTCGACCTCACCCCCGCGGTCGGTATGCACGGAGCCGGGCACTACCACGAGACCTACGTGAAGATCGACGGCCAGTGGCGGATCAAGAGCTCGAAACTCACCCGGCTCCGTCAGGAGATCATCACGCCTGCCACAAGCATCCCCGACCTGAAGAAGGCACTGGCGAAGGCCAAGCAGGGCTGACCGCTCAGCTGAGGAAGCGGGAGAGCGTCTCCGGGTCACGGGCGATGGCGGTGGTTTCGTCGTCGGCCGTGACGATGGGGCGCTGGATGAGGATCGGATGCGCAACCATGGCGGCGATCCAGTCGGCGCGGTGGGCGTCGTCGCGAGGTAGGTCGCGCACGGCCTCAGCCTCGGGTTCGTTGTGGCGGACCACGTGCCACGGGTCGAGGTTGAGACGAACCAGTACGGCGTCCAGCTCGGCGGCCGTCGGTGGGTCGTCGAGGTAGCGCCGGACGGTGTACTCCACGCCGGCCTCGTCGAGGGCCTTGGTCGCGGCCTGGCATTTGGAGCAGGCGGGGTTGATCCAGGTTTCCATCAGCGGTGGAACCAAGCCTTCGTCGACGGGTGGAGCATGAGGAAGAGCAGCCCTGCGTGCAGGACGAGACCGAGCAGGCCGGTGGGGATACTCAGCAGACCGCCGACGATACCCAGGGCCGCGACCGCGATGATCAGGTACCGCGCCCAGGGCCGTCCGCTCCGCAGGAAGAGCGCGGGGACGATGTAGAGCGCGGCACCGACCCAGGCCAGGACGGCCACGACGGCGGACGAGCCCTTCGAACCGATGACGATCTCGGAGATCTGGTCACCGGCCGAGGTGAGCGCCATCAGGCCGAGCAGGAAGTAGAGAACGCCGAAGCCGAGTACTACGACGGTCGCCACGGTGACTTGCCGCGGTGGTCCGCTCTGTTCGTAGTACTCGGCCCCGATCACTCCTCGATCCTAGGCGGTGACCTCCAGCGCGTCCTTCGACTCGTTCAATGTCACGCGGACGGTGTCGCCGTCGCGGACGGTCCCGTTCAGCAGGCCGCGAGCGAGTTCGTCACCGATCGCCGACTGCACCAGGCGCCGCAACGGACGCGCGCCGTACACCGGGTCGTACCCAGTCAGCGCCAGCCACTCCAAGGCGCCTTCGTCCACCTCGAGCGTGATTCGGCGATCGGTCAGGCGACGCTGCAGCGCGCTGATCTGGAGCGCGACGATCTTGGTCAGCTCCTCGGTGCCGAGGGCGTCGAACAGCACGATCTCGTCGAGCCGGTTGATGAACTCCGGCTTGAACGACTGCCGCACCACGGCCATCACCTGGTCGCGCTTGACCTTGTCGTCGATGGTCAGGTCGGCCAGGTACGCCGAGCCGAGGTTGCTGGTCAGGATCAGGATCACGTTGCGGAAGTCGACCGTCCGGCCCTGACCGTCGGTGAGCCGGCCGTCGTCGAGGACCTGGAGCAGGATGTCGAAGACCTCCGGGTGCGCCTTCTCGACCTCGTCGAGCAGGATCACCGAGTACGGACGACGGCGTACCGCTTCGGTCAGCTGACCGCCCTCGTCGTAGCCGACGTAGCCCGGAGGGGCACCGACCAGCCGTGAGACGCTGTGCTTCTCGCTGTACTCCGACATGTCGATGCGAACCATCGACCGCTCGTCGTCGAACAGGAAGTCGGCCAGCGCCTTCGCCAGCTCGGTCTTACCGACACCCGTCGGACCGAGGAACAGGAACGAACCGGTCGGCCGGTCCGGGTCCGAGATGCCCGCCCGCGCCCGCCGTACGGCGTCGCTGACGGCCTTGACCGCCTCGCGCTGACCGATCAGGCGGCGGCCGAGCTCGTCCTCCATCCGGAGGAGCTTGCCGGTCTCACCCTCGAGCAGCCGGCCGGTCGGGATTCCGGTCCACATCGCGATCACCTCGGCGATCTCGGTGGGGCCGACCTCCTCGTTGACCATCGCCTCCGGGGCCTCGGCCGGCTCGGGCTGCGCGTCGGCGGCCTCGAGCTCCTTGGTCAGCTCAGGGATCTCGCCGTACAGGATCCGGGCCGCGGTTTCGAGGTCGCCGTCGCGCTGGGCCCGCTCGGCCTGGCCACGCAGCTCGTCGATCCGCTCCTTGATCTCACCGACCCGGTTCAGGCCGGACTTCTCCCGTTCCCAGCGTGCTTCGAGCGCGCGCAGCTCCTCCTCGCGGTCGGCGAGGTCGGCGCGCAGCCGCTCCAGCCGCTCCTGCGACGAGGCGTCGTCCTCGCGGGACAGCGCCAGCTCTTCCATCTTCAGCCGGTCGACCGTACGGCGCAGTGAGTCGATCTCGACCGGGGACGAGTCGATCTCCATCCGCAGCCGGGACGCCGCCTCGTCGACCAGGTCGATCGCCTTGTCGGGCAGCTGCCGACCGCTGATGTATCGGTTCGACAGCGTCGCGGCAGCAACCAGTGCGCTGTCGGAGATGGCGACCTTGTGGTGCGCCTCGTACCGCTCCTTCAGCCCCCGCAGGATCGCGATCGAGTCCTCGACCGAGGGCTCACCCACGAACACCTGCTGGAAGCGACGCTCCAGCGCCGGGTCCTTCTCGATCCGGGTCCGGTACTCGTCGAGCGTCGTGGCGCCGATCATCCGCAGCTCACCCCGCGCCAGCATCGGCTTCAGCATGTTGCCGGCGTCCATCGCGCCCTCGCCGGACGCACCGGCGCCGACCACGGTGTGCAGCTCGTCGATGAACGTGATGACCTGACCGTCGGACTCCTTGATCTCGGTCAGCACCGCCTTCAACCGCTCCTCGAACTCACCGCGGTACTTCGCGCCCGCGACCATCGCACCGAGGTCGAGGCTGATCAGCCGCCGGCCGCGCAGCGACTCGGGCACGTCACCGGCCACGATCCGCTGAGCCAGGCCCTCGACGACGGCGGTCTTGCCGACGCCGGGCTCACCGATCAGCACCGGGTTGTTCTTGGTACGGCGAGACAGCACCTGCACGACGCGCCGGATCTCGGAGTCACGCCCGATCACCGGGTCGAGCTTGCCGTCCCGAGCGCGCTCGGTCAGATCGACGCCGTACTTCTCCAGCGTCTTGGTCGTGCCCTCGGCCTCCGGCGACGTGATCCGCCGGTTGCCGCGCATCTGGTCGAACGCCTGCAGCAGCGCCTCCGGGGTGACCCCGAGCGCAGTCTTGGCAGGCCCGTCGACGGTCGCGAGCGCGATCAGCAGGTGCTCGGTGGAGACGTACTCGTCCCCGAGCCCGAGAGCCCGCTGCTCAGCCTGGTTCAGCACCTCGCCGGTCTTCGGTGACAGGCTCGGCGCCTGCACACTGCCGCCGCTCGCCTTCGGCAGCCGGGCGACCTGCTCGGTGACCCGGCCGCGGACGGCGTCCGCCGAGCCGCCGGCGGCCTCGAGCAGACCGATCGTGGTCCCCTCGGGCTGCGCGAACAGCGCGGACAGCAGGTGAATCGGTTCCACGGTCGGGTTGCCCGCCGCGGAGGTCTGACGGATGGCAACCGACAGCGTTTCGCGGGCCAGCGTCGTCAACCGCTGAACGTCCATGGAGTTCCAGCCTTTCAGTTCAAGCAAACACAGTCACTAGGTACAACCTAGCCAAACTTGAGTCCATTCCACTCAACTCTAGGGGATCTCTCCGGGACAACCCAGGGATGTGCTCCGAATTCCGGTCTAGTCTTGAACCTTTGGCGTCGTCGTTCCGTCAGGGCAGATGAGACATCCGCCCGCCTCTGGAGGAACACTTTGCAAACCCATCGCTGGCTAGCGCCCCTCGTGGGCCTGAGCCTGACGCTCGGCGGCGCCACCGCCGCCACGGCGTCTCCACCGCCCCGCCCCGCCCGGCCCGCCGCTTCGACGGTCACCCTGATCACCGGCGACCAGGTCCGGGTTACCACCTTCCCCGGCAACCGAGTCCAGACGTCGTTCATCCCCGGCGTCGGCAGTACGTCGGACTCCGCCCTCACCAGCACTGTGAACGGCCACACGTACGTCGTACCGACCGCCGCCGCGGCCGATGTCACCGCCGGCCGCCTCGACCGCACGCTGTTCGACGTCACCACCCTGATCGCCGAGGGCGCGACCGACAGCACCCCGGTGATCATCCGGTACGCCGGTGCCGCGCGCTCCAGCTTCGCCGGTACGACGGGAGCGCGGGTGCTCGCCAGTCTCGGCGCCCGCGCGACCCGGGTGGCGAAGGGCGAGGCGACCACCTTCTGGCGCTCCCTCACGCCCGACAAGACCGCCCGCGTCGCGACCGGCGTCACTCGGGTGACCCTCGATCGGAAGGTCAAGGCGAGTCTCGACCAGAGTGTGCCGCAGATCGGTGGTCCGGCCGCCTGGCAGCGCGGATTCACCGGTAAGGGCGTGAAGATCGCCGTACTGGACACGGGGATCGACCCGACGCACCCCGATGTCGCCGGCCGGATCGCGGCGGCCGAGGACTTCAGCAACTCCGGTGACGCGGTCGACCACAACGGGCACGGCACGCACGTCGCGAGCATCGCGGCCGGCAACGGCGCCGCGTCGCAGGGCAAGTACAAGGGCGTTGCCCCGGAAGCCACCTTGCTCAACGGCAAGGTGCTCGACAACGACGGCAACGGCTACGACTCCGGCATCATCGCCGGGATGGAGTGGGCCGCGGCCCAGGGCGCCGCGGTCGCCAACCTGAGCCTCGGCGGCGGTCCTAGCGATGGCACGGATCCGCTCTCCGAAGCCGTCAACCGGATCAGCAAGCAGAGCGGCGTACTGTTTGTCATTGCTGCAGGCAACTGCTTCATCCCCGCACCGGGCACCGTCAGCACGCCTGCCGCAGCGGACGAAGCTCTTGCTGTTGGCAACCTTCAGCGTGACGGCCGGCCGAACGCCGGCTCCTGCCACGGCCCGCGGAAGGGCGACGGCGCCCTGAAGCCGGAGCTGTCCGCACCGGGCACCGACATCGTCGCCGCCCGCGCCGCGGGAACCAGCCGCGGCGAGCCGGTCGACGAGAACTACACCACCCTCTCCGGTACGTCGATGGCCAGCCCACACGTCGCCGGTACGGCGGCCCTGGTGGCCCAGGCGCATCCGGACTGGAAGGCGGACGCGCTCAAGGCCCGCCTGATCTCGACCGCCGACCCGCAAGCCGGCAGCCCGCTGTCCGAACAAGGCGCCGGCCGAGTCGACGCCGACCAGGCCACAGTCACCGACGTGACCGTCGACACCGGCGAGCTCGAACTGGGCAGCCTGACCTGGCCCTACCCGCAGACCGATGTGGTCACCCGCGAGCTCACCTACCGCAACCCGACCGGCACGCCGGTCACCCTCAAGCTCGCCGTCGATGTGGAATCGACGCAGCTGAGCACCGACCAACTGGTCGTCCCGGCGAACGGCGACGCCAAGGTCACCGTCACGACCGACCGCGCGAAGAAGGGCCCCGGCAACTTCGCGGGCCGGATCACCGCCACCGCGGCCGGCGCCGACCCGCTCGTCACGACCATCGGCTGGTACGCCGAGCCGGAGGTCTACGAGCTCACCGTCACCGGCATCGCCCACGACGGCACCCCGGCCAACGCCGATCTCGCCGTCAACCGGCTGGACGGCCCGCAACCTGACCTCGGCGACTCGCACAGCGTGCCGATCGTCAACGGCACCGCGAAGGTCCGGCTCGCACCGGGCAAGTACGACGTCTCGTCGTTCCTCATCGCGTCCGCCGTCGACGGCGCGCCCGGCCGGTTCGACCTGGCGCTGTCGGACGAGTTCACGATCAGCAAGGCCACCGCTCTTACACTCGACGGGCGGCGGACACAGACGCTCGACCTCAATGCGCAGGGGCAGCCCAGTAACGCAGCACCCCGCGAAACGTCGATGACGCATCTGCGCGACGTACCGAACTGGCGGCGTACCGACTCGGCCAGTCAGACCGGTGCCCGGCGGATCTTCGCCGCGACCCGGACGCCGGTGAAGGCGACCGGCAGCGTCGAACTCGCGCTCGGCAAGCGGCTCGAGGAACCGCCGTACCAGGCTCAGATCGTCGGCGGGGCGTCCTTTACTGCGCTGGACTTCTACTTCGGGCCGCGGTTCACCGGACGGAAGGACCTGCAGGTCTTCGACGGCGGCACCGGAACTCCCGCCGAACTAACCGGTGCCAAAGGCAAGCTCGCGCTGATTCGCTGGGACCTTGGCCACTACAGCGGGGACCTGGCGGCAGCCGCCGAGAAGGCGGGCGCGGCCGCGGTCATGCTGTACGACCCGAGCAAGGCTGGTGACGGCGCCGTCTCCTCCTACTGGGTCTACGGCGAAACCGGCGATGTGAAGGTCCCGACGATGCGGATCTCCCGCATCAACGCCCAGCGCCTGCTGGCTCGCCCCACGACCGTCCGGGTCACCGGCCAGGCGAAGTCGCCGTACGTCTACGACCTGGCCGTGCCGTGGTCCGGCCAGCTCCCGGCCGACACCGAACTGACCGTCAGGCGCGACCAGCTCGCGACGGTCGACGAGACCTTCGGTACCCACACCGGCATCCCCACCGCCGAATCACGCACCGGCTTCACCCCGGCGGGCGCCGACCTGAACAGCTTCCTGCTCCCGTACTTCGCCCCGCCGGCCAAGCGAACGTCGTACGTGCTGGCGAATGATGTTTCCTGGACCGGCGGGATCGTCATCGACGGCGAAGAAGCCGACCCGAACATCCTGGGCGTCCCGCACCGCTACCAGCCCGGCGCGAAGACCGTCGAACGCTGGATGACCCCGATCATCAACAGCGGCCTACCCGACGCCGGCGTCGGCGAGATCTCGCAGGTCGGCCGCTACAACGGCGGGCTGAGCATGACGATCAGCACGCTCAGCCACGGTCCGAGCCAGTACTCGCCGTGGTGGTCGACGACTGGGTCGACTGAGATCACCGCCTATCGCAACGGCGAACAGATCTACTCCGACACCAGCGCACCGGGAGGCTTCGTCGAGGTGCCGCCCGAGGCTGCTGACTACCGCATCGACTTGAAGAACAGCCCGGATCCGACGCTGTTCCGGTACTCCAGCACGGTTGAGTCGCACTGGAAGTTCCGCTCGAAGGGCGGCGAGGAGGAGCAGATGCCCCTGGTGCTCGCTGACCTGGACCTGCCGCAAGCTGACGCCCACAGCCAGGTGCGAGTCGGTCAGCAGATCACGATCAGTCTCGGCCTCCGTCACCAGTTCGGCTCGGGCTCGACGGCGAAGTTCGCCAAGCCCAAGCTGGAGATCTCGTACGACGGCAACCGCTGGACCGCCCTGCCCGTCACCGGAACCGACGGCTCATACGCCGCCAAGGTGATCCATCCGGCCACCGCCGCCGGCCAGTCCCCCTCCCTACGCCTGACCGCAACCGATGCCGACGGCAACAGTCTCACCCAGCAAATCACCGCCGCCTACGGCCTGAAGTAGTCCGGACGGGCGGGGGTCAGCCGTCGAACGTGCGGCGGGCGGACTCGATGTGGTCGAAGTATTTGTGGGTCCACACGCACATGCTGTCGACGGTCGCTCGGAGACCCTGGCCCGCGTCAGTGAGGGTGTACTCGACTTTCGGGGGAACGACCGGGTACACCCTCCGCTCCACCAGGCCGTTGCGTTCCAGCATGCGGAGGTTCTGGGTGAGCATCTTGTGGCTGATGCCGTCGACGCGGTTGCGGAGGTCGCTGAAGCGGAGGGTGTCGTCGCCGAGGGTCTCGATGATCAGGAAGGCCCATTTGTTCGCGACGTCGGAGAAGATCTCGCGGGCCAGTGAGTCGGCACGGCCGAGGTCGGCCTGGTCGTCCTTGGTTCCCATCGGGTGCCCCAATCACCGAAAAGTGCGTTCTTCCGTTCCGCGCCATACTCTCCTACGGTTTCTGAGTAACCACAAGAGAGTATGAGAGGAACATCGTGGCAGTCACACTGATCAATCCCGCTGGTTTGCCGGAGATCGAGGTCTATCACCAGGTCGCGGTCGGGTCCGGGACGCGGCTGGTGTTCGCCGCCGGTCAGGTCGCGTGGAACGCCGTACCGGACTTGGCGGCGCAGGTCGAGGAGGCCTACCTGAACGTCGGTACGGCGCTCGCCGCGGCGGGCGGTTCGTTCGCCGATGTCACGCGGTTGACCGTGTACGCGGTCGACTGGACGCCGGAGAAGATGCCGGAGCTGCTCGACGGGATCGCCCGGGCGGCGGCCAAGCTCGGCGTCACCCCGACCGCGCCCGCGACGCTGATCGGGGTCGCCGCGCTCGACGTACCGGAGCACCTGGTCGAGGTCGAGGCCACCGCAGTGCTGGACTGAGTCAGCGCTGGTAGGCCCCTGAGTCCCAGGACGTCAGACCAGCAAGCGATTTGCCGGCCAGGTCCTCCGGGTACCCCGAGTTCTCGGCGCGGCCGATCGCCGGGCTGCCGGCCTTCAGCCGAAGGTCGGTCGCGCTGGTGTAAAGCGGATCCGCCTTGACCGACCGAGCACCAAGGGTGAACTGGTAGACCGCACCCTGGTAGACACCGCGGTCCTCATCAGCCGCGTCGGCGGGATTGTGCGTGTCGAAGGAGTCGTCGTAGCCGACCTTCTTGCCGACCTTCACGATGTTGTTCCGGAGCTTGAGAATCCCGGGGCCGCAGCCGGCGTCGCAGCTCCAGCCGTCGCCGTTCGGGAGGTTGACCGAGTTGTTGACCGCGAGCGTACGGCGGACCGGGCCGATGTGGCTGAGAGCCCCGCGAGTGATCAGGAAGGTGCCGGAGGGCTTCGTCGACGTGACCGAGTTGTAGGCGAAGACGTTGTCGTCGGCGGTGTGGCCGGACTCGTGGCCCAGTTCGGTGAAGGTGTCGTTGTCGGCGGTCTTGTTGTACTCGATGTGATTGCGGTCGCCGTTGAAGATCTCGACCGCGGCGCCGTCGTACCCGTAGTCGTGGCTGGTGTGGAAGCTGCCGCTGATGGTGTTGTGGCGGATCTTGTTGTCGTCGCCGTGCACCAGGACACCGAAGGCGCCGGAGTCGTCGTCGGGGAACCGGTCGTCGTCGACGCTCATCTTGCTGTTGTCGACGATCGTGCTCCACCGTACGTCGTTCCAGTCGGAGCCGTCGGTGATCGAGATGCCGGCGACGTTGTTGTCGGCCTGGACGGTGTCCAGCACGATGCTGTCGCCGAAGAGTTCGAACCCGGCCCAGTTGCAGCCGCTGGCGCGGAGGTCACCGATGAAGACGTCGTTGGCGGTGACGTTCACGCAGTTCAGGACCGGGCCGCCGATCTTCGGCAGCGCGCCGGAGCCGTAGGCGCCGATGGTGATCCCGTCCCGCGACACGTTCAGCGAGCCGGTCCAGGACGAGCCGCGCTTGAACATCACCTGCTGGCCGGGCAGGAAGGCGTAGCCGTTGACCTTGGCGAGGCTCTTCCAGGGCGTGGCGGCCGAGGTGCCGGAGGCGGCGTCGTTTCCGGCGACCGAGTCGATGTAGAAGGTGGTCGGAGGCTCCGCGGCGGGAGCCGTGAGAAGGGTTGCGGACAGGAGGAAGGAGGCGGCGAAGGTAGACACGTCTGCAAGCGTCCGGGCGACCGCTGACCGCGGTCAACGAGTCGCACTGGCCAGTTCTCACCGTTGTCCTGTTCTTACCAGTGGGCACCGTTCACCGCTGCCCCGCGGTCACCAGCCCCGCGTCGTAGGCCAGGATGACCGCCTGCACCCGATCCCGCAGCCCGAGCTTGGCCAGCATCCGGCTGACATGCGTCTTCACGGTGTGCTCGGTGAGGTGCAGCTCGTCCGCGACCTCGGCATTCGAGTTGCCCTTGGCAACCAACACCAGGACCTCGCGTTCCCGCGCCGTCAGTACGTCGATCCGCGCGGCGACCGCCGGATCCAGCCGGGTGTCGGCGAACCGGTCGATCAGCCGCCGAGTCACCGGAGGCGCCAGCAACGCGTCGCCGGCCGCGATCACCCGAACCGCGTTGATCAGCTCGTCACGCGAGGAACGCTTCAGCAGGAAGCCGCTCGCTCCGGCGCGCAGCGCGTCGTACACGTACTCGTCGAGGTCGAAGGTGGTCAGGATCAGCACCCGCGGCCCGCCGGCCAGCCGCCGGGTCGCCTCGATACCGTCCATCACCGGCATCCGGACATCCATCAGGACGACGGCCAGATCCAGGATCGCGGCCGCCTGCCGGATCGCGTCCGCGCCGTCCACCGCCTGCGCGACCACCTCGATATCGGGCTGGCCGTCCAGGATCATCGCGATCCCGTCCCGGACCAGGTCCTGGTCGTCGACCACCATCACCTTGATCGGGCGGTCGCTCATCGGTCACCGCCGACCGGCATCCACGCGTCCACGGTCGTGCCGGCGCCCGGCGTACTGCGGATGTCCAGCGTGCCGCCCTCGATCCGGACCCGCTCGCGCATCCCGGCCAGGCCGTGCCGGTTGCCACGGCGCGCCGCCGCGACGTCGAACCCGATCCCGTCGTCGGTCACCTCGACCCGCACTCCCGTCTCCTCGCTCCGCACCGCCACCCGGACTCCGGTCGCCTGCGCATGTTTCACCACGTTGGTGAGTGCCTCCTGCACCAGCCGGTACGCCGTCACCTGCTGCCCCTCCGGCGGAGTCTCAAGATCGCCTTGCAGGTCGAGCTCGACCGGCAACTGGTTGCCGGAGGCATCCGCGACCAACTGTGGCAGATCGGCGAGTCCAGGCTGTGGAGCCAACTGTGGATCGGCGATCCCGTCCGCGTCCCGCAACGTCGACAGCAACCGGTCCAGCTCGGTCAGTGCCCGCCGGCCCGCATCCCCGATCCGCTGGAACCCAGCCAGTACGTCGGCCTCCCCGCGCCGTACGAGATCTGGACCGGTCTCGGCCTGAATGACCATCAGGTTGACCGCGTGCGCGACCACGTCGTGCAGATCGCGGGCGATGGTCGCGCGCTCGGTGAGGATGACCTGCTCGGCCTCGAGCAGCTCAGCCGCCTGCTCCAGCTCGGCCTCACGCCGGGCCGCCTCACGGTTGCGCCGGTACTGCCGAACCGCGATCGCCGCGAGGACCGGCAACAGCAGGGCCAGCGAGAAGCTGATCGGCCAGACGTTCTGCGCGATGCTGTCGTAGGTGCGATTGTGCAGGACTCCGTTGTAGGTGTAGTCCCAGCCCATGATCTTGATCGACGGGAAGATCAGCTGCAGGTAGCTGACCCGCATCACCCGGGTAATCACCGGGAGCAGGGTCAGCACGGTGATTGCCAACGGCAACGTCCAGCGCAGGCTGCGCGACCGCTTCGGGCTGACAACCAGCCAGTAGAGGGCGAGGCCGAAGGCGCAGGACAGACTGATGTTCGGCTCGTACGACTGCCAGTTCGAGAGCAGCGACGCCACAGTCAGAACGAGAGCCGGGATCACCGGCCGACGCCGGAACACGAGGGTCAGTCCGGCGGCGGCGACGCCGTACGGCATCCACTGCGGCGCACTCCACCAAGCGTTGTCGAGCAGTCCCTGACCGATCTCGGCCATGATCAGCGCGGAGACGGTGAGCGCGATCAACAGATTGCGGATCCAGGCGTCTTGCGGGTCGCGCAGGAACGTCCGCAGTTCGGCCCACTGCTGCCTCGCCGGTACGACGTGAGTCCGGTGCCTGATCGCCAGGAACACGAGGGTCAGCAGCAGGAACACGACTGACAGCCACCAGGGCCACCACGGCCATCGGTTGAGCGGCGAGTCCTCCAAGTCGTAGCGGATCGACGTGATCGCGCTGGCGCGGGGCCGCAGATCCAGCAGGATCGGCAGCGCCAGAGACCCCGCCGCGACGCCGAGCGTCGTCCAAACCCCGCACCGACCGGCCAACGACCACAGCGCCAGCACGACCGCGCCGTACAGGAGCCAGACCGGCTGCCCGAGCAGACCGGCCAGATAGGCGCCGACGGCCAGTCCGGGCAGAGCGATCACCGGTTCGATCCGGCGGATCGCGATCAGCAGCGGAAAGACCAGCACGGCCATCCGCAGCTCCAGGTACTGGTGGAACTGGGGATCGGCGGCGGAGGGCAGCAGGCTGGCCAGGGCGACGACCGCGAGGGCGGCATCGACCCACAGCGCACGCCGTTCGGTCCAGAGGTCCTTCACGCTGCCATTCTGACGCGCGGGTGCCCCGCAGGCCGTCACTCTCAGGAGTGACACCCGGGCGTGGCGAGTCATCCCGACCGGCGACCACGGTCGGTACCTGGCGGCGATGTGGCGGCGGGGGTCGCGCCGGGATCGTCGAAAGCATGACGATCAGTCCCGTTCGCCCCGCCGTTGAAGGGGCTCCCGGCAACAGAATTGCCCGGCCTCCGATCCTCGTTCTGAGCCTGGCCGCCGCGGCGTTCGTGGCCCTGTGCGTGGCGATCTGGCCGCCTACCGACGACCCCTACGACCTCCAGGTGTACGTCGTCGCGGCGAAGGCCTTCTTGGCAGGACGGGACATCTACACCGCTCATGCGGGGGACCCGAGCCTGCTCGGGTTCACGTACCCGCCGTTCGCCGCCTTGCTCTTCTCGCCCTTGGGAGTGCTGAGCGCGGGCGTCGGCCGGTTCGTGATGAGCGCGCTCTCCGCCGTCTCGCTGCTCACGATCGGCTGGGTCACGCTGCGGGCGGTGCGGCCGCGCTGGTCGACGTACCGGGTCGTGGCAGCGGGAATCGGCCTGGCCGCCGCCGGGCTGGCGCTGGAGCCGGTCCGGATGACGTTCCACTACGGCCAGATCAACCTGATGCTGCTCGCGCTCCTGATGGTCGATCTGTTCGGGCACCTGCCGCGGCGCTTTCGGGGCGCGCTGATCGGCATCGCGACCGGGATCAAACTGACGCCGGGCATCTTCATCATCTACTTGCTGGTGACGCGCAGGTATCGCGAGGCGATCACAGCTTCGATGGCGACTGCCGCGACACTGCTGGTCGGTTTCATGGCGATGCCGAGCGCCACAGTGGACTTCTGGACCAAGTACATCTTGGATCCGACTCGCCCCGGCTCGAGCACCCTGGTGTCCAACCAGGCGTGGCGCGGGGTCATCGACCGGCTGTCCGGCGGTCCGCAGGGCCTCGGTCCGGTGTGGACGCTCGCAGTCGCCATCACCATGGTCCTCGGCTTCCTCACGGTACGGCGGGCCTACGACCGCGGGTATCGCGTGGAATCGATCCTGCTGACGGCGGCGATCGGACTGCTTGTCTCGCCGATCTCGTGGACGGCTCACTGGGTGTGGGCACTCCCGGCCTGCGCGCTGCTCTGGACGCGCGCCACGACGATGTGCCGTATCGCGCTGGCTGTACTGACGACTCTCACCTTCGGGATCGGCCTGCCGTGGCTGGCGCCGTACATGGATGACCGAGAGCTGCATCACCACGGCTTCCAGCTGTATCTCGGTAACTCCTATGCGATCTGCGCGGCTGTCCTGCTCGGTGCCGCCGCGTACGTGTTCTCGGGCCGCAGGTTGTTGGTGCTCGCAGCAACGATTCTGCCGGTGGTCTGCCTCCTGCGCTGGCACCCATGGAGTGCCCGGATGGACGACCTCGGGATCTACTACGCGGCCGCCCGTGGACTGGTGCACGGGCAGGACATCTACACCTCGCACCTCACCTACTACCCCGACATCGGGCTGGGCTTCACCTATCCGCCGTTCGCCGCGATGGTGTTCTCGCCGTTCGCGATCGGGCTGCCGTTCGCCCGCACGCTGATCACCCTCGCATCGGCAGTGGCGTTGCTGGTGATCGGCTGGGCGATCGCGAAGAAGCTGCGCTGGTCGCCGATGGCCGGCGTACTGTTCGCCTTTGCGGGCTTGCTGTTCGAGCCGGTGCAGTCGACCTTCCGGCTCGGTCAGATCAACGTCGTCCTGCTGGCCATGCTGATGGTGGATCTGCTCGGACTGATCCCGCGGCGCTACCGCGGCATCCTGGTCGGTGTTGCCACCGGCATCAAACTGACACCGGGCCTCTTCATCGTGTTCCTGCTGATCACCAAGCGGTACCGCGAGGCGCTGGTTGCGAGCGTCACAACGGCTCTCACCATGATCTTCGCGTTCCTGGTCGCACCGAACTCGACGATCGACTTCTGGACGAAGTACATCTTCGATCCAGGCCGAGTGGGTCCGCCGCACTACATCAGCAACCAGTCGATCCGTGGCGCGATCGTCCGGATCACCGAGAACTCACCCGTCTCCGGGCCACTGTGGTTGCTCCCAGCAATGATCGTCACCGTCGCCGGTCTGTCCGTCGCGCGCCGCCTGCACGAGCGCGGTCTGGGTTTCGAGGCAGTCGTGGTCACCGCGTTCACCGGCCTCGCGGTCTCGCCGATCTCGTGGACGAACCACTGGGTCTGGGCACTGCCCGCGGCCGCCCTCGCCTGGCATCACCGCGGCAAGCTGTTCTCCGCGCGTACGGCGTTCTCCGCCTTGTGGATCGCGGTGTTCCTGGCCGGGCTACCGCGCTGGCTGCCCTTCGGCGGCGACCGCGAATTCGACTACAGCGGCCCGCAAACGCTGGTCGCGGACTCGTACCTGCTCTGCGCTCTGGCCCTGATCACCTTCGGCCTGACCAGTCAGGCGGTGAACTCCGAGGCACGGACGCGATAGACCTGCAGATTGAGGTCGTAGTACTTGTCTGTCTCGCCGACCCACTCCATACCGAGCCGACGGGCAGCACCGATCGCGCGCTTGTTGTTGGGGCGCGCGACGGCGAACAGTTCGTCGACCTCGCCGGTCTTGAACGCCCAGTCCATCAACGCTTTGCTCGCCTCAGTGGCGAAGCCGTTGCCCCAGGCCGACGGCCGCAGCTGCCAGCCGATCTCGAGATCCTCCTCGTACGGCGGCAGCAGGCGGATCAGCAACCCGCCGATCACCTGGTTGTCCTCCCGACGGACAACGGCCCAGCGGCCGGCCGGAACGACGAAGTTCGGCTGCGCCTCGATCCAGGCGGTCAGGATCATCCTCATGGTCGTCACGTCGGTGACCTGGTCAATGGCCGGCGAGAGCCACGGTGCCACCTCGGGCGAACCGTAGATCTCCAGCGCGGCTTCGGCGTCGTCTTCGTGCCAGTCCCGGATCAACAGCCGGTCCGTCTGCAGGCTCAGCGTCACCTTGCCAGCGTACGTCGCTCCGCCAGCAGATCAGGAGAAGAAGCCGCAGGGTGGCCCGGAACTACGGACCACCCCGCGGGGGCCGAAGACACCCGGGGGAGGGTGCGACTCCGGCTGTGGAGACGTCGAGGGGGATCGACGGTCTCCACCGGATCCGGAGGCCCCGAGGGGTGGGGTTCGAGGACGCTCCGGTAGTTCAGTTGTCACGCTGGCGGATCAGCGCGATCCGAGCTCCAGCGGCTGGGTGCGGATCCAGCGCGTCGTGGTCTGCTGGCGGCCCATGGCGATCACGTCGCCGGCGGGACCGGCCGAGAAGACCCGGCTGGAGGTGCTGCGTTGAGAAACGCCGACACCGCGCTGGACCTCTGCCAGGAGCTGGTTCACCCGGGAACGCAGATCCTCTACTTCAGACTGTAGCGCGAGGATGTGCCGAATTCCCGCGAGGTTGACACCCTCCTCCTGCGACAGATGCTGCACGTACCGCAGGCGGGCGACGTCGTACGCCGAATAGCGGCGGCCGCGGCCGGACGCCCGGCTCGGCACCACGAGGCCGAGCCGGTCGTACTGCCGCAGGGTCTGCGGATGCATGCCGGCCAGCTGGGCCGCCACCGAGATCACGTAGATCGGGGTGCGGTCGTCCCAGGTCGGCACCTGGTTGAACGGGATGCCCATCACGCGCTCCCGAACAACCCAGCCCGCAGATCCGGCTGGTCCGCGGCCGAACTGAACTCCTGCAGCTTGGTGCGCTGCTCGTCGGTCAGCTCGTGCGGGACCTGGACCTCCAGGGTGAGCAGCAGGTCGCCCTTGCTGCCGTCCCGGCGGACCGAGCCCTTGCCCCGGACCCGGAGCTTGCTGCCGTTCGCCGTACCGGCCGGGATCCGGACCGTGACCGGCAACCCGTCCAGCGTCGGCACCTTGATCTCGGCGCCGAGGGCCGCCTCGGTGAAGCTCACCGGGACGTTCAGCGTCAGGTGCTCGCCCTGCCGGCCGAAGATCCGGTGCGGCGTGACGTGCACGGTGACGTAGAGGTCGCCCGCGGGGCCACCCCGCTCGCCGGCCGCGCCCTTGCCCTTGAGCCGGATCCGCTGGTTGTCCTGGACACCGGCCGGGATCCGGACCTGCATGGTCCGGCTCGACTGGCCGCGGCCGGAGCCGTGGCAGGTCTCGCACGGCTGGTCGACGACCAGACCGCGTCCCTTGCACTCGGTGCACGGCTCGGTCATGGCGAACACGCCGCCCTGGACCGAGGTCTGCATGCCCGTGCCTTCGCACTTCAGGCAGACCTTCGGCACCGTCCCGTACTTCGCTCCGGTACCGCGGCAGGTCTTGCACGGCTCGTCGCTGGTCATCCGCAGCGCGACGGTGACACCGTTCACGGCCTCGGCGAACTCGATCGTCGCCTCGGTCTCGATGTCCTGCCCGCGCCGCGGCCGCGCCGTCGTCGTACTGGTCGACGAACGGCCGCCACCGCCGAACATGCCGCCGAGGATGTCGCCCAGCCCACCACCGGCACCGGCCGCGCCACCGCTGCCGCCACGGTTGAACAGGTCGCCGACGTCGAAGTTGAACCCGCCGCCGCCCTGCTGACCACCGCCCGGCATCCGGAAGCCGCCGCTGCCGAACAGCCGCCGCGCCTCGTCGTACTCCTTGCGCTTCTTGGCGTCCCCGACGACGTCGTACGCCTCGGAGACCTCCTTGAACTTCGCCTCCGCGGAAGCGTCACCCTGATTGGAGTCCGGGTGGTACTTCCGCGCCAGCTTGCGATAGGACTTCTTGATCTCGTCCTGTTCGGCGGTCTTGGAGACGCCGAGAACCTTGTAGAAGTCCTTCTCGATCCAGTCCTTCGTGCTCATCCGGCGTCTCCCCTCCCGTCGTTACTCGGCGGATTTTTCCGCGTCGTCATCGGTTGTGCTCTCTGCCTTCGTGTCCGGCAGTTGCTCGGTCGGCTCCGAGACGGCCACCCGGGCCGCCCGCAGGATCCGCTCGCCGTGCCGGTAGCCCGGCTGCATCACCATGGTCGCGGTCGGGCCGTCGACCTCGTCGGAGTAGTTGTGCAACAGCGCCTCGTGGATCCGCGGGTCGAAAGCGTCCCCCGGCTCGCCGAACTTCTGCAGGCCGAGCTTCTCGGTGACCCGCTCCAGCGATTCCGCGACCGCCTTGAACGCGCCCTCGAGCTCACCCGCCTCGCGGGCCCGGCCGATGTCGTCCAGGATTCCGAGCAGCTCGGTCAGCACCGAGCCGATGACGAGCTCGCGGCTCGCCTCCCGGTCCCGGTCCACCCGGCGCTTGTAGTTCACGTACTCCGCCTGCAGTCGCTGCAGGTCCGCCGTACGCTCCGATAGCGCCTCGGTGAGCAGTGCCTCCTGAGCCGACGGACCGGTCAGCGACGACACGTCGTCCGGAACCTCCGCGGAAGTCCCCTCAGCTGACTCTGAAGACTCCCGCGGCTCTCCGGTCTCCGGGTCGATCCGGCGCTTGTCGCGGATGACGGGGTCACCGTCACCGAACTCGCTGCCTGAGGGTCGATCCGTCACTTGTCCTCCGCCTTCTTGTCCTGCGGCCGGTCCTCGTCCACGATCTCCGCGTCGACGACATCGTCGTCGTTGTTCGCGTCGGTGGCGCCATCGGCCGGCGCGCCGTCCTCGGAGCCACCCGCGGCCTGGGCGTTCGCGTACATCGCGGCGCCCATCTTCTGGCTGGACTGCCCGAGCTTCTCCGACGCCGCCTTGATCGCGTCGTCGTCGGTGCCCTCGAGCGCCTTCTTCAGCTCGGCCACGCCGTCCTTGACCTCGGTCTTCACGTCGTCCGGGATCTTGTCCTCGTTCTCGGACAGGAACTTCTCGGTCTGGTAGACCAAGCCCTCGGCCTGGTTGCGGGCCTCGACCGCCTCGCGGCGCTTGCGGTCCTCCTCGGCGTACTGCTCGGCGTCGCGGACCATCTGGTCGATGTCGGTCTTCGGCAGCGCGGAGCCACCGGTCACCGTCATCCGCTGCTCCTTGCCGGTGGCCAGGTCCTTGGCGTTGACGTGCACGATGCCGTTCGCGTCGATGTCGAAGGTGACCTCGATCTGCGGCACGTTGCGCGGCGCCGGCGGCAGGCCGGTCAGCTCGAAGTTGCCGAGCGACTTGTTGTCGCGGGCCATCTCGCGCTCACCCTGGTAGACCTGGATCATCACCGACGGCTGGTTGTCCTCGGCGGTGGTGAAGATCTCCGAACCCTTGGTCGGGATCGTCGTGTTCCGCTCGATGATCTTGGTGAAGACGCCGCCCTTGGTCTCGATACCGAGGCTCAGCGGGGTCACGTCGAGCAGCAGGACGTCCTTGACCTCACCCTTCAGCACACCGGCCTGCAGGGAGGCGCCGACGGCGACGACCTCGTCCGGGTTCACACCCTTGTTCGGGTCCTTGCCACCGGTCAGCTCCTTGACCAGCTCGGCCACGGCGGGCATCCGGGTGGAGCCACCGACGAGGATGACGTGGTCGACCTTCGACACGTCCACGCCGGCGTCCTTGATGACGGCCTTGAACGGCGCGCGGGCGCGCTCGAGCAGGTCGGCGGTGAGCTTCTGGAACTCGGCCCGGGAGAGCTTCTCCTCCAGATGCAGCGGGCCGGAGTCGGTCAGGCTCAGGTACGGCAGGTGGATGCTGGTCTCGGCGGCCGACGACAGCTCGATCTTGGCCTTCTCGGCGGCCTCGGTGAGCCGCTGCATGGCCATCTTGTCGCCGGACAGGTCGGTGCCGTTCTTGTTCTTGAACTGGGTCACCAGCCACTGCACGATCCGCGCGTCCCAGTCGTCACCACCGAGGTGGTTGTCACCGCTGGTCGCCTTCACCTCGAAGACGCCGTCGCCGATCTCCAGCAGCGACACGTCGAACGTGCCGCCACCGAGGTCGAAGACCAGGATGGTCTGCTCGGTGCCCTTGTCGAGACCGTAGGCCAGCGCCGCGGCGGTCGGCTCGTTGACGATCCGGTGCACCTTCAGGCCCGCGATCTCGCCGGCCTCCTTGGTCGCCTGGCGCTGCGCGTCGGAGAAGTAGGCCGGCACGGTGATGACCGCGTCCGTGACCTGCTCCCCGAGGTACGCCTCGGCGTCCCGCTTCAGCTTCTGCAGCACGAAGGCGCTGATCTGCTGCGGGTTGAACTTCTTCCCGTCGATGTCCACGCTCCAGTCCTCGCCCATGTGGCGCTTGACCGAGCGGATGGTGCGGTCGACGTTCGTGGTGGCCTGGCGCTTGGCCACCTCGCCGACCAGGACCTCGCCGTTCTTGGCGAAGGCCACGACCGAGGGCGTCGTACGCGCTCCCTCGGCGTTGGGGATGACGGTGGGCTCGCCACCTTCCAGTACGGCGATGACGGAGTTCGTCGTACCGAGATCGATACCGACCGCGCGGGCCATGCTGTTACCTCCACGAGTTGAGTGATACAGACTCAATGTTGCCGTTCGGTCGCTCGGTATTCAAATCCGTGACTGAACAAACTTGAGTTCACTTGACTCAACATTGCACACGCCCTGGGTCATTCCCAAGGGCGGTCGCCGATTTCGGGGTCGGTCCCGGGGTTCCACCAGGGTCACCCCTCCCGGGGAAGGCGTTTTCCGTGGGACGCTGACGCGGTGAAACTCCGCCCACTGGTCCCTGCCGATTACGCCTCGGTGCTCGCCCTCAACACCACCGCGGCCGGACTGGTCGACCCGCTCGGTCTCGACCGTCTCGACTGGCTCCGGCTGATCGCGGCCCACGCCGTGGTGGTCGAGGACGACGGCCGCCCGATCGGCTTCGTCCTCACCTTCACCCCGGGCTCGGCGTACGACGGGCTAGAGTTCGGCTGGTTCGCCTCGACGTACGGCGACCAGTTCCTGTTCGTCGACCGCATCGTCGTCGACGCCGAGCGCCGCCGCGAGGGCGTCGCCTCCACCGTCTACCGCGCCATCGAACGCGCCGCCAAACCCTTCACCCGGGTCGTCACCCGAGTCCGCTCCGACGACCCCGTCGGCCTCGGCTTCCACACCGCCCGCGGCTACAGCGAGGTGGCCACCCACCCGAGCCCCAACGGCGGCACGACGACTCTCCTCGCCAAGGACCTCCCCGCCTAGCCCAGCGGCCCGCCCCCCTCGGCTCGCCGCCGCTCGGCCTGCCGCCGTTGTGGGGCGGCAGGCCGCTCGCCTACAGCTGCCGCACGTCCAGCAGCGCCCTGAGCGGCAGATCGTGCCGCAACCGCGGATCCGTCAACCCGTCCACGATGCACGCCGCCCCGATCCACCGCGCCCCGCAGTCGGCCACCAGTTCCCGCGCGACCCGAGCGGTCATCCCGGTCTGCGCCCAGTCGTCCACCATCAGCACCCGATCCTCCGGCCGGACCAGCGCCCGCCGGAACCCGAACTCGAGCTGCCGATCGCGATAGTCCGGCCCCGCGATCCGCCGTACCCATCGATCGCTGTCCATCGCCTGCGCCTGGTTCTTCCGGATCTCCACGAACCCGACCCCGAGCGACATCGCCGTCACCGCCCCGACCAGCGACCCCCGCGACACCGGCCCCACGATCACCGTCGGCACCTCGCCGTACAGGTCGGCCAACGCCGGCCCGACATCCCGCAACAACCCGGCATCCCGCCACCACCCGGTGACATCAGCCGACCAACTTCAAGCCCCCCGGTCGCTCCGCCACCGAAACGCCACCTTCAACCGCCCTTGGATGTCCATACGATCAAGGGTGGCTGATGCGTGGCAGGACGCGCACATGGTTTTGCGGACCTTCCTCTACACCGGCCGGCCACCCACGTACGTCTGGGCGACGAGCGGGACGCCGGGGCGGTAGGCGAGGTGTAGGTAGGTGGGGGCGTCGAGGATGGCGAGGTTGGCTTGGGCGCCGGGGGTGAGGTGGCCTACGTCGGTACGGCGGAGGGCGGTGGCGCCGGCGCGGGTGGCGGACCAGAGGGCCTCGGCCGGGGTCATGTGCATGTCGCGGACGGCGAGGGCGATGCAGAAGGGGATGGAGGAGGAGTAGCCGGAGCCGGGGTTGCAGTCGGTGGCGAGGGCTACGGTGACACCGGCGTCGATGAGGCGGCGGGCGTTCGGGTACGGCGATCTGGTGGAGAACTCGATCGCCGGGAGCAGGCCGGCCACGACGCCGGTCTGGGCGAGGGCGTCGATGTCGGCGTCGGTGAGGTACGTGCAGTGGTCGGCGGCGGCGGCGCCGAGCTCGCAGGCGAGTTGGACGCCGGGGCCTTCGCCGAGCTGGTTGGCGTGGACGCGCGGTTGGAGGCCGCGGGCGATGCCGGCCTGCAGGATCGTGCGGGCCTGGTCCTCATCGAAGGCGCCGCGCTCGACGAACACGTCGATCCACTTCGCGTGACCGGCCACGGCGTCGAGCATCGGCCCGGTGACCAGGTCGACGTAGCCGGCCGGGTCGTCGGCATAGTCAGCCGGTACGACGTGCGCACCCAAGTACGTCGTCTCGTCGGTGAACTGCCGCGCGATCTCCAGCGCCCGAGCCTCGTCCGCGACCGTCAGCCCGTAACCGGACTTGATCTCGACAGTCGTCGTGCCCTGCCGCCGCATCTCGGTGACCAGTCGCGCGACGTTCGCCGTCAGCTGCTCGTCGGTCGCCTGCCGCGTCGCCGCGACGGTGGTCCGGATCCCACCCGCCGAGTACGGCGTACCGGTCATCCGCGCCGTGAACTCCTCGGCCCGGTCACCGGCGAAGACGAGGTGCGAATGCGAGTCGACGAACCCCGGGATCACGGCCCGGCCGCCGACGTCGATCGCGTTGTCGGCGGCGGGTGCATCAGCACGACGGCCGGTCCACGCGACCTTGCTGCCCTCGATCACGAGCGCTGCATCGAGGATCTCGCCGAGCAGCCCGCCCTGCGACGGATCGTTGGTCACCAGCGAACCGATACCCGTCACGAGAAGAGAAGTCATGGGGTCACCGCTCCGATCGAGGCAGCCAGCTCGGCGGGCACATCCATACTCACGTGATTGCCTCCAGCAACCAAATGACGGCCGTCGACGACCACGTCGGTCACGTCGGCCGCCGAGGCTGCGAAGACTGCGGTCTCGACGGTTCCGCCGGTGCCCGCCGTACGGATGCTGTCCAGCCGTACGGCGACTAGATCGGCCCGAGCACCGACCTCGATGACACCGGCGTCAGGAAAGCCGATGGAGCGGTGACCGTCGGCGGTTGCGGCGGTGAAGAGCTCGGGCGCCGACCAGTGGCCGCGCTCCTGCGAGGCCAACCGCTCGTTGAGCTCGACCGCGCGCATCTCCTCGAACAGGTCGATCACCGCGTGACTGTCCGAGCCCAGCGTCAGCCGCGACCCGGCATCGCGAAGCGCCACGGACGGGCCGATGCCGTCGGCCAGGTCTCGCTCGGTGGTCGGACAAAAGCACGAGTACGTCGCGGAGCTACCCAGCAGACCCACATCCACCGGAGTCAGGTGGGTCGCGTGCACGGCTGAGGTGCGTCCGCTCAGGAAGCCGACCTCGTCGAGCACCTGCGACGGCGTACGCCCGTAGGCCTCGACGCAGGCCGCGTTCTCGGCGACCTGCTCGGACAGATGAATGTGCAGCGGTACGTCGGGAAACGCGGAGGCGACCGCCCCGAGCTGAGCCTGCGGAACACCGCGGACCGAGTGCGCGGCGGCACCGATCACCACGTCGTCCGAACCCTTCAGCGCCGCGACCCGCACGGCCCAGGACGCGGCGTCGCCGTCGCTGAAGCGCTGCTGAACCTCACTCAAAGGCTGATCGATCCCACCCGCGAGGTAGCAGGTGTCGAGCAGCGTGATCCGCAGCCCGACATCACGCGCGGCGGCGATCAGCGCGGCGCCCATCGCGTTCGGATCGTCGTACCGGCGGCCGCCCGGCGCGTGGTGCAGGTAGTGGAACTCGCCGACCGCGGTGATCCCCGCGAGCAGCATCTCGCCGTACACGGCGCGGGCAAGGTTGTAGTACGAATCCGGCGTGAGCGCGGACGCAACGGCGTACATCTGCTCGCGCCAGGTCCAGAACGTGCCGCGCTCGGTCTGCGTCCGGCCGCGGAGCGCTCGGTGGAAGGCGTGGCTGTGGCAGTTCGCCAGCCCCGGGATCACGAGGCCCTCCAGCCGCACAGCGTTCCCCGGCTCGGCATCGGCGTCCACTGCAGTGATGCGTCCATCCAAAACCGTCACCAGGACGTCCGATGCGACGCCGGTGGGCAGGAGTGCGGTCGAGCACCAGTACGACGTCACTGCGCAAGATCCTTCAGTACGGCGGCCAGCGCCTCGACGCCGGCCAGACAGTCGTCCTCTTCGGCGAACTCGGCCGGTGAGTGCGAGATGCCGGTCGGGTTCCGGACGAACAGCATGGCGGTCGGAATTCCAGCCGCCGAGAAGACCCCAGCGTCATGCCCGGCCCCGGTCGGCAGCACCGGCGCACCATCCAGTACGCCGACCAGCCGGTCCCGCAGGCCGGCCGGGAAGTCGACGACAGGCGACACCGACTCCGGTATGACGGCCACCGTCGTACCGTCGCGTTCGGCCCGCTCGACCGCCTGCCGAGTGATTGCCGCGAGCAACGACTCCAGCGTGGCGGTGTCCGCGGCACGGGCATCCAGCCAGGCGATCACCCGCGACGGTACGGCGTTCGTCCCGTTCGGCTCGACCGACAGCCTCCCGAACGTGGCGCGCGCACCGGCGAGCCGGGCCTGCTTGTTCGCGGCCAGCGCGGTCATCGCGTAGGTGAGCATCGGATCGTGCCGGTCCTCCATCAGCGTGGTGCCGGCATGGTTCGCCTCACCCTCGAACGTGAACCGGTACCGCCCGTGCGGCCAGATCGAACTCGCCACGCCGACAGGTGCGGTCAGTCCGCGTCCCTGCTCGACATGCAGCTCGACGAACGTCCCCATCCGGTCCAGGAAAGGCGAAGGTCCGACTCCGGCCGGGTCGGTCCCCGCCGCCTCGAGCGCCGCGGCCAGCGAGACACCCTGCCGGTCGGTCAACGCCAACGCCTTCTCAGCAGGCAGAACCCCAGCAGCAACACGTGATCCGAGGCAAGGCATCCCGAACCGGGAGCCCTCCTCTTCCACGAACGCGCCGACCCCAAGAGGCACCGAAGGCGAGAAGCCCTGAGCCCGCAGCAAATCAACAGCCGCCAGAGCCGACACCACTCCCAGCGGCCCGTCAAAAGCACCGCCGTCGATCACCGAGTCAAGATGACTACCGGTCACGACCCCCCGACCGGAAGGTGGATGGCCAAGGTCAGTCCCCCGCGGGTCCCACCAGGCGATGAGGTTGCCGATGCCGTCCGATTCCACCGTCAGGTCGCGGGTGGCGCACTGATCCAGGAACCAATCAGTGGCTTCACGTTCGGACGGGGTCCAGCCGCCTCGGGTGTAGCCGCCGGTGCCGGCGTCTCGCCCGATGGCGGACTGGTCCGCCCACAGTTGTTCGAAACTCAAGACAGCGGGTTCTTCGACAGCCAGTCCTTGGCCACCGCGTCGGCGCTCTCCTTGCCGCTGTCGATGCGCTTGACGAGATCCGTCAGGCCTTCGGTGGTGAGCTTGGCCTGGACCGCGTTCAGGGTGGACGCGACGTCAGGGCTCTTGTGGTCGGTCCGGATCAGCGGAACGATGTTGTTCGGCAGGTGGATGTGCTGCGGGTCCTCCAGCACGACCAGGTTGTTGTCCTTGATCACGGACTGCGTGGTGAAGAACTGGGTGACCTGCACGGTGTTGTCCAGCAGGGCCTTGAGGCTCAGCGGGCCGCCCGGGTCGAGCGACTTGAACTCCTTGAACTCGACGCCGTACACCTCCTTCATGCCGGCCACGCCCGCCTTGCGGGTCTTGAACTCGGGACCGCCGCCGGCGACCAGGTCCTTGCCGACGGCCTTGAGGTCGGCGATCGACTTCAGGTTGTACTTGTCGGCGGTCGCCTTGGTGACGACGATGGCGTCCTCGTCGGCGGCCGGCGACTTGTCCAGCACCTCGAGGCCCTTCGGGAGCACGCCCGGGATCGCCTTGTAGACGGCCTCGGCCTCGTTCTCCGTCGCGTCCTTCTTGAAGTAGACCAGCGTCGCGCCGGTGTACTCCGGGAGCAGGTCGATCGACTTGTCCTGGATGGCGGCCATGTAGACCTCACGGGCGCCGATGTTGAGCTTCTTGGTCACCTTGATGCCCTTGGCCTCGAGCGCCTGGCCGTAGATCTCGGCGAGCACCTGGCTCTCGGCGAAGTTCGCCGAGCCGACCGTGATCGAGTCGACCTTGGCCGGGGCGTCACCGCCGCCGGCGTCGCCACCACCGGCCAGCGGGTCGCCGCCGTTACCGCCTCCGCAGGCCGCGAGGGCGAAGACCGCCGATGCGGCGATGGCACTGCGGATGAAGGTTCTTCTGAACACGGGATCCTCCAGGGTCCGTTCTCAGTTCGCGCCGGCCGGTGCCGGCGCCGTCGAGGTGTTGACGTTCTTCCGCAGCCGGCCGGTGAGTCCGGCCGAGACCGCGTACCGCCCGACCAGGGCGAAGGCGAGGTCGAGCACGATCGCGAGCACAGCCACCAGTACGGCGCCCGCCAGCATCTGCGGGAAGTCCCGCACGCCGAGCCCGTCGATGACGTACCGCCCGAGACCGCCGAGAGCGACGTACGCCGCGACCGTCGCGGTCGAGACGATCTGCAGGGTCGCGCTGCGGAGCCCGGAAATGATCAGCGGCAGCGCGATCGGGATCTCCACCTTGGTGAGGATCTCGCGCCCGGTCATCCCCATCCCGCGGGCCGCGTCGATCGTGTTGCGGTCGACGCCCGAGACTCCGGCGTACGTCGACGCGAGGATCGGCGGGATGCCGAGCACGACCAGCGCGATGATCACCGGCACCTGGCCGATGCCGATCAGCAGCACGATCAGCGTCAGCAGACCGAGCGTCGGCAGCGCGCGCCACGCGTTCACGGTGTTGATCGCGACGAACGCGCCGCGCCGGGTGTGCCCGATCAGCAGGCCGATCGGGAACGCGATCACCGCGGCGATCAGCAGCGACAGGAACGTGTAGAGCAGGTGCTCGAGCAGGCGAGCGGGGATGCCTTCGGAACCCGACCAGTTGACCGAGTCACCGAAGAAGTCGAAGAGGCCCTGGATCATGCGATCGCCTCCTTGATCGGGGCGACCGCCCTGGCCCACGGTGTCAGCAGCCGCTGCAACCCGACCAGCGCGATGTCGCACAGCAGCGCGAGTGCCAGCGAGAGCACGACGCCGACCACGATCGGGGTCAGGAAGTCCTGCTGGAAGCCGGTGGTGAACAGCTCACCCAGCCCGCCGATGCCGATGATCGCGCCGACACTGACCATCGAGATGTTCGCGACCGTGACGACGCGCAGGCCGGCGAAGATCACCGGGATCGCGATCGGCAGGTCGATGGTCAGCACTCTTCGCAGGGTTCCATAGCCCACCGACACTGCGGCCTGCAGCACTTCCTCCGGCACGGAACGGAGTCCGTCGATCACGTTCCGGATCAGCAGCGAGACCGCGTAGATGGTCAGCGCGACGATGATGTTGACCGGTGACAGGATCTGCGTCCCGAGGATGGCCGGCAGCACGATGAACAACGCGATCGACGGCAGCGAGTACAGCACGCCGCCGAGCGCCACCAGCGGGTTCGCCAACCAGCTGTACCGCGTCGCGACGTACCCGAGAGGCAGCGAGATGAGCAGCCCGAGCAGCATCGGGATGAGCGCCAGATAAAGGTGCTCGCGCAGCTGTTCCCAGATCAGCGCCGAGTTGTCGCCGACCCAACTCATGGGCGGAACGCCTCGGACAAGGCGGCGTACTCGATCACGCCGACGGCCTTGCCGGACTCGTCGACGCAGACGCCCTTGCCGACCGGCGAGGTCAGTACGGCGTCGAGCGCGGCACGCAGTGAGTCACCGCGCTGGAAGGTGGCACCGACCGGCGCGAGCTCGGCAGAACCGTTCGCCCAGCCGACCGGCGAGCCGTCCGCGGCCACGGTCAACTCCGCCGGTACGTCGGCCAGCCGCAACTCGTCGGCGGTGACGAACGTCAGCGCGCGGTAACCGCGGTCCTTGCCGATGAAGCTCTCGACGAAGTCGTCGACCGGGTTGGCGAGCAGCTCCGCCGGCGGACCGAACTGCGCCAGCTTGCCGCCGACGCGCAGTACGGCGACGTTGTCACCGAGCTTGATCGCCTCGTCGATGTCATGCGTGACGAACACGATCGTCTTGCCGATGTCGCGTTGCAGCCGCAGCAACTCCTCCTGCAGCTGGTTGCGCACGATCGGGTCGACAGCGCTGAACGGCTCGTCCATCAGCATCACCAGCGGGTCGGCCGCGAGCGCCCTGGCCACGCCGACTCGTTGCTGCTGGCCCCCGGACAGCTGGGCCGGGTACCGCTCGGCGAGCTTCAGGTCGAGCCCGACCCGCTCGAGCAGCTCCATCGCCGTGGTCCGCGCCTTGCGCTTGTCCCAGCCGAGCAGCTTCGGCACGGTGGCGACGTTCTCCACCACCGTCTTGTGCGGGAACAGGCCGGCGTTCTGGATCACGTAGCCGATTCCCCGCCGCAGCGCGACGGGGTCCTTGCTGTTGATGTCCTCACCATCGATCGAGATCGTGCCGCTGGTCCGCTCGATGGTGCGGTTGATCATCCGCAGCGACGTGGTCTTGCCGCAGCCGGACGGGCCGACGAACACGGTGATCTCGTTGCTGGGGATCCGCAGGGAGAGGTTGTCGACGGCGACGGTGCCGTCCGGATACCTCTTGGTGACGTCGGAGAACTCGATCATGGCGCCCCTTCGCGCTTGTCGTCGGTCGCCCGAACGACCCTAGCGGACCGAGCCGACGATTCCACTCGATCCGCGGTAATCCGGGCCCGCGGGAAAGTGCACCATAACGATAGGGATTTGTCCGGTCGCAGCCGGTGGTCAGGACTCCTGCATCGGGATCCGGACCCCACGCTCGGCCGCCACCTCGGCGGCCCGGTCGTACCCGGCGTCGACATGGCGGATCACGCCCATGCCCGGGTCGTTGGTGAGCACCCGCTCCAGCTTCTGCCGGGCGAGGTCGGTGCCATCGGCAACCGATACCTGACCGGCGTGGATGGACCGGCCGATGCCGACGCCGCCGCCGTGGTGGATCGACACCCAGGACGCGCCGGACGAAACGTTCACCATCGCGTTCAGCAACGGCCAGTCCGCGATCGCGTCCGAGCCGTCGAGCATTCCTTCGGTCTCGCGGTACGGCGAGGCCACGCTGCCGGTGTCCAGGTGGTCCCGGCCGATCACGATCGGCGCCTCGAGTTCACCCGAAGCCACCATGTCGTTGAACCGCACCCCGGCCTTGTCCCGCTCGCCCTGACCCAACCAGCAGATGCGCGCCGGCAGGCCCTGGAACGCGACCCGCTCACCGGCCATCTTGATCCAGCGGGTCAGGTGCTCGTTGTCCGGGAACAGATCAAGGATCGCCTGATCGGTCTTGGCGATGTCCGCCGGGTTCCCCGACAGCGCCGCCCACCGGAACGGGCCCTTGCCCTCACAGAACAGCGGCCGGATGTACGCCGGGACGAACCCGGGGAACTCGAAGGCGCGCGCGTACCCGGCCTTCCGGGCCTCGTCGCGGATCGAGTTGCCGTAGTCGAACACCTCCGAGCCGGCATCCTGGAAGCCGACCATCGCCTCGACGTGCCGCGCCATCGACTCCTGCGCGCGCTCGGTGAAGCCCGCCGGATCCTTCTCCCGGGCGGTCACCCAGTCGTCGAAGTCGATCCCCACCGGGAGGTACATCAACGGGTCGTGCGCCGAGGTCTGGTCGGTGACGATGTCGATCGGCGCGCCGCGCTGCAGCAGGTCCGGGACGATCGTGGCCGCGTTGCCGAGGACCCCGATCGAGAGCGGCTTCCGCGCCTTCTTCGCTTCCTCCGCAAGCTGGAGCGCCTCGTCCACAGAAGACGCCCGTACGTCGAGGTAGCGGTGCTCGATCCGCCGGTCGATCCGGGTGGAGTCGACATCGATGCAGATCGCGACGCCGTCGTTCATCGTGACGGCCAGCGGCTGCGCGCCGCCCATACCGCCGAGTCCCGCGGTCAGTGTGACCGTCCCGGCCAGCGTGCCGCCGAACTTCTTCTCGGCCACCGCACCGAAGGTCTCGTAGGTGCCCTGCAGGATTCCCTGGGTGCCGATGTAGATCCACGAGCCGGCCGTCATCTGGCCGTACATGGTCAGGCCCATCGCCTCGAGCTTGCGGAACTCCTCCCAGGTGGCCCAGTCGCCGACCAGGTTCGAGTTCGCGATCAGCACCCGCGGCGCCCACTCGTGGGTCTGCATGACGCCGACCGGCCGGCCCGACTGGACCAGCATCGTCTCGTCGTCCTTCAGCGTGGTCAGCGTCCGGACCATCGCGTCGAACGAGTTCCAGTCCCGGGCCGCCTTGCCGGAACCGCCGTACACGACCAGTTCGTCGGGGTGCTCGGCGACCTCGGGGTCGAGGTTGTTCTGCAGCATCCGCAGCGCGGCTTCCTGCTGCCAGCCGCGGGCGGTCAGCGTCGTACCGCGAGGAGCGCGCACAGGACGGGGTCCGGACATGGGTGATCCAGCCTTTCAGTTCAGCGGGCCGGTGACGGCCTCGGCGGTTTCCAGGTAGGTGCCATTGGCAACGAGCTGGACGGAGTGCTCGATCTCGGGGGCGAGATGACGGTCGGTGCCCGGGCCCTCGACGTACGCGCGCAACGCATCGCGGACGGCGGCAGTCGCCGGGGACGGTGTGAGCGGAGCGCGCAGGTCGAGGGCGCGGGCGGCGGTCAGGATCTCGATCGCGAGCACCCGCTGGAGCCCGTCGATCGCCTTGCGCAGCTTGCGAGCGGCCGACCAGCCCATCGAGACGTGGTCCTCCTGCATCGCGCTGCTCGGGATCGAGTCGACGCTGGCCGGTACGGCGAGCCGCTTCAGCTCGGAGACGATCGCGGCCTGGGTGTACTGCGCGATCATGTGCCCGCTGTCGACGCCGGGATCCGCGGCCAGGAAGGCGTTCAGCCCGTGGTTGCGGGCGACATCGAGGAAGCGATCGGTACGGCGTTCGCTGATGCTGGCGAGGTCCGCCACCGCGATCGCGAGGAAGTCGAGGACGTAACCGACCGGGGCACCGTGGAAGTTACCGTTGGACTCGACCCGGCCATCAGCCAGTACGACGGGGTTGTCGATCGCGGCAGCGAGTTCGCGGTCGGCGATGGTCGCGGCATGGGCTGCGGTATCGCGGACAGCGCCGTGAACCTGGGGTGAGCAGCGTAGTGAGTAGGCGTCCTGGACGCGGTTGCAATCGGGGCCGCGGTGGCTGGCCACGATGCCGCTGTCGGTCAGGATCGTGCGCAGGTTGGCCGCAGCGGCCGCCTGACCGAGCTGCGGCCGCAGGGCCTGCAGGTCGGCGGCGAAGACGCGGTCGGTGGCGAGCTGCCCCTCGACGCTCATCGCGGCGGCGATGTCGGCGGTCTTGACCAGCCGGTCGAGGTCGGCGAGGGCGAGCACCAGCATGCCGAGCATGCCGTCGGTGCCGTTGATCAGCGCGAGGCCTTCCTTCTCGGCCAGCACGACCGGCTGGAGGCCGTGAGCTTTCAGCGCCTCACCGGCGTCGCGAAGGTTGCCCTCGGCATCACGGACCGGACCTTCGCCCATCACCGCGAGCGCGACATGGCTCAGCGGCGCGAGGTCGCCAGAGCAGCCGAGGCTGCCGTACTCGTGCACGACCGGCGTCAGCTTGGCGTTGAGCAGACCGGCGTACGCCTGGGCCGTCTCGACCTTGACCCCGGTACGGCCGGTCGCGAGCGTCGACAACCTGAGCAGCGCGAGCGCCCGGACGACCTCGGTCTCGACCTCGGGCCCCGAGCCGGCCGCGTGCGAGCGGACCAGACTGCGCTGGAGCTGCGCCCGCAGTTCGGGGGCGATGTGCCTGGTCGCGAGCGCCCCGAACCCGGTCGAGACGCCGTAGTGCGGCGTGTCCGCGTGCGCCAGACCCTCGATCACGGCCCGCGACTTCGCGATCTCCTCGAGTGCCTGGTCGCTGATCCGGACCTGCGCACCGTCCCGGGCCACTGCCACGACCTCGGCCGCGGTCAGCGGGCCGACTCCGACGATCACCGTGCTGCTGCTCTGTTCCACCCGATCATTGGACCCCCTACTGCATCCGACAGCCACCCGATCCCACCCCAGTTCCGTCTCAAATCTGAGACATCGCTGCCGGCCGCTCGCCTCGGGAAAGGGGACGGCGTGGACCTGGGGCGGCATTACGGTGTGTGCATGGTGTTCGAGATCCGGACGGCGGTGCCGGAGGATGCGGTCGGAATCGCGGCGGTCTGGGCGGCGGCGATGCCGCACCTGGTGATGACCGCGCGAGGCGTCGAGGCGGGACTGCGGAACGCTCGCAACCGCGTCGTACTGGTGGCGGTGACCGGCTCCGAGGTCGTCGGGTACGGCAACATCTACCTCCCGGAGGCCGGCGAAACGGCGCCGAGAGTACGCATCACCGTGCAGGTCGTCCCGGCGTACCGCGGCAGCGGCATCGGTACGGCGCTCGCCGAGCGGGTAACCGCGCGCGCGACCGACGCGGGCGCGGCATCGGTACTGGTCGTGGTGAACGACGACGAGCCGTCGAAGGCGTTCGCCGTCCGACGTGGGTTCGCACTCGGTCGTGCGCTGAGTCATTCGGCCGCGGATCTGAGCGGCGTACCGGATGCTCCCCCTGTTCCGGAGGGGGTGCGGGTGGCCGACTTCGACGCCGTGGACCCGCGTTCGTTGTGGGAGGCGCTTGCGGCCACGGGTGACGACGATCCCAGCGGCCTGTCCGGCGTTCCGTCGTACGAAGACTGGCTCGCCGGTGACTGGCAGCATCCGGAACTGCGCCGCGATCTGAGCATCGCGGCCCTGGACGGCGATACCGTCCTCGCGTTCACCACCACGAGCGCCGACCCGGAGCGCAAGGTCATCTGGACGGCCTCGACCGGCACTGTCCCCGCCGCGCGCGGCCGCGGGTTGGCGAAACTGGTGAAATCCGTAGCCCTCGGCCGGGCCCGGGACGCCGGTCTGAGCACCGCCTTCACTGGGAACGACGCGAACAACAAGCCGATGCTGGCGGTCAACGAGTGGCTCGGCTACCGGGTCGCCGGTTCGGCCTGGACCGCGGAGAAGGCCCTGTGACCCGGTCCGCGCTGGTCCTGCTGTTCTTCCTCGCGGTGTCGCTCGGGGTCGGTTTCCTGCTCTCCGGCGACGACTACTTCGACTGGCCGATCGCGGGTGGTCTGTTCGCCGTCGCGGTCGCCGGTGAGCTGTTCCGCTGGTGGCTTCGCCGAAAGCCGGCGAAGAATTCCGCTCGGCAATCGTCCGGAATCTGAGACGGGCCGGTTACCCTGCCGTTGTGAGCGGCAACGTTCCCGCCTCGACCCGGACCCTGCGGGTACTGACGTTCCTGGCGACCCAGCCCGGGCCTGTACCGATGGAGCGCATCGCCTCCGCGGTCGGACTGCCACGCTCGTCGACGTACCACTTGCTCCGGGCAATGATGGACGAGAGCTTCGTCGTCCACCTCCCCGAGGAGAAGCGCTACGGCCTCGGCGTCGCCGCCTTCGAGATCGGCTCGGCGTACCTGCGCCACGATCCGCTCGAACGCCTCGCCCGCCCACTGCTCAGCCAACTGGTCGCCGAGATCGGCCAAACCGCCCACCTGGGCGTCCTGCACGGCCGTGAACTCGTCTACCTCCTGAAGGAACAGCCCCCGCGCCCCGTCACCCTCGTCACCGACGTCGGCGTCCGCCTCCCCGCCACCCTCACCGCCTCCGGCCGCGCCCTCCTCGCCGAACTCCCCCCGGCCCAGGTCCGCGCCCTGTTCCCCACCCCCGAGTCCTTCGTCCGCCGTACCGACAAAGGCCCTGAGTCCCTCACCCAGCTCCGTCGCCTGCTCGCCGACGAGAAACGCCAGGGCTACGCCTTCGAAGAAGGCCACATCACCCCCGGCGTCTCCTCCCTGGCCGCCGCAGCCCTCGACCACGCCGGCCACCCCGCCGCCGCCATCTCGGTCACCTTCCGCACCGACGCCGTACCCCCGTCCGACCGCCCCCACCTGGCCCACCGTCTCCGCCAAGCCGCCAACGCCCTCACCCGCCGGTTGCACGGCTGATTGGCGTACCGACGGACTGTTAGAGGTACGTCGCTCGGTGCCTTCTCAGGCGGGCAGACGGTCGCGGCGGTCGCCGAGCGGGGACTACTAACAGTCCGTCCGTACACGCACGACGGCCCTCCGCGAAGCCACCTGAGCTTTGCGGAGGGCCGTCGGGACCCGGGGTGCGCGGCATCCACGTCGCGCGCCGGGAATTACCAGGAGGACTTGGTGATGCCGGGGAGTTCGCCGCGGTGGGCCATGGTGCGGAAGCGGACGCGGGAGATGCCGGCCTTGCGGAGGTAGCCGCGGGGGCGGCCGTCGGCTGCGTCGCGGTTACGGATGCGGATGGGGCTGGCGTCGCGGGGGAGCTTCTGGAGCTTGAGCTGGGCGGCCGTGCGCTCCTCGGCGGAGGAGGCGGGGGCCGCGATGATGCGCTTCAGCTCGGCGCGGCGGTCGGCGTACAGGGCGACGATGCGTTTGCGCTGCTCGTTCTTGGCGATCTTGCTGGTCTTGGCCATCAGCGCTCTTCGCGGAAGTCGACGTGCTGGCGGAGCTGGGGGTCGTACTTGCGGATGACCAGCCGGTCGGGATTGTTCCGGCGGTTCTTCCGCGTTACATAGGTGAAGCCGGTCCCCGCCGTGCTACGGAGCTTGACGATCGGCCGGAGTTCGTTGTGCTTGGCCATGCTGTTCCTTTCCTCAAGTACGGTCCTCAGTGTACCTTGTACTGGTAATCATTTTCAATAAGGTGGGAGCGCGGATGCTGCCGGTGACCCTGTTGACCGGTGTCGACGAGGAATTCCGAGGGGCCGTGGGTGCGAACCTGCTGGCCGCCGCGGGCCTCACCGGTGTCCTGATCGAGTACGACGTGAGCGACCTGGCCAGCGGCGCGGTCGTCCGGACCGCGCGGACGGCGGCCGGGGTGATCGACCAGGAGACGATCCGGATGAGTCACCCGTGTGTGTCGTGCGCGATGCGCGGATCGCTGGTGGAGCTGCTGAACAGCATCGCCGCCGTCGACCGGTACGGCGTTGCGATCGTCTCGGTGCCGGGCGCCGGCGACACGCAGTCGCTGGCGGAGGAGATCGCCCGCGAGGCCGAGCTGCGCGTCGACGGGGTGATCAGTGCAGCCGATACCGCGACCGTGGTCGACGACCTCACAGGCGACCAGTTCATCCACGACCGCGGAATCGCGACCGCCGCCGAGGACGGTCGCGTGATCGCGGAGGTGGTCGCGCGTCAGCTCGAGTACTCCGACGCAGTCGTACTGAGCGCCGACGACGCCACCGCAAAAGCCCTGATCCAGGCGATCAACCCGCAGGCGCGAGTGCAGACCACTCCGGCCGGGCTGCTCGGCGTACGGCTGCACGACCCGGACGCGGCCGAGACTCGCACCGAGCCTGGCTCTATTACTGCACCAATCCGCGAGGACGGCCTGGTCAGCACGCTGGTCTGGCAGTCCGCGCGGCCGTTCCACCCCGAGCGGCTCTACGAGGTGCTCGAGGACCTGGTCACCGGTACGGCGCGCGGCCGCGGAACCGTCTGGATCGCGACCCAGCACCGCAACCGCCTGAGCTGGGACAGCTTCGGCACCAACATCTCGATCGGCGTACTCGGCCCCTGGCTGGCCGACCTGCCCGCCGACCGCTGGGCCGGCGTCGGCCAGCAGCACCAGGCCCGCTCCGCCCTCGAGTGGCACCCCGAGTACGGCGACCGGGCGTCGTACCTGTCCATCACCGGAGTCGGCCTCGACACCCGGGAATTAACGGCACGCCTCGACGGTTGTGTCCTGCGTGCGGACGAAGCGGTTCATCCACTGACCGACCCGTTCGCCCCTTATCTGGAAGGAAGTAGTGCAGCATGAAGAAAGACATCCACCCCGACTACCGCCGGGTCGTCTTCCGGGACAAGTCCGGCAACTTCAGCTTCCTCACCGGTTCGACCAGCGCGAGCAACGAGACCATTGTCTGGACCGACGGGAACACCTATCCCGTCGTCGACGTGGAGATCTCGTCCGCCAGTCACCCGTTCTACACGGGTAACCAGCGCGTGATGGACACGCAGGGCCGCGTGGAGAAGTTCAAGAAGCGCTACGGCCAGCTGTAACCACAAGCAGCGCAAGGGCTCACCCCGGGGCGGGGGTGGGCCCTTTCGCTTTGCCGGAGCTCAGGCGTCTCGGATTTGAGACGGCGGCGTAGGCGCGGCGCTTACCGGGACGACACCGGCGGTCCCACACTGGGGCCATGGAGCCGGTGGAACTGTCCGGGGGTGGGTTGGCGCCGCTGGAGGCCGTCGCGTTGGCGCAGCGGCGGACTGCGGTGCGACTGGGTGACGACGCCCGGAAGCGGATGCACGAGTCGGCCCTGGCGGTCGCCGAGGTGGCCCGGCACCGGCCTGTCTACGGGCGCACGACCGGCGTCGGCGCCAACCGCGACGTCCTGACCTCGGACCCCGAACACGGCGCACGTCTGCTCGGCTCCCACTCCACGACCGGTACGACGTCGTACCCTAAGGACGTCATCCGCCTCGGACTGCTGATCCGGGTCAACCAGCTGGCCTCCGGAGGATCCGGTCTCGAGCCGGCGGTCGCGGACGCGATCGTTGCCCTCCTGAACGATGGCGAGCTCCCCGACCTGCATCGCGGCGGCGCGATCGGTACCGGCGACCTCGGGCCGCTCGCCGAACTCGGCCTCGCGCTCGGTCCGGTCATTGACGGCACGAGCGCACTGCCGTTGCTTTCCAGCAACGCGATCACGCTGGCCGAATGCTGCCTCGCGTACGTCGAGGCCGCCACGCTGATCAACGTCGTACCGCTGGTCGGTGCACTCTCGCATGTCGCCCTACGCGGCAACGCCGAGGTGTACGACGTCCGCGTACACGAGGCGCGGCCGCAACCAGGCCAGGTGCGCGTCGCTCGCCGGATGCGCGGACTGCTTGATGATCTGCCACTCAAGCCGGCGCGGATCCAGGATCCGTTCGGTCTGCGCGCCTTCGCCCAGGTGCTCGGTCCCGCCGTCGACCATGTAGATGCCCTCGGCAACAGTCTGCGCATCGACATCAACGCCTCGGCGGAGAACCCGCTGGTGGCCGGCGACACCGTGCTGCACAACGGCAACTGGCACGCGATGCCGATCGCGCTCGCGCTCGACTCGCTCCGCCTCAGTCTGCACAGCGTCGCCACGCTCTCGACATCCCGCGTCGCCAACCTGGTCGACCCCGACTTCACCGGACTCAGCCGCTTCCTGGCCAGCGGCGCCGAAGCCAGCTCCGGCGTCATGATGATCGAGTACGTCGCCCACGACGCACTGGCCGCGGTCCGTTCCTCCGCGCAGCCGGCCACTCTCGGTACGGCGACGCTATCGCGCGGCGCCGAACACCATGCCAGCTTCGCGCCACAGGCCGCCGTACTGACTGCTCAGTTGCTGGACGCCCTCCGCGAGGTCATCGCCAGCGAACTCGTCACCGCCGTCCGCGCCATCCGCCTGGCCGGCCTCACCCCCGACGACCTCGCTCCCGCCGCCATCGCCCCCTGGCTGACCGACGCCCTGGCCGCCCTCCCCGACGACCTCACCGACCGCTCCCTCCGCGAAGACCTGGAGATCGCCCGCGGCCTGCTCACCCAATGGGGCGACCGCCAGGTAGAACACCCGGCCGAATCCGCCTAGCGACAGAAGGTCACAGGCGGTTGTAGGCCTTCAGGGTCCGGAGGGCGCCGACGGTGACGATGCCTCGGTACTCAAGCGTGGCTGCCTGGCTCGGCGGTTCCCACGTGATGGCCCAGCCGCCGTCGGACTGCTGATCGGCGACCAGACGGTCGAGGTGGGCGCCCAGCTGGGCCTCGGTGAAGAGGCCGGCCCACACGCTGTCCGGCGTCGGCGCGAACTGCAGCGGCGTCACCCCGTACGACGGGTCAGCCGCATCAGCCCGGAAGTACGAGAGCTTGGGCAGCCAGTCGCGGATCCGATCAAGATCGACGTCGCCGCTGTGCTCCAGGAACTCCAGCGCCTCGTGAAGCGAGTGCGCCTCGGTCGGCAGCCCGCGCTCCAGCTCAGCGGCGCACCACGCGCCGGCCAACGACCGCCACGGGTGGTCGAAGCCGAGCTTGTGCAGTCGTCCGACCAGTCCGGCGGTCGGGTTCAGGCTGGGCTCGTACGTCCACTCGCTCATGTGCGAGGCCCGCGGGTAGTTCTCGATCACCGGAGACGCCAGCGAGACCGCGCCCTCCGGCGTGGCAACCGAAGCGAGCCAATCGACCGCCCGCCGGACCATCACCTCGTCCCGCGCACCGGCCGCCAGCAGGACATCGAAGGCGGTCTCCACGTCCAGTCCGAGGCTGTCCGGCGTCCGCTTGTCCGGTTCCAGCCCGTGGCCGAAACCACCGTCCGCGTTCTGATAGCCACGCAACGCGTCGACCACGCCTGCCGGGTCGGCCCCGGCGAAGACGGTGTCGAACAACCGGTTCTCGACCAGCCGGGCCTCACGCCGTACGAAATTCCGACCTGCGGTGAAGATGTCCATACCCACACCCTCCCGCACCAGCGACCCGGCTGTCTTGAAGGAATCAGACGTTCAGGCCTCGGGCGCCCAACCGACGGCCTCGATCCAGAACCGGGCGAGGAAGGCGCCCGGCTCTTCGGACCAGACCTTCCAGGCGCGCTCCATCTCGTCCACCTCGGCGCCGGTGGCGATGTTCAGTTCGATGATCTGCTCGCGCTGGCCGGACATCAGGCTGGCCGTGAAGGTGCCGACCCCGGCGACCTCGTCCGGCGTACCGTGGTGGACGACGCGCGCGTAGCTCTCGCAGTCGACGAAGCCGGCCTCGACGAGCAGCGAGCGCAGTTGCTTGCCGACGTTCGGCGACGTCCCGGCGCGCAGCCGGCGCAGCACCTCGAAAGATGCCTCTAGCAACGGATTCGTCGGGTAGAGCAACTGACCGTCCCAGTCGGCGTCGACCAGGCCGACGACCGCGCCCGGGCGGACCACGCGGCGCACCTCGTGCAGTACGGCGAGTGGATCGGGGAGGTGTTGCAGCATCGCGCTGGAGAAGACCGCGTCGAAGGTACCGTCCTCGAACGGAAGTCCCTTCGTCACATCGCCTTCCACCACGGTGATCGCGGCGTCTGCCCCTTCCGGCAGCCCGGGGTGAAGATCGAAGCCGGTCGTCGATCCCGGGTGCACCCGCTCGGCCAGTCCGACCGTGATGGATCCCGGTCCGCAGCCGAGGTCGAGAAGGCTGATCCCTGGCCGCAGGTGCCTTGTGAAGAAGGCGGCCTGGGTATCAGCAGTACGTTTCGCATAATTGACCCGCCGTGGGTCCCCCGAAGTAGTCACGGCTCGAAACGGTAGCCCATCCCAGGTTCGGTCAACAGATGTTTTGGGCGGGCCGGATCGGCTTCGAGCTTGCGCCGCAACTGGCCCATGTAGAAGCGAAGGTTTCCACTCGCGGACTCGTATCCCGGCCCCCACACCTCGGTCAGCAACTGGCGTTGCGACAGCAACTTGCCCGGATGACGCAGCAGAACTTCGAGCAGATGCCATTCGGTCGGGGTCAGCCGGATGTCCTCGCCGGTCTCGAGTGTCACCCGCTTCGCGGCGAGATCCACGCTGATCCCACCGACAGTGACGACGGGTTGATCCTGTGCAAGGTTGCTGCGCCGCAGTACGGCGCGCATCCGCGCCAGCAGCTCGTCGATCCCGAACGGCTTGGTGACGTAGTCGTCCGCGCCGGCGTCCAGCGCCTCGACCTTGTCGGTCTGATCGGTTCGCCCGGACAGCACCAGGATCGGCGCCTCGGTCCATCCGCGCAGCCCGCGGATCACGTCGACCCCGTCGAAATCGGGCAGCCCGAGATCGAGGATCACCAGCTCCGGCGGGTGTTGCGCCGCCACCTTCAGCGCCGCCGTACCGGTGCCGGCCAGATGCACCTCGTACCCACGCGCCTTCAGGTTGATCTGCAACGCCCGCACGATCTGCGGTTCGTCGTCGACCACCAGCACCCTAGTCATCAGAGGTCCCCGTTCGTTCGCGCGTCCCCGGCACCGGTACGTCGGCCGTGGTGGCCGCCGGCACGGAGACCACCATCGTCAACCCGCCGCCTGGCGTGTCTTCAGGCTGCACCGAGCCTCGCATCGCCTCGGCCAGTCCCCGCGCCAGCGCCAGCCCGAGCCCGACGCCCACGGTGTTGTCGGTGTCGCCCAACCGCTGGAACGGCGCGAACACCCGATCCCGCTCCTCGCGCGGAATCCCCGGCCCGCGATCGATCACCCGGATCTCGACGGTCTCCCCCAGTGAACTCCCGGTCACCAGCGGACCGCGCTCCGGCGGCGAGTACCGCAGCGCATTCGCGACCAGGTTCGCGAGCACCCGCTCGATCAGCGCCGGATCCGCCTCGATCAACGGCAGCGTGTGCGGGATGTCGACGACGACCCGCTCACTGTCGTCGCCAAGCTCAGCCAGTACGCCGGGAATCACCTCGTCCAGCGCCATCGGCCGCGTGAACACAGGCAGTACGCCGGCCTGCAGCCGACTGAGGTCGAGCAGATTGTCGACCAGCCGCGACAGGCGGTCGAGCGACTCGTCCGCGGTCTCCAACAGCTCGGACCGCTCGGACTCGCTCCACTCCACATCATCGCTGCGCAACGACGTCACCGAGGCCTTGGCCGAGGCCAACGGCGATCGCAGGTCGTGCCCGACTGCGCGTAGCAAGGCCGTCCGCAGCTTGTCTGCCTCGGCGAGCGGCTTGGCCTCCGCGGCGGCCTCGGTCAGCCGGGCGCGATCGACCAGCGCGGCCGCATGAGCGGCGAAGGCCCCGACCAGGCGTCGTTCGTCCGCCGCGAGCTGACGACCCTGCAGCACGAGAACTAGGTTCTCCCGGCCGGGGATCTCTGCGTCGCCGTCCTCCGGTCGCCGGCAGGTCGGCGTACCGGCGGAGGCGATCGGCCGCCAGACCTCGGTCAGCTCGTCGTTGTCGATGCGCTCCATCAAGCAGGCGCTCGTCATCCCGAACGCCTCGCGGACCCGCTCGAGCAGCGCCGGCAGCGCGGTCTCGCCGCGCAGCACCGAACCCGCCAGCGTGGCCAGCGTCTCCGACTCGGCGGCCGCTCGCGCGGCCTGTCTGGTACGGCGGGCCGCCCGGTCGACGACCGAACTCACCAGTGCCGCGACCAGCACGAAGATCGCCAGCGCGAGCGCGTTGTTCACCTCGGCGATCGTGAAGGTCTTGGTCGGCGGAGTGAAGAAGTAGTTGATCACCAGCGACCCGCCGACCGCGGTGACGAGCGCGGGCCAGAGGCCACCGACCAGTGCGACCACGACCACGGCCAGCAGGAAGGCGAGGACGTCGCTGGTCAGGTTCAGCCGGTCACCGCCGAGATCCAGCGCCAGCGCGAGGATCGGCTGCAGCACGATCGAGAGCACGAACCCCTGGATCTTGCGCCGCCGCGACAGGCTCCCGTGCAGCCGCGGCAACCGCCCGCGACCCATCTGCGAGTGCGTGACGATATGGACGTCGATATCGCCCGAACCGCGGATCGTCGACGCTCCGATTCCCGGCCCGGTGAGCGCGGACAACCGCGATCGCCGCGACCCACCCAGCACCAACTGCGTCGCGTTCTCCGCGCGCGAAAACGTCAGCAGCGCGGCGGGAACGTCGTCCCCGACCACCTGGTGATAAGTCCCACCGAGCGATTCGACCAGATTGCGCTGCTCGGCCAACCGCTTCGGATCGGCACCGGTCAGCCCATCGGAGCGCGCCACATGGACGGCCAGCAGATCCCCACCCGACGAGCGCGCGACGATCCGGGCGGCCCGGCGGATCAGCGTCTCGCCCTCGGCGCCGCCGGTGAGCGCGACCACGACCCGCTCCCGTGCTTCCCAGGTCGAGTCGATGTCGTGCTGCTGTCGATACTGCTGCAGACCGGCATCCACCCGATCCGCCAGCCACAGCAACGCCAGCTCACGCAATGCCGACAAGTTGCCGACGCGGAAGTAGTTGCCCAAGGCAGCATCAATCTTGTCGGCCGCATAAACGTTGCCGTGGGCCATCCGGCGGCGCAGCGCCTCCGGTGTCATATCCACCAGCTCGATCTGGTCCGCGGCCCGAACCACCCGGTCCGGCACGGTCTCCTGCTGCGGTACGCCGGTGATCTTCTCGACCACGTCGTTGATCGACTCGAGGTGCTGGATGTTGACGGCCGAGATCACGTCGATCCCGGCCGCCAGCAGCTCCTCGATGTCCTGCCAGCGCTTCTCGTTGCGGCCGCCCGGCACATTCGTGTGCGCGAGTTCGTCGACCAGCGCGACCTCGGGCCGACGCGCCAGCAGCGCGTCCAGGTCCAGCTCGGTGAAGCTGGCACCGCGGTAGTCGACGATCCGCCGCGGTACCAGTTCCAGTCCTTCGAGCATCGCAGCGGTGTGCTCGCGCCCGTGGGTCTCGACGAATCCGACCACTACGTCCGTGCCCCGGGACAGCCGCCGCTGGCCCTCGCCCAGCATCTTGTACGTCTTCCCGACGCCAGGTGCGGCGCCGAGATAGACCCTGAGCCGGCCTCGCTTCATACTGCGATCATGCCAGCGCTGCGTTGAGCGTGACGACATTGACGTAGGGCTCCCCGAGGAAACCCAGCACGCGGCCGTGCGTGTTGTCGGCAACCAGCTTCTGCACCTGCGCCACGGACAGCCCGCGCTCCCGCGCGACCCGGTTGATCTGCAAGGCGGCGTACGCCGGGCTGATCGCCGGGTCGAGGCCGGATCCGCTCGCCGTCACCGCGTCCGGCGGGACCTGCGCCTCGCTCACGCCCTCCAGCGCGGCCACCGCCTTCCGGCGCTCCTGCACCAGCTTCAGCAGGTCGGGGTTGTTGGGCCCGTACTGCGACGCGGCGCTGGCCTTGCCGTCGTACTTCGCGGCCGACGGGCGGGTGTGGAACCACTGGTTGCCTTCGTAGGACTGACCGATCAGGTCGGAGGCGACCTCCTTGCCGTTGACCTTGATGATCGAGCCGTTCGCGTTGCTGTGGAACAGGAGCTGCGCAGCGCCCGTCATCACCAATGGGTACGCGATACCGAGCACGACCGTGAACACCAGCAACACCCGCGCTGCAACCCAGTACTGCCTCATGATTCGACCTTTCACCGTAGACCGGGGATCAGCGCGATCACCAGGTCGAGAAGTTTGATTCCGACGAACGGCGTGATCAGCCCGCCGACGCCGTACACGAGCAGGTTGCGGCGCAGCATCGCCGAGGCGGACGACGGCCGGTACCGGACGCCACGGAGGGCAAGGGGGACCAAGGCAACGATCACCAGCGCGTTGAAGACGATCGCGGCGACGATCGCCGTCTGCTGTGAGTGCAGGTGCATGATGTTCAGCCGATCCAGGCCCGGGTAGGCCCCGGCGAACAAGGCCGGCAGGATCGCGAAGTACTTGGCCACATCGTTCGCGATCGAGAAGGTGGTCAGCGATCCGCGGGTGATCAGCAACTGCTTGCCGATTTCAACGATCTCGATCAGCTTGGTCGGGTTCGAGTCCAGGTCGACCATGTTGCCGGCCTCCTTGGCCGCTGACGTCCCGGTGTTCATCGCGACCCCGACATCGGCCTGCGCGAGCGCCGGCGCGTCGTTGGTGCCGTCACCGGTCATCGCGACCAGCCGGCCGCCTTCCTGCTCCTTCTTGATCAGCGCCATCTTGTCCTCGGGCGTCGCCTCGGCCAGGAAGTCGTCGACCCCGGCCTCCTCGGCGATCGCCTTTGCGGTCAGCGCGTTGTCGCCGGTGATCATGACGGTCCGGATGCCCATCGCGCGCATCTGGTCGAACCTCTCCCGCATCCCAGCCTTGACTACGTCCTTGAGGTGGATTACGCCGAGCGCGCGGGCCGAGCCGGCGACCGCCTCCGCCACGACCAACGGCGTACCGCCGGAGGCCGAGATTCCGTCGACGATCTCGCCGAGCCGCGCGTCCGACGTACCGCCGTGGTTGGTGATCCAGGTGTTGACGGCACCGGCCGCGCCCTTGCGGACCTGGCGGCCGTCGACGTCCACACCGCTCATCCGGGTCTGCGCGGTGAACTCGACGAACGTTGCCTGCGGCAACTCTCCGGTGTGCCGCTCACGCAGCCCGTACCCGTTCTTCGCCAGTACGACGATCGATCGCCCCTCCGGCGTTTCGTCGGCCAGACTGGACAGCTGGGCCGCGTCCGCCAACTCGGTGTCGGTCACTCCGTCGACCGGGATGAAGTCGGCGGCCTGCCGGTTCCCCAAGGTGATCGTGCCGGTCTTGTCCAGCAGCAAGGTATTCACGTCACCCGCCGCCTCGACCGCCCGGCCGGACATCGCCAGCACGTTGCGCTGCACCAGCCGGTCCATCCCGGCGATACCGATCGCGGACAGCAGCGCACCGATCGTGGTCGGGATCAGGCAGACCAGCAGAGCCACCAGGATCACGATGCTGAGGTGTACGCCGCCGTACGTGGCGAAGGTCGGCAGCGTGACCGTGGCGATCAGGAACACGATCGTCAGACTGGCGAGCAGGATGTTCAGCGCGATCTCGTTCGGCGTCTTCTGCCGGGACGCGCCCTCGACGAGCGCGATCATCCGGTCGATGAAGCTCTCGCCAGGCTTGGTCATGATCTTCACGACGATCCGGTCCGAGAGCACCTTGGTCCCGCCGGTGACCGCACTGCGGTCGCCACCGGACTCCCGGATGACCGGCGCCGACTCACCGGTGATCGCCGACTCGTCGACACTCGCCACGCCCTCGACGACGTCACCGTCGCCGGGGATGATCTGGCCGGCCTCCACGACCACGAGGTCGCCGAGCTGCAACTGAGCCGCCGGAATCTGCTCCTCGCCGTCGTCGGTCAACCGGCGGGCGGTGGTCTCGGTCTTCGCCCGGCGCAGCGTCTCGGCCTGAGCCTTGCCCCGACCCTCGGCCACCGCCTCGGCCAGGTTCGCGAAGATCACGGTCAGCCAGAGCCATACCACGATCCACCAGGCGAACACGGTCGAGTCGGTCAGCGCGATCAGCGTCGACGCGACCGCACCGACCTCGACCACGAACATCACCGGGTTCTTCACCATCACCCGCGGATCGAGCTTGCGGAGCGCGTCCGGGAAAGAGGTCAGCAGCATTGTTGGCGTACTCACAGTCCCTCCGCGAGGGGTCCGAGGGTGAGGGCGGGGAAGTACGTCAGGCCGGTGACGATCAGGACGACGCCGACCAGCATCGTGACGAACAGCGCCTTGTGCGTGGGCAATGTGCCCTGGGTGACCGGCACCGGCTGCTGCTTCGCGAACGAACCCGCCAGCGCGAGCGCGAACACGATCGGTACGAACCGGCCGAGCAGCATCACCAGTCCGAGTGCAGTGTTGTAGAACGGGATGTTCGCGCTGAGCCCTCCGAACGCGCTGCCGTTGTTGTTGCCGGCGGAGGTGAAGGCGTAGAGGACTTCGGAGAATCCATGTGGGCTGTCGGTGTTGAAGATCGACGCTCGCGCCACGGCCAGGCCCATCGCGATCGAGGTCCCGACCAGGACGAGGGTCGGCGTGGTGAGGATGTAGAGCGAGACCAGCTTCATCTCGCGCGCGGTGATCTTCTTCTTCAGGTACTCCGGCGTCCGGCCGACCATCAGACCGGCGATGAACACAGTCAGTACGGCGAGGATCAGCATGCCGTAGAGACCGGTACCGACACCGCCTGGCGAGACTTCACCGAGCATCATGTGGAAGAGTGCCGTACCGCCGCCTAGTGGGGTGAACGAGTCGTGCGCCGCGTTGACCGCGCCGGTCGACGTACCGGTGGTGGAGCTGGCGAAGAGGGCCGAGGCCCATTGGCCGAAGCGGGTCTCCTTGCCTTCCATCGAGTCGCCGCGGACCTCGAAGAAGGTGGCGGAGAAGGTGAAGGTCGCCCAGAGCATGCCCATCACGCCGAGGATCGCGTAGCCCTGCCGCTTGTCCTTGACCATCAAGCCGAAGGTGCGGGTCAGGCAGACCGGGACGACCAGCAGCAGAAAGATCTCGAACAGGTTCGACAGGCCGTTGGGGTTCTCGAACGGGTGCGCGGAGTTCGCGTTGTAGAAGCCGCCACCGTTGGTGCCGAGCTCCTTGATCACCTCCTGGCTGGCCACCGGTCCGCCGGGGATCGTCTGGGTCTGCCCGACGACCGAGGTGACTTCGTGACCGCCGGAGAAGTTCTGTACGACGCCCATCGCGACCAGGGCAAGTGTTCCGATCACGGCGATCGGAAGGAGGACACGCAGTACTGTCCGGGTCAGGTCGACCCAGAAGTTGCCGAGGCGGTCGGTCTTGGAGCGGGCGAAACCGCGGATCACCGCGATGGCGACCGTGAGACCGACGGCGGCGGAGAGGAAATTCTGGACGGCGAGGCCGGCGAACTGGACCAGGTGGCCCATGGTCGCCTCGGGTGAGTAGGACTGCCAGTTCGTGTTGGAGACGAACGATGCCGCGGTGTTGAAGGCGAGGCCGGATCCGACGTTCGGCAGGCCGAGCGAGAGCGGCAGGTGACTCTGCAGACGCTGGAGCAGAAAGAGCAGGACCAGGCTGACCACGGAGAACGCGATCAGCGACCGGGCGTAGACGGCCCAGGTCTGGTCGGTCCGCGCGTCCACACCGAACAGCCGGTACGCCGCTCGCTCGACCCGGAGGTCGGATTCGGAGGTGTAGACCCGGGCCAGGTAGACGCCGAGCGGCCGGTAGACCGCGGCCAGGCACGCGACCAGGAGGCCGACCTGTAACAGGCCGGCGGCGGTGTCGGACATCAGAACCTCTCGGGGAAGATCAGGGCGGCGACCAGGTACAGAACCAGGGCCACGGCCACCACGAGTCCGGCGATGTTCTCGGCGCTCACAGGTTCCCCACTCCAGGGGCTAGGTTGCTCATGCCTTCACTGCACACCGCTCGCTGCGTGGCCAGGAGGGTTCTCACAGCTCTCTCACACCCGCCGACGCAGCTCTCACGCGTCTCTCTCATACTTACGCGTGGCAAGACCCCCACGGACTGAGGAAGAACCGCCAGTGACAGATTTGGACACCACCGCCCCCGCCGAGCAGTTCTTCTCCCCGGAGAGCCGCGAGGCTCTCGCCGAGGCCAGCCGGAAGCTCGCCGAGCGCCTGCAGGCCCACACCGAGGCCCTGCTCGCGATGAACGGCTCCGAGAACCACGAGGCCCTCGACGAGCAGAACGCCGCGCTCGAGGAGCTCGTCGCCGACTGGAACGACGCCGTCTTCGAGCACACCGGCACCACGCCGCTGCTCCTCGACGAGACCGAGGACCCCGAGGCCGACGACGACACCGAGGAAGACCACGTGATCAGCGTCGTCTCCCGCTTCGACCTCCGCGTCGTCGACCTCGACACCCTGCTCGAGGCCGGCCGCGCCGCCCAGGAGCGCCACCCCGCCGAACTCGAGGAAGGCGGCGAGGCCGAGCCCGTCGAGACCGCCGAGCAGGCCATCTTCGAGATCAGCCGCGAGGTCGGCGAAGCCTGGTTCGAACTCCCCGGCATCGAGATGCTCGCCGGCGCCCGCGCCTACGTCGTCCCCGAAGCCCCCTTCGAGCCCCTCGACCCCGACGCCGAAGACATCACCACCGAGCTCTCCGCCCCCAACGGCATCCCCACCCACGCCGAATCCTGGGCCTGACCGACCCGGCACCCCCGCCCCCCGTCCGATTTGCCTGCCTAGGCAGCCTCGTTGGGGGTTCAGCACCGTGGTCGGCGGTGCTGAACCCCCAAGCCCGGTGGGGGCCGGCGGCCGGGTGATCGCCGGCCCGGACGGCCACGCCATCACAACTGGGTGTGCTCGCCGGGTCCACGCTTGGCGGACGGCGGTTCGGCCGATTGTGATGGCCTGGCGGTCCGCGATCTGAGCAGGGATGCCCCGGGCTGCCCCGGGATCTGGCCTCCCTGGACGCGGGAAATGTGCTCAGGGTTGGTTGTCATGACGATTCATGGCGAACTCGAGAAGTTCTATACGGAGCGGTGTGACGAGGCGAGCCGGTTGGGCTCGAGCGTCAAGGGGCGGTTGGAGCTGGCGCGGGTGCGCGAGCTGCTGTGCCGGTATTTGCCGGAGCCGCCGGCTCGGGTGGCGGATATCGGGGGTGGGCCCGGGGTTCATGCGCAGTGGTTGCGGAGCGACGGGTACGACGTGGAACTGCTGGATCCGGTGCCGCATCATGTCGAGCAGGCCGGGGCGGCCGGGATCCCCGCCGTACTGGGTGATGCGCGGAAGCTGCCGTGGGAGGACGAGGAGTTCGACGCGGCGTTCCTGGCCGGGCCGATGTATCACCTGGTCGAGGCGGCGGACCGGCGTACGGCGTTGCGGGAAGCGGTGCGGGTGACCAAGTACGGCGGGTTCGTGGCCGTGGTCGCGATCAACCGTACGGCGAACCTGGTCGGCTCGACGATGGCCAACAACCTGATCGAGCGGCGCGGCGTGGTCGCCGACATCCTGCGGGACGGGTTCAGCGCACGGAACGAGCGGCTGGCGCAGGCGACGTACCACACGGTCGCTCAGCTGCGGTCCGAGCTGACCGGTGCCGGCCTGCGGGCCGTGTCGGTGCACGGCCTCACCGGGCCGGGCGGCTGGCTGACGGTCATGATCGACAGTCACTACAACGGACTGCCACTGCCCGACACCCTGCGCGAGCCCGACCCGCTGCAGACCGCTCTGGAGTGCGCACGTCTCGCTGACCGGCATCCCGAGATGGTGCAGTCGAGCTCACTGCTGTTCGGGATCGGTCAGCGTGACTGAGCGGTTCAGTCGATCGGGCGGAGCTCGTCGGCGTAGGAGACGGAGACCCGGCGGAGGACGTTGTCCTTGACGGAGTACTGACCCATCCGCCACAGCGGCGGGCTGTAGGCGTGGACGCTGACGCTGCCTTTGTCGCGGCCGACCATGCGGTGGATGTGGTCGGGACCGAAGCCGTAGACGGCGCCGGCGGGGACTTCGGTCTCGATGGAGTCGGCGCCGATGGCGAGGTTGTGTTCGACGAGAGTTCCCTTGGCCACGGCCACGGCACCCGACGAGGTGTCGTGGTCGTGCCAGCCGGTGTCGTTGACCGGGGTCCAGCAGATCAGCCAGACGTCGACGTTGGCGTCGCGGTGCAGCGACGCGAAGACGCGCTCGTCGTCGCTGTAGGCGACCTTGTCCTCCCACAGGTGCGGCTGAGCGGCGATGGACGACGCCAGCTCGGCCAGCTCCTGCGGGGTGAGGTCGCGGCCCGGAAGGTTGTCCAGCGACAGACAGTTGTTGAGATCCACTAGCCGGCTGGGTTGACGTGCCGGGACGACGGGTGCGTCGATGGGCTGAGCAGTCACTGCACTCCCCTCTCAGGAGATGGACGGCCGGCGCTGGGGTCTCCCCCGAACAGCAACCGGTTCGGATTGTCGTGGCGGATCACCGCGGTCGCGGCGGCGCCTTGGCGGAGGTCACTGAGTCCTGCGTACGGCCGGTCGGTGCCGTGCACGACCTGGTCGATTCCGAGGACTCGTGCGACCGCGTCGATTCCCTGCGGGCCATAGCTCGAGGTGTCGACGTACAGGTTGGTGTCGATGGTGCCGAGGCGGCCGCCACGGGCGGTCAGCCGCTCATGGTGCACAGGCGCGAGGCCGGCTGCGGCGGCGAAGCAGACTCGCAACCGCGGGAACTCCCGGCGGCCGCCGTACGCATGCCAGGCCCACCAAGCGGCCTGCAACTGCTGGCTGTAGTCGACCACCGGAGCCCACCACCCCGGTACGTCGCCCGCCGGGCCGGCGATCCCGGGGTGCACGAGCACCGGCCGGTCCCAACCCTCGGCGATCGCGAGCAACTCGCCGTACGTCGACCAGCCGGCCGGCGTGGTCAGCACATGAGCGGGCAGCTGGAAACCCAGGAATCTCTGGTCCAGAAGGGATTTCGCCTCATCCAGATCCGGCTCGGGCAGCCGCACCGAGGCCCAGGCCCGGAAGGGTTGGGGCAAGGCCGCCGCACCGGCATGCCAGGCGTCCAGCAGCTCGTCGTCGCCGAGCGACTCGATCCCGAGCGGGCTCGACAGTGACACCGCTGCGAGCTCGGTCCCGAGCTCACGCTCGATCGCGACGCGCGCGTCGACGTCGTGCGCCGCCGGATCCACCTCGTACGGCGTCTCGGTCGCGGTGTGCAGCGTCCAGCCGTCCAGGTACGGCGGCTCGGTGCGAGCGCGGAGGCGATCGATGAACTCGGCCGGCCAGAGGTGCTGGTGGACGTCGATCACAGCTCCTCCTCGCCGGTTGTCATTTGATCAGATTGAAGCGCTTCAGTATGCGAAGAGTGAAGCGCTTCAATGCGGCTCTTGTCAAGTTTTTGTCCGAGCCGCGGGCTAGGGTGCTGACCATGTCTGGTACCGGCCGCAGACCGACCCTCAAAGACATCGCGGCGGACACCGGCCTGTCGATGGCCGCTGTCTCCTACGCGCTGCGCGGTCTGCACGGAACGCCGGAGACCCGGCAGCGGGTCCAGGAGGCGGCCGAGCGGCTCGGCTACCAGGCCGACCCGGTGGCACGCGCCCTGGCCTCCGGCCGCAGCGGCTCCATCGGCGTGCTCTGCGCGTCGCTCGAGGACCTCTGGCAGCAACGCCTCGCCGCCGCGCTCGGCCGCGAGCTGCTCGCCCCGGACCGGAACGCGTGGATCATCGACTCCGCCGGCGACGCCGGCCGTCAACTCGAGCTGGCTCAGCACCTGGTCGACCACCGCGCCGACGCCATCGTCGTGATTCCGATCGACCCGGCCGCGCCCGGCTGGACCACGATCGCCGAGCAAGCCCCGGTGATCGCGATCGGCGACGCGCTCCCCGGCGCGAAGGCGAAGTCCGAGGTCGTCTTCGACAACGAGTCCGGAGTCAGTACGGCGTTGCGCCGGCTGGCCGCCGCCGGCCACCGCGACGTCGCCGTACTGAGCCCCACGCTGCGCGCCGAGATCGACCGGCCGGCCGAGGAGATCGCGCACCGGATCGGAGCCGAGCTCAAGCTGAAGATCCGCGTCCAGCAGTGTCCGCACGACCTGGCCGGCGCCACCGACGTGGCCCGCACCCTGCTCACGAGCAGCCCGCGCCCGACCGGCATCCTCGCGCTCGCCGACTCGATGGCCTTCGGCGTCTACGCCGCCGGCCGCGAGCTCGGCCTCCGCGTCCCCGAGGACGTCTCTCTGCTCGGCTACGACGACCAGCCGCTCTCGCAGCTGCTCACGCCACCCCTGTCCAGCTTCCACTGGCCCCTCGACGACCTCGTCTCCGACGTCGTCGACCGCGTTACCGCCACGGTCGACACCAACCGCCGCGTCCGCCGGACCACCGTCGTACCGACCTTGATCGAGCGTGGCTCGGTCGGCGCTCCACCCACCTGAGCGCAGCGCCGACCGACCACTCCCTGCATCCACCCCTTGAAACTAAACCAACCCAATAGACTTACTTGACCGGTCCCAGAATGTGGATACGGCGAACACATACCGTGTTCGCCGCGTCTCACTGGTTCCAAGCAACGACGAGGAGGTCGGCCCGATGAAGGTACTGCTCGCCGCAGGCTGTGCGGTCGTAGTATTGGGTGCCGCAACAGCGATCGTGGTGCTGAACGCGAACGACGGACCGAGTGGCGCCAAGACCTCGCAAGAAGCTGCCGACGGCGCGCTGCGAGCACTCTCCGCCCAGGACGAGACCGGTCTGCTGAAACTGGCCAACCCGGACCCGAAGCTGAACGGGCGTGAGGCAGCGGCCCACAAGCTGGTCGACGACTGCAAAGGGTCGTCCTTCGACGGCGCGAAGGTCGACCTCCGCGGCGGCTTCGGCCCTGAGATCGCCTGGGGTGACGTCTCGGTCCCCCGCGGTAAGAGCCCTTGCCGGCAACTGACCCTGGAGTTCACCCGGACGGAGAGCGGCTGGTTCATCTCCCTGGGGGCGGGCAGTCCCGGACCCGAACCGACCGCGGCGACCAATCGCTAGCCCGACGGACCGAATCACGCCATAGCCGGAGTCCGCATTCTCAATAGATCGATAAATCCGGCAAATTGCATCAACCTGCAGACCGATTCGGCACTTCGCCCGTTGGTAGCGTCTCGCTACTCCTTGTACCTTCACGGCAACCGCCCGCAGTACGACCGATTGCGGTCATTACTGCGAACAAAGTGAGGGGAACAATGCATCGCTCACGAACACGTCTGCTAGCCGGGGGAATCGGCGTACTTCTTCTGAGCGGCGCCGGTGTGGCACCGGCAGTCGCCCGAACCGACGGCGAACCGCCCGCCGTCGGAGCAAACGAGCAGACCCAGCTCGTCGCACTCGCGAAAAGCTACCTCGACGCCCGTACCCGCAGCCTGCTCTCCGACCGCGGCGGCCGACCGCTGTCGAAGGCCACCGCAGCACCAGTCGCACTGTCCGCCGGACAGCAACGAGTCGCGTCCGCCGTGGACGGCTACCTCGCGCAGAACCGCCAGAAGCTGGCGGCCCACAAGCAGCGGTGGATCTCGTCGGAGACCACCGTCGTGCCCTCGAGCGTCGAGCGGCAGCCCGACGGCTCGGTGACGGCAACTGTCACGGAGAAGACGCGACTGCTGTTCGATCGCACCTTGGATCCCGAGGCACCAGAGGCAACCGAGCAGTCGGTCGACCGGGTGTTCACCTATGTGAAGACCGGCGGACAGTGGGCCATCGCCGATCTGCGCCCGGCCAACGCCGAGCAGTCGGTGGCGGTGAACGACGCACCGCGCACCATCACCGAAGCAGCGTTCGAGGCCTCGCCGATGATCGACGTACCCGAGTACACCTACGGCATTCCCGGCCCGCTGTCGGCCACCGACAAGAACGAGGACCAGCAGCCGGAGCCCACTCCCGTCATCCCCGAGTCCGCGGCACCAGAAGACGGCACGCCGACCGGTGACCCGAAGGAGGATACCGGCGCCGCGGCCGCGCGGCTGATGGCCGGGTACTGCTACACCTGCATGGTCAATTACGCGAACACCTACTGGCAGAACTTCAATCCGAATTACCGGAGATTCAGCACGGACTGCACCAACTTCGTTTCCCAGACCATGAAAGCCGGCGGCTGGGCGTACGACTACGGTTTGTACACCAGCAGTTCGAACTGGTGGTACAACCGGCTGAATCAGACCCGGACCTGGGCCGCAGCCGAGAACTGGTCGCGCTTCGCCCCGAAACGGGTGAGCTGGCTGAGCAACGTCTGGTACCTGGGTAACGGCGATGTACTGCTGGTCGACAACGACAAGAACCACAACATGAACCACGCCATGATCGTGACGAAGAAGACCTCGAGCATGGTCTATCTGACCTACCACACGAACGAGACCCACAACAACCCGCTGATCACCGTCCTGAGGTCGGACACCGACGCCTGGTGGTACGCGGCCCGGACCTGATCCGGCCGCTGAACAAAGCAATGGTGGCCACCCCGGTCCGGGGTGGCCACCATTGTTCTCTCGACGTGCTTACTACTTCTTGCCGAAGACCTGGATCTCAGTCATGTCGGTGTAGGTGCAGCCACCGAAGGGGCCGGGGCAGGCGTTGGCGAAGTCCGGGACCTGCGGGCTCAGCATGGTGAACCGCACGTACTGGACGCCGGCCGCGTTGCCGGTCGGGGTGAGCAGGTTGTACTTGCCGCGGTTGGCGGCGGTGAAGGTGCCTTCCTGGGCGGTGGCCCAGGTGGTGCCGTCGGCCGAGGTCTCGATCCGGTACTGACCGGTGGACGAGCTGCCGGGGTCACCGCAGACGTTGGACGGGTCGACCTTGAACGAGTCGATGGTCACCGAAGCCGGGAGCTTGATGTCGATGTGCTTCGGGATCATCACGTTGGTCGGCGTGCCCTTGTCGTCACCGGTGGTGCTGCCCCAGCCGGTGCCCTGAGCGTTGTCGATCGCACCGCCGGGGCCACAGTTGTTGCTGCTGTAGTCCGGGCCGGTGTAGGCCGCGATGGCGCCGCCACCCGAGGCTGCCGCCCAGTTGCGGCGTACGGCGTAGCTGGCGCTGGCACCGGCCTTCACGACGACCGGGTTGACCGCCAGCTCGTAGCCCGGGGACGCGACCACGAACTTCGGGTAGGTGCCGGGGGCGACGTTGGTGATGGCGTACTTGCCGGCTGCGTCGGTGGTGGCGGAGTAGTCACCGGCGAAGCCGGAGGAGTGGCCGCCGATGTAGACCAGCGCGCCGGGGATCGGCTTGCCGGTGTCCTTGTCGGTGATGGTGCCGGTCAGCGTGGTGGTCTTGCCCTTCGGCGGGACGTGGAAGTCCTCGGCCGGGAAGGAGTCGCCGCCGTCGATGACGCCGGCGTACCAGCCCATGCCGCGGTTGGCGAAGACCTGCCAGATGATGCCGGCGTTCTTGCCGCCGCTGGCGACCAGGTCGGCCTGCACGATGGCGTTGCGCATGTCGAGCATGGTCGGGTCGGCGGCGGACAGCTCCATCGCGCGGGTGATGATGCTGACCGCGTATGCACGGCCGAAGCGCTCCCGCAGGTCCCACAGCGTCTGGGCCCAGACCTCACCGGAGGAGTGCACCTCGGGGGTGCCGCCGATGGTCGGGAAGTCGCCGTAGGTGTAGCCGCCCTGCGAACCGTCGATGCCGACGCAGGCCGCCTCCTTGGCCTTGACCCGGCAGTCGTTCGGCATCGTCCGGATGGTGCCGCCGGCGGTGTCGTACTTGCCGATCCGCATCTCGCCGTTGGCGACCGTGTCCTTCTCCAGGCCGTGCGAGGCCAGGTAGTCGAGCGCGTAGAAGTCGCTCCACGCCTCACCCATCGAGCCGGCCTGGATGCTGTTCAGCGTCGAGCTGCCGGTCGCGTCGACGACCAGGCGGTTCGACAGGCCGTGGGTGTACTCGTGGTACAGGATCTCGGCCGAGGTCGACGAGCTGCTCGGGAGGGTGGTGTTGTCACCCGGGCTGCCGAACAGGAACATCTGCATGGTCGGCGAGATACCGTCCGGCGGGGTGTTCATGTTCGCGTTGTTGATGTGGTTCGCGTCCGGGCCGCCGTTGGCGTCGGTCGCGGCGCCGTCGAGCGCGTTCAGCAGGACCGGGTCACCGCCCGCGGCGTCGAACGAGCCGGCCGCCGGGGTGAAGCTGATCGGTGGCTTGGCCAGCCAGTCGTGGAAGTTGCTCGCGAGGTAGAAGCCGTTGGTGACGTCCTCGTTCATGTTCGTCTTCCAGGAGTCCGGCTTGGCCGGGTCCCAGGTGCAGACGAACGCCGCCGAGCACAGCGGGTTGCTGTTGAACGCCGTGAGCTTGTACTCCGCGCCGGTCTTGGTGCCGGGCACCTTGACGGACTCACCGGCGTTCGGTTCGTTGTCGTCGTTGACATCGGCGAAGGCGGCGACCGACGTCCCCTCGAGCAGGGTCTTGGCGTTCTTCGGCAGCCACTTGTTGTAGATCAGGTTCTCGACCCGCTGGGTGCCGCCCTTGGGGGCGCCAGGGTAGTTGTCGGTGACGAGCGCGTCGCCGACCCCCTCGTTCTGCAGGTCGCGACGGTAGAGCAGGCCGCCGGTCTGGGCGTCGATGACGTGGGTGTAGACCTTGCTGCCACCGGCGTTGACGTACGTCATCCAGCCCTTGCGCAGGCCGTCGGCGGTGTGGAACCAGACCGGCTTGGCCTGGTCGCCGTTGCTCCACACGGTCGTGGTGCCGGACTTCTTCGCGGCGGCGGACTTCGCCGTACCGTCGATGTCCTTGGCGGCGGCCTGGCGGGCCTCGTCGGCAGAGACCGCCGGTGCGGCCGAACGGGCCTGGGCGGCCGTCGTCAGGCCGGCGACCGGCGAACCCATCACCGAGATCAGCTGGCCGTGCTTGGTGACGTTGGCCTTCAGGCCGTTGCCGAAGACCTCGATCCCGTCGACCACCTGGGACCAGAAGATGTGGTGGGTGCCGAGGTCGTCGACGTAGTCCTTGCGGAGCTTCAGCGTGGCCAGGTCGGCGGCGGTGAGCTTGAAGACCTCGGGGTGCGCCTTCACGTAGGACAGCGCGACGTCCTGGGCCTTCTTCGCGCTGCGACCGGTCAGGAAACCGTCCAGCTTCGAGACCTGGGCCGGGGTGCCGGTGTTCGGGTCCAGCTCGACGATGCCCTGGGTACCGAGCGAGTTGCGGAACTTCTCCGACGCGTCGGACTCCTTGCCGGCCACCTTGGCGGCGCGGTTGTACGTCGTCTTCGCGTTCGGCGTGCGGGCGTCGTAGTTGCCCTTGCGCTCCTTGCCCTTGACGCTCTCGGCCTTGGCGGCCTTGCCCTCACCGGGTCCGGCCTGGGGGGCGGCGGTCGCGCCGCCGGCCATCGAAACGGCCAGCAGACTGGCCGCGGAGACGGCGGACACGGCGAGAAGCCCCCGTCGTCTGCGTGATGTGGTCACAGCGATACTCCAGAAAAGTCACCTGCGCGGATCGCCCTCCGCGACCCGTCCGCGCCTGACCTTAGGCGGGGAACCGGAACCGGGGAAGAGATATCCCCGGAATGGCGCGGAGACGAGGGTTGTCCTTCGTGCTCGGCACCTTACTAAAAGCACTCTCGAAAAGGACGTAGGCGAGCGGCCGGACCCCAATCGCGGTAGGGGTCCGGCCGCCCGTTCAGGGGGTACTCAGAACGCGCCTGCTCCGTTCGGCGTACCCAGTCCGGTCGGTCCGTCCCAGCCGGTGCGGGCGTTGCACCACTGGGTCGTCGGGCAGCTGCCGTTGCTGCCGCTCGTCACGTCGAACAGCGAGCCCGGGTGTGCGTAGGGCAGCGCGTTCGCGTAGCCGGCCGTGTTGCCGGACAGCGCGTAGACCGCGGCGATGATCGGCGCGGCTTCGCTGGTTCCGCCGAACTGCGCCCAGGTCGAGGCGGTCCTGCTGGTCGGGTAGTAGACCGCCATTCCGCCCTTGCTCGGGTCGGCCGCCGCGGACACGTCGGCCATGGCCCGCTTCGCGCAGCCGGTGCCGAACGACGAGGCCGCACTCAACGCCGTGTTGTACGTCGAGCAGCCGGAGCCGGCGCCGTCCCAGACGGTCTCGCTCCAGCCACGAGTGTTGCTGGCGGCAACAAGCGACGTACCGCCGACAGCCGTTGTGTACGACGAGGATGCGGGGTAGCTGCCGCCCTGGTAACCGTCGTCACCGGTCGACGCGGTGACCGCGATGCCCGGGTGGTTGTAGTAGGCGCCGTAGCTGCTGTCGGAGGCGTCGCCACCGCCGTAGCTGTTCGAGATCGCGACCACACCGGCCTGCTTGGCGGCCGTCTGGACCGCCGAGCCGAGGTCGGCGAAGCTGGCCGATTTGGCCTGTACGACGAGGATCTTGGCATCCGGCGCCGCGGCCGAGACCGCGTCGACGTCGAGTGCCTGCTCGCCGGCCCAGCCCGCGTTGAAGTTCGGCAGCGTGGTCCCGCCGGTCTGGTTGACGATCCGCAGGCAGCCGTTGGTCGTCGTACAGGCGGACAGGCCGAACTGCGAGCGGTAGACGCCGAGGTCGCGCTCCAGGTTCGGGTAGCCGTACGCGTCGACGATCGCGACCGTCCGGCCGCCGGCGCTCAACCCGTTGAGTTTGTAGGCGTCGCGCAGGCCGCTCGGCGTCAGGCCGGTGGCCGGCGGCGCGGTCGCGGCGGGGGTGACGCCGTTGCTCGCGACCAGCTTGATCGCATGGCAGCTCGCGGTGTGCTTGGACTTGGCGGCCGAGCAGACCTGGGCCGCGTGCTTCCCGGCGGTGTACGGGGTGATCGGGGCCGCGAGAGCCCCGGTAGGTGCGGTCAGACCCGCGACGGCCAGTGCGCCGGCGCCCAGGGCGGTGACGAGAATCCGTTGCCTCAACAGAACTCCTCGGATGGGCCAGGCCATCGCCCGTTCACAGATTGGCGGGGGGCGGTGACCGACAGTGGATGGTGTCGAAATCGTCCGCCCGGCAAGGGATCCGATGCCAGCGATTACGCCTCTGACAAATGTCATGGGCCGACCCGTGACACCCGCCCCGAAGAGCCTCGATTTTCCGCGTCAGAACGGCCGTCCGCGCACTCCGGAAATCGTTGAAGGATTCCCCGCGACTTTCCCGCACAACGCAAAAGGGTGCCGGCCGTCCGGCAACGCCACCGGACGGTCGGCACCCGCTTCAGAGGAGTCCGAGAACCTCGGACTCGGCGTCGGTGAAGAGGCGGGAGCGGATCAGGAAGCGGACGCCTTCCGGCGCCTCGACCGAGAATCCGCTACCCCGCCCCTTCACGACGTCGACAGTGAGCTGCGTGTGCTTCCAGTACTGGTACTGATCGGCGGCCATCCAGAAGCCGATCGGCTTGCTGAGCCCCTCGACCATGAGGTCGCCGAGGTGCACGTCGGCCGGACCGATCCGGAACTCGCCTTCCGGGAAACACATCGGCGAACTGCCGTCACAACACCCACCGGACTGATGGAACATCAGCGGCCCGTGGGTCTCGGTGAGCCGACGGAGGAGGTCCTCCGCCGACGCACTCAAGAGCACTTTGTGAACAACCACGGTCAGAAGAACCCGAGCTTGTTCGGGCTGTAGCTGACCAGCAGGTTCTTGGTCTGCTGGTAGTGGTCGAGCATCATCTTGTGGTTCTCGCGGCCGATGCCGGAGTTCTTGTAGCCGCCGAAGGCCGCGTGCGCGGGGTAGGCGTGGTAGCAGTTGGTCCAGACCCGGCCGGCCTGGATCTCCCGCCCGGCCCGGTACGCCGTGTTGATGTCGCGCGACCAGACACCGGCGCCGAGACCGTACAAGGTGTCGTTGGCGATCTTCATCGCGTCGGCGTAGTCGTCGAACCGGGTCACCGAGACGACCGGCCCGAAGATCTCCTCCTGGAAGATCCGCATCTTGTTGTCGCCCTCGAAGATCGTCGGCTGGATGTAGTAGCCACCGCTCAGGTCGCCGCCGAGGTCGGAGCGCTCGCCGCCGGTGACCACCTTGGCGCCCTCGGCCTTGCCGATGTCGATGTAGGCGAGGATCTTCTCGTACTGGTCGTTGCTCGCCTGCGCGCCCATCATCGTGTCGGTGTCGAGCGGGTTCCCGGTCTTGATGGCCTGCGTGCGGGCGGTCGCGTCGCCGAGGAACTGGTCGTAGATCGACGACTGGATCAGCGCCCGGGACGGACAGGTGCAGACCTCGCCCTGGTTCAGCGCGAACATCGTGAAGCCCTCGAGCGCCTTGTCGTAGAACTCGTCCCGCGCCGACGCGACGTCGGCGAAGAAGATGTTCGGGCTCTTCCCGCCGAGCTCCAGCGTCACCGGGATGATGTTGTCCGAGGCGTACTGCATGATGAGCCGGCCGGTCGTGGTCTCACCAGTGAACGCGACCTTGGCAATTCTGTTGCTGGAGGCAAGTGGTTTGCCGGCCTCGACGCCGAAGCCGTTGACCACGTTCAGCACCCCCGGCGGCAGCAGGTCCGCGACCAGTTCGAGCCAGACGTGGATCGAGGCCGGGGTCTGCTCGGCAGGCTTGAGCACGATCGCGTTACCGGCCGCGAGTGCGGGCGCCAGCTTCCAGACCGCCATCAGCAGCGGGAAGTTCCACGGGATGATCTGCGCGACGACGCCGAGCGGCTCGTGGAAGTGGTAGGCGATCGTGTCGTCGTCGATCACCGACACGGACCCTTCCTGGGCCCGCAACGCCCCGGCGAAGTACCGGAAGTGGTCGATCGCGAGCGGCAGGTCGGCGGCCAGCGTCTCGCGCACCGCCTTGCCGTTGTCCCAGCTCTCGGCGACCGCGAGCAGTTCGAGGTTCGCCTCCATCCGGTCGGCGATCTTGTTCAGGATGTTGGCTCGTTCGGCCGGTGAGGTGCGGCCCCAGCCAGGTGCGGCGCCGTGTGCGGCGTCCAGGGCCAGTTCGACGTCGTCCGCCGTACCGCGGGCGATCTCGGTGAAGTTCTGGCCGGTGACCGGTGTCGGGTTCTCGAAGTACCCGCCCTTGGCGGGCGGGACCCACTCGCCACCGATGAAGTGCTCGTAGCGCGATTTGTAGGTGACCGGGCTTCCATCCTGCCCGGGAGCTGCGAAGATCGTCATAGGTCCTCCTCGGGATACCTGACGTGGTCCGGAATCTACGGAGGGCGACGTTGCACGGACGTTGCACATGAGGTGAGGCGATGGACGCGGCGGACGAGGCGCGCCGGTTGAGCGAGCTGTACGACGAGGTGCTCGGTGGCCACCGAGTGCCCGGAGTGCCGCGCCGACTGGTCGCCGAGTCGTGGCAACGATCGCTGGCGGCCGCCGTCGATCCCGAGCTGGACGCGCCACCGGTGGTCGTCGACCACGAGGCGCTGGAAGGCGTCCGGTCGAGCCATCCGCTGCAGGCGGTGCTGCCGGTGCTGCGGCAAACCCTGACCACGATCGCCGACGAGGCGTCGCACATCATGATCATCACCGACGCCCAGGGGATGATCCTGTGGCGCGAAGGGTCCGCCTCGGTCCGGCGTCAGGCCGACCGGATCGCCTTGTCTGAAGGCGCGATCTGGTCCGAGGAACAGATCGGCACCAACGGCATGGGTACGGCGCTCGCCACCGGTCAGCCAGTGCAGATCCACTCGGCCGAACACCTCGTCCGCCGAATCCACGAGTGGACCTGCGCCGCGGCGCCGGTACACGACCCGGACACCGGCAAACTGCTCGGCGCGGTCGACGTCTCCGGCCCACTGCGGACCGTGCATCCCGCGATGGTGGCGCTGGTGACGGCCGCCGCCAAGCTCGCGGAGGGACAACTGCGGGTTCGGATGGCCGCGTCCGACGAGATGCTGCGCGCCCGCAACATGCGGCACCTGGTCGCACTCGGCGACGCACCGGGCGCCCTGCTCACGCCGTCGGGTCGCGTGCTCGCCGTCCAACCGTTGGAGTGGTTGCCGGACCGCTTGATCGTGCCGGCCGACACCGATCGGATCGAGCTCGGCGACGGCCGCGAGGGCCTGATCGAGCCGCTCGACGAGGGCTACCTGCTCCACATCCCCGGTACGCCGATCCGCCGCAGCCGGCCGTCGTTGCGCCTCAAGCTGCTCGGCGCCGGCCAGCCGCTCGCCGTCGTCGGCGGCCGCGAGATCCCGCTCACCCTGCGCCGCGCCGAGGTACTGACGCTTCTCTTACTGCACCCGTCCGGACTGACCGCCGAGCAGCTGATGCTCCAGCTGTACGGCGACGAGGGCAACCCGACCACCGTCCGCGCCGAGATGCACCGGCTGCGGAATCTGCTCGGCGGCGGAGTCCTCGACACGAAGCCGTACCGGATCATCGCCGATGTGACCGGTGACGTCACCGACGTACAGAGCGCCGTACGTCGTGGTGACCTGCAGACCGCACTGGAACATTACGCCGGTTCGTTGCTCACCCGCTCGGATGCTCCCGCCATCCGGGCCGAGCGGGACGAGCTGGACGTCACGCTGCGCCGAGCAGCCCTCGACGCCGGAGATCCGGACTTGCTGTGGCGTTTCGCCCAGACGGCGCTCGGGGCCGAGGACCTGGAGATCTTCGAGGAACTCGCAACCGCTCTCCCCGCGCAGGACCCGCGGCGTGCCGTGGTGGCGGCGCGCCTGGTCCGCTTGGCCGACTGAGGGTGCCCTGATCTGCGAACGTGAGACGGAACACGCGGGCGTGATGATGACCCCATCACCATGACTCACCAGTAACCAACCAATAACATCGCTGGTATGCAGATCCTCGCCATCATCGTGTCGCTCGCGATCGCCCTGGTCGGCGTCGCGCTGTTCGGCAAGACGATCGGGCACATGGTGTCCGTCATCAAGCTGGGTCAGCCGGCCCCGGGCCGGACCGACCAGCCGGGGCAGCGCAGCGTCACGCTGGCCAAGGAGACCCTCGGTCACACCCGCATGCTGCAGTGGAGCCACATCGGCATCCTGCACTGGTTCGTCGCGTTCGGCTTCCTCGGGCTGGTGCTCAGCCTGGTGACCGCGTTCGGCCAGTTGTTCGACGCCCACTTCGCGCTGCCGATCCTCGGCCACTGGGTGGTCTTCGAGTGGGTCACCGAGCTCCTCACCTGGACCGGCCTGCTGTCGATCCTCGGGCTGATCGCGATCCGGCTGCGGCACCTGCCGAGCGGATCCGAGGGTCGCTACAGCCGGTTCTTCGGCTCCCGGAGCTGGCAGGCGTACTACGTCGAGTACACGATCCTCGGCGTACTGGTCTGCATCCTGGCGCTGCGCGCGCTGGAGTGGGGCCTGGCCGTGCACCTCGGCGAGGCCAACAAGTGGCACTTCCCGCTCACCTGGTTCCTCGGTGAGGCGGTCACCGGCTGGCCCGAGTCGCGACTGGAGAACGCCGTCTACCTGGTCGCGATGGTGAAGATCCTGATCTCGTTCGCCTGGATGATCACGATCTCGCTGAACGCGACGATGGGTGTCGCCTGGCACCGGTTCACCGCCTGGCCGAACATCTGGTTCAAGCGCAAGGCCGACGGCGGTACGGCGCTCGGCGCCCTGCAGCCGATCATGGTCAAGGGCGAGCCGATCGACTTCGAGAACATCGAGGAGCTCGACGAGGACGCGCCGCTCGGCGTCGGCAAGGTCGAGGACTTCACCTGGAAGGGCCTGCTCGACTTCACCACCTGCACCGAGTGCGGTCGCTGCCAGTCGCAGTGCCCTGCCTGGAACACCGACAAGCCGCTGTCGCCCAAGCTCGTCATGATGAACCTGCGCGAGCACGCCTACGCCAAGGCGCCGTACCTGCTGGCTTCTGAGGACGACCGCAAGTCGCTGTCGCAGCTGGTGCTCGACGAGCAGGAGAAGCCGCTCGTCGGCCCGGCTGATGTCGCGGTCATCGACGAAGAGGCCCTCTGGGCCTGTACGTCGTGCGGCGCCTGCGTGCAGCAGTGCCCGGTCGACATCGAGCACGTGGACGCGATCATGGATATGCGCCGCTACCAGGTGCTGATCGAGTCGTCGTTCCCCTCTGAGCTCAACGGGCTGTTCAAGGGCCTGGAGAACAAGGGCAACCCGTGGAACATGAGCCCGTCCGGCCGGATGGACTGGGCCAAGGACCTGCCGTTCGAGGTCAAGCAGGTCGGTACCGATGTCGAGACGCTGGCCGAGGTCGAGTACCTGTTCTGGGTCGGCTGCGCCGGCGCCTACGAGGACCGGGCGAAGAAGACGACGCAGGCCGTCGCCGAACTGCTCAACATCGCCGGCGTCAGCTTCGCCGTACTGGGTGACGGGGAGACCTGCACCGGTGACCCCGCTCGCCGGGCCGGCAACGAGTTCGTCTTCCAGCAGCTCGCGATGCAGAACGCGGAGGTCTTCAAGGAGACCGGCGCGAAGAAGGTCGTCTCCACCTGCGCGCACTGCTTCAACACCCTGAAGAACGAGTACTCACAGCTCGGCGTCGAGCTCGACGTCATCCACCACACCCAGCTGCTCAACCGGCTGGTCCGCGAAGGCAAGCTGACCCCGGTCGCCCCGGCCGACAGCTCGCTCAACGGCCAGAAGATCACCTACCACGACCCTTGCTACCTAGGCCGCCACAACCAGGTCTACGACGCCCCGCGCGAACTGCTCGACATCATCCCCGGCGCCGAGTACGCCGAGATGCCGCGGAACAAGACGAAGTCGTTCTGCTGCGGCGCCGGCGGCGCGCGGATGTGGATGGAAGAGAAGATCGGCACCCGGATCAACGTCAACCGCACCACCGAGGCCGTCGAGACCGGCGCCGACAAGATCGCCACCGGCTGCCCGTTCTGCCGCGTGATGCTGTCGGACGGTCTGACCGCCAAGCAGGCCGACGGTTCGGCCCGCGAAGAGGTCGAGGTCCAGGACGTCGCCCAGCTCCTGCTGGCTTCGGTCAAGCGGGGATAGTTGCAACAACGTGCAATTTCCTTCCTCCTCAGGTGGTTCGGACCATAAGATCCAGGGTCCTGTATCACCTGGGGAGGAAACCGCATCATGAAGTTCCGCGCCGCCGTCGCCACGGCCGCCGCAGTACCGCTAGCCCTCGGCCTGGCCGCCTGCGGCGGCAACGACAAGCCCGCAGCCGCACCGCCCGCACCGGTCTCGGTGCCCACCACCGCCGAGCCGCAGAAGGCCGTCAGCACTCCGCCGCCGGCGGTCACCCGCCTGAACCGCGTCACCTTCGTGCCCGCGATGAACAGCGCGCTGACCAAGCAGAAGTCCTGGCACGTTGTCGGCAAGATGACCGGCAACGGCTCCACGCTGATGACGATGGACGGCTACCAGAGCACCAACCCGAACGCCATGTCGATGACCATGACCGGGGCGGCCTTCCAGGGCAAGAGCGCCAAGATCATTCTCGTCAAGAACACCGCCTACCTGTCGCTCCCCGGCGTGACGCCGGCCGGCAAGTTCGCCAAGATCCTGCCGCAGGACGCCGGCGGCGTCGGCGAACTCCTGGACAGCGGTGACCCGACCAAGATCTACAAGTCCTTCGACAAGAGCATGGTCAGCCTCAAGTTCGTCGGCGAGGAGACCGTCGGCGGCGAGAAGCTCGAGCGCTACGCCGTCACCGTCAACACCGCCAAGGCGCTGAAGTTCCAAGGCAAGAAGGTCCCCAAGGGCATCCCGGCGACCCTCACCTACGCGATGTGGATGGACAAGTCCCACCTCGTCCGCAAGCTCTCGTTCAACCTGAGCGGCGTCTCGATGGTGATGACCACCTCCGACTACAACAAGCCGGTCAGCATCACCGCACCGCCGGCGAGCAAGATCGTCAGCTAGTCACCGCAGGTACGAGGCGCCGTTGAAGTCGAGGACGGCGCCGGACGACCAGCCGGCCGGGGAAGAGGCGAGCCAGTGGATGGCTTCGGCGACTTCCTCGGCGGTGGCGGTCCGGTTGAACGGGCTCTGGGCGCGGATGGCGTCCCCACCGGGACCGGCCAGGAGGCTCTCCGTCATGTCGGTGGCGATGAAGCCGGGCGCGATTGACGTCACGGTGATGTCATGTGGCGCCAGCGAGACGGCAAGAGACTGACCCATCGCGTGCAGTCCCGCCTTCGAGGCGCCGTACGCGGGCACGTCCGGCTCACCGCGATAGGCGCCGCGCGACCCGACGTTCACGATCGCACCCCGCCGTACGCCGTCCGCGGGCTCGACGTCGAGCATCTGCCGCGCCACGCACCACGTCAGGTGCGCCGCGCCTTCGAGGTTGACCGCCAGCGTCCGCCGCCAGGCCGCGACCCATTCCTCGTACGACGTTTCCGCCAGCGGATGCCCGACCCGCCGGGACCCGGCGACCGGCTCGTCGACGTACAGGGCCGCGTTGTTCACCAGCACGTCGATCCGCCCGAGCAAGCGAGCCGATTCCTCAACCAGGGAAGGGATTGCGGCCGAATCGCCGACGTCGGCGGCGACCACCGCATGTCCGTCACCAGGCAGCGAAGCGCGCACCTCTTCGGCCCGCTCGACGGCGCCGCGGCAGTGCAGCACCACCCGGTCACCACCCCGCGCGAAGGCCATCGCCGTGGCAGCTCCGACCCCGCGCGATGCGCCGGTCACGAGTACTCCTCTGGACACGTCTCCTCCATGGTTTCGGTGGCCACCATTCTGCCCTGACGCCGCGACGACATCGTCGTGACATCAGATGGGGTTGACAGTGACGTCATCGTGACGTCATAGTTGGCGTCATGGAACTTGATCACTACCTCGAGTCGGTCCGGCGGAGCGTGGAGAACGCAACCGCCCTGGCCGACGACCAAACTCGCTCCGTGGCCCAGCGCCTCGGAGCCACGCTGGATGACGCCGGCCGCCTGGCCCTCATCTCAGCCCTGTCCGACGCCGCCGGGGAGATCAGCCGCGAGCTGTCGCCCGGTTCGGTCGAGCTCCGGATGGCCGGCGGCCGTCCCGAGTTCGTGGTCACGCCGGCTCCCAGCCAGCTGACCGGGCCTGACGACGTGGAAGAAGAAGTGGACGACGACACGGAAGCCACCGACCTGGCCCCGGACGCCGACGAACCCACCGCGCGAATCACGCTGCGGCTGCCGATGTCGATCAAGAACAAGGTCGACGAGGCCGCGACCGCCGAGGGCATCTCCTCGAACGCGTGGCTGATGCGCACGGTGATGATGTCGCTGAGCGACCGTGGTCGCCGTGGTGGCGGTCCCCGCCCGCCGCGGCCCCCGCGCCCGCCGCGCGGTGGTGGGATCTTCGGCCCGGACGGCCCGCTGGGCCCTGACGGTCCGCTCGGACCCGACGGCGTCTTCGGCCCGGACGGCGTGTTCGGTCCCGGTGGACCCTTCGGCGACAACGGCGTCTTCGGCCCGGAGCGTGGCCGGCGCGAGCGGGACGGTCGCCGCGACGAGCGTCGCGGTGAGCGGGACCAGCGTCGCGCGGAGGCCGAGCGCCGCCGCGAAGAGAAGGATCACCGCCGCGGCGACTCTGCTAGTTCGCTGACCCCCAACCCACCCAACCACGGTCAGCGGGGCTCAAGCCAGCGATTCCAGGGGTGGGCACAGTGAGCGGCTTCACGAGTCAGTTGATCGCCGAGGACGGCGAGATCACCCGGGCGCGGATCGAGATCGGCTCCGGCGAGGTCCTGCTGGTCCCGATCGACGGCACCCAGACAATCGTCGACCTGGAGGTCGAGGACGGCTCCGACGAGGACGTCGTCTACACCCTGGAGGACGGCGAGCTGATCGTCGAACTGCGCAAGGGACGTCGGTTCAGCACTCGTCGCGGTCCCGAGATCCACCTCCGGATCTCCACCCCGGCGGTCCTGGACCTGCGGGCCAAGACCGGCTCGGGTGACATCACCGCCCAGGTGCCGATCGGCTCGGCGCGGCTGGCCACGGGCTCCGGCGACATCCGGCTGGAGACCGTCGAGGGCGACCTCGCGGTCAGCACCGGCAGCGGTGACGTCCGCGCCACCCAGGTGACCGGGATCGCCAAGGGCAGCACCGGTTCGGGGTCGATCGACATCGGCGAGGCCGGCGAGGCGATCGGGCTCAGCACCGGCTCCGGCGACGTCCGGATCGGCGACGCGGCCGGCCCGGCCAGCGTCAAGGTCGGCTCGGGTGACATCACCATCGAGCGGATCCGCGACCACTCGGTCGCCACCTCCGGCTCCGGCGACGTCACCGTCGAGGTGGCCGACGGGCCGAGCATCCAGGCCGAGACGGCCAACGGCGATGTCCGCGTCGGAGTTCCCGACGGCATCCCGACGTACCTGGACCTGAAGTCGGTCACCGGCCGGATCCGCTGCGAGCTGGAGCCCGGCGAGAAGCCCGAGGCGGGCGCTCGCTCGCTGACTCTGCGGGCCCGCACCGTCACCGGCGACATCACCGTCGTCAAGGTCTGATCCACGCCTCCAGGAGGTTCCGCCGGAAGCGATCCGGCGGGACCTGGGCGAAGCACTGCCGAAAACCGGTCAACGGGGACAACTCGAAGGGAAGTACGGACATGATCACCGAACACCAAGAGGTCGCCCGGTACCGCGTCGCCGAGCAGGTCCGCGCCGCCGAGAACCGCGCCCTCCTGCACGACCACGAGACCACCGACCGAGGTCCCCGGCACGGCCTGGCGATCGCGCTGCGCCTGCTCGCCGACAAGCTCGAGCCGCTGACGACCCCGGCGCCGCAGGCCCGGCACGCCCGCCCCGAACCCCGCGGTACCGGCCTCTCGGTGGTGCGCTGACCACCTGTGTTGCAGCTTCGTGCAACGCCTGTGGAGAACAATGATCGAGCCCCAGTCACGCTGCTAGGTTTCAAGCGAACACTTCGACTTGGGGAGAAAAGCAACGATGCAGCGTCCGACGACAACCAGAGCCGTCGCCTCCGCCGCCGCCCTGCTGATCCTGGTCGCCGGTTGCGGCGGCAAGGACGACGACAAGGGCAGCGACGCACCGAAGGACGGCGGCGAGGCCACAGCCACTCCGGTGCCTCCGCCCGTCGCCTCCTTCGACCCGCCCAAGGGCCTCACCCCGGTCGCGGCGTACGGCGTACCGATCGAGAGCGGCAAGAGCGAGGACCGGACGCTCTCGGCAGGGATGGTCGGGCAGACCGCCTTGGTGGCCGGCCAGTACGGTCTCACCGGTCGCCACATCGCCGGACAGCGCGAACCGTGGACCGTGCTCTCCACCGAGAAGCCCGACACGATCAGCACCGTCGAGCACAGCGACGTGATTCCGGTCAAGCTCGACGGCAAGGACGTCGCGGTGATCGCCTACAGCCAGACCGACAAGGGCAACGGCACCCAGAAGGCCAAGGGCCAGGTCGTCATCCAGTGGCTCGACGCCGCTGACGGCAAGAAGATCGCCGAGGTGACGACGGACGTCAGCGCGAAGTTCGGTCCCGGCGCCACCACCGCGGACTTCACCGCCCAGGCGTACGACGCGGCCACCGGCCAGGTCGTCTTCGGGCTGCTGGCACAGAACCCCACTACGCGGAAGAGCACTCCGTTCACCGTCTTCGCCGACCCGAAGACCCAGCAGGCGAACCTCACCGCCGAGATCACCCCGGCCGCCGTACTGAACGGCACTGTCGTCGGCGCGAAGGGCACGAACGAGGAAGGCGCGCACGACGGCACGATCGTGGTCTTCGACGGCGTCAGCGGGAAGATCAGCAAGCAGATCCCCACCAAGATGGACTACCTGCGCCCGGCCGTGAGCGGCGGCAAGCACGCCTACCTCAACGGCAGTTCGTACGTGCCGAACTCGAAGTCGATGAAGTACACCTACGACAGCGGCCTGTACGCCGTGGACATCGCGACCGGCGCGATGGTCGGCCAGATCAAGTCCACCCTGGGCACCGAGAAGACCTACGGGTACACCTGCCTGAGCGACCAGGCCACCGCCGTCGTCTGCAGCACCGGCGAGAACCTGGGCACCGAAGAGATCATCGGGATCGACGACACCACCGGCAAGAAGGTCTGGGGCTACAACAAGAACTCGGCCAGCCGGGTCGTTCCGGTCGTCACCGGCGCCTTCCACGGCGTCGCCTACGGGACGGCACAAGAGCAGCCGGTGATGCTCGACGCGAAGACCGGCGCGGACATCCCGCAGCCGTCGAGCGGCGTGAGCACGACCCCGTCGGCGAGCGGCACCCCGACCGAAACCCCCTCCGACGACGGCAACGTCACCCCGCCGACCGGCACCCCGAGCCAGGACGTCGGCAGCATGTTCGGCTCCGACCTGTCCCAGTTCGACCCGAAGCTGGGCACACCGTCGCCGACCGCGATCACCGAGTACGGCGCGACCTACCTGCAGAACGACAAGGCCGACAACTACGACATCGACAAGATCCTGATCGCGATGAAGCCGATCGCCTGATCAGATGTCGGTGCGGTGGAAGTTCTGGTAGGAGCGAGACGGCGTCGGGCCGCGCTGTCCCTGGTAACGGGAGCCGTACTTGGCGGAACCGTAGGGGTGCGCGGCCGGCGACGACAGCCGGAAGAAGCAGAGCTGGCCGATCTTCATCCCGGGCCAGAGCTTGATCGGGAGGGTCGCGACGTTCGACAGCTCGAGCGTCACGTGCCCGGAGAAGCCGGGGTCGATGAAGCCGGCGGTGGAGTGCGTGAGCAGGCCGAGCCGCCCCAGCGAGGACTTGCCCTCGAGCCGGGCCGCGACGTCGTCGGGCAGCGTGATCAGCTCGTACGTCGAGCCCAGCACGAACTCGCCCGGGTGCAGGATGAACGGCTCGTCACCCTCCGGCTCGACCTCGCGGGTCAGGTCGGGCTGTTCCTCGGCGGGGTCGATATGCGGGTACCGGTGGTTCTCGAAGACCCGGAAGAACCGGTCCAGCCGTACGTCGACACTGGACGGCTGCACCATCGCGGCGTCGAAGGGTTCCAGCTGGACGCGCTTGGCGTCGAGCTCGGACAGGATGTCGCGGTCGGAGAGCAGCACGGATGCACGGTAGCAAGCGTGCTGCTCCTCGCCCAGTACAACGTCGCCCCGGCCGTTCGCCGCAGGCGGTGGCAGCTCGTCCGGAGCCCTCAGCTCCCCGGCGTGAGATCACCACTCCTGTGGCCCGAGGCAACGACCTAGTCGGACAGCTTGTTGAACTTCGACACCTGGGTGGCGAAGGTCTTGACCTGTGCCGGCGACCAGTCCTTGAGCAGATCCTCGATCACCTTGTGCCGCTTCTTGCGGGCCGCGGCGAGCTTGCGCTTGCCGGCCGCCGTCAGCGTCAGCAGCGTCGCCCGGGCGTCCGTCTTGTCGGCGGCACGCTTGAGCAGGCCCTCCTCCTCGAGTCGCGCACAGGCCCGGCTGACCGGTCCCTTGTCCACCTCGAGCGCGGCGACCAGGTCGGCCATCCGCACCGGAGCCAGCTCCTCGACGTGGTTGAGCAACGCATATTGCGCCGGCTCCAGATCCGGATGCGCCTCGTCGGACAGCGTCCGCTGCAGACCGCGCAGCCGCCGTGCCAACGTGACGAGCTCCTTCTCCAGGTTCTCCAGCGCGTCACTCGTGTCTGTTGCCACCGTTCACCCCTTCATCCAGTTGCCCCGCAACCATCTTGTCCGGTCCTGGCCAGGACCGCATCCTCACGTTGCGTCGAAATGTTGCCCCCGGCAACGCGTTCTAATCTGCCAGAAGATGCCGGGCCTGCCCAGTCCTTGGACGAACCCTTTGTGGAAAACTCCCCCGGAACCCCCCGCGCAAACCGATCCAGACCCCTTTTCGGTGCACTCGGCCACCTTCGGTCCCGGTTCCGCTGACCGCGCAACAACTGCCTCGATCCGCCGCGCCGGACCCACCGTGCCGCTGCCCCCACCCATCGGTTATGCTTTCTCCGCTCGCTGGAGTTGGGCGACGCGCGCGGGTGTAGTTCAATGGCAGAACATCAGCTTCCCAAGCTGACAGTGCGAGTTCGATTCTCGTCACCCGCTCCACGAGAAAACGCCAGGTCAGAGGGTAGTTCCCCGACCTGGCGTTTGTCGTCTCGGAGCGTGTTCGTCCCGCTCGTGCCCGGTACGTGCCCCCTGGCCTGGATACGGTCAGGTGTGAGTACACCCGCGAAGGTGCTGGGCGGCTGGCTTGGTGTCGGGACGCTGCTGATGGTGGCGTTGATCGAGGAGCTGCCGGCTGTTCCGGTGGTGCTCGGCGGCTGGCTGGTGGGGTGTTTCGTCGTGGGTGGCGTTGTGGTCGCGGATGCGCTGCGGCTCCGGCGGCGTGAAGACCTGGACGGTCTGCAGCGGTCGGCGAATGTGGTGAAGGTCGCCGCGGTGCCGTTCTTCTTGGTGAACTTCGTGGCGCTCGCCCGGGTGGTCCTGCACGTGGGCGCCGGTGATAGGCAGCACTTCGGTTTGCGCGGGTTTCTGACCGCGGTTCTCTTTGTGGTGCTGACCTATCTGGTGATGCTGACGACGTCGGCGTACTCGATCGGGTGTCTGGCCGTGATGCGGCAGAACGGGCAGATCGGGCCCGGGTTTTTCGGTCTGCACCTGATCCTGCAGTTCTTGTTCGTGGCGGACGTGGTCAGCGCGATTGTGGTGATCGAGGTGGCCCGGAACCGGCTCGGTACGGCGCAGCGTCCGGGTCCGCTGTCGCGGCAGCTACTGACCGGAGTCCTGCTGATCTTTTCGGTCTTCGCGACGATCTGGCTGGTCATGCTCCCGGGTTTCTACTCCGACTACCCGCTCTTCGACGCCGACTGGCACTACCGACTCGGCTTCGTCCCGTTCGTGGCGTTCCTGATCCTCGTCGTCGTACCGATCGTGCCGCTGGTCGCGTTCCGGACCGCCGTGCGGTGGTACCTGGCTGGTGATGTCGACGCGCTCCGGCGATCGAACCGCACGGTCAAGCTGACGATGATCCCGCTGTTCCTGCAGAACTTCTTCCTCTGCGCGGTCATCACCGGCGTCATTTCCTACTTCCCGCTGCGGATGATGCAGAAGCCGAGCGATGCCTGGCTGGCCGTGCCGTTCGTTTCGCTCAGCATCGTGCCCGGCATCATCGGCGCGTATCTGATGCTCCTGCCGACCTCGATCTACGGCATCACCTGCCTGGCGCTGATGCTTCGCCAGCGGCTGATCACGCCACGCTTCTGCGCGATCCACGTCGTACTGCATCTGCTCTTCGTCGCCGACATCATCAGTGCACTGGTGGTGTCTTCGAGAGATAAGAGGCGAGCAGCAGTTCCAGTTGCTCGCTGAGGAACGTCGCGAGCGAACCCCAGCCGTTGACGGCCCAGACCTGGAGAGCGCCGTTGAAGCAGACCAACGTGTGCCGAGCCAACGCCGGTACGTCGGTCTCCGCGCGAAGCTCGCCGGCTTCGACAGCGGCTCGGTAGAAGCGGGCGCAGCTGTTCACGATCGCGGCGGAGTGCGCGAGGGCGTGTTCGCGGAACTCCGGATCGGCGATGTCGAGCCGGCCGAAGCCCAGACCGTCGCCGAGCTGGGCGAAGTCGCGCAGGATCGCGAGCGGAGAGGTGTGGGCCGCTTCCGCTGTTGCGGCGGCGCGGAGGACCAGCTGGGGTGATCGGGCGGCCGAGGCGAGCAGCAGGCCGCGTTTGTTGCCGAAGCGCTGCATCAGGGTCGGAGGCGCGAGACCGACCCGGGCACTGACCGCGGCGAGGGTGAGTTTCGCCGGTCCGGCCTCGGCCAGCACCCGGCGGGTGGCGTCGAGGATCGTCTCGTCGTCGACCAGCCGCGGACGGGCCACGACCACCTCCGAGTTTACGAATGGTCGTTCACTATTGACGGGATCGTAACGCATCCGTGCGCGGTCAGTTAGGTACGTCAACGGGTGAAGTACGGGGATCCCGAGGGGCCCGCGGCCGCGCCCGCCGTCCGGTCCCCCGTCCGCGGGCCGGGCTCGTCGTACCAACGGGAGCTCTCGATGCGTTTCGCCCGCACTGCTTTGGGCCTGCTGCTGACCCTGATCGGCCTGGTCGTCGGCATCGCCGGCGCCGCCGCCGCATTCTGGCTGGTCGGCCCGGACAACACCATTTCCACCGGAGGCCGCGCGCTCAGCAGCGACGGCCTGGCCGTGGTCACCGCGCCCGACCTGCTCGACCGGCACGGCCCGACGCTGCGGGTCAGCGTCACCGGGTCCAAGCCACTGTTCGTCGGGATCGCGCAGGACCTGGACGTCGCCGACTACCTCACCGGCGCCGCCCACACCCGCGTGATCCGGTACGACGTGCCTTCGACGCTGAGCACGCAGACCATGCGCGGCTTCGAGAACAAGCTGACCCCGCCCGGTGACCTGGACTGGTGGGTGGCGAAATCAGGGGGCAGCGGCAACCAGTCGATCGCCTGGCCGATGCAGGACGGCCGCTACTCGGTCGTCGTGATGAACGCCGACGGCACCCCCGCGGTCGACGCGAAGGTCAGCTTCGGGATCGAGCTGCATCGCTCGTTCGGCATCAGCCTGCTGGTGCTCGGCGGCGGTCTCGTCGCGCTCGTGCTCGGGATCGCGCTGGCCTTCCGCCGGTCGCCGGTCCAGGACGCCGACGAGTCGGCAGCGGTCCCTGGCCCGGCAGCCACGGCCACAGCCTTGGGTACGGCGCCCGCCGCCAGCACGCCGGTCGCGGCTCGCAGTCCGTTCGCCCCGGCCGATGCAGGCAGCCCGGCGACCGCGGTCGTCGACGACGTCCCGGCGTACCGGCAGCCGGTGGCCGACGAGGCGACCGAGAAGCTCGCAGTCCTCGACCGGCCGATGCCCGTCCGAACGAAGACCACTCCCGCCCTCGTCGTCCAGCGCCAGACCGAACCGCCGGTCCGGCCCGGCGTGCAGCCGCTGCGCTCGGCCCCGATGCTCATGTCGCCCGCCGCAGTAGCCCGCGCAAAGTCCCGCGCCGCACTCCCCACGACCCCCGCACCCAGCACCTCAGTCAACACCCACACTCCGACCGCCGACCCGGCGGAGATCACCGCCACTCCCGCTGCCGAGGCCACACCCGCGCCAGTTGCCGACCGCGCCGACGCCACTCTCGCTTCGGTTGCGGAGCCGGCCGACGCCACTCCCACTCTCACGCCTCCTGCGGAGACGTTGCCGCTGGTCGAGTCGCCGGAGTTTGTGAAGAGCGACGAGGCGGTGAAGCGGACGGCGGCCCTCCTCGCCAGCGGCGCCTTGTTGCTGACGGCAACTAGCTGTGGCTTGATGCCGCCGAAGAACAACCTGGCGGTTCCGGACCGCCGGCCCGCGGTGACCGTCGCCGACGCCACCGCCGTCGTCGCGAAGTACAACGAGCTCAACAACAAGGCCAACCAGACCCGCGACAACAAGCTGGCCGCCACGATCGAAGCGGAGCCGACGCTCGCCCAGACCCTCGCCGGGTACCAAATCGGCCGCAAACTCGACGCGGCCGGCAAGGAACTCGGCAAGCCGTTCACCTTCACCGATCCGATCGTGGGCGCTCCGGAGTTCGCGGCGTACCCGATGCGGTTCGTGGTCACCACCGGCGTCTCGGGGTCAGCGGACACCCGGCAGCTCGGCGTCTGGGAGCGGCAGAGCGCGGGCGCGCCGTGGCTGCTGACGCACTCGGTCTACCCGGGCCACTCGATCGACCTGCCATCGATGGAGGGTCTGCGCACCCCGAGCCGGGCGGACGTCACGAGCCTGGCCACGCACCCCAACGCAGTCGCGCCGAGCCTCGCGGCGTACCTGAGCGGCGGGCCGAAGGCGCCCGAGGCGAAGCTGTTCACCGCCTCGCCGGGGATGACGAAGCTGCTCGAGCAGCGCGCCAAGTCCAAGGTCTCCGACGCGGCCGAGTCCTACATTGCTGCCGTCACCGACACGTTCAAGCCGAGCGGCACCCCGGTCACGTTCATCACCAAGGACGGTGAAGGTCTGGTCTTCCTAACCCTCACCGAGCAATACCTGCAGCGCGTCGAGCCGGGCTCGAACGCCTACTGGACCAGCGGCGAAGCAACCGCCTTCAGCAGCATGGTCAAGTACACCCAGACCCTGCACCAGGACTACCTGCACCAGGTCGCCCTGGTCATCCCGTCCAAGGCCACCGGCGGCCCGATCCGCATCCTCTCGATGGACGGCCAACTGGTCGGAGCCGGCGGCTCCTGAGCACCAACCGCCACGGAGGCCGGGGACGATCTTCGCCCCGACCGGCCCACTCCCCTCCCCAAACCGCTTCGGGGAGGGAAACAACCGGGCGGCAACCGCTTGCCGAAAGATAGTGGCGGCTGATTGACTCCCAGGGTGAGGTTTTTCCCATCGCCCTGGGAGTTTTTGTGCAGATCACCCGCCGCCGCTTGCTGTCGTTCGTCCCGGCCACCGCACTGCTGACCGCGGTGAATCCACCCCGCGCCACCGCGGTGGCCGAGCCGTCGCTGTTGCTCACCAACGCGATCGCGATCTACGCCGGTACGGCGGAATCGAACGCGCGCCCCGAGGTCGCCGCCAAGCTCACCGCGGTGGATGCGACCGCGCGGACCTGGTTGGCCGCGATGGATCGGGCCGGTGCCGGTGAGCTCTTCGCCGGTCTCCCGCTCGGCGCCAGCGACCCGAACCTGAGCGCGTCGTACCAGCACCTGTACGAGATCGCTCTCGCCTACCGCCGGCCTGGACCGGCCTCCGAACTGCAGGGCAGCGAGCAGGTCCGGACCCGGATCGCGGACGGCCTGCGCCGCCTGTACGACGGCTGGTACGGCGACCAGTCGAAGGGCTACTACGGCAACTGGTTCACCTGGGAGATCGGCATCTCCACGTTCGTCGCCAAGACGCTCGCCCTGATCGACGCGCCGTCGACGCTGATCGCGCCGTACGTCGCCGCGATGGACGCGTACCTCCGCAACGGGAAGAACGGCGACGTCGACCTCGACTCGCGATTCCACACCGGGGCGAACCTGGTCGACATCACCGCGAACCGCGTCCTGCAGGGCGCACTACTCGACGACGACGCTCGGATCCGGAAGGCGCTCGCGGATCAGTTCACCGTCTTCGCGACCATCGATCCGTACAACCTGCAGCACGGCGTCACCGACGGGTACTACGCCGACGGTTCGTTCGTGCAGCACGCGTCGGTCGCGTACACCGGCTCCTACGGCAAGGCCCTGCTGAGCCGGGTCGTGCAGACGATCAAGGTGCTCGCCGGTACGTCGTACGCGCAGACCGGCGAGCTGATCGGCGTCGTCCAGGGCTGGGTCGAGGACGGGTTCGCGCCGCTGATCTTCGAGGGCTGGATGATGGAGATCGTCAAGGGCCGAGCGGTTTCCCGCCCTGGCACCGGGTACGACGACGTGGCCGTGATCGTCGAGGCGGTCGTCGACCTCGCGGACTACGCGGAACCGCAGGACGCGGCCAGACTGAAGGCCTTCGCGAAGTTCACCGCGCGGCCGACGATCAACCCGAACAGCTTCGTCTCGCCGGTCAGCATCGCGCGATTCGCCGACCTGCGCGCCGACCCGGCGATCGTCCCGGCCGACCTCAACCCGCCCGCGAGCAGTACGGCGTTCAACGCGATGGACCGCACTGTGCACCGGCGACCGGGCTACGCGTTCGCGCTGGCGCGGAACTCGAACCGGATCAGCAAGTACGAGTACATGAGCGGCGAGAATCTGATGCCGTGGTTCCAGGGCGACGGGGCGCACTACCTATACCTGAGCGGCCAGGACCAAACCCGCTCGTACGGCGTCGACTACTTCACCACGGTCTCGCCGTACGGGCTGGCCGGGGTGACCGCGCCGGTCGAGACCCGCAAGACGATCCCCGAACTCTACGGCACGGCGTACTACGACCATCCGCCGGAGTTCACCGCGTCGTCGGAGGCGCAGAACACCTACGTCTACTTCCCGACCGGCACGAACACGCACTCCGGCGGCGCGACCCTCGACGCGTACGGCGCTGTCGGGTGGGTGCAGTCCGACGACTTCGCGTACGCCTCCCGCGATGAACTACCGGCCGACTTCGTGACGTACAAGAACGCGTCGGCGACCAAGTCGTGGTTCCTGCTCGACGACGAGATCGTCGTACTGGCTGCCGGTGTTCACGACGCCGACCGACCTGTCACGACCACGCTCGACACCCGCATCGCCGCTCCCGGCGAGGCCGTCACGATCACCGGCGTACGGCGAGACGGTCGCGCCTGGACCGGATCCGGCACGCCACGCTGGCTCCGCTACGCCGCCGATAACGTTGCCGTCGGCTACTACTTCCTCGCGGCCATCGAGGTCGCGACGAGCCTGCAGGACGTCACCCGCAGCCGCCGTACGATCCGCACGTCGAACCCCGACACCCCGGTCACGAAGCAGGTCTTCGCCCTGACCGCCGCCCAACCCGCCGGCACCACGCGAGCCCTCGCCTACGCCCTGGTCCCCCACGCCACCGAACGCGCGCTCCGCACCTACCAGCACGGCCGCATCGCCGTACTGGCCAACACCCCACGCCTCCAAGCGATCCACCACCAAGGCCTCCGCCTCACCGCCGCCAACACCTTCACCCCCGGCCCCCACCACCTCCCTGGCCTCACCATCGACGGCCCCGCCGCAACCCTCCTCCGTCACCACCGCAACGAAGTGACGGTCGCCGTCTCCGACCCCACCACCACCCGAGACACCATCACCCTCCACCTCAACACCCACCACCTACGCCCCGCCACCCCCACGCCCGGCATCACAGTCACCGCCACCCACACCGGCACCCGCCTCACCTTCACCACCCACCACACCCACGGCAAAACCCAAGCCATCACCCTTGTTCGAGCTTGGTGATGAGGTGTCAGGCAGGCATGTCCACGACGAGGCCAGCCGCCCGGGCAGCGTCAGCCAACCGCTTGTCATAGGTGACAAACGAGCTCAGCTCCGGCACCCGAAGCGCCGTCGCCAGATGGATCGCGTCCAGGCTGCGCACAGCGGCCGGCCGCACCGTCTGCGCCAGGATGCGAACTCCGGCGTCCAGATCGATCAAGTCGATCAGATCCAGCACCAGATGGAGGCGTCCGACGGCATTCGACGCATGCCGCGCCAGCGCACGTGACGACTCGACCTCGGCGAGGACCGAACTCACCCAGCCGGTCTCTACGCGCTCATCCAGCCAGTCACGGAGCGCCTGCGACTCGGCTTCGGCATGCGCCAGCTTCACGATGGCCGCCGAATCGAGGTAGATCATCAGCGTTCGCCCTCGCGGTCACGAGCAAGTTCAGCACCGACATCGACGCCGTCCGGATCGCCCAGCGGCATCCGCAGAACCGCGCGTCGCAGAGCCGCGGCACGCTCCTTCCTCAGCGCCGCCTCGAGGACCGCCTGCCGGACGACCGCCGAACGCGAACCGCCATCGTGGGTGAGCACGTCGAGCGCGTGTTCTGTCTCCGCATCCGTGCGGATGGTGATGGTATCTGCCATGCGTCAACTGTAAGACAAAACGTCTTACATAGCCAGGACCATCACCCTTGTTCGAGCTTGGCGATGAGGGCTTGCATGGTGGTGAGGGTGGTTTGGAGGTCTTTGCGGGGGAGGTCGGCGCTGAGGGTGTTGGCCCAGGGGATTTGGGCTACCGAGATCTGGCGGACGGCCCAGTAGCCGGCTTCGGTGCAGGCGAGGAGTTTGGCGCGGCGGTGGGCGGGGTTGTCGCGGTACTCGGCGAGGCCGCGGTCGACGAGGAGGTCGGCGATGCGCTGGACGCCTTGGCGGCTGACGCCCATGATGCGGCCGACGTCGGCGACCGAGCGGGGTTCGTCGAGGACGCCGCCGAGGACCTGCCACCAGGCGGCGGTGATGCCGCCGTGGGCGGCGAGCTCCTGGGCCACCTCGAGGAAGCGGGCGTTGAGGCGGAAGGTGGCCAGGATGACGTCGGTCAGCAGGGCGCCACCCTCGGTCTGCTTGGCAGGCTGGGGCCACTCGGCGCGCGGAGGGACAGCGGTCATAGACAACATGTTGTCATAGAACAAGAGCTCAAGCGCGGAAGCGTGTCCACAGGCTGAGGGTCTTGCCGAAGCGCTCGCCGCGGATCCAGTCCAGGATGCTGCGGGCAACGCGCTCGGGCGAGACATCACCCCGGACCGAGCGCGGCACGTACTTGCGGAGTTCGGCCGCATCCGCGATGGCCTCGTCGATCTGGTCCTGAAGCCAGCCCCGCGCGGCCAGCCGCTTGCGGCGAACAGCGTCCGGACAGTCCAGATGCAGCCACCGCCCCTCCGGCAGCTCACTGGGCAGCCCCGGCGTGAGCAGCAGGACGGAGATCCCGGATCGCCTGATCAGCTCGGTGATCCGCAACCACAGCGCGTTGTACGCCGGCCAGATCGGCGCCGCGGTCGGACTCGCGATGCTGATCCCGAGCAACCGTCCCTGGTCGTCGAGCAGCTCGTCCATGTCCATCACGACGAGATTCCCCGGATTCAACCGCACCAGCTCCGGCACGACCGTCGACTTCCCGGCCCCGGGCGCACCTGTCACCACGAACAACCTCGTCACAGCACTAGTGTGGCGCTCACTCGATCAGAAGGCTCGCCGGAGGGCGCACCTCGGCCGAGACTTGCGGCACACCAGCGAACCCCGGAGTGATCGACCCGAGCACGCTCGAGTGCTGGGCACCGGTGCAGCTCGGAACCGTCCCGCCCAACCCGTGCAGAGTCAGAAAACCCAGTACGGCGAACGCGTACGCCTCCTTCGCCGCCGAAGGCAGACCCAGCTCGTCGGTGTTCCGAACCGGCACGTCTCCGAGCTCAGCCGCCAACTGCCGCATCAGCGCCGGGTTGCGGATCCCGCCGCCGGACGCGATCACCTCGGTCCCACCATGCCGCCGTACGGCGTCCGCGACCGTGCGGGCGGTCAGCGCGGTCACCGTCGCGACCAGGTCATCAGCTGGAATCTCCGGCAGACCCTCCATCATCCGAGCCAGGTAAGCGAGGTTGAACAACTCCTTGCCAGTGCTCTTGGGTGCCGCAGCGGCGTAGTACGGCTCTGCCAGCAGCCGCTCGAGCAGTTCAGCGTGCACCTGCCCGCGTCCAGCCATCACGCCGTCGGCATCGAAGGTCAGCCGCCCAACCGTCAGCTCCGAAACCACCGCATCGATCAACGCGTTCGCCGGGCCGGTGTCGAAGGCGACGGGCTCCTCGCCGACCACGGTGATGTTCGCGATCCCACCGAGATTCAACGCGATCGGTACGCCGGAACGCCCGCGCAGCCACAGGACGTCGACGATGCTCACCAGCGGCGCGCCCTGACCACCGGCCGCGACGTCCCGCGCCCGCAGGTCCGAAACGACCGTCGCACCGGTCGCCTCGGCGATCCAGGCCGGCTGTCCGAGCTGAAGCGTGCCGCGCACGCGCCCATCGTCCACCCAGTGGAACACCGTCTGTCCGTGCGACACGATCAGATCGGCAGACCCGCCGCTGAGCTGCTCGACCGCCTGCTGCGCCACCCGGGCGAACGCCTGCCCGATCCCAGTGTCCAGCCGGCACACCTGCTCCACCGAAGTGCTTGCCGGTGGCAACAACCCGGCCAGCTCCCGGCGCAGATCGTCCGGGTACGGCTGGCTCAACATGCCGAGCGGGGTCAGCACCAGCCGGTCCCCGTCCAGGCGGAGGTCGGCCGCCGCCGCGTCGACGGCGTCGTACGACGTCCCGGACATCAAGCCGATCACTCGCATGGGCAGTCCCTCCTCCGGCGCTCCGCACACATTCTGTCTCAACCTTGCGCACCTCGCCGGTGTCATTGTCGGTACAGACCAGATGATGGGGAGGCGACGGGTGACTCGGGGCGACGACTTCGACGAATTCGTCCGCGGCAGCGCGACCAGGCTGCTGCGGACCGCCGTACTGCTCACCGGGGACCGGGCCGCGGCCGAGGACCTGGTGCAGGAGATGTTCGAGCGGGTCTACGTGAAGTGGCGACGGATCCACGGATCCCCGGAACCGTACGCCCGCAAGACGCTGGCCAACCTGTCCGCGAACAGGTGGCGCAGCAAGAGCCGCAAACCCGAGGTGGCGCTCACCGACCACCATGACGCCGGAGCTCCGGACGGATCGGACGAGTACGCCGTTCGGGACGGACTGCTCAGCGCACTGCAGGAGCTCCCGCCGCGTCAGCGTGCGGTGATCGTCCTGCGGTTCTACGAGGACCTGACCGAGGCGCAGACGGCGGAAGCGCTGAGCTGCTCGATCGGCACCGTGAAGAGCCAGACCTCCCGCGGTCTCGACCGCCTCCGCCTGATCACTGAGCCCGCACTCCTGGAAGGACTGCGATGACCGAGACCGAACTCAAGAACCGGCTGACGGCCAGCGTCGACGAGATCGAGGCAAGGCCCGACGTCCTCGACCGCGTCCGCGCCGGAGGCGCCCGTCGCCTGCGTCGGCGGCGGCTGACCACGTTGGCGGCCAGCACGCTGGCCGTGATCGCGGTCGGCGGCGCCCTCCTCACCGGACCGGGGCTCTACCAGTCGATCACCGAGCCGCCGGTGGCCGGCGTACCGGTGCAGAACGATCCGTACGGCTTCCTGATGAAGGGGCACCCGCGCGGCGATCTGGCCGGCGACCAGGACTACCTCGACCAGGCGCTCCTGGCCTGGCAGAAGTCGCACCGGGACTCGATCAACCGCGAGCGCGGCATCTTCGATCGCCTGCAGGGCCAGCCGCAGGTCTTCTGGGCCGGCAAGACCCCGGCCGGGCGGGTCGCGATCATCGGCCAGTACGCCGATCTCCGCCATCACGACAACATCCAGCTCGACCGGCAGGGCGTGCACACGCTGGTCGGCTTCGTCGCCGACGGCGCGGACGGCAAGCCCGCTGTCGTCGCGGACAGCTACCCGGCACCGGGCGTCGGTCTGACCACCGGCTTCGTCGTCAAGGACACGCTGGTCGTACTCGACACCGGCAAAAAGCTCGGTTGGTCGCCGGCCCGGCAGTACAACGACGACGGCAGCAGCGGGCGCAAGTACACGTCCGTGCGGTTCAAGGACGGTGTCGGGATCGTCAAGCTGCCGCAGGGCGCCGACCCGAAGCGGCTCGCGTTGGACACGCTGCCGGCGACGGGTCCGGCCGACCAGTTGATCGCCAACGCGGCCGTGAACTTGCAGAACGGCATGATGCCGGAGTTCCGCCTCTGGCCGAATGTCCAAGGCGATGGACTCTGGCCGATGTCGCCGGGTGCCGACCGGCTCGCGGAAGGCGCCCGGGAGACGTTCGGCACCACGGTCGGCAGCGTCTCCGATCCGGCGTCTTACATGGCCGCCGCTTCGCTCTGGATCGGGTACGGCGTCACCGCCGACGGCAGTGCGGTGTACCTCGGTGAGCACCAGCTCGACACCGACCCGACCCACGTGTACGCCGTACTGAAGCCGAAGACCGGCAAAGCCCGGCTGATCGCGGGCGGCGAACCGGCGCGCAACACTGCCCTGCCGGTGCAGATCAAGCTGCCGGGCAACCAGGGCTGGGCGGTCGCCGCCGAGGGCGCGACGCTCTCCTACCGGTACGGCGACGGTGAGTGGAGCGCGACCTCGGACAACGCGCTCCTGATTCCGTACGGCGCGGACGTCGAGGTCCAGGTCGAGCGCCCGGAGCGGACTGAGATCGTCGCGATCACTCCGCGGTGATCCCTTGACACTGGGTTTGGGCCCGATCGATGATCAGTCCGCTATACCGGTTTAGTTCGTCGGTGTAGCGGACCGCCCACCCTTGTGACGAGGAGTCGCCCGAATGAGTGAGCTCATCCGCCGAAGGACCCTTCTGACCGCTGTCGCCGCCGGCACCGCCGTGGCCGCGACCGGCACCGCCGCGTCCGCCCAGGCGTGCCAGGCCGCGGTGAAGAAGCCGACCACGGTCGCGTACATCGAGGTCAACGACCACAGCATGCTCAGCGCCGGCAAGTACACCCTGGCGAACGACGGCCGGCCGGTGATCGACATCGCGGTGATCTTCGCCGCGAACATCAACTACGACACGGCCACCCAGAAGGCGTACCTGTTCTTCAACCCGCAGGTGACGAACGTGCTGAACAACGTCGCCACCCAGGTGCGGCCGCTGCAGCAGAAGGGCATCAAGGTCCTGCTCTCGATCCTCGGCAACCACCAGGGCGCCGGCTTCGCGAACTTCCCGAACCAGGCCGCTGCCGCGGACTTCGCCCAGCAACTCGCCGACGCCGTCACCCGCTACGGCCTCGACGGCATCGACTTCGACGACGAGTACGTCGAGTACGGCAACAACGGCACTGGCCAGCCGAACGACTACTCGTTCGTCTACCTGGTGCAGGCTCTGCGTCAGAAGCTCCCGAACAAGATCATCTCGCTCTACGACATCGGCCCCGCGTCGACCAAGCTGGAATACGGCGGCGTGAACCTCGCCAACGTCTTCGACTACGCCTGGCAGCCGTACTACGGCAGCTACTCGGCCAACCCAGCGTTTGCCAAGTCGAAGTACTCGCCGGCCGCCGTCAGCTACACCGCCACCAGCCAGTCCACAGCGGCCGACTTCGCCCGACGCACGGTGGCCGACGGCTACGGCGTCTTCCTCACCTACAACCTCACCGAGGCGAACACCGCGACGTACATGTCCGCCTTCACTCAGAAGCTCTACGGCAAGAAGACCGTCTATACGCCGTAGTCCCAGCCGGGTTGCCAGTTGAACGGCGCGTCGACGAGCTCGGCCATCGGCGCGCCGCCTCCCACCAGATGGTCCAACGCCCACCGATTCGCCGAATGGGCGACCACCAGCACCACGCGCCCGTCGTACCAGCGCTTGACGTCGTCGAGAAACGACCGCGTCAACTCCACGACGTCCGCGTAGCTCTGCCCGCCGGGGTACGGCGTATCGACGTACCTGGATTTCCGGCCGCGCTCGCTGACCGGAGCCCCGTTCAGCTCGCCGTAGTTGCACTCACGCAACCGCCAGTCCTGCAGATGCGGGACGGTCAGCCCCGACAGCTCGACAGTCTGTACGGCGCGCCGCAGGTCCGAGCTGAACACCACATCGACTCCGCGCCGCCGCTCCCCCAGCTCCACCGACTCCTGGCGCCCGCGCTCTGACAACTCCCCGGGCAGCCACCCCGTGGAGATCCCGTTCTCATTGTCGAGGGTGGTCGAGTGCGTCTCGTAGATCAGCTTTGTGGTCACGTGAACACTCAAGCCGCTTTCCCTTCGTTACTGCCCGGTATATACTCAAGTTACCGACGAGTAAATGTCAAAGGGGAACCTGTGAGCCACTACAAGTCGAATCTGCGGGACATCGAGTTCAATCTGCTCGAGGTTCTCTGCCGGGGCGAGGTGCTCGGGCAGGGACCGTACGCCGACATGGACGTCGACACGGCGCGTGAGGTGCTGAGCGAGATCGACCGGCTGGCGAAGAACGAGATCGCCGAGTCGTTCGAGGACGCCGACCGCAACCCGCCGGTCTTCGACCCGGAGACGCACGAGGTGCGGATGCCGGAGTCGTTCAAGAAGAGCTACCAGGCGTACATGGACGCGGAGTGGTTCAAGCTGGAGCTGCCGGCCGAGCTGGGCGGTCAGCCGACCCCGCCGTCGCTGCGCTGGGCCGCGGCCGAGATGATCCTCGGCGCCAACCCGGCCGTGCACATCTACGCCGCCGGGCCGAACTTCGCCCACGTGCTGTGGCGTAACGGCATCGACCGGGACAAGAAGATCGCCCAGCACATGATCCAGCGCGGCTGGGGCGCCACCATGGTGCTGACCGAGCCGGACGCCGGCTCCGACGTCGGCGCCGGGCGCGCGAAGGCCACCCTGCAGGACGACGGCAGCTGGCACATCGAGGGCGTCAAGCGGTTCATCACGTCGGGCGAGCACGACATGTCCGAGAACATCGTCCACCTGGTGCTGGCCCGCCCGCAGGGCATCGAGGGCGTCGGCGGTCCGGGGACGAAGGGGCTCAGCCTGTTCGTCGTCCCGAAGCACCACTTCGACCTGGAGACCGGCGAGCTGACCGGTGAGCGCAACGGCGCCTTCGTCACGAACGTCGAGAAGAAGATGGGCATCAAGGTCTCCACGACCTGCGAGCTCACCTTCGGCGACGGCGTACCGGCCAAGGGCTGGCTGCTCGGCGAGGTGCACGACGGCATCGCGCAGATGTTCCAGGTGATCGAGTACGCGCGGATGATGGTCGGCACGAAGGCCATCGCGACGCTGTCCTCGGGTTACCTCAACGCGCTCGAGTACGCCAAGACCCGGGTCCAGGGCGCCGATCTGACCAACCCGGCCAAGGACGCACCCCGGGTCACGATCACCCATCACCCCGACGTACGGCGCTCCTTGCTGACCCAGAAGGCCTATTCGGAGGCGCTCCGGGCGCTGGTGCTGTTCACGGCGACGTACCAGGACCGGGCCGAGCAGGCCCGGTACTCCGGCGCCGAGGACCCGATCGCGGAGAGCGTGAACGACCTGCTGCTGCCGCTGGTCAAGGGCTACGGCTCGGAGAAGTCGTGGACGCTGCTCGGCACCGAGTCGCTGCAGACCTTCGGCGGCTCCGGCTTCCTGCAGGACTACCCGATCGAGCAGTACGTCCGCGACGCCAAGATCGACACCCTCTACGAGGGCACCACGGCGATCCAGGGTCAGGACCTGTTCTTCCGCAAGATCATCAAGGACCAGGGCAAGGCGCTGGGCCACCTGGCCGAGCAGATCCAGGCCTTCGTCGCCTCCGAGGCCGGCAACGGTCGCCTGAAGGAGGAGCGCGGGCTGCTGGCGAAGGGCCTCGAGGACACCCAGAAGCTGCTCGGCATCATGGGCCAGGCGCTGATGGCGAGCAACCCGCAGGCCGAAAACGGCGACCCGCGGAACGTCTACAAGGTCGCGCTGAACACCTCGCGGCTGCTGTTCGTCCTGGGTGACGTGGTCTGCTCGTGGCTGATGCTGCGCCAGGCCGAGGTCGCTCTCGAGCGGCTGGGCGGCGAGCTGACGCCGGCCGACCAGGACTTCTACAGCGGCAAGGTCGCGGCGGCGCAGTGGTTCGTCCGCTCGACGATGCCGACGGTCCGGGCCGAGCGGATCAAGGCCGAGCTGACCGATCTCGACATCATGGATCTCCCCGAGTCCGCGTTCTGATTCCTGCCGCGTCAAGGGGCAGCGCTCGCTGCCCCTAGATGCCCCGCGATCTGCCCTTCCCGTGAAGCGGTTCCGTGTAGCAGCGTTTCTGCCCGTGGAAACACCGCGCCCCTGGCCTGGCCTCCCCTGTCCGGGCCAGGGTCGCGTCACTTTCGGGAACCGGTAGGGGCGCGACCGCGTCCGTGTGAACGTGTCCAGAACCGGTCGTCGTACGCTGTCGGCGATGTCCGTCCGCCGCACCACCGCCGCCGCCCTGCTCGCCGTACTGGCGTTCCTGCCTGCTGTCCCGGCCCGCGCGGCGACCCCGGAAGTACCTGACCAGATCGTCGCTGCCTGGTCGAAGGACCGTGTGTACGTCGACGAGCGGCTCCGCCCCGCGATGCCGGAGGTCGAACTGACCCGGATCCGCGCTGCGGCGAAGGCGGCCGACTTCCCGGTGTACATCGCGCTGGTGCCGGAGACGCCGTACCTGCGGGAAACGCTCTACGACATGCCGACGCTGCTCCAGGCGCGCACCGGACAACCCGGGCTGTACATCGTCGAGGTCGTGAGCAGCTACTGGCGTGGAGTCGAGGAGCTGTACCGGCCCGGCGGGCTCCGCGGCCGGACACTGACCAGCGTCAGAGGCGACGACAAGCAACGCTTCGACCTCGACACCGACCGCCCGGCGCCCGACGTCATCCGGACCATCCAGCAGGCCCAGACGGCGTACGACGGTCGCCCGCTGCCGCCGGTCGCGGCCGAGGACCTGGAGCCGGCGCGGCCGGGCCACGGGAAGTCGGCCACCCTCGAGGAGGATCGGGTCACGTTCGTCGGGCTCGGGACCGGCGGGCTGCTCGGCTTCCTGCTGACACTCCTGCTCGCTCTCCACCGCAAGCGCCTCCGCCGCCCGCTCGCGACGCAGGCGGCCGGACAGCGACCGAACGTCTACACCACGGAGATCCGGCGACAGGCCGACTCGATGATCAAGCGGGCCAGTCAGGCCGTCAAACGCATCGAGAGCAAGCCACAGCCGACCCTGGAGCAACTTGACCGGCGCGACGACGCCAATCGTCGTCTCGCTGCCGCACGCAAACTTCGCGCGGGCGATCCGGACGATCTGCTCGCCGTGGCCGGTGCGCTGGTGCTGGCACGGCAGGCCGAGCGGGGCGCGACTGGCGCCCCGGTTCAGCCGCCCTGCTTCTTCAACCCGATCCACAAGTCCGGGACCCAGCAGGTCGACTGGGACGGCGTCGAGGTACCGGCGTGCAGACTGTGCGAGGCGCGAATCGCCAAGGACGAGACACCGCGCGGCCTGTTCGTGAAGTCGGTGCCGTACTGGACGCTGGACCCCGAGAAGAGCCCGCTGGTCGCGACCGGCTTCGGCGCTTTGTCCGACGACCTTCCCGAGCGGATCATCGCGCGAGCGGAGGACCGTCGATGAGACGGCTCATGATGTTGCTTGCGGCGACCATCGCTGTGCTGGCGGTCCCCCTGGCGGCGTCCGCCGCGGTTCCGGCCGACCCGCGGATCACCGCGGCGGTGCGGGCCTGGGCGACCGAGCCCTTGTACGTCGACCCCGACTTCGCGGCGATCGCGGACGAGGAGCCGATGCTGGCGGCGATCCGGGCGGCGAAGGTGCCGACGTTCGTCGCGGTCGTGCCGACCGGTGACTGGTTCCAGGAGAAGGGTGACGCCGACTTGCTGGCCGGCTGGCTCGCCACCGCGAACAACAAGCCCGGCCTCTACATCGTGATGGACGGTTCGACGATGGACGCCGTGGAGCACCAGCTCGCGGCCTCCGCGGTCGGGAACACCTGGGCACGGGACTCGAATCAGCCGCTGAGCGATCAGCTGAGCAACTACCTGGCCAAGGTGCGGGTCGGTGATGACTACCCGGCCGAGCCCGCGCGGACCACGCCGTACCAGCCGGCGGCGCCGCGGCCGGCAGCGGCGCCGGAACGGGTCGGTGTGGGCAAGGCGATCGGGGTCGGGGTGGCCGGCGGACTGGTGGGGCTGATCGGCGGCGGACTACTCGCCGGAGTGGTCTTGGCGGTGGCAGCGATCGTCAGCAGCGGACGTGGAGGGAAGTCATGAAGGCCCTGAGAGTGCTGTCGATGCTGGGCGCGGTGACGATGCTGCTGGTGATGGCCGTCGTACCGGCGTGGGCGCAGACACCTGCCGAGCGGGCGCGGGAGATCGCGACCGCGCTCCAGAAGGATCCGCTGTACATCGATCCCGTGTATGCCTCGGCCGTACCGCAGAACCTGCGCGCGGGCGTGGCGGCGAAAGCTACGGCGCTTGGATTTCCGGTGTACTCGATCGTGCTGCCGCTGACCCCGGGCGATGTGTTCCAGGGCAAGGAGCAGAACGTGATCACGCTGGTGACCGACGCACTACGCAGGCCCGGGCTGTACGTCGTCGTGAACGGCGGCTCGCGCTTCCCGTGGGCCGAGGTGCACGAGCTGCCGCAGGTCGACGACGAGAAGGTGCGCGCGGCCCGGAAGCGGGCGCTCGACGACACCGAGTACGACGCGGGGCCGACGCAGGTACTGGCCCGGATGTACGAGGTGCTGGCGGATCCGTCGTTGAAGGCGCCTGAGAAGCCCAAGCCTTCGAGCGGCCGGTACAGCGATGGAGACGACTCGTCGTCAGGGACGGTCGCCACGATCGTCGTGGCGGGGATCGTGGCACTCGTCGTACTGGGGCTGGTGATCGGTCTGGTTCGGCGCGGTGGTGGTCGGGCTTCTGCTGGTGCTGGTGCTGGTCGGACGCGGGGCGAGAAGACGTTCAGCATTCCGCCGCATGTGGCCGCGACCGTGGCTGCGGAGCGGCGCCGGCGATTGACGCGCGAGACCTCACAGGAGCTGACCACTCTGGGCTCTGAATTGGCTGCTCTGCCGGATGCCCATGGGCTCGGTCTGCGGCATCAGCAGGCCGCACTCGACGCGCACCACGCGGCCGGCAAGGTGCTGGACTCGTCCGAGGATCTGGTCGATGTCGTGGGCGCCATGGTGCTGCTGGACAAGGCCCGGCGCGAGTACGACGCTGCGGTTGCGGTGGCGGCCGATCGGCCCGTGGCCGACGTACCGGAGTTGTGTGCGTTCAATCCGCTGCACGGACGCGCCTCTGGTGCGCCGACGCAGGTCGAGTCGGACGGTACGACGGTCACGCTGCCGCTCTGCGCGGAGTGCCGGCGGGCGCTCAAACGCGGTACGGCGCCGGCATCGCTTCCTGGGGACGACGGGCCGTACTGGCACGGGACCGACCTGTGGGCGCGGACCTTCTTCGGTGCGCTCGGCGAGGATCTCGTCGGCGCGGTTGCTCGGGGTGAGTACCGCAGCTGATCCGGGGGTCCGCCAGGGGTGATCCGGGGGTTCTGCCGGATCCTCCGTCCGCCACTGCCGCCGTACGGTCGAGGCTGACACGCTGGGAGGCGGACGATGGAGAGCAGGCAGCTGGGGGTCGCGGTGCTGGTGATTGCAGCCGGCATCGGGTTGTGGCAGTTCGGGGACAAGGACGGCGACGACGACCATCGGATCGACGCCAAGATCGACACGGTCAGGCTTGCGGCCGACAACGCCGACATCACCATCAAGGTCTCCGACGACGACACGACGACCGTGAAGGAGAAGCGCCACTACTGGTTCTTCAGCCACGGTGACGCGTACTCCGTCGACGGCAGCACGCTGAAGCTCGACGGCGACTGCGGCTGGAACTGCAGCGCTGACTACGAGGTGACGGTCCCGCGCGGTACCAAGGTGGTCGGCGAGAACGGCAGCGGCGACCTCGCGCTGACCGGCGTCGCCGGGGTCGACGCCGACTCGCGATCCGGCGAGGTGCAGCTCACCGACGTCGAAGGTGACGTGAAGCTCGACCTCACCTCCGGCGACGTGTCGATCCGCGATCTGGCCGGCCGGCTGTCGATCAAGGCCAACTCCGGTGACATCGAGGCCCGGGGTCTCCGCGGTGGTTCGGTCGAGGTCGAGACGTCATCCGGTGACATCGACCTGGACCTGACCGAGGCGAACGACGTACGGGTCAAGGGCACCAGCGGCGACGTGGAGATCAGCGCGCCGGGCGGCTACCGGGTCCAGACCGACACCCGCTCCGGGGATGTCGAGAACGGCCTGGGCAACGACAGCGCCGGCAGCCACAGCATCACGGCCACGACCGTCAGCGGCGACATCGACCTCAAGCGCCACTGACGGTTTGCCGTGGGGTACTGATCGGTCACGGGGAACTGATGGATTACGTCGCGGCTACGGAGTAGCGTCTTCGATGAGGCGGTACTTCACTAGGAGGCTCGGATGAGCATCGGTGTGGGGATTTTCCTGATGGTGGTCGGCGCGGTGTTCGCGTTCGCCGTCCGAGACAGTTGGGACGCGGTCAATCTGCAGGTCGTCGGCTACATCCTGCTGCTCGCAGGCGCGGCCGGGATCGTGCTCTCGTTCTACATCACCAACCGGCGGCGCCGGGTGCCGACGGACGCCATCGACCCGGCGGTCGAGGAGGAGTACCGCGTCGTCGAGGAGCACCGCGACATCCGCGAGTAGTCCGCTCAGCCGCCCGACAGCACCAGTTGTAACCGTGCCGGTCCGTCGGCAGTGACGCGGACCGGCACACCCCAGTCCTGCCGATGCATGTGGCAGGCGGGGAACTCGACCGCGTCCGAGTCGTCACACGACGCGGCCTGCACCGCGACATGCAGTACGCCGTCGCCGACGCGCTCGTCGATGACCAGCTTTCGGGTGAGATCCGTCGAGTCGCCCGCGCCGTCGGTGAGCAACGTGTCCGGCGTCGAAGAGACCAGCAGCCGGGTCGACGGGCCATAGCGATTGTCGAGCTTCTGCCCGGGCGGCGGCGTGAACACGACCTCGAGTGTCACCTCGCCGGCCGCGATCTCCATCGGCGGCCGTTGCGTCCGCGTGCTGAACTCGTCGGCCTTCGCCGATGCCCCCAAGGGGATCCGGGTGAGGCGATGGGCCGCCGACTCGACGACGAGCAATTCGTTGCCTATGACAACAGCACCGCTCGGTTCGGCGAGGTCGGTCGCCATGGTCTCAACGATTTCGGTGCGCGGATCATAGCGGCGTACGGCGCCGTTGTAGGTGTCGGCGATCGCGATCGAACCGTCCGGAAGCACGGTCACGCCAAGCGGATGCTGCAGCAACGCCTCACTCGCCTTGCCGTCCCGAAGCCCGAAGTCGAACAGTCCGGTCCCGACGGCGGTGTGCACCTCGGTGTCGATCCAGCGCAGCGCCGAGATCTCCGAGTCCGCGAGCCACAACCGATCGCCGTCAGCCGCCAGGCCACTCGTCTGCGCGAACCATGCCTCGCGCGGGTCGCCGTCCTTGAGACCTTCGTTCGTCGTACCGGCGGCGATCTCAGTGACCTTCGTCAGCGGGTCGAACGTCCACAACTGGTGGACGCCGGCCATCGCGATCCACACCTTGTCCTGCCACCACGCGACATCCCACGGCGAACTCAGTACGTCGGTGCTGTCGCCGTCCATCCACTGCTTGCCGGTGCCGACGAGGGTGGTGACCGCGCCGGTGGCCAGGTCGATCCCGCGGAGTGCGTGGTTGACGGTGTCGGCCACCACGACGTCGTACCCGACCTGTTGGGCGATCTCGCCAGGTAGTTGGGTCAGCCCGTTCGGCTCCGAGAAGCTGGGCTCGGCGCCGTCGGCGAAACCGCGCTTGCCGGTGCCAATTCGTCGTACCAGGGTCTCTGCGTCCGGTGCGAGCTCCGCGACGCTGTGGTTCCCCGCATCCGCGACGAGCAAGTTGCCGTTGTCCAAGGCAATCACCTTCGCCGGGAACCGCAACTCCGACGACTCCGGCTCGGGCGCGACGTACGGCGACTTGCCGCGCGTCAACGTCCCCTTCGCCTCGTGCTCGGCGATCAACTCCGCCAGCAACGCATCCAACGCATGCGCATGCCCCTCACCGGAGTACTGCGCCACGATGTACCCGTTCGGGTCCACCAGCACCAACGTCGGCCAAGCCCGCGCCGTGTAGTTCTGCCACGTCACCAGCTCCGGATCATCCAGCACCGGATGCCCCACCTCGTACCGCGCCACCGCCGCCTTCACCGCGGCTTCTTCCCCCTCATGCGCGAACTTCGGCGAATGCACGCCCACGATCACGAGCGCATCGCCGTACTTGTCCTCCAACGGCCGCAACTCGTCCAGCACATGCAAACAGTTCACACAACAAAACGTCCAGAAGTCGAGCAGCAAGAACCGCCCCCGGAAGTCAGCCAAAGCCAACTCCCGCCCACCCGTATTAAGCCACCCACGACCCTTGAGCTCCGGCGCACGCACATGCATGCCCCCAGTATCGCTCGGCACGCCCAAGCGCCCGCCCCACACCCACGTGGTGAGCACCCCCGCACGTCGTGAGCTGTCGATTGGTTGCCGCCAACAACCAGCCACGCGAAGGTGATCCAGGCCGGGAGCTTTGAGCACGGTTCAACCACGCGGCGGCACCAAATGTGGTTGGTGGGCGCACAAAGTGAAGCGTCGACACGACCTTGAGCACGGTTCGGTCGCGCGGCGGCGTCGACGATGGTTGGTGGGCGCACAAGGCGCCACGCCGACACCTTGAGCACGCTTCGACCACCGGGACCGACCGGATGTGGTTGGTGGGTGCACAAGGTGCAGCGGTGGTACGGCCCTGGGCACGGTTCAGTCATGTGCGGGCGCCCAATGTGGTTGGTGGGTGCACAAGGCGTGATGGCTGAGGGGCGGAGGGTGGCGCGCGCTCCTCAGGGCGTCAGGTGATGGTGGGGAGGATCAGCGTGTCCGTCAACAACTTGGCCGTCTTCCGCAGGGTGGCCGGGGAGGAGGCTAGGTCGGTGGCCAGGGCGTAGGGGGTTAGGGGTTCGCCGGGGCCTACTAGGCGGTGGCGGTGGGCCAGGAGCCAGACGATGGCTCGGGGCCAGGTGGAGAGGCGGGCCTTGGCGAGGAGGTCGGGGGCTTCGCGGACCAGGCGTTCGGCGATGTCGAAGGCGTCGGGGGCGTAGGCGGTGCCTAGGGTTTCGCCAGCCATGAGCCAGGCGTGGGGGGCCAGGACGGAGAGGGTGGCGGCTTGGGACTTGTCCAGGCCTTGGAGGTCTGGCTGGGGTGGGGAGCCTAGGCCGGAGAGGGCTCGGTAGGCATCTTCGAGGTCGCTGGTGGTGTCGTCGAGGAAGACGCGTTCGCCGACGGGGTCGATGACGGCGGCGGCTTCGAGGGCGGGGGTCCAGACGTCGACGGCGTCGATGGCTTCGTCGATCACGTCGAGGGCCAGCTGGGTGCGGTCGCCGGCGTAGCTGAGCCAGGCTTTGACGACGGTCGGGACCGCGGCGAAGTAGGTGCTGTCGGCAAGCACCTTGCGGGGCAGCCAGTGGGCGAGGAACAGCTCGACCAGTACGGCGCTCACCCGCAGCGGACCGCCGACGGTGTGATCCACGGCGTGGTCGATCCACAACCGGACGATGTCGGCCGCGTCGGCCGGAAGGTCGATCGCGAACGGAGACTCGAGGAACTCGTCGACCAACTGGTCGCGTTGGCGCGGGGACAGCAGCGGGCGGATCGGCGGGCGGATAGGGCGTTCGGGCAACTGAGTGAGGCGATTCACCAGCAGGGCCGAGAAGAACTCGAAGTCCTCGGTGACCGGTGGGTCGTCGTAGTCGTTGGTCTCGCCGAGCGCCTGCAGGATGATGCCGGCCGCGGTCGCCGCGCGGACGGTGCGGATCGTCACCCGGCCCCCGCGCTGGTACGCGTCCAGCACACGGTCGACCGGCGGGCCGACGAAGACGTCCTTGGCGATCGCGCCGATGTTGTTGTCGATGAACACGACCACGGTGTGCGGATGCTGCTCGTCGTCATAATCCAGTACGACGCTCAGCCCGTCGCCGGTGATGTCCTCGGACACGATCGCGCTGGTCAGCCGAAATCCGGCGATCCGCGTCACCCAGTCAGGCACCTCGTCCTCGGTGCGCAGGCGGGAGAGGTGAGCACGTTGCAGCGGGAGCCGTCCGGCCGGACCGACCGTACGAGCCAGCGACGTCAGCAACTGAAAAGACTCGGGGTCACGCCGCTCGCCGAGCACTCGGGCGGCGTCGGCCCAGAAGAACCGCTCGACCTCTCCGATCTCGTCCGGGCGTCCGGCCGGCCAGAGCTGGTCGGCGAGCATCGCGGCGGACCGGGCCACCGAGGCCTCGGCGATCACCGGGTGCAGGCTGCGCGGGGCGGCGGCCAGGTCGAGGGTCAGCGTCTCCAGCAGGGTTTCGAGCACGGCGACACTCGGCGTGGTGTCGACGTCGACGCCTGCCGTGGGTGCCTGGGGGGAATCCGGGCCCGAATCGACGAGCCGCAGGTGGCTGCGCCGTCCGTCTCGCCCTCGAGGTGACTTGGTCACCTTCGTGAGATTACCGCCCTCCGCCGATCCCCCGCAGTCCCGTGCGCGCGTCCTGTGGACAACGGTATGGACACGCCGTGAACACGTGACAACGGCCCGTACAGGTGTACGGGCCGTCGTCACACAGCGGTCAGCCCTTGAGGGCGCCTGCCATCAGGCCGCCGATGAACCAGCGACCGAGCAGGATGTAGACCAGCAGCGTCGGGAACGACGTGATCAGCGCCCCCGCCATGCTGGCGGCGTAGTCGACCTTCTGGCCGCCCGACAGCGCCGCGAGCCCGAGGGTGACCGGGCCGTTGTTCTGCTGGGTGAGGAACAGGGCGAACAGGAAGTCGTTCCAGACCGAGGTGAACTGCCAGATCAGCGTCACCACGAAGCCGGAGATCGAGACCGGCAGGATGATCCGCAGATAGGTCTGGATCAGCCCGGCGCCGTCCACCCGCGCCGACTCGATGATCTCGTTCGGGATCACCGTCGCGTAGTAGTTGCGGAAGATCAGCGTGCAGATCGGGAGGCCGTAGATGCAGTGCGCCAGGATCAGCGTCGGCACGCCCCGGGTGACGTCCAGCTCGGTGAACGTCGTCCGCAGCGGCAGCATCACCGCCTGGTAGGGGATGAACATCCCGAACAGGATGAACGCGAACACCAGGTTCGCGCCGGGGAACCGCCAGCGAGCCAGCACGAACCCGTTCGCGGAACCGATCAGCGACGAGATGATCGCCGCCGGCACCGCCAGCGAGAGCGAGCGGATCAGGTACGGCTGCAGCACGTCCCACGCCTTGCGCCAGGGTTCCAGCGTCCAGTCGCTCGGCAACGACCACTGATCGGCGGCGCTGGTGTCGGCGGACGTCTTGAAGCTGGTGACGATCACGACGTACACCGGTGTGAGCACGAACAGCAGGAACAGCAGCAGCAGGATGTACCGCACGGTCCGGCTCCTGCGGGTAGACCCGTCCGCGATCACCCCACGGCTCTTCGGCGTACGACGGATCGCCGCCGCGGCCTGTCCGGTCGCATCTGCGGCGCTCACTCTTCGGCCTCCTGCCGGACGGTGTAGGCGACGTACGGGATCACCAGCACAGCGACGACGGCCAGCAGCACGATCGCGATCGCGGCCGCCTTCGCCATGTCACTGCGCAGCAAGGTGTTCCACATGTAGACCGCGGGCACTTCGGTCCGGAACTGGTTCGGCCCGGTGATCGCGTAGATCAGGTCGAACAGTTTCAGCGACATGTGCCCGAGGATGATCAGCGCCGAGAGCGCGATCGGGGACAACTGCGGGAACAGCACGTGCCGGTAGAGCTTGAACTCCGACGCGCCGTCCACCCGGGCCGCCTCGCGCAGCTCGCCCGGGATGCCCCGGAAGCCGGCCAGGAACAGCGCCATGATGTAGCCCGACAGCTGCCAGACCGCCGGCAGCGCGATCGACATCATCGTCGTCCACCGGCTGCCCGCGGTCCACCACGGGTTCTCCAGGAAGTTCAGGTGCAGGATGTGGAACAGGCGGTTCAGGCCGCGGGCGTCGTCACCCTGCGACGGGTTCAGCAACCAGCTCCACACCACTCCCGAGGCGATCATCGAGACCGCCATCGGGAACAGGAAGACCGACCGGAAGATGCTCTCGCCCGGTACGCCCTTCTCCAGCAGCAGTGCCCAGAGCAGGCCGAAGATCAGCGTGCCCACGATGAACGCCACCGTGAGCACGCCGAGGTTCTTCAGCGAGTTGAGGAACCGCTCTTCACCGAACAAATGCGCGTAGTTCTCGAAACCGACGTAGTCGGCCGGACCCTTGCGGGCCGTGTGCCGATCCGTCAGCGACGTGTTGAACGACCACGCGATCAACCCGTAGACGAAGTACCCGATCAGCAGCACGGTCGGCAGCAGCACCAGGGCGCCAGGGCCCCAGGTCCGGATTCTTCCGTGCATGGTCAGCTCTCCGTCTCGAAGCCGGTACGCAACTCGCCGAGCATCAGCTCGTCTTCATCGCGGTGCCGAGCGCGGTCTGCAGCTTCGCGACGTCCTGGGCGCCGCTGAACTGGCTCAGCGCGGACAGGATGTCGTTGTTCTGACCGGCCGAGCAGCCGGAGCCGTGGGCGCAGGAGACGGCGATCTTGTTGCTCTTCCAGTCCGCCATCGCCGACTGCTGGTACTTCGGGTAGTCCGCCGGGTTGGCGTCGGACCGGGCCGGGATCGAGCCCTTCTTGGTGTTGAACGCCTTCTGGCCCTCGGCCGAGCCGACGGTCTTCAGCCAGCACTTGGTGCCTTCGGGGTTCTGCCCGTTGGTCGGCAGCGTGAAGGAGTCCGACAGGAACTGGAAGGTGCCCGCGGTGCCCGGCGCCGGCCAGTAGTTGTACTTCGAGTCCGGCACCTTGTCGGCCAGCTGCTGCGCGGCGACCCAGTCACCCATCAGCGTGTAGCCGGACTGGCCCTTGTTGACCGCCTGCAGCGCGTCCGGCCAGTCGAGGTTCTCGCGGTCGACGTTGGTGAAGCTGAGCAGCGTCTTGTACTTGTTCAGCGCGGCGGTGACGTTCGCGCCGGCCCAGTCGGTCTTGCCGTCCCACAGCCCGTTGAAGGTGTCCGTGCCCAGCTCGGCCAGCAGGACGTCCTCGAGCACCATCTCCTGGGCGAAGCCCTTGGAGATGGCCAGCGGCGCCTTGACGCCGGCCGCCTTCAGCTTGGTCATGTCCGCGATCCAGGCGTCGACGGTGGCCGGGGCCTTGGTGCCGTCGATGCTCGCCTTCTTCAGTACGTCGGGGTTCGACCACACGACGTTCGCCCGGTGCACGTTGGCCGGGATCGAGTAGATCTTGCCGTCGACCGTCAGCTGGTCGATCAGGTTCTGCGGGAAAGCCTTGTCCAGACCGAAGTCCTTGTACAGCCCGCTCACGTCGTCGACCTGACCGGCGTTGATGTAGTCCTTCAGCTCCGCACCCGCGTGCGCCTGGAAGGTGGACGGCGGCTTGCCCGCCTGCAGGTCGTTGGCCAGCACCTGCTTGGCGTTCGACCCCGCGCCACCGGCGACCGCCGAGTTGACGAAGTTGTAGTCCTTGCAGTCGGTCTTGAACACCGACACCAGGCCGTCCAGACCGGCCTTTTCGCCGCCGTCGGCCCACCAGGTGAAGACGGTGACATCCTTGGTGGCCGTGTCGCCACTGCCACCGCCGTTGTCGCTGTTACCGCAGGCGCTCACCGCGAGAAGACCCGCCGCACCCAGCACCGCGAAGGTCTTGCTCAGACCACCACGCATTTTCCACTCTCCGATCAAGCCGTTGTGGCGCCGTTGACAACGATGCCCCCTTGACACCGCCCCACTCTGGGCATCCCGAACCCCGGTGTCAACGATGTGCGCGAGCGCGTTGCGCAACCGTCATCGCACCGCACAACTGCTGTGAGAGCGAGCACATTCGAGCGGTTACGCGCGTTTTTGTGGGTTGCTGAGTAGCCACCCTCCGTTACGGACGGAGCAGAACCTTGATGGCGCGCCGCTCGTGCATGGCCTTGTAACCTTCGGCCACCTCGGCCAGCGGCAGGTCCAGATCGAACACCTTGCCGGGGTCGATCTCCCCCGCCAGTACGTCGGCCATCAGCTCCGGCAGATAGGCCCGGACCGGCGCCATCCCGCCGGCCAGCCCGACGTTGCGCCGGAACATCGTCGAGATCGGCACCTCGACCCCGTGCGGTACGCCGACGAACCCGACCGTCGACCCCGGCCGCGCCACGTCGAACGCGGTCTCGATCGCCTGCCCGGTCCCCACACACTCCAGCACCGCGTCCGCGCCGACGCCGCCGGTGAGCGCCAGTACGGCGTCCCGCGCCTCGTCACCGCGTTCGGAAACGATGTCCGTGGCACCGAACTCGACGGCCAGCTTCTGTCGCGACTCGTGCCGCGACAGCGCGATCACCCGCTCGGCACCCATCCGCGCCGCCGCCAGTACGCCGGACAGCCCGACCGCGCCGTCGCCGACCACGACGACCGTGTCGCCCGCCTTCACCCGCGCGGACCGGGCCGCGTGCCAGCCGGTCCCCATCACGTCGGACAGCGTCAGCAGCGACGGAATCATCGACTCGTCCGGCAGCTCCGGCGTCGCGACGAGCGTGCCGTCGGCGTACGGGAGCTTCACGTACTCGCCTTGGCCGCCGTCCGCGCGGCTGCTGCCGTAGCCGACCAGGTTCTCGCAGGCAGTCTGGAAGCCGGCCCGGCAATGCGGGCAGGTGCCGTCGCTGACCACGAACGGCGCGATCACGAAGTCCCCCGGCTTAACCGTCCGCACCTCGGCGCCGATCTCCTCGACGATGCCGACGAACTCGTGCCCGATCCGGCTGCCCGGCTTGATCTTGTTCTCGCCCCGGTACGGCCACAGATCCGACCCACAGATGCACGAGGCAACGACCCGCACCAGAGCATCGGTCGGGCCGTCGATCCGGGGATCCGGAACGTCACTCAGCTGGATGTCGTACGGCGCGTGAATCGTGGTGGCTCGCATAGTGCCACCTTAGAACGTGGTGTACCGCCCACGTCGGTGGATCAGGGGCGGGATCTCGTCGGGAGCAAGTTCTACGTGGGCGATCTCCAGCTGGACCTGGAGCGCCCAGCCGACCTCGGGCGGGTCGGGATCGACGAGGGTGCAGCCGGCCCAGGTGCTGACGCCGACCGGGGCGGGGCCCCACTCGGTGTCGGTCCAGTCGATCATCTTGAACGGACCACCGGGCGCCGGCGCGACGTACCCGAACGCGTCGGCCAGCTGCTGGTGCGGTCCGCCGAGCAACGCCACAACCGCACTTCTTGCCTTGCGCAACGTTTCCCACAGGTCCGAGTCCGGGTCGATCAACCCGATCACGAACCCGGGTTCGCCGTCGGCGACCAGCATCGACGAGACCGTCAGCCCCGCCCGCTTCCCGCCGTACGACGTCGTCCAGAGGCCGACCGGTGACGGCAACCGCCCGCGCAGCCGGCGGACCGGGCTGCGCTCGGACTCGGGCGGCAGGAACGGATGGTCACCGTGAATCGTCACGGCTTGACGGTAACTCGCTCCGGAAGGCTGTAGGTGTCGATGGGGTGCATGAGGAGGCCGCTCGAGCCGCGGACCGAGTCGACGGCGCCGTCCGGACCGAACGTGAAGGCGTAGGACTCGCCGTACGAGCCGTAGCCGGATCCGCCGGTGACGCGGAGGGCGTCGCCATCGGCTTCGAGCGACTGCGGCTCGGCTGACGGGTCCGTGTTGGTCGGGTCGATCGCGTACAGGCGGCCGCCGAGGACGGCGATGTCCGTGACGCCCCACAGGTTCGCGTAGCGGCCGACGAATCGGTCGAGCCCGGTCGCGTCACCCCGCTCCGTGGAGCTGGCCAGGTCGATCAGCTTCAGGCCGGCTTCGGCGAGCGCGGCGGCCGGGCCGTCGATGGCGTTGGTCAGCACGGAGAGTGCGAGCCGGCGCGATCCGTCGACGAAGGTCTTGGTGATGTGCCCCGGGTAGCCGCCGGCATGCCCGAAGTAGTCCCGGTCGCCGATCTTCGTGATCTGCAACCCGAGCCCGTACCGCGTCGTGTCGTCGCGGGCCGTCTGCCAGAGCGGGTGCTGCATCTCACGCTTCGAACGATCCGACAGCAGCCGGTCGTCGCCGGGGAACTGCGCGGAGAAGTAGGTCACCAGGTCGCGGGCGTTCCCGAAGAAGCCGGTCGCGGAGGCCAGCGCTCGGGTGTCCACGTGGTCGATCGGCACCCGAGCGTCGGAGTACGAGAGGGCGCTGTAGCCGCTCGAGTATTCACCGAGCCGCGCCGGATCAAGCTCCGGTCCGAGCCCGGTCAGCCCGAGTTTGTCGACGATCCCGGTCTGCACGAACGCGTTGTACGACGTACCGGCCGCGGCCTCGATGATCAGTCCGAGCAGGCCGTAGCCGATGTTCGAGTACTTGAAGCGATCGTTCTCGGGGAGCACCGCAGCACTCGCGTTCCGCAGTACGGCGAGCAGCTGGTCGCGATCCGGGAAGCTGGTCGCCAGCTGCCACCAGTCGGCCTCGCCGCTGTCCCGCGTCACGCCGCCGGAGTGCGCGAGCAGTTCGCGCACCGTGCGCTCACCGAGCGGCGTACCGACCAGCTCGGTCACGTGCTGGCCGGCAGTGTCGTCGAGACGCACGCGGCCCTGCTCGGCCAGCTGGAAGATCGCCACCGCGGTGAAGGTCTTCGAGTGCGACGCGATCCGGAACAGGTGCTGCTCGGTCAGCGGTACGTCGTTCTCCACGTCCGCCAGCCCGTACGCCGCGGAGAAGGCGACCGTGTCGTCGGCATAGACCGCAGCTTGCACCCCCGGCACCCGCTGGTAGCGCTGATTGAACGCCAGCCAGCGGTCGTAGTAGGCAAGAGCTTCGTGCAAGGACGGGGCAACGAGAGCGTCAGGCATGACGCCTAGACTGAATGACCCGGAAGCGACTCGCAACGTAAGCGCCGTCGGTGTATGTCGCATTCGCCGCCGGGTTGGCTCCCGTGCCGTGGAAGTCACTGAACGCAGCCGACTGGTTCACGAAGACCGGACCGGTCAGGTTCTCCGACAGCGCGACCCCGGAATCCAGCGCGGCCTCGCGGGCCTGGTCGAGGATGCCGGCATCGGTCGAGTAGATCCCCGCGGTCATCGCGCCACCCTCGGTGACGGTCTGCCGGAACAGCGCGATCGACTCCGCGGTGTCGGCGGTCTTGACCAGGAACGACACCGGACCGAAGCACTCCTTGCCGTACACGTCGGTGTCCTTGGCCTCGAGCGCGACCAGCAGTGGCGTCCGGACCACGGCGTCCGGGAAGGCCGGGTGCTTGATCGTCCGCGACTCCAGGACGACGTCGCCGTACTCCGCGGCCAGGTCGAGGCGGCTGATCACGGCGTTGTTGACGATGCCGCCGAGGATCTCGACCGCGCGGGCGTCGTCACCGAGCAGCTTGTTCAGCGCGCCGGCGATCCCGGCGCCGACCTCGTCGAAGGACTTGTGTCCCTCGTCGGTCTCGATGCCGCCGGCCGGGATGAAGATGTTCTGGGTGGTCGTGCACATCTGGCCGGAGTAGAGCGCGAGCGTGAAGGCCAGGTTGCCGCAGAGCGCCTTGAAGGCGTCGGTGGAGTCGATGATGACCGCGTTGACGCCGGCCTTCTCGGTGAAGACTGTCGCCTGGGTCGCGTTCTGCTCGAGCCACTCGCCGAACTCGCTGCCGCCGGTGAAGTCGATCAGCTTGACCTCGGGGCGGGTGGCCAGCGGCTTGGCCAGGCCGTCACCGGCCCGCTCGACCGCCAGGGTGACCAGGTTCATATCGAAACCGCCCTCGGCCAGCACCTCGCGGCAGACCTCCACGGTGATCGCCAGCGGCAGCACCGCGAGCGGGTGCGGCTTCACGACGACCGCGTTGCCGGTGACGAGCGAGGCGAACAGACCGGGCCAGGAGTTCCAGGTCGGGAAGGTGTTGCAGCCGATCACCAGCGCGACACCGCGGCCGGTGACGGTGAAGTTCTTCTGCATCCGGATCGGGTCGCCCTTGGCCGGCTTCTCCCAGAGCGCCTCGGCCGGGTAACGGCTCATCTCCTCGTGCGCGTAGGCGACCGCCTCCAGCGCCCGGTCCAGCGCGTGCGCGCCGCCGGCCTGGAAGGCCATCACGAAGGCCTGACCGCTGGTGTGCTGGACGGCGTTGGCCAGCTCGAAGACCCGCTTGTGCAGCCGGTCGAGGATCTCCAGGACGACGCCGGTGCGGCCGTCGATCCCGGCGTTGCGCCAGGCGGTCAGTCCCTGGCGCGACGCCGCGAGCAGCTCGTCCAGACCGGCCTCGACCGTCCGCGGGTACGACACGTCCAGCTTGAGGCCGAACGGCGACTCCTCGGTGACCACCGTCCCGCGCGCCCCGGGCGTCTCCACGGCGTACGTCGTACCGAGGTGGGCCTCGAAGGCGGCCTGACCGTCGGCTGCGGCCGTCTCGCCGTAGACCCGCGGGCTGGGGGACTCCGGGAACGCGGAGTGGTAGCCGCGGCCGCGGATCGCGGTCAGAGCGGCGTCGAGGCGGTCACGGTGAGCAGCCAGCAGATCCGAGGTCATGCGGCGATGTTACAGTCATTGGCGTAATCGGGGCTAGAGTGTCACAACCCTCACCCGAAGGGACAGTCATGGGCGACGACCTGGCGAACCGCGTGGCCGCGGCGATGTGGGCGGAAGACACCGCCTCCGCCGGACTGGGCATGCGACTGGTGGCCGTCGGGGACGGTACGGCGTCGGTCGAGATGCCGGTCCGCGACGACATGGTGAACGGTCACGGAATCGCGCACGGCGGCTTCGTCTTCAGCCTGGCCGACTCCGCGTTCGCCTTCGCCTGCAACTCCCGGAACCAGGTCACCGTCGCGCAGGCCTGCGACATCGTCTTCGTCGCGCCCGCCCGGCGCGGCGACCTGCTCGTCGCCACGGCCGCCGAGCGCACGACCTTCGGCCGGAACGCCATCTACGACGTGACCGTCCGCCGCGGCGACGACGTGATCGCCGAGTTCCGCGGCCGCAGCCGCCAACTGTCCGGCACCATCATTGCGGAGGATTCATGACCCGCCAGGCTTTTCTCGTCGACGGAGTACGGACGCCGATCGGCCGGTACGGCGGCGCGCTGGCGACGGTCCGACCGGACGACTTGGCCGCGCACGCGATCTCGTCCTTGCTCGCGCGACACTCCTTCGAGCCGGCGCTGATCGATGACGTCGTCCTCGGCTGCGCGAACCAGGCCGGCGAGGACAACCGCGACGTCGCCCGGATGGCCGTGCTGCTCGCCGGACTCCCGGTCGAGGTCCCCGGTACGACGATCAACCGGCTCTGCGGATCCGGCCTCGACGCCCTCGCGTACGCCGCCCGCTCGATCATCGCCGGGGACAACGACGTACTGATCGCCGGTGGTGTCGAATCGATGTCCAGGGCACCGTTTGTGATGCCCAAGGCAACCGCTGCCTTCTCGCGACAGGCCGAGGTGTTCGACACCACGATCGGCTGGCGCTTCGTGAATCCCCTGCTCCAGAAGCAGTACGGGATCGACTCGATGCCGGAAACGGCCGAGAACGTGGCCGCGGACTTCGACATCTCTCGCGAAGACCAGGACCTCTTCGCACTGCGGTCACAGCAGCGCGCGGCGAAGGCGCAGGCGAACGGGCGGCTGGCCGAGGAAATCGTGCCGGTCGAGGTTCCGGGCAAGCGCGGCGCGGTGACTGTCGTCGACACCGACGAGCACCCGCGCGAGACCTCACTCGAGGCCCTGGCCGGCCTGAAGACACCGTTCCGTACGCCGGGCACCGTCACCGCGGGCAACGCCTCCGGCGTGAACGACGGCGCGGCCGCGTTGCTGGTGATGAGCGGCGAGATGGTCGAGCGGCTCGGCGTCACACCGCTGGCCCGGATCGTCGGCACCGCGATAGCCGGCGTACCGCCGCGGATCATGGGGATCGGGCCCGCGCCCGCCACCCGCAAACTTCTCGACCGGACCGGCGTCGCACTGACCGACATCGGCGCGATCGAACTGAACGAGGCCTTCGCCTCGCAGTCCCTGGCAGTCCTCCGCGAACTCGGCCTCCCCGACGACGCCGAGCACGTCAATCCGAACGGCGGCGCCATCGCCCTGGGTCACCCTCTCGGGATGTCCGGCGCCCGTCTCGCCCTCACCGCCGCCCTGGAGCTTCGCCACCGCGACGCCGGGTACGCGCTCGCCACCATGTGTATCGGCGTCGGGCAGGGCATCGCGACCCTGCTCGCCCGTCCCTAGGGAGCTTGCTGTGCCCGACGAGTTGCTGGATTCCGGCGAGCGATTGTCGGTCGACGAACTGCGGTCGCGGCAACTTTCGTTGCTGCAGGCAACCGTACGGCGCTGCTACGAGAACGTGCCGCACTACCGGGCCGCGCTGGACGGGATCGGCTTCGCGCCCGGCGACCTGCGCGAACTCTCCGACCTGAGCCGGCTGCCGTTCACCACGAAGAAGGATCTGCGGGACAACTACCCGTTCGGGATGTTCGCCGTACCGCGGACGGAGGTCGCGCGCGTGCACGCGTCGTCCGGGACGACCGGTCAGCCGACCGTGGTCGGGTACACCCAGCGGGACCTCGACACGTGGGCCGATCTGATGGCGCGGTCGATCCGCGCGGCCGGCGGTCGCGCGGGAGACGTGTGCCATGTGGCTTACGGGTACGGACTCTTCACCGGTGGACTCGGCGCGCACTACGGGGCCGAGCGGCTCGGCTGCACCGTCGTACCGGTCTCCGGCGGCATGACCGAGCGGCAGGTCGACCTGATCCGCGACTTCGGCGCCCGGATCATCATGGTCACCCCGTCGTACTTCCTCTCGATCCTCGACGAGATGGACAAGCGCGGGCTGGATCCCCGCGACACCCAGCTCCGGATCGGCATCTTCGGCGCCGAACCCTGGACCGAACAGATGCGTACCGAGGTCGAGCAGCGAACCGGCATGCACGCCGTCGACATCTACGGCCTGTCCGAGGTGATGGGCCCCGGCGTCGCGCAGGAGTGCGTCGAGACCAAGGACGGCCTGCACATCTGGGAGGACCACTTCTACCCGGAGATCATCGACCCGGTCACCGGCGAGGTCCTGCCCGACGGCTCCGAAGGCGAACTCGTCTTCACCACCCTGACCAAGCAGGCCTTCCCCGTCCTCCGCTACCGCACCCGCGACCTGACCCGCCTCCTCCCCGGTACGGCGCGCCCCGGCATGCGCCGGATGGAGAAGATCACCGGCCGCACCGACGACATGATGATCGTCCGCGGCGTGAACGTCTTCCCCACCCAGATCGAAGAGCAGATCCTGCTCGTCGAAGGTCTCACCCCGCACTACCTCTGCGTCCTCACCCGCCCCGGCCGGATGGACGAACTCACCATCCAGGTCGAAGCCGCCCCGGGCTTCACCGATCACGAGACCGCCGCCCAGCAGTTGGCTCGCCGCGTCAAGGAACGCGTAGGCGTCACGATCTCCGTGGAGATCGTGACGCCCCATGCCCTGGAACGCTCGCTAGGTAAGGCGAAACGCATCAAGGACAACCGCTAGCAGTTGGGTGTACCCGCTCCCATCGCATACATCCCACAACCCGCCTTCGGATCCGTGTTGTCCGGCCGCTGCGGCAACGGGTGGCGCTGGTCGTACTGCATCCCGGCGTAGAGCAGCCGGGCCGCCGGCGAGGCCCACGACATCAGCTTGGCCCAGTTGATCCCACCCGGCTCGTTCGAGTCGTTCCAGATCACCCCGCCGCCCACCAGAGCCAGCATGGTCCAGAGGTTTCCCTTCGCCTTCCCAAGGCCACTGGCGCTCGGCTTGCCCAGCTGCTTCCGGAGGTTCTCGTCGGCCACGTCGTAGCCAATCTTGCCGATTCCTGCGATACCGGAAATCTCTGCCCAGGACAGGTCGCCCGGGTCGTTGTCGCCGAGGTCGAAGATGGGACGACCGTTGTCCGGCGGCATCAACCCGCCGCCACCGCCACCGCCACCGCCGCCGCCACCTTGACTGTTGGCACCGCGCAGCGCGGCGGCCCAGCCCACGTTGACGACCGCGGCCCGCGATGCCTGCGCCGCGTAGTTCAAGATGTCGTTGGATTGTTTGAGCATGCGGTCGAGGTCTTTGGCTTCGGCATCGCCCACCCAGCGTTTGAGTTTCCGGGTGACGCGCTCTTGGACTTTGACCAGGACCTGGATGGTGCGGGTGATCCTGATGATCTCGCGGGTGTACCAGACCGCGACGCTCAGCAGGGCGTTGGCCAGCGACCACCAGCCCATGGCGCGGAAGGCGAGGTAGAGACCGATCGCGAGGATGACCGTCTTCTGGTGCTTGACGATCTTTTCCTTCTCTTCGGTGATCCGCTTGCTGACCCACTTGACGGTCTGGCGCAGCGTCGTGACCGTGTCGGTGACGTAACGCTGGCCGTCGGGGTCGCTGAAGGTGACCGGACTGTTGTTGGCGTAGGCGTACGCGTTCATCTGTTGTGGATCGTCGACCTCGAGCTTCGGGTCCGCCGAGATGAACCGCCCGGTACTCGCGTCGTAGTCGCGGGCACCCAGCCGGACCAGTCCGGCCTGGTCGTCCTGGAGGCCGCCGACGAAGCCCCGGTTGCCCGGCCACACCGCCGGCGCCGTGCCGCGCAGCTCGCCGTACGGCGTGGTCCGCCGTCGCTGGACGGTGGCTGTGTTGGCAGCGTCGACCGTGACCGTCATCGTGCCGTGGTGGTCACCGGTGACCCAGCTGAGTTTGCCGGCGGTGCGGACCGCGACCTGATGGTCGCCGAGCGAGTAGTACCGGGTACCGACTTGCGTGCCGTTCGGCTTCAGCTGCAGTTCGGTGTTGCCAAGGTACAGCGTCGTTCCGGTCGCGTCCTTGCGCAGCAGCCGGGTGCCGGCGGCGTCGTACACATAGTTGCTGTCCTTGCCGTTGCCGCTCAGCTTGGTGAGCTGACCGTCGCTGCCCCAGGTCAGTGTGTCGGTCACGCTGCCCTTGGTGCGGGTCTTCAGGTTGCCGTCCTCGTCATAGACGTACTGGTCGACCCGGGTTCCGTCAGCGCCGGTCGTGGTGACCTTCTGGACGGCGTGCGGCCGCGCCTGGCCCGTGGCCGGGTACTCGTAGGTGGCGGTGGTCTGACCGGTCGGCGTCGTGTACTTCTCGGTCTTCCGGTTGCCGATGGCATCGAACGACCAGCTGGACCAGTACGGCGCCGGGCCGCCGAGCGTGGTCTGCGTCGGGGTCGCCGCACAGTCGCCACTCTTCGGCGTCCAGGCCTGGGTCAGCCGCCGGTAGTAGTCGTAGCCGAAGCACTGGGTGTCGGCCTCCGGGCCGGTCGCCGGGGTGTCGGTCGCCTTCAGCACATTGCCGGCGGCGTCGTACTCGTAGGCGACATCGGACTCGAGCCCGTTCTCGGTCAGCAGACTGGCCCGGTGCGTCCGGTGCGAGCCTTCCTCGTACTCGTACATCTGCTGCGCCCAGTTCGGTGCCTGCTGGTCGCCCATCACGATCAGGCTGGTCTCGCCGTACGCGGTGTACTCGGTGTCGGTGACGTACTTCGCGGCACCGGTCAGCGTGATCGGGCGGCCACGCTTGTCGTAGGAGTAGCTGATGGTCTCCGCGGCCAGGTCGCCGGCCTTCGGCATCGTCATGGTCTTGACCTGACCGTCCTCGGTGTAGGTCGTCGTCACCGGGTAGGTGCCCTGGAGGGCACCCTCGGAGACCGGAAGCTCGACCTGGCTGGCGGTCGGGCGGCCGGCATCGTCGTAGGCGGTGTACCGGGTCGTGTAGGCGTTGCCGTTCACGTAGCGGGTGGCGCTCGCCAGCGCCCCCGCTGTGACCTTGTCGTAGACGAACTCGGCCAGGATGGTCGTCCCCTGCTTCACGAAGGTCTGGCGGCCGAGGTCGTCGTACTCGTAGCTCAGCACGGACTTGCGGGCATCGGTCGTCGTCTTCAGCTGGTCGAGATCGTTGTAGGTGTACGTGGTGACTCCGCGGTCCGGATCGTGGTCCTCGATCTTGCGGCCGCGCAGGTCGTACTTGTACGACCAGACGTTGCCGGCCGGGTCGGTGACCGACTCCAGCTGACCCGCCGTCGTGTAGGTGTAGGTCGTCTTGTCGTAGTCGCCGGTCGCCTTGTTGCCGTGATAGGCGCGCAACTCGACGAGCTGGCCCTGGACGTTCGAGATCCGGGTGGTCGCCTGCTCACCGTTCGGCGGCTCGATCGTCTCGGTGCCGGTGGCGTTGGTGTGCGACCGGCTCCACTGCTGGATGCCCATCGACACGAACGACTCCTGCTGCGGGCGGCCGAGCGCGTCGTACGACGTGAACTTCTGCGCCGGTACCTGCTTCTCGTCGACCGGCTTGACGATCTCGAAGCCGAGCGGCGCGTCGTCGGCGTACGGGCCGTTCTGCTTGACGACCTGGCCACGGGTGTCGGTCAGGTAATCGGTGACGATCCGGCCGACGCCGTCCGCGCCTTCCTCCTGGGTCTGCCGGCGGCGACCCATCCCGTCGCTGAACTCGCGCCGGGTCTCGCTGCGGCCGTCGGAACGCAACAAGGTGGTCGTGGTGACTCCGGGCTTGCCCTGTTCGTTGCTGTACTCGTTCTTCACGTTCGGGATCGCCGAGGTGTTCCCCGCCTGCCGGGTTTCGAGTACGCGGCCCAGCGCGTCCCGCTTGGTCGTCGTGGTCCGGCCGGCCACATCGGTCACCGCGATCTCCTCGCCCCAGGCAGGGTCGAGTGTGCTGCTCGCGGTCTGGCCGTTGGGCTGCGTGGTCTTCGTGCTGGTGACCGGACCGCCCGCGGCCGGCGTGTAGTCCACCGCGACCGTCTTGGCGTCGGCGTTGATCGTGTGCCGGATCCGCCCAAACAGGTCGTAGTCCATCGTGCTGACGGTCTGGTACACCTCCTTGCCGACGGAGTCGAAGCCGGACAGCCGCCGGACCGCGAGCTGGTCGCCGGTGTTCGGGTCGTACTGCGTGACCGTGTCCGCGATGACGTCGTCCTTGGTCCACGCCTTGCTGCAGGCGAGGTCGACGGTCTGGGTCCGCGACGGCAGCTCGACGAGGCCCTTGCTCGCGTTGTCGAAGTACTCGTAGCGGGTGCAGGTGTCGTCGTTGGGGTTGCCGAAGTCCTTCAGGTCGGTCTTCTGGGTGAGCCGGCCGGTCTGCTCGTCGAACGTGTTCGACGATTCGCTGTGCTTCCATCCGGTGCCGACCGCCTGGTCCTGACGGATCGCCTGCTCACCGGTCCGGTACGTCATCGTCGTACCCCAGGTCCGCTGACGGATCGCGGTCGGGTCCTTCGAGACCCACTGGTCGGTGATCGACCGCTCCACCATGGTGCTGCCCGAGTACGTCGCCTGTTCGCGCAACCGGCCCGTCAGGGCGTTCAGGTCCTTGACCGCGACGCCGGTGGAGTCGGTGATCGTGGCGGACTTGACCGTGTTGTCCGCGCGGACATCGCCGTCCATGCCGCGGTAATAGGTGTTCAGCTTCACCGTGGCCGGGCCGTCGACGCCGTCGCCGCTGATCACCTTGACCTTGTCGTAGCCGCGCCACTGCGACCAGGTCTTGCGGTCGACCTCGACCAGGCCGTCCTCCTCGTCGTGCCGCCACGACGGCGTGCCCGGGTACTCGATCCTGGTGGTCTGGTCCGGGGAGCCGCCGACCTGGTCGGACTCCTTGACCTCGTCGACGACGTACTTGCCGAACCAGTCCTCACGCTCGGCCTCGCCCTTGGGCGTCCACTTGACCGGATAACAGCGCATGTGGTTGTCGTCGCGGGCCGGCAGCTTGGTCGGGTTGACGCAGTCCGGGGTCACGTAGTGCACCGTCACCTGGCTGCCGTAGCCGTAGGTGATGGTCCGCACCCGCGGCCAGTTGAGCACCGGCTGCCCGGCGGTCTCTGGGCTGGAGAGCCGGTTCGGCAGCATCTGCGCGGCGAAGGTCACCTTGGGCAGCGCCACGTTCCCGCCGTTGGCCAGACCGCTGCTGGTGATCCCGTCCAGCCACAGCATGCTCGAGCGGCCGCCGTCCTGGGGGTCCAGGAACGACTGCTGCATGGTCCACGAGGTCACCGGCTGGTACGACGATCCGCGCCAGACCTCGGTGACGACCCGGTTGAGCCGCTTCTTCGTCCAGAAGGTCGGCGAGACCTTGTCGCCGCAGTCGGTGCTGCTCGTGCACTCCTGGTCCAGCGGAGTGTCGACGAAGTCGGCCGGCGTACAGGTGCTCGCCTTGAGGCAGCGGTCGGCGGTCTCGAACCGGACCCGCGCGACCTGGGCGGTGCTGTCGGACAGCTTGTCCTTTTGCTGTCCGTACTCGATCCGCTTCAGGTTGCCGGCCCGGGTGTACTCCTCGACCAGCGTGCCCTTGCCCGCGCGGCCGTACTTGTTGGTCTCGACGTCGTAGTAGTAGCTCGCGGTGTTCCCGTGCGGATCCACCACGTAGTCCAGGTTCCAGCGATAGGCCTGCTTGCAGAAGGAGTCGGCGAACGCGGTCTTGTTGCACGGCTCACCGCCGTTGTTGCCGGCCACCGGAACCGTCCACGTCGAGTTCGTCGCGTTGGTTGCCCCCGACAACTTGTTCAGCCCGAAGTAGTACTGGACCCCGCCCTTGTCGGTGATCTTCCAGTGCTCCCCCTTCGCGCCCAGCCCGGTGTCGGGACCGCCGTCGCCGTTGTCGGCGCCGGTCAGCCGCTCGACCTTGAGGCCGTCGTCGTTGCGGGAGTGCCAGGTCTGGCTGGCGTCGTCGAGCACGAGTTCGCCACCCGCGCCGTTCAGGCTGAAGGTGGCGTTGTCGGTGGCCCAGCAGTAGTCACCGGTCGGGCTCGTGCCGTTGTTGCCCTTCTGCTCGGTCTTCGAGGCACAGGAGGCGTACCGGCGCTCGATCGAGCCACCCGGGGCGAACTCGAAGCCGGCGCCCAGCCAGGAGCCCTGGCTGTTCGCGGCCGTCGTCCGGCCGTCCACGGCGCCGGAGTTGTAGCCGATGTTCAGCTCCGGCTTGGGCCCGCCGAGACTCGGCGGAACCTGCATCGGGTACGACCAGGTGAAGTCACCCGACGAGCCGCCGACCTGCCAGGTCGCGGTCGCGTTCAGGGAGGTCGAGGAGCCGTCACCGGCCGCGCCGGACGCGGCCGCGCTGAGCGCGAAGGTGGCGGTCCTGGCGCTCGCCGGTACGTCGGCCGTGATCTCGCCGGTACCGTTGTTCCGGCTCGGTAACCGGACCGGGGCACAGCCGGCGCAATCCGGGAGCTGCATCAGTTGCAGGCGGGTGGCCCAGTCACCGCCGTACGCCTGCTTGAACCCGCTGTAGTCCAGGCTCAGCTGGACCTGACCTGCCTTCTGCACCGCATCGGCGCGCCGTACGGTGAACCGGAGCTCGCTTCCGTACCGGCCGAGCAGGTCGACCGCGACCTTCGCCGGTGTGGCCGCCGCGGCCGCTCGATCCGCCGCTGTGGCGGCCGTGCCCGCCGCGCGGATCGCCGCGGCCGGCGGACCGATCTTGATCGGCAGCGTGCCGGCCGGCGCCGGCTGGTTCGCCGTCCGCCCCACCTGCGCCTGCGGTACGGCGACCTCCGCGTGCCCGGCGGCCGGCCAGCGCGGTTCGGGGACCGACGTCACCGCGATGTCGGCGTCGTGGTCGGGGACTCCCGGCTTGGCCGGAAGCTTCTCGGTACGAACGGTCACAGCTTTGCGCGGTTTCGCCTTCGTGAAGCCGTGCTTGAGCGGGACCTGCGCGGCAGGCGCTACTCCCGGTGTGGAGACGACCAGGCTGATCGCCACGGCGGCGGCCGTGGACGTCATCCTCAATCGCTGGCGGACAGGCATGGGTCCTCCCGGAAACAGGCGGCGGTCGGGGCTCCAGTGGATGGCCGGCGGACTGATCCGGCAATCGATTCCACCGCCGTGAAATGGCCTCGCCGATTCATTCGGGCAGCGCCGAATTCCGTTCCCTGCGAGCGCGCGGAATGCGATCGTGACGGCCGTCTCCGCACTCCTCTCGACAGGAGGACCGGCCGTGCCCGCCTTCCGGTTCACGCACTTCCTGACGGCCTTCGCCGTCGCCCTGCCCCTGGCGCTGATCCAGAGCGCTCCGCCCTCGACTGCGGCGACCGCCGCCCCTGCGCCACCCGAACCGGACAGCTACGCCCTCCAGGCCCGCCGGGCCGGGCATCGCATCGAGGTGCCCGAGCAGCGCACGACCTCCCGTGAGGTCTACGTGAACCCGGACGGCTCGCACACGATGGTTCAGCACGTCGCTCCGGTGCGGACCTCCGCCGGGACCGGAATCGACCTGACGCTGCGCGCCGGCAAGGACGGCAGAGTCCGCCCCGCAGCCGCCGACACCGGGCTGGCGTTGTCCGGCGGTGGTCCAGGTGCGGGCCTGGTCAGCCTGGGCAACCGGTTACGCCTCGGGTGGCCCGGAGTCTTGCCGAAGCCCGTGCTGAGCGGTGACACCGCGACGTACGCCGAGGTCCTGCCCGGCGTCGACCTGCGGATGCAGGCGCGATCGACCGGCTTCGCCAAGGCACTGATCGTCAAGAACCGCGCGGCGGCGAACAACCCGGCGCTGCGCGAGCTGCGCTTCACGCTGACCGGCAGCGGGCTGTCGTTCCGCCACCAGCCGGACGGTACGACGCTGGCCACGGATCGGCGCGGCCGGGTCGTCTACACGTCCGGTCAGCCGTTGATGTGGGACTCCGCCCCGGAACCGGCGACGGTTGGCGCGGCGTCCTCGCTGACCGGCGGCGTGCTGACGATCCGCCCCGACCAGAGCCTGCTGACCGCGCCCACGACGACGTACCCGGTCACCATCGATCCGTCCTGGGACGAGTCCGCGAACGACCTGTGGACGCACATCAACGAGGACCACGTCGACCAGAGTTACTGGGACTACGACCGGGCTCAGGGCGCCAAGGTCGGTGAAGCGTGGGGCGCCGACACCGACACGTACCGATCGCTGTTCAACTTCAGCACCGCCGGACTCAACGGCGCCCGGATCACGAAGGCCGTCTTCAAGATCGTGCTGGACCACTCGCCGGACGGCACTCCCTACCCCGTCGATCTGTATCAGACCAGTCCGATCAGCCGGGCCGGCGACGTGACGTGGCGCAACACCACGTGGCTCGGCTTCCTCGGCCAGGTGAAGGGACATGCCAAGGACTCCGAACCCGACATGTCGATGGGCTGGGAGACCTCGGAGCTGAAGGCCCTGTTCCAGGGGATCGCGGACCGCGGCGAGCAGCGGGTGTCCCTGGGGCTGAAGGCACCGGAGGAGCAGAACCCGTACCAGTGGAAGCGGTTCCGCGGCGAGACCGCGAACATCGTGATCAACTACAACAACGCGCCGCGGATGCCGCTGAAGGTGAACTTCGACTACCCGAAGCGCTGCGGGACCGCGGCCGCCCCGACCGCGATCAACACCGCGAGCCCGGCCTTCTCCGGGGTCGCGGGCGATCCGGACGGCGACTCGCTGGTCAACCGGCTGGAGATCCACCGCGCGGGCGACGACAGCACGGTCTACAGCCAGAACTCCGGGATCACCAGCAACGGCGCCGCGTTCACCTGGTCACCGGTTCCGGCCGGCACGCTGAGCGGCGGTACGCCGTACTACTACACGGCGCGCAGCGACGACCAGGTGCCGGACGACGGGATCGACTACGGTCCGCCGAGCCCGCGCTGCTACTTCACGATCGACAGCACCGCGCCGGGCGCACCGACGGCGATGTCGACGGACTTCCCGAAGGGCCTCCCCGGCAAACCGGCCCGGGAGGTGGGCATCGTCAAGCTCAGCCCGGCCGCGGGCGACAGCGACGTCTCGGAGTACCTGTACGGCTTCAGCGCGGACCGGGTGCTGCTGACGATCAAGGCCAAGCCGGACGGAACCGCCGACCTCCCGGTCAGCGTGAACACCAGCGCGCGGCTGTGGGTCCGCGCGGTCGACCGAGCCGGCAACCCGGGGCCGCTGATGAAGGAGACCTACGTCCTGCTCGCGAAGGCCAACCCGGCGACCACGCCGGTGCGCGGCGACATCAACGGCGACGGGGCGGCCGATGTCGCGATGGTGCTCGACCAGGGCTACGGCCGGACCACGGTCTGGAACGTCGACAGCATGAACGGGAGCTTCGCCACCGGCACGATCTCGTGGGACAGCAAGAACAACGGCGGCTTCGCCTTGTCCCGCAGCCGCCCGGTCCGCGGCGACTTCACCAAGGACGGCCGGACCGATGTGGCGTTCTTCCGCGACGAGCCCGGCCGGCGAGTGGCGCTGTACACGTTGCCGTCCGACGGCAACCGGTACGACGCTCCCTCCACCCCGGTCTGGAAGGCGGCGCAGCCGGACTGGACGATCGCCACCGCACACGTCAGCGCCGGCGACCTGACCGGTGACGATGCGGATGACATCGCCGTACAGCTGAACACCGGCAACGGCACCTGGCGGGTGGTCGTGTACTCGGGCAGCAACCTGTCTGCACCTGTTCAGTGGCTGCAGACCACGGCCTCGGGCGGGGACTGGTCCGCGACCCAGCCGGTACTGGCCGATGTCGACGGCGACAAGAGGGACGACCTGGTCGTGTTCCGGAAGCTGGGGGCCTGCCGGACCGTAGCTGACGTGTACCGCTCGACCGGGGCCGGCTTCGCCGCGCCGACCACGGCGTACGACGGGGACTACTGCCTGGACAAGGGCCATCTGGAGGTCGGCGATGTCGATGCCGACGGCAAGGATGACGTGGTCTCGGTGTACGACAACGGCACCGGCACGACGCTGAAGGTGCTCCGTTCGACCGGGACGACGTACACGGTGGCGGACTGGTGGACCGGTGCCGGCGTGGACCCGCTGCGAACCGCCTTGCAGATCGGCGATTTCGACCGCGACCAGAAGGCCGACGCGGCGCTGATCACCTCGCTCGACGGCGGCGGTCGTGAGGTCTCGCGGTTGCGTTCCACCGGTACGGCGTTCACCGCGCCGGTGAGCGATTGGAAGGAGACTGCGGTCGGCGCCGGCAGCGGGCCGAAGTTCGACCTGGAGCCACGGACGTACGAGCTGGTGTCACGCAATAGCGGCAAGTGCATGGAGGTGGCCGGCGCGAGTCAGACCGACCCGGCATCGATCCAGCAGTGGGACTGCTTCAACGGGCTGCACCAGAGGTTCCGCGTGGTCCCGGTGGCCGGCACCGAGCAGTACGAGCTGCAGATGGTGCATGAGCGGGTGGATCCTGCCGACGGCAAGCCCCGCTGCGTGGACGTGGGTGCGGAAAGTGTCGCCGACGGCGCACCGATGGTGCAGTGGAAATGCCGAGGGACAGGTAATCAGCAAGTGCTGCTGGACTATGTCGAGGGCAGCAGCTACGACACCGTGTTCCGGGTCCGGTTCGCGCACAGCGACAAGTGCGCCGCCGTCGAGAACGCCGGTACGGCGAACGGTGCGAAGGTGATCCAGAAGACGTGCGCCGGCGTACCCGAGCAGCAGTGGATCTTGCGGGCCGCACTGAACTCGACCCAGCTCGACGGACGGTACAAGATCGGCGACCTCCGCAACGAGAAGGGCGACTACGTCCTCGACATCGAGAACTGCACGCCGTCGAGCGGGGTCCAGATCTGGGACTGGATTCCGGCCAGCGCCTGCCAGCGCTGGCAGCTCAAACCACTCGGCGACGACGTGTACCAGATCATCGACCCGTCGTCGGGTTCCGCGCTCCAGGTCGACAGCTGTTCCCGGGAACCCGCGACGAGTCTGGTGGTGACTCCGGTCGACTCGTCGGAATGCCAGCGGTGGCGGATCGAACCCGCGGTGGACGGCAGCTGGACGATCCAGCAGGCCGACACCGGCTTCACGATGGACATCCCCGGGTGTGATCCGGGCAAGGTCGATCATCTGATCACCTGGCACTACTGGAACGGGAGCTGCCAGCGTTGGGGGCTCACCAAGATGTAGTCAGAGCGGCAGGACCGTGGTTCGGTGGTGGTGTTCGAAGACCACCGAGCTGCGGATGTCGGCGATCTCCTGGCGTTTGGCGAGGTCGAGGACCAGGTCGCGGAGTTGCTGGGTGTCCTTGACGGCGACGTGGGCGAGGAAGTCGGAGGCGCCGGAGACCATGAACATGTCGAGGGTCTGCGGGAGCTGCATCACGTAGTCGGAGAAGGCGGTGGCGACAGCCATCGCCTGGGGGCGCAGCTTGATCGAGATGATCGCCTGGGTGGCGCGGTCGATCGCCTTGAGGTCGACGGCCGCGTGGTAGCCGCTGATCACGCCGCGCTCGCGCAGTGAGCGGATCCGCTCGAGGCAGGTGGACGGGGCGATACCGAGTTCGGCGGCCATCTCGCGGTTGGTGCGGCGGGCGTCGTTCTGCAGGATCCGCAGTAACGCCGTATCAAGTTCGTCCATGACCACGATTTTCGCAGATCTGCCGAACGATGTTCGGCGACCGCTTCAGATCGTCGTACGTCGGGGTAGGTTCCCGCCGTGCTGACGAACAAGATCGTGGTGGTGATCGCGGCCGAGTCCCCGGTCGGCGTTGCTCTGAACACTGCGGCGCTGCTCGGCGTCGCGCTCGGCCACTGGCATGCCGACACGGTCGGCGCCGACACCGTGGACGCCGGCGGTCATCCGCACACCGGCATGTCGGCGTACCCGATCCCGGTGTTGAAGGCATCCGCCGAGCGGCTGCACGAGCTGCGCGCGCAGGCCGCCGCCCGCGACGACGTGGTGGTGCACGACATGAACCAGATCGCGCAGCGGGCCCGGACCTATCAGCAGTTCAGCGAGACGTTGGGCGGCACCAAGCCCGAGGATGTCGAGTACCTCGGTCTGGCCGTCTACGGTCCGCGGCAGGCGGTCGACTCGCTGACCGGAGCTCTCGCGCTCTACCGGTAAATGTGGTTGCCAGCGCGGGAGGCGACTGGCTACGGTGCAGGTCCACGCGGAAGGAGGTGAGTGCGATGTCGTACCGAACCGTCGCGCTGCCCGTCCGCCGCACCCGCGGTTGAGGTCGGGCGGCTCCACTACAGGAGTATTCGCATGACCGAAGTACCGCGTCCGCCGCTGACCGCACCTGAGCGCGAGCAGCTGATCGGATGGCTGGATCACCAGCGATCCTTCGTCCGGATGAAGTGCGCCGGACTCTCCGAAGAAGATGCCCACCGCAACGTTGTTCCGACGTCGCCGCTGATGACGACGGCCGGTCTCGTCGCCCACCTGCGCTGGAACGAGTACGCCTGGTTCCAGCTCAGCATGCTCGGTGTCCCCGACACCGGTCAGACCCCGTGGACCGAGGGCGGCCATCCCGACGCCGAGATGCTGGTCGACGACGTACCGATCGCCCAGCTCCTCGACGAGTACGAAGCGGAGTGCGCGCGATCGAATGCGGCCATCGCCGACCTTCCCCTCGACGCGCTCGAGAAGGGCACCGGGAACGGCGATCCGGCCTCGCTGCGCTACGTCCTCTGCCACCTGATCGAGGAGACCGCCCGGCACGTCGGGCACCTCGACATCATTCGTGAACTGATCGACGGCCGAACCGGCTACACCACACTTGAGGAGACTGCATGAGACCACCCCTGACCGGTGACGAACGAACTCAGCTCGTCGGCTGGCTGGACCACCTTCGCTCGCTCGTTCGCGTGAAGTGCGAAGGCCTGAGTGAGGCCGATGCGCATCGCGTGGTGCTCCCCACCTCGCCGCTCACCAACGTCGCCGCTCTGGTCGCACATCTGCGCTGGGTGGAGTACTCGTGGTTCCAGATGAATCTCGCCGGAGTTCCCGACACCGGACAGACGCCGTGGACGCCGGACGGGCATCCCGACGCCGAGATGCTGGTCGACGACGTACCGCTGGCCCAGTTGCTCGACGAGTACGACGCCGAAACCGCGCGGTCGAACGAAGTCGTGGCCGCGATGGACCTCGGTGATCTCGAGCGGGCGGCCGTTCGCGAGAGCGGACAGGCCTCGGTGCGGTTCGTGCTCTGCCACCTCATCGAGGAGACCGCCCGGCACCTCGGGCACCTCGACATCGTCCGCGAACTGCTCGACGGGAACACGGGCTACGAGTCGATGAACTGACCACCATTCCGGGCCGGAGACGAAGGAGATCTCCGGCCCGGTTCCGGTCCCGCCGAAGGGTGGATAGGATGTCCGGGATCTGGCACGGGGTAGCGACAAGAGGTGTGATGAGGGAACCCTCCGTACGCCGTTATTCCGGGCGATCGGTCGAGGAGTGGAAGGCAGCGCGCCGGGAGCGACTACTGGCCGCCGCGGTGGAGTTGTTCGGGACCGAGGGGTACCCGGCGACATCGGTGGAACGCCTGTGTACACAGGCGAAAGTATCGACGCGGCACTTCTACCACGAGTTTCAGAACAAGGAAGCCGTGCTGCTCGCGGTGCACGCGCAGGTGATCGAGCTGACCGTCCGCAACACCGGGGACGCGATCCGGCGGACCGCCGGCCGGCCGGTGCGCGAACGCATCACCGCGGCCGTCGACAGCTATCTGAAAACGATCATGGCCGATCTACGCCGGGCACGGATCTCGTTCGTCGAGGTGGTCGGCACCAGTCCGGCGGTCGAGGAACAGCGGCTCGCCTTTCGCGATCTGCTGATCGCGAGTGTGCGCGACCTCGGCGACAGCGCGGCGGAGAAGGGCGAGATCGACCGCCGGGACTTCCGGTTCGTCGGCCTGAGCTTCTTCGGCGCGGTGAACGCGGTGGTCTCCGACTGGATGCTCGCGGACCCACGGCCGCCCGAGCAGAAGGTGCAGAATTCCCTGCGGGAACTGGCGATTCAGCTCATGACGAGCTGAACCGCTTGCGCAGTTCGTCGAGGGCGTCGTCGCGCGTCATCGCGGCCGCGTCGCCGTACATCGTCTCGAACGCGTCGCCACCCAGCAGCTCACGGAGCTGTTCGGTGACGACGCGGACATCGGCGTCCGGCACGGTGCGCATGCCGCGCAGCGCGGCCGCCAGGCCGAGGGTTCGCGCGGCCGGTTCCAGGTCGCCCGACCCGAGGTCGACCTCGGCCGCCATGTCGACGATCGACGCGGTGACCGGCATGTCCGAGCTGCCCAAAGCAGTCTCGACCGCCTCGCGGCTGCTTGCCCGAGCCTGCTCTAGCTCGCCGCGGCGGAGGTCGATGCGGGCGGACTGGGCCAGCAGCATCGCCATGACCTGTGGGGCCATCCGTTCGTAGGCGTCGCCGAGCCTGGTGCGGGCGCGAACGATCAGATCCTTCGCCTCGTCGAGCCGTCCGGCGCGCACCTCGATCCGGGAGAAGCCGAACAGCGACATCGCCTCGCCCTCGCGGGAGCCGTTCTCCTCGGCCATCCGCAGCGCCTGCAGCTGCATCGCCCGCGCCCCGTCGAAGTCGCCGAGCTCGAGCCGGCTGATCGCGGCCGAACCGAGCAGCTGTCCCATGCCTTCGGTGCTGCCGAGCTCCTCGAACAGGCTCATCGACTCTTCCAGCGAAACCAACGCCGCTTGGTGATCGCCGCGAGCGGCTTGCAGACTCGCCAGCCCGCGCAGGGCCATCGAGGTCCCCCAGCGATCGCCGAGACTACGGAAACCTTCGAGCGCGACGCCCAGGTCGGCGTCCATCTGAACGGGTTCGCCCTCGTTGTCGCGGAACATCGCCAGCAGCAGCGCGGCCATGTGCCGGGTCCACGGGTCCGGATTCTCCCGCGCGGCCTCGAGCTCGGCGAACGACGTCGCGGTGTCGCGCCGGATCGCCGCCCACATCGCGTTCGTGAACCGGCCGACGGCAGACTCGTGGACGTGCTGGTGCCGCCGCGACAGCATCCGGACCTCGGCCAGACAGCGCAACGCCTTGGGAATCATCTCCACCGTGTTCTCCTCGGTGGACATGGTGCCGAAGGCAAGCATCATCAGCGTTGTCGCGCGCTCGACCGGCGCACTCGGTCCCGGTACGGCGAGCGCTGCGCGCATCCAGGCGACCGCCTCGGCCGGGCGGCCGCTCATGTTCCAGAGCTCGGCCAGCGCAGACACCATCTGTACGGCGTTCCGCGCCGAACCGGAGTCGATCGCACTGCGCAGCGCGTCGATCAGGTTGTCGTGGTCCGCCTTCAACCGGGCGATCCAGTCGACCTGGGCACGGGTCCGCAGGTTCGGCCACGCCTCCCGCAGCAACCGCCGGAAGTAGTCGGTGTGCGCTGCGCGGAACCGATCGCGCTCACCAGCGGCCGCGAGCTGCTCGGCGCCGTACGCGCGCACTGTCTCCAGCATCCGGTAGCGCACCGACCGCTCACCGGCGGCTGCCTCGACCAACGATTTGTCGACCAGCGAAGCCAGTACGCCGAGCACCGCCTCAGGCGGGAGGTTCTCGTCGCTGCAGACCTGCTCGGCGGCCTCCAGCGAGGCGCCACCGGAGAACAGCGAGAGCCGGCGAGCCACCGCCTGCTCATCGGCATCGAGCAGGTCCCAGCTCCACTCGACGACCGCACGCAGCGTCTGGTGCCTGGGCAAAGCGGTCCGGGAACCGCTGGTCAGCAAGCGAAAGCGGTCCGCGAGCCGTTCGACGATGAGTTCGGGCGTGAGGGCACGCAATCGTGCTGCGGCAAGCTCGATCGCGAGCGGCATACCGTCGAGCCGGCGACAGATCTCGGCGACCGCGGCGCGGTTGGCGTCGGTGAGCGCGAAGTCCGGCCGCACTGCGCGGGCCCGGTCGATGAACAGCTGCACGGCCGGGTACTCGTCACTCGGTGAGTCCTCGGGCGGCAGGCCCAGGGGTCCGACCGCGTGCAGGTGCTCGCCGGGGATGCTGAGCGGCTCGCGACTCGTGGCCAGCACCCGCAGCCGCGGGCAGACCGCGAGCAGCGAGTCGACCAGGCCGGCGACCTCCTGCACCAGGTGTTCGCAGTTGTCGAGGACGAGCAGGATCCGGCGGTCCGCGATCACCTCGACCAGGCGCTCGGTGGCAGCCCGGCTTGCTCGCACCTGCTTGGGCACGAGACTCGACGGTGGCGTCAGATCGACGTACTCACTGGCTCCCAGCGTCGACAGTACGGCGGGGGCCACGTCGGCCGCGTCACCGAGTGGCGCGAGCTCGACGAACCAGATGCCGTCACCGCTCTGCTCGACCAGGGTCCGACCGGTCTCGGTCGCCAACCGGGTCTTCCCGGCGCCACCGGGGCCGACCATGGTGACGAGTCGAGTGCCGTCGCTGAGCAGACGGCTCAACTCGGAGACGTCCTCGCGACGGCCGACGAAGCTGGTGAGCGGTGCGCGCAGATTGCTCCGCGGTTCAGCCGGCGGCGGCGCCGGAGCGCTGACCGCGACCGGGTCGACCGCATCACCACGCAGTACGGCGACATGGACCTCACGGAGTCGTGCACCCGGATCCGCGCCGAGCTCGTCGGCGAGCGTCGTACGGACTCGTTCGTACGCCGACAGCGCCTCGGCTTGGCGGCCGTCGGCGTACAGGGCGCGGATGAGGAGCTCGTGGAGGCGTTCGCGGAGTGGATGCGTGACGGCGAGTTGCTCGAGCTCGGTGATCAGGTCGCGGGCCCGGCCGCAGCTGACTGCCGCCTCGGCGAGGTCCTCGGCCGCGCCGAGCCGGAGCTCGGTCAGGCGGTCCGCCTCGATCGCGGCGAACGGAAGGTCACGCAGGTCGGCGAGCGCTTCGCCACGCCACAGCTTCTCGGCCTGGGTGAGCAGTTTGTGGGCCTGCTCCGGATCGGCTCCGAGCACCGCGCGGCCCCGGCGTACCAGGTCTTCGAACTGCTGTGCGTCGACGCAGTCCGGACCGATGGTCAGCGTGTAGCCGGCCGGACCCGACTGAATCGAGATGCTCGACTCCGTGACCGGCAGACTCGAGCGCAACCGGGACACCAGCGACTGCAACGCGTTGGCGCTCGGTGCCGCCGTACCCCAGAGGCCGTCCACCAGAGTCTCGACACTGACCGGCCGCCCCGCACTCAACGCGAGCCGCGCGAGCAGCCCACGCAGGCGAACGCCGCGGACGTCGAGCGGAGTCCCGTCGGCCGCCCACATCGCGAGAGGACCGAGCACCGCTATGCGCACCTACCCAGCCTCGCACATCGACGTACCGAGGGCCCTGCCTTTTGTCATCTCGCTCGCTTATTGTCGACTGTCGTGACCGAACTCGCCGCGCAGACGCAAACCGCCCTCACCCGACTCGTCGCCGATCGCCAGGCCAAAGGCCGTGTTCCCGGAGTGGTGGGCGCTGTCGCTCGCGCCGGGTCGCTGGTCTGGTCGCACGGCGCCGGCTCCGCCGATCTGGACACTCCCGGAGTGCCGCCGACCGCGGACTCGCAGTTCCTGATCGCCTCGCAGAGCAAGACCCTGACGGCGGTCGCCGTCCTGGCGCTGCGCGACGAGGGCAAACTCAGCCTGGACGACCCGCTCGAGACGCACGTGCCGGAGAGCAAGCACGGCGGCGTCACCATCCGGCAGATGCTCAGCCACGCCAGCGGCATGCAGCGCGAACCGGTCGGCGACGTCTGGGACCTGATGAAGTTCCCCGACCGCGAGGAACTCGTCTCCGGCTGGAACGAGGCCGACCGGATCGGCAAGCCGCACCACCGCTTCCACTACTCGAACCTGGTCTACGCACTGCTCGGCGAGGTCGTCGCCCGGCTCGACGGCAAGCCCTGGTACGACGCGATCAAGGCCCGGATCCTGGACCCGCTGGAGATGCGCCGGACCACGGTCGGGATGGACGGTGGACCGGCCGCGACCGGGTACTACGTGCCGCCGTTCTCCGACGTACCGGTGCGTGAGCCGCTGCTCGACATCAAGGCGATGGCGGCCTGCGGCGGCCTGGCCAGTACGGCGGAAGACCTGGCCAAGTGGGGCATGTTCGTCGCGAACCCGGTCTCCGAGGTGTTGTCCCCGGACACTCTCGAGGAGATGTGCCAGGTCCAGATCATGGCCGACACCGCCCGCTGGCAGCTCGCCTTCGGCCTCGGCTTCATGCTGTTCCGCGTCGACAACGAGCTGTACGTCGGCCACGACGGCGGCATGCCCGGTCACATCACCTCGACCTTCGTCCACCGCGCCTCCGGCACCGCCGGCATCTGCCTGCAGTCGTCGACCTCGGCGCCGGCTCCCTCGGCCCTCGCGATCGACCTGATCACCAAGACCCTGGAGCTCGACCCGCTGCCCGCCGACCCGTGGCTCCCCGGTACGCCGGTCCCGGACGAACTGAGCGGCGTACTGGGCACGTGGTGGACCGAGGGCTCGCCGTTCAACTTCCAGGTCAAGGCCGGCGTACTGCAGGCCAAGTCACCGGCCGCCGCCGACTGGCAAGCCCCCGCCGTCTTCGAGCGAATCGCGGACGACACCTACCGCACCGTCTCCGGCCGCGAAACCGGCGAACTCCTCACCATCACGAGAGACGCCACCGGCACCCCGGTGAAGTTGCACTGGGCAACTTACCTCTGCACCCGCGAACCCCTCGCCTTCGCCGACATCCCCCACTGACCACAAGAACGGATATCCGTCCGTGTTGCCCCTTCTTCCCCCTGTATACGAGCGGAGAAGGGGCAACGGGAGGGGATATCCGTTGGTGTGGTGGATCGGTCAGGTGCGGCGGCGGTAGGCGCGGATGGCCAGGGGGGCGAAGACGGCTACCAGGCCGATCATCCAGGCCAGGGTGACCAGGAGCGGTTTCTGGATCGCGCCGCCGCCCATCAGGGCACGTTCCAGGTCGACCAGGTACGGGATCGGGCTGACCTTGGCGAAGGCCTGCAGGAAGCCGGGCATGGTGCTGGTCGGGGCGAAGATGTTGCTGCCGAAGGTGAGCGGGAACATCACCAGGAACGCGATGCCCTGGACGCCTTGCGCGGTCTTCATGGTCAGGCCGAGCCAGACCCAGATCCAGCACATCGCCAGCGCGAAGCCGAGCACGATGACCAGTCCGAGCAGGCCGTAGCCGAGGCCGTTGTGGAACCGGAAACCGAGCGCGAAACCGGTCCCCATCAGGATCACGATCGAGAGCGTGTAGCGGACGGCGTCGCCCAGGACGGCGCCGATCAGCGGTGAGATGCGGGCGATCGGGAGACTGCGGAAGCGGTCGAAGACGCCCTTGGCGAAGTCGTCGTTCAGGCCGACGCCGGTGCCCATCGTGGAGAAGACGACCGTCTGGACGAGCAGGCCGGGGAGCAGGAAGGGCAGGTAGCCCTTCCAGCCGGCGCCCTGGGCGATCGCGCCGCCGAAGACGAACAGGAACAGCACCAGGAAGATGATCGGCTGGAACGTCACGTCCGCCAGGGCTTCGGGGTTCTGCCGGATCCGGACGATGTTGCGCCAGGCAAGTGTCAGGCTCTGCTGCACCCAGGCGAACGGACGAGACCGGTGTTCCACCGGCGGAATGCTGTCGAGAGTCGCGGTGGTCATCGGTTCGCTCCTTCCAGTACGGCGGGCTGTTCTTCGGCGGCGTGTCCGGTCAGGGCGAGGAAGACCTCGTCCAGACTGGGCAGCCGCAGCGCCAGTTCGGTGACGGCGATCCCGGCCTCGTCGAGGCGGCGGACCACCACGGGCAGCGCCGTACCGTCGGTGACCGGGGCGCTGACCAGCGCGTTCACGACGTCGACGCTCGGGCGGACGCCGACCGCTTCGGCGACGATCGCGGCGACGCGTTCGAGGTGAGCCGGCTCGGACGGGCGGACGTCGAGGGTCTGCTTCCCAGCCTGGGCCTTCAGCTCGGCAGGGCGTCCGGACGCGACCACGCGGCCCTTGTCGAACACCATCAGCGAGTCGGCCAGCGCGTCGGCTTCTTCGAGGTACTGCGTCGTGAGCAGCACCGTGGTGCCGTCCAGGACGAGCTCGCGGATCGTCTCCCAGACGCCGTTGCGGGCATGCGGGTCCAGACCCGTGGTGGGCTCGTCGAGATACAGGATGCGGGGGTTGCCGACCAGGCTCGCGGCCAGGTCGAGCCGGCGCCGCATGCCGCCCGAGTAGGTCTTGGCGATCCGGTCGCCGGCGTCGATCAGCTCGAAACGCTCGAGCAGCTTCTCGGCCCGAAGGCGAGAATCGGCCCGCGACATCCCGAGCAGCCGGCCGATCATGACCAGGTTGCGGCGGCCGGACATGTCCTCGTCGACCGACGCGTACTGCCCGGTCAGGCCGATGATCCCGCGGACCTTGGCGGCCTCCCGGACGACGTCGTACCCGCCGACCGTGGCGTGCCCGGCGTCGGGACGCAGCAGCGTGCCGAGGATCCGGACCGCTGTCGTCTTCCCCGCGCCGTTCGGCCCGAGCACTCCGAGCACTGTCCCGGTCGGGACAGTCAGGTCGACCCCGGCCAGCGCAGTCGTGTTGCCGTACTTCTTGACCAAGCCGACCGCCTCGATGGCGACCTGGTTCGATGGACTCATCGATTCCTCCCAGTTGACGTACTTCACTGGGACTACCGTCGCCTGGAGTGCTGGCACGGGCCTGGCACTGCTCTGGCACGGTCCTGGTTCAGCCGCTGAGCGGGACCACCTTGTTGGCGAGCAGCGCCTGGTACACCTCCGGGTTGTAGCGAGCCAGGTGGCCGCGGGCCCGGCGGCGGTACTTGAGGATCTGGCGGATACCGATCGCCCACAGCACGTACTGGAAGGCCAGCGCGTACTTGAAGTCACCGATGGTCTGCGGAGCGCCACCGGACGAGGCGTCGAGCAGGATGCCGACCATGCCGATGCAGATCAACGTGGCGATGAAGCCGCCGGTGTTGACCATCCCGTTGGCCGCACCGAAGCGGTTGCTCGGGTTGAAGGTCCGCGCGTAGTCGAGTCCGAGCATCGAGCCGGGTCCACCGGCCGCCTGAACCACGATCAGCAGCAGGAGCACCGGCATCGGCGCCTGTCCCGGCCACAGCAGTACGACGGTCCACATCAGCACCGAGCCGGCGATGACGGCCAGCACGATCCACGACCGGTAGAACGGGAACTTGGCGGCGTACCGGCCGACCAGTGGGCCGTAGCAGAGGCCCGCGAGCACCGGCAGGATGAGCATCGCCGCTGCGGTTCCGGGGGCGACGCCCTGGCCCTGCACGAGGAACGGGTAGCCCCAGAGCAGTCCGAACGTGCTGCCGGAGAAGCTGGTCGTGAAGTGCGTCCACAGCCCCAACCGCGTGCCCGGCTCCTGCCAGGCCCGACGGAGATTCTTGCGGACCTCGGTGACCGACTGCTTGGTGCGGCGGAGCGGTTCGTCGTACGGGGTGTTCTTCATCAGCACCAGTACGGCGAGGCCCGCGATCAGACTGAGGACACTGGCCCCGGCGAACGTCGGCGTCCACCCGAAGGCATGGAACGCAGCAGCCATCGGAGCGGTCGAGACGATCGCACCGATACCGCCGAGCATGCCGGTCGCCTGTGACATCACCGGCTGCCGCAGTGCGGGGAACCAGGACATGACGACGCGCAGCACGCTGATGAAGACCAGTGCGTCACCAACACCCAGTACGGCGCGCGCAGCGAGTGCGGCCGGGTACGAATCGACCATGCTGAACGCGGACTGCGCCACGAACAACAGTCCGGACGCAGCGACCAGCAGTCGCTTTGAGCCGTACCGGTCGAGCAGGACACCGACGGGCACCTGCATAGCGGCGTACACAGTCAGCTGTACGACGGTGAAGCTGGCGAGCGCGGACGCGGAGATGTGGAAACGCTCCGCGGCCTGCAGACCCGCCACACTCATCGAGCCGCGGTGCAGCACGGTCACCAGGTACGTGAAGACAGCAGTGGTCCACACCACCCAGGCACGCCGTCCGCCCAGGGGGAAGAGGAGTTCGGTCACCGAGTCCCCCGCAGGTCCGCCGCGGCGGAGTCGATGTGGGCGACGACCAGGTCCCGGAACCGCTTGACGCTGTTGCCACCGAGGGCCGCGATCAGCTCCTGGTGGTCGGTGATGGAGCGGTCCATCCGGGCCGGCTGCATCTCGATCCCGGGCACGCCCATCCGCACCTGACGGTCGCGCAGGCTGTTGTAGAGCTTGGCGAGAATTTCGTTGCCGGCGGCACCGACAATCGCCTCGTGGAAGGCCCGGTCGGCCTCCAGGAAGCTCTTCGCGTCACCGGCCTTGCGGTGCGCGCGCATCTCGTCGACGCGCTGCGACAGACTCTCGATCAGCTGCTTGCGCCGCGGCCAGACCTTGGCGGCCGCGTGCGTCTCGATCAGCTCCCGGGCCTCGAGCACGTCGTTGATCTCCTGCGGCAGCACCGGCAGCACCAGTGCGCCCCGCTTCGGGTACAGCTTGACCAGGCCGGACTCCTCCAGCCGCAGCAACGCCTCCCGGACCGGAGTGCGGGAGACGCCGACCGCGGTCGCCAGCTCGCCCTCCGTCAGCAGCTCCCCGCCGGGGTACACCCGGTCCAGGATCGCTGCCTTCACATACGCGTACACCCGCTCGGCGGCCGGGATCTTCTCCACTCCCGGCGCTGCCTCGACGACCACCCGAGCGATCTCGGCGGTTTCTTCCCCCAGCTCGAACTGCACAACCTCACCCTAGAACGCATTTGGTATCTCTGTTGTATCTATCGTACACCCACAAGAAATCCCCAAGTTATCCACAGGCTGATCCACATGATGTGGGTAACTGAGCGTGAACCGCCGAACCATCGGTAGTGACAAACGCAGGGTTTCCCCTGTCTTGGGGACAAACCTGACCACTTGTCAGTGCGGAGATTTAGAGTCACGGTTGTCGAGCGTCTGGGCCCGTCCGTTCCAGACCCCGCATTCACTGGAGGTAGCGTGAGCCGTTTGTCCCCGCTTTTTGGTGCACAGTCGAGCCGGTTGTCCGCCGGCCTGGCCGCCACCGCCCTGGCGCTCACCGCGCTCGGCGCCACCGCCGCGAGCGCCGTACCGACCTCGACGGCAGCCGCCACCGAAGCCGGTCCGCTGATGAACTACGTGGTGAACACCAAGGCCTCGCCCGGTCACATCCGCAAGGTCGAGAACGCGGTCAAGGCCGCCGGCGGCAAGGTCCTGGTCTCGTACCGGCAGATCGGTGTCGTCGTCGCGCAGTCGACCAACCCCGACTTCAAGACCGCGATCAAGTCCGGCCGCGACGGCCGCGAGGTCCAGTCGGTCGGCGCCACCCGGACGGCGCCCGTCACCGACGGCGCCCCCGCGGCATCGGCTACCGCGGCCGGGGTCACTTCGTCCGACCTCGAGACCGCGACGGCTCCGGTGCCGGACCCGCGGGAGAGCGAGCAGTGGGACAACGCCCAGATCAAGGCTGACCAGGCCCACGCGATCACCGACGGCTCCCGCCGGGTGCTGGTCGGGATCAACGACAGCGGCGTCGACGACGCCCACCCGGACCTCGCACCGAACTTCGACGCAGCCGACTCGGTGAACTGCACGACCAACGGCGTCGCGAACCAGACGCCGGGCGGCTGGCGCCCGACCACCAGCGACCACGGCACGCACGTGGCCGGCACGGTCGCCGCGGCACGCAACGGCATCGGCATCGTCGGCGTCGCGCCGGGCGTCCGGATCGCCTCGGTCAAGGTCGTCAACGACAGCGGCTTCATCTACCCGGAGTACGCGATCTGCGGCTTCATCTGGTCGGCCGAGCGGCACATGGACGTCACCAACCACAGCTACTTCATCGACCCGTTCGAGTACTGGTGCAAGGACGGCGCCGACCAGGGCGCGGTCCAGGAAGCCGTCCGGCGTGCGGTGGCGTACTCGACCGGTCAGGGTGTGCTCGCGGTCGCGGCCGCCGGCAACTCGCGCTACGACCTGGCGAACAAGACCACCGACACCGGCAGCCCGAACGACTCGACCCCGGTCACCCGGACGATCGACAACAACTGCCTGAACATGCCGACCGAACTCCCGCACGTGATCACCGTGGCCGCGTTCCAGAAGGACGGCACCCGCGCCGACTTCTCCAACTTCGGCCTGAACAAGATCGACGTGACGGCGCCGGGCCGGACGATCCTGTCCACCCTGCCCGGCGGTGGCTACGGCACGAAGAGCGGTACGTCGATGGCCTCGCCGCACGTCGCCGGCGTCGCCGCACTGATGAAGTCGGCGCACCCGTGGTGGGGCCCGCTGCAAATGGAGGCCGCGCTGCGCAAGCAGGCCGACGACGTCGCCTGCCCGGCCGTCGCCGACGCCCGGTGCACCGGCACCACGGCGAACAACGCCTTCTTCGGTGAAGGCCTCGTCGACGCACTGGACGCGGTCAAGCGCGGCTGGTGACGCCCTGAGCAGAGTGGGGGTCTCCCGCCCGGGACCCCCACTCATTCAGGTCAGTCCAGACTGATCAGCACGATGCCGGCGACGACGACCGCGGCCGCAATCGCTCGCCGCGGCCCGAACCGCTCGCCGAAGAACACCGCGCCGATGACGGCGCCGAAGATGATGCTGGTCTCGCGCAATGCCGCGACCGCCGCCAGAGTGCCCCGGGTCTGCGCCCACAGCACCAGCCCGTAGGCCACCATCGACACTGCACCGCCCGCCACCCCGGACAGCACGGCTCGCCGCGGCTGCCGCAGTACGGCGGTCCCCCGCCAGGCGACCACGATCAGCGGCATCGCGAACCCCTGCAGCATGAAGACCCAGCCCATGTAGGTCAGCACCGGCATCTTGTGCACCGCGAGCCCGTCCACCACCGTGTACGCCGCGATCGTCAGCCCGGTGCCCGTCGCCGCCGCCAACGCCGGCACCTGCCGACGCCCGGGCCGCCCGATGAACACCAGCGCGATCAGCCCGGTCGACACCAGCAGTACGCCGACCAGTACGCCGGGCGCCAGCGTCTGCTGCAGCACCACGATCGACACCACCGCCACGACCCAGGGCGACGTACCGCGGGCCAGTGGATACATCTGACTGAACTGCCCCAAGTTGTACGACGCCACCAGCCCACCCAGGTAGACCAGGTGCAGGACGGTCGACGCCACGATGTATCCCCAGGTGTCCGATGGCGGCAAGCCCTGCTTGAGCACCATCAGCAGCCCGATCACCCCGGCCGTCAGCTCGAACAGCGCCAGGCCGGCCACCCGATCGACCGCTCCATGCGCCATCGCGTTCCACGTCGCATGCAACACCGCAGCCCCGAGCACCACCACCAGAACCAGCACAGCTCCACCTTCTCACGGCGCTGTGATTGGTCCGGACCATGTCAGGTGCAGGTGACCTCGGGGGTCAGCCAGTCGGCGTGGTCGTAGTCGGGGGAACCGGCGGTGTCCATGCGGAGTTCGAGGGTGGTGACGCCGGTGAGGTTGGCGGTGAGTTGGGTGACGCCGGCGGTGCCGACGGCGTCGGCTTGGGCGAGGCGGGTGCTGTCGCCCCAGATCTCGAAGTGCACCTGGCCGCGGTCGCCGACCTCGTCGTCGATACCGACGCCGGTGGTGAGGGTGGTGCACTTCTTGCCGAGGTGGTAGGTGACCGAGCTGTTGGCGTGACCGCCGAGGCCGGAGCCGTAGACGGTGCCGGCCACGGTCAGCGGGAGGCCGTCGCCGGCTGCCTGATCGCCGACGCTGCGGTTGCGCTCCATCGGGCCCCAGCTGTTGGTCATCGAGACCCACGGGCGGTCGGCGAGCCGTGACTTGCCTGCGGGCGGCGGCGTACCGACACAGGCGATCTCCGGGGCCAGCCAGTCGGCGTGGTCGAAGTCGGGCGAGTCCTTGGACTCGACGCGCAGCTCCACCACCTGTACGCCGGTGACGTTGGCAGTGAGCGTCGCCGCACCGCCTGCGCCGGTGGCGTCGGCCTGTGCCAGGCGGGTGCCGTCACCCCAGACCTCGAACCGTACGTCGCCCTTGTCGCCGACCTCGTCGTCGATACCGGCCTTCGCGGTCAGCTGGGTGCACTGCGCATCCAGGAAGTAGCCGACCCGGGAGGGCGAGTGCGTCCCGAGGCCCTTCGGGTAGACCGTTCCGGCGACCGTCAACGGCTTGCCGTCGCCGGCGGCCTGCTCACCGACGCTGGTGTTGCGCTCCACCGGTCCCCAGCCGTTCTCGGCGAAGGCCCAGGGCAGGTCGGAGAGCGTCGTACGGCCGATGGCCGGTGGATCGGCCACCGTGAAGCGGCCGACACCCGTGGCGGTCAGTGAGGTCCCGTTCCAGGTCCAGCTGGCACTGGTGGTCAGCGCGACCGGTCCGAGCGCGGACTGGTTCGTCGTCAAGTGCCAGGTCACCGAACCGGTCTGACCGGCTCCTACCGTGCCCACCTGAGTCGAGCCCTCCGGAGTGGCGGTCCACGTCGCCGGAACGGCCAGCGACAGCTGGGCGGCGGTCACCGCACTCGGTCCGTCGTTGTACAGCTTGGTTTGCACGTCAGCCCGGCCGGCAGCGGAGCTCACGTAGGGCTTCACCGGCACAGCTTCCGGCACCACCATCGGCGCAACATCAGCTGCAGCACCAGGAGTCACTCGGAACATCGCCGCGTCGTGTGCACCGACCTGCGCCCGCACATTTCCGGTAGATGCCCGAACAGCGTTGCTCCACAGCTCTTTCACCGTGTACGCCGATGCTGCGGGCAACCCGAGCGCGGATGCCGTCGTACCAATCGTGGCGCTGGTCGACGACCGATTGAGCAGTACGACGGCGGCCGAGCCGTCGGACAGCTTCTTCGACCACACCTCGACCTCACCGTCGTCCCGGAGCTTGGCGCCCTGCCGGCCGGCCCAGTCCTGGTTGACCGCTACAACATCGGGATCGGTGAGCAGGTCGCGGGTCGACGCAGGCATCGAGCGGAGGTCGTTACCCGCGATCAGCGGTGAGTTCATGATCGACCACAGGCTCATGTGCGCGCGGCTCTCGGCGTACGTGAGACCACTGTTGCCGACCTCGAGCATGTCCGGGTCGTTCCAGGCGTTCGGGCCGGAGTACTGCTCCAGTCCGACCTGCTGGTCGAGTAGCGACATCACACTGGACCAGTTGTTGGCGATGTCCCCGGTAGTGCGCCACATGTGGCCGCCGGCGTTGGCCGCCCAGAGCCATGGCTGGTTCGCACCCCACTCACAGATGCTGTAGAGGATCGGCCGGCCAGTGGCCTGCAATGCGTCGGCCATGGTCTTGTAGCGCGTGGTGGCCGGGATGCCGTTCTGCTCACCGCAGTTGTCGTACTTGAGCAGGTCAACGCCCCAGCTCGCCCAGGACTGCGCGTCGACAGTCTCGTGCCCAAGGCTGGCCGGAAGCCCTTGGCACGTGTGCGATCCGGCCGACGAGTAGATCCCGAGCTTGAGCCCCTTCGCGTGCACGTAGTCGGCGATCGCCTTGATGCCACTGGGGAACCGCGCCGGATCGGCCTGCAACCGCCCACCGGAGTCGCGCTGCGGCGCCATCCAGCAGTCGTCGATGTTCACGTACTCGTAGCCTGCCGCGGCCATCCCGGACGACACCATCGCGTCGGCCGTCTCGCGGATCAAACCCTCGCTGATGTTGCAGGCGAAGGTGTTCCAGCTGTTCCACCCCATCGGTGGCGTCGGCGCCAGGTCTGGCTTCGCCGTCGGCGCCGCCTGAACCGCGGTCGGCACACCGACGACACTCACAACGAGTGCAAGCAGAACAGCAGGCAGACCTCGGCGCATGGCGAACTCCATCCGTGGGTGGGGCGGCACTCACTGCGATGGAAAGTACACGGCTCGTCACGGGCCGACAAGACATGAAGCCCCAGAAACCAACACATTCGGCCACAACTGAAAGGCCCCGGCCACCAGGTCACTGGTCGCCGGGGCCTCGCAGCCAGCTCAGCTCAGGGTGAGGCCCGTGTCGTCGACGACGAACGAGGTCTGCAGCGAGCTGTCTTCGGTACCGGTGAAGGTGACGGTGAACGTCGTGCCCGCGAGGGACGAGACGTCCAGGGACCGCAGGGTGTACCCGGCGGCCTTGTTGAGGTTGGAGTACGTGGCCAGCGTGGTGGAGCCCGCCTTTACCGTCAGCTTGTCGTACTGGACCGTGGTGGTGGTCTCAGCCGAGTCGATGTGCAGGTAGAAGGACAGGGTTCCGTGGCAACCGGCCGGGATGGTGACGGACTGGCTCAGGGTGTCGGTGTGCGTCGTGCCGTAACCGTCGAGCCATGCCTTCTTCGCCCCACCGTGCGCCGGCTGGCTGGAGGAGCTGTCGATCACTCCGGCCGAAGCCGTCCACGGTGCCGCAGTGGCGGCCTCGAAGCCCGGGTTGCCGAGCAGTTGGCCGGTGCAGCCCCCACCGCCACCGGTGATGGTGAAGGTGAAGGAGGTGCTGCCGGATCCGCCGGCACTCGCGGTCGCGGTCGCCGTCACGTTGAAGGTTCCCGCGGCGGTCGGCGTACCGGAGATGGTGCCGGTCGAGGAGCCGATCGTGATGCCGCCCGGCAGGCCGGTGGCCGACCAGGTGTACGGCGCGGTGCCGCCGGTGGCCGACAGCGTGAACGACGCGATCGCCGTACCGACGACGCCGGACTTGTTGCCCGGGTTGCCGACGGTGACGCCACCGCTGACGCTGCAGGTCGGGTCGGCCGTCTGCGCCGGAACGCTGACCGCGTCCCACGCCGCCTTGACGGTGTTGAACTCGGTGCAGCTGCCCGGGTACAGGTTCTTGGCCGCGGTCAGCGTCCAGGTGCGGTACTTCAGGTACGAGCTGCTGCTCGTCTTCATCAGCATCGCGTTGTACATGATCTTGATGGCCTTCTGGATGCCCAGACCGGTTACCGTCGAGCTGTTACAGGTCGGCACGTTCGGGTTGCCGCCACTGCCCTGGGAAAGCAGCGTGAACCAGTGGTTGCCGGGTCCGGCCGCCGCGTGCACCTCGGTGCCCGGGATCGAGCTCGAGTAGCAGTTGGGGTCGCCGAGCGCCGACGGGTTGTACATGTTCCGGATCGGGCCCTGGCCGACCAGGTTGACCTCTTCGCCGACCAGGAAGTCCGGCGGGTCGTACGACGCGCCCTGGTTGCTGTAGAACTCGGTGGCCGCGCCGAACGTGTCGGCGACGAACTCCTGCGTTCCCGATCCCGAGATGCCACCCGGGGTGTGGTCGTCGATACCGTGGCCCATCTCGTGCGCCAGTACGTCGATCGAACCGATCCAGGCACCGGCGGTGTTCTTGCCGATCTGAACCTGCGAACCGTCGTAGTAGGCGTTCTGGTCGTTCAGGCCGACGCGGATCGGCCAGGCGCCGCCGTTGCCGTCCATGCCGTTGCGCCCGAGCCAGTCGGTGAGCATCTTCTTCTCGGTCTGCGCGGCGAAGAGCGCGTCGACACAGCCGGTTTCCTTGCTCGTGCCGACCCCGTTGCCCCAGACGTCGTCCGGACCGGAGAACGTGGTGTTGTTCGCCGCGTCCTGGCAGGACAGGTTGGTGGTCCCGGGGTCCTTCATGCTGTACGTGCTGCCGGACTGCGTCGTTGCCAAAGGCAACGGAGCGGGCCCGCTGTAGACGCCGGTGCCGGTGCCGGCCATCACGTGCTCCTTGGTACCGAGCACCTTGCCGCTGATGGCGTCGACGTACACGGACAGGCTCGACGGCTCGTGACCGTTGCTGCCGGTGACGCGGGACTGCCACGCCAGCCTGGGCGTGCTCCCGAGTGCGTAGACGGCGAGCGTCGGCGTGGTACTGGCGGTGACCTTCTTGAGCTGCTTGGTCGCCGTCGCCTTGGCCGTCGCGGCGCTGATGGCGGACTTGGTCGAGAGGTCGGGGACGGCCGTGGTCTGCGCGACCGAGGTGGCCTTGACCGCGCCCTGGGCGTCGGTGACGACGACGAAGTCACCGCCGATGACCGGCAGGCCCTTGAACGTGCGCTCGTACGGGACGTACTGCAGCCCGGACGGGTCGGAGATGACCGGCTTGGCGACGAAACTGTCGCCCTTGCCGGCGTGGAGCACGGCGGGACGGGCCGCCACCACCGACGACGCGGTCTGGGCCGCGAACGTCTTCGACTGGGCCTGTGACGGCCGCGGCGGAGGTGCCGCACTCGGCACGGCGTTGACGGCCGTGGTCCCCAGCGCAGCAGCGGTGGCTACTGAGAGGCCGAGGATCGCGAGAACGGTGGCGGGCTTACGGGAATGCTGCAACAAGACCATCGTGTGGTCCCTTCGCGAAGTGGTGCTGGGCGGATCGCGCAACGCCGGGCCTGCAGACAGGCGCACCAACTCTGTCCGGACCGCTCCGGCTCCCCACCCGGCGTCCTGCCCCTCCCGTTCCATTCATCACCGATGGAGCGCGCGGACGGACACTATGCCGGGGAAATTTCCTCGGCAAGGCGCGGAAATGCCGCTGGCACCAACACGCCAAGTGGCCACGTTGTCACCCTCCGGACATCGCTTTCCGCACCACCTTGGACAGAACAAACCGCCGACGGAAATCCGTCGGCGGTCGGTCCTGCCCGCGGTCTAGAACATCAAGGCCCGGGCGGGGTCCTCGAGGATGCTCGCCACGTCGGCGAGGAAGGTGGAACCCTTCTCGCCGTCGATGAGGCGGTGGTCGAAGGAGAGCGCCAGCGTGGTGATCCAGCGCGGGACGATCTCGTCGTTGACGACCCAGGGCATCTTCCGGACCGCGCCGAAGGCCAGGATGGCGGCTTCGCCGGGGTTGATGATCGGCGTGCCCGCGTCGACGCCGAAGACGCCGACGTTGGTGATCGTGAAGGAGCCGCCGGCCTGGTCGGCCGGTGAGGTCTTGCCTTCGCGGGCGGTGGCGACGAGTTGCCCCAGTGCCGCGCAGAGCTCCGGCAAGGTCATCGTGTCGGCGTTCTTGATGTTCGGGACGATCAGCCCGCGCGGGGTGGCCGCGGCGATGCCGAGGTTGACCGCGCCCTTGTAGACGATCTCCTGCGCCTGCTCGTCCCAGGCCGCGTTGATGACCGGCGTACGGCGGGCGGCCAGCGTGACGGCCTTCGCCACGATCAGCAGCGGCGAGACTCGGAGGTCGCGGAACGCCTTGTCCTTCTTGAGCCGCTCGACGAGCTCCATGGTGGCGCTGACGTCGACGGTGATCCACTCGGTGACGTGCGGCGCACTGAAGGCACTGGCCACCATCGCCTGCGCCATCACCTTCTGCACACCCTTGACCGGCACCCGGGTGTCGCCGCGCCCACTCACCACCGGCGCAGCCTCGTACGCCGGTGCTGCCGGAGCAGTCACGTGGTTCTCCACGTCGGCGCGCGTGATCACGCCACCCGGACCGGAAGCCGTCACCGCGGCGAGGTCGATCCCCAGGTCCTTGGCCAGCTTCCGCACCGGCGGTTTCGCCAGCACATGCACGGATCCGGAGGTTTCATTGCTCTGAGCAACGACCGGCTCGGGCTCCGGAACAACCGCTGCCGGTGCTGCGGCCGCGGCCGGCGCCGGACCACCCTTGCGCGCGCGGCGCTTGGCTTCGGTGGCTCGCGGCCCGTAGCCGACCAGGTTCGCCGTACGGCCGGTGTCGGCAGGCTCGTCCGGCGTAGCAGCAGGCTCCGGCGCGTCGGTCAGTACGGCGATGATCGGCGTACCGACGTCGACCGTCTCACCCTCGGGCACCAGCAGTTCGTGCACCGTGCCGGCGAACGGAACCGGAAGCTCGACCAGCGACTTGGCGGTCTCGATCTCGACGATGGTGTCGTTGAGCTTGACCGTGTCGCCGGGCTTGACCTTCCAGCTGACGATCTCGGCCTCGACCAGACCTTCGCCCACATCGGGGAGGTTGAAGCGCTGAATGGCCATCAGTACTCCATCACCCGGTCGACACCGTCGAGCACCCGGTCCAGGTCGGGCAGGTACTCCTCCTCCATCCGCGACGGCGGGTAGGGGGTGTCGTACCCGGTGACGCGCAGGACCGGCGCCTCGAGGTGGTAGAAGCACTCCTCGGTCACCCGGGCCGCGATCTCCGAGCCGGGACCGAACGAGAGCGTGGCCTCGTGCACCACGACCGCCCGCCGGGTCTTCTTCACCGAGGCGAAGATCGTCTCCAGGTCGAACGGCGAGATGCTGCGCAGGTCCACGACCTCCAGGTTGCGCCCGTCCTCGGCCGCGACCTCGGCGGCCTGCAGGCAGGTCTTCACCATCGGCCCGTAACAGAACAGCGTGGCGTCGGTGCCCTCGCGGGCCACCTTCGCCTTGTGCAGCGGCAAGGCGGGCGGGACGGACTCGTCCAGCTCGGCCTTCTCGTGGTAGCGCCGCTTCGGCTCGAAGAAGACGACCGGGTCGTCGGAGGAGATCGCCTGCTGGATCATCCAGTACGCGTCGACCGGGTCGCCGCAGGTCACCACCTTGAGGCCGTTCACGTGCGCGAACAGCGTCTCCGGCGACTCCGAGTGGTGCTCGACCGCGCCGATGCCGCCGCCGTACGGGATCCGGATCACGACGGGCATCTTGATCTTGCCCATCGACCGGTAGTGCATCTTCGCGACCTGGTTGATGATCTGGTCGTACGCCGGGAAGACGAACCCGTCGAACTGGATCTCACAGACCGGCCGGTAGCCGCGCAGCGCCAGGCCGACGGCGGTCCCGATGATCCCGGACTCGGCGAGCGGGGTGTCGATCACCCGGTCCTCGCCGAAGTCCTTCTGCAGACCTTCGGTAATCCGGAAAACCCCACCGAGCTTGCCGATGTCCTCGCCCATCATGACGACCTTGGGGTCGGCCTCCATCGCGGCCCGCAGACCGGCGTTGATGGCCTTGCCGAGAGTGATCTTCGCCATCGCTCAGCCCTCCCCTTCGAACGACGCCGCGTAGGCGGCGAACTGGTCGCGCTGCTCGGCCAGCTGTGGCGTCTCCTCGACGTACACGTGCTGGAAGAAGTCGGTCAGCGTCGGGTCCGGCAGCGCCAGGCAGCCGGCCCGCAGTTCGGCCGCGACCTTGTCCGCCTCGGCGTCGACCTCGTCGAAGAAGTCGTGGTCGACGCCCGCGTGCCTACTCAGGTAGGCGTGCACCCGCTCGATCGGGTCCTTGAGCTTCCAGTGCTCGAGGTCCTCGGACAGCCGGTACTTCGTCGGGTCGTCGGAGGTGGTGTGCGCACCCATCCGGTAGGTGTAGGCCTCGATCAGCGTCGGGCCGCTGCCCTCACGGGCCCGCTTCAGCGCCTGCTGGGTGACGGCGTACGTCGCGAGGACGTCGTTGCCGTCGACGCGGATGCCGGGGAAACCGAAACCGGCGGCGCGCTGGTACAGCGGGATCCGGGTCTGCCGTTCGATCGGCTCCGAGATCGCCCACTGGTTGTTCTGGCAGAAGAAGACGACCGGAGCGTTGAAGACCGAGGCGTAGATGAAGGCCTCGTTCACGTCGCCCTGGCTGCTGGCGCCGTCGCCGAAGTACGCGATCGTCGCCTCGCCCTCGTCGGCGTCGCCGACGGCGTGGTCCCGCTGCTGACCCATCGCGTAGCCGGTCGCGTGCAGCGTCTGGGCGCCGATGACGATCGTGTAGAGCGCGAAGTTGTTGTCCTTCGGATCCCACGCGCCCTGGTCGACACCGCGGAACAGACCGAGCAGGTTCAGCGGGTTGACGCCCTGACAGAAGGCGACGCCGTGCTCGCGGTAGGTCGGGAAGACCATGTCCTTCTTGTTCAGTGCGCGGCCGGAGCCGATCTGCGCGGCCTCCTGGCCGAGCAACGACGCCCACAGACCGAGCTCACCCTGCCGCTGCAGGGCGGTCGCCTCGGCATCGATGCGGCGAACCAGGGTCATGTCCCGGTAGAAGCCCTTGATGGCCTCGTCGTCCAGGTCGAAGGAGTAGTCCGGGTTCTCGACGCGCTCACCTTCGGGCGTCAGAAGCTGGACGAACTCGACTTCCTCGGGCGGCTGGGACGGGCTGACCGGCACCTCGACGGGTGCGAACACTTCCGGGGGAGTCCCCGGCACCGACTCACTCACATGCACTCCTCGGGTTCGAGCGCGGGATCGCCGCGACCGCAACGTTGCACGGGCCCGGCCTTTCCGCCGGGTGAGGCTTCGCAGGCAGGACCGCATGGATCCAGGGGTTGATGCACACCACTTGCCGCACACCGTACCGAGCAGGTGCCTGATGCGCTAACAGTCTGGACGCTCGTGGGTACGCCGGTACCCAAATCGGTCTCGACACGAGACACCAGTCCACCCACTGGTCAGGTTTTTGGCCTCTCCCAGCGCCCGCTGAGCGTGAACCGGACGCATGTGACATGCGCCACCCGTCGTTTGCCCCTGGCAGGAAAACCCTTGCGGATGGCAGCAACACTCCTTGCACTCGCCGCAGGCGACCTTTAGCGTAAGCAACGTCTCTGCAAGACACTCCTGACTCACCCCGGAGGCGCCCCGATGACCGCTACCGCTCCCGTCGCCACCGGGCGCCGGACCGCGTCCAGCGCGATGATCTGGTCCGCGCTGGCGATCGTGTACGTCGTCTGGGGCTCCACCTACCTCGGGATCCGGGTCGTGGTGGAGGCGGAGATCCCGCCGATGCTCGGGATGGCGAGCCGCTTCCTGGTCGCCGGCGCCCTGCTGGCCGCGATCCTCGCCCTGAAGTCCGGCTGGCGCCGGTTGCGGATCACCCGCCGCGAGGCGTTCGGCGCCGTCGTGGTCGGCCTCCTCTTACTTGCCTTCGGCAACGGCGCGGTCGCGATCGCGGAACAGACCGTGCCGTCCGGGCTCGCCGCACTCCTGGTCGCCGCGACTCCGCTGTGGCTGATGGCCCTGCGCGTCGGCGGCGGCGAGCGCCCGCGCGCACTGACCTGGCTCGGCGTGCTGATCGGGTTCGCCGGCGTCGCCGTACTGGCGTTGTCCGGCGGCGACACCTCCGCGAAGCCGCTCTCGATCGCCCTGATCGTGCTCGGCACGATTTCCTGGGCGACCGGCTCCCGCTTCTCGCCACGCCTCGGCCTGCCGAAGGATCCGCTGGTGACGGCTCTCTACGAGATGCTCTTCGGCGGTACGGCGATGGTCCTGCTCGGCGTGCTCCGCGGTGAGCCCGGGCAGTTGCACCTCGACCGGATCCACGGCAGCGGCTGGTTCGCGCTCGGCTACCTGATCCTGTTCGGGTCGCTGCTGGCCTACTCGGCGTACTCGTACTTGTTGGCGAACGCGCCGATCTCGCTGATCAGTACCTACGCCTACGTGAACCCGGCGGTCGCCGTACTGCTCGGGTGGCTGATCCTGAGCGAGCCGCTGACCTGGAAGATCCTGGCCGGCGGCGCGGTGATCATCTGCGGGGTGGCGCTGGTGGTGTCGGCAGAAAGGAAGAACCCGGGCCCCTGAGGACCCGGGTCTCCCACCGCTGCCGATGCGCGCGGCAGCGGGCATGAGTTGCCGGGCAGCGCGCGCCCTGCCCCGAAAAAACACGGCGCGAAACCCCGGCAATAGTTCCGACGATTTCCGATTCATCGTGGTATCGCCATTCGACGGCCACCGAGCCCATCGACGACAATCGTCCGAATCACCGAACTTTTCCGTCACCCGCGCTGACTCAACGACGGACCCATCCACTGGTTACGGCCGACCCCGATACAACTTCCTTGCGGTCTCGCGACCGTCACTCAAGAGGAAAACTGCCTGGTCAGAGGCCAGTTCGCTGCCGCGTCAAGAATCTCATCACTTGTCGGCTATGGATCCGGGTGAAGTTCAGGCGGGATGTCAATAGCTGACAAAAAAGTTTGTAACCGCTCGTGCCAGGTGTCGTTACCCACTAAGACGATCCCGTCAAACCCGAAAGGAAACCTGGCACAATGCAGGTAACTCGTAAGATCGCCGCCGCCGCGGCCGTGGCGACTGTCGCCACCCTCGGCCTGGCCACCGTCGTGAGCGCCAACGTTCTCGACGACACCCAGAAGAAGGCTGAGGTCGGCGGTCTGGCCGACGCGGCGTCGGTCGCCTCCAAGGGCTACGCCAAGGGTGGCAAGCACTGGTACTTCGTGAAGCGTGACGGCGGCCTCGTGGGCGTCGACGGCAACGCGGTCGGCCCGTTCCAGGCCTGCCACAACCAGGGCTCGGTCGCCGGCATCGGTGCCGCGGGCAACGCCGACGACATCCTCGCCATCATCGGCTGGGACAACAACGGCAACACCGCCACCGCCGTCAAGACCTGCGAGCAGAGCACCTCGCAGAACAACGGCAAGCGTTGGTACCGCGCGGACGGCGACCTGATCTCCGTCTCGGACAACAGCGTTGGCCCGTTCCAGGCCTGCCACAACGACCTCGCGGTCGCCGGCATCGGCGCTGCGGGTTCCGTCGGCACCATCGCCGGCATCCTGGGCTTCGACAACAACGCGAACGCTCTGGACTCGCTGAAGACCTGCGAGCAGGAGACGTCGCAGAACAACGGCTGACCTTCTCCCTGGTCAGTGATGCAGGACCCGAAAGAGTCACCTCGGTGGGGTGACTGATCGGAAGCAGTATCCGCGGTGCCGGGAGCAAGCCTCACTCCTCCCGGCACCGCACTTTCTTTCCCGGCCCTTGTCCCAGCGAGGGCCGGTTCTTTTTTGTCCTACTTCTTCCAGGCGCAGGCGACGGCGAGGAACAGGTCGTTCGCCTCGCGTTCGCCGATGCTCACCCGGACGCCGTCACCCGGGAAGGGGCGGATCGACACCCCTTCGGCCTGGACCGCCGCGGTGAAGTCGAGCGTCTCCTCGCCGAGCTCCAGCCAGACGAAGTTGGTCTGCGTGTCCGGCACCCGCCAGCCCGCGGCCCGCAGCGCCTCGACCACCCGGGTCCGCTCGCTCACCAGCTCCTCGACCCGGGCGAGCAGTTCGTCCTCCGCTCGCAGCGAGGCGAGCGCGGCGGCCTGCGCGACGTGGCTGACTCCGAACGGCAGCGCACACTTGCGGATCGCCGTCACCACCTGCGGGTGGCCGATCGCGTAGCCGATCCGGAAACCGGCCAGGCCGTAGGCCTTCGAGAACGTCCGAAGTACGACGACGTTCGGGTGGTCGCGGTAGACCTCGACCCCGTCGATGACCTCGGGGTCCCGAACGAATTCGCGGTACGCCTCGTCGAGCACGATCAGCACGTCGGACGGGACTGCTTCGACGAACGCCAGCAGCTCGTCACGATGCACGGCCGGTCCGGTCGGGTTGTTCGGCGTACAGACCAGGACGACCTTCGTCCGGTCGGTGATCGCCGCCTCCATCGCCTTGAAGTCGTGCCGGGCGTCCTCGGTCAACGGGACCTGCACCGACGTCGCCCCGGTCAGCTGAACCGCGATCGGGTACGCCTCGAACGAGCGCCAGGCGTAGACCACCTCGTCGCCCTGCGTCACCGCCGCCTGCAGCAAGTGGTAGAGCAGCGCGACCGACCCGGTGGCGACGGCCAGGTCGTCGACCGGCACCTTGAACCGCTCCGCCAGCGTCTCGAGCAGCTCGACCGCACCCATGTCCGGGTAGCGGTTCATCTGCTGCGCCGCCTCGGTCGCGGCCGCCAGCACGCCTGGCAACGGCGGATACGGGTTCTCGTTGCTGGACAACTTGTACGACGGCCGGCCGTCGGAGGTCGCGGGCGGACGACCCGGCTTGTAAGCCGCGACATCGTCCAGGCACCCGCGGAAACGCACGCCTGAGTCAGGAGTCATAGCCGCAGGTTAGTCCTGACACCCGGCTCCGGCCAGACCCCGCCGGGCAGTGTGACGAGCGCCCTGCCGAGCCGTGTTGCGCGGACGAACGGTTGCCTGCACACTGACTGATTGTCGGACAATCAGGAAATCTGGGAGGGGTTCATGGGACAGCCGCTGGAGTGGGGTCGCCGCTATCTGATGGTCCGCCCGGACCACTTCCGGATCGACTACGTGATCAACCCGTACATGTCGACGCAGGACCAGCCGGACGCCGAACTGGCCCTGAAGCAGTGGGACGCGTTGCGGCAGGCGATCGTCGACGCCGGCGGCGAGGTCGAGGTGCTGGCGCAGCGTCAGGACTCCCCCGACATGGTCTACGCGATGAACCTCGGGCTGGCCACGGCCGACGGCCGGGCGATGCTCTCGCACATGCGCTTCGAGCCCCGGCGCAAGGAGTCGCTGTCCGCGACCGACTGGTTCACCGGCCATGGCTTCGACCTCGGCCGGACCGGCACCGAGGGTGTCGGCCCGCACTTCGAGTCCGGCGACGCGTTCGTGTTCGGTGACAGCCTGGTCGTCGGCTACGGCCCCCGCACCGAGGGCGAGGCGCTCAAGCACCTGGCCACCGAGTGGGATATCCGGGTCCGCGGCCTGCGGATCGCGCACGAGGGGATGTACCACCTCGACCTGCCGTTCTGCCCGGTCGACAGTACGACGGCGATGATCTACCCGCCGGCGTTCGACGCCGCGAGCCAGGCCGAGCTGGCCGGGATCGTGCCGGACCCGATCGTGCTCACCGACGAGGAGGCGTTCGCGTTCAGCGGCAACTCGCTGGTGGTGAACGAGACGATCATCATGCCGGCCTGCTCACCGCGGCTGCGCGAGATCCTCACCGGTCTCGGCCTGCGGGTGGTGCTGGTCGACCTGACTGAGTTCCACAAGGGCGGCGGCTCGGCCCGCTGCCTGACCAACCCGCTCGACTTCCCGCTGACGGCGATCAGCACGCCCGGCGGGGAGCTGCACCTCCCGGCCTGAGCCCTACTTCGTGGTCGTGTAGATGATGTCCAGGGTGGCGGGATCCGTCCCGTCCTCCTGGATCCACTGCAGGGCCTTCGTCTTCCCGTCCGCCGTCCAGGTCTCGATCGTCACCGAGATCGCCTCCGGGTTCCTCGGGTCGGACTTCGAGGACGTGTAGTTCACCTCGTAGCCGGCGCCGATGTACGGCAGCCGGCCGAGGATCGGGTACTTCTGCATCAGCCGCGCCTGCGTCTGGTCGTACTGGCGGCCGGCCTCGGCCTCCAGCTCACGCTCCTGCTCGGGGTTGTTCCGGGCCCAGTCGCGGCCCTCGCTGCTGTTCGCGTAGAGGTACATCTTGACCTTGAGCTCGTCGCCGCTGCCGGCCTGGAACGTCGTCGAGTAGCTCTGGAAGCCGCGCCGCTCACCGGTCAGCGTGTGGGTGCCGGACTTGACCTTGATCTCGCCGTTGGCGACGACGACCGGTTGCCCGTCCACCGTCAGCGTCTGGTCGTTCGGGATCGGGGTGACGATCAGCGTCGCGCCCTTGTCCCGGAAGAGCAGGAAGGTGCCGACCAGGACGATCACGACGCCGAGCACGACCGCGCCCAGCACCAGCGGCCGCCGGTTCTCGTAGTCCATCCGCTGCTCCTCCTCAGGCCTTCTTGTCCGGGGTCGACCCCGGCGCGCTCTTCAGCCGGAAGACCCAGAACTGCCCACCGACGTCGTACAGGTGACCGGCCTCCGGTACGTGACCGTACAGCGAGGCGGCGGCCGCGTTGTAGCCCTGCCCCTTCGCGCCCCACGGACCGACGTACAGGTAGGTGTGACCGGGACCGTTGAGGATGTCGCCGGGCTTCATGCCGCCCGGCGGCACCGCGTGCCAGTAGTCGTACTTCCCCGAGTTCTTCATGTAGTCGAACTGCACGCCGGTCGACACCTGCGGGAACTTCGGGTCCGCTCCGCTCATGTGCATCACCGTCGCGACGAACCGCCCGCAGTCGGTGTAGGCGCGCTCACCGTTCGGGTCGTTGTACTTCTTCATCGCGGCCACGTACTCCGGCTTGGCCACGGTGGCGTCGGTCGCGTTCGTCCCGCGGCCGTTGTGTCCCGCGGTGTCCCAGGCCAGGTTCATCGCCACGGCGGCGATGTTCCCGCTGCCGGCCGCGCAGGCGGTGGCCGGGCCCGACCCCGGTACGCCGGTGCCGCCGCCGTACAGGTCGAAGACCTTGCGGGCCGAGGTCTTGCGGACCGCGTACGTCGGGGCGTTCGGGTTCTCGTGGCCGGCGAACCGCTCGTAGTAGTGGCCGAACGCGTAGGCGGCTTCCTCCGGGGTCTTCGCCCGGCGCAGACCGTCACCGGCCGGCTTCTCCGGCGACGGCGTCTCACCGACGAGCTGCCGGCGCAGGAAGTTCAGCTGGTAGGCCAGCGTTTCGATCTCCTCGTACGGAACGCCGGCCTTGCGCGAGCTCGTGATCAGCTTCCCGGCCGGTGTCCACTGCACGATGCCCCAGCCGAGCGAGCTGCCCTCGGCGTCAGTGGCCTTGGTCTTGACGGTCTCGGCGGTGTTCTGCAGCCGCATCGGCTTCACCGCGGACTCGTGGATCATGTTGCCGACGATGCCGGCGGCCTGCTCCTTGGAGTAGCCGTTGGCGACAAAGAAGTTGAAGGCCTGCTGCTGCTCGTTGCTGCCGACCAGCGGACCCCCGCCGCACCCGCAACCGCCACCGCTGCCGCCGTCGGAGGACGCCGGCGTATCGCCGAACGAGTCCTTCTTGGGGTCGGTGTTGACGAGCTTGCCGTCACCCTTCTGGTCGACCCAGAGCTCGAAGTGCAGGTGCTCGCCGTCGGAGCCGTGCTCCTCGTCACCGGATCCCGACGTCCCGATCTCCTGGCCGCGGGTCACCTGGTCCCCGACCTTGACCGGCATGTCGTGGAAGTACTGGTAGTGGAACTCGACGCCCTTCTGGTGCCGGATCCAGATCTGGTTGTCGGCGTTCTTGATCACCTCGCCGCTCTCGACGGCGTAGACCTTGCTCTTCTCGTCGACGTCGAAGTCCATGCCCTGGTGGTCGTCGGACCAGCCCTCGTCGACCTCTTTGCGGTCGGTCGGCCAGGAGAACGCCGTGGTAGCGCCGCCGGAGGGACCGCCGCAGTCGGCCGCGTTCGCGTCCGGAAGGCTCATCAGGCTGCCGATGATCAGGGCGATCACGATCACGATGGGCAGCACGAACACCGCCAGCACGCCGCCGAAGATCAGGGGTGCCTTGCTCTCCATCCTGCTCTCCTTGCTGCGTGTCGGGGCGGCAACTCCACAGCAGATCTTCTCTCAGATCGAGGTCATCGTGTCGAGAGTTATCCACAGGTTGCCGCCGGAGCCGTGCCGGACGCGACAACGACGGCCGATTGGAAGAGAATCTTCCTATGTACGAACGGCTGCGGGTAGACCGCTCGACCACCGTGGACCGGGTGGTCGACGCGCTCCGCTCCGCGTTGTTCGCCGGCGACCTCGAACCCGGTACGCCGTTGCGCGAGCAACCGCTGGCCGAGGCGCTCGGCGTCGCCCGCAGTACCGTCCGTGAGGCGATGACGATGCTGGTCACCGAGGGCCTCGCGATCCGCGAGCCGAACAAGGGCGTCAGCGTCGCGATCCTGCACCCGGCGGCGGTGGCCGACATCTGCAACGCCCGGTTCGTGCTGGAGTCGGCCGGTATCCGTGCCTGGTTCGACGCCGACGACGAGGCTCGGGAGGCAGTCCGCCAGGCGATGCGCACCTTCGCCGCGACCGCCCAGGACGGCGCCGACCCCGAGGCGATGACCGAGACCCACTTGGCCATTCACCGCAGCCTGGTCGCCCTGACCGGTAGCGAGCGGCTGATCGCCACTCAGGACTCGATCACCGGCGAGGCCCGGCTGGCGCTGGCCCGCGTGGACGCGCTCCGCCAGGACGCCCGCCAGCAGGTCGCTTCGCACCGCAAGCTGATCCGGTTCCTCGAGCGCGGCGAGCTCGACGAGTGCGTCGAAGAGCTCCGCCGCCACCTGGCCGGGGCCGAGGAGTCCCTCCTCGAGGCCATCGCGACACCGCCGAGCTGAGTCAGCTCGGGTCGGCCCAATCGGTGTTCGGGAGCAGCGGGTACCAGTCGGGCCGGGCCGGATCGCGGTCGTACGGGTAGTTGCCGAGCTCGCGGTACAGTGCGGCGTACTCGGCGAGCTTGTCGCGGTCGAGCTCGATCCCGAGTCCGGGCGCGTCCGGGACCGCGATCGCACCGTCGACGTACGGAAGCTTGCCTCCGGCAATGATGTCGTCGCGCAGGTGGTGGTAGTGCGCGTCCGCGGCGAACGACAGGTTCGGTACGACGGCGCCCAGGTGCAGCATCGTCGCGAGCTGGATGCCGAGCTCACCGGACGAGTGCACGGCCACGCCGAGCTGGAAGGTCTCGCAGACGCCGGCCGCCTTGACGCAGGCCCGGATCCCGCCCCAGAAGGTGGTGTCGAGCAGGATGACGTCGACCGCCGGGTTGAGCACGTTGGCGGCCAGCTGCTCGAAGTTCACCACCACGGTGTTGGTGGACAGTGGGATGCGACTGTTCGCGCGGACGCGGCGCATGCCGTTCAGGCCCCAGGTGGGGTCTTCGAGATAGTCGTTGTCGAGATCCTCGATGCCGCGGGCGAACCGGATCGCCTCCTCGACGCCGTACGCGCCGTTGGGGTCGAAGCGGAGGCGATGACCGGGGAACGCCTCGGCGAGCGCCCGGTAGCAGTCGCGCTCATAGTCCGGCGAGAAGACGCCACCCTTGAGCTTGTGCACGCTGAAACCGTGCTGATCGACCAACTCTCGTGCGTGCGCAACGAGCTGGTCAGCCGTCCGGATCTCGCCGCTGCCGTCGTCGTTGGGGTGCCGGAAGAACAGATAGCTCGCGAACGGCACTCGGTCACGCACCTTGCCGCCCAGCAACTCGTGCACCGGGACGCCGAGCGCCCGCCCTTGCAGGTCGAGACAGGCGAACTCGATTGCTGCCAGCAACTGTGTGCGGTTGTTGTAGAGACTCGCGGTCGGGTTGGCGATCATCCAGCGCAGCGCTTCGGTCCGCGCCGGGTCGTGGCCGACCAGATACGACTTCAGACCGGCGATGGCGGCCTCCGCACTCTGCCCGCCGCCACCTAGCTCGCCCAGCCCGATCAGACCGTTGTCCGCCTCGACCTCAACCACAGTCCGGACGAACCGCCCCCAGTGCGCGCCGTTGCTGTGCCGCAGTGGCGCCTCGAGCGGCACAGTCACCGTAGTGGCGCGAATATCGACGATCTTCACGGCAGCGCCGTCCTTTCAGTGCTTGGAGATCGCGGCCAGGACTCCATCCAGATGCGCCCGCGCCAACCGCTCGGCCAGTACGGCGTCGCCGTCCCGGACCGCGGTCAGAATCGCCTGGTGCTCGGCGAGGTCGGCTTCGCGGTCGCCGTGGATGTGCAGAATCGCCAGCTGCTCGCGCACGTTCACCACCGTCACCGACGCGACCACCTCGGCCAGGATCGCGTTGCCGGTCGCCTGCGCCAGCGTCCGGTGGAAGTCCATGTTGGTGGCAGCCAAGCGTTCGTGATCACCAGAGCCGATCAGCTCGGCCGCTCTGTCGAGCTGTGCCTCCAGCTGCTCCAGATCGGCTTCGCTGCGCGCACCGGCGGCCACTGCGGCGATCGGCGGCTCAATCAGCGCTCTCGCCTGCACCAGCTCGACCAGCCGCTCGGCTGTCGGCTTGAGCGCGAGGGGGTTCGCCAGCACGAGCCTTCCGACGTTCGGGCCGACGTACACGCCGGAGCCGTGCCGGAGCTCCACGGCACCGGTCGCCTCCAGCCGGCGCAGCGCCTCCCGGATCGTCGGTACTGCGACCTGCAACCGCGCGGCCAGCGATCGCACCGACTCGAACGGCTCGCCGGGAGCGAGCCTTCGCTCGGCGATCGAGTCCAGCATCGAGGCGGCCAGATCGTCGAGCAGGCTCCGGCGGATCACGGCAGGCATGAATTGATCTGATCACTTGGTCATTTTCGTGTCAAGAGATCAGGGATCGCTCAGGGCGTGTACCGAGCGTGCGGCGCGGAGCGGAGTGGAAGGATCAGAGCATGAAGAACATGATCATCAGGCTGCTCGCCAATGCGGTCGCCCTGGCCATCGCGGCCTGGCTCGTCGGCGGGATCACCCTCGAGGGCGCCACCAGGGGCAAACAGATCGTCACGCTGCTGATCGTCGCGGCGATCTTCGGCATCGTGAACGCGGTGGTGAAGCCGATCGTCAAGCTGGTCTCGCTGCCGCTGCTGATCCTGACGCTGGGGCTGCTCACCTTCGTCATCAACGCCGCGATGCTCGCGCTCACCTCGTGGATCACCGGCAAGCTCGACGTCCAGTTCCACGTCGACGGCTTCTGGTCCGCGCTGTTCGGCGCTCTGATCATCAGCGTCGTCGGCATGATCATCAACGTGATCCTCCCCGACAAGGCAGAACTGCGCTGAGGTACGTCGAAGTCGTGTGCACCGGCAACATCTGCCGGTCACCGATCGGCGAGGTCGTGCTGCGCGCCAAGCTGGCCGAGGCCGGGATCGACGACGTGATCGTCACGAGCTCCGGCACCGGCGGCTGGCACGAGGGCGACCCGATGGACCCACGCGCGGCCGCGGCACTCCACCGCCGCGGGTACGACGGTCGCTCGCACCGCGCCCGTGAGTTCCGGCGCGAGTGGTTCGCCGACCGGCATTTCGTCCTCGCGATGGACACGGGACACCTGGCGGCACTGACCCGGCAGGCGCGCGGGCGCGTCGACGTACCGATCGAACTCTTCGCGGAGGCCGACGTACCGGACCCGTACTACGGGGAGGACGCCGGCTTCGACGACGTACTGGAGCAGATCGAGAAGGCGGCCGACCGCTGGGTCGACCGCCTCCGCAGCTAGGACTGACCGATGGTGGTCTTGAGCTCGACGAACCAGTCGACGGTCGGGTCGAACTCCTTACCACCGGCGATCCGCGGGAACTCGATCGCCCGCAGCTCGTCGCCGCGCTCCTCGTCGTGGCCGACGACGCCGCTCTCACCGCGCAGCGCGGCGTCGACCGCGAAGTCGGTGCACTCCTTGATGAGCGCCAGGTCGGCGTCGTTCGCGGCGGCCGAACGGCTGAAGTAGCCGCTCTTCTGCACCATCGTCTTCTCGGCGCCGATCCGCTCCGCGAACTGCTTGGCGAACCAGGCGCCCGGGTTGATCGTGTCCAGCTTGACGTGCCCGAACGGGTCCCGGCCGACCTCCTCGCCGCGCGCCTCCAGCTCGGCCACGATCGACGGCACACCAGCGCCCTCGGACAGGAAGATCGTCACGCAGTCGTTCTCGTCCATCACCTTGCGCAGGCGCTCGGCCTCGGCGTCCAGATCGATGGTTGCCTCCGGCACGTACACCGCATGCACGTCCCAGCTCGACTCGTCCAGCCCGATGCCGGGGTTCCACTCCTGCTGGTCCAGCCAGTCGCGGTAGGCCTTCGCCGTCGCCGCGGTCAGCCAGCCACAGTTGCGGCCCATGACCTCGTGGACGATCAGCATCCGCGGGTTCGAGCTGTGCTCGGCGACCACGTTGCGGGCGAACAGCGCGCCCTGCTCGGCCGCGGTCCACGCGCCCAGGCTCTGCCGGATCGGGATCACGTCGTTGTCGATGGTCTTCGGCAGGCCGACCACGGTCAGGTCGTAGTCGTGCTCCTGCAGGTACGCCGCCAGGTCCGCCGCGGTCGTGTTGGTGTCGTCGCCGCCGATCGTGTGCAGTACGTCGACACCGTCGGCCACCAGCCGCTCGGCCGCCACCTGCAGCGCGTTCTGGCCCTCGGCGATCAGACCGCGCTTGACCAGGTCGGCGGTGTTGGTCAGCTTGACCCGGCTGTTCCCGATCGGGCTACCGCCGAACTTGTGCAGCAGCGCCGCCTTCTCCCGCACCTCGGGCGTGACGACGACGTGCCGGCCGCTGAGCAGGCCGTGGTACCCGTTCAGGTAGCCGATGATCTCCACATCGGGCGCCACTTCGGTGTAGCGCTCGATCAGCCCGCCGACGGCGGACGACAGGCACGGCGCGAGGCCGCCGGCGGTGAGCAGGGCAACTCTGCGGACAGACTTGTCGGCAGCCATGGGGCAGGTCCTTCCAGAGGTCGCTGAAGTCAGCACCAGACTAGTGATGCAGACCACTCTCGCGGGTGGTCAGGACCATCAGGTGAGCGGTACGGCGCGGGGCGCCACCGGCGTGGAGACGACGAACGAGCTGTTCGTCCGCCCGTACGGGCCGAACCGGTCGAGCAACTCCTCCAGCCGATCGATCGACGGAATCTGGATCCGGAGCAGGAAACAGTCCTCTCCGGAGATCCGGTGGCACTCGACGACCTCGGGAGTGTTCTGGGCCAGCTCGGCGACCCTGGAGACCTGTCCGGGGCCGGGCTGAAGCCGCACCCAGGCCGCGACCGGGCGCCCGAGCGCGGCCGGATCGATCTCGAGCCGGTAGCCGCGGATCACTCCGGACTCCTCCAGCCGGGTCACCCGCTCCCGCACGGTCGGCGTCGAGACGCCCAGCCGCCGAGCCAGCTCGGTGGTCCGCAAACGGGGGTCCGCGGACAACTCCTCCAGGATCCGAATATTCAGCTCATCTAGAACCTGACTTCTCGTTTCGGTAAGTAGATTCACCGTCGAGCCTCCGTTTCGCTATGTTGTGGATCATTCTAGCCTTCTATCGTTGCTGGCATGAAGCTTGCCGCCTCCGCTGCCGCCGGAGTCACTGTTGTCCTGTGGGCCTCCGCCTTCGTGGCGATCCGCCACCTCGGCGCCGAGCTGTCGCCCGGTCCGCTGTCCTTGGCCCGGCTGCTGATCGGCACTGTTCTCCTCGGCGTACTGCTGCTGGTCCAGCGGCAGCCGTTCCGTCGGCCGCAGGCTCGGGACTGGCCACTGCTGCTCGGGTGCGGCGTGCTGTGGTTCGGGGTCTACAACATCGCGCTGAACGCCGCCGAGCGTCGCCTCGACGCGGGCACCTCGGCGATGCTGGTCCACATCGCGCCGCTGCTGGTGGCCGTTCTCGCGGGACTCACGCTCGGTGAAGGGTTCCCGCGGCCGCTCGTGATCGGGAGTCTGGTCGCCTTCGGCGGCGTCGTACTGATTGGTGCGAGCACCTCGACCGGGCAGGCCGAAACCTGGGGTGTTGTGCTGTGCCTGACCGCTGCGCTGTCCTACGCGATCGGCGTGGTCACCCAGAAGCCACTCCTCAGCAGGTTGCCCGCAGCACAGGTGACCTGGATGGCCTGCGCGATCGGAACCGCTGTCTGCCTGCCGTACGCACCGGCTCTGGTCCGGGAGGTCGGTACCGCGAGCCCGTCGACGCTGTGGTGGGTCTTCTACCTCGGAGCCTTCCCGACCGCACTCGGCTTCAGCACCTGGGCGTTCGCGTTGTCCCGGACGAGCGCCGGGAAGATGGGCGCGACGACGTACCTGGTGCCGCTGGTCGCCATCGTGCTGGCGTGGCTCCTGCTCGGCGAAACGCCCGCACTGCTTGCCGTCCTGGGCGGTGCGCTGTGCCTCGTCGGAGTGGCGATCAGCCGCGCCCGGAGTCGCCGTACGGCGCGTGCGACGGTCTGAGCCGGGGAAAGTCAGCGGGTTCTCAGGCGTTTCTCAAGCGGACCGCCTACGCTCGGTTCCGCGGTGGTCTGCGCTGGACCGCCCACTCGAACTCGAGCGGAGAACGGCATGCGGGTACTGGTGGTGGACGACGACCGGGCGGTCCGGGACTCGCTGCGCCGTTCGCTGGAGTTCAACGACTTCGAGGTCGTCACCGCCTCCGACGGCGCCGAGGCGCTGGCCGTGATCGGCAACGTCGATCCCGATGTCGTCGTGATGGACGTGATGATGCCGCGACTGGACGGTCTGGAGACCACCAAGGCGCTGCGGGCCGCAGGCAACAATGTGCCGATCCTGGTGCTGACCGCGCGGGACGCGGTCGCCGACCGGGTCGACGGCCTGGACGCCGGCGGCGACGACTATCTGACCAAGCCCTTCGCGCTCGAAGAGCTGCTCGCCCGCCTGCGCGCCCTGCTCCGCCGCAGCAGCACCCCCGGCGAGGGCGGCCCGCGCGGCGAAGTCCTCCAGTACGCCGACCTCGTGGTCGACGTGGACGCGCACGAGGTGCACCGCGGCGACGTACCGATCCAGCTCACCCGCACCGAGTTCTCGCTGCTCGAGCTGCTGATCCGCAACCCGCGCCGGGTGCTCGAGCGCGCGGTCATCCTGGACGCGGTCTGGGGCTACGACTTCCCGACCACCGCCAACTCGCTCGAGGTCTACATCGGCTACCTGCGCCGCAAGACCGAGGTCAACGACCTGCCGCGACTGATCCACACCGTCCGCGGCATCGGCTACGTCCTGCGGGACACCCCGCCGTGAGCGGTCCCGGAGACTTCCCGTCGTACGCCCGGCGCGCGCCGGAACCCCAGCCGCGGCCGCCGGCGCAACCTGTTGCCCAGAGCAACATTCGCAGCGCGCAGACCTGGTGGCAGGAGAAGCTCCACAAGCTGAGCCTGCACTCGCGAGTGACCCTGCTCGCCGCGGTCGCGGTAGGGCTGGCGGTCGCCTTCGTGAGCATTGCGGCCTACGTGTCGGTCCGGCAGCAGATGTACCAGAACCTCGACGACAGCCTCACCGACCGCGCAAGTCAGGCCGCGCAGAAGCAGGTGCTCACCAACCAGTACAACCTGGCCCAGATCTCCCCGGAAGCACTCGGTCTCAGCGACATCCTGGTCGGCGTCTTTCTCGCCGACGGCGAACAGATCGGCGCGGCGAGCAGCACCCCGCCGCCGATGGAAGGGCCGGAGCTGGCGGTCGCACAGTCGCAGGACCAGCTCAGCAAGCGAACCGTGGGCGTTCCGATGGGCACGCATTACCGCGTCGTCGCCGTACAGGCTCAGTACTGCCCGCAGCTCGACCTGGGGCACCGCTGCGGCAGTGACGATCTCGAGCCGGCTGCGCTGGTGGTTGCGCAGTCGTTGAAGCCGATCGACCGGACGCTGCACAACATGGGCATCGTGCTGTGGGCAGTCGGCCTGCTGGGTGTCATCGGCGCGGCTATCGCCGGCAACGCGATTGCCGCATCCGGCCTGCGTCCGCTGGCGCGGTTGTCCGGTGCGGCCGAGCACGTGGCGCGGACCGAGGAGCTGCGGCCGATCCCGGTCGACGGATCGGACGAGATCTCGCGGCTGGCGATGTCGTTCAACGCCATGCTGGCCGCGTTGGCGCGGTCTCAGGACCGGCAGCGGCGGCTGATCGGCGATGCCGGCCACGAACTGCGGACACCGCTGACGAGCATCCGGACCAACCTCGACCTGCTCGCTCAAGCCGACAAGCGCGGCGGTCTGCGCCCCGACGACCGGCAGCAGCTGCTGGACGACGTACGGGCTCAGATGGACGAGCTGACGAACCTGATCGGCGACCTGACCGAGCTCGCCCGCGACACTCCGCAGATCCGCAACGCCGAGCTGATCGAGCTGTCCAACGTCGTCGAGGACGCCCTGATCAAGGTACGGCGGCGTGCGCCGAACCTGGAGTGGGACGTGAGCCTCGAGCCGTTCCCGGTGTGGGGCGACGAGCGACTGCTCGGCCGAGCGGTGACGAACCTGCTGGACAACGCGGCGAAGTACAGCGTGCCCGAGGATGCACCGACGGACGGCCGCACGGTCGGACTGGTCACGGTGCGGCTGCAGGACGGCGTACTGACTGTCACGGACTCCGGGCCGGGGATCGCCGACGCGGATCTGCCGCACGTGTTCGAGCGCTTCTACCGGTCGAGCGAGGCGCGCAGCCGGCCGGGCTCCGGGCTCGGACTGGCGATCGTGAAGCATGCGGCCGAGCAGCACGGCGGGATGATCTACGCCCGGAACGCACCGGGCGCGGGAGCTCAGTTCACGCTCTGGCTGCCGCACGCGGCGACCCAGACGCGCTGAACCAACCTGTGCGGTTTCCGGCAGTCCTCAGCGGATCTTCACAGAGTTCTTCGGGAGCTCTGACGGGATCTTCAGGGGGTTCTCAGGTGGGGCGAGCAAAGTACTCCCCATGACCGACAACCAGCCGCCCGAGTCGCAGAGCGGGCACGTGCCCTTCGGCTCCAATCCCCCGGAGCGTACGCAGCAGTTGCCGATGTATGGGCAACATCAGCAACAGCAGTACGCGCCGCAGGGTGGACAGCAGCAGCTGGGTCAGCCGGGTCAGTACCCCTCAGGTGGGGGCGCTTACCCGCAGTTCGGAGCGCCGGGGACGCATCAGGGGGCGTCCCCCGGCCCGAACTGGCCTTTCGGTCCGCAGCAGCAGCCGGTGCCCTCCGCACCGGGCAAGCCGAAGCGGATGGGCCTGGCAATCGTGGCCGCGACCGCGCTACTGGTCGGGGCGGCCGGTGGCGTGGGAGCTGCCGCGGTGTATTCGGCCACGAACGACACCGGCGCGAGTCCGTCGGTGACCGCACCGCTGAACGGCAACCAGGCCGCACCGGCCTCGGCGCCGGACGGCTCGGTGCAGAACGCCGCGGCGAAGGTGCTCGGCAGCGTCGTCAAGATCGCGGTCGCCACCCAGCAGGGCGCGGCGACCGGATCGGGCATCGTGATCAGCAAGGACGGGCTGATCGTCACCAACAACCACGTGGTGGCCGGCGCCGGGCAGGGCGCCAAGATCACCGTGATCCTGAACGACGGCAAGACGGTCCCGGCGACGGTCAAGGGCCTCGACCCGCTGACCGACCTCGCCGTGATCCACGCCGAGGCCACCGACCTGACCCCGGCCACCCTCGGCTCCAGCGGCAAACTCGCCGTCGGCCAGGGCGTGGTAGCGATCGGCTCGCCGTTCGGCCTGCAGTCCACCGTGACGAGTGGGATCGTCTCGGCGCTCGACCGCCCGGTCACCTCGGGCGACGAAGAGCAGAACAGTACGACGGTCTTCCCAGCCATCCAGACGGACGCCGCCATCAATCCGGGCAACTCCGGCGGCGCTCTGATCGACCTCGCGGGACAGGTGGTCGGAATCAACAGCGCGATCAAGACCGCGGGCGGATCGGGACAATCCGCCGGCGGGAACATCGGCCTGGGCTTCGCAATCCCGATCGACCAGGCCAAGCCGATCATCGACGAGCTGGTGGCCAAGGGCAAGGCCACGCATGCGCGGCTCGGAGTGTCGGTCGGCGACGCGCAGTCATCCGACGGGCTCGTGAACGGAGCAACCCTCCGCGAGGTCACGCCGGGCGGTGCGGGCGACAAAGCCGGTCTGCAAGCGGGCGATGTGGTGACCGCTGTAGACGGGAAGGCGATCGCGTCAGGGGACGCGCTGGTCGCCGCAGTTCGCTCGCACCGCCCGAACGACCAGGTCAAGGTCACCATCACCCGGGCCGGCAAGACCCAGGACGTCACCGCCACCCTCGGCTCCGACGACGGCAAACCCACCGGCTGACCACACCCCACGTCAGGACTCCGGCCGCCCACCGAGCGGCCGGAGTCCGTTTTTGTGATTGGCTCTGCCCGGTGAACCTTTACGAGGCGCGACCGCCGCTCGTGGCCGACGAGCGAACCCAACTGATCGGCTGGCTCGACCTGCAGCGCCGGATCGTCCGGCGGAAGCTGGAAGGACTCGCGGCCGAGGACGAGCACCGGTCGGTGTTCCCGGACTCGCCGCTGATGACTCCCGCCGGCCTGGTGTCGCACATGCGCTGGGTCGAGCACCTGTGGTTCGAGGTGGTCTTCCAGAACGCATCCCAAAACGAGAACCCGATGGGGCGCAAGGACGTCGACAACGCCGAGATGCGAGTGGACGGCGTACCGCTGGCGCAGCTCCTGGACGACTTCGACGCCCAGTGGGCACGCTCGAACGAGATCACCGCCGCGCACAGCCTCGACGACCTCGCCCAAGACCCGGAGTACCGGCCGACCCTGCGCTGGATCCTCCTCCACATGCTCGAGGAAACCGCGCGCCATGTGGGTCACCTCGACACCATGCGCGAACTCCTCGACGGCCAGAAGGGGTATTACTAGTAGCTCCCCCAAATCCCTTGTAGATAAGGGGTTCTGAGCTCGGAAACTGTCGGTGGCCGTGGCTAGGCTGTTGGGTATGGAGATCTTGGCGATGCCCCCGGTGTGGTCGCAGAGCGGCAGCGAACTGCTGTCCACTCTCGACACCCTCAAGGCCGCCATGTCCTTGCTGAAAACCTACGAACTCCAGCTCATCGGCGGCCTCGACGAAATGGGCACCGCCCAAGAACTAGGTGCCCGCGACACTGCCGAACTGCTCTCACTGCGCTACCGCACCGATCGGGCCGAGGTCCGCAAGGACCTCACCTTCGCCGGGTGCCTGCACAAGTACCCTGCCGTCACCGCCGCCCTGCCCGACCCTGGTGACCCGTCCCGCCCGGCGGTCCTGTCGCCCGAGCAGGCCAAGGTCATCGTCACGACCTTGGAGAAGGCACCGGCGAGTGTCCCGGTCGAGGTGCTGACCGTCGCCGAAGAACAAATGGTCGAGGCTGCCCGGGTCGCCAACCCCCGTGAGCTCACCCGCTTCGCCCACAAAGTTCTGGCCACCTTGGACACCGACGGCCCCGAACCCGCCGAAGACGAAGCCCGCGCCAAAGAATCCCTCCGACTGCGCCGAACCGACGGTGGCGTGAAGTTCACCGGGTTCCTGGCCGGCGACAGCGCCGAGCTCCTCGAGACCCAGATCCACAAACTCTCCAAGCCGCACAAGACCATCGACGGCAAGCTCGACCCCCGCCCCCGAGACAAGCGCCAAGCCGACGCGCTCAAAGCACTCCTCGACGCCGCCGCCGGTAATCCCGACCACCCCGGCGTCCCACACCTGACGGTCACCATCGACTACAACGACCTCAAAACCGCCGTCGACGCGCCAAACGTCGTACCCGCCACCGGGAACCCTGGCACTGGTCTTGGTTCTGGTGCGGTGGGTGAGTTGGTGTTCGGCGGCAACCTCTCCGCGTCCGCGGTGCGCCTAATGGCCTGCGACGCAGCGGTCCTGCCGATCGTGCTCGGCAGCGACTCCCAACCCCTCGACGTCGGCACCGAACAACGCTTCGTCAACCGCTACCTACGCCGAGCCCTCAACAAACGAGACAAAGGCTGCGTCGTCTGCACAGCACCACCCTGGATGTGCCACGCCCACCACCTCACCCACTGGGCCGACGGAGGACCCACCAGCCTGAACAACCTCGCCCTGCTCTGCGCCCTCCACCACCGCGCCGCCCACACCGGCCAATGGACCATCACCATCACCGACGGCGTCCTACACGTCACCCGCCCCACCTGGGCCGACCCACCCCCAACCGACCCCACCCTCGCCAGCCTCATCACCTGGAACACGCCTGCCCATCCCGCCACCAGAACCACCTTCGGCGCGGCCAGCGTCAGCAGTAACCCAACCCATGAACAACCGGCACGGCTTCCCACAGCCAGCACCCTCCCCAACCCAACACTGACCGCCGCCCGCGAAGCCCTCCACGCCCGCCTCACCTCCCTGGCCCCCAACCACCACGACCCCTGGTCCAGCATCGCCACCCCTACGGCCGGACCGTAGAACCCACACCACCGCGACCACCGCAAGGTGTGGCAGCCCATCCGTCCCCTGCTCCCAGCAGGTGCTCGGCAGCGTCGTGGCCAGCGCCCAAGCCGAAGGGGGTATTACTAGTAACCGTGGAGATTCGGCGGGCGGATGAGCGGTTCGTGACGTCCGAGTCGTGGCTGGAGTCGCGGCACTCGTTCTCGTTCGGGCCGTTCTACGACCCGGCGAACATCGGCTTCGGCTTCCTGGTGGCGCACAACGACGACGTGGTTGCGCCCGGCACCGGCTTCGACACGCACCCCCACCAGGACCTGGAGATCGTCACCTGGGTACTGCGAGGTGCACTGGCCCACCGCGACTCCGAAGGACACAGCGGCGTCGTACACCCGGGCCTAGTGCAACGAATGACCGCCGGATCAGGCATCCGCCACTCCGAATGGAACGACGGCGCCGAGCCTGTGCACTACGTCCAGATGTGGGTCCGCCCGGACCAGCTCGACCTACCCCCGTCGTACGCACAAGCCGAGCTCGACCTCACCACCGGCGAACTGATCCCCGTCGTCTCCGGCCTCCCCCACCACACCACCAGTACGGCGATCCGCCTCCACCAGCGTTCCGCCGGCTTGTCCGTGGCCCGACTCGAACCAGCCCAGTCCGTGGCGCTACCCGAGGCGACCCACGTCCACGTGTTCGTAGCCGACGGTTCGGCGGCGCTGGAAGGCATGGGTGAGCTGGGCACAGCAGACACCGCCCGGCTCACCCACTCGGGTGAACGTCGGCTCACAGCTGGTCCAGCCGGAGCCGAAGTGCTGGTGTGGGAGATGTACTAGCCGCGCACCCAAGCACGCCTTCACTGACCAGCGCCGTCCAGCTCCACCAGCCCCCGCACCCACGGGTGAACGCGCCGGAGGCGCCAAAAGAACTGTGCGGCCGGAGGCGGTGTCGTTTAGTCGGTTTGTTCGGTCATGGTCCAGACGTGGTTGAGGGGGCGGCCGTTGTCGGCGAAGCCTTCGACGAACTGGGCCATGTGTTGCTGCCAGCGCTGGTCGGTGGGGTCCTGGCGGAGCTGGGCGACGGCGGCTTCGTAGTCGTCGCACTCCACCAGGTGGAACAGGTCGCGGCCGCTGCGCCAGATCGACCAGTCGGTGATTCCGGCGGCGTTCATGACGGTGATGAGCTCGGGCCAGACGCGGGCGTGCTCGCGCTCGTACGCCTCTTCGGTACCGGGGAGCAGGCGGCTGTGCAGGGCTAGGCGGGTCACAATCGTGCAGAATACGACAACTCTGCGGCCGGAAGCTGCGTCGTACTTGGGTGGGTTGAGTAGTTTCGCCCTCGTGTTTGCCAATCGTCGTGCGAGAGTTGGAACCGTGAAGCGAACCACTGCTGTCGTCTGCCTGAGTAGTCTGCTGATCACCGCCGGTTGTTCCGACAGCAAGTCGGGTGGTGGTGGGAAAGCCGATCCGAACGACGAGAAGCAGGCCTCCGCGCAGGTCGTCAAGCAGTTCGCGGACGCCTGGGTGAAGGCCTGGGCGCCGGACGGCAAGCCGACCGAGGCGGCCGCGCTGACCGACAACCCGACCGCGTTCGGCAAGCGGCTGGACGACGTCGACACGGCGCTGGTGGCCAGCACGGTGACCGTCGCACCGCAGGGTGACGCGAAGTGCTCCGACGGCGCGACCTGCACCCAGGAGCTCGCCGTCGAGGCGCAGCTGCGCGGGATCGGCGCGATGAAGTGGACCAGTACGGCGACCGCCGTCAAGGTCGGTGACGCCTGGAAGATCAAGGCCTCCGGCGACACGATCTACCCGGGGCTCGGCGAGACGAACTACCTCAAGCGAGTCCGCAACCTCCCGAACCGGGCCTCGATCCTGGACCGGCACGGCGCCGCGCTGACCTCGAACCGGCCGGTCGTCATCGTGGGTGTCGCCTCCGGCGCGGTCGCGACAGCGGCGACGTACGCCGCCTTCACCAAGAACCTCGATGTGGACGGCGCGAAGCTGGCCAAGCGGGCCAAGGCGGCTCCGACGGGTCAGTTCGTGGACGCGATCACGATCCGCGCGGAGCAGTGGGAGAAGCTGCGGCCGACGATGGGCAAGCTGCCCGGCGTGCTGACCATGGGCGGCACCCAGTCCCTGGCCGTGAACCCGACGTTCGCCCGGTCGCTGATCGGCTCGATGAAGCTGGCGAACGAGGACACCCTGAAGAACGCGGGACCGACCGCGTCCGCCCAGGACCAGGTCGGCGTGAACGGCCTGCAGTACGCGTTCCAGCAGCAGCTGGCCGGCACGCCCGGTGGCATCGTCAGCCTGCGCGACGGTACGTCGAAGCGGGTGATCAAGGACGTCTTCACCCAGAAGGGCGAGCCCGGGAAGCCGGTGAAGACCACGATCGACACCAAGATGCAGCAGGCCGCCGAGGCCGCGCTGGCCGGCCAGAAGCTGCACGCCTCGCTGGTCGCGGTCCAGGCCTCGACCGGTGAGATCCTGGCCGCGGCGAACGGTCCGGACGTGACGAGCTACAACCGCGCGTTCCAGGGGCACTACGCGCCCGGCTCGACGTTCAAGACCGTCACCTCGGCCGCGCTGCTCAGCAACGGCCTCACCACGAACAGCTCGCTGCCGTGCACCGACACGATCAACGTGTTCGGCAAGACGTTCAAGAACTACGACGCCCTCGCGGCGTACGGCGCCGGCACCATGCAGAAGGCGTTCAACCAGTCCTGCAACACGGCGTTCATCTCGCAGCACGGACGGCTGCAGAAGGACGGGATGACCAAGGCCGCCGCGATGTTCGGCATCGGCCGCGACCTCAACCTCTCCATCCCGGCGTACGGCGGCAAGGTCCCGGAGCCGAAGGACGACGTCGAGGAAGCCGCCTCGATGATCGGTCAGGGCACCGTCACCGCGAGCCCGCTGGCGATCGCCCTGGTCGGCGCCACCGTCGCGCACGGTACCGCGATGAAGCCGGTCCTGGTCCCCGGCAAGGACGCCGCCGGCACCGCGGCCGCACCGTTGCCCCCGGCAACTGTCGCCGCGCTCCGCACGTTCATGCGCACCACCGTCACCGGCGGTACCGCGCACGCGCTCGCCCAGAGCGGCAACGTCGGCGCCAAAACCGGTACGGCGGAGGTCGTCACGAACGGCAAGGTCGGCACCAACGGCTGGATGGTCGGCTACCGCGGTGACGTCGCCTTCGCCGTCATCGTCGAAGGCGGCGAGTCCGGCGGCAAGGCAGCCGGCCCGATCGTCAAGAACTTCCTCGCCCGCTTCAAGTGAGCCCGCTACCGGCGCGCGATCACGGTGCCGTACCGGGCCAGCTAACCAGCGGCCGGGTCCAGCGCGGCTCGGCAATCCGCTGGACATCACTCTGCGCTCCGGGTTAGCGTCGGGGTGGTGACTACCCCGTTTCGAGATAGCTGCACTCACGGTTGATTTCCCCGTGATGGGCCTTGGGTTGCTGCCCGGTCCTGTCCAGCTCCCCTCGAAAGCGGTGCCCTTCCTGTGACGCATACCCATGCCATTTCTGCGCGTGATCTGACCAAGACGTACACCTTCCACCAGCAGCGCGCCGGGCTCGGCGGTGCGCTGAAGAGCTTGGTGAAGCGGAAGTACGAGACCCGGCTCGCGGTCGACCGAGTCTGTTTCGCGATCGAGCCTGGCGAGGTCGTCGGGCTGCTCGGCCCGAACGGCGCCGGCAAGACGACGACGCTGAAGATGCTCTCCGGGCTGCTCTACAAGACGTCCGGTGAGCTGGAGGTTCTCGGCCACACGCCGTCGGACCGCAAGCCCGACTACCTGCGCCGGATCGCGCTGGTGATGGGGCAGAAGACCATGCTCTGGTGGGACGTGCCGGCGATGGAGAGTCTCCTGTTGCACAAGGAGATGTACGGCCTGTCCACCGCGGAGTTCGAGCGCAACGTCGCTGAACTCGCCGAGCTGCTCGAAGTGCAGGACTTGCTCAACGTCCAGGTTCGCAAGACCTCGCTCGGCGAGCGGATGAAGCTGGAGCTGATGGCGGCGCTCGTCCACGGTCCGGAGATCCTGTTCCTGGACGAGCCGACGATCGGGCTCGACGTCGTCGCGAAGGCCCGGGTCCGGAGCTTCCTGGCTGAGGTCAACCGGCTCCGCGGTACGACGATCCTGATCACCAGCCACGACATGGACGACATCGAGGCGCTCTGCTCGCGGGTGATGATCATCGACCACGGCCGCCTGCAGTACGACGGCGCTCTCGACGAACTCGTCCGGACCGCGCGACCACGCAAGCTGGTCCGAGCGACGTACGCAAAGCCTGTGGACGGCAGCCTGCTCACCGGGGTCAGCGCGGTCGAGGTCTCCGGGCTGACGGTTCGCCTCGAGGCGGATCGCGAGCGCACCGGCGACGTACTGGAGCAGCTCACCCGGCTGGGCCCGCTGGTCGATCTCGACGTCGCGGACGCCGATGTCGAGGACATCATGCGCGACCTCTTCGAGCGTCGCGAGGAGGCGTCATGAGGCGCAACTTGCGGGTCCTTCGCCGCATGGTCGCGGCCGAGATCGCACAGCAGTCGATCTATCGCGGTGCGTGGGTCATCTTCATGCTCGCCAACATCTGTACGCCGCTCATCTCGCTGCTGATCTGGCGGACAGCACTCGCGAACGGCGCGCGGCTCCCGGTCGATCAGCGCTACCTCACGACGTACTTCGTGCTGCTCGGGTTCGCGACGATGGCGACCTCGTCGTGGATGGCGGGTTTCCTCGCGAACGACATCCGGCTCGGCAAGCTGTCCAGCTGGATGGTCCGGCCGGCGTCGCTGCTGACCGGGTTCGTGGCGAACAACCTGTCGGAGAAGTTCCTGAAACTGTTCGCGCTGGTCCCGATGATCGGCGTGGTCTGGTGGATCTTCCGCGACTCGATGGACGTACCGTCCGGAGCCGGCCGGTGGGCGTTGTTCTTCGTGACGCTCGTGCTCGGCGCGGTTCTCGTGTTCACGATCGACATCCTGATCGCGGCGTTCGCGTTCTGGATGGACGATGTGAGCGCGCTCGTCCAGGCCCGGGTGATCATCGGCTCCGTGTTGTCGGGGTCCGTCGTACCGCTGGCGCTGATGCCGGACTGGTCACGCGGCTTCATCGACTACCAGCCGTACCGGTTCACCGTGTCGTTCCCGGTGGAGATCGTCGCCGGGAACCTGTCCGGCAGCGAGCTGCTGACCGGCGTCGGCGTCCAGCTCGGGTACGTCGTCGCGGTCGGACTGCTGGCGCGAGTCGTCTGGGCGGCCGGCCTCCGTGCGTACTCGGCGGTGGGCGCATGAGGCACCTACGCTTGTGGCGGCGGTTCTTCGCGCAGGCCGTCGTACGGGAGACGCACTATCGCGCGCACTTCCTGACCACATTGCTGGTCGGCTTGGTGCAGCTGGGGCTCGGGATCGTGCCGACGCTGCTGCTGTTCGGGTTCACCGAGGAGGTGCACGGGTGGTCGCGGGCGGAGGTGATCGCGCTCGTCGGCGTCTACCAGGTGATCACCGGCCTGATGGCGACCTTCATCGCGCCGAACCTGAACCGGATGACGTCGTACCTGACCGAGGGCGAACTGGACGCCGTCCTGCTGCGCCCGGTCTCGAGCCAGTTCTACCTGACGTTCCGGTGGATCAACATCGCCGAGCTGAGCAACGTTGCCAGCGGCATCATTGTGCTGGTGTTCGGGCTGGTGCAGGCCGGGCTCGCTCCTTCGATCGGTCAGGTGCTGCAGTCGATTGTGCTCGCGGCCTGTGGCTTGGTGCTCTTGACCGCGGTCTGGTCGGCGATGGTGTACCTGGCGTTCTGGCTGCAGTCGGTCGGGCCGATCGGGGGCGTCTACCTCAACGTGGTCGAGGCCGGGCGGTATCCGCTGACGTTCTTCCCGGTGGCGGTGCGGAGCTTCCTGATCTTCGTGTTCCCGGTGGCGTTCGCGACGACGTACCCGGTGCAGGCGCTGGCGGGCGACTTGGGCTGGGGACCGGTCGCCCTCGGGATCGGGCTGTCGGCGATTGCGGTGTTCCTGATCCGCTTGTTGTGGCAGCGTGGGTTGCGGACGTATGCGAGTGCCTCGAGCTGAGTCGTCGCTGAAGGGAGGGCGCGGTGAGCTGGTGGGTCCTGCACGTGGACATGGACCAGTTCATCGCGGCCGTCGAGATCCGGCGCCGTCCCGAGCTGCGCGGGCTGCCGGTCGTGGTCGGCGGGTCGGGCGATCCGGCGAAACCGCGGCAGGTCGTGGCCACGGCGTCGTACGAGGCGCGTGAGTTCGGCGTCCACTCGGGAATGCCGGTGCGGGCGGCGTACAAGAAGTGTCCGGAGGCGGTGTTCCTGCCGTCGGATCCGGCGGCGTACGAGGCGGCGTCGACCGAGGTGATGGACACGCTGCGGGCGTTCCCGGTCGTCGTCGAGGTGTGGGGCTGGGACGAGTGTTTCGTCGGGGCCGAGACGACGGATCCGGAGGCGCTGGCCGCGTCGCTGCGGGCGGCGGTGCTGGAGCGGACCGGCCTGACGTGTTCGATCGGGATCGGCGACAACAAGACTCGCGCCAAGCTGGCCACGACCTTCGCGAAGCAGCCGCGCTCGCACGCGACGCCGTTCGAAGGAGCTGCCGACGCCCCGGGTGTCTACCGGCTGACCGCTGAGAACTGGCGTGAGGTGATGGACCATCGACCGGTCCGCGAACTCTGGGGCATCGGCAGCCGCATGGAGCGCAACCTCAACGAGCTCGGCCTGCAGACGGTCGCCGAGCTCGCCGCCGCCGACGTCGACGCCCTCAAGCAGCGGTTCGGGCCGAAGATGGGCGCCTGGTACGCCGCTCTCGGCCGCGGACTCGGCGACACCGAAGTGACCGACGTACCGCGGGAACCGGTGTCGCGGAGTCGCGAGGAGACGTTCGAACGCGACCTCGTCGAACCGGCCGAGGTCGCGGACGAGTTGCGCCGGATCGCGGTCGAGGTGACGCGTGATGTGGTCGCCGAGGGCCGCAGCATCCAGCGCGTCTGGGTGAAGGTGCGCTTCACGTCGTTCTACACGCCGATCAAGAGCCGCAAGCTCAAGGCGATCACGCAGGATCCCGACGTGATCGCGTCGACTGCACTGGACTTGCTGGAGAAGTTCGAGCTTCGGCGGCCGGTCCGGCTGCTCGGGGTACGGGTCGAGTTCGCGGTCGACCCATCCGCGCCGGCATAGGCCGCCCGCTCGGTTAGTTCTGCTGGCCGGTCGGCATGATCGTGATCTGCTGGAAGTTCACGTGCGCCGGTGAGCTGGCGATGAAGCCGACGGTGGCGGCGACGTCGGCCGGGGTGAGCCATTCGAGCTGGGTCTTGGCGCCCTCCAGCCAGTCCGAGATGCCGGCGTCGGTGACGTGGCCCTGGAGTTCGGTGGTGGTGAAACCCGGCTCGATTGCGGCGACTCGGACGTTCTTCGGGCCGAGGTCGGCGCGCATCTGCTTGGACAGCTGGGTGACGTACGCCTTGGTCGCGCAGTAGACCGCGAAGTTGGGGTACGGGTTCTGGGCACCGATGGAGGACGTGTTGATCAGGTCGGCGACGCCACGCTCGGCTCCGGCCTTGACCAACTGCGGGACGAAGGCGCCGATCACGTTCATCAGACCGGTGACATTGAGGTCGATCTGCTGCTGCCACTGGTCGGTGGCGACCTCGTCGATCGGTGCGGGCAGCATGACGCCCGCGTTGTTGAAGAGCAGGTCGGCGCCGCCGAACTCGCCGGCGACCCGGTCTGCGGCTGCCCGAACCGCGCTGACATCGGTGACGTCGGCCGCGATGGCGACCGCCGTACCGCCGTCCTTCTCGATCCGGGCGACCAGCTCGGTCAGCCGGTCGGCACGACGAGCCAGGACCACGACACGGGCGCCGAGGCCGGCCAGGTGCTCGGCGGCGGCCTCGCCGATTCCGCTGGAGGCTCCGGTGATGACTGCGACGCGGCCGGTGAGTGGCTGGGACATGTGAACACCTCTCGAAACAGGTTGGGCGGCGATCTGCCGCCTTTCCAGAACACCAGTCCGGAGCGCTGTTTTGAGGCTCGAAGTAGGCCCTCTGCTGACTGGTACCGACAGGACCACCCAGACGGAGATAGCGAGCCAGTCCGTGACCGACACTGGATCCATGGACCGCAGTACCGAGCTCTCCGACTTCCTGCGCACTCGCCGCGCCCGGGTGACTCCTGACCAGGCGGGCATCCCCGATGACGGCCGCGCCCGCCGGGTGCCCGGGCTCCGCCGCGACGAGGTCAGCCGCCTCGCCGGAGTGAGCACGGAGTACTACACGCGACTGGAGCAAGGTCGCGCCGGTTCGCCGTCGCCGGAGGTCGTCGAAGCGCTATGCCGGGCACTGCAGCTCGACCTAGCCGAGCGCGAGCACCTCACCGATCTGCTGGCCAGGCCCACCCCGGTACGCCGTACCGCGGTCGCACCGCAGCGAGTCCGGCCGGGGCTGCATCTGCTGCTGCAGACGTTGGAGCAGGTTCCGGCGTTCATCATCGGGCGGCGGACCGACGTACTGGCGGCTAACCGGCTGGCGCGTGCGGTGATCACCGATTTCGAGGCATTGCCGGTCCCGCAGCGGAACTTGGCTCGCTACTACCTCCTGAACCCGGAAGCGCGTGAGCGGGTCGGCGACTGGGAGCAGATCGCGGCCGAGACCGTTGCGATGCTGCGCCTCGACGCCGGTCGCTTCCCGAACGACCGGCGGCTCTCCGACTTGCTCGGCGAGCTGACTCTGAAGTCGCCCGAGTTCCCCGGCTGGTGGAACGATCACCACGTCCTGCGGCGAACCCACGGCACCAAGCGCTACTACCACCCGGAAGTCGGCGAGCTGCACTTCTCCTACGAGGCGCTCCACCTTCCCGACGATCCGGATCAGATGCTCTGCGTCTACAACGTCGAGCCCGGCTCCCCGACCGCCGACTCGCTTCGCCTCCTGAGCAGTTGGGCCCTGACCAACTAGGCCTTGAGGTTGTAGGTCGTGGTGGCATGGTCGAAAACCGTTCACTGCCCGCGGCTGCCTTTGCTAGGGTCGCCGGCATGTACCGCATCATCACTCCGCCCGCCGCCGCTTAGCGGACGGCAAACCGAGCCTGCCCGGGTTGTGCCCCGGGCTTCTTTGGGCTGTTCGCAGACGCCCCGATCATCTCGTGCGAACACGCCTGGAGTGTCTGATGCTTCACCGTCCCGCGCCGTCGTCGGCGCGTGGTTTCCTGTACGTCGCCGTGGCCGGAATCGCCTGGGGCACTGGCGGGCCGACCGGCGCCCTGCTCGCTCAACACAGTGGCCTGAGCTCTACGGCAATCTCTTTTTGGCGCCTGCTCGGCGGTGCCATCTGGCTGGCCGCGGCCTGCCGACTGCTCCGCCGCAGCCGAATAACACACCAGTTCGGGGCCGCCCCGCTACGCTATCTCCTCAGTGGCCTCGGGCTGGCCCTGTGCCAAGTCGGGTACTTCGCCGCGATCCCACGCGTCGGTATCGGGGTCGCCACCGTCGTCTCGCTCGGCGTCGGCCCACTCTTCATTGCTCTGGGCGCTCGCGAGCGCATCACCGGCGCACTGCTGCTCGCGATCGTCGGGCTCGCCCTTCTCGTCTGGAGCGACGGAGGTTCCGGCAGTGCGTCGATCTCGGGCAGCGCCTTCTCGCTCGTGTCCGGCGCCGGTTACGCGCTCAGCACCCTGCTCAACCGCCATCAGCAGGACCCGGTCACCAGCGCCATGCTCGGCTTCGCCACCGGCGCACTCATCCTGTTGCCCTTGGCAATGACAACTGGAGTTGTCCCGGCACCGGCCGGCTGGCCACTCATCGCGTACTTCGGCCTGGTCCCGACCGCCCTTGCCTACACCTGTTTCTATCTTGGCCTCAGATCGATCCGCGCCTCGACCGCCGCGGTCATCGCCCTGGTAGAACCCCTGCTGGCCGCACTGATCGGCGTACTCGCGTTCCACGAGCGACTGACTCCGTTCAGCCTCGTCGGCGCAGCCGTACTCCTCGCCGCCGTCCTCCTCCAGACTCGCCGCGAGTAGTCGATCGTGGACTCAGGCCTTGAGGTTGTAGGTCGTGGTGGCTGTGGTGGTGAAGACGGACTCGCGTTCGGCGGGGGTCAGGTGGGCGGTCAGGGTCTCGGCGGCCGCGACCACGTCGCCGTACGAGGCGGCGAGGAGACAGACGGGCCAGTCGGAGCCGAACATGACGCGCTCAGGAGTGAACGCGTCCAGGACGACGTCGGCGTAGGGCTTGAGGTCGGCGGGGGTCCAGCTCGTCCAGTCGGCCTCGGTGACCATGCCGGAGAGCTTGCAGGTGACATTGGGCAGGGCAGCCAGCGCGCGGAGGTCGGTGGCCCACGGGTCGAGGGGACCGCCGACGACGGGTTTGGAGATGTGGTCCACGACGAAGCTCAGTTGCGGGAGCTCTTGGACAGCGCGGATCGCGGCTGGGAGGTGCGGGGTCCTGGTGAGCAGGTCGTAGACAAGTCCTGCGTCGGCGACTGCTGCCAGACCCCGTTGTACGTCGGGGCGCAGCAGCCACTCGAGATCCGGCTCGTCGTGAACCTGGTGCCGGATGCCCTTCAGGTAGGCGCCGTCGGGGCGAGCTTGGAGCTCGGCCAGCACGTCGGCGATATCGGGGGCGGTCAGGTCGACCCAGCCCACGACACCGGCGACCAGGTCGTTGCTAGCAGCAACCTCCAGGAACTCGCCGGTCTCGGCGAGCACGCTGCCGGTCTGCACCAGCACCGTGGCAGTGATGTCGGCCGCGGCCGCCAGAGGCGCCAGGTCGGCCGCACTGAAGTTGCGACGGATCGGGGCGAAGTCCGGGCCGACCATCCAGGTCTGGTCGCGGACGGACAGGTCCCACACATGGTGGTGGGCGTCGACTCTGCTCATGCTGCTCCGATGGGTGCGAGGGCGTGGGGCGGGCGCGTCATGCGGCGGTGGTTCCTTCCGCATGGATCAGGCGGATGACCTGTTGGCTCATCTGGTCGTAGTTGTGGTCGTTGGCCAGTTCGCCCTGGATGCGGTGGTCGCGCATCACCACAACCCGGTCCGCGAGGGTGATCATCTCCGGCAGGTCGGAGGTGATCAGCAGGATGGCCAGGCCGTTCGCCGCGAGGTCCCAGATCAGGGTGTGGAAGGCGTCCTTGGTGCGGACGTCGATCCCGACCGTCGGTTCGTCGATGATCAGGATCTCGGTCTGGGCCGCCAGCCACTTGGCCAGCGAGACCTTCTGCTGATTGCCGCCGGAGAGCGTGCCGGCGTGCTGGGCCGGTGAGGCGATCCGGATCCCGAGCTGCTCGACGTACGACGAGACGACCTCGGTCTCGGCCTTCGCCGGGACGTAGCCGAGGAGTTTGTGCAGCCGGTCCCAGATCGTGACGGCGATGTTCCGCGCGACCGACTGCTCCAGGAAGACGCCTTCTTCCTTGCGGTTCTCGGTCACGTACCCGATCTTGTGGTTGCGCAGCGCGTCGCGCACCGTGCGGATCTTCACGGCCTTGCCCCGCACCAGGACCTCGCCGGCGGTGATCCGGTCGAGGCCGAGGAGTGCCTTGGCCAGCTCACTTCGGCCGGCGCCGACCAGGCCGTACAGACCGACGATCTCGCCGGGGCGGACGGCGAGATCCACGTCGGCGTGGCCGGTCGCCGTACCGACGCCGCGAAGCTCCAGGATCGGGGCAGCCGCGGTGTCGACAGTCCGGTCGGGCAGGTTGAGCGCTTCGTGCACCCGGCCGACCATCAGGTCGACCACTTGGTCACGAGTGAGCTCGGACAGTGCGCCGCCGGACAGCACCGAGGCGCCATCGCGGAGCACGGTCACCGTGTCGCAGATCTGGAAGACCTCTTCCAGCTTGTGGCTGACGAACAGGACCGCCCGTCCGTCGTCCTTCAGCTTCTGCACGACGCGGAACAGTAGGGCTGCCTCGTTCGGCGTGATCGAGGCGGTCGGCTCGTCGAGCAGCAGCACGCGACTCTCCACCGAGAGCGCCTTGGCGATCTCGACCAGCTGCGCCTGCGCGACGGACAGTTCGGTGACCGGCTGATCCGGATCGATGTCGAGCTCGAGCTCGGCCAGCCACCGCGAAGCCTCCGACCGGATCGCGGCCCGGTCGACCAGACCGCGCGAGGTCGGCAGCTTCTGGAGCAGGATGTTCTCCCCGACCGTGAAACCGGGGATCAGGTTGCGCTCCTGGTGAACGACGCCGATGCCGGCCGAGGCCGACTCGTGCGGCGACCCGAAGGACACCTCCCGCCCGTCCAGCAGCAGCCGGCCGCCGTCGGGGCGGTAGAGCCCGGTGACGACCTTGATCAGCGTCGACTTGCCGGCGCCGTTCTCACCCAGCAAGGCGTGGACGGAGCCTGCCTCGAGGGACAACGTGACACCGTCCAGCGCCCGGACGCCGGGGAAGACCTTCACGATCTCCGAAGCCTCGAACAGCGTCATGACACACCTCCGGCTACCGCCACGTCGGGCGACTTCACCACTGAACGCCGTTCCTGCCGACGCGTCCGGACCTGTCCGAGCACGACCGAGCCGAGGACGACGGCGCCGACCACGAAGTTCACCCAGGAGGGTTCGAGGGAGAACTCGGCCCGCGCGGTGTCCACGAAGCGCACGATGAACGCCGCCAGCACCGTCCCGAGGACGACAGCCGACCCGCCCGTGAGCAACGCGCCACCGATGATCGGCGCGGCGAACGACGGCAGCAGCCAATCGCCGCCGATGCTCTTGTTCACGCCCGGCGAGGAAGCGACGGTCAGGATCGCAGCGACGCCGAGGATCGCGCCGGACAACGCGTGCGCGACGATCACCGAGCGGTCGTTGGAGATTCCGGACAGCCGGGCAGCGATCGGATTCCCACCCGAGGCGAGCAGCTGGCGACCGGGCACAGTCCGCTTGAGCATCACCGCGAGCAGCCCGGCCACGATCAGCGCCACGACGAAGATCCATGGCACGACACCGAACAACGCCGCCGAACCGAAGGTCTTCAGGCCTTGCGGATAGTCGTCGACCGTCCGCGTCCCCACCAGCCGGTACTGCACGCCGAGCAGGATCGTCATCGTCGCCAAGGTGACGATGAATCCGTTGATCCGGGTCAGCACCACGAGTACGCCGTTCAGCAGGCCGGCGGCTCCCGCGAGCAGGAAGCCGATCAGCAGCGCCAGCGGAACCGGCACGCCGTGGTCGGCCATGAGCACGCCCATGGCCGCCGCCGCGAATCCACCGATTGCGCCGACGGCGAGGTTGAGTTGACCCACCGCGAGTACCACCATTTGAGCCAATCCGATCAGGACCGGCACGGCAAGGAACTGAAGTAGCACTCTCAAGGAATTCGCTGCGAGCAGATCACCGCCGGAGGCAATCACCAGTCCGACGAAGAACACGATGCCGATGACCAGCAAGGTCATCTCGGTCGATCGGGCGAAGCGCTTCATTGTCGTCGCACCTCCTGCCGCTCGGACAGGACTGTTCGGACCCGGTCGGTCGACAGGGCCAGCAACAGAATGAGACCGAGGTAGATGTTCAGGCTTTCCAGACCGACGCCCAGCAGGTCGAGACCCTTGCGGATCACCGACGTGAGCGCCGTACCGAGCAGGGTGCCCCAGATCGAGACGAAGCCGCCCGCCAGCAAGGTGCCACCGAGGATCGGGCCGAGGAACGACGGCAGCATGAACTCCTCGCCGATCGTGGCCTTGATCGAGCCGGTGGAGACAGCCAGCATGAAGCCGGCCAGCGCGGCCAGGCAGCCGGACATGGCGTGCGCAGTGATCACGCGGCGCGCAGTCGGAATGCCGGACAGCTCAGCGGCCTTCACCGACGACCCGGTCATCAACAACTCACGACCGAGCCTGGTGCGCGAGTAGATCCAGCCCACGACCACCATGGCCACGATGGCAAAGATCGCCAGCTGCGGTACGGCAGGCGACCCGCAAACGTTGCCGACACACACATCCGCCAGCGAATAGTTCCGCAGCTCACGCATGCCCGGTGGCTTGACGACGAACGCCGCATTGTCGGTCAACGACGTGTAGACGAGCGGAATCATCCCCAGCAGCAGGAAGTCCAGCGCCAGCGTCACGACGAACGAGTTGACCCCAGTCCGCGCGATCACCCAGCCGGCGACCGCACCGATCGCCGTACCGGCCACCAGTCCCACCAGGAGACCGGAGTACAGGGTGAGGTGCCACAGGTCGTAGGAGATACCGGTGATCATCATCGAGAACGCCGCCATCCGGCCGACGGCGAGGTTCATGTGCCCGATCGACAGCACGCACAGCTGCGCCAGCCCGACCACCGTGAACATCGCGATGTCGCGCAGCAGCGGGAAGACCACGAGCTGCTGGTTGAAGAACGCAGGCCGCAGCACTCCGAACAGCGCACCCAGCAGTACGACGAGCAGGAGCAGCCCGACCCGCTGGTTGGCCCACCATGGTGTGCCGCGCGGCGGCTTCTCGACCGGTGCGTCCTCTTGGAGCGCCTGCGTCGCAGTCTCCGAGACCGGCGCGCTCATGAGACCCGCCGGTCGTCGATGGCGTCAGGGTTCCAGTCGATCCCCAGACCCGGTACGTCGGGCGCTACCGCGTGCCCGTCCACCACCGCCATCTCGGATCGAGTGATGGCGCGCAACTGCGGGATGTGCTCGACGTACCGTCCGTTCGGTACGGCGGCGGTCAGGCTGACGTGGATCTCCATCAGGAAGTGCGGACAGACCTCGAGGTTGAACGTCTCGGCCAGATGCGCGACCTTGAGCCACGGGGTGATCCCGCCGACCCGCGCCACATCCACCTGCACGATTCCGGCCGCACCGGCAGCGACGTACTCGCGGAACTGCGAAACCGAGTACAGGGACTCACCCACCGCGATCGGGATCGACGTGGACTGAGCCAGCCGCACATGCCCAGTCAGATCGTCCGCCGGCAGCGGCTCCTCGAACCAGGACAGGTCCACCGACTCGAAAGCCGCCGCCCGCCGCTTGGCCTCGGCGTACGTCATCGACTGATTCGCATCGACCATGATGTCCAAGGCCGGCCCGACAGCATCCCGTACGGCGCGCAGCCGCTCCAGGTCCTCGTGCACCCGCGGCTTGCCGACCTTGAGCTTCACACCGGGCCAGCCGGCCTTCTGCGACGCCAAAGCGCCGGCAACCAACTCATCCGTCGTCAGGTGCAGCCAGCCGCCCTCCGTGTCGTACAGCGGCACCTGCTGGCGGTACCCGCCGGCCAACCGCCACAGCGGCTCACCAGCCCGCAGACACCGCAGATCCCACAGCGCGGTGTCCACAGCTGCCAAGGCCAACGAGGTGATCGCACCGACCGTGGTCGCATGCGTCGACCAGAACAGGTCCGACCACAACGCCTCGACGTTGCGTGCGTCCTTCCCGATCAGTCGCGGCAACAGATGGTCCCGCAGCAACGCCAGTACGGCGGTTCCGCCCGTACCGATCGTGTACGAGTACCCAAGCCCGCTCAGCCCGTCCGACGTCTCCAGCGAGACGAACACGGTCTCCTGCTTGAGAAACGACTGCACGGCGTCGGTGCGAACCGTCTCGACCTCAAGGTCGACCAGGTACGCCTCAGCTCGCGTGATAGCACTCACTGGCAGCTCAGCTGCTTCTCGAACTCGCCCTGCAGCGCCTTGGTCTTCGCCTTGCGCTCGTCGTCGTACGTGTCGACGTTGGCCTTGGTGACGACGAACGAGCCGGAGTCCACGACCACACCAGGGGTCTTCATCGTGCACTGCTTGGACTGCAACAGCGCGAGCAGCCAGCCGCCGACGTACGCCTGACCGACGGGGTTCTGCGTGACAGTCGCGGCCACCCCGCCGGACTTGATCCCGGACAGGATCTTCGCGTCGTCGTCGATCGCGACGACCTTGATCGGAAGCTTGCTCGAGGCAACACCGTCGGCCGCGGCCACGGCCGGGTTGTACGCCGTCGTGACGATGCCCTTGATCTCCTTGCCCTTGGAGGCGAGGAGGTCGGCGACCGCCTTCTGCGCGGTGGACAGGTCCTTGTCGATATCGGTGATCACCGGCAGTTCGGTGACCTTGCCGTTCGTCTCGGCGACCGCCTTCTTCACCCCGGCGATCCGGCGCTGGGTGTTGGAGTCGACGTTGTTGCCGGTCAGGTGCACGATCGTGCCCTCGCCGCCGATCGCCTCGATGGTCGCCTTCGCCGCCTTGTACGCCGCCGCCTCGACGTCGGTGGACAGGCAGAAGTCGGCCGAGTTCGTGTCACCGGCCGGGCAGGAGGCCAGCGAGCCGACCGCGAACCCCTTCGCCTTCAGGTCCTCGAACGTCGAGTTGATGTCGGTCGGCGACACGCCGAAGATGCCGAACGCGTTGTAACCCTGCGCGGCCAGCGAGCTGATCACGTTGTTCTGCTTGCCCTGGTCCCACTCGCCGGTCTCGTTGAACGTGACGCCGCCGAGCTTGAAGTCGGTCTTGTCCAGCTCGGCGGTGGTCTTCCACGGCTGGAAGTAGGGGTGGGCACCGCCCGGGATCAGCGCTAGCTTGACCTGGGAGCCGTCCTTCAGGCTCACCGGTCCCGCACTGGCTCCGGTGGACGCGTCGTCCTTGGGCGCACCGCCGGACGTGGAGTCGGCGGGCTTGGTCGTGCAGCCGGTCGCGACCAGCGCGACGGCTGCCAGACAGAGAGCGGTTCGGCGGAGAGCGACGGTCATGAGCGGACTCCAGATCCTATAGGATATTGCCAACCTGATGCTGCCGCTTCACACTGAAGGCGTCAAGACTCGTCGAGGTAACGATGCGAGTCAGGCAGACTAGGTCCCTGAGTCAGGGGTTCGGGAGGAGTGCACTGTGACTGATGCGCATGTGGGTCTGGCGGGGCAGCTGGCCCGCTTGCCCCAGCGACAGGTGCTGAGCGACGACGTCTACGAGACCGTCAAGGGCCTCATCATGGACAGCGTGGTCGAGCCGGGCACCCGACTGAACATCGACGCCCTGACCCGTGAGCTCGGGATCTCGCAGACCCCGATCCGGGAGTCGCTGGCCCGGCTGGAGTCCGACGGTCTGGTGATCAAGGAGCCGCTGCGCGGTTACCGGGTGTCGTCACGGCTGAGCCGGCCCGAGTTCGAGGACCTGTTCGAGTTCCGGCTGCACATCGAGCCCTGGGCGGCCGCACGCGCCGCCGAGCGGGCCGGCACCGAGGACCTGGTCCGGCTCAAGGACGAGATGCTGAGCTACACCGACGTACCGGACCGGCCGGCGTACGAGAGCTACCGGGCGATGGCCGCGCACGACCAGCGCTTCCACGACCTGGTGCTGGAACTGTCCGGCAACGAGACCGCACGGCTGTCCTTCGCCCGGACGCACTGCCACCTGCACCTCTTCCGGCTGTACTACGGCGGTGGGATCGCGACAAAGGCGTTGCGGGAGCACAAGACGGTGGTGGCCGCCGTGCGCAAGGGCGACCCCGAGGAGGCGGCCGCGGCGATGCGGGCGCACATCGAGGCGTCCCGCGAGCGGCTGCGACCGATGTTCGACAAAGAGTGATTCCGTCCTGACACCAGGGAGACATCTGTGGAACTGCTGCGCCTCGGCGCGGTCGGCGAGGAGCGCCCGTTCGTGCGCGCCACCGACGGCACCGTCTACGACCTGAGCCCGCTCACCGCCGACATCGACGGTGCGTTCCTGGCGGCCGACGGCATCGCCCGCACCCGCGCCGCACTGGAGGCCGGTGAGCTGACCGCCGCCTCGGCGGACGGCCTGCGCGTCGGCGCCCCGATCGCGCGCCCCGGTGCGGTGGTCTGCATCGGCCAGAACTACGCGGCCCACGCCGCCGAATCCGGTGCCGAGCCCCCGAAGCAGCCGATCGTGTTCTTCAAGCACCCGAACACCGTCGTCGGCCCGTACGACGAGGTCCTGGTCCCCCGCGGTTCGGCCAAGACCGACTGGGAGGTCGAGCTCGCCGTCGTCATCGGCAAGCAGGCCCGGTACGTCGAGACCGACGAGGAGGCGCTCGCCTGCGTCGCCGGGTACGCCGTCTCCAACGACGTCTCCGAGCGCGCCTTCCAGATCGAGGTCTCCGGCGGCCAGTGGTCGAAGGGCAAGTGCTGCGAGACCTTCAACCCGCTCGGCCCGGCGCTGATCCCGGCCGACGAGGTCGACCCCACGAACCTCGACCTCAAGTCCTGGGTGAACGGCGAGATCCGCCAGGACTCCAACACCCGCGACATGATCTTCTCCGTCGCCGCGCTGATCCGCGACGTCTCGCAGTACATGGTCCTCAGCCCCGGCGACATCCTGAACACCGGCACCCCGCAGGGCGTCGCGCTGTCCGGGCGCTTCCCGTACCTGTCACCGGGTGACGTGATGGAGATGGAGATCCAGGGTCTCGGCAAGCAGAAGCAGACCCTGGGCAAGGCCTGAGCGATTTCTGTCGGCGCGGCCCTCTAGGGTCGCGCCATGACAGATGTTTTGGAGCGAATTCGGGAGTCGTACAACACGGTCGCGACCTCGTACGCCGAGCGCGTGGTCGACGGCGCCGACGGGGAAGTTGAAAGCTTCGACCTGCTCTCGAAGCTTGCCGCCGGTCGACCGATTCTGGATGCCGGCTGTGGGCCCGGCCGCACCACGGCTCTCCTCGCCGAGCGCGCCCCCGCCGCTGATCCCAGTCCGGTGATCGGGCTCGACCTCTCCCCCGGCATGATCGAGGTCGCCCGCCGTGACCACCCCGACTTGGACTTCCGCGTCGGCTCGATGACCGCGCTCGAGTTCCCCGACGAGACCTTCGGCGGCGTGGTGAGCTGGTGGTCGATCATTCACCTGCCGCGCGACGTCGTACCGGCGGCGCTCGCCGAGTTCCACCGCGTGCTCGCCCCGGGCGGCGCCCTGCTGATCGGCTTCCATGTCGGCACCGAGTCGAACCACAAGACCTCCGGGTACGGCGATCTGCCGATGGATGTGTACGTCCACCGCTGGCTACCGGAACAGCTGACCGACCTCGCGGTCGCGGCCGGACTCACGCCGTACGAGGACGCCGAAATTCCAGGCGACCGACTGGTCTTCCGGAAGTAAGGTCTGGAGATGACTTCTCGCCTGCGAAGCGTCACCTTCGACGCCCACAACCCTTACGAACTGGCCGGCTTCTGGCTCCAGGTCCTGCGCACCGAGCGCCCGGCCGACGACCTGCCCGGAGAGCCCTACGCAAGCGTACCCACCGAATCCGGGATGCTCATGTTCGAGCAGAACAACGACGGCAAAGCCGGCAAGAACCGCCTCCACCTGGACCTCGAGCCCGACGGCCCCCGCGACGAGGAGGTCGCCTGGCTCCAAACCCTCGGCGCCACCATCGCCACCGACTTCCGCAACCCCGACGGCACCGGCTGGGTAGTCATGCAAGACCCCGAAGGCAACGAGTTCTGCGTCCTCCGAAGCGCCGCCGAACGAGCCGCCACCAGCTAATCGCCGGGTGCTATACGAATAACGTATGGCGTAATACGAAATGTGGCTACGGGCCCGTGGCCATCACCAGCGCGAGGCTAGTTTTGCGGCAGGCATCGTAGGCGACGATGGCCAGGGCATCTTCAAGGTCGGCAGCTGTGCCTTGCAGACAACAGATCTGGGCACCCAGCCAATCTAAATCTTTTGCTCTTGTCTTTGCTCTTGCTCTTGTCTTTTGCTCTTGTCTCTTGCTCTTTGTCCTTGCTCTTGGCGCTACTCAACCGGGGTTTCGCCGATGAGGGTCAGGCGCCAGTCGGTGGACCAGGCGTGGATGGCTACGTCGAAGGTGTCTCGGGTGGCGGTGGCTCGGTGGTGGCCGGATTCGGCGGGGGCTGTGGAGGTGGTCCAGCCGCGGGCTTGGAAGGCTTCGGTGGCGGCGGTGACGGCGGCGGCGGGGTCGGGGGCGCTGGGGTTGCCGGTTTCGACGGTGATGCGGGCGATGGTGGCGGGGCCCTCGCCGTTGAAGAGGACGCCGGGGTTGATCGGGCCGGGGTCGTGGGTGACGACCGGCTGCTGATCCGGTACGACGGCAGCCGCGACGGCGAGGAGTTCGTCGCGCAGGGTGTCGCGGGGGGTGGTCATCGGTGCGGTCCTTCCGGCTGCCGGGGTCGGGTGCCGCCTGGGCGCGCGGCCGCGGGTTCAGGGGCGGCGCGGCCGGGGGACGGGTGGGTGGGGCGGCGGGTGGCTGGAGGCGCCAGGCCGTCGTAGACCTTGTGGGCGACGCCGGCTGCCTTGTTGAGGACGGTGCCCCAGGCAAGTTTCGTTTCCTGCGAGCGGCTGGTGCCGGTGGTGGTGATCGCCGCGAGGTCGCCGCGGACGACGCGGCCGATGTTGCGGAGGGCCTCGCTGTTCACGCGGTAGTACTCGTTGTGCCAGTGGACCGAGACCGCCTCGTCCCGGTTCGTCGCCATCCGGATCGCGTCCGGGAAGGTGGCCGGGTCGGGGCCGTGCCACTCGGAGTACGACACGTAGTCGCCGGGCGCGCGTTCGACGTACAGGCGGGTGGGCGGCTGCACGAAGTCGGCGGCCTCGTCGACGTACTTGGTGATGCCGGGTGAGCCGGTGAGGACGACCCGGTCGGCGCGGCCGCCGTTCAGGAGGGCTTGGCCGACGACGTCAGTGCCGTAGGAGTGGCCGACCAGGGTCGTCGTGGCGTCGGTCAGGTCATCGAGCTCGGTCAGGAAGCGCGCGAGCCGCGGACCGCCGTCGAGCGCGGCCTGCTTGCTCGCGGCCTCGACGAACCCCTGCGGCGAGTCGTAGTCGAGCCAGGCGATGGTGGCCGTACCCGGCCCACCCTCCTGGCGGATCAGGTCGGCCCGGTCGGACTGACCGCGGAAGGTGTCGAGGCTGTTGCCCATCCCCGGAACCAGTACGGCGACGTTCCGCGCCTGCTCGAGATCGCCGATCACCTCGACCGCGCGGCCTTGCCCCTCGGGATCGACCGACAGGAACTGGCGCGGCCGCTCGACCTCGACAACCTTGCCGTTGGCATCGACCGCGGTGCCCCTGACCGGCGTGAGCAGCTCGTCGAGGGTCTTCAACCGCTTGCGCTCGGCATCGGTCGCCGTACCGGCGCCGACTGCTTGGCGGAGACGTTCGCGGGCGGCGAGCAGGCGCGCGTGGTTCTCGCGGTAGCGCTCGGCGAGCTCAGTCATCCGCCACACCCGTTCAGTGGAAGGCCAGGGACCAGCTGCCAGTGTGATGGGACAGGTTGACCGTTGCCAAGGGGCGGACGTCCACATGCCGCAGCGACTCGGCCGGAGCGTCGAGCACATAGAGCACGACCGCCCGGACGACCGACGGGTGCACGACGGCGACCAGGCTGCTGCGTTCCTCGTGGCGTTCGACGAGATCGCCCAGCCAGTCCGCGACGCGGGTGATGACGTCGTTCTCGGTCTCACCGCCCGGAGTCGCCGTGTGCGGGCGCTCCAGCCAGGCGCCGACGCCGGTGGGATCCGCGGCGAGCAACTCCTCCAGTCCGCGGCCGGACCAGTCGCCGTAGTCGCGGTCCCGCAGCGCCGGCTCGACGGTTGCGGTCAGGCCGAGGGCTTCAGCGGTACGGACGGCGGCCGGCTCGGGACCGGCGTACGCGGTGTCGGCCTCGAGCTTGAGCTCGCGGGCAGCCTCCAGGCTCGCCGGGTCCGGGTCGGGGGCCCCGCCGAGGACGAGGCCGCGCAGCGCGGGAGTCAGAGCGTGGGCCACCAGCGTCAACGAGCTCAAGCAAACACCTTCTGTTCGGATGGCCGGCGGGCCACCGTGGCGGCGTACCCGAAACCGAGCAGGAGCCACAGCGTCGCCTGCGTACCGAGCGAGGCGAACCGGAACTGCCAGAGCAGCGTAGCGGGGAACGTGTCCGGAACCTCGTTGATCCGCGGCAGGATCAGGTACGCCGCCACGACGGTCACCAGGAATCCGGCAACCCCACCGGCGAGCCGGGCGACCTCGCCGTACCGGACTGCCCAGCGCGACAGCGCGACCCCGGCCCAGACCGCGAGCAGGCCGATCACGATCGTCAGCAAATAGGTGACCGTACGGCGGGTGATCGTCTCCGGATCGCCGACCGCCGGCGGGTTCGGCGGGTACTTGAGGAACGGCACGAGGACGATGCCGAGGAACCCGGCGGCGGCCAGGCCGAGGGCGGCGTACGCGTCGTTGCCGGTCCGGAGCCTGCGCCGGAGCAGCGTGAAACCGACGGCGAAGATGCCACCGAGAGCGACGCCGTACAGGCCGGTGGCCAGGAACAAGCCGGCCTTCTGCCCGTCGCGGCTGACCAGCGGTTCTTCCTCAGCGGCGGGAGCGGCGTGCTCGTGCTCGTCGCCATGGTCATGGGTGTGCGCGCCCGCGCCGGCCTCTTCGATCGCGATCGCGGCATCGACCCGCGACTCGCCCATCACATAGGCGAAGGTTCCGGCCAGCAGGCCGGCGAAGAGTCCGACGATCAGGCCGCGCACCAGGAGTGATCCGAAGGTGCGCATCCGATCAGTGGCAGGGCACGCCGAGCAGGTGCCGACCGTCGTGCATCAGCTCGTGCAGGTACATCCCCGACTGCGACACGGCCCCCTGGTCGAACCCGACCAGATACGCGAGCAACAGCAACAGACCGACGCTGAGCGCCGAGAGAACGAGCAACCGGGACGAGATCGCCGGTACGCCGACCGACTGGGCAGGAGCTGCCATGAGAACCTCCTGGGGAAGTGCGCGTCCCCTTCGAAAGGCTGCTGGTGCCCGAGCATCCTGACTCGCGAGCACCTGCTCCTCGCTCACAGTGGCGCGGCCGCGCCGGATTCCCACCGGCTTCCCTCAGGCATCGCAGTTTGTCTCCCGAACCGTAGCCGCCCGCCCACCCGGCGGTCAACGGACTGCGCTCCGGGGTGACTATTGCCTCAGTTGACTAGTACGCCGCGCAGCCTGCACACCGACCAGGGCCAGTACGGCGGGGACGCCGAAGGCGACCAGGTACGCCGTGACCGGGGCGTGCGGCTCGATCGCGGCGAACAGGGAACCGCCGACGGCCAGGACTGTTGCTGTTGACAACGAGTCGCTGAGTTGGAGGGCGGAGCTGTTGGCGCCTTGTTCGGCGCGTTCGGAGTACTCGAGGACCAGGACCGACAGGGTCGGGAAGACCGTGCCCATGCCGAAGCCGGTCAGGCCCCAGCCGAGGATGCCGACGACGACCGGGACATGCGGGTTGAGCGTCAGTACGGCGATGCCGATGCCGAGGACGATCGCGACCATGCCGAGCTGCAGGAAGACCGAGGGGCCGAAGCGGTGGTTCGGGCGACCGCGCCACCACGAGGCGAGCGTCCAGCTCAGCGCGCTGACGGTCAGCACCAGACCGGCGAGAGCGGGCGACAAACCACGCTCGCGGGTGAGCATCAGCGGCAGGAACACCTCCGCACCGAACCCGGCCGCGGCGACCAGTCCGCGCAGGGCGATCACCGAGGGCAGCCCACGGCCGAGCGCGAACGTCCGCCGCGGCAACAGCTTCGGCGCGAAGACCACGATTGCGCCCAATCCGACCGCCAGCAAGGCGATCTGCGGTACGCCGTGCTGCTGGCCACCGTAGTTGAGCGCACCGACGCCCAGCGCGGCCGCGATCGCCCACAGCGCCCGCTTGTCCCACAGCCGACCGCGGCGAACGTCGTACCGGTCGCCGCGCGCGAGCCCCGGACGCATCACCAGTGCCGCCGGAATCGCGAGCACCGGTACGGCGAGGAACACGATCCGCCAGCTCGTGTGCTCGACGATCAGGCCGGAGATCGCGGGACCGACCAGCGACGGCACCACCCAGCCGGTCGCGAACGCGGCGAAGATCCGCGGGCGGAGTGCGGCCGGGTAGAGCTGTCCGACGACGACGTACAGGGCGACCGTCAGCAGGCCGGAGCCGAAGCCCTGGATGATCCGGCCGGCGACCAGGACCTCCATGCTCGGCGCGAGCCCGGCGATGACCAGACCGCCGAGGAACCACGCGGTGCCGTGCCAGAGCGGGCGGGTCGGGCCGCGCAGGTCACTCCAGGTGCCGGAGACAACCATCCCGATCACGCCGGAGGCCAGCGGGCCGCCGAACGCGAGCGCGTAGAGGTACAGACCATCGAGGGCTTGGGCGACGGTCGGCATCGCGGTCGTCACGGCCAGCGCCTCGAAGGCGACGAGCGTGATCAGTGCGACCATGCCGATCGTCAGGGCCCGGTACGGCGCGGAGAGCACGCCGGGAGCGCGCTGGTCGGTCGGAGGTTCGGCGGTGGTGGTCATGCCGAACACTCTCCAACTTCAAGCGCGCTTTAAGTCAATCAGAGCGTCGCGGCGAGCACCAGGGCGAGCAGCGGCGGCAGGGCCTGGGTGGCCGCGGCCTGCACCATCCGGCGGTCGGAGGCGACCAGGACGAGACCGGCGCCGGCCATGCAGGCGCAGCTGAAGAGCGCGATCGCGTGCCCCTTGTCCCCGCCCGCGATCAGGCCGCCGAGGGCGCCGGCGCCGAGAAACAGGTTGTAGAAGCCCTGGTTGAACGCCCACGGCCGGGCGACGTTCATCTCGGCCTCGTCCTTGACCAGGAACCGCGTGTACGTGCTCGGCTTGCGGAACAGCAGGCTCTCCATGACGAAGATCGCCACATGGAACAGCCCGGCCACGACCACGAACACCTGTGCGACGACATTCATGGCCGAACCGTACTACCAGGCGAAGGCGCGGGCCGGGTTCCTCCGGAAGATCAGTTCCGCCGTGTCGGCGCCGAACTCGCGCGTGATCCGCGGCCGGAGCGTGGTCAGCAGGAACGACATCCCGGGGCCCTCACCGGTCACACCGCGGGCCTTGGCGGTCGTCGTGTCGCCGCCGAGCAGGAGGCGATCGCCGTACCCGGCGTCGATGAGCTCAGCCAGGCAGTCGAGCAGGTGCGGATCGGTCGCGTTGTTGGCCCGCGACGGCCCGTCGAACGCCAGCCACGCACCACGCTTCGCCAGGTCCCGATGAGCACGCGCGTCCGGGAAGCGGTTGAGGTGTCCGAGAATCACACTCGTCGGCGGTACGGCGAGAGTATCGACCAGCAAATCCAGTACGGCGTCCGCCGCGGAACCGAGCTCGTGGTGAATCGCGATGGGTGCGCCGGTCGCGTGATGCGCCTCCGCGGCCGCGTGCATCACGAACGTGGCGTGCTCGTCGAGCCGGTGGAATCCACCCGCCACCTTGATCAACCCCGCACGGACCGAACTGTTGCCGATGCCAACGGTCAGCTCGTGGTGGAAGATCTCCGCCAGCCGCGGCCGCACCTGCTCGACGAAGCCTTCCGGATAGTGCTCGGCGCGGTGTAATCCAGTCGCCGCAACCAGCGAAACGCCAGTCTGGGTTGAGATCGCGGGTAGTTCTTCAGCTCGTCGTCCCAAGCCGTGCGGCGTCCACTGCACGATCGCCTGGCCACCTGCTGCGGCAAATTCGCGGACCTCAGCCAGCGCCGCCGCCGCGTCATCCAGCTCCTGGCCGGGCAACAGCACCGACCGGAAGAACAGGTGGTCGTGCGAGTCGCACACCCCGAGCCGCTCCGGCTCGAGCTCCCCCAGCACAGTCCGAATCATCACTCCCCCAACCTAACCACCGTTGGGGGCGGCTGGAGAGGGAACGACCCACCCGGGCCGGTGGCGGTGGCGGTGGAACGACCGCACCCCCTGGGCGGTGTGCTCAGGGGGTGCGGGTGGAGCGTCGGTTACGCGGCTTGCTTGCGGGGGCCGCGGCGACGACGGCCGCGCGAGGCGGACGGGCTGTCGCCGGGGCGGGTGGCGGTGGACGTGGCGACCGTGCGGGTCCCCGTGCCTCCGCCCGCGGTGCGGGTTGAGCCGCCTGCGGTGCGGGTGCCCGTGCCTCCGCTTGCCGTGCGGGGTGAGCCGCCGCCTGCGGTGCGGTTCGGCGTGCTGCCGCCTGCGCGAGCGCGGCCAGAGCCGTTGCCTCGGCCTCGGCCTCGGCCACCACCGGAGGGGCTGGTGACTGCGGCGACCGTGATCTTGGCGGGCTCGACGAAGACGCGCTCACCGGGGGCGAGCTCCGCGAGGAGCGGGTCGCCGACCGCGAGCTTGGTGGTCTTGGGGGCGATGCCGGCCTTGCGGGTGAGGTCGCGGACGTCGCGGACCTGGTCGTCGGTCATCAGCGTGACGACCGTGCCCTCGGCGCCGGCCCGGGCCGTGCGGCCGGAGCGGTGCAGGTAGGCCTTGTGCTCGACCGGCGGGTCGGCGTGGATGACCAGGGTGACGTCGTCGACGTGGATACCGCGAGCGGCGATGTCGGTCGCGACCAGCGTCTTCGCCGTACCGGCGGAGAACGCCTCGAGGTTGCGCGTCCGCGCACCCTGCGACAGGTTGCCGTGCAGCTCCACCGCCGGTACGCCGGAAGCGATCAGCTTCTTGGTGAGCGACTTGGCGCCGTACTTCGTGCGGGTGAAGACGAGCGTGCGGCCCGGTGCGGCGGTCAGGTCGACCAGGACCGGGAGCCGGCTGTCGGCCTTTACGTGCAGGACGTGGTGGGTCATCTTCGAGACCGGCGACTGGGCCGAGTCGACGCTGTGCGTGACCGGGTTCGTCATGAAGCGCTGCACAAGGACGTTGACGCCCGCGTCCAGCGTGGCCGAGAACAGCAGCCGCTGGGCCTTGGCCGGCGTCGCCTCGAGGATCCGGCGGACGGCGGGCAGGAAGCCCAGGTCGGCCATGTGGTCGGCCTCGTCGAGGATCGTGATCTCGACCGCGTCGAGCTTCACGTTGCCGGCCTTGAGGTGGTCCTCCAGGCGGCCGGGGCAGGCGACGACGATGTCGACGCCCTTGCGCAGTCCGGTCGTCTGCGGGCCGTGGCCGACCCCGCCGAAGATCGTCATCGTGCGCAGTTCGAGCACATCGGCCAGCGGCTGGATCGAGGCCTGGATCTGGGTGGCGAGCTCCCGCGTCGGCGCCAGGATCAGCGCTCGCGGGGACTTCGGCTGGCGCTTGTTGCCGCGCAGGTACAGGCGCGCCAGCAGCGGCAGCACGAAGGCGTAGGTCTTGCCGGAACCGGTCCGGCCGCGGCCGAGGACGTCCTTGCCGGCCAGCGAGTCCGGCAGCGTCGCGGCCTGGATCGGGAAGGGCTTGGTCACTCCGGTCGCGGCGAGCGCGGTCACCAGAGCAGCCGGTACGCCGAGATCGGCGAAGGTCAGGTCGTCCGGAACCTCGAGCGGGATGACCGAGTCGTACTCGGACGCGGTGACCGGGCTGTTGCTCTGAGCAACATTCTCACCGGTCTTCTTCGCGGCCGGACGCCGGCGCCGCGGCGGGCGGGCGGACGAGGTGGAGCTGGACGTGTTCGTGGCTTGCGTAAAGGGGCGGCGGGCCGCCATAGGTACTCCAAGAATCGTGGGGTCGTCCTGCCCGGCGCGGCCGTCAGGGGCCGCGGCGCTTGGGGGTCGACTGCGAGCACCTCTGTCACAGAGTGCTCCTGGCCCGAGGCAGAACTGGGCGGGCCGTCACAGTCAGTGTACGGCACCGAAGGACCATCCCCCAGCTAGTTTGTCCGAATGACCCGAATCGACCCGCCCACCGTCGCTGCCGAACGCGAGTTGCTGCAGGGATTTCTCGACTTCCATCGGCAGACCTTGCGGCTCAAAGTGAGCGGTCTGAGCGGGGACGACCTGGTCCGGCGCAGCGTGGAGCCGTCCAGCATGTCGTTGCTCGGATTAGTGCGCCATCTCACGGAAGTCGAGCAGTACTGGTTCAAGACCTGCCTGGCCGGCGAGGTGGTTCCCGACCGCTACTGGACGGCTGAACACCCGGACGGCGACTTCGACCTCGTCGACCCCACCCAGGCCGAGGCCGACCTGCAGACGTACGCGGACGCCGTACAAGAGTCTGAGGAGATCGCAGCGCGCTACGGCCTCGAGGACACGTTCCGACGCCCGCGCCGCGAGGAGGAGTACAGCCTCCGCTATCTCTACATCCACCTGATCGAGGAGTACGCGCGGCACAACGGCCACGCGGATCTCCTCCGCGAGCGCATCGACGGCAGCACCGGCGAATAGCTCAGGGCTTGATCGCGCGGATTAGCCCGACGATGTCGTTGGCGACTCCGCGCACGCCGGGGATCCGGGTCAGTCGCAGCAGCCGGTCGATCAGCGGGACCGACCGGTCGATCAACAGCTTGGTACGGCGAAGATCCGCGCTGTCGTCGTGGACCCAGAACAGCACGATCCCCATCTGGAACAGCCACAGCAACTCCGGCAGCTCCGCCGCCAACTCGGCCGGGAGTTTGAGGTCCGAGCCCGCCACGACATGGCGGAAGATCTCGACACTCGCCTCCCGCGCCGGCTGCGACTCCGGACTGAACGGCGACAGCGGACTCTTCGGATCCGCCGCCGTCTTGAAGAACGTCCCCGCGAACTCGTGGTACGGCGCCGATACGTCCAGCCACACCCGCAGTACGCCGGTCAGCCGGCCGGCGAAGCTCTTGTCACCGGCCAGAACGGTCTGAACCGCCTCACGGTGCTCATTCTGCAGGTGGTCGTAGTACGCCTGCATCAGATGCTCTTTGGAGCTGAAGTAGTAGTACGCGTTCCCGACCGAGACCCCCGCCTCGGTCGCGATCGCACGCATCGTCGTCTTGCCGTAGCCCTGCTCGGCAAACAGCCGCAGCGCAGTGGACAGAATCAGCTCCCGCGTCTGCTCACCCTTGGTGGTCGCACTGTCCGTCACAGCCGTCAGCGTAGTCACCCCCACCCCGCTCCACCGTGAGCCGCCGCACCCCGGCCACCGCCTGAACCATCGCGCGCGCCACCGGACGCATCGCCGGAGTCGCCAGCCGGATCGCCGTCCGCCGGTGCTCGTAGGTTGTCCACAGGCAGACGATCCAGGCCCGATCGCCGACATAAACCGAGCCGTCGTCGGCGATCACCGTCACCTCGCGCAGCGTGGCCGCGTGGTCCAGCTCGGGGTAGAGCGCCCGCGCCTCCGCCGACCCCGCCGCGACGAAGCGTGTGCGCACCACTCCTCCCTGGCCGTCGGGAGCCGGCGCCTGCGCGGCCAGCCAGTACTTGAACCGGCGGCACAGGCCGCACTGCGCGTCGTACAGAACTGTCAGCTCCCGCATGGGTCAGTAGCCGTACGGTTCGGGATGCGGAGCCAGTACGGCGTTCGGCGGCACCGGCGGCGTGATCATCCGCTCGGCCTGGCTGCGGCGGCGGATCCGATTGAAGACCCAGACGTTGGCGAGGTGGATGCAGCCGAGCATCAGCATCACGACACCGAGTTTCACGCTCAGCGCCTCGAAAACCCCGCTGGCGTCCGCCACCGGGTCCTTCGAGCGCAGGAACAGCGTCACGAAGCCGAGGTTCAGCAGGTAGAAGCCGACCACGAGCAGCCGGTTCACCGCGTCGGCGAACTCCTCGTTGCCGTCGAACACGTCGACCAGGAAGATCCGCCCGTTCCGGCTCAGCGTGCGGGCGACCCAGATCGTCAGCGGTACGGCGACCGCCAGATAGGTCAGGTACGTCGTCACAGTCATGCTCATGTCGGTTCCTCACAAGTTGAACACGTTCAAATCATCGTGAGTCGACGGTACGCCGTCCGTTTGAACATGTTCAAGTCATCGCCGTCGTGACCTGGGTCTCGCGCTGGAGGAGGATGGCCGGATGACGACCTGGGTCTTCGAAGGAACCGTTCTGCCGTCCGGCGACACCACCCGGCTGACGATCGGGACGGGCGATCCCGAGCCACTGCCCGGCCGGTTCGCCGTACCGGGGCTGGTCGACTCGCACTGTCACCTGACCGTGGGCGCGGACGAGCACGGCCCACGCTTGTACGGCGACGAACTCGCGGCCGAGCGGTTGACCGATCTCGCCGCCGCCGGGGTCAGCGCAGTGCGGGACGTGGGCGGCAACCGGGCCGTCACGCTCAAGCTCGCCAGTACGGCGGACGACAGCCGCCCGGTCGTCATCGCGGCCGGACGTTTCCTGGCTCCGAGCGGCCGGTACTTTCCGCGGATGCACGAGCCGGTCGCTGCCGAGGACCTGCTGGCGGCGGTCGAAACCGAACTGGCCGACGGCGCGACCTGGCTGAAGCTGGTCGCGGACTTTCCCGAAGTCGGCCCGGACGGTCCGATCCGCGGCAGCGTGATCGCCCAGACCTATGGGACCGACCTGGTCGCGGCCGTCGTCGAGCTCGCGCACAGCCGAGGAGCCCGGGTCGCCGCGCACTGCAACACCGAGGTCGTGAGCGAGCTGATCCGGGCCGGTGTCGACTCGATCGAGCACGGCACCGTCATCGGCGAGGCCGACCTCCAGCGGCTCGGCGCCCGCGGCGGCGCGTGGACGCCGACGTTGTGCGCCTCGGTCGGCGAGGACCCGGACGAGAGCGCCGACCGGCGATCCCGCCGGCTCGCCCGCTCCGAGCACCTCGGCGCGATGCTTCAGCTCGCCGGCCAGTACGGCGTTCAGGTGCTCGCCGGGTCCGACGTGGTCGGCTCGGTCGCGGGTGAAGTGGATCTTCTGGTCAAGCACGGCCTGACGGTCACCCAGGCGCTGGTCGCCGCCTCTACCGGAGCGCAGGAGTACCTCGGGCTGACCGGCGACCGGAATCTCGTCACGTACGCCGCGGATCCGCGCGATCACCCGCAAATCCTCGCGACCCCGGCGAGCGTCGTACTGAACGGGACGCGGATCGCTTGAGACGATCCTCGGTATGCGGGAGAAGGATCTGGACCGATGGGTGGCGAAGTACCGCAAGGCCTGGGAGTCGAACGATCCGGCCGACGTGGCGGCGCTGTGGACCGAGGACGCGGCCTGGTACCGGCGGCCGGACGAGGACCCGGTGGTCGGCCGGGACGCGATCGTGACGGTCTGGGCGGAGGTCGCGGACGCGCCGGGCGAGACAACGTTCGAGTACGAGGTGCTCGGCTTCGGCGACGGCGTCGGCTTCGTGCGCGGCTGGACGACGTACCTGACCGATCCGCCGGGCGAGTTCAGCAACCTGTGGGTGATCCGGCTGACCAAGGACCGGGCACACGAGTTCACCGAGTGGTGGATGGAGAAGCCGTGATCGGCTACTGTTTTGGGCAGGCACTCAGGGTGCCACCGGTCCGCGGGAAGGGCTCAGCCCACCTGAAGCAGTGAGTGGGTGCATGCGTTTCCACACCTCCTTTCTCGCCTGTCGACGCGGACAGCAGGCTCGCAGAGAGGAGGCCGGCCGATGCCGACCCGCAATCTTCCGAACGACCCGAACCTGGATCACCTGCGCAAGCAGGCGAAACGCCTGCTGCCCGAGCTCCGCGCCGCCAAACCGGACGCGACTCTGGCCGAGGCCCAGCTCACGATCGCGCGCAGCTACGGCTTCGCCAGCTGGCCGCGGATCGTCCACCACGTCGAGCTCGTCGAGCGCTACAGCCGTTCCCCGCATCGGCAGCAGATCGGCGGACCACTGGACACGCCCGAGCAGCGGGCCGATGAGTTCCTCCGGCTGGCGACCCTGCACTACGGGCAGGACGATCCGGCCCGGCAGGAGGCGGCGCGGGCACTGCTTCCCGAAGTTGCCCAGAGCAACATTTATACGATGGTCGTCGCGGGCGAGCTCGACGCCGTCCGGCGAAATCTGAGTCAGGCAAGGGTGGAGGGTGGACCGTACCGCTGGGAACCGTTGCTCTATCTCACCTACAACCGTCTCGAGGCACCGAACCAGGTCGAGATCGCACGGCTCCTGCTGGAGAACGGCGCCGATCCGAACGCGGGCTATCTGTGGCAGGGTCTGCCCTCACCGTTCACCGCGCTGACCGGCGTTTTCGGGCGTGGAGAAGGTGATCAGCCGCCGCATCACAACCGGGTCGAGCTGGCTCGGCTCCTGCTCGAAGCCGGTGCGGATCCGAACGACAGCCAGACCATGTACAACTGCGGTCCGGGCTCGCCGCCGCCGTACGACGATGTGCATCTCGAGCTCCTGCTGGAGTTCGGACTGGGTCGGGGCGACGGCGGTCCGTGGCACGAGCGGCTGACTGCGGCGCATCCGACACCACAGCAGTTACTGGAGGACGAGCTCGTGTTCGCGTCTTCTGCCGGGCTGCTGCATCGGGTCGAGCTGGTGCTTGCTCAGGGCGTGGATCCGGAGGGCCGCGGTACCGAGCATCCGGGGTTCGGCGGGCATCGGGCGTACGAACTGGCCGCTGTGCAAGGGCACACCGAGATCGCAGAGCTACTGCGCGCTCACGGTGCGGCGCCGCTGGACGACGTACACGAGGTGTACGCCGCTGCCTGGCGCGGCGAAGCTTTCGAGGTTGACCCGGAGCTTGCTGCCCGGGTGGTCGCGCGCAATCCGCATCTGGTGATGCGCGCCGCCGAGACCGGCCGGACCGAGGCACTGGAACCCTTGCAGCGCTTGGGGTTCGACATCAACCTGATGACGCACTCGGCCCCGATTCACCGGGCCGCGCTGAACGGTCACCTGGCCACGGTCCAGCGACTGGTCGAGCTCGGCGCCGACCCCGACCTCCGCGATCCGATGTACGACGGGGATGCGCTGGGCTGGGCGGAACACAATCACCAGCAGGCAGTGGCTGCCTATCTCAGGGGCTTACGGCCAGGAACAGGAACGCGCTGAACACCATCAGGTGAACGGCGCCCTGCAACAGGGTCGCTTTGCCGGTGGCAAGGGTGATCGTGCTGACCACTACCGTGAGCGCGAACAGCACGATCTCCTTGCCGCCGAGCCCGAGCACGAGCGGACCGTCGAGCCAGATCGAGGCGATACCGATCGCGGGGATGGTCAGGCCGATGCTGGCCAGGGCGGAGCCGAGCGCCAGGTTCATGCTGGTCTGGAGACGGTTGCGGAGCGCGGCACGCACGGCCGCGACCGTCTCCGGCAGCAGCACGAGCAGCGCGATGACCACGCCGACCACCGCGAGTGGAGCGCCGGCCGACTCGACCGCGGACTCCAGCTTCGGCGAGACGGTCTTGGCCAGTCCGACCACGGCGACCAGGCAGACGAACAGCAGACCGAGACTCAGCAGCGCGACCTTGCCGCTGGGGGCGTCTGCATGGTGTTCCTCTTCGTCCTCTGCATCGTCGGAGACCGGGAGGAAGTAGTCACGGTGTCGAACGGTCTGCACGAAGACGAACACGCCGTACATCACCAGGGACACCACACCCGCGAACGCCAACTGAGGTCCGCTGAACCGAGGCCCGGACGCACTAGTCGTGAACGTCGGCAGCACCAGACTCAGCGTCACCAGCGCGGTCATCACCGCGAGCGCACCGCTCGACGCATGCACCCGGAACTCCTGCACGTGATGGCGCAACGAGCCGACCACGAGCGCGAGGCCGAGGATGCCGTTGCAGGTGATCATCACCGCGGCGAAGACGGTGTCCCGGGCCAGCGACGCGGCCTTGTCACCGCCGGACGCCATTAGCGTCACGATCAGCGCGACCTCGATGATCGTCACGGCGAGCGCGAGGATCAAGGTGCCGAAGGGTTCCCCGACGCGGTGGGCGACGACCTCGGCATGGTGCACCGCCGCGATCACGGCGGCGCCGAGACCGGCGCAGACCAGGATCAGCAGAATCGCACCGAGATCGCGGCCCCAGGACAGCACCAGGACGACAAAGGCGAGCGGGGGCACGGCCTGACTCCAGCGCGGCAACCCATGGTCCACGGAGTTCGTCATCCTCAGTCATCCTATGGGGTCCGCACTAAATCGGTTGGCATGCGCAGCGGTCGAGGTGATGCTTTTCGCATCATGACAGCGCAGATCAGGGTCGCGACCGACGCCGACTGGCCGGCCATCTGGCCGTTCTTCCACGACATCGTCACCGCGCGGGAGACCTACACCTACGACCCCGACCTCACCTTCGAGCAGGCTCGAGCGCTGTGGATGGTCACCGCGCCCCGGAGTCGCGTCACCGTCGCGGTCGATGCCGACGGCACCGTCCTCGGCACCGCGAACATGTATCCGAACCGGCCCGGTCCGGGCTCGCACGTCTCCAGCGCGAGCTTCATGGTCAACCCGGCGGCGCGCGGTCGCGGCGTCGGCCGGCTGCTCTGCGAGGACATGATCGCGTGGTCCGGCCAGGAGGGCTTCCGGTCGATCCAGTTCAACGCGGTGGTGGAGACGAACGAGCCGGCCGTGCATCTGTGGCAGGCGCTCGGCTTCCGGATCGCCGGGACCGTGCCGGAGGCTTTCGAACACGCCAAACTCGGGTACGTCGGTCTGCATGTGATGTACCGTCCGCTGATGTGACGGACAACCGCGCGCGCCGGATGTGGAGGACGCTCGAGCCCTTCCACGCGATCACCTACTTCGCCCCCGAGACCAGGCAGGCGACCGATGCCCTGGGCCTCAAGGGCGGCTGGATGAGCTACTTCGGCTGCCGCGCCGCGCCGCTCGGTGCGGCCTCGGCCGAGCTGGTCGCCGCGGTCTTCTACAACTTCCATCCGGCGATGGTGGCCCGGTCCGTTCCGGATGCCTGGGAACGCGCCACCCCGGCTCAGTTGCTGGAAGCACGGCTCGCCGCGGTCGATGCCGCCGTACGACGGTTGTTCGATCCGGCGCCGTCGTTCGAACGCGTGGCCGAGGTGGCACGGCGAGCTGCCGAGGCGGCGCCGCTGGGCGGGCGACCACTGGGGGCAGCGAACGCGGCCCTCGACTGGCCGACCGAACCGCACCTCGTGCTCTGGCAGGCGACCACGATCCTGCGGGAATCGCGCGGAGACGGGCATGTGGCGGCACTCGTCGCTGCTGAGCTCAGTCCGTGTCAGGCCCTGGTGACCGCCACGGCAGCGGGCGGCCCGACGAAGGAGATCTTCGACGTCGCCAGGCGCTGGAGCTCGTCGGAGTGGGAGGCTGCCGAGGAAGACCTGCGTTCGCGCGGGCTGCTGGACGCGGCCGGCGCATTGACCGAGGCCGGTCGGGCGCTGCGCCAGCAGGTCGAAGACACTACTGATGCGTTGGCCGATGCCGGGTGGCGTGCGCTCGGCGACGAGCTGACGACCGAGTTGCACGACCTCGTGTACCCGCTGAGCGGCGTACTGATGGCTGGTTCGCTGCTTCCGCCGGACAACCCGATGGGTTTGCGCTGGAGCTAGGACCGGCGGAGGCTCGTGGCCGCCGCGCGCAGGACCGCCGCGGTGAGGGCTGCGAGCACCTCGGACTCCAACTTCCAGTGCTGCCAGTACAGCGGCACGTCGAGATATTTGCCGGGGGCAATGTTCACCAGCTGGCCGGCCGCGATCGCCGGGTCGGCGACCTGGTCCTCGATCATTCCCCAGCCGAGGCCGATCAGCACGGCTTGATGGAAGGCTCCGGCCGCCGGTACGGCGTGCGCCGGCGGATCGAGGTGCCGCCGAGTGATCTTGCGAATCAGCCGGTGCTGCAGCACGTCCTTCTCGTTGAACTGGATCAGCGGGGCATCGGCGAGCGCCTCGGCCAGCGGCTTGCCGGTCAGCCAGCGGTCGGCGTACTCGGGCGTCGCGAGCGGTAGGTAGCGCATCTTGCCCAGTGGTACGACGCGACAGCCCTGGACCGGCCGCGGATCGCCGGTGACCGCGGCCAGGACGGTCCCGTTGCGGAGGAACTCCGCGGAGTACTCCTCGTCCTCGCGATGGACCACGAACCGCGCGGGGAACTGCTCGGACAGATCGAGCATCGCGGCGAGGAACCAGTGGTTGAGTGAGTCCGCGTTGACCGCGATCGGCAGCCGGAGCGCGTCGACCGTGCCCTGGATCGCGGTGATCGCCTCGTACTCCAGCAGCGCGACCTGCCGGGCCAGCCGCAGGACCGCCTCGCCGGCTTCCGTCGGGCGGGCCGGCTTCCCACGCATCACCACCACCTGACCGAGGCGGCTCTCGAGTGCCTTGATGCGTTGGCTGACGGCCGAGGGCGTGACCTGGAGCCGCTGCGCCGCGGCGTCGAAACTGCCCTCGTCGACGACCGCCGCGAAGGTCTCCAGCTGCGCGGAGTCGATTTGCATGATGAAGCAATTCTAATGGTGCGTGAGAATCTTTAGCTGGTTTACCTGGCCGAATCTTCTTACGGTCGAGGCATGTCCCTCCTTGCCGGCTTCGCCACGACCTTGGCCATGATCGTCGCCATCGGCGCCCAGAACGCCTTCGTCCTGCGCCAGGGACTGCGCCGCGAACACGTCCTGCCGGTGGTACTGGTGTGTTCGCTGTCGGACGCCGTACTGATCACTGGGGGGATCGCTGGGCTCGGCGTACTGATCTCCGCCAGCCCTGTCGCGCTGTCCGTCGCCAAGTACGGCGGCGCCGCGTTTCTGCTCGCCTACGCGGCCTTCGCGGCTCGCCGCGCCTTCCGCCCGACAGCACTGGCCGCGACCGACCACCAGCCCGCGGCACTTCGCACCGTCGTCCTGACCTGCCTCGCCTTCACCTATCTCAACCCGCACGTCTACCTCGACACGGTCGTCCTGCTCGGCTCCCTCGCCAACCAGCACGGGCCCGACGCACGCTGGCTCTACGGCCTCGGATCCGTCACTGCCAGCTTCACCTGGTTCTTCTCGCTCGGCTTCCTGTCCCGCCGCCTGGCACCGGTCTTCGCGCGGCCGCGCGCCTGGCAGTTCCTCGACAGCACGATCGCGCTGCTGATGACGACCCTCGCCACCGTGATGCTGGTGAGCTGAGCTCGGACTACGGTCGGAGCATGACTTCACGCCAGGTCCTTGTCGTCGGTCTCGATCCCCACCGCATCCCTGGTCCCTGGGATCCGGCCCCGGTCACCGCCGCGATCGAAGCCGCCGCAGAGCGCTTTCGTGAGCTGGGCATCGACGCCCAGAACTGTCTGATCGGTCTGGACGGCACGGACGACGTACCCGCGCTGATCGCCGCCCTCGACGCTCACCCGTGGGACTGTGTCCTCCTCGGCGCCGGCATCCGCAAGAACGAGGAGCTCCTTCCCCTCTTCGAGAAACTCCTCAACGTCATCCACCTGCACGCGCCCGCTACCCCTATCGCCCTCAATGGAGGACTTCACGACATCGTCGACGCCACCCTCCGCCACCTCCCCTGATCAACCATGGACGTGACGGTGTTGTGTGACGCCGTGGCGGTGTTTCCGGAATCCGTGGCGGAGGCCTTGCCTGGCTGGAGCGCGGAGCACGCCGAGTGGACCGCGCGGATGACACCCGGCAATGTGCGTGGCAGTGGGTGGTGGCTGCACTTCCACAGTTACTTGGTGACCGGCGCTGCGGGCGTGGTGCTGGTTGATGCGGGAGTTGGGCCGGCCGGCGGTGAGGCCGCCGAGTGGTTGGGAGTCGCGGGGCGGCTGCCGGGGTTGCTGGAGTTGGCGGGTGTCGGGGTCGACGAGGTGGATGCGGTTGTGTTGACGCACGTGCACCTGGATCACGTCGGCTGGAGCGCGGAGGGAACGCGACCACGGTTTCGGAACGCGGAGTACGTCGTACAGGCGGACGAGTTGGCGCATGTCCGTGGCGGGACGACGTACGAGCGGATGATTCGGCCGATCGAGGAGGCCGGGCAGCTGCGGGTCGTCGACGGCGACGTCGGGTTTCGCGGGATGCGGTTGTTGCCGACGCCGGGGCACACGCCCGGGCATCAGTCGGTGGTGACCTCCCGGGCATTGCTGGGCGGGGATGTGCTGGTGCATCCCTCGCAGGCACGGTGGCCGGAGCTGACCTACGTTTACGAGCGCGACCCGGCACTGGCGGTCACGTCGCGGCGTGAGGTTCTCGCGCTAGCGGCCGCGGCCGGGATTCCGATCGCGGCCGCACATCCTCATCCGGCGCTGGATGCCTCCGGGCGGGCACTGGCTGCTCCGACGTCGGGTGCCGTCGTGTGTCCGCCGTACCGGCTTTAGCGGTAGCCGGTGGTGTCTGCGGGTTTGCCGGGGTCCTGGACCTCGACGATGTAGCGCCAGGCGTCGGGCTGGGAGCCGTCGAGGTCGGTGAAGTTGTAGATGCGGGCCAGCTCGCCGCTGGACGTTGACTTGCCGTTCCAGCGGCGGAGGTCGGGGGCGGCGGCGAGTGCGGCGACGGCGCGGCCGACGTACGACGGGCTTTCGGAGATGGCGAAGTGCGGGATGCGTTCGGTGGCGTCGCGCCAGTTGTCCTCGGTGACGCCGAAGCCTTCGAGCATGGCCTCGGAGCGTAGCCAGCCGGGGCTGAGGAGTACGGCGGTTGCCTCGTACTTGTCGAGCTCGTGGGCGAGTGCGAACGCCATTCGGCTGACCGCGCCCTTCGCGAGGTCGTAGAAGAACGAGACGCGGTAGTGGTCGGCGTTGTACTCGTTCGTGCCGTCGGTCATTTCAACGACGAGCCCGCCGGGCGACTTGATCAGCAGCGGCAGCGCAAAGTGGCTGGTGATCGCGTGCGTGTCGACGCCGAGCCGAAGCAGACGCAGCCCGGCGTCGAGGTCGCTCTCCCAGACGGTCTTGTCCCACTCGGGCTCGCCGTACTGGCCCCAGATGTCGTTCACCAGGATGTGCAGCGCGCCCTGCTCACGCTCGATCCGGTCGATCAGGTCCTGCACCTGTGCGGGCTCGAGGTGATCCACCGGTACGGCGATGCCGTGGCCGCCGGCCTGGTCGACCAGTTCGGCGGTGTCCTCGATCGTCTCGGGGCGGTTCATCTCCGAGCGGCTCGCACGGGTGGTCCGGCCGGTCACGTATACGGTCGCGCCGGCCGCGCCGAGCTGGACCGCGATCCCCCGCCCCGCCGCGCGACTGCCTCCGGTCACCAGTGCCACTTTGCCCGCCAACGGTTTCATCGTGGGTCATCCTTTCCATACGCTGTATGGTTATGTACCATACGACGTATGGTTAAAGCTGGCAAGCGCTCCGGCGGGCGGCCCCGAGCAGGTGAGGAGCGACTGAGCCGGGAGGCGATCCTGACCGCGGCGCTGCGGATCGTCGACGACGAGGGCATCGACGCACTGACCATGCGGCGGCTGGCCGGCACGCTCGGCGTGAACCCGATGTCGCTCTATCACCACCTGCCGAACAAGGCCGCCGTACTGGCTGGGTTGGCGGAGCTGGTATTCGCTTCGCTGGAGTTCCCTGATCCCGGGGACGCGGTCAGCTGGCAGGAGCAGCTCAAGGATGCGGCGCGTGCTTATCGCAACGCGCTGCGGGCGCATCCGAATCTCGCGCTGCAGATCCTGTCCGACACCTCAGCGGTGTCGGCGGTCGTCGTGGTGACGGTCGAGCCGTTCTACCGCGCGCTCGACCGCGGCGGGCTCCCGGCGCGACAGATCGTCGAGGCGGTGAACACGCTTGTCGACTTCATCCACGGCTTCCTGCTCGGCGAGGTCGCAGTGCGGGCCGAGACGTTCGACCTCGCGCCGGATCTGCTCAGCCGGGTCGCCGAGTTGCCTGAGGGCAAGGCACCGACGCTGGTCCGTGTTGTGTCCGAGCTGGGTGCGGATGGGCTCGCCTACGACTTCGACAGCGGATTCGAGTCGGCGTTGGCGATCTTCACCGCGGGCATTGCGGCTGGTACGACGAACGCCGTCAGGAGCACGGGGACGGTGAGCGCGGCCACCAGCGTGGACATCGCGAACCAGACCGATCCGAGCGCGAACCCGGCGTAGGTCGCGATCGCGAAGACCCCGCTGAAGAGACCTGAGACGGAGGTGACGGTCGCTCTGGCTGGTCCGGTGATCGCGTCCTGCAGGCGGGCGTCGGCGACCACGATCACGAGTTGCAGGGCGCCGTACCCGATCGCGATGGCGGCGAAGCCCCAGGCGGACCGGCTCAACGCTCCGGTGGCGATCGAGACTGCAGCAATGGCGAGCGCGGCGGCGAAGGTTGCTTTGGGCAACTTGTAGGCCGGTCCGGCGAGGGCGCTGCCGATCGCTTGCGCGGCGACTGTTACCGCGATCAGCAGCGGGACGATCGTGGTGGAGGTGCCGAGTTCCCTGGCCAGCAACGGGAAGTACTCGTCGAAGGCGAGGAAGCCGCCGAGGAGTGCGGTCAGCAGGACAGCCCGCCGTACGGTTTGGGTGGTGAGTACTTCGGCCAGGCCGGTGCGCAGCATGCTGAAGTAGCCGGCGAACGCGCCACGCGAGGTGGCTGCCTCTGACTCCACGGTTGCGCGCGGCGCCTCGGGCAAGGTCCAGGCGACGACTGCCTGGATGAGGTTGCTCGAGATGCTGACCGCCGCGGCCAGCGCATAGCCGCCTAGCGCGAAGAGCGGGGAGGCGAGTGCGGTGGCGGCGAGATTCAGCACGAACGAGGCGGAGCGTGCTCGGCCAAGGAGCGTCGCGTAGCGCCCGGTGAGCGAGCGGGCGGCCAATTCGTCGTACACGAAGGCTTCGTAGGTGCCGGAGATGAGAGCGGACGAGATCCCCCACAGCACGAACCCCAGCGCGAATCCGGCAAACGTGGGGAGCACGATCCAGGCTGCATACCCAGCGGCGCTGAGCAGCGCACCGAGCACCAGGAGTTTGCGGCGCGAATACGAGTCCGCCCAGGCACCCGACGGCACCTCGAGCACGAACCCGGTCGCCGACCAGATGACGAACAGCGTGGAGATCTGCGCCGTCGACAACCCGTGATCGGTGAACAGGAGCTGGTACAGCGGATACAGCGGAATGAAGTCCTGCAGCCCCTGGTAAGCCACGATCCGCGCCGACAAGCCAGCCGGCAACCGATCACCCCGCGGTCGCCGAGGTCAAAGATGCGCACTAGGAAATCTCATCCCCCGAAGCTACCCCCGAACCCGAGCCCCCGCACCCGATTTCGCCCCGCGGTGGCGAGGTTGGACGGTGGATGCGGATCTGCAGGCCATCACAAGTGGCGGCGGCCGCCCTCCGCCACGCTCACCACCTTCCGACGCACGCATTTGTGATGGCGTGGGGGTCCGGGTAATTGGCGAGCGGCTGGTGCGGGGGTCGGGCAGAGTGGGGGGATGGCGGATGTCAGTGGGCGGGTCTGGGGGAAGTTGCCGGCGGGGACGCGGGAGGCGTTGACGTCGGGATTGAGTGGGTCTGAGTTGCAGTCGGTGTTGCTGGATGTGAGTCGGGAGCGGGCGGCTCAGGTGACGCCGGCGCGGTTGGTGCAGCGGTGGCGGGAGGATCGGTTCGTGCGGCCGTCGAACGCCGATCCGCGGGCGTTGGTACGGACGCAGCAGCGGTTGTGGGAGGCGTTGCCGGAGCGGTTTGCCGGGGTGGAGTTGTCGCCGGTGACGCCGTTGGGGACGTGTTCGGCGGTGGCGACGATCAACCAGCACCAGGTGCTGAGCACGATCCGCGGTACCGAGGTCGCCAGCGATCCGACCAACGAGCTGGCGATCGAGGCCGCCGTACGGCGGCGGGCCGGGCAGGCGCGGGTTGATCTGGCGGCGTGTCAGCGGGTGGTTCGGGCGCAGCCGGTGGAGGGGCCGGGGATGTTCGCGCACTTTCAGCTGTTCGTGCTGGTGTCGAGTGCGCGGGACACGGGGTCGGGGCGGACCGAGGCCGAGCTGCTGATCGATCACCTGAACTTCTGGGCGGACGTGCTTGGCGATCGTGCGGATCTGTCGTTCACGACGTTCACTCCATCAACGGTGACCGAGCGCATCGAGGACACAGTTCGGCCGGCTGTGAAGGCCTCGTTGCGGGAAGACACGGAGCGGACCAAGAGCGCCACCTACTACACCGGTACGGCGCTCGGCGTCGCGACGGTGGACGCGGAGCTCGGTGACGGCGGGTTCACGAACTGGACCGCCGAACTGCTCGGTGATGCCAAGGAACGGTGCTTGACGTCATGCATCTCCACCGAACGGCTCACCGAAGTTTCAGCAGACCTGCATCAGTAGGTCGGAAGCCGCACGCCTCTAGGTAGAAGGCCGTGAGGTGCGGCTCGAAGTCCACGTGCAGCCACTCGCAGCCGGCATCGCGGGCCTCCGCGGCGGCGGTGGCCACTAGTTGCTGACCGATGCCCTGGCGACCGAACTCCGGGTGGACAGCGGTGTCGAGGACGAAGGCGTGTGCCCCGCCGTCCCAGCAAACCTGGACGAAGCCGACGAGCTGATCGTTGCTAAAGGCACCGACCCAGGTAAGAGCCCAGCGCTCCAACCGCTCTGCCCACGGCTGCACGCTGGGCTCGCTCTCGAACGCCGCGGCGTGGAGCTCCGACAAGGCCCGGTCGTCGACCGGGAACCGCACGACGAACCTCATAGCATCGCCGCCCCGGCCGCGAGCCGCGCCTCGAAACCGGCGGCCTGCTCGGAGTCTTCGGGCCAGTCGGACATGCTGAGGTAGCCCTGCACCATGGTCGACGGGAGCACTGCCAGCAGTCCATCGGTCGGTCCGTAGGCAGCTAGTGCGTCGGGCCAGTGCTCGGGCGGTACGGAGGAGATCAGGTGCCAGGTCAGGTCGACGACTCCCGGTGCTGCTGAGACGTCTTCCCAGTCCAGCAAGGCGATCTCGCCGTCTGGAGCAGTTCGGAGGTTGAGGGCCGACGCGTCGCCGTGGATCAGGGTCTGCGGGCCGGCGTCACGTACCTGCGCCTCGGCCTGCTTGACGTTGCCGACCAGCCGCTCTCCGAACTCGCGCACGGGTGCGGACAAGGTGCGGGCGGCGAGCTTCGGCCAGGTGTCGTCGTACAGACGCGCGACCAGGTCGTCGCCCGCGCCGACCGGCCGGAGCCACGGCCAGCGGACGTGAGCTCGATCGGTCCACCGATCGTGCATCGCCCGCAGCAGCGTGGCGGCGGCTACCGGATCCGCGCCTTGCTGCCAGGACGAGAGGTCCTCGAGCTCCAGTAACGAGCCCTCGTCGTTGAGTTCAGCGCGATAGCAGGCAGGCACCCGAACGCCGATCTCCGGCGCGATCTCGCGGTAGAACCGCACTTCGGCCTCGGCCATCCCCAGTGCTGCCGCGATCGACCCAGGTACCGCGGGCGACCGCCGCTTGATGTAGTTACCCACAGGCCGACCCTAGGCGTATCGATCACACGACGCTCGCGAATTAAGCACCGCGCGGGTAGTGCGCTCGAGGTGGGCGCGTGCGGCGGCGGAGCGCGGAGGGTGGGGTTAGTGGGCGGCCTCGGTGTTGATGAGGATCACCGTGCTGTCGGATCCCAGGTTGAGGTTGGGGCGGGCGGCTCGGAGGCCGGCGAGGGTGGCGGCTCCGCTGGGGCCGGAGGAGATGCCTGCGGCGGCTAGGTCTGTTGAGGCTTGGAGGGCGGCTTCGTCGTCGACGGTGATGGCGTGGTCGAGGCCGGAGCGGAGGACTGGCCAGGCGAGGGTTGAGGGCGTGCCGCAGTTGAGGCCGGCCATCACGGTTTTGGTGGTGGGGACGGTGACGGGCTTGCCGGCGAGGAGGCTGGTGGTGATGCAAGGGGCGGCGGTGGGTTCGACGCCTAGGAGCATGGGGCCGGCGGCTTCGCTGCGGTAGTGGGTGACTGCGGCCTGGGCGACTGAGCCGACGCCCATCGGTACGACGACCAGGTCAGCCGAAGCCTCGATCTCGCGGAAGAGGGTCGAGTAGCCGTCGACGATCAGTTGCGGCACCACCTCGTAGCCAGGCCAGGCGGAGTCCTGGATCAGCAACCGCTCAGCTCCCGCGTACGCCGCCGCCTCAGCCACCGCGTCGTCGTACGAGCCCGGTACGACGCGCACCGTCGCGCCCTCGTCCCGGATCGCGGCGATCGCCGCCTCACTCACGACATCCGGCACGAAGACAAACGCATCCAGCCCGAGCTGAACCGCTCGACGCGCCACCGCGCGACCATGGTTGCCGTCGGTCGCGGTGACGAGCTCAGCCGTGCCCTCAACCAGCGCGCGGTCGATGGCCCACCAAGCGCCGAGGGCTTTGAACGCCGGCAGGCCGAGCCGCGATGACTCGTCCTTCACCAGCACTCGACCGACTCCGAGCTCAGCCGCCAACCCCGGTACGGCGGTCAGCGGCGTCGGCCGGTACGCCGGCAGGCTCCGGTGAAACGCGAGCACCTCCGCCGGGGCGGGCGTCGTCCGCCACTCCCGAGCGGAGGCGTTCTCGTACCAATCCAACTACGCGACCAGCGCCAGCGCGCCGTACGAAGCGGTCGGCGAGGAGCTGATCGTGCGGGGCTGCGACTGCTGCACGCGGATGGAGGTGGTCTGGAGGCGGATCGGCAGCGTGGCCCGGACCGCGGTGGCGAGGTCGAACTGGACCTCGGTCAGCAGGTCGGTCAGCTCGAGGTCCAGGGCGCGGCAGATCGCGGCCAGGATCTCCGAGGACGGCTCCTTGCGGCCCCGCTCGATCTCGGACAGATAGGGCACCGAGACCTGCGCCCGCTCGGCCAGCTCGCGCAGGGTGATCCCGCGCTCGCGCCGCAACCGGCGGAAGACGTTTCCGATCACCTCGCGTAGCAACACGTGTGGCCCTCCTCGGCTCAGCTGTCCTGTACCGAGTGTGCCATCCGCGAGGGCTCTGCGGTGGGCAGATCTGCCACGGGCAGATTCCGGGGCCTGATCCCGCGGTCCGCCCGCACTCTGGAAAGCATGAGCGAGCTACCGAACAACCTGGACCGAAACGTCTACGAACGCCTGCTGTGGCAGCGCATCCTCGTCCTCGGCGACGAGATCAAGGACGAGAACGCCAACGCCCTCTGCGCCCAACTCCTGCTGCTGAACGCCGAGGACCCCCGGGCGGACATCTCGCTCTACATCAACTCCCCCGGCGGCTCCGTCTCCGCAGGGCTGGCGATCTACGACACGATGAACTTCATCAGCAACGACGTGGCGACGTACGGGATGGGGCTGGTCGCCTCGATGGGGCAGGTGCTGCTGACCTGCGGTACGCCGGGCAAGCGGTTCGCCCTGCCGCATGCGCGGATCATGATGCACCAGCCGACCGGCGGTATGGGCGGTACGGCGAGTGACATCAAGGTGCAGGCGGAGCAGGCGATCAAGGCCCGCGAGGACCTGGCCGAACTGATCGCCGAGCGGACGGGTCAGCCTCGGGAGCGGATCACCACGGATTTCGACCGCGACCGCTGGTTCACTCCGGAGGCTGCCCAGGAGTACGGAATGATCGACCGGGTGCTTACCCGGCCGGTTCCAGTGCCTGCTTGAGGTCGGCGGTGATGTCCTCCGGATCCTCCAGGCCGAGGGAGAGCCGGAGGAGTGCGTCGGACGGCTTCGCCGACGCTTCGACGAGGCGGTGAGTCAGCGCGGCGGGGTGCTGGATGAGCGTGTCCACTCCACCCAGTGAGACCGCGTGAGTGATCAGGCGCAGCCCGCCGGCGACCGCAGCGGCCGCTTCGTAGCCACCGGCCACGGTGAACGCCAGTACGGCGCCTGGTCCGGACATCTGCCGCCCGACGAGCTCCAGCGGGTCGGACAGGCCGGGGTAGTAGACACGCTCGACCGCCGGCTGCGCGGACAGCCAGTCGGCGACCTTCGCGGCAGTGGCCTGCTGCGCCCGCACTCGCACCGGCAACGTCTGCAGTCCCCTGTGCAGTTCGTATGCCGCCAACGGGTGCAGCAGGCCACCTGTTACCGCACGGATCTGCCGAAGCCGGCTGACCCAGTCCCGGCCGGCCGCGACGACGCCGCCCATGACGTCGCCATGACCACCCAGGTACTTCGTTGCGGAGTGCAACACCAGGCTCGCCCCGTGCCGAGCCGGCTGCTGCAGCACCGGAGTCGCGAAAGTGCTGTCCACCAGCACCGGTACGTCGCCCGCCTGCCGAACCGCGGCGGCGATGTCCACGAGCTCGACCGTTGGGTTGGCCGGGGTCTCGAGAAGAACCAGACCGGTGTCGGGGCGGACGGCCGCGGCAATCTCGTCGGGTCGCACAAAGCTCACAGTTGTCCCCAGGAGCCCTGTGGATAACAGGTGATCGCTGCCGCCGTAGATCGGCCGGGCGGCGATCACATGCGGCCGCCCGGCGGCGACCGTGCCGCGCAGGCAGGCGGTGAGCGCGGCCATGCCGGAGCCGAAGGCGACCGCGCCGTCGGTCTGCTCGAGCTCCGCGAGCGCGTCCTCGAAGCGGGCGACGGTCGGGTTCCACAGGCGCTGGTAGACGAGGCTGCCGCCGTCCGGGCCGTCGCCCTGCGCGAGCGCGTCGTACGACGTGCCGCCGGTCCCGACGTCCGGGAGCGGGTAGGTCGTGGACAGGTCGATCGGCGGGACGTGCACCCCGAGGGCGGTCAGGTCGTCGCGGCCGGAGTGCACCGCGCGGGTATCGAGGTGCATGACGCCTCCCAGAAGTTATCCACAGGCATTGGCTGAGATGAGGATGAAATCTTCTGCGGAGAAGGCGCAAGAGTTCCGAAGAAAATTCGTCCACAGGGATGTCCACACGCTGTGGATTCTGTGAACGCGCTCTACAGTGGTGGTATGCCGAAGGATCGCCGGAGCCCCGGACCGGCCCCACGGGCGGTACCGGGTGCGGTCGGGGGCGGCCTGGACGAGGTGGATCGGGAGCTGGTCCGGCTGCTCACGCTCGACGGGCGGATGCCGAACAACGCCCTCGCCGAGGCCACCGGGATCGCGCCGTCGACGTGTCTGACCCGCGTGCGCGCATTACGCGAACGCGGTGTCATTCGTGGCTTCCACGCGGACGTGGATCTGGGCGCGCTGGGTCAGCCGCTGCAGGCGTTGATCGCGATCCGGATCAGTACGCACTCACGCGACGAGATCGATCGTTTCCGCGCCAAGGTTCCGGCGCTGCCCGGCGTACTGTCGCTGTTCCACGTCAGCGGCGCCAATGACTACCTGCTGCACGTGTCGGCTGCGTCGCCGGACGCGCTGCGCGAGTTCGTGCTCGACCACCTGACGGCCGATTCCGCGGTAGCCCACGCGGAAACCAGCCTCATCTTCGAACACGTCCGCGCCACACCTAGCGCGGTTTGAGACCCCAGGCCTCGGCGAGGAGCTGGAACGAGCGGGCGCGCTCGGCCGGGCTGTGGATGTGGGTGGTGATGATGAGTTCGTCGGCGCCGGCCTGGTTGGCGCGGCGGGTGAGCTCGGCGGCGACCTGGTCGGGCGTGCCGACCACGGACAAGCCGGCCCACTCCTCGACGGCGGCGCGCTCACCCTCGCTCCACGGGTAGGCCGCCGCCTCCTCCGGTGACGGCAGCGGGCCGGGGCGACCGGAACGCAGCCGCAGCAGCGACAACGCGTTCGCCTCGGCGAGCTGGTGTGCGCGCTCTTCGGTCTCGGCGACGATCGCGGCCAGCGCGAGAATCGCGTACGGCGCGGAGTCGTGTTCGAACCGCTGGAAGTTCGTCTTGTACGCCGAGATCACGCCGGCCGGGTCGAGCGTGCCGAAGTGACCGGCATAGGCGAATCCGGTGCCGAGCGCGGCCGCCGCCTGACCGCCGTACGTGCTGGAGCCGAGGATGAAGACCGGCGGCAGCGGTACGTCGGACGGTTGCGCGGTGATCGGCTCGAACGGATGACCGGCCGGGAAGCCTTCGGCGTACGCGCGGAGTTCGGCGTACTGCTCGGTGAAGTCGTCGGCGCCGAGGGCCTCGCGGCTGCGGCGGAGGGCGAGCGCGGTCCGCTGGTCCGTGCCGGGCGCCCGGCCGAGCCCGAGGTCGATGCGATCCGGGTAGAGGCCCGCCAGGACGCGGAACGTCTCGGCAACCTTGAGCGGTGAGTGGTTCGGCAGCATGATCCCGCCGGAACCGACGCGGATCTCGGAGGTGACGCCGGCGACCGCCGCAATCATCACCTCGGGGCTCGAGCTGGCCACGCTCGAGATGTTGTGGTGCTCAGCCAGCCAGTACCGGTGATAGCCGGCCGCCTCGGCCACTCGCGCCAGCTCCAGCGTCTCGTGCAACGCCTGCGAAGGCTTGGTCCCCGAGGGCACCGGCGACAGATCGAGCACGGACAAAGGCAAAGCTTCGCTACTCACGTTCAACGTGAACCAGCCCCGCCGACCCGTTATTCCCAGGACCTAGCCCGGGTACGGCGTGCTGGCGCGCGCTTCGCGGAGTGGGCGGGACCACCAGGCGAGTTGGGTGAGGAGGGCTTGAGCGGCGGGGTCGGTGGTGGGGTCGACGGGGTGGCCGGTCTCGGTGAAGTCGGTTTCGGAGAAGGCGAGGGTGTCGCGGATCGGGACGGCGTGGAGTTCGCCGAAGACGAGGCGGAGTTGTTCGGCGGCGCGCAGGCCACGGGAGCGGCCGCCGTAGACGACGAAGGCGACCGGCTTGGCGAACCAGGGGTGGCGGACGGCGTCGATCGCGGTCTTGAGGTCGCCGGGGTAGGCGTGGTTGTACTCGGCGGTGACGATGACGATCGCGTCGGCCTCGGCGATCCGAGCGGGGAGGTCAACCAGGTCGATCCGGCCAAGGTCGATCAGGTCACACTTGAACTCGTCGTGCTGGTCGGCCGCGGAGGCGAACCAGTGCGTGACCGTCGTACCGAAGCGGCCGGGCTCCAGGTTGCGGGTGAGCACGGCCAGGCGGAGCGGGTGGACAGTCACGTCGTGCGACGTTAATAGCTCAACACGACTTGAGGTCAAGCCGACGGGTACGGCGGCTCCGGCACGCGGTACGGCTGGTGCACCGGCGCGTTGCGGAGGCCGACGATCGCCAGCACGACCGATGCCACGATGACCAGGCCGACCAGCACGGCGAGAAGGGCCGTCATCAGCGACCACAGCATGAGCAACTCGAGGGCGCAGCCGGCCGCGGCGACCAGCGCCAGCCAGAAGCCGGCCCGACGGCGGCCCACGAGAGATCCGAGGGCGAAGAGCGCGACCAGGATGACGATGAGCACCGGGATCGCCATGAAGATGACGATGTAGCCGTGCGGATCGCAGTTCGGCCCGCAGGAGGAGTCATCAGGCGAGGACGCGTCGACCAGCTGCCCAACCGCGGCGAGCCCCACCAGGACTGTCGCCAGCGCGTTCGCGATCCAGAGCCGCACCGGAATCCCCCACTACAAGAAATGTCTTGCACCGGATAAACTCATTGATTTGTGGCTGCCACTGAGAAATGCATTCGGGAGCCAACAAAGACGCATTTTATCACATAGGGGTTTCACTTGCCGAATCCGGTCGACGCCGAACAAGCGCACCTCAGCACCTTCTACACCGCCCTCGACTCCGAGCGTGCGCGGACCGAACGGCGTACCTCCGAAGAGTTGCTGGTCAGCACCCGGAACGCGCAGGCACTGAACCAGCGCGACGGACGGATCCGCGACCTCGGCGTCCGGTTGGCGCGACTGAACTCGGCCGAGGAAGGCCTGTATTTCGGCCGCCTCGACGCGGCTGACGGCGAAGTCCTGCACATCGGCCGGCTGGGGTTGCACGACGCCGACTACGAGCCGCTGCTGATCGACTGGCGCGCTCCCGCGGCGCGGCCGTTCTACATCGCGACCGCGGTCGCCAACCAGGGCATCGTCCGGCGGCGGCACATCCAGACCCGGTTACGCCGCGTGGTCGACGTCCAGGACGAGCAGCTCGACCTCGACCGGGAGGCCGCGGACCCGTCGAAGCCCGGGACCGGTGTGATCGGCGAGGCCGTCCTGCTGAAGGCGCTGGACGCGCGCCGGACCGGCCGGATGGAGTCGATCGTGCAGACGATCCAGGCCGACCAGGACCGGATCATCCGCTCCGAGCTGCCCGGAATCCTCGTCGTCCAAGGCGGTCCGGGCACCGGCAAGACGGCAATCGCCCTGCACCGCGCTGCTTATCTTCTGTACACCCATCGGGAACAGCTGGAAAAGCGCGGAATTCTGGTCGTCGGACCGAATGCGGCATTCCTCAAGTTCATCGGCCAGGTGCTGCCTTCGCTCGGTGAGGACGGCGTACGCCTCGTCACGATCGCCGAGCTCTACCCGGGCCTGACCGCGACCCGGCCGGAGGCGCCGGAGAGTGCGGAGGTCAAGGGCCGCACGGTGATGGCCGCCGTGATCGAGAAGGCGGTCGCCGATCGTCAGTGGGTGCCGGAGCAGCCGATCGAGGTCCTTGTCGACCGGACCACGCTCACCCTCGACCCGGAGTTCGTCCGTACGACGCGCGACCGCGTTCGCCGCCGCAACCTGACCCACAACCAGGCTCGGCCGTTCTTCCTGAACGAGCTCGTCGACGGCCTGACGGCGCAGTACTCCGATCTGATCGGCACCGACCCGCTCGACGGCGAGAACCTGCTGGACGACTACGACCTGACCGAACTACGCAACGAGATCCTCGCGGAGCCGAAGATGCAGGCGCTGTTCGACCAGCTCTGGCCGCAGCTCAGCCCGCAGCAACTTCTCGAAGACCTGTACGGCGACGAGCAGGGACTCGCCCAGGCCGCACCCCAGCTCAGCGAACTCGACCGCGAGCACCTCCTCCGGTACGGCGCCGACTGGAGCCCGTCCGACGTACCGCTGCTCGACGAAGCGGCGGAGCTCTTGGGCGACGACGGCACCGAAGCCGCTCGCGAGCGGGCTGCCCGAGCCCGCGCAATCGCTTATGCACAAGGCGCTCTGGACCTGCTGTCCGGTTCGGGCTCGACCGACTACGACGAGGACGACGCATCCGAGCTGCTGACCGCGAAGGACATTCTCGACGCGCAGATGCTGGCCGAGCGGTACGAGGCCGACGACGACCGCACCTTGGCCGAACGCGCCAGCGCTGACCGCCGCTGGACCTACGGACACGTGATCGTGGACGAGGCGCAGGAGCTGACGCCGATGGCTTGGCGTGCGATTGCCCGGCGCTGCCCGTTGCGGTCGATGACCGTGGTCGGCGACGTCGCCCAGACCAGCGCGATCGGCGGCGGCACGAGCTGGTCGTCGGCTCTCGGTGAGACGTTCGGCGACCGCTGGCGTCTGGCCGAGCTGACGTTGAACTACCGCACCCCGGCCGAGGTGATGGAGCTGGCGAACGCCGTACTGCGTGAGGTCGATCCGTCCGCCAAGGCGCCGCAGTCGGTGCGTTCGACCGGCGTTCAGCCGTGGCACGCGGATGTCGCGCCGGCCGAGCAGGCCTTGTACGTCTACAAGATGGCGTCCGAGGAGACCCAGCACGGCGAGGTCGGCGTGATCACCTCACGCAGCCGCCTCGAGTTGATCCAGGAGGCAGTCGACGGGCTCAGCGGCGTCACCGTCCTGACCGCCCGCGAAGCGAAGGGACTCGAGTTCGACTCCGTCCTGGTCGTCGACCCGGACGGCATCGTGATCGAGTCCCCGCGCGGCCTTCGTGACCTGTACGTCGCTCTGACCCGCTGCACCCAGCGTCTCGGCGTGATCGGCGAGCTGCCCGAGGTGCTGGCCGAGCACGACTGGGATCAGTGATCGGCGCAGCACTTCTGCTGGTGTTGCAGTTCGAACGGAATCAACAGGTTGCCGGCGGCCGGCTGCAACTGCAGGACCAGCTGACCGTCACGACGCACTGGGCGTAGGAAGTCGAGGGTGTCGACCAGTGCGTCGTCGGGGACCGGTAGACCGCCGAGCACCTCCAGGCGGTCGATTCCACAGTTGCTGCGCAGCTCGGTCGCGCGCAGCACGCCGCGACCGCGGTCGTGGCCGGGCCAGCGGACGACGCGGCCCGCCGTACCGAGAGCTGCTTCGACCGCGGCCACGTAGGCGCCGCGAACGAGTTGGCTCGGTCCGGAGAGCTCCGGCTGGGACGCCCCCGGCCGGGTGATCGCCAGGCCCGCACCCCGATCCGCCATGACTGCGCGGATCGGGTCGGCGAGGTCGGCGGCACCGGCCAGCGACACCGCCACGTGCGGACGGTCGCCGCCCACAACCATGTGGGTGCAGGCGACGACCGGCTGGTTGACGGCCTCGATCAGTTCGTACAGCAGGTGGTCGGCCGCGGCCGTGTCCCGGCTGTCCGCGTCGACAGCGACGATCACTTCGGCAGCACCCAGATCGGGTTGGTGTAGAACCACAGGTCGACCCACGGGTCGGCGTCACCGACCACGTCGAGCGCCGGGCCGGCCGGGTCGACCGCAGCCCCGTGGTAGCCGGCCTGGCCGCGGTTGCCGTCCGTCCCCCGAACACGCAGGTACGACGGCTCCTCGACCCGGCCGAGTGGGTAGACCAGCTCGAAGGTGCCGCGCTTGCCCGAGGTGTCCCACTGCCGGACGACCTTGGTCTTCGGCGCGGCGAACGTGTCGCGATCGGTGACCGGACCGGTCACCGCTCCTTGGATCACGTCGACCCGGTTCAGCTTCGGGACGAAGTTCGCCCAGTTCGGCATCGTCTGCGTGGTGATCCGGACGACCAGCTCGACTGGTCGGCCCTTGCGGACTACCAGCGCTCCGCCGAGAGGTTCGCCGTACCGGTGGCCGACCTCGCGGACCTCGACCTCGACGCCCTTGACGAGCATGCCGTGGTCGACCCAGACGCGGCCGTTGCGCAGGCCCTCCATCACCGAGAGGTAGTCGCGCCGGTCGGCGCCGACGTGCGTGCGGCTGTAGAAGCCCGGCCAGAAGTCGCTGTTCGTGGTGAGTACCTGGTTGCCGTAGACCGGGTCCATGTAGCGGCCGTCGCGGTCGAACTGTTCCTGGCTGGAGCCGTCGGGGCGGCGGGCGGTCTCGTTCCAGTTGTTGTGCGAGTCGGAGTTCGCGCTGATCCACCACGGCTTGCCCTCGGCGAGCAGGCTGTCCCACAGGCCGCCGACGGTCGCGGTCATCCAGTCGAAGCCACCCCAGGTGCGGTAGCTCTCGGCCGGGTACGCCGGGAACGAGTTCGCGTTCGGCGAGTTGCCGTAGATGCCGCGGGCGCCGCCGGTACCGATGCCCTTCGGGAGGCCGCCGGCCTGATGACCGGGCGCACCCTCGAAGCCAACCGCGATCCGCGGGTTGGCGTCGCGCCAATTGCGGATCTCGTGCGGGCTGTCGATGCCGTTGCGGGCCGGGTGATTGGCCAGGAACAGCGCGTCCGCGACCCGGCGCTTGTCGACCTGCTGACCGAGCCACTGGATGCCGGAGACGGCGAGGGCCTCGTTGGCCGGGGTGTTCGCACCGGCGTTCTTCACGCTGCCGTCGTAGTTGTTCTCGAACTGCTTGAGCACCTCGACCTCGCGGGCGCCCGGCGCGACGAAGATCGTGCCGTGCTCGGCGGCCGGGATGTTCCACTCCAGCCCCTGGAAGATCAGGGTGTCGCGGAGCTCGGTGCGCGCGGCCTTGATCTGCGGGTTGACCAGGTCGACGCCGATCCGGGCGTGCGTCGCGCCGCCGTGGTCGGTGATCACGAGCCAGTCCAGCCCGTACGCCGCCGCGTGCCGGGCCTGGTCGATCACCCGGTACATGCCGTCGGAGCTGAACTGGGTGTGGATGTGGTGGTCGCCGGCCAGCCAGACGTTCGGACGGTTGCCGGGCCGGAAGGTCCAGCCGCTGCTCTTCGGGGCGGTGGCGGCAGCGAACTGAGCGCCGGTGACCGCGAGCGCCGCCGTACCGCCGAGGATGCCGGCCGAGCGGAGCAGACCGCGCCGGGAGACCTCGGCCGGGCTCAGGTCGCTGTCCGGCACCGACTCGTCGAGCGCGGCCAGCGTCGACGCGTCCAGCTCGGTGTTGGGGTGGTGATGGTCGTGATCGTGCCCATGTCCGTGGCCGTGCCCATGTCCGTGGCCGTGCCCGTGGCCGTGCCCGTGGCCGTGACCGGCGTCGTGCGAGTGCCCCATCGTGCTTCCTCCTGACAAAGGGAAATCCGCCGGATCATCGCCCTTCTGGATGTCCGCCGGGTGTTGCCCGGGTGAACCGTGGACACCCGGCAAGTGGTCTAGTCAGGTTTGTTGGTGCTGGCTCCGGACGCTCGAAGAATGAGGAGCGACCCCACCCATCTCGCAGGAGGGTTCCCCGCCATGAGACCGTCCAGAGTGCTCGCCACGATCCTGGTGACGGCGAGCATCACGGCTGTCAGCACGTCGCTGACCCCGTCCCTCGCCCAGCCGGCGCAGACCCAGCTCTGGGCCGCGCGCGCCGCGACCCACGTCTTCCCCGACTCGCTGCCCGGCGACACCGGCGGCGCGTCCACGCTCGCCCTCGACTCCGCCCGCAACGAGTTCGAGGCCGGGCAGGTCGTCATCCGCCGCGACCGCGCCTTCACGATCAAGCGGGTCAGCTTCTCGCCGCTGACCGCCGGCTTCCGCCAGATCCCGCCGTCCGAGCTGAGCTACAACTTCGTCAAGTTCACCGCGCTCAACCACAACTCGGTCTTCGGCGGCAACCAGTACGTCTACGCCCCGAGCCGGCCGGCGCCCGACGACTTCCCGGACGGTCTGTCCAACGACCGCTCGACCACGGTCGAGGCGAACCAGGCGCAGCCGATCTGGATCCGCGTGCACGTTCCGAAATACGTTGCCGGGGGCATCTATCGCGGGACTGTCCGGATCGAGACCGACCGTGGTACCGAGACGGTGCCACTGTCGGTGAACGTGCGCCCGGTGACGATTCCGGACGCGAAGGACAGCGGCTTCACCGACGTCGAGTGGACACTGTTCTTCGGCACGGTCTCCTGGCAGGAGCCGTCGAGCGGCGTCGAGACGATGCTTGCGAACTACGGCTTCTCCCCCTTCACGCCGAAGTGGTGGAAGCTGATGGAGGACTACGCGGACCTGCGCCGCGACTACCGCAACAACAACCTGACGCTCCCGATGAACACGCTGCTGCTGGCCGGCGGAACCACCGTCGACGCGGACGGCAAGGCGCACTTCGACTTCTCCAAGATCGACCAGGTGGTGAAGTTCTTCACCGACCGCGGAACGGTCAGCCGGCTCGAGGGCTTCTGGGTGAACGCCGGCCCCGGCTACTGGACCACTTGGGACGTCGAGACGCTGGCCCGCAACGCCAGCGGCAAGACCGTGAAGAAGAACGTGCCCTGGACCTCGCCGGAGGCCGACAGCTGGATCAAGCAGTACGTCGCTGCCGTCCGCGATCACGTGCAGGCCAAGGGCTGGTCGTCCAAGTGGTGGATGCACGTGGGTGACGAACCGCAGGGCGACCAGGGTCGCGAGGGCTGGAACGGAATCTACGCCAAGATCAAGGCGGTCTGGCCGGAGGTGAAGATCGGTGACGCCACCTTCCACGACCCGGTCGCCTCGGAGGTCGCGCAGACCGAGGACATCCTGATCCCGAACCTGCTCAACTACGAGACCAACCCGAAGACCTTCGACGCGGAGCGGGCCAAGGGCAAGGATCTCTGGCTCTACAACTGCAACATCCCGACGCTCGGGTTCCTCAACCGCTTCATCGACCAGCCGGAGTACTACCAGCGGCTGATCGGCTGGCTGGCCGCTGCCCGGAACGCGAACGGCCACCTGCACTGGGCGTTCAACAACTGGAACATCTCGATGGACGAGCAGGACGTCAAGGGCGACTACTGGATCGTCAACGTGGACAAGAAGCACCCGAACCTGCTCGAGCGGACCATCCGGCTGGAGTCCCAGCGCGACGGCATCGAGGACTGGGAGGTGGTGAACCTCCTGAAGAAGACCCATCCGCAGCTCGCCATGGACCTGGCCAAGGCCCTCGTCAGTACGCCGGGCACGTTCACCGGCGATGTCACCTTCCTGGACCGGATCCGGACACTCGTCCTGGACGCGGCCGCCGGCAAACCGATGGCCGCTGAGAACCTGGCCGCGACGATCAAGTCCGGTACGGCAGTGGACCTCGGCTCGCAGCAGCAGGTGGACGGCGTGTACCTGAACTGGGGTACGACGCATCCCGCCGCGTACACGATCGAGACGTCGTACGACGGGGTGAACTGGGTGACCGCCGGCAAGCGGACGGCGGCCGACGGCGGTGAGGACTTCGTCGGCCTGAACGCGAAGGCTCGTTACGTCCGGCTCAACGCACCGGTCGACGGACTCCTCGAGTTCAAGGTCGCCGGAGCGCCGCTGCCACGGACGAACCTGGTCGCGGGACTGACGTACCAGAAGTCGTGGGAGCCGCCGAGCGGCTTCCCGGACTCGACCGGCCGCGAGTCGACCGACGGCGTGATCTCCGACAACTGGGGCGACGGCCGGCCGTACGTGATCCAGGGCAAGGCGGGCGAGACGAAGTCGTTCGACGTCAGCTTCGACCTCGGCGCGGCGAAGACCGTGCACGAGGTCGACGTCCAGGGCTACGTCGAGTACGCCGGCTACCGGCCCGACACCGTACGCGTACTGACCAGCGACGACGGGTCGAACTGGACCGATCGCGGTCCCGTGGTGACCCGGCCGAACGATGCCTCGGGCAACCGCTATCTGGTCCGGTTCGCGCCGGTCCGGGCGCAGCACGTCAAGGTCGCGTTCACGCGAACCTTCACGCCGTCGGCCGACGGCGTCTTCCTGGACGACATCGAGATGTACTGATCGGCACGCAAAACGTCCGCACCGGGCTGGGGAGTCCGGTGCGGACGTGAAAGGTTTTCAGTCATCAGGCGCATTGTGTGCAAGAGAAAACACGAAGCCCTTTGTGGTCGAGGTGAGGTTCTCGGCCGGCCGTCGTCCGCGTGGGTTGTTCGGTGAGAAGCGGAGACGAAAAGGCGACGGGGGATTCTCTCAGCGGGGTGCTACGTCCCACATGCGCTCGCCGGGCAGGGGGTCGGGGAGCCGGTCGACGGCAGGCATCGGGTCGTTGGTGACCCGCAGTCCGGCGAAACGACGGCTCATGGCGTGGGCGTACCGCTCGGCCAACGCCGGCTCGGCGTTGTAGTCGGCGATCACATGCTCACCGAACCAGACCCGGACGCGACGGCGCTCGATGGTCTGGGTGGCGGTGGCGGTTGTCACTGGTCCTCCTGGTGAAAAGTTCGCGGGTGATCGGCAGAGGCCACTTTTTACAGTGACTCAGTCGCGGGCGAGCGCGGTGCCGGTGCGCCGTAGGTGTCCACCGTCACATCAGATCCAACGGAGCATGTGCGCCCTTGGTCACGCACGGATTTGACTTTGTCCGCCGCCGGGCAAACTTTTTCGGACCGACCGGACTCGCATTGTTCGAGCAAATTTTCGACTATTGCGGAATTCAGCCGAACGGCCCGCGGACGGAGACTCCGCCATCCAGCACCAGCTGCTGTCCGGTCGTGTACGCCGACGCATCCGAGGCGAGGTGGACGACCGCGGCCGCGACTTCTTCGGAGCGGCCGTAACGACCCAACGGAATCTCGTCGACCCATTCAGTGGCCGGCGCGGTATTCACCGCGGTGGCAATCGCACCGGCGGCCGCGACATTCATCCGGATACCATCGGCGGCGTACTCGGCGGCCACGGTCCGGGCCAGGCTGAGGATTCCGGCCTTCATCACCCCGTACGCCGCTTGCTCGGGCGCGGCCATGAACCCGGTGATCGAGCCCACGCTGACGATCGCGCCACCAGTGCCCTGCGCAAGGAAGACGCGGAGAGCGGCTCGGACCGCGCGGGCGACGTACCGGAGGTTGACCTCGTAGATGGTGTCCCAGTCCTCGTCGGCCATCTCGTGCAGTTTCACCGCGGGGACGAACGCGACCTGACCGCCGACCACGGTCACCAGGATGTCGAGTCCATCGAGGCTCTCCGCCGCACCCGCGACCATCGCCTCGAGGTCGGCGAGCGAACGCACATCGCCGCTGACCGGGTACGCCGTACCGCCGGCCGCGCGGACGTGATCGGCAGCCTCGGCCGCCCGGGCCGGATCGAGATCCGCGACCACCACCGCGGCCCCTTCGACCCCGAACGCTTCGGTGATCGCCCGGCCGATTCCGGCTCCGCCGCCGCCGATGACCAGTGCTCGTTTCCCACTCAGCTGCATGCTCGCGAGGCTAAAGGATCGGGGTGCCACGATTCATAGGGTTTCCTCAGGAACGACACGCCGAGCTGTCGGAGGGACTCCGTACGCTGGATCTTGTGACCATCGAAGACGAGGAAACCCAGGCCCTCGCGCTGCGCAGGCCGGCAGCGGACGGGGTCGTGGGATCACCCGCCCCGGTCGAACCGACGGCCTTCGCCGCGGTGCAGACCGAGCACCTGATCGGTGATGTCGGTGACGCGCTCCGGCTGCTCGACGCGGTCGAGCGAGTGCGCGGCCACGCCCACCCGCTCATTCTCGGCCTGCAGGACGCGGTCGGCCTGAAGATGCCCGCGGCCCTGGTGCTGAGCGCGATCGCGAACGGACGGAACACCGCCGAAGGCGTCGCCGAGCAGATCGGTACGACGAAGGCCGAGGCCGAGCTGGCCATCTCCGACCTGGCCGCGCTCGGCATGGTCCGGATCGGACCGGAGATCGTGGTCACCGCGTTGGGTCAGGCGCGACTGTCCCAGCTGGACGGCCTGACCGTCCGCGTCCTCGACGTCGTCACCGGCATCCTCGGCCCCGACGACGCGGCCCATCTGGTCCGTCTGCTGCACACCGTTGCCGATGGCCTCGAGTCCGCCGCCGTCGGCGCCGGTCCGAGAACCCAGGCGCAGGTCCTGCTGCAGAACTAGGTCCCGGGGATCGAGTCGTCGTACTTGCCGAGCTGACCCCGGTAGAGCGAACCACCGCGGTAGGGCCACGCGTACGCCGTACAACCGTGCAGGCCGAGTGTCTGCTGCTGCATGACGGGCGCGGGCTGGCCGGCACCCGGGCAGAGTTGATGGGCGTAGCCGAGGCGATGGCCCGTCTCATGGTTGACCATGTACTGGCGGTAGGCCTCCAGTGCGGCGCCGTAGTTCGGGACACCGTGCACCCAGCGGGCGATGTTGAGCACGACCCGGTCGCCGATCCGGCAGCTCGTGTAGCGGTCCGGCGCATAGCCGCAGTACGTGTCGCGGGTTTCCGGAGTGACGAACATCAACTGGAAGTCGCTCGGCTCGCCCGGTCCGACCTGCTCGAAGCGGAACTTGCCGCCCGCGGTCCAGCCCTGCGGAGCACCGTAGGTCGCGCGGACGAACGCGGATAGTTCGGCCTGGTCGATGCCTTTGATTCCGCCTTCGACGGCGATCTGGAACTTGAACAGCCGACCCGCGCGACCGATCACGCGGTGGTCCGGGTCGCCGGGCAGCACGGTGAAGTGGACCGTGCCTCGCTGCGGATAGGTAATCGCCGGGACAGGGCGTTCCGGCGTGGTGGATGACTGGTCGCCATTGGACGCCTGTGCGGCCTTGGGTAGGACGGGCTGGGACTGGTGGGCGACCGGGCGCTCGGGCCTGCCTCCGCGCTCGAACGGACTGGCCGGAAGCTGATAGAGAACTCCGGCACCGACCACCGCCACCACGGCGAGTCCGGCGATCCTGACAACAGTCCAGCGGCGCATCCGCGTTCTCTCCTTCACGACACCCTGGCGGGCGTCCACTCACCTCTTCTTGCCTGCAGTACCCCGATCCCTTCTCCGGCTACGGGTGGAGATCGAATCTCGCCCTCCCTGTTTTGATACGCCCGTGTTAGTTTCGAGCTGGAAAAAGCACGCCCGTATCACAAAGGAGATGCTCCGATGAGACGCTGGACCGCGGGCCTCGCCGCCGCGACCCTGCTCACCACCGCCCTACCGGCGCCCGCCTGGGCGTCGCCCGCAGCCGCGCACCTGACCGCTGATGTGAACCGCGACGGCCTGCTGACCACCGCCGACGACGCGGGCCGGGACACCTGGACCGATCACCGCGGCGCGATCTTCCTGCCTAACCTCGACGATGACGCCCGCCGCTGCACCGTCTCCCCCACCGACCTGGACGCGCCCGGCCGGGCGGTCGACGACAAGCTCGCCGCCTGCAACGACGCGGCCGACGAGCGGATCAACGGCCCCCGGGACGCCGCAGACTTGGCACCGCTGAAGGTCGATGCCCTGCGCAACCTTTCGGCGATGGCAAGCGGGAGTGTGACTATCAGTCCGGCAGACAAGGCGCGCGTCTTCGCGGACGGGAAGCCGGTCGGCACGCTGACCGCGGCCCAGTTGCGTCGCGGTGTCCGGCTCGGCCTGGAAGGACGCGACATCGTCCGTGACCCCACCCGCTGGGACGGCCAAATCACCGTCACGCTGACCGTCACCGACCACGGCCGAACAAGCACCGATGCGGTCCGAATGCGCGTCGCCCCGTTGATGTTGCAGAACGATCTGCAGCCGGCCCGGACCGTGCTCGCCGGTCGCCCGAACGACGGGCCCGGCTGGTGGGACGATACTCCGCCGTACCCGGACGGCGTACCGGGTGAGTGGACGCCGTTCGCTCTGTCGCTGCGTGCAGCAGCTGGTGCTCGGCTCAAGTTCGTGACCGGTACGCCGCAGGGCTGGAAGGACATGTGGTTGCAGGACACGTTCGAACCGGCGACCGCGAGCATGCCGGCCGTCGGCGGTCAGCACACGATGCGGATGCTGATCAGGTCCGGCAATGTCTGGGACATCGACGGAGTCGCCACTCCGCGTCCGGCCGGCCGGCTGATCTTCCGCGACCTGCGCGGGCCTGATGTCGGTGTCGTCCAAGAGCTCGCCGCGAAACCGTCGCCTGGCCTCGACGACCTGCTCAACATGGGCGGCAACCTGGAGACGCTCCCCCCGTACGCCGGTTATCCACAAGGCCGAGTCCTGTACGGCGCCGGCGCGCGGCGGCCCGATCCGGCGTACCTGAAGCTGGTGACGAGTCAGGGCTATCAGCCGCCGCTCGCGGTCGACACCTCGTGGCTGATGGTCGGGCACGTCGACGAGACCACTCACGTCGTCCGGGCCAACAACGCCCGCGGCTGGACCCTCGCGGTCGCCGATCCGCGGCTCGCGGCCAAGCTGCTGCGCGACGTACAGCAGCGCGGTGGCGGCAACCAGCGACTCTTCGCGGACACCAACGCCAAGTCGAAGCCCACGGTCGACTCGCTCCTGACCAAGCTGGCCGACAACGAGGCGGCCGCTCAGCACATCGACGAGCAGCTCGCGATCCTGCTCAAGGCGACCGGTCTGCGCGCGGACGAGCTGGTCCGGCTGCCTGTCTTCTTCGACCGCGTCCCCGGCTACGGCCTGCTGAAAGCGCTCACGCCTGGTCTGGTGAACGGGTTGTCCATCACCGATCGGCAGTTCGCCGCACCTGATCCGCACGGACCTCGCCTCGACGGTCAGGACGTTTTCCGGCAGGCCGCCGAGCGTGCGCTCGCGCGGAACGGCGTACGGGTGCACTGGGTCGAGAACTTCTTCTGGTCGCACCTGGGCGGCGGCGAGGTGCACTGCGCGACCAACGCCCTCCGCGATGGCGCGACCCCGTGGTGGTCCTGATGGCCGCCGCCACTTGGTAAAGCCGGCGGAGTCGGCCGAACTTTTTGCCGGGTCAGTGACTCGAAGCGTCCGGGTGCGGTCGGGGCCGGACCTCTGTCCTGTCGTCGGTTGATGAGTGGAGCCCATGTCATCGCGCAACAGATCAGCAGCCCCGGCACGCCGTGCGCGGCGGGCGAGGCGTCGTGAGCGGTCCGGGCTCGGGGCACTGGGCCTGGCAATCGCGGGCGTGCTGCTGCCCGGCGTCAGCTACCTGGCAGCCGGTCGGCGGCGGTTGGGAACCGTAGTCACGACTCTCAGTCTCTGCCTGTACGGCGCGGCCGCGTACCTCGCGCTGGTTCGTCGCGACGACGTGATCGCGTGGGCGCTCAATCCCGACGTGCTGCTGCTGATGGTGGTCGGGCTGGCCGTCGTCGCGCTCTGCTGGGTCGCCGTGCTCGTGACGTCGTACAAGATGCTGCGGCCGCTCACCGCGGGACCGGGCGCGCGGCTGGCCGGGTCCGCGGTGATCGGGCTGGTCTGCTTCGGGATGGCCTCCAGTACGGCGCTCGGCGCGCAGACCCTGATGGCGCAGCGGCAGCTTGTGGAGAAGGTCTTTTCGGGTGAGCAGTCGAAGAGCCAGACCCGGCCGAAGATCAAGAACGCGAAGGACCCGTGGGCGCAGATCCCGCGGCTGAACATCCTGCTGCTCGGCGCCGACGACGGCGAGGGCCGCGACAACACCCGGACCGACTCGGTGATGGTCGCGAGTATCGACACCCGGACCGGCAAGACCTCGCTGATCTCGCTCACCCGGAACTGGATGCGGATGCCGTTCCCGGCCGGCACCCGCTTGCACGAGCGGTTCCCGACCGGGTTCTGGGATCCGAACGGCAAGAAGGAGCAGCCGAACTTCTACCTGGACGCGATGTACCGCTTCGTCCCCGCCGAGTGGGGCGATCTGATCGGCCCCTCCGACAACCCGGGCGCCGATGTCCTGAAGATGTCGGTGGGCGAGGCGCTCGGCCTGAAGCTGCACTACTACGTACAGATCAACCTGGCCGGCTTCGCGCAGCTCGTCGAGGCGCTCGGCGGTATCACGGTCAACATCAACTACCCGGTCCCGGTCGGCGGCAACGACGACAAGAAGATTCCGGCCAGCCGCTATCTCGCGCCCGGTCCCGACCGGCACCTGAACGGAACCGACGCGCTCTGGTTCGCCCGCGGCCGCTACAAGGTCAAGGGTGCCGACATCGCCCGGCAGGCCCGGCAGCGGTGCACGGTCAAAGCCATCGTCGAGCGCGCCACCCCGCAGAACGTCATGGCGAACTACCTGGAGCTCGCCAAGGCCGGCGAGAGCCTGGTGCGCACCGACATCCCGCAGAGCATCCTGTCCTCCTTCGTCACCCTCGGCCAGCGGATGAAGAACGCGACCATCACCAACATCGACCTCGACAAGAAGAAGAACTACCCGACCGGCCAGAACCCCAACTACGCGGCGATGCGGGTGATCATCCAGAAGCACCTCAACCCGCCCGCGAAACCGGCCGCCCCGAAACCCACCGCCACGCAGTCCCCGCGCAAGCCGAAGACCACCTCGACGCCGCCGCCCGATCTCAAGGAAGCCTGCGCCTACAACCCCACGAGCTGATCAGGCGGAACGGACGCCGAGGCCGCCGTCGACGGCCCAGTTGGCGCCGGTGACGAAGGCGGCCGCCCGGGAGGCGAGGAAGCAGACGACCTCGGCGACGTCCGCGGGCGTGCCGATCCGGCCGAGCGGATGGACGTCGAGGGCGTGCTCGCGTTCGGCCGGGAAGGTCGTGAAGAACTCCTCGAGGAGATCGGTCGCGATGTAGCCGGGACTGACGGCGTTGACGCGGACGTTGTGCGGTCCGACGTCGAGGGCCAGCGAGCGGGTCATCCCGACCAGTCCGGACTTGGCCGCGGCGTACGGGAACATGCCGGCGGTGGTCAGCGACGAGTGGATCGAGGCGATGTTCACGATCGCGCCGTGCCGGTTCTCGATCATCGACGGCAGTACCTGGCGCGCCATCAGCCAGGCGCCCTTCAGGTCGACGTCGAAGACCGAGTCCCATTCCGCGACGGTCATCCGCGTCGCGTCGGCGTACGCGTTCTTGCCGGCGTTGTTGACCAGCACGGTCGCCGGGCCGAGCTCAGAGCTCAGTTCGCCGACTGCTTTGGCGACAGCGTTCTCGTCGGTGATGTCACCGACGACGGCGGCCACTCGGGCACCGGTGGCCCGTAGTTCGGCGGTCGTCCTCGCGAGCTCACCAGCCAGTACGTCGATCAGCCCGACCGCCGCACCTTCGGCGGCTGCCTTCTCCGCCACCGCGCGCCCGATTCCGCGCGCAGCACCGGTCACCAGCACGACTTCGTCGATCAAACGCTCAGTCACATGGTTGAGGCTAGCCGGGCGTACCGATCGGCCGCGGCCCGAGTCAGCGGCTGCTTGAGCAGAACGAGTTGGTGGTACAGCGGTGCGGTCGCAGCAACCACCACCTCATGCCCGTTGGTCGTCGCGGGCACTTCGCCCCGCGCGACCGCGCGCTCGACGACGACGGCCGAGCGGCGGTAGCGGTCTGCCCAGAACTTCGTCAATGCCTCTGCGGCTTCCGGCGTACGGAACGAGGCGGCGATCACCGCCTGCGTCACCGACGGCTGTTCAGCGAGAGCGTCATAGACCTCGCGATTGAGCGCGATCAGGTCACCCTCGAGCGAACCCGTGTCCGCCGGCGCCCAGTCGTCATCGGTCTGCAGCAGGTCGACGAGCAGCCCGGCCACGGTCTTCCACCGGCGGTAGACAGTCGTCCGATGGACGCCGGAGCGCGCGGCGACGCCGTCGATCGTGAGGCCGTCGTACCCGTGCTCGGTGAGCTCGGCCGCGACGGCGGCCAGCACGTCGGAGCGGACGCGGGCAGATCGTCCGCCCGGCCTGCTTGCGCGATCGGTCTCGGTCATGTCATCATCTTAACGCAACATTCGTCGCTTTAAGGAGCAGCCAGTGATCTTCTGACCCGCCGTTCGCCAGCCCCGAACCCGCGAGAGTCAGGAGACGTATGTCTACCCAGCTGTCCTTGCACGATGTCACCAAGTCCTTCGATCACCAGCTCGTCCTCGACCGGATCAGCTGCGCCTTCCCGCCCGGGCAGATCAGCGGCCTGATCGGCGAGAACGGCTCCGGCAAGTCGACGCTGCTCCGGATCGCGGCCGGTCTCGAGCCGGCCACCGATGGGTCGGTGACCGCTGTTGGCAGCCTGGGATTCCTTGCCCAGGACAACCCGTTGCCGCTCGAGCTCGACGTCGCCGCGCTCGCCGATCACGCACTGGCCGATCTGCGGCGGATCGAGGCGCGCCTCCGCGAGCTCGAGGTCCGGCTCGCGGCCGGTGAGCTCGAGATCCTCGACGAGTACGGCGAACTGCAGGCGGAGTTCGAGCTTCGGGAGGGCTACGACGCGGACGCCCGGTTCGCGCGGGCCACGCACGGGCTCGGGCTGTCGACAGTGCCTGCCGATCGCCGGTTGTCGGAGCTGTCGGGTGGAGAGCTCGCCCGGCTGCATCTGGCCGCGGTCCTCGCCTCGGCGCCGGAGATCCTGCTGCTCGACGAACCAACCAACCATTTGGATATCGCTGCCGCCACCTGGCTGGAGAGCCATCTGCGCTCTCGACGGGGTACGACGGTGGTGGTGTCGCACGACCGCGCGTTCCTCGAGCGGGTGGCGTCGACGCTCTTCGAGGTCGACGGCGATACGCACCGGATCACGCGGTACGGCAACGGCTACCAGGGCTACCTGGTGGAGAAGGCCGCCGAGCGAGCCCGCCTCGAGCAGGCCCGGCAGCAGTGGGAGGACGACGTCGCCGCAATGCGCGACACCGTCCGCACCACCGCGGACCGGGTGGCGCACGGGCGACCGATGAAGGACAACAACAAGGTCGCCTACGACCGGGCCACCGGCCGGGTGAACGAAGCGGAGCGGAGCAAGATCCGCAACGCCAAGGAGAGGTTGCGCCGGTTGGAGGAGGATCCGGCGCCGATCCCGGCGAAGCCGCTGCGCTTCACCGCGGCACTCCGGACGACCGGGTCCGCGGCCGGGCTCAGCGCTGTTGGTGTCGCGGTCAAGGACCGGCTTCGGCCGACTTCGGTCGACGTACCGGCTGGTGGGCGGCTGCTGATCACCGGACCGAACGGCATCGGCAAGTCCACGCTGCTCGACCTCCTCGCCGGCCGTCTGCGGCCGGACTCTGGGTACGTCGAACGCCGTGGCCGGATCGGCTACCTCCACCAGGAGGTGACCGAAGCCCGACCGGACGAGCCGCTCCGTTCGGCACTCGCCCGTCATCAGGGCGCCGCCGGACTGGGGCTGTTCCGCGCCGATCAGCTGTCGACGAAGGTCGGCGACCTGTCCACGGGACAGCGCCGCCGGCTCGCCCTCGCTCGCCTGCTGAGTACGCCGTACGACGTACTGCTGCTCGACGAACCCACCAACCATCTGTCGCTCGTCCTCGTCGAAGAACTGGAGTCAGCGCTCGACCGGTACGCCGGAGCCCTCGTCGTGGTCAGCCACGACCGCCGGTTCGTCTCGCGCTGGCGTGGCGCCGTACTCGATCTGAAGGGGTCCTGCCTTGTCACACACTGAAATCTCCGGCCCGGGCGAAGGCCCGTACGGCGTCGCGGTCGCGGACGGAGTCGTGTGGACGACGCTCGTGCACGCGGGTGCGGTCGTGCGGCTGAGTGCGGACGGTCCGCAGCGTTTTGAGTTGGCTGCGCCGGAGTCCCGGCCGATGGTGATCACGTCGAGTGGTGCTGGCGTTTGGTTCGCGCGGAGCGGCGATGGACACATCGGGCATATCGATGCCGCTGGCAACGTTTCGGCGGTCGCCGTGCCGGGGTCGCCGTACGGGGTTTGTGTCGGGCCGGACGGGGCCCTGTGGTGCACGTTGATGGATACGGATCAGGTTGCGCGGGTCGCTGCGGATGGCGTCGTGACGACGTACCCGATCGGGGTGGCCGGTGCGTTTCCGGCGGTGATCACTGCCTCTGATGAGTTGTGGTTCACGCTCAATCAGGGGAACGCGATCGGGCGGATGACGACGGCCGGGGCGGTGACGACGTACCCGTTGCCTACCTCAGGCGCGGGACCGGTCGGGATCAGCGCTGGCGGCTCGTCGGTGTGGTTCGTGGAACTGCAGGCGGATCAGGCTGGGCGGATTACCGCGGACGGGAAGATCGAGGAGTTCCCGTTGCCGACTGGGTCGAAGCCGCATGCAGTGGTGGCGACCGAGGACGGCGGGTGCTGGATCACGTTGTGGGGCTCGGGTTCGCTGGCGCGGCTCGATGCCGGCGGCTCGGTCGTCTCGGTGTTCGAGTTGGGTGCAGGGTCCGAGCCGCACGGGCTCGCCGTCGACGCCGACGGTTCGGTCTGGGTCGCGCTCGAGAACGGTTCGCTTGCTCACATCCACGCTGGAGAGTGAGGGGTCTCACGCGCTCGAGGGAGGTGCGGTCCGGGCTAGCGGGAGGAGAGTGGTGGTGTGGCCACCACGGTTCTAGCCCGGACAGCGCAGCACAGGGTTCGCGACGTGATCGCGGTCGGACGACCGGCGTTCTGGGTTGTCTCGATCGTGCCGTACTACGTCGGCATCCTGCTCGCGACGCGGCAACTGGTACCGCCGCTGGAGGAGTGGCCGCGGCTGATCGTCGGCGCGGTGGTGATGGGTCCGCTGGTCTGGCTCGCGGTGCTCGCGGTCAACGACGCGTACGACCTGCCGAGCGATCGGCTCAACCCCCGCAAAGCGAAATCGCCCTTGCTGGACGGGCGAATCACGCTCCGCGCGGCGAAGCGGCTCGCCTTCGCAGCTGCGGTAGCGGCGGTGGGGATCAGCCTGCATGTCGGGGTTGTGTTCGCCCTCGGGGTGCTGCTCGCGGTTCTGCTCGGCTACGCGTACAGCGTGCCGCCGGTGCGGCTGAAGACCCGCGCTGGGTTCGATGTCGCGGTCAATGCGCTTGCCCTGGGTGCGTTCGGTCCGCTCGCCGGATGGGCCGCGATCAATCCTGATCTCAGCGACTTCCCGTGGCTGATGGGGTTGCAGGGGACGCTGGCCGCGGTCGGGCTTTACCTGCCGACCACGCTCGCTGATCTGGAGGCCGACCGGGCGGCTGGGTACCACACGATCGCGGTTCGGTACGGCGCGCGGACGACGTACCGGCTGGGGTACGGCGCCTGGATCGCGGCGGCGGCGCTGTCGGTCATCCTGGCGGCGACGGACACGATCATCCCGCGCAGCATGCTGGTGCTCGAGGTGGTGATGGTGCCTGTACTGGTCGTCGCCTACGGCAAGCTGATCGGACCGCGACAGTCCTTCAAGGGCATCATCGTGCTGGCGTCGCTGTTCCTCTTCCCGTGTGCGACCTTCGCGCTCACCTATACCGGCGTGCTCTGACCTTTACAACGACGGAACTGGCCGGGACCCTGAGGTCTCATGACTGTCATTCGCTCCGAGCTGGAGGCCGGCTACACCCTCAGCCAGGCCGACCTCGCGCACTTCCGCCAGTACGGCTTCGTGAAACTCAAGAACGTGCTGAGCCCTGAAACGATCGCGGCGTACGAGCCGGAGATCACGGGAAAGGTCATCGAGCTCAACACTCAGCACCTGCCGCTGGCGTCGCGTGACACGTACGGGAAGGCCTTCCTGCAGGTCACCAATCTGTGGCAGCACAGCGAGCAGGTGCTGGAGTTCGTCTCGTCGCCACGGCTGGCTCGGATCGCCGCGCAGTTGCTGGGCGTGCGGTCGGTGCGGCTGTACCACGATCAGGCGCTGTACAAGGAGTCCGGCGGCGGGGTGACACCGTGGCACGCGGACCAGTACTACTGGCCGTTTGCGACCGATCGGTGCGTGACGGTGTGGGTGCCTCTGCAGGAAACGCCAATGGAGATGGGGCCGCTGTCGTTCGCCGCCGGGAGCCACACTTTTGAGCATGGGCGCGACCTGCCGATCAGCGACGAGTCCGAGCGGGTGTTGCAGGAGGCGCTTGCTGAGCAAGAGTTTCCGGAGGTGTCGGAGCCTTATGCGCTGGGCGAGGTCAGCTATCACTTGGGCTGGACGTTCCACCACGCGCCGGCCAACACGACGTCGGTGCCGCGTCGGGTGATGACGGTGATCTACGTCGACGCCGCGATGGAGATCTCCGAACCCGTGAACGACGCCCAGCGCAACGACCTCGCCTGGATGCCCGGCGTCAAGCCTGGCGACCGCATCACCTCGCCACTGAACCCGGTGCTGTATTAGTCGACGATCTCCAGGAGCGGTTCCTGGCCGTCGGTCACTGGGAAGTAGGCGAGGAAGGTGACACCCTCCGGGCCGGCGTCGAAGCGGACCCGCTCGTCGGCCGGCTCGTAGAACAGGTCGCCGGGGGTCAGCACGAGCTCGGGCTCGTCCCTCAGCTGGTAGATGGCTGAGCCTTCCTCGATGCTGCCGAAGACTGGGCCGTTGTGCGTATGCACGCCGACTGCGGTGTTGGGCTGCATGGTGATCCGGCGCGCCTGCACCCGCCGTACGGGAAGGTCGGCAGGCAGCGTCTGGTCGAGGACGATCTCGCGAGTGATCTGTTCGGTGCTCATGCGAGGAGTGTACATACCAATAGGTACAGAATGCGTGTGTATACGGCGGGTTAGCTGTCGGGGAGGGAGCGCTTCTGCGGGTAGACCGTCTCACCCCGAGACAACTGCTCGACGAACTGGGCGATTCGGCGTTCGCGGGTTTCGGGGCGTTTGGCGCTGGTGACTCGGAAGACCACGGCGAAGCGGTTGGCGCTGGTGAGGATGTCGAACATGGCTTGTGCTCGGGGAACGGCGGCCAGGGCGGCGGTGAGGTCGGCGGGGATCTCCAGGTTGGCGGAGCCGCTGTAGGCGTTGGCCCAGCGGCCATCCGCCTTGGCTCGGTCTACTTCGGCGCGGCCTGCGGGGTGCATGCGGCCGGCTTCCTCCAGGCGGGCGATGTAGTCGACGTTGCGTTGGGACCAGGTACTGCGGGGGCGGCGAGGGGTGTAGCGCTGGAGATAGGTGTGTTCGTCGCGGGTTTTGCGTTGGCCGTCGATCCAGCCGTGGCAGAGGGCTTCGTCGAGGGCATCGGCGACGACGAGGCTGGTCGGCGTGGTGACGTTCTTCTTGGCGAGGACGAGCCAGACGCCGTCGCTGGTCGCGTGGTTCGCGGCGAGCCACTCGTGCCAGGCAGCCGCGTCGGAGAGGATCAGCTCTTCGGTCATCGGGAGGTCTCCTGGAAGCGGGCGGCGATGTGGTGGGCGGCGTCGATGAGTTCGGGTGGGCCGACGAGTTCCAGGTCGCACTCGAACATGGCGAAGCGGGAGGCCAGGCCGACCCAGGACCAAGCCGTCATCGTCACGCGGCAACTGGTCGGAGTGACTTCCTCGACCATCGTGTCCTGTCCGGACCATGGCGCGACTTCGTCGGCGGGCAGTTGCAGGACGGCTTCGCCGCGGCAGGGGTATTGGTCCTTGGTCTTGAACTGCCGCGCGATGTACTCCGCGACATCCGCGGCCGGCAGTTCGCGCGGGGTGAACCGTGGCCCGGTCGGCGTCTTCGGCGTGATCCGGTCGACCCGGAAGGTTCGCCAGTCGGCTCGGTCGAGGTCCCAGCCGATCAGGTACCAGCGGCCACCCCAGGTGACGAGGTGGTGCGGTTCGACCTTCCGCGGCGGCAGCCATTCACCTTCGGGCGCGCCCGGCGACTGGTAGTCGAAGCGCAGGATCTCCTGGGCGCGGACCGCCATGCCGATCGCGATCAGCTGGTTCGAATCGACCGTCGTACGGCGGCGGTTCGGGTACCGGTCGATCGTCGTGACCTGGAGTGCGTCGACCCGCTGGCGCAGCCGCGCGGGCATCACCTGACGAACCGTCGCGAGCGCCCGCAGCGCGCCTTCCTCGATACCGGCGACCGTGGTGGTCGCGGTCTGCAGGGCGACCGCGACCGCGATCGCCTGGTCGTCGTCGAAGAGCAGCGGTGGCAGCTCGGCTCCGGCGTCGAGCCGATAGCCGCCGTCCGGGCCTTTGATCGCGCGCACCGGGTAGCCCAGGTCGCGTAGCCGGTCGACGTCGCGGCGGACTGTGCGCGAGCTGACTTCCAGGCGTTCGGCCAGCAGCGCGCCCGGCCAGTCCCGGCGGGCCTGGAGCAACGAGAGCAGCGAGAGCAACCGCGCTGAGGTTTCGGACATGGGACCAGCTTGCCACCAATAGCGGCCCGGTTCTGTCCGCTTCTTCAGCTGGCGCAATTGGGTCATGGCTCCGATCGGTCTCCCCGAAAGTTGCCGCCATCACCTACGGTGTCGGGCAGATCACTCCCCGCCCGAAGGAGATCTGTATGAGGCCCCGCCCTGCCTTCCTGACTGTTTTCGGTTCGCTCGCCGCCGCCGCGCTGGCCGCGACCAGCGCTGTCGCCGCCGTACCGTCCGACGGTCCGAGCGCCGCCCCGGCCGTGTCGCAGGCGGTGCTCGCCACCGACACCGACGGCGACTCGCTGCCCGACAGCTGGGAGACCAACGGGTACGACGCCAACGGCGACGGCGTGATCGACGTCAACCTGAAGGCGATGGGTGCCGACCCGAAGAAGAAGGACCTGTTCGTCGAGATGGACTACATGAGCGGCCGGCTGGCCAGCGTCGCCGCGCTGGACCGGATCGTCCAGGTCTTCGCGCAGGCCCCGGTCAGCAACCCGAACGGCACCACCGGGATCAAGATCCATCTCGACGCCGGTACGGCGCGCGGTACGGCGTACAACCTCGGTGGTGGCAACCAGGTCGCCTACGACGCGGACCTGAACCCGTCGGCGTCGCAGACCACCGCGATCAAGAACGCCAACTTCAAGTCGGTCCGCAAGGCCGTCTTCCACTACATGCTCTGGGCCGACAGCTACGACGGCGGCTGCAGCAGCGGCCAGGCCTTCAACATCCCGAACGACACGTTCATCGTCACGGTCGGCCCGAAGTGCACGTGGAACGCGACTGACAACACCAACGTCGGCACGTTCATCCACGAGCTCGGGCACAACCTCGGCCTCCGGCACGGCGGCTCGGACAACGGCAACTACAAGCCGAACTACCTGAGCGTGATGAACTACTTCTTCCAGCTCGGCGGTGTCCCGAAGGCCGACGGCACGCGCTACTGGAGCTACTCCAACGTCGCCCCGGCGGCGCTGAACGAGACGAGCCTGAAGGAGTCGGTCGGCCTCGGCGCCACCGCGTCGGCGTACAAGACGAGCTGGAAGTGCCCAAACGGCACCAGCCGTACGACGACCGGCGCGGCCAGCGGCCCGATCGACTGGAACTGCGACGGTGACGCGACCGACACCACGGCGGCCGACATCAACGACGACAACGCCAACACCACACTGACCACCCAGAACAACTGGGCCAACATCGTGTTCGGCGGCGGCGCCGTCGGTCAGGGTGCGAACCTCCAGTCGAAGACCGCGCAGGCGGAACTGCAGGAGATGACCCACAGCGAGTGGACCAAGCTCCAGCAGCACTAAACCGCCCAGACACCGGTGGGCGCGGTATCGCGCGCCCACTCGGTGAAGTCGCGGGGCGGCCGGCCGAGAATCTTCTGTACGCCGTCCGATACGTACTCCGAGCGGTGGTTGCGAATCACGGCGAACAGGTCGCGGACGGCCTCGGCATCTTCGCGGGGCAGGCCCTGCTCGAGCAGTTCGGCGACGTGCTGCTCGGGATCGAGGTCGACGTACTTGATCGGGCGGCCTGTCGCGGTGCTGAGCTCGGCGGCGACCTCGGCCATCGTGAGCGTGCGCGGGCCGGAGAGCGCGTAGGTCGCGCCGGTGTGCGCCTCGTCGAGAAGGACCGCGGCCATCACGTCGCCGACGTCGTTGGTGTCGATCCACGCTTCGCCGCCGTCACCGGCCGAGAGCCGGATCTCGCCTGCCAGCACGTCGTACCGGAAGACGTCTTCGCTGAAGCCTTGGGCGAACCAGGCCGGCTGGATGATCGTCCAGTCCGCCCCACTCCCCTGTACGGCGTGCTCCAGTCCGAGCTGACCTTCGTAGACGGCGAACTCGCGGCCGGGGCTGCCGACACCGCGGCCGGACAGCAGCACGATGCGGCGGAGTCCTTCGGCGGCTGCCTGCTGCACGAAGCGGCCGGCCTGGGCGAGTCCGGTCGGGCCGACCGGCGGTGCCAGGTACGCCGTTTCTGCGCCGGCGATGGTCGGGGACCACGTGCTCTCGTCGTACCAGTCGAAGCGCTGTGCGCTTGATCGGGAGGCGAGCCGGTAGCGGACGCCGCGGGCGTCGAGCTGGGCCGCGACGCGGCGGCCAGTCTTGCCTTTGCCACCCAGGATGAGGATCGGTGTCGTTGTCATGGGAGTAGTTCATCGCGACGAGATGAGCTTAACCATGGCTGTTCAGCGCAATTAGATGTCCGATACGCTCAGCCCCATGGATGTGCTCGATGACCTGCTGACCGGGACCCGCGCGGTGGACGGGGTGTTCAACCTCGGCATTCTGGAGCCGCCGTGGGCCCTGGAGATCCGCGAGGAGGCACCGCTAGCGCTGGCGACGATGGTGCGCGGCGAGGCCTGGATCACCCGGGACGGGATCGAGCCGCTGCGGATGGGCCCGGGCGATGTCGCGGTCTTCACCGGGACGACGCCGTACGTCGTCGGCGACAGCATCGGCACCGAGCCCCAGCTGCGGATCCTGCCCGGCAACATCTGCCACCCGTTGCCCGGGGCCCCTATTGACTACAGCGAGCGGCTCGGACTGCGCACGTACGGCGGTCGTGCGGAAGGCTCGGCGATGATTGCCAGCGGCACCTATCTGGTTCCGGGCGATGTCAGCCGGCGACTGGTCAACGCGCTGCCGTCGGTACTGGTCGTCCCGGCCGGCGATGTGGCCGGGCCGGTGATGGACATGATCGCCGGCGAGATCCGGCGCGAGTCGCCCGGTCAGCAGAGCGTGCTCGATCGCTGGCTCGATCTGGCGTTGATCGTCACGTTGCGAGCGTGGTTCGATCGACCGGAGTCGCAGGCACCCGGGTGGTACCAGGCGCAGACCGATCCGGTCGCCGGCGCTGCACTGCGGTTGCTGCACGAAGATCCGGCGTACCCGTGGAGTGTTCCCGAGCTCGCCGACCGCGTCGGGGTTTCCCGAGCCAGCCTCGCCCGCCGCTTCACCGCGGTCGTCGGCGAGGCGCCGATGAGCTACCTCACCAGCTGGCGCATCACGCTCGCGGCCGACCAGCTCCGCAGTACGCAGGACACCGTGGAGACGATCGCTCGCCGGGTCGGCTACGCGAATGCGTTCGCGCTGAGCGTCGCCTTCAAGCGAGTGCGCGGCACGACGCCCACCGCGCACCGGCGCCAGGCCGCCTAGGTCGTCGTCGCCTTCATGAAGGCGAGGGCTTGCGGCCAGGCGAGCTTGAAGGCGGCGGCGTTGATCTCGTTGTCGTGCCGGGACTTGTCCGAGAAGCCGTGCTGCGCACCCGGGAAGTACTGCGTGAACGTCGCTCCGACCTGCCGCGACTGGAGTGCGATCTGCAGCGCCTCGAAGTCGGCGATCGGTACCAAGGTGTCGGCGCTCGGGTAGCTCACCAGCACCGGCGCGACGATGCCGGCCGCATCGGCGATCGTGTCGTGCGTGTGTTGCGGGTGCCGCTCCGACGGACTGGTCGGGTGGAACGCGATCACGTTCGCCAGCCGCTGGTCACGCGCGCCGAGCAGCAGCGCGAACCGACCGCCCAGGCACCAGCCCATCACGCCCACCTTGCTGCAGCCCAGCTCGTTGACCAGGTAGTCCAGCAGCGCTCGCTGCTCGGCCAGCGCCTCGTCGTCATCCATCTCCAGCAGCAGGTCGGACAACTCTTCACGCGTCGTGTTGTCCGTACTCCGCCCCTTGAACGGATCCCAGACCAGCGCGGTGATCCCGGCGGCGGCCAACTCGTCCGCCCACTCCCGGACCTGCTCACCGATCCCCGTGATCATCGGCAGCAGCAGCATCGCCGACCGCCCGACCCGCGCCAGATAAGCGTCCTGATCCCCGACCTGCACCGTCATACCCATGCGATGGATCTTAGTGTTTCAGCATCCGCGGTACGGCGGCGTTCACCAGGATCAGGATCAGTACGGAGAAGATCAGCAGCGCCGTGGCCGCCGGGAGGAGCGCGATACCGAGGCCGATGGCGAGGACCGGCAGCGCCAGACCGGCGTACGCGATCAGGAAGAGCGCGGCCAGGACCTCGCCGCGGGAGCCCGCGTCGGCGAGTGACGCGGCGGTGGCTACGGCACCGCGGAAGACCAGACCGACGCCGGCTCCGGCGATCACGCCGCCGAGGACGAAGAGGGCGAGGTTCGGAATCAGGCCGCCGACCGCGATGCCGGCCAGGCCGACCGACATCAGGACCAGGCCGAGGCGAAGCTGGTTGCGCCGTTCCATCCGGACGAAGACGATCTGGCTGCCCGCTCCGGCGATGAAGACCGCGAACGTGACGACACCGGCCAGGATCCGCGAGGGCTGGTGCAGTACGCCGGCCAAGAAGGTCGGGGCCAGTGACGTGAACAGCCCGAAGATCGAGAACGCCGCGAAGGCACCGATCGCGCTGGCGAAGAACAATGGCTTGGCGGCCGACGGCAGCGCGACTCGCTGCGGCCGGTACGCCGGACGCTCCTCCAGCCGCTCGACGGTCTCGGGAACCAGTGCGATTCCGACCGCGCTCAGCAGCAACAGCACCAGGAAGATCTCGTACGGACGCTCGAGCGGACTGGCGACGTACTGGGCGAGCACGCCGCCGACCAGCGGGCCGAACGCCAGGCCGCCGAGGTTGACCATGCTCGAGATCAGCGCGGACCGGCTCGGGTCCTCGTCCGGCCGCGCGATCTTCCGCAGCTCGGAGAGGTGAGCCGTCGCGGTCGCGGTCAGTACGCCGACGCCGACGCCGGAGATGAAGCGGGCGAGCAACAGACCGGGAACCTCCGGCCAGATCAGGAAGATCGCCGCCGACACGGCCTCGGCCAGGACGGCGAGCAGCGCCACGCGGCGGCGACCGAGCCAGTCGCTGACGTGACCGGCGAGGTACAGGCTGACCATCACGCCGACCGCGTAGGCCGCGAAGATGATCGTGATCAGGTACGTCGGGAATCCGTCGCGCCGCTGGTAGAGCGCGTAGAGCGGGGTCGGGACGGTCGAGAACGCCATCGTGATCAGGAAGGCCGCGGCGATCACCCAGAAACCCGGCTGGTGAGCGAACCGCACCCGGGACCCGACAGCTCGGGACGAAGTCAGCGTTGTGGACATATCAACAGAGTCCCTCGGAACATCTATCGAGTCCAACGAAAGTTCTTGCACGCTCTTATCGAGAGTGGCGATAATTCGGCCTGTGGACAACCGGCAACTCGAGTACTTCGTCGCGGTCGCGGAAGAGCTGAGCTTCACGCGGGCAGCGCAGCGGCTGTTCACCGTGCAGTCCACGGTCTCGGCGGCGATCCGCGCGTTGGAGACAGACCTGCGGACGACGCTCTTCGACCGCTCGACGCGACGGGTGACGTTGTCGGCCGCGGGGGCCGCGCTGTTGCCGGAGGCGAAGGCGGCGCTGGAGGCGCTCGACCGCGCGCGCTCCGTGGTCGAGGAGGCCTCGACCGGGCTCCGCGGCAACCTGCGGATCGGCACGATGACCCGGCTCGGCCTGGTCGACCTCGCGCCGCTGCTCGGGGCGTTCCACCAGAAGTATCCGCTGGTCGACGTCCAGGTGACGACATCGCCGACCGGTTCGAGCGGCCTGGCCGACGACGTACGGCATGGGCGGCTTGATGTCGCCCTGCTCGGCCTGCCGCCGTCGGAGCTGGGCGGACTGGAGGCGCGCGAGCTGGCCTCGGTGCCGTTCGCCGTCCTGGTGCCGCCTGCGCATCGGCTGGCTGGCGAGGCTTCGGTCGTGCTTGAGCAGCTGGCCGGGGAGCGGTTCGTCGACATGCTGCGCGGGTTCGGCAATCGACGGATGGTGGATCAGGCCTTCGAACGTGCCGGGATTCCGCGCCAGGTGCAGGTCGAGGTACCCGACCTGAGCGAGGTCCCGGAGTACGTCCGCGCCGGGCTCGGGATCGCCGTCGTACCGGAGATCTCGCCGTTGGTCCCCGGCGTGGTGCACCTGGCACTGACCGAGCCGGCCCTGAGCTGGACGTTGTCGGTGGCAACGATCGCCGGTCGGCGGCCGAGCCGGGCCGTGGTCGCGCTGCTGGAGCTGCTCGCCGACGGAGTCCGGCCGGGCTCCTTCTGAACTACGGTAGGCAGATGTGGTCCAAGGGTGCACCTGGAGTACTTGAGCTGCCGTCGGGACGGTTCGTGCGCGGACGCGGTCTGCGCAACGGTCCGGCGGTCACCCCGTTCCCGACGTACGGCGTGTATCTGCTCGGCTCCGCGCCGCCTGCCGTGGAGTGGGAGTCGCGGTGGTTGCGGTGGCCCGACTTCCGGCTGCCCGTGTCGCGTGACGAGGCCCGCGAGGTGTTCCTGGACGCGTTGGAGCGTTCGGGGTCGGAGCGCGTCGAGTTCGCCTGTGGAGGCGGGCGCGGACGCACCGGTACGGCGCTCGCCTGTCTCGCGGTGCTGGACGGGGCACCGGCCGCGGAAGCAGTGGCCTACGTCCGCCGGAACTACGACTCGCACGCGGTCGAGACACCGTGGCAGAAGCGGTTCGTGCGGCGGTTCCAGTAAATCTGTTGACCTCGGCAACGGCGATCGCGTTGGCTCGGTCTGTGACGATCTCGCGCAGCAATCCGGACGGGTTGCACCAGACGCCCGGCTATCACCACGTGACCAAGGTTCAGGCCGACACCTTGATCTACCTCGCGGGTCAGTGCCCGTTGACCCCGGCCGGCGAACTCGCCGAAGGCGGACTGCACGGCCAGACCGCGCAGGTGATCGACAACATCCTGACCGCGCTCGCCGCGGCCGACGCGGGCCCGGACGACGTCGTACGGACTGTCATCTACGTGAAAAGCTCCGACCGCGACGAGCTGGCTGCGGTCTGGACCCAGCTGAACGAGTCACCGCTCGCGCCGGCGTTCAAGTCCGCGAGCACGCTGCTCGGTGTCGCCCAGCTCGGGTTCACCGGCCAGCTCGTCGAGATCGACGTGACCGCCGCGCTGTGAAGGCGCCTGCTGGCTAGAGCTCGTGGTTCGCGATGAGCCTTCGGTCGGCGTTGTACTGGTCGCGGAGCTCTCTGAGTTTCGTGAGGTCTTGCGGTGCGTACGCCTCGGCGACTTCGGTCGGGGTCAGCTTCTCGTAACTGAAGTTGAGGAAGCGGCCGATGGTGGACGCGCGCCAGGGATCGAAGATGCGACGGTCGACGTCGTTGCCGCCGGGCTTGAGGACCGTCAGTGAGTACGCGGCGTTGCGGTGACCGACTGCGTTCGGCACTTGCGGGGCTCGGCTGAGCGCGCCGCCCAGGTGGCGGAGGCCGATGATCGCGTTCTTCGGGAGCGAGGTCAGGTCGGTCAGGTCGGTCAGCAGCGCGTTGTGGGAGCGGTAGCTGTCGGGGCGGTCCGGTTCGGCGAAGATCTTGCCGGATTCCAGGTACGGAAGCTCGCTGGTGGTGTCGAGGACCGGCGTACCGATGGAGCGGAGTGGTTCGATCGGGTCTGGGCTTCCGAGGACTGCCAGCTGGAGCTGGGCGATGTGCTTGCCGCGGAGCGGGGCCGGCACCGGCTCGATGTCGGGGAACGGGATGAGCGCCGCCCCGGACGTCACCTCGTCGGGGAGGTCTTGGGTCCAGTCGCGCCAGGCTTCGAGCGCGTGCGGGTGGTCGGCGAGGTCGTAGTACAGGCTGCCGCCGTACAGGGTCGGGACGTCGAAGAGGTCGATCTCGAGGCCGGTCACGACGCCGAAGTTGCCGCCGCCGCCGCGAAGCGCCCAGAACAGGTCCGGGTCGTCCTCGGCCTTGCGCCGTTTGCCGTCCGGCGTGACGACCTCGATCCGGCGGACGTGGTCGGCGGCGTACCCGAACTTGCGTGCCATCAGGCCGAGCCCGCCGCCGAGTGTGTAGGCGACGGCGCCGACGCCGGGGAAGCTGCCCGACAGTGGCGCGAGCCCGTACGGCGCGGTTGCGGTCAGCACGTCCTGCCAGGTCGCACCGGCTTCGATCCAGGCCGTCTTCGCAGTCGCGTCGACTCGTACGCCGTTGAACCGGCGGGTCGCGATCAGCACGCCACCGTCGATCCCCCGTGTGAGGCCGTGACCGCTGCCCTGGACTGCGATCCGGTGGTCGCGGTCGACGGCGTACTGCACCGCCTCCTCGATCTCGGCCGCACTCGTCACCTCGAAGATCGCCTCGGGCCGGTGCGGATCCAGCCGCTGGTAGCCGAGCCTTGCGTCGTCGTATCCCTGCGTTTGGTTCGTCAACATGCCTCTGACGCTAGAAGGCCTTGCGGACGTATCTTGTCCTCAATGAGCGCGCGCAAAGAGATGCCCGGTCGATTGCTCCGGCTGCTGTCGCTGCTGCAGAGTCGGCGAGAGTGGTCCGGCCGCGAGCTGGCTGAGCGCCTCGGTGTGACCGAGCGGACGGTCCGCCGGGACGTCGAGCGCCTGCGCGCCCTCGACTACCCGGTCACCGGCACCACCGGTACGGCGGGCGGCTACCGCCTCGGCTCCGGTACGACGTTGCCGCCGCTACTGCTGGACGACGACGAGGCGATCGCGGTCGCGCTCGGCCTGGTCAGCGCGGGGAGCGGTGGGCTGGCTGGGATCGCGGACAGCTCGATGAGCGCTCTGGCCAAGCTCACGCAGGTGCTGCCGGCGCGGCTGCGGCCTCAGCTGGCGGCGATGAGCTCGGCGGCGGCCGTGCCGCGGCGTGGGATCCCCCAGGTTGATCCGGACGCGCTGGCCACGCTGGCGCGTTGCTGCCGCAATCACGAGATCGTTGCCTTCGACTACGTGAACCGGCAGGACGTGTCGTCTCGCCGCCGGGTCGAGCCGCATCAACTGCTCACGGTGTCTTGGCACTGGTACCTGCTGGCCTTCGATCCAGACCGTGATGACTGGCGGTTCTTCCGGGTCGACCGGATCTCGGACGTGAGTCCGGCGTTACACCGGTTTGTGCCGCGGGCGATGCCTGCGGCGGATGCCGCGTCGTACCTGGTCGAGTCGTTCACGGCGGCGCCGTACCGGCATCGGGTGCGGCTCACCGTGCACCTGCCGGCGGACGAGGTCGCGGCCAACATCCACTGGTTCACGCCGGGACGGGTCGTGCCGGCCGGGGACTTTTGTGTGGTCGAGTTTGCCGTCGAGACGCCGTCGTTGCTGCTCCAGTTGGTCGCCGGAATCGTTGCCTTGGGCGCCGACTTCACCGTCGACGAGGCCTCGGCCGAGACCGCCGCGCTGATCACCGAGGCCGGGCGGCGGTTGCAGTCGTTCACGCCACGATGAGTCCGATGCCGAGCGTCAGCACGCCGGCGGCCAGCGACGTCGCGCCCACCCAGAGCAGCCAGAGGAACTGATTGGGTTGCGTGCGGCCTTTGCCGGCTGAGGAGGCGAAGAAGCCGCCGGACATCAGGATTGCGGCGAGCGGGATCGCGATCCGTGCGATCCAGAGCGGCACGCCGGTCAGGCTGGTCTGATCGACGTACAGGAGGCCGACCAGGCTGAGGATGACCAGTACGCCGGCATGCGCATGACCGGCTCGCGCGAACGACTTCTGGAAGTCCGTCATCGGCACCTGACCGCGGACGATCTTGGTCATGAAGTAGCCGCCGAACTCGATCGTGACGATCGTCAGCAGGATGACGCCGGCGATGATGCGAGATACGTCGGTCATGCGTGCACCTCTTTCGTGGATTCGACCCGGACGGCAATGTAGAGGGCGGTGGCGATGTAGAGCAGCTGCTCGGGGATCCGCTGCCAGAGCGGGCTCGCCGTGCTGACGTCGGCGATCGCGGCGTAGATGTTTGCCGGGAGCAACAAAACGAAGAGCAGAGCCAGGGCGGTCGCTGCGGCACGGCGCGTCATGGTCAGGACGAGGCCGGCCGCTCCCATGAACTCCAGGACGCCGGTCAGGTAGACGACACCATCGGCGTACGGGACGAACGGCGGGACCATCGCGACGAGGTCGTCATGGGTGGGCATGACGGTCACGGTGGCGGGGACGAAGTGTGCGCTGGCGGTGAACAGCAGCATCACGGCCATTCCGTGGGCCGCGGCTGTGCGCCAGTCGGCGAAGCGGCGTACGCCCAGCATTCCCAGACCGCGGAAGCCGGCGGTGGCCAGCAGTAGTACGAGAACGATCATCGCGATCCTTATAGATAGTAGCGGTATCCGTTTATGGATACTGATACTATCCGTCCTATGGCGACGAAAGGCAAGCGATGCGGATCGGCGAACTCAGCACGGCGACCGGGATCCCGGTCCCGACGATCAAGTACTACCTCCGCGAAGGCCTGCTGGCGCCGGGCGAACTCACCAGCCCGAACCAGGCGTCGTACGGGGAGTCGCACATCCGCCGGCTCCGCCTGATCCGCGCTCTGGTCGACCTCGCTCAGGTCCCCGTCGCGCAGGTCAAGGAGATCGTCGCCTCACTCGACGCCGACGACGTCCCTCTCCACGACCAGATCGGCCGCGCGCACCGAGCCCTCACCCCGGCGCGCAAACCCACCGCCTCCCCCGAGGCGCGCGCCGCTGCCGCGGTCGAAGTCAACGCACTCATCAACCGCCGCGGCTGGACTGTCGAGCCCGAAGCTCCCGCGCTCGCCACCCTGATCGAGACAGTCGCCGCCCTCCGTGACCTCGGGCAGGACAATCTGGTCGCGTTCCTCGACGCCTACGCGGAAGCGGTGGACACCTTCGCCCAATTGGAAGTCCAAGCGGTCTCCGCGCCCACCCGCGACCAACTGGCCGAGTCCGTGGTGATCGGGACCATCCTGGGCGAGACGCTCATCTCGTCGCTCCGCCTGCTGGCCCAGGAGTCGATCTCCGCCGACCGCTGGCGCTAGGCCTGATGTGCAGGTAGGCCGCCGGGTCTGGGCCGCTAGGCCCCACCGAGAAACGCAGCCGGGCCGGCGCGCTAGGCCCCACCGAGAAACGCAGCCGGGCCGGCGCGCTAGGCCCGACCGAGAAACGCGGCCAGCCGGTCGAGAGGCTCGGCATCCTCCGGGATGTCCCGCGCTGCGGCGATCGAGCCGCCGGCTGTCCGCGGCAGGTCACCGTAGATCTCGTGTACCACCGGGAGGGCGGCGCGGGCGATCTCCGGCTCGAGGTCGCGACGCCGGCCGATCGCCGTGGCCAGGTCCCAGCCGTGGACGAGGAGCTCGATGAGGAGCTGCTCAACCAGGCGGCGGCCAGGTGCGGGTCCGAACGACCGGCTCAGCAGGCCTGGCTGATGGAAGGCCTCGCGGGCCTGCGCGGCGGCGGTCTCGAACGCGGCGACGTGATCGTTGCCGAGGTGATCCTCGGTGTGGCCGGTGCTGGGTGGGTTGCCCTGCGCGAGGCCGCCCCAGATGAGATTCTCCCAGACGAGGTGGTCGAGCAGGTCCCGGACGGACCAGTCCGTGCAGGGCGTCGGCAGGTCGAAGTGGTCGACGGTGGTGCCGCGAACCAGTTCGGTCACCGTGTTCTGCACGCGAGTGAATGCGGTCAGGACTCCACCGGGCCATGGGTCGGAGGCATCGCCGTACAGGGCCTCAAGCTTGGTACGACGCGCGCCGGGCGCGGGGTTGGTCCGGATGGCCGTGGTCAGCCACTCACCTTCGGCGCCGATGCCGGCCGGTTCGGGGCGACCGCCGAGCACGCACAGCAGCTGCCAGAACCGCTCAACGGTTGGCTCGGTTGCGGCGGTGAGCTGCTCGAGCAACTGGGCGCGCGCCTCCGGCCCGTCGACCGCGGTCCCGGCAGTGTTCGCGCTGCTGGTCAGCCACGCGTCGATGACCTCTGCGACGACCTCATCAGCCGCCGGCGAGTCCGCCGCCGTACCGGCTTGTTGTGCCGCGCGAACGCGTGCAGTCCAACGCTCAGTCAGGGCCTGCATTTCCGCGGCCGCATCCTGCGCGTCCTGTTTGGCGCCGTACTCGGCTAGTCTGCGCATCGCGGCACGCAACTCGCCGTCGGCCACCAGCTCGCCCAATTCCAGCCAGGCGTCGACCTGTTCATCCGTCGGGTCGTCCGGCAACTCGGCGCCCGCCGCCAACAGCCCGTCCCTGAACTGCGGTACGTCGAGATCGCCGAGCACCTCGACGAGAAAATCCTGAACCAGCGCGCGGCGCTCATCCGGCGACATCTGGGCAGTGCGAGCCATCAAGGCAAGTCCTTCGCGAGTAGTCCGTCGAGTGACAGTGCGCAGAACAGCCTGATGGGTCCGCAACCGGCGAATCTGGGTCTCCAACGCCTCCGCATGCGCCGCCGCAACGGCAGTCAGCTCGACCTCCCGGTCCAGCGCAGCCCGAATCTCCGGCAACCCCATCCCGAGATCCCGCAACGTCCGCGCCAACTGCAGCCTGGCAACACCCGCCGCGTCATAACACCGATAGCCGCCCTCGGTCCGCCCAACCGGCACCACGATCCCCACCTCAGACCAGTGCCGAACCACCTTCACCGGCAACCCCACCTGCCGAGCCACCGCCCCGATCGTCCACCTCTGCACGGACTTCATCCTCAACTCTCCCACCATGGGAGAGTCAACCGTCATCTCGTGTGGAACCTGATGAGCTCCGCAACTTCCGGCCGAAGTCTCGGTTGGTCCAGGCGCGAGCGGATTGCGTCCCGCTCCGAGGGGAGCAGAGGTACGAAGGTGCTGGCTGCATGAAATTCGAGCCAGCTGCCCAGATCCTGGCTCGCCGCCTGTGCGAGCTCTTCGTCGGGATCCCGCAAGGCCTCGAGGTCGGCACGCAGTCGGTTCCAGCCGCCAAGCTCACATCGCACGCGCCATGCAGCGCGGCGCATGAAGATCTCAGCCGAGGCGGCGGCCGGCGCGACGTCGTCGTACCGGATGCCCGGCGTCCTCGCCAGGAGCCGGGCGGCTGGCTTGACGACTGCACCGCTCGGGTCGGCCAGGAGCTCCAGCAGCACCTGCTTCGGCGGCCGCTCGTCCGGCCACAGGTGAAGTGCTGCCAGCCGCACCCGTGGCTCGTCGCTCGCCAGAGCGGTCCGCGCCTCGACTTCGGTGAACCGCTGGCCGGTCTCACGCAGTCCCATCAGAGCTGACGCGACTCCATTGGACTCCCAATGGAAGCGGTAGTACGGCGCGGAGTCGTATCCGGCACGGCGATACCGCCATCGCGCGGCCGCACGCACTCGCGGCGATCGATCGAGCAGTCGCTCCTCGAGTTCCGATCGCTGGAACAGTTCGTCCGTCCCGTCGTACAGGACGAACAGCCGGCCCTCGACGTACCGGGAACTCAGCAACGCTTCCTTCGCCGCCACCGGGTCGATCGACATCCAGTGCTCAACCAGTCGCCGACGTGACCACTGATCGTTCTCGACCGCCAGCCTCGCCTCGACCTCACCGGAACCAAGCCCTGCCATGAGCCCGTCGTACGCGAACCGCCGCACCGCGAAGTCCTGCTCATCCAATAACTTCGTCAGGTCGAAGTACCCGCCGTACGTCGCCAGCGCAGCCGCCCCGTGCGTGCGTTCCCGCACACGAAGCAGCACACCCAACGCCGACGGAACCGGCCGATTCACCAGCTCCGCAAGCGCAACCCGCCGTACCTGTTCCACGTGATCCACCGCCCGCAGCGCCAAACAGCGAGCCACCAAATCACCCGCACAATCACTGAGCACACGCACCGCCCGCTCACGCAGATAGCCGTCAGCATGCATCGACGCCACACAAGCAGCGAGCAAATCTCGCGATCCCAGCAGCCGATCCCAGTCGGCCGCCTCACCCAGCGGGCCAAGCACATACCGCGTGCCACGCGCCCGCTCAGCCACCTGAAGCACCCCGGCCGCCGGCAACCCCACCAGCCAAGCCAGCAGCTCAGCTCTCGGCTCCGCATCATCCCCGAGGCAGGCATGCCGAATCCTCCACAGGACGGCATCTGCTTCGCTGGGCGCAATCACCCCCCGATGATCGCGGACCCCGCCCACTCCCAGCGACAGGATTTCCGCCAGCTACCCGTCGTGGGCCATGTCCACGAAGCGCGAGTAGTGACCCTGGAACGCCACGGTGATGTCGGCGGTCGGACCGTTACGGTGCTTGGCGACGATGAAGTCCGCCTCGCCCGGCCGCGTCGACTCTCGCTCGTAGGCGTCCTCGCGGTGCAACAGGATGACCATGTCGGCGTCCTGTTCCAGCGAGTTATGTGTAGCGATGCCTTCGGCGACGAAGTTGTGGGTGCCTAGGACGGTGGCGTCGTATACCTCTTGCTCGCCGAGGCTCTCGATCGAGGTGATGGTGTCCCAGAAGATGTCGTTGGTGGCGAGGACCTCGAGGTCGGCGGAGTCCAGGACGTCGGCGACCTTTGCGAGGCGCTGGCGGCTGGGGGCGTGCTTCCACAGGGTCGAGCCGGAGAACTGGGTGCCCATGGCGGCGGCGAACTCGCGGTGGGTGACCTGGCGGTCGGCGAGAACCTGGCGGACCTGGGACCAGACTTCCTTCGGCACCGTGTCGAGGTTGGTGTTGCCCTTCACGTCACGCAGGGCGGTGGCGACCTCGAGCACCTTCAGGCCACGCAGGCCGTGGACGCCGATCTCGTCGCAGAAGCGGAGCTGGTTCGCCGAGCCGTAGATGTGCAGGTGGTACCCGTCGCGGTAGCCCGGCTTCTTGGCGACCTTGATGCGGGTGAAGATGTTGTGGCGGAGGAGCAGGCGGGCGAGGTCGTCGACCAAGCGGCGGCTGGTGCTGGCGTAGTAGATGCGAGCCTGGCCGGCCTTCGCGTCCCAGCGGACGGAGCCGTCGGTCGCCCAGAGGTGGCGGATGAAGTGCGCGACCTGCTCCTTCGGGAGACCGAAGACGCCGTCAGGCACGAACTTCTCGTGGCTACGCAGGCCGAACAGGCCGAGACCGTCGAGCCAGGCCGCGATCGGGTTCCGCCTCCCGCGAGCCAGCCGGTACGGCGCTGGGAGGCGCAAGGTGGTCACGCGGGCGGCGGCGTACTCATCGCGGATCGGCGTGATCCCGAAGCGGCGGTGGGCAGCCTCGCCCACTGCGGTCAGGTTCGCCTCGTCGATGCTCGCATAGCGGATCGGCTGGCGCTTTACGAACGAACCGTCGCCGAGCAGGTGGGCGAGCAGCGTGAGCTCGTCCTCGTCCCACGGAGTGACGTCGAGTGGCGGCGGGACGTGGCGCAGCGAGCCCAGGCGGGCGCCCGGAGCGAGCTCGCCGAGCGGCTTCCAGCCGTCGTACGTCAGGAACGGGTGGTTCGCCGTCGCCTTGATCTCGCGACCGGACGCGAGCTTCAGCCGGAACACTTCCTTCACCCCGCTGGGGAAGGCGTGGGTCAGCGTGCGCGGCACCAGCTTCAGCCGGTCGTCGAGCGACCAGACCGGGATGTCTCTCGCGTCCGCGGCCAACAGTTCGCCGAGCGAGATCTCCGCGCCGGTGTCCGCGCGCATCAGCCGGGTGTCCGCGGTCAAACAACCCGATTCGCGGAGGTCGGAGGCCATGGGGCGTTTGTCGGAGCGTTGTTCGGAGCCTCGGTTGAGCTGGCAGATGGCTACTACGGGGAGCTCTAGTTCTTTGGCGAGGAGCTTGATGGAGCGGGAGAACTCGGAGACTTCGAGCTGGCGGGACTCGACCTTTTTGCCGGAGGTCATCAGCTGGAGGTAGTCGATGATGATGAGGCGGAGGTCGTGGCGCTGTTTGAGGCGGCGGGCCTTGGCGCGGATCTCCATCATGGTGAGGTTCGGGGAGTCGTCGATGAAGAGGGGGGCTTCGGAGACTTCGCCCATTTTGCGGGCTAGGCGGGCCCAGTCCTCGTCGGTCATCTTGCCGTTGCGCATGTGGTGCAGGGGGACCTTGGCCTCGGCGGAGAGGAGTCGCATGGTGATCTCGTTGCGACTCATCTCCAGGGAGAAGACGCACGAGGTGAGGCCGTGCTTGATCGAGGCGGAGCGGGCGAAATCGAGGCCGAGGGTGGAGTTGTGGGTCGGGATCATGGTCTTGCCGGCCAGGTAGAGGTGGGCGGCGTTGTCGACCTCGACGCAGCGGACGGGGACGCTGGGGACCTCGTCGATCCACTCGATCCGGCGGTCGCCCTCGCCGGCGAGCGCGGCGGGGAAGCCGTGGCCGGTGATCTGGCGGGGGGCCGAGCCGGGGATCGGCGGGGTGAGGCCGGGGCTGGCGGACATGGCGGTGAACAGGTCGGCGGTGGTGCAGACCAGCGGGTGACCGCCGTCCTCGACCAGCCACTGGTGCTCGGCGTCGGCGACGATGGCGCTGCCGTCGGAGAACGAGAGCCGGAAGCACGGGCGGTCGGTCATCACGTCGGTCGCGGCGACGACGGTGGTCGGCAGGCCCTCGGCGTCGAGCAGCTGGTCGCCGACGGCGACCTCGGCCATCGTGGTCCAGCCGGTGGGCGTGGGCAGCGGGGTGTCGAGAGCGAGCGCCTTGCCCATGGCGGGACGCGCGGCGACGATGATCATCTGGCCGGGGTGCAGGCCGTTGGTCAGCTCGTCGAGGTCGGTGAAGCCGGTCGGTACGCCGACCATCGAGTCACCGCGGGAGTCGATCGCCTCGATCTCGTCGAGGGCGCCCTCCATGATGTCCTTCAGCGGCGCGTAGTCCTCGGTGGTGCGCTTCTCGGTGACCGAGTAGATCTCGGCCTGGGCCTCGTCGACGACGTCGTCGACCTCGCCCTCCCCCGCGTAGCCGAGCTGGACGATCTTGGTCCCGGCCTCGACCAGTCGGCGCAGGATGGCCTTCTCACGGACGATGTGCGCGTAGTAGCCCGCGTTCGCCGCGAGCGGCACCGAGGCGACCAGCGTGTGCACGTACGGCGCGCCGCCGATCCGGGCCATGTCGCCGCGCTTGGTCAGCTCGGCGGCGACGGTGATCGCGTCGGCCGGCTCACCGCGCGCGTACAGGTCGGTGATCGCGTCGAAGACGGACTCGTGCGCCGGTCGGTAGAAGTCCGTCCCGCGCAGGGTCTCGATGACGTCGGCGATGGCGTCCTTGGACAGCATCATCGCGCCGAGCACACACTGCTCGGCGGCGAGGTCCTGGGGCGGCGTGCGGTCGAACCCCATCTCGGGATTGCGCTCCTCGCGACCGCCACCGTCCTGGCCGCGGAACTCCGCCACGCTCATCTAGCCCGACCTCCTCGTTCGTCGCCCCCGAACCACCGACGACCGGGGTTCGAACACCTGATCGAACCGTAGCCGCACGGACCGACAGAATTCTGCCGCCCGCCTGGGTACCCAGGCACGCGACCGTACGCCGGTCTCGTCCCCAGGTGGTAGCCAGCCGTCCACAGGGGATGTGGACGAACTGTGGGAAACCCCGCGAACCCCTGTGCACAGGTTGGGAACAACCCTGTGGATATCTGTGGGCACAATTTCTCCACAGGCCTCTGACCTGCGGTTTCACCCGTGCACAACTGTGGAGAGAAAAAAGTCGGGGTCCTTCTCACAGGGAACCCCACAGCCCGTGGGTAACCTGCCTCCAGTGAGCCGCAGGAGCTGGGTCGGGGGCCAGGATCGGGAGATCCTGCGGCTGGCCGTTCCCGCCTTCGTGGCGCTGGTTTCGGAGCCGCTGATGCTGCTCGCGGACTCGGCCATCGTCGGCCACCTCGGGACGCCGCAGCTGGCCGCCCTGGGGATCGCGGGCACCGTTCTGCAGACCCTGGTCGGCATCTGCGTGTTCCTGGCCTACGGAACGACCTCGGCCGTCGCACGCCGCATCGGAGCAGGCGATCATCGCGGCGCGCTGGCTCAGGGCATCGACGGACTCTGGCTGGCGCTGCTGCTGGGCGTCGTACTCGCGCTGGCCGGTGTCATGTTCGCCCCCCAGGCCATCAACGCGTTCGACCCGTCTCCCGACGTCGCCGAGTACGCAGTCACCTATCTGCGCATCTCCTGCTTCGGCATCCCGTCCATGCTGATCCTGCTCGCGGCCACCGGCGTACTGCGCGGTCTGCAGGACACCAAGACGCCGATGGTCGTCGCCATCTCCGCCAACCTGGCCAACATCGTCCTGAACCTGTTGCTGGTCTACGGCCTGCACCTGGACATCGCCGGCTCAGCACTCGGTACGGCGCTCGCCCAGACCGCAGCGGGAGTCGCACTGGTCGTGGTCGTGGTCCGCGGCGCCCGACGCGACGGCGCCAAGCTCAGCCCGGACCTGCCCGGAATCCTCGCCTCCGCACAGATGGGTGTCCCCCTGGTCGTCCGCACCCTGACGTTGCGTGCGGCAATCATTCTGCTCACGTTCGTCGCCACCGCCCTCGGTACGACGTCCGTCGCCGCACACCAGGTCGCCTTCACCTTCTGGAACTTCCTGGCTCTGGCGCTCGATGCGATCGCCATCGCGGCCCAAGCACTCACCGGCCGTGCACTGGGGGCCGGCGACATCGCAGGCACGCGTTCCATCACCAGGCGGATGATGTGGTGGGGCCTGTGGTCCGGTGTGGTCTGTGGACTCGCGCTCTGGGGTCTGCACTCGATCTACGTGCCCTGGTTCACGACTGACCCCGAAGTACGCCGGACACTCGCCGCCGTACTGCTCGTCGCAGCCATCTGGCAGCCGCTGAACGGCGTGGTGTTCGTACTGGACGGCGTACTGATCGGAGCAGGCGATGGCCGCTACCTGGCGATCGCAGGCGTCGTAGCGCTTGTCCTGTACGTCCCGCTGGCGCTGAGCGTGCTGTGGTTCGACGGCGGCATCGTGGCGCTGTGGTGGGCATTCGGTGGCTTCATGCTGTTCCGGCTGATCACCCTGGTGACCAGGGAGCGCCGAGACGCGTGGCTGGTCACAGGGGCTACCCGCTGACCCCGGAAATGCGGCATCGTGGGGCCATGGCCGACAAGGACGACGAACTGGTCGAGGAACGCGAAGCCGAAGAGCTCGAGCGCGCTGCGAACGAGGAGCGGGAGCTCGAGGAGATCCGCGACCGGCGTGAGTTGCTCGACGCCACTGCGGAGACGGCGGAGGCCATCCGGCTCGCGGAGGCCAACGAGGCCGCGAGTATCCGGCACCGCGAGTTCGCCGACGCCGAGCGGCGCCAAGCACGCAGTGACCATGCCCATGGCAACCATCTGCTCGACGAAGCGGCCGCACGCCCGGACGAGCCGGGTGCGGACGCCACTGCGGCCGCCGGCCGCCGCTACCAGCGCGCCGGTGACCGCGAGGACCGCGAGGCGGCGTACGACGACCGTGTCGCCGACCGGTACGCCGGGGCGCGCGTCGAGCAAGCGCCGGCCAGCGATGCCGCCCGGCGGCCGGCGCAGCCGCCGGAAGCCCGGAAGTTCATCCAGCCGCGCAAGACCAAGAAGCGCGCGAAGGACACCGGGCTCGACCTCGACCTCTGAGGTTCAGATCCCCCGCACGTTCGGCTGGCGCTGATCGAAGAACAGTCCAGCCGGCGGCTCCTCGACGGGGAGCGGCGGGATCGGGTAGTCGGTGTGCGAACCGCGGCAGGCCGCGAACGGGCCGTCCGGGTCGAGCAGCGTCGCCATGTGCGGGTCCGCGTGGTCCCGCCACCAGACCGACATGCCGGTCGCCGGGTCGAGCCGCAGGTGCTCCCAGGCGCGCCAGATCGAGTCCAGCCGGCTGAGCGCCTCGGCGTGCCGGAACCACTCCGGGCACCACACGTACTGCTGCCCGATCCGGCGCGTGTACAGGTAGATCAGCCGGTCCTCGACGAACGCCGCGACATGCGGGTAGAAGAGTTCCTGTTCACCATCCACGACGCTGCTCCTCAGTCTGCTCCCACACCGGTACGCCGGTCGGCATCGGCGGCGGTGTGTTCTGTCCACCGGTCACCCACGGGTTCGCCGAGCCCTGCGTCACCTGCGGCGCCTTCGCACCCGGGTCGTACTTCGCCAGCGACGCCTTGACCACTCCGGCGTCCGGACGGGTGAACCACGGCACCGTCTTCACCATGGTGGCCGGGATCCCCGACGGGAACACCACGGCCCGCCCCGGCGGCATGGCCGCGAGGTCGGAGATCTCCAGGATGTTCTGCCGCTGCGTCTGCCGGCTGGTGCCGCGCTTGCCCTCGTTGTACGAGACCGAGTTCGAAATGATGTCGTAGTCGCCGATCAGCTTGCTGAGCCGCTCCAGGAAGTTCGAGTCGGACGCGCCACCGCCGTACACGCGGATGTTCGCGGCGGACCAGAGCTTCTCCATGCCGTGCTCGCCCCAGCACTCCTGGCCCTGCGCCCACGACTGCAGGATCGTCATCAGGACGATGCCGCGGGAACCGAAGTGGCTGTAGAGGTCGGGCAGGTTCTTCCAGCGGCAGACGTTCGCCGCCTCGTCCAAGACGCCGACCAGCGGGTTCGGCATCCGGCCCATCGGGCAGCCCTTGGCGTACTCCTCGGCGGCCTCCACGACGGCCACGGTCAACGCGGTGACCAGCGGCCCCGCCGTACCGGCGCCTTCCTTGGAGAGGCTGTAGAGCGTGCCGCCCTTGCGGACGAACTCGTGCGGGTTGAACTGCGGCCGGGTGTCGTTCGGCCCCTGCGGGATGACCCAGCGGGTGACCTTGCGGTTGACCAGGAACTGCGCGCTCTGCTGTGCGGTGCCGTAGACACCGGCGCGCTGCTTGTCGGGTGCGTTGATGACACCGGACAGCGCGTCGGCCGACAGTTGCAGACCCGGAGTGTTGCGCAGGATCCGCTCGGGCTCGTCGTTGCGCTGGTCCGCGAGCCACGTGTACACCTGCGTGATCGGGCGCTTGGCCACCGCGGCGGCGAGCAGCAGACCGGCCAGCAGGTCGGTACCGGCGGAGTCGAAGAACGCGTCGGTCTGAGCACCGACCTGGCGCTGCGAGGCGACGAAGTGCTCCGCCATCTCGCGTGCCTTGGTCTCGTCGGTGATGTAGGTCAGCGGGTTCCACCACCAGTTCGGCGGCTCCTCACAGACCTCCTGCGGGTCGAACACCCAGACCGGGCCCTTGTCGAGCCGCGGGCCGCGGGTGGCGTCGACGATGTCGCGCTTGTTCGACGTGGCGACCACGGAGCCGGGAGCGTCCAAGATCGCCGGTACGGCGCGGGACGTCGTCTTACCGGTACGAGGACCCCAGATGTCGACGTGCATGTCTTCCCAGGACCCGAACACCTCGAGGTTGTCCCGGACGGTCCGGCCGATCATGATGCCCGGACCGGCGTGCCCGGCGCCGAGCCGGTTCGCGATGTCCTGAGCGCCCTGGCGGGTGAGCTTGTAGATCTCGGACCGCTTCGACATCAGGAACGCCTGCTTGTCGACGCGGCCGACCGACTCCTTGCGGCGCCGGAGCAGGAACCAGACCAGACCGGCGATCAGGACCAGCAGCACCAGCTCGAGAATCAGTACGCCGGTGGCCGCGCCGGACCAGCGCAGCCGGCCCTGGATCAGCTGGGACAGCGCACTGATCGGGTTCCCCGGTACGGCGCGGGTGCCGTCGATCGACGCGGCCGCCTTGAGCGCACCCCAGACACCGCCGACCGCAACCGCGAACACACCGCAGCCGATGAAGATCAGGACCGTCTCGACCGACAGCCCGCCCGGTCCGGTGGTGCGTTTTCCGTCAGCCATTGTTCGTCACCTCCGGTCGTGCGACGACCCGCGTGGTCGGGTCGGGCGGCGGCAGCATCGCCGGGTCGTCGAACGTGTACTCCTCGACGACCTCTTCGGTCCCGTCCGGTGCGACCTCGACCTTCAGCGGCCGACCGTCGGTCCCGGTCCTCCAGAGTTTGTTCGTGTCGTTGATCTCGCGCTCGACCGAGGTCAGGCCGACGTGCACCGGGATGCCCGGGCGGCCACCGACCTTGACCAGGAAGTTGCCTCGGCCCGGAGGTGCCGCCTCCTCGCCGGTGGCCGGGTCCCACGCGGGCGGGTCCTGCCAGCCGATGAGCATGTTCTGCTCTTCCTCGGACATCGGCACGACCTCGGAGAGGTTCTCCATCTCGGCCCGCGGCAGACCGCCGCAGATGACCATCCCGGACCGCTCGACGAAGCCCTTGGCCTTCATCCGGTCCTCGGGGTGCTCGAGCGCGAGCAGGTCGGACATGGTGTGCGAGATCATCGCCATCCCGACACCACGTTGCCGGTTCAGTCGGGTCAGCGCGTCGACGCGGTCGACCAGACCACGTCCGGCGCGCAGCACCCGCCACAGCTCGTCGAGGATGACGAAGTAGTGCCGCCGCGGCTCCAGCCCGGCGTCCGCGAGGGCCTGCGAGACCGCGACCGCACCGAACCCGTACGACCAGCAGGCCAGCAGCACGGCGGCCTGCAGGTTCGTCTCGGAGTCGTCGATGTTGGAGACGTCGAAGACGACCGGGCGGTCCATCTTCATCGGGTTGTCGGTCTGCTCGGAGAAGATCTCGCCGAGCCGGCCGCCGCCGACCAGACCGATCAGCGAGGCCTCCAGTCCCTCGGTGATCTGCCGGTAGCGGTCCAGGCTGCCCCGGTCCAGGGCCACGTTGCGCACCCGGTCCGGCGCGTCCTGGACGACCTTGAGCAGGTCGCGGAGTACCGGCGTACCGGTGTGGCGTTCGTCGAGGACCTTGAGGGCCTCGTCGATGATCGTCTCTTCGCGGTCGGTCGGCGGCGCCGAGCGCATGATCGAGATCAGCGCCGAGACCATCGTCTGCCGGCGGCCGTGCGCGTCGGCCTGGATCGCCTCCCGGGCCTTGCCGGTCAGCCGCAGCGCTGCCTCGCGGGACTCACCCGGGTCGAGGATGTTCAGGTGCCCGCGGCCGCGGCCGAGTTGGATGACCTGCCCGCCGAGGGCCTCGATCAGGTCCTTGTAGTCAGGCTTGAGGTCGCCGAGCACCAGCGGCTGGATGCCGTAGCCGGCTAGGCCGAGCGCCATCCGGCGGGTGATCGTGGACTTGCCCAGACCGGGCTTGCCGAGGACGAACATCGACGGGTTCGAGATCAGCTTGGCCCGCATGAACCAGCTGATCGGGTCGCAGCACATGGTGGCGCCGGAGAGGATGTTCCGCCCGATCGGTACGCCGACCATCGGGCTGCCGGTGCCGGCCGCGAACGGCCACAACCCGCAGACCTGCACCGTCGTACCGCGCCACTCCTGCGGGGCCTGGACGTAGGTCGAGTAGCCCCCGCCCATCCCCGGCCAGCCGCGCGGCATCGGCCGCTTGCCGCCCCGGGACGGGTCGACGTTCTGGTCCTTCTTCTTCTTGCTCACAGGGCTTCCCGCAGACCGGCCGGGACGGCCAAGTGGCTCTGCAGGACGACGCCGAGCGGGAGCGCGGCGACGAAGGCCGAGTCCTGCGACCCGTACGCCGGCCGCAGCAACACGCGCGCGGTCGCGCCCAGGTTGTCGATGGCGGCGATCATGTCCGGGATCTGCTCGGCGGACATCACGGTGCCGGTGACGACCATGCCGAAGTTCACCAGGCCGGCGCCGCGCGCCTCTTCCTGCGCGGTCCGATCGGCCGCCCGGGCCTCGGCCATCGTGCGGGCCGACGGCCGGTTGGTGGTCGTGGCCCGGAACGACGCGTTGCGCTTGTCCGCCTCGACCATCCGCGCCGCGGTGGCCGCGTCGAGCGGCCTGTAGAGCAGCGTGACGCGCTTGCGGTCGATGTCTTGGTGCGGACCGACCAGCTGCGACAGCACCGACGAGAACACCTCACCGCGCGGCGCCTGCGTCATCTGCCAGGTCACCGACCAGGCCGAGTCGTGCCGGTACTTGTCCCAGAACGCCTGCGCACCGGCGGGCCCGACATCGGTCCACTGCAGCTCCGGCGCCATCCCCTGGCTCCGCGCCTCGTCGATCAGTACGGCGGACGCCGGGTCGTAGGCGATCCGGATCGTCTCGCACAGCTCCTGCGCGGTGACCGGACGGGCCGCACCGGCGCCGGTGGCGTTCAGGCTCTGGGTCAGGGCGGGCAGCCGGGAGGCGAGCTCGCGGCCCATGTCTTCTTCCTTGCGCCGCTTGCCGTTGCGGTCGGTGCCCTTGAAGGTCAGCGCGACCCTGGCCGACACGAGCGCCGAACCCTCCGGATAGCTCTGGACAACCTCGGCGAGCATCGCCTGCGCGATCGCGGGCGAGCCTGGCTGGACGTTGTGGTTGACCTCGCGCCGCAGCCGGATGCCGGTGTCGGGCGCGCTCTCCACGGTCACCGAGGCGGCGACGATGCCCGGCTCGTGACCGAGCGAGGCGAGCCACTGTCCCCAGTGCGCGACCCAGATGTCGATCTGCTCCTCGTCGACCAGCGACGCGCCGTCGGGCTCGGCGTTGATCACCACGGTGAAGTGCCGGGTGCTCGGGTAGAACAGCAGCGCGAACGGCCGACCGTACGAGTCCTTGAACTCGCTCAGCTGGGAAGCGGCGGCGAGGCCCGGGATCTGGAACTTGCCCCAGGCGGTGCGGCCGAGCGGACCAGAACGGTAGATGTTGTGCTTCGCCATCTTTGCTCGTTGCCATCCAATGCGAGTCGAGAGCCGTTGCAGGGCGGACAGGTTGTGCTTGTCCTTGGTCATCAGCAGCAGCAGGACGATGCCGACCGTCAGCAGACAGATCACGGCGCCGAGGATGCCGCCGGCCATCATCGAGAAGATCGTCGCCAGCAGACCGCCCATCATGATGGCCGTGCCGAGCGACCCCAGGCCGGCGATACCCGCCGAGGCGGGCTGCCGCCAGTTGCCGTAGGTGCGCGGAGCGCTTCGTACGTTGTCAGCTGCTGCCACGTGGTCCGTCCGAGTCTCGTCTGTCCTGGTCACGCCTGCTGTCATCGCGGAACTGGCGCTGGTCACGCTGGCGGTCGCGGTTCATGTCGCGCTGCGACGACCCGCTACTCCCGGAGGGTCCGCCGCCACCGCCGTCGCCACCACCGCCACCGCCCTGGCTGCCACCGCCACCGCCACCGGAGCCCTGCGGAGCATCGTCGCCGAGAGTCTCGGCCGCGGCCATCTCGCCAGCCTGCTTGGTCGCCTTGACGCCGGCCGCGACGATCGCGATCGGCGCAGCCACCGCGGCTGCCGGGCCCGCGGCTGCCGCAGCGCCACCGGCCGCGGCGCCACCTCCTGCTGCGGCGCCACCTCCTGCTGCCGCGCCACCACCGCCGCCGACGGCACCCGCCGCACCGCCTGCTCCGCCGCTCGCACCGGACGCAGCTCCCTGCGCACCGCCGCTCGCGCCGCCGCTCGCGCCACCGCTCGGGCCGCCACTCGGTGGACCGCTCGAACTCTGTGGCTGGTTCCGTGCTCGGCCGACGTTCTGTGATCCGGTCGGGCCGTCGGAGCTACCGCCCTCGCTGCCACTACCGCCCTCGCCCTGGAGGGAGTCCTGCATCTTGCCGGCCAGCTTGTCGGCGCCGACCAGCTTCGCGGCGATCATGCCCGCGCCGGCGTTGCCTGCGGTCGCGGCGACCATCGGCACGATGAACCGCATCAGGCCGGGCAGTGCGAACAGCGCGAGGACCAGCAGCGTCAGACCGGTGACCATGTTCATCACCGTGCGCGCGGCCTCGTCGCCGGTGGCGAAGTTGAGCCCACCGTTGTTGGACGTCAATCTGATCGCGGTCGCATAGATGATCGCGGCCACGGGTTTGTAGAGGACGAAGGCGAACAGCCAGCCGAGAATCTTCTTGAACCAGTTCCGGCCCATCTCGGTGTGGGTGGCCGAGGCCGCGATCGGCAGCATGCCGACCAGCAGGATCAGCAGCGCACTGCGCACCACCATCAGCACGATCTGGATCACGCCGGCGATGATCGCCAGGACGCCGATCGAGATCGCCAGGCCGATTCCCATCGGGCCCGCCGTCGCCGAGACCGCGAGCATGGCGGTCATCGCCGCACCGAAGCTCTTGCCGGTGCCGACCAGATCACTGGGTTCGCACTTCCACGGGCTGTTCGGGTCGTCGATCAGCGAGGTGGTGACGATGCACTTGGAGAACTGGTCGCCGAACTCGATCAGGGCCTGGGTGACGCCGACCGCCAGCAGCGACGCGACGCCGAGCGTGATCAGCGACCGCAGGATCTCCCGGGCGGACTCGCCACGCTGGCTGTAGGCCATCTTGATACAAGCGATCAGTACGCCGATCACCGCCACGAAGAAGGCGATGTACTGCGTGTGCGCCCACATCCACTGCACCGTGCCACTGGCCGGCTGTCCCGGGCTCGAGCCCATCGTCGGGGTCCCGACCGCGATCGTCGGGACGTGCACCCAGAAGGTTCCGATCGTGCCCATCACGATCGTGACCGCGTTCGCGATCGCGTCGAGGATCGGCTGGAAGATCATGTCAATCAACCACTTCACTTGGTCGCCGACCCAGTTCGTGACCTTCTCCCAGACGCAATCCAGCCAGTTGCCGCAGAGCGGGATCAAGTAGAGGCGAGTCATGTCACGAGGTCTTCGGAGAGACGAAACGGAGAATGGCCGGCAGTGCCACGACCGCGAGGATCATCATGGTCACGCCCATGACGAGGCTGAGCATCTCCGATGCTCCACGCTCCGCCGTGACGCCGTCGGGGACGGCGGGTTTGTTGATCATCATGATCGCGGCCGCGTAGATCAGCGCCGCCACCGGTTTGTAGAGGATGAACCCGCCCAGCCAGGCCAGTGCGCGCTTGAACCACATCATCCCCATCTCGGTGTTCGTGGCGGCGGCGGTGAGCGGGAAGATCCCGACCAGGAGCACGAGCATCCCGTAGCGGACGACCATCAGCGCGAGCTGGATCAGCGAGGTGATCACCATCAGGATGCCGACGAAGATGATCATCGCGAAGCCGAGCAGCTCGACCGGATCCTTGAGCGGATCGACCATCCGGAGCGTTAGCTCGCGGGCGAAGTCGTGGTCGTTGGTGTCCAGCGCCTCGCCGATGATCCAGCCGGAGAACTGGTCGGCGTAGTCGACCAGGGCGCCGACCACGAACAGCAGGCCGGCGTTCACCACGACCATCGTGAGCAGCGACTTGAGGATGTCGCGCAAGGGTTCACCGCGCTGGGAGACGGCCATCTGGATCGCGCCGACGATGATCGCGAGCGTTGCCACGGTGATCATCAGGTAGGTGGTCCGGGTGTGGATCCAGTTCACGGCGCCGTTGTTCTGGATGTCGCCGGTCGGGAGATAGATCCACAGGAAGGCGACCGCCTTCATCACCGCTTCGACGGCCTTGATCACCACGTCGGCGATGGCCTCGAGCAGCAGCTTGAAGATCGGTGAGAGCGTCCGGCTGACCACCTCGCCGAGGAACTCCTCGACGCAGTCGTCCCAGTCCCAGGGCGCCAGCGAACAGCCGAGTACCAGCATCAGGCCCCCTGGAATCCGACGTAGCTCTCCAGCGATCCGAGCAGGTCAGGTTCGGTGCTGCCGTTGAAGCTGCCGTCGGCCTGCAGTTTGCCCTTCCAGTCCGTGCCGTCCCACACCATCGTCACCGGCAGCGCGGCGGTGGTGCGCTCGTCGAACCGGACCGCGATCGACACGATCGCGCGGGTGGGTTCGTAGTCGATGATCTTGAAGCCCGCGAACTGCCCGGACTTCGCCTCCGACCGAGGCGTCGGCGTGGCGCGGTTGTCGGCGACCGCCTTGTCCCGGCCCGGGCCCGGAGCGATCCGGGTGGCCAGTACGTCGGTGGTCAGCGCAGGGTTCTTGATCTGCGCGAGCAGTGTGAACGTGGCGAACACCGCGCCGGTCGGCGAGTGGGCGAAACACGACCGGACACCGTTGCGGTCCATCAGCGCGGGTCCGGCCTCCTGCTGGAGCGGGAACAGCATGTCGTCCTCGAACTGCCAGGTGACGCCCGCCGGTGCCACCCGGGGGATCGCCTGATCGGGCTTGGCCGTCTTGCAGCCACCGGTCCCGGCCTTCGGGGGCCTGGGGGTCGGCGTACTGGTCTGGTCGCCGGACGGCGTGGCGGGCGGTCCGGTCGGATCCTCGGTGGGAGCGGTGGTCGGCCGGTCGGTTGCCGTCGGCACCGGAGTCGGTCGCGGCTGCGCCTGGTTCCCGCCGGTGTTGCCGACGACGAGCCACAACAGCACGCAGATGACGACCGCTCCGAGAACGACGGCACCGGCCACGAAACCCCGCTCCTGCCAGAAGCCGGATGCCTCGTCACCGTCGCCGTCGTCGTCGGAACTCCTGCTGAACAGCCCCACCGTCGATCAGACTCCCGTCAGGAACGCTGTCAGTTGCCCTGGAGCGCGCCGACGAGCAGCGACGCGGAACCGATCACGATGCAGGCCGCCAGGACCCATCCGAGGCGGGCAGCGTGCTCGCCACCCTCACCGCGGCGCTGGCCGACCGCCATCATCGCGCCGGCGATCAGGATGCCCAGGACGCAGATGGTGAAGGCGATCCAGCGCACCCAGTCGATGACGAGATCGAGCTTCTCCGCACCCGGGGGCCGCTGGCCGCCGGTCGGGAGCAGGGAGGGGACCTCCGAGATCAGGTGTGCCAACATCATCGAAGTACAGCCTTTCAGTACGGGGCGGGATAGTCCGCTGGGTTGGACGCGCGAAGAGCGTAGATGGATTCAAGAACTTCGAAAACCTCGTCGGGGGTGTTCTCGGGCGTGGGAGCCTCCCCTCTGCGCCACTCCTCGATCCAGGGCAGCTCCCAGACCCTGGGGACGCCGCCGCCGACGATGTCGGCGAAGTCGTCGAGCACCCGGGGCAGCCGCCCCGAGGCGTCGGCGATCAGCACCAGGCCGAGCACCGCCACTCCTTGCACGACACCTGAGGCCCACTCGGTGGCCGCGCGCTGCGCCGCCCGCAGGCCGGAGCCGTTCGTCCGGGCGACCAGGATCACCGGGGTCGGCACCGGCGGCGGCGGGATCGGCCAGCGGTGATTGGCCGCGCGGGTCCCCGGCAGTAGTTGCGCCATGGTCGTCTCGCCGGCCCCGCCGTGCGCCCCGACCCACCACAACGTGTCGGCCGCCGGGATCGCGAACTTCGGCAGCCGCTGGTCCTCCGCGGGCGCCGGAACACCGTGCTGGGGCGCGGACGGCCCCCGCGGCGCCAGGATCGCAGGCTGGACAGGTCCCGGTGCGGGACCCGGCTCCGGCTGTTGTTGCCGAGTCCACGGATTCTGCGTCATGAGACCTCCCTTCCCGCTGTGTCACTGGCTGCCGCCCACAGTATTGTCTCGCTTTCCGGGTGTACGTTCGTGACCCATCCACAGGCGAGGATGTTTCTACCCCCTTGTCGGGGTCAGTGGAACCGCGGGCTCCACGGGGTTTCTGCCTGCCGGGAGTCTCCTGGCATGCCTTCGGGTGCGGGGGACATGCTAGAACGAGTGCGTCGGCTCCGGATGAGCGAGGGAGATCTGTGGCGGGAATGAGAGGTCATCGTGGCTGAGAAGATCCCGTCCTGGCCAAAGGTCACGATTCGGCTTTACGACGACCACAACGCCGAGGTGAAGATCGCCGGTCGCGGTCACCCGGTCAACCACCACGATCCCCGGCAGGCCGCGATCGCGTTGGTGGCCGAGCGCGCGGCACAGCTCGGCCGGCCGATGAAAGCGACCGCGGTCGACGCGGACGGCACCTCGTGGCCGCTGGTGATCCACCCCGACGGCGAGGTCGAGGCGGTCGAGGCCCAGTCCCGCAAGCGCGGTGGCGGTGGCGGTGGGGGCGGTGGAGGTGGCGGCGGCAATGCCCAGAAGCCGATCTGGCCGATCATCGTCGCGTTCGTGCTGGCCGGCGTACTGATCTTCGGCACCGTTCTCTACCTGAAGGTCTTCCGCAACTCGGGCGGTCCGCCGGTCGCGAAGACCGAGCCGGGCAAGCTGCCCCCGCTGCCCGAGCCGAGCGTCGCACCCGACCAGTTCTCCGCGCGGCCGGTGCCGCCGGGCTGGACCACCAAGGCTGACTGGTCTGTCGACATCGCCGCGAACAGCACGCCCGCGGTGGCTCCGGACGGCAGCGAGGTCGCCGTACTGACTCCCGATCACAAGATCGCGGTCTTCAACAGCGACGGCAAGGTGCAGTGGCAGGACAAGGTGCCGAACGACGCCGAGAGCCCGGTCTACACGACCATCGACGGCAAGCGCGTGCTGGCGGTGGCGTCCGAGGACACCTTGTACTACTGGCCCGGCGGCGGCGCCGAGGCGATCGAGGTCGAGCTGCCGAACTCGTCGGCCGTCCAGTTCTTCGGTACGTCGCCACTGGTCGACCTGGCCGGTGACGCCGGCGCCAGCGTGGTGACCGGCAGCGAACTGAAGCCGGTGCCGAACCAGCAGCGCCTCTCCACCATCCTCCTTGCCCAGGGCACCAAAGCGCTGATGGCCCGGTACGCCGGCCCGCTGTGGTGGAGCGAGCCGGGCAGCGACCTGCAGCAGGTCGACCTCCAGAAGCCGAAGGGTGCCAAGGACGTCGAGCGGGTGGTTGCCGCGAGCCCGGAACTCGTCCTGACCTTCTACACCAACGGCACCAAGGACGTGGTGATCCCGACCGTGCAGTCCAGCGCGACGGGCGCGGTCGTCGCCACCTGCCAACCCACGAACGTGAACGACGCGCAGAACTGGCAGTGGCTCCCGGATCCGAACCGCAAGATCGCCGCCTGGGGTGCGTGCCTGATCAACTTCAGCAACGCCCGGACCTCGATCCTGCCGAACTTCCGTCCGTACTCGATCACCGGTACGACGATCTTCGGCACCACCGGCAGCAACCTGATCGCGATCACGCCGGGCGGGAAGCCGACCACGCTGCAGACCGACACCGCGCGACCGTGGGGGATCGCCGGCAGTCACGCGATCATCGTGCACGACTCCGTCGTCTACGCACTGGCCAAGAAGTGAAGCGGCTCCTGGTCACCGTCGTCGCGGGGGTGGTGGCAGCTGCTGCCTGCCTCACGCCGGCAGTGGCCACCGAGGACGATCCGACGCCGGCGAAGTACCCGCAGATCAAGAAGCCGGCCAACGGCGGCGCCGCCGGGGATCCGGTGCCGGTGCGCTACCCCCGCGTCGACAAGCCCAGCAATGTCGGCGGCGACGAAGACCCCAAACCGCCGAAGTGGCCCGCGCCGAAACAAGGCTGAGCCGACGAAGCTGAACGCACAAAGGCCCGCGTCCCCCGAGGGGAACGCGGGCCTTCGCTTGTGGCTTGGTCAGCCGGCCGCGACCTCGAGGCGGACCGTAGCGGCCACCTCCGGGTGCAGCTGGACCGTGACCTGGTGCTTGCCGGTGGTCTTGATCGGCGACGCGATGGAGATCGCGCGCTTCTCGACCAGCGGACCGCCGGCGGCCTTGATGGCACCGGCGACGTCGGCCGGGGTCACCGAACCGAACAGGCGGCCGGTCTCGCCGGCCTTGACGCCGAGCGTGACCGAGAGCTGCTCGAGCTGGTTCTTGACCTCGCTCGCGTGCTCCTTGCCCTGGATCGCCCGGGCGTCACGCGCCCGCTTGATCGACTGGATCTGCTTCTCGGCGCCCCGCGTCCAGCCCAGGGCCAGACCGCGCGGAACCAGGAAGTTACGGCCGTAGCCGTCCTTGACCTCAACGATGTCGCCGGGGGCTCCGAGGCCCTCGACCTCCTGCTGCAGAATGAGCTTCATGTGTCGGACCTCCCTCAGCGAGCGGTGCTCGTGTAGGGCAGCAGAGCCACCTCACGAGCGTTCTTGATAGCGGTGGCCACGTCGCGCTGGTGCTGCACGCAGTTCCCGGTCACCCGGCGGGCGCGGATCTTGCCGCGGTCCGAGATGAACTTGCGCAGCAGCGCGGTGTCCTTGTAGTCGACGTACGTCGCCTTGTCCTTGCAGAAGCCGCAAACCTTCTTCTTCGGCTTCCGAATGATCTTGGCCATTGTGGTGCTCTCTTCCTACTTCCAGAGCCCGGCACGGATGCCGGAATGGTCTGTCTTACGAGTTGGAACCCCGAAGGGACCCGATCAGAACGGAGGCTCCTCCATCGAGCCGCCGCCCTGGCTGGCCCAGGGGTCGTTCTGCGGAGCGGCCTGACCGCCGCCGCCACCGCCTTGCGGGGTCGCCCAGGGGTCGTTCTGCGGGGCGCCACCCTGGCCGCCACCGCCGAAGTTCCCGCCACCCTGGCCGCCGCCACCGCCACCACCGAAGTTGCCGCCGCCCTCGCCACCGGGACCGGACCGCATAGCCTTGGTCACCTTGGCGGTGGCGCTGCGCAGGCTCGGACCGACCTCGTCGACGTCGATCTCGAAGACCGTGCGCTTCTGGCCCTCACGGTCGTCGTACGACCGCGACTTGAGCCGGCCCTGCACGATCACGCGCATTCCGCGCTGCAACGACTCGGCCACGTTCTCGGCGGCCTGGCGCCAGACGGAACAACTCAGGAACAGCGATTCGCCGTCCTTCCATTCACCGGACTGCCGGTCGTACGTCCGCGGGGTCGACGCGATCCTGAAGTTCGCGACGGCCGCACCGGACGGGGTGAACCGGAGCTCCGGATCGTCGACAAGGTTGCCGACCAGTGTGACGACGGTTTCGCCTGCCATTGCCGTTCCTCCTGCTTTCGGGTGTGGTGCGTGTCTACAGCTATTGGTACCGGCTGGTGCCGACAGTACCGATGGCTGCTGACGACCCCAGGCTCAGTGCTGGTCCGGCCGGATGACCTTGGTGCGGAGGATCGACTCGTTCAGCGTGAGCTGACGGTCGAGCTCCTTCACCACCGCGGGCTCCGCGGTCAGGTCGATGACGGCGTAGATGCCTTCGGCCTTCTTCTTGACGTCGTACGCAAGCTTGCGGCGGCCCCAGATGTCGAGCTTCTCGACGGTGCCACCCTCCTTGCGGACGATGTTCAGGTACGTGTCGATGGACGGTTCGACCGTGCGCTCGTCGAGCTCCGGGTCGAGAATCACCATGACTTCATAACGACGCATGCGCGAACTCCACCTCCTTCGGACTTGGCGGCCACGGTCTCTCCGTGGCAGGAGGGCGATGCGATTGCACTTGACCCCGGCACTTGCCGCCGATGTCAAGCAACGAGCCCGGTCGATGGACCGGGCCACATCCAAAGAATACCAGCGTTCGGACAGCCGATTGACCATATCCACAGGGCAACTCAGGCGGGCGTCCTCACTACCGGTTGGTCAGTCGTCACTCTCCGGACCCACGACCAGCAGGTCGATATGGATCCCCAAGGTGCGCCCGTCCGCGTCCACCGTGCGCACCACCGGATACGCGCCATCACCCCAGCCGGAGTGGGCGAGGACGAGATTCTCACCCTCCGTGGCGAGCGGGAGCACGATGTTCGCGCAGCCCTCCCGGAGGTGGTCGGGCGAGTCCATCAGCGCGAACCAGCTGTCGTCGCTGTCGTTCTCGAAGAGGTCCTCGTACCAGTCGCCTGGCGGCATCTTGGTCCGGACCGCCTCGGCGTCCGCGAAGGCGACGGTGCCCGCGTCGACCGGCACCAGCCAGAACTCGTCCTCGTCGAGCTCCTCACCGTCGCTGGTCGCGGCCTCGACCTTCGCGACCTCGCCCTCGGCCAGCCGCAGCGAGAGGTAGGCCTCCCGCAGATGGCTTCCGTCCTGGGCGTCCGACACGTCGGCCACCGTCACGAACGCCGGATAATCCCCCGGCGGTACGTCGACCACCGGGCCCTCGCCCAGCGTTACGAACGGGTCCGACGCCTCGAGCCGGCCGCTCGGGACCCGCAGGACGCCCAGTTCATGGACGGTCAGGGACCAGGTACGGCCGTCGACCTCGACGGGACCGGGGCGCAGGGCACGGAACAGGCTCGGGGTGATCACCCAGCCAGCGTAGGCCCGGCCGGTCGAGAACTGTCGGACGACGGATCTAGGGTGGGGTCATGAGCTTGAAGCTGGGTGCGCATGTGGACCAGGAGGACCCGCTGGCCGAGGCGGCCGACCGGGGCGCCGACCTGGTGCAGTTCTTCCTGGGCAATCCGCAGGACTACAAGGCCCCGAAGGTGGCGTACGCCGACGGCGAGGAGGCGCTGCGCGAGCGAGCCGCCGCGGCCGGCGTCGATCTGTACGTGCATGCGCCGTACCGGTTGAACGTGGCGAACACGAACAACCGGATCCGGATCCCCAGCCGCAAGCTGCTCCAGCAGACGCTCGACAAGGCGGCCGAGATCGACGTCAAGGGCGTCATCGTGCACGGCGGCCACGTCGGGGACGACGACGATCCCGAGGCGGGGTTCGACAACTGGCGCAAGTGCATCGAGCGCGCCGAGCTGCCGGTCCCGCTGCTGATCGAGAACACCGCCGGCGGTGAGAACGCGATGGCCCGCCAGCTGGAGCGGATCGAGCGGCTGTGGGAGGCCGTCCAGGCGTCTGGGAACGACCGCCTGGAGAACGTCGGCTTCTGTCTCGACACCTGTCACTTCCACGCGGCCGGCGAGGAGCTGCCGTCGATCGTCGAGAAGGTGCTCGCGATCACCGGCCGGATCGACCTCGTGCATGCGAACGGTTCCCGCGACGAGTTCGGCTCCGGCGCCGACCGGCATGCGAACTTCGAGGACGGTCACATCGATCCGGCGCACATCGTCGCGGTCGTCAAAGCCGCCGGTGCGCCGGTCGTGGTCGAGACACCGAATGCCGATCACGGTCAGAAGACCGATATCGACTACCTGCGCTCACACCTGAGTTAGTCCTTCTCCTCGGCAGCCTTGTCGTCCGCGGCCTTCCGGGCGGCGAGGTGGTAGAGCCAGTAGCCGATACCGAAGGGCAGCAGCAGTCCGAGCGTGCTGGTGGTGCGCGGCGGGATCAGTACGCCGATCAGCACCGCCACCACGACCAGCACCGTCGAGACCTGGAACAGATCCAGCCGGCCGTACGGTCGTGCCTGCAGCGTGGTGCGCTCCAGGGCGCAGAGGGCGTAGATGCCCGCGAGCGCGAGCAGGCACAGCGTCAGGGCCGCCAGGCCGAGCACCGTGGGTACGTCGAAGCCGTCCATCGCGCTCAGGCTGTTGGTGTACTGGAACACGCCGATCAGGACGGTGACCGCCGTACAGATCCAGAACAGGCTGTTCGGGCGCTGCGGAGCCGGAGGGGCCTGCTCGGCGTCGGGCTCGGGATCTGCTGGGGCCATGGCGGCGACGGTAGCGCACCGAAGGACAATGGACGGATGCAGACCGAGGAATCCTGGGCCGAGCAGTTTCCCGAGCTCTTCGCACCCGGCCATTGGCCCTGGGGTGAGCTCGACGTCCGGTTCACCCTCGAGGAGCCGGCCGACGAGCTGATCAGCAACGTCCATGTGATCTGCCGGACCGCGGGCGGGATTGTTGTCTGCGGCAACGACCTTGGCTGGCGGTTCCTGCCGGGTGGGACGCGGGAGCCTGGCGAGACGATCGACCAGCTCGTCGAGCGCGAGTTGCTCGAAGAGGCCGGTGCGCGGGTGACCGGTCCGCTGACCTGGGTCGGCGCGCACCGCGCCGACCACCGCCGGCCCGGGCCGTACCGGCCGCATCTGCCGCACCCGGTGTCGTACTGGGGCAACGTCGTCGCGGACGTCGTCATCGAGCAGGAGCCGACGAACCCCGAGGACGGCGAGCAGGTTACTCAGGTGCTGGTCCTGCCACCGAGCGAGGCGGCTGCCTGGCTGGAGGAGCAGCCGGACGGCGTGATGGGCCCGATCGTCAGACTGGCTCTGGCAATGGGGCTGATTTAGCCGACCGCCACGGGAGGACGAACGCACTGAGCAGCGCGCACGCCCCGCCGACGTACATCGTGCCTCGGAGGCCGATGACCGCGGTCAGCGCGGCGCCGAGAGCCATGAAGGCGGGCTGGACACTGCGCGAGGTGATCGACCACGAGGTCACCACGCGCGCCATGTAGCGGTCCTCGGTCACCTCCATTCGGTACGTCGCGAACGACGGATTGAACGCGCCGGCCGCGACAAGGAGAGCGGTCTCTGCCACCAGCAGCCAGAAGAAGCCGGCCATCCCCGCGGGTGCGAGTGGCAGCAGCAGCGTCCACGGGGCCCGCAGTACGCCGGACCACAGCAGCACCCGATGGAGACCGAAGCGCCGAGTGAGCGCGGGCGCGACCCAGGCGCCGAGCACGCCCCCGAGACACGAGACGCCCAGGAAGACGCCGTAGCTCCACGGCGCCAGGTGCAGATCCCGCAGCATGAACACGGTCAGCAGCGGCGAGATCATCATCAGCGGTCCGCCGAAGAGCTGCGAGTTCCAGAACAGCACTGCCAGTCCGCGGTTGGCGAAGATGTACCGCCAACCGGCGCCGAGGTCACGCTTGCCGGTGTGCTCGACCGGCGCGGGTTCGGGCTGCTGAATCCGCCGGATGCCCAGCGCGGACAGGAGGAACGACACCGCGTCCACGGCCAGGGTTACGGTCGCCCCGACCAGACTGACCAGTCCGCCGCCGATGGCCGGCCCGACACTCATGGTCAGCCAGAAGACCTGCTCGAACTTGCTGTTCGCCTCGGCGCGTCCCTCAGGCCCGACCAGCGCCTTCAGATGAGCGCCGCTCGCGCTGGTGAACGCGATCAGTGCGGCCGACTGCAGCACGCCGACCACGCAAAGCTGCACATAACTCAGGACACCGAACAACGCAGCGATCGGAACGCTGGCCAGCGCAGCGAACCGGACCAGGTCCGCGGCGATCATCACCGGCCGCTTCGGCCGTCGCTCAATCACGTCTCCCAGTGGCAGCGCGAACACCGCAGCAGCAAGCGCCGACACCGCAGCGAGGATCGACACCTGCGCCGTACTGACGTCAAGCACCAGTACGGCGATCAGCGGCAAGGCCCCGAAGCCGATTCCCGACCCCAACGCACTTGCCGTGTACGCGAACCACAACCGTTGGAAGTCCCGACCCAAAGCCATCCGGCGATCGTAGGAGGGCCCACCGACAGAAACCGCCCGACCGTCAGCGCAGGTTCAGCCCACCGTCGAGCACGACCACCTCGCCGGTGATGTAGTCGTTGTGGACGAGTGCCGAGACCAGGTCGGCAACATCCGCCGGCTGGGCGGCGCGACGCATCGGACTGCTGGTTTTCCACAGCTCCTGGGCGTCGGTCCAGTCGGCGGTCATCGGTGTATCCACAAGTCCCGGCGCGACAGCGTTCACTCGCACATCAGGTCCGAGGGCGGCCGCGAGCAATTTCGTCACGTGATTGAGTGCGGCTTTGCTGGCGGCGTACGCGATCGAACTGCCCTTCGGTCGCACGCCCGCGTGGCTGGTCACGTTCACCACGCAGCCGGTCGATTCGCGCAGCGCGGGCAAGGCCGCCGTACACAGCAGCCATGGTGCGATCAGGTTGACGTCGAGGATCGACCGCCAGTCCGCCGCCGTCAATCCGGCCAGCTCGGCATGCGGCACCGGCCAACTGATCCCCGCGTTGTTCACCAGTACGTCGAGCCGCCCGTGCTCGGCGAGCACCGACGGCACCAACCCCTGAGCCGCCTCGTCATCCGCAAGGTCGGCCTGGTGGTACGACCCACCCAACTCCGCCGCCAGCGCGACGCCGCCGTCTCGACTCACCCGCGAGTGCACCGCGACCGTGAACCCGTCCGCCGCCAGCCGCCGAGCCACCCCGGCTCCGATCCCCGACACCGACCCGGTCACCAACGCCACCTTCGCCATGCCCACACCCTAGAAACTTGCTAGGCGCCGTACCGCAGGCCGTCCAGCAATAGGTCGAGGAGGCGGCCGGCCTGGTCGCGGCGGTCGCCCGCAGCGAGGGCGACGCCGCTGAGGCTCATCAGTACGTCGTCCGCGGAGACGTCCGAGCGGAGGTCGCCGGAGGCGATGCCGGCCGCGAGGAGGGGTTCGATCGCGCCGACGAGGAGCTCGAGACTGTGGTCGTAAGGGTTGGCACCGGCCGCGATGATCGCGCGGAGGGCGTCGGCCATCCCCATCTTGGTGTGGAGGTAGTCGGCGAAACGGTCCATCCAGGCGCGCAGCGCTTCGGCGGGCGGGAGCCTGTCGAGCAGCTCGGGCGCCGCCTCGCAGACGGTCGCCAGCTCCTTGCGGTACGCCGCCTCGATCAGCGCCTCGCGCGTCGGGAAGTGCCGGTAGAGCGTGCCGATGCCGACGCCGGCGTCCTTCGCGATGCCCTCGAGCGTCGCTTCCAGCCCGCATTTCGCGAACGCGCGGGCGGCCGCGGCCAGCACCTGGTCGCGGTTGCGTTGCGCGTCGGCCCGCAGCGGCCGTGCCTTCGGCTCGGTCATCTCCCCCTCCTCACGCCCTGAACCTAGCGGACTTGATATCCGGAGGTGCCTCCGCTTAACTGGATTTAACCGGAGGCTCCTCCGGATCAACAGTAGCTCGTAGAACGGGACGAACCCTGATGAGCAGAGTCACCACTCCCTTCGGATATGAGTCCACCGCCGCCGAGGTGATCGCGGGCGTCGACCTGACCGGTCGCCGTGCGGTCGTCACCGGTGGCGCCTCCGGGATCGGCGTCGAGACCGTCCGGGCGCTGGCCAAGGCCGGCGCCGAGGTCACGCTGACCGCCCGCGACCAGGTCGTCGGCGAGCGGGTCGCCGCCGGCATCATGGACGACACCGGCAACAGCCACGTGTACGTCGCTCCGCTCGAGCTGGCCGACCGCGCCTCGGTGCGGGCGTTCGCGGCGAGCTGGACCGGGCCGCTGCACATCCTGGTCAACAACGCCGGCGTGATGGCCGAGCCGCTGAATCGCACCCCCGAGGGCTGGGAGCACCAGTTCGCCACCAACCACCTCGGCCACTTCGGTCTCGCACTCGGCCTGTACGACGCCCTGGCCGCGGCCGGCGACGCCCGGATCGTCTCGGTCAGTTCGAGTGCACACCAGATGTCCGACGTGGTCTTCGACGACGTCCACTTCGAGAACCGCCCGTACGACGAGTGGGCGGCGTACGGGCAGTCGAAGACGGCGAACATCCTGTTCGCGGTCGAGGCGGCGAAGCGCTGGGCGAGTGCCGGCATCACCGCCAACGCCCTGATGCCGGGCGGAATCAGGACCGCGCTGCAGCGCCACGTCGACGCCGGAACCGTTGCGCAGTGGGAGGACCAGTACCGCTGGAAGACGCCCGAGCAGGGCGCGGCGACCTCGGTCCTGCTGGCCGCCTCTCCGCTGGTGCAGGGGGTCTCCGGCCGGTACTTCGAGGACAGCAACGAGGCCGAGCTCGCGGTCGAGGGCAATCCGATGGCGGGAGTCGCGCCGTACGCGCTGGATCCGGAGTCCGCCACTCGGTTGTGGGAGCTGTCCGAGCAACTGGTTTGATCACGGGACCGGCTCGGCTGGGGTTCCTCAGGTTGGGCCGGTAACCTGACCGACCGTGAGTGACTTGAGCATCCGGATCATCTCGGCCGACGAACACGCCGCCTTCATCGCGGCGCGTCCGTCGGCCAGCTTCCTGCAGACGCCTGGGTGGGCGGCGGTGAAGAGCGAGTGGAAGGCAGAGTCACTCGGCTGGTACGAGCCGGGCAATCCGGCCGAGCTGGTCGGCGTCGGTCTGGTGCTGTACCGGCAGATGCCGAAGGTGAAGCGGTATCTGGCGTACCTGCCCGAGGGTCCGGTGATCGACTGGGACGCGATCGACCTCGGCCGCTACCTGCGGCCGCTGGCCGAACACGCGGCCGGCCAGGGTGCGTTCGGCATCCGGATGGGCCCGCCGGTTCCGACCCGGCGCTGGACCGCCAAGACCATCAAGGACGCGATCGCCGCCGGTCAGCAGCCGCGGCTTCGCGACGTTCGCCCCGATGTGATCGAGCCGTCCGGCGCGACCGTCACCAACCAGCTGACCGCGCTGGGCTGGAAGGCCCCGCGGACCGGCGAGGGTTTCGCGGCCGGGCAGCCGCAGTTCGTGTTCCAGGTCCCGCTCGCCGGCTACGGCCCGGACGACCTGCTGAAGAACATGAACCAGCTCTGGCGGCGCAACATCAAGAAGGCCGACAAGATGGGCGTCGAGGTCTCCCAAGGCGGCCCCGAGGACCTGAAGGCCTTCCACCAGCTGTACGTCGAGACGGCCGAGCGGGACCACTTCACGCCGCGGCCGCTGCCGTACTTCGAGAAGATGTACGCCGCGATGGACAACCAGCCCGGCGAGTGCTGCGACTTCCGGCTCTACAACGCCCATCACGAGGGCGATCTGGTCGCGTCGACGATCTGGATCCGGGTCGGCGGTCATTCGTGGTACTCCTACGGAGCCAGCTCGACCGCCAAGCGGGACGTGCGCGGATCGAACGCGATCCAGTGGCGCATGATGTCGGACGCACTCGCCGAGGGTGCGACCGTGTACGACCTACGGGGCATCACCGACACCTTGGACCCGAACGACCCGCACGTCGGGTTGATCCAGTTCAAGGTCGGCACCGGCGGCGAGGCCGTCGAGTACGTCGGTGAGTGGGATCTGCCGTTGAACAAGGCGCTCTACACCGCATTCGACCTCTACATGAGACGGCGTTGACACCATGCCCCTGACCCTGCACGTCGATTCCGATCGATGGCGCGACCACCTTCGTTCCACGTGGAACCCCGACATCGTCCCGGTCGCCAAGGGCAACGGCTACGGCTTCGGCAACCACCGCCTGATCGCCGAGTCGCGCGCCCTCGGCGCCCGCACGGTCGCCGTCGGCACGTACTTCGAGGTGCCCGCGGACCCGCGTGAGGATGTCGTCGTCCTGACGCCGTGGCGGCCGTTCCTGGAAATGTCGCCGAGCAAGAACGTGATCCACACGGTCAGCCGGCTGGCCGATCTGGTCTCGATCCCGGCCGGCAGCCGGGTGCTGATCGAGGTCCAGACGTCGATGCGCCGGCACGGGATCGGCGCCCGCGAACTGCGGCACACGATGCTGCTGAACGCTCTGGACCGGATCCGCTTCGAGGGCTGGTCGCTGCACTTCCCGATGGGCGCCGGCGGTACGTCAGGCAACGTCCGCGAGGCGGCCAACCTGGCCAAGGCGGCGACCGACGTACGGCGTGGGCCGCTGTGGGTCTCGCATGTCCCGGCACAGAAGCTCGGTGACATCGGCGAGGATGTCAAGCTCCGCATGGGTACGGCGCTCTGGCTCGGCGACCGCGGTGCGCTGACGGTCCGCGCGACTGTGCTCGACGTGCACTCGGTCCGCCGCGGTGAGCGAGTCGGCTACCGCCAGCGCCGGGTCAGCGGCGACGGCCACATCCTAGTCGTCTCGGGCGGCACCGCACACGGCGTCGGCCTCGAGGCTCCGACGGCAGCGGCCACGGTTCGCCAACGCGCGATCGCGATGGCCAAGGGCAGCCTGGACGCCGCCGGCATGGCGCTCTCGCCGTTCACGATCGAAGGCAAGCAGCGCTGGTTCGCCGAGCCGCCGCACATGCAGGCCAGCATGCTGTTCCTGCCGTCGTCGGTCGCCCCGCCCGCGGTGGGCGACACCATCGGCGTCGACGTCCGCTTCACCACCACGTCGTTCGACCGGGTGTCGATGGACTGATCGCTTGACTTCAGGTGCACCTGAAGTTGCAGCGTGAGGTCATGAGCTTTCTGGAACGGATCGAGGAGCGGCCCGGAGCTGCGGAGCTTCGGGCCGAGTCGTACCGGCTGCTGGGTCTGCGCCGCGGTGCGAGCGTGGTCGACGTCGGCTGCGGCGCCGGGCACGCCGCCGGGGAACTGGCCGCCAAGCGGCTCAAGGTCACCGGCTTGGACGTCGCCCCGGAGGCGATCGACGCGGCCCGGACTCGGGTCCCAGGCGCAATGTTTCACGTGGCACGCTCCGACGACCTGCCGCTCGCGGACGAGTCGATGGACGGCTATCGCGCGCTGCGGCTCTTCCATCTGCTCGACGACCCGGTTCCGACGATCGCCGAGGCCTATCGGGTTCTGCGCCCCGGCGGCCGAATCGTGGTCGGCGGCCAGGACTACGGCTTCCTGCTGATCGACAGCTCCGACCAGGATCTGACCGACGTCATCCTGCTCGGCCTCGAGTCGCGCTCGGCCGCGCCGCGTGCCGTCCGCAACCTCCGCGACCTTCTGCTCGACGCCGGCTTCCAGGAGGCCGAGGTCGTCGTCCACAACGATGTCGTCACCGACCATGCCGAGCTGGCTCCGCAACTCGCCGCGGCCGCGACCGCCGCTGTCGACAAAGCGCTGATCACGCGGGACGACGCCGACGGCTGGTTGGCCGAGCAAGAGGCACGCGGTCGCGGAAACCGCTTCCTGGCGGTGCTTCCGAGCCTGCTGATCGGCGCGCGGCGCTAGCACGGTTACCTGCGGATTCAGCGATCAAGACCCCAGTGCACAATGGATGCCGTGCGTATCCACAGAAGGCTCGCGGCGCGCTTCGGTCTGCGCCGGAGCCGAATGGTGCTGTGGGCAAAGTATTCGGCCTCCTCGGCGATCTCCACCGCGGTGAGTCAGATCGCCTTCGCGTTGTGTTACTGGTTCGGCGCGAACCCCTTGCTGGCCACGGTGATCGCCTGGATCGCCGGCGGCATCCCGAACTACCTGCTCAGCCGTCGCTGGGCCTGGGGACGCCGCGGCCAGATGTTGCCCTACGCAATCATCGTCGTCGGTAACGCTGCTGTCGCAGCGGTCGTGACCAGCCTGACCGACAAAGCCGCACAGGCTTGGATCGGCTCGTTGTTCTGGCAGACCATGCTGGTCAGCAGTTCCTACTTCTTCACCTTCGCCGCGCTGTTCGTGGTGAAGTTCTGGCTCTTCGACAACTGGGTGTTCGCCACCCCGGCCACCGAACTCCAGGTCCGGGCAAGGCCCTCGTCGAGCGAAACGGTCGGCGCGTAGCCGAGGTCATTGGCGATATCCACGACCGCTGCCGAGGCCTCTCCAGCCGGCTCTTCGACGTGCTCGACCGGTAGCGGCTTGCCGGTGATCGCCCGGACCGCCTCGACCAACTCGAGCGCGGACAGCGAGTGGCCGGAGCCGATGATCGCGCGGCCGTTGTAGCCGGTCTCCAGCGCCAGCAGTACGGCGTTCACCACGTCGTCGACGTACACGAGGTCCCGGCGCTGAGAGCCGTCGCCGTGCACCTGCACCCCGGTCCCGGCGAGCGCGGCACGCATCAGTCGCGGAACGAAGCCGTCCTGGTGCGACATGCCCGGGCCGTAGACGTTCGTGAACCGCAGTGCGGCGGTCGCCAGCCCGTAGCTACCCGAGTACGCCGACAACAGCATCTCGCCGGCCGCCTTCGTCGCGCCGTACGGCGTGAGTGGGCTCAGCGGCAGATCCGCGGTGATCGTCGCCGTACCGACGTCGCCGACGACCGCGTTGGTAGAGGCGAGCACGAACCGGTCGACACCGCTGCCCCGGGAGAGCTCGAGCAGGACCTGGGTGATGGTGACATTCTGCGCGAAGGTGGCCATCGGCGCTTCCACCGAGCGCTGCACCGAGGTCAGCGCGGCCAGGTGGACCACTGCGGTCGGCCGGGTCTCGAAGGCGCCGATACAGACCTCCTGGTCGGCCAGGTCGCCGGTCACCACCGTCACGCCGTCGTCCCACGTCGGGTCCGGCGGCTCCCGATCCACCGCGGTCACCGGTACGTCGCGCTCCCGCAGCGCGCGAACCACCGCCCGCCCGATGAAACCTGCCGCACCCGTGACCAGCACCCGTTCCGCCATGGCGATCAACCTACGCCGAGTGAGCAGTCGGGTGAGCAACCGAGGCCCAGCCGGAAGCGGTCTGCGACGAGGCCTTGACCAAGAGTCAGGAAGATGGGGAAGATCACCCCGGACGCGGGCTGACAACCTTGTCATCGGGGCCGCGTAAACCCTCCGGCACGGCGGCTCGGGCCGTCGCGTCGGCCGGCCGTGCAAGGAGCGTTGATGAAACTCCGCCGCCCACTAGGGGTCGTCGCGTCGCTCGGGCTAGTTGTGGCAATGTCACCCGTTATGACGTCAGCTCATGCCGTCCCTCCGAACACCTCGGCCAGCCACGACGAGCCAGTGGTGGGCGGGGCCTCGTTCTTCACCTCGTTCGAGTCCGGGCAGCCGCAGCCCGGCTACACCGACACCGTCGAGACCGGCCCGGACGGGACGCCCCGCGCGGGCGGCGTCCAGGGGCCGACGCCGACCGGGGTCGGCGGCAGCGAGATGGACAAGGTCACCACGATCACCGCCAGCGGTGAGAACACCGGCGGCGGCGAGATCGCCTCGAACGCCGCCGACGGCGACAAGTTCACCAAGTGGCTGGTCTTCGCCAAGACCGGCTGGCTGAACTACGAGACGTCGGCCCCGGTCGTGATCCGCAAGTACGCGCTGACCTCGGCCAACGACGCCGACGGCCGCGACCCGCAGAACTGGACCGTGCAGGGCTCGAACAACGGCACCGACTGGACCGTGCTCGACACGCAGACCGGTCAGAGCTTCGAGAACCGGTTCCAGACCAAGGAATACAGCTTCACGAACGAGACGGCGTACAAGTTCTTCCGGCTCGACATCACGCTGAACCACGGCGAGGACATCGTCCAGCTCGCCGACTGGTACCTGTCGAACGGCGCTCCGCTGCCGCCACCGGGGCCGGTCGCCGAGTCGCGGCTGGACTCGGGCCCGACGAGTGCCTACAACGCCCGCGCCCGGGTCGGTTTCACCGGCGTGAAGTCGTTCCGGTACGCCGGGCACCAGACCGCCGAGGGCCGTGGCTACACCTGGAACAAGATCTCGGACGTCGACCTGAAGATCGGCCGGGACACCCGGCTGTCGTACAAGATCTTCCCCGAGCACATCGAGGGCGACCTCAGCTATCCCAGCACGTACGCCGCGATCGACCTGGCGTTCTCCGACGGGACCTACCTGAGTGATCTGCGGGCCAAGGACCACCACGGCTTCGAGCTCAGCCCACGCGGCCAGGGCGACGCCAAGGGCCTGTCCACGAACCAGTGGAACAACGTCGAGGCCGAGCTCGGCCGGGTCGCCGCCGGCAAGACCATCAAGCGGATCCTGGTCGGCTACGACAAGCCGACCGGACCGGCCGACTTCCGCGGCTGGGTGGACGACATCCGGATCGCCGCCGCCGTCAACCCGGACGCAGCGGCCGCGCGCACGGCCGCCAAGCACCCGTCCGACCTGGCCCTGACCACCCGCGGCACGAACGCCACCGGCGGGTTCTCGCGCGGCAACAACTTCCCGGCGACCGCCGTACCGCACGGGTTCAACTTCTGGACCCCGGTGACGAACGCCGGCTCCCGCTCCTGGCTGTACGACTACGCCAAGGGCAACAACGCCGACAACAAGCCGTCGATCCAGGCACTCTCGATCAGTCACGAGCCGAGCCCGTGGATGGGTGACCGGCAGACCTTCCAGGTGATGCCGTCGACCGCTGACACGCCGACCGCGAACCGAGCGGCCCGCGCGTGGACGTTCAGCCATGACAACGAGGTCGCCCGGCCGTACTACTACGGTGTCGAGTTCGACAACGGGAACGCGGCGGAGATCGCGCCGACCGATCACGCGGCGATGTTGCGGTTCAGCTTCCCCAAGGGCGGCGCGTCGCTGGTCTTCGACAACGTGACCAACGAGGGCGGCCTGACGCTGGACCCGGAGACCGGCGTGGTGACCGGCTTCAGCGACGTGAAGAGCGGTCTGTCCACCGGCGCCGGCCGGCTGTTCGTGTACGGCGTCGTCGACCAGAAGGTCGTTGCCTCCGGCAAGCTGTCGAACGGCGGCGGCGCGAATGTCGGCGGCTACTTCGGCTTCGACCCGAAGGTCACCCAGGTGCAGCTGCGGCTGGCGACCTCGCTGATCGGCACCGAGCAAGCACGCAAGAACCTCGAGCAGGAGCTGCCGGCGGGCTCGAAGTTCGGCAAGGTGAAGGACGCGGCCCAGGCCCTGTGGGACGCCAAGCTGCGCACGATCGAGGTCGAAGGCGCCACCGCGGACCAGTTGACCACGCTCTACTCGAACCTGTACCGCCTGTTCCTCTACCCGAACAACGGCTCGGAGAACACCGGCACCAAGTCCAAGCCGGTGATCAGCTACGCCTCGCCGACCTCACCGAAGGTCGGTGCGGACACTCCGACCACAACCGGCTCCAAGATCGTCGCCGGTCAGACCTATGTGAACAACGGCTTCTGGGACACCTACCGGACCGTGTGGCCGGCGTACTCGCTGTTCGCGCAGGACGAGGCGGCCGACCTGGTGAACGGCTTCGTCCAGCAGTACAAGGACGGCGGCTGGATCTCCCGCTGGTCCTCGCCCGGCTACGCCAACCTGATGGTCGGTACGTCGTCCGACGTGGCCTTCGCCGATGCCTACCTGAAGGGGATCAAGGGCATCGACGTCCAGGCCATGTACGACGCCGCGGTGAAGAACGCGACCGTCGTACCGCCGACGGAGAACGTCGGCCGGAAGGGGATGGACCGCTCGACCTTCAACGGCTACACGGCCAACACCACCGGTGAGGGCTACAGCTGGTCGATGGACGGCTACATCAACGACTTCGGCATCGCGAACCTGTCGAAGGCGCTCTACGACAAGGCCAAGAAGGGCGATCCGCGCAAGCAGGAGTACCTCGACAACTACAAGTACTTCCTGAACCGCGCCCGCAACTACGTCACGCTCTTCGACCCCACCCTGGGCTTCTTCCAGGGCAAGGGACCGGACGGCGTCTGGGGCACGTCACCGGCGCAGTTCGACCCGCGCGACTGGGGTCACGACTACACCGAGACCAACGCCTGGAACATGGCCTTCTCCGCTCCGCAGGACGGCGCCGGCATCGCCGCGCTGTACGGCGGCCGCGACGGGCTGGCCAAGAAGCTCGATGAGTTCTTCTCGACGCCCGAGGACGCGCTGCACACCGGCGGGTACGGCGGCACGATCCACGAGATGCTCGAGGCGCGCGACGTCCGGATGGGGCAGTACGGGCACAGCAACCAGCCGTCGCACCACATCACCTACATGTACGACTTCGCAGGTCAGCCGTGGAAGACGCAGGCGCTGGTCCGCGAGGCCCTGTCGCGGCTCTACCTGGGTTCGGAGATCGGCCAGGGCTACCCGGGTGACGAGGACAACGGTGAGATGTCCGCGTGGTACCTGTTCAGCTCGCTCGGCTTCTACCCGCTGCAGGTCGGATCGCCGACGTACGCGATCGGGTCGCCGCTCTTCAAGAAGGCGACCGTCCGGCTGCCGGGCGGCAAGAAGCTGGTGGTGAGCGCGCCGAACAACAGCGCGAAGAACGTCTACGTGAAGAGCGTCCGGATCAACGGCAAGAAGTGGACGTCGACCAACCTCCCGCACGATCTGATCGCGAGCGGCGGCAAGATCGAGTTCGAGATGACCGACAAGCCTTCGAGCTGGGGAACCGGGCGCAACGACGCCCCGCCGTCGATCACCACCCCCGGCGAGGACCCGAGCACCTGGCGGGACTCCACCTCCGACGAGGGTGCCGTGGTCACCGGCTCGGCCGATATCGCTGCGCTGACCGACAACGATGCGAAGACCCAGGTCACGCTCACCGGCGACAAGCCCACGGTGACGGTCGCCCTCCAGCAGGGCCGGCCGGTCGGCATGTACACGCTGACCAGCGGCGCAACCGGTACGGCGCCGTCCGGCTGGGTGCTCGAAGGGTCGGACGACGGGACCACCTGGTCGACGGTCGACAAGCGGTCCGGCGTGACGTGGCCGTGGACGTCGTACACGCGGTCCTTCAGCGTCGCGTCGCCGAGGGCGTACACGCAGTACCGGCTGGTGCTCACGCCTGCAGGCGCCGACGGAGTCACGCTGGCCGAGTTCGAGCTGCTCGGCACGCTGAAGGGCATCGAGACCGGCACGCACCCGAGCGACCGCCGGATCGCCGAGAGCCGGCCCACCCCGACCCCGTCGCAGTCGATCGACCGCAACTACGGCTAGGACAAGAAAACCCGGCGGAGCCTGCCCCTGAGAGGTTCCGCCGGAAATTGAGGAGGGGTGGCGGTCCCCGCCCGGACTGCCACCCCTTCACCCCTATCGACGGCCGGAGCCGGCGACGGGTTGCCTTTCGCCGCAAAGAGTCCACATGGCGGACAAACTCACCGGCTGAGGCGCCTGGCCAGGACCCACAGCGCCATCGCGACCCCTCCGAGCGGGACGGCGAACAGCGGGCCCAGGCGCTCGATGGCACAGCCCTCCGCGCTCGGCGCGCACAACGGCACGCGAAGCTGGAACAACACGGCGTACAGGAGCCCGACCGCCAGGCCGACCCCCACCGCTTGGAGCACCCTGCCGATCGACTGCCTCCGCGTGTCCATGGAGTCACGCTAGGCGGGCGCCGCCTCCCGGTCTTGAGGAGAACTACTCAGCCGGTCCAGCGGCCGGTGAAGAAGCCGGCCGCCCAGATCGCGGCGAGGGGTATCGCGACGCTGAGGTAGAGCCGGCCGAGCCAGCGGTGCCGGTGCAGCACCACCGCAAGGCCGATCCAGAGCGGCCACCACAGCAGGGTCGCCCGAGTGAGCGAGTAGACCCAGTACGACGTACAGAAGGCTCCGACCGTGGCTGCGATCCAGGCGGCCTCACCCCACGAGCGCCGCCAGAGCAGCCAGCCGAGCACGATCAGGCCCACTACCAGCGCGACCAGCTCGGCCCGGAACATCCAGGTCCAGTCGCTGCGGTCCCCGCCGAAGTAGCCGGTGGACGCGGCGTCGAAGGTGTGCTGGAGCGACGTCCACGGCCAGGTGAACTTCCGCTGCCAGCCCTTCTCCTGCGCGTCCTGCCAGGCGAACCACGAGCCGTGAATCTCCTTCAGGTACGCCATGAACCCGACGACCGGTACGGCGGGCAGCAGCAGCCACGGCGCCGACGGCCAGTCCCGCTTCTTCGACGTGACGAACTCGACCACCAGCGCGAAGGCCAGGAAAATTCCGGAGACCCGAACCGTCGCGGCCAGCGCCACGAACACCGCGGCCCGAGCCCAGCGACCCTGCCGCGCGGCCAGCCAGGCCGGGAAGGCGAACGCGCAGAACAGCGCCTCGGTGTATCCAGCCGCGAGGAAAACGCCGACCGGAGCGCCGTACCAGACCACCGCCGCGTTCGGACCGAGGTTCTTGAGCTCCGGGAACTCGTACTGCGCCAGCCGCGCCAGGTAGACCCCGGCGACCGCACTCGCCACGGCCGACACGACGATCCCAGCTCCGACGTACCCGACGCCGCTCCACTGCACGATGTGCACCAGCAGCGGGAACCCCGGAAAGAACGCGGCCAACGGCGCCTGCGACGGCTCCCCGTTGTTGTATCCGAACTCCGCGAGCGCCTTCAGATGCCAGACGTCCCACTGCACCCACGCCCGCCACACATTGGGGTAGTCACTCCCCCGGTTGAACAGCAACGGCGCCGACACCGACAACACCAACAACCCCACCCGGGTGACCAACCACCACCCGAGCACCTCCCGCGTCATGGCCGCCGGCAACCACCGCCGCAGCCCGACCCCCTCCACCCGCGCCCGCCGGGCGCGTCCTGGCCGCGCCTCAACGGCGGGCGAGGACGGCTCCGGAGGCGGAGTGGATGGACTACTGACCACCGCCGCCGGGTTTCTCCGTGTCGTTCGGGTCTCCCGGAGGTGTGATGGTCGGCCAGCCCGGCGTCTTCGTCGGCTTGCCGGGACCGGTCGGCGTCTTCGTCGGCTTGCCGGGGCCGGTCGGCGTGTTGGTCGGCGTCGGCGTTGGGGTCGGAGTCGGGGTCGGGGTGTTCGACACCGTGTTGGTCGGCGTCGGGGTCGGGGTCGGCGTCGGGGTGACCTCGTTCCGCAACCCGTCGTCGTCCTCGGGCTCGTCGAAGTTGACGTCCGCGAGGTTCTTGACGGCTGGCTCCATGAACTCCAGCCAGGTCTTCAGCGGCCAGTTGCCACCGAAGAACGCCTTGTCCTTCGAGTACGGGTCGAGGTCGGACTCGCCGTCCTTGCCGGCCCGGTAGACGACCGAGGTCGAGAGGTTCGGCGTGTACCCGGTCCACCAGGAGGTCAGGGTGTCCTCGCCGTCCTTGCAACCGTTGCACTTCTTGTTCTCGGCACGGTGCTCGGCGGCGACACCACCGGCGGTGCCGGTCTTGCCGGCCACCTCCCGGTCCAGCGCCTGGGCACCCTCACCGGTGCCCTTGTCGACGACGTTCTTCAGGATGTCGTTGACCTTCTTGGCCAGCTCCGGGTCGAAGGCCTGCCTCGACTTGATCTTCGACTTCTCGCTCCAGATCACCTTGCCGTCGCGGTTGGTGATCGACTTGATCGTGTGCAGCTCGAAGGCCTTGCCGTTCGCCGCGAACGTCGCATAGGCGTTGGCCATGTCGACCGCGGAAGCGTAGGGATCGGGCCCGAGCACCGTCGACGGGTTGTTCTTGCCGATCTCGAGCGCCTTGGTCTTCGGGATACCGGCCGCCTCGGCGGCCTCCACCAGCTTGCGCGGGCCGTCTTGCATCTGCTTGTCGATCAGGTCGTAGAACGCCGTGTTGATCGACTGCTCGGTGGCCTTCTTCAGCTTGACTTCGCCGTAGTCGTTGTTGAACTCGTTGTTGAGCTCCTGGCCCTGGATCTCGATCGGGCTGTCACCCTGCAACGGGTCGTTGAGGTTCCAGTTGTCCTGGAGGGCCGCGGCGACGGCGAACGGTTTGAAGGACGAGCCCGGACGGGCCCGGCTGGTTGCCCAGTTCAACTGGCTCTTCAGGAAGTCTGGACCGCCGTACATGGCCAGCAGCTCGCCGCTGCCGGGCCGGACGGCGGCCATCCCTACATGGAGCCCGTCGCGCTTCTTCGGCAGCCGGTTCTCCGCGGCGTTGACCATGTCCGCCTGCAGGTCGGAATCGAAGGTGGTGACGATCTTGAAGCCGCCGCCGGTGATCTGGTTCTCCGTGAAGCCCCGGCGCAGCAATTCCTTCTTGGCCATGTCGAGCAGGAAGCCCTTCGGCCCGCTGTACTTGTTGCTCTTCTTCGGCTTGTTGATCGCCGGCAGCGCCTTGGCGTACTTCGTCTGCTCGGCCTCGGTGATCGTGCCGCTCAGCCGCATCCCGTCCAGGACGTAGCGGTACCGCTCGAGGATGCGCTGGTGGTTCGCCTTCTTGTCGATGTCGAACAGCGTCGGGTTGTTCAGCACGGTGGCCAGGAAGGCGGCCTGCGGGACGGTCAGCTTGCTCGGGTCCGCGACCTTGAAGTAGGCGTTGCCGGCGGCTGAGATGCCGTAGGCGCCCTCACCGAAGTAGATCGTGTTGAGGTAGCCCTCGAGGGTCTTGCTCTTGTCCTGCTGACGGCTGAGCTTGGTCGCGATGAACAGTTCCTTGAACTTCCGGGACGCGGTGCGGTCCTGGTTCAGGTACATGATCTTCACGTACTGCTGCGTGATCGTCGATCCGCCCTGCAACTGCTCGCCCTTGGCGATGTTGTAGGCGGCGCGCACCATGCCCTGCGGCGAAATACCCGGGTTGGTCCAGAAGGTCCGGTCCTCGGCGGCCAGGACGGCGTCCTGGACCCGCTTCGGAATCTTGCTCAGCGGGACCGAGGTCCGGTTCTGCTCGTAGAACGCGCCCATCGTCTTGCCGTTGCTCCACGTGACCGTGGTGGTGTTGGCCTCGAACTCCTTGTTGACGTCCGGGATCTCGGTCTGCTGGTAGATGATGAAGAACGCGGCGGTGCCGAGGATGATGCAGAGGCAGCCGAAAGCGGTCAGCCAGCCGAGGACCCGGAGCGCCCAATGTCGCTTGGTTCGGCGCGGCGGAGCGGCTTTTCTACGAGCTTCACTCACAGTGCAATCCTCGACGATCTCGCGGAAGTCATTGCCCCACAGACTACGGCGGGTGTGGTAACGGGCCCGAATCCGCTCCGGAGGGTACCAACTCCCGGGTGCCCGAGCGAACCGGATCGAATCATCCGGTCACATGCGGCGCCAGGAATGTCACTGCCAGTAGTGCTGCCGGGAAGCAGGCCAGGAACATCGTGAACGTGTAGCCCATGATGTCGCGGGCCTTGAGCCCCAAAATAGCGAGCGTCGGCAACATCCAGAACGGCTGCAGCAAGTTCGCGCTCGCCTCGCCCAGGTCGTAGACGATGACCATCCAGCCGGCGTCCACGTTCAACTCGTTGGCCGCCTGCAGCACGTACGGCGCCTCGATCACCCACTTGCTGCCGCCGCTGGGCACGAAGATTCCGAGGATGCAGGAGTAGATCGCCACCAACGGGGCGAACAGGAACTGACTACTTGCCTGGACCAACCATCCGGCCAGCCGGGCGGAGATTCCGGTGTACGCGATCATGCCGAAGATGCCGCCGTACAAGGGGAACTGGAGCAGTACGCCGGCCGCGGCGGGCGCGCCGTCGCGCACAGCGCGGGCCATCCGCCACGGACGCCAGTGCAGCAGCAACGCGAGCAGGAACAGGATGAGGTTGACCGTGTTGAGGTCGAGTGCGCTGAAGAAGCTCTTGCCGTCGAAGTAGCGCACGAGATAGGTCACACCGAGCGCCACGATGAACAGGCTGAACACTGGCGAGTGCTCGAGCCAGTCACCCGGCCTGCGCTGCGCGCCCTGTTCCCTCTGACCGTTATAAGCCGACCCACGCCCGATCAGCGGCTTGAGCTCGATGCCGAGGTCGGTCGCGGTCCGCGAACTGCCCTCTCCCGGCGCGATGAACCACGCCATCGCGACACCGACGACGTACACGAAGAGCGTTGCGAGCAACGCCTGCCAGGTGAAGATGGTTTCGCTCAGCGGGATCAGCCCGCTGGCGCGACCGCCAGCCTTGATCACTTCCTGCACCGGCGCCGGGCTGCTGCTCGCGCTCGCGACCTGCAGCGCGGCCGACCCCGACAGGCCCTGCGCCCACACGGTTCCGAGTCCCAGGAACGCCATCGCGCCGAGGGCGCGGTAGTCGGCCTTCGGCACGTTGCGGGCCACCTCGCGGGCCAGGATCGCCGCGAAGATCAGGCTGAACGCCCAGTTCAGGTACGACGCCAGCATCGCGACCGCGGCGACGAACGCCACCGCGGAGCGTGGGTTCTTCGGGATCCGCGCCAGCCGCGTGATCAGCCGGGCGATCGGTCCGCTGGTCGCGACGGCGTACCCGCCGATGATGATCATCGCCATCTGCAGTGTGAACGTGATCAGGCTCCAGAACCCGATGCCCCAGGCATCGACCAGCCCGAAGCCCTTGGTCGCGGCCGGATCGTCGGGCCGCTTCAGCAGCGGCTCGCCGGTGACGAGCCCGAACAGCAGCACCACGAAGGTGCCGACCAGCACGAAGCCGAAGGCGTCCGGCAGCCACTTCTCGGTGACCGCAGTGAACCGCAGCGCCACCCGCGCCAGCGGGCTCTCGGCCTCGAGCTCGTGCTTGGCGTGCTTTCCGTGGTCGGTCATGACGCTGTGCTCCTGGATCGCGACGCTAGGTGTCATTCCGATTAACGCAGATCGGCGCCTGACGTAACAGCTTCCTGAGCGCGCGCCGAGCGTCAAGGTGACAAAGCCGACCTTTGTCATGAGTTGTCCACAGCTCGGAGCTCTGCTTATAGTGACGCCACGATGTATCGAACCGATACATCAGGTTCTGACAAACTGGGTCGAGGAGGTGGGTCATGGGAAACCGCAGTGGAGTCCTGGAGCTCGCCGTACTCGGCCTGCTGCACGAAGCGCCGATGCACGGTTACGAGCTCCGCAAGCGCGTCAACGCCCAGTTCGGGTGGGGGCGCGTGCTGTCGTTCGGATCGCTCTACCCGTGTCTGAAGGCGATGCTCCGCACCGGCCTGATCACCGCCGACCCCGGTACGCCGGAGGCGGGGCGCAGGCCGAAGATCGTGTACACGATCACGGCCGACGGCAAGGACCACTTCGCGCACGCGATGCACGATGCCGGTCCATCGGCCTGGGAGGACGACACGTTCGGCGTCCGGTTCTCGTTCTTCGGCCGGACCGATCCGGCCACCCGGCTGCGCATCCTCGAGGGCCGGCGCGCCCGGATGGAGGAGCGGCTGGCGAACTTCCGGGCCGCGATGAGCCGGACCGCCGAGCGGGTCGACGCCTACACCCTCGAGCTGCAACGGCACGGCCTGGAGTCGGCCGAGCGCGAGGTCCGCTGGCTGAACGAACTGATCGACGGCGAGCGGCGGCAACACTCTTCCTCCCCCCATCCCCCACCGCCTGACCAAGGAGATTCCAGATGACCTCGATCCGGGTAGCGATCGTCGGCGTCGGCAACTGCGCCAGCTCGCTCGTTCAGGGCGTGCACTACTACCGTGACGCGAAGCCTGAGGAGCGCGTCCCCGGTCTGATGCACGTCCAGTTCGGTGACTACCACGTCCGCGACGTCGAGTTCGTCGCCGCGTTCGACGTGGACGGCAAGAAGGTCGGTCTGGACCTCGCCGACGCGATCGGCGCCAGCGAGAACAACACGATCAAGATCTGCGACGTGCCGCCGACCGGCGTCACCGTGCAGCGCGGTCACACCTTGGACGGTCTCGGCAAGTACTACCGCGAGACCATCACCGAGTCCGACGCGGCCCCGGTCGATGTCGTCGCCGCCCTGCGTGAGGCGCAGGTCGACGTACTGGTCTGCTACCTGCCGGTCGGTTCCGAGCAGGCGGCCAAGTTCTACGCGCAGTGCGCGATCGACGCGAAGGTCGCCTTCGTCAACGCGCTGCCGGTCTTCATCGCGGGCACCAAGGAGTGGGCGGACAAGTTCACCGAGGCCGGCGTGCCGATCGTCGGCGACGACATCAAGTCGCAGATCGGCGCCACCATCACGCACCGCGTGCTGGCCAAGCTGTTCGAGGACCGCGGCGTCACCGTCGACCGGACCTACCAGCTGAACGTCGGCGGCAACATGGACTTCAAGAACATGCTGGAGCGCGACCGGCTCGAGTCCAAGAAGATCAGCAAGACCCAGTCCGTCACGTCGCAGCTGGTCGACGACATCGACCCGCGCAACGTGCACATCGGCCCGTCGGACTACGTGGCCTGGCTGGACGACCGCAAGTGGGCCTTCATCCGGCTCGAGGGCCGCAACTTCGGCGACGTCCCGCTGTCGCTGGAGTACAAGCTCGAGGTGTGGGACTCGCCGAACTCGGCCGGCATCATCATCGACGCGATCCGCGCCGTGAAGATCGCCAAGGACCGCGGCATCGGCGGCCCGATCCTGTCCGCGTCGTCGTACTTCATGAAGTCGCCGCCGGAGCAGTACGCCGACGACGTCTGCCGCGACCTGGTGGAGAAGTTCATCCGCGGTGAGGTCGAGCGCTAGATTTTCTGAATGCGGCTCCACGTGGGATGTGCTCAGTGGACACATCCCGCGTGGCCGCAACCGCCCCGCGACAAGCTCGCGTCGTACGCGTCGTGGGTGAACGCGGTCGAAGGCAACACCACGTTCTACGGAATTCCCTCCCGCTCGTCGGTCGAGAACTGGGCCGCGCAGACGCCGTCCGACTTCCGCTTCGTCATGAAGCTGCCGCAGACCATCACGCACGAACGTCGCCTGAGCAGCATCGCGACCGAGTTCTACGCCTTCGCCGCCGCGGTCGAGCCACTCGGCCCCCGCAACCACGCGATGTGGGTGCAGCTCCCCGCATCGTTCGCCCCCGGCGATCTGCCCATGCTGGAGGCCTTCCTACGCGGCGCACCCCGCGAGCACCGGTACGCCGTTGAGGTCCGGCATCGCGCCTTCTTCGACGATCCACGCATCGCGCAGGAGCTGGAATCCATCTTGTCGCGCACCGGCGCCGAGTGGGTCCCCTTCGACACCGATACCCTCTTCGGCCGCCCTGCGACCAGCCTGGCCGAACGTGATGCCTGGATGAAGAAACCCCGCGTCGCGCGCCGTACGGTCGCTCTCACCGGGTTTCCGATCGTGCGCTACATCGGCCGCGACTCGGTCGACGAGACCGTCGAGGGCTGGGCCTATCTCGTCGAGCTCGTGCACACCTGGCTCACCGAAGGCCGCTCGCCGACGATCTTCCTGCACACGCCCGACAACGCCGAGGCGCTCAATCTCGCTCGCTTCTTCTACGACTCCGTTCGCGCCCGCCTCCCCGAGCTGGCTCCCCTGCCCGAACCGGTCCCCGTCGAACCGCCGACGCTGTTCTGAGTTATCCACAGGCAGAAAGTTTGCTGCTGGAAGCGGGGTGAATCTCCGTATGTTCTCCGCCGAGATCAGACCTCGGAGGAGAAACCCATGGAGCACATCGAGACACCCCTGAACGCTGGTGCAGCCCGGCGCAACGCCGCGCCGCCGCGAGCCGCCATGGCTCGGAGCACAGGGGCTGAGCACCGGGCTCGCGCGGAGACACTCGTTGCCGAGCTTCGACGGATGGCCGCCGGCACCGAGAATCCGGCCGAGCGAGCCAACCTGCAACGCTCCGCCGACTCGCTGATCCGACTCGCCACGGCGTACCGGCCATGAGCACCGTCGCGGTCGCTGCGCCTGCCTCGTTGGAGGAGCTACTGCTGCGCAGCGGACAGGCAGCACTCGAGCTGTCCGGCGCGGAGCACACCGCCTGGAATGGCCGGATCGTCGAGTCGGTCGACGACGTCCTCGGTCTGGCGCATTGGGACGGGACGCTGCACCTCGACCGCGAGTACATCCTCGATCCACTTCGGGAGATGTACGCCCTGGCCGGCAAGCGACACCTGACCGCCCACCTCGCCCGCTACCGCGAGGCCCTGGCCACGATCCTCCACGAGCACTCACACTTCCTCGGTCCTGCCGGCGCAACTCAGGAAGCGGCCCGCGCTGCCTTCGTCCGCCCCGGCAGCCGCCAACTCGAAGAGGGCGTCGCCGAAGCCTGGGCCCAAGCCCACCTCGACGACTACATCCACCACCTAGGCGTCGACAAAGTTGCCCCAGGCATCGATTCCTTCCGCACGAACGGCCACTACGCCCCGTACGTCACCGCCGTCCGCATGCTCACCGCCGACCTGGACACCCGCGCCGACCTCAGACCCGGCGCTGTCCTCGCCGTCCTCAACAACCAAACCGCCGAGCACCAGCTCGACCTGCTCACCACCCTCTACTACAACTCCACCCGCCTCCCCGACCTAGAACCTTCCGGCCCCCGCACCCGCGACCACCTCGAATCGCTCCTCCGCACCGGCCTCGCCTCCCTCGACCCCCACCAACTCCTCCCCCATCCCCAAGCCACCGCCCGAGCCAAAGCCACCACCCAGTCCCTGCTCTCCCGCCTCCACACCGACATCACCCGAGCCGAGTCCCTCTACACCCACCGCCAGATCCCCCATCCCACGCGAACGGCCTTCGCCGGGCTTCCTGCTCCCTGCGCCGGCGGCGACCTCGGTTCCCAGCCGCCGGCCGGGAGCGCCAGGCGGCTTGGGCACGGCCGTCAAGCCGGTGTCGTCCGGGCAGTCTGAGAATTTCGGCGGCGGTTGTCGGATCAGTGCCGGGAGGTTCGTAGCAGGGATGAGAGGCAGCCCAGGAGGGGCGGCCGGGCACAACAGAAGGATCTCCAGAGATGACTACCTCGACCAGATCGGCGACAGTCAGCGCACACCGTTCCAGCCGCTCGATGTGGGCGATTCTGGGGCTCGTGCTGCTGGCCGACGCCGTCGACGTGATCGATGCGACGATCACGAACATCGCCGCCCCCACCATTGCTCGTGAGCTGCATGGTGGCGAAGGCCTGATCAGATGGCTGGGGACGGCCTACATGCTGGCCATGGGCGTGCTGCTGGTGGTCGGCGGGCGGCTGGGTGACAAGTTCGGTCAGCGCCGGCTCTTCCTGGTCGGCCTGAGCGGCTTCACCCTGGCCTCGGCGGTCGCCGGACTGTCGCCGGATCCGACACTGCTGATCGCGGCCCGCGTCGCCCAGGGCGCGTTCGGGGCACTGCTCATCCCGCAGGGCATGGCCATCATGGTCAAGGCGTTCACGCCCGAGATGCTCGCCAAGGCGTTCGGGCTGTTCGGTCCGGTGCTCGGGGCGACCAGCATCTTCGGTCCGGTCCTGGCCGGCCTTCTCATCGGCGCCGATCTGCTCGGCCTGTCCTGGCGCCCGATCTTCCTGATCAACGTCGTCCTCGGCGGTATCGGGCTGGTCGTCGCCACCCGGATCCTGCCGCGCGACGACGGCGACCGATCCACTGTGATCGACGGCTGGGGTTCCGGTCTGCTGGCGGCGACCATGTTCGGGCTGCTGTACGGCCTGATCGAGGGCTCGTCCACCGGTTGGAATGCCACCGCTGTCACCTCGATCGCCGCCGGTGTCCTGTTCCTGGCGGCTTTCGTCCACCGGCAGCGCACCGCCGCCGACCCGCTGATCAAGCCCTCGCTGCTGCGGAACCGGGGATTCAGCGCTGGAATGCTCGTGGGTCTGGCCATCTTCGCCGCGACCACCGGCCTGCTCTACGTGCTGTCCCTCTTCCTGCAGGAAGGGCTGCACGCCGGGCCGCAGCAGACCTCGATGGCTCTGCTACCGCTCACGGTGGGCATCATCGCGACCGCCTTCGCCGCAATGGCCGGCCTGATGGCCAAGCTCGGCCGCACCCTGATCTTCCTCGGACTGGTCGGCGTCCTCGCCGGTTGCGCCTGGATCCTCGCCCTGGTCCAGCACTCCGGGACGGAGGTGAGCCTGTGGACGCTGGCTCCGGCGTTGTTCGTCACCGGTGTCGGCATCGGCGGAATCGGCATGATCTACACCATCGCGCTCGGCGACACGGCGCCTGACGAAGCCGGCAGCGCCAGCGGCTCGCTCAGCTCGATCCAGCAACTCGCATCGGGAGCCGGCTCGGCCGCGGTCGCCACGATCTTCTTCCACGGCGCGGGCTCCGGGCTGGATCACGCTCTGAAGCTCAGCCTGGTCGTCGTGCTGATAGTCATCGCCGTCAGCATCCCGGCGGTCGGGCTCCTCCCCCGCAGAGCACCACAAGAGTCCTGATCTCGAGCACAGGAAATGATCTGTACATGAAGTATCTGGTTTCCGTCATCGACGACAAGGAAAACCCCGGCAGCATCGACCGGCAGCCCGTCATCAGCGAGTTCAACGAGCGCCTGATCGCCGCCGGCTACTGGGTCGAACTCCGCCCATTCCAGTAGCCACGCGCGGCGGTCTACCGGCTGGCTGCTCGATAGCGTTGGGCGAGGGTGCGGCAGGCGTCTTTTAGTTCTACGGGTTGTACGTCGGTGATGGGCGCGTCGAAGGTGGCCAGGAGACCAGCGATTCCGGCCCACGACCAGGCGCCGAGCGTGACCCTGGAGTGGGTGTCGGAGAGGTGTTCGACGACCGATCCGCCGGGTGCCCAGCGAGCGACCACGTGGGCGGGTAGAGCCATGACGACGCTACCGAGGCATTGCCATTGGGCAGGAGTGTCACCGCGGTCGTAGCTGGTCATGACGTAGCCGGCCAGATCTCGGTGTGGCAGTTCTCGCCGCTGGAACGGGGTGCCGGTGGGCTGGTGGAGATGGATCCTGTCCAGCCGGTAGATGGCCCAGTCTTCGGTCGCCGGGTGGTAGGCGACGAGATACCAGCGTCCGGCCCAGGTGACCAGGTGATGGGGTTCGACCCGCAGCGGTGGGCTGAAGTCGGGCTCGCCCGGCTGGGGCCGGCGGCCGTCGGCGGCGAGGTAGTCGAAGACCAGCAGATGTGCGAGGCGGATGGCGTAGCCGACCGCTCGCACCGTGCTTGCTGCGATCGGAGGCGCGGGGAACTCCCAGGAGTTCCGGATCGCGGTGAGGTGCATAGCGTCGGCTTCGGCACGCAGATGGGCGGGCATGATCTGTTTGATACTGGTCAGCGCCCGGGCGACGGCTTCGTCGATGCCGGACACGCTGGTGGGTGCGGTCTGGAGGGCGACTGCGACGGCAATGGCCTGGTCGTCGTCCAGCAACAGCGGTGGCAGCTTTCCGGCGGCGCCGAGCGCGTAGCCGCCGCTGGGGCCCTTGACGGTCCGGATCGGGTAGCCGAGGTCACGCAGGCTGTCCAGATCCCGGCGGAGGGTCCGGGTACTGGTTCCGAGTCGTTCGGCCAGTTCGTGACTGGGCCAGATCGCACGAGCGCCGAGCAGTGAGAGCAGGTCGAGCAAGCGCGACGAGGTCCTGGCCATAAGCCATCGTCCATCAAGTAGTGGCCATCCCGTGTCCACTACCGGTGTCACGGTGTGCCCCATGAGTGCAACCAATGCTTCTGATTCTGCTCCACGCAGCGATTCCCAGGCCGGGACGGTGACTGGCAAAGCTGCCGGGATCGCGCTGCTGGTGATCCTCTTCGCCTCGTTCATGGATCTCCTCGACGCCACGATCGTCACCGTCGCCGCACCAGCCATTTCGGCTGGACTGCAGTCCAGCGAAGCGCAACTGCAGTGGATGCTCGCCGGGTACGTCCTCGCCCTTGGCGCGGGCCTGATCACCGGCGGGCGGATCGGCGACGACTACGGTCGGCGCCGGGTGTTCCTCACCAGCCTGGCCGTCTTCGCCGTGGCCTCGGCAGCCTGCGCGCTGGCAACGACGCCGGAGATGCTGATCGCGACCCGGGTGCTGCAGGGCCTGGCGGCCGGATTGATGGTGCCGCAGGTGTTCGGCATCATTCGGTCCTCGTTCGAACCCGCGCAGATGGCCAAGGCGTTCGGAGCGTACGGCGCGGTCCAGGGCATCGCCGCGGTAGCGGGGCCGCTGCTCGGCGGCCTGCTGGTCGACGCCGATCTGTTCGGATTGGGGTGGCGAGCCATCTTCTGGGTCAACGTCCCGCTCGCCGTGATCGCGCTGATCCTCGGACGCAGAGTGCTGCCGGAGTCCGCGAACAAGTCGCACACCCCGCTGGACGTGGTCGGCGCGGTGATGTCGGCGGTGGCCGTCTTGCTGGTGTTGCTTCCCTTGATCCAGGGTCGTGATTGGGGATGGCCCTGGTGGGGCTTTGCCATCATGGCCGCCGGAGTCGTGCTGTTACTCGGGTTCGGTGCCTACGAGCGGTCGGTGACCAGGCGTGGCGGGCAGCCGGTGCTCGACCCGGAGCTGCTGCGGGTCGGAAGTTTCCGGGCCGGGCTACTGGCGTCGCTGTTCTTCTTCGGCGCGATCGGCGCGTTCTTTCTGACCTTGTCGATCTACCTGCAGAGCGGCACCGGGCGCTCCGCCTGGCAGACCGGTCTGGTGATCCTGCCCTATGCGATCGGGTCGATGCTCACTTCTGGCCTCGGCGTCGCCCTCGCCGCCCGAGCGGGCCGCGCGCTGCTGGTCACCGGCTCACTCCTTCTGGCCGCATCGCAGGCGCTGCTGTGGTTCGTCGTCCGCGGCGACAACTCGCCCGGGTTCTGGCTGATCGGGTTGTCGTTGTTCATCGGCGGTCTGGGCCTCGGCCTGGCGGCCCCCATCCTGGTCAATGTCGTCCTCGCCGGCGTCCCAGGCAAGGACGCGGGTGCGGCTGGTGGTGTTCTGTCGACCGTGAACCAACTCGGCGGCGCAGCCGGAATCGCCGTCCTGGGCACGGTCTTCTTCGGCCGGCTGGACTCGGCCGCCGGAGGCGAAAGGGCAGAAGTGTTCAGCGACGCGTTCGCTGCCGTCCTTCCGATCGAGGTCGTTCTCTATGTCCTGGCCGCAGTACTGATGCTCCGGCTTCCCCGGACCGCGGCCGCCGGCCCAAGCTCCTGACCCTCTACACCCCGCGGCCAGTACCGTCGGACCGTGAATCAGGATGGCGTGCGTGCACGCGTAGAGGCCTTCGTCACTGACTTCTATAGAGCTTGGGAGCGGACCGGCAAGCCACCGAGCGCCTCGAACATCGACCAGGTGGTTGAGGCGTGGCGTGGCGAGCCGGCGGTGCTTGTCGGCGCTCATTTCACGGCCGGAGCCAGCACCGGCGAGGAGAACGTGCTCAAGGGGAGCGCGGCGCACGATCCTTCGGTGGAGACCATCACTGCGGTGGAGGTCGAGACTGATCGCGCGACCGTTCGCTCGGTCAGCGGTGGCGGTTCGATGCCGACCTACTACGAATACCGGCTGGTGCGCGAGGGCGAGCAGTGGAAGATCCGGCAGCTTCTCAGCTTCCTCGACCCACCGGGAGCGCCGCTGGTCGATCCCGCCGAGGCCGAGGCCCTGCTGAACTCAGCGAACCTGGACGCTGCGCTGCCCGAGTTGCCAGCAGACGTGGAGCTCGACGTGGCGGGGCTGTTCGCGCACGGGTGCCAGGTCGCGCCCTTCGGCGAAGCGGTCTCGCTCGAGGTCGTTCAGCTCGGTGAGGTGACCTTCGGGTCAGGGGCGCTGACGGTCCGAGACTTCGGCTACGGCGCCTTTGGCCTGGCACCGCTGGCTCGTCGGCTGCCCGGTGGTACCTACCGTGTCGAGGTTTCCACAGCCGCGGATACGAACGTCGCACTGCGGCTGCTGATCTCCGAGGCGCCGGCGGTCAGTTGGCATCCTGCTGAGGTGTCCGGCGATTCGCACATCATCGGAGTGGATGCCGGCAACGTGGCGATTCTCGACCTCGCGACGCTTGTGCGTTGCGGCGCTCAGCAGGTCGAGGAGTTGTTTCAGGAGCACTCCCTCAAGCTTTCGGACGGTGCGGGCGTGGTGTTCAGTCTCACCGGCGAGGTGAACGATGCGGTCATGGTGATGAGTGGCTACGGCGACGGCGCCTACCCGTGCTACTGGGGCGTGGCCGAGGACGGCACGATCGCCGCACTCGTCGTCGACTTCCTGGTGCTGGACTCCGATGACTAGGACCGGTGAATGGCCACCTCCGACTGGCGAGCTTGGCGCGAGAGTGCTCACCACCCGCATCGGTACCGGCTGTCCACTCCGCCCGGGTTCAGCTGGCGCGAGAGGCCCGGTCGTAGCGTTCGGCGAGTTGTTGTAAGTGCGCGTGGAGTTCGGGTGGGCCGGTCTGGATCTCGAAGTCGGCGTCGAGCAGGCCGAGGTGTACGGCGAGGGCTTTGACCGAGTCGGAGCCGGTGCTGAACAGGCAGATGTGGTCGTCGAGTGGTTCGACGGTGCCTGCGGCCGGCGGCAGTTGTGCGACGACAGTGTCTGCCGGGGCGTGGATGAGGACGGTTGCGCGGTAGCGCCAGGCGGCGGCGGACACTCGGCGGGAAACGTAGCTGGCGAGGTCGCCGTCCTCGGGTAGTTCGCGAGGGGTGAAGCGGGGGCCGGTGGGGATGCGGGGCGAGATGCGGTCGACCCGGAAGGTTCGCCAGTCCTGGCGGTCGAGGTCGAACGCGACCAGGTACCAGCGGCGTCCCCAGTTGACGAGCCGGTACGGCTCGACCTTGCGCCTGCTGGAGTCGGCGCGGTGGGACAGGTAGTCGAAGGTCAGCTGCTCGCGATCGCGGCAGAGTGCGGTGAGCTGGGTGAGGAGTTCGGGATCGAACAGCGGCCCGGGTTCGTCGTGCGGGACCTGCACGGTGAAGGTGGCGAGCGAGTTGACCCGGCGACGCAGTCGGGACGGCAGAACCTGTTCGAGTTTGGTCAGGGCCTGCAGTGAGCTCTCCTCGAGTCCGGTGAGCTCGGCGGCCTTTCGCAGTCCGATCACCACGGCCACGGCCTCGTCATCGTCCAGCAGCAAGGGCGGCAGCGAGCCGCCGGCCCCGAGGCGGTAGCCGCCGACGGAACCGCGGGTCGCGTCGACCGGATAGCCGAGCCCACGCAGCCGTTCGATGTCTGTGCGGACGGTGCGCGGACTGACTTGGAGCTTCCCGGCCAGTTCGGCGCCGGTCCAGTCCCGCGGCGATTGAAGCAACGTCAGGAGCTTCAGCAGTCGTGCCGAGGTCTCGATCATGGGAGAAAGTCTGGCATCTCATTAGGAAGCTAGCTCGCCTAATGGCGAAATAGTGTTCTGGACATGACGACAAACACCGAGATTCGCCCGTTCCGGATCGACATCCCGCAAGCCGACCTCGACGACCTCCGGGACCGGCTGACCCGGACCCGGTGGGCGAACGAGTTGCCCTTGGAGACCGAAGGCGCCGTCCAGACCGGGCCCGTACCGCCGGGCTGGGAGTACGGCGTACCGGTCGGGTACGTGCAGCGGCTCGTCGAGGCCTGGCGGACGACGTACAACTGGCGTGAGTGGGAAGCGCGCCTGAACGCCTATCCGCAGTTCGTGACGGAGATCGACGGCCAGCAGATCCATTTCCTGCACGTGCGGTCGGAGGACCCGGCGGCCGTTCCGCTACTGCTAACCCACGGCTGGCCGAACAGTGTGGTCGAGTTCCTCGACCTGATCGAGCCGCTGACCGCTCCTGCCGACGGCCAGGCCTTTCACGTCGTGATCCCGTCCCTGCCGGGATTCGGCTTCTCCGGGCCGACGGCCGAGCAGGGCTGGAACAGGTACCGTACGGCGCGCGCCTGGGCCGAGCTGATGCGCCGGCTCGGCTACGACAAGTACGGGGCCCACGGCAACGATGCCGGGGCGTTCGTCGCACCCGAGCTCGGGCGGATCGACCCCGACCACGTCATCGGCGTCCACGTAACCCAGCTGTTCTCGTTTCCTTCCGGCGATCCGGCCGAGCTGGCCGACCTGTCCGAAGCCGAACTCGGGTACGTGCAGTTCCTGCAGACCTTCCAGGACGACATGTCGGCGTACGCGAAACTGCAGGAGACCCAGCCGCAGACCCTCGCCCACGCCCTGGCCGACTCGCCAAGCGGTCAGCTGGCCTGGATCGCGCAACTCCTGGGCGGCACCAGCGAGGAGCACGTGCTGACCAACGCGACGATCTACTGGCTGACGAACACCGGAGCGTCTTCGGCCCGCTTCTACTACGAGGACCACCACGCCGAACACCCCACCGAGCCGACCACTGCCCCGACCGGCCTGGCCAGCTTCGCCTACGACTTCCGCCCGCTCCGACGGTTCGCCGACCGGGACCACGCCAACATCGTGTCCTGGAACGAATACGACCGGGGCAGCCACTGGGCAACCCAGGACGCTCCTGACCTCCTGATCGAAGACCTCCGGAACTTCTTCTGGAAGCTCACTGCGCAGTAGGTACTGTGGCGAGCTCCGGTGTGCGCGAAATGTGGAGGTACGGCGATGGAGCTGGTACGCGAGAGTGACGAGTACGCCGCGGGGATGGTCGAGCTGCGGCGCGAGCTGCATCGCGATCCCGAGGTTGGACTCGTCTTGCCGCGGACTCAGACGCGGGTGATGGACGCCCTGGCCGGGTTGCCGTTGGAGATCTCCACCGGCAAAGAGGTGACGTCAGTGGTCGGCGTACTGCGGGGTGGGCGCCCGGGGCCGACGGTGTTGCTGCGTGGGGATATGGACGCGCTGCCGGTGGTCGAGGAGACGGGGCTGGAGTATGCGTCCGAGAACGGCGCCATGCATGCCTGCGGTCATGACCTCCACACGGCTGGGCTGGTCGGCGCGGCCCAGCTGTTGAGTGCGCACCGCGATGAGCTGCAAGGGAACGTCGTGTTCATGTTCCAGCCTGGTGAGGAGGGCCTGGGTGGCGCGGGCTACATGCTGCGCGAAGGCCTTCTCCAGGCGAGTGGCGAGAAGCCGATCGCGGCGTACGCCGTGCATGTATGGGGACTGGCGGCGAAGGGACTGTTCCAAACCCGGCCGGGGACGATGATGGCCGGGTCGAACCAGTTGCACATCACCGTGCACGGCCGGGGCGGGCACGGATCGACGCCGCATACGACGGCGGATCCGGTGCCGGTGGTGGCGGAGCTGGTGTCGGCGCTGCAGACGTACGTGACGCGACGGGTGGATGTGTTCGACCCGGTCGTGATCACGGTGACGCAGTTGTCGGCTGGCGTCGCGATCAACGTGATCCCCAACTCGGCCAAGCTCGGCGCGACCGTTCGGACGCTGTCGAACGAGACGTTCGCGCAGCTGAGCCGGGAGCTGCCCGCGCTGGCGGAGTCGATCGCGAAGGCGCACGGGTGCACCGTCGAGGCCGCGCTCGATCTGCAGTACCCGGTGACGATCAATGACGCGGAGCGTACTCAGCACGCACTCGCCGAGCTCACGACGCTCTTCGGGCCGGAGCAGGTGCAGCCGATCGCAAACCCGTTGATGGGGGCCGAGGACTTCTCGATGGTGCTGCAGGAGGTGCCCGGGACGTTCATCATGCTCGGCGCCCGGCCGGACGACGTACCGGCGGCTGAGGCGCCGTCGAACCATTCGAGCATCGTCCGGTTCGACGACGCGGTGTTGCCGTTGCAGGCCGCGGCGCTCGCCGGGCTGGCGGTCTCGCACCTCACCTGACCTGCGGCCGGCCCGCGCAAGCTGGCCGGCCGCAGGGGTTTCAGGAGGTGGCGAGCTTGACGGTGTAGGCGCCGCGGCTGCCGTACGTCGAGTAGCCGGTGTTCAGCGGGTCGCCGTACCCGACGTTGTCGATGCGCAGGTAGTACGTGCCGGCCGCCAAGTTCGCGGTGACACTGGCGCCGAGACCGGTCGGGGTCGCCGCGTCGGTCTGGCCGGCGGCCGGGTCGGCCGAAGCGACGACGGTACCGGCGCTGTTCAGCAGGTCGAGCTTGATGTCCAGGTTCGCACCGGAGGCCGCGGCGTTCGCGGTCGCCGTGTAGTTGCCTGCGGCATCGACTGTCACCTTGTAGACGTCGGTGTCGGTTTCAGCCGCGATGTAGCCGGTGACCGGCGTACCGACGGTCAGGGCAGCTGCGGCGGCCGTCGTGTCGCCGGCCTCGTCCGTGCGCAGCGCCAGGCCGTGCGTGCCGACGACACCGAAGTCGTCTTCCGTGTTGTTCGCGTCGGCATACTCGCCCTTGCTCCACTGGCTGATCCCGCGGTAGTAGCCGACGCCCATGATCGGCGCCCAGGCGCCGTGGCCCTGGTAGTAGCCAACAGACGAGGTGCCGTCGTGGCTCAGGCCGACGTTGTGCCCGGCCTCGTGCGACGCGGCCTCGGCGAGGTTCTTCGCCCCGGTCCCGACACCCTTCGTGAAGACGAGTGCCGGCTGGTAGTAGTCGTGCTGGCTGCTGTTGTCGTAGACGCCGACGTACGCGACGCCGCCACAGCCGCACCCGGATTGGTACCAGGTGTCCGGGTCGATCAGCACGCGCGTCCCGTACTGCAGGTCCGACGCACCGGAGCGGTCGATCGCGGACTGTGCCGGTGCCTGCGTGGTGACATCGACGTCGAAGGTGGCGTAGTCCTCCGCAACCCGCGCCCACACATCGCGTACGACGTCCTGCTCGGCAGTGCTGTAGTTCGCCGGATCGCCGTCGGTGTCGTACGCCGAGACGTTGACCGGGTCGACGCCCTTCGACGCGTTCCACGCCGTACCGGTGATGGTGTGACCATCGAAGTCCAGGTAGATCACACGGTTCGAACCGGGCTTGCTGTGCAGCTCGAACGCCGGACCGGTCGCACCCTCGACAGCTTCGGCGGCCCAGCGCGGTGAGGCCTCTTCGGACTTCTGCGCGGCGGTGAGCTGCGGTTCGCGATAGAACAAGCGGCTACCCGCGTCGAGTACGGCGGTCTTGTCGGTCGCCAGAATGCGTTGCAGCTGCTCAGTGGGCAATCCGTTGCGCGCCGCGACTTCAGGCAGCGGCAGCGGCTGTTGTGCGTCGGCGCGGGTCGCGACGGCCAGGCCTCCGAACACGACTGCGCCGGTGCACGCGAGCGCACCGGTACGGCGAAGTTGCTTCCTCATCGAGGATCCTCCAGGGGTTGGGCGGTTGGTCCCCCCAGGACCCGGGGCCGTCGATCTCGGTGGGAACGACGGCCCCGGGCAGCTCTGGTCCTGCTAGCCGGCGGTCACACGCACCGTGTACGCACCACGGCTCCCGTACGTCGAGTAGCCGGTGTTCAGCGGGTTGGCGTGGCCGGTGTTGTCGACCCGCAGGTAGTAGCGACCCGCGGCGACCTGGCGGCTGATGCTGGCGCTCAGACCGGTCGGGGTCGCCGAGTTCGACTGGCCGGCGGCCGGGTCGGCGGTGACGACGACGTTGCCGGCCGAGTCGAGCAACTGGAGCTTGATGTCCAGGTCGCCACCCGACGTGGCGGCGAAGTTGAACGTGCCCGCGTTCAGGTCGATCCGGAACACGTCGACGTCGGAGTCACTGGCGTAGACGCCGGAGGTCGCCGTACCGAGGGCGAGCGCGGTGGCGTTGCTGGTCGCGTTGCCGTGGTCGTCGGCGCGCAGGGCGAGCCCGTTCTGGCCGATGACCGCGAAATCGTCTTCCTTGTTGTTCGCGCCGGAGTACTCGCCCTTGCTCCACTGGCTGATCGCCTTGGAGTAGCCGACGCCCATGATCGGGGCCCAGGCGCCGTGACCGGAGTAGTACCCGACCGACGCCGTACCGTCGTGACTCAGGCCGACGTTGTGACCGGCCTCGTGCGCCGCGGCCTCGGCGATGTTCTTCGCGCCGGTGCCGACGCCCTTGGTGAAGACCAGGGCGGGCTGGTAGTACGAGTGCTGGCTGGTGTTGTCGTAAACACCGACGTACGCGACACCGCCGCAGCCACAGCCGGACTGGTACCAGGTGGTCGGGTCGATCACGACGCGCGTGCCGTACTGCTGGTCGGACGAGCCGGAACGAGTGATCGCGGACTCGGCCGGCGCCTGCGTGGTGACGTCCACGTCGAACGGCGCGTAGTCCTCGGAGACCCGCTTCCAGACATCCCGTACGACGTCCTGCTCGGCCGTGCTCCAGTTGCCGGTGTTGCCGTCGGTGTCGTACGGCGTGACGTTGACCGTGGCGGGCTTGCCGTTGCCGTTCCAGGCGGTGCCGGTGATCGTGTGACCGTCGAAGTCCAGGTAGATCACGCGGTTCGAACCGGGCTTGCTGTGCAGCTCGAACGCCGGACCGGTCGCGGCAGCGACGGCCTTGGTCGCCCAGCGCGGGGAGGCCGTGGGCGCGGCCTTCGCACCGGTCGTCGGCTCGCGGAAGAACAGCTTGCCGTCGCGGTCGAGCCAGCTGGTCTTGTCGGTGGCCAGGATCTCCTGCAGCTTGGCGGCGGCGATCCCGTTGCGGTCGGCGAGCTCTGCGAGCCGGGACTGCACCTGGCCGAGCGCGGCCCGGCCGGGGAGCTCCTTGCCGCCGAGCAACGTCTCGACAGGAGTGGGGGCGGGCTGCTGCTGAGCGTCGGCCGAGTTGCCGGCGACCACGGCGAGCGCGCCGAACGCTACGGCGCCGGCACCGACCATGGCACCGATGCGGCGGGGGCGGGTGTGCATTAGAGGGGTCCTCCTCAGGGACTACTCCGCGTGTCTCACTTGACATTGCCTCACGAGCGGTGTGCGAGACCGCACTGTGCGTAGCCTGCCTGATCGGTTACCCCGGTGTATACATTTTCCGGCGGATTTAACGTTTGATTGGCCCATGAGGTACGTGATGATGATGCGGGCCAGCGCCGCCTCCGAGGCGTGGGAGCAGCCCAGCGAACAGAGCCTGAACGAGATGACCCAGGTGATGGCCGAGATGGCCGAGAAGGGTGTGCTGCTCGCGGGTGAGGGGCTGCTGCCGAGCTCGGAAGGCTTCCGGCTGGTCCCCGACGGCGGCAAGGCGCGGGTGGTCGACGGACCGTTCGCGGAGACCAAGGAGCTGATCGCCGGCTTCTGCCTGATCGAGGTCGCCTCCCCCGAGGAAGCGCTGCTGTGGGCGCAGCGGTGCTTCGCCGCCGACCACGGGAACAGCTCCGGCATCGAGCTGCGACGGGTCGCGACGGCGGACGACTTCGGCGACAACTTCACGCCGGAAGCGCGAGCGCGCGAGGCGCACACCTTCGCTCTCCTGGACGAGCGCCGGTCAGAGGACTAGCACCTGGCGGATCGACGTACCGGCGGCGAGGGTGTCGAAGGCCTCGTTGAGGTTGTCGAGGCCCACAGTTGCGGTGAGCAGGCGGTCGACCGGGAGGCGGCCGGCTTGGTAGAGGGCGATGTAGCGCGGGATGTCGCGGCTGGGGATCGCCGAGCCGAGGTACGAGCCCTTCACCGTGCGCTCCTCCGCGACCAGGCTGACCGCGGGCACGCTGAACGACTGCGACGGATGCGGCAACCCGACCGTGACGGTGGTCCCGCCGCGGCGCGTGGCGGCGTACGCCTGCTCTAGCACCTTGCCGCTGCCGACCGTCTCGAAGGCGTAGTCCGCACCGCCTGACGTGGCGACCCGCACCTCCTCCACCGTGTCCGGACCGGCGGCAATCGCATGGGTGGCACCGAGGGCGAGGGCCAGCTCGAGCTTCTCCGGTACGACGTCAACCGCGACCAGCGGATGCGCACCGACGAGGGCGGCGCCCAGCAAGGCGGACAGCCCCACTCCGCCCAGCCCGAAGACCACAGCGCTTCGACCGGCTCGCACCTGCGCGGTGTTCACCACTGCGCCCACACCTGTCATCACGGCACAGCCGAACAGCGCAGCGATCTCCGGCGGCAGTGTCGGGTCGATCTTCACTGCGGACCGCGCCGACACCACCGCATGGTCGGCGAAGCCCGAGACGCCAAGATGGTGGTGCACCCCGTCCAGACGCCGCACGCCGGACAGCAGCGTGCCGGCGGTATTGGCGGCCGCACCGGGCTCACACAGCGCAGCCCGACCCTCAGCACACGGACCGCACGCACCACACGCCGGGACGAACGCGAACGCGACAGAGTCGCCCACTGCGAAGCCAGGCGCCTCCGACTGCACCACCTCACCGGTCGCTTCGTGGCCGAGCAGCATCGGCATCACCCGCGGCCGTGAGCCGTCGATGACCGACAGGTCCGAATGACACAGCCCGGCGGCACGGATCCGCACCAGCAGCTCACCCGGCCCGGGCGGCGCCAGCTCGACCTCTTCCACGCGCAGCGGCCGCGAGTCGGCATACGGCTTGGGTAGGCCCATCTCCCGCAGTACGGCGCCGCGCACGATCATCCGGTGATCCCCTCCAACGCGTCCCGAAGGCGGTCCGGAATCGGCACCGGCCGCCGGTCTTTTCGATCCACGAACACGTGCACGAACCGCCCGGTCGCAGCAGGCTCTGCGGAGTCTGAGCCGAACAGCCCGATCTCGTAGTGCACGCTCGAGTTGCCGACCCGCTCGACCCGCAGCCCGGCATCGACCACGCCCGGGAACTCCAGGGACGCCTTGAAGGTGCACTGCGATTCCACGCACAAGCCGATCACCGCGCCGCTGTGGATGTCCAGCCCGCCGACCCGGATCAGGAAGTCGTTGATCACGGTGTCGAAGAAGCTGTAGTACTCGACGTTGTTCACATGCCCGTAGACGTCGTTGTCCTTCCACCGCAGCGTGATCGGCAGGAAGTGCGGATAGCCGGCCCGGTCCATCCAGCCACCCTAAAGGGCGTCGTCTCCTGCTTGCGTATCCTAGGATCCCTAGGTTATAACTAGGACTCCTAGGAAGGTGAGGAGGAAACATGGCGCGGGCGGGGTTGACGGCGGAGCGGGTGACAATCGCGGGCGCCGAACTGGCGGACGAGATCGGGCTCGAGCAGGTGACCATGGCGCAGGTGGCGCGGCGGTTGGGCGTGAAGGACGCGAGTCTTTACACGCACGTCCGCAGTCTGGAGGATCTGCGCGGACGGATCGCACTGCTGGCCGCCGATGACAAGACCATCCGGATCGCGGAGGCGACCGCCGGACGGGCGGGCAAGGAGGCGCTGATCGCGTTCGCCAACGCCTGGCGGGAGTACGCCCATCGGCATCCGGGCCGCTACATGGCGACCCAGACCCCGATCCAGATCGACCCGGAGCTGGCCGCGAGTGCGCCTGGACCACGGCGCGCGGTCGAGCTGACCTACGGCATGTTGCGCGGTTACGGGCTGGCCGAGCCGGATCTGACCGACGCGGTCCGGTTGCTGCGCAGCACGTTCCACGGATTCGTCGCCTTGGAGGCTGCGGGCGGGTTTGCGCACGAGCGTTCGCCGCAACATTCCTGGATCCGCGTCCTCGACGCCCTGCACACCACCCTGGAGCACTGGCCCTCATCCCGAGAAGGAGATCCCTCATGACCGACCCGACCATCGGCAGCCTGCGCGTGAACGGTGCGACTCTGCACTACGAAGTGCGCGGCCAGGGCCCGCTCCTGCTGCTGATACCTGGCGGGGCGGGCGACACGGCCTCCTTCGATGGCGTCGCCGACGACCTGGCCGCCGAGTACACGGTCGCGGCCTACGACCCGCGCGGTATGTCCCGAAGCACACTGGACGACCCCGGGGCCGAGCAGCACGTGGCCGAGCACGCCGACGACGCGTTCCGCCTGCTGGAGCTGCTGTCGCCCGGTGAGCCCGCTCGGGTGTTCGGCGCCAGCTCGGGCGCGATCGCCGCTCTGCACCTACTCGCCGCCCATCCCGAACGCATCGAACGCCTCGTGGCGCACGAGCCGCCAGTAGTGGAGGTGCTGCCGGATGCCTCCGTACATCGCGCGCTCATCGCGCGCGTGCAGGAAACTCTCCGCACCCAGGGGCTCATGCCGGCAATGGGCGTGTTCGCCGCGGGACTGAAGAAGCCCAGCGATACCACCGAGCCGAAGGCCGAGCTCAAGCTTCCCCCGCAAGCAGCGGCACGTGCCGAGCGGACAATGGCCAACCTGCCGTACTTCGTCGGGAACATCGTGCCCAGCTTCATGTCCTACGCCCCGGACCTCGACCGGCTGGAGGCACTGTCGGACCGGCTCGTGCTCGCCTGCGGCCAGGACTCACGTGGTGAGCTGCCCTATCGTGCTGCCGCTTTCCTGGCTGAGCGTCTCGGCACGGAGCCTCTGCACTTCCCCGGCGGGCACACTGGCCTGACCACGCACCCCGCCGAGTTCGGCGAACTCCTCCGGAAGGCCTTATGCGTTCGGTTCTGATCCACGGTGCGGCCAGCTCGTCCTGGCACTGGCACCGGCTCACCGCGGAGCTCATCCACCGCGGCCACGCGGTGATCGCGCCGGACCTGCCGTGTGACGATCCCAGTGCCGGACTGGCTCAGTACGTCGATGCGGTGGTCGACGCCGTACCGGATGGGGAGCCGGTCACTGTGGTGGCGCATTCGCTGGGTGGCTTCACCGGGGTGCTCGTCTGTGAGCGCCTGCCGGTGCGGGAGCTCGTGCTGGTGGCGGCGATGGTTCCCGCGCCGGGTGAGCGGATCAGCGAGTGGTGGAAGCAGACGGGCTACGAGTCGGCGGATGGCGACGTGTTCTTCCACGACCTGCCGCCGGCGCTGGCGGCTGAGGCCCGGCAGCACCTGCGGGAGCAGTCGGCTGGGCCGCTGGACGATCCGTGCGCCTTCGACGCGTGGCCAGAGGTGCCGACGCGGGTGGCGATCGCGCGCGACGACCGATTGTTCCCGGCGGACTTCCTGCGCAGGGTGACCCAGGAGCGGCTAGGAGTGACACCGGACGAGCTGCCGGGTGCGCATTTCCCGATGCTCGGTCATCCGGCGGCGCTGGCCGACTATCTGGGGGCCTAGAGTTCGGGGGTGCGGTTCATCCGGGATCTCGGGACGTTGTTGCGGCGGCGGGATTTCCGGCGGCTGTTCGCGGTGCGCTTGTCGTCGCAGTTCGGCGACGGGGTGTTCCAGGTCGCGCTGGCGTCGTACGTGCTGTTCTCGCCGGAGCGCGCGCCGGATGCGGCGGCGATCGCGGGGTTGTTCGCGGTCGCGTTGCTGCCGTACTCCGTGCTGGGGCCGTTCACCGGCGTACTGCTGGATCGGTGGTCGCGGCGGCAGATCCTGTTCGGCGCGAACCTGACCCGCGCGGCGCTGGTCTGCGTGGTCGGCGTGATCGTTGCGGCGGGCAACGCCGGGGTGCCGTTCTATCTGGCGGTGCTGCTGACGCTCGGCGTTAACCGGTTCCTGCTCTCCGGGCTGTCGGCCGGGCTGCCGCATGTGGTCGAGCGCGACGAGCTGGTGATGGCCAACGCCGTCACCCCAACCTCCGGTACGGCGTCCTTCCTGGTCGGCGGCGGCGTCGGGGCCGGCGTCAAACTCCTGGTCGACTCGGATCTCGCCGTACTGGGTCTGACCGTGCTCGTGTACGTCGGTGCTGCGCTCCTCGCCCTGCGATTGGGCCGCAACCAGCTCGGGCCGGACCTGCAGGGTGACGAGCCCGGGCTGGTCGAGGCGATCCGGACGATCGCGCACGGGCTGGTCGACGGCGGCCGGCATCTGCGGGAACGGCGGCAGGCCGCGCTCGGGCTGGCGGCGATCGGCTCGCTGCGGTTCTTCTTCGGGCTGATCACGGTCGCGATGATCCTGCTCTACCGCAACTACTTCTACGGTCCGGACCGGCTGGACGAAGCCTTCGGTGCGCTCGCGATCGCGACCGGGATGGTCGGGGCCGGCATCTTCGTCGCCGCTCTGGTCACGCCGTGGGCGACGCGGGTGATGACGCTGCGGCGGTGGATCACGGTGCTATTCGCGGCCGCGGCGGTGGTGACCGCCGTACCGGTCGGGTTGTTCACGCAGCCGGCGCTGATCGTCGGCGGGTTCCTGACCGGGTTCTGTGCGCAGGGCGTGAAGATCAGCGTCGACACCCTCGTGCAGACGGGTGTCGACGACGTCTTCCGCGGCCGGGTCTTCGCGCTCTACGACATGATCTTCAATGTCGGGCAGGTCTCCGCCGCCGCACTCGGTGCGCTGATCCTGCCCGACAACGGGAAGTCCTACCCGGTGCTGGCCTTCATCGTGCTCGGGTTCGCGCTGACCGCGGTGCTCTACTCACGCGCCGCGCAGCGCGGTGATCGGCTGGATGGCGGAGGCCTTCCAGGCGGGGTAGGTCCCGGCGATCAGGCCGATGACCGCACCCAGCAAGGGTGATCCGAACGCCAGTTTGTTGTCCAGGATCGGCGTCCAGTCGTTCGCGAACGACACTCCGACGGTGAGCAGTACGCCGACCGCCGTACCGAGTAGACCGCCGAGCAGCCCCACGATCACGCTCTCGACCAGGAACTGCGCGGCAATGTGTCGTCGCGCGGCGCCCAGGGCTCGGCGCAGGCCTATCTCGCCGATCCGTTCGAGGACCGAGAGCAGCGTGACGTTGGCGATCCCGAGACCGCCGACCAGCAGTGCGACCGCTCCCAGCAGCAGGAACAGCACGTTCAGGTCCGACTCGACCCCCTTCCGGACGGCGCCCTGCTTCGGCGGCGCGTCGACCGTGAGGGTGCTCGGGTCGTTCGGCTGGATCGCCTTCGGCGCCTGACCGGCGATCAGTTGCGCCGCGCCGACCGCGGTCCGGATCTCGATCGCGTCCGGCGACTTCAGCCCGTACGCCGCTTTGGCCGTCCCGTTCGGCATGATCACCGCGTCGTTGAGCTCGGCGCGGCCGGAGACCGAATCGAGGATGCCGATCACCGTGTACGGCTCGTCGCCGATGAAGATCGCGGGTGCGGAGTCGACCCGGTTGATTCCGAGCCGCTCGGCCGCATGCTTGCCGAGGACAACCACCTTGTCAGCGCGCTGGTCGTGCCCGGCGTCGAAGAACCGCCCGGTCTTCAGTACGGCCCGGATCGCGTCGAACAGACCCGCCGAACCAGACATCACGGTCAAGGCCTTGCCCTCACCGCCGTTCAGACCGGCCACACTGCTCACCAGATCGGCACCGACGTCGACGACGCTGACCGTGCCGACCGCATCGACGCCGTTCAGCCGCGCCAGCCGATCCGGCGCGTCCCACGGCAACTCGGTCGCCGCCTCGCCCTCCTGCCCGTTCTTCTCCCCCGGCGCGACCACCACCCGGGTCGCCTGCGCCAGATCGAACTTCTGACTGATCTGCCCGGCCGCCGTCTGCCCGAGCCCGACCGTCCCGACGAGAGCCGCGACGCCGAGGACGGTGCCGAGCGTGGTCAGGATCAGCCGAGTCGGCCGAGCCGCAACTCCCGCCAAGGCTTCGTCCAGGACGTCGCGCACCGCCGGCCTGGACCGCTTCGCTCGATGACCTGAAGTGGACGGCCCGCCGGTGGGATCAGCCGGGGGGCCTGCTGGTGGGGTCACCACTGGAGCGTCCCGTCGACGATGCGGACGCGGCGTTGGGCGCGTTGGCTGACGTGGTCGTCGTGGGTGATGACGGCGAGCGTCATCCCGCCGGCGTGCAGTTCGTCGAAGAGCTCGAGGATGGCTTCGGCGTTGACGCTGTCCAGGTTGCCGGTGGGTTCGTCGGCGAGCAGCAGGCTGGGTTCGGCGACCAGGGCCCGGGCGATGGCGACGCGTTGGCGTTCACCGCCGGAGAGCGTGGACGGGCCGAACTCCATCCGGTGCGCGAGCCCGACGCGTTCCAGCGCGACCCGGGCTCGGGCCATCCGCTCCCGGCGCGGGACTCCGACGTACACCATCGAGAGCGCGACGTTCTCGAGCACGGTGCGGTGGGCGAGCAGGTGGAACGACTGGAAGACGAAGCCGATCCGCTCCCCGCGCAGTACGGCGCGTCGCCGCTCGCGAAGGCTCATCGTGTCGACGCCGTCCAGGCGGTAGACGCCGCTGCTCGGGTTGTCCAGCAGCCCGAGCAAATGCAGCAATGTGGACTTGCCGGAGCCTGATGGGCCGACGATCGACAGGTACTCGCCCTGCCGGATCACGAGGTCGACGTCCCGGATCGCCTCGACTTCGGGTGGTCCGGGGAAGACTCGGCGGACGCCGATCATCTCCACCACGGGCGCTGGGAGCGCGACTGCGAGCGAGGTGCTCATTTGCCGACCACCACTTGGTCGCCCGCATCGAGTTTGGCGTCACCGGTCGGCGTCACCGCGGCGTATCCGTCGGCGGTCAGCCCGACCTTGACCGGCACGAGCTCGGTCTTGCCGTTGCGCACGACCTCGACCCGGGAGCCGCCGTCCGAACCGGCCGACAGCGCCGCGACCGGCACGGTCAGCACCTTGCCGTTCGTGCTCTTCACCGGGATGGTCACCTTCACGTTCGCGTCCCGGAGCTGTTCGAGCTGCTTCGGAGTGAGCTTGTCCGGCCCGACGACAACGTCGTACGAATCGCCCTTGCGGGTCAGGCGCTTCACCTTCGCCTTCACAGTCGAGCCGTCGCCCAGCGTCAGCTCGGCCGTCATCCCGGCCTTCAGGTGCTCCGCGGCGGCCGCATCCACCTTGACCGTGACGACGAGGGCCGCACCGCTGGCCGACATCACCGCGCCACTCGCCGTACCGCCGCGCTCGACGTTCACCTTGTCGACCCGGCGCGGCAGCGACTTCACGTAGACGACCTCCGCGACCGGCAGCGGCGTCTCCGCCTTCAGCTCGGCCTCGTCCTGCGCCTCGCGGGCGTCCTCCAGCGCTTCCTTGGCGTCCGTGACCGCGCCCTTCTGGACGGTGAGGTCCGGCGCCTTGGCCTTCTTGGCCTGGGCGAGCTGCGACTGTGCCTGCCGGAGCGCCTTCTTCGCGGCGTCGGTCGCCTTCTTGGCCTGCTCCGCGGCATCCTTCAGCTGCTGATCCGCCTCGGGCGCGTCGTACCCGGCCTTCTCGTACAGCTCCCGTACGGCGCGCGCCGTACCGGAGTCGTACTTGCCGTCGACACTGCCCGGGTCGAACCCGAGCCGGTCGAGCGTCCGCTCCAGCTGCAGTACGTCGGGCCCTTTGCTGCCCGGCGTGAGTGACCGGTACATCGGCAGGACGCCGGCCAGTGCGATCACCGGCCGGCCGACGATCTCGAGGAGCGCCTTCGCCTCGGTGATGGTCGCACCGACCCCGGGCACCTTACCGGTCACGATCGCCGGAGTGGTCAGGCCGCTGGTCTCGACGCGGATGTTCACCGCGCCGTCGAACGACGCGTCACCACGGCCGACCACCTTGCTGGCCAGCGCCTTCTTCTCGACCGGCACCGTGATCTGGGACGCCTTCGGCGGGGCGGTCTTCGCGGCCGCGTCCTCCGGCGAGGTGATCCGGGCGCCGGCCACGACGCCGACCCCGAGCGAGGTGGCCGCGAGCGCAGCCACCCCGACCAGGATCTGCCGCCGCGACTTGGGTCCTGCGGTCACCGGTTCGCCATTCCGTCGCGGTACGCCTCGAGCTCCGCCTTGTGCTGGGCGACGAACTCCTTCTCCAGCTCGTACTGCACGGTCTTGAACTGCGCGTCGTACGACTTGGCCTTGCACTTCTGGTCGGCCACGGCCAGCTCGGTCTCGGCCTTGCGCAGGTCACCCAGCTTCGCCGCGTCGACCTTGTCGAACGACGGCGGTCCGCCGATCGTCACGTTCGGGCCGCTACCGGGCTTGTCCTGGGGCTTGTTCCCGGTCAGCTCGTCCAGCTTCTTCTGGATCGAGGCGCGCGGGTCCTCGATCTTGGTGAAGCCGGCGTGCCCGGCGTCGGCCAGGCAGTCCGACCAGGCCTTGGTGGCGTCCACGACCCGCTGGTCGTTGTTGACCCGCTTGTTCAGTGCCTCGAGGTCCTTGAACAGGCCTTCGTACTTCTTGAAGTCGTCCTGGTGCTTCGCCGGGTCGCCGTACGCCTCGGTGAAGGCCTTCCCGCGGCACCCCATGTCGATCGGCTTGCCCGCGTCCTGCGGTGAGATCGCGATCGCCGTACCGTTGCCGGCGCCCTTCCCGTTGAGGGCGTCGTCGTACGCCGTCTGTGCGGTCTTCGAGAGGGCGTCGCGGATCTTCTTGTTGGGGTCGTTCGCGTTGTCCTCGGCGCCGGCCTTGGACCAGTCGATGGTGCTGATGCCATAGCCGTACTGCTCGGCGAACTTGTCCGGCGGCAGGTCGAAGGCCTCGGCGAACTTGCCCTTCGTCTTCTGCTCCGGCGGGACGGCGACGTACTCGAAACCGGCGGTCTTCATACAGGCGACGATCGAGTCCTCGACCTTGCGCTGTTTGGCCAGATCCTCCTCGGTCGACTCTCCGGAGCCACCGGCCCGGGTCGCGCGCATCATCCCGCCGCCGGAACTGACGAACCCGTCGCCCATGTACTCGGCCAGCGGACTCTTGTCGCTCTTGCTGTCGCCGGCGACCGGCGCCTTGTCCTGGTTGTTCCCGCAGGCTGCCAGCGCCAGAACGGCCAGGGCGGCAAGTGCGGTCCGTGAGGTTCTCATGGGCTGGAGCGTGCCGCCCGGGCCGTGAAGAACCTGTGAAGGACCGGTTTGCACTCGATGCTCTCAGTCGATCTTCATCGGATTCTCATGATGTTCAGGGACATTGGGGAACATGCCTGCCCGGATCCTGGTTGCCGAAGACGACGTGAAACAGGCGGAGCTGATCCGGCGCTATCTCGAGCGGGAGGGCCATCTGACCGTCGTCGTGCACGACGGCCGGGCCGCCATCGACGAGGCCCGCCGGCGCAGCCCCGACCTGCTGGTGCTGGACGTGATGATGCCGAAGGTCGACGGTCTGGACGTCTGCCGGGTGCTCCGGGCCGACGGCGATGTTCCGATCATCATGCTGACCGCGCGGTCCACCGAGGACGACCTGCTGCTGGGGCTGGATCTGGGTGCAGACGATTATCTGACCAAGCCGTACAACCCGCGCGAACTGGTGGCCCGAGTGCGGACGGTACTGCGGCGCACGCGGAACCGCGGCGAGGGTGAGGTGTACCGCGTGGGTGAGCTGGAGATCGACCCGAGCCGGCATGAGGTGCGGCTGAGCGGAGAGCTGGTGGAGGTGACGCCGGCGGAGTTCAAAATCCTCGCGTGCCTGGCCGCGTCACCCGGGCGGGCGTACTCGCGGCAGCAGTTGCTCGAGCACGCATTCGGCTTCGACCACTACGTGTTCGACCGGACGATCGACGTCCATGTGATGAATCTGCGGAAGAAGCTGGGCGGATCGGCGTACCTGCGGACCGTGTACGGCGTGGGCTACAAGCTCGCCGACAAGGTGGTGTCCGATGCGTCGTAGCCTGCTGGTCCGGTTCCTCGGCCTCTCGCTCGCGGTCGCGCTCGGCGCGGTGCTCGCCACCGCGGTGATCGCGACGTACAGCACGAAGGAGAAGCTCCAGGGCGAGATCGACGCGAACACCGGCCAGCTGCAGGTCGACGGTCAGGTGTACGCCGAACTGAGCGACTACGCGATGAACCACACCAGCTGGTCCGGTGTCGACAAAGAGGTCCATCGACTCGCCGACGAGACCGGGCGCCGGATCGCGCTCACCAAGCCCGACGGCACGGTGATCGCGGATTCGGCCCGGATGCTCGGCGCCGCACCGGAGCTTCCTTCGGTGCCTGCGGCAACCATTGACGCCCGGGGCTCGGGCGGCGTGGCGTTCTCCGGTACGTCGGCCAAGGTGTCGGGGCGGGCGGTCGCCGTACCGATGATGCCGATGGCAACCGTCACGCGAGCGACCTTCTCGGCCTTCGACTCGCAGTGGGGTCTCAGCGACACGGAGAAGGCGCAGCGCAAGTTGCTCGCGGAAGCGGCGAACCGTTGCTACCAGGCCAACGGGCTGGGGGCCTCGATCACGGTCAGTGCGGGCCGGCCGCTCGTGGCGATCGACTCCGCTGCTTCGGGCGGCGCCTCCGTCCAGCCGTCCGCTCCGTTGGCGGTGCAGAGCGACGACGGGCTGGATCCTTGCTATCCCAAGGAGCTGAACGCGCCGAGCGCCAAGGCGAAGCTGGTCAACGACGATCAGATCCGGCGGGCTTCCGAATGCCTGCAGACTGCCGGAGTTCCGTTCACCCGCGCCGCGTCGCCGGACGGTCTGCAGGTGGTCACGCCTGCCGAGGGGTATGAGGACCGCGACGGCAAGTTCGTCCAGTGCGTAACGAACGCGCAATCACAGGCCATGGCGCCGTACGTGGCACCGACGGCGAAGCTCTATCTGGGCTCGAAGAGCGCCTTCAACGTCTTCTCCGGTGAAGGCATGCTCCGTACCGCGGCGACCGCGCTCGGCGTGATGCTGATCGCGGCGCTGGTGATGCTGCTGACCGGACGCCGGCTGGTCCGGCCGATCGTCGCGCTCACCGGCGCGGCGCAGCGGATGCGGAACGGCGACCACGCGGCGCGGGTGCCGGTGACCGGCAAGGACGAGGTCGCGCGACTCGGGCACGCGTTCAACGCGATGGCCGAATCCATTCAGCGCAGCGACTTCCAGCGGAAGGCCATGGTGAGCGATGTCGCCCACGAACTCCGAACCCCCTTGGCCAATATCAAGGGCTACCTGGTCGCGTCGGAGGACGGCGTCGTACCGCTCGACGGAGAGCTCGTCACCTCGCTGCTGGAGGAGACCGGCCTGCTCGAACACCTCGTCGCCGACCTGCAGGACCTCGCGCTGGCTGACGCCGGCATGCTCCGCCTGCACCCGGCCCCGCGAGACCTGAGCGAGCTCGCCCAGCAAGTCGTCCTCGCCCACCGCCCGGCTGCCGAGACCGCCGGCATCACGCTGACCGCCGACGTACCGGCCGAGGCCGTCGCCTCGATCGACAGCGCCCGCATGCGCCAAGCCCTGGGCAACCTGGTCTCGAACGCGATCCGCTACACCCCGACCGGCGGCACCGTCGTCGTCGGCGTCCGCCGCGTCGCCGACGGCTACAACCTCACCGTCACCGACAGCGGCACCGGCATCGCCGACCAGCACCTCCCGCATCTGTTCGACCGCTTCTACCGCGCGGAGCAGTCCCGCAACCGCTCGACCGGCGGCAGCGGCCTGGGCTTGGCCATCACCAAACACCTCGTCGAGGCGCACCAAGGCCGCATCACCGTCACCAGCAAACTCGGCGAAGGGTCGGTCTTCACGCTGTGGCTTCCGCGAGGTACTTGAGCGGGATCTCGGCCCGCGCGCGGAGCTCCACCAGGTCGGCGTGCGGGATCAACCGCACCCAACTGACGAGCCGATGCACGCGCTCCAGCGCCTCGGTCGCCACCAGCTCGGCACGCGGACCACCTGTTCGGGCGAGATAGATGGCGTACAGCTCCTCACGATCCTTGGTCGGCAGCGGCGCGCCGGTCCACTCGACGACCGAGGCGAGGAAGCTGTGCAGGGAGACGAACGGGTGTCCCCAGATCGCGTTGCCGAAGTCGAAGAAGCGTGGCCCGGCGGCGAAGACGTTCGCCGCGTAGACATCGTTGAGCTCGAGGCCGAGCGGGACGCTGTCGCTGAGCGACGCCAGCCGCTCGTCCAGTGCGTCGGCCGCGGCCTCAGCCCGGTGGAGCTCCCCGGCCCCCAGCTTGAGCGGATGCCCGGACGGCAGCGCCGCCCACGCCCGGGCGATCTCCCGCAGCCGATCGCCAGCCTCACACGGTGCCAGCCTCACCATCCCCGGCGGCGGCTCGAGCTCTTTCCGTACGGCGCATTGCAGCTGAGCCAGCGCCTCGACGACCTTGCGCCGCGTCGCCTGGTCCGCCACATCGCGATGCCACAGCGTCGGCCCATGATCCGCCGCGAGCAACCACCCACGCTCACGGTCAACCGCCAGCGGCACGATCACCTGATCCGGCGCCAACCGCGCGAGCTCGTCCACCAGCCCAGCCTCGAACCGATGCCCCGGATTGTTCTCCTTGAACCACACCACGCCGCCACTCGTGCGATAGCACCTGGTCACGGACCAAAGCCTCGCGCGGTAGGTCAGCGGCTCCCCGATGATCCGGCCGTCAATCCGCTCCGCCACCCAGGCATCGACAAGGCGGTTCCACTCCGGCGACAGCCACCGGCGTACCCATTGTCCGTCGGCGTCCGGACCGAGCGGTCTTGCGATGGGCAGCATGCGCGGGAGGTTAGCGGTCGGGACCGACAGCCCGCCGTACGATCGGGCCATGGCGGAGCGGCGGGCTCGGGTGGCGGACGTGCATGCGATTGCTCGGTCGATGCCGTTCGTGACGGTGTGGGAGCGGGACGACGGGACCGAGCGGCCGGTGTATCAAATCGGGGGGAAGTCGTTCGTATTCTTCCGGACGGCTCGGCCCGACGCCGTCGATCCGGAGACCGGGGAGAAGTACGACGACGTGATCATGATCTGGACCGAGTCCGAGGACGAGAAGCTGGCGTTGATCGCCGACGCGGCGACGCCGTTCTTCAGTACGCCGCACTTCGACGGACACCCGTCGGTGCTGGTGCGGGCGAGCCGGATCGGTGAGCTGTCGAAGCAGGAGCTGGCCGAGATCATTCAGGACGCCTGGTTGTCGCGGGCCTCGAACCGGCGGGCCACCAACTGGCTCAAGGAGCATCGCCTGTGAGCTACCCGCCGCCGGGCGGAATCGCCGCCCCCGACTACGGCCGCCCGCCCCGGAAGAACCGCGCCGGCCTGTTCATCGCGCTGATGCTGGTGCTGCTGATCGCGGTGCTCGGTACCGGCGTCTATGTCGCCACCAAGGTGGTCTCGAGCATCAAGCCGGATCCATCGACGCCGCCACCGGCGCCGGTCACCTCGGTCGCGCCGCCGCCGAAGCCGACGACGTCCGCGAAACCGAACTCGACCACGTCGGCCAAGCCGCGGCCGACCACCTCCGTGAAGCCGAGGGTCACGGCGAAGCCCGTTCCGGTCAAGCCTCTCCCGGTCACGCCGGCTCCGAGCAACTCGGCGCAGGTCGCGGCGCGGTTCGCGGCGCGCTTGAACGCGAACGATGCCGACGGCGCGACGGCGCTCGCCTGTGCGGATACCAAGCAGTCGATTCCGGTGGTGATGCGGCAGTTCGTGCGGCAGCCGGCTTCGCTGACGGTCAGCAAGGCTGCGGTCAGCAAGGCGGGGCCGATCGAGGTGTTCTCCCTGAGCGGCAGCATGAGGGATGCGGCCGCCGGCGGGATCCTCGTGGTGGAAATTACTGGTCGGCCGTGCGTGAAGTCGTTCCTTCTGCGCCCCTAGGCGCGAGGGCTCGGGCGGTCTCGATCAGGCTCGTACCCGTCGGCAGCGTGGCGATGATCGGGGTGTCGAGGCCGTTCGCCGCGTACCGATCGATGTGGGCTCGGCACTCTTCCGCCGTACCGTGGACGATCAGCGAGTCGAGAACCTCAACCGGTACGGCGGCCATCGCGGCGTTGCGGTCGCCGGCCGCCCACGCGTCGCGCATCGGCTTCATCGCGGGACCGCGGCCGAGCCAGTCGTGGAAGGCGGCGTAGCCGGGGACGGTCAGGTAGGTGGCGATCAGGTAGCGGCCGATGTTGCGGGCCATCTCGGCGTCGTCGGTGACGCAGACGAAGATCCGGGCGGCCAGCTCCTTGTCGGGGCCGAGCTCGGCGCGGACCTGGCGAACGTCGTCCGCGGACAGCCAGTTGGTGATCGCACCGTCGGCCTCCCGCGCGGCAAGCTTCAGCATCTGCGGCCGGAGCGCCGCAAGCATCAGGGCAGGCGGCACATCCGGCGCCTTCTCCAGCCGGAACCGGTTGATCGTGAAACTGTCGAACGTCCCGTCGACCTTCTCCCCCGCGAACGCCTGCCGCAGAAACCGCAGTACGTCGCGAGTCCGCGCGTACGGCGGGTCGTACGCGATCCCGTTCCACCCGGTCACGATCGTCTCCGACGACGCCCCGATCCCGAGCACGAACCGCCCGGGCGCGAGATCGGCCAACGCCGCCGCACTCATCGCCAGCGCAGCGGGTCCCCGCGTATGCACCGGTACGACGGCCGTCCCCAAGCGCAACTGGTCGTCCCACTCGGACGCGAGCACCAGCGGCGTGAACGCATCCGCGCCGGCCACCTCGGCCGACCACAGATCGGTGTAGCCGAGCGCCGCCAGCTCGGTGATCAACGGCCGGTGGTCACGCAACGGCACCCCGGTCAACGGAACGGTCAGACCCCAGCGAGTCACATCCACCTCTTCACCAACGGCAGCGGGGCGAAGCGCATCACCCACGACAGCGGAGCCCACGGCCAGGCCGGCACGTAGGCCTTCGGCTTCTCCGCCTCGATGGCGGCGACCATCGCCCGCACTCCGGGCACGGTGTCGACGATCAGCGGAGTGTTCTGCACCCGGTCGTTCATCTCCGACCGGATGTACCCGGGATAGATGGTGCTGACCTTGATCGGCCGGCCGAGGAACTCCATCCGCAGTCCTTCGGCGAGCGAGGCCAGCCCGGCCTTGGTCGCGGCGTAGGTGGTGATCGAGCGCGGGAGGCCGCGCAGGCCGCCGATCGAGGAGATGAACACGAGATGCCCGGCGTTCCGCTCCCGGAACAGCTCCAGCGCTGCCTCGGCCTGGGTGAGCGCGCCGACGAAGTTCGTCATCGCGGTCTCGCGGTTGGCGTCGTACCGGCCGGTGCCGAGCGCCGCGCCCTTGCCGATGCCGGCGTTCACGATGATCCGGTCGAGTTGGCCGTGCGCCTTGTCGGCCTCGCGAAAGACGGTGAACACCTGCTCGTCATCGGTCACGTCGAGCTTGTGGATCGTGACGGTGAGCCCGGGATGCTTGCCGCGGATCTCGTCGCGAAGGGCGGCGAGCCGGTCCTCGCGCCGCGCGGTAAGCGCGAGGTTGTGTCCCTTGGCCGCGAACTGCCGCGCCATCTCCTCGCCGAGTCCGGCACTCGCGCCGGTGATCAAGATGTTCCGTCTCATCGGTAGGTGAGCTCCTGCTGATCGAGGTGGCCGTGCTCGTTGTAGCTGACCACAGTCAGTCCGCTGCGACCGGACACGACCTTCGTGATCGCGGTGTTGATCGTGACCGGGTTCAGCTTGGGCCACAGTCCGTCGCCATCGGACAGCAGCCGGCTGACCACGGCCGCGATCGGTCCGCCCGAGGTGAAGACCAGCGCGGTCTCCCCTTTGCCCAGCCGCCCGGCAGTACGCCGTACTGCGTCTTCGGAGCGGTCGCAGAACGCCTGGAACGTCTCGGTGTAGCCGTCGCTGCCGTCGATCCAGCGGTCGGTCGCCGCGGTGAACATCTGCTGGAACGCCCGCTTCGGGTTCCCCGTCCGGGCCAGGTCCGCGATCATCAGCGCCCGCACCCGGTACGCCGGTTTGTGCGCGACGATCACCTGGTCGTGGTCGAACTCGTCGTACCCGTGGTCGATCTCCGGAGCGAATCCTGCCAGCTCGGCCGTCTGCGCGTGCCGGTGCATCGATCCCGAGACGACCAGCTCCGGCCGCACTCCGCGAGTACGCAGAACGTTGCCAAGAGCAACCGCCTGCCGCTCACCGAGATCGGACAGCTTGTCGTAGTCCCGCGCACCGAAGGACGCCTGCGCATGCCGGACGAGATAGATGACCGCCATCAGGCCTGCCGGATGATCCGTCGGCAGCGGCGCTCGAGCAGGTTCACCGGGAGCCAGAAGTTCTTGAAGCGTGGGTTGCGGGTTTGCTTGTGGTGATAGCGGTAGTAGATCTGCTGCGCGATCACCGCCAGCCGGAAGAGACCGAACACCTCGTAGAACGCCCAGTTCTCCGGCTTCAGCCCGGACCGCTCGGTGTAGTAGGCAACGACCTCGGCGCGGGTCAGCATCCCCGGCGCGTCCGACGGCTGTAGGCGGAACCGGCGGAACGCCCAGTCGTCATCGGCCTGCACCCAGTACGCGAGCGCGCTGCCGAGATCCATCAGCGGATCGCCGAGCGTGGCCAATTCCCAGTCCAGGATGCCGGCCACTCGCTGCGGATCGTCCGGAGCCAGTACGACGTTGTCCAGCCGGAAGTCGTTGTGGATCACGCAGGTGCGGACGTCGGCCGGCTGGTTCGCCGCGAGCCACGCCATCACCTTCTCGTAACTCGGCACGTTCCAGGTCTTCGCCTTGCGGTACCGGTCGGACCAGCCGCTGACCTGGCGGCCGACGTACCCGGCACCGCGGCCGAGGTCGGCGAGGCCGGCCGCGGCGGGGTCGACCTCGTGTAAGTCGACAAGTCGATCGATCAACGTGCGGCAGAGCTGGCCGGTCCGCTCGGGCGTCAGGTCGACGCCGAGCTCGGAGCGGCGCGGGATCGTGCCGGCGACCCGCTCCATCACGTAGAACTCCGAACCGATCACCGCGTCATCGGCGCAGTGGGCAACCATCGTCGGGACGTACGGGAAGACCGGCTTCAACGCGGCCTGAATCCGGTACTCGCGGCCCATGTCGTGCGCGCTCTTCGCCTTGGTCCCGGCCGGTGGGCGGCGCAGGATCAGATCGTGTCCGGGATAGCTCAACAGGTAGGTCAGGTTGGACGCGCCGCCGGAGAACTGCTTGACCTCGGGTAGTCCGGTCGCCAACTCAGTGCGCTGCCGCAACCACGTGTCCATCGCGGCGACGTCGAAGGCGTCCTCGTCGCGGACCGCGCGAGCACCATCACCCATGTGTGGGGCCGGTCGGCGATTCCGCGGCGGAGGCTGTGTCTGCGCGCGGGGCGGCAGCTTCCGCGCGTCGATGAGCCTTGGTCGCGACCTTGCGCATCTGCCGGTCGTACAGCGGACGGGCCCAGCGCTTGGTCAGATACGCGGCCCGCGCGGGCCGGTCCGGGATGATCAGGAAGCGCTTCTTAGCGATCCCGGCCAGCACGACCGCCGCGATGTCGTCGGCAGTTCGTGGCGACTTGTCGATCAGCTGGCGCGCGGCCGATCGCATGGCGTCGTCCGCACCCTGGAGCGAATCGGCCAGATTGGTGCGGAAGAACGACGGGCAGATCACCGACACCGTCACGCCGAACGGGCGCAGCTCGTGCGACAGCGTCTCCGAGAGCGCGACCACGCCGGCCTTGACTGTGTTGTACGAGCTCATCATCGGCGGGTGGACCAGCCCCGCCGCAGAGGCCGTGTTGACGATGTAGCCCGATCGCTGCCGCTTGAACACCGGTGTGAACGCGCGACAGCCGCGGACCACGCCCATCAGGTTGATGTCGACGACGCGGTCCCACTCGTCCAGGGTCTCGACGTCGATCCGGCCGCCGGTCGCGATCCCGGCGTTGTTCACCAGGATGTCGAGACCGTCCCAGTGCTCGTCGCACCAGGCGACCGCGGCCTCCCAGTCGGCGGGATTGCGGACGTCGAGTCGCAGATAAGGACCGTCGTCGCCGTCGTACGTCGTACCGACGTCGGTGCGGAGCACTTGGTGGCCTTGGGCAACAAACTGCGCGACCAGCGCCGCTCCCAGTCCGCTGGCTCCACCTGTGACGAGTACGCGGCTCATGCCTTTTCCTCCTTGTGGACGGCGAGGTAGCTAGCCAGTTCGATGCGTGCGACGACACCGCGGTGCACCTCGTCCGGGCCGTCGGCCAGGCGGAGTGCTCGCGCGCTGGTCCAGGCGGCCGCGAGCGGGGTGTCGTCGGAGAGTCCGCCACCGCCGTGCAGCTGGATCGCCATGTCGATCACGTCCTGCGCCATCCGCGGTACGGCGACCTTGATCTGACTGACCTCGCTGAGCGCACCCGCGAGCCCGACCGTGTCGAGCAGGTACGCCGTCTGCAGCACCAGCAACCGGGCCTGGTTGATCGCGATCCGGGCGTCGGCGATGCGCTCCCGGTTCCCGCCGAGGTTGACCAGCGGCTTGCCGAACGCCTGCCGGCTCGTACCGCGCTGCAACGCGAGCTCGAGGGACTTCTCGGCCAGGCCGATCAGCCGCATGCAGTGGTGCACGCGGCCCGGACCCAGCCGGCCCTGGGCGATCTCGACGGCACGACCCGGGCCGACCAGGATATTGCTCGCCGGCACCCGGACATCGGTGAACGACACCTCGCCATGGCCGAACGGTTCGTCGTACCGGCCCATCGCGGGCAGCAGCCGCTCGACCTTCACGCCGGGGTGGTTGCGGGGGACCAGCACCATCGTGTGCCGCGCGTACCGGTGGGCGTCCGGGTCGGTGAGGCCCATGAAGATCAGCAGCTCGCACTCGGGGTTGCCGACCCCGGTGCTCCACCACTTGCGGCCGTTGAGGACGACCTCGTCACCCTCGACGATCGCGGTCGCGGCCATATTGGTCGCGTCCGACGAGGCGATACCGGGCTCGGTCATGCAGAACGCGGACCGGATCGTGCCGTCCAGCAACGGTTCCAGCCACTGCTTCTTCTGCTCGTCGTTGCCGTAGCGCAGCAGCACTTCCATGTTGCCGGTGTCGGGCGCGTTGCAGTTGAAGATGTACGGCGCGATGAACGACCGGCCGGTCAGCTCCGCGATCGGGGCGTAGTCGAGGTTCGGCAGACCTTCGCCGTACTGCTCGTTGCCAGGCTCGGCGGGTGGGAGGAACAGGTTCCACAGACCCTGGGCACGGGCCTTGGCCTGCAGCTCTTTGAACGCGGGCTGCGGCTGCCACGGATCGGCGGCGGCCCGGACGGCGGCATGCAGCTCCGTCTCGACCGGGTCGATCTCGGTCCGGATGAATTCTTCGACCCGCCCGATCAGATCCTGCGCACGGGCGGACGGTTCGAACCCCATCGCACTCCTTCCGAGGGTGACCAGGCGGGGTACCGCCGGGTACGGCTTGACCGTAGCGCAGGTCTTGAGCAATGCTCAACAGCGTGGACAACAGATTGACCGCGGAAGATCGGAAGAAGCAGCTCGTCAAGATCGGCTTGATGATGTTGCGCGACCAGCCGATCCACGAGCTGTCGATCGACGCCATCGCGGGCCAGGCCGGAATCTCCCGCAGCCTGCTGTTCCACTACTTCCCGAGCAAGCGCGACTACTACGTCGCCGTCATCTCGGCCGCCGGTCGCCGGCTGCTCCGCGTCACCAAGCCCGCCGAGGACCTGCCGCCCGAAGAAGCGCTGCGCGAGATGCTCGTGCAGTTTGTCGCGTTCATCGAGCGCCGGCGGACGGCGTACATCTCATTCGTCCGCGGTGCCGCCGGCGGTGACGACTACGCCGTCGAGGTCTATGACGACACCCGGGTCGGCCTCTGCCGCCGGATCCTCACCTTCCTCGGTACGCCGGAGGTGGCCGACAACCGCTCCTCGGTGGAGTACCTGCGGATCCACGCCTGGCTCAGCTACGCCGAGGACCTCGCGATCGAGTGGTCCAGCCTCCCCGAGGCCAATCGCCCGCTGACCGCCGACGAACTCGTCGACCACACCCTCGAGGCCCTCCAAACCCTCCGCAAGCTCTAGATCAGTTCCGGCTTGAGGTCCGGGGCGGGCATGTCGGGGTCGAAGGGGAAGAGCGGGCGGACGACGCCGTGGTGGCCGAGGCGGAGCAGGTCCTGGTCGACGCCGCCGGGAGTGAGGGCGAGCAGCCAGTCGGCGGCGAGGTTGTAGAGCTCCGGCTCGAGGTAGCCGATCTTCACGATCACGAGATCGGTGCCGGCCGGGTCGAGGCCGAGCAGGGTGAAGTCCGCGAGGTGGTGGTACGGCTTGCGGCGTGAGGTGAGGATGGCGTGCAGTCCGCCGACCTGGATCACGGCGACGGTTCCGCCGACCGGGTCCTCGGTGAGGGAGAAGACAGTGCCGGTCACCTCGACCGGGCCCGCGGGACCGGAGTCGACCTTGCCGCCCGCGGCCACGCTGATCGGGTTGCCGACGCCGGCCGCGACACAGGCCGCAACGGCATCAGGGTCCGTGATGCTGGCGTGGATCGCGGTCGCGCGGCCGCTGGTCAGGTCTTCGATCGTGAGCAGCTCTCTTAGCGTCCACGAGACATCGCCGGCGCCACCTGCGGTTGGGTTGTCACCTGAGTCGCTGATCAGGAAGGGCCGTGCGGTGCTCTTCAATCCGGCCTCGACGCACTCGTGCAGCGTCCCGGTCGGTGCCACGAACTCGAAGTCGGCGCGTGCATCCCAGTAGGCCTTGGCCAGCTCGGTCGCCCGCTCGGTGATCAGCGCCTCGTCGTCGCCCATCACGACGACGGCCGCACGGCACCGCGGTTCGTCGGCCCAGGCGTACCCGACCCAGACCGCAGCATCCAGTACGCCGGGCTCGTCCGCGATCTCGCCGACGCGCTTGTAGATGGAGGCGGCGGGCTCGATCCGGGTCGAGGTCTTCTCGCCGGGGAGCAGCACCGGCACCTGGATCCAGGCCTTCTTCGGCTTGCCCAGTCCGGAACGCAGCCGCTCAACAAGGTTGCGCGCGGTCCGCTCGCGGCTCTCCATCGCGTCCTCGTGCGGCGCCATCCGGTAGCAGGTGATCAGATCGACGGCCGAGCCCAACTCGCGGGACACGTTCCCGTGCAGGTCCATCGAGGTCGAGATCATCACGTCCGGTCCGAGTGCTGCCCGCACCCGAGTGGCCAGGTCGCCCTCAGCGTCTTCCCGGCCGACCACGCTCATCGCGCCGTGGATGTCGAAGAACAGTCCGTCGAGGTCACCCGCCGTACCGATCCGCTCGATGATCTCGGCCGACAGATCGTCATAGAACTCGGCGACAACAGCACCACCCGGCAACGACCGGGCATGCACCAACGGCACCCACTCGACGCCGTCGGCCCACTCCTTCTCCAGGAAGTCGTACCGCTGCAGCAACGCGTCACCACGCCGTACGTCGAAGTCGTCCGCGCCGGCGCGATGCGGCGAGAACGTGCTGGACTCGATGGCGATCCCGGCAATCCCGATCCTCATGTCTTCAACCTTTCACACCACCCGCGCCCGTCGGAAGCGTCGCCCGCCACAGCCCACCGCAACCACAACTGCCGGGCTCGCGTACACAACAAACGGCCGCAGCGGCGAGAAGCTCCGCCTACCCTCCCGGCCGCATGCCCACAGACGTGGGAGGCGGGTAGCTATGGGGCTCCTGCCGTGGACGTGCGGACTACTAGCTCGGTGGCTAGTTCTACGTGGAGGGCTTCGAGGGTGTGGCGGTCCAGGAGGCGGGTGAGGAGGGAGACCGCCATGCGGCCCATTTCGGCCAGGGGCTGGCGGACGGTGGTGAGGGGTGGGGTGGTGGCTCGGCTGAGGTCCAGGTCGTCGAAGCCGGCGATGGAGAGGTCGTGCGGGACGGAGAGGCCTTGGGCGGTGGCGGCTTGGAGGGCTCCGACGGCGGCTTTGTCGTTGAAGGCGATCAGGGCGGTGGGGCGGGGGGTGAGGGCGAGCAGGTCTTGGGCTGCGCGGTAGCCGTCGGGGGTGGTGGGGTGGTCGTGGCGGACGAGCTCTGGGTTGGGCAGGATGCCGGCATCGGCGAGGGCGGCGTGGTGGCCGGAGAGGCGGGCGTCGGCGGCCAGCCACTCGCGGGGACCGGCGATGACGCCGATCCGGGTGTGGCCGAGGGCGGTCAGGTGCGCGGTCAGTTGGCGGGCGCCGGAGTGGTGGGCGGCCGAGACCGAGGGAATGTCGCGCGGGAGCGAGGTCCGCGGGTCGACGACAACGAAGGGAAAGCGGCGGGAGCCGAGGCGGACGAGGTCGTCGCTCGACTCGGGCGGCAGGATCAGGATCGCGCCGGCCAGACCGCTCTGCGAGGGCAGCCGGGACAGGACCGGCTCGTGGGCGGCGGCTTCGCCGGCGTTGAGCACGACCTGGCGGCCGTGCCGGTCGAGCGTCTCGGCGATGGACGAGACGATCAGACCGAAGTAGTCGGTCAGCACATACGGACAGCGCACGTAGACCGCGCCGGCGACAGGCTTCGGCGTACCGCCGCGGGGAGTCGGCGCGCGCAGGCCGAGCTCCTCGACCGCACGCTCGACCAGGAGGCGAGTCTCCGGCGCCACGCTGCCTTGCTGGTTGAGCACCCGGGAGACCGTCGCGGTCGACACTCCGGTCGCGGCCGCGACCTCGCGCACCGTTGCGCGCTGCCTAGGCACTTGTTACATCGCTTTGTTTCACGCTCGGCACCTTATCCGGGAGCGGCGGAGCATTGACAGAGCTCGCCACAGATCGTTTCCTGAGGGCGTTTGTTGCACTTGTGTTTCACACCCCTGAGGAGTGCGATGCGAACACCGATGATCGCCACCGCCTTGGCGCTCACTACCGGTCTGCTGACCGTGCCGACCGCTGAGGCGCACCACCCGACCACCCAGGCTCGCGTCTGGGTGACCACCCCCGACCGCACCGAGCTCCTCCATGAGCGCGCCCCGGTTGCGTTTCAACGCGACAGCAGCGACCTGACGACGATCATGGTCGACCCGCGGACGACGTACCAGAGCATGGACGGCTTCGGCGCCTCGATCACCGACTCGTCGGCGGACGTGCTCTACCGGCTGAGTCCGGCGCTCCGCGAGGAGACGATGCGGAAGCTGTTCGATCCGCGCCAGGGCATCGGCGTCAGCTTCCTGCGGCAGCCTGTCGGTTCCTCCGACTTCACCGCCGCGGCTGAGCACTACACGTTCGACGACGTCGCGCCCGGTCAGACGGACTTCGCGCTGAAGCAGTTCAGCATCAAGCACGACGAGCAGCAGGTGCTGCCGCTGCTGCGTCGGGCCAAGCAGCTCAACCCAGCGCTCAAGGTGATGGCTTCGCCGTGGAGCCCGCCGGCCTGGATGAAGACCGGCGACTCGCTCGTCGGCGGTCGCCTCAAGGACGACCCGCAGGTGTACGACGCCTATGCGCGCTATCTGGTGAAGTTCGTCCAGGCGTACACGAAGGCCGGCGTACCGGTCGACTTCCTGGCGATCCAGAACGAGCCGCAGAACCGCAAACCCGGCGGCTACCCGGGGACCGACGTACCGGTTCGTCAGGAGGCTGAGGTGATCTCGCGGCTCGGTCCGCTGCTGCACAAGGCCAGCCCGCGAACCAAGATCCTCGGCTACGACCACAACTGGTCGACCCACCCCGGCGACATCGGTACGACGCCGCCCGGTGAGGACCCGGAGACCGACTACCCGTACAAGCTGCTTCGGACCTCGGCCGCCAAGTGGATCGCCGGTACGGCGTACCACTGCTACTCGGGCAACGCGGCGGCTCAGACCGCGTTGCACAACGCCTTCCCGGACAAGGGCATCTGGTTCACCGAGTGCTCCGGTTCGCACGGGCCGAACGACACCCCGCCGCAGATCTTCCGCGGCACGCTCACCTGGCACGCGCGCAACCTCATGCTCGGCACGACTCGCAACTGGGCGAAGTCGGTCGTGAACTGGAACATCGCGCTCGACTCCACCGGCGGTCCGCACCTCGGCGGCTGCGGGACCTGCACCGGGCTCGTCACGCTGCAGACCGATGGCACGGTCACGACGGACGCCGAGTACTACACGATCGGCCACCTGGCGAAGTTCGTGAAGCCGGGCGCGGTGCGGATCGGAAGCACGTCGTACGGGACGACCGGATGGAACGGGCAGCTGATGTCGGCCGCCTTCCGGAACCCGGACGGGTCGACCGCACTGGTGGTGCACAACGAGAACGACGACCCACGGAAGTTCGCTGTCGCGGTCGGAGACCAGTCGTTCGAGTACGAACTGCCCGGTGGTTCGATCGCGACGTACACCTGGCCGTCCTCGCGACCGTCCGCCCCGACGCCGGTCTCGCTGGCCGGCGCGACCGCAACGGCGTCTGTGAACGACGCCGAGGCGGCACTAGCGATCGACGCCGACGGTTCGACCGTCTGGTCGAGCAAGACCGCGCAGGCGCCGGGCCAGTCGATCCAGGTCGACCTCGGTTCGTCGAAGGTCTTCCGCCAGGTCGCACTCGACAGCGGCGGTCAGATCGGTGACTTCGCCGCGTCGTGGTCAGTTGCCGTCAGCAACGATAGTCAGCACTGGTCGCACCCGGTCGCCGGTACGTCGACCGGCCAGCTCACCACGGTCGAGCTGAAACCGTCGTACGCGCGCTATCTGCGGATCACCGCGAACAGCACCAGCGACCACTGGTGGAGTTTGGCGGATCTCCGGATCTACCGCTGATCCGGTTCCGATCCGGGCGCTGCCCCGCCCGGATCGGAGCCTCCGGTGCTCACTGCCCTCCGAGCGCCCGGAGAGAAATCCGAAACAGCTGCGTCACGGCGTCTTGCTACCGTCCGGACGCATGATCGAGGACCTGGAACTCCGCGCCGTACCGGGCACCGATCCCGCCGTACAAGCCCTCGCCGCCGCGCAGCAGGCCGAGCTGGCCGCGGTCTACGGCGACGACCAACCCCAGGTCGCCCTGCACCCCGACATCGCCTTCACCCTGCTCCTCGTCGCCGGTGCTGCCGTCGGCTGTGTCGGCCTCCAGCCGATCACCCCCACCCTCGGTGAGCTCAAGCGCATGTACGTCGAGCCTGCCTCCCGCGGTTGGGGCCTGTCACGCGTCCTGCTCGACGCGGTCGAGTCCCAGGCCCGCACCGCCGGCCTCACCCGGCTCCGCCTCGAAACCGGCCCCCACCAGCACCAAGCCCTCGCCCTCTACACGAACCACGGCTACACCCCCACCCCGCCGTACCCGCCGTACGAGACCGAGACAGCCTCGCTCTGCTTCGCCAAGGACCTCTAGTCCGTACGACGGGCCCGCCGCAGGAGGTAGTCCCGGAGCTGCTCGTCGTCGGTGAGCGCGGCTGCCGCCTCGAACGCCGCGGCCGCCTCGGTGAAGCGACCGACGCGCGCCAGCAGCTCGGCGCGCGTCGCATGGAACGGCTGGAACCGATCGACCCTGGACAAACTGTCGAGCATTGCCAACGCCTGTTCCGGCGATGAGGTCTGTGCGGTGACTGCGGCCAGGGCGACCTGTGCGCCGAGGCTCGGGGCGATCGTCACGAGTGCCGAGTAAAGCGTGTGCAACGCAGACCAGTCGGTCTGGCCGGTCCGGGCTCGTGCGCAGTGCACGGCTTGGATCGCAGCCTCGAGTTGGAACCGGCCCGGCGTACCTGTCGCCGACGAACGCCGCAGGTACGCCTCGCCCTCGGCGATCAGGTCCGCGTCCCAGCCGCTGACGTCCTGTTCGTCGAGCGGAACAAAGCTCTCGCTGCGACCCGCGGCGCGGGCGAGGGAGAAGGTGATCAGCGCGGCGAGGCCCCAGGTCTCGGGCTCGGCCGGCAGCAGGCTCGCCAGGGTCACCGCGAGCCGACGCGCCTCGTCAGCCATCTCGTCCTGCGCCGACCAGCTGATCGCGTAGCAACCATAAACGGCTTCCAGTACGGCGGGCAGCCGGTCCGGCATGCGGTGCCGATCCGGAACGGCGAACGGGATCCGGGTGTCCTTGATCCGCCGTTTCGCCCGCACCAGCCGTTGCGCCGTACCGGCCGCCGGTACGGCGTACGCGGTCGCGATCCGGGCCGCGTCGAACCCGAGCACGGTCTGCAGCATCAACGGCGTACGGATGCCCGGATCGATCGCGGGATGCGCGCAGACGAAGAGCAGTTCGAGCCGCTTGTCGCCGATCGCGTCGGGGTCGAGGTCGTCGAGCGGGGAGATCGCATCGCGGCCCAGCTCGGTCGCGAGCTCCAGCGGCTCGGTGGTGCGGTGCGCGGACGATTTCCACACGTCGCGTTGCCGGTTGCGGGCCACGGTGAGCAGCCACCCTTCGGGATTGGTGGGGACGCCTCCGTCCGGCCAGCTGAGCAGCGCTTGCTCGAACGCGCCGGCGAGACAGTCCTCGGCGAGCGCGAGGTCACCGGTCGTGGCGGCGAGCAACGCGACCAGCCGGCCGTACGACGTGCGGGCGGCCCGCGCGGCCGCTCGCTCGGCGGGGTTCACTGATTCGGAACCCACACGCCGTCCACGAGGTACGTCGCTCCGGGCCGGATCTCGACCGTGCCCCACTGGGCCGGCGGAGCCTGCCCGGCCCAGTGGATCGCGGCGTCCAGATCGGGGACGTCGATGACGACCGTGCCGCCGAGCTGTTCCTTGGTGTCCGCGAACGGGCCGTCCTGGATCCGCAGCCGACCCTCGGCGCGCGTCACCGTGGTGGAGTTGACCGACGGTTGCAAGACCTCGCCACCGATCAGCACTCCGGCCTGTTCGAGGGTCGCGGCGTAGCTGGCGAACGCCTGCATCCCGGCTTCGATCACCTCGGCGCCGAGCGACTCCGCGTCGTTCTCCTGGTAGTGCATCAACAGCGTGTAGCGCATCGCGACCTCCTCAACGGGTGGCGGCGTACTGGGCGATGATCACGCCGGTCGTGGTCGGGATCGTCCGCTGCAGGCTCAGATTCGTCCGGTCACCAGGGCCGAACAGCTTGGTTCCCGAGCCGAGCACGATCGGGTGGATGAGCAGAATGTACTCGTCGACGAGCCCGGCGGCGTGCAGCGAGCGCACCAGCTCACCCGACCCCAGCACCATCACGTCGCCCTCGATCTGCGCGACCGTCTCGACCGCCTCTCCCACGAGCAGGGTGGAGTTCGGGTAGGCGGGCGTCGTGTCCGCCGACCGCGAGACGACGTACTTGCGGGTGTTGGTCAGGACCTCGGTGAACGGATTCGGTTCCGGGTTCCGGATCCACCAGCCGACCAGGTCGTCGTACGTGCGATGACCGAACAGGAGTGAGCCTTCCTTGGCCATCCCCTCGCCGGCGAAGGCCATCGAGACTTCGTCCTGGTAGCCGTTCCCCCAGCCGCCGTGGGTGAAGCCCTTGCGGGTGTCCTCGTCGGCCCGGCCCAGGCCCTGCATGACGCCGTCCAGGGTGACGCTCTGAAAAATGCTGATCATGTGACGATGACGAGTTCACCGGCACCCGATCGACATTTCTAGTCCAGGTCGAGGACGAGGGCTTCGCCGTCGGGGTGGAAGCCGAGGCGGTTGAGGTACGGCGCGGAGTCGCGCATGCGGGGGGAGGCGAGCACCTGGCGGAAGCCCTGGTCGGTGAAGACGTCGCTGCGGCGGTAGACGAACTCGCCGGGGGTGAAGTCGCGGTAGGCGGGGAGGACGTAATCGAGGTCGATCTGGGCGCGGCCGTCACCGGCGTCGTGGGCGAGGACGACGCCGACGGTGGACTCGCCGCGCTGGACGAGGAACGCGTACGGGCTCGCGCCGAGGACGAAGCCGGGGTTGAAGCGGGTGATGTCGCGGCTGTGGGTGGCCAGGACGTGACCGAGGTAGGCGTCGTCGGAGTTGACCCGGAGGACCTCGTACTCGGCGTCGTCATGCCGGTGCCGGAGCAGCCGCCAGAGGTGGACGATGTTGATGACCGCCAGGACGGCGTTCATGCCGACCATCGGCCAGACGCCGATCACGAGGTTGAAGCCGACCAGGACGACGCAGCCGACCAGATTCAGTACCCGAAGCCGCAGGATCCGCGTCTGCAGCAGCGAGACCACCACGACCGCGGACCCGCCCCACCCGATGATGCTCCACACGTCCACGCCGCGAGCCTAGACCGTCACACTGGGCTAGTGCCTGATTCCCTGCTGCTGAACGGCGAACTGTTGCCTACCGTCACGAGTGAGTTGCTTCGGGCAACCAGCTACGGCCACTTCACGTCGATGCAGGTCCGCGACGGCCGGGTCGACGGGCTCGACCTGCATTTCGATCGACTGGACCGCAGCTCCCGCGAGGTGTTCGGCCAACCGCTCGACGCCGACCGCGTCCGCGCAGATCTCCGTACGGCGCTCGGCCGCGAGCGCGACTGCAGTCTGCGCGTCAACGTCTTCTCGCTGGACGGCGAACTCGACCTGCTGATCCGCCGAAGCGATCCTGTCGAGCCCGGGACCAAACCACTGCGCTTGCGGCCGATCCAGCACCAGCGCGCGCTACCGCACCTCAAGCACACCGGCACCTTCGACCTGATCTACCACGCCCGCCAGGCAGCTGCGGCCGGGTACGACGACGCGCTGTTCCACACGTCAGCCGGTGAGGTTTCTGAGGCGTCGATCTGGAACATCTGCTTCGCTCGCGGCACCAAGATCGTCTTCCCAGCCGCACCGGTGCTGGCCGGCATCCGCCAGCAGGTGCTCCAGCGCGGACTGGAGTCCTTCGAGACCCAGCGGATTCTGGTCAGCGAGCTCGGCAGCTTCGATGCGGCCTATCTGACCAACTCCATCGATCCGGCGCTCCCGGTCGCCGCGATCGGCGAGGTCACCTACGCACCACACCCGGCGTCCGCGCAGACGATCGCTGCCGCCTACGCCTCCCAGGAGGCGCAGGCGGTCTAGCTACGCTCGGACCACCAGCGGAGGAGTTCTTCGCGGGCTCGGTCTTCGCCGAGCGGGCCTTGGTCGAGGCGGAGTTCCATCAGGAACTTGTAGGCCTCGCCGACCTCACGGCCCTGAGGCAGGCCGAGGATCTGCATGATCTGGTTGCCGTCCAGGTCAGGGCGCAGGGAGTCGAGTTCCTCCTGCTCCTGGAGGCGGGCGATCCGCTCCTCGAGGTCGTTGTACGCCGATCGCAGCGTCTCGGCGCGGCGACGGTTACGCGTCGTGCAGTCGGCGCGGGTCAGGACGTGCAGGCGCTCGAGCTGGTCGCCGGCGTCGCGGACATAACGCCGTACGGCGGAATCGGTCCACTCGCCGTCGCCGTAGCCGTGGAAGCGGAGGTGCAGCTCGATCAGCGTGCTGACCTGCTCGATCTGCTCGTTGCTGAACCGGAGTGCCTTCATCCGCTTGCGCGCGAGTTTGGCGCCGACGACGTCGTGGTGATGGAACGTCACCTTGCCGCCGTCCTCGAAGCGGCGGGTCTTCGGCTTGCCGATGTCGTGGATGAGCGCGGCGAACCGGCTCACGAAGTCGGGCGCCGGGTACGGGAGTCGCGGCTCCAGATCGATCGCCTGGTCGAGCACGGTCAGTGAGTGCTCGTAGACGTCCTTGTGCCGGTGGTGCTCGTCCTTCTCCAGCCGCAGCGCGGGAAGCTCAGGCAGCACGTAGTCGGCGATGCCGGTGCTGACCAGCAGGTCGAGGCCGATCCGCGGGTGGTCGGCGCAGATCAGCTTGATCAGCTCGTCGCGGACCCGCTCGGCGGACACGATCGTGATCCGGTCGGCCATCGCCGTCATCGCGGCGACCACGGCGGGGTCCGGCGTGAAGCCGAGCTGGGCGGCGAACCGGGCCGCGCGCATCATCCGCAGCGGATCATCGGAGAACGAGTCCTCCGGGCTGCCGGGCGTCCGGATCACCTTGTTCGCGACGTCGGCGATACCGCCGTACGGGTCGACGAACTGGTGCGACGGGAGCAGCACAGCCATCGAGTTCATCGCGAAGTCGCGCCGGGCCAGGTCGCCTTCGAGGCTGTCGCCGTAGGCCACCTCGGGTTTGCGTGAGGTGGGATCGTAGGACTCCGACCGATAAGTGGTGATCTCCAGGACCCACTCGCCCTTACGACAACCGATGGTGCCGAACGCCTTGCCGATGTCCCAGATGTGGTCCGCCCAGCCGGCCAGCCGGCGCTCGACCTCGTCCGGACGGGCCGAGGTGGCGAAGTCGAGATCCTTGCTCCCCCGGCCGAGGAGAATGTCCCGGACGGGTCCCCCGACCAGGGCGATCTCATGGCCGGCCGCGGCGAACCGGGCACCCAGTTCGTCCACGACAGGAGCGATCGCCAGCAGTGACTGGACGCCTTGCCGCTGTACGGCGGACAACGATCCGGCAGGGGCTGACTGGTCGGCAAAAGGTGACACGGGGAACTAGGTTACGGTGACGGCGTGTTCAGACGGCGACTGAGGCTCTCAGCGGTGCTCTCCGCGAGCCTGCTGATCGTTGCCCCGGCAGCGATTTCGGCCGTCCCGGCGGCGGCCGTGGACGACGATCCGACCGTCGACGTGACGATCGACTCGTTCGCTCCGGCCGCCCCGAAGGCCGGTGACACCGTCACGATCAAAGGCACCGTCACCAACACCAGTACGGCGACCTTCCGCAACCCGCAGGCGATCGCGTGTATCGCTCGCAAGCCGCTGACCACCGCCGCCGAACTGGCCGCCGTACCGGACGAGCAGGACATCCCGATGAAGGACCGGGACAGCTGCTCGGGCATCGGTAACTCGGAGACGACCTATCAGGTCCTCGGCGACCAGCTGGCTCCGAACGCGAAGGCGCAGTTCACGCTCACCGTGCCGTGGAGCGAGTGGAAGGTCAGCAAGCAGAGCGGCACGTACGTCGTCGGCGTCACCTTCCGTCGCGACGACGAGGGCGGCGGACGGATCACCTCCGGCCGGGCCCGGACCCTGATGCCGGTGCTCGGCACGAAGCCGCTGGCCAAGGTGAGCACTGCATTGGTGATCCCGCTGCGGCACCGGCCGACCTTCGTCGGCGGCGTGTTGTTCGCCGACGACTCGCTGGCCCAGGAGATGGGTCCCGGCGGCGGGCTGCGGCGAGCGCTCGACCTGGGCAGGCAGCGCCGGGTCACCTGGCTGCTGGACCCCGCGGTGAGAGACGCGGCCGAGCAGATGGTCACGGGCTACCGGATCGGCACGAGCTTCAAGCAGTCCGTCCCCGGCACGGGCGGGAAGGTTGCCCAGCGCTGGCTCCAGGATCTGGAGGCGAGCCAGTCGGCCGGCAGCCAGGTCGTCGCGCTGCCGTACGGCGACGTGGACGTGGCCGGCCTGTTCGACGCCGGTGGCACGCAGAAGGAGCTGGTCCGGCTGGCCCGGATGACCAGTGAGCAGGCGAACCTCGGTGTCCCGGTGCGGACCAACGGGCTCTGGCTGGAGAACGGGTCGGCGGCGAGCCGCTACCTGGCCTTCGCCGCCAGCGGGTTCCGCGGCGCCGACGAGGCCGGGGACCTGAATCTGGTCAACAGTGCCGCCTGGACCGGCGATGCCGCGACGGTGGTGACCCCGGGGACCTCGGTCTACCAGGTGCTGACACCCGAGGGCCCCGCGAAGCAGACTCGGACGGTCGTCGCCAACTCCGGACTGACCGCCGGTGGACCGGACGCGGACCCCACTCCGGACGCGCTGCAGGTCCGGCAGCGGTTCATCGCCGAGACCGCACTGCTCGCCGCTTCCGCCGGCAAGACTCCGCCCACGGCGGTCGTCGTACCGCCGCGGGCGTGGGATTCCGACAGCTCGTCGACCGCTGCGCTCGCCGCGGCGATGGCCCTCCCGTGGCTGACACCGGTCACCGTCGAGCAGGTCGTCAAGGCCACTCCCAGGCCGCGGGCGATCGTCGCGCCGACCGCACCGAAGGCGAACGGGACCCTGACCGGTCCGCAGCTCGACAAGATCAAGCGGCTCGCGGGCTCGATCAAGACGTACACGAGCCTGCTGTCCGAGCCGGACACGGTCAGCCCGGACATGCCCAAGGGGCTGATGCAGTCCGCTTCGCTCGGCTGGAAGGGGCACGCCGACCAGGCGGGCCAGTACGCCGACGTCGAGCTCGGCTCGGTGAACGGGCAGCTCCGCGGGGTGCACCTGGTCAACTCGAGCCTGGACAAGGGCAAGGAGATCAAGGTCAACCTTGCCGGCAGCAACGGCACGTTCCCGCTGACGATCGCGAACGACCTGGAGCGCTCGATCCGGGTCGGCGTCGTCGTCCGGTCGGTGAACCGGACCGACCTGCGGGTGCGGACCGTCGACACCGTCGTCCTGCGCGCCGGCCAGAAGTGGACGCCCCGGATCAACGCGAGCGCCGAGCAGAACGGTGTCATCCAGGCCACCGCGCAGGTCGTGACCGTGAACGGCGACCCGATCGGCCCCGCGCAGCCGATGCTGATCCAGGCCAGCCAGTACGGCAGCGTCGGCTGGATCCTGGTCGGCGCCGCCTGCGCCCTCCTCTTCGGTACGTCGTTCGTCCGGATCTACCGGCGGATCCGCGCCGAGCGCCGCAACCCGCAGGCCGCCGACGAGACCGCGGCCGAGGCAGGTCCCGAGCACGACCCGCTGCACCCGGCTCCGTTGCCGGCCGCCCCCGCACCCCCCGCCACGGACTCCGACGCCGGTCTCCCGGCCGACGCGTCACTGAAAGAAGGAGTCGGCTCGAAGGATGGCTGACCGCACCCTGCGCTCCGCGGCGGTGATGGCAGCCGGGACGGTGCTGTCCCGCCTGCTCGGATTCGTCCGGCTGGCCCTGATCGCGGCCGCCATCGGCACCGCGCTGCGGGCCGACATCTTCAACGCTGCCAACACGATCCCGAACAGTCTGTACATCCTGCTGGCCGGCGGTGTGTTCAACACCGTCCTGGTCCCGCAGCTGGTGCGGGCGATCAAGAACCACGACGACGGCGGTCAGGACTTCACCAACCGGATCCTGACCTTCGGCTTCGTGATCCTGGCTGTCGTCACGACGGCCTGCGTGCTGCTCGCGCCGGCGATCGCCAACCTCTACACACCCGAAGAACTGCACGACCCGTCCCGGATCGCCGAGAAGGCGAACCTGGTGCTGTTCGTCCAGCTGTGTCTGCCGCAGATCTTCTTCTACGGCGCGTTCGTGCTGGTCGGTCAGGTGCTGAACGCGCGGCGCCGGTTCGGGCCGATGATGTGGGCGCCGATCGCGAACAACATCGTCGCCTGCGCGGTGATCGTGACGTTCCTGTTCGTCTACCGCACCGGCGACACCCCGGCCACCTACACCCACGGCGAGCAGTTGCTGCTCGGTCTCGGGCACACGGCCGGGATCGCGGTGCAGCTGCTGGTGCTGCTGCCGTATCTGAAGGCGAGCGGGCACACCTACCGGCCGAAGTTCGGGCTGCGCGGGACCGGGCTCAGCCAGACGGCGAAGCTCGGGATCTGGACGATGCTGTTCGTCGCCGTGAACCAGGTGACGCTCGTGGTCGTCACGAAACTCGCGCTCGCCGGTAGCGCGTCCGGCGACCTCGGCGCGAAGGCCGGACTGACGGCGTACCAGACGGCGATGCTGATCATCCTGATGCCGCACGGCATCATCACGGTCTCGCTGGCGACCGCGGCCCTGCCGCAGATGTCGGCACTCGCCGCGGACCGCGACCTCACCGAGGTGGCCCGGCTGTCGGCGCGGTCGATCCGCCAGACGCTGGCGATCGTCGTACCGGCTGCGGCGGCGATGATCGCGTTCGCCTACCCGATCGTCACGGTGATCGCCGGCTACGGCTCTGGTAAGAACAACCTGCAACTGATGGCCTACACGCTGGTCACGCTGGCATTCGGAGTCGTTCCGTACACGATCCAGTACTTCCAGTTGCGGACGTTCTACGCCTTCGAAGACACCCGTACGCCGTTCTTCCTGCAGTGCGTGATCGCGGCGACGAACATCGCCGCCGCGCTGATCGGTGTCCGGGTGCTGCTGGACAAGGAGCACCTGCGGTTCTCCGGTGTCATGCTCGGCGGGGCGTTCGCGCTGGCGTACACGGTCGCCGTACTGATCTCGCGACCGGTGTTGCGGCGGCGCGTGCCGCGCGTGACCGGGGCGGGAATCGGGCTGCCGCTGCTCGCGATGGTGATCGCCGCCGCACTCGGCGCGGGTGCCGGCCGGCTGGTGCTGTGGGCGGTCGACCAGGCCGTGGAGTTCTCCGGGCCGATCGGCGCACTCCTGCAGCTGGCGGTGGCCGGGATCGTCCTGCTTCCCGTGTACGCCGGAGTGGCCCGGGTACTGAGGATCCACGAGGTCAACGACGTGGTGTCCATGATCACATCGAAGCTGCCTGGCCGCCGCTGATCGGAAAGCTTGTGCACTCGTGCACCGGCGCTGGATCACGATGCCACTACGATGGTGGCTGCCGACCACAGCATCCAGGAGGGCGAGAGACACCGTGTCGAACCAGACCGTCAGTCCTGGTGCACTGCTCGCCGGGCGGTACCGGATCGCCGAGCTCCTCGCGGAGATCGACGGTGCGCGCGTGTGGCGGGCCGTGGACGAGGTGCTCAGCCGTGCGGTCGTCGTCGACGTCCTCCCGGTCGGCGACCCCCGGACCAATCTGCTTTTCGACGCCGCGCGGCGCGCTGCCGCGGCGGCCGACCCGCGCTTCCTCCGGGTGCTCGACTGCGACATGTTCGAAGGCGTCACGTACTGCGTCCGGGAGTGGGCCGGCGGTCGTCCGCTGGAGCGGATGCTCGCGAGCGGACCGCTGACCGGTCAGCAGGCGGGCTGGTTGGCCCGTGAGGTCTCCGAAGCACTGGAGAACCTGCACCGAATCGGTCACGCACATGGTTCGATCAGCCCGTCGACGGTCGTCGTCACCGACGCCGGTGCGATCAAGGTGGTCGGCCTGGCCACCGAGGCCGCTCTGCGCTCGAGCGGCCCGGGCACGGCCGAGCAGGACGTTCACGCGCTCGGACAGTTGCTCTACGCCTCGCTGACCGGCCGCTGGCCCGACACGACCCCCGCGTGGGGTCTGCAGCCGGCGCCGCTGGAGCACGGCCGGCTGATGAGCCCGCGCCAGGTTCGGGCTGGCGTACCGCGGTCGCTCGACGACATCTGCGACCGGCTGCTGGCCGACCCGCCCCGGCACCACACGCCGCCGATCACCAGCGCGGCCGGCCTGTCCGCGGCCCTGTCCGGAGTCGTCGGCAGCTCGCACGAGCCGCCGAACCAGATGGACGAGACCGTTCAGGTCGCCCAGCACCACGGCAGCATCGACGACGCCACCCAGGTGGTTCCGCAGGCGCCACCGCCCGCGCTCGACCCGGCCCCGGCGTACCAGTCGTCGAACGGGCACGCGGAGACCGCGCCGTACGCGCCGGTGGAGCCGAGGCCGGCCGCGCGCCGGCAGACGCCCCCGCCGTCGAACGGAAACGGCGGCCGTCGGCGCGCCGCCGACGAGCCGAAGCCGAAGGGCGGCTGGGGTGGCCGGATCCTGATCCTGCTCGCGATCCTGGCACTGCTCTCGGTCGTGGCGATGGCGCAGTTCCTGCTCAAGGGCGGTCTGAACAGCGGCCAGAACGACGACCCCGGGACCGGCGGCAAGCCGTCGGCCTCGTCGACGCCGAAGCCGACGGCCAGCGGCGCGGCCGCCAAGATCGTCGGCGCGAAGGACTTCGACCCGGAGCCCGCGGGCAACGGCGAAGAACATCCCGACGACGTCCCGAAAACCTACGATGGCAAGACGAGTACGGTCTGGGAGACCCAGTCGTACAACAACAAGCCGAACTTCGGCGGTCAGAAGCCGGGCGTGGGCATCATCTACGACCTCGGCGCGCTGACCCCGGTGTCGAAGGTGGTCGTGACGCTCGAGGGTGACGGCACCAGCCTGGAGATCAGGGTTCCGAAGGGCGACGACAAGACGACGTCGCCGGCGGCGGTGAACGGCTGGGAGCCGATCGCCACCGAGGCGGACCAGCCCGAGGGCGCGGTGACGCTGACGCCGTCCGCGCCGACCGAGACGCGGTACGTCATGGTCTGGCTGACCAAGATCCCCAAGGAGAGCGGTAGCAAGTACCGCGGCACGATCGCGGAGGTCTCGATCCAGAAATGACGGCTCACCTGGATTCGGAGCCGCACCCGGCTCAACCGCCCCGGATCGGCGCCCAGCACCCGGTCGCCCAGCCTGTCCAGGCGGGCAGCTACGACCAGCTGGACGACCACGAGCTGCTCCGGCTGCACGTGGCCGGCAACCCGGACACGTTCGGCTACCTGGTCAAGCGGCACCGGGACCGGATGTGGGCGGTCGCGATCCGGACCCTCGGCGAACCCGAGGAGGCGGCCGACGCGCTGCAGGAGGCGTTCATCTCGGCGTTCCGCCGGGCCGATTCGTTCCGCGGTGACGCCAAGGTGACCACCTGGCTGCACCGGATCGTGGTGAACGCCTGTCTGGACCGGATCCGCCGGCGGCAGGTCCGCCAGGCCGATCCGCTGCCCGAGGACGAGGACCGCGCGGCCGAGCTGGCCGGACCGGTCGAGGAGGACGCCGCCGAGGTGCGCGAGCGTCGGCTCGACGTCCTGAACGCGCTCAAGCAGATCAACTCCGACCAGCGCAGCGCGCTCGTGCTGGTCGACATGGAGGGTTACTCGATCGAGGAGGCGGCCGCGATCCTCGGCTGCGCGCCCGGGACCGTGAAGTCCCGCTGCGCCCGGGGCCGCGCCCGCCTACTGCCGTTGCTGCGGCACTGGCAGACGACTCGTGGCGGCACCGACGATCTTCCGGCCACAACAGCTGCCGAAGCCGTGGGAACCGAATGACCGGCCCAGCCGTCGTAGCGGAGTCGCCTGGGGTTCGCCCCGACTCTGGCGGCCCGTTGCCGACGTCTTCGACCGGAGTACTCCGATGACCACCACGCGCGCCTGCAGGCGCACGTCCCGTCAGGGGGCGAGTTCACGATGACCGATTCCGGTCTGCCGACCAGCGAACACCTCGAGCACCTCGACGTCGACACGATCGCCGATCTGCTCGAGAACCTGCTGCCCGCCACCGAGGCGCACCGCGCTCGTGAGCATGTGAAAGCGTGTCCGGACTGCCAGCTCACGTACGACGCGCTGCTGGAGCTGACCGAGGATCTCGCCGAGGAGGGCCGGGCCGACATCCCGATCCCGGCTGACGTCGCCGATCACCTGGACGCGGTGATCAGGTCCGAGGCCGTGATGCGGGCCTCCACGGTCGGCGTGCACTCGCTGGTGCAACTCCGCGAGGAGCCGCGCCGGCACGTGCCGAAGCTGCTCGGTGCGGCGGCGGCCGTCGTACTGATCGCGGCGATCGGGGTCGGGGTCGTGATGGCGACCAAGGACCGCGCCGGCGAGAACGCGGCGAACACCAACCCGACCGCGATCCTGCCCACCGGTGTCGTCTCGCTGAGCACCGCGCAGATCGTCCCGCAGGTGCAGAAGTGGCTCGAGAACACCGACGCCCCGCTGCTGAACGGCAGCGCCGCCGAGCTCAACTGCGCCCGGACCTTCGCCTCCACCCGCCCGAACCCGCAGCTCCAGCTGGTCCAGCCGGCCAAGGTCGACGGCGCCCGGGCGACCGTGGTCGGCCTGATCGGCGATTCGAAGCGCGAGATCCAGGTCTACGTGCTGACCGGATGTGACGGCGGTGGCGGCACCGGTACGTCGTTCTACCAGACCACGGTGACGCTCCGAAACCGCTGATCACACCGGGTGGGCCACGCGCGCGTCACGGACTCGTAGTCGGTACCGTGGGAATGGTCGGCCTCAAGGATCCGTTGAGTACGACGTACCCGTCTCAACGATTCGAGGAACGCCTGCATGAGCGAGTCCGTGGTCCGCAACGTCATCATCGTCGGCTCCGGTCCGGCCGGTTACACCGCCGCCGTGTACGCCGCGCGTGCGCAGCTGGAGCCGCTGGTCTTCGAGGGCTCCGTCACCGCCGGCGGTGCGCTGATGAACACCACCGAGGTGGAGAACTTCCCCGGCTTCGCGCAGGGCATCATGGGCCCGGCGCTGATGGACGAGATGCGCACCCAGGCCGAGCGCTTCGGCGCCGAGCTGGTCGCCGACGACATCGTGTCGATGGACCTGACCGGCGAGATCAAGTCGGTCACCGACTCGGCCGGCACCGTGCACCAGGCCCGTTCGGTCATCCTGGCGATGGGCTCGGGCTACCGCAAGCTCGGCGTCGAGCACGAGGACCGGCTGTCCGGCCACGGCGTCTCGTGGTGTGCGACCTGTGACGGATTCTTCTTCCGGCAGCAGGAGATCGCGGTCGTCGGCGGCGGTGACTCCGCCATCGAGGAGGCGACGTTCCTGACCCGGTTCGCGTCGAAGGTGACGCTGATCCACCGCCGCGGTGAGCTGCGCGCGTCGAAGATCATGGCCGAGCGCGCGTTCGCGAACGACAAGATCGACTTCGCCTGGAACTCCGAGGTCGCCGAGATCAAGGGCGGCGAGAAGCTGACCGGCGTGGTCCTGCGCGACACCGAGACCGGCGAGACCCGCGAGCTGCCGATCACCGGCCTGTTCATCGCGATCGGTCACGACCCGCGCTCGGAACTGATCCACGGCCAGATTCGGCTGGACGAGGAAGGGTACGTACTGACTCGCGAGGGCAGCACGGAGACCAACCAGCCGGGCGTGTTCGCAGCCGGTGACCTGGTCGACCACACCTACCGGCAGGCGATCACCGCGGCAGGCAGCGGCTGTGCCGCGGCCCTGGACGCGGAGCGCTTCCTGGCCAGCCTCGAGTTCGAGCACACCGTGGCGGCCGCGGCCGCCACCGAGTCCGTCACCGTCTGAACCTCACACAAAACACTCTGAAGGAGATATCGCCGTGGGCGAGAAGATGAACGCTGTCACCGACGCCGAGTTCGAGCAGACCGTGCTGAAGAGCGACAAGCCGGTCCTGGTCGATTTCTGGGCCGAGTGGTGCGGTCCGTGCCGCCAGGTCTCGCCGATCCTGGAGGAGCTGAACCAGGACCACGGTGACAAGCTGACCTTCCTGAAGATGAACGTGGACGAGAACCCGGTCACCCCGAGCAACTACCGCGTCACCGGTATCCCTACGATCAACGTCTACGTGAACGGTGAGCTCGCGAAGTCGATCGTCGGCGCCAAGCCGAAGGCGGCACTGCTGAAGGAGCTCGCCGACTTCACGGCGTGATCCACTAGGTAGGACACCGTCCGCCACGGCGAGGAGAAGTTTCTATGGAAGGCCCGCACGGCGTGTACAGGATCGGCGACAGTGGTGAGGCGGTTGCCGAGATCATCGGCAAGCTGCAGCGACTGGGGCTGCTGACCGGCGGTCATGACGTCTACGACGAAGCGACAGCGCACGCTGTCCGGGGCTTCCAGCAGCAACGCGGGCTGATGATCGACGGCATCGTCGGCCCGCAGACGTACCGCGCGATCGACGACGCGCGCTGGCGGCTGGGCGACCGGCTGCTGACGTACGTCGTCTCGCACCCGCTGACCGGCGACGACGTACTGGCCCTGCAGGCCAAACTGCAGGAGCTCGGCTTCGCCGTGGCCCGGATCGACGGCATCTTCGGACCGGACACCCAGCGCGCGGTGACCGAGTTCCAGCGCAACATGGGTCTGCCCGCCGACGGCACCTGTGGCCCGTCGACGTTCAAGGCACTCCAGCGGATCAAGCCGATGGCGACCGGCGGCCGGCCGGATGCTCTGCGCGCTTCCGAGGCCGTTCGGGCCGCCGGACCGCGGCTGTCCGGCAAGACCGTGGTGATCGACCCGGGCCACGGCGGTTTCGACTACGGCTGGGAGGGCTACGGCCTGCGCGAGTCCGACATCGCGTACGACCTGGCTTCGCGGATCGAGGGCCGCTTGGGGGCAACCGGCGTACGGGCTTATCTGTCCCGCGGCCGCGACCAGGGACCGGACGAGCTCGCCCGCGCTGCCTTCGCCAACGAGACCGACGCCAACCTGTGCGTCTCGCTGCACACCGACGGCTCCGCGAACCCCGAGGCTCAGGGCGTCGCGACCTACTACTACGGCAACGACCTGCACGGCGCCTCGTCGAGCGTCGGCGAGCAGTTCGCCGGGCTCGTCCAGCGCGAGATCGTCGCCCGCACCGACCTGCTGAACTGCCGCACCCACGCCAAGACCTGGGATCTGCTGCGGCGGACCAAGATGCCCGCGGTCCGGCTCGAGATCGGCTACGTCACCAACCCGCACGACTCGGCCCGCTTGGCCGACGCCGCCTTCCGTGACGTCGTCGCCGAGGCCATCGTCGTCGCCATCCAGCGCGTCTACCTGCCGCCGGAGCAGGACGCCGCGACCGGCATGCTGCGCTTCGGCCAGCTCACCGTCTGAGTCCTCGCCCCGCCGGTTGGTGTGGTGAGTGGGTCACGGCATCACTACCGTTGGCCGGGACATTCCGACCTGGGGGTTGCCATGTTCCGCCTGCTTGGCAGTATCTGTGTGCTCGCATCGCTCCTGTCCGCGGCACCACCGGCGCAGGCCGCTGAAACCGGTCGCCTGGTGGCAGTGACCGACCAGAACTACGACAACCCCTCGGCTGCCCGGATCCGATTGCTGGATCCGGCTGTGGCCGACTGGAGTACGGCGGCCGCGCTGAAGTGGACGTGGTCCCCGACTAGCGCCAACGGCTTCTCCGGCCTGACCGGCGCATGGGGTCTGCCGTCCGACGTGAAACTTCGGATGAAGGGCGACGCCTATGTCGCCGTCGTGTCGGACTCGCGCGGGCTCGCCGCGCTGATCGGCTATCCCGGCGGCCAGCGTCTGTGGGCGGTCAACGTCGGCTCGGCCAACAATCCGCACAGCGTCGAACTACTTCCTGACGGGAACGTGGCAGTTGCGGCCAGCACGGGCGGCTTCGTCCGCGTGTACACAGCCTCGCAGGGTTCGTCCTCCGGCGCCTATGTCAGCTATCCGCTGCCCGACGCCCACGGCGTCCAGTGGGATCCGGCACGACAGGTGCTGTGGGTGCTCGGCGGGAGCAAGCTGGCGGCCCTGAAGATCACCGGTACGGCGGCCGCCCCCAAGCTGACCGAGGTCACGTCGGTACCCGGGCTGACCGCCGGCGGGCACGACCTCACGCCGGTCCTGGAGAATCACGACCTGCTGTGGGTCTCGACGGGCTCGAAGGTTTACCAGATCAGCAAGTCGACCGCGACAATCGTGACCACGCTGAGCGAGGCCGGGATCAAGAGCATCAGCAGCATGCCGAACGCCCAGGAGGTCCGCACCAAGCCGAAGAGCGGGTGCCGGACCACTTGGTGCACCGACACGGTCGACTTCGCGGTGCCGGGAACCGCGCACCGGACGATTCCCGGTGCGGAGATCTACAAAGCTCGGGTGTGGAGCTCACGATATGAGTAGACTGGCTACATGAAAGCGGATGTTCTGCGGGGACACCTGGATCCGATGATCCTCGCGGTCGTCGAGCACGAGCCGCTGCACGGGTACGCGATCATGGAGGCGTTGCTCGAGCGCAGCGGCGGTGCGCTCGACCTGCCGACCGGGACGCTGTACCCGGCGCTGCGCCGGCTGGAGCGTGCGGGCTATCTGGTCAGCGAGTGGCAGACGGTCGGCGGCCGGAAGCGGCGGACGTACCAGCTGACTCCGGCCGGGGTGAAGATGCTTGCCTCTGGCAAGGAAGAGTGGCTGACCTTCCGGACCGTGGTGGAAGGCGTGCTACGCCCGAACGAGGCGTAGGGACTTCAGCGCAACCAGCAAGAGCGGTACGACGACGAACGCGCTGACGGGGATCACGTCGAGGTGTCCGGAGGTCTTGCTCGACTCGAACGTCATCGACACTCCGCCGAGACTCACGACGATCGCACTCGTGAACGCGAACACTGCGGTCGCGCGGGTCCCGTGTCGCCGTACGACGGCGTACCGCTGACCGAAGCTCGTGGCCAGCACCGCGATCACCGCTCCCGCGATCGTGGCACCGCCGATCCAGCGGACCAGCTGCTCGAGAATGACGCTCAGCTCGCTCGGTCCGTTCACATCCTGGTTCCACGCCCAGACGCCGGGCTGCCAGATCAAGGGCTGCAGCAGCATCACTCCGAGCAGCAGGGCGGCCGTGTTGCGGCTGTGCGCGACCGACAACTCCTCCCGGTACGCCGGGACCACGTCGGACAGCTCGCCGAAATCAGCGACCGCGGCCCGCTCGGCCGCCGTACGGTCGAGTCCGTCGGCCTCGAACGCCTCGGTGGCGTCGGTCAGGTGGTCGCGCGCCTCGGCCAGCAGATCGGCCTTCTTCCGCCGCGGACCAGGCAGGGCCTTGCCCAGACTCGTGAGGTAGTCATCGACAGACGTGGACACGGTGACCATTCTCCGGCCTGGACGGGTTCTTCACCTCGGGGAATCCACTGACGCGACCCTCGATCGCCGGCGCAGGACGAAGAAGCCGACGTACGAGATCAGGATCAGCGCGAAGCCGACCTTCTCCGCGACCGGGGTGCCGCCCTCGGGCCAGATCGTGCCGTCGAGGTAGTGGTTGATGTAGCCGCCGGCGTAGACGTCCTCGCCGCCACGACGCAGGAAGAACTTCTCCGCGCCGGTCAGCGGGCAGTCGTAGTCGATCAGCACGATCGCAACGCTCCAGATCGCGACCGCCAGATGCGCCCAGATCACCTTGGGCCAGCGCCACGCCAGGAAGCCACCGAGGACGAAGAACAGCAGAAAGGCGGCGTGCAAGATCAGCATCACGTCCGCCAGGAGGCGCCACTGCATCTCAGTGTGTCCGGGCCGGCGGTGTGGCTTCGCGCACCGTCACCGGCGGCGCGGCGGGCTCCGGCCGGATCGCGCCCATCAGGCGCTCGACCGCTGCCTCCATCTCGCTGCGCCAGGTGATCGCGGACCGCAGGTCGAGCCGGAGTCTCGGGTTCCGTGGATGCTCGCGGACCACGGCGAAACCGACGGCGCGCAGGAAATCGGTCGGCCAGACACAGCCAGGTCCGTCCCAGCGTGAGTCGCCGAACGCCTCGACGGCTCGGAAGCCGCGCTTGAGCACGTCCTTGGCGACCGCCTGCACCAGCACCTTGCCGAGCCCGAGCCCGAGGTACCGCGGCAGGATCCTCCCCGTCGCCAGTACGACGGCGTCCGGACTGACCGGCGCGGTCGGGAACGCCTGGGTCCGCGGCAGGTACGCCGCCGGCGCGTAGACCGCATACCCGGCGAGCTCGTCGTCGACGTACAGCACCACTCCGGCCGATCCCCAGTCGAGGAGGACCTGGGACAGCCACGCTTCCTTCTCCAGCGCGGTGTCAGCGTTGCGGCGGGCCTGCCGAGCGGCCACCGGGTCAAGCTCCCAGAACACACAGTCACGGCATGGCGCAGGCAGCTCGCTCAGAGTGGCGAGTGTCAGCGGTTCCAGCCGTCGAGTCATCAGGACTCCGTCTTGGTCACCGAATTGCGGACTGTTACGTTGGTCACGTTCAGTGCCCGTCGTCCTAGCGGGTCGCCGGAGCCGGAGCGGGGGCCGGAGGCCGCACGTCCGGGGTCTCTGCCGCCTGCGGGGCGACGTAGCGTTGCTGCACCTTCGCGGCTGGTTGCCGCCGGAAGAGCTCACCGGCGAAGCCGGCCAGCACCCCGAACAGCAGCCCGCCGAGCGTCCAGCCGGCTGCCTTGCCCACGCTCATCCTTGTCCACCTTCCGCCGTACTGCCCCTATAAGGCATGGTAGTGAGAGGTCGCGCCGTTCCACAGCCCAGGCGCGTTCGGGCTATCGGGGTTAGCCTGGTGACCTTCCCCTCGTAGACCTTTGTGGAGTGGCTCCGTGAGCGCTGACGTGCCCGATGTCCGGCAGACCCGTCTCGACAGCTATGTCGACCGGTACGCAGCACGGACCAAGGGCATGACCGCATCGGAGATCCGCGCCCTGTTCTCGGTCGCCAGTCGGCCGGAAGTGGTCTCACTGGCCGGCGGGATGCCGAACATCGGCGGTCTGCCGCTCGACGTCGTCGGTAGCGCCGTCCGCGATCTGGTGATCGACCACGGCGCCACCGCGATGCAGTACGGCTCCGGCCAGGGCGATCCCGGCCTGCGGGACCAGATCTGCGACGTGATGCGGCTCGAGGGCATCGAGGCGCACCCCGACGACGTCTGCGTGACGGTCGGCAGCCAGCAGGCGGTCGACCTGGTGACGCGGGTGTTCTGCGATCCGGGTGACGTCGTGATCTGCGAAGCGCCGTCGTACGTCGGGGCGCTGGGCGTGTTTCGCGCGTACCAGTGCGAGGTCGTCCACGTCGCGATGGACGACAACGGCGTCGTACCGGAGGCGCTCGAGCAGGCGATCGCGTCGGTGCGGGCGGCCGGCAAGAAGATCAAGTTCTTCTACACGATTCCGAACTTCCACAACCCGGCCGGGGTTTCGCTGTCCGACGAGCGGCGCAAGCGGGTGCTGGAGATCTGCCAGGCCGCGAACCTGCTGATTCTCGAGGACAACCCGTACGGTCTGCTCGGCTTCGACGGTGAGCCGCAGCGCGCGTTGCGGGCCGAGGACCGTGAGGGTGTCATCTACCTCGGCTCGTTCTCGAAGACGTTCGCGCCGGGTTTCCGGGTCGGGTGGGTGGTTGCACCCCACGCGGTGCGGGAGAAGCTTGTGCTGGCTCAGGAATCGGCCACGCTGTGTCCGCCGGTGTTCAGTCAGCTGGCCATCTCGTCGTACTTGGGTAGGCACGACTGGCTCGGCCAGGTGAAGCAGTTCCGCGAGATGTACCGCGAGCGCCGGGACGCGATGCTCGCGGCGCTGACCGAGAAGATGCCGGCGGCAACGACTTGGACGAAGCCCGGTGGTGGCTTCTACGTCTGGCTGACGTTGCCGGAAGGCCTTGATGCGAAGGCGATGCTGCCGCGAGCCGTCACGGCGCGGGTCGCCTATGTGCCCGGAACCGCCTTCTTCTCCGACGGTTTCGGCTCTCAGTGCATGCGCTTGTCGTACTGCCATCCGACGCCGGAGCGGATCACCGAAGGTGTGTCGCGGCTGGCCGCGGTGATCAACGAGGAGCTGGAGCTCCGGCACACGTTCGGGCCGCTGCAACCCGGCACGAGCCACGGCTACGAGGCGCCGGGGCCCGAGCTCAGTTAGCCCTGCTGCGTCAGCCCTTCTGGGCAAAGGTTCTGCCAGGGATCTCCAGGCGGCGGGAGATCATCGATTCGCTAGCGGTACCGTTCCAGTGGGCCTCGGGACCGGCGCCCGCCGGATGTCGCCTTCTAGTGATCGGGAAATGTGTGATGAGTGATCTGGGTCGAGTGCTGGTACTGGCCGGCGGGCTGTCGCATGAGCGGGATGTCTCACTGCGATCGGGCCGCCGGGTCGCCGAAGCCTTGCGCAGCGTCGGTGTCGAGGTCGAGCAGCGGGATGTCGACGCGAGCCTGGTCGACCGGCTGCGCGAAGACGCCCCGGACGCGATCTTCCCCGTCCTGCACGGAGTCACCGGTGAGGACGGCGCCCTGCGTCAGGTCCTCGACCTGTACGGCGTTCCGTACGTCGGCGCTGACGCGGCCGCCTGCCGCACGGCCTTCGACAAGCCGGTCGCGGCGACGATGGTCGGCAAGGCCGGGCTGTACACGCCGGAGTCGGTCGTCCTCGGTCATGACACCTTCCGCGAGCTGGGTGCGGCCGCGCTGATGGAGGCGGTCGTGCAGCAGATCGGTCTGCCGCTCGTGGTGAAGCCGGCTCGCGGTGGGTCGGCGCTGGGTGCGTCGATCGTGCGCTCCGCGGAGGAACTGCCGTCCGCGATGGTGAACTGCTACGCCTACGGACCGGTCGCACTCATCGAGCGGTACATCGACGGCATCGAGGTTGCCGTCACGGTGGTCGACACCGGCGACGGACCGCGCGCGCTGCCGGCGGTCGAGATCGTGCCGGACTCGGGTTTTTACGACTACGAGGCGCGGTACACGGCGGGTGCGACGGAGTTCGTCGTACCGGCTCGGGTGGCTGCTGATGTCGCCGGCGCTTGCGCTGCTGCGGCTGTGACGGCGCATGTGGCGCTGGGACTGCGGGACCTGTCGCGCTCCGACCTGGTGGTCGACGCTGACGGTGTGCCGTGGTTCCTGGAGGTCAACGTGGCGCCGGGGATGACTGAGACGTCGCTGGTTCCGCTGGCCGCCGAGGCCGCCGGGATCGAGCTCGGTGTGCTGTGCCGCGACCTGCTGGCTGCGGCCGCGGCTCGTTGAGATGAGCTCGCCCGACCCCGCACGGCCGCTGTGGCGGACGGCGCTGTCACCGCGCTGGTCGGCGCTGTTGCTGCTCGCGCTGGCGATCGCCGCGGTGATGTCTGTGCTCGGGGTGTGGCAGCTCGACGTCTATCGGTCGAAGACCGCCGAGGCCACGGCGAAGCAGGCTCTGGCTGCACCGATCCCTTTGCAGTCACTCTTCTCCGTCGATGAAGGTTTGCCGGCGAAGGCGGTCGGACGACGGGTGACCGTTGCGGGGACCTGGGGTCCGGCGGCGGACCAGGTCTTCATCGCCGATCGGCGGAACGGATCGCAGGACGGGTTCTGGGTGGTCAGCCCGGTAAAGCTCGACAACGGTGCCGTGATGGTCGTCCGCGGCTGGGTGGCATCGGTGGACGATCCCGCCGTCACGGCGCCGAGTGGGCCGGTGCAGCTGTCCGGTTCGGTGGTGGCCTCCGAGGCCGCCGACTCATCCGGTGATGCGGCACGCGGCCGGGTGCTGTCATCGCTCCGGATCCCCACGCTCGTGCACATGGTCAACTATCGCTTGTACGACGCCTTCGTCGTACAGACCTCGCTGGAGGCGGGCTCGGTGCCGGCACCGGCGCCGGCCGCGGTGACGCCGCCCGCTCCCCCGACGGATCACGCCGGTCTGCGCAACGTGGCGTACGCCTTCCAGTGGTGGATCTTCGCCGCGTTCACGCTGTGGATGTGGACCCGAATGGTCCTCGACGCACACCGCGGTTCGACCGAGGACGACGACGACCAGCCGGACCCGGACCAGGCGTCCGAGCCTGTGGAGTCGAGCGGTACCGTTTCAGCGTGACTTCAGATCCCGCCACCGCCAGTTCGCAGCTCACCCCCGCCGTCCGCGGCGCGCTGACCCGCTACCGGGTGATCGCCTACATCGTCGGCGTGATGCTGCTTCTGCTGCTGTTCGTCGCGATGCCGCTGAAGTACTTCGCCGACAACCCCGGCGCCATGAACGTCATCGGCCCCCTGCACGGCTTCCTGTTCATGGTCTACCTCCTCGCCACCTTCGACCTCTTCCGCCGCGTGCGCTGGTCGCTCCCGCGCCTGGCCCTGATGGCCGTCGCCGGCACTATCCCGTTCCTCAGCTTCTACGCCGAGCGCAAGACCACCCACGAACTCCTCGGCCGCTAAACCTGTTGGGCGGTTGCTGCCCACGCCCCTACCGTCGGGGGCGTGAACCCCTCCGCCGACACCGGCTCACCGCACCCCGCACTGCACGACGTCACTGCAGCTAACAGGGTCAGCTGGAACGCGATCCACCACGCCCGCCCCGGCCGGCCGGCCGCGTTCTTCGCCGCCGGCGGCTCGACCCTCAGCGCCGAAGAGATCGCCGCCGCCGGTGACGTGACCGGCCGCCGTGTCCTTCAACTCGCCTGCTCCTGCGGCGACGAAGCGCTCTCCTGGGCCACCCTGGGCGCCTCGGTCACCGGCATCGACATCTCCGGGGTCGCCATCGGCCTCGCCCGCGCGAAGTCCGTCGAAGCTGGTATCCCGGTCGACTTCCGCCGAGCCGACATGTTCAACCTCCCGGCCGACCTGACCGACCTCGACCTCATCTACCTCAGCTGGGGCGCCATCTGCTGGGTCCCCGACCTCACCACCTGGGCCACTCTCATCGCCGACCGACTCCACCCCGACGGCTCGGTCCTCATCGCCGACCACCACCCCCTCTGGGAAGTCCTCGCCGTCACTGGTCCCGAAACCCTCACCCTCACCGCCGACTACTTCAGCCGCACCACCCCGCGCCCCACCATCCACAACGCCAAGCTTCCCGCCGGCGCCCGCGACGCTCCCAATCCGCCGACCTTCACCGCCTACATCTGGCCCCCGTCCGACATCATCACCGCCCTCCTGTCGGCAGGCCTTTACCTAACCCACTTCACCGAGTCTCCCGTTCCCGACATATACGCCGGCCTCACCAGCCCGACCCACTTGCCGGCCTCCTATCTCATCCGAGCCACCAAGAATGTTTCACGTGGAACCACGCCGCGTATCACCAAGTAGTTTTGTCGACATATAGACCGAGGGTGGCGGATGCCGATATTCCTCCGAGAACGCGATCCTCAGCACCCCACCAAACCGCCCGCCAGAAACTGGACCCGTCGTAGGCGCCGCAGAATCCGTCTCCCAGAGGAATTCCGAGGTCGCCGAAGACCACCCCGCCGCCGACCCGCAAGCCTGCGCGTTCGACCCATCACCAACCCCGTGCCTCGGTAGCCACCCGAGACGCCAGGCCGCCGTGCACCTCCTCGAGCGCTCCGTCGCCAGTCGGACGCCCATCGGCAGGCCACCCCATGACCCGGCCAGAGACATTCATCACCAGCCGGCTATGCGCACCAACCCCCTGCACAGCCGGTTGCACCAGCCCTCGCGAGATGCCGAAGTCGGCCAGGCGCTTGGTCACGAGGCTGCCACCACAACCAGCTCAGCACAGCCCGGCTACTACCCGCCAACGGTGCCCGCGGCCTCTGCCCCCACTCCGCTCGGGCCACTCACCTTCAGCCGACTCGCGCCCGCTTGCCTCCGCACACCTCGGCCGCGAGTGCCACCCACCATGTGAGGGCCCGAGAGCCCACGCACTCAGCGGGCGGCCCGGTACGGCGCGCCCGTCCGCCAGAAACCAGCACGGCCCACTCGACCCGCTCAGTCCACTCGACCCGCTCAGCCCACTCGACCCGCTCAGCCCACTCGACCCGCTCAGCCCGCTCGACCCACACGGCCCACTCAGTCCACTCAGTCCGCTCAGCGCGCTCGGCCCCGCTCGGCCCCGCTCGGCCCCGCTCGGGCCAAGGACTTCGACACACACAGACTCGGCGACGGTGCGGCCGAGGCCAGCAGCCAGGCCGCGAGCCGAGGTCAGCGCGCCACCTCCCCAGCACACCCCACCGCATCCGACCGACCCGTCGCATCCGCCGCCGCCACAGTCGACTTGCGCAGCCTCGCCGACCGTTGGCGGCTGGCCCGCTCGATACAATTGGATGGCGGCAGCTCGCGACCCCGATAGCCGAAGCGGGAGCCGACTCGCAGCCGGATCGTCACCAGGTCGACCGGCTCAGCCGGAACCCGCCAACGGCATGGCCCGGCCCGGCCTCAGACCCCACACATCAGTCCCAGACCCAAACCCTGACCAAGCGAATCGCCGCTGCGCCCGGGGGCACCACATCACGCCTCGGCGAGTAGCGCCGCAGGCTGCACATCACCGCTGCTGCGAGCCGCAGTTGCGCCGCTCGACCGGTCTGCACGCCATCCGAGCGGCTACTGCAAGCCTGGCTTAGCTCTCAGGCTTGTTGGGATCCATGAGGGTGACGATGCGCTCCAAGTCGTCGATCGAGGCGAACTCGACCGTGATCTTGCCCTTGGTCTTCCCCAGGTCGACCTTCACGCGGGTCTCGAAGCGGTCGGAAAGCCGATCGCCGAGCTCCACAAGGCGCGGCGCGATCGGCTTCTTGCGGCGCCGAGCCGGCGTCGGGTCCTCCGCGTTCATGTCGCCGAGGGCGACGATCTCTTCCACCGTCCGCACCGAGAGGCCCTCAGCGACGATGCGCTGCGCAAGCCGCTCGATGGCGTCACCACTGGGGAGCCCGAGCAGAGCGCGAGCGTGACCGGCCGACAGAACACCGGCAGCAACGCGACGCTGGACGCCGGCAGGGAGCTTCAGCAACCGAAGAGTATTGGAGATCTGCGGACGCGAACGCCCGATCCGCGTGGCGAGGACTTCCTGCGTGCAGCCGAAGTCGTCGAGCATCTGCTGGTACGCGGCCGCTTCTTCGAGCGGGTTCAGCTGACTGCGGTGCAGGTTCTCCAGGAGCGCGTCGCGGAGCATGACGTCGTCGGAGGTGTCCCGCACGATCGCCGGGATGGTGGTGAGGCCGGCGGCCTGGGTGGCGCGCCAGCGGCGCTCCCCCATCACCAGTTCGTACTTGTCGTCCTCGAGCCGGCGTACGACGATCGGCTGCAGCAGGCCGATCTCCTTCACCGAGTGGACGAGCTCCTCCATCGCCTCTTCGTCGAAGACGGAGCGCGGCTGCTTGGGGTTCGGGGTGATCTTCCCGACCTCGATCTCCGCGAACTCGGCACCCGGAACGGCGGCCAGCTCGGTCTCCGGCTGCTTCGCCGGCGGTGCGCCGGGAATCGAGCTGGACTTGGTGCCGAGCGTCATCGGGGTACCAGGCGTGGGATTGCTGGGAATCAACGCTCCCAGGCCGCGACCGAGTCGAGTGTTCATCGGGCTCCCTCGAGGTTGTTCCGCATGGCGATTTCACGCGAGGCCTCGAGGTACGACAGCGCACCGGCCGAGGCCGGGTCGTAGGCCAGCACGGTCTGCCCGTGGCTCGGAGCCTCGGAGATTCGCACCGAGCGCGGGACCGCGGTCCGCAGTACGGCGTCGCGGAAGTGCCCACGAACCTCGGCGGCGACCTCGCCGGCCAGCTTGGTGCGAGCGTCGTACATGGTGAGCAGGATCGTGGAGACATCCAGCCCGGGGTTCAGGTGCGACTTCACCATGTCGATGTGGCGGAGCAGCTGGGACAGACCCTCGAGTGCGTAGTACTCGCTCTGGATCGGGACCAGTACTTCGCGGGCCGCGGTCAGCGCGTTCACCGTCAGCAGGCCGAGCGACGGCGGGCAGTCGATGAAGACGTAGTCGTACTTCTCGCCCGCGGCCTCGGTCTCGGCCAGGTGCGCGTCGAGGACTCGCTTCAGCCGGCTCTCCCGAGCCACGATGCTGACGAGCTCGATCTCGGCGCCGGCCAAGTCGATCGTCGCAGGGACGACCTGGATGCCGGGGTGCTCGGCACACGGCTGAAGCAGCTTGCTCAGCGGCTCGTTCTCGATGATCGCTTCGTAGACCCCGGGGGTGCCCTCGGAGTGGTCGATGCCCAGAGCGGTAGAGGCGTTGCCCTGCGGGTCGAGGTCGATCACCAGGATCCGCGCGCCGTACAGCGCGAGGCCGGCGGCGACATTCACCGTCGTGGTCGTCTTGCCGACGCCACCCTTCTGGTTCGCCACGACGAACACCCGGGTCTCGGCAGGCAGCGGGAACTCGCGGCCCATTGTGCGTCCTTCATTCACCAGCAGGGTCCGTTCGGTGGCGGCGGCGATCGGAGTCTCGAGAAGTCGTCGTTGAAGCTCGTCCGACGTGGCCCGCGCGGCGATCTGTGCGGCAGTCATAGCGCCCATTCCAATAGGTGCGGGACTTGGCCCGAAGAGGATGTCAGTGGGGGTTGGTGCGGGTCTGCCCCCAGGTTCATCCACAGGCCTCTGTGGATGAATCCCCGTGTAAGAGGGCAGTTTCATGCGGTCGTCATCCACAGGCAGTGGAGACTGGGGAAGGTCCGTGTCGGCATCCACAAGGGACGCCGTTTCACGTGAAACGCCATCATCTCCCGAACTCTCCGTTTCACGTGAAACAGGATCCGGCGTGGACGGCGGAGTGAGATCGAGACCACTCGCCGCGGCGGCCCGAAGCGCCGACCGATCAGAGCCTGAGTGGAAGTCAGCAGCGGCAGACGAAGCCGATTCCGGAGGCGCGACATCGGCCGGCCCTGCTGGCGCGGGTGCCGAAGCAACCTCAGTCGACTCGACACCCGCCGGCGCTGTCGACGCCGGCTCGACGGCCGACTGGACGGCGGCCTGCTCGACCACGACCGGGCGAACGGCGGCAGAATGAGCCTCGGCGGACTCCGCCACGGCAGGACGAACGAGGGCGGGCTCGACCACGGTGCGCTGCCCATTGACCACCTCGGCGGAGGCCGGCGCCGCGGAGGCAAGCTCAGTGGGCGTCGCCTCAGCGGAGGCGGAGCCGGGTGCGGCGGGGCCGGCGCTGTCGGGGCCCGGTGCTGTCGGGTCCGCGGCTGTCGTCGTGGCAGATCCTTCGTGGGGCGAGGAGTCGGTCGGCGTTGAGCCGATTCGCACCAAGTCGGCTGGCACCGGATCGGCGGACGCAGAGTCCACTGCCGCAGCTGAAGCCGGTAAGTCCGATGCGGCCGGCTCAGATGTGGCCGACTCGAACGCGGCCGGCTCGGATACAACCGACTCGAATGCAGCTGGCTCGGATGCAGCCGACTCGGAAGCAGCTGGCTCTGATGCAGGTAGGTCCGCCGCGGCCGGCTCGGGGGTGTTCGGATCCTGCGTGGGCGGGTCGGAGGTCACGGCGTCCGGCGCGGTTGGTTCTGGGGTGACTGCCTGGGGGGCGGTCGAGTCGGTGCCGGAGGTGGGCGTGTCGGGGGTGGTTGGTGAGGGGGCGGTGGGCCAGCCGATGCCTTGTGACTTCGGCGGCTCTCCGGTGCTCTTCTCGGGCCACCCGAGGGCACGACTCACCAACCCACTCACCTCCTGCGTCCGCCGTGCCGGGAACCCCCTGCAGCACGTCCGGCCACAATACTCACCACAGTCGTCGGCTGGGCCAGTTCATCCGTGCCGAGTTGATGAATGTGCCAGAGTTCGGCACCCAGGGCCGCGAGTTCGCGCTCGGAGGCCTCCAGCTCCTCCTCGGCGGACGATCCCTTCATCGCCAGCATCAGTCCCCCTTCGGCGCACAACGGCAGGCACCACCCTGCCAGTTTGCCCAATGGAGCAACGGCTCGCGAAGTCACCACGTCGTACGACGCGCGAGGTAGATCCTCGGCCCGGGCGCGGACGACGGTGGCGTTGTCGAGCTCGAGCGCGTCGACTGCCTCTTCGAGGAACGTCGTACGGCGGAGCAACGGTTCGACGAGGGCTACCTGGAGGTCCGGGCGAACGATCGCGAGAACGATGCCCGGGAGGCCGGCGCCGGTACCGACGTCGGCGACCGAGGCGCCTTCGGGGACCAGTCGCTCGAGGACCGCACAGTTGAGGAGGTGGCGCTCCCAGAGCCTGGGGACCTCGCGGGGGCCGATCAGGCCACGGAGGGTGCCCTCGGTGGCGAGCAGTTCGGCATAGGCCGTAAGCGGCGCCGCCGCCCGTGGATACAACTTCTCCACGAGCGGCGGCGTTTCACGTGAAACGGAATCTGTCACAGCGACACGATCACGCGGGATGTACGACGACGCGACGCCGGGGCTCTTCGCCCTCGGACTCGCTGGTCAGGCCGGCGGCCGCCACGACATCGTGGACGACCTTGCGCTCGAACGGCGTCATCGGGTCGAGCCGGACCGGTGCACCGGAGGCCTTCACCTCGTCGACGGCCTTCCGACCGACCTCTTCCAGCTCGGCCTTCCGGTTCGCCCGGTAGTTCGAGACGTCGAGCATCAGCCGGGACCGCTCACCGGTCTCCCGGTAGACGGCCAGCCGGGTCAGCTCCTGGAGCGCCTCCAGGACCTTGCCGTTCTCGCCGACCAGGTTCTTCAGGTCGGCGCCCACGATCGACACCGCGGCGCGGTCGCCGTCGATGTCCATATCGATGTCGCCGTCCAGGTCGGCGATGTCCAGCAGCTCTTCGAGGTAGTCGGCGGCGATGTCGCTCTCCGCCTCCAGTGCCTTCAGTCGGTCCGCGGCGGTCGGTTTCGCCGTCTCGGTCTTGTCCAGGCCGTCGGTCACGGCAACTCCTTCATCATGTCGAGGCCCGCCCCACGGGGACCCAGGGTCAATCAGAGCAACAAGGGCACAGCAGCAAGCTCAGCGGCAGGCGCGGGTCAGCGCGAACCGCCCGGCTTCTTCTGGGCGGCCCGACGCTGCGCGGCGGTCTTCGCCGCGGGCTGGCGCTTGGCACCCGATCCCTTCTTGCCAGCCGGCTGCTTCTTGGCAGCACCGGCCTGAGGCTTGTTGGCAGCGTTCTGCTGCGCAGGCTTCGACGTCTCCGCATCGGAGCTTTGACCAGAGGCGGTCTGCCCGTTGGCGGCGGTGGTCGGCTCGGTCTTCCGCGTGCTCCGCGACTGCCGCTTCGGCTGCTGACGCTGAGCCGGACGACGGTCGGTCAGGGTGTCGCCGTCCGCGTCGGCGGCACCGGCCAGGCCCTCGTCGGCCGGACGCCCGGCGCGCTTGTTGTGCTCACGCTTGCGGGCCTCCATGGCGTCGTACGCCGGCGTGCCGGGGGCCGGGTTGCGGCGGATCACGTAGAACTGCTGGCCCATCGTCCACAGGTTCGAGACGAACCAGTAGATGAGCACACCGATCGGGAAGTTGAAGCCACCGATCAGGAAGAAGATCGGGAAGACGTAGAGCATGATCTTCTGCATCTGCGCCGCCTGGCCCTCGAGGGCCTCCTTCGGCATGTTCTTGCGCATCAGCTGCAGCTGGGTGGTGAACATCGTCGCCGTCATCAGGATGATCAGCACGATCGCGACGACCTTGACGTTGCCGGCGCCCGGTCCGTTCGCCTTCAGGAACGTCTGCGAGATCTCCGCACCGAAGATCTTCGCGTGCTGCAGCGAGCTCACGTACGGCCGCATGATCTCGGAGTGGACGTTGCCCTTCGAGGCGTAGTCCAGCACCCGGAACAGGGCCAGGAAGATCGGCGACTGCAGCAGCAGCGGCAGGCACGAGGAGAACGGGTTGGTCCCGGTCTCCTTGTACAGCTTCATCATTTCCTGACCGAGCTTCTCCCGGTCATGGCCGTACTTCTTCTGCAGCTCCTTCATCTTCGGCTGCAGCAGCTGCATGTTCCGGCTGGAGCGGATCTGCCGCACGAACAGCGGGATCAGCAGCGTCCGGATGACGATCGTCAGACCGGCGATCGAGAGCGCCCACGCCCAGCCGCTGTCCTTGTCGAACACCTGGGAGAGCAGCCAGTGCCACCCGACCAGCAACGCCGAGACCGCCCAGTACAGCGGCGTCATGACGGCGTTGAAAACGTCTACGATCCCGTCCCACAAGGCGAATTGGGGGACAATCAGATCAATCACTCAAGCACCTCGCTGCACAGGCCCGGCGTCCGCCGACGGCCCGGGCTGATTGGCGGAGAGCGTGTCTCCGCGGTGGTCGACATCTGTGGGTGGAACGGGGTCGTAGCCGCCGGGGTTCCACGGGTGGCAGCGGGCGAGTCTCCTCGCCGCCAGCCAGCTACCGCGCACCGCACCGTGGCGCTCGACCGCCTGGAGGGCGTACGCCGAACAACTCGGGTAGAACCTGCACACCTGCCCGTACAACGGGCTGATCAGCAGCCGGTACAACTTCAGAAAACCGATGATCCCACTCTTGGCGGGATTACGGAGAACCGCCGTGAACGTCATCGTGGGCCCGACAACCGGCTCAGCGCGCCGTCGACGTCCGCGACCAGGTCGTCGTACGACGCCGAAGCGGACGACGGCAGGGCGCGGACGACGGTCAGGCTGCCGGGCGGCAGCTCGGACAGTCGCGCGGCCATCACGGCGCGCAGACGGCGGTGGACACGGTTACGCAGAACCGCGTTGCCCACCGCCTTGTTCACCACGAATCCGACACGGGAGGGTTCGGACCGGGCGTGGTCCGGTCCGGCCGGAGGCAACAAATGGACCACCACCGTGCGCCGACCGGCTCGCCGACCTGCACGGACGGCGCGACGGAAGTCGTCGGACCGGCGTAACCGGTTCGACGCAGGCAACACGGGGTGGTCACCGTCGAGGGTCGCTCAGGCCGCGAGGCGCTGACGGCCCTTGTTGCGACGGGCGGCGATGATGGCGCGCCCCGCACGGGTGCGCATCCGAAGACGGAAGCCGTGCTTCTTGTGCCGGCGACGGTTGTTCGGCTGGAACGTCCGCTTGCTCACTGGAATGACTCCGGTTACTCGAGAACTCGATGGTCGGTAGATCCAGGAATCGGATCTACCGCTGATGCGGTCCTGCACGCCATCGGAATCCTGAGGTGGTCCCGCCGGGAGCGCAGCACGAAAGGGCCGGTTCAACACCGACCGATCCACGGTACGTGGACGCCTGTGGACAGGTCAAACCAGGTATCCCCAGAATTATCCACAGGCCCTGTGGACAGAATAGTGGACGGCTGGGGAAAACGCGGGTCGTCACACAGTGATCAGATTGATCACCAACTGCAACCACGCACCACGACTACGCTCCGGCGTCCACCCGACACGCCGCAGGTTGCCCCCAATTTGCGGTCCATAGCCTGTGGATGACGGCTTGAAGCAGCGTGGGCGGACTTGTTAGCGTCAGCCCCTCACACCAGAGGTCCCGCACTCCGCAATCGGTAACCAACCCGAACCAGCCGTCGTTCACAACTGTGGACAACCGTGTGGACAGCGCGGTGTCGGGTCCAAGGTCGCGTCACCGGAGGAACCCTCCGGAGGGCACCGGCCACCGCAGCGATGGATTCGGGGAGCAACGCGTGGTCGAGGACCATTCCGCCGGTACGGAGTACACGGCGGCGGAATACACAGGAGTGGACCAACCTGAGGACAAGTACCGCGGCGACGGCGAACCACCGCTGAACCGGTACACGCTGGGTTCCGGCGAACAGCCCGGTACGACGAACGCCGACCTGCGTCCGGAGCCGGGTACCGACTTCCGCTCCGAGCTTCCGCACGCCCCGACTCCGGACCAGCTCGACTTCCTGGTCCCGCCGCCGGCCCCGCGCCGGCCGCGGCCGGAGAACCACCTCAGCCCGTCGCTGCCGATTCCGATGCCCGAGCCGCTCGCGCCGCGTGCCGAGCCGGACGAATACCGCACCGAACTCGAGCGAGCAGCCACCGAGCTGCCGACCGGCCAGCCGCCGCTGCGCCAGACTCCCCCGGCGCCCGAGCCGACCGGATTTCCCGAGCAGCCGACCAGTACGTCGTACTTCGCGGCTGCGCCGTCCGTCTCCGGATCGCAGTGGCGGACCGACCAGACCGCGAGCTGGAACAGCGATCAGCACCACCCCGAGCCTGCCGACGACGAGCAGCCGGCGTACCGCGACTATCCGGCTGAGTCCGCGCGACCGTTCGAGCCGCCGGTGGAGCGAGCGGCCGAGCAACCGCGGCAGGTGGAGCAGGCGGTCGAGCGACCGGTGGATGGTCCGGTCGGACGGCCGGACGAGCAGCAGATGCAGCAGCCGGCCGACGGGCCGATGGAGCGGTCGGTCGAGCGGGCTGATGAGCGCGCCGGGGAGCATCCAGGCGACCGATCGGTTGAGCCGTCGCACGAGCACCCCACCGAGCGAGCGGTCGAGCAGACGGATGAGCGCCCCACCGAGCGGCCGGATGTGCGCTTCGCGGAGCAGGACGAGCGCCTGGCGGAGCGGGCACCAGATCATGCAGTGGAGCGACCGCGTGAGCAGGCGGACGAGCGACCCGCCGAGCGGGTCGACGAGCGGGC